>CBDHGZ010000002.1:0-1286985 GCA_965263315.1 Lacipirellulaceae bacterium | reverse complement strand
CGCCACCGAGGCAAAATAGCCGGCTGGCGTCAGGTCTTTGATCTTGTACAGCGGCGCCGCATGCATCACAGCAGCAACGGAAACAACGGCAGCAAGACTCAGAGCTCCCTGCCGCAAGTGATTGGCAATCATCAGTTCTCTCCCTGGCATTGATCGAGCGAGCATTCGCAACCGAAAATGGAGCGTTCCAGCGCAGTAGCAGCGCTGGAATTCCATGCGTTGAACGGCCAATCAGAGAAGAGCGCCACCGCCCGACAAACTGGACGAGACTTTCTCAAACTAAGCAGCAAGCGATAAGGACTCAACCCGAATCGGTGGCGCCTGCGTCAGAACGTGATGACAATCTTCCCAGCAAGGGTGCCCGCCCCCCCGATGGTGTTGTCTTCCTGCAGCTGATGGGCCGCCGCGGCCTGTTCCAAGGGCATCTCGCGGGCGATCGTCGGCTGGTAGGCGCCGCTGGCAAGCCAGCAATTGATGTCTGCAGCTGCCGATTGCTGCTCTTCCGCCGTGGCCTTGAACATCACGAATCCATGCAACGAGCAACCCTTCACGTAGAATGGCCCGACCGGAAACTCAGGCCGCGCGTCCCGCCCCGCCATGATCACCACCCGCCCACGCTCAGCCAGGCACGCCACGATGGCATCGAAGTCTGGCTGGCGAGTTGTTTCCCACCAAACATTAATCGGCGGCACCGCTCCTGGCGCAGGCGATCCCGACTCGCGATAATTAATGGTCACGTCGGCTCCCAGTTCGCGACAACGATGGCAATTCTCTGGCGACCCGGCCGTGGCGATAACCTTGGCGCCTAGCGCCTTGGCCATTTGGATCACTGCCGATCCCACACCGCCCGAGCCGCCATTCACAAACAGAGTTTCGCCCGCTTGCAACCTCGCTTCGCGCACCAAACCCAAATGGGCGGTGATGCCCACCAACGCACCGGCGGCGGCCAGTTTGTCATCGACTCCTTCGGGCGTGGGATAGAGCCACTGCTCGCCAACGCAGCAGAACTCCGCGAGGGTTCCCTGTCGGCCCAGCAGACCTTGATTGCTGCCCCATACCCGGTCACCTGGCTTGAGACGACTCACGGCCTCGCCAACCGCCTCGACCTCGCCGGCAAAGTCGCAACCGGGGATAAACGGCAAAGGCAAGTCCATTGCCACCATGCCGCTCCGCACGTAGCAGTCGATGGGATTGATCGCCGCCGCGTGATTACGTACGAGGACTTCGTCTGGCCCCGGCGTGGGTATGGGGAGTTCGCCCAGGGTGATGGAATCGGCGGGGCCGGGCTGGGTGATAGAGGCTGCTTTCATTCCCATTCGCTCAATCACCTTCTCTGCATGAAGTCACTTAAGGCCTGACGATCGCTGTCACTTCGACAGTCCCAGCTCGCGGGGCGACTTTGATCTTACCGCCTTGCCAACCCTGGTATAAGCACTGCCCGCCGGCGCCGTATACTGAAAAGATGCCCCGCCCAAAACCTACTTTTAGTATCGTCCTGATCATTGCCCTGGTGGGTGTCGGTTGGCTGTTGTTTAGCGTTGGGCCGACCACGCTCGAACAGTACAACAGCCTTGCCGATCGCAGCCCTACGCTGGGCTACGCCTATCTGGCGATGGTATCCCTCGGCGGCCTGTTGCTTGGAGGGTTGCTCTTGTGGGCACTGTCGAAAATCTGGCGCAACACGCGCTCCAACCGCCTGGCGGATGATCGCCGTGGCCGCAGCCCCAGTGAGCTCTCTGCCGCCCAGCGCAGGTCCGAGCTGGCGGACAATTTGGCGGCAGGCCGAGACTTCGCCGCGGCCATGAAAAGCGCCCCCGAACTGCGTGCCGAAATCGAGAAGTTGGCGGCCGATTTGGAAGCCAAGCGCACCGCCAAGCACCTGGAAGTGGTCGCTTTCGGCACCATCTCCAGCGGCAAGAGTTCACTGCTCAATGCGCTTGCAGGCCGCGAAGCGTTTCAATCAAACGTGGTTGGCGGCACGACAACCACCCGCAGCATGGTCCCCTGGCCCGGCAATGACGAAGTGAAGTTGGTCGATACGCCTGGCCTAGCAGAGGTTGAGGGTGAAGGCCGCGCCGCCGCTGCTGCTAGCGAAGCCCAGAATGCTGACCTGGTGCTGTTTGTTGTCGACGGCCCTCTCAAGTCTTACGAGTCGGAGCTGCTCACGCTGTTGGGATCGATGGAAAAACGGATCGTCCTGTGCCTCAACAAAGAGGACTGGTACGACCGCCATCAACAGGCTGATCTGTTGGCCCAGCTGCGTGACCAGTCTGCCGAGGCTGTGCGGACCGAAGATGTCGTGGCCGTTCGCTCGCGCCCGGTGGTTCGGCAACAGATTCGCATCACCTCTGCCGGCGCCGAAGAAGCAGTCGAAGTAACCGAACCGCCGGATATCGCTCCTCTGGCCAATCGCATGGTAGAAATCGTCCGCCGCGAAGGTGGCGATCTCCTGTTGGCCAATCTCTTGATGCAGTCTCGTGGATTGATTGACGAAGCGAAGGAAAAAGTCCTCGTCGCGCTCGACGAAGAAGCAGACCGCGTGATTGATCGCTACATGTGGGCTGCGGGTAGCGTAACGGCTATCAACCCTTTCCCACTGCTCGACGTGGCCGGCGGCAGCGCGGTGACGGTCAAGATGGTGCTCGACTTAGCGGCCGTGTACAAGCAGAAGATCGACGCCGATACCGTCATGGAGTTGCTCGCTCAGCTGGGCAAGAATTTAATCGCCATCCTTGGCGCTTCGGCAGCCGCCCCGGCAATCGTGGCGGCTGTTGGCGCCACTCTGAAGCTGGCCCCAGGCGTGGGTACCCTGACCGGTGGGCTACTACAAGGCACCGTTCAAGCCCTCATGACGCGATGGATCGGCCGCGTGTTCTGCCGTTACTATCGCAACCAAATGGAGCCACCCGAGGGGGGCCTCGCCGAACTTGCCAAGCGAGAATGGAATCTGCTGACCAGTGCCGACGAACTGCGAAAACTGGTCCGCAAAGGCCGTGAAAAGCTGGCTGGCGACTAGTCGCTGGCGGTCAGGATGTGGTCACTCACCGAACGACCACCGCAGCTGCTCAAGCCCGGATCGATTCGTAACCGACAATTCCAAGCTCCCTGGTTCTCGGGCTGTCAGACTGTAGTTGTCGCCATCGCGTAGGCCAGGCCAATAGACGCTGCCAAGCTGCCCCTGGCGAATCACATTGGTCATCGCAGCCAGGTAAGTACGCGCGCGCCCGCCTGCTTTGGGTTCGCGGGGGTAGTACTTGGGCGAAAGCCCCGCCATCTGGACGCCCCATTCCGTAACAACCGTCCGCGGTTGATTCTCTTCGCCAATCCGCTTGCGCAGCTCATCGCTCCAGCCTTCGACGGTGCGGTGCCTGGTAAACCAGCTGTAGAGATGGAAGCTGAGCAAACAACCCTCAAGCCGACGATCGGAGCCAACCTGCCCTAGCCGTTCGCAGTAGCCGGCGCCGCCTACGAGCACGCGGCGGCGACCTCCTTCGCCGATAAGTGGCTCGTACCGCTGTAGCCACCTTGCCGCCAAGTTGGCCCACACCGCGTCGGGGTAGCCATACGGCTCGTTAAAGATCTCGAAGTATACGCCGGCATCATCCGAGTAGTCGCGGACCACTTGGTCCCACATTTTGCCAAAGGCCTCGTCGTTGTCCACTTTGCCATCGCGCTGGCTATTGCTTTCCCAGCACGCCAGGATCACCTGCAGCTCTTGCGCTCGGGCCGCAGCAATCAGTCGCTGGTATCGCGACCACCACGGGCCATCAAGTACCGTCGGCGGATTGATTCCCAGCCGCACCGTATTGACGCCCAGCAGTTGCTTCAACTGCCGCAGCAACGTTTCGGCATTCGCTTCACTCTGCTCGATCGACTCCTCGGGGCTGATGCCGGAGGGCACAATGCGTCCGTCGACAAAGTTGTCTCGCTCATCCGCCCAGTTGGCGCCGCGAAACTGCGAGGCTTTGAAGACACCCTGTGCATTGCCAGCGGAGGGAACAAGTACCGAAAACACCAACAACGCGCTCAAGCAACAACCACGTGTCATGCGTTTAGCTCCAGGAGGGACCCGGCGTATTGCTGGGCAGAGGCGGAGGAAAAAGGAGGGCCCTAAACATAACACAATCAGCAAGCCGTCGGCTCTTAGAGCGAGAATTGCTCCCCTTCCGCGGCCAAAGCTAATCCGGCCCCCAGCACACGTTTTGCTTGCTCACTTTGCGGGTCGAGCAACGGATTCGTATGGTTCATGTGGAGCAATCGCACTTTCGCACGCAGGTTGTCTGGCAGTGGGGCGAAGCGAGCCACCGTCTCGACAACAAAGGGATGGGGAATGTCGCTCATGTCGCGCCCCGGCAGTTCCGCCGCGTCGTAGAACGTGGCGTCTAAATAGGCGGCGTCGACCGTAGCCACGACATCTTCAATGGGCGTCTGCCAACGGTCCCACTTATCAATGTCAGGTAAGAACAGGACCGATCGCTGCGGCCCTTCAATGCGGTACGCGACGGTCTCCGAAAACTCATCACGATGCGGCACCAGCAGCGGCGTAATTCGCAGTCGTTGATTCAGCCAGATCGTACGGCCAGCAAAGAGGCTCTCGACGCGGATATTCTTGAGCGTCACTAGCTGGCTCCAAGGGCCATGGTTCTCGAGGAACTCGCGCATGCGCGGCATCGCATACACCGGCACCTCACGCGATCCCATCACCTCTCGACCCAGGTGCACTAGGCCGGCATAGTGGCCGATGTGGGCATGGGTGAGGAGAATTCCATCCAGCCGAGGCGGTCGCGCGCCCGGCCGTTTGACTGGGGCGATCGCATCCAGCATCTGCAGCTGCTCGACAAACTGTGGGGTGCACTCCACGAGCCACCGCTGTTCGGCCTCCGGATCGACAATCGCCAATGAAGCCGGGCGACGCCGCGCGTTGACATCCGCCCAAGCACGCTGGCAGCATTGCTTGTGGCAACCAGCTTGTGGATAGCCCGCATCTTGCGCGACACCCAAGACGGCGACATACGGAGCGCCCTTCGCTGCTGACTCAGCCAACGCATCAGGGGCCCAAAGCCACCATCCGACCACCACGGCTATGCAGAACCAGTTCATACCGACTAGCGTGGTTCAACCCTGCCTCAATTCATAGCCCTTGGCCCAGCCGATGTACTGGGACGCCGACAGAGATGGCCAAAGATTCTCAAGCGTGGATCAAAACGGCGCGGTCAGAAGTGATTCTTGAATTTGGAGATTTGGCCGATAGGCTGACAATTGCCGTCCTCTAGCCGGTGGCAATTTCTTGGCTAACGATGACGTAAGTCGTTACGCGACGACTGCGTAAGATGTGATCTAGTTCACATTAAGGGGCAAAAAACTACTCGGAAGCCTCATAGGAGCCTCACCGCCTTCTTTATTTGTGCCTACGGGCCGTTTCGGGGGCGACTCTCCCTAATCTTGGCCGTGGGCTACACTTAATGACTTACCAGGCGACGACCCGCGGTCAGTAGAAATTGCTGGCTCTCGGATCCCTGGATGCGTCGCTCAGCTGCCTCCGCCCCCTGTTCGTAACGCTCAACTAGCATTGTCGTCTCCTGAATCAACACCGACTCCGGTCATCGACCCCAACAAGCAGGGGCCCAAGACCGACGCCGACGATCGCGAACTATGGTCCGCCCTTGACGCGGTGCGCAACGCCATCGATCAAGTCGAGCGGTGCAACCCCGCGGAGCGACAAGCCCTGGTTGATGAGCTCAGCGAGCTGAAAGACCTCGCCAAGAAGCTTCGAAAAGGGCGCGTTGAAATTGTAGTCTTTGGCGAGATCAGCACCGGCAAGAGCGCCCTAATCAACGCGCTGACCGGTTCTTCCACGGCACAAGTAAACGTCCGCGGTGGCTGGACCAAGGACGTCTGGCATCTCGATTGGGACGGCGCCGGATACTGCCTGCCGGGGTTCGACCGTTCGGAAGTCGTCTTGGTTGACACGCCTGGCCTGAACGAAGTAGGCGGCGCCGAGCGGGGAGAGATGGCTCGCAACGCCGCCGAGCGAGCCGACCTGATTCTATTCGTCACCGATAGCGACCTCAACGAAACCGAGCACAACGCTCTGGCCGAGTTGGCTAGCTGCTCCAAGCCCCTCTTGTTGGTTGTCAACAAGACCGATCTCTATACGCCCCAGCAACTGGAAGACCTTCGCCAAGTCTTGCTAGAACACCGCGTGGCGGGAATGCTGCAGCCAGCGGACGTGGTCTTCACAGCCGCCGATCCGCGTGAAGTGCAATACGTCATCGAAGCAGCGGATGGCTCAACCCGCGAAGAATGGCGCAAGCCCCAGCCGAAGGTTGATGACCTGCGCGCACGGATCCTGGAGGTCTTGGAAGCGGACGGCACATCGCTGATCGCTCTGTCGGCGTCGATGTATGCAGCCGATCGGAGTGACCGAGTGGCCGCGCTGCGTGTGAAAATGCGGAACAGCAAGGCCAGTAGCGTCATTTGGACGTATGCGGTCGCCAAAGCGACGGCCGTGGCGCTGAATCCGATCGCCGTGGCCGACGTGGCAGGCGGAGCGGCCGTCGACGCGGCAATGGTCGCTACGCTGGCCGGTATCTACGGGCTGAAGATCACCACCGCCAACGCCGGAGAGCTGGTGCTTACCATCCTCAAAGCAGCAGGTTGGGTCCTCTTGGCCGAGGTGGCCGCCAGCTATGGCTCGTCATTGCTCAAAGCCGTGTCGTTTGGGGCCGCCACGCCGCTGACTGCTCTCCCGCAGGGGGCCGCGGCTGGTTACGGGAGCTACATCGTCGGTCAGGCCGCTCGCTTCTACTTCGAGCACGGCGCCAGCTGGGGCGAGGGTGGACCCAAGAGCATTGTGGTGGAAGTGCTGAAAAACACCGACAAGCAATCGGTCATCGGCCGCCTTAAGGACGAGATTCGCAAGAAGCTAAGCGACAACCGCCACGCCGAGCGGTAGCCGTCAACTTCGGCGTCCCAAGGCGTTCTCCTCTCGCCTCGTGCGCAGCTCTCGATCCATCCAACCTTGCAACGAGCCCGGCAGGGGAAAGTGCAAGAGCATCGCCAACCACAACAGGCACGCCATGGCCAACGACCAGACGTCGCCATCCATAAATCCATAGGCAATTAGGTTCAGAAAGATAGCACTTTCGAGCAGCGAGCATGAAACGATCGTGCTGACCGTTCGGCCCGCCATCAGTTGCCGGCGGGCGGCCTCCTCGTCGTTGGGGAGATTCTCCGCGGTAGCGGGAATGGTCTCCGTGCCGCGCGCTCCTTCGACCACTAGTTGCGTACCGCTACGCAGCACCAAAGATCCCACGATCCGATGCAGCACCAACGCCGCCAGGCCAACCAGGAGTCCGATACGGGCAATCGTGCCATCGGCCTGGTCGCCAGGTCCAACGACCACCGCAGCAACCACGCCAAACGCCAATGCCCCCATCAGCAAGCCCATGACGATGATCCGCAGCGTCACGATCTGCTTCTCCGGCGACATATCGGCGGAGGTGCTGCCTGGGTTGGCGGAAGTGGACATCGGGAACCTCCAGCGAGAGTCGGCTTAGAACAGGCTTGGTAGGCCTGATAATCTGATGATCGTACAATGGGCGGTTGGCAACAACCACTTCGCCGACGAGATGCGCATCTTGGACACGATTGAAGGCAATCTGTACGACTACCCGCGATACTACGACTTGGTGTTCGGCTCTGACTGGAAGGCCGAGTTCGACTTCCTGCAGGCATGCTTCGCCGAGCACGCTACTGGCAAGGTCCGGCGGCTGTACGAACCGGCGTGCGGCACAGGGCGGCTGATGTTTCGCTTGGCCAGGGCCGGGTATGAGGTAGCGGGGAATGACTTGAACGCGCAAGCCGTGAAGTATTGCAACGCTCGCCTAAAGCGACACAAGCTGCCCGCCACCGCGGAAGTGGGCGACATGTGCGACTTCCGCCTCCAGCGTAAAGCGGATGGCATGTTCAACACCATCAATAGCTTCCGTCATCTCGCTAGCGAGCGACAAGCCGAAGATCACCTACACTGCGTGGCCAGATCACTTCGCAAAGGGGGGATCTACCTGCTAGGTCTGCACCTGACCCCCACACGTGGCAAGCCGCTGGCCGACGAAGAGAGCTGGGCGGCCCGGAGAGGCCATCTGAGCGTGCTTTCGCACATGTGGACGATCGAAACTAATCGTCGACGGCGAAAAGAGACCGTTGGTATGAGCTTTGACGTTTATACGCCTAGCAAGAGCTTCCGGCTGGTAAATCGTACCGATTTCCGAACCTACACGGCCCAGCAGATGGACGATTTAGTCCAGAGAGTCCCTGAACTCGAGATCGCCCAAACGTACGATTTTGCCTACCGCATGGATCAACCGCTGACGGTCGACGCCACCACCGAAGACGTCGTTTATGTCCTGCGACGCCGTTAGCCGCACGCCTTACTGCCCTTTTGCCGACAGGCCTTCACGTGGCCGTGCCTCGCGACAACCCACCAGCGATCGATAGCTCGGCGAGCTTCGCTGAGCCATGGCGGCAGTATGCCGTGGCGATGCTCGATCGTATTGGCTGTGAACTCCGGCAGGACGGCGTCCGCTTGATCGTGCAATCGACGGCAGCCCCCGCCGAGACGGCCAGCGAGGCCGAACCCGCCAGACGCTGGGGAGGAGGCCTCTCTACCCGACGACGCAAGCAGGAAGCTGAAACAGCAACCTCTGAGTTTGAAGGAGAATCTCCCAGCGAGCTCTTCTCCTGGCTGACTGAGCGGCTGGAGAGCCAGGACAAACTGCCGTGCTTCACACCAACGGGCGAACCGCATGCGGTGCACGAATTCGCCCATCCCATGTTCGAGGCCTATCAAGTGGACGGCGGCGCAATTCACCTGGGCGGCTGCCACCTTGAAGATGTCCCACTGCTGCGCCTGACCTCGCTGGACACCAGCGGTCCAGCGCCACGGGTCAGGCACGCTTACTTCGATCGCCAGGGCGCTGCTCTACCGGCCGAGCTCATCAAGTCACTGCAACTGACCGAAGTCGCACCACCAGCTGAGCCCAAGCCTTCTTACCAAGCGGCGAAGTGGTCCCCAGGCATCCAATTGGCAAAGGAAAGCCTGGCAGCTAACCACCAGTCCTCAACTCAGGCAATTCCGTCGATCGTACTAGCCAAGCGAGCTGAAGGCCGCTTGCAGGTAACCATCGACGAAGAGTCACTGGATATTCCCTTCTGCGGTTGGACGCGCACGCTGACCGCTCCGCCAGCAATCTGCCCTGAAACGAAACAACCAACCTTTCACTTAGCAGCCTTGGAAGACGGCCGTATCGTCGCTGCTGAGTCGATCGGTCGTTGCGAAGCTTCCAACCAAGCCATGCTGCAAAGTGATCTGGTGATTTGCGCAGGCAGCGGCCAGCGGGTCGCCAAGCAGCTCACCGAGCCTTGCCCCGTGCTCCGCAAACCGGTGCTCAGCGATCAGTTCGTAATATGCCCCACATGCGGGGAACGCGTGGCGCCCACCACCCTGCTAAAGGACACCTGCATCGGCTGCGACCAGACCACTCGGGTCGCGGGGAACGACGCTCGGCTGGGGTCCCTTCTGAAGTCCTATCCAGAGTTAAGCTCATACAAGACATGGAAGGTTTCAGAAACCGAGTCGGCTCTCATCTTTCGCAGCCGTCGCCTAATGCGCCAGCTTCTAATTGTGGTTGACCGTTCGACGGGGCAGATCAAACAAGCAAAGTGGCGTAGACTGCTGGGGCGATGGAGCAAGATCAGCATCGTCGATAATCACTTGGTTCTCGCTTGAGACGGCATCAATTCGAGGAGCGCTCGTTGACCAGTCCCCTGCGGGTGATCCAGGCCATCCCCTCTCTCGATCCAGCCGACGGGGGCCCCCCGGTGGTGGTTGCTTCGCTCGCCGCCGCTCAAGCGGGCGCCGGCGCCGAAGTCACGCTGGCTCATTGCAGCCCCGACGACTCGACGGAGCGCGTGACGAAGCTGCTATCGACGACACCCGGTGCTAACGACCTGCCGATCATGCAAGGCTCGCTCGCCGATTCACTGGACGAGCTTCGGCCCGATGTTGTTCATCTTCACGGGTTCTGGCAGCCGTGGCTCTTCGCCGCCGCGAGGACTGCCCACAAGCGTGGCGTTCCCTACGTGATCACCCCACATGGCATGCTCCACCCCTGGTCGCTTCGACAGAAGCGTCTGAAGAAGAGGGTTGCCTTGTGGCTTGGCTACGGGGCCATGCTCCGTCGATCGGCACTGGTGCACGCCTTGAATGAACCGGAGCGCGAAATTCTGTCTGGTATGCATCGGGACCTCACAGTAAAGGTGATCCCCAACGGTGTTTTCCTGGAGAGTTTCGACCCGCTCCCTGAGCGAGGCAGTTTCCGTGGCTTGCACCCTGAGCTGGCGGAGGCGCCGGTAGCACTGTTCATCTCTCGTTTGCACTACAAGAAGGGCCTCGACATCTTGGCGGAAGCCTTCGCCCACGTCGCAGGACAAATGCCCGAGGCGAGACTGCTCGTGATTGGGCCCGATGATGGCTACGAAGCTGATTTCCGTCGATTTGTCGATCAGCATGGCATTGGGGACCGGGTAACGATACCGGGACCCGTTTACGGTGAAACCAAGCTGGCTGCCCTACGCGATGCGGACTGCTTCTGTCTGCCCAGCCGCCAAGAAGGGTTTTCGATCGCTATTACCGAGGCGCTGGCCTGCGGTGTGCCTTGTGTGGTTAGCGCGGAGTGCAACTTCCCTGAAGTTGCCGAGGCGGACGCAGGATTCGTCACCTCACTGGACCCCAAAGAAGTAGCCGATGGCATGCTGGCTCTATTGAGCGACCGTCCAGCTAGCCAAGCTCGTGGCGAGGCTGGGCAACGGCTCGTAGCGGAGCGATTCACCTGGCCCCGCGTGGCCGAGACTTGCATGGCCGCCTACGCTGAGAGCGGTATCCAGGCTCGGAGCTAGCGGCAGCGACGACCTCAGCGGATGGCGGCATATGCCGCACCGGCTGCCACCGCAGCGAGAGCCGCCAAGCCAAAGGCGCTCCATCTGACGTATCGATGGAAAACCGCCTGCTGCTCGATTCCGTCCGCTAGCCGCTGGTGTTCCAGCACGGCCGGTTTGAGGGTCATGGGCCGCAGCGATTGCCACCAGAACGCCCAGGCCTGCTGGGGTGTCCAGCTTTCGATCTGCTGCTGATTCGCCGTGCTGATTTGATCGTAGTAGGCTTCCAGTCTCGCCACAGAAGGAGGGCGAGGCTCGGTAACCCAGAAGTATCCGCCCGCGGTCACCAGCAGCAGACAAACCATCCCTGCTGCCGCTGCCAAACCTTGCCGAAAGCCCCAGCTGGTGGTCCCGCGCTGATCGCTAGCGGTGGGCTCTGCGGGCGGTAGCAACCGGAGCTGGGACAGTGGAGGAACTTCCAACTCAATGCCGCAGCCACAGGGCACACGGTCGCCCGCTTGCCTGGGAGCGACTGAAAAAGTTTGACCGCAGGAGCAGGTTAGTACGTACTCAGTGGACATGGGGTGCTGCTCGGGAGCGGCCACAAGATAGGAAGTGGGGGGCAACGCGAAGCTTGGTCGGTAGCCCCTCCATGGTAAGGATTTTTTGGATTTTGACTATGGACCGGTCTATTCGGGTGAATACAATTGAGTCGCTCGGCGGTATGCGGAATTACCCGTGCCAATTGCCCCTGGCGCTCGCTTAGCCCAACTCACCGACAGCCGGCAGATCGCCAAGGCCCAAATTTGGTGGGGGGTTAGCTTAGCGAGAGCTAGGCGGCGGGGCGAATCCCACCTTACCCCGCGATCGTTCGAGTTGGTCGCGCTGGCAGTGAGTCAGGAAGACTCGTTTGAAAGCCAGCGAGATCCAAGCAGGGGATGACCAACCCCTTTGGGCAGATTTCCGTGGTCGAGATTGCTTCACCAGGCGCGAAGCGGCAAGAAACTCTTAACAATTGCTTTCTCCAGCGCTCCCAATAGAGCGGGAAATTGAAGGCTGTTGGCAGAAGCTGGCTGCTTTTTACCGATGGGGGGGAGAAGCATCTTGCTTCTTCACATGACCGAAGGTGCGACGGACTGCGGCAGAAATTGTGATTCTCGGGCATCATTGTGATTCTCGGGCATCGGGAGCGTGGTGGCGCGGCTTCAAGCTTTAGCCGACGAGCCTGCCTTGGCCAACTTGCCGGAGTTAGAAGGGGATCGTGGGGCTTTCAAAGGCCAGAAGAGGATTTCGTTGAAGACGTTTTCAGTGAAGTCGATGGACCGACCAACTGACACACGGCAGGAGACAACGCGACCGTGACGAGCGTTTACGTCACCGTGAACGTAATCCTTTGCCAAATATGGAGTCGGCCGTCGACTCCAAGCAGTGGGTGTTAGAATAGGTTGACCATGTATCGAAAGGCGTATTGCTAGCGGCGACGTATTGACTCGCCAATCGCTCACCAGCTCGTCCTTGCCCGTTCGCCATCTTTGAGGCCAGACCGTTTTTCGGGGCCCAGGATGAAGCTTGAACCGGATCGACTCTGGCTCCGATTTTCCCGAGCACTTTTTCCTCAGAGAAGACAAGTGATTCGCGCGTGGCCCTCGACCTACCAGGGCACGCCGAACCGGCTTCTCCGTTGTGCATCGACACCAGATCGGAAGCATTCGAGCGAGCCCTGCGAAAGGTTCCATCGCTTGGGGGGTGAGTCACCGTGGGAGCAACGCTGATACAACCGTTTGGGTAGGAGTAAAGCACTTTGTACGATTCCCTTTTGGATCACGATCTGGATGAAGCTGGCGCCGTCGCCACTGAAGCCGTTGATGAACTGACCCCCCGGGTCCCCGCCGACGACGAGGACGCCGACGCCACAGCTGCCGTAACCGCCGCAGCTGCCGCGGACGACAGCGAAGAAGAGGGCCTGCTCGAAGGCGAAGAGAACGAGTCTTGGTCGGATGACCCGGTGCGAATGTATCTGACGCAGATGGGCGAAATCCCCCTGCTGACGCGAAAAGAAGAAATCTGCCTGGCTCGCCGGATTGAGAACACTCGCACCGATTTCCGCCGCAAGCTGTTGGCCTGCGACTACGTCATTCGCAACGCTATTAAGGTGCTAGAACGCGTCCACCGCGGCGAATTGCCGTTCGACCGCACCGTGCAAGTGTCGGTAACCGACCGGCTTGAGAAGGATCAGATTCTCGGCCGCATGCCGCACAACTTGCGAACGCTTGAGATCTTGCTGGAGCGCAACGCGGAAGACTACCGGATCGCCACGAGCAAAAGCCAGAAAATGCCTGCCCGACGGGCGGCATGGAAGCGGCTCGGTCAGCGACGTTGTCGCGCCGTGACGCTAGTGGAAGAGCTGGGTCTGCGGACACCTCGGATTGAGCCGATGATTGACCAGCTCATCCAGTTCAATCGCCGCGTGATCGATATCCGCAAGCAGTTGGATAAGATGAAGCGCGATCGCCGCCCCATGGCAGAGCGGAAGCCTTTAATCGTTGAGCAGCGCAACATTCTGCGCGCGTTGCAGGAGACACCCACCAGCCTTCGCAACCGCGTCCGTTTGCTTCAGCGCGTCTATGCTCGCTACCAAACGGCCAAGCGGGGCCTTTCCGAAGGCAACCTGCGACTGGTGGTCTCCATTGCCAAGAAGTATCGCAACCGCGGGTTGTCATTCTTAGACCTGATCCAAGAGGGCAACGCGGGTCTGATGCGGGCCGTCGATAAGTTTGAGTACCGTCGCGGCTTCAAGTTCTGCACTTACGCTACCTGGTGGATTCGCCAGGCAATTACCCGCGCGGTGGCAGACCAAAGCCGCACGATCCGGATTCCAGTCCACATGGTGGAAACCATGAGCCGCGTACGGAACGTCAGCCGGATGTTGCTCCAACGACTGGGTCGTGAACCGACCATCGAAGAGACCGCCAAGGCGGCCGATTGCACTATTGAGGAAGCTCGCCGCGTGCTGGCGATGAGCCGCTACCCAATCAGTCTCGATCGGCCTGTAGGCAACAGCGAAGACAGCCACTTTGGCGACCTGCTGCCCGACACTGGCGCCGAAAGCCCTGCCCTGGGTGCTGCCCAGGAAATGCTCCGCGGCCGCATCGGCAAAGTCCTCAAGACACTTAGCTACCGCGAGCGTGAGATTATCAAGCTCCGCTATGGCTTAGGGGATGGCTACAGCTACACGCTGGAAGAGGTTGGCCACATCTTCAAGGTCACCCGCGAGCGTATCCGCCAGATCGAAGCCAAGGCGGTTCGTAAACTCCAGCAGCCCAGTCGCTCGGCGGAACTCGTCGGTTTCCTCGACTAGACTCCAGCCGCAATAACGACCTACTCCAAGCCCCGCGTTCCCATCGAACGCGGGGCTTTTTTGTTACGATGCCGTGCTACTTGCTGTGCCCACTCCTCTCCTTCAGCCGACTATGTGGAACCGCCATACGTTTCTCGACTGGCCGGGGATGCCCAGCTTTTGCGCCGAGCATCTCGCCTGGCTGGCGGGAACGTGCCTTCTTGCGATTGGGCTTTCAGTTGCTGGGCGGCATTGGCCGAAGGTGGTAGCCCAACGCGTGGCCCTGACGACCGCCTGCGTGGCAGCTGCGGGCTACTTCGGCTGGCTAGTTCTAGCGGCGGCTTGGGGAGCGCTCGACCCGCGGCGCGATCTGCCGCTGGAGTTCTGTACGATCACAGGCTTAATGGCCCCAGCGGCAATCGTTTGTCGCAACCGCGCAGTCTTTGACTTCTTCTATTACGGCGCCGCGTCAGGCGTGCTCGGCGCTTGTATCACGCCTATTTTTGCCCCGCATATGCCCCATCCGCGCGCGATTTCATTCTGGGCACTCCACGGGGGCGTGGTCGTGACTGCCGTTTTTGCCGTTGCCGTGCTGCGAAAACGCCCTTCTTACCGCGGTATTTTCACGACGATCGCTTGGCTTACCGTTATCCTCATTGTTGTCGTGCCGGCAAACCTGTGGTTCGATGCGAACTACATGTACCTGCACCAGCAACCAGCCGGTTCCATCCTGGCGATGCTGGCCCCGGGAGCATGGTTCGTACCGAGTTTAATTTTGCTGGGCCTGCTGCTGTTCCATCTAGCGTACCTGCCATTCGCGATAGAACTGTCGCGGCCCACCCACAAGCCTTAGACCGAAACTCTTCCTTGCCTGATCTTATCACCGCCGCCGAAGCTGCTCGCCGCCCACAGCGCGATACAGTCCACCGGTCCGAAGGTGAATCCACGGTGGCGATTGTTCGTGGCGATCGCCTAACCAGCGCAGATCAGCGATCCGCGATCGATGTGCTGTTCCAAGGCTTCCGCCGAAAGCTGCGTTCGCTACTCTTACTGACCGACTCAACCGCCCAAATCAAGCGAGTGCTTCCCGAGGTCATTGATTTCTCACAAAGCCTAGTGGCCGTGTGCCAAACCACGGGCGAAGTCTGCGGCGTGTTGCTGATGAACTTGGGAGGCAAAGACTACCTGAACTACGACTGGCCACTGGCCCGTCGGGAGTTTGGCTGGTGGGGGTCGGTCTACCGCCGCGTGAATTACTGGCTTGTAAACGCTCATCGACGGGAATCAGGCGAGCTGAACATCCAGGCCCTAGCGGTGCGCCGCGGGATGCGTTGTCGAGGAATTGGAGCCCAACTCATTGCCGCAGCAGAAGAGCACGCTGCGGTATCTGGCTACGATTTAGTGAGCCTCGAAGTGGTCGATTCAAACCCACGCGCAAAGCGCCTGTATGAGCGGGTTGGGTTCTCACAGCAGCGCACCAGCAGTACCTGGCCGTTCACCCTGCGTGCTGGATTCCGCGGCTATGACTACATGGTCAAGCGTTTGCCACGGTAGCGGGCACGCCAGCTCCAGGCGAGCAGCGTGGTAAGCAAAGCAGAGCCGGTGCTGGGCTCGGGCAGTCCGCCTGATGATGAGATCGCTGCGAGAGAGAGACCAAAGCGACTCTTCCAAACGTCGAGATCGGCAAGCGTAACCTGCCCATCCCCGTCGCCATCGCCCATCGTGAAAGGCACAAGATCTTGCTCGCCAAGGTTGTTGCGCCACATGGCATAGTCTCCGGCATCCACGACGCCATCGCCGTTGAAGTCGCCGGGCTCGGTTGCAGTCACTTCAACAGCGTAGCCCCACCAGTCGCCGATAGCCGCTAGGTCGGTGGCGTCAACCAAGCCATCTTCGTTCAAATCACCATCGACCGCCCCCCCCGTGACCAATTGGTTCCAGTTGGTGTCGATCACCGCCACATCCGCCGCGTCGACAAGTTCATCATTGTTTGTATCGCCAAAGAGCCGCCCTAGGTTGGTGCGCACAATCTCTAAGTCGGCTGCGGTAACCTGTCCATCACCATCGACATCACCGCCCGTAAAACTGGGGACGCTCGTTCCCATGGCTGACGCAACCAGCACAAGATCATCGTCATCCACGCCTCCGTTGTCGTCTGCGTCGCCAGTTATCTGGAGCAGCGGGTCGGGCCGCGCGTGGCCAATGTCAATCCAAAAATCTTCGTAGAGTTGGACATCGTCGAAGTCCACAGCGCCATCACCTGAGGCGTCGCCCGGCTGCGATACGCCAACCGTCGTCTGCCAATTGTTGGCGATGTGTTGGAAGTCGGCTCCCTCAACCGTCTTGTTGTTGTCAAAGTCCACCGGCGATTGATGCTCCAAGCCAAGGTTAGCTGCCAGAGCGTCGGCATCTGTCTGATCAACCGTTCCGTCCCGATTGAGATCGCCGCCCGAGTAACCCACCCCCGTGGCCCCCAAGTTGGCGTTGAGGATCAGTTGGTCGTCATTGTCAACGTCGAAATCAAGGTCCAGGTCGCCCAGCAGATCGGTGACAATCGTTACCACTTCCGTGACGGGATCGTTGTTGAGTATGCTGTCGCTGGCGATATCTGCAGCAATCTGTTCCGCGTAGTGTGAGACATCCGCATCGAAGGAAGTAACCGCGTCGAAACTCCTGGCAATATGGATACCCGACAAGACGTGACCCAACGTGGGAAGTTGGCTCAGGGTTGGCCCGCCGGAGTCTCCACCACGAACGGTGGCCTCGTCGCCAGGAAACTCGGTAACTTCGCTGCTGAAATCAATCGAACGCGTGACAAACGGCAGTGGCGGGGCCTGCAAAGAGTAGCCAAATCCATCGAGTTTGTTGCGACCAACGCGAATCTGCTGAAGTCCCCCGGTCAGAGGATTGGGACTGCTGGACCGCCCAATCACGTGCACGCTGGGGTCCACGGTGGAGAGCTCGTGAACATCCAGTCCATAGTCATAGGGTCGCTTCAGCAGGGGGAAACGTTGAACCCAAGCAGGAGCCGGTTCATCCAGCCGACCGACCCATAGATCAGCATTGCCAACTTCGAACCCCGACTCGACCGTTGGCGACCACGTGGTGGAGCTAAGATCATCGTCTTGATGAAAAGTAATGGTCTTGCCGACTTCACCCGACCGAGCCGTATGGCCAGCGGTTATGAAATAACGGTCCGAGATCATGGTTGCCCAATGGGCAGAGTTCGGTCGCGATTGGAACCTGGCAATTCCCGACATCCCGATCCCGGCCCCGATAAAGTCTTTCGGGGGATCGTTCTGACCGCTGGGCTGATAGAAGCGGTCGTGGCGTGCAAGCGAGAAGCCGCTAGGGTCGATCACGATAGCTAGCACATCACCGGCGCCAAGTAGCACCGATCCAAGTACGGCAAGTAGAACGCCGGCGCGAAGTAAAGTACTCAGACTGGCCAGGAGCACGAGTTGTCGACTTTCCGACGATGCGAGCCGTCAAGGGAGTGGCAAAAAGTCATTGAAAAAGCCAGTTGAGAATCGCTGCGGCAACTCGTGTCGCCAGCAAAGCCAGATCCCAACCAACGACCGAAGAAGAGGCTGCCCCGTGCCACCCACTCTACTATAAGGGGACTTTTCTGAGCCCGCAAGCAACTCGCTCCGCGACCGAAAAGGCTTCCTTAGCTAAGCTCCCCACGGCGCCTTCGATGCATCAGTCACCGGAGTCTCGCCAGCGCGTCACCTCATGCGAAACGGTGCCCCCCGCAACGTAGCAAGTACAGAAAAAGCCGTTCTGGGTCGTCAGCGGCACGTCAATGCGCACAACGACCTGAGGCGTGTCAGGAGACAAGATTTTGGGGGTCGTTGTGATGGTGTAGTCAAGTATTCGATAGGCATCAAGCATCTCCTCGGCTTTGTCTTTGACCTCCGTAGCCGTCGAGTCTGCAATCACCGCCTGGCGACCTCCTGCCATGGCAGCGAGCGTACAAGCACTGTCGATGGAAAACAGCCGTGACATCTCAATCAGCCCAAACACCAGTAAGAACAGCAGCGGCGCGCACAACGCGAACTCGACAACCGTAGCGCCAGGGCGGCGTCGAGGCTGTCGGCGTGTGTTGGGAAACAAAGGCAGCTGCATATAAAGACTCATCGTTGCTGTGGGGTACGACTGGGGTCTCTTGGCCTCAGATCAATCAAGCAAGCGAACGGGAAAAGACTCCACCATGTCCGTAAACGTCTGTTCGAGCTCCGGCCCTGAGGTGGCGTTGCCGAAGAAATGACCGCCCGTTTGATCGGCTGCGTCTTGCATCATGGCGTTGGCCCCAGCGTCGTACAGGCCGAAAATCACGGAGTGAATCGTGATGTTGGCGTCGCGTGCATCCAGCACCGCCTCTTCCGTTGGCTGACGACCTGGTGCGTAGGGCAGTCCATCGGAAAGCAGCAGGATGTAGCGTTCGGCAGTTGAACGTCCGTACGCATTAAGCATCGCAATGGCGTCTTGGATACCGGCGGCAATATCGGTGCCATAGCCCAGCGGCGAATCGCTGTATCGACTCATGCGCGGTGAGAGGTAGTTGCCTGACTTCTGGGGGCCAAGCTGGTATTCGCGTCGATAGTATTGTTCAAGCTCCGGGTAATTTGGCGGCACGTAGTCTTTCTCTCCACCACCGAAGGACGCCATTCCAATCCATGCGTCGCTATGCCCCTCTTGCATGAGCACCGTGAAATGATCCAGGGCATCCATCATGTGTGACCATCGACTTCCAGGCAGGGGTGGCTTTCTCGCCCCGCCTCCTTGCGGATACAGCCGTTGCGATTTTTTATTGGGACTGTGAGGCAACCGAGTCATAGACCGCGAGGCGTCTACCACCAGAACGATATCCGCGGTCTTGAGGCCCACAGTCGCCTCGGCTGTTGGGCTAAAATCGTTCACCCCAAAGAGCGGCATCATGAAGAGAGACACGCTCTGGGTTGCTGGATCAGACGTCAGCACATTCCCCTGCACCGCATTGTAGGGCTTCTGATGAGCGACAAAGGCACTCATACCCACCCCTGAGTAACTCGCGTGCCCGAACACGAAGCTCATCGGGTCGACATCCCGATGCCGGCCGCCGACGAGGTTGTCCTTGAAAACATCGCGTGCTTGTCGACGGGCATCCTGCAACCGTTGTGCCTCGCTTAGGTCGGCGTCGGCCGCGGTGTACTTCATCAAAGCTGCGCGACACGCCTCGTCCGTGGCAGACTGAAGCTCCGACTTTGCCAGCGCCATCCAAGACATGTCGAGCAAGAGCGCCGCGAAGGCCAGTATCAAGACCAGCATCGTGGCGATCAGCACCAGCATCGCGCCACGGCGCCGGTGGCATGGCAGGGGGACTCGACCGGCATTGCATTGGATCTCTGCTCGCATGAGGCGACCCTAGATGCCCGGCTTGTAGGCCGAGGTATAAGCCGTAACACTCATGCCGGAAGCAAAGGTAGTTGGCCCGATGTAGTTGTCCTTCAACGGAATCAGCAATTCGACGCGCACGACGCCAATAACCGGAGACTCGACGACGCTTGCGGTGGCGTTCTTGAGATTGGCCGCTGTCGCAAGAGATTCCGCCTTGGTGATCAAACTGCTTGGCAGAGCATCCCACTCAGTAGCATCACGAACGACTTCGTCCGTGATCAGCTTTCCAATGTGCTGCAGTTGGACCAATCTCGAAGCCTGCATGGCTCCAAACACCAACAAGCAGATCATGGGCAAGGCCGCCGCCAATTCAATGGCGGCGACGCCCAATCGAAGCTCTTTCCGTGGGTAAAGACCGCCTGGTCGCATGCGTATGCCCCTTCACTCTCGACGCGACAGCAATATGCAAGGCTACCTCAACCTTCACTCCTGAGAGTCGTCTCGGTATCCCGCAGGGCGCCGGTACTTTCCGCTAAGCATCAGCTTGCCATGCGCAATGGCTACCGCTGTTACAATCACTACAGCACCCTGCCCCCCGGAGTGATGGTTTGCTGTGGAGTATGTGGAGAATCTGGCTTGAGCTTTCCCCATGGCTACTACTGGGTGCCTGCGCTGCAGGGCTCCTGAAAGCTGGCTTGCCAGCGGGGTTTCTACGCCGGCGTTTGACGGGCAGACAAGGAGTGGCGAGCGCCGTGCTGCTGGGCGTGCCGCTGCCGCTCTGCTCGTGTGCCGTAATTCCCACCGGGTTGGGACTGAAGAAACAGGGCGCCAGTGATGGAGCCACTGTGGGCTTCTTGATCAGCACACCGCAAACTGGCGTCGACTCCGTGCTGGTCACTTCCGCCATGCTAGGCCTGCCGTTCGCCTTGTTCAAAGTTGCGTGTGCCGCTGGGACGGGACTGCTGGGCGGCTGGCTGGCCGACCGAGCGTCGACGCCTTCGCTCCCCATCATGACGACCACGCCACCCGAAAGAGCCGATCGGCATCGCTGGCGAGAAGCTCGCGATCACGTGCTGGAACTACTGCGATCCATCTGGATGTGGATCGTCGTGGGGGTTGTCCTATCGGCTTTCATCAGCGCTTGGTTGCCAACCGGCCAGCTATCCGCGCTCTCAGACTATGGTGGTTTGCCAGGCATGTTGGCAGCACTGGTACTCTCGTTGCCGCTGTACGTCTGCGCCACAGCGTCGGTACCGATCGCTACGTCACTTGTACAGGCTGGCCTCCCAGCCGGAGCGGCGATCGTCTTTCTGATGGCCGGGCCTGCAACCAACGTGGCAACGCTGGGAGCCGTCTACCGTACACTAGGCGCCAAGGTGCTGGCGATTTACCTGGGAACCATCATCGCCGGCAGCATGGTGGGCGGCTTGCTGTTCGGATGGTTGATCGACAGAACAACGATCTCTCTAGCAAGCCATTCGCACCTGCACCTTGCCTCGGGCTGGGTAGCGGCAAGCGGTCTGTTCTTGGCGGCGTTGTTCACATGGTTTGCCGTGGACGACCTACGACGCTGGCTAATAAGACCGAGCAAGGACAACGCAGCGGTTTCTGTTGATGTCGCAGGGATGACCTGTGGTGGCTGCGTGGCAAAGCTCGAGTCAGCACTTCGCGCGGATCCGCGCGTCACCTCCGCCCTAGTAACCCTCGATCCAGGTCGCGCCAGCGCGACCGGCGAGATCACCTACCAACGGCTCTGCGACCTCGTACGGGAGGCAGGGTTCGATCCCGCGGAACACCAGTCATAACCCAATCGAGACGAACTGCGCGTCTCCCCCGCTGGTAGGCTGCTTTACACAGACCGTCCGGGGTGCTACATTCCGCAACGTTGCGTTGGTGGTTGACCGAGCCGCGTCTGGCAGGTCAACAGAACAGGGAACCCGGTGAGATTCCGGGACGGCCCCGCCGCTGTAACCGAGTTTTTGCTTCCTCCATTCTTACGCCATTGCCGCGACCGCTTGGTTCAAGCGTCCCCGCGGTGAGAAGGCCGAGGAAGCCGACGCTCGGGAGTCAGAAGACCTACCAGCGCTTGGCATGCGTGTGTGCTTCGAGGGAAAGCCGCCGCTTGATTGGGTTATTGCGCCAAGTCGTCAGGTCGCGTGGGCTGCGTTTTCAGCTGCGCCCTTCCTGCGCTTGGCGTGCGCTCGGAAATCGTCGTGTCGATTCGCTCCCACTCTGCTTTGCCTAACCGCCAGCAAGCCGAACGGCCGCTCGCGTTTACGTTGGTCGAGTTGCTGGTGGTTATCGCCATCATTGGAATTTTGATCGCTCTGCTGCTGCCTGCGGTGCAAGCGGCCCGGGAGTCGGCCCGCCGCGTGCAGTGCCGAAACAACCTCAAGCAGATCGGCCTGGCGCTGCTGGCCTATCACGATGCTCAGACAGCGCTACCGGTAGGATGCATTGAGTTCCGGCTATTCAACCAGGGTCAGGAGCGACGATGTTTGGCGTGGAGTGCAAAGGTCCTGCCTTGGCTAGAAGAAGCGGCCCTGCACGACACGATCGACTTTCGGCAAGCTTACGATAGCCCTGCGAACACAGTACCCGCTGCTGCAATCCTCAGCGTCTACGTTTGCCCGTCAGGCCAACGCGGACTTCAACTGGAACAAGGGCGCGGCCCGAGTGACTACGGCGGCATTTTTGGAGAGCGAATTACTGGACCGCTCCCAAGCCCGCCAACCTGTTCGCCGCTGTTCTGCCCCCAGGGCGCCTTGATCCACGAGGTTGCCATCGAACTACGGCACGTGACCGATGGATTGTCCAACACCATGGTCGTGTCAGAGGACGTCGGATTTCGGGACGGCCAGTGGATAAACGGACTCAACCTGTTCGACCAAGCCGACAAAGTGAACGCCGCCCCGGCGTTTGAGAACGATATTCGTAGTGATCACCCAGGTGGTGCTCTTGGGTTGTTGCTCGACGGGAGTGTGCAGTTCCTGAGCGACGACATGGATAAGTTTGCCCTGGCGGCGCTTTGCACTCGCGCTGATGGCGAAGCAGGAGTCGTCCCATGACGCGAACGCTACCCACTCTGACGGCATTGGGCATGCTTGCCTCCGCTGCAGCTGCCGTGACCGTCGACTTTGAAAATCCACCACTGGGCGCCGCGCTGTTTGAGAACGGAGCCAACTGGCCGGGCGCCTACGTCGCCCAGGGAGCCACCTTCGCCAACGAGTACTTAGCCCAATTCGATTCGTGGAGTGGTTGGGCTTTATCTCGGGATACCGATACCACAACCTCTGGTTTTACCAATCAGTACAGCGCTTGGCCCGGTGCAGGAGCAAACGGATCGCTGCAGTATGGCCTAGCCTACAGCGGTCTCGACGTGGCGGCTGGCATCGCGCCCACGATCGATCTCCCGCCCGGCGCGGCGCCGACATCGATCGACATTGCCAACACCACCTATGCAGCACTGAGCATGCTGTTTGGCGATCAGTTTGGTAAGCAGTTCGGCGGCCCGTCGGGGCTTGATCCGGATTGGTTTCGATTGACCATCCATGCGCTGGACGACACGGACATCTCGTTGGCGAGCCTGGAGTTTTTCTTGGCTGACTTTCGTCCGGCAGGCACTGGCAACGACTTTATCCGCACTGGCTGGACGACGGTGGATCTAACCCCGCTCCAGGTGACGGGCGTAGCGGGTCTCTCGTTTCGGCTCGACTCATCGGACGTTGGCCAATTTGGCATGAATACGCCTGCTTACTTTGCTGCCGATAACTTCGCCTTTGAGTTTCCTCTAACAGGTGACTTCAACGGCGACGGCGCTGTCGACGGAGCCGACTACGCGTATTGGAGAAACCAAAGTGGCGACCCCCACGAGTTGCAGCTTTGGCGAGACAACTTTGGCACAACCTCCGCCGCGACATCGATCGTATCGCCATCAAACGTTTCGGTTCCCGAGGCGACGTCAGCCTCGCTACTGATCCTGATTGTTTGGTTGCTGCCTGGCCAATTCGCCCCTCGCTAACAACGAGATCAATAGCTTTCTCGTTACCTGCACCCTTGGAGTGACTAATGAAGAACTCGATCCTCACGCTGGCAATTACGCTGGCAATCACGACCTCTGTATTGGCTGCGTCCTCGCCTGTGTCGCCGCCTGCATCAGCAACAGGAGTGCCAGTCAATCAGGTCAAGCTCTTTGCCAACGCCGTCACGGATTATTCCCCGTCGATTCGCGCAGAGGACAACAATACTCCCGCTAACGCCATCGGAGCAGCGGACGGACTAACCGTTTCGCTGGGTGATCTCACTAGCGCCGAGTTAACCGCCGGTGACACCCCTGGTGCGATCACGGTGGAGTTTAGTCATCGCGTCTTCGACGGCCCCGGCGCCGACTTGGCCGTGTTTGAGAATGCCTTCGACTTCTCGCTCTCTGGACTTCCCGACTTCGTGTTCGCCGAGCTGGCATTTGTTGAGGTCTCCACCAACGGCGCCGACTTTGCCCGCTTCCCCGCCATCTCGCAAAACATCCTCCCGGACGCCAACGGCACGCTCGATCCGGATGAGATCTTCACCGACTTCGGAACCAACTTCGCCGGGGTCGATTCAACGAACATCAAGAACTTGGCAGGCATTCACAATAGCGGATTCGGTACTCCCTTCGACTTGGCCGAACTCGCAAGCGATGCGTTGGTGCTCGCCGGCGCCGTTGACCTGAACGACATCCGCTTCGTGCGGATGATCGACATTCCTGGCACGGGCGATATCTTGGATTCGGTAGGCAATCCCATCTTTGATGCTTCGCTGACCGAGCTAACCGGAGGGTTTGACCTGGATGCGGTTGGCGCTATCAACGCCACGCCCGAACCAGCTGCTACGCTCCTGGTGCTTACCGCCCTGCTTGGCGCTGCAGCCACGCGACGCCGAAGCTAACCCTGGAAGGACATCATGTCGGCAGCCGAATCGCTTTCGCAGCGGGATCACGAAGAAGACTTCTACGTCGAGAATGGATGCGTGGTGTTCACGGCCGCGTACCATCTGCGGCGTGGAAGCTGTTGCGAGAGCGGTTGCCGGCATTGTCCCTATGGCAACTCGTCGGTCGAAGAAGAACCTGTCGATGAGTGACCCCCGCCGTCAGACCCTTGAGCACAACGCCCGGGCGTGGGACGCCCTGGCCCGCCGCGACGCGGCGCTCACTCGCCCTGCCACCGATGCCGACTTCGCAAATCCGTTGGCCGCAGTTGATCCGCGCGGTTGGCTCGGCGGCTCGATCACGGGCTGGCGGGTGCTGTGTCTTGCTGCCGGCGGCGGTCGGCAAAGCGCGCTGCACGCGGCCGCGGGCGCCAACGTAACGGTACTCGACATCAGCCCTGAAATGCTGGCCCGCGACCGAGCTGTGGCTGCCGAGCGCGGTTTCGATATCCGTGTGGTCGAAGGCTCGATGAACGATCTGTCGATGCTGACTGAAGCCGAGTTTGACGCGGTGATCCAACCGGTCAGTACGTGCTACGTCCCAGACGTGGCCGTCGTCTACAGTCAGGTCGCTGGCGTATTGCGACCGGGCGGGCTCTACATTAGCCAGCACAAGTCGCCCACTAGCTTGCAAACCTCGCTCAAACCGGAAGGCGAGCATTATTCGCTTGCCGAACCCTACTACCGCGATGGCCCGCTGCCCCCTCCCGCTGAGCCAAGCCGGCTGCGCGAACCGGGAACGCGTGAGTTCCTACACCGTTGGGAACAACTGCTTGGCGGTATGTGTCGCGCGGGCTTTCTGGTGGAAGACCTGACCGAGCCACTCCACGCCGATGCCGCCGCCAAGCCCGGCGCCTTCGGCCACCGCAGCCAATACGTGGCGCCTTACGTACGGATCAAGGCACGCCGCGTTGGCGCCACGACAAGCCGTCTGGTGACGGTCGCGGGTTAGGCCTCGAGGTCGATGCTTGCCTGTCCCACCGACTCGTCGTGGGACGATTCTTCCCTATCATCTTGGGGAACACGATGTGAGGCGAGAGAGGCTCGCTCACGCGACCCAATTAACCACAAGCCAATCAAGAAGGCTTGCCAAAAAGTAAGCAAAAAGAACTCTTGTCCATCGGCCCCGCGAATCAACATGCTAAAGCTGAAGGCGCTCAACAGCCCGACGGCGCCCACTCCCAAGATTGACAAACCTAAACCGCGCGCAGTTCTCACCACCCCCCAGGCCAGCAGCGGCAACAGCGCCCAAGAGCCAAAACCAAGTAACAGCTCGACGGTCTCGCCTTTAGGAAGGTCCCGATAACGCCAAAGAGTGGCTGCGATCGCGGTTGTTGTGGTCAGCGCGAGCACCCCTCCGATTGAAAAACGGAACTTATGCCGGTGCCCGTCACTCCGCTTTGTAAGTAGTCGCCCGATGAGTCGACAGAGGGCATTAAGGCCTGTAACTGCCAGAGTGTAGCAAGCGAAAACCGTCAGAATCTCTGACAGAGCGTGTTGTACTCCCAGAGCCCAAACAAAGGCGAGTGCTACCACACCGATGGCTGCCAGGAACAACCGGACCGCCCAATAGCGACGCAGCTGACCTGCCCAAATAGCCAATAGGCCCAACTGAGCAACCATCGTCGTCAAGCCAAAATCATCATCTAGGTCGCCCCCCTTAGTGACGAGCATCAGGTTTAGCGCCACGGTTGCCGCTAGCAAAAACGGCGTTAACGGCCGTTGGCGAATGCCACGGGCAATCAGCCGGCGCCAGCGGTGGTAGGACTTGGAGAACATAGGGCCGGGGGGAACATCGGTTGGCAAACCGCAGCAGCTTGCGTCTTCCAGCATACAGTAGGTCGCTGCTGGGCCGTTGCGTCACTCAGCTTTGCGAGCGAGAATAGAGCCAAACGAGTCTCGCCACCGCCCTCCCCGCCCGTCTAACCGCTGTGTCCAGTTCCTCGATTCTCGAAAAGTGCTGCCTGATCGGCGAGGCGGTTGCTGGCAATCCGACCCACTTCATGATCGAGCGGGCGTTTGCCCAGGCTGACCTCGACTGGCGGTTCTTGACGTTTGAGATCGACGCCCGCCGACTCGGCGAAGCTCTCTTGGGGGTCGATGCTCTCGGGCTACACGGCGCCCTGTTGATTGGTCCGTTGCGCGAAGCGGTAGCGGATTGCTTTGAGAACCTCACCGACCGGGCCAAACGCACCGGCTCGGTTACTTGCCTGGTGCGCGATGGCGATACCTTGGTGGCAGACGATTTAATTGGCGCCGCTGCGGCTGACGCCGTCGACAAACAGCGCCCCCTGGCGGGCAAACATGCGGTGCTGTTGGGCGCCGCGCGAGTGGCTCACTCGTTGGCCGACGCCGTGCTGCAGCGCGGCTTGGCTTCGTTGCTTGTCGCCGATCGCCACTTGGAATCCGCGGAGAACCTGGTCGCCACGCTCAAAGAGCATTATCCCGACATGACCATCGAGTGCCTGCCTTGGGAAGACGAGGTTCTCGACCCGCCCGACGAGATGGACGTATTGATCGCCTCCGCCTGTTGGCCCAAAGCCCGCGATGGACGGGTCGCCGAGGCGGTCTCCGAGAATCTCTCTGACCAACTCGTGGTGGTCGACGCGCGCGTCAGTGCATCACGCACGCCCTTGACCCATGCCGCCGCAGCCCAAGGAGCCCAGG
The DNA here is from genome assembly GCA_965263315.1 of Lacipirellulaceae bacterium. Classification (GTDB taxonomy): domain Bacteria; phylum Planctomycetota; class Planctomycetia; order Pirellulales; family Lacipirellulaceae; genus JBCCQL01. The sequence continues at coordinate 1,259,699 of CBDHGZ010000002.1, read as the reverse complement.
TGATCGATGGCCTGGAGATTCTTTCCCGCGAGACGGCGATGGCCGTTCAGCAATGGACCGGCGTGCTGGTCGACCGCGCGGCACTCAAAGAAGCGGCCGAGGAATTCCTAGGCGTCTGACGACGCGTGGCTTGTCGCTCGTGGCCTATAGAACCGTCGCATGGAACCACAAACCACGAACCACGTCCCCGGGCTGTTCATCACCGGCACCGATACAGAGGTGGGCAAGACCTATGTGGCGTCGTTGATCGCTCGGCAGTTGGTTGCCGAAGGGAAGCGCGTGGGCGTCTACAAGCCAGTGGCTAGCGGCTGTGTGGTTGAAGGGGACGATCTGGTCTCCGAGGATGCGGTGGAGCTGTGGGAAGCGGCCGGCCAGCCGCTATCGCTGGAGCAAGTCTGCCCGCAGCGGTTCAAGGCGCCGGTGGCGCCGAATCGGGCGGCGGCGGCGGTTGGCGAGAAGGTCGACCCGCAGCGGTTGCGATCGGGCATCGAGCCGTGGCTGACCGGTTTTGACTTCGTCCTGGTCGAAGGCGCGGGGGGGCTGCTCTCGCCGCTGTCGGACGAGGATTACGTCGCGGATCTGGCGATCGATCTTGGTTACCCGCTAGTCATTGTCGCGCCGAACAAGCTCGGCACGATCAACGCCACGCTGCAGACAATCATCACCGCCAGCGCCTACCGCACCGGCCTGCCGGTCGCGGGGGTGGTGCTCAACCATGTATCCGAGAATCCGGACATCAGCGCCGCGAGCAACCACCTCGATATCGCCCGCAGCAGCCCCGTCCCTCTGCTGGCTGATGTTCGCTGGGGTGGTGAGTTTGAGGAGGCGGTGGACTGGCTAGCGTTGGCGAAGAAGGGGTAAGCACGGAGGGGCGGAGGAAGAAAACAGCCGCTGGCTGGCACAAGTGTGCTCTGCTTCCGGCATACTCTACGAGACAATCCCCTAAACCGCCGCCTCGGCTGGTTCCGCATGCATGCGGGATTCGGCGAGGCTGGTGTCGGCTGTGAGCCGGATCGAGACGCTCCAGCGGCCGTCGGCGTCGGCTTGGAGGATCCAGTGGGGCATGACGACCGCCTGCTGGTGAACCAGCTCGAAGCCGGCTTCGCTCTGGCTGACGGTGCCGATCGGGAAGGTCCAGATCGAGGTCGGCCGGTCGATGGTGAGGCCCACGTCGATGCCGAGCCACTCGTCGGTCAGGCCGAGCGAGGTGACGTCGATCAGGTCGAGCTTCGAGCCGAGGTGGCCGTGCTGATTGCCTTCGCCGTCGTGGAAGAAGCGGTCGTCGGCGCCGGACGGGAGGCCGGCGAGGTTCATCTCCACGGCGAAGTGCAGCGGCCGGTCGGTCGGCAGGCCCTCAAGCAGGTAGGTGATGTCGAGGGTCGAGCTGCCCGTCTCGAGCGTCACGCCCTTGGTGAGCCGGACCGGCACGCCGTCGACGTGGCCGTCGCGGCTGAGCTGCACTTGTACCTTGCCATCTGCACGACGCAGCTTGGCTTCGTACGGTTGAGCGACAAAGTCGCCCTGTTCGCGTTGTTCGTTCCGCTCCACCGCGCCGAGCGAAGCATCGAGATCGAAGAAGTGATCGACCAACGCTTTGCGTGGGTAGGTGTCGTACTGCAGCATCTCGTCGAGGCCTTCCTGTTTGAAGACCACGCGGTCGTGGATGCTGGCGGTTTCTTGATCGCCCGTTTGTTGGCCTGCACGGACCTTGCGGTGATAAGCTTCTTCGCGGCGATTAAGCGTGGCGAGCAGGTTGTGGCAGATCGAGCGGACGTCGAGCTCATACAGCGCGCCACCTTCGGCAGGCGAAAGCAAGGCGACCAAACGATCCGAGGCAAGTCGAACCTCCTTGCGGCCGTCGAGCGTGTAGTCCTCGGCATCGATCTCCACCCACTGGCCGCCACGGCCTTCGTACTGATCCATTAAGTTGTCTGCGGCGATCAAGTGGTTGTAGACCGCATTGCGCAGGTGTGGCAGGTAGACGCCGCCGAAGGCGCCGTGCCAGTAGCTGCAGTTGCACTGGCCGCGGTAGAGCTCGGTGGTGGCGAAGTCGAGCAGCTCGCTATGGTCTTGCTGCGAGCGACGCAGATGATCCAGCCGCCGGCTGACCATCTGCATCCGGGCGTACATCTCGTTCGTTTCCGGGTAGCGGGCCTTGAAGTTCCGCCAGTAACCGCCGCGGACGAACGGTTTGATCGCCTCCCAGCGGTGTTCCTCCTCCAGTTGGTGTTGGGCGTCGTGCTGCAGGTTCTGCTGCGCCGCGGGCAGGGCCCACTCGACCATTTCGCGGTAGCTGCCCTCGGGGATGTAGAGCTTGCCGAGCGGCGCCGCGTTGTCGATCGCTTCGCTGGGGGTAGTGACGCTAAGCCAATCGCCGTTGTCCCGCAGGGCATCGAAGAAGCGAACCAGCCAACCACCGTCGTAGACATGCTGCTTGGTGTCAGGCCAGGTGCCAAACTTCTCGCCATCGTCTCCAAAGACGACGACGGCGCCGGGCGATTGCTGGGCAACGCCGCGCAGGTAGTCGATCGTCTCGTGTGGCTCGCAGAAAGGAATGGTGTAGCGTAACTTCTCGCTGCCGGGAAAAACCGACACCACGCGGCCGTTGTCCTCGGTCACGTAGTAGCCGTGCAGTTGGTCATCCGTCCAACCAGCATTGCGGAAGTGGTAGTCGTCCAGCAGCGTGTACTCGATATCTGCTTCGGCAAGCTGCGTGGTGAGCGACTGCTCCCAGACACGTTCCGGCATCCACATGCCACGGACATTGGCGCCAAGGCGATTCTCAAGCCACTCGGTGTAAGTCTTGATCTGGCCAACACGATCCCGCGGTGGAATCATCGTCAGGATCGGTTCGAAGTAGGCTCCACCGACGATCTCAATTCGGCCGGCTTGGACCAAACCGGCAAGCCGATCGAGGTACTCCGGATGCGCTTCGGCCAGCCACTCCATCAACGAGCCACTGGTGTGCAGAGCGATCTTCAGCGTGTCGTACCGCTCAAAGACGTCGAGGAACGGCAAGTAGCTGTCTTGATAGGCCTCCTCCATGACGCCGGCGAAGTTGCCAATCGGCTGGTGATTGTGGAGGACAAGAAGCAGGCGGAGGGAGGGAGTCATGCTGAGCTGGCAGTTGGAAGTATGGAGTTGGGAGTGTTCAGGCGAAGAGTCAGGTCACGGCCACGCGGCCGACAACTCCCGACTCTCAACTCCCAACCGACGCCTTATGGTATACGGGATCGGAACAACCCGTCCATGCGTTGTAGGCGGCGCCGGCGGTGAAACCGGTCACGGAACGCTCTCCAAGTGCTAGGACCGGTAGCGATGCCGAAGGCGACGCAGTTTACTCAATCGGCAGCCACAGCCGGCAGGTTCATTGAGAAACCGTTTCCAAAGAGCCGATTCGATTCCGCAATCGCTCCGCCGCCCGCTCAGGCGATAGGACGTTCACAAACAGTCCCGTGGCGAGCTCCAGACCAGCAATTGAAGACACACGGGGCACGATCTCGATTCGCCAGTGGCCAGTTTGGGGATCGTCGCCGGTGTGAACCATCACGTTGTAGCCCTCACCGTCGATCTCCGCCTCGACGACTAAGATCACCGCGTAGACCAAGCTGGCCAATCGCTCAATCTCCGCGGGGGAATCAAGGATTGCCTCGAAGTCGGACTGGTGGGCAATCGGCATGATCCAGGTTTCATAGGGCTGACGAGCCGCGGCGGGGCAGAAGGCGATCCAGTCTTCGTGCTCCATGATCAGACGCTCGCCTTGCCGCTCTGCAGCAATGCGGTCGGACCAGCCTTGGCGACCAGTCTGGGAATAATACTCCGCGGCTAAACGCCGCTCGGCCGCAGCAGCTGGCGGGACTTCTGGCAAAGCGAGCAACTGACTGTGCAAGTGCTCCATCGAGGCCCCTGCGGACGGCCCCACATTCTTGAAGATCAAACGGTAGGGCAAACCCGCTTCGGCAGCAGCGCGGAGCCGTCTCGCATAGACCTGCAGCACGTCCGCCAGTTCGTCCTCGGAGAGCTGTCCGGTCCGTCGACAATGCCGAGGCGACTCAATAATGACCTCATGCATGCCAGACCCGCCCTCGTGGCCCACGGCGGGGTACTTATTGGGCACCACTCGCACCCGCCAGTTGCCCGATTCGTCTCGAAGCGCATATCGCTCGATCGGGGTGATGTGTTCGTTGCCTTGGCAGAAGGGGCACTGCGGATGATAGTCTGTGTTGTCATCTTTCTGCGATGACCGAGCGGCATACTCATTCGGTCGGCCAGCGCGATGCTCCGCAATGATGACTCGCCGGCCCGTTAAGTGGTCTTTTCGGTAGTCGCTCATGCGGAAGAGAATAGCAAAAAACGGCTGGCAGAGCCGGCGGGCGACGTCTCGCGGCGACCCTCTTACGCTGGTGCGCCGGGGAAACTGATCGCCCAGCTAGGTCAATCGAACTTGCGATTCAACCGATCGCTGGTTCACGGACGCGCGAGAGCGTCTCTTGGTAAAGGGCCACATACGCCTGGGCACTGCGGGCCCATGACCAGTCCTGCCGCATGCCAGTGCTGATGATTTGATTCCAAACGGTGGGATTTCGATAGGCTCGCACGGCACGATCAATGGCCATCGACAGGGCATAGGCCGAGGCGTCCGAGAAGGAAAACCCGTTGGCGGTTCCCTCGGCCAAGGTCTGCTCGTTGGCGTCCGTGATCGTGTCGGCCAGACCACCCGTTTCGCGAACGATCGGCGGTGTACCGTACTTCAGGCTATACATCTGATTGAGCCCACACGGCTCGTAGCGGCTAGGCATGAGGAAGAGGTCCGCGCCCGCCTCGATACGATGGGCCAATTCATTGGAGAAGCCCAAGGTGACCGCCACGCGTTCTGGATACTCGCGCTTCAAGTGCGAAAGCAGATCGTGGTAGCGCTCTTCGCCCGTGCCAAGCAGTACCCATTGCGCATCGAGGTCCTTGGCCATGCGAGGCAGCACCTCGGCGATCAAGTCGAAGCCCTTCTGCTCAGCTAGCCGACCGACGCTCGCCAGCAGCGGCGTATCGGGGTTGGTGGGCAGGCCCATCTCCTGCTGCAAGGCTCGCTTGCAAGCGGCTTTCCCTGGCGCGTAGTCGTCCGGGCCGTAGTTGGCGGCAAGATGTGGATCGGTGGCTGGGTTCCACGCGGAGTAATCCACACCGTTAAGGACACCCACCAAATCTTCTGAGCGGTGCCTGAGCACGCCTTCCAGTCCACAGCTCATGGGCGGCGACTGGATCTCTTGGGCATACCGCGGGCTAACGGTACTAAGCATGTCGGCAAACACCAACGCGCTCTTCATCAGGTTAAGCTGCCCAAAGAACTCCAACTGGCGCCAGTTGAAGTACTCCCAGCCCAAGCCGGTCAGTTCCATGTCCCAGTGCCAGAATGAACCCTGGTAGGCCAGATTGTGGATCGTAAAGAGAGTGGCAATCGATTCGTATGGCGGCCGGCCCGCGAAGGAAGACTTTAGATACACCGGCAGTAGGCCGGTTTGCCAGTCGTGGCAGTGCAATACGTCAGTTTCCAAGTTCAGCAGTCGGATCGCCTGCAGGACAGCGCGACTGAAAAACACAAACCGCTCGCAATTGTCGTGGTAGTCGCGGCCGTCTTCGCCATATAGGCCAGCTCGGTCGAAGTAGTCATCTTGCTTGACGAGGTAAACGGGCACATCGCTGCCTGGCAGGTGACTTTGCAGCAGCTCACCGCCCACCAGCTTGCGACCAATCGGCGCTTCAAAGCAGATGCCGGTCGACTCGATCGGCTGCCCCGACTCAAGGGCCTGCCGAAAAGCAGGCATAATGACCGTGGGCGTTTGGCCCAAGTTGGCTAGTTGAATCGGCAGAGCACCGCTCACGTCGCCCAGGCCGCCTGTCTTGCAGAAGGGCACCGCTTCGGTCGTGGCAAAAAGGATATTCACGGATGTCTCGACGAAAGGAATTAGCCAAGGCGACTGCGCAGCGCGTAGGGCTCTCCCCACAGAATATCACATTCGACAAGCATGCCCTGACTTGTGAAAACCGATTGGTCGACAAGGTCAACGCCGCTTCGCATCGGCGTGGTGCAGGCTGTGCAACCGAAATAACCGGCCTGAGGTCAAACCAGGGGGCAGCCGGGGCTACAACACTTGGGCAATCGCTTGACAGAGGCGGTCAACATTCGCGGGCGAGATCCCCGCAACGTTGATTCTCCCCGATCCGACAATGTAGATCGAGTCATTGGCTCGCAACTGCTCGACTTGGTCCTTGGTCAGCCCCGAGAATGAGAACATCCCTCGTTGCTGCTTGATAAAGGAATAGTCCCCCGGGGCGCCATGTTCCGCCAGTTTCTCCACCAGCAGGGATCGCATGCCGTTAATCCGGTCACGCATCGCCGCCACCTCGCCATACCACTGACAGCTGAGCTCCGCATCGGACAAGATCGTACTGACGAGCTCCGCCCCGTGGGCGGGGGGATTGGAGTATAGCGTGCGAATGCACCGCTTCACTTGGCTGGCGACCACCTTCTGCTGCTCCGCTGACTGAGCCACGAACGTCACCGCCCCTACTCGCTCGCGGTACAACCCAAAGTTCTTCGAGAACGAACTGCAAATGACCAGCTCGGCGCCGGGACGACAGAACGCGCGAAGACCGGCCGCGTCTTCTTCAATGCCCTCAGAGAACCCTTGATAGGCGAAATCGAGTATCGGCAACAAACCTCGATCGTAGACCACGTCAGCAAGTTGCTTCCATTGCTCGGCGTTGGGGTCGATCCCGGTAGGATTGTGGCAACAGCCGTGTAGCAAGACGGCGTCACCGGCGGGCATGGACTCAAGGGCCGCTAGAGCCGCATCAAACGCTAAGCCGTTGGTCGCTTTGTCAAAGTAAGGGAACGTGGCGGTTGGCACGCCCGCGGCGGCAAACACTGCCGGGTGATTGGCCCAAGTCGGGTCGGTTAGATGTAGCGTTGCCCCTGCGAGATTCTTGGCGAGGAAGTCGCCTACCACCCGCAACGCCCCGGTGCCGCCAGGCGTGTGAGCAGTCATCGCTCTGCCTGAACTGACGATCTCATGCTCCTGTCCAAACAGCAACTGCTGGACCGCAGCACAGTAGTCCGGCGCCCCAGGGATTGGTAGGTAGGACTTGGTCGCCATCGTCTCAACGACGCGCCGACTTGCTTCGCGCACCGTCTCAAGCACCGGCGTCTGGCCGCTATCGTCCTGGTAGACACCCACGCCCAGGTTGATCTTTTGCGGATTCGTGTCCGCCTTGAAGGCTTCCGTCAAACCCAGAATCGCGTCGGGAGGAGCCGCCTGTATCGCTTGAAACATTACACGATCGCCTGAAGCATGAGACTGCTGATAGGAAAACGAGTGGGATGGGGCCCGCTCATAGCCATGGCCATGGCCAAAGAAACTCGCTCGCATCTCTCAGCGACTGCGAGTTGACCCGGCCGATTTACCGACTGACAATGATAGATTCGCACGCTTCTGGCACCAAGTGTCCAGGCCGTGGCGATACCTCCCTCCCCTACCCAGCGGCTACCCACAATAGGCGGTTCATGGCCGACAAGACTGGTATCTGGCTGATTGGCGCCCGTGGCGCGGTCGCCACGACGGTGTCACTCGGCCTCGCGGCCCTGCAACAGCGGTTGATTGCGACCACCGGCTTGGTGACCGAGTCACCACTCTTCTCAGGGCTAGATCTCGTTGACTGGAATCAGTTGGTGATCGGTGGCCACGAACTTGGCTCGGGCTGCTTGGTGCAGACAGCCGAATCACTGAGCGCGACCGACCGTGTTTTCTCTCCACAGCTGACAGCCGCGTGCCGCGATCACTTGGCAGCCATCGACGCACGAATTCGCCCCGGCATCACGTTTCGTAGTGGAGCAGGGATCGCCGGTGGAGAACAAGCTTGCGGCCAGATCGATTCGCCGCGGCTCGGCATTGAGCAGGTCAAACAAGACCTTAGGACGTTCGTTCAAGAGCATGACCTTGATCAAGTCGTGGTTGTCCTACTAGCGTCAACAGAGCCCGAAACCCCGCTGGACTCGCTACCCGAGCACTGGGGTGAACTCGCGCTAACGCTCGAGACCAACGCGGCCTGCGCCTTGCGCGCAAGCTCGCTCTACGCCATCGCCGCCTTTGAGCTGGGCTTGCCGTTTGTAAATTTCACACCTTCTCTGGGCGCTTCATGCCCAGCACTGGAAGACCTGGCCAATCAACAAAGCACCTGCCACGCAGGACGCGATGGGAAAACGGGCGAGACCCTCCTCAAGACCGTCCTGGCGCCGATGTTTGCTGCTCGCAATCTGGAGGTGATGAGTTGGGTGGGTCACAACATCCTGGGCAACGCCGATGGCCAGGTGCTCGACCATCCCGACCACAAGGCAAGCAAGCTCGAAAGTAAAGACGGAGCACTGGACCAACTCCTGGGATACCGTCCTCAGTCGCTTGTTTCTATCGAGTACATCCGCAGCCTGGGAGATTGGAAAACCGCCTGGGATCACGTGCATTTCCGCGGTTTCATGGGTGCCGCGATGACACTCCAATTCACCTGGCAGGGATGCGATTCGGCGCTTGCCGCGCCGCTAGTCTTGGATTTGGTGCGGCTGACTAATCATGCTGCCCAGCGCGGCGAAACTGGCGCCCTTGGTTACTTGGCAAGCTTCTTCAAGAGCCCTGCTGGCTCCCTCTCTCATGATTTCTTCACACAGCAAACCAAACTTGCTGAGTACATCGAGTCGATAACCGAGTAGGGTTCTTCGCATCGCGCCGTGGCGTGTCGCGCGATCGTCGAACGGATCGATCTCACCGAAAAACCTTGTGGCAAGTTGTTCTTTTTTGGTGTATTCGGCTTGACTTGCTTGTAGCGCATTAGTTCAATGCGCGCAGTTCGCGGGGTTTTCGCGCGCATGCGAGGCTTCGCCAAACAGGATGACCAACACGTTGGAGTTGTTCTTTCCCTCCTGTGACGCGCCCGAGGGAAAGACGCGACGAACTCTCCTGGGCGCCTAATCAGGGAAGGAGCCATTTAACATGGCAAAGAAGAAAGCCGCTAAGAAGAAGGTGGCCAAGAAGAAGGTCGCTAAGAAGTCGACCAAGAAGAAGGCCACCAAAAAGAAGGCCGCTAAGAAGTCGACCAAGAAAAAGGCCACTAAGAAGAAGGCTGCTAAGAAGAAGGTAGCCAAGAAGAAGACGGCCAAGAAGTCGACCAAGAAGAAGGCCACTAAGAAAAAGACCACGGCGAAAAAGAAGACCGCCAAGCGCAAGAAGAAGTAAGGTCTTACTCTCGGCATCCGCTGCCGAGCAGTTCGCGGTCGGCCCCCTCAATTGCCAGCCTGGTTCTTTCCAGGTGCAGCTGGTCGATCCGCCAAATCACGCTTTGTGGCCAAAGTTACGCACACAGGCGGGCAGAACCCCGATGGTTCGCCCGCCTGTTGTCGTAGGCGCTCGGTTCTCTCCGCCCCGCCTGCCAGCGCCGCCTAACCGCCCTAGACCGCAAACCGTTCTGCATGCTAGGCTTAGGTAAAGCTGATCGCTTAGCGAGGATTGCTCCCGCTAGGCGCCAGCGGCAGTCGGCCGGGCTCTCCTGGGAATGTGAGACGTGAGGGCCCCGAAATGGCGTACCAAGCAGTGGCGTGGACCTCTGTCGTTCGCCTAGGTACTCACGGTTTGCTTCCTTCTAACAGGACCGCTCTATCTTTATGCCCGCCACCAAGCCCCCCCTTCGGCAAGAGCCCGAAGCTGACCACGCAGAACCACTAACCACCGAGCCCGCTGCCCCCAGCGTGGAAACGTTTGCCGAGATCGATCTCTCGGACGTAATGCACGCGGCGCTAGCACGCGCTGGATACGAGAAGCCATCGCCCGTGCAGGGGGGAGTGATCCCTCATGCCTTGGAAGGAAAAGACGTTCTTGGCCAGGCTCGCACGGGCACAGGCAAGACCGCCTCGTTTGCGATTCCAATCTTGGAAATGCTCGACCCCAGCAAGCAAGGGGCGTCGCCACAAGCGCTGGTGTTGGTGCCAACCCGCGAGTTGGCCGTGCAGGTTCACGATGAGTTCGCCAAGCTTGGCCACGGCCGCAAGGTTCACACCGTTCCGGTCTACGGCGGTAAGCCCATCAAGAGTCAGATCAACAAACTGGAGCGTGGCGTCGAAGTAGTGATTGGTACTCCTGGTCGGGTGCTCGATCACCTTAGCCGCGGTACGCTAGATCTCGCCAAGTTGCGCTGCGTTGTGCTCGATGAGGCAGATCGCATGCTCGACATCGGCTTCCGGCCAGACATTGAGAAGATCTTGCGAAAGTGCCCTCGGTCTCGGCAAACCTTGCTGCTCAGCGCCACCGTAGCCCCAGGGGTTCGCCGCCTGGCAGAGCGCTACATGAAGCACCCCATCGTGCTGGACTTTTCACCTAAGACCAAATCAGTCGATACCATCGAGCAGTACTACTTCACGGTCGATCAGCCGAAGAAGTTTGACTTGCTGGTCCGTCTCCTGGAGCGCGAAGAGCCAACCCAGGCGATCGTCTTCTGCCGAACCAAGCGGGGCACGGACAAAATTCATGATCGGCTAAGCAAGAAACTCCGCTCCAGCAAGGTCAGCGTCGACTGCATCCACGGCGATATGCCCCAGGGCGCTCGGGACCGAGTGATGAAGAAGTTTCGCGCTGGCGACGTCACTTTGCTCGTCGCCACAGACGTGGTGGGGCGCGGGATCGATGTGAGCAGCATCTCGCATATCATCAATTTTGATATCCCTGAAAGCTCTGACGACTATGTCCACCGGGTCGGTCGCACGGGCCGGATGGGCCGCGAAGGTGTGGCCTACACGTTTGTCACTACGGAGCAAGGCGCCGAGCTGACGCGGATCGAGGTGCTCATCAACAAAGAGTTGAAGAAAGACCAGATCGAAGGCTTCGAAACCACGGTTTCTACTGGCAACCAGAAACCGGCTCGCCCGGCTCCAAAGTTCTACGGCATGAAGTCGGACGACGCTAAACCCTCACCAGCGCCCACCCCGCCAGAAACACCTGAAGCCAAGGCCCCACCCAAGCGCAAACGCCACCGTCGGGCTCTCTAGCTCCGCAAATGGCGCCAACTCCTAGCGAGGCCTTCAGCTGAGCATGGCGAGAGAGGATTCGCCCAGACTGTGAATGGCTCACTGCGCTGCAGTAAACTCTTGAACCAAGAACTCTCGCGCAGTGTCCCAAGCCGCGGCAGCCTTGGCAAAGTCCACCTCCATCGCCTTGACGGTCTGAGGGGTCTCGACCCGTGGCTTCTCTTTCGAGTTAGCGTTAAGCGGAATCTGGGCACTCGGTCCCATGGCTAGCCGGTCTTCCGATTTAGCGGAAAGCAAGAAGTCGACCAACTGATTGGCTGCCTGCTGGTTCTGCGTTCCCGCGACCAAGGCCAGGGTGTTAGGAATGAAGAGCGTGCCGAGCCCCTTTTCTCCCTGATCAGGATAGACGATTGTCACGGGTCTTCCGGCTTCAAGCTCAATAATGGCGTCGTCGGTATCGGTGAGCCCAAAAAACAGATTGCCCGCCGCAACAGCGCGGGCCACTTGTTTGTTGCCCGACATAATTCGTGTGTTCCGCTTGAGGCTTTTGAAGAACTCGGCCGCTCGTTCTTCGCCCCACTCAGAAAAGAGACATGCCGCGTGCGTGGCCGTCGTCCCGTACAGGGGCTTGGCGATGCCCACGCGGTCGCTCCACTGCACGTCGGTCAGATCCTCAATTGAATCGGGTCTTCGCGCCTCCGGCACCAGGTTCGTATTGACGATCAAGACTCTCGCCCGGGCCGCGAAGCCATACCACTGCCCCTGCGGCGATTGAACTCCGGGTGGGTAGGCGTCAGCCAGTGGCGACGCGTAAGAGCGCAGCAAGCCTTCTCGGGCTAGGCGTTGGGTATGTAAGGCCTCGTTGTTCCAGAACAGATCGCATCGCGGGCGGTCTCGCTCGGCTCGGATGGCTTCAACCAAGCCCACGGTTTTCGTCGATTCGGTATCGTATTTGGCCAACACTTCCACGCCCGTCTGGCGCGTAAAGGCGTCGAAGAGGGGGCGGGAAAAATCTTCGTCCAGGGCGGTATACACTACCACTTTCTCCGGCTCGCTTTCCCCGCAACCGGCCAGCAGCAAAGCTGAAAGAAGGCCTATCCCCAGGCAAGCAGTCTTGAAGGAACCGCCGCGTTCAATTGTGAAGAAGGTTGCTCGCATGCTAGACTCTCAGTAGTGGGGCTTCACCGTTAGGTTTTCGGTCGGCGGGCTTCAGTCTTTGGGAAACGGTAGCTGATGCAGATTGTCCTCCTCGGCGCCGGTGGCTACCACCCCAACTCTCGTCGGCATACCGCTTGCGCGATGTTGCCGGAACTGGGGGTGGTCTTTGATGCCGGCACAGGCGCATTCCGTATCCCCCAGCATCTTGCCACCGAGCGGCTCGATATCTTTCTGAGCCACACCCATCTTGACCACGTCTTCGGGCTGACGTCGCTCATCGGCTTGTTCAAAGGGGACGACGCCTCGCAGATTAATGTCCACGCCGAGCCAGAGAAGCTAGACACCATCCGCGATCATCTCTTCAGCCCGTTGCTGTTTCCCGTGAAGCCCAACTTTACCATGACTCCGCTCCAGCCAACGGTCGACCTTGCCGCGGGAGGGCGAATTACCAGCTTCCCGCTGGTTGGCCATCCTGGCGGTACCGTTGGCTACCGACTCGACCTGCCGGATGGACGCGCGATGGCCTACGTCACTGATACCGTTGCCGACCGCAGTGCTTCCTATATCAACCACCTTGGCAGTCTCGACTTACTGATCCACGAAGCTTACTTCGATGACGATCGCCGCGAGCTAGCAGACCTCACGGGCCATAGTTGTTTATCCGACGTCGTCGCAATTGCCGAACAAGTTGCAGCAAAGCACTTGGTCTTGGTTCACATGAACCCACGCGATGATCGAGACGCCCCATTGGATCTATCGGCCGCGCGCCAGCGGGTGCCGAATATCTCACTTGGTGCCGATGGCGATGTGTTGGAGTTCTGAGGCCACCGGCCCTGTGATCGGCCGCGCTTTGCACCTCTGTTCTCCGCTTGTTTGACGCCACTGCGCCAGGAAGTGATACTCACGACATCCGCTTCTCCACCCCCGGCTAGGCTGCGTCGTGAAATACCTGCTAGCATGCGGCGTGCTTCTCTCCGTGCTGGGCTCCGCGGGCCCGGTCATCGCCAAAGACCTCCCGCCGACCGATAAGCAAGCCTCAAGAGGCGCTCCTTCGTCTCACGACGCGGCGACAGTGCTGCTCATCACCGATGAGACGCTCGCCAGGGCGTGGCAGCCGTTTGCCGACTGGAAGACCGCCACTTGTCGGCGGACCAAGACCCTCACCGTCAGTCAGATTTCAAAAGCCTATCCCGCAAACGTTGTCCAAGAGAGCATACGTCTCTGTGTCCGCGACCACATCGACCACCACAAGACGCAATGGGTGGTGTTAGGCGGCGACTGCACGCCCGAGGGAGGATTGGTGCCTGGTGGCCACGTCACCGTTCACCGCCAGGAACCGCAGGGCATTCCTACCGACATCGTCTACCTAAGCCCCACCAACTGGGACGCCGACGGCGACGGCATTCTCGGCGAATGGCCAGACGATCGCGAAGCGATCACCTATCCCGATGGTTCGGTCGGTTTGGGGCGCATCCCGGTGCGCACGGCCGAAGACGTGGCCGCTTTCACCGAAAAGGTCATCGCCTACGAGTCACAATACCCGGATTCTGACTTTGCCAGCCGCATGCTTTATACGTGCACTGTCGAAGGCGCCTATCCGAAGGTCCGCAAGAGCTGGGACCGGTACTTGTCCAATAGTTGGAGCGGCCAAGCTGAGCGCTTCTTCTTAAACGAATCTCCTTGGGACGAGACCGACCCGCCTGGTAGGTACGAGCTAAACGCCGGCCATCTGGTTGAATTGATTAACCATCAGCAGATTGGCAAGCTGCATATTCACGGCCATGGCTTTCTGCCAGCCTGGGTGTTGGAAAATTCTGCGTTCACTTCTCGGCACGTCGCTCGGCTAAGAAATAGTGCGGCATACCCGTTGATCACCACGGTCTCATGCTTCACGGGTCAATATGACGCCAAGCAAGACCCCTCGATTGTCGAGAGTATGCTCCGCAGACCCCGAGGAGGATCGGTTGCGGTTGTGGCGCCCGTGCGCACCGGCAAGCCCCACTTCTCTGACCCGCGCGACCTTCGGCTGATGGTGACCCAAGGGAAACTAGATGGCACAACCATGACGATGACACGCTACTGGCTGCACGGTCTAGGTAACGGCCAGACTACAGGACACGCCATCATGAAAGCCAAAGCCGACATGGCCGAAGACGCCCACAAGTCTCCCAGCTATCACCTCTGCGTCTGTGAGCTCAACCTCCTAGGAGACCCCGCGCTCGACATGCGGGCCTTGCCGCCACACCGTCCAGAGATTGCCTTGCCAGAGTCAATCGCCAAGGGCCAGCAAACAATCACCGTCTTGACGGATACGCCCGGCTGTAGCGTGTGCCTATGGAACAAAGACTCTCATCAAACGACTAAAGCCAACGAGAGCGGCTCCGCTACGTTTGAGCTGGCAACGCCCGCGATCGGCGAGATATCCATCGGCGTATGGGGCGAAAACCTCAACGCGGTGGTCAAGCGCATCTCTTGCGAAGGCTAGGGCTTCTTGCCAGGTTTACTTTCTTGTCCTTTCTCTCCAATGGTCAAATCTCGGTTTGCGCTTTACGCAGTCAAGCCATTTCATAAGCGCTCAGAAATTGGACACGCCAGATGATAAGGTGACAATTGGCCCACTCTACACTAGGGAACAAAACGCCCCTTTCTGGCCATGCTCGCCAAGCTGCCCCCATTGCGAGTTGTCCTAAGTCCTTTGTTGAGACACAAAAAAACTCCTGCGGTCGCTTCGCCATCCGGGGGTGAGAAATTTTGTTGGGCCATTTTTCTTCTGCGCGGGCGCACATGGGGAGAGACCTCCAAGAAGGGAGCCGCGTCATCTGATCGATGGCACGAGTTAGCGCTTCCGCAGACGGCGGATCAGCTTTTGCAGACGGCGACGGTAGCTGAAGTGCTCGACTTCCAGCGCATGCCGCGGCGTGCCTAGATAAGAAATTCGCGAGACCGGCTCCCCGGCACGGCGACGCTTCTCTTCGCGAAACCACTCGGCCGATCGCCTTCCCTCACGGAGCCCGCGCAGATACTCGGCAATGAGCTCCGCCTGGTGATCCGCTAACCCAAACTGACCGCTGTCCGGCTGAATTAGGCCCGCGAAGAAGAGGTCGTCCTGATGTGGGTGAAAGACGTTGAGGTACAGCTCCGGCCGACCGTCTCGCCAAGTCACCTCGCCAGATGGGAGGAACGGCATCGAAATGTTGAAGCCCGTAGCACAAATGATCACGTCTATTGCTTCCTGTTCGCCGTCAGCGAATCGCACTGCTTCGCCACAGAGCTCATCCACGTCTGGTCGCACTCGAATGTCGCCGTGCCCCAAGTGATAGATCAGCTGGGAATTGATGACCGGGTGCGTCTCAAACAAACGATGATCCGGCTTGGGCAAGCCGACCCAGCTGGGCTCGCCCAGCAGCAAGAAGCCCATCCCTTTGGCAAGCGCGCGGCGTAACCACAAAGGCAGCCTCCACCTCAACATTCGTTCGCCACAGATGTCAATCGGCGTGCCGTGAAAGAACTTGGGCAAGAAGTGATAGCCGCGGCGGAGACTAAGCGTGGTTGAGGCGGCGTTCTGAGCACTCTCCACGGCGATATCACAACCCGAGTTGCCACCACCGATCACCAAGACTCGTTTGCCGGCTAAGGTCTCTGGCGTCTTGTACTGGGAGGAATGAAGCACTCGTCCGTTGAAATTCCCCCGCAGCGTTGGCCAACGAGGATCCCAGTTGTGACCGTTCGCCACGACCAAGGCGCCGTAATGCCGTACTTGGCCCGACTCCAGTTCAATTCGCCATCCACCGCCCGGCAGTCGATCAACTTGATGGATCCCGGCTTGGAACTCAATGTCTTCATGCAATCTATGCCGCTTCGCGTAGTCCTGCAGGTACTGCCAAACGAGTTGATGGTGGGGATACTCTGGGTACGTCTCCGGCATGGGAAAATCGGAGTACTCGGTGAGCCGCTTGGAAGAGATGAGGTGAGTCGATCGATAGACACTGCTGGCTGGCTTGCCATAGCACCAGTTGCCACCAAGCTGATCTTCTCGCTCGAGACAGTCGAACGGCACGCCAGCCGCCTTGAGTCGCCGGGCAACGGCCAGTCCTGAACTCCCGGCGCCGACAACACACACCTTGGAAAAAGAATCGCAGGCTTGAGAGCTCGAATCACTAGGGGACTGGGTAACTCCTGGAGCCGCTCGATGTAGACTCATTCCCGACGCCACCTGACCACAGTTTCTATCCAAGTCACACGACCTCGAAGGATGACGATCCCTTACCGCTACGAGGCAGCCACCGCTTGCGTGCCTTCGATGAAAGAACGTTCGAGAGTGGTGGGTTACTGCCAAGATTGCTTAGTCCAATTGTGCCTCGTGATGCCAGGAGAATCAAAGGACCTCGCTGAGCGGTGCAGTAAACGCTCAGTAAAGGACGCAAGAGAAATGCAAATTGGCTTGACATAGAACGCGCTAAACCGAAGAATGCGACACACGACCGAAGAGTATTCCGAGAAGACTCTGCTACCCGATCTATCATTTTCGGTCGTACAGCTCGGACACCAAGCACAGCACTCGTAGTCGCACCTCAGATCAGCCCAGCTGTGCACCCAAGGTTTCAGCGCCAGGTGGCGCACTCCCAGCGTCTGCGTTGTTAACGTGGGAACCTTTCCCAGGGGAAAGGTTGTCATGGCCGGATGCTTCGGGTGGGCCTCGTCGTCCGTTCTTGAATCGAGTGCCAACTTCACCCGCTGTGGAATTCGATCTCGGCGGCATACCAGTCGATGCGGTATTGCTCGGTGAGTCTGCTTTGGGGCTGGTGGCAGGCAAATTGACTTCAGATCACCGGCAGGACCATTTTGCAGGGAAGATTCTCGATGACTCGGAAAGCAGCTTCGAACGGTCAGTACCGTCTCATCGGTACCTACGAGCGCCTGCGACGCTCCCTTCTCGAGATGCCATGCGACGGTCGTCTTGAGAAAGCGCTCTCCTACTGGGTACTGCCTACAGATCGTCGCCTACCGATTGCTTTTCTCGACCGATCCCTCGACGACCTGTTGAAGCATACTCTAAACGACCTGATGGAGACGCCAGGGGTAGGCAACAAGAAAATCTTGGGCTTCTTCCAGCTGTTGCGACGAGTAGCAAAGGCGGACCCCAACAAAGAACCATTCGGGCTCGTCGAGGAGTCTGCTAGCCACGCCTCGCTACCAGTTCCTCATAACGAATCGGGGGATCACTCTTGCTTCGAGGCTTCGGGAGTCTCCGAGGCTCTGTGGGCTACCTGGTGTGAGACGATCCGACGCAGCGATATGGTCGAGCATCACCTCGGTCGGCTTGCCCCCTCGCTTCGCAGCCTCCCAACAGTGATTTGGCGTACGCCGCTGTCTGCCTATGTCGATCTGTCATTGACAGAAATCCGGCAATTGCGAACTCATGGGGAGAAGCGAGTTCATGCCATCATGGAGGTCTTTTGTACGGTCTATGAGGCGGTTTCCACTGCGGCGCTTCACGAGAATCTGGATATTGAGGTTGTGCCTCGCTTCGTGCCCTGTTTGAGTCGATGGCTTACCGCAAATCCATGGCATGAAACGCCTCCTTCATTGCTTGATGTCCGCGAGAGAGTCGTACAGCCGCTATTACACCAAATCGAGATCGACTTAGACGAAACCGTTGCAGCCCTCGCAGCCGAACGGGTGCGCGTCGACCAAGATGCTCCCTCAGTCAAGGCACAAGCTGACGCATTGGGCGTTACTCGAGCCCGCGTTTATCAGTTGCTGGAGGACTGTGGCAAAGTCATGGATGTGCGGTGGCCTGAAGGAAGATGGCTACTGGCACGTCTGCTAGCCAGCAGCCTTAAGCGATCTTCAGATGCGGCAGCGTTGCTGGGTCGCATCATAGAGCTTTTCTATCCACAGGAATCCTCCGAGCGGAATGCTGCCATAATCAAAGGCCCAGCAAGGACTCGTAATCGAGGTCCCGTCAAACAGCGATCTCCGAGTTCATAAAGCCTTCAGTTACTGGGTCTAGCGATCGTATGCACCTGCTGGCGACCTACATCGATTCTTGCGTTGGCAAGGGGCTTGACACCGCCCACAGAAAGTGTATCTATGTACACTTAATCAACTTGCCTTCCTTGGCCTTCCGAAAGCTCGGCGTGGGGCTGCCTACTTGTGATTTCCCGCAACGCTCCAGACACGAAGCTTGACAGCAATACGGACCGCCAACTGGCGCCAAACGCGAACCCTGCTCCCCAGCTATCCCCGGGCGTACTCGCCCATAACCTACGACGCCTCATGGCCCAATTGGGCATGACTTATGAGGACGTTGTAGCAGCTACGGGCCTGGATTCCCGTACGATTCGTGGCGTTATTCAAGGAAGCCAAACCCCCCAAGCGCGTACTCTCTATCGACTGGCGCAAGGAATGGGTGTGGCGACCAATGATTTGTTTGCCCCGCCACAACGCCTCACCCCAGAGGCTTTCGACTCAGCAACCAATCCCGCTGTTGAACTCTTACGGGAGCATTACCCAGATGTCTTGGCTAACTGGTCGTTAAAGCAATACACCGAGCTAACCAGTAAGTTCGGCATCGGTGGTGAGCTCACTCTGGAGGGAGCGTTAGCGGAAGCGGAAGCCATCAACATGCGTCGCTCAGTCCTCATGCAGGCTCAAATTGTGCTGCAATCCTCTGAAGCTGAATTGCTGACCGATCTTATCGAGGTCTTATATAAGCGAGTACACCTCTCCCAGTAGTATGCAATCATCATTTTGCAATGGATCATGGAGACCACCTATCCGATGCTAGGACGATGCAAACGCCATTGCATCGTCACTCTAATCGTATGACATCTGCCACTGGAACCTTGTCGATTTGCTCGGCGTGCGAGTAGCGATCAATCGCATACCTTGCTCCGCTCGCATCAACCAATCGGTAGTTGTGATCGAGCTCATAAGGTTCGCCAAGAAACGCGCGGTAAGCAGCTTTAGAGGAAGCTGGACTTACCGTATTATCTACATCGACCGACACAGGCTGCAGGCGCGCAGGCACCGCTGATCGAACCGTCGTCCAGCTAACAATCTCTGGTCCCTGGCCACTATCCAGCCACACCGCTTGCTCAATGCTGACGCGTTCCCTTAGATTCAGGCAGATTGCCAAATCTCTCGTCTGGCAACGGTAACGAGCACTGCCACGCAAAGCCTCCACAACAAGGATCGTCCAATGGCCTTCCACTGAGTCAATGAGCATGTCGCCTAGCTGGGGAGCTGGCTCACCCAGTGGAAGTTCAAAATCCCACACAGCGTTGGCGCTGGCGACATTACCGCCCGATGGTTCTAGTTCACTAACCAGATGCTCAGACCGTAGGGCGCCAGCGATCGACACTTCCAATGAACGGCCTCGCCGCAAGAGAGTCAAAGACTGCTGGTCATCGACAATTGAAGAGAAATCTCCGCTTGCAGTCCAGTTGATGCTCATCTGGCTCCTCCCTCTGAGCGAACCTCAAACGGCTCACAATCGGCAAGCTTGTCATCACACCAATCCACTGACCTTTGAAGTGACTCAACATACTCTTGCCAATGTACGCGCTGCCCATCTAGCCAGTAAGTTGGCTTCGGAGCGGCCCGGACTTGTTCGATTTGTCCGATCGCAAGACTACGTATAGACCGAATCTGTGCAACATCGTCAGACATTTCAGATCGCCCTCAGGTGAAATCGGAAAACTACTTTTTGTCCGGTCATGGGCGTAAGCTCGTAACGGACCTGGTAAGAGACTCCTGCTTGAGGAAAAGCCTCGTTGGTGCTGACGTCAACCTCATGTCTGAAGTTGTAGCCTGTCGAATCGACCGTCCACAGCGAATCATTCTGGAGAGCATCGAAAACCGTTGTGCCAACCGCTAGTGAGGCGGCATCATGACCTGCAACGGGAACTGCTGCATTTGGACGGCAGTCGTCCAACTCGAAGACGGAATACTCAACAGCTGACACATCATTGCGAGCAATCGCCTGGCCGTTGCTCCCAACGATCCGCGCTAGCAGTATCGCCGCCCCCTCTTTGAACACCGTCCCATAGCTATCTTGAGCGTTCGACATCAGCCGATGACCTCCGCAAAAGGATAGGAAAGACTCGCTTCGACGTGTGAAGCCACAACCTGGGCCGACTCTGCGCCTGAGGAGTACGTCGACATGCTCTCGACGCCAGCACGCGTAAACGCGCTAGCGCTCAGCACCGTTGCCGAACTCGGATACACAATGCTCGGATGTTCGCTTACCCCTACCGTCCCGACGGCGGTCAGCACGGGCCCGTAATCACGAAGGCCGGGCACCCGTATGAAGTCTCGGTATAGCGCCAAGTCGTTCATTCGGTTTGCCAAGGATAAAGGGGAGACTCCCTCGGCAAGAGCAGCAATTTCTACCTGTTCGAGGGCCGTTTGCCAGATCGCCACTTCGGCAAGCTCACCTTCAAACACCGGCGAGGAGGTGCTCCGAACCAAGGTTCCGATCGCTGTACGATTCAACGCGGTAGGCTGCGCGAAAGCTGCGTTCGAGGCCTCAGCCACGCCGGATACTGAGATCGTCCTGTTCGATGCAGAAGGAAAAACCCCTGCGACGTGCTGCCAAGCTCCTGGCGTGTAGGTCGATGTGCTGAGAGCTCCCTGCCATGCCCCCGTTCTGGCCACGGCGTAGCTTTCACCGGTGCTCACCACGCCAAGCTCCAGGTAGTCACTAGCCGAACTGCTCTTACTAACACTGATTAAGGCTGCCGACTGCGCTATGCTTGGCTTGAACCAACAGGCCAAAGTTATCGGCGCGGATACGACGACAGCTTCGTCGGCCAGCAGGTAAGCGCCCGACGATAGTGATACAGCCATCTCGCTTACGCCTCCTGGACTTCAAGGGCCAATAGCTCGACATCGCCGACAACCGTATCTTCGGGTTCAGTAGCTCGCCGGCGAACCTGCAGTCGAAAAGGCTCACCAGCTACGGCGCCAGACAGACTAGTAGCAGGGATCGTTGCCACAACTTGGCTAACAACACCCGCTTGGCTGGCGACAGCACCATCGGCCGAGGACTCGGCTCCGAATCCGTCACCGTCAATATCCTGCACGCCGGTTTGCTTGCGCTCGAAAGCAAAGCCCCACGAAACGGTGCCCGTAGCCGCGGTTGAAGCACAGTAGGTCAGCTTCAGTTGCAACCCTCCCGCGGAATACGTTGAAGGCAGCACCCCAATGAAGAAGGTTGACTCGTTGGCTGTGTCGTCGAAATCAAGAACAGGATGACCGTTCCTGAGGTCGATTTGTGGAGAGGCAGTACTGGGCGGCCGGGAGGCCAACGCATCAAAGATCGCTAGTGTCATGCCGCTGGCCATCTGGTGAATCCTCCGAATTGAAATGCTGGCGTACTCTACCGCAGCCCCCTAGGAATGGGTTGAGGGGCTGCGGCAATGGCTAAGAGAACCGCGCCTACCCAGTGCACTTCACAACGAAACGAGGATTCAGTACGGCAGCTGCTCCTCGTTCGCTTGCTTTGAAACGAAGCACAATGTCGTTAGTGAAGTCAGCTTCGCTGCCCAACGGCGCCTGAGTAACTGTGATGGGCCAGTTCTCCATGTAGGCAAACGCGCGAGTGAAATCGCCCAAGAACCACCACTTCTTTGCATCAGTTGGCGTTTCCCCGGAAGCTACAACGCGACGGTATGCTAGACGGCTCTCATTGACCTCGTAGTTACCCAAGGGGTTGGCCGCTACCGTTGTGGTCTGCGCCCCAGATCCCGTGTAAGTAATCTCGGCCGCGTTAAAGACGCGGTGCGCCGCATGCCGATATGCTGGCATTACGAGAACGTTCGTCCCACGAAGCAGGACTGGCTCACCAGTAGCGGGGTCAAGAATGTCTGCGAGAAGCTGCTCAGCCGCATCGACGTTCGTCCAATCGGCAAGCTCATTTCCCGAAAGGACGTTTATCCACGGCGTAGACGACTGATAGGTATCATAGGCCACGCCGTTGTGGTTGTAGTTGTTTGTGACCCCTATCACTAAGTCAAGTAGCCGCTTTTCTTTGTTAAGCCCCAGCACCTCGCCCACCTCGGCAGCTCGACTTAGCACGAGATTGGTGCGGTCAAAGAAGATGGCTTCTTTGGTAACCGGTACGATGAAGCCACGCTTTGTTGTCGAGGGGGTCTCAATGTAGTCCTCACCAAAACCAAGGCTCGGATAGGGCATACCGGGACCCACTTCGTCGAGGGTATCGGCAATGCGATTGACGCCCGGGATCTTCTCTCCGTCTAAACGCGTCGGCACCGTGCTGACCAGCTTGGAGACGACAAAGGCTTCCTGCGTATAGGCCTCAAGAATCTTGGCATGAATAACCTGACTGGCCACGTTCTGGAAGGCTGTGGCGTCGACGCCATCCGACTCGAGTACAGCGGTTCCACTGTCCTGCCGTGGATCAAGAGTCCGCACCCATTCGCGACCGTCAGGCATGAGGGCTTCAGCCAAATCGCGGATGCTGAAATCCTCCGGACGAAGCTGGTGTGTCGCTAACGCTTCGGAAAGATGCTCAACCGTCTTCTGAGACCCATCAAGGTCATAACGTCTCTTCAGTTCCTGGTAATTCAATAGAGCCACTTTGGGATCTCCCCAGAGTTAGTAGTTGATTGGAAACGAGAGTACCGCGGCGCGGTCACCTACGCAGCGGCTTGCAGACCGCCCTTCATGACTGTGCTGACCACGTCAATCAGGACTCTTCCCGCGGCAGGATTAACACGCTTGGCGCAGCGCCCAATGGAGCTCGATTCCGAGGCGTCGCTTCCTACCTTCTGATTTTCCAGACCGCTCGCGGTAGAATTCTCGGCCGGCGCCAAGAGGTCTCCCACCTCGTAGGTCCCCGTGGTGCATTCAAACTCGAAGACGCCCGTTGTCGCTATACGCAAGGGGCTGGTCTCTCCGGCCGCAGAGCACTGCATCGCTACTCCAGCGAAGGTGTCCTGAAACGCGCCACGATTTAACGCCTCAGTGCCTTGGTCTGCCAACGCAGTGGCTGGCTTGGCGTCGTCCGTATCGAGATAAACAAGATCGCCAATCTCGATTGTGGTGGCGGAATCTACTTCTAGCATTACTGGATTGGTATCTCCGTACCGCCAACGCATCACATTTGCCATGGTCGTCGTCCTCTTACTCAGGAAAGGGAAATGGTCAGTTCGCTGCGCCACGCCGCGAGATGGCCTTAACAAATCCTGCGGCATCACTCGGAGCTCTCTCAGCGTTTTCTGACGCAAGCGTTTGCTCACGGGCGATCACAGGACTGGCTAGTAGCGCGGCTTCTCGAATCGCGTGAGCACGATCGGCTACGAGTTTCTCGACGGCTTCGTCATCTGGAGCCGCGACCAGCGATTCCAAGAATGCGGCGCTGGTCAAGCTCTCAGGTCGATCATCTCGGTCTGTTGGCAACGGCAACTCGTACTCGACCAAGAGATCGGTAATACGCTGCCTGCGAGACATCTCCGCATGGCGGTTTTGTAGATCGCCTATCGTTGCCAGCTGCTTGGCCAGCGCGGACTGGTGCTCTTCGGCAATCTCCACAAGAAGATCGGGGCGATGCAGCTCGATCTGCGAGAGCGTCAATCGGTCCCACTCGACCCGATAGCAGCCTTTCTCAAGGTTGTGCCCCACTGGTGAGGCTTCTTCAAAGAGTCCCTTGGTGGTCGCAGGGTCAGCCACTAAGTCGACACTGTGCACTTTGTCGATCGACTCGACGACGACCGCGTTCCCGTCGCGGCGAGTCCTCGCAAGCACGTTATGGGAGAGACCCACATTCTCAGGGGCGTTCTCAGCGTCCCACGCCAACTGTTCCGCCAAAGGATGCTTGGGATTGAATTGGAGCGAGCCGTAGAGCCCCTCTCCAGCCACCATCCGCACCTGGCGGATCACTCCCAGTCGATCGCGATAGTCTCGCGGAGCTCGCGGATCACCTTCTGGGTGATTCACGTTTACTTTCGCGCCCTCATAGAGGTGCATCGCTTTCCGCAGCGCTGACTCGTTATAGAGCCTGCCATTCTTACTGCTGAGCCCTAGCAGCTTGACTCCCTGCAGAACGCTTGTCGTGTGGTCCACACGCACACGAGCGCCGCCTGAATCAACATACTCCCGTAGCCTCTCGGGCGTTCCAGCTGGCTTTTCCGCCAGAGTTTCAGTCATTGCTTTTCCTCTGTTGGTTGAAAGAGGGTCGCCGGGCGACGAAAAAAGCCCGCCACCGGCTTGTCGCCGGACAGCGGGCTCGTTGCGATACTGCCACCGTGTTGGTGGGGCTCGCTAGGATGCCGATTACTGTTTGAAAGCTTGAAGGTAGGTGATCAGCTCATCGAATTGTCCTCTCTGTTGACAACCGAAAATGCTGGATGTGGCCATCCTGGACTACAACCGTCAGCGAGGCGCTACCGTGGTAGCCTGGCTGACATGCGGCATCCATGAGCTTGGTATAAGCACGCTGAGCCTGCTCTTCTTTTCGGGATGGTTTCAACTTGAGCTCCTTGGCTGACAACACACGAACATATTAACATTTGTCCACCTGTTCTCAATTGCCATTCTTGGGCCAGTGTTCTGATTCGATTCCTTGGCGATCGAACCTTCCTCCAAATGCCTCGATATCTTGCGAACGATTCCATTGCTCTTGGTCATAATCGAGACCCAGCTTCTGACTCCATGTCTGCTTGGACAGCACGCCATGTTGATAGGCAAGCTGGTTTACCTTCGCTTCTTGCAGAGGGTCGCGAATGTTTAGCGAGGGAGCTGTGATCTGTACTTCCACCAAGCTGCGAATGTCAGTGGGCAGACGACCTGCTTCAGAAGCCGCTTCCAGAGCACGCCACATCACGTTGCAGTCATCCTCGATCATTGCAGCTTGCAGCCGTTGAAACATTCGTACTGCTGGCCCTTCGGCGGCCAAAGTCGAGGCGTAGTTTGCGTTCGAGGCGTCACTCGTAAACATGAACTCAGGCATTACAAGTCGCGCGGCGATAGCCCGGAGTTCCGCCTGCAATACCGTCACGAAGCTGCTTGCGTCGATTCCTGTCGCAGGGAAGTCGTACTCAAGGCCTGCCGGTGCATCGAGAATCGTGCCGGGTCCATACTGCGAAAGACGACGCGTTCGTCCCTGTGCGTCGACTTTTTGCTGGACGGAGGACTCCGCCACGAATTGCTCCACTCCACTCCTGGTGGCGCCGCGATGCTTTCGAATCAAGGCAATCGCCGACTGAATCTCTGCCACGACGCTCATGTTGCGGAGCAGCTTGTCAGCCCTCCTTAAGTTCTTTCTCACGGGGGTATAGAGCGGCAAACCGCGCTTCACGTTACTGTCGACTTGCGCCTTGCGATGTTGCACGGCATCGCTGTCAATCAATTGCCCGTCAACGTAGTAACCCAATACTGATTCGACATCGTCAGCATCGGTGAGTACCCCATGGGTCGCGGTGGGATCTCCGTGACGCTGGGGGGGAGTCTGTAGCTGGTCCGGTTCGATAAAGCGAATCTTGAGCTTGCCGTTTGGCTGCGGGAAGAATCTCAGAAAGGCTTCGCCATCTCTGTCAATGCGGCGAAGGATCTCCTGCTGGCGCGCGTGCCATCGATTCTCATCGAGAAACTCGTCCAGGATTTCCTGGGCTTGCAGTGCCGTGTCGTCGCCAACATCAATGCCCTTTCGAACGGCAACGTGGTAGGAATGGCCAGGGCCCACGACATAGCTCACGCGGTTCTCGTGGCCATTAATGGCGAACTCATTGCCAATGGCAAGTCGGCGACACTCAGCGCGAATTTCAGACAATTGGCCTGGGCCAACAAGTCCCAACATCGACGAAGCGGCTACGCCCGGCTGGGAACCGGCCACGGGCGCCCACAACTCGCCGGCTTCATCCGCATAGGCCTCCCGCGGATCAACAAAGCTGTCCCACAGCGCATCGCACGCTTCGCTGAGCCGAGACTCCAATCCTTCTAGAAGGTGGTTGGCACTACCCATGAATTCAACTCTCCTAGGTTTACGTCGCGTAATTGATTGTTCTGTGGTCCGTGCGAGGTCGTCACTCCGTGACCAGTTTCGCCCCGAGACCGTCGGCCGGAGCGTCTCTCCCCCTCCACACCTCTTCCGCAAGGCGCAACGCCATTTCCAAGGCATCTGGGCCGTCATCATTCGCGCCAAGTGGAAAGTCACGCAGTTGGTCGATCAGCAGTTGCACGGATGTGCTGCCTCGCTTGAAGCGAAGACGTCGCTGCGAAAGATAGGGCCCCAAACGGCGTATTCTGGTCTGTTTGTTTGTGTAATTGTGAATTTCACTCAGTGCAGCGCCCAAGACGCCGCGTTGATGAAACTCGGCGATGAACTCCGTCGCCAGTAGGTCCTGCCACTGGTTGGCCTCGACTCCAAACACGTCGGGACGAAACTCCAAGTAGCAGTCGACTGCATCACCAACCATCTGGGGCGTCGGCCGGCGGGCTAGGTCCGCGTCGACATACAAGACACCGTTCTCGTCGACACCAAGCATTACCAGCGCGGAGTAGTCTCCGTGCCGTGCGTCACCGCCTTTGCTCGGATCGAGGGCGAGCGTGCGAAGTGTCACCGCCTTAGGCCAGTCATCAAACCAAATGTGCTCGCCGAAGTAGCTTTCAGGCCACTCGCACCGGCGTGGATCAATGGGAGAACCTTGCATCTCTCGCTCGAATACCGCGTGGCCACATTCGAGGCGCATTCGCATCAATGCATACAAGTCACTCTCCTCTGGCCACAACACCTGGGCGCCTGCGTTCATCGCTTCTTGATTCTCTTCGTAGAAACGCAGCGCATCTTCAACGCTGTTCTTCCGTTCAAGATCGCAATAGATTTCCTCCCATTCTGCCCACAACTCGCGATTCTCGGGCCATCGTTCAATGGCTTTGAATACGCGCGAACGCCAACCTGCGGTCCGATTCAGTTGCATGGCGAGCGCATCTCGATGAAGTGCCGTAGCGAGATTCACCACGTTGGTTCGCGCAGTTCCTGCTTTTAACAACGCACCGTGAAACCAATCACTCGTCGACTGGCGCTGGGTCAACGACTCCATGTGACGCTCATTCTGCAGGTCGTCACATACGATCAACGTGGGACGATGCTCCCGCCTACGCCGACCTCGAATCCGCTGTCCCGTTCCGTAGGCTTCGACCACGGTTCCGTTCTTCAGACGGACATGTGCTGCCCGCCAACGAGGCCCCTGCCCCGCGGCGCCCGGGTAGGCAGCCGCCAGTCGTTTGTTGTCGGTCAGTTCCGTTTTGATACTCTCCAAGTGGGACTGCGCCTGACTCTTCGTATCGGAAACGATCCAAATGTACGGCTCGGTTGCCTCCAGAGCTGCTCTCAAGACGAACGCCAACGTGGCAATGGTTGATTTTGCCGACCCTCTCGGTCCGACCACATTTACTTTTTGTCCACGCTTGGAACCAAACTCGGCAAGCTGATCACCCAGCCAGCGATGCATAGCAGACTGAGGCCTAGAGAAATGTAGTGGTAGATGTCGCGTGCCCCAATGAATAAGATCTTTAGACTCGGATTCTCGCGATCGGGCCGAAGGAGTTGGACGCATACGAAACGCTTGACGCACTGCTGACGACAGAACCTTGAGTGAATGTGGCGGTGTCTCGTCGTCGAATCCAGGCGCTCGCATCGAGTCTTCCTAGGGTTCACGTCCCGGCTTCAAGATCATCTTCTCGCTCCTCAGTGGCGTTTGGAGTGTTGTCTTGGGAACGCTCACCCAAGCCATGAATCACATCGCTAGCCAACTCATCCAGCCGAAGCATCAAGCGATCGCGGTCTTCTTCATGCCGTACATCCTCGGCGATGATTTGAGCCACCTGTTTCACAAACCGTTCAACTTGGATGGCCGACATTGCTCCTGCGTCTCGTCGACCATATCTCTCAGGAGCGCGCCGCTCGAGCCACCACACGCTCGCTCGCCAATGCTTATCATCCTGGGCAGCCTGCTGGACGTTCCTGACGTGCGTGAGCTCGGCTCGCGCTTCGGCCTGCGCCAGATCCCTTGCGAAGGCGGCATCGGCTTCAATCTCTGCCTTGAGTTCCTCCGGGCGACAGCCGAGGTATCGAGCCGCGATATGGCGATCGCAGCCCACCGCAGCAATGGTGCAGACATCTCGCTTCTGTTCCGAGCTTAGCGGCAGCATCATGCAGTCGTGTTTCTAGGGACGTTGCCATGGATCGTTATTCGTTGGTCAGGTCGCCGCTGACTTTGAGTGGCCGACATACTCGAAACTGACAACCGCTCTGCCGGCCGAGCTCCGGTACTTCTTGAAAGGTGTATTCATTGAGCGACTCTGCCCTGTTTTCTTGACGGACGTGGTCTTCCAGTGTGGGGCCCAGCGACAGTGGTTAATCAACGCGGGATGGCTGCTGGTGATGCTTACGCGATAGCCTTCATCACGGTGTAGCTGGGCCACGGCAGCCACCGTCCGCATGCCGATGCCAATTCCCTGAAAGTCTGGCAGCGTAACAACACGAGTAAACCGTCGCCGGCCACGGCGAGCAATCACGGGCAGCGTGGCGGCGAAACTAACCGGCGTCCCCTCCCAGGTAGCCATGTAACAGCGTGATTGCGGCGCCAGACTTCCACTCAAATAGTGATGACGCTTGAACAACTCCCAAGCTTCCAATCGGCAGCGACTGATTTCCAATTCAATCCGGGGTCGCCGAAGACGCCTCCGTTGTAGTTGACCGGTTGCCATGTCCAGCACCCAATCAGGCTCAAGCCATTCGGCGACATCGTAGTGACAACTGACCGCGACAAATCGACAGGGGATACGCCCCTTGCGTATGCCTTTGGCAATGGCCGCCGAACACACTTTGGCCACTGTCCGATCAACGACACTTGTGTATTCGTCGAAGACAACGGGTGCGGCAGACGTTTGGCCGACGCCCCAATTACCCGCTAGCGCCCTGGCCAAATCGCAACGAAACTGCTCTCCGTTGCTCAAGACAGAGTACGGTTTGATCCAGCTCGGCGGCGAGCTGAAGCCGACTGCTGTAAGCAACTCAACGACCTGACGTACGGGCAACTCTCCAAAGCAGTCGATCAGGGCTTTGCCGGCAGGCCAAGGCTGGCCGGTCGCCATCGCTTCTCCAAACGCTTGCTTCGCAATGGTGCTCTTACCACTTCCCGAAGGACCCACAATCAAGCCGAGTTGCCAGTCCTCGTCCACGGCAGGGACTTCTGCGCTAAAGGTCTCAACGCACTTGTCCATCAAAGGCACATCAAACATGCCCGCCACTTGCTGCACGCGATAGGATTCGTAGACGGGTGACTCGACTACAACGTCAAGACTCGGCATCGGTATCCCTCCTTCCGCATGCGTTCATAAAGCACCTCCTGCCGCTCAGAGCTCTCACACTCCACCACAACCTGGTAGCTCTCAGGGATTTCGACTTCAGGTCGGCTAGCAATCGCGTCTAAGTCGATGGCTCCCGCCTTCTCGGCAAGTCGGCCTAGCATTTCGTTGATTGCAGCATCTTCTGATTCAACGTTGGCAAGTAGCGAGGCAAGCTGATCGGTATCCGTGCCTGCCATGGCCGCTAAAGGGTCATGGGTCAGGAGAACCTTTTCCGCCTCCTCATCGTCCAGATCGACAACAAGCACTGGCACCATTGCCTGGGGCGTTGTATCGGCTCGCAGGTGACCATCAACCAACTGCAAGCGCCCGTCGGGGAGCTCACGAGCCACCAAAGCATCCGCGTAGCCGACCTCGGTCAGGACGCCGCGCAGGGCGTCTTGCTGATGTTGGGGGTGCGTTCGCCAGTTGCGGGGATGAGCCAACAGGTCGGAAGCTGGCACCCGCCTAAGTTCTTTGACCCGGTCTCGAATCGTCATGGGCGTTGACTCCTAAGCAGTGCCCGCACGTCATCCTGCAGTCGACGAACGTGCGACTTGAGGTTGGCCAGTTCCGTCTCGAATCGAGCTTGCCTTGCTCGATCGGCCGCAGCCGAGTCGTGTACTTGGTACAGCGTTGCTCCAACGAGGGTAAGTATGGCAAGTGCTAACGAACACAAGCCTCCCCAGTCGGCAGGAGCTAACCGGACACGATTGCCGAACTTCGGGTCTCTGACCATCTCAAGACTCATTTTGAGGTTTGTCTTAGAACGCTACCAACTGGCATGCTCGGTTTTGCGACTAAGGTCCGGGAGCGGGAGGAATAATTGGCGCCGATCCACCTGTTTGGTCGCCAGCCCCCGCGGGGTTGATCGTTCCATCCGTACGGACCTCCGAGTAGAAGTTTGTAAGATTGGTTGGCCACGGTCCCAGATTGGCTGGTAGCTGGGTCACGGGAATGCCCTCCGCGAGCAGTTCCAAACGGTCTTCGGTAAAGACGCGATCGAGCCGTGGCACAGTGTCCACCATTTCGGTCGCGGTAAAAAAGTCAGACGGGTTGTAGGCAGCTAAGTCCGCCTCCGTTAGGGCGAAGCCATCGGCTGTGGCTACGCTCCTGGTCTTGCCGAACAATTCAATCGCCATGTTCGTGTAAACACGTTTGATGTATTGGCCAACTTGTCCTGCGAAAGCGCTGGATATCTCCATTTCCTTGCGGTTCTCGGTATGCTGCATCGCCTCGGCGAGAGAGACCAAGATCAACCCAGCCCATCGCCTCAAGAAGGGATTCCTTACTTTGAAATAAGGCGTTGGATAGACGCGAAAGACTTCACCGGCTGGCCGGGAGTGCTGGACTTCGAGATTGTCTACGCCTGGTGGAACCGCGCGACCTGCCAGGATGTTGGCAGCCCTCAAGTAGAGCTTATGGACTCGCTTACATGTGTTGATCGAAGGCGGTATTCGCAGATCAACATCCTCATGATGCATAATGTGGAACAGATTGCGTCCTACGAGTTCGACCCAATCAAGCACCTGGGGATTCAAACTCCCGATGTCGTTGGACCAGTTCGGCACGGCATAGCCTGCCTCACCAAAAACGCCAACGTTGTACCAGAGAACTGAATCGGTATTCGTAATGGGCATGGCTTCTCTTACTTGGTCACGTCCGCCTTGACAGGAGGTGGCTCGTTCCTCACGAGCGAGCGTTCAGCTGCTGTTTAATCAGCGAGTCGAGTGTTGTTAGGACTTCAACAGAGCCAGGAAACTTTCGCGATACCTGTTCGCTAGCCCATTGATGGGCTCGAGCATAGCTGTCTCTTTCGTACGGTACGTAATGTGTTTCCGTAGCGACTTGTTGCGGCAGCGGTGGCGAATCGACAGCAATAGGTCGCTGCGCTGCTTCGTCCCATCGATAGTCTCCCGGATCAGCCACGCGGGGCTCTGCCTCATCACGCGTCGGCTGGAAACCTCTCGTGCCGCGGCCCTCCTCGACCGCGGTGCATGAATCGTTTTCGCAATCGCCGGCGACTAAGGAAGCCAAGCCCCAATACCGCGAGCCCAACCGGTCCGCCAATTCCGAGAGACGCGAGCACAACCTGCAAGGTCGTTAACGACATGGCTGAGGCGCTCACCCCCCTCAACCGCTCACGAATCTCAGCAGCGGCGGTCTCTTTAGCCTGCGAAGCGGCTCCTGCCGCGACGTCTCGAAATCGCTGCTGAAGAGAATCTCGAAAGGTGGTGTGTTCTAGCCTAGTAGCGTCAAGCGCCGACTTCCTGGCAAAGGCCTCCAGTTCAGTGCGTGTCACGCACTCACCATCGCAAGGACATGCCTGAAGGCGATCGATTCGCTCTTCCATGGCGGCTAGACGTTTCTTGTAGACCTCTCTCTGCTCGGCAGAGTCACCTTCGATTCGAGCGCCTGGAGCGTTCGATCCGCCGGAGTCTCCAAGGCGCGCCACGATGCGCCGCAAGGGGGCGCCATATGCCACGTAGCTCGACGATCCACGCACTCCCCAAACGATGCCAACGAGTTCTCCCCAAGAGTTGATCGCCGGCCCCCCGCTGTCCCCCCGACGTACCGCCCCACGGACTACCAAACTTGGTGACACGGATCCAACTGGAGTGGCGTAACCCGTTCTGTTGCTGGTAATCGCTCGGTAGCGTCCGTCGGAGCCGAACCCGCCTACTGTGATTTGCCCGAGGACGTCACTACTGCTCAAACGCATTGGACGAGCAGCGGGCCTAGCGATGGCGATCACCGCGAGATCGTTTCGGGCATCAGACTCTACCAGGCGCCCCTCAACAGCTTCTCCTCGTGGGAACACGACGCTCAGGCGACCCACGCTGCTGCTCACAACATGGTGACAAGTAAGAACAAATCCTTGTTCGCCGACCACTGCCACCAGTACACCACTGCCAAAGCTCGTCCCCTGAGCGCTACGACCTATCACGCGACACGCCGCAGCCGGTGCCCGCGTCGGGTTGCCTTGGAGCACAGGTGTCCATCTTGGCAACGGACAGCCGGGTCCGACGCACTGGCCGTATGACGTGGCGAACAGCCCCGCGATGCATGTCAGGGCAATTGCGCGGCTCGTTACTCTGCCTAGAGTAACCACGCTCTTGATCGTTCGTTGTTGTCCTTTGATTCGATACAGGGCTATTCCCCTAGCAACGTGAACTGATACTCGTAGAAAGGACTGCGTGCCAAGTCGGCAGGTTCCGTCAAACGATCGGCCAGGTGTGGCGTAGGATCGACCCCCCCGCCTATGCGGTCCGCCATGGCGCAGGCCTGACTACAAAAGGGTGGTCGGTGATCGATCGCCGCATCCTCAGTGTCGGGTCGCACCCAAGTGCGAATGATCGGTAGATGAAGCGCCGCCGCGGCAAGCACGGCGGCATAGCCGTAGTCGCAACCCGCGAGCCGTTTGATGTAGTTTGTGGACCGCGCACGATCAAAGCCTGTCCACCTTTGTTCGGGATTCGCGCGATAAACATCTATGGCGCCCGGACAACGCTTCACCTGGCTTGCGACGGTAACGGCACGGCCGCCGTACCATTCACGCACTTCTAAGCACATGAGCTCATTGCCCCACCAAGCCGCCTTGGCAGCGTGGGAATGCTTCCCGCGGCCAGCGATCGAGATCAAACCGCGACGTCGAAACAACAACAAGTCGGCGTCACGAATCTTCGAGCGTGCTTCAGTGAGCGTCTGATATCGCAAGCGTGCCACGCGCGTCTCCCAGTCCAGCTACTGTTCTCAAGACACGAAAAAGCCCGGCACAAGAGACTAATCTCGGGCCGGGCTCGTTGGTCGTACCAGAGCCAAGGGCTCAGGCCGCTTTCGATGCCGTAAGTTCAACGCATGTAGGATACGCGGCCGCGTGGCTCAATTTCTACAAGAAAGACAAAGATGCTTAGTCTTGTCATCGACGGTCCCTCGGCCCCGTGCCTAACGCCATGCGCCCAGGCGTCGAACCCTCGACCACGCTGAACTCGGCCCATACCGGAAGGTGGTCAGAAACTAGCAGAGCGTCCTCGCGAGACAGACCAAACTGGCGTTCCAAGTCAAAGACCCCACCGCGGCCAGTGAACTCGGTTGTCGCGCCCGTGTTGATAAGTAGATTGTCGTGCAGCTTGCTTCGCCTCGTATTGGTAGGTTCGGCACGGACTATCGGATAAATGCCGGGCACGCGGCCCAAGGCACGGAGGTCTTTCGGTTCGAGTTGTCGACGGCTGGGACTCAAACCGGACGGGGAAAGTTTGATGGGTACGTTCGTGTTGAGATCCCCCAACAGAATTACATCATCTTCTCCGGGACCGTACCGCCGTACGACTTCTAACACCTGAGCCAAGGCATCCAGTTCTTGATCGGTTTCGTCGGGATCCGTATGAGTATTCACCAGGATGAAGGTGAATGGCGATGCCGCGCGTGTCGCAAACATCGCTACCAACGGCTCCCGATGCAAGAGATCATCCGCCTGGTCATTGACAGTGTAGATCAGGTTAGGGTTTACCTGGATGGTCTCAGTATTGAAGAGGTATGCGTACTGCTCTTTGCTAGATGAGCGGCCTAGCCGAGGTCCAACCACGCGAGAATAGCGGCGCCCCGAGGCATTGACGTAGTCTCGCAAGAAGTTGTCGATAAGGTAGTCATCCTTCGTGCGGATCTCTTGGATGGCAACCACGTCAAATTGCTGAACGACCGCCGCAAGAATCTGCATGACCCGCGTGTTCTTGGATTTTGCCGTTCCAAATATCTGAATATTGAAAGTGGCAATCCGTATAGTTTGCCCAGGTGCCGCCTGCACAGGAGCGTAGGAGACAGCGGGCTGCGCGGAACCAACAGCCCCGCCCTGCTGACCGCCGTAGGGCGAGCTACGTGGGTAAGCTTGGCCCGGGTAAGATGAGCCACCGTAGCCCTGGCCGGCGGAAGTCTGACGAAGAACTCCCGACTGGTCGACGACACGCTGCAGGTTGGCTGGCAGCAATCCATTCAGGGCGGCGTAGCCACCTCCGAAGACAACGGACAAGAGTCCAAGAGTAAAGAGCCGCTGCACGTCGCCCCTCCTTGGGCACGGGCAAGAAATCACGATCGCCTACGGGCCGAGATCGGCTCTCCGTAAACAAAAGCCCAACTCGGCTTCGCTGATCGCAAAGAATAAGTCGACGGCGAAAGATAGTGCGTTCCTGTCGGGCAGACTAGGCGACTTCCGTCATGCTAGCCATGCTGTCACTTCGTCGCTTCCCTGACTAGATGGCCAAGCTGTGGCACGATGAGTCGCTCCATCGCCAAGCGGACTGCATTTGGCGAGCCAGGCATTGTCAGTACGACCGTGCCGTCAATCACGCCACCAGTAGCGCGGCTCAACATCGCGGCCGGGCCAATCTCTTCGTAGCTGAGCCATCGAAAGAGTTCCCCGTAACCAGGCAACGGTTTGGTGAACATTTCACCCAGCGTCTCACAAGTCTGGTCTCTGGGCGCAATGCCGGTTCCGCCTGTCAGTAAGATTGCCTGAATCGTGTCATCCCGCTGGTAGTCGGTTACGACCGGGCGGATCTCGTCAGGCTCGTCGCGGACCAAGATACGCCGGGCCACCTGATGGCGGTTCTCTTCAAGTAACCGAACAATAAGTTCTCCCCCTCGATCGGTCTGGAGAGTTCGCGTATCGCTGACGGTCACGACAGCACAAGAAACTCGCTGTGGGTCTTGTGAATGATGTCCTTGCTGCACGATCTACCCTCAATACTGATCCTCAGGCGTAACGGCAAGTGAGCCGACCGCCAGTTATCGAACTTGAAAATGAGCCGAATGGCTTGGCATCACGTATACTGTAGTTAGCAGCCCAAGCCCTTGGAATCGACGGCCCCTTGCGATGCAAAGCAATGCTCTGACAACCTGCTTGCTCTTCTCCATGTTGCTTTGGCCTTGCGCAGCACAAGCCGATGTGGTTGAGCTCGCCAGTGGAGCCAAGCTGGCAGGTCGAGCGTCTTCCGAGCAATCTCGCACCACATTGACGATTGAGTTTGAATCCGGCGGCCGACTTACTTTGCCCCGTAGCGAGATAAGCGCGCTGCTTCCAGAGAACGCCGCTGAGATCGAGTATCGGAAAAGAGCGCCAACCGTGCCAGACACGGTGGCATCTCATTGGGCGCTGGCGGCTTGGTGTCAGAAGAACAAGCTGCGAGACGCCTATCGCCATCACCTGCAGCGCATTATCGAATTGGAGCCCGATCATGCCGAAGCGCGGGTGAGGCTGGGTCATCAGCAAGTCAACGGTCAGTGGCTTGATCGGGAACAGCTGATGCTGGCTCGCGGCATGATCCGCTATGAAGGTCAGTTCCGGACTCGGCAAGAGGTGGCGATCCTCCTGCAAGCGAAGCAAGGAAAAAAGCAGACCGCTGACTGGAAGAATCTGCTCAAGCGATGGCGCAACGAATTAGATAGCCGCGATCGGACAAAGTCCGAAGCAGCAATCGGAAAGTTCCGGCAGTTGAAAGACCCCGCTGCCGCGGCCGCACTGGCGAACCTGCTGCTTGCTGAAGAGCAGCGAAGCGTCAAGATTCTGCTGCTCGATGTTGCTGGGAGTATCCGACACTTCAATACAATCGACGCGCTGGCGAGAGTGGCGCTTCAGGACGCGGACGAGGAGCTACGGTACTCGGCGCTTGAGCAGATCCAAAGAGCCAGAGTCCCGGGCGCCAATGAACCGTTTGTGCGCGCGCTGAAAAGCTCGCGTAACGAGGTTGTGAATCGCGCCGCCCTGGCCTTGCAAGAGTTAGAGGCCCAGGAAGCGGTGGCGCCACTGATCAATGCCCTTGTGACCGAGCACCGCTTCAAGGTTGGCGAATCCAGCGGCGGCGGACAACGATTTGATATCAGCGGCGGAGGAGGAGGCTTCAACTTTGGTGGAGGGGGCCCTAAAATCGTGAAGCAAACACTGCAGAACGCCGGCGTGCTGAGTGCCTTAGTCGGTATGACGGGCGTCAACTTCGGCTACGACCAGCCGGCCTGGCGCGACTGGCTTGCATCACAGGCACAAGAATCGGCACTCGACTTACGCCGCGACGGCTGACCTGCCGGGGAGATCTCCACATGCCCACCGTAGCCGTCTTGGGAGCCAGTGCTGACCGCAGCAAATATGGCAACAAGTCTGTCCGTGCCCATCTTGCCCAGGGCTACGAGGTGTATCCCGTCAATCCCAAAGGCGGTGAAATCGAGGGGCTAGGCGTTTTCAGTTCGCTCGCTGACATTCCTGTCGAGCGGTTGGAACGGATCACCGTTTATCTTCCGCCCAGCGTAGGTTTGGCGGCTTTGGACGAGATTGCCAAAAAAGGTTGTGAAGAGCTCTGGCTCAATCCTGGAGCAGACGACCCAGCGGTCGTTGCGCGGGCCAAGGAACTTGGCCTCGAGCCGATCGTGGCCTGTAGCATTGTTGATCTGGGCCAAAGTCCTGGGGACTTTGGTCCGTCCTCCGGCGAGCCTACTTAGGCCTTCTGCCACCTGCTGGTTGCAACGACATCCACGGCAACGCGGTCCTCAAGGTTGGGCCGAAAAATCGTGAGCAGCATGACCGGCAAACACCAAGCGAGTGACATCCCACCACCATGGGCATGCAGAAACTGACTTCCCAGCATCAAAGCTGCGGAGCAGCTTAGCAAGGTGCCAAGGTTCTTTTGGGCTGGCCAAAGAATGAAGCTAAAACTCAGCCCGATGAACAGCGCGTACAACGGCACGCGGTAGTATGGATTCCAGTAACGCCAGACACCGGCAAGTCCCTCTTGTAGTGGCAATTGAAAGTTGAAGATCTGCTGCAGCCTGGATAAGAACATCACCAGGTCAGTGGAATTGAACGCCAGCGTTGCAATCAGCGCTAAGACGGCTCCGACCACACCAATAGAAAAACGGCGAACCCCGCGGCGCCAATAGAAAGTGACCCAGAGGGGAAGCAGGAAAACGGGATGGTAAATGGTGCCGCAGAGCAATCCGATCAGAATGCCCGCCAGCAGTGGCCGCCGGTAGCACAGAACGGCCCACACTAGCAGCGCCCCAGGCAAGGCGTGGGTAACGCTTCCGGTCCACATCGCGGTGTAGGGCAGCATGAGATACAAGCTGGCGGCTGAAATGCCGGCTTCGTAGTTCTCGAAGTGCCGAGTCGCAACCAAGATCATGCCGAGCACGATCAAGAACTGGGAGAGAACAGCCATGACTCGAGCCGTAAGGACGTAACCTGATTCCGCCGGGACGGCGGTGTCGGCAGCCTCTTGTGGCTCCTGCTCCAAGGACCCAGAGTCGGGCGTCACGGGCACGGGCTGATTGGCAGCATCGCCCAGTAACCGCTGTGTGGAGATATGTGGCAGAAAGTAGAGAAAAGTAAACCCCGGACCGTATCGTTTGAGCTCACGGTTCTCAAGTTCCGACGCTTCTAGCTTGGCCAAGTAGTCAGCACGCTGCGCGGCGTAGAGATCAGCATCTGTGGCGTTCCCTTTGATCACATTTGCCGCCAGGAAGAGCAACAACGAAACGCCCAAGAAAGTCATGGCGCCCGCGCTCAGGTTCGACTCAAGCAAGGGACGCCTTACCATGGCCGGATCAATGAGCATCCTCAACAACAGGACGGCATTGACGGAGAACAACCAGATATAGCCGGTCAGTTCCACCCGTTCGACTTCTTGAGCAAAGGGCTGGTCCAGACTGTACTTGATGCAAAGTAGGGCTGGCGCCAACAAGATGACCAGTACAAGGTCGACGTTGCGAAGCGTCCAGAAGCGATTGAACTTAAAGAACAACGCGAGTGACAACAGCGAAGACAGATACGCCCACGTGGTGGGATTCACCTGCTTGTACTGGAAGAGGAGGTCACTCATAGGCCGCGCTCGATCGCTCGGTCGGGTTTGTTGTGGCTGAGCTTCGTTGGGCGAACTACCCTGCGGGGCGCCTCGGGAGATGACCGAGCAGCTTGCAGAATAGGCCAACTGCAGTGATTTGCAAGCACAGAGGCTCCCCGAGAGCCTGCGACCCCAGGAGGCTGGCAACCAGCCCGCGGATCGTAACGATCAGGCAAACTGACAGGCCGCAATGGCGTGCGGCCTAGCGTCCTTGTAGACCAAGGCGAGACCGCGCTTCTTCCGTCCAAGGGCTCTCCGGCGCCAGCTGAATGAAAGACCGCCACTGATCTAGTGCCTCCTCACCGTGGCCTAAGTCATCAAGCGCATGGGCCAAGTGATACCGGGCATCGGCAAAATCGGGTTGCTGATCAACGGCACCCTGAAGAGCCGCCAGGGCCAGTTCACCATCACCTAGTTCCCGCAAGACACAACCCAGGCTCACGCGCGCCTCGACAAACTCTTCATCTAGCTCAAGAGCCATGTAGTAGCGCTCTCGAGCCGCCGCCGGCTCACCCAGTCTGTAGAGAAGCTCCGCAAGCATGAAGTGATCTTCGGCATCTCCACCCATCAACAAGACGGCGCGGCAGGCTTCGATCGCCCCAGCTGTATCGTCTGAAGCCTGTCGATCATAGGCCAACGCCCGAGCAAAGTCGGCGGATGGCATCGTGGCTGTGTCACCCGGTGCGGCCAACGGAGTTTCTAAGTCCGTGTGCACAAGCGGCAAAGCAGCCGGTAGGTCATCATCGGCTGAAGTCCTCGCCTCGAAGTCCAAGAGCAGCTGACCTTGCGGCTCGCGTAAATCATCACCTTGCCTAAGGAACAAACGACCTTCCTGTACAACAGGAGCAAGATCGACAAGTGGGCGCTGGATATCAGGGAAAGCTTGTCCTAGTTGTGCCAGAAGCTTATCAATGCGGGCCTGGGAACAACCCTCATTCAGCAAAGCGGCCAAGGTTCGAGCCGCGTGCACCTCTGTCATACCCAAGTAAACCAGCCGACCTACCTTGCGGGTAGAATTCAAATAGCCGCGCCGCACCCAGCGACGTATCGCCGCCAGCGGAACACCAACCAGCTCGGCAAGATGTGCTGGTGAGTAGAACCGTTCTTCGTCCTCGGCCTGGTTGACCAGACCCAGTCGATCCCAGAGTGCGGATTCAGCGACAACCTCCAGCGAAGCAGCCAGCGCTGCGTCAATGTCCGCCTCTGGTAAGGCTTGCTTGGCTACCTCCCGCCAGTCGACAACGGCGTCCCCGTGAACCAGCAGCGTGGGAACCTCTGACCAAGCCGAAGCCACCAAGGCCCCATGGCTGCGGAGAATCCTTGCTGCCTCCTTACGGGACATACTATCCAGCGAACCGAGCAGGAAAACCCGCTCGCCGGTCAGAAATGCTGATGAGCCTTCACCCGAGGGCATGAGAAATTCGGTTCGTCACGTGAGTAGCGGGCAGGAGATCACCATGTAGCTCCTGGCAGTCTCACGTGATTTCAGACCGCTGTCAACAAGCCGATTCAGCCTGAATCCCATCGCGAAAGGCCAACGCGGCTTCGGATAAATCCGAACTAGCCTCGCGGCTTTGCAGCAGTCTCCCGCGTCGCGGCAACACGCGTGCCCTGATCACTCTGCCGCATGGCACAAGTGCTGCAGGCTGGTTGGACAGCCACCGGAACGGTCACCGTACGTGGCACGCGGTACGTGTAGGTGACGGGCACTTGCTTTTGAACGACACGTGGTACGCGTACCGTTTCGGTTCGTTCCACCATTTTGCAAACCTGCACCCGATACGGTTCTACACGCTCTTCGCGCACCATTCGGCATGTCGTCACGGGCACCTGGCAAACCCGCTCCTCATTGACCATTCGGCAAACCCGAACGGGAACTTGGCGCTCGACCCGTTCGACAACCTGGCGACACACCTGTACCGGAACTTTGCGAACTCGCTGCTCGGTAACCATCCGACACACCTGCACGGGTACGCGCCGAACGCGCTGCTCGGTAACCATCCGATTCACCTGCACAGGAACGCTCCGTACAACCTGCTGAGGCACCATCCGCGTTACAGGTTTCTGTACGGCCACAAGGTTGGGCTTCCAAACCCTTTGCACCACCTGTTGTGGTGGCGTCGTGGTGCTCACCCATGACAACCCCGGCCTGACTGTCTGCACGACACCAGTCGCTGGGTCGACGGACTGCTGAGCGGGAAGCCAGCGCAACCGGGGCCAAGATGGTCCCTGCCCGGGAACCACAGCAACTTGATCTGTGTAGCAACCTTGGTCCACATACTCGGTCGTGTAAGTCGTAACCGGCCGCATTACGGTGCATACCTGCTGGCGTTGAACGGTTTGTGTCACAGGCCGTTGAACGCAGTAAGTCTCTTGCCGTTCGGTCGTTTCCCAAACAGGTCGCTGCACAGTGTACTGCTCCTCGCGGCAGCTCGTTTCAACCACGTTGCGCACTCGGTCGTAGCTCGCGTCCCGATAGCGGGTCTCATAGACCGGTCGTTGCACCGTGTATCGTTGCTCGCGCATGCTGGTCTCTCGGACCGGTCGCAAGACGGTGTATCGTCGTTCCCGACACTCCGTTTCCATGATCGGCACGCGACGTACCACTTGGCGTTCGTCGTAAACGGTTTCGCAAACGGTCTTGAAGCAAGTCATCTGCTTCTCTTCATAAACCGTTTGACATTGCATTTGATAGCAGCAAGAGGGCTGACAACATGCGTCGCCAAAGCCCTGAGCCATGGCAGCCCGGGGCGCCTGAAAAGGCGCAATGCTCACCGCCAAAGCTAAAGCAATCCTGAGGCCTGCTCGGCCATTGAGCACCGCGTTGGGGACAAAGGAACTAAGCATCGTCATACCAGCGTTTCTGATTTAGACTGTGGTGATAAGCCGGCGCGCAGTGCACCTCGCTCTAAGTGTGCCGCCCAAAACGCCGCCGGCAAATCGTTTTTTTCCGCTAGGACCTGCTAGCAGGCAGAAAAACTCAAGCCGCTCGCGCTCTGGGGCGCTCAGTTAGACTTTAGGCCTCCTGCATTGTGGGCCGACACTCTGCCGAACCACAACGGTTGATCCTGCTATCAATCCAGGCAGTTGAACCCCACGGGCCGGCACAATCGGCACAACCCGAAACGCTTACCACAAAACGACCCCCTCCTATCCGACAGATGCAGCAACTCGAGGTCACGCTCGACACTCCCGCACGCAACTTGGCCCTCGATGAAGCCTTGCTTCTCGAGGCCGAGTCGGGCCCCTCGCGCGAAGTCCTTCGCTTTTGGGAACCCAACACTCCTGTCGTCGTGTTGGGCCGCGCAGGGCGCGTTGCCCAGGAAGTGCATACCGATGCATGTGAGCGGCTTGGTATTCCTATTCTCCGCCGCGTGAGTGGTGGTGGTACGATCGTCACTGGTCCAGGCTGCCTAATGTACGCGCTGGTGTTAAGCCGCACCGAACGCGCGGAACTGGCATCCGTGGATCGGATTCATCGGGAGGTCCTCTCGCGCATCGCGAGAGCCCTTTCAACTGCGGGCTGTGCCGTCGAGGTCGCCGGAATCAGCGATCTAGTCTTGGCAGACACGACCCGTGCGCCCACGCAGCGCCGCAAGTTTTCCGGCAACAGCCTGCGGGTGAAACGAGATTGGGTGCTGTACCATGGAACATTGATGTATGCGTTCCCTCTTCCACTGATAACGGAACTACTTCGCACGCCCCCTCGACAACCGACGTATCGCTCTGAGCGAAAGCACGAAGACTTCATTGCTAACCTACCGCTCAGCAAGGGGTCTCTCACCGAAGCGATCTCGGTAGCATGGTCTGCGGAGACATGCGCCGACGACTACCCTGTCGCTGCAACGGCAAGATTGGCCGCAGATCGATACGAGAACCGTGACTGGAATTTCTCGCGCTGAGCGCTCCACGAAGAGTAAAGCCAATGCCGAGTCGAAGCTTGCAAGAGCTGCTTAGTCGATACGATGCTCGATTCCCCGCAGAGCACGCCACAACCGAGCGCATTCGCGCACTCATCACAACGCATGAGAAGTGCTTCGATCGTACTTGCCGCCCCGGCCACGTGACTGGTTCCGCATGGGTGTTGTCGGCAGATCGGCAAAGGTGCCTGTTGGTCCATCATCGAAAGCTCGATCGTTGGGTTCAACCAGGGGGGCATGCCGATGGTGACGCTGACGTATTGGCCGTTGCCATGCGAGAAGCGCGCGAAGAAACCGGGCTACCCGACCTGCAGCCAATTGACGTCGATACGGGCAAGCTCCAAGACGACCCGTGCCCGCTTGATATCGACATTCATGTTATTCCAGCTCGCTTTGATCAAGACGGCAACATGACCGAAGACGCCCACGAGCATCATGACGTGCGATTCCTACTTGCCGCGACGCACGATTCACCGGTTGTGGTCTCTGAAGAGTCCCATGACGTCCGCTGGTATCGTCCGGCGGCAATCGAAGAACTGACCAGTGAAGAAAGCGTTCTTCGGTTGCTCCGCAAGAGCCGATCAGTCATGGCTTAGGGTTGCGCCAAACGAGCTGAGGTGGGATTTCAGCGGCTGGTCATCTATACTCACAGAGTTCTTTTTTGTGCCACTTTTCGCGAAGCGGGCCTCGTCAATCCTGGTCTCGAGTTTGAT
The DNA here is from genome assembly GCA_965263315.1 of Lacipirellulaceae bacterium. Classification (GTDB taxonomy): domain Bacteria; phylum Planctomycetota; class Planctomycetia; order Pirellulales; family Lacipirellulaceae; genus JBCCQL01. The sequence continues at coordinate 1,216,594 of CBDHGZ010000002.1, read as the reverse complement.
CACGCCGTGGATAACCCCCAGCAGCTTAAGCGGTCCGGTAATGGCCGGAGCCGCCTGTCCTTTGCCGACGCCTTTCGCTCGGACTTTCCCGCCTCGATCATCGTCTTCTTGGTGGCGCTGCCTCTTTGCATGGGAGTGGCCATCGCCTCAGGAGCACCGCCGGCGACAGGCCTGATCACAGGGATTGTCGGCGGTATTTTCGTTGGCCTCATTGCCGGTTCCCCGTTGCAGGTCAGCGGTCCGGCGGCTGGCTTGTTTGTGTTGGTCGCACAGGTGATTAGTGACAATTCAATCGGCGAAACCGAAGGCCAGGCGCTAGAACGGGGCCTCGCAGCCATGGGCCTCGCGGTACTGGGCGCGGGCCTCATCCAGTTGGTGGCGGGTCTGCTAAGGCTCGGCAATTTCTTTCGCGCTGTCTCTCCTGCCGTGATCCAGGGCATGCTCAGCGGCATCGGCGTTCTGATTCTGGCGAGTCAGTTTCATGTGATGGTCGACGACAAAGACGCCGCCAAGCCTTACCTCAAGGAAGGCTACAGTAAGGGAGTCGCCAATCTGATTACCATTCCTCAGTCACTGCAGAAGGGTGTCTTGTCGTTTGATGGCTCGCCTCACTTCCTAGCCGCCGCGATTGGCGTGGGCACCATCTTTGTCTTGGCCTTCTGGAAGATGATCCCTGTCAAGGCATTACAGATTATTCCAGCGCCGGTCATCGCAGTTGGCCTGGCGTCTATCGTCGCCTTTTGTTTTGGCCTCACCGTACCGCCTGATGAACTTGAGGCAAGAGAAGCCAAGCAAGGCATCCCTGATGATGCGCGGGTAAAGATCACGCAAGTGGTGGTGCCGGACGACCTAACGAGCGAAATCCGCATCCCGTTCTACTGGACCGAGGATAAGGGCACGACGCCGGTTGCTGAGTCGCCGGCTCCGGACAAGACTGCCGCAAGTTCGTCGGTCCAATGGGATAGCCTCAAGACGCTGCTGACACCGGCACTGATGATCTCGGCGCTGACGATCGCTCTGGTGGCTAGCGCGGAAACTATGCTGTGCGCAACGGCTGTCGATCAAATGCAGACTCACGCCCGCACGAACTACGATCGCGAACTCGCGGCCCAAGGCGTTGGCAATATGATTTGCGGCTTTCTTGGCGCCCTGCCCATGACCGGCGTTATCGTGCGTAGCTCGGCCAACGTCGATGCAGGAGGTCGCACCCGATTGTCGACCATTTTGCATGGGTTCTGGTTGCTGATCTTTGTCTCAGCCCTGCCGTGGGTCCTGAACTATATCCCGATGGCTGCCCTCGCGGCGGTACTCGTGTTCACGGGCTGGAAGCTCATCAACCTCAAAGCAATTGCCAAACTGTGGAAAGTGAACGCCGCCGAAGGCATCATCTGCTTGATCACCATTGCGTTGGTTGTTTCTTGGGATCTGCTTACCGGGGTGCTGGTGGGCATCGCCTGCACCGCGGCCCGACTGCTCTACACCTTCGCGCGGTTGGATGTGCGTGTGGATGGGGACGCTGAGAACCACGTGATTGAGTTTCACCTCAACGGAGCCGCTACTTTCCTGGCGCTTCCCAAACTGACACAAATGTTGGACGAAGTAGAGCCCGAAACCGAGCTTCACGTTCACCTGGAGAATCTCACCTACGTTGACCACGCCTGCCTGGAGCTGTTCGTGAACTGGGAGAAGCAACATGCCGCCAGTGGGGGCAAGCTCGTTATGGACTGGGATGACCTGACCGCCACTTTCAAGGACGCCGGCGCAGGGGCACATAAGTCGGCGACGAAGTCTGGCTGACGAAGCACTGAGTCTTGCCAACAGGAGGCCAATGCTTCCCGAACGCGCCCCCGATGGCTCGTCAGCCATGACCCATAACGAGGGTTACCCGCGTAAAGAAGACTCCAGCGAAGCAGATCCTACAGCCGTTCTTGAGGAGGCGTGACCGACTTGAGCCCAAGGAACGCTTAAACGGCCATCCGTGGCTGGCTATGCGTTCCTGCGACTCGCAGTAGGAGACCCGCGCGCCACGCCTGGAGTTTTTCCGCATAGCTACGCGACGCATGTGCAGGGCTTGTGGACGGCAACAGGACGAACTCGATTTGCGCAAGGCGACCCGCTGGAAGTTGCGTCTTCACGTGCCGGTTGAAGGCGGCCTCGGCCGTTTTTCCGTTGAAGGCGATCCGTGAGACGCCCTTCGCCCGGGCTAGCAAATGGGGAATGTCGTTGGCGATCTCCGATTGACGATCAATCCTAGAGTCAAGGCTTCCCGGCCGTTGACACTGACTAAGCACGTCCCAGAGCGCGACGCCAGCCTCTCGCAATCGCTCGCATCTCTGCTTGTAGGGTAACTCAGGATGGGCTGCGAACAGTGCGCCCATGATTGGCCAAAAGCTGTTCCGGGGATGGGCGTAGTACTGACTTGCCGCCAAGGACTGCACGCCTGGCATCGATCCCAGAATGAGGATCTTGGCATCCGGCGACACAATCGCTGGGAAGCTCTCCACGAGTGCGTGCTGCTCAATCATCGATCTAGCATCCACTGCGTCCCCTTGTAGTTTGGCCGCGATTCGTACGGTGCGGTGGTTTCCGTCGCTTGTCGACACGTGATAAACTAGCCAGCCGCAATCCAGCAAGGAACGCCCCGAGAACCACCGTCATGAGCACAGTTGCTTCCCCCACCTCACCGTTCGGCGTCAATCGCATTCGTCGCGAGGACCTTCCTAAGGGAGGCAACCTGTGCGAACACTGCACGGCCAAGTGCTGTCATTATATTGCGGTCCCCTACGAAACGCCTGATTGCTTTGAAGACATGGAGTATATCCGTTGGATCGTATTGCACCACCGATCCACGTTCTTCAAAGAAGACGAGGACTGGTATCTGCTCGTTCATACCGTTTGTGAGAAGTTGCAAGACGACTACCGATGCGGTGTCTACGAAACGCGCCCGCAAATCTGCCGCGACTACACCTTCGACAACTGCGAGTATGACGAAGACTGGACCTACGACTTCTACCTCGAGACGCATGAGCAAGTGTGGGAATACACCGAAGCCGTGTACCAGAAGAAAAGTGAGAGCATCCGTAGCAAGAAGCCTGATGCATTGGCCGTTCTTGCCTGAGTCAACGGTATCCGTGGGTCAACCAGTTCCTCCCCCCAACCACTGCTTCTTGTGCCAGCGAACCTCATACAGCCACGCACCTTGAAAGGTTTCCGCGACTACTTGCCGGAAACGATGATGCCGCGTGAGGCGATCATCGACACCGCCAAGCGCGTTTACCGGTCGTTTGGCTTCGCCCCGATCGACACTCCTGCTTTGGAGTACTTGGAGATACTTACCGGCAAGGGCTCCGACGAAACCGATAAACAGCTGTATCGATTTCAAGACCACGGTGGCCGTGACGTGGGCCTGCGGTTTGACTTAACGGTGCCTCTTGCCCGCTTTGCGGCCCAACACGCGGCACAGCTAGGACTGCCCTTCAAACGGTACCACGTGGCAAGTGTCTGGCGGGGCGAGAACACTCAACGCGGCCGCTACCGAGAGTTCATGCAGTGTGACTTCGACACGGTTGGATCAACTGCCGTAGCCTCGGACATCGAGACCGTTCTTGTCATTGACGAATTGCTGCGGGCCATTGGGTTCGAGCGGTTTACGATTCATGTCAATAACCGCGCTGTGCTAAGCGGCCTTCTCGAAAAGACGGACCTTGCGGAGCAGTCCGTCGCCGTGCTGCGGGCTCTCGACAAACTTGCCAAGATTGGCCCCGAAAAAGTTAGCGATGAGTTGCAAGCCTCCGCCGGCGCGACACCCGAACAAGCGAAGCAAGTGCTAGGACTCGTACAAATCGAGGGTGACAACGATTCGCTGCTCGACCAAATTAGCGATCTCGTCACTGGCAACGAAGCGGGGGAAGCTGGCGTCGCGCGTCTTCGGGAGCTTCTTGCTGGCGTCGCAGCTGGTGGTGTCGCCGCGGGCCGAGTGAAGCTGGATGTTTCCATTGCTCGGGGTCTGGACTACTACACTGGCGTCGTACTTGAAACAACCCTGGACGACCTCCCAGGCATCGGCAGCATCGCCAGCGGTGGCCGCTACGACAACCTGGCCGGGTTGTACACCAAACAATTGCTACCAGGCATCGGTGCGTCCTTGGGCTTAGACCGCCTGCTCGCCGCGATGGAAGAACTGCAGATGCTGCCAGCCACAAAGACGCCAGCTCCAGTCTTTATCCCCTACTTTGCAGCCGGCCGCTTGGGAGACTACCTGGGTCTCGCGGCATCGCTGCGTGCCGCCGGGCTGGGTGTTGAGGTTTACCCTGAAGCCAAGAAGCTTGGCAAACAACTCCAGGTATGCTGACCGCAAGGGCTTCCGAGTCGCCGTGATTGCTGGCCAAGAGGAGTTGGTCTCCAACCAGTGTCAGCTGAAAGACCTTAGTACCGGTGAGAGTCGAACCATTGCCCAAAGCGAACTGGCACCAGCAGTCCGCGAACTGCTCGGCTCTGAAACCTGAGCATCCCTCCTCTAGACAGCTGCCTTCCCAATGGCAAATCGTCGTAACGACTACGAAGCTGCCTTCGAGGCTTACCTCCGTGAAGAGCGGATCGCTTATGTCGCGGTCGATGAGTCGCGCCGCTCGCTGGTTGGCGAGGGGTCGCTCAAGAGTCTCGACTTCATCGTGTCGCCCCAAGACGCCGATCCTGGTGGCACGCGATGGCTAGTCGACGTTAAAGGCCGCAAGTTTCCTTCTGGCAAGAAGCACCCCCAGTACTGGCGCAACTGGATCACGGCCGACGACTTGCGATCTCTCCAGCAGTGGCAAGCGCGGTTTGGCGCCGGCTTCGACGCGGCCCTCGTCTTCGCTTACCAGTTGACCACCGAGCGAGCACCCACGCCGCCTGAGCAGGTCTTCTACTTCCGGGAGACTCCTTACGCCTTCGTGGGAATTCGCGTGAAAGACTACGCTCTGGCCGCCAAGACTCTCTCGCCACGCTGGGGCACCGTCTCGATGCCGGTCCCCTTGTTCCGGAGTCGAGCCCAACCTCTGCTGGAACTTTTCAGCCCGGCAGCCTTCTCGATGCCGGCTTCTGCGTGGGCAGAGTGAAAAACGAGCTGTGATCAACTAAGATAGTTAGAGCGTGGCACTGGCAACGTGCTGTGCACGCTTTGTGGCAACCTCATTTCCCTCGAACACAGCGACGTCGACATGCCAACGCTACTCGCCTTGTCGGTTATCGATTTTGCCAACCGCTCTGTCCTGTCAGTCCTCCCCATCTTGGCGCAGGTGGAGGAAGAAGAGCAGCGTGGCTACGAAGGTTCAGTCGCCCTGGTCATGCTGTGCTTGTTCCTGGGCGTATCTATCGCGATCCGTCCCAGCAAGCGCACTCTCGAGTTTAAAAAGCCCGACTTAGATGATTAGGCGGCTTCAGAAAGCTTGCCGGTAGCCCCGGCGAACTCAACGATGGCGTCGATGACTCTCTCGATTTCTGCGGACTTCATCTCAGGGAAAACCGGTAGCGAGAGAACTTCCTTGGCTGCCGCCTCGGTATGAGGCAAGTCGCCTTCCTGGCAGCCGAGCGAGGCAAAGCAAGGTTGCTGGTGTAGCGGCACCGGGTAGTAGATGGCCGAGCCAATTTTTCGCTCCGCAAGGTACTCTTGCAGGGCGTCTCGCTGGCCGTTTAGCACGCGGACCGTGTATTGGTTCCAAACGCTGCCGCACTTATCAGCCACATCCGGCGTCACGACCGTATCGGCCAAGGGCGCTAGGCGCTCGGCGTAAAGACTGGCGTTGCGCGAACGTCCGGCAGCGTACTCGTCGAGCCGGTTTAGCTTAACGCCAAGCACAGCGGCCTGAAGCGTATCGAGTCGACTGTTTACGCCAACGTAATGATGGTAATAGCGCGGCTTTTGACCGTGGTTGCAGAGCATGCGAAGCTTGTCGACCAACTCTTCGTCGTTGGTCGTGATCATGCCACCATCCCCAAACCCGCCGAGGTTCTTGGTGGGGTAGAAGCTAAAACAACCCACCGTGCCTAAGCCGCCCACGCGAGCGCCTTCGAATGTCGAGCCGATCGCCTGGGCAGCGTCCTCAATGACATACAGGTCATGGATTTCGGCCAGGTCATTGATGGCCCGCATATCAGCCGCTTGGCCGAACAGATGAACGGGAATAATGGCCTTGGTCGCCGACGTGATTTTTCTCTCCACGTCGGCCGGATCAAGATTAAAAGTCTCTGGAATCAAGTCCACGAAGACGGGCTTGGCTCCCAGTCGCCACACACTGCCTGCGGTGGCGAAGAAGGTGAAACTGGGCAGAATGACTTCGTCCCCTTCACCAATCCCCAACGCCATCATTGCTAGCAACAGAGCGTCACTTCCCGAGGCACAGCCAACCGCATGCTTGGAGCCACAGTAGTCGGCCACAGCCGCTTCGAGCTCTTTGACAGCGGGACCGAAGAGAAAAGCCCCCGAGTCGCAAACCCCTGCCATCGCCTCGAGGATCGGTTCCCGCAGCGGAGCGTTCTGCCGGTTAATGTCCAGCATGGGGACCGGTGACGAAAAATTAGCAGCGTTGTTATCAGCCGACATGGGGAGGCTCCCGGGTTGTTGGAACGTGGCGTTCTCTTCGCGTTATGTATCTTCGGCGCCGTGGGCGCGCGAAGCGGAGGAAAACTAGGGACATGCCCCCGGCAGGTCAACGCCGAATAAGCCGCCAAACCGCATGTGCTTCCCCGGCGTGCGGCAGAATGCCGCGGCTCGGCGCGACCAGCGGGTTGTAAGATACTGCGAGTCGCAGCAACCCATGGTCACCCGCGGATGACTGTTTGGGCTGTTCTTGAGCTCAAGCTGGTCGCGCCAATTCAAGAACCGCTGTAGGCAAGTGTCACCGATCCTCGCCGCCCTCTAGCAGCCTGATGACTTACTACCCGATCAACGACTTCGGTCCTGCGATGAAGGGCATGGTCATCGGCGGACTTGGGATCTTCCACGTCTACCTGGCTCAGTTCGCGATTGGCGGTGGGTTGTTGATGACCTACTTCCAGTGGCTTGGCATGCGCGGAGAGAACCCAAGTGGCCACGCCGCGCGAGCCTTCGTTGATGGCCTGTTTCGTGTGCTGGTACTTGTCTCTTTCGTTACCGGAGCACTGACCGGTGTCGCCATGTGGTTCACCACCATTCAGGTGAGCCCCCGCACGATTGGCGTGATGGTCGATGAGTTTCACTGGATCTGGGCCGTTGAGTGGACCTTCTTCTGCCTCGAAGTAGCGGCTGGCTATGCGTTCTATCGCTACGGAAAGCGTCTGCCCGACTTCACCCGCCTGTTGCTGCTGGCGCTCTACTCACTTGCCGCCTGGATGAGCCTATTTTGGATCAATGGCATCCTGTCTTGGCAGCTAACACCAGGCGGATTCCTGCCGGCCGCCCTTACAGGCGAAGAAACCCAAGCCGGTACCCTGTGGAGTGGCTTCTTCAACGCCACGTTCTGGCCCTCGTTGTTCTTCCGCACGATCAGTTCGATGGCCACCGCAGCGCTGGCAGCGGCATTGGTTGCCAACCTTGCCCCCGGTTGGTCGCGTCGCGATCGACGCACAGTCATCCGGCATGCGTTTCACTTTCTGGTCCCCATGGTCGTCATGCCGCTGCTGGGCGTGTGGTATATGGCTGCCATGCCGGCCGACAGCCGCGGCTGGGCCATGGGCGGAAGCATTGCCATGACGCTCTTTTTCTCAATTGGCGTCGGGGCTTCGCTGCTGATTGGCGCCTACGCGGTGACAGTCTGGTTCAGTCCAAGGCTCACCGTAAATGGTTCAACGTCAGCGCTGCTGCTGTTGTTGGGGTTTTCGGCCACAGCAGGGGCAGAGTTCGTCCGCGAAGGCGTCCGCAAGCCGTACACGGTCCGGGGCGCGTTGTACTCAAACTCGATCGCGCAGTCAGAGGTCAAGCACCTGCGAAGAGTAGGGTGCGCGACCAAAGACCCCTACCCTCTGGCCGACGGCGTTACCTATCCCAATCAACGGTTGCAGCGGGGCGCCAAGGTGTTTCGCGCCCAGTGCAGCGTCTGTCACACCTGGGATGGGGCAAACGGCGTCGCCCATCTGGCAGAGACTTGGACCACCGGACAACTCCGCCAGAATCTGGCCCAGCTCCAGCGAACCAAACCCTACATGCCACCCTTCGCGGGCACTGCCGACGAGGTCGAAGCCCTGGTTCAGTGGATCCAATGGCGTCATGCCAGCGAGCCGGCAGATTGGGACGCCGAGCCCACTCCCGCCACACTGCAACGAATCCAGCAGTATCTTGACGAGGCGGGAACTGATTCCGCCATCAAGCTTACCCAATCCCACGACTGACCGTGTTCCCGTTCGACCAGCCAGCGCCGACCGCCTTCTACCTTGTGTGCTACTTGGGCACGCTGGTGCTTCACGTGCTGCCCATGAACTACGTGTTGGCCGGATCCACCTATTTGGCATGCCTAAGTAGCTGGGAAGCGATTAGAGGCTCCCGCCTGGATTCGCATTCCCCCTTGGCGGACACACTGCGCGATTGGTTACCTTTTGCGCTCAGCATTGCGATCACCGCCGGCGTGGCGCCGCTGCTCTTCGTACAGATCCTGTACAAGGAGTCGTTCTACACGGCCAACTTGCTCCTGTTTCATCGCTGGATGGCCATCTTGCCGATCCTAATCGTTGCGTTCTATCTGCTCTATCTGCAGAAGCTCAAATGGTTCGATCGCGGTCGTGGCTGGGGCAGGATGGCCATTTCGTGGGGCATTATCTTTTGCTTCGCCTTCGTCGCCTGGTCCTGGACGGAGAATCACCTACTGAGCACTCGAGGACAAGATGCTTGGGTGGCCCAGTACGAATCAGGGCGGCTGTTCTACGGAGACAAAGAGCTTGCCCCGCGCCTCTCCTTGTGGTTCCTGGGCGCTTTGCCGACGCTAGCCATCATTCTCGCCTGGCAACAACGCCAGCCTCAGATAGCTCCTGCCACAGCACGGCGGTTGGCGCAGATCGCTCTTATCGGACTCGGCCTGACCACCCTTGCCGGACTTCTCTACGCCTTCACATTGCCGAGCGAGACGCGCGCCTTCGTTTTCGATAAAGCCCAAGGCTACCTGGCGATGGTCGGCCTAGGAGCATTGTTACAAGCTTACGGCTGGTCGAGTACTCTGCGCTCGAACTGTGCCTCTACCCGACTGCTAGGCGCCATCACCGTTGGCGCCCTCCTTTGCACCGCAGCGATGACCGTTGTAAGAGAGGTTCGCCGTCTGGCTGAGATAGACATTGTGGTCCTGCATGAAACCCATGCCGATGCCAGCAGCAGAGGCGGATTGTTATGGTTCCTATTCTTCCTGCTGATCAATGCGGGGCTGATCGTGGGCGTAGTCCTCTTAGTCCGTCGAGGACTACAGACGCCATCTGAAGAATGATCCCGACATCCACGCTTGGGGGCTGCTTGGCAGGATCACGCCTTCTCTCTTGTACTCTCTTGTACAACTCGGGCTATGAGGGCAAAATGCGGCGAGTGTTCTTTTGTCCACCCCTTCCTTTCCGAGGAGCGCGCTATGCACCTACGACTCTCTCCAGGCATGACTCTCATTCTTCTCGTCACTAGTTCACTCCCTTCGCAAGCTCAAGGACCGGCCACAGCAACCCAGCACCATAAGCTACTCGCCAAAGAGGTGGGCGTCTGGGATGCGGAGATGAGCATGTGGATGGCCCCAGGCGCAGACCCGTTGGAGACCACTGCCGTCGAAACGAATGAAATGCTTGGCGACTACTGGCTCAGCAGCGTCTTCAAGTGCGACAACCCCGCTTTGCCCTTCGAAGGCCACATGAAACTGGGCTACGATCCGGCTGAGGAACAATTTGTGGGCTGCTGGGTAGATACCATGTCGCCCTTTTGGGGCCTTTCCAAGGGTTCTTACCACGCGGAAACCAAGAGCTTGGTTCTCGTCTCAACAGCCCGCGATCCGGAGTCTGGTGAGATGAAAGCGAGCACCATGATCTCACGTTTCATCGACGAGGACACCAAGGTCTTCACTATTCATGCTGGGGAACCCGGTGCAGACGGAAGACCAGCCAAAGACGCCTGGAAGATGATGGAAATCCACTACAAGCGACGCAAGTAGCTGTCAAACAGCACTCAACGAAAAAAGCGTCGGTGGTCACGGTGACCACCGACGCTTTTTGTTTATCGCTTTAGCCTGTCGCTAAGGATGAGTCGTTGACTCAGCCCCAGACGCGACGCAGGCGGATCATGCCAGCCAGAGCGGCGCCGAGCATGACGAGGATGAAGGAGCCCGGCTCGGGAACAGCGCCCGTGGTCGTGCCTTCAACAACGATGCTATCCAGGGCGATCGCTTCGCTACCACCGTCGCCGCCACCCGAAAGGGTCAGCGTCACGGTGTCACCTGAACCGAGGTTACCGGTGGTGAACGTCGTGAAGACGTTGCTCAGCACGGTACCATTGAGCAGCATGGGGTCGCTGAGGTTCACAACGCTGCTGTCAGCCAGGGTGTAATTCAGAGCACCAGCTTCGTCGATGGTCGTCGTGAAGGTTTCGAGGATGCTGCCGTCGACAGCAACGTCGATCGTCCAGCTGTCGTTCGAGGACTCGAAGTCACCCATGGCGGCGAAGTCGAACGAAACGGTCAGGTCCGAAGCACCCGTAACGTCGAAGGTCCACACTGCGGTGCCGATGCCATCCGGGTTGTCACCGTTGACAACGTCAACAGCACCAAAGGCGGGATCGTAAGATCCGTCCGGAGCGTCAACGATGATGCCTAGCGAATCGCCAGGGAAGGTACCGACCGAAGCGTCGATCAAAGCGAACGGAGCGCTGTCGCCGCTGTTGTACTCTTGAAAGCCGTCTCCGGGGCTGCCGTAGGACTCTTCGCCAGTCAGGCTAACCAGGTTGAGGTCGTCGCCACCGAAGTTGTCGTAAGCAAGAACGTCGGCCTTGGCTTGAGCGCCAAAAGCCAGAAGGGTGGCCGCAACGAGCGACCGAAGCAAAGTCATCTTCATTAGTCTTCTCCTGAGGGGGCAGGCCTAATCGACAGCTGCCAAATCAAAGGGGGGAAAAAGGAGGGGTTGTGTATCTCAGCTAGTTACTCAAAAGCGCCATGCAAAGCGCTGTCCACGTGCCCGCCAAGACAATTGGTTGTCCCAATCGCACCGGCGTATCCTAACCAAACGCCAGAAGACTGCCAGGGATTTTGGTATGAATTCACACAAAATTGACATTGGCTAAACTGCGGCACTCCGCGACACCCTCCTGCCAAGGCCTGGCAGCCGCGATTCCTGCAGAATGACCCCAATTCTTAATGAAAAAGCCGCCGGTCACCCTGCGGGCAGCCGGCGGCTTGGAGCCGCGTCCTGCGGTCGAAAAACGGCTGCCGGCGGGCTCCTATGCCCCGGGCATCCTGCGACCGGCGAACCGTATTTCAACGTGAATCTGTAACGAACCAATTAGAAGGCAGTAGAAGGAAAAGGGGGCTTCTTCCGGTCTGCTTTCTCCACGACTAACTCGGCTAGCTGCACCCCATCGAGTCGCCACAAGTATGGCAAAGGTAGCAGTTGCCGTTGCGGACCGTGATCGCGCCACAGCTGTCGCACGCGGGAGCGTCGACCTGGAATCCAGCGAATTGCTCGGCTTGCGTGGTATGAGACACCGTGTCGATGGCCGGCGCAACGCCCGCACGCTCCAGCAGCTTGGTGCTGATTTCCTCGATCACCCCAGCCGAGACGCCATTGCTGTGGCCATTGGCCGTTCCATTGGCGTGGCCGTTGGCATGGCCATTGGAGTGTCCGTTAGCCGCGCCATTGGAATGGCTCCCGTTGGCGTAACCATTGGCCTTTGCTTCACTTCCGGCCTTGGCCGAAACTTTGACGTCCTGCCCCTCATCATGCCCGGCAGCCTTCTTGGCGCCAGGCTTGATCTCACCGAGCTCGTCTCCCGCGGCTTGGCCCTTAGACCCCGATCCCCTGCCTGTGTCACCCGGCGCGGGGCTGCTGAGCACTTGGCCCTGGCTTGCCTCCTTGTAGCCAGGCAAGAATTCAATGCCCAGCCAGCGGAAGATGTAGTCGATCAAACTCTTGGCGATCCGGATATCAGGGTTCTTGGTATGGCCCTGAGGCTCAAACCGCATATGGCTGAACTTGCGAACATAGTCTTCAAGCGGCACACCATACTGCAGGCTCATCGAGACCGAGGTGCCGAAGGCGTCCATTAGGCCGCCAATCGTGCTGCCTTCCTTGGCCATCGTGATGAAGAGCTCGCCCGGCCGGCCATCGGGATAGAGACCCACCGTGATGTAGCCCTCGTGACCAGCGACGCTGAACTTATGCGTCTTGCTCACGCGGGTATCCGGCAAACGCTCCCGACGCGGCTTCGGCTTAGAGGCCTGCTCCTCTTCCTTGCCTTTATCGCCATCCAACTTGGTATTGAGCGGCTGGCTATCCTTCGAGCCATCGCGATAGATGGCCAGGGCTTTGAGGCCCATCTTCCAACCATCGTAATAAGCCATGGCGATCTCTTCGGGCGTCGTATCCCGTGGCATGTTCACCGTCTTGGAAATCGCACCCGAGAGGAACGGCTGGGCAGCTGCCATCATCGTAATGTGAGCTCGCCACGGGATGCTTCGTGTGCCGCCCGCCGGCGTGAAGGCACAGTCGAACACCGGCAAGTGCTCGGGCTTCAGATCGGCTGCCCCTTCAATCGTGTCTTCACGATCGACGTAAGCCAGAATCGACTCAATTTCTGGCGTATCGTAGCCCAGCGTCTCCAACGCCAGGGGAGCCGTTTGATTGACAATCTTCAGCATGCCACCGCCGGCCAGCTGCTTGTACTTCACCAAAGCGATATCCGGCTCGATACCCGTGGTGTCGCAATCCATCATAAAGCTGATAGTGCCGGTCGGGGCCAGGACCGTCGCTTGGGCGTTGCGGAAACCATGCACGGTGCCGGCTTCGACCACCGAGTCCCAGGTCTCCTGGGCCGCTTCGCGGAGGTACTCCGGGCATTCTTCGTTGATCTCACGAACCGCGTCGCGATGCATTTGCATCACGCGATTCATTGGCTCAGCGTTCTCCTGGTAAGCGTCAAAAGTGCCAACCGCTTCGGCAAGTTCCGCGCTGGTCAGGTTGGCCACTCCGTGCATCAACGCCGTAATGGCGCCGCACACGCCGCGGCCCTCGTCCGAGTCGTACGGCAAACCAGAAGACATCAGCAAGCTACCAAGGTTGGCATAACCAAGCCCCAGCGGACGGAAACGGTGGCTATTGGCCGCGATCTTCGCCGTGGGATAGCTAGCGTGATCCACCAAAATCTCTTGCGCAATGAAGAACAACCGGCTGGCAGCCTGATAACGCTTGTAATCAAAGCCACCATCTTCCTGGCGGAACTTCATCAAGTTCACGCTCGCCAAGTTGCAGGCCGTGTCGTCGAGGAACATGTACTCGCTGCACGGGTTCGACGCATTGATCCGGCCGCTATTGGGGCATGTGTGCCAGCGATTGATCGTCGTGTCGTACTGCACACCGGGGTCGCCACAGTGCCAAGCGCACTTGGACATCCGATCAAGCACCTCACGAGCCTGATACGTGGGTCCCTCTTCAGCGCCATTGGTGACCCAGCGGGTGGTCCACTTCTCGTCCTTCTCAACCGCCGTCATGAAGTCGTCCGTTACGCGGACCGAAAGGTTCGCGTTTTGGAACATCACCGAGCTATAGGCTTCGCCGTTGAAGTTCGACTCATACTTACCGCTAGCGATCAGCGTTTGAGCCTTCTGCTCTTCCTTCCACTTGCACTCGATGAATTCCAGCACATCCGGGTGCCAAACCTTGATCGACTGCATCTTGGCAGCCCTGCGGGTCTTGCCACCACTCTTCACGACCGCAGCGATCTGATCGTACACCCGCATAAAGCTGAGCGGGCCTGAGGGCTGACCGCCACCCGAAAGCTTCTCTCGCTTGCTGCGAAGGGTCGACAGGTCCGTTCCTGTGCCAGAGCCAAACTTAAAGAGCATGGCCTCGCTCGTAGCCAAGCTCATGATGGCTTCCATGTTGTCATCCACCGCCTGGATGAAACACGCCGAGCCTTGGGGGTACTCGTAGGGGTTTTCCGGCTGAGCGACCTCTTCCGCAACCGGATCCCACCGCCAATTGCACTTGGCTCCCGTCACGCCGTACTGATGGTAGAGCCCCACGTTGAACCACACGGGCGAATTGAACGCTCCGTGCTGATGCAAGCAAAGCCATGACAAATCGCGATAGAACCGCTCGCCATCTTCGTTGCTGGCAAAATAGCCGTCCTCCAGGCCCCAATCAGTAATGGTACGCGTGACGCGATGCACCAGCTGACGCACGCTGTACTCGCGCTCATCGGTGTCGATTTCGCCATAGAAATACTTACTGCAGATGACGTTGGTGGCCAATTGGCTCCAGAAGGTCGGCACCTCGCAGTTCGTTTGCTCGAACAGCACACCGCCGTTTTCGTCTTTGATCTGTGAGGTGCGGACCTCCCAGTTCACCGTGTCAAACGGGTCCGCAGCATCAGCGGGGCAAAACGCTTGGTCGACCTTCAGTCGGCCGTGAAACTTCTTTGTGGGAGTGGCGTCGCCAGATTCGCGCGGTTGATCGACCGTAGCCATGGCTACCTCCTGTGCAGGCTTGAGAATGGGCATCCGTACCTTAGTACACCACGTGAACAAAAGTCCACCCGGCGTTCCCCGTTCATATCGGCTTCAATTGCCGCCGGGGTGTCGCACAATATGTTGAACCCATCGGGTTCAAATCCCGCGTGGCGGGAGAAAATCGTGACGAAGACCACAATATATTGTATCCGATGCCCGTTTGGCTACAACATTTGGGTCACTGAGGGGCAAATCTTACTCTCTTCGCGGCCGCCGTCAATGCAATTTCTTGTATTCCCTAAGTTGCTAGCACACAACAGGTTGTGGCTACTCGTGAAGTGCTAGCAAAGGCCCCGTGAAGGCATTATTAAGGCCCTAAATCATTTATCTAAAAGCACTTGCGACGATACACACCTCACCTGCCCGTAGGCCCTACCAGCAGAAAGACTTTTCGCTTCCTGCCACAGCAAGGTTGCTGGAGAGGCGAGATAGGAGGTTTGGCGAACATCACAGTGCCCGCATTTCAACTCGACTCGCCCAAGGATTGCGCAGCTGCTACGGTCCGCGGGCCCTGCCGTCTATAACCCGTCATGTCGCGCGTTATGCCGTCTCCCAGTCTGCCTATGCTGCTCACGCTGCTGGTGCTGGGTGGGTCGCTGATGGTTGGTTGCCAGGGGTGACGGTGGGCGCGGAGCGACCCCAAGTACGCTAGGAAGTACCCCCGTCACACCGACAATGTCGCCAAGACCTTTAAACTGGCTGTGGACGCACGGCATATGCGCCAGAGGGCGCAAACCAAGCCTATCGACAGCTAGAAATCCCACCGCCGGCGCAAGTGTCTAAGCGGGAGTGGAGGCTGGATCGGGCGAGATTAACCCGCGATCGCGGTGATCTTCACCTCGGTGAACATCTTGCGGTGGCCGGTGTGGCGGCGGCTGTTCTTGCGGCGGCGGAGCTTCTGGACGTCGACCTTCTCGCCCTGGGTGGTGCCCAGGACCTCGGCCGTGACACTGGCGCCGTCCACCGTGGGCGCGCCAAGTTTGACGTCGCCGCCGCCTTCGCCATCGGTCGTGCTCACGGCCAGCACGCGATCGAACGTCACCTTCTCCCCGGCCGGGAGATCGCGGAAGTCGACGGCCAGCTTCTGACCTTCTTCCACTTTGTATTGCCGACCGCCGTCAACGAAGATTGCGTACATGCTGGGCTCCGATTACTACCGCTCCGAGTGATTTGCCGCTGTTTTTCCGAGCCCCATAGGATATCGGCGCCCCGGAGGGTCGTCTAGGGGCGCGGCGGAGGAGGCCCTTGAAAAAGATGGCCCAAAGAAAAACCGCAGGGCCCTGCGAAAAAGGCATTCCCGTCTGTTTTTCAAGGCGTTTGGTGAGCTGGCTCACCTCCCGGGCGCCCGCCCGAGGCGAAGCTCCACGACTTACGACAAGGCCCCCGCTCTGGTTGCGAAGCTCCAATTGTCAATCTAAAGCCCGCCGCTCCAAATTCAAGTTCGCAGTTTGACCGCGCCGTTTTGTTCCACTCGGCAAGATTCCTGACCACCCCACACTTTGTCCCGATTGGCCAACGGCCCACGAAAAGTACCGGCCCACATTCCTGCGAAAACAGACCGTAAGGCCCCCAGGCGGGTCTCTCCCGGGCGAGTTAGCTCTCCTCTGTTCGCGACACATGACGATCTGTCCTTGGTCACGCGCGGCATCTTCGCAGTACCATTGGCGTCGTCAGAGTGATGACTTCACCTGGAGGCTCTGAGCTGAGAGCGGGGGTGGTCCACCTCAGCGAGTTAACGGGCCAGTGCATTCCGCGAAGGCATGCAACCGCCATCGGTTTACCAAGTCACTGATCGGAGGTCGGGGGCAACTGCGAAGCATCATTCCTACTTATTTCGTGCCTTCCTTCTCGCGATCGCCTTCTTTCTCTTCCTTCCACCTTTGCTCCGCCTCCAACGTTCCCGAGCGGCTTTGATGACCGCTTCGATCTCCTCGTTAAGCTCCAGCATGCTCTGCGAGAATGAGTCAAACTCCAAGGTAGGATTCGCGCCAGCTTCCAACAGAAATTCCACACACTCTTTGTCTCCAAGTGTTATGGCTCGCATTAGCGCCGTTTGATCCCTGCGACCACTGCGGCGATTGATGTCGGCCCCCTGCTTGATCACTAGATCGATACAGTCAGGGTGAGACACACACTGGCAGAGCAGCGACTTCCCGCCTTTATCGAGGATCTCCGGATTCAACCTTGCCTCAAGCAGACAGCGGACCAATCGGGGGCTTTCGAGTTTGTCTATGTTTGGCCATTCCCCGTCCTTGATTGCGCTCAGGTCCCCCAGAGCGGTAATGACCTCCTCCAACACCGGGATCTCATCACACTCGTCGGTGAGGTAATCGTGCTTCATCAGCCGCAGGAGTCGCCTGATGGTTGGCTTTGGGCCGCCCTTTTTCTTAGGCGGAGCCTCTCTTGTTTTGGCCGTCGTCTTTCGCGGCTGGACCTTCTTTGCCTTGCTCTTTTTCCATTTGAGGCGAGCGGACTCGATGCGTTTCCGCAGCTTTTGGTTCGACTCTAGTCCCTGTCTTGCTGGCCAACTCAACCGGACTGTCGGATTAGCACCCAGTTGCAACAAGAGTTCCACCGCAGGCAGAGCTTCGAGGTAGATGGCCCGCATCAACGCGGTCTCATGCTCGGCGCCGCTACGTCGGTCGATGCTGACGCCTTTTTCCGCCAGCAGTTCGACGCACTCTCGGTTGCCGGCACATAGCCAGAGAAGCGAATGCCCTTCGGTGTCGGTGATCTCCGGATTCAGTCCTGCCTTTAACAGGCAGCGTAGGACACGGGGGCTGTCGATGTTGTTGAAGGGCCACTCCCCGTCCCCAACGCCGCTAAGACCACTCAATTCCTTGACGGACTGCTCGATCTCCTTGACCTTTTTCGGCGTAAGGTCGTGGCTCACGAGGCGGAGAAGCCGTTTGATGGTGGCCCTTGGCTTCTTCTCAGCAGCGCCGCTCTTTGCTGTCGCCCCTTCGTCAACTTCTTCATCATCGCCGCAAAGACATGCAATTCGTGTCAGGAACTCGTCGAACGATCCTGCGAGAAGATGTCCTGCGGATTCGAGGAAGTTGTCTTCGTCGTCAACTTCCGAGGATTCGTGATCCCAGAAGAACACTGCCCCGAAGGTCTTGGGATTCAGTGATAGAGTGAAGTAGTCAGATTCACCGGCGACGGGCAAGTAACCTTCGGGGAGGAGTACCCGGGTCCGCTCATATTCGTACGTCAGTTCGTCAACACCCGGTTTCGACGGCTGAAGATGGAACAGCGAGCCGACCCCTACATTCGCAATATGGGGGATGCCCGGCACCTGGACACAGTAGGGGTTAGGGCTGCCGCCGTTGCATGTATCGAGAAAATTGCGGTACTCTTCCGGCAAAGCGCACCCGATCTTATCCTCAAGTGCCTTGATCTGCTTTTCGGTCGCTTTCCTCGCCCCCTTGCGCCGGACAATCTCCAATCGTGATGGGTTGATCTCGGTGTAGCCCTCGCGCTTCTTCTTCGCAGTCAGCTTCTCAGCTTGTTCAGCCGCCTCGCTAGGAGACTTGAATAGCTTCTTCGATTCTCTGAGCGACCCGCCGAGCCGACCATACTCCACGATCTGCGTCTTGCCTCTTGTCCGCACGTGCCATCGCTTCCGAGACTTTCCGTCATCGAAGTAGAATCGCCGAAAGGTGGACATCACCCGCCTCGTCTATTGGGAGCCTGGAGACGATGGCATTGTAACACTACATGCTCACCCTGGATTGACCGAGGTTGGATCAACACCAGTAGCTTAGCTACTGCTCGAATCGGCGTCGGTGATCAAGACCTCAGCATATCCTGAGTCACGCTGATGGCGCTTCCTCGCGGCCAACTGATGGCTGACTTAGTGGCACTCGAAGTGCAAATGACGCCGGGTCATATGCAGCTTACGTCAAGAGCCTTCGTGACAGATCAGGCGTCGTCCGTGGCACGATAGCGTGTGCCAAGAATGGACGTTTTTGGTACTCCCTACGATGCCGCTGACAACGCCAGCTGTGCCGCTAACAAGGCTTTCCAAGCAGGATGTGTAGAATGTCTGGATGACTCCGCCGGCTACCTTCCTATTTGCCCTGGCTACTGCTTACGGAATAGCTTTCTGCCACGGGCTGATCTTACGGAATGTACGGTATCCTAGCCTGACTGCCGTTGCTGTCGTCGGCATCTTGTCTTGCCCGTTACTCATCCCTGCTGATGGCGTAGTCGCTAGGGCACTCGTGTCACTCTGCGCAGCAGATCTCGTTTTTAAGGCCATTGAACTACGGCGGATGACGTTGACCACAAAGGTGGTCCCACGGGCCTCGAGTCTTTGCCACTATCTGGCCCCTTTTCCATTCCTGCTGGTCGTTTATCAACAGAAGGAAGGAAAGATCCTACCGAAGGCAGAGCGAGACCCGAGGAGCGTTGGTCGGATGCTCTGTGCGTTCTTGGTTGGCGTCGTAGCGATTGCTCTCATCGGTGCTTCCTGGCACCTGCCTTACTTGGCGTCCAACTTCCTGTTTGACCACACGCTGAAGCTAGTAATGTTCACCGTGTTCCTCGAAGCTCTTTCTCGATGGCTCTACCGTGTCGAACGCTTCGTCGGCTACGACACCACTCCAATCATCAATAATGTACTTAACTCACGCACTGTCTCAGATTTTTGGCGGCTGTATAATACGCGGGTACACTCGTGGTTCCATCTGAACCTGTTCCGACCAGCACGTCGGGTATCTCCAGCTTGGGGAGTCGCTTTCGTATTCATCGCTAACGGACTGCTCCACGAACTTATGTTTGGAGTCACTACAGGTAGGTTTGATGGATATCAACTGCTATTTTTCCTGATTCAAATACCTGCCGTGTTGGTCTCTAGTGGAATGCGCAAATTTGCGATTCGTAACGGACCGCTTGGCGAAGCATTCGTCCGATGCTGCACGATTGTGTGGATGTTGATGACAACGATGCTGTTCTTTCATGGCGTTAACCGGATTTTTCCGTTCTACTCAGCAACTCCATGGCTTCCGTAGCTGCCGCTATGTACAACTGAGCGAGCCTCCGGAGCAGTTTGGGAGAAGTCTCCTCGGACGTCGCCTCCTTGCGCAGTTGGTCCCGCTCCATCGATTGTCCTCTGAGGGTTAATCGGGCCGCGAAACTGGTATGATTATCGATGTCCGGCGAGTAAGGGAGTGATGTTCGATAATGGCACGACAAGACAACCAAGTTCTCGAAGTGTTTCGTGCGTTGCCCGAACACCGTGGCTGCTCAATTTCCGAACTCAATGCCACTGAAACTACCCTGGGTGTCCGATTTCCCCAGCGATATCGAGAAATGATGGAGCTGGATTCAGGACGCCTCTGCGGTGCAGGAATTGTCGTACCGCTTCTTCGCTTGGGTGAGCTTCGACAAGACGCCAGTGGATTATTAGCCGAGGATGGACACGAGTTCCGACTAGAGCCTGACGACTTTGTTTTCGCCTGGGAAGACATCTTCGCCTTCTACTTTTTCAAAGCAGACGGTTCAGACGACCCTGCTGTGATGATGTTCAACTACTACGATTCTTCTCATAGTTGGCAACCCATCATTGCATTCGATTCTCTGACTTTGTACTTCACTGATGCTCTTCGACGGTATCTAGGTCTTGGCTGATCGGCATCCTAAGTGCGTAAGGAGTGACCCGACTGGAGGCCTTACGGTGTATTTTCGCACTAAGGTGGGAGGTACCCTCACGAATCGAAGTCCGTGTCCCCCCCTGCTGCAATGGGGGAGGGCAGTAGGCAGAAAGCCAGGCAGGGGCGAAAGCGCGTCCCAGGGGCGCGCGGTGAAGAGCTTGGTGGCTGGCGCGCTGGTGACGCTCGCTGTCTAAGCCATCGCGCTGGGGGACTGCGACCTTAGCTGGCGTTGCAATTCGCGGGCGTGGGGGTCGGCTCGGTTGAAGGCGAGCGTCGGTTCTAGCGCCGTCGCGGCTGCCGTGGCGTCGCCCAGGCCGTGGTGAGCCAACGCGGCAAGCAGATGATGTTCCGCGTCGCGCCGTTGCCGCAGATCCTCTGCAAAGACCAACAGGTTGGGCAGTGAAGTAGCGAAGTAGTCGATGCCGGCCGGCAAGCCGATCCGCTGCTCGGCATGGGTCAACAGATCGGTGAACAGACGGCCTGCCTCCTGCTCCTGCCCTAGCTGCCGCAACGACAGGCCGCGGTAGTACGAAAGGGGCGAGTGCGCGGTGACAGCCATCTCTGAGAAATCGCTCTTCTCCGAAGCCGAGGCTTGGAAGGCGGCGTGGGCTTCGTTCGTTCTGCCCAACGCCTGCAGCGCCAAACCGATCCAATAATTGACGTCTGCCTTGGCCTGGAGCAGGTGGTACTTCTCGCCGAGCGAATCGGGCGTGTCCATCGCGCTGCTGAAGTGCTGCAGGGCGGACTCCGCGTCGCCCCTGTCGAGCGCCTGGCGTCCCAGCAGCAAGTGGGCCGAGGTAAACTGACGCAGCACGGCACCCTCGCCACCTTCCCAGGGGTGAAAGCGGCGGGACAGCAGCAAGTCGAGCGCTTCCTGTGGTCGGTCCAAGAGATTGAGCAACGTTGCCAGCGCCACGCTGGCGTCGTCACGCTCCAACACGAGGTCGCGCTTCTGTTGCAGCAGCTCAAGCCGATCTTCGAGCGGATCGTTGAGCTTGGCGCGGAGTTGATCGTACTCGCAAACCAGACGCGGATCGCTAGGGTCGAGCTGGATGGCTCGCAAGTAGCCGGCGCGGGCTCGGGGGCCGTCGGCGTCGACATTCCAGCGGGCAATCGCCAGGTTGCGATGCACCTGGGGAATGGTCCCCTGCTCCGCTTGACTCCAGGCTGCAATCGCGGCGCGATGACGCCGCTTGTCGTAATGAAGGTTGCCAAGCGCATAGGCGGCGATAGGATCGTCGCCAGGTTGGCTAAGAGCCCACTCCAAGACCACTTGCTCCATCAAGCGCGAAGGGAAGAAGCGATCCGAAACTTGCTGCCGAGCCGCGGCAAGGTCCTCCGGGTCGCCGGTCAGCCACGCCTTGACGTACTGCGTCATCTGGCTGCGTTCAAGCGGATTAGGCGTAGCGCAGGGCGTGGTAGGCTGGTCGTGATGGACTTGGATGAGCGCGAGCGCGTCTTGCTGGAAGCCGGCCTCGGCCAGGTCGAAGACGAGATCAAGAATGGTCTGGGCGTCGTTGCGACAGCCCTCCAAGAAACTCGACAAGTCGCCCTCTCGCCGAGCCAACTCCCAGCGGGCCCAATGATCGAGCGGATCGACCTTGAGCAAGTTCTCGAGCTGCTGCTGCGCCTCATCGCCATGGCCCAGACAGTTGAGGACCTTAGCCCTCAGGACCTGGGCCTTGTTGTGGTCCCGATTCGTCGCGAGGGACTCGTTCAAGTGCTGCAGCGCGGGCTGAAAGCGATGATCGCGGCACGCCAGGACAGCCAACTGGTAATGAGCGCTGCTGCGCCACTCGTAGTTCCAGGCCGCCTTGGCGAAGTACGTTTGCGCGGCGTCAAGTCGATCGCCATACTGATGCACCAGTCCCAAATGATAGTGGGCTTCGCCCGTCACTGGGTTGGGATGCCGAGCGGTGAACCGGGAAACCGCCGCCTGGAGGTACTCTGCCGCCTTGGCAAAGTCTCCTTGGGCAAGGCGCCGCTTGCCGAGCGCCAAGTTCGCGCGACTGTCCAGCGGGTCGATCTCCAAGCAGCGCTGGAGATAGGGATCAGGATCGCGCGTCGGGTGGCGGTACTGCTCAAGGTGTTCGGCAGTGAGGAAGAGCTCGTCCGCGGAATCGATTTTCTCTGCCGATGGCGGCTCGGTAGCCTGCGGTCGATCTCGCTTTAGTTGGGAAACGTCAACAGGTCGATAAGACAACACGGTGACGCCAGCTTCATCAATCAACTCAGCTGACAGTTCTGTGGGTGAGTCGCCAGTGAACGTCACGCTATCCTCCCGCCAAGCTTGGCCTGGTTGGAGATCAACGGGGAAACGGGCGATCACCCCCGATGCTGCCTGGATCACAAGCTCACCACGGAAGGGCGCTGACACGTTCAGCCCTAGCACTACGCGACGATCATCGTGCACGACAAACGAGAGCGCCGCATCTCGATTCGCCTGCTGTATCGGGCCGATCCCTTGTAGTGGCCACCAGAACTGCGAAAAGGTCTTGGTTTCGTAGGGCAGTAGGTAAGTGAAGTCGGGCTGATTGTCCGTGTAGACACCCGCCATCAACTCGACATAAGGGCCGTTGGCGTCCGTGAGTTCACGGTCCCACGCCCAGCCAAATGGATGATTGCCCCAGGTCCATTGCTTCTTGCCGGGAGCAACGTGGCGATCCGCCACGTGTACGAATCCACCCTCTGCTTTAAAGTCGTAGCCGCCGAAGAAGTCAAATTCCGTTTGGCAAACCATGTAGCTGGTTGGCACCGGGATGTTCTTGTACCAGCTAAGGTCGTTTTCCCCAGGTCGGTTTTGGTAGTCGACGCCGTAGTAGGGGTTGTTGGCCTCGGGGAAGGACGACAACGCCCTGACCGCGTGATCCGCGACGTAGTGGACATCAGGCGGGAAGAACGACTGATAGCGGTCGTGGACCATGGCCGCGACGTTAGCCCACCACAAAAACGTCCGCGGCATGGCAGTCCGGTTATAGAGGCGGGCCCGAAGCTCGATCAACGAACTACCGGGGCGCAGCCTTATACCGTGCATGCCTTTGAGTCGGTCGATCGGGTCATGCTCCGACTGCCAAATCGTGACCGCGCCGTCTGCTTCGTGTTCGATAGCGACATCGGCGGGCATGAAGGTGCCCGGCCGATGATGCTGCGGCCAGTTGAATTCAACCCCGCCCGAGATCCAGGGACCAGCCAGCCCAACCAGCGCGGGCTTGATTACATCCTGACGGTAGAAGAAGTCGTAGTCGTTGTTGCTCTTGTCTTGCCCTAGAAATATTCGTCCGCCGATTTCAGGCAACATGACCAGACGAACAAAGTCGTTCTCAAGGCGCGCCGCTTGATACGCCACGGGAACGGCCTGGTCAAATACCTTGTCGATAAAGGGCAAGGGATAAACCTTGCCACTGGACCCCTGGTAGACGCGCTTCTCAAAGAAGACAGGGTTTTTCTCAGGCACACCAACGGGATAGGTGGGGATCTCTAGCTTCTCAAGGCAGGCGTGGACGGTCATCGTTAACCAAGAGGAGGATCGTGGAAGATTTCTCGGGGCGACAGGGAAGATTATAAACCCCGGAGGAGGATTTGTTACCTACCCCGAGAACCCTTGCGCACGCATCGGACACGGCAGATTGGCATCATGCGATGGGGACGTCCATCAACACGACTCGCTTCGACCTTGCTGCAGCCAGCAAGCCTCGTCAGCAACCTGGAGCAATCGCCTCCATGCTAACTAAATCGCTTTGAAGCTAGTCCATCTCGATTGCCGCCGCGTTCGCGACTCGCCCGCCTAGACCTCGAACCGGAGTTCTCTTCCACGTTCGTCTTCGCAGAAAATCTTGAGGTATTCGGGCGAGACGCCTTCTCGGCCGAGGATGAGCAGTTCCAATTGGTTCTGGTCTTCCAGTTCGGTCAGCTCGCGTCGTTTGCGGTTGTTGAGGTATGTGGCGACCTCTTCCTCAACCGTGACGGTGATCTTGGCCACGCCTTCGGTGTGGGCAGCCATGATGAGCTTGCGGAGCACTTCAATCGCCATGCTTTCGGTCGACTTGACCAAGCCCGACCCGCCGCACGCGGGACACTCGCGGTAGACGCTTCGTTTGAGACTGGGGCGGATCCGCTGGCGGGTCATTTCGATCAAGCCAAACGGACTGGTGCGGAGAATCTTGGTGCGGGCGCGGTCACGACGCACGGCTTCCTTGAGCGTGCGCTCCACCAGGCGACGATGCTTGTCTTTGCGCATGTCAATGAAGTCATTGACCACCACGCCGCCCAGGTCGCGGAGGCGCAACTGGCGAGCGATTTCGCGGGCTGCGTTTTGATTTAGCTGGCAGGCGGCCTCGTCGGCAGAACCTTCCATGCGGAAGCTGCCGCTGTTGACGTCGATCGCAACCAGGGCTTCCGTCTGGTCGATCACCAACGAACCGCCGCCCTTGAGCGGAACCTGCCGCTGATTGATTCGCGAGATTTCTTCGTCAAGCTTATAGCGGTTGAAGAGCGGCTCTTTGCCCTCGTACAGCTTGAGGCGATTGACGTATCGCGGCATCACGAACTGCAAGAACTCTCGGGCCCGTTCGTAGGCGGCCGGTTCGTCAATGTGGATGGCGTCGACGTCGCTGGTGAAAATGTCGCGGATCGTGCGAATGACAATGTCGCTCTCTTCGTAGATATCGCACGGACCAGTCGCTTTGGTGATGCGACGATTGATCACCTTCCACAACCGCACGAGGTAGGCTAGGTCGCGGGAGAGATCCTTCTTTGTGCGGTCCGTACCCGCAGTGCGGACGATGAAGCCGAGCCCCTTGGGTGGATTCAGCTCGCGGAGGATATCGCGCAGACGGCGGCGATCATCGTCGTCTTCAATCTTGCGCGAGACGCCAATGCGACCTAGGGCCGGCATCAGTACCAAGTACCGGCCCGGGATACTGATGTAGGTCGACAGCGTCGGGCCTTTGGTGCCGATGCCTTCTTTGATGACCTGGACGACCACTTCGTCGCCACGTTGGAAGATCTCTTGGATCGGCGGCTTGATGCGAGGCCGAACGCCAGGGCGGAGCTTCTGCGTGCGGCTGCGTTTGCGCGTGGCGACACCTCCCTCGCCATTGCCGTCCTCAGCGCCGTCGTCGGCGTCTTCATCTCGGTCGCGGCGGCGATCGCTGCGGCCGCGGCCGCTTGGTTCGATGGGCACATCGGGATCGTAGCCACCTTGGCGGAAGTACTGTGGCTCGACATCGCTGATGTGCAAGAAGCCGTTGCGGCCGACGCCGAAGTCGACGAATGCCGCCTGGATGCTGGGCTCCAGGTTGACGATCTTGCCCTTGTAGATATTGCCAACGTAGTTGTCTTGGCTGGAACGCTCGATGTAGAGCTCTTCGAGCACGCCGTCTTCAACGATCGCAATCCGGCATTCTTCCGGCTGAGCGACGTTGATGAGCATTTCTTGTTTCATCGGTCTGGTAACTCGTGGTTTGTGGCGGATGGCTTGCCAGGGCGACTTCTCACCGGTAGGTTTCCAAGTCGTCTGCCACCGCGTTTATGTTGGTTGGTCGGGAAGCAGCTTGGAGAGCTCTTCCCGGAGGTAAGTTTTTACGTCGCGCGAGCTCTCCAGCGCCAACACGCGCTGAGCAACTCGCTGGCAATCGGGCACCGTGACACTGCGGCACACGCGCTTGACCTCAGGGACCGCTGCTGAGGTAGCACTGAGGCTGCGGAGCCCCATGCCAATGAGCAGCATCGTGTACATAGGATTGCCGCTCATTTGGCCGCACATGCTGATTGGCTTGCCACGGGCGTTTGCCGTGTCGATGGCCATCTTGATCAGCTTGATCACGGCCGGATCCGCGCTGGTATACAGGCTTGCCACGTCCTTGTTGCTCCGGTCGACCGCCAGCGTGTACTGCACCAAGTCGTTGGTGCCGATGCTGAAGAAGTCAACCTCGTCGCAGAAGCGGTCCATCATCATGACGGCCGAAGGCACCTCGACCATCATGCCGATAGGAATATCTCGGCTGAAAGGCACCCCTTCTTCTTCCAGATCTTCCATGGCGTCAGCCAACGCCATCTTTGCCCGCCGCAGCTCGATTAGCGTGCTGACCAGCGGGAACATCATTCGCAAATTG
This sequence comes from Lacipirellulaceae bacterium, assembly GCA_965263315.1. Classification (GTDB taxonomy): domain Bacteria; phylum Planctomycetota; class Planctomycetia; order Pirellulales; family Lacipirellulaceae; genus JBCCQL01. The sequence continues at coordinate 1,190,137 of CBDHGZ010000002.1, read as the reverse complement.
CCGCTCGTGCTGGCCCTCAGAATGGCCCGCAGCTGAGTACGGAACAAATCGACATGTTTGAGAGCCAGGCGGATACTGCGAAGTCCCAAGAACGGGTTGCGTTCGTCCTCGGGCATCGGCAGATTGGGCAGCTTGTCGGCCCCCAGGTCGAGCGTTCGCAAGACCACCGGGCGATGTTGCATGGTCTGAGCCACCTCTGTGTAGGCAGCTACCTGGTCTTCCTCCGTAGGATTCTTGGGGCCAGCAAGATAGAGAAACTCCGTTCGGTAAAGCCCAATGCCATCAGCGCCACGGTCCAACGCCTGGCTGACTTCGCCCGGGAACTCGATGTTGCCTAGCAGCTGAATCCGCTCCCCGTCGAGCGTCTCAGCAGGCAGATCGCGTAGTTGCTCTAGCTTGACCGCTAGGGTTCGCTGTTGGTCGGCCTCGTGACGATACCGCGCGAGTGTCTCTTCGTCGGGCTGGATGATGACCAGTCCCTCGTCGCCATCAATGATGACCGTTTCGCCACCCGAGACATCGGTGAGAAATTGGCCAACACCCACAACGGCAGGGATCCCCAGGCCCTCAGCAACGATGGCCGTATGGCTGCTGGGTCCGCCCACTTCAGTGCCAAACCCATGTATGAACTGAGGGTTCATGCCAGCGGTTTCGCTGGGCGTCAGGTCGCGCGCTAGGATCAGCACCTCGGAGGTGATCCGCGACAGGTCTTCGCGTTTCTCGCCCAGCAGATGAGTAAGCAACCGCTTCTCGATGTCGAAGATGTCTTGCGCTCGCTCGGCCATGTAGGCGCCTTCGAGCGACTGAAACACCTTGGCATAGCGTCGCATGGCCCGGCTTACCGAATACTCAGGTGAGTAGTGTCGGTCGCGGATCATCTCCTCCAGCTCTTGCAACAGCCGGGGATCGTTGAGCATCTGCACGTGGGCAGAAAAGATGGAAGCGTAGTCGTCGCCCAATTGCTCAGAAACGCGCTTGCGATTGAGCTCGATCTCGGCCGTGGTATCGGCGATGGCCTGATGGAGGCGATCAAGCTCGGTCTGGACCGCATCGCGCGGCAGAAAGCGCCGAGGGATCCGAAATCCCTCGTTGTCGAGCACCAGTGCTTCGCCAATGGCGACACCGGGCGAAACAGCGATTCCCTGGAGGCGTTGCATAGCGCCCTGATCGCACACATCACCGCAACCGCTGGAAGCGACTGAGCCCTGCTCCGAACAGGGGCCCGGGTTCAGGGCCCCAACCGGGGAGGCTCTCAGCCAGCCAGGAGGCCGACCACCGTGAAGCCCGCCCATGGGAGCTGGCTACGACGGGAGCGCTCACCGGCCAAACGGTGGGCTCTGCCCCCTAGCAAGCCAGTGGTGCTGGCCAGGGCGCGGGGCTGGGTGCGACTCTTCTTGTTTCAAAAAAGTTATCCGAATCCCGACCCGATGGCGGATTCTCGCCAGCGTTGCCGGGGCAATGCGTGTGCCAAGACAGGTTCGACTCGGCCGTCGCACTGAACCGTGTAAGCTGTTCTCTTGTGTCCGAGGCCTCATGCCCTACCGCCGGGGACGCTCACTCTTCAGGAAAGTCGCCCTCCACAAGCTGCGCCAGGTCCTCGACCGCAGCCACGGCGTCCTCTCCATACGCCTCCAACGACAACTCGGTTCCTTGTGTCGCCCCCAGGGTCAAAATATTGAGAATGCTCTTGGCATCAACGCGGTGCCCATCGCGAACGATTTCTACCCGAGCCGAAAAGCTCATCGCTGTCTTGGCGACCATCTCCGCTGGACGGGCGTGCAACCCCTGGGAGTGTTGCACAACCACAATCCGGGATGCCTCCGGGACGCTCATCAATCGCTCACATTCTTGGTCTCTGACAGATCTGCCAGGAACCTTGATCGTAAATCCCCCAGCTGCTGTCTCTGCCGCCTGGGAACGGTTCGCTGCCCATAAACGGTTTGGCCTTAGCCGCCAAACTGATTGTTATCGGCCTCTTCTAGTAACTGCCAAATGTCGTCAGGCGTCTTGCTCTGCTTAAGGAAGTTGCAAAACGAGTCGTCGCGCAATTGGCGAGAAATATTCTCTAATGCCCTGAGGTGGTCTCCGGGGCGATCGGGAGGCGAAACAAGCAGAAAGAGCAGGTGCACTTTCTCGCCATCAAGGCTGTCAAACTCGACCCCCTGCTCGCTGACCGCCACAGCACCGCAAAGCTTCTCGACGGTGGGATGCTTGGTATGTGGTACGGCCACGCCGCGGCCAATGCCCGTGCTGCCAAGCTCCTCCCGCTTGAGAACCGCTTCGACAATGCTCTCAAACTGATCTCCGCCAAACCCGCCGGCAGCTTGCAAAGCGGCCGTCATTTCACGAATGACTCCTTCTTTGTCAGTCGCTTCAATGCTGGCTCGGATGGCGTCCTTAACAATGAAATCCGCGAACTTCATGCTGGTCTAACCCTGTTTGTGCTTCATTTGCTTTGCAGGAGGCGGGTCCCACAGTGGCGTCTTCGCCCAACCGGCCCGACGCCTGCTATCAAGTCGATCAAGCCCAGCGCTGTAGGGCGGTAGGCTCGGTAATGGTTGTTCGCAAGTAGCTCGCGAAGGACACTCCCCTCTTGGCAAGCGTGGCCTTCTATCGCCACTCTATTGCCATGCCTCCGCAACTACCGTTACTCCTCTGTGGTCTCTGAGGACTCCTCTGGTAGAGCCTCCTGTCGCTTGGCCCCCGGTGCGCGGCCACGCGTCTGTACCTTCTCTTTGTAACGCCGCAACTGCTGTTCCATCTTATGAACGGCCGATTCGACTGCCGAAAGCAAATTGTCTGCTTCGTCATGAGCAACAAAATCGTGCTTGTGCTCGGCAGAAACATTGATGTCGACACGAGGCTTCGACGAATCCTTCAAGTCGACAACCACCTCGATGGCTGTGAGACGTTCGAAAAACCGGATGAGCTTCTCAACCTTCGAGACGAGTCGCTCTTGTGTGCTCTCGTTTAGGTGTCCGTGTCGCGTCGTTACGTTTATCTGCACTAGTTGTGCCCTCAGGTACCGCCTGGGTGAACTGCGTGGCTGTTCATGGCCAGACAACGCCAGAACCACGCCGAAGGAGCCATTGTAGCGGAGGCCCCCAGCCGGGGGAACCGACGTCTAGAAAAGGGCTTACGCCCACACCGCCGAGCCTCGATCAGTCAATTGAACTGGCTCGGGACAAGCTTGCCCGACTCGAGGCGTGCCTGGAACTTACTGATCGTTTGACCACGGCTCTTTCGGGTCCCTGCCGGATTGAAAATCCGTTCTCGGCCAGTGATCACTTCCAGGTTGTAGTTGGCCAAAACGCGATACTCCAGATGGGGGCTGGCCATCCAGTCGAGCAAGTCTCGCAACGGGCCCGTTTTCCACTCCTCGGGAGTTTGTCCCACCTGCTCCTGGCTGAATCCGCAGAGCATTGTGTAGAGATCGTTGGCCCGCTCGGGCCCATGCAAATCTGTCAAAGCCCGACGAACGCCGACAGCCAATTCGGTTTGCCGAGACATAGCGGCCCGCAAGGTACGAATCTCTTCGTTCCAGGCGTTCCGCTGATCGGGTTCGGCCAGTGCTTTGATGAACGGATCGAAGTGCCCCACATGGGCACTGCTTACAGCCGCCAGCGCCGACTGTTCTCTTAGACCTGTGCCGAAGACTTCCATCAATTGAGGCCAAATCGGCTCGCCAGGCAGCAGACGTGACTCGACAGGTCCGGTGGCCTGGCTCTCCCAGCTGGTCAGTTTTCGGCCATCAACCCAGTTAGCGTTCTCGCTTTCGATTGGTTCGAGAGGGCCAACCGAGTCGCCAACGATACGCCACACGCCTGGTTCACCAAGCTTGAGCTCTCCAGACAGGCTGGACCATGTCACTCCGCCCGTCAGCGCCAAACAGACAGCTCGCATCGGCGCCAGTTCGGTAGCCGGATCCGCGCCCGGGACAAACGGCCTTGCCGCATCAATAGCTAACGATTTGAGTCCCTCCAGCGTCACCTCGCCAGCGAGATCCCCAATGGTGAGTCGCACCAGCGTCACATCGCCACTTGGATTGCTGAGAATGACTCGACCATACTCCACCTTCACTTGCAGCGGTCCAAAGGCGCCTTCCGAAGCCACTTCTACCAACGCGCCGTCAACCAGTTCGACGTTGAGCCGCGGCTCCAGCGTGATGGTGGGATGATACGTCGGCAGCGACAGCAATCGGTCTCCCGAGAGCACCTGCGTTCTGGCCGGTAGTCGTCGCCAGGAATCATCCACTTGTTGGTATCTCAACAAGACTTGACCAGGGCTTGCGAAGAGCCCAACAGGGGCCGGGCCTTCAGCAACAGGTGGCGAGGACTCGCCGGCAATGGCACTGTCCTCCGCACCAGCGGCAGGATCATCAGGGGGCGAAATCTGCGGGGCAACACCCTCTGCCAGATCTCCACTCGCCGGCGGACTGTCGCCCGCAGCGGGCGTATCGGTATCGGTGCTTAGGGGCGCACCGGGATCAAGGTTGGCGTCGAGCGAAGCCATCACGCCTTCTGTTGATTCGTCAATACTCGGCAGCGGTAGCAAGGGTTCCGTTGAACTGCCACGGTCAAGCGAGCCGCCTAGATCCGGTAGATCGCCAACCGAGGACGGAGGTCTCTGAACGAGGTCGTAGGACTGGTCAGGCAGCTCTGCATCTGATGGCAGCGTAGCGTCGCCGCCGCTCGGATCTTCGTCAACGGGCTCCGCTGGTTGCTCCGCAGATGGACTCTCGCTGGAGTTTCCGTCGCCTGCCGCCACGCGCTGATCTGACGAGTTCAACCAGCCGCCGGGTCGAAACGCTTGGTACCCCACAGCAGCCAGCAAGAGCACGGCAGCCACCGCGGGAAGCCAGCGCAATACGTCCGACCGCCGGCCTCCGCGAAGATACTCAGGCACTTCAGAAACGGCCTCGGTCTGTGGAGCCGTCGCTGCCACGGCTCCTGCTGAGGTGGCTTGCTGGGCGATTGCTTCGGCCACCTCGGGGATGGCGTACATCCGACGACGGGTTTCCGGGTTCACATCCGCCCGCTCGCCTAACACCATCGTCAAGATATGGTGACAGGATGCCGCTTCCGCCAAGTGGCTATCAGACTCCAGGCAATGCCTCTCAAACGCTTCCACCGCCTGCGGACTGGCTGTGTTGTCCAGGTACTCCGCCACGGCATTGGCATCAAAGCCTGAGGGATCATCAGCGAGCGGAGGCGCGGGCAGCCGCAGGCGGCGTGTCGTGTCGCTCGTGCGGTGCATCAAGTCAGAAGCGACTTGGCTGGATTCAACCTGCTTGGCGAGGCTCTCGTGATCCGCTGGATCGAGAATGCCGTCAATGTAAGCCAACAGTGTGCGCAGTGTTAATCGCATCTTGTTCTTCTCTCACCACGGGCGCTAACGAGTTCCTCTTGAACTGTTAGTGGCCTGGACGTGGAGGAATCGTACAAGATTCTGCATTTTCTCTGAGGTTTTACCCACAGAGGATGCGCTACGCCTGATTGGACGGTAGCCAATCGGAGGCTACCAAGACGAAAGCTGACCCCAGACCGATCCAAGCCGCCAAGACGAAGGGGTGCAGGGTCGGACCTGATCGATCGCTGGGAGCAGCGCTGACGTGGTCAAACGACTCCCAACCCTCAACCGTCCGCACCCACATTGCAGCAGCCGGCTGGCCTGCATCGCTACCGACGGCCAGTGTTGTGGCGGGCGCCGCGAGCAGCGCACCGCAGAAGACGAGGTTTCTGAGCAACGGACTCTTCTCCCGAACCGCACGAGTGGCGAATCTGCCGACCGGTGGCGTGCCCGTTGGTGGACCGGCACGCGACGCCACTGAGCAGTCGCAAGCAAGGCGCCGGGGAGCGGGACTTCGGCATGAGAGCAGTTGCTAACGACTTATTTGGCAAGAGGTTTACGCATGGCAGGCTTCGGCCACCGAACGCTCGCAGGGGGACTCTGTGATGCGTAAGGGCAACATCTTCTCCTGCAGAGGGTTGAATCCTGGCAACGGCGTCGGTGGCCATCGCCTAGCCGTTTTCTGCGTGGCAGACCACCTTGCCGGTCCCGAGGAACCGTCATGGCCGGTCAACTCAAAATGGCGACGGTAAGTGTTGCGAGCACGAGGTTTCCGGAACGAATTGCCGTCAAACGCTTGGGCTGTTACCCCATGCTGAGTAGAATTCGCGCAGAGGCAGAACCTGGAAGTTGCTGCTTGAAGAGGATGCCGGCCATGAGCCCGTCGCTGGCTCCGCCGCCCCGCATGGATGTTCCCCTCAGCCAAAGGCCTGTAAGCCCAAGGCTGGCGAAAGGGAAACCTCACGTGGTCGCCACAAACCAATCATTGCTTGACCGAACTTTGGCCGAGGCCGAGGGCTATCTCGAACTTGGGATGACCGAGCACGCGCTTGCCGCCTTACAGCGGCGCGGCAAGCTTGTTCATGGTAGTGGCCGCGGCTGCTACCTGTTGGGTGAGACGCTTCGCGAGCTAACACGATTCCACGAAGCGATCTACCCGCTGAAGCGGAGCGCTGCGTTGTTGCCTGACGATATTCACGTTTGGCTCGCGCTGGGCTGGTGCTACAAGAGAACGGGCCAGTTGGACCAAGCGATCGGCGCCCTCCAAGAGGCGCTAGCTTACGAGCCGGGCGAGGCCATTCTGCACTACAACCTGGCCTGTTACTGGAGCCTGTCTGGCGATCGCAGTCACGCCATGGACCATCTCACCAAGTCGTTGCACATCGACGGCAACTACCGAGACTTAATCGCCGACGAGCCAGACTTTGAGTTCCTACGTGGCGATCATGGCTTTCAATTGTTGACGAGTCTCATCTATTAGCAGCCCCAAGCAAACGAAAAGGCCCGACGGCCGAAGCCGCCGAGCCTTCCCGTTCAAAAGGGGGTCTCGCTTTGTCGCAGTCTTGTTCAGAGGCGACCTAGTACTTGAATTCCACGCCGCCTTGGAAGCCGTGGATCACGATCGAGTCGTTCGAATCGATGTGACGCCAGACGTCCTCGTTTACTGGCGTGGCTACTTGCGACGGAGCCAACGCAACGCCGCTGATCGCCAGCACGCGGTAAGCACTGGTCAGACGACAACGCTTGGTCAATTGGTAACCAATGCCGCAGCGTGCTTCGCCTAGGAAGGCGACGTCCTCTTTCGAGCTGCGAATAGCGGCGTCCTCGCCAGTGCCCACGAATCGCACCGTACCGCCACCGGGGCTGAACACCCGCTGGTAAGCATCGATTTGGTTTCCATAGATACCAAAGTTGGTGTCACAGAACAGCGTCCAGCGGCAGCCTACCAAGTAGTTCATGCTGCAACCCAACTGGAAACCCAGCAGGTCGTTGTCCACTTCCACATCGTGGAACAGCACGTTGTCGTCCTCCGGCATGCTCCCACCGTAGGTGCCTGGCTCGCCAGCCACAACGCCACCGGAACCGTCGTCCAGTGTGAAGAAGACAGCGTTGCGGAAGCTTTCATCCATCTTCAGGTAACGAACGCCTGCAAGACCATTGATGAAGAAACGCTTACGGGGCGCTGGGGAGGCACAGCCACAGGGATCGCCACCGCAAGCATCATAAGAGCCACAACCGCAGGAGTCGTAGCCGCACGATCCTTGGCCGCAGGAAGCTTGGCCACAAGCCGCTTGGCCACGGTTGATGGCTCGACGCAGCATGCCGTTGCCGATCATCCCACTACCGAATCCCGATCCAGCATAGGCACCACTATTGGTCCCACAGGCCGGCGCGCCGAACCGCCAGAAGTTTAGTTCCAGGTTCTGGACCTGAAAGCTCTGCGTCGTGCGAACCGCCAACACTCGGACGTTGTTGGTTGAGGTCGAGTCGATTGGCACCTGGTAGTCGTAGTAGTCGTTGACCGGACGATAGCCATAGGTCGTCCCCGTGCCGTCGCGGTCGTACTCCAAACCAGCGTAGTTGATGCCACCGTAGATCCGGGTCGTGCCACCAAAGGTGTCGGTAATTTCGGCAAAGCTCTCATCCTCGGCCAAAGCCCAGTAACCGAGCTCCCAGGCGAAGGGCTGGTAAGTGCAGCAGCCGCAAGGGTCGGTCGCCGAGCCAAAGGTGCTTCCAAAGCGAACTTCGGCGCCCCCGGTGAAGTCGGCGTCGGCTTCGCTCGTGATGAAGAAGACATCGGTACCCGGTTGCGGATAGTAATTGCCAGCCGGGGCGCCATCCACGAGCACGGCGGATGTAGCTTTGCCAGGGTTGTCGCGGCTCATGAACAAGCCATAGACGCCAGCAAACCATTGACGTCGGGGACCGGAGTCGCAGTAAGTGCCACAGTCGTAGTTGTCAGCGCCACACCCTTGGTAACCGTATCCGCAGTCTCCCGTGGCGCAGCCACCGGTCGTGCATCCGTCACCGTAGCCACCGGTCGATGCGGGCAGGTAATTCTGCCATGCGGCAGTGGGAGCCATCTGAGGTTGGCATCCACAATCCGCGCTATGGCTGCTGGCGTGGGACGTCATTGCCGGAAGGGCAGAGGAAGCTGGAGCCCCCATGGCTGGCTGAGCCATCGTGGGCTGACTGGGAGCGGCCATCGTTTGACCAGCAACCGCGGGCGTATTGATCGCTTCGGTTGGAGCCGGCAAGGCCGCTGAACTGCTGCCAAGCTCGGGAGCCTGTGCGAGCCGGCCAAACTGGCCACCCGGTACGTAGCCACCGCCGTTGCTCGCCATATGGGCCTGTTGCATGGCCACAAAATTAGGAACTCCGGCCACAGCAGCGCCAGGCGCCTGCGGCGAATTTCCTTGGCTCGCCTGGTACGGCTGATTCGCATAGGCCGCGGGGCCTGGCTGCGGTTGCGCGTAGCTTGGATACGGCGTATACGCCGGCTGCTGGCCGCGGGCAGGTTGCTGAGCGTAGCCTGGCACGAAGCCGTAGCCTGGCTGATTGACAGAGGCCTGTGGTTGCACAGCCTGCTGCGGAACATATTGGCCAGCTGCGGGCTGAATCGCCAACGCAGCCGTGGCGGCCAACACGCCGGTGACAATTGAGTCGAGTTTCATCCTTGCTCTCTCCTCGGGGTCCGTTCCGGTGCGGAACGCGGGGCTATTTTCGTTTCCACCTGTTAGCCCCGCGAGCGACCAGCTCGGCTGGCATTTCCTGGGGCGGTTAGCGAGTGGCGTGCGGAGCGGTCCCTATGAGCTGACCGAAGCAATCGACATACGCCACCTCATCAGGAAGAATCGACCCAACCGGACCCATGGTCCGCAGATTCGGACGAACCAGAAGAGAATTCACCGCAACGGTGGCGGGCAATCGCTGCGACGCTCAACAATGACCAAACCCCCAGCCCCACCGCAGGCGCGCGCAGCACCCCAGCCCGCAAGGTTTGACATCAGCGACGAAATAACTCAGGCAGCTGATTTGCAGAGATCGCGACCGGCGTAGTAGGCGACGACTTCGCCTGCCAGAGCAGCATAGTCTTCCGCGCCACGCGAATCGTTGGCGTAGCCAAAGATTGACTGGCCAAAGCTGGGCGCCTCGGCCAAGCGGATGTTGCGGCGGATCCGCGTCTGAAACAGGCGCACGCCCGACCAGATCTCCCCTTGACCACGCAGCTGTTGAAAATATGCCTCGACGTCTGAGGTGACCTCAGCCGCAAGCCGGGTGCCAGATTCGTACATGCAGAGCACCACGCCGGCCATTCGGAGCCGCTGATTCAAGCGCTCGGACACCAAGCCCACGGTCTGCATCAGCTTGCTAAGCCCGTGCAGCGCCAAAAAGTGGGGCTGCAGCGGGAGAAAAACATCCTCAACGGCAGTTAGCGCGTTGAGAGTAAGCACCCCCAGGGAGGGAGGGCAGTCGATTAAGAGATAGTCCAGCGTGTCGGCAACTTCCGCCATTTTGTCCCGCAGAATGACCTCTCGTCCAACGACGCCCGCCAGTTCTACCTCGGCCGCGGCCAGATCGATGTGCGCCGGCGCGACCAGCAGGTTCTCACCGGCTGACTGCCAAGCTTGGGAAATGGGGGTGTCGGTCGTCAACAAGTCGTACGTCGTCGCGATCGGCCGCTTGGGGTCGACCCCCAGGTGCAAAGACGCATGGGCCTGGGGATCAAGGTCCAGAACGCCAACACGCGCCCCGCTCCGGGCTAGTCCGGCTGCCAGGTTCACGGCGGTCGTCGTCTTGCCAACCCCGCCTTTTTGATTGATGATCGCCAGCGATCGCATGCTTGCTAACCCGTGGGGGGCGGTACCAAGGCTGCCCATCCGCAGCCGTTGAGCGACGGAGTTTAGGGAAACGCCGCCGCCGCTCCCAGGCCATTCCCGCCATCACTGCTAGCAGTCGCCCGATACGCCTCTGCACACTTCAAGACGAGCCATCATGTCCCAGCCACCCACCACCGTCCGCGTTGAACTCGCCGAAAGATCCTACGACATCGAGATCGGCGAAGGAAACCTTTCCGGCATCGCCAGCTTCTTGCAAGCTCGCCGGGCGGCAGAACATGTGGTTGTGGTCACCGATTCGAACGTTGACCCGCTCCACGCCGACAAGTTGGCAGACCGCCTGACGGAGGAATCGCTTGAGGCCCACGTGTTGGTCATCGATGCGGGCGAAACGAGCAAGTCACCTGAAGTGGCCCAGGACCTCTGGGAAACCATGCTACAAGAAGGAGTGGATCGCCAGTCAATCGTCCTGGCGGTTGGTGGCGGTGTGGTAGGCGATTTGGCAGGCTTCGTAGCTGCTACCTTCGCCAGGGGACTCGACTTCTTCCAAGTTCCCACTACGCTTCTTGCCCAAGTCGACAGCTCCGTCGGCGGCAAAGTAGGCGTCAATCTACCGGGCGGCAAGAACATGGTTGGGGCGTTCTGGCAGCCGCGCGGTGTGGTCATTGATGTCGATGTGCTTTCAACCCTCCCGGATCGAGAGTTCCGCGCTGGCCTCGCCGAGGTGGTGAAGTACGGGGTGATCATGGACGCCGACTTCTTCTCCTATCTGGAAGCCAACAGCGACGCGATCAATCAGCGAGATTCCACCACGCTCCGTCACATCATTGCCCGCAGTTGCCAACTCAAAGCGGAGGTCGTTCAAGCAGACGAACGAGAAGAATCGGGCCGACGGGCGATCCTCAATTACGGACACACGTTCTGCCACGCCATTGAAGCGGCAACCAACTACCAAGGCGTACTTCATGGAGAAGGCGTCGCTATCGGCATGGTCTGTGCCTCGCGTCTGGCGGAGTCGCAAGGCTTCGTAACGGCAGACGACACCCGGCGCCAAATTGAAGTGCTCCAGAAGCTCCACCTGCCCGTCGAATGCCCCTCCGAGTTGGATGGCGAAGAGCTCATGCAGTTGATGTGGCGCGATAAGAAAGTCCAGGCAGGCCAGTTGAGATTTGTTCTGCCCAAACGGATCGGTGAGGTTGCCCTGGTTGGCGACCTGCCTGCCGAGGCCATCCTGAAGGCCATCGACCCCATCTAATCATCTGGCCGGCCAGAAGCTTTTCGCAACGCAATGTTGGCCGGGATCTGCATCTCGCCCGAGTGGTCGAGACCAAACAGGCGACTCGGACGCCACGGGCCAGGAAACTGTTTCTGCCCGTTTGGCTACTTTGGTGGTCATTCGAAACGCTTCGACATAGAGTCTCGTAGAAACCGCAGGTCTGCTCAATCAGGACTGAGACCAGTGCCGCTGGCATCTCTTGTTGAGCGGATGTCGCGACCTGACCCTTCCAAGATACGTTTCCTTATTGACTCTCCGATTTGCTGCCATGCCTGTTGCCGTTATTGAGCTCCCTGCGTCTTCGCTTCCTAGTGCCCAAGAACTTGTCCGACTGGCGGGTCTTGAGCTGCAGTCCTTTGCAGGCATTGATGCCTGGGCTGGCGACTCCGCCATGCGGGTGGGGTCTCCGGAGTCCAACGGAACAACAACGGTCGCTGCAGCCGCCGGTTCGTTACCAGCCGAGACAGGACCCGGAAGTCCAATGTCAGGTTCCATGGCAGCGACTGCGAGCTTGAACTCCGGCTCCGAGGCTGACGCTGGTAATGATCTGCCTGAATGCCTGCTCATTTCAGGTCCGCTCGAAGCAGTTTTGGAAAACGAACGAATCAAGGCCCTCTTGGGCCAGATGACTGGCCTGCCGGTCGCGGTGCTGTGCCATCGTCCCTCCGTGGAACTTGCCATCCAGGCGATGCGCCAGGGCTGTGGCGAAATTCTTATTGCGGACCAAGCAACTGAACAGTTGGCTGTCGCATTGCAGCGGTTCGTCACGCAGCATCACGCCACGGCGTCAGCGGCGAGTGAGCGACTGGTGCTTCGTGAGAGAATGACCTTGCTCACAGCTGCTGAGCACGACGTTCTCGATGCTATGCTCGACGGCCTCGCGAACAAACAAATTGCCCAAGCCCTTCAGATTGGTTTGCGGACCGTCGAGCTTCGTCGCTCGAAAATCATGAAGAAAATGGGCGCGAAAAGCCTTGCTCAGCTCGTTAAGTTCATCTGCATCGCGCAGGGTATTGGTCACTCAGTGGCCCCGACGAGCAATGGCCAGCTAACGACTTAATGTGGTCTGCTGGATGCAATCCTTCGCATCGGACTCTCAGTCCATCTATCATGTTGGTGTGCGGCCCGCTTAGCCGCAGCCCGCATCGCGAAACGCAACAAGCATCGACCTCTACCAGGGGGTCAGTCGGCGTGCGGGCATGATCCGCTCTCCGCAAGGCTGAGGCGATGCCGACCTCCATTAACGCACACGACCCTCAACTCGTCGCCGAGGTGCGCCTCGCCATGGTCTCTGGAGTAGGCCCCAGGTTACGTGCAAATCTGTTGAGCACATTCGGGACGCCCGAAAGCGTACTGGCGTCAAGCTCCCACGAGTTGAGTAGCGTCCCCGGCATCGGTCCCAAGCTTGCCGCAAAGATCACGGCGGCTGATGAGTTAGACGCCGAAGGCGAAATCGCTACTGCTTCAGCACAAGGAATTCAGATCCTTACGTTGCGCGATCCTTCTTACCCTCGCGCTTTGAAGGAGATCCACGATCCCCCAGGCGTGCTCTTCGCCAAAGGCACGCTGCAGTCGGAAGACCAGTTGGCAATCGCCATCGTCGGTTCGCGCCACGCCACGCGGTATGGACTTGCCCAAGCGGAACGCCTAGCCGCGGGACTCAGCCGGGCAGGCTTTACCATTGTCAGCGGCCTAGCACGAGGCATCGATGGCGCCGCTCACAAGGGAGCTCTCGCTGCAGGCGGACGCACCCTGGCAGTCCTGGCGGGTGGGCTCATGAAGCTCTACCCGCCCGAGCATAAAGAGCTAGCGAGGCAGGTGGCTAATCATGGTTGCTTGTTGACCGAAGCTCCGCCGAGAATGCCCCCGTTGAGCGGCGCCTTCCCTCAGCGAAACCGAGTCATCAGCGGGTTGTCCCTGGGGTCGATCGTGGTCGAAGCTGCCGATCGGTCAGGCGCTTTGATTACGATTCGCCATGCTTCCGAGCAGGGACGCGAGTGCTTTGCGGTCCCCGGCCCGGTTGACAGTCGACTCTCACGCGGGTGCCATCGCCTGATTCAGGACGGCGCAAAGCTGGTTGCCGAGGTTGACGACGTCCTCGACGAATTGGGGCCTTTGATCGAGAGCGTTCGCCACGAAGATGGTGGCGAGACACGCAATGTGGCTGAGCTGCAGCTGAACGAGATCGAGCAGCAGGTGCTACAAGCGATTGCCGTCGACCCCACCTCCATTGACGACGTCGTCCAAGCAACCGGTTTACCGGTCGCCCGCGTTCTCGCCACGCTCAGCGTCCTGGAAATGCGTCGTCTGGTCCGCCGGGTCAGCGGCGTCCTCGTGTGCCGCGTTTAGACGAAAGCGCCATGGCCCCGCAGTCTCTGGAGGCCAAGGCGAGATGACTGGCAGCAGGACTATGTTCGGCGGTAGACCTGGTAGGTGTCGCATGCCCAAGGCTGGGTCACGCACCGCCGCAAGGCGTACCTACTGGTGGTAACTCGGCGGCTGGCGTGGAAAACCACACGCCGCCGATGTCGATACGGGGGCTTGGCGCCTGTTAAGAGAGGCGCTCGATCAGCTTAAGCCGTTCGCCGATGGGAGGGTGGCTATGTAGGAGCCAGACTTCCAATGGATGCGGATCGAGATCGGCCTTATTCATCCGCGCCAGCTTCAAGAAGGCCGACCGAAAAGCAGCATGATTCGCTGTCCGCTTCACGGCATAGCGGTCTGCCTGCCTCTCAAAATGGCGACTTACAAGGTTCTGCAACGGTCCGGATAAGAGCGAAAACAGGGTTAGCAAGAACACGGCCTTGGGCAGCACCGCCACGGGCCACGCAGCCGGGTCGGAGACGCCGGTCCAGGCGCCAAGCGCAAGGTGGCAGGCAAACAGGCCCGCCATCGCGGTCACCCCGACCAAAGTCAACAACTTCGGCAAGTGCCTGTGAACGTGGTGCCCCAACTCGTGCGCGAATACGGTATCGATCTCCGCGGGCGAAAAGCTCTCTAGCAGGGTGTCGCCTAGCAGCACGCGGCGCGTGGCGCCGAGACCGGCGAGCATGGCGTTGGCCTTGCTCGTTTCGGCGCTCATGCCAAGTCGAAATACGCCTTCGATCTCGATTCCTGTATCTCTCGCTAGGGCGCGAAGCCGATCGGTATCCTCTTGGCTCTCGATGGGCTCCACTTTGTAGAACAGCGGCAAAATAACGACGGGAGCCAACTGACCTAAGACCGCGCTAACAATGAAGAACGCCCCCGCCGCGACCAACCACCACCAAGTTCCCACGCTCCAAATGATGGCGAAGAGCCCTGTGTAGAGTGTCGCAAGTAGGGCCACCGTGAGCGCTGTTTTCTTCAGCCAGTTGAGAACCCAACGGCGGGCCGACTGTTTGCTGAGACCAAAACGCCTCTCTAGCACGAAGTCCGCATAGAAAGAGAGTGGCAAAGAGACCGAGGCATGGATCGCCGTCATGACGATCGCCAAGGCGGCGACACGCCACAGGTTATGCTCCCCCGCCAGCCAACTCCAGTGAGCCAGCCAACCATCAAGCATCGGCCCCAGAGCTATAGCCATCACCGCCAAGACGCAGGTGTCTACGGCCATATCTAGCAGCACGCAGCGCAGGGTAGCGCGAGAGTATCGGCGGGCCTCGGCAGCCTCTTCGGGGGAAGGCGGATCCGCTAGCAACGCTGGAGCCTCTCCGGTAGCGGTCGCCTCTTCGGCTGCGGTGTCCACTGAGCGTTGTTCTGAGTGGTCAGCGGTCGACGTCATTATCAACTGGCAAACGTATAAGACGAAAAGAAGAGTGTTTTGGACACCCGCCGGCGCCATCTGGCGATAGCCGCCAATTGTCCGGCCAGGTCAGTGAGAAGTTCGTGAAAGATCTAACAGACTACCATCGTAGCCCATGGAAATTTCAATGGAGCATGAAAACAGGCGTCTCGCATTGGTACGATGGTGTTCAATGCTGCAGCACTCGCCGGACTGCCAATATGTAGAATTGACGGTCGGACTCCGCCAATTCGGCGGAGAAAAACTCGACGAAAAAAACGAACCAACCCGCTAGCAGCCTCGTAACTGTTGCTTGGCTCACAACTTAGCCTGAGTCGCAAGCCGGTTTCGGGGCCCCGTAAGTGTTTTGCGGTACGGCGGTTGCTCAAGTCATGATTCGTGCCCTGATGCCGGCTAGGGGAAACACCCCCATAAAGGCGGCATAGGTTGCCATCCGGCAGCCAAGGGCCAACGATCTACTGGAGCCAAGGAAACGCGACGGAACGGACGCAGGCTTCCAGAAATGGATTTTTTAGACGGCGGGGAAGTAAGGAATGCTTCCTCTTTGGCGTCGAACCCCTTAGAGACAGGAGTTCGTGACCATGACTGCTCAGACCACGGAAGCACGCAAAATAGCCAACTCGCAGGCGACCACCACCTCCCTGGCGTCCACCATGAGCACCAACAAGCCGCTGATCCATCAGGACGAACCGGTCCTTGAGACGGACGAACAGCTCCTGCGGGCCCACCAACAGGACCCCGAAGCAGGCCACCTGGCGACACTCATCAAGCGCTACGAGCGAGAACTCTACAGCTACTTGTGCCGGTTTCTCGGAGACGCTGCTCAGGCAGAGGATGCCTTCCAGGCAACCTTCTTGCAGGTGCACCTGAAGAGCAGCATGTTCGATCAAAAGCGGAAGTTCCGCCCCTGGCTCTACACCGTGGCCACCAATCAAGCGATCGACTCCCAGCGGCGCAACAAACGCCATCAGCTTGTGAGTCTCGATCGACCGAACAAGGCAGACCACAGCGAAGTTGGTACTTTGCTGGATCTTTTGGGCAGTCGCGAAGCAAATCCAGTCGAACGCTTCGACCGCGGAGAGCGTATTGAATGGGTAAGGCAAGCGGTTGCTTCCCTGCCCGAACAACTCCGCAACGTCGTAGGCTTAGTCTACTTCCGTGGGCTAAAGTACCGTGAGGCTGCCGTCGAATTGGCTGTTCCCGTGGGAACGGTTAAGAGTCGGCTTCACTCGGCGATTGGCCATCTGGGCCAAGCGTGGCGAGATTCGGAACGGGGCTAGGCAGCCGGCAAGCGTTGCCAATGCGATTCTAGCCTGCTGTGCGTGTGACGACGGCAAAACCTGTGTCAAACGACCGGTGCGCCGCCGCCCTTCTCAGGCTAGAATAGACATGGTAGCGCCACTCGCCTTGGCCAGAACTCCGACCGCCCTCAGCGACCTGTCCCGTAGCCATGCGTGAATTGCTCGTCAGTTATCTGCTTGGCGAACTGGATGAGGCACAGGTTGCGGATCTCGAGGCCAAGATCGCGGACGATCCGGCGCTTCAGCAAGAACTGGAGAAGCTCCGCGAGTGCCTTCCTTGCCAGCAAGCGATCGACAACGTCGCTAGCCAAGATCAAAGCGTTGCCCCTCCTTACGATCCCCCCACGGGACTTGCCGATCGGACGGCCGACTCGGTACACGACTTGGTGCTGGGGCTAGCATCGAAGCCCGTAGCATCGACTGCCAAGAGCGATGCCCCGCCGCGCTGCACCCGAAGCTTTACGCTGGTTGATGCGGGTGTTGCTGCCGGAGTGATTATGGCGCTCGGCTTAATGCTGTTGCCGGCGCTTCAGGAGAGTCGCGAAGCCTCGCGTCGCACCGCCTGTGAATACAACTTGGCTCAAGTCGGAAAGGCCTTGCAGCAATACGCAGCAGCTCATGGCCGCTTGCTGCCGCATGTTCATCCCGGTGAGAACGCAGGACTGTACGCCGTTCGCCTGGCTGATGAGCATTTCATCAATCGCGAAGAGCTGACCCGGATGGTCGTGTGTCGCTCTTCCCCTTTGGGCCAACAAGTGGCCAGCCGGGCAGTGATGGTCGTGGTGCCCCCAGCCAGTGAACTGGCAGACATGAGCCCGGCCCAACGAGCCGAGGCACGGCAACTCATGGGCGGTAGTTACGCCTATCGGTTGGGTTATCTGGATGGCCCGCTCTATCGTCCGATTCGTATGACCTACAGCAGCTGCGCCCCGATGCTCAGCGACGCACCGAATCCAGTGTGCGGTAAGTGGCAAAGCCCAAACCACGGCGGTTACGGTCAGAATGTGCTCTTCCAGGATGGCCATGTACGCTACAAGGCGGATTGCCTCCTGCATAAAGACAATCTGTTCGTGAACAGCGCGGGCAAGCCTGCAGCTGGGCGGAAGTGGAACGATGTGGTGCTGGTTGGCAGCGACAGGACGCCCGGCGTGCTGGCAGCGCCGGGCCAGCCACGCCAGTTCAAGCTTAAGATCTGGCGGATTACTCCCCGCTAGGCAATTCTCCGCCGGTAGGTGTGGTCGCAGCCACGCCGCAACGTGTTGCCAAAAAGCAACGCAGCTGCCCCGGCCAAGACTCTCTGCCACAGGCCCTGAACGTCGGTTTCTCCCGGCGATTGGCCTGCTTGCCACTGGATCGTCGTCGATTGTGACCGCTTTGGCACACTGACTGCATACTCTGGCGTCGTTGCTCAGCAACGCTCCCCACCTCCCCTGCTGAGCCCTCTTTCCCTGTCCTCCTCCGCGCGGCGGTCGGAGCCTTTGTCCCCTCGGGCTCCGGCCGCCGATGTCGTTTGGTTCTCTCCCCTTTCGGTCACCCACGTCGATGCACGCTTGCGATCTTGTAGAAACAGCAGCCACGCTATCGCTGAGCGCCAGGCTCCTGATTGAAGACTCACCACGGCTCTGCGAGCAGGCCTTGGCGGAATACTGGGCCGCGTCGCGATGTCGACTGGACGAATGGGGCAGGCGGCTAAGTGCCTTGGCGCACCACCCGCGGTCTCCGAAAGAGAACCCTCGACAACACGGAGAGCTGGGCGGCGATCTGGCAACGTTGGCAGAAGACATCGTCCTGAGCCAACCGCTCACTCGCGTTGTCGCCGCAGTGACCGTTGCTCATGATCGTCGGCACGACACGAGCGAGGCAGGGCCAATTGGTCGCAACGTGCTGGCAGGCCATGACGAATCGGTTGGCCGGGTGCGAGCCGTGGCAGACGCTTGGTGGTCCTCTGCGTCCTCCCAAGCCACACGACTGCGACGGCTAACGTTGCGAACCGAGCGGTGGACCGACCTGCTACTGGGCTACCTCCTGCCGCTGTGTGGCACGCCGGGCGATCGCTCGCCGAGCGGTCACGCGGTGGAGTTCACCTTTGATCCGGTCCGCGCGCAGGAGTTCGCGTACGACGCCCAAACCCATGCCAACCATGCCGGTGGCCTGATGGCAGCCGACAAGTTGCTTCGTGCCTCCCTGCGCGAGGCCTTTGCAACTACGGGCGGTGGCAATCAGACAAGCCCCACCGCCTTGTTCAATCGGCGCCTGGCCGGCGCTGCAGTCGGCCTCTTTGGGCCGGAGTCCTTCGACGGCCATGGGCTGCTGCGAAGCACCTGGGTCGCCCGCATCGAGCGGGTGACGGACGACACGGTTGGCATGGTCGAGGACCTGTTCCGTGACGACACTCCCGCCCCCTTCCAAGCGCCCGCGCGCTGGCGGATGTAGTCGGGGCAATCACAGCACCGACAGGAACTGCCCGTTCGAAAAAAATGGCACAAAGAAAATTCGCGGGGCGGCTGCGAAACGTATGCCCCAGAGATTTTTCGCCATCAATGTGGCGGAGTTCACCCTTCTCGGCGCAGCCGACAACCGTCGTTTACCAACTTACGACGATGCTCTGCTTCGAAGCGCGGAACTCTGATTCTCAACATAAAGCTTGATTCACCAAATTCAAGTTTCATGATTGGCCGCGCCGTTATGTGCCAGCGAAATCTATTTCTAGCCACCCAACCTGGTGTTCGCCGTAGTCAGTAAAAGCCAAGTGAGCTTCGCCCTGCATTGGATAGCCTGCTATTTTGCGGACGCCTGATCGCTGCGCACCGCTTGGTCTTTTCCTTCCATGGGAGACCACAACTGTGTGTCGGGGTAGAAGGCTGACCAGGCGAACCAGAAAGCGTAAACCCATTCCAGTGCGGGATCGGCATCTTCAATGCGGAGCGACCTTGCCGCGGGATCTGCCACGACGGTGAATCGCCTTCCCTCAAGCTGGACGGAATGCTCCGTTTGTCCACTGGCCAGCAGCGTCTGCACGGGAAAGGCGATTGCCTGGCGACCACAAACCACCCCCAACACAGCGGTCTTGGGTGGAAGACGTTCGTCTGTCGAGTCGACAGGGAAGTAGAGATCTTCCCGCTCGAAGTAGCTGGCGTAGATCGTTCCATCGTAGGTGCGTTGGTGGGCCGTTCGGTCGGAGAGGACTTGTGTCTGTGGCCACCTTCGGCGCCAAGCGTCCCAGGTGGTCACCTCCAAAGGCAGGCGGCGGAGGACTCGTGTAGCTTGAGGACCGGACACAGCACGGGACATCAGTTGCGACCACAGGCTTTCCGCGCCCAGCTCTCCACGGTCGTAGACCAACACATTGCTGTTGTATAGCAGTCCCGAGACTCCCAGTTCCAGGATTCGCCCTTGGTGGACGCGACTGAAAACAACGGCCGAATCACAGAGCGGACAGTAAGTGACAGCAATCGCTTGATCGGCCAGGGTATCGTTCACCACTTCGTGGTAGTCGAGAATCTTCAGCGGATAGGCTTTGGCTCGACCATCCCAAGCGATGCCGATAATGCGATCCTGGGGTTTGAGAAACTTGGCCTCTGCGGCATCAAGAAAGCCCGGGTCGGTAAGGGCCGGGATGCCGTCTTTGCGTGGACCACCGGCACGGACAGCCTCTGCCGGAAGAGTCAGGTTCGTGAGATCGAAGGCGGGCAAAGCCAGGCCGCTTGGGGTGCGGGGCTCGCCGGTCTCCGCCAGGGCAACGACGATCTGGCTCGCTTGCCGCCAGTTGTACCACCAGGCGCCAGCTGCCAACGGCACTGCAATTAGCAGCAGCGGCAGTTGAATCTGGACGCGCCAGTCGGGCAAGGCGGGATCTGACATGCCCCTAGCCTGATCGACTCCTCAACTCACTTCCGTGCGATAGCAAACACCCCGCTCCATCGCCCGGGCAAGGGGGCAACAGAGCGGGGCTGGATGCGGCGCCTCGCCACGATTACTTCTTGACTTCAACCAAGCTACGGTTGCGGTCGTACTCTAGCAGCATGGCATAGTCGACCAAGACCTTGCCAGTAGTCTGGTCCTTGGCAGGAGCTTCGACGAGCCATTGTAAGATTCCTTCCTTGCGTTGCTTCACGTCGCCATCCGCTGGTGGCGGCGTGGCGTCGAGCAGCGAGACCTTGATCTGCTCGCCCTCGGCCGAGGGGAGACGGTCATAAAGCCTGACGCTGGCAGCCTGGTTGCCGAAGTTTTCGATCATCAGACGGTACTCGGAGCGGACCACCCGGTTGCCACCCTGGACACGACGATCCTTGTCTACCAGTTCGCGGGTTGCTCGGAGTGACTCGTCGATGCCCAGCCCGATCGTGAAGGGCTCGCCAACGGCGACGGTCGGCACCAAGCCGCGCCCCACGAAACGATCGGCCAAGAAGGTGGCCGCCGGGCCAGCAAGTAGAACGAAGTCGGTATCGTTTACGACGCGAGCCTCTTCATAGACATACTCCGTAAGCACCGGCCTCGCGACACGGTAGAAGTCGCCCTCTAGCGGCAACGAGGCGATGGGGATCAACTGCTGATCGGCTCGGCTAGGAAGCGATGTCCGGTTTGCCAGCTCGTACACAACGCTGATGCCTTCGTCTCGGCGGCTGCGCGCTTGGCTACCGCTACTGGGCGCTTTGTCGTTGTTCCAATCCAGAATCTCGATTTGATTGCAATAATAGTTGAGTCCAATGTCTGAGCTGGCGACTGACGTCCCAAAGTTTGCGGTCGCAGCTCCAAACCCTCCCCTACCTGACCCTCTGTTCACGAATTCGCTACCGAAGAAGGCGCCTCCTGAGGAGTTCAAGACCCCATCCATCGTCACAACTCTGCTGGCCTCCTCCCGGCCGTCGGTGACGCCTTGGCTGCCAACGAACGAACGCCTGCCTAGAGATAGTTTCTTCTGCTGCTGGGCGAGCTGACTACGTGTCCTCGCATATGACTGGCGTTGAGCAGCAGCGTTTACAGGCTCAGCCATAGCAGCGAGCTCAATCGGCAAAGGTAAGAGCTTAGGCGCCGTAGCAACCAACGAAGGTGAAGCGGTCGAGAGCGTCATTTTGACGTCGGTCCAGTCTTCGCCACTTTGCTGTTGCACCGAAGCGTTGTACTCAACCATCACTTGGTCGCGCTGGCCGCTAGCGCGCAGGTTGTAGGAGGGAGACCACGTGGCGCCCGTCACCAGGTAAGTCAGGCGCAGTTTGGCGCCAGCCTCGGGTGCATTGAGGAACACAACCGCCTCACGGATGCTCTTAGAGGAAGAGGACGTGATGCCTTGCCGTTTTTGATTCAACAGCGTGAGCTGCTGATTCAGATCGCGGGTTGCGCGCTGGATTTCCAAGTTACCCTGCGCCACCTCGGCCCGGCCCTCGAAGATGGTCTTGGTTAGATCCTTCAGCGTGGTCGCGTCGAGAACTCCGCTCGTGAGTTCATGGCTGGCAGTCTTGGTCGTGAAGTTCTCCAGCTTCTGTAGGTAGGCAGACTGAGACTTTAGCAAGCTCTGGCGTGACTGCATCGCGGCTAGTTTGTCTTTTATCTCTTGGATTTGCTGATCGAGCTCGCGGACCTCTTGTCGCGTATCGGCCGCTACGGGACGCACTCGGTAGCGCACGGAGCGAATCTCCACGTCGCCAATTGGTTCGGCATAGAGGCTACCGGGGGTCACCTGAGCGGGTAGATCTGTCACGACCACCTCTGCCAAGCCGACGATCTCCGCCAGTTCGACTTCTCGAGTCACCAGGGCTTGCCCCTGATAGACCGTGACGGCAGTCACCTTGCCTGGATCGGACAGGGGCTCCGCGATAGCAAACGAATACGAGCAGACCATCAGTAAGGCGGCAACAGACACACGCAACATGGCAAGGGACTCCAAACGAGAAGGGAAACGGCGACGGCGCAGCAACACTCAGGAGTGCTGCCCACGCTTAGACGGGTTCATCCGTCCAGAGTTCCCAAGAAAAAGCGGTAGAAAACCGAGGAAAGGCGAGCTGCGGCGCTGCTCGCCTAAGCTTCGGGTTCGACGGCCACGCGCTCAGCCCGGCGGGCGACGCGGTCGCGAATCGCTTGGAGGTCGTCGTTGGGAGTGGCCTGGATCAGCCTACGCGTGTAATCCTGTTTGGGCTCGGCATAGATATTATCCGACGGACCGAACTCAACAATCCGGCCACCCACCCCCTCCTCCGCCGGCACCGGCTGCATGACCGCCATCATGTCGGCCATGAACTTGACGACACTCAAGTCGTGGCTGATGAAGATGTAGGTCAAGCCGCGCTTTTCCTGCAGCGCCTTGAGCAGATTCAGCACCTGCGCTTGCACCGACACATCGAGGGCCGAAACCGATTCGTCGCAAATGATAAAATCTGGCTCGACGGCCAATGCCCGTGCGATGCAAATCCGCTGCCGCTGACCGCCAGAGAATTCATGTGGGTAGCGGCGGAGGTGCGATGCGGGCAAGTCGACCTCTTCTAACAGCGCGGCGGCACGGTCGCGACGATCTTGTTTGCCGCTGCCCAGTTTGTGGATGATCATCGGCTCGGTCAGAGCCGACTCGATGGTCATCCGCGGGTTCAAGGATCCGTAGGGATCTTGGAAAATGATTTGCAGTTTTCGCCGCATGGCGCGCATGTCTTGCCTGCCGAGAGTCCGCAGGTTGACTCCGTTGTAGAACACGTTGCCAGCGGTCGGTTCAATAAGCCGCAAGATCGCCCGACCCGTGGTTGTCTTGCCACATCCTGACTCGCCTACCAGGCCTAGCGTTTGTCCCTTATAGACGCGGAACGAAACACCATCGACCGCCTTGACGTGGCCAACGATTCGCGAGAGCAGCCCCCGTCGAATGGGGAAGTGAACTTTGAGATCGCGCACTTCTAGCAACGGGGCCGTGCCCTCTTCCACCATGGTCGCATCGGCGCCTTGGTGGCCCTCTTCCCAGGGATGCCCCATCGCGGCAAGCTCACCGCGCGGGTGCAACA
Source organism: Lacipirellulaceae bacterium (assembly GCA_965263315.1). Lineage (GTDB taxonomy): Bacteria > Planctomycetota > Planctomycetia > Pirellulales > Lacipirellulaceae > JBCCQL01. The sequence continues at coordinate 1,166,606 of CBDHGZ010000002.1, read as the reverse complement.
GCCGACCGCGGCCGTGGTGGGTGAGTTCCTGCAGGCGAGCATCATCCAGTTGCTTCTCAATTACCTCGCCGTCAGGGCCATCCTCCATGAAGTCGCTCACTGTCGGCAGCAACTTGTAGGGGGTATCAAGCCTTGGCCGACAGGCAAGCAAACCCTTGGTATACGGATGCTTGGCGGCGGTGAAGATATCTAGAACAGGGCCATACTCCACCATCTTGCCTCGGTACATCACCAGCACCTCGTCGGCAATCTCGGCAATCACGCCCAGGTCATGGGTGATGAACAGGATGGACATGCCGCGCGTGTCCCGTAGTCTGCGCAGGATGTCGAGAATCTGCGCCTGAATGGTTACATCGAGCGCTGTGGTGGGCTCGTCAGCGATGAGCAACTTTGGATTGCAGGAAAGCGCCATGGCAATCATGACCCGCTGTTTCTGTCCGCCAGACATTTGGTGCGGATAACTATCGACCCGGGTCTCAGGGTCAGGGATACCGACTTCATCGAACAGCTCGATGGTTCTCTGTCGGGCTTCCTGCTTGGTGACCTTTTGGTGAAGAATGATCGCCTCGGCGACTTGATTGCCGACCGTGAAGACCGGGTTCAGCGAGGTCATTGGCTCCTGAAAAATCATACTAATGTCACTGCCACGGATGGATCGCATCTCTGGCTCGGGCAGTTGCACTAGGTCCTTGCCAAGAAACGAGATGCTGCCGGACTCGATCTTAGCTGTCGAAGCCAGGAGCTTCATCACCGACAGCGACGTGACGCTCTTGCCAGAGCCACTCTCGCCCACAATACCCAGCGTGCGGCCTGGTTCGACGCGGAATGAAATGTCGTCCACCGCACGTACGGTGCCTTCCTCACCGTGGAAGTAGGTGCGAAGGTTCTGGATATCGATAACAGCTTCAGACATAGCGAATGACCGGATAACAGGATAAACCGGCTCTACGGGATGGTTGCCAAGCGACCTCTGGCCACAGGGTCACGCCCGTGCGGCAAGCTTGGTGGTCTCGTCGATGCTCAGTGGCCCGATTGTTTAAGGCGGGGGTCGGTGGCTTCTTGAAGGGCTTCGCCTATTAGATTGTAAGCAAGGACCGTTAGGAAGATGGCGGCGCCTGGATAGAGAATGAGCCACCACATTTCCTGAATCGCTTTGCGGCCTGATTGCAGCAGCGTGCCCCAGCTCGGGTTGGGGGGCGATGCGCCAAAACCAAGGTAGCTAAGCCCCGCTTCGATCATGATTGCCGCGGCGATACCAAAGGAAATGGGCACCAACACCGGAGCCAATGAGTTGCGAAGCACGTGGCGGGTCATTACCCGGATGCCACCAGCGCCCAGCGCTCGGGCCGCCGTAATGAACTCCATCTGTTTGATCTTGATGAACTCCGCTCGTGTGAGTCGCGCAATGCCGGTCCAACTGGTCACTCCGATCACTGCCATCAGATGCCAGTTGCTTACCTTGTCTAACAGTGCCACCAGAGCCAAGATCAGGACCAATGACGGGATACACATAACGACTTCAATCAGCCTACTCAGGATGATGTCGACCCAGCCGCCGAAGTAGCCAGCCAATCCGCCGATAACAATACCGATGGTCGCAGCAATCCCCATCGAGATGATGCCGACCGAGAGCGCTGTCTGCGTGCCGTGCACCATCTGGGCAAACACATCAAAGCCTTGCTGATTGGTGCCAAACCAGTTCTGCCGGCTTGGCTTGCCGCTTACTCCGGAGGGGTTTTCGCGGTAGTCTTCCCAACCTTTGGCATAGCGCCATGATCGCTTGCCGTCTGCACCTCGTTCGCGTTGAGCGAAGTCTTGCGTACGTAGTCGGCGATAAGGATCCTGGTAAATCAGCGGCCAAACGGCCCAGCTTTCCGGATCGTTGTCTTGCAGTCGTATCGGATAGCGGTTGAGCACACGGTCCTTGCGAAAGATCGCGCCCTCCCAACTGCGGTTGTAGTAGCCCAGAAACGGAAAGTAGACCTGCCCTTTGTACTGACAGATCAAGGGCTTCGTGCCCACGATCAGCGGTGCGAACAAGGCCACGATCGCCAGCGCGACGACGTACACCAGCGCCAACATGGCCAACCGCTGCTTGCGAAAGCGTCGCCATGCTTCTCGCCAGAATCCAATGGGTTTTGACGCGGGCTCCATGATGAACCGTTGGGCCTAGCTGTAAGTGACTCGCGGATCGACGACCGCGTAGAGTAAATCTGCAATCAGCTGGCCAGTGAGTGTCAGCGCACTAAACATCAGCGTCAGCCCCATAATGGTGTCGTAGTCTCGCAGGCTAATCGACTCAAAGTACAGCCGCCCCATGCCTGGCCACACAAAGATTTGCTCCAAGATCACCGCACCCGACAGCAGCGACGGCAACGTGAGTCCAAGCAAAGTCACAAGCGGTATCAAGGTGTTGCGAAAGGCATGTTTCCAAAGCACGGTCACGGGACCTACCCCCTTGGATCGTGCGGTGCGGATGTAGTCCTGCCGGATGACCTCCTGCATGTTGGCTTTCACAAACCGCGAGTAGTAGGCCAAGCTACCGTAGGTGAAGCAGGCAATCGGCATGGCTGCATGAAGCAGAACATCCCACGCTTGTGCTGCAGGAGACAACGACGCGTAGTTGTCCGATGTCATGCCAAAAAGTGGTAGCCAGCCAAGCTTCACGTAAAACAAGAGCTGCATGTACAGCGCCGCCACAAACGATGGCAGCGAGTACAGGATGTACAGCAAGACGCTGGAACCGCGTTCCAAGGAAGACCCGCTGGTCGAGGTTGACCACAGCCCAAAAGGAATAGAGAGCAAGTAAGTCAACACCAAAGACGTAACGGACAGCAACAGTGTAGCGGGAGCACGCTCGGCAATGAGCACCAGCACCGGCTTGTTATTCTTGGGAATACTCTTACCAAGGTCGCCCTGCACCGCGTTGCCGAACCATCTCCAGTAGCCGACGTACCACGGCTTATCGAGGCCGTAGAGCTTTTCAAGTCGCTTGATCTCTTCAGGGCTAATCTGCTTGCTGGGGTCCATCATCGCCGGGTCGGTCGTCAACGGCGTGCCCGGCATGAAGCGGATCAGGCCATAGACGACGAACGTCACGAGCCAGAGCGTGAGCACAGCAATCGCCAATCGGCGGGTTAGATAGGTCAGCATGGCGGCAGCTAGCGGCGGGCGGCGTGAGGTCGGTTTGCTAAAGCTTCATTCAGGGAGCTGCCGCCGGCACAAAGACACTCTCAAAGCCAGGACTGTAGCTGAAAGGGCCACGAGGGCTAAAGTTGTACCCTTGCAACGCCTTGTTGAATCCATAGAAGGAGTTGCGATAGAAGAGCCACGTGTACGGCTGGTCTTGCCACAAGAGCTTGTGGATCTCGCCGTAAATCTCAGCCCGCTTGGCACGATCAAATTCCCGCATTCCCTCTTCGAACAGGCGGTCGACTTCGGGATTGGAGTAAGAACCGTAGTTGCGTCCTTCGCCGGTGCCGAAGACATTCTTGTTGGTGTAAGGATCGGTGCCCGAGCCCCAACCGCCCATCAGGGCATCGAATTCCTTATCGCGCGATTTCTGAACCAGCACCGTAAACTCGGTTGGCTTCACGTTGCAAATGATGCCCAATAGATCGAGGCATTCCTTCATCAACGTGGCTGTCTTGATGCCGCTGTCGGTCGTGAAGGTCAACAGGGTAAACTCGAACTTACGTCGGCGACCGTTGATCTGTTTGTCTAACACGCCATCGCCGTCGGTGTCCTCCCAGCCTGCGTCAGCCAACAACTGCTGTGCTTTATCGAGATCCTGCTCCACGATTTCTGGGGCATCCTGAGGAAACATCCAAGACGTGGGGTGGTAGTTTCCGCGGCACTGCTCGTAAAGACCGTAGCAGACGGTCTGGAGCAGTTCTTCGTAGTCCACGGCGTAGGTCATCGCCCATCGAACTTTTGGGTCTCGAAAAAACGGGGACTTCTGATTCCACACGAAGTGAAACTCCGTCCATTCGGTGTCGGACACCTTCGTGTTCTCTCGGTAAAAACTGTCGTTGTTGGTTTGCGTGACCCACTGCTCGGGGCGAAGCTCCATCTGGTCTAGGTCGCCCGCTTTGAGAGCCAATAGAGCCGTGTTGAAGTCTTCGATAATCTTGCTTCGGACTTGCTTGATGTAAGGCTTGTCCCTCAACTGTTTGCCGTCGCGCTCGTAGTAGTCCTCGCGTCGTGAGAGCACAAACTCCTGGCCCCGCACTCGTTTGCTAAGCCCGTAGGGACCCGCCACCACCGGGTTATCCTCCAACCGCGAATGTGCCGCGCTGCGGCTCATGGTGGGATCTTCGGGAATCGTCTTCTCGTAAATATGCTGTGGCAAAACGTAGAACTGCAGGTTCTCCGTGCTCGTCGGCAAAGACTCCTTGTGGAAGACAACCAGCGTGTGATCGTCATAAGCTTTCACCGCTTTGAGTTCGTCCGTCCCTTGTCTTACGGCGGGAACGGTCACCGCCTTGGTCATAATGGTCTTGAAGGTGTACTCAAAGTCGTGCGCCGTGACCGGTTTGCCATCAGACCAGTACAGGTCGTCGCGTAGGACGAACTTGTCATACAGCCGATCATCACTCGTATGCCAGCTCTCGATGTACTCGGCGAGGCCGAACCACTCGAACTTCTGATCAAACGTCACCAATCCAATAGCAGTCAGGCCATGGTAGTCGAACTCTGTCACACTGCTGGCGAGCAGTGGATTGGTGCTCTTGAGATCCCCGTTCACGTGTCGTACGACCGTTGCCTCGTAGTCAACGGTGGAGCCATCCTCGGGGGCGAGACGCCCCAATGCAGCGCGAATCTTGCGGTTGGCTTCCGGTGAATCGTTTCTTAGCTGGAGAGCTTCGCTGACAGTAAGCTCAGGAGCTGGCTCTTTGGCTTTAAGTTGCCTCATCCTTTGCATCGTGGTCATCACGGGACGAGGTTCCCATTGGACGGAAGCTTCGAGACTCTCCAACGAGGGGGGGTCGAAGGGTTCCAACAGGTCTCCGAACTGAAACGCCGGCGTATCGCTAGATTCTTGGGTCGCAGACGCTGCCGAATCGCCGGGCCTGTCTGCGGAGACAGCATCCGACTCGTCAGTTGGCTTGCTGCTGCAACCAAGTGCCAGGAGGCAGGCAAAGAGAGCGGCGACGCCGAGACAAGTGCCGGGAGCAGATCGATGGAATAGCATGAGGGTCAGGACGGAGAGGTCCTGCCGGGCGTGGGGCGAAAGCAGCCAGCGGTGCTGCTCGAAAGCCCGATGCTATCACGTTTTTTTCTGACGGGTCAATGACAGCGCACTGGCGGTCAGGCCAATGCGTTGGCTTCCCGGGCGGTCCCACATCAATCTCGCGGCGCCAGCACCCGGCTATTCCACCAGATAGCGAAAGTCACTGAAGTAGACGTCGTCTACCGCCAGCTCAGGCAGGGAACGGCTCAGTCTGACCAAGATCCGGCGACGAAACAGCCTCAGCTCCGGGTCTTGAAAGTCGGTCGGCGGGGTGATGCGGGCGGCCGTGATCACTTGATCACGAACACGCTGCGTGCGGTCCTTCAGCAGGTCTTCAAAGCGATCCGCGTTCTCACCTGCCACTTCAGCATGAAGCGTAAAAGTGAGCTTTGCCTTGGCTCCTTCCAAGCTCCGCGATTGCTTCAAGTAGTAGGCGCCAAAGTCGAAGCCTACGGGCTCAGGCGGCGCTTCTTCCGATGGTTCCTCAGCCGGCTTTTCTTCGGCTACAGCGGGACTTGCCAAGCAGGCGGTCACCAAGAGTGCCATAAGGGCCCTGCTCGCGTAGCTGAGCGTTGTTTGGAGGCTATTCTGCATCGCGTGAAAGTCTTCGGTAAGGGATCGCACTAGAGGGGCTCGGTAATCACGTTGGTCACTAAGACCCGCCGCAAGGAGACCCCTTCGAGAAGCGGCTGGGCTTCATCCAAGACGCGTGAACGGAAGGTAGAAAGCTGCGGGTCAAGCAAGTCTTCCAATGATGAATTCCGGCAGACGCGAATGACGCGATCTCGCAATTCGCCTTCGTGTCGTTCGACAAGTCGTTCGGTTTCAGACTGATGCTCTGGCTTGATGAGCCCGTGGAGCGAAAACTTCATTTGCAACAGATTCGTCCGAACAAGGTGCCCCGTATCGTCAGCCTGCACCACGGGCACCGGTACGATGTAGCTACCAAGGGAGGCTTCCACGAGCGATTCTCGAAGCTGGAGCGTTTCGAAATCTTCGTATTTGGATCTCCCGTCCCCGCCCCCGCAGCCAGTGAGAGCGCAAGCAACAGCGGCCGCTGCGGCTAAGCAGTACTTGGTTCCCTGCGGCTTGCGCATACGTTTGGCCATGCTCAAGAATAGAGCGCAGACACTCACCGCGCCGTCGCAATGCTTAAGGTAAGGTTGAGGTGTGTCGCTGCGCGCATCGGTCTGGAATGTAAGACTTGTGCCGATTGCGACCATTTTCCCGCCGCTGTGAGATAAGACCGCGTGTCGCTCGATCGCACTTCACAACCGAACTCCGCAAGCCAGGGCCTCGGGCCAGCGTGGCTGGCGACAGCGCTGTGCTGCCTTGTCGGACTGATCGCCACGGGCGGTTGCTACAACGGCGACGCCCTGGTCGACCGCGTTCGCAACGACGCACTCCGCAACCGATTGGAAGAGATCGACCTGGGGCGATACGCCATTACGATGCCGCGGAACCCCGATACACACGAGACGACCGAAGTTGAGATGCAGATCTTTGGGTCGCTCGCAAGGTACAAGCAGAAGGAAGTCGTGTCGCTGCTAGAGAGCAAGGAACCTGAGCTGCGGCATGGAGCAGTCGTCGCGGTGCGGCAGTCCACGGCAGACGACTTCACCGACCCCGACCTGACAGCCCTTCGCACTCGCTTACTGGAAGCGGTAAACGGGATTATCGGAGAGCCTACCGTTCAGTCGGTGGGCTTTCATCAAATCCGCTTCTTGAGGCACTAGCGCATAGCCGAAGTCCGACGCCAGAAGCCTATCGCTGAGTGCCTAGGGGTCGCGTCGAGAGCGACGTTGGTCGGGGCCACGTCGCGGGGACTCCATCCCCGGCTTGGAAGGAGTCGTCCCGGGCCTGGCCAAGTCACGCCCTTGGAAGCCGCGGAACAGGCGGATAAAGTCTCCCCTTCGCATACGATCTAGCCCCCCCAACTGCCTCTGCACATAGAGAGCCCGCAAGCGTTGCTGCATCTGATCACTCGGCAACGCAAGCAGCTCATGGCGCTCGACATTGGAAAGGCTCTCAGAAGCGAAGAAGGCTTCTTCGTCAAACGACTCAAATCCGTCGCGGGCGGCCTTCATCACCAGCGTGGAAATCGTCCGACGCCGCTGCTCGGCCGACTGACTCTGTAGCCGGCCTTGCCATTCCGCGGACAACGACTTAATGATCTGGGCTTCGACGACCTGCCAATCTTGTACCGCCTGCTGTTGAGTTTCGGGCCAATCACCACGGAAAACGCGAGCCAAGTTGTGATCCTTGCGCGTGGCGACATCTGCCAGGAAAGCAACCGACAGCGCCGGCGACTTCTGCACGCGCTTGATCCAATCGCTAACCCCGCGGCTTAGTCTCGTAACGAAATCCTGCTGGTCACGATCACCTGATCGGGCGCGTTGCTCTGCAACCCAGTTAAGACGCTGTCTAGCTTCATCTGCCAGCCGTGTCAGCTCAGGGGAATCGGCTAGGCGGGTCACGGCGTCGCGTAGCGCGGCAGAGTCTTCTTCCGACAGGGCGGTCTTGGCTCCTGCCAGAGCCTTGCGCTCTAGTCTTGCCAATTCCTTGATGCGATCCTCGGTACTCAGTTCACGCATGCGAGCTTGCTGGCTTGCCGTCTTGGTGGCGAGCCAGGCGTCGTACGCAAGCGCTGTGTGCATCAAATCCAACTGATCTTCTGCTTTCGCAATCTGCTGATAGCGACTCTGCACCGCCTGTTTGCGAACTGGTGAGAGATCTCGCTGATAGCGGCGAGAGGCGTCCAACAGGCGAGCTTTTTCATTGTCGCTGAGCTGCTCCACCTGTGCCTGCCGCTCTTGCAGATCCTCCGCAGCAAAGGCTTTCCAAACGGCAGCGGCCTGGGCTACCGAATCCGCATCTCCTGTGGAAAGCAAATTGGGCGCCACCTGCGGGACCTGCCGGAGGAACTCGATATCAGAAAAGTTCTGCAACGCATCCACCTGATAGACGACCGGAAGATTCGCCAGTAGCTGGCGGTGGGGTTTAAGAACGGCGGCTCTTGCTAAAGCGAAGCCCAACAGCAGCGCGCCAACACAAGCGCCAATCACGGCGTAGCTCCGCCGACGGCGCCGTGCGGGCAAGGCGGCGGTCATCGCCGTCACTTGTCGCTCCGCCTCGACAGCGACCATCTCGATCGTGCTCTTCGCGAAGGACTCTTGGACGGTGGCTTGCGGCAAGTCATCCAGTGCATTCCAGATCCTGTCCAAACCCTGCACTTCGTCTCGAAGCGAATCGTCACTGGCCAATCGTGACTCGATGGCGCGGCTCTCGTCATCCCCTAGCTCGCCATCGAGATAGGCGACGATCTGCTCGCGTGTGGAGTCGTCGATAGAATGGCGATCGGCGGACATCGTAGGGGGCTAGCTGGTTCCTGACAGGGCTATCGTTCGACTTTTTGGCCGTGTTGAAGATAGGGCTCCAACACGTCGCGGAGTTTGCCACGAGCGCGGGACAACATCGACTTGATGGCTTGCGGAGTCATATCGAGGACTTCGCCGATCTCGGCGTAGCTGAGACCTTCAAACTTGGCGAGCAAGACCGCCAGACGCTGGCGCTCGCCAAGCGTTGCCACGGCCTGCTGAACCGCGTCGCAAAGCTCCGCCTTGTCGGCTTGTCGGCTGGGCATCAAGGCACTAGCGGCCGCGGCGGAAAGCTCGAGCGGATTGGCCCCCGTATCGCCCGGAGACGGCGCCACGTGAACCTCTTTCCTTCGCGAGAGCGTTCGCAGCGCGTTGGAAGCCACGTTGTTGGTAATCGTAAACAGCCAAGTCGAAAACTTGGCGCCGGGCACGTATCGCTTTCGCGCGCGGTAGACGCGCAGGAAAACATCCTGGGCCAGATCCTCCGCTTGGTCTCGACGGCCAACCAAATGGGTAAGCACCGAAACCACACGGTTCTGGTAACGCAGCATGAGTTCTTCAAACGCCACCGCGTCGTCATCGCGCACGCGCAGCATCAACCGCACATCGGGGTCGGAGTGCGTGTATCGCTGGATGGTAGACTCAGTGACGGCCATGGCGAGGACTCAGGATCGAGGGGCCAGGTAGGAGGGCTGACAAGCGAACCCTTGGTCCCCTGCCTCTATCCTAACCTCTGTGAACGTAAACCCCGACCCGGCAGCTAGGTTCCGCCAGCCATCAAGTCCGCAGACAGACCGTTAGAGTAGGCTATCCAGCAGGAGCCGGATCTTCCGCATTTCGGCCTGGTGGTCGAAACCCTCCAGCGGACCCATATTGACCCCCAGGGCTCGGTTGTATCCGCACGACTGGAGCTGGGAAACCAACTTGCCGTAGTCAACGTCCCCCTGACCGACGCGGACCTGGAAAGCGTCCTTGCTGGTATCACGCAAGTGAACGTGCTGAACGCGGTCGATCAGCTTGTCGATCGATTTCCCTTGGTGGGGGCCCGCAATGTAGCAACTGGGATCCAGAGCCAGCTTCAAGCCCGGCACATTATCGCAGAAGACGACCGCCGTGTCGGGGTCTTGTGTCATGCAGTCGATCTGCGTCTTCAAGGAAACCACCGCGCCTTCCAGCGACGCGATAGCGGACATCGCTCGCAGCCGCTCGATCTCTTCATTGAAAGGCGTGCCAAGTTCTGAAGAGGGAACGACCAGTGGCACCACTTTGATCGCCTTGGCTAGTTTGCAACAGGAACGAAACTGCTCCAGGTACTGGTCGCCCTCGGCCTCAATCTGAACGCTTAAGGCCGCAACGTTCATCCGATGTGTCGCGCGACAGAGGTCGATAGCGCGATCAAGATCTTCATGAACTTGTGACGGCTTCAGCCAGCCATCCTGTTCGTGCAGCGCAAGTTCGACCGCGGTGTACTCCAAGTCGACCAGGCTTGCTAGCACTTCCTTGGGGCCCAAATCGGGAAAACACTCAGTCGACGCACAGACAAACACTCGGGGGCTCCTTCATGCAAAACGTTGCTGTTAGCTGGGGCCGTGTACTGTAACCGTGAAGCGGCAAACGGGGAAGATGGAACAAGCGTGGCGATCCGCGTGGGTAGGCCCCGGCCGGCTGGTGGCTACCGCCGGGCGGTCCGTCACCTAATAATACCGAGACGAAGCACGCCGCGGCGTAGCAGCGTATCCCCTCAATCCATCAGGCTCCCCGGGACCCCCGTACCATGACCGAAGGCGCCCCCCCTGCCCCGTCGAATCCCCCCCACCAAGTACCGGTCCAAACGGTCGTTCTCCAACCGCGCGAGAGCTACTTCGGCAAACTGGGCAAGTGGCTTTTTCTGCCCATTGTGTTGCTGCTGATGGTGGTTGTAGCGCTAACAGCTCAGTTCCAAACCTACTTCAACGAGCCTGGAGGTCCGCAGGAGCGTTTCCACTCGCTAAGCAAGACGGCCACAGACAAGATCGCCATTATCAATGTTAGTGGCACCATCATGGAGGGAAATGAGTTCGTCAAACAGCAGATCGACCGGGTGAAGAAGGACGACAAAGTGGTGGGAGTGGTTCTGAGGATCAACTCCCCCGGCGGCACCGTTACGTATAGCGACTACCTCTTGCATCACCTGCAAGAATTAGTCGTCGCGAAAGAAGAGAAGCTTGGCGAGGGTAAGTTCCCGGTGGTTGTGAGCATGGGTAGCATTTGCGCCAGCGGTGGCTACTACATCGCCATGGCAGTGGGAGACGCCGAGGACGTGATCTTCGCCGAAGAGACCACTTGGACCGGCTCGATCGGCGTCATCATTCCACACTACGACCTATCTACCCTGGTGGGTCGGATCGGTATCGAAGAAGACTCGATCGCCAGCGGCAAGTTCAAGCAGATGGGTTCGCCAACCCGCGAGATGACGGAAGAAGAGCGAGCGCTGTTTCAAGAACTGGTGGACGAAACCTTCAAGCGATTCAAGGACGTGGTGCTGAGTGGCCGGCCAGAGTTTCGCACGGCACCGGAAGCACTGGACAAAGTCGCCACGGGCCAAATCTTCACGGCCGGCCAAGCGCTCGACTACGGCTTGATCGACAAGAAGGGATTCATTGAGGACGCCATAGACCGCGCGGTGACCCTGGCCGGCGCCACATCGGAAACCATCCGCTGCGTAAAGTTTATCAAACAGCCAGCGGCGATTGATGTGCTGCTTGGCGAAGCCTCCGCGGCCGGGTTGACTTCCCGGGGAGCCGATCTGCGTGGCCTGTTGGAGCTATCAACGCCGCGCGCCTACTACCTGTACTCCTTGGCGCCAACATTGGTGGGAAGCGCTCGCTAGTGGCTCATCTGTTGGATCATCTCGATCGCACGCTCGGCCACTGGGCAGATCAGCATGGCCTGCCTGGCTATCGGCGCAAGCAGGTTCGGCAGTGGCTGTTCGAAAAACGCGCCGGCGAGTGGGCCGCCATGAGCAACTTGCCCAAGGCGCTGCGCGAACAACTGGCCGCCGAGCTGCCGATCTGGACAAGCAATGTCGCGCAGCACACCACCGCTGGCGACGGCACCGAGAAACTACTGCTGTCACTCACGGCGGGCGGCCAGGTGGAGTGCGTTTTGCTACGCGATGGCCAGCGTGGGGACTACGGCAGGCGAACCATCTGCGTCAGTTCCCAGGTTGGTTGTGGCATGGGCTGCGTCTTCTGCGCCAGCGGGCTGGACGGCGTGGACCGCAACTTGACCACCGGCGAAATCGTGGAGCAGATGCTGCTTCTGCAGCGCAAACTCAACGATGATGAACGGCTGAGCCACATCGTCATGATGGGCATGGGCGAACCGCTGGCCAATCTCGACAACGTCCTGGCGGCGCTCGAAGAAGCCTCTCGCGAAGATGGTCTGGGAATCAGCCCCCGGCGAATCACCATCTCTACGGTTGGTTTGCCCAAGTCGATTCGCCGACTGGCGGATGTCGACTCTCGCTACCGGTTGGCCATCTCGCTGCATGCCCCCAATGATGAACTGCGCAACCAGATTGTGCCTATCAACCATAAGGTTGGCGTGGCCGAAATTCTGTCTGCCGCCGATTACTACTACGAGCAATCGAAGCGAAGACTGACGTTTGAGTACGTACTACTGGCCGGCTTGAATGATCAGCCCGAGCATGCCCATCAGCTGGTCCGCCTGCTCTCCAGCCGCCATGCTCTGCTGAACGTAATCCCCTACAACCCGGTCGAGGGACTACCGTACCAAACGCCCAGTGCGGGAGCTCAGCAAACGTTTCGGCGAGTCTTGGAAGATGGCGGCCTAAGCGTTCGGTTTCGGCACCGCAAGGGAGACAAGATCAACGCTGCCTGCGGTCAGCTGCGACGCCAAGTTCAGTCTTCGCGCGATGTCGTTTCTTTGGGCGCGCAATAGATCACGGCCTTGGTTCTTGCGAACCAAGGCCGCTGAAACGCGCAGCGTTCATCGCTAAATGACGGAGACCTGCTACTCAGACTCCTGCTCGGCGGGAATTTCGATCTCGACGGGCCGGGGCGGAATCGGCGGGTTGGGTTCAAACTGGGGAGCCTGACCGCCGCCGGCAGCGGGAGGAGCGCCGCCGTCGAGCTGGCGCCTTAGCTCTTGAATCTGGCGTCGCATCTCTTGCATCTCACGCTGCATTTCGCGACGCAGCTGGAAACGATCGCGCAGGTTCCCGCCGAGAAGTCCTTCCACATTGGGGATCATTTCATTGACGTTTACATTAACACCCTGGCCACCGCCAGCCATCACCCCATCGACAAGCACGCGGATGTCTTCGGGTAGTTGCTCCAAGGCCTTGGGGTCGGTGGCGTCGATGTCCCACTCTTCGCCGTTACGGTTAACCTTGACCCGCGTCTGGCCGTTGACGGTTGAAACGCTGACACTCGTGCCAGCAACGTTAGCCTGTACGTTCGGTCCCTGGACGACGACCCCCGGCCCAAACATCCGGAATTGAAACGGTCCTCCTTCCGCTTGTCCGTCAAACAGGCCGCCCAACATGCGATTGAACTCTCCGCCGGCGTTGGGCTCGCGGAATCCGGGCTGGACTGCCGCTTGATCGATCGTACGCTCCTCAGGGGTCACCCACAGCGTATGAGGCTGGCCGGCACGGATTAGCTCCAGCGTGACCTGCCCCTTTGTCGGACCAACTTCGGCAACTAGCTCTACTAGATCCCTCATCGCAGTAATCGACTCGCCGTTGGCTCGCAGCAAAATGTCATGCTGTTTCAGGCCCGCCTTGGCTGCTGGGCTTTCCGGCACGACTTCTTGCACGATGACGCCCGCATCTTTCAGATCCAGATGCATCCGCAGCTCGGGGCTTACTTCGCCCCCGCGGATACCAACCCAGTAACTGGGTCCCGCCTGTTGGGCATCCAACCGCTCACTGGCATCGTGCGCAACCCCATCCGGGCCAATCAGAATGGAGCGGCCTGCCGCTGCGCCGTTCTTGTCTGCACGCACATCGACATTAACACCCGGCGCTAGGACTTTGACGCCGCCAGCCCCGCGGTCAGGACCCACTTGCACGGTCGCACCTTGAACTTTGACATCAACCTCCTGGGCAATAGCGGACGCAGAAACGGCTCCGGCTAGCATCAACCCAAGTGGTAACACACGGCTATTCATCACGTTCTCCAAGAAAGGTGAATTGAGATCGGTAAGTGGAACGGGTCACGGAATTACAACGCAGCGCCCGTGACGGGCACGATTTGCACATCCTCAACAGGCACGACCAATGGCCGGCCATTCCCAAAAAACAGCGGTGCGTAGCGCCGCCGGGTCGATAGCTGGTAACCATGCCCCTCAAGTCGCTGCCGAACGTGAGGTGAAACTGCCGACTGGAATCGCAACCCGTATTGGTCGTCAAACTCCTGTGCATCGACCAACGGCGCTCGGACGGAGTGCCGCTGGCCTTGCTCATCGTTCACCCACAGGACGAGCGACTCCGTATCGTTCGGTCGCTGAAGATCGTTCTCGGGCTGCATGTTAGGGGGAGCTACGCTCGGGGGCACTCCTTGCTTGGCGATGGCGCCCGGCTGTGGCGCCTGCGGTGTGGCGCCTCGCCAATTCGAGAAGTAGCTACCAACGCCAAACGCCAACAAGGCCGAAGCAGCAACCGTCAACCAAAGGCTTATCGATGCGTGCCGGGCTGGCTCCACCGCTACTACGGCTGGCTTCGGAGAAAAATCGGATGCCAGCTCGCTCAGCTGCTGACGAAGCGACTGGGATTCCAGGAAAGCCAGCGCACAGTCGCGCCAACCATCGGGCGTGGTTTCAAGAGTTTCCAGCAAACGGCGTCGCTCGTCGGCTGACAGTTCGCCATCGACCAGGCGGTCCAAATCGGCAGTGAGTTGAGGTGATGGGGACATCGCAATGGTGCAAACTAGGGGGAAGCAAGCAATGGCTCTGCGCGCCGCAGAGCCGTACGCAGTTTTCTTCTCGCTCTTTGCAACCGGCCCTCGATGGCTGACGCGCTCACATCGAGTCGCTCGGCGAGTTGGGCGTAAGTCCAATCTTGGGTGTACTTGAGCAACAAGATTTCGGCTTCACGCGGTGGGAGATCCGCCAAGGCGGCTCGCACCATCTGTCGCTGTTCTTCAGCCAACAACCACTCCAGGGGGTCGACCGAATCGGCGACATCGCTAGAAGCAACTTGCTGTTGATAGCGATCCATCAGTTTTCGCCGGCGGCCCGCCTTGCGGCGATACTGCAGCGCGGCGGTCACCGCCAAACGATACAACCACGCCGCAACCCGGGACGGGTCGCGCAACTTTTCTGCCCCCTGGCCCGCGGCCAAAGCCACGTCTTGCATGACTTCCGCCACAGCTTCGGTCCGACCGCGGCCTGCTTCGCCAATCCGCGCAAGGACTACCAGGCGAAGCCAGCGGTCGTGTTCCGCGAGGGCGCCGCGCCAGTCAAACGACGGTGCTGAGGCAGGAGTCAGGGGGCTAGGCATGGGCACAAATCAGGGGCCACATGAGGAGAGTTACCGCTGGCTTGCCTTCCCTGCGCCTGTTTCTGAAAAAAATCTGGATTCTGCCCTTACGCCGCTACGAACGCTTCGGTTCGCTTGGCTGGCTGTCGCAGCAACCACCACCAGGCAGGGACCATGGCCGCTAGCAGCAGAAGGCTCACATTCTGCGAAGTCGTCAGCCCGGTGCCACGTATTGGGGAATCGTCTGTGCGAATGGCTTCCAGCAGGAACCGGGCAACCGGGTAGATTGAAAGCAACAGCGCGACGACCTCCCCGTCACGGCGGCGGGCTGGATAGTAAAGCCACAAGAACCACGCCAGCAGTCCGGCGTTGATCGCACTGTAGAGCTGTGTGGGATGCACGGGCAAGCTACGCTGGCGAAGGGGCGCCGCGGGCAGCGTGACGGTCTTGCCGGAGGCCAAACCTAGACGCACCGATTGCTGATTGTCATAGAGCCCCCGCATCGGGGCGTACGCATCTTGTACCGACCGTATCTTGACCCCCTGGATGCTGCTAACCACCTCGCCAACCACGAGTCCTTCCACATCGTCAGCGCGAACTGAGCCGATTACCACCCGGGGCGGATCCGTTGAATCGTCATCCAGCAAACGGATGCCATGCATCTCCCCGCGAGAAAGCTGATCGCCGTAGGGAGGGCTGTATTTGGCGCCAGCCGAATGGTCCGACGTGTGGTACCGGGGAAAGGTCACCGCCCAAGGTTTCTCGCACGCGCCGCCATAACAGCAGCCATTGAGCAAGCACCCAACCCGACCAATCGCCAGACCCACGACCAAGCTCGGCGCGATAATGTCTGCCATCGCCAGCATGGGCAATCGCTGTCGTCGGCAAAACCAAGCGAAGGCAATGGCGCCACCGATCAACGATCCATAAACAACGAGCCCGCCCTCGGTGAAGAACAACGCCTTGCGAAGCGCCTCCCAGCGCGGGTAATGGGCAAAGGAATCGTTCCAGTAGCGAACCACAAAAAAAACGCGAGCCCCGATGATGCCCAAGACAAACATCGCAAAGGCCAACGAAAGCACCGTATCAGCAGAGACTCCGCGAGACTGTGCGCGGTGCACGGCCATCGCGAGCCCACTCGAAGCGGCCAGCACCAGCATCACGCCATAGCCGCGAATCGGTAGT
Source organism: Lacipirellulaceae bacterium (assembly GCA_965263315.1). Lineage (GTDB taxonomy): Bacteria > Planctomycetota > Planctomycetia > Pirellulales > Lacipirellulaceae > JBCCQL01. Next base: position 1,150,327 of record CBDHGZ010000002.1, on the reverse strand, counting down.
CCGTCGGGCATTACCCAAGGCAGACCAACGATCAAGAGCGTCACGACGCCAAAGACTGGTAATTGCGCCATCACGTCGGCGCGGCCGTTGGGCTGCCGAATCATCCAAGCGACGATCGCGATCAGCGCGATCGTCCACAACGCCAGCAAGACGCCGAAACCGAAGATCGGCACCCCGCCCACTTCAATGGGGATGAGAAATAGTTCGCTACGCATGATGTTGACACAAAGGGCAAGGGCAACAGAAGCTGCGGCAAGCTAGCCGATCATCGCGTTGTCAATCAATCGCGTTTGACCAACCTGCGCAGCCACGGCGAACACCGTTGGGCCCGTGACTTGGGCAACTTCGTCTACGGTCCCAGGTTTTAGTGCCGCAGCGTACTGCACTTCGGCGCCAGCATCGGTCATTCGTTGTCGCATTTCGCCGAGAATCTTCACACAACTCCGCTCACCACTGGCAACCAATTCCTCTGCCAAGCAAAGGCTTCGCCAGAGACTCAGTGCGGCAGGACGCTGCTGTGGAGTCAGGTAGGCGTTGCGGGAACTCATCGCCAAGCCATCGTCCTCACGAACGGTGGGACAGACAACAACCTCGATCGGGACATTCAAGTCAGCGACCATTCGCCGCACGACCACGGTTTGCTGGTAGTCTTTTTGGCCAAAGTAAGCACGATCAGCCGGCGCTAGGTTGAAGAGCTTGAGGACCACCGTCGCGACCCCTTGAAAGTGACCTGGCCGGACGGCGCCTTCCCATGGCTTGGCCACGGCTCCAACATCCACCCGCGTTTGGTACCCCGTCGGATACATCGCTTCGGCCGAGGGCACCAGGACGACATCGCAATCCACCGTCGCAAGTCGTTGGCAGTCGCGTTCCAAATCGCGGGGATAGCGGGCTAAGTCTTCATGGGGCGCGAATTGGGTCGGGTTAACAAAAATGGTTGTCAGCACGACATCGCAATCTCGCTTGGCAGCCTGGACCAAACTGAGATGGCCGGCGTGCAAGGCGCCCATCGTTGGCACGAGACCTACACGACCACCCTCTCGGCGCTGCCACCTAATCCATTCCCGCAGTTCGGCGAGGTCACTGATCACAGCCGGGCGGTCGGAACTCATTGCGTGGTTTCGATTGGTCGCGAAAGAAAGAATACGAACCCCTCCATTCTAGGCGGGCAAGGCCGGTCAGGCCTACCGAGCAACCTGGTCAGGCCACACGCACTGCAGCGCGGCCCTTAGCTCTACATCCCGCTGGCCTTGAGGCACCCGGCTTAACCATAGACAAGGTGTCCCTGGCACAGGCTCGACGGAATCATCCGCCAGGACTTGCAGCTTGGGCTTGTCGGTGGACGTCGAGGCCGAGCAACACAACCATCCGTTTGGATTGCCCTCTTCTTGGACACCCCTCCAGCCGGGCAGCAGTCGAGACAACCGTTCGAGAATCGCTGCTCTCTGTGCTGGCCGCCCTGCGACGCGAAGGCAGTCTTGGCCCTCTTCCAGTCGCAACAGAAGCTGCCCTAGCGGGCACTTCAGTTCGGGGTGACACCAGTCGCCAGCAACCGCGGCCGCTGGCTGTAGAACAAACGGACGAAACGACATCCTCGGGTGAGGAATTTGCAGCTGGCTCTCAGTATCGCTCGCTGAGTAAACAATCTGCTGATCGTACAGCAAAAGGTCGAGATCGATGACCCTGGCCTCCCATCGCCGTTGACGGGTTCGGCCAAGAGTGACCTCGACGTCATGCATCACGCCAAGTAACTCGGGCGCGGCGAGCATGGTTTGCAGGACGATCACGCCGTTGAGAAACCGGGGCTGTCCGCCCTCTCCACCAATGGCGGGCGATTCGTACCACGGGCTAAGTGACCGAACGTCAACACCGGCCACGTCGCGGAGTAGCTCCACAGCGCGCAGGAGCGTCTGCTGCCGCTGGCCCTGATTCGAACCCAGCGCCACAAGGCAATTAACCATAAGCCTGTACGCGGTAGCACGGGAAGAGTTCTTCGCGACCAAGAAAAAACGGCAGGAAGCATCCTGGCTCCCTGCCGTCTTGGGTCAAACCGATCCTCGTGATCTGGCTTTGGCCGATGCTGAGCCGCCCGCCACGCTTCGCCGCGTTCCAACCGCGACCACAGAAGCGCCTCTAGCAACCCAACATAAGCTCGTGGGAGGGACCTCCATGCCACGGACCAAGCCGCCGACTGTCGTTCCCTGCTTTATCGCCCCCCAATCGAGTACTGCATCTGCTGACAGCGAACAAAGCGCCGCGTCAACGAGACATCTCCTAATTCGTGCGAGAAAGCCCAGTCCTAAAAAGAGCGCCCGAAACGGGACCACCCGAAGCGGGACCACTGGTAGACACCCCAAGACAACCTCGCCCCTCTTGCGAGCTAGTAACAACGCAAGACTCTTCACCGCGAACCTCCGCCGATCGCGGGAGGTAGCAAGACGCGCCTGATAAGAACGCATCCTGCGCAGGCTTGGTGGTGTTTACGCTCCGTCAAAATTAATGACGGCCTCATCGAATTTGCCCGCCGATGAGGCCGCCGTTGGGTTTTCCTCTGACTCGTTCGAGCAGTGTGCCGCGCTTTGAATTCAATGTCAAGAAGCTTTCGGAAGATCGCGCGCTGCGCGAAAAAAAACTTGAAGCAACGTTGACTTCTTCTAGAGCGTTTGTCGCGCGCGACCTACTACTTGACAACGCAATCGCGAGACAGACGCGTGGAAGATGTGTTCGTAGTACGTGTTCGTTCTTGTACGGCACGCTAGAATGGGCCAAGGTGTCGACACTGTGTCGAAACTCCGCTCGACCCGTTCACGCGCCGTTTGCCCTCTCTAGCGAAACAAGCCTCCTTTGCCGACACCATCCAAGAATATCGCCAGCGTCGACGCGCTCTTCGATGGAGCTGTGGTTGCAGCGATGGAGAGTCGACGCAGCAAAGAACTCGCAGCGCTCATCGAAAAAAATGGTGGCGTTGCTCACGTCAGCCCCTCGATGCGAGAGGCGCCACTAGAAGATCATCGGGCGGCAATTGAGTTTGCCCATCGACTGATCGGCGGTGAGATCGACGCTATGATCTTTCTCACGGGCGTGGGTGCAGAGCTGTTTGTACAACAAGTAGAACGCCACATAGGCCGCGAGCGGCTGCTGGCGGCCATGTCAGACATTCCCACGCTCGCGAGAGGCCCCAAACCAGTGGCCGCCCTGGGCCGTATGGGCATCAAACCCACCTTCAAGGCTCCCGAGCCCAACACCTGGCGTGAAGTGTTGGGAACGCTCGATCAAGAACTGCCTGTGGCCAACATGACCGTCGGCCTGCAAGAGTACGGGGTAACCAACCCCAGCCTGATCGCTGGACTGGAAGCGCGAGGGGCAAGAGTCGATCGGCTGTGTGTGTATCAATGGGACTTGCCTGAAGACGTTGGGCCACTGGAAGCCAACCTCAAACGGTTGGTCGAAGGGTCCATTGATGTGTTGCTGCTGACCTCAGCGCAGCAAGTGGACCATCTGCTACTGGTTGCTGATCGAATCAATCAAAGACAAGAAGTACTGGCTGCCCTCAGGCGCACCGTGATCGCATCAATCGGTCCGACAACGTCTGAGCGCCTGCGCAGCAAGGACCTGCCTGTTGATCTTGAAGCATCGCCTCCCAAGATGGGTCACCTTGTTCGCATGGCTGCCCAGCAGAGCGCCGAACTGATTCGCCGCAAGCGAACTCTGGTGCGTCCCCTTGGCTCCACATCCGACGGTGAGGGCGTTCCCCAACAGGGGCCATGGTCTGATAGCGAATTCTTGCGCGCGTGTCGTGGTGAGGCCACGGACTTCACGCCCGTGTGGCTCATGCGACAAGCCGGCCGGTACATGAAGGAGTATCGGGACGTCCGCGCCACCACGAGTTTCCTGGAGCTATGCAAAAACCCGGCACTCTGTAGCGAGGTGATGTGCACGGCCGTCGATTTCCTGGGCGTTGATGCGGCGATTATCTTTTCCGATCTACTGCCAATCCTCGAACCGATGGGACTCGAGCTAGAATTCGCACCGGGCGACGGACCGGTAATTCACAACCCGGTGCGCGAGTCTGCTGACATCGATCGTTTGCTCGATCTAGAAAGTGTCGATGCTCTGCACTTTGTTGTGGAAACGGTGCGACAAACTCGTGCCGACTTGCCGGACAACCTGCCATTGATCGGTTTCGCCGGAGCGCCCTTTACGTTGGCGAGCTACGCCATCGAGGGAGGATCAAGCCGCAATTACCTCCATACCAAGACGCTGATGTATCGCGATGAAGGCGCCTGGAAAACCCTGATGCAGCGGTTCGCGCGGGCGGTGACTCTGTACCTGAACGCCCAGATCGCAGCCGGTGCACAAGCGGTCCAGTTGTTCGATAGTTGGGTCGGCTGCCTGGGACCGGCAGACTATCGCCGGTATGTCTTGCCGTACGTTAAAGAGTTGATCGCGGGTATCACGCCAGGGGCTCCGGTCATCCATTTCGGCGCTGGCAATCCCCAGCTCTTGCCTCTCATCGCCCAGGCCGGCGGCGATGTGGTAGGCGTCGACTGGAGAGTCTCTCTGGCAGAGGCCTGGCAGGCAGTCGGCCACGATCGGGCCGTGCAAGGAAATCTGGATCCTGTCTCTCTGCTGGCACCCCTTGATGAGCTCCGCAATCGCGCGACCCATGTTCTCGATCAAGCGGCTGGCAGGCCAGGTCACATCTTCAATCTGGGGCACGGCATTGTGCCGCAAACCCCTCCCGACCACGCTAAAGCGCTGGTCGAAATGGTGCACGAGCTTAGCGCGCGGTAGCAATCCCTAAGGCGTAGCGAAGCCGACAACGCCACCTTGCGCTGCCGGCATCCCCGCAATGTCGCACGCGTTGCGGATTAAGGCCGGCCACTAAGAAGCCCTGCGAGTAACGAGGACATGCGAGAGGATCCCTGCGGCCAAGCTGCAGTCGGTTGCCCGCGATCGAAACTCGGTGCCGGCACCCGCACTCGGTCGCGGGGACTGAGAACTCTTGGCGTAATCGGACTGCTTGGAAGCGATGGGTCGTACACTGGGGGCGCTTCACAAATCGGGTCTGGCGCCGGCAGATGGTACTCATCAGGCCGATAGCCGTTCGTTCGCAGGTCCACGTGTCGCCAGGCGAGACGACCTGAGTGAACGTCGCGGATTGCCAAGCGAACCGTGCCACCACGGTTTATCGCTGCCCCTAAGGCGTCCTGCCAGGCGCCGTGGTAGCGGAGCGGGTAACGATTTAAACGGACAATGGTATCGCCCGGCTCGAGACCAAGCCGCCAGGCTAAGCCGCCTCGACGGACTTGGACAACACGCTCGCCGTAGCCGTTGTTGTAAGTATGCATGTCGAACGTCGGCAGCTGGGGCCTGAGCCTTAGCTCTGCAGGGGGTGCTGCAAGAACGGCTGGCGTGACGGCGAGGGTGGCAACCAGAGTGGCTGCGGTGCGAGAGATTCTGGCAAGCGACATGGTGGGTCTCCTGGGTCGCTGAGGTGGGAAGAGTTCCCAACGGAACTCATGCCACCCGCCAAGAGCAACCGCTAGACCACAACCCTTCTAAGGAACAGGGCTGCATTTCCTAAGCCTTGATTTCACAGTCACTTGGGCGCAGGGAATCGCAGCCACAGCCTGTGCGACTCGCTTCACAAGGCTGAAGCTTCAGATGTCAATTTGAGCGCACTCAGACGAGCTCTGGGACATCTAGATGGCAAAAAAACAGCCCGCTGAGAACGGGCTGGGGTATTTCAGAAGTCTAGGAGCTTTGCGCTACGCCGAAGGGCGACGGAAAAAGCGATAGGCTGCCAGCACTTCATAGAGATCGGCGGAGATCGTGATGTCTTCGTCCTCGAAGTCCTTAAGCCAAGTCCGCTCGTTAGACATTGCATCCGCTAGCAACGGCAAGACTTCGCCGACACTAACCGTCACGTTGTGCTCCTCGGAAACCTCAGGCAGTGCTTCAGTCTCAGGCCCGCGATAAATCCTTAGTTGACCCTGCATCATTGCCGCTTCCTTGCTGAATCGCTGTGGCCACCCTGCCAAACAATCAATCTGGGAGGCGCAAACGCCTCTCTATCGCTAGTGATCGTCACCGCGTCATCGGGAACATTAGTGGAATCGATCCTTTTTTCGGAATTGCTCAGGCTGGCGCGAATGTGCCAGCACTGCTTGACATGTATCGCGCGCCTTCGGACAATCACGCAACCCATTAGAAGCCTGGCCGACTGATTGCGATCCCCACCAACCGCCATCCTAGGCGCCACTTATCTCAACATCTCCTTGGTAGGCGTGCTTGGTCGCGTCACCTTTTGAATACATCCCTCCACTGACAGCGCCTGCACTGACCGCAGTGGTCTGGTCGCTGCTAGTGATTCGCTCTCTCGCTTTAGCTAACCGGCGGCGACGAAGGTTGCCTCGCGTTGATGTCCGCCCTCGATTCTTTGAATTCTCAATCGCCCGATCAGACTCATCGCGCCACAAGCACGCATGTATCTGATGATGCGCCCGCTGCGTTGCCGCGTCTCACGGAACTGCTCGAGTCGGGAGCAACGCCCCCGTACTTGGCTCGCTACGGCCGGGACGACGTTCAAGGTAAGAGCGAGACCGAGATTCTCAGCATGCGGGAGCAGCACCGCGCGGAGAATCGGCTCGAAGAGCGAAAGCAATCCATCCTGCGTTCCCTTGAGGGCCAGCCCAAAGCAACCGAGTCGCTCCGCGCGCAGATCGCCGCCGCCGACTCGATTCCTCGGCTCGAAGATCTGTACCTGCCCTTCCGTCCTGGCCGCACATCCGTCGCTGCCGACGCTATCGCCAAGGGCCTTGTCCCCTTGGCCGATGAGATCTTGGCCGGTGAGCTCGGCGCTGCCAATCTTGATGCGCGCCTCGCTGACTTTGTTGACACGGACAAGCACATCGCTGACACAGCAACCGCCTTGGCGGGCGCTGGCAAGATTTTGGCTGAGCAATTCAGCGAAGACGCCGATGCTCGCAACATCGTACGTCATGCCCTAAAGACGACCGGCAAGCTCGTCTGCCGTCGCTGCGAAGGCGTCAGTGATAAGAAGGCCGCGCCCTACAAGGGGTATTTCGACTACCACCAGCCTCTGCAGGGCACGCCGCCCCATCGTGTTCTCGCCATCAATCGTGGCGAACGCGCTGGCGTGTTAGCCGTACAGGTTGAATCAGACACCGCCAGCGCCACCGATAAGGTGCACGAGAAGCTTGTCGACGCAAGCCATCCGCATGGTGATTTCCTGCGAGGATGCATCCTAGAAGCGATTGAGCAGCTGATTCAACCGAGTCTCATCGACGAAGCGCGTCGTGACCTGGCCGAAGCTGCCGAGGCTCATTCGCTGGAGGTCTTTGCACGCAACCTGCGAAACCTATTGCTTGCGCCGCCGTTGCCTGGCAAGCGCGTGATGGGAGTGGACCCTGGCTACAAGACAGGTTGCCATGTGGCCGTTCTGGACGAAGTAGGCCAAGTCTTGGCCGTTGGCGTCGCGGCGGTCGTCGGTGAACAGGAGGAACTCGAGGCGTCTCGGAAAAACCTCGCCTCGCTGGTCACGGAACACGGCGTGGACTTGATCGCTCTGGGCAACGGCAAAGCGAGCCGACCCACCGAAGAAATGATTGCGTCGCTTCTGGCCGACGAACTGCGAGACAGCGAAGTTCGCTACACGGTCGTCAATGAGTCGGGCGCCAGTGTGTACTCAACGAGTTCTGTCGCGCGCGAGGAGCTTCCCGATCTCGATGGTCCCGCACGGTGCGCCGTTTCGATTGGCCGACGGCTACAGGACCCTTTGGCGGAACTGGTCAAGATCGAGCCAGCCAGTGTTGGCGTCGGCCTCTATCAACATGACCTACGCACCAAGCCGATGCAGGATGCTCTGTCAGAGGTTGTATCTTCCTGTGTGTGTCAAGTTGGCGTGGATGTGAACCAAGCCAGCGCTTCACTCTTGTCACATGTTGTGGGCTTGAACCGCTTGACGGCTCGACGACTTTGCGAGCATCGTCAGCAACACGGACCATTTAGAAGTCGGCAGCAGATAGGCGAAGCCCTGAACCTTGATCAAGAAGCCTACCGCCAGGCAGCTGGCTTCCTGATCGTTACCCACGGTGACAACCCGCTCGACGCCACCTCAGTTCACCCAGACCACTACCAGTGCGCAGAGCAGCTTCTTCTCCAGACCAGCGTACGTGCCTCGGAACTCTTGTCCGAAGATGGCGCGAAAAAGTTTCGCGAAGCCGTCGCCGGGCTTGATCGGAAAGCCCTTGCCGAGCAACTATCGATTGGTCCGCTAGCGCTGGAGCAGATCATTGATGCACTCAGCCACCCGGGGCAGGATCCTCGTACCGACTTGCCGCCACCAGTGTTCCGCAGGGGAGTCGTTAAGTTTGAAGATCTGCAGCCGGGCCTAGAGCTTCGTGGCACGGTGTTGAACGTCGTTGACTTTGGCGCCTTTATTGATGTGGGGCTGCCCGATAGCGGATTGGTGCACATTAGTCGGATGAGCACGGGTTTTGTCAGCAGCCCCCACGAGTTGCTCTCGGTCGGAGCCTCGGTAACGGTTTGGGTTGCTGCGGTCGACGCCGACAAACGGCGTGTCTCTTTAACCATGATCGCTCCCGGAGCTGAGAGAAGCCGACCGCCGCGTCGCTCGCGGCGTGCGAAAGCGCCCGCTAAGTCTTTTCAACCAACTGGTGATGCAGCGGGAGACCAACAAGGGTCCCGTCCGGCGAAACCGCGCAGCGAGCGCCGCAAGAAACCGCAGGGTCAGAGAAACAACCGCCGTAATGGCAAACGGGGCGACCGGTCTGGCGGTTACGAGACGCGCAGCAAGGCGCCCCCTAAGCCGATCACTCGTGAGATGGAAGAGGGTTCGGAGGCCATGCGAACCTTTGGCGACTTGTTGCAGTTTCATCGCAAGAAAGAACAACAGCAGGACGACCCGCCGCGGACGCCTCCTGAGAGCGAAGCTTAGTTTGCCCGCCATGGATTCCTTTCCAGGCTCGCTTACCCTCGGCCGGCGATCATTCTAGAATCGACCGGAAGCAGACCCAGCATCCGGACCGAAGAGAAGACGATGGACTTCCGCGAACGACTACAGAAAGCAGCCAATCGCGGTGCTCGCGCGCGATCGGCCCGCGAGACGGCGGAGGCTGCCGAAGCACTGAGCGAAGAAGAGTGCCGGCGCCGGCACTCTCAACAACGGCTAGCTCTAAGCGAGCACCTAGAAAAATGTCTGCAGCAACTTTCAGACAACTTTCCAGGATTCCGATTTGAGACCATCGTTGATGAGCGCGGCTGGGGAGCCGCGGTCAGCCGTGACGACCTGGGCATCGATGGCGGCAAGCGCAAGAACTTCTTCAGCCGGCTGCAACTGCTGATCGAACCGTACAACGAGTTCAAGGTGCTCAGCGTTGCCGCCAAAGGAGCAGTGCGAAACAAGGAGTCGTTCACGCGCCAGCACTACGAACCACTGGCGGACTTGGATGAAGACCGATTCCGAGAACTGATCGAACTGTGGGTGCTCGACTACGCCGAGGCTTATGCCGGCGCGTGACAACTGACCAACTCCCGGTGGGCTACAGCAATTCTTGCGTCGGCGTAACCATCTTAAGAACCGCTGTAGGGCTGATCGTCCGAAGGTGCTTCGGCCAGTTGCTTCAAAGATTCCAATACACCCAGAACGTCACCGCGCGAGACTTCTGCCCATCCGGCAAGCTTGTGATTGAGAATCGCCAGCTTAAACTGCTCGAAGGCGTCGGTCAGGTCGTCTGGCAGTGCGGGCAACTCGGCAAAGGGCCGGACCGGCTCTGAGTCGGCCGCATCACGTCGCTGTGCGGACGTCGGCTCCTCCGGAGAATTTTCATCAATCGGCTCGTCTTTGGCCAAGCTGGTGGTCTGATCGTTCCCCGTCGGTTCTGTCGTGGAACCTCCTGACTCTTTGGCTGAGACAGCCGCTGGCGACGGATCTTGCACGTCGATGACGTCGGCCATGCCACTGGCGATTGCAGCTTCGGCCGTGGGGGAGGAAGCGGGCGCGGGACCCGTGCCTGTGACTTCCCACCGCTGGGCCCGCATTTGGGAAACGGACCAGCTATTCTGCAGCGCGCCTTCCAGCCACATCTCTGCGTCTTTCCATTCGCAAGCTGCCTGAAAGTGACTCCAATAGAGTCCCTGATACTCGCTGTAGACCTCACCAAATCGTTGATAAACGCGACGCAGGCGGCCCACGTGCTGACCGGTTACTCCGCCAACCAGCTGAGCCCACGCTTCATCAGAGTATTCGGTAATCTCCGCACCGGCCGACTCGAGGGACGTTCGCCAGCTGCAGATAATGCGACCCTTCTCCCAGTTGGTCGTGCTGATGAGCGTTCGCCATTGCCCCACGAACGGCGTCGAAGCCTCGATGAGTTGCTGGTCTAGCACCAGCACGGGAGCCTCTGTCGAGTGATAGGCGTGGACTTCTTCCAAAGGACCTTCGCCCGCGTGAGGCTCGGCCGACTGGTCAATGATCGATTCAATGGGTGGCTGCGTGCCAGCTTCTTGCTCTTCAGACATCCTGCTACGGCGCTCCTAACCAAGTGTCATTTGTGTAGGGCCGCGGATTGTAGCACTGCGCGGGGACCAAAAGACAGCAGGTTAAGAAACGGTTTGCATCGAATCGCGATGAAACCTGCCGATACAACCGAATCAGGCCTCAACGCCAAGCTGGTCGACCTGGAAAAGGTGTCGACAGCTCAAAGCCGGAGTCGTAGTGCGACTCAGACCTCGCCCGCCTTCTCGTCAGATTCGAAGTCACAACGATTGTGGGCGCCGTCGCAAAAGGGCTTCTTCTCGGAGGCGCCACACCGACACAATGCGATAACTGGCTTGTCTGGATTCGTCTCAAATGCCGCACCGTCGGAGTCGACCAACTCGACGGGACCTTCGACAACGAAGGGGCCATTCGGGCGGATCCTGATACGCACCTCTGACATCACAACCTCCAAGATCGGAAAACGTAGTCGGTCAGACGCTCGCGTCGAGCGATACTGCTTCCAAAGGATAGAGTCCGCATCTCTGTTCGACAAACCGAGCCAGATTGCACCGTCACCTACCGATCGGCGCCGGCAGGTTCTGAGGTGCTGGTGGGCGGCGCAGATGGCGGCGTGGTGTCGGCTTCTCCCGACGCGTCTGGCACGTCAGCCGATGCCTCCACGATCAGCAGGGCCTGGACCTGCGAGTTGTTGTCCGTCGGCGCCGGCAGTGAGGCGGAACTCCGCCCTAGTCGTCGGCTAGTAACAATCTGGCCGAACGAGAATGCGTTACCGACGCCGGCGTCCGAGAAGGCGTTGGCTCGGGTTTCATCGGCAACCTGCTGCCGCAACGGCTCTGCCAGACGGAAAGCTCTCGCAGTGGGGAGGTTCTTCTTGGGAACTTGCCGTAGCTGTCCACCGAAGAAAAAGCGTGTCTCTGTCTGTGGCGACGTTCGATTGTATGACTGCCATGCGAGGGTGTTTCCGCCTGTAGCCAGATTGCCGGCCGTGGCACGGCCACTGGCGAGTGACTCCGGCGCCACTCCATCGGCGGACGAATCCTCGACCTGTTGCGCTGCGCTACCTTGGAAACTCGGCCGTTGCTGAACCGCTTGCTGCTGAAGCGTCTCCGAGGGGCAAACATACACCAAGCCGCAGTTCAAATAATCGTTCTTCAGCTCATTGAGACAAGCAGCGACTTGCGGAGCCGGAGCATCAACAAACAACACGTCGGGCGTGGCTTCGCCTTCGCGTCGCAGGTCGGCTCGCCTGTGAGAACGCGACTGTTCCGCAGCCCGGCCAGATAGTCTGCTACGGCGAGACCGCTCGGTCTCTTCGGCGCCCTGAATGGCGATCCCGTTGGTCGTTAGCACTTCGTCAACAAAGCTGTTGTTGAACGCCTCGGTGCGGAGCTGTACGCGAACGAACAGTTGCGGCGAGTCCAGGGCTCGCTGCAAAGGAACTTCCAGCTCATCGTCCGCTACCGCCACTTCAGACCTGACCGGAGTACGCGGCCGAGCAAACGAGGACCCGGCGAGTGGTTGCATACGAAGGGCGTCCGTCGTGGCCGACCCACCTACGCCAGAGCCTGAGGCCGGATCCATCTTGGCAGCTTCCTCTTCGATTCGGTCAAGACCATTGCTTAAGACAAGCGGCTCTTCGACAGCCGACATCTCAAAATGATCCCCCAAGGTGAGATCCGTCGCCCTTGACCGAGTGGCTGCAGCAGGACCATCGGACACGCGAACTTCACTACCGTCAGCTTGCGGCTTGGCAAGGGCTACTTCTTTCGCGATCTCAGCTTCCTGTGGGCTAAAGACCATGAGCAGCAACGCCGCCGCCACCGCCGTGCTTGCCCAGAACCAGGCTCTCCGTGAACGACCGAACTGAAGGGATGTGCCAAACTGTTCGTGTGACTTGCCCTCGCGAGGCGCGACGACCTGGTCTTCCGTGATGTTGGCTTGGTGTTGTTCAACTTGTCGAAGAACCGTCTTGGCGAAGCCCGTGCTAAGCGATGCGGCGGGCAGATCACGTAACTCTTGTGAAACCGCGCGAAAGGCATCAATCGTCTGCTGAGCGGCGACGTCTTCTGCCAAACGCCGCTCGACCGCGGCCCGCTCAACGTCCGACAACTCGCCATCAACGTAAGCTGAGAGCAGCTCGTCTTGATCGCCGGCAGAAACGCCGTTCGGATTGTCGTGATTTGAAGACATCGATTTGTGGGACTAGCGTCACTTTCAAAGCGACGTGGATCGCAACCTCGCTTGGCTACTGCATTCTAGCTCTCGCCCAACTGGAAGGGGGTGAGCGCTTCACGCAGCTGAGCACGAGCCCGAAACAAGCGACTCCGCACGGTGCCAACGGGTATCTCAATCAGCGAAGCGATTTCCTGATAGTCGAGTCCATCAAACTCTCGCAAGACCAGCACCCTGCGATGCTCTTCCGCCAAGCCCGCCAAAGCCTGATGGACTTGCTGGGCGCGTTCCTCGGATTCAACCCGAGCTTCAGGCGGTGCTTCGCAGTCTGGCTCCATGCGGCCACCGGTAGCTTGCATGCCTTCCAGCGAAACCTTCTCACGTTTCTTTCGACGGATGCTCACAGCACGGTTCATCGCAATGCGGTACAGCCAAGTATAAAACGCCGAGTCACTGCGGAAACGATCGAGCTTAGCGTAGGCTTGCACAAACGCATCTTGGGCGACATCTTGGGCGTCCTCCGGCGAACCGCCAAAGTGCAATAGTGAATTGTAGAGTCGATCCTGATAGCGCTCGACCAACTGTCCGTAGGCAGCCGTGTCGCCAGCCAGCGTTTGAGCGATGAGCTCCGCGTCACCAACCCGCATTGGCTCAGCCACGGGGATACCCTCAGCGCATGGCTTAGGGACGGTCGCCCCCGTGTTGGGAGCCGTAAGTTCGGAGCTAGGTTTGCCGTCGTTCACACGCAGGCCTACACTCGGCGTGGCCCACGGTGGCGCCGCTCACAGTATGAGACGCCGGCCAGGGCAGAAGAGTTCCTTGCCATCTTTTCCATGCCTCGGTTCGCTAGCAGCAGGACCGATTGTTCCGGTTGGCCCCGCCACATGTCAAACTGTGGGCGATTCAAGCTTTCGATACGGTCGACCGCGACGGATCGTTCCGCAGAAATCCGACCTCCGCCTGACTTTCCGGCAAAAGTGCTTTCTTTGATGTCCACGCCAAACGACCCGCAGAGCTGGATTCCGGCCGAGCTAGACCAACTCCAGGCCCGCGGGTTGCGTCGGACTTTAATCACTCGCTCGGGCAACCAGGCCGCGGTCACCCAGGTTGCGGGCAAACGGTTGGTGAACCTAAGCGCCAACGACTATCTAGGCCTCGCCTCGCATCCGCGATTGGTAGAAGCGGCAAAGCAAGCCACCGCGGAACATGGCTGGGGCAGCGGAGCCAGTCCGCTGGTGACAGGGCGATCGTCATGGCACGAACAACTAGAGCATCGCCTTGCCGAGTTCGAAGGCGCCGAAGCGGCGCTGCTTTTTCCCACCGGCTTCGCTGCCAACGCTGGCGTGATTCCTGCGCTGGTTGGCGAAGGCGACGCTATTTTTGCGGACGCCAAGAACCACGCGAGCATCATTGATGGTTGTCGCTTGTCGCATGCTGAGAAGTTCATCTATCCTCACAACGATACGAAGGCGCTCGAGACCTTTCTGCACGAAAGTCGTCACGCCCGAAAGCTGATTGTCACCGACACACTGTTCAGCATGGATGGTGACCTAGCCCCGCTGGATCGTCTTGCCGAGTTGTCCATAGAACACCACGCTATGTTGCTGGTCGACGAAGCTCACGCGACCGGGGTGTGGGGGGAATTAGGCCGCGGCGCCGCGGAGCACTTCGCCAGCGACTGCCCCGCTCTGGAACAAGCATCCTTGATTCGCCTAGGAACGCTCAGCAAAGCGCTTGGTTCGGTGGGCGGCTTTGTGGTTGGCAGTGCCGATCTGATTGACTGGCTTGCGAACCGCGCACGCAGCTACGTCTTCTCCACAGCCGCCCCTGCCGCTGCGGCTGCCGCCGGCGCGGCGGCCCTGGACCTGGTGGAACAAGAACCGCACCGTCGGCGCGAACTGTTGGCAAAAGCCGACCTGCTCCGCCAGCTGCTGCAAGACAGCCAGTGGAACACGGGCAGTTCGGTGAGTCAGATCGTGCCCCTCCTGATTGGCGACCCCGAACAAACGATGCGGATAGCGCGCGGCCTGCAAGACGCCGGATTCCTGGCGCCAGGAATCCGGCCGCCTTCGGTTCCCCAGGGCGAGTCACTGCTACGCGTGAGCCTATGCCATGGCCATCAGGAGGAGGATCTCCACCAGTTTGTTGCTGCGCTGAACACCCTGCGCCGCTAAGCTCTTGTGTTGGGCCTGTTCGCATTGTGCGGATCGGGCCGAATGCGGAGCCGCTAACCCGAATAAACCTTCTCCAGGCAAGAGTTTGCGTCGCCCTCGGCACTCTGGTTTTCGTTGACCAGGTCCGCTGTGGCGTTTATGCTCAAAGCTTACGAATTGCCCAATCTACCTAGCAGCGCACGTGTTCTGCCGGTCAGATTGAGGTCTTCGCGACCCCTCCACGGCTAGCCCGCCCGACATGCTGATCCCCATTCTCCTCGCCGTGCTCGTCCTGCTCACGCTTGTGGCGGCGTTCCTCGGCTCGAAGTATTGGCACTGGGCCCATGTCTTGGTGGTGGTGCTGTTGTTCTTTTCGACCGTCGGTTTCTCGTTCTTAGCAGCCGAAGCCTACCGCGTTCGCACCAAGTTTATGCGACAAGAGCTTCAGGCCCGCCAACAGCTTGAGCCGCTGCAAGAACTGAACGGGGCCCTGCTCCGCGGCACCAACGATCAAGGCATCATTGCACGGCTCAAGGCCGAAGAAGTCTTGGTGAAGGAACGAGCCATCGACAACCAAGGCGAAGAGACCGAAGTGTGGAGCGTCGTCGACTTAAGACACCAACTAAGCCTCGCAACGCGTCGTTTGGGCCGCGTTTGGCGCAATGCTCAGACACTGGGCGCTGCCGACCCGCGCACGGGCCAAGTCAGCGTGCAGATTGAGACGCCCTCGCCACTGGGTATCGAAGAGGGCGCTGTGCTCTTTGTCTTTGAGCAAGGCGTGGCCAACACGCAGAATCCCGATCAAGGTCCCCAGTACCTGGCGGAGTTTCGTGTCACGGTGGTCAATGGCCAGGAGTTGACGCTAGAACCCGTACTGACGCTCGACCCACGAGAAGCGGCGCGGCTGAATCGTAGCCAAGCGGCTTGGTCACTCTACGAAACGATGCCGGGCGATCGCCATGATCTGTTTGCCGACTTCACGGATAACGAACTCCGCCAGCTCATTCCCCCAGGATCCGTCGAAGCGTATCTTCGTGACGGCACGCCTTGGACCGTGGACGATGGCGAGGACACCAAAGAAGGTCGGGACCAAGATGACCAGATCGTCGGCTCAGACGACTGGGACGACACCACACGTTTTCTTTATCGCCGCAAGCTGCGTGACTACGCCTATCTGTTCAACAACCTTGCCAAAGCCCGCATCAACATGATTGCCAAGGCTCAGGCACTGCAAGGCGACAACGAAAAGCTTGCCGCCACGCTAGCTCGTGCGGAGAAAATCACACAGTACCGCACCGAAGAACAAGGCAAGCTTAAGGGCGATCTTTCTGGCGTCCAGGGAGACCTTCAGGCGATTGAGCAGCACCTAGCCAGCCTGGAGAGCCAAGTCGGCAGTGGCGAGCAACTGCTGGAACGGACCATCGCCGCCAACTCGGCTCTAGTTGCCCAGCTGACCAGCCTCCAGCAGGAAAAGGCCGGCGGGATCGATCTCAAGAGCGTTCCCACACGATCGCTGCCCGGCCTTGATCGCGACGCTCTCTGACTGCCATCACTGGTGCCTACCGCAGATAGCACAGCTGCACTTTCTCCACGGCTGGTCGTAAGATACCGTAGCTCGGCGGGGAATTCCCCCCAACGCTGATGGCGAATCGTTTCTCCTTAGGACTCAACGGATGGGCATCTACGACCGCGACTATGAGCGCGGCTATAGCAACGGAGGCAATGGCTGGCGCCCCGAAGGCCAAAGCGGGTTCCAGCTACGCTGGCCGCAAACCACGGTTGGGTGGGTCTTGCTGGTCACCGTGGGCGTCTATCTGATCGAGTTGGCGTTCCGTGGCGATCCGGTGCGGACGGCGGGCGGAATCTTCTTTCCCAACCAGTTCATCAACATCTTTGAGCTTCCTGGCTTGCTGTACCGCGAGCCTTGGCGTTTTTATTCGCTGCTCACCTACGGGCTGCTGCACTCGCAAACGGACCTGATGCATATTGGCTTCAACATGTTCGGCTTTTGGCTCTTCGGCCGAGAGCTGGAACGTCGCCTCGGTTCGCGAGAATTCTTGCTGTTCTATGCCGCGTCCATTATCGCAGGCGGACTCGCATTTACGTTGGGGCAGTCTTTCGCGGGAGACGCTACGCCTGCCATCGGCGCTTCGGCTGGCACAACAGGGGTGGTTATCCTCTTCGCATTCTTCTATCCGCACATGCGGGCGCTGTTCATGTTTATCATCCCCATGCCCATGTGGGTCCTGGGGATGATCCTGGTGGGTTTGGATGTGTACGGAGCGATTGGTGGCCGGCCTGGCGCCAACATTGGCTTTACCGCCCACTTGGGCGGCGCGGCCTTCGCGTTCCTCTATTTCCGCCAACAGTGGCGACTCTCCCGATGGATTCCCGATCGTCTCGAAATGCCTAGCTTCAAAAGACGCCCCAAGCTGCGCGTTCATCAAGACGATTACGAGGAAGACCGCGAGGACGACCAACAGAACAAACTGGCTGAAGAAGTGGACCGCATCTTGGCCAAGATCAAGAATCGCGGACAGGAAAGCCTGACGCGCAAAGAGAAGCGAACACTCGAGCAAGCTAGCCGAGAGGCTCGTGAGCGGCGATCATAGCGCCACACCGCCGGAATCACCAACATGAGCCACCCACGCGTCGTCGCCATCACGGGAGCCTCCGGCTTGGTGGGACGAGAACTCGTCAGGCAGCTGCAAGAGGCCGGTTCTTTGGTCCGCCGATTAGTCCGGCATCCGGTACAGGACCCGGAGACGGAGATCTTTTGGAACCCGCGCGACGGCAAGATCGATAGCGCCGAGCTGGAGGGAATCGACGCTGTCGTGCACCTTGCTGGCGAAAGTGTGGCGGCCGGTCGATGGACCGCTGCCAAAAAGCGACGCATTGTCGACAGCCGGGTTGACGGCACACGGTTGCTTTGCACAGCGCTGGCAGAACGAGAAAACAAGCCCGCCGTGCTTTGCAGCGCCTCGGCGATTGGTTTCTATGGTGATCGTGGCGCCGAAGCAGTGGACGAAGACTCGCCCGCCGGCGAAGGATTCCTAGCGGAAACCTGCCAACTGTGGGAGGCCGAAACTCGCCCGGCGTGGGAAGCGGGCATTCGCGTTGTTCAGCTGCGGGTGGGACTGGTGCTGACTCCCGAAGGGGGAGTCTTGGGCAAGATGCTTCCGCTGTTCAAGCTTGGGCTGGGTGGGGTGCTCGGCTCTGGGCAGCAATACATGAGCTGGATTACCCGCAACGATCTGGTACGCGCCTTTCGCTTTGTACTCAGTAACGAATCCGTCAACGGCGCTGTTAACGGTGTGGCGCCTGGCGCGGTAACCAATCGCGAGTTCACCAAAACCCTGGGCGCCGCGATTCATCGCCCCACCGTGTTGCCGGCGCCGGCCTTCGGATTGCGGCTCGCCATGGGTGAAATGGCTGATCAGATGATCTTGGCCGGCGCTAACGTGCAGCCGACGCGATTGCTCGAGGCCGGCTTTTGCTTCGACCATGCCGACCTCGCCGGCGCGCTGCAGAACCTTCTGAGCGCGTAAGGAGCCGGCCCTCAGGGGCCCCCATGCCTCTTCTTTCCTGGCAGGTGAAGCCAGCTTCGACTACACTCGGGCTGTCACTCGGCCACCAACCGGCGAACCACTCATGCTGCGACGTCCAAGCGTTCACTCGCACCTCGATCGTTTGTTGCTGTTTATCTTGTTGGGAATGCTCAGCGTGGGCTGTGCGCCGCCAAACACCTACCAGGCTCCGCCTCCTCCGGAGGTAACCGTCGCGAACCCAATCGTCAAAGAGGTCTCGCGGTCGCTGTTTTACACGGGCACCACCGAGCCCGTTGAGCTGGTGCAAATCAGGGCGCGGGTCTCGGGCTTTATCGACAAGATCGCCTTTGAGGATGGCGTGTTGGTGGAAGAGAACCAGCTGCTGTACGTCATCGAGCAAGACCCGTTTTCAATTGCCGTCCGCCAAGCCAAGGCTGCCCAACTCCTGGCTGAAGAGCGCGTGAAAAGCGCTCAGGCTGACTTCAATAGCACCAAGGCTGAGTATCAAAACGCTCAGGCGCAGCTGGCTCGTGGTGAACGTGCCGCCCAGGGAGGCGCGGTCACGCAAGGAGAGCTTGACGACCTCCGCACAACACGCGACACCGCCTATGCCGCAGCCGAAGCGGCCCGCGCAGCCATTGCATCGTCGCTGGCGGAAGTCGAGGCGGCCAAAGCAGAGGTTGCCGCAGCGGAACTCGACCTGAGCTACACCGAGGTCCGTTCTCCCATTGCCGGGCGGGTCGGTGAAACGCTGGTGGACCGCGGCAATCTTGTCGGCGCGTCGGACCCCACGCATCTGACGACCGTCATCCGTCAGGATCCCATCAATGCCTACTTTGCCGTGAACGAAAATGACTTGCTGATGTGGAGGAAGAGACTCGGCGAAGGCAAAGGGTACCGCGATGTCGACGACCCAGAACTGCCGTCCATTCCGATCTTCATTGGCTTGGCCAACGAGGAAGGTTACCCCCACGAAGGCGTCTTCGATTACGGCGATCCTGGCTTGGATCGATCCACAGGGACGTTGCGCGTACGGGGTGAGTTCGCCAACCCAGGCGTGAATCCTGAGATTCCGCTAGGCGCGTTTGTCAGGGTGCGGGTGCCGCTCAAGCCAGAGGCAGCGTTGCTTATTGATGAGCGAGCTGTCGGCCGCGATCAACAGGGTTCGTACGTCTTGGTAGTCGAGGACGTCGATGGCAAGCCCACCGTCCAGCGAAAAGCTGTTGAAGTTGGGGAATCCTACGAGCGGATGCGAATCATCAACTCAGGGTTGGAGGCCACCGACCGCGTTGTGGTCAACGGCTTGCAACGGGCGCGACCCGGAGCGGTGGTCTCTCCCATCGAAGCCAAGAACGATGCGGGACCTACTCCATCGGCCGACCCTACTGAGCCTGCCACTCCAGCCGTTGGCGAGTAACCGGTTCCTCCGATCCATCAAAGCACCGCATGTTTTCTCGCTTCTTTATCTACCGACCGATCTTCGCCACGGTGATCGCCGTTATCACGATCATCGCCGGCGCCGTGGCTTACTACGCTTTGCCGGTAGCTCAATTTCCCGATGTGGCTCCTCCCACCGTTCAAGTGACAGGGCTCTACCCGGGCGCCAGTGCCAAAGTGGTGGCCGAAACGGTGGCGACGCCTATCGAGCAGGAAGTCAATGGTGTTGAAGGCAGCATCTACATGGAGTCCAAGAGCGCGAGCGATGGCTCCTACACGCTGACGGTAACCTTCGAAACCGGCACCGACCTGGATATCGCCACGGTCCTGGTGCAGAACCGAGTTGCCATTGCCGAGGCCACGCTACCAGAAGAGGTCACCCGGCAGGGGCTTACCACCAAGAAGCAATCGACCAGCATCACGATGGTCATCATGCTCACGTCTCCGGGAGGTGAGTACGACTCGATCTATCTTGGCAACTACGCCACCCAAAAGCTGCGTGACGAATTGTCCCGCATCGATGGCGTCGGCGAGGTCACGGTCTTCGGCGGCGCTGACTACAGCATGCGCGTGTGGCTCGACCCCGAAAAGCTGAGGGCTCGCAACCTGACGACTCAAGACGTGGTCAACACGATTCGCGAGCAAAACGTGCAAGTCGCCGCCGGGCAGATCGGCCAACCTCCGGCGCCAGATGGCCAGAACTTCCAATACACCGTCAACACGCTCGGCCGGCTTCGCGATGCGGAGCAGTTCGAGCAGATGATTATCAAGAGCGAGGGCGATGGCCGCTTCACGCGCATCCGCGATGTGGCCCGCGTGGAACTTGGCGCCCAAGACTACAACATGACCTGCACCGAGTCAGGCGAAAAAGGCGCCGGCATTCTGATCTACCAGTTGCCCGGCGCCAACGCGCTGGACGTCGTGGCTAAGGTCCGGCAGAAAATGAATGAGCTAGCAGGCACCGCCGAGGACGGCTTCCGCGGTTTGCCTACAGGCATGAAGTACGACTACATCGTCGACTCCACGGAGTTCGTCAATGCTTCGATCACCGAGGTGCAGGTAACGCTCTTCCAAGCCGTTGCCCTCGTCGTGGTTACGATCTTCGTCTTCCTCCAAGACTGGCGGTCGACGCTAATCCCCGTGATTACGATCCCCGTGTCACTGATTGGCACTTTTGCCGTGATGGTGGCTTTCGGTTCCTCGATTAACATGATCACGCTGTTTGGCCTGGTGTTGGCCATTGGCATCGTCGTGGACGACGCCATCGTGGTCGTGGAGAATACCTCCCGACTCATCGAAAATGGGCTAGCGCCACGCGAGGCCGCCGTCGAGGCCATGAAGGAAGTCTCCGGCCCGGTGGTCGCCACCACGTTGGTGCTGCTAGCCGTGTTCGTGCCGACCGCCATGCTCGGCGGCATCACTGGCCTGCTCTATCGCGAGTTCTCGCTGACGATCTCAGCCGCCACCGTGATCAGTTCGATCAACGCCCTGACGCTCAGCCCCGCGATGTGCGCCCTCTTGCTGCGGCCGCGCAAAGGAGAACCCAACCTGTTCTTCCGCGCCTTCAACAAAGTGTACGGAGGGGCAGAATCGGTTTACGCCGCCATCGTTGGGCAATTCGTCCGCCGCGTGATTATTGCTCTGGTGTTGTTCATGAGCCTCGGCGGACTCACCGGTTGGTGGTTCCTGCAGCTACCCACCGGCTTCCTACCGGTCGAGGACCAAGGGTACATCTTCTGCAACGTCCAACTGCCCGACGCTTCGTCGCTAGAACGGACCGAGGCAGTCATCCGGCAACTTGATACGATCTTAGAAGAGACGCCGGGCGTGGAAAGCTGGGCCGCGTTTGCAGGCTTCTCGTTGATCGATAGCACCGTTAGCTCCAATGCCGGAGCCGTGTTCATTCGCCTGAAGCCCTGGGAAGAACGGACCGAACCTCAGCTCCAACAAATGGCCATCTTGGGTCAACTCTATGCGCGATTCCCCGAGATCCAAGAAGCCTTCGTCATTGCCTTCCCTCGCCCCTCGATTGATGGCTTGGGCTCAGGTACGGGCATCGAACTACGATTGCAAGACCGAGAAGACCAGGGGCTGGACGCGCTGCAAAAGCTGACGTGGGAAGTCGTGGCTGACGCCAACGCCCAGACCGGCTTGCGATCGGTGAACTCTACTTTCAGCGCCAACGTGCCGCAGCTCTTTGCGGACATCGATCGTGACAAGGTGAAGCGGTCGAACATCCCCTTGTCGGATGTGTTCGATACGCTTCAGACGTACCTTGGTTCGACCTACGTGAACGACTTCAACAAGTTTGGCCGCACCTACCAGGTCCGGGTGCAAGCGGACAATCGCTTCCGCATCGAAGCGGACGACATTCGCCGGCTTGAAGTCCGCAACGCCAATGGCGACATGACACCCGTCGGTGGTTTCGTCTCCATCAAAGAGACTGTCGGCCCGCAGATGATCACGCGCTACAACCTCTACCCCGCCGCCCCGATCACCGGTGAACCGGGACCTGGCTATAGCTCGGGACAAGCGCTTGACTTGATCCAGCAGCTCATCGCTGACAAGACGCCTGGCGATCGAGACACCTTCGATTGGACCGGCATTTCGTACCAAGAGAAGCAAGTAAGCCCCGAGCAGACGATAACCATCTTCGTGCTGGCAATTGTCTTCGTCTATCTCGTATTGGCTGCTCAGTACGAGAGCTGGACGAGCCCGTTCGCCGTCGTGGCTGTAGCGCCGCTGGCGGTGCTGGGCGCCACAGCGGCGATCGCTATTCGCATGATGGACGTCAACGTCTATACGCAGATTGGACTGGTGCTGCTGGTGGCATTGGCTTGCAAGAACGCCATCCTGATCGTCGAATTCGCCACCCAGCTCCGCGGCGAAGGCAAGTCCATCACTGACGCTGCCCGCGAGTCGGCCCGGCTTCGCTTCCGCGCCATCCTGATGACTTCGTTCTCGTTCATTCTGGGTGTGTTTCCGCTGCTGGTTGCCATTGGCGCCGGAGCGGCTAGCCGCCAGGCCGTGGGCACGGCCGTCTTCGGCGGCATGATTGCCGCCACCATCTTCTCGGTGCTTTTTGTGCCCACCTTCTTTGTCGTCATGCGACGCCTGGCTGAGTTCCGATCCAAGAAACCAGAGCCCGCTTAGCCAAGCCTCGTAGGCCGCCGTAGCTGGAGCGGCGTAAATCGTTACTCGGCAAGTGCTTTTTATCCCTGCGTGCCGGCCTACTACCACCAAGCCGCCATGGCGGAGCCCTTTGTCCGCTCGCCCGGTTTGGGTAAACTCTACAAGTCTGCAACCGCTTTGGCGGTAATCACTTGGGGAGTGCCGAGCAGTCCGCCACGGCGAAGCCATGCTTCACCGAACACTCGCTCCGCGCAACCTCGGACCCCCCTTCACTACCTCTAACCTCCAGCTTCATTGATGCATTCGCAAGTCGTTGTACTGGGCGGCGGACCGGGTGGCTACGCCGCCGCGTTCCTGGCTGCCGACCTGGGCATGGAGGTCGCCCTGGTTGAGGCCGATCCCCGTCTCGGTGGCACCTGCCTTTTGCGAGGTTGCATCCCCAGCAAAGCGTTGTTGCACGTAGCAAAGGTTGTTTCCGAAGCTGAGGACATGAGCGAGTGGGGAGTGGAATTCGCCCGACCCCAGATCAGCATCGATAAACTCCGTGCCCGCAAAGAGCACGTCATCGACACGTTATCGGGCGGACTAGGCCAACTTGCTAAACGCCGCAACGTGAAGAAGATTCACGCCCGCGGCATCTTTGTCGATTCCACCACATTGCAGCTCGAAGGGGGCGATCCCGAAACCTATTCCGAGAGCAGCCGTCTGACGTTCGATCACTGCATCCTGGCCACCGGCTCGGTGCCAGCCATGCCCAAGTTCCTCGACATCGGCTCGCCGCGCGTGATGTCATCGACTGGCGCCCTGGCGCTGGAAGACGTGCCCGACTCACTACTAGTGATCGGCGGCGGTTACATCGGTTTGGAAATGGGCACCGTCTACTCCGAGCTAGGTTCTGACGTCACGGTCGTCGAACTCTCCGACGGACTCTTGCCAGGCGCCGATCGCGATTTGGTCAAACCCTTAGAGAAGCGTGTCCGCGAACGCTTTGCCGCCGTGCATACGGGCCACAAGGTTGCTGGCCTCAAGGACCTGGGCGACAAGGTCGAGGTTTCGATCGAAGGCCCCGACTTGAACGGCGCCCTGCAGTTTGATCGCGTGTTGGTCTCGATCGGCCGCTGGCCCGTATCCAAGGGCATCGGGCTGGAGAACACTCAAGTCGTGGTCAACGAACGAGGCTTTGTCCAAGCCGATCATCAGCAAAAAACCGCTGATCCCCACATTCTGGCGATTGGGGACGTGGCGGGCGACCCGATGCTTGCGCACAAGGCCGCCTATGAAGGCAAGATTGCGGCCGAAGTCCTTGCTGGCGAACCGTCTGCCTACGACGCCCAAGCCATACCGGCCGTTGTCTTCACCGACCCCGAGATCGCCTGGGCGGGACTCACCGCCGAAGAAGCCAAACAACAAGACCGTAAGGTAAAGGTTGCCTCTTACCCCTGGCAAGCCTCTGGCCGGGCCCTGGCCAACGGACGCACCGATGGCCTCACCAAATGGGTCATCGATCCAGAAACCGACCGCGTACTCGGCTGTGGCATTGTTGGCTCTGGGGCGGGCGAACTCATCGCCGAGTCGGTCCTAGCAATCGAGATGGGCTGCAAGATCCGCGACATTGCCGAGAGCATCCACCCCCACCCAACGCTCAGCGAGACCATCGCCTTTGCCGGCGAAGTGCACCTGGGTACCGCGACGGAAATTTACAAACCAAAACGGAAGTGAATGACCAACTAGCTATCGGTTGAATGCCGTCCCTTAGAAACGACGCCTCATTCACCCACGAGACATTGGCATTCAGCAGTAACCTGCGATCTCGTTCCTGAGATACGATCCGCAATAACTGAGGCATTTATGGCTAGCGCCGATCTATCCCCCAACTCGCCCATTCCCAACGACGTCGATCCCGCCGAAACCTCTGAATGGCTGGAGTCGCTCGATTACGTGCTCGAGTCGAAAGGCCCGGAGCGGGTCAAGGAGCTCCTCTCAACGCTGGAGTCGGCTGCCGTGCGCAATGGCGTGGAGCTGCCCTTCACCGCCACCACACCCTACGTCAACACGATTGGTCGCCATGACCAGCCGGCATTCCCTGGCGATCGGGATCTGGAACGCCGCATCAAGAGCTACGTTCGCTGGAACGCCATGGCGATGGTCACCCGTGCCAACCGCGACCCCGCGTCGCCCGGCGGGCACATCAGCACCTTCGCCAGCTCCGCGACGCTGTACGAAGTGGCGCTCAACCACTTCATCAAAGGCCGTGGCGAGGATGGCTTCTCCGGCGACCAAGTCTACTACCAAGGCCACGCCGCACCGGGCATGTATAGCCGGGCATTCCTCGAAGGCCGACTCACCGAGCAAAACCTGGTCAACTTCCGTCGCGAACTTGGCGAAGGAGGCGGCCTCTCCAGCTACCCCCACCCGTGGCTCATGCCAGGCTTCTGGGAGTTCCCCACCGTCTCGATGGGCTTGGCGCCGATCATGGCCATCTATCAGGCACGCTTCAACGAATACCTCTCCGACCGCGGCATCAAGGACTGCCGCAACAAGCACGTCTGGGCATTCCTCGGCGATGGCGAATGCGACGAGCCGGAAACGCTCGGCGCCATCACGCTCGCGTCGCGGGAGCATCTTGAAAACCTTGTCTTCGTGATCAACTGCAACTTGCAGCGGCTTGACGGTCCCGTACGCGGCAATGGCAAGATCATTCAAGAACTCGAAGGCGCGTTCCGCGGCGCTGGCTGGAACGTGATCAAAGTCGTCTGGGGCAACGGCTGGGATCGCTTGATCGAAGAGGACCACAACGGCCTGCTCGCTCGCCGTATGATGGAAGTGGTCGACGGCGAATACCAAAAGTACGTCGTGGCCGGTGGGGCATACATCCGCGAGAAGTTCTTCGGCAAATACCCTGAGCTGCTCGACCGCGTGAAGAACCTGAGCGACCAGCAACTGGAGAAGCTCAATCGCGGCGGACATGATCCCGAGAAGGTGTACGCCGCCTACAACCAGGCCGTCAATCATAAGAACGGCAAGCCGACTGTGGTGATCGCCAAGACGATCAAAGGCTACGGCCTCGGCGAAGCAGGCGAGGGTCGCAACATGACCCACAACAACAAAAAGCTCAACGAGGACGAACTGCGCGAGTTCCGCACCCGCTTCGGCATCCCCATCTCCGACGAGAAAGTCGCCGACGCGCCGTTCTATCGGCCACCTGAAGATTCGCCGGAAATGCAGTACCTCCGCGAGCGTCGCGAGGCGCTTGGGGGCAGCGTGCCTTGCCGCAACGACGACGCCCCGCCGCTCGAAGTGCCGAGTTTGGCCGACTACCAAAAGACGCTGCAAAACAAGCTGGTCAGCAGCGGACCGGGCAAGGAAATCTCTACCACCATGGGATTTGTTCGCCTGCTCAGCGATCTTCTCCGCGATAAGAAGATTGGTCAGCGAATCGTGCCGATCGTTCCGGACGAGTCGCGCACCTTTGGTATGGAAGGCCTCTTCCGTCAGGTTGGCATCTATGCCCACATGGGTCAGCTCTACGAGCCAGTCGACGCCGATCAGATCGCTTTCTACAAAGAAGCTCAAGATGGCCAGCTTCTCGAAGAGGGCATCACCGAGGCGGGTTCGATGAGCTCCTTCAATGCCGCCGGCACTTCGTACAGTTCGCACGGCGTGCCGATGATTCCGATGTACATCTACTACTCGATGTTCGGATTCCAGCGCATTGGCGACCTGATCTGGGCTGCGGCGGACATGCGAGCCAAGGGTTTCCTGTTGGGCGGCACCGCAGGCCGCACCACCCTGAACGGCGAGGGCCTTCAGCACCAGGATGGCCACTCGCTGGTCAACGCCATCGCCTACCCCACGGTCCGCGCCTACGACCCGGCTTACGCCTACGAAACCGCCGTCATCATCTTCCACGGTCTGCAGAAGATGTACGTGGAGAACGAGACCTGCATCTACTACCTGATGCTGGAGAACGAAAACGTGATGATGCCAGAGATGCCCGCGGGCGTCGAAGAAGGCATCGTCCGCGGCATGTACAAGCTGAAGAGCGTCGACGCCGCCAACGCTAAGCACCGGGTCCAGCTGTTTGGCAGCGGGTCGATTCTGCATGGTGTGCTTGAGGCGCAGCAAATCTTAGCAGAGAAGTACGGCGTATCCTCCGACGTTTGGAGCGTGACCAGCTACAACGAACTCCGCCGCGACGCCCAGGAGTGCGAGCGTTGGAACATGCTCAACCCGACGCTGCCCGCCAAGAAGAGCTACTTCGAGGAGCAAATGTCTGGCAGCGAGGGCCCAATCATCGCCGCCAGCGACTACCTGCGGTGCCTCAGCGAGCAACTACTGCCTTGGGCGCCCAACGGCATGTTCTGCCTTGGCACCGATGGCATGGGTCGCAGCGAAAGCCGCGAGGCGCTACGTCGACACTTCGAGGTGGATGCCCAGAGCGTCGTCATCGCCACCCTTTACAAGCTCTCCAGAGACGGCTCCATCGACAGGCAAGCCGTCGCCGACGCGATCAAGGACTTAGGCGTCGATCCTGAAAAGGCTTCGGCACTGTATGCCTAGAGCAGGCAGGGCAGCGCAGGGATACGACTGGAGACCACGAGATGTCCCTATTCGCCACGACATTGAGAATTGGCTAGTCAACACGAGCTTTATCGAATGGCGCCATTGGAAATAGAATCGCCCGCAGGCCGGCTACCTACCGTGATTTGCACCCCCTGATCCCCACTTCATTCTCCTACCAATCGGTAGCGATCCCGATTCATAGCGAACCAACACAATCTTCTATGCCTACCGAAATCAAACTACCCAGTCTCGGCGAGAACATTGAGTCGGGCGACGTGCTTGCGATCCTCGTGGCTGAGGGCGACGCTGTCACGGCCGATCAGGACTTGCTGGAGATCGAGACCGACAAGGCAACTATGCCCGTGCCGAGCCCTGCGGCGGGCACCATTACCAAGATAGCGGTCAGCGAAGGCGACACCGTGGAGGTTGGCGCGGTGATCTTCGAGATTGAAGCGGGCGCCGCAACGGCTGCCGCTCCTGCTGCACCGGCGCCAACGCCGGAGCCGGCCCCCGAACCGCCGGCACCTGCAGCACCAGCTCCAGAACCGGTGGCAGCAGCGCCGCCCGCCCCAGCACCGCCCGCCCCCGCCGCGCCGGAACCAGCTGCTGCGACGCCCGCGCCAGCTCCCGTAGCTCCCACACCGGCGCCGCCAGCAACCGCGGCGCCCCCGGCCGATGTTCCTGGCGACGGCTACTCCGCCGCAGCAGCCGGTCCGTCAGTTCGCCGATTGGCTCGTGAGTTGGGTGTCGATCTGCGCCGCGTGCGTCCTTCTGGCGAAGGTGGCCGAGTGACCGAAGACGACGTTCGCGAGCACGTCAAGCGAGCCCAAGAACAGGCCCGCGCGTCGGCTGGCCCGAGCAACGCCCCTGGTACACCGAGTTCCGACGGCACCGGCGCCACGCGCATTGAGAAGATGAGCCGCATGCGGCAGACCATCGCCCGGAACATGGTAGCCAGCTACACGACGATTCCCCAGCTTACGAACTTCGACGACGTTGACGTCACCGAGCTGGAAGAGATGCGGCAGCAGAGCAAAGAGGACTACGCCAAGCGTGGGTTGAAGCTCTCCCAGATGCCGTTTCTGATCAAGGCGTTCGCCAGCAGCTTGAAGCTGCACCCGGTCGTGAACGCCAGCGTCGACATGGAGCAGGCGCAGGTCATCTACAAGGAATACGTCAACATCGGCATCGCCGTCGATACGCCCAAGGGGCTGATGGTGCCGGTGATTCGTGACGCGGATCGGCTGAGCTTCTCGCAGATCGCCGCCGAGCTCGACCGCCTGGTCACCAAAGCTCGCGAAGGGTCTCTGGGAATCGATGACATGCGTGGCGGCACGTTCACCATTAGCAATATGGGCGCCGTGGGGGGCACTTACTCCACGCCGATCATCAACCCGCCGGAGGTGGCGATCGTCCTGATCGGCCGCAGTCGAATGCTGCCGACCGTTGTAGGCCAGGGCGTCGAACCGCGGCTGATCATGCCACTGTCGCTGACTTACGACCATCGCATCGTCGATGGCGCCGACGCGGCTCGCTTCCTGAACGAGGTGAAGGGTTTCCTCGCCGCACCGGGCCGATTGTTGCTCGCCCCGTAAGCTCAAGTTGACTCCCCCCTGCCTGCTACCCCCCAAGCACGATGTTCAGTCTTATCTACTTCCTGCTGATCGGATTGGCCGCCGGGTTTATCGCTAGCCAGTTGGGGTTTGGCGGCGGCGGGCCTTTGAAGATGATGATCATTGGCGTGGTGGGCTCGTTTGTGGGCGGCTTCCTGATCAGGCTGCTCGGCTTCTCCAAGTCCGGCCGCGTGGTGCCGGAGATCATCACCGCCGTCTTGGGCGCCATCGTGTTAGTCATCCTACTGCGGAAGATGTAGCAGCCGTCGTAGTGACTGGTGACTTGTGACTGGTGATTGGTGGCCTGCTGCTGCGCGGCCGCGGGCAAATGGTAGGCCGCAACTTTTTTGGCCCAAAGAAAATTGGCGGGGGCCTTCAGAACGGGCTCAAGAAAAGTTTTTCGAGGGCTTGTGTGAGCTATCTCGCCCTTGTGCCAACCGACGCGTAACGACTTACGTCGACGCCGCCCCAAACGGGCCCCAAGTTTGAGAAGCGGCAATTCTCAGCCTACCGGGCGAATCTCCAAATTCAAGAATCAAATTCAGCCGCGCCGTTTTGTGCCACGCGGAAGAATTCTTGGCCGATGGGGGTTTTCCATTACCCCGTTAGCAGCTCTGCGGATCACCTTGAGATACGAAAGGCGAAGCGTGGGGCACAAGGCAACCGGAGAACACAAGCATCCGTGTCAGGTGTTTACGGCCGACGCAGTTCCTGGAGCCAGCTAGGAACGCTTAGGCCAGGCGACGCCGGAGGCTATCTTCAGCGGTCGAATCGACCGCCCAGCCTCCGAGGTTTTCGGCACCACCTTCAGTATGCTGGGCCGCCAACTTGCTGGTGCTAGCCCAACCGCTGCCACTTGGCAAGCTCGCCAAGCGACGGTTACATCCTGGGGTTGACCACTCAGAAGACTCACTCATCGCCCTTGATTTGGGAGACCTCCGAAGCACCCTCCACGGGTTGAATCGGTTCGAGGGTTTGGGTCGCCATGCGAGGCAGATTCTCAAACTGTCCCAGGCGAACCAGAACGAATGAGAAGAGATGTTCCGGCACGCTGATCTGATGACAAGACTCCAGTCCCTCGAATCCGGGAGAAGAATTGGCTTCGCAAATCTTGAAATGATCGCCATCGAACAGTAGGTCAATGCCGGCAATGTCCAAGCCAAGCAAACGGCTCGCCTCTGCAGCCAACCATTCGATTTCCGGTGTTAACTCGTGAGCTTCAGCGATTCCGCCACGGCTGAAATTCGCCTTGAAGGAGCCGTCCTGCGAACTGCGTTTCATGCAAGCGATCGCTTTACCTCCGACCACGAATACTCGCAGGTCTTGGCCGCGGCTAGAGGCGATGAACTCTTGAAGAATGATATTGGCGTTGCTCTTGGTGGCCTCGACCAACTGCATGAGGTCTTCAAAGTGCGACCTCGTTTCGCACAGGAAGACGCCGGTTCCTTGAGAGCCGGCTATTGTCTTGACCACTACCGGGTAACCCAGGTGGCGCTCGACGGCGTCACTATCAACTGGGAACTTGGCCAGCATGGTCTTCGCGACAGGCAGATTGCTCTGAGCGAGGATCTGGTGCGTGAACAGCTTGTCGCGAACCGTCTCGATGCTTTGCGATGAATTGAAGGTGTGGACACCGAGCCGCTCCAAATGCCGAATGACCGCCAAAGCAAAGTACGTCGTCGATGCCCCCATGCGTGGCAGCAAGAAGCCCGGCAGGGCGACCTCTTCTCCATCGAGCAGTACGCTCCGACGGTCGTCCCGCGTGACGACCAAATCGACCTGCTGAGGCGAGACGACACTTAGCTGAATCCCGCACTGGTCCGCAACCTGGCGGAGCCGATTTAGTTCATAGACTTCTGCTCGCAGCAAGTCCGACGACTCGCGGTAGAGAACCCAACCGTTCATGAACACAAACTCTTTCGGGAAGCATAACGTGCTGTAACGAGAGGGGTAAATCCGTCTCAAAAAAGAACCGCCAATGACTCCAGCAACCAAGTAACGCCGAAGCGACCTGGATGAAACCGCGATAGTCTAGCAGGTTCCTCTCGTGGCGAGCAAGCAAGCCGCGACACTTAGATAGGGACGCCTCTAACATGTCAAGGCCTAAGGCCAGTCGGCCGGCACTGGTTGCGGGGAAACCGAGGAAATCGACAATGGAGCGCTGACTTCCGTCTCAACTAGCCCGAGTTCTCGACATGCCACAACGCCACCGCATTCAGTTTCCACCGCTCGACGCCAATGACTTGGCCCAAAACGAGGTAGTCTTTCACCTGATTGAAGGCGACCGCACGCTCCGTCTTCGGTTTCACGACTACGACCAGATTTACCTACGGCCAGGCCTATACGAGCAGGTGTTCTACGACCGGCTCAAGTGCACTTCGCCGAAGAAAGTCGGGGAACTCCTGAAGCGAACGCTGGACGCAAGTGAGCAGAATTTCACGGAGATGCGGGTGCTCGATCTCGGTGCGGGCAACGGCATGATGGGCGAGGTGATGAAGGGCTATGGGGTTGCTCGCCTAATCGGAGCGGACATCATCCCCGAGGCACGAGACGCTTGTCACCGCGACCGTCCAGGACTCTACGACGATTATT
Organism: Lacipirellulaceae bacterium; assembly: GCA_965263315.1. Taxonomy (GTDB): domain Bacteria; phylum Planctomycetota; class Planctomycetia; order Pirellulales; family Lacipirellulaceae; genus JBCCQL01. Next base: position 1,118,571 of record CBDHGZ010000002.1, on the reverse strand, counting down.
TTGTGTCAGACTTTGCGAATCTCAAGCAAGAAGCCATCGACGAAATCTCCGATTGGTCAGTCGATTGTCTGACCTCCGTTGCAGCGCTCGGATTCGGCGACATCCCGCCAACGGCTTTCTTTCAAGCCCTCAAGTTTGTTCAACCAGGCGGCTGGGTTGCTTTCAACATCAAGGAAACTTTCCTCGACAACTCCGACCGCTCAGGCTTCTCTCGCCTAATTCGGGAGCTGATTTTCTCGGAGTATCTGGATATCCACCACCTGGAACGGTACCGGCACCGCTTATCAATGGAGGGGTCGCCGCTCTACTACTTTGCTCTCGTTGTGCAAAAAACCGCCGAAATTCCAGGTGACTTTATTACCTCTCATGAGATTGATGCTTCGGAATGAGGTTTCGCTATGGCCCCATTTGGTCTTTGGAGTGTTGCGTGCCTCTTGTTCGCTGCTGTGCTGATACACACGCCATTCTGTGTTGCGGAGGACGCTGCGACTACTCCGCGACGGACATTCACCAAACACCTGCCCAACGCGATACGCGTTCATGAGCGGGTGATTTGTGGAGGGCAGCCGGATGGCTCGTCCGGATTCGCTGAGCTGCGCAGCCTCGGTGTGAAGACGGTCATCAGCGTCGACGGGGCAAAACCCGATGTCGACAACGCGAGACGGTTCGGCCTCCGTTACGTCCACCTCCCCCACGGGTACGACGGCATCGGCAATTCGCGTCTGAAGGAACTGGCCAAAGCGGTCCGCGACCTCGAAGGCCCACTCTACATCCATTGTCACCACGGCAAGCATCGCAGCCCCGCCGCCGCAGCGGTCGCGAGCGTGGCTGCCGGGTTGATTTCGAGAAAAGCGGCGCTGGACTTGCTGGCTCTGGCTGGCACGGCCCGGCATTACCGCGGACTCCACCAGGTCGTGAGGAACACGGAACCTATTGAGAGCGAGGTTTTTGACGCCTTGGCCGTCAAGTTTCGAGAGACGGTCCCGGTTCCACCGCTCGCAGAGGCGATGGTCGCGATCGAGCGCACTCACGACAACCTCAAGATCATCGCGAAGGCTGGATGGCGGTCGCCGACGGATCACCCCGACTTGGACCCTTCGCACGAAGCCCTGCTGATGCGGGAGCACTTCACAGAAATGCTGCGCCTCGACGACGTGAAGGCACGCAGCGCCGGATTCAAGCAATTCCTCGACGACTCCCATGCTGCGTCCGGGCGTCTGGAGCAGACGCTTCGAGTGGACCCAAGAGGCGACAACAAGACCGTTCGCCCGGACGAAGCTACGCGTCTGCTGCTCCGTGTCTCGAATCAGTGTATTGCATGCCACAAGCAGTATCGGGACGCAGTCGAGTAAGCAGCAGCCGCCTGTGTCTATCGCTGGAAGCCTGGAGCTTCGCTCCCCAAACTCGCCGAGGATGCCTCGACTTCGCGGACTTCGGCCTCGGGCGAACTCGCTGAGGTCGTTCGCCGCCGGGTAGACTTATGTCGCTGTTAGCTGGCGTCGATCTGACGGCGCAGGCGGGCCGCGAACGATCTCGGGTCGTATCTCTCCCGTGGCCTCGGCTTACCGCTCGAAACTGCGTCGAACCGACAGTTCATAGCAGGTGTTCTATCAAAGAAACACCTGACACTAGCCGCATTTACCAAGGCCTTTTGGACGCCATCGCGGCAGGGCTGTGGTGGATCCTGCCTACTTGATGGGGGGTAACTGCGGCATTGCGGCTGCTCAACCGAGCCCGGCTCTGTTTGCCGTTGGCCAAGAGGTGGAGCGTTGGCGGTGCGCGGGGCGGCCACGACTACTTCCCGACCATGAAAACACCCCCGTGACGCCAAAGGCTCCACGGGGGTGTTTGCTTTTTTGATTGTGCAAGTCCGCTTGCCGTTGCTCGCTTACCGCAGCAGGGTGCGGCTTTGGTGTTTGCGGCTGTTGGTGCGGCGTTTGGTGGGCGTGCTTGACTTGGGCTCTTCGGTGTCACTGGTGTCGTTCGTGTCGCTGCTGCCGAAGCGGGTGCGTTGCCGCATGGCGTCGAGCAGCGAAGAGGCGATGCGGCGCGGCGAGCGACGCGATGCGGTCTGCTCCTTGGCCGGTTCGTCGATGGTGGTCTCGATCCGTTGAACCTTCGGCTTGGCGGATGAGGTTTGGTTTGGCTGAGTCGCCGTGCGACGTTGGGGCTTGGCCGCGGTGCGCGGGTTTGACGTCGTGGCCGGCTGACTGGCCGCCCGGTTGTCGCGCGTGGGCGACTTGGGCGTGGTGGCCTGCTTGGGCGGGGCCGGCTTGGTGACGGCTTCGGCAAAGCTTGGCGTCTCGCTGCCGCGGGCGCCACGGGCTAGCTTGGCGAACTTGGCCGACTCGTTGCGGTTGCCTAGCTTGCGGTGCATCGTGGCGAGATTGCCGTAGGGCACGGCCAGGGCTTTTTCTTCCAGCACACCGGCCGCGACAGCTGTTTCCATCAGCTCGGCTCCGGCTACGGTCAGTTCGACGCCACGATCACGCTGGTCCTGAGTCCAGTAGGAGACGGCCATGCTGACCAAGGCTTCACCTTTGCGGCGTGGCACGGCCAGTTCGCTGGTGGGCGCCTCGGAAGTGATCAGCGGGTAAGCCCGATCGTACCAATCGACCGCCTGAGCGTGGTCCTGCTTGTGAACGGCGTGGGCAGCGCCAATATGGAAGTAGAGTCGACCGACCAGCGCTTCTGCTTCGGGGCGGATGTCTCCGACCACGGCGCTACGTTGCAGGTAGTCAATCGCCTTTTGGCCGTACTCGATGCCTTGGTCGGCACGTTTGCGGCTGTGTTCGATTCGCAAGGCGTGAAAGTAAGCCTCGCCCAGACGCCATTGCACTCGGCTGCGGAAAAGCTTGTCGCTGCTGTCGGCGAGCAACTGGGTGGCGGTCTCTTCAGCTTCGCTGATCCACGGAGCGGGATCTTTGGCAGGCTTCATGTCTGCCAGGGCGGCAAGGGACTCGCCGGCGACGATCAAGCGCAGTTCGAGGCTGCCGTCGTCGTTGGTGATCATCTCTTCGGCCAAGCCAGAGGCACGCGAAACCCACTGGGCGACGATCTCGCTCTTTCGCGTGTACTTGCGACGAGCAATTTCCCGGGCCACGGCCAAGTGGGCGTCGACCAGCACGCGCTTGGCGGTGTGGCGTTCGCGCAGATCGGACGATGTGGCAAGCTTGTCGGCCACGTCAATCGCCATGGTATGGAAGCTGATCGCTTTGTCCGCGATGTTTGAATCGCCCTGCGAGGCGAGGCGGCCCATCAAATGCAAAGCGCCCGCCTTGACGACATTGGGGGCGTCTTTGCTATCGAGCACCTTGCGAGCCGCCAAAACTGCCTCGTCAAACTTGCCCAGATCGGCCAGGCACTGAGCGTGGCAAAGGCGGTAGGCTTCGCTATTTGGTTCGGCCTTGAGAGCCGCGGCGGCGGCTGGCTCGGCCTTGGCCGGCGAAGCGGTCAGGCGATGAAGCTGGGCCAACTGCCAGTTGGTGTAGGCATCGTTGGGATTGATTTCGAGTGCCGTTTGGAGATCGCCCAGTTTCTTCTCAAAGGCCTCGTAGGGCGCTTGGTCGGCACGCAAGGCGAAGGCCTCCGCGTCGAGCTTCTGAATCACCATGTGCGTGACAAACTGCGGCGCCTCGGGTGGCGCGATGACCGAAGGCTCGGCCAGCATCAGCACGATGCCTTTCTCTGGATAAGCGATGCCGGCCACGGACGCTTCTGCTTCGTTCAGGATTTCGACAGGGGCGATTTTGTCCAATCGAAGGCGGCGAGCCAGTCGCTCGGGTTCTTGTTGGGCCTCGAGCTGAACTCGGATCAGCGTAACCAGATCGTCCTCGACCAAAGCCTGCACTCCCGCAAAGGGGGCCAGATCGTAAGCGAGCAGCTCGCCTTCGCCGGCCGGCTTGGTTTGCTCAGGCTGGCCCCAAGACTCGATGAGTTCATCGCGAGTCGAGGCGCCAGGGACGATGCCGTGGAAACGAGCCGCTTCCAGTTTGGGTTTTGTGACGGGCTCCAGCGCCTCGGCAACGTCGGTCGAGGTGGCGACAGGTTGCGCATCGACGACAGGCTTGGTTTCTGGTTCGGTGGCTTTCTCTGCTGGAGGACGGAAAGCAACGCGCGGCGCTTCCGGTTTGGTAGCTTCCGGTTTTGGCTTCGTCTTGGTCAGCTGCCGGCTTGGCATCGGCTTGCGCAACGGACTCGGCGCTGGGCTTAATGAATTTGACGGCGGGCGGCTTAACGGAAGCTGCCTTTTGTGCCTCGGCTTGTGCCGTCTTCGGCGCTTTGGCTTTGGTCCCCGCCGCGTTCTTCGGCGAGGCTGGCTTGATGACCGTCACCGTGGTGGCGAGAGGCTTCTTGGTGGGGGGATCGGCCAGCTCGGGTTCTTTGTCTGCATGCTGCGAAATCGGTTCTAGGCTGATGTCGGCCGATTCGCCATCGATAGTCTCCGTCACTTTGCGGGTGACGATCAGCACCGAGTCCTTCGCCAAAAGACTCCATGTCGGCCGTCTGCTCGGCCACCGGGTCCGCAGGCAATTCAGTGAGCGTATCGGCTGACGCCACTGGCCCCATGGTGAGGCTGCCGGCCAGAGCCAAGCGCCAGCCAAATTGATTCACAACCTGGGTCAGACGGCGACCAAGTGTCTCTGCGCTGCTGGTAAGATTGAAGCCGAACATGGAGTTCCTCCTGAACACGCGCGGGCGGTCCTTGAGTTGATTTGGGTCAGTCCTACCAGTGGTAACCAGTGGGCTTGGTTCGCCTGACCGTAAGCGGCTACGCTCCGGCCCCAATCCGGACAGCATCCGGACTCGGTACGGGTTATCGGTTCGGACTCCCTGGCACAGCCAGGGAAAATGGGAGAATCGGCGCAAGCGCACCAATCGCGCCTACCAGCGGCGCCGGTGCAAACCGAAGAAGCACTTCCCAAGTGCTTTGACGCTAAGAACGGCGGACGCGCGCAGCTATCGTGGCTGAGCAAGCGGCTAGCAAGAGCCCCAGGGAGGCCGGTTCTGGCACCGCGGTGCTAGCAGAAAGCGGGCTCGGGGCGGTCATACCAACGTTGTCCCGCCAGATATCCAAGTCCGCAACGTCGATGACGCCCGATCCATCACCGGCGCCGTTAAGCAGAGCCTCGCTGCCTCCTAAGTTGTTACGCCAAAAGGCGTAGTCGGCCGCATCGACGACGCCGTCGCCATTGAAATCGCCGGCGATGTTGAGCACCACGGAAGCTTGATCGACCACTTCTAGAATCACTGCTTGGTCGTCAAAGGCAGCATCGAAGACGCGGGCCACGAAGGCCAAGTTTCCGGGGCCGGGTAGGAAGGTTGGCAACACAAACAGGCCGTTGTCCACCACGCCGCCCAGTACCGAGAGGACCTCAAACGTATCGCCCAACTGAAGAACGGAAGCGTCCAGTGCATTGACGTTGATCGTCATGAACGAAGTGTCTGAGAACGTGGCGTCCCCCACCACGCTCATCCGCGTGAAATCGATTTCCGTGGGTCCGCCTTCGAAGGCAAACTCGAAGACGCCTGCCATCTCCAAGTCACCACCCACCGTAACGGGCACGGGGTTGAGGTCGACGAAGAAGCCGTTGTTGGTGAAGTTGCTAGCGAAAGTGACCGTTGAATCATCGTTGAGAAGTACGATGCCGTTGTTCACCACGTCGTCGGTAAACGTGACATGTGATCCGTTCAGGGCGCTAATGCGTCCTGTTGTGGCGTTCTCCACGATACCCGTCACCACATTGTCGCCACCAATGAAGTCCACATCGGCTTCGTTGAGAAAGTCGGAGCGAAAGAACAGATTGGCGTCTTGGGCAAAGATCTTGCCACGGACATCGGCCGGCGTCGCGGTTTGGTTTGGGACATCATCGAAGAACAGGTTCTTGAAGCGATTGTCCAGCGGAGTACCGTTCTGACTGGTGTCCTGCTCGCGGATGAATTCAATTTCCGCCTTGCCTAGCGCCTGGTCGCCCAGCACGAAGATTTTTCCAGCATTGGCATACTGATACGTCGTGGTGGTCATCCCGGCCATGGTGGACTCTGACTGATTGTCATCCGCCAGACTGCGGATTTGGAGATTCTCGCCAGCACGCACACGAACCTGCCCGGCGGGAGAGTTCAGGAAGGAACCGGTCTCGATGACGCCGTCGCCATAGCTATCGACACCATTGAGGTTATCGCCGGTACGGATAAGCCCGTCGTTGTCGAGCCGATCGCCCACAACGATGCGGCCACCGTTAAGCTGCAGTTCGCCAAACAAGCCGATCCGCATGCTGGCGTCATCGTCGTTGTTGGTTAGCCCATCTTCGAGGACCGCCACCAATCCACCGTCTCGGATGCGGAGCGTCCCGCGTCCATCCTCCGCCAGATAAGCGTCGGTTTCTGAGAGCAGTTCGTCAAAGCGGGCATCGATCGTACCAGCCCGGCTGAACTCTCCTACTGACAGCGCGGAAGAGGCGTTTGCCGTACCACTGGCGCCCGTAGGAATCATCACCCGCCATACAGAGCCTGCACCTTCGACCAGCACGGTGCCGTGTCCGCCTTGGTCGAAGGCGTTACCTTCATCGCCGGCGCCGTCGATGGCACCCAAAGCCGCGCGATTGAAGGAATCAACGCGTCCGCCGTTGGTAATCTCTAGGTTCCCTTGACCGTACAGACCGATGATCGTCTCAGCCCCTCCACCTCCGCCGGAAAAGGGATTCTTCATGCCGTACACGCCCAGGTAAGACCCAATGCCATCGACGCTCACGGTGCCAACGGCCGTGGGGCCCATGCCAATGAAGGCGCCGTCACGAATCTCAGCCCGACCGCCTTCGGCAATGCGTAGGACACCGCTGCTTTGCAACCCGACGTAGAGGTCAAACTCCCCAGCTCCACCATTGCCGCCGCCGATCACGGTCACGGTGCCTGGTCGTGCGATGTCCGTAATCCGGTCGATGTCTCCATCCACCCCGCCCTGTAGGAAGGTGGGATTGTAAGAGACGGGGATATCAAATGTGGTGGCTTCTGGGTTCGAGGCGTCTTGAAACTGCGGATCGACAATCAACGGGTGGTTATTAAAGACCGTACCATTGCCAGCGATCTCGACGGTGCCACTCCCGGCAGGGATTTGTGAACCGGCAACGCTAAGGAAGCCGGACGTGTCGAAGTTGAGATTGTTGGCTTGGGTGTTTTCACCCGTATCGCCGCCAATGATCAGGTCGCCAAACCTGAGCACAGCGCCGCCCGACATCAACATCTGGCCCGTGGCATAGCGACCAACTTCGATGTTGGCGCTGCGTTCGTAGTTGAACTGGCCAACGGTGTTGCCGTCTTCGTCGGTGAAACGCCCTGAAGACTTAACGGACGGATCGAAGTTGGGATCGAGCGAAGGGTCGACCGGGTCACCAAAGAAGTTGACCCCAGTGGTAAAGACGGAACTGCCTCCGACCGGCACCCCTTGGTCACCTGGAATGAACGGTCGCTCGGCAGGGCTCACATCGCCCACGGAGAGGACATTTGCTTGGGCAGCCGCTTCACGGACACTGGTCGTGCACAAAATGGCCACGGCAGTCGCGATCAGAGCGCGGCGACTCGAGGAACCGGAAAGACGGATGGCGGGTTTGGTGATCATGCTTGGGTGTCGCTTCCAACGGATAGGAAATAGCCCCGGCCCTGGGGTGACGGCTCTCGCCAGTTCATTGCGGACCGATTACTCAGCCAACCGCAACGGTGGTCTGGCTCCATCTGCCACGGAGCAAGCTGACAAATCGGCAGCGGCCGAAAATGGCAGCGCACGCTCCGCAACATCACTCGTAGGAGAGCCGCGAAATGATTGCCTCGAAATACGCAACGACAGACGAACTCTGTTCCTGTTGGCCGATCCCCATGTGGCCGTCCAACGAGCCGCCAAACCTTGTTCCAAACGGTTGGCTACGCTGGCTTTACGATTTGCCACTCGGCCGGCGCGGCGGATTCCACGCGCTCTTCTATCATCATCAGGAACTCGCCAAACTGTCAACTAAATTGCTGGTTTGAAGGCCTGTCGGAGCGGTTTCACTCCCCCCCAGGGTTCAGCAGGAGGACCGGAACCGACTCGCCCGGCTGCAGATGCTGCGGCTCTGCGGAAAGCCGGAGCAAAGCATTGGCCCCGACCAAGCCGGCAAGATCCGCGGAACCCTTCCAACTGACAGGCTTAACTTGGGGTTGGTGCTGCTGGCCGGACGCTGGCTCGACGGTAGCCGGCAGGTAGGTTTCTCGCCCTCCGCGGTGCGACAATTCCTCCACAAGTTGGGCATTGATCGCCGTCAGTCCCCTAAAGCCGCGCCCGGACAAACTGGCCAGCAGCGGACGCAGGAACAACTGAAAGCAGACGAAGCTGCTCACGGGATTGCCGGGCAGGCCGAACACGTAGGTCGGTCCCTGGCCCTCGGCCATGGGCCACAGGCCAAACCAGAGCGGCTTGCCCGGCTTGACCGCCACTTTATGGAATACCTGCTGAACGCCAAGTTCGGCCAGCACGCCTGGGGTAAGATCACGGTCACCGGCCGACACGCCGCCAGAGACGAGCAACACGTGGGCCTCTCGCCCCTTGGAAATGGCGGATCTCAAGTCGGAGAGATCATCCGTCGCAACGCCCAGGTCAATTGGCGTGGCGCCCGACTCAACAACGGCTGCCCGGAGCATCGGTCCGTTGCTGTTGCGGATTTGTCCTGGTTCGGGCCTGACAGAGGCTGGCACCAACTCCGCACCGGTGGCTAGCACGGCGACGGTTGGGCGTGGGAAGACGATCGGTTGAGAGCAACCGACCTCTGACAACAGCGCGACCTCGGCAGAGCGAATCGACGCGCCCGCCCGAAGCACAACTTGGCCAGCGGTAATTGCTTGCCCTCGAGGCATCACATGTTTGCCGGCCGGTGGTGTTGGACCCGTGAGTCGGATCACTTCGCCCTGCACTTCCGTCTGTTCAACAGGCGCCACGGCATCGGCGCCGGCGGGCATCGGGGCTCCGGTCATGATGCGCGTGGCGGCGCCTGCCGAGAGCGCGAGCCGCGGGACATCGCCCGCAAAGACCTGCTCAATGACTTGCCGCGGTTGGTCACGATCCACGCTGCGCACGGCATAGCCATCCATCATGGCTTTGTCGTGAGGCGGGGAGTCGATGTCGCTGGATACGTCTTCGGCCAGCGTGAGTCCCCGCGCTTCGGCCAACGCGATAGGCTGTGCCAGCAGCGGAGCGGCCTTGATCTGAATCAATTGGAGGGCTTCCGCCACGCTCAACAGATTGCTCATGTGGCCATCATAACGAACCGCACGCACCAGGGCTGGCGCCCGCATGAGGATGGGCGTCAGGGGAGGGACGCCAGGATCAGACCGCCAAGAAGCGGTTCAGCAATTGCGTTCCACGATGCGTGAGAAAGCTCTCCGGGTGGAACTGCACGCCAAACAGAGGCTGATCGCGGTGCTCGATCGCCATGATCTCGCGGCCGCCATGCGGCTCTTCAGCCCAAGCAACCGCGCGAAGCTGGTCGGGCAGTGTATCAGGCTGAATCACCAGGCTGTGATAACGAGTTGCCTGAAAAGGATTCTCGATGCCTTCGAGTAGGCGTCCGCCTTCGTGATGAATCTGATCGGTTTTTCCGTGCATCAGATTGCGTGCCCGAACAATCTTGGCGCCCAGAGCCTGACCGATGGACTGGTGCCCCAAGCACACGCCAAGCAGTGGCATCTTTCCGGCCAGCCGTTTGACGCACTCGACCGAGATGCCGGCCTCGGTGGGCGTACAAGGCCCGGGTGAGATGATCAGCCGATCGGGATTGCGATCCAGAATTTGATCGACGGTGATCTGATCGTTTCGCTCCACCTGGATTTCAAGTGCCGGGTCGATCTCACCCAGTCGTTGGACCAGGTTGTAGGTGAACGAGTCGTAGTTGTCGACGATCAGGATCACTTGGCGACGCCCGTGAGTGGTGGCTGGTGAGTTGGGTTGCGTAACGGCATGATACTACAAACCCCTCGCCACCAGCCACGAGCCAGCCCTCATGACCGACAATCAAGCCACGGACCTCGTCATGCGACTCATGTCGATTCCAGGCCGTAGTGGCGAGGAAGCAGCCGTCTTGGAGGCAATTGCCGCCGAGCTGCGTAGCGCTGGTGTGGCCCCCTCGGCCATCCAGCACGACAACGCCCATCGCCGCTCGAAGTACGGCGGCGGTGTTGGCAACTTAATCGTCAAGCTGCCTGGAACCAAGAAAGGTCCCCGGCGGATGCTCGCCGCTCATGCCGACACGGTTCCCATTTGCGTTGGCTGCAAACCAAAGCGGAAAGGCCAACGCGTCCTATCGGCTAACCCCCATACCGGTCTGGGAGCCGATGACCGGGCGGGTTGCGCCGTGGTCCTTTCGGCGGCCATCACGCTGCAAAGAAACCAGCTGCCTCATCCGCCACTCACGCTGTTGTTCACCGTGCAGGAAGAAGTCGGCCTGCATGGTGCTCGAAACCTGGCCGTCGCTCAGCTTGGCAAGCCGAAGCTGGCTTTCAACTTTGATGGCGGTTCGCCTGCCAAAGTGACCATCGGCGCCACGGGCGGCTATCGGATGACCATCGATGTGACCGGCTTGGCAAGTCACGCGGGCAACTCTCCCGAGCGTGGGGTTAGCGCCGTTGCGATTGCATCCATCGCCATCGCAGACCTTCATCAGAAGGGTTGGCACGGGCTTGTCGTGAAGGGCAAGAACCGTGGCGCCAGCAACATCGGCGTGATCCAGGGAGGGGCAACCACCAATGTCGTCACGGACCGCGTGACCCTCAGGGCCGAAGCTCGCAGCCACGACGCGAAGTTCCGTCAGCGGATCGTTCGCGAAATTGAGAAGGCGTTTTCTCGCGCAGCCAAGGCTGTGACCAACGACGGTGGGCAGCAGGGCGCCGTTAGGTTTGAGGGCCAACTCGATTACGAGTCATTTCGCTTGCCCAGTGGCGATCCCTCGGCGATGGCCGCTGCCGCCGCGGTACGGGCACAAGGCGAAGAACCTGTGATGGCAGTGACCAACGGCGGGATCGACGCCAACTGGCTCACGGCTCGTGGCGTGCCTACCGCAACGCTTGGTTGCGGACAGCGAAACATCCACATGGTAGGCGAAGAGTTGGATCTGGCCGAGTTCCATCTCGCACGGCGCATCGCGCTCGACTTGGCAATGGGTGATGGATGACCTGCAAAGATTTTCCTTCGCTGTGTAACGGCCCCACCTGAGCGGCGTATCAGGCTTCGTTGAGACAAAGGTTGCTCAGCCGCCACCGGGCGATTCCAGGCCTCGCTGCCTAACCCCGTGGCGCCCGCCCTTACACGTTTTCAGGAGAAGTTTGTCATGTCGCGCACGATTATCACCACGTTGGCTGCCTCCGGATTGTTGGCCCTGGTTCCAAGCATCACCGAAGCCGGCTGCGGCGGCGGATACGGCTACGGCGGGGGCTACGGCTACCGCACGACCTACGTGAAAAAGCATTACACGCCCGTCTACCATGCCCCTGTTTATCGCGCCCCGGTGGTGGTTCATAAGCCGGTCGTTGTCCAGCAGCCGGTGGTCGTTCAGAAGGTGATTACACCGCCGGTGGCGGATCACTGCTTCCACCCTCAGCACGGCTACGCATGGGTAGCACCGGGCGAGTCGCTCGACTCGATCTGCCTGCGGGAATACGGCGATGCCTCGCTGTGGCGAAAAGTGCTGGCCTACAACCAGTGCTCCACGCTCCAGGTGGGCCAAAAGCTCTTGCTACCGTCGATCTATAGCAGTGGACGAATGATCCAATCGACCGCCCCGGCGCCAGCGCCCGTGATCACTACCCCGCCGACCGCCCTGGCCACCCCGCCGGTCGCCCCGGCCGCCTGAGCCCGCTGCCGCAAGAGACTGCAAACCGCGCGCTGCCCACAGATGCTTCTGTGGGCAGCTTTTTTTGTGGCTTGCGACGTGTTTTCTGGCTTCGCGTGCCGGGGGCGACTAGGCTCATAGGTCTGGCCTGAAACTCTCCCTCACCCAATCGGCTTCGCTCGATGAGATGCTTTGCGTCAGCCCGGCACGGCTGGATTGCCCTGTGGATCGCGATCTTGGGCATCGGCCCGACCGCTCAAGCAATCACGCTGCAGGTGCCCTTGTCGTTGGCGCCGCCCAGCGCGTCGGGCAATCAGATGGACATCGGCGTGAGTGCCGACGTCCTATTCGCCGGCACCTTGAGCGATACCGCCAGCTCGAACCTCTCCGGTAGCGCCACGGCCGAGCTTGAGTTGGATGTCTTGTCGCAAGGAGCCATCGTGACGGGCATCCGCTTCCTGTCCGGATCCGTCCAGGCGTCTGACGTTTCGCTTTCGCTTTCTGTGCTTACCGCCAATTCCAGCGGGCTGGCCGGCACCCTTTCGACGCCGGGCATTGGCTTCAGCACGGTCGCCTTGGACGGCACGTTCCCGGCTGCCGATCACCAGCTGACCATCAACCAAGGCTCGGTCAATTACCCCGGCGGCAGCGAGAACTTTTCCGCCATGCCACTCACCGTGCCGGGCGAAGCGGGGCAATCCGGCTCGCTGAATGCTCAAGAGATCGGCGGCACGGCGACCACGGTCGACTATGGCCTGACCGTCTTTCTGCCCGCGTCGGTCACCGAGAGCATCCCCGTGGAAAACGCGCTTTTAGCGAACAACGCGGTCGATTTTTCGCTGGGCGGCACCCTGATGATGGTGGGTCAGTTCACCGTCGAGCTCCCAGCGCCGGGAGACTTCAACTTGGATGGATCGGTGGATAGCGCAGATTACGCAATCTGGAGAAACCTCTTCGCCGCTGGCCAGGCCCCCGCTGCCAACCTGGACCTATGGCGGCAGAATTTTGGCCAAACGTCGGCTGCGGCCCTCAACGGCGCTACTCTGGCAGCGGTTCCGGAGCCCAGCAGCCCGGTTTTGGTGGCCATCTGGATGCTCGCCAGCGTCCGCCACAGATACCGCCAGCGGTGAACCGTGCTCGACTTCGTTGGGTCTAATAGTGAAGCCCACCGTCATGGTTTGGCGATGAAGGGGACTTCCGGCCGACAGACTTGCCCAGCCTCCGTGGTTTCGCCCCTATTTGGTTGGTGAAAAGCGGGTGCCGCCCTTGCGGGGTTTCTGGCGGCTTGTATATTAGTCGATTCGCAAGTGTTTGCGAGCGATGGGCTAGCGTAGCTCAATTGGCAGAGCAGCTGATTTGTAATCAGCAGGTTGTGGGTTCAAGTCCCTCCGCTAGCTCTCACGTAGCTGGCGGGTCGCCGGGAGGGCGCCAGGGGCGGATGAGGCAGGATGCCAGAACGCTCATCCTGCAAGCCGCGAGGACGATTCTTCAGGACCCACGGACTGGTTGGAAACCACGCGGGATTTTGAGGGCACAAACGCCTTGAAGTCTCGGGAGACACCAACCTTGACCCGGGTCCCTGATCGCCCGCAAAAATCACGGTGGGTTACCGAAGCGGTCAAACGGGTCTGACTGTAAATCAGATGGCTCTGCCTTCGCAGGTTCGAATCCTGCACCCACCACTGGTCTTCCTGCAGCTCCGCTTCACTGGCGCCGAGATGGCACTCCAGAGGAGCGGGTTATCGGGAAGCCTAACTTGGCTCAGACCAAGGCGTGGCTTTCGGCCAGCTGGGTACGGGCCGCACCGTCGAGATTGCGACAAGAGCGGAAAGGCGAGGTAGCGAACGGGACTTACGGGCGAGATCGATAAGCAGCATTGTCGCGCGTATCCGGCATTCCGCTTGCAGCTTTCGCCTTTTGTTTGCGGGTGTAGCTCAATGGTAGAGCCACAGCCTTCCAAGCTGAAGACGAGGGTTCGATTCCCTTCACCCGCTCTGGAGCGGTTAGCAGTTAGCCTTTAGCGGTTAGCTTTATAGATTAAGGAGAGCGGTTCGCGGAACGAAGCTAATAGCTAAAGGCTCACCCCCTAACAGCTTCTCCGCTGCTGTAGCTCAGTCGGTAGAGCGCGTCCTTGGTAAGGACGAGGTCACGAGTTCAAGTCTCGTCAGCAGCTCTCACGGATCGATCGTTTTATTCAACTGAAACAAGCACCTCCAACGTCCCAAGAAGTTTATCAGGGAGAACAATGGCTAAGGACACTTTTGAGCGGACAAAGCCGCACGTGAACGTCGGCACGATCGGTCACATTGACCACGGCAAGACCACCACCACGGGCGCCATCGTCGCCGTGCAAGCCGCTAAGGGCCTTGCCCAGGCGAAGTCCTATGCTGACATCGCCAAGGGCGGCACCGTGCGTGACGAAACCAAGACCGTCACCATCGCCGCGGCTCACGTCGAGTACGAGTCGGACAACCGTCACTACGCCCACATCGACTGCCCGGGTCACGCTGACTTTATCAAGAACATGATCACCGGAGCCGCCCAGATGGACGGCGCCATCCTGGTGGTCTCCGCGCCTGACGGCCCGATGCCGCAGACTCGGGAACACATTCTGCTGGCTCGCCAGGTTGGTGTGCCCCGGATCGTGGTCTACTTGAACAAGTGCGACCTGGTCGACGACGAAGAGCTTTTGGAACTCGTCGAGTTGGAAGTTCGCGAGTTGCTGACCACCTATGGTTTCCCCGGCGACGAAGTGCCGCTGATCAAGGGCAACTCGAAGCTTGCTTACGAGAAGCCGGATGATCCTGAAGCTCAGAAGTGCATCACCGAGCTGCTCGAAGCGATCGACGAGTATGTTCCTGAGCCGGAGCGCGAAGTCGACAAGCCGTTCCTGATGGCCATCGAAGACGTCTTCTCGATTGAAGGCCGCGGCACCGTGGCCACCGGCCGTATCGAGCGTGGCACCATCAAGGTTGGTGAGGAAGTGGAAATCATCGGCTTGGCCGAAGAGCCCACCAAGACCACCTGCACGGGTGTCGAGGCGTTCAATAAGTCGATGGACGAAGGCATCGCTGGCGACAATGTCGGCTGCCTGCTGCGTGGTGTTAAGCGTGAGGACATCCAGCGTGGCCAGGTGCTGGCCAAGCCGGGCTCGATCACGCCGCACACCAAGTTCGAGGGCGAGGTTTACGTCCTGAGCAAGGAAGAGGGCGGCCGTCACACGCCGTTCTTCAGCGGCTATCGTCCACAGTTTTACTTCCGCACGACCGACGTGACCGGCACCGCCCAGCTGATGGGTGACGCCGAGATGTGCATGCCGGGCGATAACGCCAAGCTTTCGGTCGAGCTGTCCAAGCCTATCGCTATGGACGACGGCGTTCGCTTTGCTATCCGCGAGGGTGGTAAGACGGTTGGCTCGGGCGTGGTAACAAAGATTATCGAGTAAGTGAGATAAGTGCCTCGTGGCTTGTGGCTAGTGACTCGCGGGAAGACTGCGAGTCACGAATCACAAGTCACGAGTCACGCCCTAGGGGCGTAGCTCAATTGGCAGAGCACCGGTCTCCAAAACCGGGGGTTGTGAGTTCGAGTCCCACCGCCCCTGCTGAGGTGGGCGACGCCGTGTTGGACCGCGGCGCTGCATCGTGTAGCGATAAGTAGGCGAAGCGGAGGCGCGGGCGTGGGTAGCGGAGTGGCTGTGGCTCTCAGCGAGTCGCGGTAAAGGGATTGAGCCACTCGGTTTCGTTTTCTGGTACGGATTCCCCCTTGCAGGCAGACTTAGCGTGACGGCTTACCTTCAACAACTGTTCCAGTTTGGCGTTTACAAGCGAAGCCAGGGCCGGATCGCTCGGCAGGTGACGTTTTTCGCTTTGGCGGTGATTGTCGCTGCTGGAGCCTGGGCGCTGAAAGGTTCGCTCGAAGGAATTGACGGCGACACCTCCTTCTCGATGCCGATCGCTATTGCGGTCGCGTTGGTCGGCTTTTGGGCTGCTTACCGGCTTGTCCAGTTGCCAAGGTTCGCAGACTTTTTAATCTCGGTCGAAGCCGAGATGAACAAGGTCTCGTGGCCGACTCGCGGTGAGTTGTGGAGAGCGTCCTTGGTCGTGATCTTGACGATCTTCGTGTTGGCGGGACTGCTATTCCTGTACGACTTTATTTGGCAATGGCTGCTAGGTTGGATCATCTGATTCGCCCGACGCGGGGCGATTCAGCGAACGTATTTGAGCGACGACAATTCAGCCCTTGGGCGTTTCGCGGTTTGAGATCGGATAAGTAGACGGTGACGGACGAACCGGCAAAGGTTGACGAAACAGCGGACGACGTAGCGCCGGCTGGCGAGAGTGGCGCAGAGACCGCGCCAGCGCCGGCGGTAGAGACCCCGGCGGCAGAGTCGGAAGTCGCCCCGGCGGTAGAGGCTTCAGTCGCCGCGGCGGAGAAGGTGGAACCGGAGGAGTCAGAAACGGTAGCTCATGAGCCCGCTGCCGAAGCAGAAGCTGAAGGAGCTGACGGAGCTGACGCCGAAGCAGGCGACGCCGCGTTAGACAAGGCTGACGAGTACGACCCCGAACTAGACGGCGAACCGGACCCTGAGCCGGAGGTTGCCCCTGCCGGGCCCATCGAAATTGCGGAAGAAGACGACGAAGAGATCAAGAAGGATTGGTACATCCTGAAGGTGCAAAGCAACCGCGAGCGTTCCATCGCTGCGGCTTTGCAACGGAAGGTGGCCATTGAGGGCCTCGACAATCTGTTCGGCCAGATCTTGGTGCCTACCGAAAAGGTCACCGAGTTCAAAGCCGGCAAGAAGAAGATTGTCGAACGGAAGCTGTGGCCCGGTTACATTGCGGTCGAGATGCACGTGAATGACGACACGTGGTTCGCGATCCGCGAGACCGGTGGCATCGGCGATTTCACCGGTTCCGGCGGCGCCCCCACGCCGATGGAGCCCCACGAGATCGCCAAGATCCTGCACACTGAAGAAGAAGAAACGGACGACACCCCGAAGCTCGACATCAAGTTCGCTCTTGGCGACAAGGTGAAGATCAAGGAAGGCAATTTCGAAAGCTTCGAGGGCGAGGTCGACGCGATCGACGAACACAGCGGCAAGGTGGTCGTGATGATCAGCATTTTCGGCCGCTCGACTGGCGTCGAGTTTGAACACTGGCAAATCGAGGCAATATGATCTCGGGCCGCAAGGCCAGGGATCAATAACCGTGGGACGCTGGCCCCCTGAGCTGGCGGCTTGAACCACAACCGAGGTACTGATGGCAAAGCAACTCGTCGCCCAGGAAAAGTTCCAAATCCCCGGCGGCCAGGCGACTCCTGCTCCTCCGGTGGGTACCGCGCTTGGTAAGCACGGCGTGAACTTGGGCCAATTCGTCACGGCGTTTAACGACAAGACGAAAGAGGCGGGCGGGATGATGATCCCGGTCGTCGTGAGCATCTACAATGACCGGTCGTTCGACTTCATCACCAAAAGCCCGCCTGCGGCAGTCTTGCTGAAGAAGTCGGCCGGCATCGCCAAGGGATCGGGCGTACCGAACAAGACCAAGGTCGGCACCGTAACGGATGCCCAGTTGGAAGAGATCGCCAACACCAAGATCAACGACCTCAACGCCCGTGACATGGAGCACGCCAAGCGAATGATCGCCGGCACGGCCCGTAGCATGGGTTTGATTGTTGAGGGGTAAGAGACACTTCGTCCTGTAGCTTCCGATCAGTGACCGGCGGCTACAGGGTGAGCATGCGTGGGACGCTGGTTGCGTAAGCCAGCGGCTTGAACCACAACCGAGGTAATCATGGCTAAGCAATCCAAGCGGTTCCGGGCTGCCATTAAGAAGCAGAAACCGGATCCCCTGCCGCTGACCGACGCTGTCAGCGCTCTCAAGCAGTTTGACGCCACCAAGTTCGACCAATCAGTCGAGATCGCCATGCGATTGGGCGTTGACCACACTCAGGCGGATCAAATCGTCCGCGGCTCGATCGTGTTGCCTCATGGCATTGGCCGTGAGCAACGGGTGGTCGTCTTCGCTAAGGGTCCCCAAGCCACCGCAGCCCAAGAGGCGGGAGCCGACGAGGTGGGCGACGACGACTTGGCCAAGAAGATCATGGGTGGGTGGACGGACTTCGACGCGTGTATTGCGGCGCCCGACATGATGAAGGTCGTTGGTCCGCTCGGCCGGGTGTTGGGCCCCCGCGGTTTGATGCCTTCGCCTCGTGCCGGCACCGTGACGCCAAACGTCGCAGAAACGGTCGCCGAATACAAAGCGGGTAAGGTTGAGTTCCGCAACGACAAGGGCGGCAACATCCACGCCGTGGTCGGCAAGCTGAGCTTTGAGGAAGGCAAGCTCGCCGAGAATGTCCAGGCGTTTATCGACAAGATCATTGGGCTGAAGCCTGCTGCCGTGAAGGGCGTTTATGTCCGCGGCGCATGCCTCTCGGCCACCATGAGTCCCAGCGTTCGCCTCGCCGTCTAATCAAAGGGTTCTTTGCCTCGCGCCGTGGTCCCCGTTGACCTCGATTGCACGAGTCACAAACCACAATCACGAGCCACGAGTCATGAGCAAGTACGTCAAGCAACTGATGACCGACGAACTGAAGCGTCGCTGGGAAGGCGTCGAGGACGCGTTGCTGGTCGACGTGATCGGGATGGAAGCCAACGATACGGTGGAGCTTCGCAAGAAGCTTCGCGACAAGAACATCAGCCTGATGGTGGTGAAGAACAGCCTGGCCCGTCGCGCTGCCGAAGGGACAGGCTTGGCCCCTGCGTTTGAAGGGGCCGCCGGCACCACGGCTGTGGTATGGGGAGCCGAAGACATTGTCTCCCTGGCCAAGGAAGTCACTGCCCTCACGGATGACAAGGCCTACGAGAAGTTCGAGGCCAAGGGCGGCGTGATGGACGGCGCCAAGCTGTCTTCTGAAGAGGTGAAACAAGTCAGCAAGTGGCCCAGCCGCACCGAACAGCTCAGCATGCTGGTTGGTCAAATCTTGGGCCCTGGCGCTACGCTCAATGCTCAACTGCTTGGCCCCGGCGGCGCACTCGCCAGCCAAGTCAAGCAGAAGGGCGAGGGCGACGAGGAGTAGAAGCTTTTACGAAGCGAAGCAACGGTTTCGGCGCAGCCCTAGCAGCGATTGCCAAACCCTTCGTCATAAATCGAGTCAAGATCGAGTCAACTAAGTACAGCAGTTTTGCCGGCCGCCGCCTCCCGTAGCGTCGGCCAACCTAGAGAAAGGGTGAGTTAAAGATGAGCGACGCAGCCGTTGCCGAGTACTCGGACACCACGAAAGACCTGGGCGACAAGATTGTCGGCCTCACGCTCAAGGAAGCAAAGGAACTCAGTGACTACCTGAAGGATGAGCACGGCATTGAGCCGGCCGCCGGTGGTGGCGCTGTTGTGATGGCTGGCCCCGCCGATGGTGGCGGTGGTGGAGAAGCCGCCGAGGAACAAACCGAATTCGACGTCGTGATGGAGTCGTTCGGCGATCAGAAGATCGGCGTGATCAAGGCGGTCCGTGGCATCACGGGTCTGGGCCTCAAGGAAGCCAAGGAAATGGTCGAGGGATGCCCCGCCAAGGTCAAGGAAGGCGTTTCCAAAGAAGACGCGGAAAAGGCCAAGGCCGATCTCGAGGCAGCCGGAGCAACTGTTGCGATCAAGTAATCGCAGCGGTTTGCGGAAGAGTGGCCGCGCTGCCGCGCGGCAACTGTTCGATTTCCGGTACCCTGAGATCAAGGCGCACGACGCGCCTTAGTGCATGACTTTCTCTTTCCGATCCCTCCCCGTCTGTGACGGCCGGCGATTGCCGGGCTGTGGGTGTTTGCGCGCCGAGCGCGCTGACCGGTTGGTCGGCTGCGCCGCCAGTGAAAACCCGTGGCCTGCTGTGCGCTCGTCGTCTTGTCACACCTGTCTCTTAACGGAGTAGCACAACTATGGCCGTCTCCACTGCCCGCCGATTGTCAACGCCTGAGACCCGCCGCTTTGGCAACATCCGGCAGGACTACGAGATTCCCGACCTGACGCAGATTCAGACCGCCAGCTACGCGCGTTTTCTGCAAGAGGAAGCCGATCCGACCAAGCGGAAGGACGACGGCCTGGAGTCGGTGCTGCGCGAGATCTTTCCGATCGAGAGCTACGATAAGTCGATCAGCCTCGACTACTTGCGCTACGAGCTGGGCAAGCCACGCTACGAATCCGACGAGTGTCGCCAGCTGCGGCTGACTTATGGCCGGCCGTTCCGCATTTGGCTGCGGCTCAACCGCGAGGAGCCAATCGAGGAGGAAGTTTATCTGGGCGACCTGCCGATCATGATGGGCGGCGGTGAGTTCATCATCAACGGCGCCGAGCGCGTGGTGGTCAGCCAGTTGCACCGCTCGCCCGGTATCGACTTTGTGTCAGAAATCGAAGCGGGTGAACGTCGCGTCTTCAGCTGCCGGGTGATTCCCGAACGGGGCAGCTGGATCGAGATCAACACCACCAAGAAAGACTCAATCACGGTCCGTATCGACCAGAGCGGCAAGTTCAGCGTCGTGATGCTGCTACGGGCCATGGGACCCGAGTTTTCGCTCGACTCCGACATTCTTCGCGCGTTCTATGACACCAAAAAGCAGAAGATCGTGGACGGCCGCAGCGTCGCCAAGATCGAGGGCAAGGTGGCGGTTGACGACATCGTGTATCCCGTTGGCAGCGAGAAAGCCGGCGAGATCATCCTCGAAGGTGGTCAGCGAATCACCAAGAACACCGCCGAGATCATCTGCACATCAGGGGTGAAGGGTGTCGAGGTGATGGACCCGCCCCCCACGCCGCACCTGCTGAACGCTTTGGCTGACGATCAAACGTCTAGCCACGAAGAAGCTTTGCTGCGGATCTACCAGCGCCTGCGTCCTGGTAATCCGCCGCAACTGGAAAAAGCCCGCACCCTATTTGCCGAGAAGTTCTACGACACGAACCGTTATCGCCTAGGACGGGTTGGTCGCTTCCGTATCAATCGCAAACTCGACCTCAACGTGCCTGAGGACGAGATGATCCTTCGCGCGGAGGATTTGATTAACTCGGTCAATTATATCCTAGGGCTCGCCGCTAGCGACCCGGAGATGTACGTCGACGACATCGACCACCTTGGCAACCGGCGCCTACGTACGATCGATGAGCTAGCCTGCGACGAACTCCGCAAGGGCTTCCTCAAGCTGCGTCGCACCGTTCAGGAACGGATGAGTCTGAAAGATGCGGAGGACATGACGCCGCGAAGTTTGATCAACCCTAAGAGCATCTCGGCGGCCATTGAATACTTCTTTGGCCGCGGTGAACTCTCGCAGGTCGTGGACCAGACGAATCCGCTTTCGATGCTGACGCACGAACGGCGCCTGTCGGCTCTTGGCCCCGGTGGTTTGAACCGCAAACGAGCGGGCTTTGAAGTGCGAGACGTGCATATTTCGCACTACGGCCGCATCTGCCCCATTGAAACGCCGGAAGGCACAAACATTGGCCTGATCTCCAGCTTGGCGATGTACGCCACGGTGGACGATTACGGATTCCTAATCACGCCGTACCGAGTGATTAAGAACCGCAAGCTAACCGACGAGGTGGTTTGGCTACGAGCGGACGAAGAAAACGAAGCCTATGTCGCCTCGGCCGACTCTCCCGTGGAAGATGGCAAAATCACGGGAGACACGATTGTCGCCCGATACCGGTCGGACTTCTTACTCGTGCCAACCGATAAGATCGAGTACATCGACGTGGCGCCAAGTCAGATGATTGGCGTTTCGGCTGGTCTTATTCCTTTCCTTGAGCATGACGACGCCAACCGCGCTTTGATGGGCTCGAACATGCAGCGTCAGGCCGTGCCGCTGCTGGTGGCGGACCCGCCGATCGTGGGCACGGGCCTGGAACGCGACGTCGCCCGGCACTCGGGCTTGTTGGTCCGTGCTGGTCACAAGGGCACCATCACCTACGCCGACGCCAACCGGATTGAGATTGGCCCTGAAGTGCATCACCTGCGGAAATTCGTTGGACTTAACGAACGGACGTGCCAAAACCAGAAGCCGATCGTAAAGCCCGGTGACAAAGTCGAGAAAGGCCAGGTCATCGCCGACGGCGCCGCGACGCTTGAAGGCAACTTGGCCTTGGGCCGCAACGTGCTGGTCGCCTTTATGTCGTTCGAGGGCTACAACTTTGAGGACGCCATCATCATCAGCGAAGAGCTGGTGAAGAAGGACACCTACACGTCGATTCACATCGAGGAGTTCGACGTTGAGATCCGCGAGACGAAGCTCGGCCGCGAAGAGTTCACCCGCGACATTCCGAACGTCTCAGAAAAGATGCTCCGCAACTTGGACGAAAGCGGCATCGTGCGGATCGGCACCTTTGTCACGCCGGGTGACATTCTCGTGGGCAAGGTCTCGCCTAAGAGCAAGACCGAACTCACGCCGGAAGAGAAACTGCTGCACGCCATCTTCGGTCGCGCCGGCGAGGACGTGAAAAATGACTCGCTGGAAGTGCCCTCAGGTGTCGAGGGTATCGTCATTGATACGCAGAAGTTTAGCCGCCGAATGAGCCTCACCGAGGACGAGCGCAAGGACTTTGAGCGCGATCTGAAGACCGCAGAAAAGGAAGGCAACGAGCGCATCGCTGCCGCCTTCACAGAGCTGGTCAATGAGATCGAATCGACGCTTGGCAAGAAGCTGACGGACGACGATGGCAATAGCTTGGTCCACGACCAAGATCCTTCGTTCGTGGCCGAGCAAGCCGCCGCCTTCAAGCTCGCCTCGCTAGACATCCGCAGCCCCGAGCGCCAGAAGGCGGTCGAGAAGACCCACAAGACGCTGTGGCCGGCGGTTGAAGAGGCAATCGACGCTCGCGATCGTAAGCTCAACAGCATGAAGCGTGGTGACGAACTTCGCAGTGGCGTGCTGCAAATGGTGAAGGTTTACATCGCTACTAAGCGTGTCATCTCCGTTGGCGACAAAATGGCTGGCCGCCACGGGAACAAGGGAGTGATCTCCAAGATCATGCCTGAGGAAGACATGCCATTCCTGCCCGATGGCACGCCCGTGCAAATCATGCTCAACCCGCTTGGTGTGCCAAGCCGGATGAACGTCGGTCAGATTCTGGAAACCCACCTGGGCTGGGCCGGCGCCAAGCTGGGCTTCAAAGCCATTACGCCGGTGTTCGACGGCGCCACGGAAGAGCAGATCAACGACTGTCTGGAAGAGGCCGGATTGCCCCGGTCTGGAAAGGCGCGTCTGATTGACGGTCGCAGTGGCGAATCGTTCGAGCAAGATACGACCGTTGGCTATATCTACATGCTCAAGCTGCACCACTTGGTGGATGACAAAGTCCACGCACGCAGCACGGGCCCCTACTCGCTGATCACCCAGCAGCCACTGGGCGGTAAGGCGAGGTTTGGCGGCCAGCGCTTTGGAGAGATGGAAGTCTGGGCCCTGGAAGCGTACGGCGCCGCTTACATCTTGCAGGAACTGCTTACGGTAAAGAGTGACGACGTCGAGGGCCGGACCAAGATTTACGAATCCATGGTCAAGGGCGAGAATACGCTCGAAGCCGGCACCCCGGCCAGTTTCGACGTCTTGACCAACGAGATCCGCGGCCTGGGTCTCAACATGCAGTTGGAAAAGCGACAGATATAGTCCGAAGAACCCATTGTCTCACGCAGAGGCGCAAAGGCGCAGAGGGACCGCGTGAGACCTTAACCGATCCTCCTCTGCGCCTCCGCGCCTCTGCGTGAGACCACTTGGACTTCAAGGAGCACACTAGTATGAGCCTGCTCGAAACTTCCAACTACGATCGCATCAACGACTACGCGTCGGTCAAGATTTCCTTGGCTCGACCGCACGACATTCGCAGCTGGTCGTTTGGCGAAGTAAAAAAACCCGAAACGATCAACTACCGAACCTACCGCCCAGAGAAGGACGGTCTGTTCTGTGAGCGGATTTTCGGGCCGGAGAAGGACTGGGAGTGCGCTTGCGGCAAATACCGCGGCATGAAGTACAAGGGCATGATCTGCGACCGTTGTGGCGTGAAGGTCACGCATAGCCGCGTACGTCGCAAGCGGATGGGCCACATCGAGTTGGCCGCTCCGGTGGTTCACATTTGGTTCTTCAAGGCCATGCCCAGCCGACTGGGTTCGCTGCTGGCGATGAAGACAACCAGCTTGGAAAAGGTGATTTACTTCCAAGACTACGTGGTGACCGACCCCGGCGACACGGGGCTCAAGCCCCAGCAGTTGCTAACCGAGGAAGAGTACCGCGCCGCTCGTGAGCAATTTGGCGAAGGAACTTTCGACGCCGACATGGGGGCCGACGCGGTTCGCAAGCTGCTGGGATCGCTAGACCTGGTTACGCTTTCCGAAGAGCTGCGCGTAGAACTCAAGGAAACCGGCAGCAAGCAAAAAGCAAAAGACCTTATCAACCGGCTTAAAACGGTCGAGTCGATTCGCGACTCAGACAACAAGCCGGAATGGATGGTGCTGGATGTGATTCCGGTGATCCCGCCCGACCTGCGCCCACTGGTCCTGCTTGACTCGGGCAACTTTGCCACCAGCGACCTCAACGACCTGTATCGCCGGATCATCAACCGCAACAACCGGCTCAAGAAGCTGGTGGACCTCAACGCTCCGGAAGTGATCATCCGCAACGAAAAGCGGATGCTTCAACAATCGGTCGACGCGCTGTTCGATAACAACCGTTGCAAGCGCCCCGTGCTTGGTTCGTCGAACCGGCCGCTGAAGTCGCTCACCGATATGATCAAAGGTAAGCAGGGCCGATTCCGTGAGAATCTGCTCGGCAAGCGCGTGGATTACTCCGCGCGATCGGTGATCGTGGTTGGACCCAAGCTGCAACTGCACCAATGTGGTCTGCCCAAGAAGATCGCTCTGGAACTGTACCAGCCATTCATCATTCGTCGGCTTAAGGAACTGGGCCACGCCGATACGATCAAGTCCGCCAAGAAGATGTTGGAGCGGAAAGACGAAGAGGTTTGGGACATCCTCGAAGAGGTGATTACCAACCACCCCGTGCTGTTGAACCGGGCTCCTACGCTGCACCGCATGGGCATCCAAGCCTTCGAACCAACGTTGGTCGAAGGCAACGCGATCAACCTGCACCCGCTGGTCTGCAAAGGCTTTAACGCCGACTTCGACGGAGACCAAATGGCGGTTCACTTGCCGCTCTCGATCGAGGCCCAGGTGGAAGCGCACACGCTGATGATGTCCACGCACAACATCTTCAGCCCCGCCAACGGCGCCCCGGTGATTAGCCCATCGCAGGACATCGTGATGGGTTGCTACTACATCACGATGAACGTGCCCGAGGCGCCCGGTGACGGCATGGTGTTCGGCTCGTTTGAAGAAGCCGAAATGGCGCACGCCATGGGCAAGGTTCACACGCACGCCAAGATCAAGGTTCGTTTGCCGGAAGATCGTTGCTTGCGTGACGAAATGGAAGATGCTTCGAAGAAGGGTCGCGTGATCGATACGACCTGCGGCCGCATCTTCTTCAATGAAATGCTTCCCGAGGGGATGCCCTTCTACGACGAACCGATGAAGAGCAGCTCATTGGCCAGGGTCGTGAGCGACTGCTACGAGTTCTTGGGTCGGTCAAAGACCATTCAGCTACTGGACGACATGAACAAAATTGGGTTCAAGATGTCCACCCTCAGCGGTTTGTCCTTCGCCACGGACGACCTTGTTACGCCCGACACCAAATGGAAGATTCTTTCGACCGCCGAGAAAGAGGTCCTCAAGCGAAATAAACTCTACCAGCGCGGCATCATTACCGAGGGCGAGCGGTACAACGGTGTGCTTGACGCCTGGACGCACGCTCGGGAAGAGATCACCCAGGAGATGATGGACGCTCTGGAGAGCGACTATCGTGGCAACCAATACGTGAACCCGGTCTTCTTGATGGCCAACTCGGGTGCTCGTGGCGGTAAGGAGCAGATGCGTCAGCTTGGCGGTATGCGTGGTTTGATGGCCAAGCCGAGCGGCCAAATCATCGAGACGCCGATCAAAGCTAACTTCCGCGAAGGCCTTACGGTGCTGGAGTACTTCAGCTCCACGCACGGCGCCCGGAAAGGTTTGGCAGACACCGCGCTCAAGACGGCTGACTCTGGTTACTTGACCCGTAAGCTGGCCGACGTTGCCCAGAACGTGGTCATCACCATGGACGACTGTGGCACCACGCAAGGCATCACCAAGGGCATCATCTACCGCGGTGAAAAGGTCGAAGTGGGCTTGGCTGAGTCGATCAAAGGACGTGTGAGCCGCCAGAACATCGTCAACCCGATTACCGACGAGAAGATTGTTGGCGACAGTGAAATGATCACCGCCGACATCGCCCGCCGGATCGAGCAACTTGGTTTGGAGAAAATCCAAGTCCGCAGCGCGATGACCTGCCTGGCTCCGCTCGGTATCTGCCGCAAATGCTACGGCATGGATATGTCGACGGGGTCCATGGTGGAAGAAGGGATGGCCGTGGGCATTATCGCCGCCCAGTCGATCGGCGAGCCCGGCACGCAGCTGACGATGCGGACCTTCCACATTGGTGGTGTGGCCACAGGCGACGTCGAGAAGTCTGACATCAAGGCCAAGAAGAGCGGTATCGTTAAGTACGCCAAGCTAAAGGCCGTGCAGAACGAAGAAGGCGAGTACGTCGTCTTGGGTCGTAACGGTGAAATCGCCCTGTGCGATGACCGCGGCCGTGAGATCGAGAAGTACGAAGCCCCCACGGGAGCTACGGTCAAGTTTGCCGAAGGTGACACCGCCAAGTCCGGCGATGTCCTTTGCGAATGGGACCCGCACTCGATTCCCATTCTGGCCGAAACGGGCGGTAAGATTCGCTTCGAAGACTTGATCGAAGGCGAAACCATGCGGTCCGAGAAGGAAGCCTCTGGTCACACTCGTTTCGTGATTATGGAGCACAAGGGCGACCTGCACCCGCAAGTCGTGGTGGAGGATCCCAAGGACGGCAAGGTGCTGGACTTCTACTACATGCCTGAGAAGGCTCACCTTGAGGTGAAAGAAGGCCAGAAGATCAAAGCAGGCGCCATTATCGGTAAGACGCCACGCGAAGCGGCCGGTACGCAAGACATCACTGGTGGTCTGCCCCGCGTCACGGAGATCTTCGAAGCTCGCAAGCCGAAAGACCCCGCCGTGATTGCCGAGATCGACGGCACCGTCGAAATCATGGCTGAGAAGAAGCGCGGCAAGCGGTCCATCGTGGTCAAGAGCGACTCGGGCATTGAGCGCGAGCATCTGGTCACGCACAACAAGCACCTTCGCGTTCACTCCGGCGACACCGTCAAGGCGGGCGACTCGTTGGTTGACGGGCCGCTGGTACCGCACGACATCCTGCGTGTCTCCGGTGAAGAAGCGGTCCAACAGTATCTGACCCGCGAGATTCAAAACGTCTACCGCAGCCAGCGTGTGGAGATCAACGATAAGCACATCGAGATCATCGTGTCGCAGATGCTGCGGAAGGTGAAAATCGAATCGCCGGGCGACACGAACTTGCTACCTGGTTCGGTGGTCGACAAGTACGACTTCCGCCGGGCCAATGAGTCGGTCAGCAATTGCATAAAGATCACTGACAAAGGTGACAGTGAATTTGCTCCCGAATCGATCGTGCCCAAGAACGTATTGGAGCAGGCCAACGCCCAGATCGAGTCGCTTGGCGGAGACTTGGCCAAGGGCACGAAGCCCAAGATGGCAACGGCTTCAACCCAGCTGTTGGGAATCACCAAGGCATCGGTTCAGTCGAGCAGCTTTATCTCGGCGGCCAGCTTCCAGGAGACGACTAAGGTACTGACCGAAGCTGCCCTGGCAGGACGGACCGACAACCTGGTGGGCCTCAAAGAGAACGTGATCTTGGGCCACCTGATCCCGGCCGGCACTGGTTTCCGCAGCATTCAGGAGTCGGAGGTACGCATCCGGCCCGAGGCCTTGGAAGCCCTGGCGGCAGAGAAAGCCAACGTCCTGGAGAAAAGTTTCCCGCTCTTGGAAGGCGCCGGCGAGGAGTCGATGCCGGAGGTCACCAACGGCGATCCGGCCCCTGCTCCGCCCACCGAAGCCCAGCTGCCGAGCAGCCTCGACGCCCTGTTGGGCGGCGGGGACACTTCCGCCGACGGCGAGTAATCGCCCTGGGCGGACCTTGCCGGCCGGTTGACAGCCGCCTGCAATCCGGTATTTTGATCGATTCGCCCGAGCCCGACATAGCCACCCGTAGCGAAACACTTCACCGCGCAACCCTATGCCCACGATCAACCAACTCGTCCGCAAGAACCGCAAGAAGAAGCGGAAATTCAGCAAGGCTCCGGTCCTGGAGCGTTGCCCGCAGAAGCGGGGCGTTTGCCTCTCCGTGCGGACGATGACCCCCAAGAAGCCGAACTCCGCGCTGCGGAAGATTACCCGTGTGCGGCTTTCCAACGGCAAAGAGGTCACGGTTTACATCCCGGGCGAAGGCCACACGCTGCAGGAGCACTCGATCGTGCTCGTGCGAGGCGGCCGGGTTCGGGACCTGCCGGGTGTTCGCTACCAAGTTGTTCGCGGCGCCTTGGACACCCTGGGCGTCTCGGATCGGAAGCAATCACGTAGCCGCTACGGCGCCAAGAAGGGCTGAGCCGCTTAAGCTTGATCGGCGTAAGCTCACTTCCTTGAGCTCACTTGCCTTAAGCCCGCTCGACCAAACCAACACTCGACCGAACCAACACTCACGCACTCCTGGCCATAGAATACTGGCCTCCAACCCCCTGGCTCTTTCTCCATGGCTCGCATTACCGCCAGTCGCAAGCAGCTCAAGCCGGACCCCGTTCATGGGTCGATCCTCGCCGCCAAGTTCATCAACTGCTTGATGCTCGACGGCAAGAAGAGTACCGCACAGAAGGTGTTCTATGATGCTCTGGATGTGATCAAAGAGCGGATGCCAGAAGAAGAGCCGATTGACGTCTTCACGCAAGCGGTGGAGAACGTGAAGCCGGCCATCGAGGTTCGCAGCAAGCGCGTCGGTGGCGCCGCTTATCAGGTGCCGATGCAAGTCAACCGCACCCGACAGCAGTCGCTGGCCATTCGCTGGATTCTGATGGCGATCCGCGACAAGAAGGGCCGCCCCACCCACTTGAAGCTTGCCGACGAGCTGGCCAGCGCTTACAACCGCGAGGGCGTCGCCATGACCCGCCGCGAAAACGTCCACCGCATGGCCGACGCCAATAAGGCGTTCGCTCACTTTGCCTGGTGATTCTGTAGAGGGAACCGACATCAGACGGAACTCGCGTCCTCGTGTGAGTTTCGTATTGCGTACAGCGGTTCTTGAGTTGACCCGACCAGCTTGATCCCAAAAACCGCTTAACCAGCCATCTGCGGGTGGCTACGTGTTCCTGCGACTCGCAGTAGTTCGGACGGGGCCACTCTTGTGGCCCCGATCAAGCCGCGGCTCGACGGCTATTTTCTGGCTTTTCGTGCCAGCTGCTCAAGCAGCCTGCGACCAGGAATAACAAGGCCGGGGCTGCGATGAGCAGGAACCAAGGTCCTGTTGGCAAGCTGCCCGCGATCGCTAGTTCTTTGAGGTAGAAGCCGGCTAAGCAGGCCATAGCAACGAGGCCGCCTGTCACTTCCCATCGCCAAGCGATGGCCGTTCCCACCAGCACGCCCAACGGGAAGAGCAGGAAGCCTGCCGTCAACGGCGGCGGCCAGTTGCCCACTATAAAGGCGGCTACCAACGCGGCGGCGGCCAACGACCCAACCCTGGCTACCAGCCGAAGCCAATTCGCGATCTGAAGCTTGTGCATCACCATTCTCCTCCTGGGGCGTCGGTGCCACGATACAGCCGCCAGCAACCGACCGGATGGCTTGGCTCTCCTAATCAGTAGTCCTACTGTTGCGCGGTTTCGCTCGCAGGAAATCAAGGTTGCGCATCGGCGTGATAAGCCATCAGGCGCCTGTCGTGACGATTCGTCGCACCCAATCGGGCCAGTGCGCCGAGCACCATGACAGGCCAGGCAGTCATGGCTAAGCGTTCTTGGTAGAATTCGGTGCTTACAGACGCCGTAAGCGCTGTGCTTGACTTCGAGAACACAAGGGATGTGAGTCCCTGTTCCGGTCTCTGGGCGTGTTTCGCGCCCCACCAACAACTCAACTCCCTCTCCCCTGTCGCCGCCGTGTCCGCAGACCTCACCACCCTTCGCAACATTGGCGTGATCGCCCACATCGATGCCGGCAAGACGACCGTCACCGAGCGGATGCTGTATGTCTCGGGCGAGCGACATCGGGCTGGCGAGGTCGACAAGGGCACAACCACCACGGACGACGATGCCGAGGAACAACAGCGCGGCATCACCATCTACTCGGCCTGTGTGCAACTGCCGTGGAAGGACATCTCGATCAACCTGATCGACACGCCGGGGCACGTTGACTTTACCGCCGAAGTGGAACGTTCGCTGCGCGTGTTAGACGGCGCCGTGGTGGTGTTCAGCGGGCGCGAGGGAGTGGAAGCTCAGAGCGAAACGGTCTGGCGGCAGGCCAATCGGCATGGCGTGCCACGACTGGCGTTTATCAACAAGCTCGACCGCGAGGGCGCCAACTTCGAGGCCGTGGTCGAAGAGATGCAAACCAGACTGGGCGCCAACCCAGCCGTACTTCAGCTGCCCGCAGGCCTCGGACCGCAACACGTGGCGGACCCGTTTCGCGGCGTGATCGATTTGGTGCGGATGCAACTGCTGACGTTTCCCGGTGGGAAAGAAGGTCGCGACATCGTCGCAGAAACGGTGCCGGACGACCTGGTGGACGAAGCACAACTGTGGCGCGAGAAGCTGCTGGAGCAACTCTACGACTTTAGCGACGAGTTGATGGAACTGGCGCTGGGTGGCGAGGACATCCCCGAAGCTCTGATTCACCAGGTTGTACGCGAGGCGACAATCCATCAGCAGATCCAGCCCGTGGTGTGTGGCTCTGCCCTGCACGGCATGGGGGTGGAACCGCTGCTGGATGCGGTAGCCGCTTACCTGCCCCACCCGCTGGAGATGCCTCCGGTCGAGGGCATCGCGCCCAGCAAGAAGGCAAGCAAGCGCAAAGCGGAAAGCGAAGACAGCGACCAAACTGCTGGCGAGAAGGCCGTTCGTAAGCCCGACATCAAGGAGCCGTTCTGTGGCTTGGTGTTCAAAATCTTGCCCCACAAGACAGCGGACTTGTATTGGATTCGTATTTACTCGGGCGAATTAAAGCCGAACTCACGGGTACTCAACGCGGGTAAGGACCTCAAAGAGAACGCTGCGCAGATTTGGAGAATCCACGCCACGAAGAAAGACGAACAACTCGAGGGAGCCCAAGCGGGCGACATTGTCGCACTGGTCGGCCTGCGCGATAGTGTGACGGGCGACACGCTGTGCGACACGCGGGCGCCGATCGTGCTGGAATCGATCGAGTTCCCGGAGACGGTCATCTCCGTAGCCGTCGAGGCAGACAACTCTGGTGAGAAAAAGAAGCTTGCCGACGTGCTTGAGATGCTTCGCAAACAGGACCCCACCTTCCGGGCTGAGGAAAATGAGGAGACCGGTCAGACGTTGATCTCCGGTATGGGTGAATTGCACCTGGAGGTTATTCAGCACCGCATTGAGCGAGATTTTGGCCTAAAGGTGAAGGTCCATAAGCCACGCGTCAGCTACCGGGAAACTGTTGCCGCGGCCACGGAGGTGGTGGGCGAGTGCAACCGGCTTATGAACGGCGTCCAACACACAGGCGCCGTGCGACTAAAGGTCGAACCGTTCACGCCCAGCGGACCGCTGGCCGCCAAGTTGCCGCCGGTGATGGTGTCCATTGACCCGGGCCAAAACCTGCCTGACGAGCATCTGAACGTGGTGGTCGAAGAACTCGAGACGGCCATCCGGGGAGGCGGATCCTTGGGATTCCCGCTGTTGCGGCTCAAGGCCACCATCCTTGGCGGTGACGTGCATGAGACCGACTCCACCGAAATCGCCTTTCGCACGGCAGCCAACCTGGCGTTTGACAAAGGCCTGCGAGAAGCGGGCGTCGTCTTACTGGAGCCGATAATGAAGGTCGAGCTTTCTACGCCCGAAGACCACTTGGGCGGCTTAGTGGGCGACCTCCAACAACGGCGAGCGATCATCCATCAGACCGAACAGCGGGGCGTGGTGACCGTGGTCCATGCCGAAGCGCCACTGGCTAACTTGTTTGGCTACTCCAATGCCTCGCGATCGCTGAGCCAAGGTCTGGCCAGCTTTAGCATGACTCCCAGCGGATACGCCGCGGCGCCAGACGAGGTGCTGAAGCGATTTCGGGGCGAAGATTAGTGGCAAGCGAGGATTCGCTGCCCGCTATAAGACCGCGTCGAAGTGTCCGCCTTTGCCCGCGGCTTTCCCAATCTGGCTGGCAGCCTCAAGCAATTGCACCGCCGCATCGCCGGCAGCTTCTTGGGCGTCGATCGCTTTGGCGGCAACGCTCGTGGCCACTTTCGATTGAGTCTGTGCCTGCTGGGCGGCAAGAACACTGTTGATCGCGCTGTCAGTGCTGATTCCCATAGTGGTTCTCTTCGGCAGCGGAAGAGCCGGCACTGCAGCCCGCTTGCTAGCAGAGGGAAAACCGAAGTGCTCCTGGGTCCGGGTTGCACTGACTATGACGCCAACCCGAGCCAAATGTGAACTGGCTCACACAACGGTGGCAGCCGAAGGTTTCTTGACTTTTCTGAGTAAGACCTTCGTACGACGCGGCGTCAAAAGGGCATGCCGGCTGAGACCTGCCGGCGGCGTTTTGGCCAAACGCCGTCGGCGCTTTACCCCACTCAAATCATTGCCGTACACGAGGAGAGAGATCGATGACACGCCGCAACTTCGTAGCCGCTTTATTCGCCGCCACCCTTGCCGTGGGAGCCAGCTATACCTACGCCGCTGAAATGGCCATGGCAGACAAAATGAGCTCTCATACCGAGTCTCGTGCCTACCTGCACGGCTACAACCTGCCGTCGACGGGGCTGGCACTGGAGGGCTACTGCCCTGTGGCCTACATCGAAGCCAACAAAGCCATCAAAGGCAGCGCTGACTATCCTTCGACCTATAAGGGCGTGACCTACCACTTTGTCTCTGCGGACGCCAAGCAGTTGTTCGATCGAAACCCGGAGAAGTACTTGCCTGCTTACGGCGGCTGGTGCGCCATCGGAATCGCCAACGGCAAGAACTTCCCCGTGGATCCAACCAACTTCAAGGTGGTCAAAGGCCGCACGCTGCTGTTCTTGAAGAACAAAGACGTCGACGCCCTGAAGCTGTGGAATAACGGGAACGAACGGGAACTACTCGTCAATGCCGACGCGAGTTGGGCGAAGCGATAGTAACAGGGCGCCCAGTAGCAATGTGGAAGACCAAGAGGCGGGGTCGGAAGGCCCCGCCTCCTTGGTTGCGCGACTCCTGCAGCTGGTCACCACCACCGCTGCGTCTTCCCCGGAACGTGCCCAAGGGTGTTACACTAAGGAGACTTCTTCTCGCCGCCTCACTCGCCAGCTTAGGCCATGCGCAAAGCAATACTCCGCGTGCTGTTTGTCCTGCTGCCGGTCGTCTTGCCAATGATGAGCTTCACCACGAGCGCGAATGCCGAGTCCTGGCCAAGTCCGGGTGAATCTCTCAGCGATGACCAGGTGGCCAGCTTTGCTCAACTCGCCCTGGAAGGTATTCCTCGCGAGTACCCCAACAAACCCTCCAACGTAATGACCGGCCCAGAATCCGTGTTGAGCCCACGGCAGATGCACCCGGTGTTTTTTGGTTCGTTCGACTGGCACTCCTCCGTCCACGGCCACTGGATGCTGGTACGGTTGGCCAAGCACTACCCCCAGTCGCCCGTCAATGATGAGATTCGTCGCCTGCTAGACCAGCAACTAACTGGCGACAAGCTCAAAGTTGAAGCCGCGTACTTTGAGGAGAAACAGAACCGCAGCTTCGAGCGCATGTACGGCTGGGCGTGGACGTTGCGGTTGGCGGCGGAGCTTCATACCTGGGACGATCCGGACGCCAAACGATGGGCTCAGAACCTGGCCCCGCTTGAGAAGAAACTCGTCGAGCTAACGGCCGACTATCTGCCAAGACTGACCTATCCGATCCGGACCGGTGAACACCCGGACACCGCTTTCGCGCTGGGCCAAGTGCTGGACTACGCGCGCGCTGTTGGCAATAAGCCTCTCGTTAACCAGATCATCAACTATGCGCGCACCAAGTACCTGGCGGACCGAGACTATCCGGCTGGCTACGAGCCCTCAGGGCAAGATTTCTTTTCTCCCGCCTGGAACGAGGCGGATCTGATGCGGAGAGTGCTGCCAAGGGAGGAATTCGCCGAATGGCTGGAGCAGTTCTTGCCAGGGTTAGCCGAGAAACCGTCGGCCACGGCGACGCTCATGCAGCCCGCTATTGTTTCCGACGTGACGGACGGCAAGCTCGTCCATCTGGTGGGACTGAATCTATCTCGGGCATGGACTCAGAACGGCGTGCTGACCGCCCTTGACGAGAGCGATCCCCGGCGGATGGTGCTGCAAGAGTCTGTTGCGGCCCACTCTGAGGCAGGGCTTCGGTACGTATTCAGCGGGCACTACGAAGGAGAGCACTGGCTGGCGACGTTCGCCGTCTATTTGTTGACGGAAGCCGGTTTGGGGGAAGCCCGCATCGCCTCACCGACGCCCCGGCCCCAACCGTGATGGGCTAGCGCCCTGCCGCCGGCGCATGCCAACGGTTTTTCTCTCGATCTTGATCGGAAATCTGAAGCTGAATTCGATCGGCGAAGAGTTCAATCACTGGCTAGAAAGAAGCAAGCTCTGACCTGATGCGACGGGCGCGGCCGACGACTGCTGGTAATCGGACCATGTTGCCAGACCATCTCCGTTGCAGTCACCAATGACGACTACCAAGGAGACGACTGTTCGAAATGCGGAATCGCCGTGCTTGTTGGACGACAGATAATCCTGCATTCCAGCCGCGCCGGAAGGCAAGTCATCTTTGCGCAACACTACCGCCGCATGGTATCTAATCAACGCGCTGACCGCGCTGCGATCCAATACGAGACACGCGCCGGCGTCAGGCGGCAACAAGGTGTCCGCGTGAATATCGATACCGATCTTGCGCCTCGCTGGTACGGCGATCACGTCGGTCAAGAATCTGCCAGGACGTCGCTGCCTATTGAGGCTTTGCCACCAGTCGTTGGGAGTGGTGAGCGTTTGCGAATGACCGCTGACACTCGATTCCGCTGCCGCCGACTGGCCCTGGTTTGACGGACCGCGCACGAGACGCGTCGCGCTGCCGCGACGTGGCACAGCTGTCGGGCTTGTCGTTTTTTCCGGTCGATAGACAGCGCGCGTCACCGCCGCCGACGATGTCGGAGTGAAAACAAGGGGGCGGAGGCCGCCAGCGGGCTGTTGGTAGGGCTGCTCGAGGTAGGACAGCGAAGGGGGGACGGCCAAGGTGGGGTAAACGACGGCCGCAAACGCTGCTGAAGTGAGCAAGCCCCGGAAGGCTTTCACAAACACTCTTCTTAACTCCGGTGAGGTGAGTCTAGGGTGATCACACCACCGCCTGATTCCAGGTGCGAGTCTATCCAGCCACACCAAGCCCACAAGCATCTTCTAACCGATTCGCGGAGATTTCATTTAACAACCTGCTATCTGGCCTCAGGGTCTGCCTGATCGACTCGGTTTGCCGCGGCGACTGGGCGGTCCCCCGGCTCATTGCCCATACGCGGGCAAACTCGGCAGGTTTTTGCCTTTTCGCTGGCGCCCCTCGGTTGACAGATGGGCCGCACCTTCGTAGATTTGGCGATTCTCCACTGCTCGCAGGGGAGAGCCTGTTGTTTGATAACCGGGCCTGCTAGTACGCCGCGTAGCGGACGGCTGGTTGGTGAGTGATATAGCAGAAGGCACGGCACATGGCCGCAGCTCAGGAAATCATCCGCATCCGTATGGAAGCCTACGATCACGCCGCTCTGGATCAGAGCGCCGCAGAGATCGTGGACACCGCCAAGCGGACCAACTCCGTTGTTCATGGGCCGATCCCGCTACCAACGCGGGTCGAAAAGTACACGGTGCTTCGCGGGCCTCATGTCAATAAGAAGTCTCGCCAGCAGTTCGAGATTCGCACCCACAAGCGGCTAATCGATATTGTCCAGGCCACGGCCAAGACGATCGAGGCTTTGAACAAGCTAAGCCTGCCTGCGGGTGTCGACATCAAGATTAAGGCGAACGCAGGCTGAGATTAAAGCAAACGCCGGCTGGGCCCGATGGAGAATAGCTCAGCCGATTTCTGAGGCACCGGAAGCCTCGCCCCCAAAGAGATTCATGACTGGAAGCCGGCCGGGTAAGCCGGGGCTTGGTCTGAAAACCAGACCTTGCCGCGTGTCTCCCGCAGGTAAGCCGTAACGCGAAACACCGCCGTTTTTTGAAGTAGAAGGTTATTGGCATGGCCAACGACACCCAAGCTGTTGCCCCACCCGCCGTGGGCATCCTGGGCCGCAAGGTCGGAATGACACAGGTCTACGACGAATCCGGCAAGGTGGTTCCGGTTACGGTCCTCCAGGCGGGGCCTTGCGACGTTCTGCAGATTCGCACCCCTGAGCGTGACGGCTATTCGGCCGTGCAGGTCGGCTACCTCGACAAGCCGCGCCGGCTTGCCAAGCGAAGCGAACGCGGCCATGTCGCCAAGCTCGAAAGCAAGCGAGCCAAGAAGCGTTCGGCCGCAGGCGTCGAACTGGAAGCTAAGGCCGGCTGTGAACCCAAGCGATTCGTCCGCGAACTGCGGGGCGAGCCGGGCGACTTGGCCGTTGGGGGTCAGATCACCGTCGAGGCCCTGGCCGATGTCGCGAAGGTCGACGTGGTGGCCACCAGTAAGGGCCGCGGCTTTTCGGGCGTCATGAAGCGCCACAACTTTGCTGGCCAGCGGGCCTCGCACGGCGTCAAGAAGTGCCACCGTCACGCGGGCGGCACCGGCTGCAGTGCTTACCCTAGCCGCCTGTTCAAAGGCATTCGCATGGCGGGCCAGTACGGGTCCAAGCGGATCACTGTCCGCAATCAAGCAGTTGTCCGTGTCGACACCGAGAACAACCTACTGCTGCTCCGGGGAGCGGTGCCTGGACCCAATGGCGGCTACGTCGTAATCAAGAAGACCAACAAGCTTTAGGCGGAAATCGAGCCTGCGGAAGCCGAGCCACTGGGTAGCAGCGGCTCGACGCAAGTCTCGCTAACAGCGAATAGCTAACATGCCAAAACTCACTGTCCACGATCGCAAAGGCAACAAGGTGGGGACGTACAACGTCGAACCCACAGACTTTGCCGATCGCATTAATAAGCAGCTGTTGCACGACGCCGTGGTCATGTATCAGGCCAACGCGCGGCAAGGTTCGCACAAGACAAAGACCCGCGGCCAGGTTTCCGGTTCGACTAAGAAGTTGTATCGCCAAAAAGGTACGGGCAACGCCCGTGCTGGCCACCGCCGCAGTGGTGTGCGTCGTGGTGGTGGACACATCTTCGCTCGCCAAAACCGTGACTATTCCTATTCGCTCCCCCGCAAGGCGCTGCAACTCGCCACTCGCATGGCCATGGCCAGCAAGGTGCAGGACGAAGAGTTGGTGATCATCGACGAACTGAAATTCGATGTTCCCAAGACCAAGGACATGGCTCAGATCCTTAAGAACCTGGGCTGCGACAGCACGTCCCTGTTGGTCGCTACCGATGGGGCTGACGTCAACGTTTACAAGAGCGCTCGCAACATCGCCAAAGTGAGCGTCGCGCCGGCTGCGGATTTAAATGCCCTGGCGTTGCTCTCCAGTCGCAAGGTGCTGTTCACAAAGGCGGCTCTCGACGCATTGAAGGCGAAGGCGGCTGGCGGAGCGAACAAGGCGGAAACTAACGGCGATAAGCCCGGCGACGCTGAGTAGAAAACATGCCACAACACATTCCCCAACGCACGACGCTTGAGCTAGAGCCTCACCAGGTGATCCTCAAGCCAATGGTTACCGAGAAGGGTGTGCATCGCTCTTCGACAAACAACGCCTACACGTTTCAGATCAACAAGCTGGCGACTAAGGAAGATGTCCGCCGGGCGGTTGAGGAGCTGTTCGACGTGAAGGTTGTGAAGGTTGCCACACAAAATCGCAAAGGGAAGCCGCGCCGCACGAAGTTTGGCATTAGCCACACGGCTGGCTGGAAGAAAGCGGTTGTAACACTTGACAACGAACACCGGATTGATTTTTTCTAGCCGCTCCCCGGGTGGCTGTCGGCCTTAGCCGGTGGCAACGGGAAGCGACGACGAAGCTCACCGCGAACAGCGAACCGTTAGTAGCTAAACATGGGTATTCGCAAGTACAAGCCGACCAGCGCCGGGCGCCGCAACGCCTCGGTAAGCGACTTCAAGGACCTGACGCCTGGCGCCAAGCCCGAGAAGTCGCTGCTCCGTCCGATTCACAAGACGGGCGGCCGGAACAACCAGGGCAAAATCACTTGTCGGCACCGCGGGGGTGGCCACAAGCGCCGCTATCGCTTGATCGACTTCCGTCGCAACAAGGACGGCATGCAAGCCGTGGTCGATTCGATCCAGTACGATCCCAATCGCTCCGCTCGTATTGCCTTGCTCAAGTATGAGGACGGGGAAAAGCGTTACATCATTGCTCCCGCTGGCTTGACGGCTGGCGACAAGGTGATGAGCGGCGCCGACGCGCCGCCTACTGTTGGTAACTGCTTGCCGCTGACCGAAATCCCGCTGGCGACCGTCATCCACAACGTCGAGCTCCGGGCTGGCCGCGGTGGCGTACTTTGCCGCAGTGCTGGCACGAGTGCAACACTCATGGCTCGCGAGGCCGGTTGGGCTCAGATTTCGCTGCCCAGTGGCGAAATTCGTCGAATCCCCTCCGCATGCCGGGCCACGATTGGCTCGACAAGCAACGGCGACCATAACGCGGTTGTGCTGGGCAAGGCTGGCCGCATGCGTTGGCTGGGCCGTCGTCCTCATGTGCGTGGTACGGCGATGAACCCGATCGATCACCCGCACGGTGGTGGCGAGGGCCGCACCAAGGGTGGTCGTCACCCGGTAAGCCCGACTGGCAAGAGCGCCAAGGGTGGTATGACACGACAGCGCCGCAAGCCCTCCAATGCCGCGATTGTCCGTCGCCGCAAGTCAAAGCGTTATGGCGTTCAGAAGTTAGTCAAGAAGTAGTAATGAGTTGGCCAGGCTCGCGTGAGAGCCGGCTCGCACGAATCCCCAAACACGAGTCACCAGTCACAACTCATGAGTCGTTCGCTTAAAAAAGGCCCGTACGTTGATCCCAAGCTCTACCTGAAGGTGGAGAAGCAGAACGACGCCGGCACGAAGAATCCCATCACCACGTGGGCGCGGGCCTGCACGATTGTTCCGGAGTTTGTGGGGCACACGTTCATGGTTCACAACGGCAAAGTTCACAACAAGGTCTACGTGACTGAAGACATGGTCGGCCACAAGCTGGGTGAGTTCTCGCCGACGCGGACGTTCCGCGGCCACGGCGGCAAGAGCAAGAAGTAAATAACGGCAACCGTCACGCGGCCAGTACGACAGGCCAACAGCCATGCAATACAAAGCAACCCATCGTCACGCTCGCATCAGCGCCCAGAAGGTTCGCCCCCTGGCGAATCTTATCCGTGGCGAGAAGGTGGATGACGCGCTGACAATCCTGAAGTTTCAGCCACACCGCGGCGCTCGCATGCTGGAAAAGGTTCTACAAAGCGCCTTCGCCAATGCTGAGGATCGTGGCGTGCCCAACAAAGCTGGGCTGCGAGTGGTGGACGTGCGAATTGACGGCGGCCCGATGTTCAAGCGGCTACGCCCGCGTGCCCGGGGCATGGCCCACGTGATCAAGAAGCGATTCAGCCACATCACCGTCGCTGTTGAATAAGAAAAGAAGACGACACGCAAGCGAATCGACGACTCCTTAACTCCCGACCCCTGACCCCCCAAACGCTCAGTATGGGCCAAAAAGTCAATCCAATCGGTTTCCGCACGGGCGTGATGCTCGACTGGAAGAGTCGCTGGTACGCCTCCAAGAAGGAGTTCCCGTCGCTCCTCCTGGAAGACAAGAAGCTGCGTGACTACGTCACTAAGAAGTACAAGTTCGCCGGCATCCCGAAGGTTGAGATCGAGCGTACACGCGATGAAGTTCGTGTTGTGCTGCACGCCGCTCGGCCAGGTGTGATTATTGGCCGCAAGGGACAGCAGGTAGAAGTCTTGCAGGACGAACTGCAAAACCTGATTGGCCGCCGGATCAACATCAAGATCGAAGAGATCGGTCGCCCTGAAATTCAAGCTCACCTGGTCGCGGAGGATATCGCCGAGCAACTGGGCAAACGGATGGCGTTCCGCCGGGTTATGAAGCGGGCGCTGGAAGCAACCATGGAAGCCGGCGCCAAGGGCATCAAAGTCCAATTGGCTGGCCGGCTGGGCGGCGCCGAGATGGCCCGTCGTGAAAAGCAAATTTCAGGTTCGATCCCGCTTAGCACTTTGCGAGCGAAGATCGATTACGGATTCGTAGAAGCGAAAACCGCACAGGGGCACATCGGTGTCCAGGTGTGGGTCAACCAAGGCGAGTACGAGGACCAAGAAGATGGCGCTGATGCCCAAGAGGGTCAAGCACCGAAAAAGCCAAAGAGGTCGTATAAAAGGTAACGCGACCCGCGGGAACCGCGTTGTCTTTGGCCAATTCGGATTGCAGGCGGTCGAGGGTGGCTGGATCAGCGCCCAAACGATCGAAGCCGGCCGTATCGCCGCGCAACAATACATTCGTGGTGAAGGGAAGTTGTATATCCGCATCTTCCCCCACAAGTCCATTACCTCGATCCCACTCGAAACACGTATGGGTAAAGGTAAGGGCGAGCCCGATTACTGGGCTGCAACCGTGAAGCCGGGAACCATCCTGTACGAGGTCTCCGGCATCACCGAAGAGGCCGCGAAGATTTGTTTCGCTCGCCTGGCCCACAAGATGCCCGTTGGTGTTCGGTTAGTAAAACGAGAACAACAGATTTAGGAGAGCGGTTAGCCCTTGGCGGCTGGCCGTTCGCCAGCCACAAGACCCGCTAACTGCCCCTTGCTCACCCCAAGCAGCTGTCGACCATGGACACCGTCAAAGAACTTCGCGAAATGAGTGACGAGCAGCTTGATCTGACCGTCAAAGAAGCGGCTGACAACCTCTTTCGCTTGAAGATTCAGGCCCAGACCGAGAAACTCGACGCGCCCAGCGAGTTGCGTCGCAATCGCCGGGTGATTGCTCGCGTCAAGACGCTGCAAACCGAGCGTGCTCAAGCAGCGGCCCAAACGGCGGCCCAAACAACAGACAGTGAAGAAACAGCCAAGTAACCGACTTAACACCGGCGACGAACGTCACCGGCTCGCACCCAACCCAGCTAACCGTTAACGGCTCCGTATGCCCAAGAAACAAGTCATTGGCGTTGTGACCAGCGATCGGATGGATAAGAGCCGTCGGGTCGAGATCGATCGGTCGGTACGGCACCCCAAGTACGGCAAGTACATTAGCCGTCGGACCGTATGCCATGTGCACGATGAGAACAACGAGTCGCAAGAGGGCGACACCGTGGAAATCATCGAGTGCCCGCCAAAGTCAAAGACGAAGCGTTGGGACCTGGTGCGAGTGGTCGCCAAGAGTGACAAGGTAGACATCGCCGCCATGCGTGCCGCCCGGAAGCTTGCCCAAGCCCAAGAGGCCGAGACGGCTCCCGAGACGGCTCCCGAGACCGTGGCCGGACCGACCGCAGAAGCCGAATCGGCTGAGTAAAGAACCCCTGAACAAGCGAACAAGGCTTCGCGCCTTGCCTACGAAGAACCCTGATAACGTTTGATTCGCCCTGCCGGGCGCACCGCCATGATCCAGATGCAGTCCAGGTTGAACGTCGCCGACAACACCGGCGCCAAAGAAGTGATGTGCATCAAGGTGCTCGGCGGTAGCCGTCGCCGTTTTGCCACCCTTGGCGATGTGATCATCTGCAGCGTGAAGAGCGTGATTCCAGGCAGCGAAGTGAAGAAGAAGGCCGTTGTGCGAGGCGTGATCGTTCGGGCCAAGGCTCCCAACCGTCGCCCCGATGGCAGCTACGTCCGGTTTGACTCCAACGCGATCGTACTGATTGATAAAGACAACAACCCCCGAGGCACACGAATCTTTGGCGCCGTAGCGCGTGAACTTCGCGACCGGAAGTTCATGAAGATCGTGAGCCTCGCCAGCGAAGTCATATGAGCGTGATTTGTGGTTTGTGGCTCGTCCGCTAAGGCACGAGCACAAGCCCGTCCCAAACCACAAGCCACCAACCGAGAACTACCAAGATGTTGATCAAGACCGGAGACACCGTCGAAGTTGTAGCAGGGGCCGACCGCGGCACGCGGAGCAAGGTAACCAGCATCGACCGCCAAAAAGGCAAGGCATTGGTTGAGGGTGTCGCCAAGGTCTACAAGCACGTGCGCCGCAGCCAGAAGTATCCGCAGGGTGGTCGGCTGAGCAAAGAGATGCCAATTCAGATCTCCAACCTGATGTACTTCTGCGAGTCTTGCGGCCAGCGATCGCGCTTGGGCGCCAGGTTCTTGGATGACGGATCGAAAGAGCGATTCTGCAAGAAGTGCGGAACAGGGCAAGGCGAACTCGCTCCTGCAAAGGCGCGGTACGCCAAGAAGTAAGACCTATACAAAGCCGATTGGTGGTCGCGGCCTGCGGGCCTGACGCCGCCGGTCGCTCAAGCAAAGAAACACCCGTCACCAGCCACAATTCAACATGCCACCTCGCATTCAAGAACAGTTCGAGAAGGAAGTGCTCCCAGCTCTGAAGGAGAAGCTGGGCAGGACCAATCCTCACGCGCTGCCAAAGCTCGAAAAGATTGTCGTCAGCATGGGAGTTGGTTCGGCGATCTCGGACAAAAAGCACATCGAAGAGTCGACCTCCGCGCTGGCTGAAATCACGGGCCAGAAGCCCGTTGTGTGCCGGGCTCGGAAGTCGGTCGCCGGCTTCAAGCTACGCGAGGGAATGCCCATTGGCGCAAAGGTTACTTTGCGGGGCGCTCGGATGTATGAGTTTCTCGATCGCTTGATCTCGATCGTGCTGCCTCGCGTCCGTGACTTCCGTGGCTGCAAGCCAAACGCCTTCGATGGCAACGGCAACTACAGTCTCGGCCTGGCCGAGCAGTTGGTATTCCCTGAATTGAATCCAGACAAATACACCCGTGTGCAAGGCATGAACATTGCCTTTTGCATTTCCGGCGGCTCGAACGACGACTCGCGGGTACTGCTGGAGCACCTCGGTTTCCCCTTCCAACGTGAAGAGGCGGCCGCTTAGGTCTGCCGCAAGACACCCCCCAGACAGAAACCCATGGCTAGCAAATCAAAGATCGCAAAGGCGGAGAAGACGCCCAAGTTTTCCAGTCGTCGCGAAAATCGCTGCAAGATGTGCGGCCGACCTCGCGCCGTGTACCGCAAGTTTGGCATCTGCCGAATCTGCTTCCGCGGACTGGCGGACAAAGGCTTGATCCCTGGCGTTCGCAAGTCGAGCTGGTAGCCGAAGAAAGTGTGCGCAACGAAGCGGTGCGTGCCGATTCCGAGACAGCCTTTTTTAATTCCCTAGCCCCCACAACTAACCCCTAGTGCCTGGCGCGGCAGCGCCTGATTCTCCCCATGATGACCGACCCGATCGCCGACATGCTCACTCGGATCCGCAACGCAGTTAGCGTTGAGCGGCCGAGCGTGTTGATGCCGCTCTCGAAGGTAAAGCGTGGCGTAGCAGAAGTGCTGAAGCGAGAAGGCTACATCTGGGATTGGCACGAGGAACAGGAAGACGGAGCTCCCGGTACGAGCCTCCACATCGACCTCAAGTACGGTCCCAATGGAGAGCGGGTGATCCAGCACATCAAGCGGGTCAGCTCACCTGGTCGTCGCGTGTACGCTCAAGCTAAGCGACTTCGTCCCGTGTTGAACGGACTCGGCATCTCGATCATCAGCACCAGTCGCGGGGTTGTGAGTGACCGCGAAGCCCGCCAAAAGAACCTGGGTGGTGAAGTCCTTTGCGAACTGTGGTAAGCAGTTTTTCGATTGGCAACCGTACAGCCGACAGCAACTAGCAAACGACATACAGCTAACAGCAAACAGCTAAGACCATGTCCCGACTCGGCAAAAAACCTGTTGCGATTCCCTCCGGCGTGAAAGTCAGCGTCGCTGGCCGTGAGTTGTCTGTAGAAGGCAAGCTCGGCAAGCTGACCTACGAGCTCCGCCCGGAGGTGGAAGTGAACGTGGACGAGGATAAGAAGGAGGTCGTCTGCGGTCGCAATGGCGATGACCGCGCCGACCGAGCCTTCCATGGGCTGACCCGCGCCTTGGTTCAGAACATGGTGATCGGCGTCAGC
This sequence comes from Lacipirellulaceae bacterium, assembly GCA_965263315.1. Classification (GTDB taxonomy): domain Bacteria; phylum Planctomycetota; class Planctomycetia; order Pirellulales; family Lacipirellulaceae; genus JBCCQL01. The sequence continues at coordinate 1,074,342 of CBDHGZ010000002.1, read as the reverse complement.
GAAGGATACGAGAAGAAGCTTGAAATTCATGGCGTTGGCTACCTCGGCGCCATTTCTGGTGACACGCTCCAGCTGCGCGTCGGTTTTGCTAACGAGATCCACAAGAAGATCCCCAAGGAATTGGACGTCACGTGTCCCGACCAGACGCACGTGGTGGTCAAAGGAACCGATAAGCAAAAGGTTGGTCAGTTTGCTGCCGAAGTGCGTGCCGTTCGCAAACCCGAGCCTTACAAGGGCAAGGGCATTCGGTACGAAGGCGAGCAAGTACGTCGTAAAGCCGGTAAGGCAGCCAAGTAACCCGCGTCACGGCTAGTGACCATCAACTGGTGACTAGCCCAAGGAACCAATCACTAGTCGCCAATCATGGACCATTCCCGAGCAATCAACCGTCAGCGTAAGCGCCGCCGCTTTCGTGTCCGCAAGCGCCTGCGTGGCAACGCTGAGCGTCCACGTTTGAGTGTCACTCGAAGCCACAAGAACATCTCGGCCCAGGTGATCGATGATGATTCTGGCAAGACGCTTGTCAGCGCCTCGACGTTGGACAAAGGCCTAGCCGGTTCGGTCAAGTTTGGTGGCAACGTTGACGCCGCCACGACCATTGGCAAAGCCATCGCTGAACGGGCCGCCGCGGCTGGCATCAAGGCGGTTTGCTTTGATCGCGGATCCTACATGTATCACGGTCGGGTTGCCGCCTTGGCCGACGCCGCCCGCGAAGGCGGACTCGATTTTTGATCGGTGACTCGCAAGTCATCAACCACAAGCCACAAGCCACCACAACAAAATGCCTCCGCAAAACAAGTCGCAGAACAAACGCAAAGACCGTGGCGAGCAGCGCGAAAAGCAGCGTGGCGAGCTATCGGAGAACGTGGTGAAGATCAAGCGGTGTTCCGCCGTGGTCAAAGGTGGGCGTCGGTTCAGCTTTGCCGCCATGGTTGTCGTGGGCGACAACAAAGGCAAAGTTGGCTGGGGCTATGGCAAAGCCAATGAAGTTCCGCCCTGTGTCGAGAAGGCGCGTAAAGAGGGCATGCGGAACATGATCACGGTGCCGATGGAAGACGCGACCATCCCGCACATCGTGAAAGGCCGTTACGGTGGCTGCGAAGTGGTGCTGGTCCCTGCTTCTGCGGGTACCGGGGTCATTGCCGGTAGCGCCGTCCGTGCCGTCTGCGAGTCGGCCGGCATCCACAACATCCTGACCAAGAGCTTCGGCTCCAATAACCCGGTGCCGCTTGTCAAAGCCACCTTCGAGGCGCTCAAGCAACTACGCCCCAAGAGCGAAATCGAGCGGCTTCGCGGCGTCACCCTATCGTGACCTGTGACTGGTGATTCGTGACGGGTTTGCCTGTCATGAATCACTTGCCATGCAACCAATCACCGATCACGAGTTAACCGGCACGAGTTACCAGGCACGACAAGAACATGATTCTCGACGACGTCCATCGCGGCATCCAGAAAAACCGCAAGCGCAAACGCCTTGGCCGTGGCCCTGGCTCAGGGCACGGCAAGACCGCTGGTCGCGGACATAAGGGTCAAGGTTCGCGTGCGGGCCATTCGCAGAAGCCCACCTTTGCCGGCGGCGCCATGCCGATGATCCGCCGCGTGCCCAAGCGAGGCTTCAATAACAAATGGGCCAAGAAGATCGCCGTTGTGAACGTCGGTCAAATTGACGCCGCCTTTGAAGCGGGGGATGAAGTCACCTTGGAAGCCTTGGCTGCCAAGAACGTGTCCAAGGGTCGCTTCGATGAGCTCAAAGTCTTGGGCAATGGCGAATTGACCAAGAAGCTGAAGATTTCGGCTCACGCCTTTAGCAAGACGGCCTCCGAGAAAATCGAGAAAGCAGGCGGCGAAGTGGTGATTGTTCCCGGGAAGACCCCCGTGGAAGAGAAGAAACGTCAGGCCAAGGTAGCCCAAGCCAAGGCGGGTCAGGCCAAGACGGATCAGGCCAGTAGCTGAGCCGTTGCGGATCTCTCGGTTCGGTCTCGCCCTGTGGCGCCCGCCTGCGGTACAACTAAAGGATTCCTGGCTGCCTTGCCGCTGAACCCCCCGATCCCTGTCGCCGCCGGGGCGACTCCCCTGCTGCCGACTCCCCTGCCGCCATGCTTGAAAAACTCCGCGTCGTCTGGACGATCCCCGAGCTTCGCCGCAAGATCGGGCTCACACTGTTAATGCTGGCGATCTACCGCATTGGCTTTCAGATTAGTCTGCCAATCGTCGACCACGCGGAGCTTGAGCGCTTCATGGACTCTTCGGGCGGTCTCAATACCGTCTTGAAGCAGGTCGCGGTGCTCAGCGCCAGCCAGCTGAACAACATCACGATCTTCGGCCTCGGCATCATGCCTTACATTTCGGCCTCGATTATCTTCCAGCTGCTGGGCAGTGTGATTCCGGCCCTTGAGCAACTGCAGAAAGAGGGCGAAGCCGGTCGCAAGAAGATCAATGAATACACGCGCTACGCAACGGTCATCCTCTGCTTGATCCAAAGCTGGTTCTACGTCAGCAGCTTTGCCGTCGGCCAGGGGCTAGTGGCGGGCAACTTCTTGTACGGCTCCATCGAGAGCGTGCCGGGGATCTTACAACTGTTTGGTTACGGGCCGAATAGCATGCTCTTCTCTTGGCAGATCATCTCCGTCCTGACGATGACCTGCGGCACCGTGTTCTTGATGTGGCTGGGCGAGCAGATCGACGAATATGGCATTGGAAACGGTATCAGCCTGCTGATCATGGCAGGCATCTTGGCACAGATGCCATTCGCCGGTTATCAGTTGCTGCAAAAGGCGACCCCCACCCTCGGCGCCACCGACGGCCTAGATCCGCCGGCGCTGATCATGCTTGCTGCCATCTTCGTGGCCGTGGTGGTTGGTGTGGTGTTCATCACTTTGGGCCAACGTCGCATTTCGATGCAAAGCGCTAAGCACATGCGAGGCCGCAAGATGATGGGCGGTGGCCGAAGCTTCTTGCCACTGAAGGTAAATCAAGCAGGCGTCATGCCGATCATCTTCGCCAGTAGCTTGATGATGTTTCCGCTGCTGCTATTTGGCGAGAACGGACTCGGCGCCCTTGCCAAAGGCGAGCCAGCATGGTGGAAGTCTATCATTCAGGCGATGGACAAAGGATTTCAACGCGACGCCTTCTTCTACAACATAGCCTTCCTGGGACTGATCTACTTCTTCTGCTACTTCTGGACCGCCATTACCTTTAACCCCAAGGACATGGCGGACAACCTAAAGAATTACGGCTCGTTCATTCCCGGCTATCGCCCCGGAAAGCGGACTGCTGACTACCTTGAGAAGGTGATGTTCCGCATCACTTACGTAGGGGCCGGGTTCCTGGCGCTGATTGCAATCATCCCGACGCTTGTGGCCAACAACCTGGGTGTCGATTACGGGATTGCCATGTTCTACGGCGGCACGAGTTTGCTGATTGCCGTGAGTGTGGCGTTTGACCTGGTTCAAAAGATCGACAGTCACCTGGTGATGCGCAACTACAAGGGTCTGTTAGAAGGTTAACGGCCTGGCGTCTGGCCCCTTGGTCCAGCCCCTTTTTCAGCCATGCGGATTGTCTTCATCGGACCACCGGGGGCTGGCAAAGGGACTCAGTCCGTTCGGCTGGCCGATACGCTTGGGGTTACCTGCCTCTCGACTGGCGAAGTGCTGCGAGAAGCCCAACGAACCAATACACCAGCGGGGCGGGAGATTGCCGCCAGGCTAGCGGCGGGGCAGTTTGTCTCAGACGACCTAGTACTCCGCATTGTCAACGACCGCCTGGCGGATGCCGACTGTCGGCATGGTTACTTGTTTGACGGCTTTCCAAGGACGCTGCCGCAAGCAGAAGAGTTGGACAAACTCATGGCCGACCATGGAGCCCGGCTCGACGCGGCCGTGCTGTTTGAGATTGGCCACGATGAGCTCTTTCGCCGGCTGGCAGGACGCGGCCGAGCGGACGACACGGAAACGTTGATTCGTAAGCGGCTTCAGGACTACGCAAACCTGACCGAGCCACTAATCGACTACTACCAGAAGAGTGGCGCCCTGCGTCGCGTTGACGCCCAGGGTGATCCCGACGAGGTTTATGCCCGCATCGAGTCATCACTTGGGATCGCTCCTTAGCGAAGCTAAACCGCCAACTTCACCATTTCCCAACCTGCCAACCGCTTCCGATGGGCCAGATCGAACTCAAGTCGAGCCGCGAGATTCGCCTGATGCGGCAGTCAGGCCTGGCGGTCTGGCAAGCGCATCAAATTGTGCGGGAGATGATCGCGCCAGGCGTCTCGACCATGGAGATCGACCGCGCGGTCGAAGCCCACTTCGATCGGCTTGGGGCAACGCCGCTGTTTAAGAACTATCCTCACCACGATCACGACAAAGGAAAACCGCCCTTCCCCGCTGTGACCTGCATGAGCGTCAACGAGGCGGTAGTCCATGGGTTCCCCACAGACACCCCCCTGATGGAAGGCGACATCGTCAGCGTCGATACTGGCTGCCGGCTGAATGGCTGGTGCGGTGATGCGGCCTGGACTTACCCCGTGGGCCAAATTTCGCCAGAGGCCCAACAGCTGTTAGACGTCACTCGCGGTACGCTGGAGCTGGCCTTCGAGCTGATGGCCACCAAGGACCGCTGGAGTCAAGTTGCCCGCGAGATGGCCCAGTACGTAAAGGATCACGGATACGCCACGGTGGAGTGCTTCGTGGGCCATGGGATCGGTCGAGACATGCACGAAGATCCGCAAGTGCCGAACTTTGTCAGCCGCGGTCTCCGGGGCAGAGAGGATTTCTTCCTCGAGCCCGGTCTGGTCATTGCGGTCGAGCCGATGGTGAACGTCGGCACTAAGAACGTAAAAATGCTTGATGATGATTGGACGCAAGTCACGAAAGACGGCAAATTGAGCGCCCATTTCGAGCACACGATCGCGTTGACCAACGATGGCCCAGTGAGGCTGACGGCGGCTCCTTCGCCAACAGAGGAATCCCTGCTGGTAACCTGAGCCAAGCCGCGTGCTCTGGTCGCGAATTCTAGTTTTTCTGCTAGCTTTCCGGGTTGGGCAAGATTCGGCTTGACAAGTTATCCACCACCCTCATTTTTCGGCCCACCGGGGGTTGAAGGATCGAGCCGAAACGCCGTATACTCACCGATTCGACTCAACTGCAAACTCCACGCCAATGCGTCGTCGCCCGCCCCCTTTGGGCCTACTGCTCGTCAGATCGTGACGCCAAGCGGTAGCCGAGCGACGTTCGGCGAAACTGTAGATCAAAGCGATAGGTCCCCTGCCATGAAAGTCCGTGCCAGCGTCAAACGCATCTGCGACAAATGCAAAGTCGTCCGCCGACGCGGCGTGGTCCGTGTGGTTTGTGAGAACCCCCGTCACAAGCAACGCCAGGGCTAGCCATGTTGTTGGCTGCTCGGTTTGCTGGCTAATGGGCTTGTTGGCTACTCGACAATGCTGCTCGCCGGGCCTGAGAGAAGAACACGACTTCGGCGGCAATTGACTTAGACTCCTATTTTCGATCCTAACCCCCGCACTTGCATCCATGCCACGTTTGCTCGGTGTTGATATTCCGCCCGATCGCCCAACGGTCATTTCGTTGACGTACCTCTACGGGGTTGGCCCTAAGACGGCGCGTGAGCTTTGCCACAAGGCCGGCGTCGATCCGCAGGCCCGTGCTCGCGAATTGCATGAAGACGAAGTCGCGCGGATTGCATCGCTGCTGGACAAGGATTACGTCGTCGAAGGTCAGCTTCGCCGTCAGACAAGCCAGAACATTTCGCGATTGCGAGACATCGCATCCTACCGCGGTATTCGCCACCGTCGTGGTCTCCCCGTGCGAGGCCAACGAACGAAGACCAATGCCCGGACTCGTAAGGGCGCCAAGAAGACGGTCGCTGGCAAGAAGGGCGTTAAGGACTTGCGTTAATTAACACGGCGGCGTCAGTCGCGTTGTGCTTGTGAGTCTCTTTAGCCCCTAGCTGCGAATACCGAATCGCTAACACGTAGTACCAGACCATGGCCAAGACAAAAGACAAGTCGAAGAAGAAAGCCCGTCGGAACGTGGCGGTCGGCGTCGCTCATATTAAGGCGACGTTCAACAACACGACCGTCACCATTACAGACACCAAGGGCGACGCGCTCTGTTGGGCCAGCGCCGGCACCAGTGGTTTCAAGGGCAGCCGCAAGAGCACGCCCTTTGCCGGACAGTGCGCCGCCCAGCAGGCTGCCGAAAAAGCGAAGAAGTATGGCGTCCGGGATGTTGACGTACGTGTGACCGGTCCCGGTAGCGGTCGCGAAAGCGCCATCACGGCCCTCGAAGCCGCGGGCCTGAAGGTCAAGTCGATTGAGGACGTCACGCCGTTGCCCCACAATGGCTGCCGCCCCCGCAAGAAGCGCCGCGTTTAGGACGAAGTGGCCGGTGGCCCAACGAGGCGCCGCCAGCCCCGATGAGCAAATTTTAACCCCGCAGATCGTCGAAGTCGGTTCGCGGTAGGAAGGGCCGTTCGCTGTGAGCCGTTGGCTCTCAGCCGATCCAAGCGGTCAAAGAATTCGGCGGTTAACAAGTCGCCAAAAGCCAAGAGTCCAAAGCCCCCTCTGGAGCCCCTCCCTATGCATATTCGTTGGCGTGGATTGGAACTGCCCAGCGTCGTCACCTGTGACCAGGAGACGCTCACCGATTCCTACGGCAAGTTTGTCGCCGAGCCCTTTGAGCGCGGCTTCGGCACTACCGTTGGTAATGGCCTGCGCCGTATTTTGCTCTCGAGCCTCGAGGGCAGTTCCGTCACGCAGATCAAGATCCTCAACGCGCAGCATGAGTTCACCACCATTCCTGGCGTGCTACAGGACGTCACGGATATCGTGCTGAACGTCAAGTCGCTGGTCGTGAAGAATCACTCCGATTCAACCAAGGTCTTGCGGGTTGAGCGGAACACCGCGGGCGACATCCTTGCTTCCGACGTCCAGACCGATGAGTCGGTTGAAGTGATCAACGGCGACCACGTAATCGCCACGCTGACGGACGATGTGCCGTTTGTCATGGAGATGGTTGTTGAGAATGGTCGCGGCTACGTCCCCTCGGGCGAGCACAGCGCTGGCGTTCAAGAAATTGGCATTATTCCAGTCGACGCCATCTTTAGCCCCGTAGCTCGTGTTCGCTTCACCGTTGACGAGACACGGGTTGGCCAAAAGACCAACTACGACAAGCTGACGCTGGAGATTTGGACGGACGGCTCGTTGGGCCCCGAAATGGCCATGGTTGAAGCCGCCAAGATCCTCCGCAAGCACCTCAATCCCTTCGTTCAGTACACCACCCTGGGCCCGCAGGTCCGTTCGCCCGCACGGGCAACATCACCTTCTGGCCTCGACCCGGCTCTAGAAGCCAAGCTGAACATTCCGATTGCCGAGCTGAAGCTGAGCGTTCGCGCTGGCAACTGCTTGGAGTCGGAGAACATTATGACCGTCCGTGATCTCGTAACGCGCAGCGAAGATGCGTTGCTTGAGGTACGAAACTTTGGTGAAACCACGCTGACTGAAGTGCAGGAGAAGCTCCGCGAGCTCAACCTCCACCTCGGCATGCGTGTGCCCGCGCCGGTCGGAGTCTAAAGAGAATGGCTACTGGCTACCCTACGGTGGCTAGTCGTTTCTTCCACTTTCCTTTCGTTCACCGCTAACCGCCAGCCGCTCCCATGCGACATCGCCGCAAAGGCCGCAAACTTGGCCGCAACCCCAACCATCAACGTGCCCTGCTCCGCAACCTTGCGAGCTCGTTGTTTTTGACTGAGCGCGACCCTGACGATCTACGCTTCTTGAAGCTGGAGTCGGAACCGCGCGTTCAGGGTCGGATTGTCACGACGGTCAGCAAAGCCAAGGAGGTGCGGCCGCTGGTTGAAAAGTGTGTGACTATCGCCAAGAAGTCTTTGGCCGCCACTGAAGCTGCTGCCGAGTTTGCCACCGACGCGGAGCGTGGCAGCGATGCTTGGAAGAGCTGGCGCCAGAGTGATCGCTGGAGCCAGTGGAACCAAGCGATCGCCCCCGCCGTGAAGGCCCGTCGACGCTGCGTGCAGCTCTTGGGTGATAAGCAAGCCGTAAGCGTGCTCTTCGAAGAGATTGCTCCTCGGTTCCTTGATCGCCCGGGCGGTTACACGCGCGTGGTTCGTTTGGCGATGCCCCGTTTGGGCGACAACGGCACCAAAGCCATTTTGGAGTTCGTCGGTAAGAACGACCGAGTCGTCCAGAAGAGCGAAAAGCCGGCCTTTGATGCGCCCGAGGATGACGAGCCAGAGACCACCGCAGTTGCGGAGTCGGACGCCGCCGAGAGTGACGCCGCTGCTACTGAACAAGCTGAGGCTGGGCAAGCTGAAGCTGGGCAAACCGAAGCCGATGAAAGCGCCGATACAAGCGAAGAGAAAAAAGACTGAGCTTCCAAGCTCATCCGATACCGATTATCAACAGGGATGCTCCCAACAGGGGCATCCCTGTTTTGTATTTGCAGCGTGTTGTTTCTTTCCCACCGTTTTCGTTCAAGGCTCTCCGTAGCTGTTTGCCATGCCTGCCTTCGACTTCACGGCCGCCATCCGCCGGGTTTGCGAAGACATGTCTTGCCGTGTGCCAGAGTTGTCACATATCCGCATGGCGAACGTGGCCATTGGCTTCTGTCAGGCTCGCAAGCGGGTGCCACACGGACTGCAAGCTTCCCTCACCCCCTTGCGTTTCGAAGGGGGCGCCCCCACCAAGCGCATCCGGGGCCGGCTCTATGGTTGTGAAAAGCTGACCGACGGCTCAGGCCGAGAGTATCTCTATCTGTTGCAGTTCTACCTGCCACGCTTCTTGGATCATGCCTTGGAAGAGAAACTCACGACCATCGTCCATGAACTATGGCATATCAGCCCGGCCATGGATGGCGATCTGCGTCGGCACGATGGCAGGTGCTACGTGCACGGCTCCTCGCAGAAAGAGTTTGATGAGCAAGCTGCTCGATTGGGTCGAGAGTGGCTGAAGAGCGATCCGCCAGCGGCGCTGTACGACTGGTTGACGCTCGATTTCCGTACGCTAGCAGCGGAGTATGGTGGGGTCTGCGGGCATCGGTTCGCAGCTCCCAAACTGGCCCCACTGGAAGCTGCATAACGCCGGCTGAGGTTGACGATCGTCGGCGCCCTCCGTAGCCTACCGCCGCCTCCGACTGCGCCCTTGGCTACCCCTATGCCATCACTGCTCGCCAAGCAACAACAGCCACTCGCTACGTTAGCTTTGTGCTGCGCTATTCTCTTCTCATCCCTCGGATGCCACGTTTTGGAAACTCCCGAGGCGGTCACGCAGGACTCGCTTCTCCAGGCGGCCGTGGCTTCTGCCGAGGCGGTAACGCTTGATATCTTCTGGATTCGTCTGCCGCACTCGTCGGATGGCACGGACGGCGGCCTGTGGAATCAGGTTCACGAAGATCGCTTGCCGATTGATCTGCGTCGCCGCTTAGCTGACAACGGGCTTCGTGCCGGCGTGGTGGGCTCGACGCCGTCGGACTTGTTGCTCCGCCTGCTTGATCCCGACGGCGCCGGAAAGGTTGACCGAACGGGCTTTGCTGAGCTCCGCAGAACGGGAGTCACCGCCCGAACCCGGCAGCTTAGATCGGGGCAAGAACTCCCACTGAACGCCTCTCCGATCTTGGACGAGGCGAAGCTGCTGCTGGCAACGGGCGAGGAGTCTCAAGAGCGGACTTGGCAGAAGGCTCAGGGCGTTTATATCGTGGAAACCGCCCGAGCTGAGAATGACCAATCTTGGGTCAGCCTGCTACCGACGGTCGAGCACGGCGACCCGCGGCTGAGCTTCTCGCAGGATGAAACGGGCGTCATCAGCCATGGCACCATGGCCCGCCAAACGGCATCCTTTCCTGACTTGGCTATCTCTGCTGATTTAGCGCCCGGCGAGATGCTACTGGTTACCAACCTGCCAAACTCCGGCACACAGCTAGGCGGGCTCTTCCACGCCCCCGTGGGCAACACCAGCTGCGAGCGAAAAGCCATTTTGGTTCGAGTTGCGGCTGCCGCCACGGCCCAGGTTTTTCTTCCGGAGGAGTAACCCCCCTCACGCCCCTTCCCGAAGCCCCCTGGCGTGCCCTAAACTACGGGGCTGTGGGGGATTCCGGCGCCAGCCGTAGTGGCCCCCACCCGATCGCCTCCCCTACCTCCCCCCGCTCAAGAAAATCGACGAGGAGCCCCACCATGCCTTTGGTCCCGTTGCGACTGCTCTTGGACCACGCCGCCGAGAACGACTACGGCCTGGCCGCGTTCAACGTCAACAACATGGAGCAAATCCAAGCCATCATGGAGGCGGCTGAAGAAACCGAGTCGCCCATTATCATTCAGGCGTCTCGCGGCGCCCGGAAGTATTCACAGGACGCCTATCTGCGTCACTTGATGATCGCCGCTGCCGAGCTGCATCCCAAGATCCCGATCGTCATGCACCAGGACCACGGCAACAGTCCTGAAACGTGCCAAAGCGCCATCGACAATGGCTTTACGAGCGTCATGATGGATGGCTCGCTCAAAGAAGATGGCTGCACTCCGGGCGACTACGACTACAACGTCTCGGTTACCAAAGCAGTCACCGAATCGGCTCACAAGCAAGGAGTTTCCGTTGAAGGCGAACTTGGTTGCCTCGGTTCGCTAGAAACGGGCGGCGGAGAACAAGAAGACGGCCACGGCGCGACGGAAGAGCTTTCGCACGATCAGCTGCTGACCGATCCCGATGAAGCAGAGCAGTTTGTCAAGGACACGGGCGTAGACGCGCTGGCCGTGGCGATCGGCACCAGCCATGGCGCCTATAAGTTTACGAAGAAGCCCACCGGCGATGTGCTGGCCATGGATCGCATTATCGAGATCCACAAGCGCCTGCCCAACTGCCACCTCGTGATGCATGGTTCAAGCAGCGTGCCTCAAGACCTGCAGGACATCATTAACGAGTACGGCGGCAAGATGCCGCAGACCTACGGGGTTCCCGTTGAGGAAATTCAAAAGGGCATCAAGCATGGCGTGCGGAAGGTGAACGTGGACACCGACAACCGGATGGCCATGACCGGCGCGGTCCGCAAACTGCTTATGGAAAGCCCCGAGAAGTTTGACGTTCGCGATTGGATGAAGCCGGCTCGGGCGGCAATGAAGGAAGTGTGCGTTGCCCGCATGACCGCCTTCGGCCAAGCCGGCAACGCCGGGAAGATCACCCCCAAGTCGATTGGCGACTTCGTCAGTTACTACAACTGAGCTTCCGATAGCTGATCTCCGTAAGCTTCCTCAGCGGCTCTAGAATTGGCGTGACCAACTTGAGCCTAAGTAACCCTTAAACGGCCGTCCGCGGGTGGCTACATGTTCCTGCAACTGGCAGTTGGCCGGCAACCTGACCCGTTGCCGGCCTTTTTTGTTGAGACAGCGTCGGTGAGATAAACTGGCTTGCGGTAGGTCGTTCGAGAGTCCCCGAGACCGGCACGATGCGTTCTCTCTTGTTGCTGCTCGTCATGCTTGTCGCTCGCTTGGCTCACAGTGAGGGCCCCCTCGCCTATGCTGCTCCTAAGCTGCTGATGGAACAGCAAGAGCTCGCCGCAAGACTCGCTGCTGCGTCGCCAGAACATCGGATGCAGCCCCAGCCCGTCGACGAGCAGGGCCTCGAACTGCAAAGCCGGCAGTTATCTCTGGTCGACGTACGGCCATCGAAGCAGTATCGCGCTGGTTCGCTGCCCTTCTCTGAACATGTTGACGTGGCGGAGTGGAAACAAGCTTTTGGTGATGGCAGCGACTCTGCGGGCTGGACGGCGCGAATCACGCAGGTGCTTCGGAGAGGTCCTCATTCAACCGTTGTTGTGATGGACAACGGTATCACGCCCAACGCCGCGCGGGTGTGGTGGATACTCAAGTACTGGGGAGTGGAAGACGTGCGGCTGCTGAACGGGCTTCTCGGAAAGGAGTTACAGGCTCGAATGAAGAATCGAGCCGACCTGAAACGAAAGACCCATCCGGGACGCTGGCGTGCGGAAGCTTACCTGGAGCGTCTTGCCACGTTCGAGGAAACTCGCAGCGCGGCCTTCGGTGCTCACTCCCAGTGCATCGTTGACACACGATCACTTCAAGAAGTCTCCGCCGGAATGATTCCCAAATCCGCCCACGCCGAATGGAGCGAATTCACGACCAACGGTCGGATCGCGCCGCCAGAAGAGCTCGGCGCCCTGTTGGAGCGGATACGTTTCTCCCGCCAACAACCAGCGCTGGTTTACTGCCGCAGCGGCGGCCGGGCGTCTGTGGCGGCGTTTGCCGTAGAGCTGATGACCGGCCAACCTGCCAAGAACTACTACGGTAGCTGGAACGACTGGCAGAGCCGTGGGGGCGCCAGCCAACCATGATTCGCCGCGATCAACCCTTGGGTGATTCTCCGAGTCATTGGCTTCTGATTTCTCAGGTTGAGCACGCGCGACTGAGTCATCAGCTCGCCGCTGCATGGCGAGGTCCACTGATCGAGGGACCCGACTCTGCCCGCCAGGAGTTTCTTGCCGCGGTGTTGCATCACGACGATGGCTGGATCGAGTGGCAAGCAACCCCCAAACTCGATCCCCAGTATGGCCGGCCTTACAGTTTCACCGAGATGCCACCTGCGGAAGCGCAGGCGATCTGGTCACGATCAGTCGACGCCTGTGCTGAGCTGGGCCCACTCGCAGGCTGGGTCGTCGCCAGCCATTTCATTGACCTGCAATCGAAGCAGGACGATGACTTTTCCGATTGGGCCCGGTGGCTAGGCGAACAAGACCGTCGCCGATCAGCGTGGCTTGCTGAGTGGATGAGCGATAGCCGACAGAATTCCCAAGCGGTAGCCGATCGCTGCCTGTTTCTCCTGCAGACCTTCGACTGGCTGAGCTTGTGGCTCTGCTGCAAGGCAGCGGTTGTTGACCAAGACCCCCTGGAGAGACTGACGCTTGAAGACCAAGCGCACGACTTTGGTCCCTGGCGATTCTCTGCAGTCTCCGCCGGCCGCCTGCAAGCGAGTCCATGGCCGTTTAGCAAGGAAAGCATCTCGCTCCGCGCAACAGCAACTCGTGTTGCAGCGCAGCAGTACTCCAGCGCCGGAGACATGCAGCACGAGCCGCAAGCTCTGTCCTGGTCGCTTACTGCCAGTCGCAACGACACCTAGCTCCCCTCGGACCGCTGTTCGAGCGATTCTTGGGCTCCAGCCACAGCGGTTTCAAATCCCCCTACCCTAGCAGGGAGTAATTACTGCGAGTCGCAGGAACACGTGGCCACCCGCGGATGGCTGTTTAAGCGTTTCTTGGGCTCAAGCCGGTCATGCCGTTTCAAGAACCGCTGTAGGGGAGAGTGAAGAGTTGCCGAGGCTTCGCCTCTCACCCAATCACTCCCCTCAATGAAAGAGGAGTATGGAAACGCGCTCTAGTCGAGCACACCGCTCTCACCTGTCGAGAGAGCTTCCTCGGCGTCAACCAAAGCAATCAGCTTCTTGCCCGGTCCCGTTTCGAGCTTGCGATCGGCAGCACAGATGGTCAACTTGCCCCGCTCGGGGATCGCGAACAGCAGCAAAGCGGACGGGTACTTCGCGCGGAAGTCTTCGATGGTGAAGTCCCCGGAAAGCGTCGTCTTCTTAATCATGGCGCCCGAGTCAAAGCGTTCTCGGAGCGTCGCATGGGTCACGCCGTCGGCAAACAGCATTCGGCCGCGGCGATGGGAGGGCACTTTCTCGTGGCGCTCGCTGGTGGGTGGCGACGCAAACTGATACACGTTGGCGGTACCAAACTTCTCAGCAAACTCCGTTGCCGCAAGCGAGTTCACCTCGTCGTTGGGAGTCATGGCCAGCAGGCGGCCAATATCTCCCAGGTCGGTCTCTTCATGGACGAACTCGCTGCCGATACTCGCATAGCACACGGGCAACCCAGCCATGCGAGCGGCTGAGATGTTTTGAGGGTTGGTGTCAACCAGCAACGTGTCGAAGCCCTCCGCCTGAAGCGACAGGGCAATCTCGCGGACCATCGCAGAAGCCCCGGCAAACAGAACGCCCTGGGGCTCATCGCCCGCTAGCCCCAAACGCCTGGCAACAGGGCTCAGCGTCAGCCCATAAATGGCCACCGTCCCGACAATCACCAAGAAAGTCGTCAGGACAAAGAGCTCGGCTTCTTCTGCGAACTGCGTCCCTTCAAATTGAATCGCCAGCAGCGACGCGACAGCTGCGGCAACGATCCCCCGCGGGTGAATCCAGCAGAGCAACAATCGCTCGTTGCGTTTCAGATCGCTGCCAATTGTAGCCAACGCGGCAGCGACGGGTCGAATAACCAGCACCACGGCCGCCAAGAACAGCAGGCCCCACCAGCCAATTTTTCTGAGCTCCTCCAAGCCAAGATTCACGCGCGAGGAAAGCACAATAAACAGCACGGATATCAACAGAACGCGAAGGTTCTCTTTGAACTCCACCACGTGCTTGACGGTCACACGATCTTGATTCGCTAGGAGTAAGCCAAGAACGGTCACGGTCACCAGCCCCGACTCCGAGCAAAGTCCGTTCGACACGGCAAAGACCAACACCACCATCGCCAAGATCACGGGGTTGTGAAGGTAATCCGGCACGAGGAAACGACTCAACATGCCCACGATGATCGCAGCGCTAACGCCCCCGAGCGTCAGCCCCACCACGGCCGTGAGCAGCAGATTGCGAATCGCGTCATACAGCAGCACCCCGCCCGTCTGTCCAGCAGCTTCCCCGGTAGCTAGGTGATAGACCACCTCAAACACCAAGGCCGCCAGGACAGCGCCAATCGGGTCGTTGACGATGCCCTCCCACTTGATAATCGTGCCGACTCGTCGTTCTGGCCGAACCTGCCGCAGCAGCGGGAGAATGACCGTTGGTCCGCTCACCGTCAGCAGCGCGCCGACCAGGGTCGCCATCGGCCAAGAAAAGTCCATCAAAGACTTCGCGGCAACCGCGGTCAGGACCCATGTCACGAAGAGTCCGACCGTCACCAACCGGAGCACTACACCGCCTGTCTCCTTCAGCTCGCGAACCTGCAAGCTGAGCCCCCCTTCAAACAGAATCACCCCCACCGCCAGCGAAACCATTGGCAACAGTGCCTCGCCAATGTACTCATCCGGTTCCGCCACGGCCCCCAGGGCGAAGCCAAATGCCAGCAGCAACACAATCGCTGGAAGCTTCAAACGCCAAGCCAGCCACTGGGCAGCGGTTCCCAGGGCGAGGACAGCGGAAAGATAGAGCGGGGTTTCAGCGTGCATCGGCGTCGGGGAACATCGTGAGGATGGGGGTGCAAGTGTACGCTGCCAGCGGGGGGTAGTGATAGCAAATCGACCCTCAATCGTCGCATTCTGTTGAGACTTCTGCCAAACAAGGCGTTTTTTTGGCGAAACCACAGTGCTGTTGGCGTGTTAGTACTTATCAGGCGCCAACCAACCGTCGTCTGCTAACAACCACCCCAGCCAGCTGATCTCATCTGCCTGGCTTTCCTCTTAGGCATGCGGAGTGAATCACCATGGGCAATCCAATGACAATCCCGGCCACTCTTTTGGCAGTCTCAGTCGCCCTAGGCGCCAGCTCGGCTGTGGCGGAAGAAGGCGAGAAAGCCGGCAAGCGTGGCCAACGCGACCCAGAGCGCATGCAGCGAATTCTTGAAGAGTTCGACACCGATGGCGATGGCCAGCTGAGCCAGGAAGAAAGGCAAGCTGCCCGAGAGGCCCGCATGGCCAAGATGCGAGAAAGCGGCCGCGACGGAGCCGAGCGCGGACCACGTGGCGCGCGAGGTCAGCGCGGACAACGCGGCCCCGGAATGGGGGCACGCGGTATGGGAGGTCGAGGCGCGATGATGGACCCGGCCGCATTGTTTGATCGTATTGACGAAGACGGAGACGGAGCCATCAACCGCGAGCAGTTTGTAGCTTTCATGCAGCAGATGCGCGAACGAATGAGTGCGGGACGTGGCGGCCCAGGCGGCCGTCGGCCTGGAGCTCGCGCTGAGGGAACGGAGCGGTCAGGCGATCGCGGCCAGCGCGGCCCCCGGGGCGAGGGCCGCCGGCCCGGCCGCCCGGCGCTTGAAGATGAAGTGAACTAGGCAGACATGACGCCATGTAACCGTGGCGCTACAAAACGGCAAGCTGTCACCCCACGCCAGCATGCCTCTCGACTCGGCCCGGAGCGAATTTCCCAGCACGCTCGGGGCCGAGTCTTTTTCGTTTGGGCCAGGGGCTGGCCGAGCAACCGCCAGCGCGTCAGCCGCGCGTCATCGTCCGTCATACCCGCGCAATCCCAACCCCACAGCTCTCACGGCGACGCCAAGCAGTTTGCCCACAATGAGAGCGGCAAGTAAACTAGGGGGGATGAGCTTAACCTGTTTCAGGCCAAGCCCTTCTGGATGGATCCGCCCCACGCCGCCCTTTCCTTTGGTGGATTCCTTGATGCGATCCCGCTGCCAACTGTCTCTTGCTGCCTCGTTGCTGTCGCTCGCGCCAATCGTTGCGGGCGCGCAGTCCTCAGAAACCAAGCCAAGGGAATTCGCCCCCGGCGTGGAAACCTTCATCCCGATTGAGATCAATCCGGATGAAACAACCTCGGTCCATAATCTGATTGAAATTCGCAGCCAGCGAAACCTAAATTGGCGGCCCAAACTCGTCCCACAAAGCGACACCCTCTACAGCAGGGCCAAGGATGTTCGCTTTCGTCGCGACATCTGGAATCTCGATTTCGCCTTCAAGCCACTAAGGATGATCCACGTCGATCTCCCCACCGCTTCTGGTCAGATCGAACGGACATTGGTCTGGTACTTGGTTTATCGGCTCGACAATCAAAGCGGCGCCGTCTCGCCAGTGGAGCAGGAGGATGGGTTTGTTGAAATCGAAACCAGCCCGCCGGAACCGATTCGCTTCCTACCGCACTTTGTTCTGGAAGGCCACGAAGTCGATGCCGCTGGGGAGAAGCTCTACCGGGCGTATCTTGATCGAGTGATTCCTGCCGCCGTGGAACCGATCCGCCGCCGCGAGCTACCTGGCCGCCAGCTGCTTACCAGCACCCAAATCGCCCAGCAGCCCATTCCCGTTGGCTCGGCCGACGACGAGAAGACGATCTGGGGCGTAGCAATGTGGACCGACGTCGATCCCGAGGTGGACTTCTTTAGCGTCTTCATCCGGGGCCTCACAAACGCCTACCGCTGGGAGGACGCCCGCAGTTTCAAACCAACCGATCTGCCGGGTCAGGGCCGTCGGTTCACCCGCAAGACGCTCCAGCTCAACTTTTGGCGTCCTGGCGACCGATTTCTGGAGCATGAGTCCGAGGTTCGTTTCGGCGCCGCCCCTGGCAAAGAGGGCCTCTACGGGGTCGCCCCGGGGGTTGCCTATCAGTGGGTTTACCGCTAGTCTGTGGGGCTCGGCGGAAGAACTAAGCGTGAACCCGTCAGAGCGAATGGCAACCGGCGCTTGTTGACGCCAGTCTGCGTAATTCCCCCTTCCAATCTCTCCCCTTCGCGACAGCGTCATGGCACATAAAAAAGGACAAGGTTCTAGCCGCAACGGCCGCGACTCCAACGCCCAACGACGGGGCGTGAAAAAGTTCGGCGGCGAAGTGGTGCAGCCGGGATCGATCATCATCCGCCAGCTGGGCAACAAGTACCACGCAGGCAAGGGCGTCGGCCAAGGCAAGGACTACACGCTGTTCTCGCTGATCGACGGCCGCGTGATGTTCGACCAAAAAGGCCGCCGCGTAAACGTGGTGCCCGCCGAGGTACCGGCGGCAGCAAGCTGAGCTGCTGGCTCGACCAAAGCAACCAAAGGGGCGGGCCGCGAGGCTACGCCCTTTTTGCTGCGCTCACAAACTTTGTGGAGACCCTCGGTAGGGAGATGGGGGGATAAGGTTGAGGATCGAGGGACGGACCGTTGTTAGCAGCAGGGCCACGAGTAGTGAGACATGAGTCCACGTGAAGCCATTGAAGCAGGATGCACGATTCTAGACCCGCTGCTCGTGCCAGCTGGGTTTGACTACCAACAAGGCGAAAGCGGAAGTAGCTCCGGCGGCTCCTTCGCCACCGGCGCGTACGCCAACGGCGATCGACGAATCGAGTTCAGCTTTCGTTGGGGCCTTGGCTGCGTCATCTACAAAATTGGGGAGTTCTCTATCAACCACAACGAACTGATGGAGAAGACCGGACACGGACGCGACTCGAAGTATCTTTGGTACAACAAAGACGACCCTATGAATGGATTTACCGCGCTCGCTTACGACCTCGAATACCACGTGCGGCACTTTGTGAATGGAAACACCACGGACTTCATTCGTTTCGCCGATAGAAGCGAGCCCCAATAGTTGCCATCCCCCTATGGCATCATCCCCCACATCTCCTCAGCCAGCAGTATCCCCAGCGAATCATGTTCGTCGACCGCGTTGAAATCGAAATCCAGGCCGGTGACGGCGGCGATGGCTGCATGAGCTTTCGGCGGGAGAAGTTTGTGCCCCGTGGCGGGCCAGACGGCGGCGATGGCGGCAACGGTGGTAGCGTGATCATCGTCGCCGAGGACGGCATCGATAGCCTTTCTCCGCTGGTTGGTCGCAAGCATTGGCGAGCCAAGCGGGGAGTGCATGGCAGTGGCTCCAATCGCCATGGCGCGTGTGCCGACGATCTGACCATCCGCGTTCCGCCCGGCACCGTCGTCCGCGACGCCACTCACGATCTGGTGCTTCGCGACCTGGCGGCGGCTGGCGAGCAGGTCATTGCGGCCCACGGCGGTAAAGGGGGGAAAGGCAACACCCGATTCAAATCCGCAACCAACCAAGCGCCGCGCGAGTTCACCCGTGGCGGCAAGGGTGAGAGCCGTACTCTGGCGTTGGAGCTGAAAGTGATTGCGGACGTCGGCCTGCTAGGCAAACCGAACGCCGGCAAGAGTACCCTGCTCTCTCGCGTCTCGCGCGCACGGCCGGAGATTGCCGACTATCCGTTTACCACCAAGAAACCCAACCTGGGCATCGTGCAGATCGACCTCGATCGTACGATGGTCATGGCAGACATACCGGGCTTAATCGAAGGCGCCAGCCAGGGCGTTGGACTGGGGCATGAGTTCCTGCGGCACGTCGAGCGGACCCGCGTACTAGTGCATTTGGTCGAGCCAACGCCGATCGATGGAACCGACCCCATTGAGAATTACCGCGCCATCCGCGACGAAGTCCGTACGTATGGCGAGCAGTTCGGTACCGACCTAGCCGATCATCCCGAGATCATTGCGGTCAGCAAAGCGGAACTCCCTGGCGCCGCGGAAGTTCGCGATGAATTGGCTGAGCATGTCGGTCAGCCGGTGTTACTCTTCTCGTCGGTGACTGGCGAAGGCCTCAACGAAGTCCTCCGACGAACACACGAGGCACTGTTAGCCGCGCGAACGGATGGCTAAACAGCTAGTTCTCAAGCATCCAGCAACTGACGGCGTTCGATTTCTACTGCCAGCCGGCCGGCAATGATCTCGATGAGTTGCAGATCGCCATCGCGGAAAACGCGTGGCTGGTTGCTATAAAGCCATAACGTACCGTGGATCGTGGTGTCTGAGGAAACCGGCACACAGACTGCCGCTAGGCAGCGCTGAGGCGTGGCCCACTCGGCGACAGTGTCTTCATCTTCCAGCACCACCGCCCCACCCGCCAAGGCTGCAAGGTCAGCGTCGGCTGACTCCAACGCGCGAGCAGCCGGCGTTTGGCGATCGCCAAAGTCCACCGCCACCCGCAGTTCTGCGGTCGTATCGTCGAGCAGATGGAGCTCGGCGCCGGCCAAACCAAAGCCCTCTACCGCGCCGCGTAGTACAGCAGTCAAACGCTGGCGGTGCAGAAGCTTAGTGGCTGTCTCGGCTGCCGGGATGGCCGTCTTGGAGACCTTGCCCGTGTAGACCATCGTGGGCGGATCGAGTCGTTCTGCTGACGGATTCATGGCGGCTTGAGGGAGAGATCGTATGGCGAGCAATCCGCCAGGCTTCGCTGGCGACAGTCCCCTCATCGACGCCCGCGACAAAGCGGCTTGGGCAAAAGGCGCCGGCTGAGGCGAATGCAGGCCCCGCAGGGTCTGCCCAGGCGGAATGTTCCGATTTCCGGTATCCTGCGGCCTAGCCGCTGACCTACTCCTCGCGTGGAAGAACTCATGCCCGCCAAGACTGGCCTCGCCCTGCACTGGAAGATCCTCATCGGTATGGCCGCCGGGCTGCTGTTTGGAGCCGCCGCCTCGGCGATTGGCGCCGAGTGGTTCGTCACCGACTGGGTGAAACCGCTGGGAACCATCTTCATCAAGTCGCTGAAGATGATCGCCGTGCCGCTGATCGTGGCGTCGCTGGTCAAAGGCGTCTCGGACCTGAAGGATTTGTCGAGCCTCTCGACGATGGGCGGCCGGACCGTGGCGCTCTATCTGTTGACCACCGTCGTGGCCGTGACCATTGGCCTGTTGATTGTGAACCTGGTGGGCCCTGGCCGTGGGCTGGATGATGCGACCAAGCAAAACCTGCAGGAAAGCTTCGCCGACAGCGCCGGGGCCAAGATTGCTGACGCCGAGGACCTGATGACCCAGCAGGAGGAATCCGGGCCGCTGCTACCGCTGATCGACATGGTGCCAAGCAACGTGATTGCCGCCGCTGCCGACAATCAAATGCTGCAGGTGATCGCCTTTGTCGTCTTCTTCGGCGTGGGGATGATCCTGGTGCCTGAGGAGAAGGCCGCCCCCGTAAAGGCGTTCTTCGATGGACTCAACGAAGTGATCCTCAAGCTGATCGACCTGATCATGCTGGCCGCGCCGTACGGCGTGTTTGCCCTGCTGGCGGCGTTGGTGGTCGAGGCGCCATCGTGGGACCTGCTGTGGGCGTTGGTCAAGTACAGCGGCTGCGTTGTGGCGGGGCTGGCCCTGATGATCGCCTTCTACACGCTGCTGATGAACCGCGTGACCGGCCGCGGACCAGGGTTCTTTTTCAGCGGCATTTCCCCGGCCCAGCTGCTGGCGTTCTCCACTAGCAGCAGCGCCGCGACGCTGCCGGTCACCATGGAACGGGTCGAGGAGCACTTGGGCGTCGATGAGGAGGTGGCAAGCTTTGTGCTGCCGATTGGCGCCACGGTCAACATGGACGGCACGAGCCTCTACCAGGCGGTGGCGGCGGTGTTCATCGCCCAGGTGCTGGGCATCGACCTGGGCATGAGCGAGCAACTGCAGATTGTGGTGACCGCCACTCTGGCGTCGATTGGCTCGGCCGCGGTGCCCGGCGCGGGGATGGTGATGCTGGTGATCGTGCTGGGCCAGATTGGCGTGCCGGAGGAGGGGCTGGCGTTGATCTTTGCCGTCGACCGCGTGCTCGACATGTGCCGCACCACGGTCAACGTCACGGGCGACGCCACGGTGGCAATGCTGGTCGCCAAGAGCGTCGGCAAGCTCGGCGAGCCCCACGTGAAGGAATGGGATGATAACTATGAGAGTGGGCAGTAGGCTGTTAGACGATCGCTGACGACCAACACGTCGTCGGAGGCCCCGCGCAAAAAATTGGCCCAAAGAAAAATGGCGACCCCGCGCAGAAACCGCCTCTAGAAAAGTTTTTGGCGTGCAATGTGAGCGATCTCACCCTTGTTGAACCGCGCTCGCGGCGTCTTTTACCGACTTACGTCAACGCCCGCCCCTGAAGTGCAAGACGCTGATTGTCAACATAAACCTTGAATCACCAAATTCAAGTTTCATGTTTGGCCACGCCGTTTTGATCCACTTCGAACAATCTTTGGCCACCGCGGGTTTTGCGGAGATCTCTTTGACGGCCGTGAAGAGTGCGAAGGGGCTCGTATTCCTTGGGTTCTAGCTCACCTCAAGAATGCGTCGATAGAACGATTATCGACCGCAGTGCACGGGCAAGAATTGCTTCCTGTCGACGAATACCTAGCTATGACCGCTCGTGAGTATCGTCTAGAGCCATCCCTACGCCGCTGCTGCTGGTATGGCGTGGTTGCCGTGCCGCTGGTGGCAGTCACGATGATGGTAACCGCGTTGTTCCTCCCGCATCGCGACAAGGTTCGCGCGGTAGTAGCCGCCGGTCTGTTGCCGGCTGTTGGCATCGCCTTGGTGGCCCCGCTTACTTGGCGACTGTGCGTCGACGACCGGGGACTTTCTCGCTGGTTGGTTGGCATTCGCGCGTTCTGGCCTTGGGAAGACTTCCATCGCGGAGTGATCAAGCAGCAACGGGACGGCTCAATGGTGCATTCTGAGTGGTCATCTTGGAATCCAAGAAGGCGACTCAAGCTTCCGCTGACGAAGGGGGACAAGCTGGAGGTTTTCGCGGCAATCAAAGAGCACTATTGCGTCCCCGAGTTGCCTCGTGCTGCTGACTCGCTCTCCTTGCGACTGGGTCTGAGGCGTTACCGGTTTGACAGCAAGGGCCTGCATATGCTGTCTGGCAAAGACCTGCCGTGCTATCTGTGGTCTGAGGTTGAAGCGGTCGACGTTGAATACCAAGACGTACTCGGTCACAACATCCGGCGATTGGAGATTGTGCTGCCGGATCGCGTGCTCGATTTCCGAGTGGAGGGAGGCAACACCTCTTGGAGTGGGGCAACGCCGGAAGAGTTGGTAGCGTTTCTTGCAATCAACACTTCACCCGACATTGTCTACTACTATCGAGGCTTTGGACCACTTCCTCGTCGTGCCTGGGTCAAGCGACGGGCTGAAGAAGCACAACAAGAAGCCAGAGGAATCAAGGCTTGCTTATTTTGGTTGAGTCTTGGCCTGCTTGCCTGCTACGCTGGGTTGGCGATCAAGGAAGGTTTCTTGCAGGCCGCCGCCATGATGACTCCCGTCTTGATCTTTTCCGGATTGCTGTGGTGGGTACTGAGCGAATCACTGCGAGTCGCGGAAGCCTGGCAAACGCTGTGGGTGACAGATTTGTGGCAGACAACTCCACCACCACAAGGAAAATGGTGACAAGTACTCCGCCAAAGGAGCGATCCATCGCGGCAGGTCAGCTAAGCTTCGCCCAGTTCTTCGGCGATTCGTTCTAGTTCGGCAATCGCTTCGAAGTCTTTCGGGCGGCCGGCAGCGCGCTTGACACGGATGAGGGTCGGGAGGTCTAGCACTTTGCACTCGACTCCACGGACAGGCATTGAGACTGAGTGGTTGATCAACGAGTCGTAGTCACCGCCGGCGATGGAAGCCAGGAGATCAATCGCGCCCTCGCTGGTGAGCAGAGTGAAGTTTCCGCCGGCCGTTATTGTCGGCTCATCAAGAGAAAACGGCAGGCCTGGTGGTGCGCCGCGCAGGTAGGGTGCAAACGGCGCCAATGCGGACGCGATCTTCGCGTGATTAGCGGAGTTCCTTCGATAAAGAACATCGATGTCACTGGTGAATCGCTCGGCACCGTGCATGCGAGCAGCCACTCCACCGATGAGAATGAAATCGACCCCAGCGTCTTTCAGCGCCTTGATAAGCGTATGAAAAACCGTAACGGGATCGGTCATGCGGACGTATCGTCAGTTGCCTGGCGTGCACGCAACCGAGCCACCTTTCCGGCCTCGCTCAGTTCCCGGGCAAGATACTGCATCTGCTGGAGCTTCTCCAAACGCTCCGTCGGCGTCAGCTTGAGATTCTCACGAACCAGCGTCATGTCGATGCCCGGCTTGTAGGCGTCGATGACGGGGTTCGGCGTGATGGGGGGCAGTTCGAAGGGCATGATTCTATTATACGCGCCAACCGCGACCACACCCTGCTGCCCACGAGGCAAATTTACAGCCCGTTACTCCAGGATGATGTCTTTGACGGTGTGGCCGCCGGGGATCATCGGCAGAACGTGCTCTTGGTAGGGGACGGCGACATCGAGGATGTAGGGGCCGTCGTGGGCGATCATCGCCTTGATGGCCGCTTCGAGATCTTCCTTCTTGTCGACGTAGGCACCGCCGCAGCCGTAGCCCTCGGCGATCTTCACGAAGTCCGCGTAGCGGTGGTCGCGGTTCATGCGGCCGATGCCGTCGCCTTCGCCAGACCACTCGGGGTGATCAACGGGGCCAAGGTAGGTGTGGGCGCGGTTGCCCTGCATGAAGCGGTCTTCCCACTGCACGACCATGCCGAG
The DNA here is from genome assembly GCA_965263315.1 of Lacipirellulaceae bacterium. Lineage (GTDB taxonomy): Bacteria > Planctomycetota > Planctomycetia > Pirellulales > Lacipirellulaceae > JBCCQL01. The sequence goes on along the minus strand of CBDHGZ010000002.1, from coordinate 1,050,276 downwards.
ATGCTGGTTGTTGAGCAGCAGGACTTTGACCGGCAGGCCTTCGCAGACCAGGGTCGACAGCTCCTGGATGTTCATCTGGAAGCTGCCGTCGCCGTCGATGTCGATCACCAGGCGATCGGGGAAGGCGGCTTGCACGCCCATGGCGGCCGGCAGGCCGAAGCCCATCGTGCCGAGGCCGGAACTGGAAAGCCAGGTGCGTGGCTCCTGGAACTTGTAGAACTGGGCGGCCCACATCTGGTGCTGGCCGACGCCGACGGTGACCACCGGGTCCATGTCCTGGGTGATCTTCCAGAGCGTTTCAATGGCGTGCTGCTGGGTGATGCCGGGGTAGCTGGTGTCGTACTTGAAGGGGTGCTGCTCTTTCCACTTCATGCACTGGGCGACCCAATCGGAAATGTCCTCCGGCGCCTCGACGATCTTGTTCAGCTCGGTAAGGGCGTACTTCACATCGCTTTGGATGGGAATGTGCGCTTCTTTGTTCTTGTTGATCTCGGCGGCGTCGATGTCGATGTGGACGATCTTGCCATGCTTGCAAAACTCGTCGACCTTGCCAGTAACGCGGTCGTCGAACCGCACACCAAGGGCGATCAGCAGGTCGGCTTCGTCCACGGCGTAGTTGGCGTAAACGCTGCCGTGCATGCCGAGCATGTCGAGCGATAGCTCATCGGTGCCGGGGTAGGCGCCGAGGCCCATGACGGTGGTGGTGATAGGAATGCCGGTCTTCTGGACCAGCTCGCGTAGCTCGGTGGAGGCTTCGCTAAGGATGATGCCACCGCCGGCGTAGATGATGGGTCGCTTGGCCCGCTTAATGGCAGCGGCGGCTTGGTTGATTTGCTCCAGGCGCGCCAGCGGCTTCTCTGGCTTGTAGCCGGGCAGGTCGAGTTGGCAATCGTAGTCGGGAATGCAACTGGCCAGTTGCACGTCTTTGGGCATGTCGATCAGCACAGGACCGGGGCGACCAGTGGCGGCGATCAGGAATGCCTCTTTAACCACGCGGGCCACATCATTGACGTCGGTCACCAGGTAGTGGTGCTTGGTGATGCCGCGACAGACCTCGACCATGGGAGTCTCTTGAAACGCATCGCTGCCGATGACGCTGGTGGGAACCTGGCCGGTGATGCAAACCAGCGGCACGCTGTCGAGTTTTGCGTCGGCAATGGCGGTCACCAGGTTCGTGGCGCCGGGGCCACTGGTAGCCATCACCACGCCAACCTCGCCCGTGGAGCGCGAGATGCCCTGGGCGGCAAACGCCCCGCCCTGCTCATGGCGCGGCAGGATGGTGCGCATCTTGCCCGCGACGCGCGTCAGCGCCTGGTGCATCGGCATGCTGCAACCGCCGGGGTAGGCGAAGATGGTCTTCACACCATGATTGACCAGCGACTGGACCAGGATGTCGGCCCCGGAGGTGAGTTCGCCTCCACTGGTTTTGTCGGCGGGAGTCGTCGGCGCGGTTGCGGTAGCCATGGCGTGCAGCAAATTGAGGGAGTTGGAGAACGGGATCCTGAGTCGGTGAGCAACGGGTGGATGGCATGACAGACCCCCCGAGCGCCGAATCGGTTCAGTTTAAGCCGCTGCGGCGCTCACAACAACCATGCGGGCTCCTGCGACGAGGCCACCAGCGGGCCTATTCTTTCGCCCTGCGGGGGAGCGTAAAGCTGTAGAGCACAATAACGGCCCCGCCCGCCATCAGGCTCCAGGGAGCCCACTCGGGGGGGGTGACCTCCTGCGGGGCAGCCACCACCTGGCCCCCCTCGGTCTTCGGCTTCAGCACTGCCTTCTCGACCGCCAGGGCCTCGACCCCAAGAATCAGACTAAAGGCGCCCAGCGCCAGAAAGAATGAACGCCACATGGCAAGTGCTCCTCCGCAATGAGCGCAGCGGCCGGCCGCGCGAGAACCCCAAGGCATCGAGTGTCATCGGGACGGAGGCGGCGCCAGCTAGAGCCGACCCGCCCAGGGGCCGAAGGAACCGATTGCACCGGCAAGCGGGGTCAGGCAATGGAGCCGGGTGTGGCCCTGGGCGGTGGGACGCGGCAGCGGAGCGCTCACGCAGCCGCATGTCACTAGCGACAGCGCGCTAAGACACCCCATTCAAGGACTGCTGAAGGTGCTCAGGACGATGCTTCCTTATGCACTTGGCAATGGACCAGATCGGCGCGGAAATAGACCTCGGACGGGCCTGTCACGCCGCCACAACTCGCCGAGGTGGGCTGCACCGACGCGAGTTTGACCCATCCCGATCCTGCTGAAGCTGGTCCAGCCGCGGCGATTTAGGACGGTAGCAAGCTCGCCTCGACGTTTGCATCGCTGCCAGCAGCTTCGGCTGGATGCGTTCTCGCTGTAGCAGTAGAATCCGCGAGAGCGATTCAAGGTTATTGGCGTTTGCACCGACGTGACCAAGAAAGGACACGCCTATGGGCGTAGCAGTTCTAGCAACGGTGGATGCTGCTCGCTGCGCCGATGTGGCCGGCGTCATAAGCAGGGTAGCTTTGCCGCTGCCTAAAGAGGAAGTACCCCCGTTGCCTTTTTCGCCGGAGCATGAGGCGAATTTCTGGTTCTTTCTCGTTGCAATTTGCCATCAAACCTCACCAACGCATGGACCACAACTTGCGGGCTCCGTGGACCGTGTGCATCGACGAGGTTGGGACTATCTGCTGCATGCTTTTCGTATCGCTGCAACATCGAACCGCACCCTTCTTACTGTCGAACGCTGGGCAACTTTTGACGATGCTGACTGCGTGAAGCTTTTCGGCACTGACCTGACCGAACCCAAGCGACGCGCTGAATTGATACGCGATCTAGCTGACGGACTACAGAACCGAGGTTGGACATCTGTGTTTGAGGCTGGAGCGTACTGTGGCTTTCGAATCACGGACGCTAATCGCGAGGGTCTTCTCTCTGTGTTGGCGGCGTTCGAGGCATTTACGGATCCCGTGCAGAAAAAGAGCGTGTTCTTTCTCGCGCTCATGTCAAATGCGGGGCTTTGGACTTACGTTGATCCACAAGCGTTGCCAGCCCCAGTAGACTATCACGAGATGCGCGGGCATTTGCGTATTGGAACCGTTAGGCTGGACCCAAGCCTGCGGGGTCGGATTGAAGGTCGCCAGACACTTACTGTCGAAGAAGACGTTGCTGTGCGAGGTGCAGTTAGACGTGCGATCGAGGAGATTTCCGGCGCAGTTGAGAGCTCGCCTAACGCACTACATTACTTCTTCTGGAACCTGTTTCGAACTTACTGTTTGCGAGAGACTCCTGACTGCAAAGGGAGTAGCGTCAAATCCTTTCCCGATGTCTACGCGTCAGCGATTCGTCCAGTTTCTGGCTCAGCGTGTCCATTTGAGTCTTTTTGCGAGTCTGCGAACCGCACAAGTGCGATAGATGATCCGATCGTGGTCACTGAGTACTACTAGCAGATAGTGAGGGTGCGATGGCTGGTGTCTCTGGAAGTGAGAGAACGGAGGGCGAAGACGACCTCAAAGGTTCGCGGCTGCACCTAACGTTTGTTGAGTTCCTCTTCTCACTCGCAGCAGCAGAGGTGGCTGTCCGCTTTGCGTCAGTCTTTGATGACAACGTGGATTGGCGTAGTCCAGAATTTTGCGCATTGGTCGCGCATCTGTCGATGGCTCTCCTGCTAATCGCAGCGAGCTATATCGGGTGGTCTAACTCCTCTAACGCCCACCGAGACACCTCGCGGTTAACCACTGTGTTTTCTTGGGACTTCGTTGAGTTAATGCTCGACGTGATTCTGGTGATCGCCTACTTCGTGCTCGTGCATCTCTCAGAGGAACCACACAAAGGGACGGGTAGTATTTCGGTGTCGCTCACACCGGAAGCTTTTTGGGTAACGACGGTCTTCGGTCTCTACTTGGTGTGGGACGTAGTATCCAAATTCCCACTGCGGAAACATCCTGAGGGAAGCCCCCGCGCGGGGGAAAGCTACGGATGCAAGGTGCTCGCGCAACGCGGTTGGGTATCGTTGCTTCTGTTCGGGCTAGCTTTTTGGATTGCCCGCGATTGCTATGACAAATCGGCGACGCCTGACCGTGTGGTCGCTTTCGATGTCGCGATGGTTGGCCTCGTGATCCTGTTTCGAGAACTCAAGAACCGAGTTACGCAGCTAACCCTGGATAAAGAGGGCGGTCGCACAGCTGTGCCGCTTCGGTTCCTTCCGTTCGTGGCGTTCTTTGCTTGGCGTGTGCTTGTAGCGATAGTTTTAGTTTCAGTGCCATGGGCTTACATCCATTGGCACGACGCCATTTGGTCATCGACTCCTTGAATCGCGACCGCAGGGTGGCTGCGTAGGACCGACACTTCGAAGCCGATCTCACTTAGTTGGGCTCGCCTAGGGGCATCGGCCCTCGGCAGGTTCGGCCACGGCCGAACCGACGTCGGTGGGCATCACCTCGGCAAGTAAGCGGCTGCGTGTCGCTCCACGCAGCCAGCCGAGGCGTAGCTAAGTGCAAAATAAATGCCCCTCCTTGCTACGCAAAACGCTCCTAGCAGAAAACGATGACCGCAGGGGTAACCCTGCGGTCATCGCGGAACAGGTCCCCCAATGCCGTCATGACGTCCAGTTCTAGCGAGGCATCAAATGGACGGGTCGGCTGGCGTTGGTTCTTCCAGCGAAGGTTCTTCGCCTGCTTCCAGCGGGGGTCGATCATCCTCACGATGACGCGGCGGCGGGCCGCGGCGTTCGCCACGCTGACCGCGGGGGGGCGGTCCCCAGTGGGGCGGTGGTGGCGGGCCAGGGCGACCGCGTTCGAACTCGCCGTACCGATCGCCTTCGGCATCAGGCCCTTCGCCACAGGGAGGGCGGCCGCGTCGCTCGCCAAAGCCTTCACCTGGCGGGGGACCAGGGGGGCCAAAGTCTGACGGCCCGAAGCCGGGCGGGCCGAAGCCCGGGGGTCCTTGGCGGCGGGGGCCACGTTCACCACGTTCGCCACCGCGGGGGCCACGCCCCATGCCTTCCGGCCCGCGCGGAGGGCCCGGAGGTCTGCCGCGGCGCATCCGCTCCTCGTGGTGCTGGGTGAACTCGTCTTGGCTAATCATGCCATCGCCGTCGGCATCGATCTGGGAGAAAATCTCTTCGGGGCTTGGCGGAGGTGGCGGGCCGCCCCAGCGATCGCCCCCCTCGCGCGGCGGAGGACCACGACGCGGCCCGCGATCTTGGCCTTCGGACTCTGGCTCCGCCTGCCCCATAGTGGCCAAGCCGAGAATGGCAGCCATAGCGGCCATCAGAAAAACGGTGTTTCTTGACATTGCTTCCCTACCTTGGGTGGTTGGCTCAGCTGACGGCTGTTGCAGAGCGCGACAGCTGGTCGGTTTTGCTGTTCGATCGTGCCCAAGATAAGGAACGCCAGGCGGCGACCACGATCTACGGAAAAGCGAGAAAAAGTGCGTGCGCTGCGGAGGTGGCGTCCAGAGAACTTAACAACCACGCCGTTCGCGAGAGGCGGCCGAGTGCACCGGTCGGGCCACAAGTACATCGCCGGGATGCCGGGGATGGATGAGACGCGCCAGAGTGCTCGGCTTAACACCCATAGGCTCGTCCGCTAAGTGGTGGTTGGGCGCGTAAACGCCGCCGAGAAATGGGAGCAGGTGGGTTGCGCGAGAAGAGACGCGGACCGCCTCGGTGCCGCCGGTGTACCGGACGACCACGTCGTCGGCCGTGGGAATGGCCACACCGAGCCCGCCGGAGATCGCCGTGTGCTGGTTGTGCCAGAGTAGCGACTTCAGGAACAACGTAAGATTGCCGAACTCCGTGGCGCTAGTACTTGTGACGCCGCCCGCCGGCAGGACCGTCAAGGTGGAGAACAGGATCTCCTCCTCGATGTTCATGGCGGGATAGCTTGGACCGAGGTAGTTCAACGGATCGATCAACGCCGCGGTCGGCGCCCCAACAAAGTCGATGGCGGCAGATACGTCGCCGGTGGTGGCGGTACGGGGATCGAACGGCAAGTGGTAGAAAAAGACGGTCGGGCCAGTGTATGGGGGCGCCGAGCTACGAGGGCCGTCGAAAATGCCGTAGCCATCGGGCGTCAATACCGTCGTCGGCGTCGTCACGGTCGTATCGCTGCGGACGAGCGTCGAGAAGACACCATCGCCGAGCAGTTGCGGCGCGTGCCACCAGTTCAGGCGATGACTTCTGCTGCCGCTCCGTCTGGAGAGTGGCTTTCCCCGGGCTAAGGAGGAAGAGCTACGCTTGGTTGTTGGTTACCGAACTAGCTGCGGCGTAGGCGGCCGGTTCCTAACAGCGCCGAGACGTCCCGGCCCAACTGGGGCGGGCCGACACGGTTATCGATCGGGCCTGGTTGCTGCTGGCTAGCTTGTTGTTGGCTCGATTGCGATTGCTGGCGAGGGCCCAGAATGCCACCCAGCTCTTCCATGGCCAGATCCACCTCGGCGCGTTGCTGGTCGACTACCATGCGGCCACGTACCTCGGGGCCTGCCAAGGCAAGGGTCGGCGGCGCCTGTCGCCGGGCGGGACGGAATCGCTCCACCAGCCGGCGGAAGAACGGCCCGCGGCCATCAACCACCACCCGCATGGCGCTGTCGTCCACAATCTCCACATCGTCCGGACCACGACCCGTGCGAATGTTGAGCACCTCGATGTCTTCCGCTTGCATCTCGGTTTCTCCCATGGTGAGGAACGCCCCGTCGACGGCAAAGGTGTCGCGTTGGCGACTGCCACGCAAGAAGAGCCGATCGCGGCCCCCTTCTTGGCCATCAATGACCACCCCCCCTGGAAGATTAAGCGATGCAACATCGGCGCCAATGATGAAGCGGTCGCTGCGGGTTTGTGAACCGATGAGCACGATCTTGGTCGCCTCGTCGACCGGTACACTCGCCAGCACCCGGCGAGTACCGGCTTGGCGCACCACTAGGTCGTCGCCCTTGGTGGTGACCACCACATTGGCGCCACGCCTCGTGCCCGACTCGGCCGCATAGTAAAGCACGGACTTGTCATAGAACACATTGTCCTGCAAGCCGGTGATGTCTGTGTTGCGCTCAATGACTTCCGACAGGCTGGTGTTCTGCAGCGTGCGGAGCGTTTGCCCCTGGTAGAGGTTCTCGTACCAGAAGCGATCGCCATCACGGATACGCGTGAATTGATCGATGAGGATCGTACCGCCGAGTTCGCCGAGGCTGGAACCCGCTACGTGGTCTTCGGCCAAGATACCAACCCACGGGTCGATGTCATCGACCGATCCGTAGAGCAATGCCAGCTTGTCGGCCAAATCGCTGTCCGAGGTGATCTCGTCAAAGCCGGTCACGCGCGCCAGGCCGTAGTCTTCGCGCAGTTGGTTGTAGTCGGGTAGACCGTGATCGCGGCCGCGCTCGATGTTTAGCGACGCCAGATCTAACCCGCCGGCGCCGGGAGGGCCAAACAGGAAGTTGCGCACGTCGTCGACAATCATGTTGTCGATCTCTTGCGCCACCTGGTTGGCGGCGCCCACGAGTAACGAATCGATACCGTGATCCATCACTTCGTCCGGCGAAAAGAACGCCTCGGCGAGCGACAAATTGCCTTCCACCGCTTCGGTGCCGTCGTTGTTCAGCCGCAACAAGTCCGTCGACAGCATGCTATGGCCAAAGCGATAGGCGGCCGTGGAGAAGACATTCGCGATCGAGGCGTTGACCGTGGGGTCGTAGCCGGAATAACTAGCGATGGCGTCGACACCTAGCAGCGCAGGCAGCCACTCGTTGTAAGTAATCGCCTGAATCTGAGCGACGACCAATGCCCGGGCTTGCTGGAAGATGGCTTCGTCGTCGGCCACAGGGTCGAGCGACGGATCGGCGGCCATGATCTCTTCCGCTAGGCGATTGTGCTCGCGGACCCACAGCGTGTGCATACTGGTGAGTGCTACGTTCTCATTGGCCCGCACGTCGCCAGCCATGAAGAAGCCGTCTTCGCCAATCGGCAGCAGGTCGCCAGCGCTGGTAGCCATCCGCCCGCCTTCGCCTTCGCGCAGCGAGGCGGCCGTCTCGGCGTCGGAACCGTACACCACGGAGCCGTCCAAGTAGGCGGTGATCGAGTTGACCTGCTGGCGGACGCCGTCGTCGTCGACCTCGTAGTCGGATCGGTCCAGCGTGATGGTGACCGCCCCCGTGCCAAACGGATCGAAATCAACGTCGCCCGCGGGGACCTCGATCTCGAGTTCTTCCGCCGGGTCGGCCTCAACCGATAAGTCCAGGTCGTGATCGATGAACTGTCCCCACAGCCAGACGAAGTCCGTGAGATAACGGTCGTTGGAGATGAGTTCTGCCTGGTCGGCAACTTCGTTGGAGATCTCGCGGGCGGAAGGTCGGTCCGCGCCAGCCGGTTCGCTCAGCCCGTCGGCATACTCAACTGTGCCGAGCCGGATGAGAGCGGTCCCGGCAGCGCCCCAATCGGGGTTGTCGAGGTTGTTGCCGACGCCATCAATCGAGGCGACCTCCGACAACACGTCATCGTCGGTGATAGTCGAGAGATCAATCGTTTCGATCAGGTCCGCGGCAAGCATCTGCCGCTCTTCAAGCTTCTCGCTGTGGAACCGGCCTGCTTGACGTCGTTGCTGGCGCGCAGACTTCTTATGGTTTCTCATCGAAGGCCTCTTCTGATGATCAGGGCAAAAGATTAGACGCGACATGTGCAGGCGATCGCTGCACAAACGAGCTGGCAAGAATGCCTAGATAGAATGGTGGTGCTCGCCCCCCAGCGAGCCCCCTTCCTCACTGCGCGATACAATCGCCCTGCCACAGGCGGCCGTACGCTAGAATCCCCAACGAGTCTGTTCCTATTCTGCGAAACGTGGCCAGCAGACCCCCATCTACAGGGCCACGAAACTTTTTCTACCGAGCGGGGTTGGGCACAACTGCGCGCTTCCGCCCGACGGGCTACTAAGCGATAATTGTAATCACCTCCGATCATCATGCACGCCATTTTGCCCAAAACATCAACGCAATAGAAATGGACCCTCCCTCGCCCGCTACCAACGCCACCAGTGAGCAGGAGCAGGCGCTAGCCTTGCGGCTGGCTGCCGGCGATGAGCAGGCGCTCGGCGAAGCGTTTTCCCTTCATCGAGATCGGCTGCGACGCGGAGTTTTATTTCGAATGGACGCCAGACTCCGTGGACGAGTCGACGCGGACGACGTTCTCCAAGAAGCGTACCTCCAGGCAGCCCAGCGTTTGGGACACTTTGCTGAGAAGCAGCAGGCCACGACCGATGGGGGCCCGATGGGGGTTTTCGTTTGGCTTCGGTTGCTGGTGGCGCAGACCTTGATTGACGCCCACCGCCGGCACCTGGGCGCCCAGATGCGCGACGCGGGTCGCGAGATAGCCATCCATCGCGGACCAGGCGCCTACCAGGGAGGAGCTGTCGCAACCAGCGTGTCGCTCGCGGGCTGCTTGCTGGGAAAACTGACCTCGCCAAGTCAAGCCGCGATGCGCGCTGAGTTGAGTGTCAAACTAAATGAAGCCCTTTCGAGCATGAGCGATCTCGACCAGGAAGTCATCGCCCTGCGTCACTTCGAACACATGACCAACACCGAAGTTGCCGAGGCGCTCCACATCGAAGCCAAAGCCGCCAGCATTCGTTACGTGCGCGCCATCAAGAGATTGAAACAGGTGCTCGACAAAGTGCCAGGCTTCGCGGGCCTAGAGTCACTCCTCAAGTAGAACGGGAAGACGAGATGATCAGGATGAACCCCACACAAGTCGATGGGCAATCCCATTCGTCCAGCGAGTCCTGCTAATTGGTCCAGTAAGGGAACACTCGGTGGCTGTTGAACACACGCGCGAACCGATCGAAGCCTTGGCCGAGGAGTTCTTGGAGCGTCGGCGGCAAGGCGAGCGCGTCTCGGCCAAGGACTATGCCGAAGCGCACCCGGAGCTGGCGGAGGAAATCCTCGACCTGTTCCCTACGATGTTAGCGCTAGAGAAGCTGGGCGACGATACCCCTGGGGATTCGTCAACGCCATCGGCAAACTTTGATCATCCCGAACGGCTCGGCGATCTGCGCTTGCTGCGGGAAATTGGCCGCGGTGGCATGGGTATCGTTTACGAGGCGGAGCAAGAATCGCTAGGCCGCCGCGTGGCAGTGAAGATCTTGCCGGAGCGCGCTTTGTTCGACACGAAGCGCCTGGAGCGTTTCCGGCGCGAAGCCCGCACGGCGGCCGCCCTTCAGCATCCGCACATTGTGCCCATCTACGGCGTCGGCGAGCAGGAGGGTCTCCATTACCTCTCGATGCAGTTGATCGAAGGCGCTGGGTTGGATGTGGTGGCCAAGATTGTTGGCGAACAAGCGGGGGTCTCCTCGGGGTCGATCGATGAAGTAAGTGGCAGCCTGGGAAGCGACTCATCACTCAGCGGCAGTGGTGCGAGCTTTGCCGCGGGTCTTGCTCAGGCGCTGGTTGCGAACGATTTCGACTCCACGCTCTCTGGCAGCGCCACCATGTCCGATCTGCCAGGGCCTGCGCTAAAGCCAAGCCCCGGCGCTGCGACCGATACGGGCGGTGACGCGGCCACGATTGCTTTTTCCAGCGCCAACCTTCAGCAGGCAATGGGAGAAGCCTCGTTGGTGCTCAATACGTCCGTCGCCAACAGCGACACGATGACCGCCAGCATTGGGCCGGACTACTTTCGTGGCGTGGCGAAGATTGGCATCCAAACCGCCGAGGCGCTTGCGTACGCCCATGCCCGCGGCACGATGCATCGCGATATTAAGCCAGCCAACTTACTGCTCGATCGTCGAGGTTCTGTCTGGATCACCGACTTCGGCCTCGCTAAGGCCATCGACCCGCTGGCAGACGATGGCGTGAGCCGATCTGGCGAAATGGTTGGAACGCTCCGTTACATGGCGCCAGAGCAACTACGCGGCGAGTCCGACTCGCGGAGCGACCTCTACAGCCTGGGGCTCACGCTCTACGAGCTCGCCACATGGCGACCAGCATTCAAGGCGGCCGCGCCGAGTGAATTGATTCGCAAAATCACGTCCGAAGCGCCAGCGCCACCTCGGCGAGTGAATCCGCAGACGCCTCGTGACTTGGAGACGGTGATCCTCAAGGCCATCGCACGCGATCCCGCAGACCGGTACCAGACAGGCGACGACTTGGCCGCCGATCTGCGTCGCTTTAGCGAGGCGATTCCCGTGGCGGCACAGCGCGAGAGCTTTATCCGTGGCACAAGAAGTTGGCTACGGCGGAATCCGTTAGTCGCCGGCCTGGCGGCAGCCGTGGTGTTGTTGGGCGGGACCACCCTGCTGGCCGTCACCACGCTGCTAACGGGTCCTCCCCCGCCACCAGAGTTCCCTCCGGCGCCAGCGGTTGGGATTGCTGGCTCTCGTGAAGATGCCCCTGCCGGCCAAGCGCCTCCGCTCGATGAGGCGTCGCAGCTTGCTGACCCACGGAGGCCGAAGAACTGGAAGCAAAGACCCCCTCGCCGCGAAGGCTACGGACCTTTCGGTCCCGACTTTGAACCAGGGCTGCCTCAGCCAGGACCAGGCAGAAGAGGACCCAAGCCCCCTGGAGACGATCGCCCCCGACGGCGTCCGCTGCGAGACGACAGGCAACGAGGATTTGGCCCGCCGCCACGCCCGCTTGACGAAGGGTTTCCACCGCATCGCCAGGGCTTTGCTCCACACGATCCGCTGGGCCTTGGCCCGGCCGGACAACCGCCCAGCGGACCGCCACCGGGCGACCGCCTCCAAGAACCATAAAAACCACTCGGCGCGATGCGCACAGCGACGTCGTGTCTACTTACCACAGGCGAGCATCAATGAACGGCGCAGCCACCGGTGCTACGGTCCCGCCGGGTAGACCTCATGGAATTGGCCAGGCGCTGCTTCTCTTCGGGATTTCTTTTTTTCTGGTCATCTCGATCGGCTCAGTAGCCCAGGGCGTGTCCCTGAACGGCGGCCTAGCAGTGACGCTCGTGCTCCTCATTCTAGTGCCGGCCTTGATCTTTGTGCGCTTAAAGGAGGTAAGCATCTTTGAAGGGCTGCGGCTCTGGCCTGTGCAGCCTGCGGTTGTCCTCTCGAGTTTCGTCCTCGGTTGCGGGACCTGGAGCCTGGGGATGCTCATCGCCCGCGGGCTGAGCGAGCTGGGATTGAGGTCCTTTGGTCAAGGAGTTGAAGTCGGGTTGGACTCGGCGACCGACTTCGCCGTTCGCTTGCTTGTGGTGGCCGTTGGGGCAGGCGTCTGCGAGGAGGCGCTGTTCCGCGGCGCCATCCAAGGAGTTCTTGAGCGCAGAAGCAAATGGTTCGCCGTGATAGTGACGGCAATTCTGTTTGGCCTCTTTCATCAGGCACTAGCAGTGGCGATTCCCGCGACCGTCCTGGGCTGCTTTTACGGCTGGCTCGTGATTCGCACCGGTTCGATCGTACCGGCCATGGTGGCCCACTTTGCTAACAATGCCGTGGCAATCTCGTATGTGTACTTCCTTGACGGCGCAAACCCACCTTGGCTGCTGCCGTTGGGTGTCTTACTTGGTGTGGCAGCGGTGGCTGCGATCATCGGGCTAACGTCTACCAACCAGCATCGTGTTACCGAATCCCCCATGAGCCAAGTCCCGGCCGCATTGCCGCTGTGGAGTACGATTGGCTGTTTGACGCCGCTGCTGATGCTGACCGTCTCCGTTGTGGGGCTCGTGTCGGCACTTCCCTACTTTATCCAAGTCACAACGTTGGACGATGGCGAAGTGGTCGTCTACGCCGACCCGGATTCACCGGTGTTCAACTCGTTGATCGAAAAACAGGGCGCACAAGTGCTCTACGCTCAGGGCGAAGAGTCACTGATGGGAGAAGTGGTCACCCGGGACGAGACCACCCTCGTAATCCGCGACCAGAGCGGCGCAGAGGTTGCCATCTCCACCGCCGACCTCCAAGGCGTGGTGGTCTCCCATTGAGACGACCCTCGGCTAACAGGTGGCGGTGCAGTGGAAGATTCTCGCGCCGTGTGCTGCCGCACTTTGTTTATTGGCGTTGGGACCGACTGGTCCGCTATACTTCGGGCCGGTGCGTGTCTCTTCTCTGATACCTGGGAGATGGCGATGGACGATTCCTGCTCGGTACCGCTGGCTCACGACTGGTCCGCCACCCTCAGCCAAGATGGCCCCTGGCTGGTCGCCCGGCTTCACCCCGGTCCTCGCCCGTTTGGCGATGTGATCGGAGTCGCTCTGCCGATGTGGGAAGAAATGGAGCGACGCTGGGCGACGCTACTTGTGATCGAGATGGACGAAGTCGAGTTTCTCAGTAGCAGCTTAATGGGAGAGCTCGTGCGGCTCTATAAACGAATTGCGCAGCGCGACGGCGCCATGCGGCTGTGTGGCCTGCGGCCCGAGTGTGCCGAGGCGCTTCGCGTATGCCGTCTGGATGAGGTGCTGCCAACCTATGCCAATCATCACGACGCCACGCACTTCTAAACGGTGAACATGCCGAAGAGTCGGTGATCGTCACCGTCGATGGAACTGATGAACCCGGGCCACGCTGTGCAAGACCAAGAACTCGATTCGCAGGCGTCGCTCGGTCCGTGGCGGCGCGGCTTGGCGATGTTTAGCTTGATCTTGGCTGGCGAAGCGATCTTTGTGCCCATTTACCACTTGAACCGCTACTTCAAGTCAAGCTTTCTCGACACGTTCTCGATTAACGAGTCCCAGCTGGGCGACGTCCTGGCAGGGTTTGGGATCGTGTCGATGGTGTGCTACCTGCTGGGTGGCCCGCTTGCCGATCGCTACTCGCCGCGACGTTTGCTAACCGGCTCGTTAGTTGTCACAGGTGGCGGCAGTCTTTATATGGCGACGTTCCCTTCGCTCGCCGCGCTGAAGCTGCTCTATCTCTTCTGGGGAATCTCGGCGATTCTCGCTTTTTGGGCGCCGCTACTTCGCGCGACCCGCGAGTGGGGCGGCCAGCTCTCGCAAGGCAAAGCCTTTGGACTGCTTGAGGGGGGGCGAGGGCTTCTCTCCGCCCTGATCGCATCCGTTGCGGCAACGCTGTTCACAGCGATGGTAGGAGACAGCAGCGACACCCAGCTCGAAGTCCAAGCGGTCAAGTACCTCCTGTGGTTCTACTCCAGCTGCTGCATGGTGGCGGCGGGGTGCGTCATGGCGTTTCTTCCAGATAGCCCAGCCGCCGTGGTTACCAATGGCGCGTCACGCGCCCTGGGAGACCAAACAAAGCGGACCGTCGCCTTGGGGAGCCGCGTGTTGGCGGTGGCGCGATTGCCCGCGGTGTGGCTGCAAGCCATCATCATTCTGACGGCTTATACGGCGTTTCGCGGCTTCGACAATTACGGCCGCTATGCGGAGGTTGCCTACGGCATTAGCGAATCGGACTCAGCCCAGCTAATCGCCATGTTGAGCTACCTCAGAGCGTTTGCTGCGCTGGGGGCCGGCTGGGTGGCGGACCGATTTCTTGGCGTCGCCCGGACGATCGCCATCGGCTTTGCCACGCTAATCGTCTGCTTCGGGCTGTTGTTAACGATTCCCACCAAAGATGCCTTCTACTACGTTGCTGTGGGCAACATGGCGGCCAGCTCGCTGGCGTTCTTTGGCTTGCGCGGAATCTACTTCGCCATGTTTGAAGAGTCGGGCGTGCCTCGCCCACTTACCGGCATAGCGGTCGGCGTCGTATCGTTTATTGGCTACACGCCTGATATCTTCTTCTCCAAACTCTATGGTTGGCTGGTCAACAGCGCTCGCGATGCTGGCGATGAGATGCTGGGATATCAGCGGCTGTGGATCCTATTGTTAGTGTTCTCGGTAGCCGGACTGCTGGCGTCACTCCTTCTGCGCCGCTGCTCCGCCCAGTCGAAGCTGGCGGCATCTTCTAGCCGTGAGGGACCCTTCGAGGTCGAAGACAAAGGGAATCCCTTCTCGTCACCAGAAACTATCGAAGAGTGAACTCGCGAGGCTCTGCTGTGTCGATTGTTCAGTGCTATCTGATGTCTGTGACCTGAGACTGACTTGGAAAAACAATCCGCTGTCTCGCCGTGGCTTGCGACGCTCCAGGTTTCTCGTCCTGGCTTGTGGGCCACTCAATTGTGGTTCTACTTATTGCCGCTGGGTGGGAAGCACCTGTTGGGCGAGCCCACTTTTTGGCTAGGCGCTTTGTACGTGACGTTTCCGCTAGCTTTCTTGCTGTATGGGTGGAACGATTGGGCGGACCACGGCACCGATCAGCTGAATCCGCGGAAAGGCAACTTGCTGTTTGGCGCCAAGCTGTCTTCCAAGCAATTGCGTCGCTTGCCACGGCGTATCGCCCTGGTGCAAGCGCCGTTTTGGGGCATATTCTTGTGGCTCATGGGACCGAAGTTCCTGCTGTGGGCTGCCGCGTGCCTGGCCGTGAACGCGGCGTACAACTGGCCGCAACGCGGGTTAAAAGGCTTGCCCGTGCTGGATGTACTCAACCAAGCCGGCTACCTGCTGGTGTTTGTGCTTAGCAGTTGGCTGAACGACGTGCCACAACTTGGCTGGCCTGCCATGCTGTTCGGCGCCCTGTTTGCCATGCACGCTCACTTGCTCAATGAGATCACCGATATCAAACCCGACCGCGTCGCTGGCCGTCGGACCACGGCCGTTGTGATTGGCGTGGCGCGGACCAAGCTGGTCGTTGCCATTTTGCTGGCAATTGAAGCCATGCTGATGGCGAGCTATTTCGACAGCCAACTGGTTGTGGGCTTTCTCGCGCTGGCAGCCATCGGCTTCTTCTTCGACTACGCCCTGCGCGGCGACCGTGTGCTGACCGATCATCAGCTCAAAGCGGTGCTGATTGCTTGGAACCTCGTGGCGATCGCTAGTATGCACTGGGTTTGGCGCGAAGCGATCTTTGTGCGGTAGCCATGCTGGTCTCCGCTGCGGGGCGGTCCTAGAATTCCTTGCCAAGGTATTCTCATTGTGAGCGAATTGCTGGGTATGGAAGCAAGCAGAGTATCCCCCAAACAGACGCCTCAACAGCAGAAACCGCAAGAGTTGGTGGTGTTGGTCCACGGCATCGCCTCGACGCGGTGGATCATGCTGCCACTGGCTTGGCGGCTGCGCCGCAAGGGATTTGCCGTGCGGCTGTTAGGGTACTATTCACTGACCGGATCAAACCGCCGGTTTGGTCGCTGGCTGACGAAGAACCTGCGGCGTATTGAGGCCAAGGGCGCCTGGCCGCGAATCCACGTCGTTGCCCACAGTATGGGATCGATCGTCACCCGCTGTGCTTTGCAAGAAGAACTGCCGGAATCGCTCGGCCGAGTGGTAATGCTTGGACCGCCCAACGGCGGCTCGCACATGGCCACATTTCTGACGCCCCTCTATGGGTGGATCAGCAAGCCCCTGGTCGAATTGAGTGACAAGCCGGACAGCTTCGTCAATCAGTTGCCGCCCGCTCCCGAGCAGGTCGACATTGGCGTCATCGCCGCTAGGCGAGACAACGTGATCGACCTTGATCGAACGCACCTGGCGGGGCAACGTGACCATCGCGTCGTGAACACCTGGCACACCGGCGTCCTGTGGCGCCGGGAAACAGCCGACTACACCGCTAAGTTCTTACGCGAAGGCCAGTTCGGCGAGGCGCCGAGCTAAGTGCGTATCCCCAACAACGGGAAGCAGAGCATCGGGATCGACAGGCTCGCAACGCCGATCAGCCAGCGGCGATCGTCGAGGTCCACGCTGTCGTCGGCGGTGGGCGGATGATGGATGCCCATCAAGATCACCAAGATCAGCATCAAGCTCCACATGGCCGCTTGTTCTAGGTTGTAGACCACGTACATGATCGCCACGACGGTGAATCCGCGGGCGATCTTGTAGCTTTCGCTGCCAAACAGTCCATGGACCGTATGGCCGCCATCGAGCTGGCTGACAGGCAGCATGTTGAGGCCCGTGATGAGCATTCCCACCCAGCCGGCCATGAACATCGCGTTGACTTGCGAGATGCCGATCCAGCGAGCGTCGTTGGCCCATTCAGCCGTGTGGGCCCAGTCGATCATCCAGCGGACGATGACGGGATTGTAGAGTTGAATCTCGCCGGTGATTGGTGGTCGACTCAAATCAAGCTGCCCGACGCCAACCCACAGGACAGGCACGGCAATGACCAACCCCGCCAGTGGCCCCGCTAAACCAATGTCGAAAATCTCCTTCCGATTGGCGCGCATCCCCTCCATGCCTATCAGGGCCCCCATCGTGCCAATCGGGTTGATGGGCACCGGTATACACAACGGGTAACTGGCGGGAATGCGATGGCGGAGGGTCATTAGGAAGTGACCCATCTCGTGGGTCAACAGAATGGCAAGCACGGCCACCATGTAGGTGACGCCCTGATCCCAGTTGAGCGAAATGGCTCGCCACATGCTGGCGGTGGACTGCATGTGGTGAGCAGGATTCCAGTCGGCACAACCCACCCAAAATGTTGACAGGCAGGTGGACACGAACAGAACGACCGGCAGCGTCACCCGCCGCTGGATCATCGGCGCTGGCGCGTCGGTTGCGGCGTAGCGGGTGTCGATGTCCGAAGCACGGAGTTCCCGTGCAGGCAACTGGGGCGCGGACGCCGCTTCAGACAAAGGAGGCGCCGCTTCGGACAAAGAAGGATCAGACGGTGGAGTCGCCGGAGTGGGGGGAGACGGGTCCGGCTCGGCGGGATCATTCATGCCAAGATGATAGCAGACCGACGCCAACCCTCGTCAGCCCGGCCCCTCTAGCGATTCTAGTAGACTTCGATACTCTTAACCGCGTCACCAGCAGCAGCAGCGGCACTGGACAAACATCGCATGGCGCCGTCGATCAACGTGGCGGGCTCGAATCGATGCGGTACCGCGGCGATCGACGCCAACCCGACGTGGACCACAGGACTTGGAGAGTCGGTCCCCTCCGTCTGTTGAATTCGCTGCGCGAAGTCGTGGCAAAACTCGATCGCGCCCCGACGGTCGACAGCCGGCAACAGCACGGCCAAGAGCGGTCCACCGAGCGTGAGGCGAGCTGCGCGACCGTTAATCAAGCCCTGCTCGGCCTCGTCCAGCGCCCGCTGTAACTGGCGATCGTCGACCCGTTCTAGCTGGTCAATCCACCAGTCGCCGATTGTGAGGACCGCCAAACTCAAGTCCGTATGTTCCTCTCGGCAACGTGTCGAGAGCTTCTCAACAGCCACCTCCAGCCGGCGTCTGGCTGCGGCATTCAGCTCGCGGTCGGAAGACTCACGCGCAGTGGGGTGAGGACCCTCGGTGCGGGTATACTGCCCCTCGGCCTTCCCACTGAGGAAGGACCGCATGGCGAGCCGTAGTTCGTGAGTTTCCGCCAGCAACTCCTCGCTAAGTTGATCGTCGCTGACCGATGAAGAGCGTGCCTGCATGCCGATCGCTGTCTCTGAAACTACTGCCATTTGAGCATGGGCATTGAAGAGGATCTGCGTATAGTCCTCGCCTTGGCTCAGAGGCACTTGCATCGCTTCGGCCAGGCTATCCACGCGCGGCTGCAAGTCGGCCACCAAGTCGTTAACCATCGACTTGGTTAAGCCGCAGCTTTGCTCGCCTCGCTTAAGCAGTTCCGCGAGCGCGGCAATGCGATTCTCACAAACCAACTGGGCAAGCAAGTCGGCAAGTTGCACGACGACCGACAAATCTTCTGGTGCCGAAGGGGCCGTTGGCTCGGCAATCGCGTTAATCAAGGGGGCGGGGAGCTTCCAGCTGCTTAACAGCTGCTCGGTTAGCTCCAACCGATCGAAACCAAGAGACTCTTTCTCCAGCGCCAACCGATCCTGCACCCCCTCCGTTTTCGACAGGAAGGTTAGATAGGACTCGCCCAGCTCCTGGATCAGAACCAACGAGCCAATATCGCGCAGCAGTCCCGCGATGAAGGCGTCGTCTCCGCTCAATGACTTGTCGGCGAACCAATTCTGAGCAATGCCGCGAGCCGCCACGGCGCGAGTCAGCGCCGTCGTCCAGTAACGCTGCAGGGCGTCCCCGGCCAGTTCGGCAAAGAGACGGTCTGGTAAACTGAATCCTAGGACCAATAGCTTTAGGGGCTGGGCTCCCAGCAGCGCGATGGCTTGAGTCAGGTTGCCCACTTGGCCACTGAGGCCGAACAAAGAGCTGTTGACCACGCGCAACAGCTTAGCGGTCAGCGCCGGATCGCCCTCGATAGTTTCCTTCAGCGCGCGAGGATCGCCCGATTCGTCACTCGTCAGCCGCACCACCTCCATCGCTACGCTAGGCAGTGTGTACAGAGCACCGGAGCGATCGATCAGCTTGTCGAGAGGAGTCGCGGTCATGATGGCCAGTAGGGAGGCGGGAGCAAGGGCACCTAAATCTAGCCTACGGGCGGCTTCGCGGCAGGCGTCAAAACCAGTACGACCCGCGCCAGGTGCTAGCATCACTGGTAGTCGTCTAGGGAACGCCGGTCGTGATGCGTACAATTGGTTCCGCTGATACCTTTCTTCGCCCCGGTTGCATGGAAGCTGCCGATGCCGCGCCGCGTCATTTCACTCTGTCTCTTGCTACTCGGTTGCTTGGTCTCCGCAGCCGATGGTCAATCGCCTGGTGGCCTGCCGGGGCTTAGGGAGGTAATGACCCGCGACGCGAAGCTCCACGCTATCACCTTCGTCGATCAACGCCACGGTTGGGTCGTCGGCGACCGAGGGGTGCTGCTGCGCACAACTGACGGTGGCCGACGGT
The DNA here is from genome assembly GCA_965263315.1 of Lacipirellulaceae bacterium. GTDB lineage: Bacteria > Planctomycetota > Planctomycetia > Pirellulales > Lacipirellulaceae > JBCCQL01. The sequence continues at coordinate 1,030,652 of CBDHGZ010000002.1, read as the reverse complement.
GGCGTCTGGTCGAGATGCCTGTCGACTGCTCGCTGCACGACGTGTGTTTTCTCGACACCCGCACCGGCTGGGTCGTGGGCGGCAGCGTCAAGCCGTACACCCACAGCTCGCATGCCGTGATGCTGGTGACGCAGGATGGTGGGGACTCGTGGCAAAAGCTACCAGTCGAGACGCTGCCGCTGCTAAGACGGGTTCAGTTCTTTGATCAACGTCGTGGTATCGTGCTCGGGCAGAGCGAGCCGTTCGCGCCCAGCGGCGCCTTCGAAACCCGCGACGGGGGTCGCACTTGGCGACCACTGGCAACCGACCAACCTTGCAGTTGGCTAGCTGGCGACTTCTTGACACTCGGAGCGGGCGCTTTGGCAGGGCAGCAGGGACTGCTTTCGGTGGTGAAAGGTCGTGATGTCTTGCCAACCGGCGCGCCGCCACACGAGCGCCGCAGCATCCGTGCCCTGCGGTTGCTTCCACCGCACGGGGGTTGGGCTGCGGGCGACGGCGGCTTGGTGCTGGCCACGAACGATGGGGGACAGCGATGGCGACCTCCTATGGGCGCGCTGCCAAAGGCCGTGCAGGCACTGTGCAACTGGCAAGCCGTGGCGGTAGATGGTCCCCGAGTATGGATAGCGGGTGAGCCGGGGTCCGTTGTTCTCCACTCTCCCGACGCGGGACATTCCTGGCAGCTTCAGCCAACCGGCATCGCCACTCCGCTTTCAGCGATTCACTTCACCGATGCGCAGCATGGCTGGGCGACAGGCGCACTAGGGGTCATCCTGGCAACCACCGATGGTGGACGAAGCTGGCAGGTTCAGCGCCAAGGTGGCAATCGCCTGGCCGTGGAACTGTTGGCTCCTTCCCTCGACGCTGTTCCTCTCGACCTGGTTGCGTCGTTGGCCGCTGGTGAAGGCTATCTGTGTTCCATTGAGTTGCCCTTCGCGCCGCGTGGCCTGCAGGCGTCCAAGCGCTGCCTAGCGCTACGCGAGGCGGCTCTGGTGTGTGGCGCCACGCTAACGGCGGCAAGCTCGCGCGTGACTTTGCCGCAAGGCGCCCGCGCAATGTCTGCCCAGCAGTTGCTCGCTCAACTGAACCAGCAAGCAGGTGGAAATGCCTGGCCACAAGTTATCAAACAGACCGTACTTCGGCTCAGAATGCTGCGCCCTGAGGCTGTATTGCTTGCGTCGGAAAATGGGCAGGAGTTGCCTGGCGCCGAAGCCTTGCTGGAATCGCTTGCCCGCGAAGCAATCACCGCGGCTGCGGATCCGGAGCAGTTCCGCGAGCTGGCTTCACTAGGTCTGTCGCCCCATCAGGTGCGCCGGCTGGTCCGGCTTGCTCCCGGCCAACCCCATTCGGCTCCAAGACTTGCCACGGGCGACTTCAATTCGCTACTGGGGACCTCACCATCGCAATGGGTCGGGGCGAATCGTGGATTGCTAACGCGAGCGTATCGACAAGCGCCGGTTTCCTATACATGGCGCGTGGTGATGGAAACCTCCAACCGTGTCGCTGCCGGCCGCGATCCGCTGGCCGGGATGGCCATTGGTCGCGGATCTGGCGCGCGTCGACCGCCGGCCAGTCCCCCCGTGGGCAAGCTCGCAACGCTGCGGGCGGTCTCGCAGAAGCGGCGCAACATGCAACAGTTACTGCGACAATCCGAGGCCAACGATGCCTGGATCGGACAGGCGGCCAGTCTCACCAGTGGGCTCGACACCGACAGTGGCGCCGAGCTGCTGTTCCAACTGGCTAACGGGTACGAACAGGCAGGCAAACGCCAACTTGCGGCAGACACGTTCTATCTGCTGCTTCGTCGCTACACGGATCATGCGCTGGCTGATGCGTCCATCCTGTGGTTGCTGCACTACTACGCCAGTGACGAAGCAGCCCTTGCCGTAAAGAGTCGGCACGCCTCGCGCGACCGTAGCGACTCGCTGGCCAATGTCCCTGCTGGGGCGACTCCGCCTCGTTTGGTGGAATCGAACGACTTTGCCTTGTCTCGTACCGAACGCCTTGAGCGAGCTCGCCAGTTAGGAACGTACCTTGAGCAAGCCCGCCCTGCCCTGTTTGCTGACCCGGCGGTGCGATTCGCCATCGCCGCCGCCCAAAGAGGCAGGGAAGGTCCGAACAACGCCGAGAAATACACGGCCGTTTTCGTGAAACAAAGCATCGACCCGGCTTGGCGACGATGCGCTGAGGCCGAGCAATGGCTCGTGGGCCAGCGAAGGGGCCAGCCGCAAAAGCAGGTGGCGATCTGCAGCCACACTGCCGAAAAGCCCCTGCTGGATGGCCACTTGAGCGAGCCTGGCTGGCAAGACGCGGACAGCCTTCCCATGGGCAACAGTATCGCCAAGCTGATGTATGACGCCGAGTTTCTGTATATCGCGTTCCAATGCCGGTCTCACTCAATGGAAACTGCCACGCCCCAACAGCCGCGACCGCGAGACGCCGATCTCTCCATGCAAGACCGTGTGATCCTGCAACTCGATACCAATCGCGACTACGCAACGGCGTTTCATCTAGCCATCGACTCACGTGGCTGGACGAACGAACGCTGTTGGCAAGATGAACGTTGGAACCCTCAGTGGTTCGTAGCCACGGGCCGGAGTGACCAGGCGTGGACCGCCGAGGCGGCCATCCCGCTTGCGGAACTGACCGACCAAACGGTGGATGCCCAGCAGGTCTGGGCGATCAGCCTGTTGCATCGAACTGGCCATGGTTTCTCCGCGAGTTGGAGCGGCGAGGCAGACGCCAGCCGACCGGAGCGTTTCGGCCTGTTGCTCTTTCGCTAGCGCCCGACCACTGTCCGGTATTAAAACGCGCGATTAGCGAAGAAACGAAACTCGCCATCAAAGACGCGCTCGTCGCTGTTGAGAGGCGCCGTGTAGCCAGTGGTCAAGGTCGTTTTGCCAATGCGAACATGGCCACCTACCGTACCATTGATGACCGAGAGATCAGCGAACCGGTCGCCCAGCACGAAAGCGCCTTGAGACACGTGGTCGGCATCGTTGAGCGACGCCGTGTAATGCACCTCTGCCGTAACCGCGACGCCCTGCAACCGCGTGCTGGGACAGTCGTTCCAGTAGACCCACTGGCCGGCGCCCAGGTTGAGCGACACTAGATGCTGATCACTCCACGTGCCGATCTCCTGCAGTCCATCCCCCGTCAGATTGGCGTAAGTCGCATTCCCATTGAGATCAAAATCGTACGTCAAGAAACCGTGATAGAAGCAGCGCGAATCGCAGGGTGAGTAAAGCATGGCCAAGTACGGCAGCAAGTGAACTGCGTCATTCTTCACGCGAATCGCTTCCTGGCCATCAATCAGGCGCAGATTGATGTCGTCAGCCGTGGGCAGCGCCAGGCCCATCCCGATGGCGACGGCGAGTTCACAATCAGCGTCGAGCAGGATCTTGGGCGCGATGACGATGTTGCCAAACTCGTACTGGGAGACATCCGGCCCAATGCCTGCCACTTGCTCACTGGAGAACGAAATGCCCATCGGTACGCGCACCTCGACCGAGGCGTTGCCATCCCAGAAGGTCTTTTCAAACCCAGGAGCAAAGCGGTTCACATCGACACCATCCGCCGTGAGCGCCGCGTTGTGGAAAAAGTTGTAATCAAAGTAGATCCGATCCTCGGGCATCGCACTGTTGTTGTCGTTCAGACGCGTGCGTCCAATCAGATCGGCGGGGCCGGCTGCTGGTAGATCGACTTCAACCAATTGGTACACATCGTACAGCGGGGCGCCGAGCAAGTCCGCAGACGGCGATGTCGTGCTCTGGTACACGTCGATGGTGTCGCCACTATCCACTGCCAGGAACTCCGCCGAACCGTGGTTGCCCACCGTGCCTGTTAACCCTGTGATGGTGCCAGGGGCTGGTGGCGAGATGGCGGGCAAGTAAGACGTGGAGCCGTACACCGTTACTGATCCGGTCTCGTCGACCAATCGGATCTCGTTCATCCCCGAGGTTGTGCCCACGATATGATGGACGGCCCGGCCAACGCGAACCCGAGCCGACACCGGCGCGAACGAATTGCCGAAGAAGTCGCCCAGCATCTTGGGCGCCCGCGCCAGACGCACATTGAAGCCGCCCTGCAAGGAAGGCGTATTAGGCTGGCTGAGCGCAGGAGTTGCCCGGATGCGCTGCGGGTCGGCAGGCGGGTCGATCGTCGTTGGCGGACTCAGATTCTGCGGCGGGGCAAGCGGCGCGGGAGCCGGCGGCAGTGGCTGGGTCCCTGGCAAAGGCTCATCGGTAGCGATGGCGGCCGGGCCTTGCGGTTCCATGAGGACGCTTGGCGGGGCGAGGTCTGGCGGATCGTCGGTTGCGATGGCGTCCACGCCCGATCCGTCCGCAATTGGCTGAGCCACAGCGGACGGTGTTAGTCCGCATGCCACGATTGCTAGCAACGCCGCCAACCTCGGCGCGCACCACCACTTTGTTGTGGTTCTTGTCTTCACAGCACCCCCCCGGGCAGTCTGACAAACGATAACCCCGCCGGTTGTATCGGCTGCCCGAGTCGCGCCGGTTGAGCGGATTACGCCGGCGCCAGCATCGGCAGGCAATCCCTGGTTAGGGCGAATACCACTGCCACTTGCAGGAGTGCTGCCATGCAAGTCAAACGCCCCGGTCCGGTTTGATTCGTTCCGCCAGCGCCTGAGACTTCTCCTCCAACCGCTGCCCTGCTTGTTTGATGAGGTCGCTCTGCTCGGGACCAACCCGAATGGTTGTCAGAAGTTCTTGGGCCCGTCGGATTAGGCCATTCGCTCGGCGCAGAAGTTCCCGTTGCACCTCGCGAGGCACCTGATCATTGATGGCCAAGCCCTCGGCAATGGCGAGCGTATGCTGCACCAAGAGTGGCAGCGATTCGCCACCCGGGTTTAGCGCCACACCGTCAGCCAGAGTGTCTTGGCAGTCGGCCAGCAGCGCCGCGCCGCTGTCTAAGTCATCCGAAGCGTAGGACAGCATGGACAGATTGAACTGAGCTTCCGCGACCGCGATTCGGAATCGACCGACGCGGGGATTCTTCAGCAACAAGTCTTGCGTCACGCTTAGCATCTGATGGTAACTTGCGATGGCGGCAGGTAGATCGCCCAGCAAGTAGCTTTGTCTTCCCGCTCGCTGATAGCAGGTGGCCAGGTTGAAGTCGGTCTCCATGGTGCGGCTATCAGCGGGTAAGTTTGCCAACCGATTGGCGGCGCCCTTGATCATTTCCAGCGACGCTTGCCAAAGCGCAGGAGCCTGATCTTGCGAACGGTTGGCTCGCAGGTCCAGCGCATCCGCGATTGCTACCTCACCCATAGCAAGATCTCGCACGACGAGGCCGTTTTGCGGATCTTGATCGAGCAGATGCTTGCGCAACGATTGGGCTTTCTCCAGGCTAACGTCGACGGCCGCTAGGTCGATGGCAGCCTGAGGGTCGGCCACGACTTGCTCGATCTGCGCCAGCGCCAGGTTCATCAGCGCGTTGGCGTACAGCCTACGCCATTCAAGGTTGCTGGGGTCGATCGCGGCCGCCTGCTCACGCCAAGCGGTACAGGCTTGGGCATGCTCGAGCCATAACGCGAGCCCCGCGCGCGAGGCAGCTGTTGGCCGGTCAATTTGGCCTTGGTGCCAGAGTGACTTCCCGAGCTTGGTATACGCATTGTGCGTACGAGCCAAGGCAACCATCAATTCGCCTGCACGCGGCTGGTCATCAATGGTCTTCGTCTGCAGAGCAATCGCGCGGTCAAGCGATCGCCTGGCGTCATCACTATGCCCCAGCGATGCCTGCACGCGGCCCAGCATGAACGCGGCATTGGCCAACTTGTCCGCGGCGCCGTAACCCGAGTCGCTCAGTTGCTGATAGTATCGCTGGGCGATCTCCAACAATCTTCGCCGGGCGGCCTGCATCCCGGGTTCATCCGCAAGCAAGTCTTCGCTGGCAAAGATGAAGGTCTCTTCAATAGCCTCGCTGAGTTGCTGAGCATTGGCCTCAGCTTCGGCCAAGGCGGCCGTCTTGGCGGTCGCTTCGCGGCTGGCTTGAAAGGCAAACAGCGTCGAGACGATCGTCCCCACCAGCAAGGCGCCCGCCACTGCGGCGATTAGCGATGCTAGTGTGGGGTTTCTACGGGCCCAGCGCCAGGCGCGTTGCGGGGCTGACAGTCGGCGCGCGGAGATGGGAAAGCCATCCAGGTAGCGGCGAAGATCGTCCGCCACCGCACCTGCCGACGAGTACCGGTCTTCCGGCCGCTTGGCCAAGCACTTGACGCAGATCGTTGCCAGATCGAGCGGTGCATTGGATCCCAGCGGAGCGGGCGCATCGTTCTGGACTTTGCGAAGCGTGCCAAAGAGCGTTTCTGCAGTAAAAGGTGGTTTGCCAGCCAGCAAGGCATACAGCGTGGCTCCAAGCGAATAGACATCCGTTCGGTTGGAGATGGCCAGGTTTTTACCCTCGGCCTGTTCCGGGGCCATGTAGCTGGGGGTTCCCATCACCTGGCCCGTGACGGTCAGCCCGTCGTCATCGTCCGTCACTTTGGCCAAACCAAAGTCGGTGAGTCGAGGCTTACCATCCTGATCGAGAAGAATGTTGGCGGGCTTGATATCGCGATGGATCACCGCGCGATCATGAGCGTACTGCACCGCTCGGCAAACCTGCTCCATGATTTCCGCAGCCCGGCGCGGAGAGAGGCGTTCGCTGCCCGAGGCGCCTGGCTTGGAGACATACCGGGCCAAGCTGCCCCCCTCGACCAGCGCCATGGCGTAGTAGTGGACACCATCATGCTCACCGACGCTTTGAACGGGAACGATGCCGGGATGATCCAGGCGACCCGCTGCCTCCGCTTCCAGGTAAAAGCGGGCAACTTGCTCGCTCGATCGAAGCATCCGCGTGGGAATGATCTTCAGCGCGATATGACGCCTGAGACTATGTTGAAGCGCCCGATAGACGACCCCCATACCACCGACGCCAAGCTCTTCGAGCACCTCGAAGTCGTTGGCAATCATCTGGGGCTGACTGGCCGCGCTCGTCTTCGGTTCCGCAGGCGAGGGAGGAACTTGGCCGGCAGGTAAAGTTTGATCTCGAACATCCCCAGGTCGGAAGGCGATGGTCTCTGGCGAGGCCGACTTGGCGATCGTCGGCTCAGGCAGCGCGGGGCCCTCGGCCTGGGTCTCGGCCACGGTCAATTCACTACCAGCGCCAACCAACGGATCAGCGGCAAGAGCGCCCAAGCTCGACAAGAAACCTGCTCGCTCCGCATCCTCGTGCGCGTCAACCAGTGTACGAACCTCACGGCCAACGGTCTCGTTCTCGCTAGCCATACGCTCCAAAAAGTCTTGCCGCGCATCGCCTTGGAGTTCTAGTGCTTGGGCGAGTAGTTCTTTCGCCCGGTTCCAATCGATGTCCGTCATAGACGCTACCCTTTGGACAACTCTCGAAAGAGCCAAGCCTTGGCAGCGGCAAAGTCTGCCTTGACGGTGCGGGGCGAAACCTCCAACAAGTCGGCCGTCTCTTCCACGCTGTAGCCACCGAAGTAGCGCATTTCCACAATGTCTGCCTGGCGAGGGTCAACTTCTGACAATCGTTTCAGCGCGTCATGCAAGGCGACCACATCGCCCGATGCCGCCCGCTGGGCGACTTCCTTGGCGTCCAAGGACGCGCGACGCGCGTCAAGCCCCCCCCGCTTGGCGGCACGACGCTTGCGCGCGTGGTCGACCAGAATCCTTCGCATTGCCTTAGCGGCCAAGACGTAGAAGTGACGGCGGTCGCTCCAATCAACCCCTTGCTCCGATCCGACCAGTTGGAGGTAAGCATCGTGCACCAGGACGGTCGCCTGAATCGTCACGCCTGCCTGCTCCCCGCTCAGTTTCTTCTGAGCCATGGCGTGGAGCTGATCCTGAACCTGCGCAAACAATTCGGCCCGCGCGGACTGGTCCCCCTGGGTGGCTCGCTGCAGCAGGACGGTCATACCAGAGTCGGCGGAGGACATCGCTAGCGGGGCCTGATTAGGGGCTTGGAGGCGAGGCTGGTAATCCTCAACTGTTACAGAGTCTAGCTTTCTTAGGGACAAGTCTGAAGCGACCTGCACCTCGGCAACTGACGTCTGCGTAAAGACTTGCTGACGCTGGCGACTTTTTCGCCGATTCTTTTTGGATTTCTTTGCCCGTGCGCTGCCCCCACTACGCTTCGTTGACTGAGTGGCAAGCCAAACGCCACCCAACCTTGCACCAATAAGACACTCAGGAGGACCCATGTCATGCGAAATCTACCCCAAAACGCCATCATGTCGGCCGCCCTGATCGCGGCAACCATCGCCAGCCTGTCAGCAGTCATGCCGGCGCTAGCCCAAAGCGAGGAGCGGCAAGACTTCAGCGGGTTCAAACCGTCCCAGCCTTATACACCACCTAGCTACGCCCCCACGGCGCCCACATCGCCAATGATGTTCTCCTCCACAGTTCATGAAGGCGTCGGCCGGGCCGTGGCGAACATCATGCAGGCGCAAGCCAACCAAATGCTGAGCTACGCTCAGGCTCGCATCTTGATTGACGAGGCGATTGCTCGTGAGATGCAGCTGCGCGTGATCAATGTCGAAACTCACTTGGAAAAGAAGCGCCTCCGGGAGGAAGCTCGCGAGGCAGCTCGACTACGTCGCTGGGAATGGGAACAGCGGGCACTGGCTCGACGGCAGCAACGACAGCAAACCGTGATCGCCGACGCATATCGTTTGCCAGCCTCGCTACTGGATCCGTTCACTGGCAAGATCACCTGGCCGGAGTCTTTACAGCACGCGAAGTTCGCTGAGTTGCGGGCCGACCTGGATGCTTTGTTCGCTCAACTGGCTGACGAAGGCGCCCAGTACGATGGCCTCTACCGCGATCCGATTGTCGCCTGCTGCGATACGCTCCGCGATCTGCTCTGGAAGAGCCGGGAAGAACAAGACATTGCCTGGGAAGACTATCTTGAGTGCCAGAAACTGATCGTCGGCCTGAAGTACGGAGCCAAGTACTGGCCCGGACCCGCGACCGACGCCACACCTCTGGTCGCAAGCCGGTAAGATCCTCAATCAATTCATGCCTGTCGCAACTTGTTGCCCGTCGCGCCCCGCGAGCCAGCCGGACCCGTTTGCCAACGGTCGTCCGGCTGGCTGCGTGATACATCGCCAGGCCACCGGCGCGAACTCAGTCGCCTGCTACAATCCTCGGCATGACATGGCTCGTGGGTATTGATGAAGCCGGCTATGGCCCGAACCTTGGCCCCCTGGTGATTGGCGCGTCGGCGTGGCGGCTACCCGACGGCGCGAGCACTTCGAGCGACTTGTACGACATGCTCTCCGCGGCCATTACGCGCGAGCCCGATGGCGAGCGCGTGGCTGTGGCCGACTCCAAGCGGCTGTACAAGCCGGGCAGCGGCTTGGCATTGCTGGAAAGAGGAGTGCTCGGGGCTGGCGATTCTGTTGGCTGCTGGTCAGCCTTGGTACAATGCCTGGAAGCCGATCCGCAGCTTCATCGGACTCGCTTGCCATGGCACGAGGGATTCGATCCTCCCTTGCCAACCGATGCCATGGCCGAGGATATCCAGGCTGCGAGAAACAAGATCAGCCTGGCCTGCGAACAAACGGGCGTGTGCGCGCCGCTGTTGCGCGCCCGGCTTGTCTTTCCCGCAGAGTTCAATTCGCTGGTTGAACAACACGGCACGAAGGGGGCCGCCTTGTCGCACGTGAGCATTGGGCTGCTTCGCAACCTCTTTGACTTGTTGGACGAAGATGTCTTTTGCACGCTCGACAAGCATGGAGGCAGGAATCGCTACGGTGCTCTGCTCCAGCACCATTTCCATGAAGCTTGGGTAGACATCCACGAAGAATCACGAGCAATCAGTCGCTATACGATGACTCCCGTAGATCGGCGGATGCAGGTGGAATTCAAGACCGGCGGCGAGTCTTTTCTTCCGACAGCGCTGGCCTCAATGACCGCCAAGTACCTCCGGGAGATCGCTATGAAAGCACTCAATCGATTCTGGCAACAGCAGGTGCCAGGGCTACGAGCCACGGCTGGCTATCCCGTTGATGCCAAGCGGTTCCGAGCGGAGATAGGGCCCGCTCTGGAGGAACTCAAAATGGAGCCTCGCGTCTTGTGGCGAAACCGTTAAAATTGTGAGACTCTTTGCTGGCCCCAATCGGGGCAAAGACCGACGCACGGATTTGCGTTCTCACAACACACCAACTCACGCAAGACGCATGGGGAGGGGGACGGCACTGTGTTGAGATCTCTTCATGTTTCTCTATATCGCCCGGCACGCTTGGGCCGGCAGTTTTCGTGATCCAGGTTGGCCAGACGATTCGCTCCGGGAGCTGACCTCCGAAGGCATTGATCGCTACATCCAGATGGTGAAAGCCCTTTCAGCCCGTGGCTTCGCGCCGGCGCATATCGCGACAAGCCCGTTTGTTCGATGCCGCCAAACCGCGCAAATCATTGCGGATCACATTCCCGCTGCCCCGCAGATTGAGGAAGTTGACTCCCTCGCTCCGGGCGCGGACCTTGAAGAAATGGTCCGCTGGTCTGATCGCCATGAAGGACAAGACATTGCTTGGGTAGGTCACAACCCCGACATGGAGTGGATGACCGCGGCGCTGATTGGGGAAGGACCGGCGCTGATTCGCTTCCCCAAGGGTGCGGTGGCCGCTATCCGCTTTCACCGTCGCATTGAGCTTGGGGCCGGTGAACTCTATTGGCACGTCACCGCCAAGGCACTGGGCATTTAGGAGCACAAGGTTGCAAGAGGTTCATGCAGGAGGCGACGGTTCTCCCGTTAGTTCTCTTTTATGGGCCAAGCATTGCTGGCGGCGCGGAGCAACCAGTGTCGGCCATCCTCCATGCGATCTTGATGGACGGCCCAGAAGAACAAGCCTCGATAGCCTTGCTCGCGCGCCCACTTGGCCTTGAGGTCCACCGAGTTCCGATCGTCGTAGCTGATGATGAGCGACTCTTTCTTCGGCGCACGTAGCCAAGGTGCTTTGCTTCGCGCATCCCAGGCGGCTGGCCAGCCCTTACCGGCCAGCTCTCGAATCTGAGCAAAGGACAGCGTGCCATGTTGTTTCCGCCGGGCCGGATCCAGCTCCGCATACGGCTCGAGAACTGGTAGGGCGCGACCATAGAGTGGCACACCAACCACGAGCTTGTTCGCCGGAACCGCTCGCTCGGTGCGCCAGTAATCCATAGCCTGAGTCACACTACGCCACGATCGTTCGGGGTCGCTAGGTGATGGCTGCAGCGGGGCATGATGGCCGGCAGTCCGCGACCATGGTCCTGACATGTCGTAGCAAAGCACATGCAGCCAGTCGATGCGTCCTAGCACGGCGCCGACGTCGATCCACTTTCCGAAGAATCCCGAAGGGCTGACCGCGGCCGTCAATAAATAGGGCTGCTGGCGACCTTCCGATTTGGCTTGCCGATCAAGGCCTTGCCTCAAGTAGGCAACCAGAACGACAAAACCACTGCGCGTTTTGTTGTCGCGTGGGAACTCCCAAACGATGTCAACGCCATCATAGTCGTTCTCGGCGACGATCTGCACAACCTGATTGACATAGTCCGTAAGGGTTTTCTTCTTAGCCGTGATTTGCTCCAAGCCACTGGTCGTGCGGCCGCCGCCGAGGCTCAATAGCACGCGAACTCCCTTGGCATGGGCAGCCTGCGTCAGCTCTTTGCTCGGCATGAGGGCATCCGTAACCAACCTGCCAGAGTCATCGGTTCGTAGGTAAGCGTGGCAGACATGAGTCAGGTGTTGCCAGGGAATTTGATCGATCTCTTTGTCAACGAAGCTGGCAAAGTAGCCGACCGACAGCCGCGCGGGCTGGTCACCCAACAGACAGCAGGGCCACGCAGCAAACGCTAAGGCGACTATTAGCCCACGTTGCACGGCGAGCATCGTCGTACGGGTCAACTTGGTTCTACTCATCCGCTTGAAGACTCTCCATCAAGAACGCCCACATATCGGCTGCCTGCTCGATTCGCTTGCTGGTGGGTGTTCCCGCGCCATGCCCCGCACGGCTTTCGACGCGCAGCAGCACCGGCGCTGGACCTGCTTGAGCGCGCTGCAACGCGGCGGCAAACTTAAAGCTGTGGCTGGGCACTACCCGATCGTCCGTGTCAGCGGTAACCACCATCGTGGCGGGGTAGTGAGTAGCGGGCTTAATGTTGTGGTAAGGGGAGTAGGCCAACAAGACAGGGAAGTCCTCCGGGTTGTCGGAAGATCCGTATTCGTCGCGCCAGAATTGACCGGCGGTAAACTTGTGGAACCGCAGCATGTCCATCACGCCGACCGCCGGCAGGCAGGCGCCAAACAGCTCGGGCCGCTGTGTCATCACGGCGCCAACCAATAGCCCGCCGTTGCTACCACCTTGAATCGCTAATCGGCTGGGCGAAGTGTAGCCGGTGGCCACAAGCCACTGGGCCGCGGCGATGAAGTCGTCAAACACGTTCTGCTTGTTGTGCAGCTTGCCGGCCAAGTGCCAATCTTCGCCATACTCGCCACCACCACGCAAATTGGCCACCGCCAGCACACCACCGGCTTCTAGCCATGCGACCCGACTGGGCGAGTACCCCGGAGTGATCGAGATATTGAATCCGCCGTAAGCGTACAGCAGCGTGGGATTCGTGTGGTCTCGTTTCAAGCCTTTGCGGTAGGTCAAGAAGATCGGCACCCGCGTGCCATCAAGGCTTTCATAGAACTCCCGCTCAACGACGTAGTCCTCCGGTTTGAAATCGACCGTCGGGGCGGCAATTCGAGTGACTTCGCCGCTCGTGATGTCGTAGCGGTAGTTGGTTGTCGGGGCGTTGTAACTGGTGTAGAAGAAGAAAGTCTCCTTGTCATCTGGCTTGCCGCCAAAACCGCCTGCCGAACCGATGCCGGGCAGTTGGACGTCGCGTTCTTTGGCCCCGTCGAGCGAGAACACCTCTACCGTAGCGGCGACATCCTGCAATCGTTGGATGAATAGCTTACCGCCGACGAGTGACGCACCCTCAATCGTCGCGTCAGTGGCGGGGACAATCTCGACGAGGTCGTCGCGGCTCGGTTGGTCGAGGTCGAGCGCGACAATCCGTTTCGTGGGAGCCTTGTAATCGGTGAACAATAAGAACCGGTCGCCACCCTCGGCATTCTTGGTCTCGCCCACAAGATAGAACGTATTGTCGAAATTGTCGAAGAGCGTCACCCATTCGGTATCGCCCAACTTGCGGTAGTAGAGTTGGTTCTGGTGGTCGGTCCCGCGTGAGATGGTGAGCACCTCATATCGGCCGTCCTCCGTCAGGCCAACCGAAGCTCCCCAGTCCGGGTGCTCGGGGTCCTCATAGACGAGTCGGTCTTTAGCCTGCGGATCGCCCAGTTGGTGGTAGTAGATCTTTCGATTAAGGGCCACCGACTGAAACGCCTCACCCGCTGCCGGTTCCGGGTAGCGGGAGTAATAGAAGCCGCTGTTGTCATTTGACCACTCGATGCCGGTGAACTTGACCCAGCGGAGCACGTCGCCTTGCTCCTGGCCGCTGGATAGATCGAGCACTCGAATCGTCTTCCAGTCGCTGCCTGCTTCGCTCTTCTGGTAGGCAAGCCACCGGCCGTTGTCGCTGGGTGAGTAGCCAGCCAGGGCGATGGTGCCATCGTCCGACCATGTGTTCGGATCAATCAGCACGTCTCCCTCGTCGGCCGGCCCCCCGCTCTCTGAGGCCGAGGCGATGTACAGCACCGACTGGTTCTGAAGCCCATCGTTCTTGGAGTACAAATAGCGGTCGCCCGCCTTGCGTGGCAGGCCGATTCGTTCGTAGTTCCACAGCTTCGTAAGCCGCTCTTCGAAGTGCTTACGCATTGGGAGTGCATCCAGGTATGCCCGTGCGGTGGCTTGTTGCTTGGCGACCCATGCGGCAACCTCGTCCGACACTCGTACGTCTTCCTCAAGCCAACGGTACGGATCGGCCACTTCTTGGCCATGATACGTATCGATATGGTCCACGCGGCGCGTCTCAGGGTAAGGCCCGAAACGGGTGTTGTGGCGGGGCAGATCGTCGTCGGCCACGGCAAATCCTGTGGTTAAGGAGGCGATTAGCAGGGCGAGGGCGTGACGGCGGGGCATCGACGGTTCTCCGAGTCAGGAGGGTTGTGAGGGTTGGCCTATTGTAGCGCAGCCAGAGAGCTTGCCCAAGTTACCGAGGCCAAGCAGTCGAAGTACTTGCTGACCGCCCGGCTCTGCAGCTCAACTGACGGTTCTGTGTCTCAACTAGCTTGGCCCGCAAAACGCCTCCAGCAGCTTGATCTCTATGGCAAAGTACGACGCGATTGTTATCGGCGGGGGGCACAACGGGCTGGTTTGCGCCGCTTACTTGGCCAAGGCAGGCAAGAAAGTATGCGTCCTCGAACGCCGTCATGTCCTGGGCGGGTGTGCGACGACCGAGCAGCTGTGGCCCGGCTATAAGGTCTCAACGGCCGCCTACGTAATCAGCCTGTTTCTACCGCAGATCACGCGGGATCTGAAACTCAAGGAAAACGGCCTGGAAGTGTTGCCGCGAAACCCGTCTTCCTTTACCCCTTTGCCGTCGGGCGAAAGTCTGCTGATGGGGCCCGACCCCAAGCTAACGCACCGCGAGATCAGCCAGTTTAGCACTCAGGATGCCCAGGCTTACCCGGAGTACGAGGCGCTGCTGGAACGCGTCGCCGCGGTGCTGGAGCCAACGCTCAGTGACGCAGCTCCTGACTTGCCCACACTGCCTGCCAGCTGGCGACGTACCGGTTGGATGAAGAAAATTCGCGATGCCCGCAAGGCGTGGGCTCTGCACAACGCCATGCGGCGACTCGGCGAAGACCAACCCGCAGCCATCGAATTGCTAACCGGCGCCGCACGGCCCCTTCTCGATCGCTGGTTCGAATCGGAAGTGCTAAAGGCCACGCTCGCCACCGACGCCATTATCGGCGCGTTTCTGTCGATTAGTTCGCCCGGCAGTGCCTACGTCTTGCTGCATCACGTGATGGGCGAAGCGGGGGGCGCCCGGGGCGTGTGGGGTTACGTCCGCGGCGGCATGGGCGCCCTGAGCGACGCCATCGCTCGAACCGCCACTCAGCTTGGCGCCGAGATTCGCCGCGAGGCGGCCGTGCAGGCCATCAATGTTGTCGGTGGCAAAGCGACTGGCGTCACCCTGGAAGATGGATCGGTGCTCGAGGCGCCAATCGTGGCTTCGAGCGTCGACGCCCATCTGACCTTCGAGAAGTTTCTCGCCGACGGCGTTTTGCCGGATAATTTCGCCAACGCGGTAGCAGGCATCGACTACGCTTCGGCGTCGATGAAGATCAACCTCGCACTGGGCGAGCCGCCAAACTTCACCGCCCGCCCCACGGCGCCACGCGAAGTGGCGCCACACCATCATGGCACTATGCATGTGGGACCCAGCATGGACTACCTGGACCGCGCGTACGACGACGCCAAGTACGGACAACCGGCCCGCGAGCCGATTCTAGAGATGACCATGGCCACCAGCGTGGACGAAACCATCGCTCCCGCCGGCAAACACATCCTCAGCATGTTCGTGCAGTACGCCCCTTACCAGCTCCGCGACGCGAGCTGGGACACCATCAAAGACGACTTTGCCGACCGCTGCATTGCGAAGCTGGCGGAGTACGCGCCGAACGTGCCCGCAGCGATCGAGCATCGCCAGGTGCTATCCCCGCTCGACTTGGAGCGAACCTACGGCATTACCGGCGGCAATATCATGCAGGGTGCGATGAACGCCAACCAACTGTTCGCCTTCCGGCCCGTGGCCGGCTGGGCGGACCATCGCTCGCCCGTGGCGGGTCTTTACCTCTGCGGCGCCGCCAGCCACCCCGGCGGCGGCGTCATGGGCGCCTGCGGCAAAAACGCCGCTGCCGAGATTTTGCGAGACTGCTAAGACTTGGCAGGAAGATAAGCGGACGCGCTACGCTTTAGACGCCGATCACTCGGCATGGTCTCTCATCACTCGTTCATACCACTGGTTGTGACGATCAACCGATTGCGCAAAACCTGCCTCCATCAACAGATCGCGCCAATCCAGTTTCGCGAGTTCTACGGCTCTCGATAGCGCGCCAATGTCGGCCGCGGCGATCTTTATGATCGAGAAGTCAATACGTTCGATGCCTTGGGAAGAACTTGGCGCCAAAGGTATTGCTTCCACGAGCAAGTCACCAAGAACCGCCTTGATTCTCTCGCTCTCCGAACTAGCGAATAGCTTGTCGCAAAGCCGCCTCGCTCGACGAGAGAGTTCTCTAGCCATGACAGAAAGAGGCCATTTATTGGCATCCCCCCTACCTCGATCCTTGCTCTTTTATCGCCTTAACCCCAACGGAGCTGCTTGGGGAAACTCCACCGTCGCGAAGTAGTCGTCTAGCGTTTCCGCGCGGCGGATTTGTTGGACCGTGCCGTCTTCTTTGAGCAGTAGTTCCGCAGAGCGAAGGCGGCCATTGTATTGGAAGCCCATGGAGTGACCATGAGCGCCCGCGTCGTGAATGGCCAAGAGATCGCCAACTTCTATCTCCGGCAAGTGACGGTCGATGGCGAACTTGTCGTTGTTCTCGCACAGCGCGCCAGCGACATCCACGGTCTGCGTCGGCGCGTCGCTCTCGCGGCCCATGACGCTGATGTGGTGGTAGGCGCCGTACATGCCGGGCCGCATCAGGTTGGCCATGTTGGCGTCGACGCCGATGTACTTCTTATACGTCTCTTTAACATTGATCACGCGAGTAACCAGCGTGCCGAAAGGGCCTGTAATCGCCCGACCGTTCTCCATCATGATTTGCGTCGGCGTCAGGCCAGCGGGGCCAAGGATCTGCTCGTACAGTTCATGGACCCCGCCGCCAAAGGCGGCGATGTCGAGCTCCGCATCCTCTGGCTTGTAGGCGACGCCGATGCCACCACCAAGGTTGATCATCTCGATCCGTACGCCAGTTTCACGATGAATCTCCACGGCCAGCTCGAAGACCATCCGCGCGGTTTCCAAGAGCGACTCGACGCCGATCTCGTTGGAGACCACCATCGTATGCAATCCGAACCGCTGGATGCCCATCTCATGGCTACGGCGGTAGCCTGCGAGGATCTGCTCGCGCGTGCAGCCGAACTTGGCTTCCTTAGGATCGCCAATGATGACGTTGCCCTGCTTGGCCGGCCCGGGGTTGTAGCGGAACGAAATGGCGCTGGGCAGGCTGGGCAGCGCCGCGATCTTTGGCAGGTGGTCGGGCGTGTCGAGATTGATCACGGCGCCCAGTTCATGCGCCTTGTCGAACTCTTCCTGCGTGGTGTTGTTCGACGTAAACATGACCGCGTCGCCGGAAAGGCCAAGCCGCTCGCAGATGATCAGCTCCGCTAAGCTGGAGCAGTCGGCCCCGCTGCCCTCTTCAATGAGCAGTTGCACCAAGTGCGGATTGGGCGCCGCTTTGACGGCAAAGCACTGCTCGAAACCCTCGTTCCAGGCGAAGGCGGCTCGCAGGTCGCGCATCCGCTGGCGGATGCCCCGCTCGTCGTAAATGTGAAACGGCGTGGGGAATTCAGCGGCGATCTGTTCGATCTGATCGCGATCGAACGGCAAGGTCTTGTCGGCCATAGCGTCGGGGGAAGGCGGGTGCGGGGAGAACGAAGCGGCCCGGCGGGCTGCTCGTAAGCCCCTTATTCTACGCCCGCCGACCTCGACCGGGGAGCCCGCCAAACAAGCCCACCGCCATACTAACGACGAGCCCCAACGACGCGGGCTCGGGCACCGCGGCATTCGCGAGCCCGGGGCCGGAGGTGGCGCCGAAGTTGTCGATCCACACCTGCAGGTCGCCGGCGTCGATCGCCTCACTGCCATCGCCGTCGGCTGGCAGACCGACGCCGGTTTGGCCAAGGCTGTTCCGCCAGACGGCGTAGTCGGAGCCGTCGACCATGCCATCGCCGTTGTAATCGCCTGGCAGCAGTGCGGAGACAACCTCCAGCGTTACCGCGTTGGTGGAATAGAGCACCTCCCAAGCAAGGCCCGCAGCCAGCGACGGAAGCGTCAGTGCAGAAAACTGTCCAACCACACCGCCAGCCGCCGTGAGGATGTCAAACGTATCGCCCAGGATGGGGTCAAACAGGACTGCATCTTCGGCGACAAGTGACACCATGAGCGAACCTTCCAGAGTCGCCACGCCGGTCACGGCGATCGCGTCGAATTGCGGATCGAGCAAGTCGGAGTTGTCATCGCCACCAAGTTCAAGCTCGATCGCTCCACCGGCGATGTGCCAGAAGTCGCCATTGAGGTTCAACAGGCCAGTCGGGTCGAGGGCGACAAGGCTATCGCCCGTGCCTTGAACCGTGCGGAACTTGCCTGTCAGCGAAGCCTGATTCACGTGAAAGTTGCCGCCCGTGCCACCGTTGTTCCAGCCGTACAGGCGCACTTCAATGGGCCCCGAAGCGTAGTTGTCTCCCGTATCGGTCACGCTGAAAACCTGCTGGTTGCCGATGCCAATGCCACCGCCGGCAAAATTGAGCGTGCCGAGTTCGCTGCCAGCAGTGAAGCCACCGATGCTGGTCAAGATGGCGTAGTCGTCCGCAGCTCCGGTGCCGTTTCGCCACAGTCGGAAGCTGATGTCCTCAACGTCCATTTCGAGTCCATCAAGTGGCGTGACCGTGTAGGTCATGTAGTTGTCCCCGCTAATGGCGCCGGCGAGCGAGCTTTCTCCGTTGGTTCCAGCAACGTTGTACTCGTCGCCAACGTCCGTATTGCCCGGCTTGGCGCCATGCTTGGGCGAAACCCCGGGGCCAAAGTCAAACCCACCGGTCAGTGTCACAGCAGTGCTGAGCGTGTTGGTTTGTGTCAGCGCTTGCCCCGTGGTCGACCCGGTGAAGTTGTTGGCCACACCATCTTGAATGCCGCTGAAATTGAAGTCGACCACCGTCACCACGCCCACTGGCGGAGTCGGCGGAGCGGGTGGAGCTGGCGGGGCCGATAGGTCGCTCGGCAGGCCGGGAGCGATGACGCCCTGGTTGTAGACATCCCCCTGGACATCGCCGTGACCGGTCAGTTCGCCGCCGGCCAGCACATCAGTCCATCGCCAGGACTCGAGTTCGCCGTCATCCAACTGGACGCGTCCACCAGCGTCGATGCGCACTTCGTTACGGCCGGTCAGCATGAGCGTGCGACCAACCCGCACCGTCTGTTTGCCGTTGTCACCTTGCACCTCAAAGCCCAGAGTATCGACGTTGGCCGTCACCAGCGCGGCCTCATCGGCGCCGGTGGTGTTGTTGACGGTGGTGGACCAAGTTGGTTCGGGTGACTGGGCCAGATTCCAATTGCCGCTGCCATTGATGCTATCGCCGTCGCCGCCGGTCCAAGCGGCGTATTGGTGATCATAGGAAGCCGACTGCTCCACGCCTTCGGCCAGCGCGAGCGAGGTCAGCTCGGCCACGATGGCGGCATTTGCTGGCGTACTCTGATTGAGCTGGTTGTTTTCGTTGGGGTCCGTCGCCAGGTTGTACAACCGCTGCTCGTTATTCGAAAACTCGATCAGCTTGTAGTCGCCCCGAATGATGGCCCAACGGGCGTTCAGGCCGTTGAGATCGGGGCCGTCGCCCTCGTGGTGCTCAAAGACCAAGTAGTCCCGCTTGCGTTGGATACCGCTGCCGGTAATCAGCGGCGCCAGTGAATGGCCGTCGATGCCAACGGGCGCTTGTACACCAGCCAAATCAGCAATGGTGGCCATGAAGTCGGTTAGGTCGGTCTGGTGATCGGTCTCCGTACCAGGCGTCACCACCCCATCCCAGCGGACGAACTGCGGCATCTGAATGCCGCCTTCCCACAGGTCACGCTTGCCGCCACGCAGGTCGTCCATAATCCCGAAGTGGTTGAGGCCGGCCATGCTAAAGTCGGCATCCGTGGCGCCGTTGTCCGAAGTGAAGACGATCATGGTTTCGTCCATGATGCTGTCGGATTTGTCTCCGTCACCGTTGGGGTCCTCCAGCTTGTCCATCAAGGACCCAATGCTGGCGTCCATGCGGGTGATCATCGCCGCGTAGAACTTCTCTTTATCTGTCCAAGTCGAAGTGTCCACTCCCGCGTAGTCATCAAACCAACCCGACTGAAACTGGATCGCCTCAAGGTCATTGTGGGGAATCGTGTAGTTGACCTGCATGAAGAACGGATCAGCGCTTTGATAATGATCCTCGATGTACTGCTCTGTCTCGGCGGCGATGACGTCGTGCGTGTAGGTGTTCTTGAGGTTGGTGTTCCCCGGACCGACGTTGCCGAGCATCATCTCAGACAGCCCTGCCGTTTGCGGGTTGCCGGTAGGGTCCGTGGTCCACAGCGAGCTGGTGTAAAAGCGGTGCGCGCGGCTGTGATTGATGTAGCCCGTGAACTCGTCGTACCCATGCGTTGTGGGCACCGCGTTGCTATCTGAAACGGAGGGATTTAGCCGCAGGTCTTCCGTTTTGATACCGCTGGTCGACGTACCACCGCTGCCTCCAAAGCCCCATTTGCCAAACACGCTCGTGTTGTAGTTGGCTTGCTTGACGACCTGCGCTAGGGTGATGTCCTGCGCGCGGGGATTCACAGTGTTTCGGTCGTTGGCGTTGTGTGCCTGGTTGAAACCGAGGTACAGCATGCCGCGACTGGGAGAGCAAAGCGTGGCGGCGTAAGCCTTGTTGAAGCTCAGCCCCGCCGCGGACATGGCGTCGAGGTTCGGCGTCTTGATGTGTGGCAGCCCGGCCTGGGCGCGGGCATTCTGGCTGTAAATCCCTAAGCTGGCTTTGCCGAGGTCGTCAGCGAAGATATGAATAATATTCGGCTTGGGCGCCGCCGCGGAGACGGCGCCGGCCATCGCCAAACTCCACGCCAAGCCCG
Organism: Lacipirellulaceae bacterium; assembly: GCA_965263315.1. Lineage (GTDB taxonomy): Bacteria > Planctomycetota > Planctomycetia > Pirellulales > Lacipirellulaceae > JBCCQL01. The sequence continues at coordinate 1,009,824 of CBDHGZ010000002.1, read as the reverse complement.
TCAGCATGTGCGCGGCAACGACTGCTGCGTTTCTTCTAGTTCCTCTTCCCAACATATCGCTCGCCCCGCCTAACGCAGGTGCTCTCTGTGAAGGTGCCTGTTTCCGTAGAGAAGTGCATGAAGCGACCAAGGGCCTGCGGGAAGCGCATCGCAGCGCCGGCATGAGGGCCGCTACTCTTTACTCTAACGGAAGCCCCGAATCTTTACCGCAAATCGCCCAATCTGAGGCATTTCGTGACGAAATCACGCGAGTTTCCAGGCCGCGCAGGGTTCACGCTTGCTTGAGCCCTGCTACGATGCCCTACCCCCCGGTTTGATCGGCAGCTTAAGTCGATATTCGAGACCCGCAACCAGAAGGACCCGAGCCATGCCGGCGCCAGTCTCCTCAGCCCCCTTGCTGGACTTTGAACCCGCCACGCAGGCCTTCTTCGACGACGTGATTGAGGGCCTGAGCCGGGATGAGAAAGCGCTCCCCTGCAAGTATTTTTATGACGAGCGCGGCTCGCAGCTCTTTGACCAAATCTGCGATCTGGACGAGTACTACCTGACTCGCACCGAGCTGTCCATCATGCAGCGCCATGCTGGGGAAATCGCCAAGCAGATTGGCCCCGGGGTGATGCTCGTGGAGTATGGCAGCGGCAGTAGCATCAAAACTCGCCTGCTGCTTGACCAACTCGAAGCCCCCGCGGCTTACGTGCCGGTCGACATTTCGAGGGAACATCTGTGGGACAGCGCCAACCGATTGCTCAAGGCCTACCCTGGCCTGGAAGTCTTGCCCGTCTGTGCCGACTTCACGACGGACTTTCAGCTGCCGGAGTCCCAACAAACTCCCACCCACAACGCGGTCTACTTCCCCGGATCAACCATTGGTAATTTCCAGCCGGAAGTAGCGCAGGCGATGCTCACTCGGATTGTCCAGTTGTGCGGCTGTGGCGGGGGGCTGGTCGTCGGTGTCGACCTGCAAAAGGACGTCACCACACTCGAATCAGCCTATGACGATTGCGAGGGCGTAACGGCAGACTTCAATCTCAACCTGCTAGGGCGAATCAATCGAGAACTCGACGGAGACATCCAGGTTGATCAGTTTGAGCACCGCGCTCGGTATAACCCCACGAAGAGTCGGATAGAGATTTCCCTGGTGAGCCGCTGCGAACAAACCATCGCTGTACGGGACGAGACCTTTGAGTTTGCCCAAGGGGAATCTATCCACACGGAATACTCGCACAAGTACACCGTCGAGGGCTTCGCGAAACTAGCGGCCGGCGCCGGGCTGACGCTCCGCAAGCACTGGACCGACGACCAACAGCGCTTCGCCGTGCTGCACCTGGTGGTCACTGACTTTTAGCAACGGTTTCTAGCAACGGAGAACAACATGCCGCAAGCGATCTGGAACAATACCGTCATCGCTGAAAGCAGCGCCACGGAAGTCGTGGAGGGCAACCATTACTTCCCGCCTGAATCGCTCAAGATGGATCACTTCCAGGAGAGTGACGCTACGAGTGTCTGTGGCTGGAAAGGGACCGCCAACTACTACGACTTGGTAGTGGATGGCCAGGTGAACGAACAAGCGGCGTGGGTCTATCGCGAGCCGAAGCCCGAGGCGCAGAGCATCAAGGGCTACGTCGCTTTCTGGAAAGGCGTTACGGTCGAGCAATCCGCAGGAGAGGGTCCCGATGTCGCAGGCGACGGCCTTACCGGCCAGTGCGAAATTTGAAACGCTCGGCGAGCGTTACCAGGCCGTTCGACAGTTCAGCCAGCAGCTTGCTGAGCCGCTCTCACCCGAAGACTGCGCTGTGCAGTCGATGCCCGACGCCAGTCCAACCAAGTGGCATTTGGCGCACACCACTTGGTTCTTCGAAACCTTCTTGCTGAGCGACCTCGCGGGCTATCAACCGTTTAGCGAAGAGTTTCGCTACCTCTACAACTCGTACTACAACACGGTTGGTGATCAGTTTCCTCGGCCCCAGCGCGGTCTGATGTCGCGACCAGCGTTTGAACAGGTGTTGCAGTATCGCGAGCATGTGGACTCGGCATTGCAGCCGCTGCTGAGCACACCCACCGAAACCGCGCAACGAATCGTCGAAATCGGTTTGCATCATGAGCAACAGCATCAAGAGTTGATGCTCACGGACATCAAGCACGCACTTTCTTGCAATCCTCTGCTGCCCGCCTATCAGCAAGGTGCAGGAATCGCTGAAGCGGAGCCCTTGGCGAGCGATTGGCTCGAGTTTGATGAAGGGCTGCATGAGATTGGCCATTCGGGCAATCGCTTCGCGTACGACAACGAGTCGCCGCGTCATCGCGTATTTTGCGAAGCCTTCCAAGTTGCAGATCGGCCCGTTACGTGTGGTGAGTACCTTCGATTCATGCAAGACGGCGGGTACGAAAGCCCCGAACATTGGCTGTCACTAGGCTGGACGGCGGTCGGCGAACAGGGCTGGCGGGCGCCGCTGTATTGGTTTGAGCAAGACGGCCACTGGCAGTGCTTTACGCTTGCGGGGCCACGGCCAGTGGATCCCCACGCCCCGGTGTGCCACGTGAGCTACTTCGAAGCAGATGCTTACGCGCGCTGGGCCGGCGCTCGACTGCCAACCGAAGCAGAGTGGGAAGTCGCTTCATCAAAGCTGCCGTCCAGCGGGTGCTTTGCAGACCAGTTGCTGACGCAGGGCAAGACCTTCCACCCGGGCCGCACCTGGGAGTGGACCGCCAGTCCCTACACACCCTACCCCGGCTATACGCCGCCCGATGGCGCGCTGGGCGAGTACAACGGTAAGTTCATGTGCAACCAATACGTCCTGCGCGGCGGCTCGTGCGCCACGCACTCCACACACATCCGGCCAACCTATCGCAACTTCTTCCCGCCCGACGCCCGTTGGCAATTCACCGGCATTCGATTGACGCGGTTTGGGTAGCCAGATGAGGGGATAAGGGAAGAGATAGGGCGATGGTCGCTTGGCGAGGCCAGATTCTTACTTGACGAACCAGACTCATAAAGGCTTACAAGCGGTTTGATTAGAAGCTGTTTGTTGCATGCCCTGATCCCCTCGTTATCTCCCCATCTCGCTACCCAAACGATCACCAAGACAGGAGCCTCCCATGGAGCTCAACGCCCAGCAAGAGCAGCAATGCAGCCAGAACACTTGGGACTTCTCGGACCTCAAGGCGTTGTTCCTCAACTGCACACTCAAAAAGTCACCGGAGGTGTCCCACACGCAGGGGTTGATTGACATCTCGCGGGCGATCATGGAGAAGAACGGCGTAACGGTCGAGTGCCTGCGGCCGGTCGACTACTCCATCGCCAACGGCGTCTGGCCCGATATGACCGAGCATGGCTGGGACAAGGATGACTGGCCCGCGATCTCGGAAAAGGTGATGGCGGCAGACATCCTGGTGCTGGGGACTTCGATCTGGCTGGGCGAAAAAACCTCGATCTGCACGGCGGTGGTCGAGCGACTCTACGCCAGCAGCGGCCAGCTAAACGAACATGGCCAATACGCCTACTATGGCCGGGTGGGCGGCGCGCTGATCACTGGCAACGAGGATGGCGGCAAGCATTGTGCGATGAATATCCTCTACTCTCTTCAGCACTTGGGCTATGTAATTCCGCCACAGGCGGATGCCGATTGGCTGGGCGAAGCGGGACCGGGGCCTTCGTATCTTGATCCTGGCTCCGGGGGACCTGAGAATGACTTCACGAACCGCAACACCACGTTCATGACGTGGAACCTGCTGCACATGGCACGGATGATCAAAGACGCCGGTGGCATCCCTGCTCATGGTAATCAACGCAGCGAATGGGACGCCGGTTGCCGCAGCGACTTCGTGAACCCCGCCTACCGCTAGACTCCTGCCCGATGCCGCGAACAAATGATCGACCGTCCTGGTTATGGTTCCGTGTCGCGGCGGCTTTCGTAGCGGCCGGCTTGCTGCTTAGTGGCCCTGGTGCGACGGTCCTGCAGGCTCAACCGGCGGCAGGCACGCAGGGACCCATCCCGCCTGATCAGACTTCGCCCCGGGCCGTGCTGATCTCTTTCCTCGAACGGATGGCGGGGGATAAGAAGCAAGAGGCGGCTACGCTGTTGGATCTGTCCGCTCTGAACCCCGAGGCCGCCTCGGCCAAGGGCCCGGAACTGGCTTACAAGCTGTACACCGTGATGCAGCGACTGGTGCAAATGCCAGGCGGTCAAGCGTGGCCCCCGATCGACAATGAACAGGCATTCGCCAACGTGCCGGCCAGCCCCGACTTTATCGGCGCGTGGTCTCTCTCGGCGTTGGACCGGTATGCCGACGCGCGAGCCAATCGGATTAAGATCGCCAGCGATGGCGAAGGTCGTTGGCTCTTTACCACCGATACGGTTGCCGAGATCGAGCCGCTCTTTGCCGAGGAAGAGGAGGACCTCGCTCTAGCCCCACCGGCAGTCGACGCCAGGACCACCGAGCCCTTTCAGGTCTGGTTTCGTAAACATTGGCCGGAGGCGCTCCGAGAAACGCACTTTTTGATTCCTACGTATCAATGGATCAGCCTGCTGGGCATTGCTGGGCTGGCCCGTGTAGTGGAATTGTCTGGCCGCAGGCTGCTGACCTTTGTCTTTGATCGCGTACTGCAAGCGACCGATCCCGACTTTAAGGAGTCGACCAACAAGGTATGGAAACCAGTTGGCCGCCTTGCTAACGCCGCCAGTTGGTATGCGGGGGCCTATTACGTGGGCCTGCCACTGACCGTGATTGGCGTGCTACTGGGCGTGCTCAAGCTGGTGACCATCGTGGCGGCGGTCGTCGCCATCTTTGCCATCATTCGACTCGTCTCAGACTACGTCCATCGCCGCGCTAAGCGGACCGATCGCAAGTTTGACGACCTGATCGTCCCCATCACCGCAACCACTCTGCGTGTGGTGACGATTGTTGTTGCTTCGGTCGTTGCCATCGCCACGTTCATTGGAACCGTACCTTCGGCGCTGTTGGGGGGTCTTGGCATTGGTGGTGTCGCCATTGCCCTGGCGTCGCAGGAGACCCTTTCAAACTTCTTTGGTTCGATCACGGTCTTGTTCGACCGACCTTTCGAAGTAGGCGACTGGGTGGTGATCGATGGCCTGGAGGGCGAAGTGGAGACCGTGGGATTTCGCAGCACGCGCATCCGGACCGGCATGAACTCCCAAGTAACGTTGCCAAACAGCAAGTTGGCGGCCGCCGCAATCGACAACTGGGGCCGCCGGCGTTACCGCCGCTATCTGACGCGACTTGGCGTGGAGTACAGCTCAACGCCTGATCAGATGCACGCCTTTTGCGAAGGAATTCGCGAGCTGATCCGCCGTCAGCCTCACACCCGCAAAGATTTCTACGCCGCTTACTTCAATGACTTTGGCGGCAGTGCTCTGGAAATCCTGCTGGTTGTTTTCTTTGAGGTGCCTGATTGGCCCACCGAGCTCCGCGAACGGCATCGCCTACTGACCGACATTCTGCAGTTGGCGGAGCGGCTTGGCGTGGGTTTCGCCTTCCCCACGCAAACGGTTTATCTCCATCGTTCCGACGCACCGCTTCCTCCGCCGTCGCTGACCGACGCCGAGTTTGTCGGTCAGGCAAGCGCAGCAGACATTGCGGGCGAACTCCTGAACTACCAAGACCGACCGGGCAAGGTGAAGTTCGCCGGGCCAACGCCTGTAGAGGAAATTGCCCAGCGTCACCCCGAGAAGTCGTAGTCGTTGACCCGCGCGAATGTGACGCTTGCAGTGGTCAACCCGATTTCCCGAGAGCAATGGCGCCGATTGTCCCGATAGCATCGAGGAAGCTGCGCCGAAGGACCGGCACAGCGAGCCGGGGTCAGCGTTCGGGACTGCAATGGTGGGTCGAGTGGGACGGTGGTGGTGGATCGCAGCCGTGGCAGCCTGCGCGCTGGGTATGCCGCTTGTCTCGCTGTCGGCTCCACCCATCCTCTCTAACCCCGACCACCCGTACGATCCGGACTGGCCCGCGATCAAAATTTTGCTCGCCCAGAAGTGCACCGGCTGCCATCGGGCTGGCAACAAAGATCGCCAGGACTTCACCAGCTATCAGTCGCTGATGCAGGCGGGCGTTGCCAACGAAATGCCCGCCATTGTGCCAGGCAAACCGGATGAGTCGAATCTTTGGGACTGTGTCGCATGGAACGCGCTTGCAGACCCTAAGAGCGAGCTGGCTGGCGAGCCCATGATGCCTGAGGACAAGCACGAATGGCTTACGCCTGGGCAACTGGAAATGATCAAGCGGTGGATTGAGCGCGGCGCCCGGCAGTATCGCCACGGCTGCAGTGGCTGCGACCCAACCCCGCTACTGGAAAGCGACTTTCCATCGGCCAAGCAATGCAAAGCGTGCCACCCCAAACAGTACCGCGAGTGGTCACGCTCGATGCACGCCTACGCCCAACACAGCCCGATGTTCGAGGCTTTCAACCTGACGCTACTCGAGCGCACCGGCGGCACGCTAGGCACCTTCTGCACGCGCTGCCATACGCCCCTGGGAACCGCGCTGGGTGAGAACGGCTTGGTGCGCAATGTGAATCGTTCGCGATTGTCCAACGAAGGCGTCACATGCGTCGCGTGCCATCGGCAAAGCAAGGCTTATCACAAGTCAAACGCCCGGCAATTCCTCGAACCTGGTGGTTCGTTGGAGACTTGCATGTTCGGCCCCTTCGAAAACCCCGTCTCGGTACCCAAAGGACACGCCGCCGAGCAGAACCCGTTCCTCAAGCAGAGCGCCTTCTGCGGCAGTTGCCACGACGTCACGGGACCCGACGGGGTGCGACTGGAGGAAGCCTTTAGCGAATGGCGCCATAGCCCCGCCGCGAAACAAGACATCACCTGCCAGCACTGCCACATGGGACCAGTGCAGGGAGTACCCATTGCCGACTGCAACCGCCCGCTGGGGCGCGCGGCCACGGTACCGGGCGTCGATCCGAGCCGGATCCCGCTGCGGCCACTATCCGACCACACCTTCGCTGGGCCTGATTACTCGTTGCTGCCGGATACGGAGTGGCCCCACAAACTCGACTGGATGTACGAAACCGACTACCGCAATCCAGATTGTTTAACACCCTACCAACAGAAGACGTTGGCCGAGCTGCGCGTGCGCAACCGCAGGCTGCTAGCCGAGGCCCGCATCAAGCGACTTGAAGTGCTGCGAAACGCCGCCCGCATCAAGCTCACCGCGCCGCGATCGGCATGCGCCGGCCAAACCATCAAAGTCCGAGTCGATGTGAAGAGCATCTTCGCCGGCCACAATCTGCCCACAGGCTTTTCAGCCGAGCGGCAGGTGTGGGTCTCTTTGGTTGTTCTTGATCCACTTGGCCGCATCTGTTTCGCCTCGGGAGATCTCGACCACAACCGTGACCTGCGCGATGAGCACAGCCACGCCGTGGAGACTCGTGATCTGCCGCATGATCCCTACCTGCTAAACTTCCAGAATCGCTTCACAGCCACGGTCCAGAAGGGGAACGAACGAAGCGTGATTCTGAGCGTCAATCGTCACCTTTCGCCGCTGTCTTTCGTGAGACCAGCAACCGGCCTCGCTCAGTCGTTTGGGCGCGCAGATTCCTTCCGTATCGCCAAAGGAAGCTTGCCTGCGCTCGGCGAACAGGGGCAGACTTACCCAGTTCGCTTGCCGGCTTCCGGTAGGTACTCGGTGGAAGCCCGACTCAACTTCCGACACCTGCCACCCAATTTGCTCGATGCCATCGGCACGCCTCACCTGAAGCACTTGCTGGAGATCGTCGTTATCGACCAACAGCAATCCATCATCCATGTAGCGCCACCGGTTGCCCGACGGACCACGCGGCAGCTTTCTGTCCTTCGCCACTAACGCTGCCTGATGCCACGAACCCTTGCCTTGCTGATCTGCCTTGCCGCGGCCGCGGTGGGCGTTAGTCCCTGGGTGGGTGCTGCGCTACCCGCGGCCAGCGAGTCACCAGTCACAGAGGACAAACCGTCCTCCAAAGTTGCCAGGCCAACAACAGACAAGCAGCAGCAAAGAAACAAACAGGAAACAAAGCGAAAGAAACAGCAGCGCCGCAAGCAAGCCAAACGCGCGAAGCGCAGTTACTTGACGGAATGGCTACACCGCGCCGCCCAGTTCACCCCGCCTGCCGAACCCAGGCCGCTGCCGCCGCTGCCAGAGCCACCGCAGCAACTTCCTGCACCACCCGTCCCAGCGGCCCCACCCGAGCCACCCTTCTTGGAACTGCCAAGCGGGCCCGAGATGGAGCCGGCCAGCCCCTCGGACTCGGTGCCTCGGTCGGCTGACCCGCAACCAGTCGTCTCCGGCACACGAGAACCCGTTCCCACGAAAAAACGAAGCGGTGCGCCCCAACCGCTACCGTTCATCAACGCACCGGAGTTGCCCGCAGCACCGGAAGCCACGGCGCCGGAAGCTTCGGCACGGGAAGCTGCCGCCGAACCAGATCAGAGGGAAGCAACAAGGCAGGCCGCGCCTCTGTTCGTGCCACCTGCTCAGAGTGAGCCAGCCGCGGTGTCCAAGCCGCCCGTCTTTTCGCCACCAGATGCCCCTAAGGCGCCTCAGCCGGAAGCACCTCGATCGCAGCCGATGAAGTCCGAGCCCGCCGCCCAGCAGGAGATCACCTTCCCCCCGCTGCCGCCGGACCCCTATGCCAATCAACAGCCGGCCTTGCCGCCGCTGTGCGTCGAGCTTGATCACCACGGCGGCTCTTACTTGTACGTCCCTGAAGGGGATGGCTTCCACGAACAAACCGCTCATCAGACTTGCGACGGCGCCAACCATGAGGCTCCCAAGCGACTACCGGAGTGGTTCCAAGCCCCGCAGCCTTGCACTCAGTTTTCGGAGTACCTAGGCGCCGATCCGATTCAGCTTTCGCCCGGCGCGTGGCCAGGCCTGGGGGGGTACCAGTGGGAGCCCCGCTTCGTGGCCCATGGGCGCTACGATGTCTTCGGCCTCGCCTTTCAAGAGAACGACGCGCGGCAAGATGGACTGGGGCACAATTTGACGCTCGACGCCGACCTCCGCCTAACCGGCACGGAGCGGTTCCATTTACAGCACCGCCCCGTAGGCGAAGATGGCTCCGGCGGTTCTTTCTACCAATTCAACGACGTCGACGCCTATCAAGACAACTCCACTGCTGAACCGGCCCGCATCTGGTTCGAGGGGGAGCTAGCCAGCATCTTCAGCGGATTCATCAACAATCCCACCAAGGCTTGGGATCTCAACTTCGCGCTGGGTAAATTTCCGCTCGCGCTGCACAACAGCCTCCTTATGAATGACGAAGTGGCAGGCTTGATGGTCGGCAACAACAACCTCCGGTTGGGGCCAACCTCAAACCTCAATGCTCGGGTGTTCTGGTTGTTTGACGATGTGAATTCCTTCAGCGAGTTTGGCTCGGACGTGCTGGGGGCTGACGCCTTCGTTGACTTGCGCCACGCGTTTATCGAGGCCACCTACGCTTACCGGCAACATGGCGCCACGTCGGAGGGGGATGCTCATTATCTCGCTCTGAGCGCGACGCAGTTCTTTGGCCCGTCGACACTCTCCGCTCGCGCGATGACAAAGATCGCCGGCCCGGCCGACTCCGATGGACAGCTGTTCGTGCTCGAAGGCAACACGCACATCCGATTCGATCACGGAGTGCTGCCCCGCACGGGCATCCACCACGGCGTCGCCTTTGCCACAGCGTTCTACGCCACCAACGGTTGGTCGCCGATTGCTGGCGGAAACTTCAACCGCATCCGCAGTTCGTTTGAAGTGAACCCGCTGGTACTAATCGCCCGCGGTGACCAAGACGACACGCCTGGCGTCGCAGTCGGCATTCAATTGTTTGGCGAGAACGAAGACTCGTCGTTAACGCCCGAAATCGCTTGGGAGGCGCCTAGCGGCCAGTCAGTCTTGGGCGCGGGTCTCAAGTACCAAAGGCAGACCAGCGTGCAGTCCTTCCTCGAACTACGCGGCTTGGTGAACTTCTCCAGCCACGATCCCTTCGACCGCGATGGCGTTTTTGCGAGCCATCACTGGCTGTTCTGACGGCCCAATCGCTCGATCCTCGCTACCGACGCTCTAATCTAGGCGCTCAGCGGCGGCGCGTTGTCAGCAACCAAGCGGGCAAGCAGCTTAGCAGCAGGGCGCTGGGCTCGGGGATGAGGTTGGCTGCGGTTACATAACTGAGGTTATCGATGCCAACATCGACAAAGCTCGTCATGAAGACCGTGAACGATTCAATCGACGCCTCGTCGTCGATGAATCCGATAAAGCCACTGCGACCACGCCCCCGAGAAGTGTTGATATTCACCCCTGACGCGACAATTGCGTTGTCGATGCGAATCGTCACCCCGTGCTGAGAAAAGTCATTCGCCAAGTCAAAGCCGAAAGCAAAAACCGGCTCGTCAAACTGTGGCGTAAATCGGGGATTGGAGGAGTTGCCAGTATCAAGCAGTAGGTATCGCGTATTGTTTGGACTCGTCCGAGCGGTACCGTTGTTAGAAGCCGAAACCCAGCGGGTATTGCTGGCCCCTAAAATGGCAGCGGGGTCGATGATCAGATCGTCGATCACGCGGCGAAAGTTGATTGGATTAGAGGTACCGGAAGTGAGGGTGCTGAAGTCGATCGTCTGCGTCTGCTGCGCAACGGCCGCTTCCCACTGCGCGCGATTCGTGAAGGAGATGATCGCCGCTGAAGAAGAGCTGGCGAATACAAACGTCAAGAGAGCCACGAGGCTCCAGTAAGAACGGATCATTAGCGGATTCCTGTTGCTTAATCGTCAGCCTGTTAGCAATTCCATCAACCTCCCATCGGCACCCGCGCGTCTGAGAGCGTCTAGAAATTACGGGTAGTTCGGGACTCTGTAAAGCTTCCCCACAGGAATCACGGCAAGACGCAGGCTCGCCGTGAAGCCAACTTGAAGATTGAGTGAACAACGCGCGCTGGTTCACTCAGAAGGCTGGCTCGAGATCGTGCGGAGTGCCTGCTGCAACTCCCGCCGGGTGGACATCGAGTACTCGATGTCAAACCAGAGAATCTTTCCCTTGGCATCAACCAAGTAGACGCGAGGCAGTTTGTCTTTGCCCAGCAATTCCAGGGCGGATTCCTCGGGGTCGGACAACGCGAAGTACTCTTTGGCCAACTTGGGCTGCTTGCCGATTGCGATGGCGACGGCGGCAACGCCGGACTTGCCAAACTTGCCCGTTACGTCAGGACCTAGGTCAGCGAGCAGCGTGCGGGTCATCCAACCGTCTGACTTATAAAAGACCACCACGCTTGCCTTCTTGCCCAGCAATGCGGCTAGCTCTTGGTCGTCGCCGTTAGGAGTCTTCAACACCAACTCAGGTAGCTGGTCCCCGACGCCCACTTTGCACATGGCCCGATGCTGCTCGGAAAGGGCAACCTTGGGCAAACCTTCAGCAGCGGATGCCAAGGAGCCAGTGCCTAGAGCAGCGAGAATCGTCAGACGAACAAAGAGCATGGCAAATGCGGGGGTTAGCAGGCGGCAGAACCGGCAAAGCCTGCATTCTCAGACTCCCGGGCCCAAGGGTCAACGGCCCCTTGGCAGCCTAGGCCGTTTTTTGACGCACGGGCCCCGCGGCGCGATACTCTTGTGAGCCTAGCGCACGCCCGCAGGTTTCGGCGATTCTTCGCCAAGATCCCCCGCGGCGCGGCGAATAGCTGCTGAACATCAATCCACGCCCGCCAGCGCCGCGTTCGACGGCGATTGGGCTTGGGTTCCAGCACCGGTATCGACCCATGCTCTCAGACATCTTCATCTACAGCACCCTGATCGGCGGCGGCGCCTTGTTGCTGCAGGTCGCCATGATGTTCATGGGGTTCGACGATCTGTTTGAGGGCGCCGAAGGCGATGTCGGCGGTGGCTTCGACTTTGACGACGCCGGTATCGATGCCGACGGCGCGGAGACCTCAGGTTTCTGGCTGTTCGAGATGATTTCGATCCGCACACTAACTGCCGCCCTAGCCTTCTTTGGCCTGGGGGGATGGGTCTGCTTGGCTGCTGGGTTGTCGCCCCCCGTGGCCGTTGGCGGGTCTTTGGTTGCCGGGTACGCGGCCATGTACAGCGTCTACTGGAGCTTCAAGCAGCTTTTCAAGCTTGAAACCTCGGGCAACTTGGACGTCCGCAACGCAATCGGAAAAACAGCCAAGGTTTATATCCCGATTCCAGCCAGTCGCACCGGCGCTGGCAAGGTTCAGGTCCGCGTGCAGGATCGCATTGCTGAGTACCAAGCGGTTACTGAGGAGCAGCAACCTTTGAAGACAGGCGAGCCCGTGCTCGTCATGGAACTGGTTTCTAACGACACGCTGTTGGTGGAGCGCGTTGCGGAGACTGAGGCCGTTGGCGTTTAGCCGAGAGCCGCGCATCCAGCGAACAGGCTTACCAGCTTTAACAGGGGGAACTGATAATGACAGCCGATTTACCAACCGGAGGAGCGATGTTGCCCCTCGCCCAGATCTTTGACGAGGTGCCACTGCCCGTGTTGATTGGCGCTGGCTTATTCTTTGTCGTGTTGATTGGCGGAGCCCTGTTTGGGTTTATCAAGTCGACCATCAAACGCTGCAGCAGCAACCAGGTGCTGGTGAAGTACGGCATGCTGGTTGGCGGCGGCAAGACGGCCAAGACGATCCACGGCGGCGCCACCTACGTGCTGCCCTTCGTGCAAGACTTCCGCTACATGAGCCTCGATCCGATTCAGATTGAGATCCCGCTCCGCGGCGCCTTGTCCATCGAGAACATCCGCGTGAACGTGCCGAGCGTGTTCACCGTTGCCATCGGTACCCAGCCAGAGGTAATGAGCAACGCCGCCATTCGCCTGCTGGAGCTCTCCACCAACGAAATCCAGAAGCAGGCTGAAGAGATCATCTTCGGCCAGTTGCGACAGGTGGTGGCTTCGATGGGCATCGAGGACATCAACCGTGACCGCGACGCCTTCCTGACGCACATTCAGAACTCCGTCGAGCCGGAGTTGGCGAAGGTCGGCCTCGTGTTGATCAATGTGAACATTACCGACATCACCGACGAGAGTGGCTACATCGACGCCATCGGCCAGAAGGCCGCCAGCGAGGCGATTCAACAAGCTCGTGGTGACGTGGCGGACGAGCAGAAGAAGGGTGAGATCCGCGTCGCGAATGCCGAGCGCGAGAAAGCGGTTGAAGTAGCAAACGCAACGAAGCTCCGCGAGATTGGCACCCGCGAAGCGGAACGCGAACAGGCTGTTCGCTTGGCAGAGCTGCAGAAGGAACAGACTATCGGTGAGAAGGCGGCCGAGCGTGACCGTGCCGTCCAGGTTGCCGAGATGCTCAAGGACCAGACCGTCGGCGAACGGACAGCCGAGTTCCAACGCGAAGTACAAGTTAAGGAAGCGGATCGAGATAAGCGTATCAGCGTGGCCGACGCCAATGCGACGGCGGTGGATGGCGAGAACGTGGCCGAGGCCAAGGTGGCCCAGTCGCAGGCAACGCTGCTGGTAGAAAAGGCCGAGGCGTACGAACGCGGCGAGTCGCGTAAGAAGGAAGCCGAGGCGGCGGTTATCGAGGTCGAGAACCGGGCACTCGCTCAAGCTGCCCTGGCCGAAGCCGAACGAGTCGAGGCGGAGAAACGTGCCGAGCTGGAAGCTCCCGCCAAGGCCGAGAAGGCGCGAATCGTGGTCGAGGCGGAAGCCGAGGCTGAAAAGCGACGCCTGGAAGCAGAGGGCGAGGCGGCTGCCATCTTTGCCAAGCTCGAAGCGGAAGCTCGCGGTCAGTATGAAATCCTCGCCAAGAAGGGCGATGGTTTGAAGCAGATCGTCGGCGCCTGTGGAGGAGCCAAGGAAGCGTTCCAGTTGATGATGCTCGAACACCTGGACAACCTGGCCGAAAGCTCAGCCAAGGCGATCTCGAACATCAAGTTCGACAAGGTTGTGGTCTGGGAGAACGGCGGTGGCAAGAATGGCCGCACCAACACGGCCGACTTCCTCAGCGGCATGGCCGGCACGCTGCCGCCAATGTTGAACGTGCTGAAGGACATCGGCGGGGTGGAAATGCCGGAGGCATTTGCCAAGCTGACCGGTGTGGATTCGCCCGCTGACGGTAACCGAGCCAAGGTCGAAGAGAATGGCGCCACGGTGGCCGAGACGACCGGCTCGGAAGACCGGATCTAAGCTCTCATGCCGTTTGCGAAAAAGTTGGCCTAAGAAAAGTTTAAGCGCCCGCCAGTTTGGCGGGCGTTTTTCTTTTTTGGCGAGCTTGTGTGAGCTGGTTTACCCTTTTCGCAGCGCGCCCGAACGGTCATTTACCGACTTACGTCACCGGCCCGCTCCGGATGCAATCAGAGTGTACACCTCTGATTGTAAACTTAAACGCCGCATCTCCAAATTCAAGATCCACTTCTGGCCGCGCCGTTTTGGGCCAACGAAATCAATTCCTGGCCACCCGCGAATCTGCGGCAAATAGCTACTGGTCATGAAAAGGTACAGAAGACGCAAACTAGAAGTAGGCTACCTGGACGCCTGGCCCCGAGATTCCGTTCGGTAGGTAGACATGCGACTCGCGTCTGCGATTGTCCACCTCTACAACAAGCATAGCGTCGCACGCTTCGACAGGCTCGCACTCGCTACGAACCATCAATGCGCGCGGTCCTACATGAGACAGGGCGAGGTGGACTCCACCGACAACCAGGCTCAACACAACGTTCGCAGAGTAACCGGATACATCTGTCATGGCAGAAGATTCTGAGCTGTTCAAACGAGCAATCGCCTACTGTGAGTCTACGGGAATAGGCCTCAACATGGAACAACGGCTGGGCTATGGGACCGATGGCACGGTATGGGAATCATCGGCTAATTCTGCTGTGAAAGCCGTCAAACGTTGGAAGAACTACGACGTTGAGCGTGAGAGCTATCGTCGCTTGCGCGACCATGGCGTTACGGAACTTGCCGGGTTCGCCATACCCAGCCTGATAGGCTTTGACGATTCCCTGATGGTCATCGAAATGGATATCGTAAACCCGCCCTATTTGATTGACTTCGGAAAAGTCTACCTGGATGCCCCACCCCCTACTGGAACGACTCGCAAATGCGCAGCAATGCTTACCAGGAATGGCGGGAGCGCTTCGATGACCGCTGGGAGGACATCGCTCGTGTGCTGCGAATGCTTACGGAGTACGGCATTCACTACGTTGATCCACGGCCGTCGAACATCAACCCCGGCGACTAGAAGGTCCGCACCCACGCTCGCACGGGCCAGTGCGCCGTTTTGGGCCAACGAAATCAATTCCTGGCCAATCAGCTCTTTCGATCAGCAGCTCCCTCCGTAATTCAGCCTCCCGACGTGAGGCTCGAATGGCTGGCTTCTTCGGGGTCGTGTTCTTGCTCCAGGGCTGTTAGCGAGGCTTCGACTCGGCGGCGGAGTGATTCGGTTTTTTCGTCCGTTGTCGGGCGGACCGGCGCGGCGAAGTAGGCGTCGATGCGGCTGAAGGGTAGCGGCACTTGGAAGCGGTCCCAGGCGCGGGCAATGGTCAGTCGCCAACGTGGCACCAGCACCACGTTCAAGACATGGGCGTCCGTGCGTGTCGCCAGGCTGGCCACACCTTTGCGAACACGGCCGCGCGGTCCACGCGGGCCATCAACCGCCAGGATCGCGGGAGAGCCACACTCGACATGAGCGATCATGGCGTCTAAGGCTTCGGCGCCGCCGCGACCGGTCTTGCGACGCGAAGATCCCCGCGCGGGCACCACCCCCATAATGCCGAGCATCCGCGTGATGAGGTCGCCATCTCCTGAGCGAGAGACCATGGCCATGGTGCCTCGCTCAGCGTACATCGAAGCGCCGATTTGGTGGGCGTGGAGGATTGCGTAGACGTAGCGCTGGCCATCGCGCCGCAGCGCGGATCGTACGTCGTTATGCACACGAAGCCGGCAAGTCCAGCGAAGGGCCAAGACGTAGGCAGCGATCGGCCAAGCAACGAGGGAAGCGGGGATCTTGATAGCGGCCTCTGGGGCGAGCGCGGGAAAGTCGCCCGGCCAGCCCGTGCGGCAACCGGGAACTTTATCCGCAAGTACCCAGCAACGCCACAGCAACCGGCTTGCGAACTGCCCAAGAAACAGGCGAATTCGTACGATTTGGTTGGTTCGAGGAATCCGTCAAGTCACGACATTGCCCGTCAGGCGGGGTTGGGGTATCAGTGGGGTGAGGCGTTCGCTCACTAGGAGGCTCTTGAATGCGGATTTCGATTGTGGGAATGGGGCAAGTCGGTTCAGCCACCGCTCATGCGCTGGTGACGCAAGGCTTGGCGGCTGACTTGGTGTTGACCAGCCGCAACGAGCGGAAGGCGTTGGGCGATGCGATGGATCTGGAGCACGCCGGAGCTATTTTGCCGTATGTGTGCAACATCCGCGGTGGCAGCGTCGATCTAACGGCAGGGTCGAGCTTGGTCGTCCTTGCGCACTCGATTCCTACTGAGGAACCTGGCCGCAAGCTGCTGGCTGAGGGGAACGCGCGACTGTTTCGCGAGACGCTGCCCCGACTTGTGGAACTGAGCCCCGATGCCGTGTTCTTGGTACTGAGCAACCCGGTTGACGCGCTGACGTGGCTGACGATGCATGTAACGGGTCTGCCGGCCAGCCGAGTGATTGGCTCCGGGACGATCATCGATAGTGCACGGATGCGAGCGGCGTTGTCGCATCATTTTCGAATTCATCCTGACGACTTGCGCGTCTACGTGATGGGAGAGCACGGCAAGAACCAGTTTCCAGCGATTAGCCTAGCCAGCGCGGGTGGTGATCGCTTCGATCATCCCGATGAGGTTCGCGATCTGTTTGTCAAAGGAGAAGCATCGACTTGGGAAGTCTTTGGACACAAGGGCTACACCAACTTTGCTATCGCTCAGGCGGCCGTTTTGATCGCTCGGACGATCATGCACAACGAACGGCGGGCACTGCCCATCTCGACACTCATCAACGGCTACTGTGGCGAATCGGAGGTTTGCCTCTCCGTGCCTTGCATCGTCGGCGCTGGAGGCGTGCAACGGGTACTCAGGCCAGAGCTGAGCGAAGATGAGGCTGCCGCGTTCAGGGCAAGTGCGGCATCGGTGCGTGAAACGATCGGGATGATGAACGCCGAGGAGTCGAACAGCCATTCCCAGGATGCATGACAGGTGCGACAATGATGCTTTAGTTGCATTGAATATTCGCCCCGGCCGCCCCTCCATTCTGCTATGGATCTTGATCAGCTTCGTCAGTTCCTCCGCGTCGCCGAGGTAGCGAACATTTCTCGCGCTGCTGAGACGCTCAGCATGTCGCAACCGGCGCTGAGTCGCTCGATTCAGCGACTCGAAGAAGAGTTTGGTCAACCGCTGCTGGAACGAAAGCCGCGATCAGTTGACTTGACCGATGCCGGCGCGCTACTGCAGGCCCGCGCCCAACAAATCCTCAATCTGATTGACGACACCAAGGCAGAGATCAGCGATGACGGCCAGAGCGGTCGCTTGCGACTGGGGGCCATCCCGACCATCGCGCCGTACTTCCTGCCCCAGTTCCTCAGGCAGTTTTCGGACGAGTACCCCGAAGCCAAATTACTGGTCCAAGAAGACACGACCGACAACCTACTCAAACGATGCAAGCAAGGCGAAGTTGACCTGGCTGTCCTCGCGTTGCCACTCCAGGCGAAGTACCTCGAGGTCGAGGAACTCTTCACCGAAGAGCTACTGCTGATGCTCCCACCCGGCCACCCGCTGGCAGAGAAGCCAAGCCTGCGCATGGCGCAGATTGAACCCTTTCCCTTCATACTGCTTGACGAGGCGCATTGCCTCTCGGAGAACATCGTTTCGTTCTGCCGGCGAAAGTCTTTTCATCCGGTCGTCATCGAGCGGACCAACCAGCTGGCGATGGTGCAGGAATTGGTAGCGTTGGGGCATGGTGTTTCGATGACGCCCGCCATGGCCCGGGCGGCAGACGTTTCCCGCGACCGCGTGTACCGATCCGTTACGTCTCCGACGCCAAAGCGGACGATTGCCGTGGTTTGGAATCCCTACCGCTTCCAAAGCAAGTTGCTTACGGCGATGCGCACCCATCTCCGCCGGTACGCCCGTGAACACGCGGATGAGTGATCGCGTAATGTAGGCTTGCCAGTCCCACTAGGAGCAAGCCGATGATTCGCGTTCGTAGAGCCGCCGACCGAGGCCACTTTGATCACGGGTGGCTGAAGACGCACCACACGTTCTCGTTTGGTGAGTTTCACGATCCGGCACACCATCACTTCCGCGCGCTGCGCGTTATCAACGAAGACTACGTAGCTCCCGGCCAGGGGTTTGGGATGCACCCTCACCGAGATATGGAGATCATCACCTATGTACTCCAGGGAGCGCTGCGCCATGAGGACTCGATGGGGAACGGCGAGGTGCTTCGCGCTGGTGAGTTGCAGCGAATGTCTGCTGGCTCAGGATTGATGCACAGTGAAATGAACGCATCGCAGGACGAGCGGGTTCATCTCTATCAGATATGGCTCATGCCTTTGAAGAAAGGAGTTGAGCCAAGTTATGCGCAAAAGGCCTTTCCCGTGGGTGACAGGAACGGGCAATTGCAGTTGGTAGCTTCGCCCACCGGCGAAAACGGCTCGCTCACGATTAACCAAGACGCCCGCGTCTATCTGGCGGACTTAGCAGCCGGGCAAGCGATTGAACACGCCCTGCTTGAAGAACGTCACGCTTGGCTTCAGGTTCTGAGTGGCGATGTGCAACTGAATGATGAATCGCTTGCCGCTGGCGATGGAGCGGCGATAAGCGAAGAGAGCTCCGCTAGACTAACCAGCAAAGGAGGCGCTAAAGTCATGCTATTCTTGCTGAGTTGATCCGCTGCGTCAGGCATGTCAGGGCTTCCTAGCCGGGGAGGAAATCGCCGGTGGTCGGATTATAGATATACGTGAGGCCCGAAGGAGCGTTGTACTCGTACGGATTATTCTTGAACCAACCACCACTTCTTACCCCCTCGCGAAGAACGTTCACAAAGCAAGGCGTTGCAGCGTTGCACGTGGATGAAGCGTCATCCAGCAACGCTGGGAATTCAGGGTTCCCGTTTGCAAGGGCCTCGAAGTAATAGTGTTCGATACTTTCCTGTACGCGACGAACAAGTTCGGCTTCCGCCACGTCTTCGGCGTCCGAGGCATGATTGAACAGCCGCGGCGCGGCAACGCCGGCAAGGATGCCGAGAATGAGCATCACAACCACGAGTTCCGTAAGCGACAAACCCACCCGCAGAAGTTGGCGTCGACCAAAGGGCTTTGCTAAGACCACGCCGTGCAGCCGCTGTTTGATTCTCTGATTCAGCCCTTTCAGCGCGTACCTAACAAAAGGATCGGGACGGCCGTTTTGCGCTTGACGGAGCGCCTGTACGTAGAGCGATCGGTCTTGGTTGTACCAGTTGTGCAGCTCGTGCGCCACAGACAATGGCACACCCGCGGCCAAGAGCATGTTGAACTCAAAAGCCCTGGCGGTCCGTCCGTTGCCATCCATAAAGGGATGGATGGCAAGCAACTCGGCGTGAACTGTGGTGGCTTTGATCAAGGCGCTGGCGATGGGAGCCTTCGGCAGTGGACTCGTATTGGACGAACGCGCCCATGCAAGAAGAGCCTCAACCTTGGCCGGTACCTCTGCCGCGCTCGGGCAGACCTGATTGCCAATGGCGACCTCGGTGGTGCGAAACTGCCCAACCGCGAGCTCTGAGTCCGATGGCAAGCCAACCAGCAACTGCTCATGCAGATGACAAAGGGTGTGGGACGTAACTGGAGTCGATTGGCCCCCACGATGCTGTGTCGCCAGATCTCGAAAGGTCTCCAAGATACGGGCCGATGCGCTGCTGCTGTACTTGGCTAGGGGCGCTTCTCGGGTATCTCGCTCACTATCATTCGCTTCGCGAACCGCAGCGGGCATGAGGAGGCCGTGCTGCTGGCTCTCTTCGGCAGAAAGCAATCTTCCCTGCACGCGGAAGCTCGCTTCCAAGCGAAGCGCGAGCGTCAACGTATCACGCTCGTAGGCGCGGGTTCGTACAGCACGTGGCGCCGTTGAAGTCTTCGTGGTTCGTAGTCCCACGGGGGTCGCTCGCTGGAGGAAGCACGCTTCAAGTTCTGCCCGCCCCTGAGAAAGGAGCTTATAGCACTCCAGCTCTATTTACGACAATGGTAGCGTCCGAAAACATGCGCTAGGTGCTAGCACGCGACACGGGACCGAACCGTACTCGGCCAAGCTTGACGGACTCAATCGGCTACCTGGGCCTGCAGCCGTTCTGCCAACCGCTTGCGGAAGGCAGGCAGCTCTTGCTGGCGGATAGCGCCACAGGGGACGGTCATCTGCGAGGCGCCAAAGATGGGCAGCTCCACCGCCTTGCCGTTGTTAAGTGCGGCTACCATCTGAACCGCTTCGTAGCCAAACTTGTAAGGGTCCTGGGCGATCGTTGCGTAGATGTCCCCGCGCTCAATAGCGCCGAGTGTTGCCTCGGCTTCGTCAAAGGCAACCACTTTGACCTGCCCCAGCATGCCTTCTGCGTCGAGGACCTCGACCAGCAACGGCCCGTGGTAGCCGTTCATCCCAATGAGGCAGTCGATTCCCTCGGTAGACGACAAGATTTCTCGGATGTTCTTCTTTAGCTGCTCCGGATCACCATTGTCCACAAGGGACTGAACAACGTCGATTTGGCTGTCGCCGTCGACTCCTTCTTCCGCAGCAAGCGACTTTAGCTCTTCCTCAAATCCTTGCCGGCGTTCGATCATGTTGTTCTTTGTTTGATTGGCAAGAAACAGGGCGACCTTGCCTTGGCCCTGGATCGCTTCGCTGACCATCCGGGCACAGGTTTGACCCGCGTAGTAATTACTAGTCCCGATGTAGCAATGCCGATTCGATAGCGGGGCATCCGAGTCGTATGTCACCACAAAGTACCGCTCCGCTAAGCGGTTGATCAGCAGGGTTTGTGTTGTCGGGTTGAGTGGACTGACCGCCACGCCATCGAGCTGCGACTCTTCGGCATCCAGCAGACCGACCAGGGTCTTGATCTGCTCTGCAATGCCCTCTGCCTGGGACAACACATGCATCTGCAGCTGAACATCGTGATCCTCCGCGGCGCGCTGAGCGCCGCGAACGGCAAGTTGCCAATAGGGATCTGAACCGCCCGTCACAAACGCTAAGCGTGTTGTTCTGGGTCCGGCTGGGTCGGCAAGAATGCTGCTGCGGTACCATCCTACCGCCACCACCGCTACGAGAATCAGACCCCAGACCGCCGCCCGACGACCTTCCATTGCTGACCCCCTTCAACTAGAGAAAAGACTGAGAAGACCCCACTAAGCTAGCCGATTCATTAGGGCGAAGCAAACAGGCCGCCCGGCTAAGGATGCCCGAGCGGCCTGTTGTGAATCTTCAGATAACCGCAGCCCTAGCGCGAGGTAAGGCTATCGGATTACAGCTGAGGTGGTGGTGCACCACCGCCGCCTCCGCCGCCGCCACCGTTATCAAAGTTTACTGGCGGGTCGCCATTGGCCATCGTGCTGTCCGCCTGCCAAACGACGAGGTCAACGTCGTCGCTAACGAACGTCGCCGACCCATCACAGAAGGAAACGGTCACCCCACCAGGATGACGGCTACGCGAATAGACCCGAATGTTGGCGTCGTTGTTGTTGGTGGTATTTTGGCAAGGCAGGTTCTGCGAATCGTAGTCAGGATCACAACGCGTGCGATCCCTTGAAGCATCGCCGTCTCCGTCATTTGGACCGGGGTTGGGGCCAAACAGAGTTGATAATTGGTACGCTCCGCGATTGTGAACCCACACACGACCGCGACGATCACGAGCCTGGCCGATGATGGAAGGGGTTTGGATCATCTCCATAAGCGCCATGGTGTTGCTTAAGCCATCGGTGATCCTGCGATAGGAGATCTTCTTGCCCGGAGACCAAGGCCCCTGACGCCGCTTGTTGTCGTTCACAACACCGCGGTTTCCAACGCCATAGTTGATGCCGTAGTTTGCTTTACGATCGACTCCGGGGGAGCCGCCGCCAGAATTGGACATGATCTGGGATTCGTCAGAGGGGCAAAGCAAAGTCGGCTCAAGCCGTGAAAACAACTCTCGGTTTGGTGAAACACTGGGTTTGACGCCTGGGTCGTAGAGATCCTTGAGAGCCGAAGCCTCAATGTAGGGCAACATTTGAAGCATCACAGGCAAGTCTGTCGACGAAAAGACCGGGTGGACCGGCAGATGATTAAACGAGTCGTGATGTAACTGAAGCGCCAGGCCCAGCTGCTTGTGGTTGTTCAGGCACTGGGTTCGGCGGGCTGCCTCGCGGGCCGCTTGAACGGCCGGCAGCAACAAAGCGATCAAAATGCCAATGATCGCAATGACCACCAGGAGTTCGACGAGCGTAAAACCTAGCTTCTTACTGCCACTGGCAGAGCGACGAGCACGGGGGCCGCTTGGTGTTTCGGTTTGCAGCGTGAAAGAATGCCGCATGAAAAAGATCCTCCTAGTAAAGACAAGCCAGCCCCGAGGCCAGAACCCCGCAGAGGCCAGAACCCCGCTGCGGTGGCAACCCACTCGATGCAAGGCTGCCAGCTATATGAATCCGTTTATTCACTCGCTTATTTATACAGAAAGTCGCCAAAAAGGACCAAAATAGCCAAGAAATGCGGAACCCCGGACTGCCAGTAGGGTTCGCGCCTGAAATCTCGGGAGCTGCTGTGGCCTCAAATATCACGCAGCGGTAGAGGGCCGACGGCCCAGCCAAGCAAGTGTTGCTAACAGGCAAAGCAGAGCCGACGAGGGCTCGGGAATGCTTGCCGCCGAGGATGAGGCCGGTCCTGCAAGGCTAGATTGACCGAAATTGGCAGTCCAAGTGGCCAGTTGAGCCGCCCCGATCGGTCCGTCATCGATATCGTTGGGCAACGTACCGGCAGGCGCTCCCAGATTGTTTCGCCAAACGGCGTAGTCGGCCGTATCGACGAAACCATCATTGTTGTAGTCACCCGGAAGCACTGCCTCCACGACCGCCAATTGGCCAGTGGTCAGCAGGGCAGAAGTATCCCAAGCCAAGCCCGCGCCCAGTGCAGGCAAGGTCATGGTGTCAAAGTCGCCCGTGAGCGTGGTGAAGTCAAGAATCGTGAACGTATCTTTCAGCGACGGCAGGAAGCCCGCGTCAAGCGTGATGAGCAGTTCGCCACCCTTCAAGTCGATCTCTCCGTCAACTGCCAGCTGACCGTAATCGCTGCCAGCGGCGGCCGTGCCGCCAAGGGCAATCTCAAGCGTTGAGCCAGACCGCTGCGTGAAGTCGCCGGCAACGTCCAGGAGTCGGCTCCCACTTGGCACGGTGTAGTTGACGACCAACTGTGGCGCCTGTGAGCCCTTCTGTAAGGAGTCAAGCCAAACGGCATTCGTTTGGCCGAGTAGTTCGCTGGCGTCGTCGTACTTGAGCAACAACTGGTAAGCGCTATCCGTAAGACTCGCGAGGACGTCGGCGGTCAACGCAGCACCAGCAACGGTGAGGATGTCTCCCGAGTTGACGGAATCGGGGTTGAAACCGTCACCTGTGGCCAGGAGGGCGCCGCCATCGAAGTCGCCGCCTGGGGTCGCCCACGGAGCACCCGTTTGAGCCAACGTCCACGTGGCCGAAGTCTCGTCGAAAACGGCCGTCAACGGATAAGCCTCGATGGTCGGATTGGTGCTGACCGCCGGCGCCCAGCCAAAACCAACCCGGAACTGAAGCTCAACGTCGGTTACCGTAGCGTTGGCCGGCAGGCTGATCGCGGTCAGGTCAAACTCAACTGCCGACCGCTGAAGCCCGAAATCGCTATCAATTCCTAGCGACAGCCGCGATCCGCTGTTGTATTGGGCGTCGTCATCGTCCAGGCGGATATCCTGGGAGGCAACAATCGCTTGGGAGGCAGCCGCGCCACCGCCGCTGCCGTCGAGACGAATGGTCGCAAGGTTGTTGGCATCGAGGTCGCCGCCAACCACACCGTTGCCGCTTAGCACCCCTTCCACCTGGACATCGCCATAGCCGGCGACGTCGGCTACAGTCGTCGACGAGTTACGGCCAATAAAGACCGGAGCCATCCGCGTGGCGCTCCGCTCGGCGAGATAGTTGGCGTACATGGCGCTGATACGATCCTGAACCTGCTGATCAGGACTGTTCACCAGGTTGTTCGTCTCCGCAGGATCTACGCTCAGGTCATAGACTTCGAAGATATTGGGATTTGTGGCGTTTGTGCCAAGGTCAAGTTTCCAGTCGTCCTCGTAGTAGAGCTTACGACTAGTTTGGCCATCCGACGCGCCGCCAGTGTCTTCGACCACCAGATTCTTGCGAATGGGATCCGTGTCGTCTCGTTCGCCAACAAGCACCGGCAGCAAATTGTGGCTGCCCTGCCCTTGGTCAATCAGGCTTTGGCCTGTAATGCCGGCCAGCGTCCCCATCAAGTCGATGTTCGAGACACGCTGATCACGGACCGAACCAGCTTCAATGTTGTCGCCCCATTGCACGATGAACGGAACACGGTGACCGCCTTCGCGATGCGAGGCTTTGTTATCACGGAGACCGCCCGTGGAGTCATGACCGTAGACTTCCCACTCGTCGCGATCGAGAGGTCCATTTTGGTTGGTGTAGTTGGGTCCAATCCCGCCGTTGTCTGAGGTGTAGATGATCACCGTGTTGTCGATGAGCTTATGGCCCGGGTTGCGAGGGTCATCCGTTTGCTCGAGGTAGGACTTCAGGACGCCAACCTCAGCATCTGAGACACTGACCATCTGCATCGACTCCGTACCCCGATCGTCTGGCGCCGGTCCGCTGCCATCGTAGCCATCAACTTCGTAGAATTCGCCGGCGTCGTTGGTGTCGCCATCGCCATTGAGGTCCACTTGGACGTCATCCGGGGCCACATACGGCCAGTGACCCGCCACCGAGTTGTAGTGGATAAAGAAAGGATCATTGGGAGAGTTGGCCACGCTGTCCTGCATGAAGTTGACCGCTTTATTGAGCATGGCTTGAGGAACGTCGCGGGTCTTCCAGTCAACGGCGCCCCAGCCTCCGGCGCCTGCCCAAATCTCCGTCACGCCATCGTCGTAGTTGGCGTCCCACTGTCGGGTCATGGTTGCCTTGTTGGCGTTCGTGATCCGGGTGGAGTTTCCATTGGCGTCGGTGGTGGTAGCCAGATCATCTTCCCAAAAGACGTAAGGGCGAGCTTGGATACCGGCGATCATATTGAAAGTGTAATCGTATCCGTGGTTCTTCATGCCATTTTTAAGTGGACGATCCAGGTCCATGTTGGCCATGTTGCTGAAGTTATTCCCCGCAGCATTGTTCGAACCCACTTCAAAGACCTGTCCACCCAGGTGGCCTTTGCCGAGCAGCGCGGTCTTGTAGCCGGCCGACTGCATCAAGTCACCGACAGATTGCTGGCCTGCCTGCAATGACGAGGGACCAAAGCCCCAACGAACGTTCGTTTGCCAAAGTGGAGCGCCCGCCATGAGCGCTGCTCGAGTCGGCGCGCATAGAGCCGTGGCCGAGTGGGCGTTGTTGAAGCGCATTCCATTGTTGGCCAGCGAATTGATGTTTGGCGTGGCAATCTTGGAGGTCTGCCCCAGGCCTTGCAGGTTGTCGTAGACGCTGTATTCGCCGGGACCAAGGTCGTCCAGCATGATGAAAACAACATTCGGCGCCGGCGCCTGAGCGGCAGCCCACGATGCCCACAAACCAGCAACCAAGAAGCCTGCAAAAAATAGAATCGCTGAGCGAAACTGCATGGAATACGTCTTTCTAAGTTCCGTGCGGGGCGCGACCATTCGGCGACAGAGTTTGCCCCGTGTGGTCCTCGCCGTACATAAAACAAGTGCGCAAGGCGTAGTGCCCAACGCACTGTTAAAGAATCTGCGTTTGCCTCTGCCCGCTTGTCGGCCCCGCGCTTCGATCTGCCCCGAAACGCCAATCCGACCTACTCAATGCTCGTACCCACGGCTACCCATTACCCAGGTCTTCTAACGACACCGCTTGTGTTGATCGCTACCGCCGGGGTCAATGACGACCCCAACGGTCAAGCGATTCAACTAAGCGTTTAGCGGCGACGGCGACCTAGGAAGCCCAGGCCACAGGCGAGAACAATCGCCAAGGAGCCTGGCTCAGGAACAGCTGCCGCACCAGCGGCGCCGGGGCTGGTGGCGCCGAAGTTGTTGACCCAGAACGACAGGTCAGCAGCGTCTAGTATGCCACTGCCATCACCGGTGCCAGCCAGCTCGACTCCTACGCCCAGGTTGTTACGCCAGAAGGCGTAGTCACCGCTATCAACCATTCCGTCACCATTGAAGTCACCGGCCAGATTGGCAGCGGCGCCCACGAAGGTGAGGATCAGATCATTGCCAAGCGTCGACAGGCTATAGCCACTCGTTGCGGTCAAGCCTGTGATGTCGAGACTGGTGCCGGCCGTCAAAATCGTCCACGAATCATTGATCGTCGGCAAGAAGCCATCGGTCAGCGTGACATCGACCAGACCTTCCAGGTCGGCGGCGCCAAGAACGATCAAGCTGTCGTTGGCCGTGGTCGAAGCGATGTCGATCGCAAGAGTCGATAGCGCGTCTTGCGAGTAATCGCCGTTGACGGTCAGTGACTTCGAAGTGGCGTCGAGGGTGAAGGAGAACGCTCCAATCACATCATCCACACGCCAACGGTTGTCACCTGCCACGGTGTTCGCTTGCCATTCAGCAACCAACGTCGCGGGCAGGCTACCCAGGGCCGGTGTGAGGGCGTTCAGATCCACGTCGGCGTGATTCTGCGTTGCCGTACCATCCCAGGTGAAGGCGCCATCGTCACTTGAGTTTCCTGTCGTAGCAGCGCCGCCATCCACACCCAAAGCGCCATCGAAGTTCCACAGCGTGGTCACTCCATCGGTCAGCTGACCGGCGTCCGAATCGTTTGAGGTGAAGAAGAGGGCCGCTCCAGCGAAACCATCGAACGTGAGGGTGCCAGTCAAGCCGCCGGTAAGGCTGGTTGTGCCCACCGTCAAAGTGAGCGACTCGCCCGCTTGGCTAATGGCGCCGTTGGCGCCCGTAACGCCAGCGGATCGCGTGCCACCGATGGAGCTAATGTTTCCATCACCACCAGCAGCCGTCAGGATAAGCTCAGCGTCAAACGTGGCCCCGGTTGTGGGGTCCGTGAAGTTGGCGTCGAACGAGTAGGTCGGGGCGCCTGAAGGATTATTGGCATCCGTGTAAGTCGAGCCAGCGGTACCGACGCTGAAGAGCCCTGTCAGCGAACCCGATTGCTGACCAATGGCCACGTCACCAATACTAACCGTGGAGCTAGTCACCGTCACGTTGTTATCAAAGACACCGTCACCGGTGATCGTTGATCCTGCGGTGGCGTTGATGTCGCCCACGACCGTGGTGCTACTGTTGTTGTTGAGGGTTTGCCCAACCAAGGTGAGGTCACCCGTCGTGGTGCCAGAAACATCCAGCGTAGCGCCCTCGTTAACCGTAATGTTGGCAGACGTACCAAGCGAGGCGGGACCGGTCAGGGCCAGCGTGCCACCTTCGATGGTCGTGTCGCCAGAGTAGCTAACGGCGCCGCTTAGCGTCGCGGTGCCTCCGGAAGACTTCTGCAGGCCACCGGAGCCCAGGGTTACCGGCGCCGAGATATTCATGGTGCCGACGGTGCTGAGACGCAGGCCGGCTCCCACACCTGAGCCGTCAACCGAGCCCGTGACATTCATCGTGCCGGCTGCGTTGCCCGTGCGGAACTCGGTATCGGAGGTAAGTGTGATGGCACCGGCGAAGGTGTGCGTCGCATCGCCGCCAACTTGCAAGGCGCCATTGCCGTCCGGAGCGCTGTCCGAGCCAAGGCCGCCGATGAAGAGCGTCTCCGTGCTGTTGATATCGGTAGCAACCGAGTCGTCAACAAACAGCCGGCCGCCATCGGTGACGGTCGTCGTGCCGACCGTATCGCCCAGGCCATCCGCATCCAGAATCTCCGCGGTACCGCCACTCACGACGAAGTTACCGCTGAAAGAGGGGTTGGCCAGGAAGCCAGGCTGCTCATCCTGCACGTTGATAGTTCCCGAGCCCGAGACAGCCGAAATCTGCTCGGAATCGTTCACGTTGATGATACCCGTGCTGTTGGTGTTGATCGTCACGCCTCCACCCGTGTCGGTCAGCACGTTGTTACCATTGCCATTGGCAACAGCACCGACGTTCAGCGTGGCGCCGTCGGCAATGTTGATGACACCAGAGATGGTTGTCGCATCGCCGGCCAGCGTCACGGCGCCGGCTTGAATGTCGATGCCACCGGTGAAGCTATTACCCGTGTTAGCGAGCGTAGCCGTTCCTGTGCCACTCTTCGTCAAACCAATCGCGCCACGAATGCCGTCGCCAGTGAACTCGTAGTCATTACTGGTGGCGACAGTCACCGAACCTGGCGTCACAGCCGAGTTGTTGGTGTTGCCAACAATGTTGACCGTATTGAGGCCGTCGGTGATCGTGGCGACATCGCCAAAGACCACATCGTCGAGATCGCGATAAATCTGATCGCCTTCCACCCAGGCGGTGCTGATAGCGAGATCCCAGTCTCCGTCACCATCGATGCCGGCCCAGGTTCGCGTTTCCTCGGTTCCGCTTACCGTCAAGACAACGTTGTTGCCGCTATTGCTGGCAGCGAGCGTCTCGCGGGTGTCCAGGGCGTTGCCCTGCTCGTCAGTAATCGCAACCGAAAAGACGGTAGAAGCGTCGCCTGAAATGCCGGTCGATGTGATCGCCGTGTAGGTTCCGCTGAGATCGGATTCGACGGGAACCACGTTGATCTGCTGAGGCCCGCTGAGAAGATTCAGGGAGCCATTCACGGCGATCAAGTCGTTCTCGGCGCCACCGACAGTCGCGGCAGTGTCACCCAGTTCGTAAGTGAAGGCCCCAGCATCACCAGCAAAGGCCACATTCTGCACGGTCATACTGCCGTTGACGGTGAGTGTGCCAACCGAGTCGCCAGGCGACACGGAAGCAACCTCCACAATCCGGAGGTCTTGGGCCTGGATCGTGCCAGTGCCGCTGATCGTTTGGCCTGGTTGGACGGTGTACTGAGCAAAGTTGTCCACGTCGAAAGTAGCTCCGCTTCGCACGGCGATGGACGAAGAAGCAAGCTCGCCCAAATCACCAGGAGCAGCCAGAACCTCTAGCGAGCCGCCTTCGATCACCGTGGTGCCAGTCCACGACTGGGTGGCGTCGCCCCGCGTGGCGATGGTGAGCGTGCCGGAGTCTTGTTTGAGGACGTTGGCACCGCCCGTGATGGCGCCGGAAGCAACCGTCGTACCAACCGCGTCGCCAACAACCACGTCACCAGCTCCTTGGAACACCAAGGTGCCGTTAGCGGTTAGCTCGGAGGGGTCCAAGGCTGTGTTGTTGAACGTCAACGATGAGCCAGCCGCCGCCGAGATGACATGATTCGCCGCGCCGTTTTGGCCAGCGAGGTCTCCGGTGATTACGTTGTCGCCTGCGGTATTCGCCAAATGAGCCTCGGTGGTGTCACCGCGGCTACCAATGTTGAAGCTCTCTGCAATGGTCAAGTTGCCACCTGAGCCATCAATCTGAGCCTGGCCAGTTCCCTGGTTGATGTACGTGCGAACGTCGCCCGTGTCGCCAGACGACCCGAAGTCCGACGCGTCATTGAACACGGTAACACCACCACGAACCGCCATAGGACCAGTGACACCCGAAAGATCGCCGTCGACGGTGATGACTTCGGTTGTGGCGTTTTCGCCAAAGCGAAGCTCGCCGGCGCCGGTGACGGTGTTGGTGAACGAACCGCTGAAGCCGGCCCCCGCGTTGCCTTCGAGATACAGGAAAGTGCCATCAGCGGCGGCAATGGCGTTGCCACCCAGGGCTGAGGCCTGAGTGGCAAAGACGTCGCCTTCGGTCAGCGTAATGCCACCAGAGAGGGCACTGTTATCGCCAGACAGACGCAGAGCACCAGCACCGGTTTTCTCGAAGCCAACGCTGCCGGCCAAACTGCCGGAGATTTCATGCGTGCTGTCAGTAACCGAGATGGCCGCATCGCCAGCAGCGGCGGCCGAGTCTGCCAAGGTAAGTGTCTCGACGCCTGCGGTCGCAACCGTAAACGCATTGGCGCCGCTAAACGAAAGCGTGTTCACGGTGACGCTCGTATCGACCGTCGCCGTCAAAGGAGCGGCTGCCGAGGCAAAGAGCACATCTGCCGTCGCGGCGTCAGGAACGGCCGGATCGGAGTCCCAATTGGCGCCAGTGTTCCAAGAGCCACTAGCGGCCCCCGTCCACAAGAAGGTAGTTGGGGGGGCGGCCGTCACTTGCAAGAAGATGTCGTCGATACGGCCAAAGCCATCGGGACCACCGCCTCCGTCAACACCCTGGAACGAGACAAACAGGTTCTTCCCGGTGATCGCCGGATCGGTGTTGATGAATTGGCCAGTCTCTTGTTGATAGGTGTTGTTGGCTGAAGACAGTCCCGAGAGAAACTGGAAGGTGTTGTCGATGGGGCCGGCCAGGGTGTCGTCGCTCGTGGTAAAGAACGTGAAACCGACCCGGTCCGAGCCATCAACCCAGTTGAAGGCGTCGCGCCAGAAGTAGCTGAAGTCGAAGGTGTCACCCAATGCCAGGCTGTGACCGACATCGATGCCAGCAATACGCGTGGCGGCATCCGCAATGACAGCATTCTGATCGGAATTGAGTTCCTGATTCGTGCGGACGAAGTCATCGGTCTGGGGGCCAGCAATGTTCACCCAGGGGCCAGAAATCTCTTCATCAAACGTCAGCCGGTCGGTGGCAACCCCACCACTGACAAGGTCGCCTTCGAAGCCGCCGTTACGGATTTCAAGGTCGTGAATGCCGTTGGCAATGCCGTCGTCGAAGTCAATCAGAATGGTTTGCGCGCTGGCCGAAAGGGCTGCCAGCATGCAAGACGCCGTGAAGAGAGCAGTCAGTGCTGTTTTCATCGTAAGTCGAATTCCTTGAGGTAAGCGGTTCATCGCTGCCAGACTCATAACAACTCCTTGAAGAGCGTTTGCCGGGTGTTTCATAAGGCTTGCGACATCACACGGCGGGCAACCGCCGTGCGGATTGTGCTAGTCGCCAACAGACGAGACAAATTTGCCAACGGGTCGAAACCGTCGCCCGCGCGCAGACTGACTCCTCCTTGGGGGATCAGCAGGCTCGCGGGGCAAGATGTGAAAAACGGATAAGGGTGTGGAATAGTCGAAGCTCGCCGAGGCAAGCTCTGTCACTGGTCGATTACCCCCGGCTCCGCCCGAGGACTACCTGCCGCCGACTGCCCCGAGAGGCGGCAAGAACGCATGGTCACGAGATCTCACAACCATGAAACCGCGCGAGAATGGGGGCCGACTCGCTGCTCGCAAACATGCCAAGCCGGCCACGCGCCTCGTACGATCGCTACACGAACAAACGCCTTGGGTTGGCGCTTTCTTTACAAGTTTTTCCAGATTTTCGCAGTTTTTAGCGAACTCCCCCTGCAGACTTCCGTAGTCCGTAATCCCGAGAAAGAAACAAGCTACCTGGAGTCTCATGAGCGGGAGCCTCCAGGCAAAGGCATCTCTAACGCAAACATCTAGTGAAGACGCACCCTCCGCATGCCAACCAAGTGAGCTGCCAACCAAGTGAGCATCAAGGCCGTCGATGGCTCTGGCACCGCGGCACCGGTAATCAGGGAGATAAATCCGCCTTCTCCCACCGCGCCGATTACCGCCTTCTTGAACAAGTCGAAATCGACTGCGTCGTTGTCCATGTCTCCATCCAGGTCGCCCAGCCCGGCGGCTTGTGCTGCTGACATGCTAGCCATGTCCAGGCCTTGCCCCATCTTGAATCGCGTCCAGTCTCCGACATCCAACCCACCGTTCTGATTGAGATCGGACGCAAGTCCGATATCCCACACGGAAACATCGAGCTGGTAAAACTGGTTGGCGTCGTTTTCGCCGTCGATCTCGATGTAAATATCGCCGCCCCCGGGTGTCACCAAGCCTTCGATGGTCTCGGCCGCCCCTGCTTCGGCTAGATCGAGAAATGCCAGTTCGGTGACACCATCGCCGGCGAGAATACGTACATTCAGATCCGCCATCGCGCTAGTGTCTACGCTGCCCTGATTGTTGGTTGTGTAGCTAGGGCCCCGAGGGGTTACCGCGATGTCGACCAAGCCGGTGCTGGTGGTCGTGAACTTGAACCAGTCCTCGTCGGTATTGCCATCGATGCCGACCCATTGGTCTTCCATCTCCGTCACCACAAAGTTCGAGGCGTCCTCGCCGAGACGAACACTCGAATCGGAAAGGTTGCCCAGATCGGTGGCCGTGCCGGAGGTATCATTGCCGCCGTTCTTCTCCAAAGGATCGCCATACATGCGATTGAAGGCATAGATATCATCGAACTGCAGGCCCCAGAAACCGGTGTTTAGGGGGGTTTCCATTACGAAATTGCGGCCACTCGAGCTGTCATGACTGAGCCCCACGCCGTGCCCGCTCTCATGAGCGATTAGATTCCGGAAAGCGGCGTTGTTGGTGTGCCAGAAACTGGGCACCCCGTTGTTTCCGCGATAAGTATCGATACGCATGTCGCCGTTGTTGGGAAAGGCGTTGTCGGCCAGCACGCCACCTTTATCGTTCTCCCAAGTAAATGGGACTCCACCAACGCGGATGTCGCCAGACTTGCCGGTGTCCGATCCGTCTGGGTTTTGCTCCGGTTCATAGACCATCGTCAGGCCCGAGACGCGGCTATACTGGGCGTAGACCCGCCGCATCATATCCCACCAAGGTCGGTTGGTCAGATCTGGTGTGCGGTTGCCTTGGGATACGTTCCAACCGACATCCAGATAGTCGATCAGGTCTGAGTTGCCGGCGCGTGAGTAGCCCTCCCCGTCAGGAACAACACTCCACGTGATGGTCAGGGCATCTCCGCGGCTATTGCCGCCGCCGTCGGTCTTGGTGTTGGTCCACCGCTGGGTAATGTCCCAGCCCAAGGCAGGTGTCGCCACGAGAGCCACGAGACTAGTTTGGGCAAGCAAGGCTAGCCGAAGCTTTGAGACTGTCCTCATCGTGCTTCCTATCCAAAGAGTTCCGTTCTGCGCCGCTGAGTCCTCAGCGACCCACGTTGCTAAGACCGACGACGCCTACCAACAAACAGCAGCAAAGCGCTACCAAGCAGCGTGGCAGCTCCTGGTTCAGGCGCCGCCAAGAGCTGTTGGAAAGACCCTGGGCCAAGCTCTAGCTCATAAGCCTGCTTGAACAAGATAAAGTCGTCGATGTCGTTGTCTTGATCGCCATCCAAGTCGCCCTGCGCAAACCCGGCCAGCAAGCTCAGACCCTGCAGGTCTCCACCTTGGCTGGCACGGAAGCTAATCCAGTCCGCAGCGTTTACGGTGCCGTTACGATCAAGATCGGCAAGGCTCAGCAAATCGCCTAGCACGAGGGGAATCTCCTGGTTCGCTGAGAAACTGTTGGACCCGGTCGCGAGTTGAATGCGTCCGTCGGCGTAGTAGGCGCCATCCAGTTGGACGTTTAGATTGCCGCTACGCAACGACGCAAGTGGGGCATCAGTCGACTTGAGCCACAACAACAGCTTGAGGGCCATCTCGGCCAACTGATCCTGGTTGGCCGGCGAGGCAGCCAAGTTGTTGGATTCCCCGATGTCGGTGGCCAAGTTGTACAACTCGAAGCTTTGATCTTCGTAGTTGTAGAGCAGTTTCCAATCGCCGGAGCGGACGACCGACTGCGGGCGTTGGTTGCGTCCATTGCCCGTGAGATAGCCAGGAAAGTGCCAGAAAAGGTCTTCGCGGCCCAGTGTTGCGGTGTTGTCAGCGATAATCCCCGACAAGTCGACGCCGTCAAGCGTCACCCCAGCAGGGTCACCCGCCTGAGAGAGATTCGCAAAGGTCTTGTAAAAGTCGATGCTCGCTACGGGCGTGTCGTTAACGGTCCCGCCGTCAACCAAATTGGGGTTACCGCTCCACGCGATCAAGGGTACGCGGATGCCCCCCTCGTCGTATTCGCCTTTCTCGCCCTTCAAGGGACCATTGTTCGACTGCGGCAGTTGGCCGCCGTTGTCCGAATAGAAGAGAACCAAAGTGTTCTCATCCAGGTTCTGTCCCGGGTTGCTGGGGTCGGGCGTGGTCTCCAGGTAATCGATCAACCGCGCCACGCTTTGGTCGAGCCCTTCGTTGATGGCGGCAAAGGCCGCATTGCTGTCCTGAGCCCCTGGGGTCTTGGCTTGGTACTTCGCAAGCAGGTCATCACGCGCCTGGCTGTTTCCGATCGGCGTGTGAACGGCATAGGGGTTGAACTGCACAAGAAAGGGGCCAGCTTTCTCACGCTCCATGTAGTCGATGGCCGCGTCAGCCAGGGCGTCCGAGACGTGCTTGTTGGTGCCCACCAGCGCGTCGATCGAGGCGATCGTTGTGTCCGGCGTGGCGTACGGCTTGATGTTGTCGTCAACGTACTGCTGGGTGTAATTGCCTGCGTACGCGTCTAACGAAGGACTGATATTGCCACTGAACTGTCCGCCGGAGGCGAAGTAGTTGCCAGGGTTGCCTTGCGTCTGCCCGCCATAGTTCTCATGAAAGCCGTGGAAGTCGACGATGTCCGCTGCCGCGGTGCTCACTTCAGCAACGTGAAACTTACCGAAGTGAGCCGTTCGATAATTGGCCGACTGCATCATCTCTGCGTAGGTAAACGCATTGTCAGGAATGGCGTCGGTGCCGGTATCCAAACCTTGATCGGGACCAACTAGCAAGGTGCTATTGCCACCGCGATTGAGGTTGTCCACGGCAAAGATGTTGTTCGTGGCTCGGGCAGCATACTGCCCGGTAAGCAACGCGGCGCGGGTCGGCGCACAGTTGGCGCCGCTCGTGTAGGCATTGTTGAACGCCATCCCTTCGCTCGCTAAGCGATCAATGATGGGCGTTTCGTAGAAGTCGCTGGCGTTGTTGAGGTTGGTGAGAATGTTGCTCGTATCAGACCAACCAAGGTCATCAGCCATGATGAACACAATGTTCGGCTTAGCCGACACACTGGCGGCCGCGAGCAAGACAACAACCGCGGTAAGAAGGGAATAACTGCGAAAGGAAACCATAGCAGATGATCGATGGGTGTTGATGGCTGAGGAAGCTTGTTGAAGTGAACCGGCCTAAGACCGTCCGAGGCGCCGTAAACAATGCGAATCCATGGCAGGCATTACTCGCAGGAACAACCCACGCTAGAGCGGCGGCGCCAAACCCCAGCGACTATCGCGCTTAGCATCGCAAGGCCCATCGCCCCCGGCTCGGGGACGGTAGATGCCGACGCACTGGCAGGGGCAGCCCAGGAGATACCAAAGTTCTGCAGCCACAAATTCAGATCGCCGCTATCAACCGTACCGGACTGATCACCAGTTCCGTTGAGGACCGATTCGTTGGCTCCCAGGTTGTTGCGCCAATAGGCGTAGTCGGCTCCGTCAACCACGAGGTCGCCGTTGAAGTCGCCGGTTAAGACATAAACAACGTTGCCCACCGTGCCCTGCGAATCACCGACTCGGTGGTAAGTGAAGCTCAAATCACGTGCGCCTGATGCGTCGAATCCGTCACCGAGCATCACTTCCTGGTCAATCGCTACCGTTGAGGAGCCTAACAAGTAAGACTCAATGATCTTCTGGCTATCATTGTTGGAACCAAACTCCCAGCCATCGCCAGTGCCAGAACCAGCCGGATAGCTTGGGTTGCCACCCAAGCCGGTGTAGGTGCCGGTGGTTAGGGAGCCCGCGTCGCTGGCGATCTCGACGAAGTCGATATCAAGGTCCACGCCGTTGGCGACACCGCCGCCCAGGATGCTCATCTCGTTCGGTGTAACACGCAGGGTAAGCAGGTCACGTTCAGTGACTGTCACATCAAACTGAACCCCAAAGTCGTCGACTCGCCATCGGTTAGGATCGACTGGGGTTCCCGACCCGGAGAACGCCGTCGAGGCGGCAACGAGCGTCTGAGGCAACACGCCTGAAAACTCAACTCTCGCGTTATTCGTATTCGACGCACTCTGGCCAGAGATTCCTGGAGTGAAACCAACACCCGAAGCAAGGGTGGTGTCCGGCGAACCCGCCACAAGCGAGCCATTCCACTCGAACAAAGTGTTCGAGCCGTCTGTAACTTCGCCGGAGTCGCCGTCGTTATCGACAAAGAACAGAATCATGTCGGTAAAGCCGTCGAACGTGACGGAGACATCCGACGCGCTATTGCCGCCAAAATCCGTGACCGTCAAACTCTGCAGGGAAGCGGTGATCGATTCACCCACCGTATCGATGGCTGCGTTGTTGCCTTCAACACCAAACTCACGATCCGTCGTCCCGCCATTGGTTCTCAGGTTCCCCGTGCCACCAGCTGCAGCCAGCCGCACCTCAATGTCAAAGACCACGCCCGTGGTGGCGTCGGTCAAGGTGTCCACGTAGATAAAATCGGGGGTCGTGATGTTGCCGCCGCTGTTGGGACCCGCGCTGTTGTCGTAGAACAGGTTCGTGTTGACCTTCACGGCCAAAGCGGAGGAGGTGGTGAGGGCAATGCCAAGAGTGCAAATCAGAGTCAGCCGGTACGTCATGCCAAGACTACTTCCAAAGAAAGGGTTGATGAGCCCGCGATGCAGACTCACTTCTCAATGCAATTAGCGCTGCGAAGAGGGTTTACTGGTGTAGCAAAGTAGGAAAAAGGGAATCGCGACGGGGACTGCCAAAACCGGCCCCCCTACCAGGGAACGGGGTTCAAGGGAACGGGGTTCAAGCCAGCTCGGGGCACCCTACCAGCGGATCACTTGGCAGCAACGGCCGCCAGCAATTGGCAAACAGCGGGCCCCGTGGTTGGGGCGTGCGCCACGCTGAGGAGCCGCCAAGGCTGTCTCTGGAATCCAGCTAGGATAAGCGCCCGATTCGGACTCCCAACCGCGGGCACGGGGGCCCTATAAGTACCAAAGGCAACGTGTTCCGGCGTCACCTGGCAGAATTCATGGTAATTGGCCGATGGCACCGCGAGTCCTGCGACTGCCCTCCTGCACCTAAGCAACGCGGCGGGAGGGTCGAATCTAAACAGATATTCTCAGCGATCGAGCGGTTTTTGAGGGTCCGGGAAACCGCATACCCCCAGCACGTCTGGGATCGAAACGCCTACTCTGGTGCCGTGTCGACCGCTTACCGACCACCAAGACCGCGAAAAACCTCTGCTCGCGGGCGTTATCATGTACAAAACACGATCTCCGTAGGACGTGCTCTAGAATGGGGAGAAGAACAGCGGGTCGGCAGCTTACTCCTCGACTTATCAACGAAGCATCCGATGTTCCACGTCGGGTCTCTGTGGAGGACCAGGACGGCCGCAGTCTGCACTACCTTCACGACGGGGCCTGAAATCTTCACGACGGGGCCTGAAATTACTACCCACCGGGGCACCCCCCATCAGGACGGTCCTGGGACTAGCTGACAACCCAATACCCAGAGAAGACCTTTTCACTGTGGCAGAGAACCCGTTGGCGACAAACGAAGATGATCTGGTCCGTCTGCTCATTGCTGAGCGACGCACGATTATCTCGTACACGCGAAGCATCGTTTTCGATCAAGAGCTGGCTGAAGATATCTATCAAAACGTAGCGGTCGTTGTGCTTCGCAAGAAGGACCAAGTAACCGAGTCGTTTGACGCCAGCCTACCGAACTCACTCTTGCGATGGGTGCTCAGAGTAGCGCGGTTGGAAGCCCTAACCGCTTTAAGAAAGCGCAAGAGCACGCCGTTTGTCCTGAGCGATGAGGTGATCGACGCGCTGGACAAGAGCTGGCAGGAGGAGATTGATCAACGCCGTGCCGCGGAAACCGAGGTTCACGAGTTGCTGCGACAGTGCGTGCGTCAGCTCACGAAACGAGGTCAACGCATCCTGCAGATTCGCTACGGCAAGGGACTGAGTGGCGAGGCTTTGGCTGCCGAATTAGGTTCCGAGCTGAATACCGCTTACGTCGCTTTGTCACGCATTCACAAACAGCTGAGAACCTGTGTGGGGGGTCGACAGTCGGCCCTTCGTGAGCGCACTTAGCTGGGGCCTATTGCCATTGCTGGCTTTGCCATGACACCAAACCACCTTCACCTGTTGATCGATCGGTCGCTAGATCAGCTCGCCAAGCCCGCTGATTTGAGCGAGCTGGAGCGAGAGCTTCTCCAGTCTCCTGAGGCGCGTCGGCAGTACGTGCGCGCGTGCATGCTGGAAACCGTACTGGTCGACTCCTATGACAATCAGCAGGATTGCTCGATGACGGCCCCCCACAGCGGGCAGTCGGCGACACCCTCATCGACCTCGACTCGAGGAATCTGGAGGATCACGACTAGCCACATGGCGGCACTCGCTGCGGGACTTTTCATCGCCGTCGTGCTAATGCAGGCGTTAGGCGGAGCCCTCACGCCCTGGCCTGCGGCCGTGGTTCGTTTGGATGCTTTGAATCCCGTCAGCGAAGACCTGGAAAATCAGCAGGTCGTTGCCCCGTCCAGCGCCCCCGTAAGCAAGAGTTCCTTGCCTGCCAATGCGATTGGCCGGATCGTTCGCAAGATTGATTGTGTCTGGAATGATGAGGCTTGGTCGCTGGCGTCCTCTACCCACATCGCAGCAGGCCAAACGATAAACCTCGAACGAGGCCTCATGAGCCTTGAGCTCAGCAACGGCGTAAAGGTATTGCTAGATGGACCTGCCGAGTTCACAGCAACGACCCCCCTACACGGAACGCTTGCCTTTGGAGGCATTGGGGTTCGTGTCCCCAATGGTCTCAGCGGCTACGTTATCGACACGCCTTCGGCGCAAGTAACGGACTTAGGCACCGAGTTCTCAGTCTTGGTCAACAACAGCGGGGTAACCAAGCTTCGCGTAATAGATGGCGAAGTCCTGGCTCGAGTCCGTCTGGCAAAGGGACAATTGGCCGAGGAATCGGCTGAGTTGCTCGCGGATAACCAGTATTGGGACTCGCTTCGCGGCGCCCACGATGTGGGCGAAGTCCCCCTGCAGGCAGACTTTCCCAAGGTATCTCTGTTGGAAGGTTTTGATGTCGAGAACATCCATCCGCTGCCGGCCACCGAAGATCTCGCACTATGGATGCGAGCGGACCATGCGGTGAAACTTGATGGCAGGAATCGCGTGATTGCTTGGGGAGACATCTCTTCCGAGCGATCCTACCTTCAGCACTCCGCGTGGCAGGTCACCCCACGCCGCAGGCCCCAGCACGTGCCGGACGGAGTTGGCGGTCGGCCTACCATCCGTTTCGATGGGGTCAACGATTGTCTCGTTACCCAGCCCTATGACAGCAGCGATTCGCAGACCGTTGTCATGGTAGCCCGACTGGATCGCCTGCGGGGCAAACGAGGCTCGCTCCCAGCACAACAGCTGCTCAACTGCAATGGTCCGCCCCACTTGGTGCTTGAGTACCGGTGGTCAAGTCACCAGCTGCGTGCCCGGTCTTTCAATCTTGATAACCAACAACCGGTCCACTCTGGTTGGGTGGTTGGCCGGCAGATCTCAGCTGGCGAACCGCTGGGGTTAGTTTACATCTATGATCATGATCGCGACCTCTCTGCGCTCTACCTAAACGGCGAGTTGCAGGGCGAGGCCCGGGCAAAGTTTGGGGTCGCTAGCTCGCGACCCAAGGTCTTGGGTCTACACCGCCAGTTGCGACATGGCGGTTTGGTTGGGGATATCTCTGAGGTTGCCATGTACAACCGGGCCCTCGATAAGGAAGAGGTTCTCCGGCTGAACGACTACCTCGTCGAGCGCTATGACCTCTCCGGAATGGCAGCTAAGCCCCGCAAGGCAGAGGCTTCCGCGCCGGCGGTCAACTAGCGTCATTGGGCAAGGATCTAAGGCTTGTTGAGTGCTGGCAACACCAAGCCATCTGGCCCGTTTCACTTCGAGCCGCCCAACAACTTGCCTAGCTGATTCTTCAGGCGACGCACCTCCCGAGTCACTTTGCCACCCAAACGGCTCGGATTTGGCGCTACGCCTTCAGCAATCGCTTGCCAGTTCAGCGCCTGCTGTTGGTGCCACGCGACCGCCGCAGTGAGATTGCTATTTTCGTTCAGCAGCGCCCCAACGGTGGCACTCAGCCGAGCAATCTCTGTCGCGTTGGTAGCCCGGAATTGCTCGTTGAAAACGGGGCCGAGGTCTCCATGAGGAAGCAGCGCGAGGCCTACCGCGCATTGCGAGCCAAGCTCCAGTACTTGAGCCATCTCACGCATCACGGGTAGAGCTTGTCTCTCAAGATCGCCCAACGCCGCTTGCCAGTCTTGCGATACCGCCTGCTGGCTGAGCGCCAGCCCTTGTCGGAGCCAATGCTCGGCGGCTGCTCGGTCGCCGTCACTCATTGCCAAAGAGGCTCGCAGGATCGCGGCACCCACGGTCTTGGTGCCCAGCACCGGTGCGTAATTCAAGAAGGGTAGTTCCGCGCATGCTTCAAGGGCTTCCATCGCTTGGCTGCGCTTCCCGGCACGCAAAAGCAACAGTGCCGAGACGTAGCGCAGTGAAACGGCCCACCGTACATCAATCGGAGCAACGCTATGCCAATCACGGGGCGAGTAATGCGGCGCCATACGCGCGAGCAACGCTTCGGTCTCAGACCAAGGAGCCGTCTGCTCAAGCATGCCATAGGCTGTGGTGCACAGCGCCGCAGCTTGGTCGGCATTCGGCGCTTGCTGGTCGATTACTTGTTGCGCGAGCTCCATCCGCAGGCACGTACGTTCGGTCCGCAGTCCCCGCGTCACGATGCTAGGGATCAGCCAAGGATTCTGATACTGCTGGGCATAATCCATAATGGAATTGGGTGGCTGGCCAGCTTCGAAGAACGCGGAGTTCGTAAACTCGGCCCCGCAGCCATCAAACGGACTCTTCATCGCCAGCACCACACACCACTCACTTGGCTTGTCGCGCACCTCTTCAACGGCGTACTCACACCACTCATAGCCGTGCGTTTCCCAGGCGCCCTGCTCTTTCCGTCGGCTAACCGTCTTGGCAAAGGTGGCTTCGATCAGGAAACCAGCCTCGGCCAGTTGATCAAGAATCTGCCCCCAATCGTAGACGTGAAAGTGGTGCGGGTTGGGGTCTTCGCCATCTTCCTCCGTCCAGTCGTTAGGCACACTGATCATCAACCGGCCGCCAGGAGACAAGATCCGCAAACACTGTTGCAGGTAACGGCCAGGGTCTTGTAGATGCTCCAGCGTTTCGAAACTGGCGACAAAGTCGAACGACGACTCTTCCAACGTTTCCAAGCACTCTGGGAGCGAGCCGAGTCGGAAGTCAATCTGTCGGCCTGACGCGCTGGGGAATGAAGCTTGCGCGTAGTCCACAGCATACTGGCTGTTGTCGATACCTAGGTACGATCGACAACGCGAGTTCTGCGTCAGGATAGGAGCCCCGTATCCCAGGCCGCACGCGATGTCGATCACCCGATCACCGGGTCGCACTCGACGAGCCGCCTCGAAGTAGCGCATGTTGTGGGCGTCGGAGCGCCGACCCGGCTCCCGGCTCATATCCGTGTGCAAGTCCCGCTCCGCCAACAAGCCTTGCAGGGGAAAGCGATCGTTTACCTCATCAGGTATCTTGCTAAGAACAATCGTGCAGTGATCACGCTGCGAATCGAGGCAACCAAACGGGCTCGCCAAGAAATAGCGCGGGTGTTTGCGGAAACCAGCTTCGAAACAGCGAGCCTCCCACCACTCGCGGTCTTGTATCGTCAGGTGCCATCGATTGTCGCGGTCGGCTGTCAGGGCGATCCGCAGGTAAACGCCTTGCTTACAAACCCGTCTCAACTCGGACAGTGCAGCCGCGACATCCTCGGGGGCAAGGTGTTCGAAGCAATCTGTGCTGACGACCCAATCGTACGACTCATCTTCGTAAGGCATCGCCAGAATGTCGCCCACCACGAAGCGGCCAGGGCTCATACTGTTGGCAACTTCTACCGCCACGTCGGACACGTCCAATCCCACGGCATCCAAGCCCATGGCGCTGAGCTGCCGCACCAGGCTTCCATTGCCACAGCCAACATCTAGCGTTGTGCCGAGGCCGACGCACTGGACAATCTCGTCCGCTACCGATTGAACGTTCTGAAACGAATCTTCACCGTGCCGATCACTACGGTTCCAATACTCGTTGTACAAGCTGCGGTAGTCCAAAATCTCTCCTTACTGCGAGTCGCAGGCACATGTAGCCACCCGCGATGGCCACCTACGGCGATTCTTGGGCTCAAGCTGGTTACACCAATCGAAGAACTGCTCCGGGCACGGTCACCCGGTGTAACTCTTGGGGATGCCTACCCATTGTCTCGCTAACCAAACGTTCTCCGCCAGAGGAGTTGGGCAAACTAGCCCGCAGACTTCAGTAGGGCGGGGGCAAAGAAGGCTTGCGCAGTAGCAATTCACACGGGTGCGTAGCCCGTGCACGGCAAAGGGAGCCGTGGTAACTCGCGATCGGCACTGTACCTTACGATCGACTTAGACCGGGCGAGTATCGGCGCCGGCGCCCAAGCCCTGGGCGCGCACATTGGGGCTCAGCAAGCCTCCATGGCGCTACAAAGCAAAAAAGTGGCTGAAGGCGAAGCAACTCTCCGCCTCCAGCCACGTAATTTTGCGTTCTCGCTCACAACAGGCCTCGAAAGCGACCGTCCCGAAGCGCCGTTCCCGCCATTAGCGAGACATGAGTTCGACAACCAAGCCGACATCCACCGGCAAGGTGATGTCCTCAGCGGTCGGCAGCCGATGCACGATCACCTTCAATTGCTCTTCATCCAAAGCGATCCAGTCGGCGGTGGCGCCTTCTCCATCCGCAATGCAGCTGCGGTACAACGCTTCGAAGTTGGCCTGGCGGCGAACGTGAATCACATCCCCGGCCCGTAGTTGAGCGGAGGGGATATCGTGCCGCTTGCCATTAAGCAGAAAGTGGCCGTGGGCGACTCCCTGCCGCGCTTGCGGTCGTGTCTTGGTCAAGCCAGCCTGGCGAATCACGCTGTCCAGGCGTCGCTCGCACAGCAGCAGCAAGTTTTGACCGGTGCTACCCTTCATGCGCTTGGCAATGTCAAACAAACGACGCAACTGCCGCTCGTGCAATCCGTAGTAGTACTTAATCTTCTGCTTCTCACGCATCGACTCGCCATACTTTGACAGCTTGCGAGGGCGCGGATGCATGCCCGGGGGATCAGGCTTGCGATCGGTCGCCTTCACGGCTCCGGCGCTTTCAAAGATCATTCCGCCAAGACGGCGGTTGATGCGGGCTTTCGCCCCAGTGTAACGAGACATACGCGGTCAACCTTCAAGTAACGGGAGTGTCGATTGGATTCGATGGGCATGCCGAGGCGGATGGGCGATCCACCACGTGACGCCAATGCCTACACACAACAGCAACAGCACCGACGAAGGTTCAGGGACCTGCTGAACCGTCAGGAAATTCGATCCAGGGTTCTCTGAGTTACTGAGAAAACCGTGGAGAAAAACGGTACCTGCACTGTCGTTCTTGACGGTGATCGCCAAAGCGAAGACGGAGTTCGAACCCGATAACCAATCTTCCAAAAGACTGGTCACGTCGAACTCAAACGCCCCGAAGCCATCGATCACCGTCAATGCGGCCGGGTCTGCAACCTGGACATTGTTGTCGAAGAAGCCCAGCCAATCAATTGGCCCCCCTGCAGGTGTCCATGGCAGCGTCTCCAAGGGGATCACGGGCCTCCATTCCTTCCACAATGCAGCTAGAACAGGGAAAAAGCCAAATCGCACTTGCGACTGATTCTCATTAGCAATAGGATGTGGCCTGCCACTTTTGGCAAAGGGCCCTTTCAAAAAGATTGTCTGCGTCGCTTCACGGAGAACAACAAAGATGGCTGACATCGATGATGACCCGGAAGTCCGCGCCATCGAGCTTTTTCGAGAAGGCAACATCGACGAAGCGCTAAGCGTCTTGGACGCGGCGATCGCGCGCGAGCCGTGCACCGCTGGCCTGCTGATCGTCCGTGCGATTGTTCGCCACTCTCAGTCGGCCTGGTCAGAAGCCCTCAAGGATGTCGAGCTAGCTCAGACTCTGGTCCCGCTGCCGGTTGGAGCGCAGTTCGTTTTGTCCGACTGCTATGCCCATACCGGACGCAGTGATCTGGCCATGCTGGGCTACAAGCATCTGCTTACCCTGGGTCAGCTGCCAGCCGACATCTATGCAGGCTTGTACGCCGGCTTCCGCCGCTTGGGAAACCATCGCCTAGCCCTTACTACATGCCGCGCAGCCGTCGAAGCGGAACCCGAGAATCATGCCGCGTACTTTGGCATGGCCCACTGCATGGCTTCGCTGAACTATCCGGCAAACTTCATTGCGTCGGTCATTCGCTCGGCAGTCAAGCTTGAGCCACGGAACTTGGTGTACCGGACATCGCTCGCG
The DNA here is from genome assembly GCA_965263315.1 of Lacipirellulaceae bacterium. Taxonomy (GTDB): domain Bacteria; phylum Planctomycetota; class Planctomycetia; order Pirellulales; family Lacipirellulaceae; genus JBCCQL01. The sequence continues at coordinate 965,444 of CBDHGZ010000002.1, read as the reverse complement.
ATCCAGTTAGTCAGTATGCGCCAGCTTGCGGCAGCCTATGGCGAGCTAAGCCGAGTGAATGTAGAGCAACTAGCTGCCGTGACGTGCGTTTGCTCAGCCCATAAACTCCTCGAGCTTTGCCTGTGGGCGGAGGATCCACAGCGAGCCGAATGCATGACGGCGGTCATTGAACGTCTTACCCGTCGTCTCGACCCAAAACTCTGACGAAAGTCAGCTACGCGGACCATGACCGAAAACGATCCCCCCCGTCAAATCTTATCTGCCGAACAAACGACGATGCGAACCGTCGATTCGCAAGATTTGTTTGCCGGCCAGAAGTCGGTACTAATCCGTCATCAAGACGAGATCTACCGTCTGCTGCTCACCAAGAATGACAAGCTCATCCTTCAAAAGTAATACCACGCAAAACTCGCTACCAGCATTCTCATGTGCATCAAGAAGAAGCCAAGAATTGAACTCGAAGTGGGCTACTACCTCTGCAAGAAATGCGGCGCTGTCTCCAGCCGCGAAAAGAAGGTTTGCAAACCGAAGCTGATCAAGAAGTCCTAAAGCGGTCCTTGAATTGGCAGGACCGGCTTGAGCCCAAGAAACGCCTGAACAGCCATCCGTGGATGGCTACGTGTTCCTGCGACTCGCAGCAGAGCATCAGGCTATGGCCAACACCAGCCGAAACGGCGTTACTAGCACATTCTCTGCCAAGTTAGTGCTCCCTCTAGGACTCGAACCTAGAACCTAATGATTAAGAGTCATTTGCTCTGCCAATTGAGCTAAGGGAGCTTCGTCAGATATGCCCGCGGGGCCGCAGGGCAGGCCGCGTTGATCTCTGGCGAGTCGCGTATTCTAGCATTTATCGGCCGCGGGTAGCTAGGCCTTTCGCATTTCTCCCAGCTTATGGCAATCCCTTGGCGTGGCTGGCTGCTCGGTTGATAATCGGGCGTGAAGCATCCAAGAGCCTTCCTCCTCTGTAGAGACTTACCTCGTGCGGATTGCTATTCCTAAGGAAACGACCGCCGGCGAGCGGCGTGTCGCGGCCACCCCCACCTCGGTGGCCGCTCTGGTCAAGCTGGGACATCACGTTGTCTTGGAATCGACAGCCGGACAGTCGGCTGGGTTCGCGGATGACGCCTATCGCGATGCCGGAGCCGAGGTCCTGATCGATTCAGAGGCCGTTTGGTCTGGAGCCGAGGCGGTTTTCAAAGTGCGAGCGCCCAATGATGGGGAGATCGCCAGGCTTGCAAGAGGCACGATCCTGGCCTGCTACTTGCAGCCCGCCACCAACGATCACTTGCTGCAGAAGCTGGCCGACGCCGGCGTTACCGCCCTCGCGCTTGATGCCGTGCCGCGGATCACACGAGCCCAGTCGATGGACACGCTCAGCGCGATGGCAAACATCGCCGGCTACCGAGCCGTGATCGAAGCGGCGGGCGCCTTCGGGCGCTTCTTTGGCGGACAGATGACGGCGGCCGGTCGGCTGCCTCCCGCCAAGGTGCTGGTCATTGGCGCCGGTGTCGCCGGTCTGGCAGCGGTGGGCGCTGCGAAGAACCTGGGCGCCATTGTCCGCGCGTTCGACACCCGTGCCGCCACCCAAGATCAGGTTGAAAGCCTTGGCGGCGAGTTCTTGACGATTCACGTGGAAGAATCAGGCGAAGGCGCCGGCGGCTACGCCAAGGAGATGTCCCAAGCCTTTCTTGATGCGGAGTTCGCATTGTTCCGCGAGCAAGCTAAGGAAGTCGACATCGTCATCACCACGGCCCTGATCCCCGGCAAGCCGGCGCCTAAGCTGTGGCTGAAGGACATGGTCGAAACGATGCGGCCTGGGTCGGTCGTTGTCGACCTGGCGGGCGAGCAAGGCGGCAACTGCGAATATACCCAGCCTGGCGAAGCTGTCGTCGAGCATAGCGTAACGGTCATTGGCTATACCGATATGCCCAGCCGCATGGCAGACACCGCCAGTTCGCTCTACGCCAACGTGATGGTCAACTTGGTCAAGCACCTGGGTGGCGCCGAGCCGAAGATTGACATGGACGATGAAGTGACGCGGGCGGTGGTCGTGGCCCACGATGGCGCTGTTACTTGGCCGCCTCCCAAGCCGCCCGCCCCCCCTGCTCCGCCGCCCAAGCCAGCACCGGCGCCCGTGGCCGTCGAGCCCGAAGAGGCCCCCTCGCCGAGCCGGTTCGATACGTTCCTAGTTGCCGGCGGGCTGATGCTGGCGGCCCTGTGGGCCCTGTTACGATTCAGCACCTCTGGCGAAGCGGGGGCTGGAGCCGGCGAGCTGGAGGCGTTCGTCCAGCACCTGACGGTCTTCGTCATGGCGTGCTTTGTCGGTTACCAAGTGATTTGGAATGTCACGCCTGCTCTGCATACGCCGCTGATGGCGGTCACCAATGCCATCAGCGGAATCATCATCCTTGGCGGTCTGCTGCAAGGCGGGGCGATTGGCGAAGACGGGATCGGCGTCGCCGCGGTGTTTGGACTCGTCGCCATTCTGCTAGCCATGATCAACGTCGCCGGTGGGTTTTGGGTAACGCACCGCATGCTGGCGATGTTTCGCAAGGAGTGACTGGTGGCTAGTGACCCGTGGCTTGCCGCGGGTCCACTCCCCCCTTACCACAAGCCACGAACCACGAGCCACCAACTGTGAACCAAGTTCTCCTCTCCCTGCCCTACCTTGCCGCATCGGTGCTGTTCATCCTCAGCCTCAAAGGCCTCAGCAGTCAGGAGACTGCGCGGCGCGGCGCGCTGTATGGCATGATTGGCATGGCGATCGCCATTGGGGCGACGCTCACCGCTGGCGGTATGACGGGACAGGGGCTCACGCTGGTGGCCGTGGCGGTGCTGGTGGGCTCGGCAATTGGCGCCGTGATGGCTGCCCGGGTCGCCATGACCGCCATGCCAGAGATGGTGGCGCTGCTGCATAGCTTTGTCGGCGCCGCGGCGGTGTTGGTGGGCTTTGGCAGCTTCTTCGACCAGCACAATGAAAGCGCCATCGGCGCCGCCATCCACCTGACCGAGGTCTACCTGGCGGTCTGGATCGGGGCGATTACCTTCACCGGCTCGGTTGTGGCGTTCCTCAAGCTTCGCGGCACGCTCTCTGGCAAGCCGCTGCTGTTGCCTCTGCGGCATCAATTGAACTTGGCGATCGTTGTGCTGAGTCTGATCTTTGGCGTGTTGTTCGTGCTGGCAGTTGGCAATCAGTTGACGTTGCTCATCCTGGCGACGCTCATCGCCCTGGCGCTGGGCGTCCATCTGGTGGCGGCCATTGGCGGGGCGGATATGCCTGTCGTGGTGTCGCTGCTCAACAGCTACTCCGGTTGGACCGCCGCGGCGGCGGGCTTCATGCTCTCGAACGACTTGCTCATCGTCACCGGCGCGTTGGTCGGAGCCAGCGGGGCGATCCTCAGCTATATCATGTGCCGGGCCATGAACCGCTCGATCGTGAATGTCGTTTTCGGCGGCTGGGGAGCCGATGCGGCTGCCGCGCCGGCTGCCTGCGATGTGGGCGAGGCCGGCACGGTGCGCGAGACCACGGTCGACGAATTGGCGGCTGAGTTGCTCGCCGCCCGCACCGTGGTGATCGTCCCCGGCTACGGCATGGCGGTCGCCCGGGCGCAGCATGCCGTGTGTGAAGTGGTCGAGCTCCTGCGAAAGAAGGAAATCGACGTTCGCTTTGCCATCCACCCGGTCGCCGGCCGGCTGCCGGGGCATATGAATGTGCTGCTGGCCGAGGCAAGTGTGCCGTATGACATCGTGCTGGAGATGGACGAGATCAACGACGACCTGCCAGAGACCGACGTGGTGCTGATCATCGGGGCCAATGACATTGTGAACCCCAGTGCGATGACCGACCCCGCGAGCCCGATTGCTGGCATGCCGGTGCTGGAGGTTTGGAATGCCCAGCGCGTGGTGATGCTCAAGCGAGGCCGGGCGGCGGGCTACGCGGGAGTGGACAACCCGCTCTTCTACTACGACAACACGCGGATGCTCTTCGGCGACGCCCACGACAGCATGACCGGCCTGGTAGGCGAGCTGAAGTAGCTTGGGGAAGAGGGCAGTGGGCCGCTACCCGTTGGCTACTCCCAAAAAACTTGGCCCAAAGAAAAATGACGGGGCGCTTTGAAAACGGCTCCGCCGCAGTTTTTTGGTGCGTAAAGTGAGCTAACTCACAGTTCTGATAGCGCGCTCGCGCCGTCGTTTACCGACTTACGTCGATGGCTCTCTTGCGAGTGAGAAACGCTGATTGTCAACATAAACGTTGAATCACCAAACTCAAGAAACCGTTTTGAGCGCGCCGTTTTGATCCACTTCTCAGAATTCCTGGCCACTCAGGTTCTCTTCGGACGAATGGCTGGCCACAAACGGCCACAGAAGGCTGAAAAATCAAAGTATCTTTGCGCATGGTGACTAGTGGGAAACCACTACTCGGCTGCTCCTCATGCATTCGCGTCATGTTAAGAAGATGACAAGCGAGCTGTTCTGGCCGCGTAACTGATAGAATCTACTGTCTTCACACTAAACGAGGACGTTTCTTACAAACGACTACTCATTTTCTGAGAGAGTTCGCAGTCACTTCCTGATATCCTGCGGTTCATCGTGAGCAGCCCCTTGCTCGCCGTTTCTCAATCGACTGGAGAATTACTAGCCGTGCAGTTCGCTCTCATTGTTGTCGTCTCTGTTGCGTTCTCCCTGGCATGCGTACTTGGTTGGTTGTGGTTGAAGTCAAAACGCTCGCTCGAGAGGTTCCGCGACATTTCCGATCTCGATGCCTATCGAGTAGATGCCGAACGAGCGGCCCAGGAAGCCAAAGAAGCTCGCGACCAGGCTCGCAGTGAGATCGTACAAAGCGAAGAATTGGTCGAGAAACTCAAGCAACAGGTCTCGCAGTATCAACAAGTTGTTGCCGACTTTAAGAGCGCGGCGGAGCTCAAGAAATACATCAACGACATGAATCGGTACGCCCAGGGATGCAAGACGCTGGGCGAATTGTCCGCAAAGATCCAGCATCAAACGGCGCTGTATGACCAGTTAATTGATGATGTCAAGAAGATGGGTTACGCGGTAGACAGCGCTTCGGCAGCTGGTTCACTGATCGATCAGGTTGCTGAGAAGCAAAAGGAGCTGACTCACTTGCGAAAAGAGATCATGCAAGTGGAGGAAGTGAAGGAAATGCAAGAATTCGGTTTCTATCGCCGTAGATATGAATTCGACTCTTCTGAGCAATACAAGAACACCCTGGACAAGGTTCGCTCGCGGCAGAAGGAAATGATCAAGTCCAAGACAGCCGCCACCTGCGATACAGAGTGGACCGTGCAAGGCAGCAAGACCAAAGGCCGCAAGATGATAAACGACAAGATCAAACTCCTGCTTCGTGCTTTCAATGGTGAAAGCGACGCCGCAATCGCCAAGGTCAGCTATAGTAACGCCACTTCCATGGAAGGTCGCATCGAGCGCTCTTATGAGCAGATCACGAAAATGGGCGAAGTAAATCAAGTCCGCATCTCGCGGCAATACCTAGAGCTTAAGTTGGAAGAGCTTTTTCTCGCGCATGAATACCAACTAGCAAAACAGGAAGAGAATGAAGAGAAGAAACGGATCAAACAACAAATGAAGGAAGAAGCGAAAGTAGAGAAAGAGATCGAGAAGGCTAAACAAGAAGCCGAGCAAGAAGAGCTTGCCAAACTAAACGCATTGGAGCAAGCCAGAGCGGAATTAAAGGAAAAAGAAGGCCAGCAAACGGAGAAGCTCGGACACTTGGTTGCCAAGCTGGAAAGAGAGTTGCAAGAAGCGTTGGATCGCAAAGCCAAGGCGATTGCGAGAGCTCAACTGACTAAATCAGGCCATGTGTACGTGCTATCGAACATAGGCTCGTTCGGAGAAGGTGTGTACAAAATTGGGATGACCAGACGCTTGGAGCCACTTGAAAGAGTCAAAGAACTTGGTAGCGCCTCGGTGCCCTTCTTGTTCGACGTGCACGCCATGATCTTCAGCAAGAACGCTCCCGAACTTGAATCGAAGCTACATGCGTACTTTGACGACCGTCGAGTCAACTTCGTCAACTGCCGCAAAGAATTCTTCCGGGTGCCGCTCAACGAGATACATGAAGCTGTGTCCGAAATCTTCGGCGAAGTGACGTTCGCAACCGAACCACAGGCCGACGAGTATCGCCAGACAGTAGCGAGGTTGGCTGAGAGCACAACGGAAGAGTACGTACCTCAAGACTCCCTTGAGGTTGCCGCCGGATAGGCAATCATAGTCATGCTATGGGATGCCATAGCCTTTCAGGGTGTCTTCAAGTCCCCGTTGAGCTCCTAGTCATCCATAAGTACAGAGTAGGAGCCGCGTTGGCTGATCACACCAAACCACGACAGCGAAGAGGGCCTGCAAGCATGGCCAGGAGAGCCAGCGCTACGGTGGTGGGTTCGGGGATAGCGGTGGGGGCGGTGGCGAGTTGGGGGGGGGTGTTGGAGTTGGCGCCGAAGTTTTCTCGCCACAGCGCCAGGTCGGCTGCGTCGACGACACCAGCGCTGGCGCCTGATTCGTCTCCGTTGCCATTGAGATCGAACGCAGCGCCCAGGTTGTTTCGCCACACAGCGAAGTCACCACTATCGACCACGCCATCGCCATTGAAGTCGCCCGGCAGTTCGGCCAAAGAAACGACCGAGAACAGCGAAATGGGGCCCGCCACGCGGGTCCGTTCGTTGCCAGCGTTGTTGTCGCCCAAGAAGTAGAAGCGGAACGTCATGTTCGAGACGTCCGTGAAACTGGTGAGGTCGACATCGACGGGAATGTCTTGATCGCCGGTCGTGGTGTTGGTGGTGCTGGCCAGGTCGGTCGTGAAGCCATCGGCACTGGATCGCAGGACGAGGGTCCCTGTCTCGCCGGCGTCCATCTGGTTGAACTGTGCGGTGTAGGTCAAGTTCTGCAGATCGATGCCGCCGCCAAAACTGTCTGTGATGGTGAACTCGGCGAAGAAGTCGTTGGCCTGGGCCTGAGCAAAGCTATCGTTCAGCGGATCGTTGCCTTCGGCCCGGAGGGTGTTGGTGATGGTGGAGTGAAGGATGGGACTGCCAAGCGTGATGGCCGAGGCAACGGATCGGGCGTTGAGGTCTGAAGAGAGGAGATCGTTGTCCAGGTCGTAAACGGCGATGGCGGATGTGAGCTCGGGGACGACGACTTCAATGTAGCGTTCTTCGGTATTGCCAATCGTGACGGTGAAGGTTTGTTGCGGTCCCACTCCATCCCAGTAGACGGGTCGGTCTGCCGAGAACTCGAACGTGGCGCCGCCATCGTTATTTCCGCCGGAGGCGGCAAAGACATGAATCTTGCCGGGATCGTTGACGTCTCGGTAGCCACTGGCGGCAGAAGTGGAGCCAATCCGCTCCTCGTAGAACAGGCGATTGCCTTCGGTCGCCTGAACAAACTGGCCGCGGACCTCGGAAACCGTGTTCCACCAAGAACCGCCGATGCCGCCATACTCTTCGGCAATGATCATTTCGACGAGGTGATGGACCTCGCTGCCGAAGTAGGGTTTGCCATCGGCAGCCACCTGTTGAACGAAGTTTCGGTAGTTGACTCCCGATCCGTTGATCAGGTGCGTGGCTCCATAGTCTGTGGTGTTCTTCAGGGGGTCGTACCATGACTGCGCAGCCCCCGAGCTAAGCGTAGAGGGCCCAATGACCGGGATGTCGGCAAACTCTGGGTCGTCTTGGAATCTTTGTTGGATGTTGTTGAAATTGTCGCGGGTGCCCAGCTTGTTGCCAAAGTCCTGTTCGTTGAGCACTTCGACGTGAGCCAACGGAATGCCATAGGTCCCTTCGACGTAGTTGCGAGTGGCGCGAAAGAGTTCGAGCCAGCGCGTGCCGCGCAGCTCGATCCCGTTCGATTGGATGTAGTAGGGGTCGATGTCGCCGCCGCCGCTGGAGACCATCGCGTAGCGGACATTCGGGTTGCCTTGTTGAACCTCAACGGCTTTGGCGATCTGTTGATCAATCTCGGCCATCGCCTCGGGGGCAAGATTGTTGTTGGCGTCGAGGGCCCACTCTTTGGTGCTGCCGATTCGGACGACGTCGATGTTTTGGGCGCCACCAACTCGCTGGATGCTGGAGGTCGTGTTGCCAATCCAACCGATGCTCCACAGCTGTAGCGGAGAAGGCTGGCCTTGTTCGATTGCCGAGAACTCGACGGCGGCCAGGCAGCTGCCGGGTACGGCAGCCGCGAAGGCAAGCCCCGCAAACGCGGCATGAATCGTGAGTTTACGATAGCTCAATAGCATGCGTCGCATCGCCTTTCTTCTGTGATAAGTCTCTGTCCGAAGAGGTTGGAATTTGTGGCGTCAAGCACGGCGCAGAAACCCAACCTTCACTCTCCCCCCAAGATGTATGGTGGGGCAACCAATAAACCATCGTCAACAAGCATCAAGCTACACCGCCAGTGGCGCCTCAACCAACTGGCCGTGCGACAACGCGGTAAACAAGCCAGGCCAAGCTTACCTTCGCGTCTCTTATATAGGCTATCAGTATAGTTGTTCCTGGCGATTCGAACCATGCATTGGCGCCGATGTGAGCGCGCCAGAAAAGCTTACCTACGGACTGCAGGATGGGGCCCCCGAATGGGACTGAATGAGGCAATCAACTTGGCGGGGCGGAATTTGCCGCCAAGAACTGCGACAGACAGTCGCCCTGATTGAGTCAACGCACGCTCGTGTCAGCCCGGGAACTCACTCCGGTTGCTGCAGCACGTACTGCTTATCGTAGAGGTTGCGGTTGCCTCGGATCCAGCTGTTGCCGCTCATCCAGCGGGGGGTATCTTTGAGCCCCTGCTCCCATTGGCTGAGGCGAGTCATCATGTCACGCACGCGCTGCGGGTCATCGGAGGCTAGGTTGGTTAGCTCGCTGGTGTCGTTCGACAGATCGTAGAGTTCCGGCGGGCGGTGCGGCAGGCGGAGCAGCTTCCAATCGCCTTGGCGATAGGCGGCGCCGCGAAGGACCATGCGGAAGAAGAGTTCTTCATGCGGGCGGGCGGCATCGTCGCCCGAGATATCGTCGCCCGAGATAAAGGGCAGCAGATTGACGCCGTCCAGCTCTGGCTTGTTCGGCAAGTCGATCCCCGCCGCAGCGGCAAACGTCGGCAGGAAGTCGAGAGACCATACCGGCTGGTTATAAACAGCCCCCGCGGGTAAGCCAGCAGGCCAGTGAAAAATCATCGGCACCCGCAAACCGCCCTCCAGGAAGGTTGCCTTGGCGCCGCGCAGCGGAGCGTTGATCGATCCACCCGTGGTGCCACCGTTGTCGCTGAGGAACACGATCAACGTATTGTTGAGCTGGCCCGTCTCTTCCAGATGATCCATCACCTGGCCAACGTTCTCGTCCAGGCAGTGCTGCATGGCGCAGTAAACTCGACGGGAGCGGTTCTTGATGTGAGAGAAACGGGCAATGTCCTCATCCTTGGCCTGTAACGGGGTGTGGGGCGTGTCGTGGGCCAGGTAGATAAACCAAGGCTCGTCCTGTTGGCCGCGATTGATAAAGTCGATCGTCTCCTTCGTGTACCAATCTGTGGTGTACGGGACTTCGATCTTTTCTACAGGCTCGCGCTGGCGGTAGATCTGTTGGGCCTCTGCCTTGGGGAAGTAGCCATGCCCTTTGAACCGACCAAAGTAATAGTCGAAGCCTCGGCTGTTGGGGTGATGGGCTTCGTCGCTACCGAGATGCCATTTGCCAATGCAGGCGGTTCGGTAACCGGCGTCCTGGAAGTGATTGGCGAGGGTGGTTTCTTCGAGTGGCAGTCCGCTGTGTTCGCGCGGGTAGTACTCGCGGCTGCCAACCAAATTGTGCTCGAAGCCAAAGCGGCTCGGATTGCGGCCGGTCATCAGGCCGGCACGTGACGGGGCGCAAACCATCATCGCCACGTAGGCTTGCTTGCAGAGCACACCACCGGATGCCAGGCGATCGATATTGGGCGTGGCAATCTGCTTGGAGCCGTAGCAAGAGATGTCGCCGTAGCCCATATCATCGGCCAGAATCACGAGCACGTTTGGGCGCGTGGCCATCGCTTGGTCGGCTGCCCCGGCTGTGGGTAGCGACAGCAGGAGTATCACAAACAACAGCGCAGAGAGGGTCTTCAAGAGATTTCCTTGTGGTGTCGGTCCGATGTTGCCACGGGATGTTGAACGTGTCCGAACCTTATTTTACTTGGCCCATGACGTGATGAGCACGACTGCCGAAACGCTGGAAACTCCCCTTGGGAAAGGTTCTCCACGACAATACGAACATGAGGAGGGACCTGAGGACAGCTAGCCATAGGCACTAGAATAGCCTCCCGCAGGTGCGGGAAACACCAAGAGTCGTACGCAACCAGCCGCAGCTGGCCGAAGTGGGCGGATTTCTTGCTCAGATTCGCGGCAGGTTCGACGGTAACTTTGAACTCGCGATATAAGTAAGTGCCAACCATGCTGGTATCTGTCGATTTTCAGGCGTGGACTACCGACAGGACACCAAGCCAAGCGGAGATTCGCGGACGCCTTCGGCACCTGCTGGAAGGCGTAGCGGGGGGATCAGGCGGTGATACTCACCCCCCCACTAGAGCTGGAAAAGAGACTTTTTCGAGATGGATGAAGACGACCTAGTCCGGCTGCTGGTGACCCGGCGGCCCACGATCATTGCCTATGCAATGAGCATTGTGATGAATCGCGATTTGGCAGAGGACGTCTACCAAAGCGTCGTGGTAGTCGTGCTAAGAAAACGCGAACAGGTCGATTTGTCTCGGGATGTGATGCGTTGGATCTTCGGCGTTACTCGGGTTGAGTCCCTCGTGGCGCTGCGAAAACGAGGCAAGTCTCCGCAGGTTTTTGACGAAGCGGTACTCGAATTGCTGGACGAGAGTTGGACCAAACGGCTGGCGTCGGAAAACTCCGCTGGAGACGTTTCCGAGGCACTGCGGCACTGCCTGAAGAGAATTACTGAGCGAAGCCGTAAGGTACTGCGTCTACGCTACGCTGAGGGGCTGAGTGGGGAGAACCTGGCGGAGAAGCTCGGGGTTAAACTCAACACGGCCTATGTCACCCTATCAAGGATACACAAGCAGCTGCGGACCTGTATTGATGCCCGGCAGGCGAGAACCCAGTAGCCTGGTTTTTGTGCAACGGAGATCGTTCTCGCCCGCCGCCGAAACACGTTTATTGCAAGAGAGCTTACACAGACTTAGGACCGATGTCGCAGCGAGACGTCCCCGCCCGGTTCGTCCCCAGCAACCAACGCCAGCAACCAACCAAAATCGGAGGTAGCTGGTTTGGGGCCGTGGCCAACGGACGAATTCGCTTATTTTTGTATGACTACTGAATCACACAGTCTGTTGTTCGACCGATGTCTCGACGGAGTCGCCGAGCCGCACGAGCTGCGAGCGCTGAGTGACCTCCTGCGAGCGGATCAGGCGGCTCGTGAGCAATACGTGGTGACTTGCGAGTTGCGACAGTCGCTAAGTGATGAGCTGAACTACCCCGGTGAAACGATTTTTCCGAGCAGCGTGGCCGAAGGCGCCATGCTTGGCGCCGAGCTGGTTCGACCGCTTGGCGCCGAGCTGGTTCGACCGCTTGGTGGTTTGCCTCGGGTTGTCTCCTTGATCGCAGCATTGGCGGCGGCTGGGCTATTTCTCGCTTTCTGGCTTGGTGGCGCAAGCCCCTCGCCACGCCCCGTGGGAGTTGGCGCTGAGCCGATTGCGTCTGCCGGCGGCCCGGCCCCGGCCCCGCGAGTCCCTTCCACCCAACAGCCCCAGCTGCCCACGGCCGACCCCGTCCAGGAGGTCATCGACCCCTGGGCGTCGCCGGACGTTGTTGCCCGAGTGGTGCGCAAGATCAACTGCGTGTGGAATGAAGAGTCTTGGACGCTGCACAATTCCTCGCTGATTGCAGGTGGTGAGACGATCTCTCTAGAACGAGGGTTCATGCAGATCGAGATGCGAAACGGAGTCACCGCCGCACTAGAAGGGCCCGTTGCTTTTACTGTGGTGGATCCTCTTCGGGGATCCCTCGAGTACGGCGGATTGGCAGTGAGAGTGCCCGAGGGCTTTAGTGGCTACATCGTCGATACTCCCACCGCCAAGGTGACCGATCTCGGCACCGAGTTCTCGCTACGCGTCTCAGGAAATGGTAAGACCGATCTGAGGGTGATCGAAGGCGAAGTCGAGGTCAGCAAACGAGGCCGAGATCGCCAGCGCGTTACGAAGCCGCAGTTGCTAGAAAAAGACGCCATCTGGACTTCCGCTCACGGGATTCGGGCAGCCAGGGGCGCGCCTAAGCCATCTGACTTCCCCACAGCCGGCTTGTTGGCTGATCCCAGCTTCGATGAATCGCCACGTTTACCCTTTGATGAGGGGCTGAACTTGTGGCTGGCAGCCGACACGGCTGTTAGGACCGATGGAAAGGGTCGCGTCGTGTGCTGGGGAGACATCTCCTCGCATAGCAGCCAGGATCGGCACTCTGCCTGGCAGGTCGAGCCGCCGCGTCGTCCTCGTCTGGTTGACGATGGCATTGGTGGTAAGCCCGCCATACGCTTTGACGGCGCCAACGACGCCCTGATCACTGAGCCGTTCTCCACTACGAACAATCAAACGGTCGCGACCGTCGTCCGACTTGCCACGCTACTGCCACAAGGCGGCGGCGAGCTGCCTGGCATGCAGATCATCAATTACAACGGGCCGCCGAACTTGGTCATCGAGTATCGTGTTTGGGGCAAGCTCCTGCGGACGAATGTCTTTGCCGGATACGATGGCAACCGCGTGGTCTACTCGGGACGAAACCTGACGAAGCAGATTTCGGCCGACCAAGATTTGGCGATCATTTACACCTACAATTTGAGCAAGAACAAGTCGGCGCTCTATCTGAATGGCGTCAAGCAGTCCGAGGCCATGGCTTTTCTCCGCGTGGCTAACGCACGCCCCAAAGTGCTGGGACAGCATCGCCGTCTAGCAGGAGGCGCGCTCGAGGGTGACATCGCTGAGCTGCTGATCTACGACCGGGCTGTGGATGACGACGAGATTGACTCGTTGTTTAGCTATTTTGGCGATCGCTACGATACGCCGGTCGCTGCTCCGTCGCCCACTTCCGTCACTCGCTGACTTGTCCGCTGATTCGTCCTCCACTGGCCCGCCGTCACGCGCCCCCTCCGGCGCGTCTGCCCGGCCTCTCACGACACGCTGGATTCCCTCCGCAATGGTTCACATGCTCCGCCTTCTTACCGCCTGTTTTGCTCTGCTGACGCTGGCCAGCGCGGTCACGGCTCACGACCAAAGGCAGCGATCGCCAAACGTGGTGGTGATTATCTCCGACGACGCTGGCTACGGAGACTTTGGCGCCTACGGTGGCAAACAAATCCCTACGCCAAACATCGACGCCATCGCTCAATCCGGCGTGCTGTTTACGCAAGGGTATGTTTGCGCGTCCGTCTGCCATCCTTCTCGTGCGGGGCTGCTCACCGGACGCTACCCCCATCGTTTTGGCCAAGAGTACAACGGCCCCAATCGACCCGAATCGGGATTCTCGCGTGACCAGATGGGGCTGGATGTCGCGGAGAAGACCATCGCGGACGCATTTCAAGAGCTTGGCTACCGCACGATGGAAATCGGCAAGTGGCACATGGGCAAAGCGGATCAGTTCAATCCGCTTCAGCGCGGATTTGACGAGTGCTTTCTGATCGAGTCCGGCAACCGCAGCTACTTTCCCTACAAGCAAGAAGTAGGTACCTCGAAGCGCATCTTCCGCAATCGTGACATGGTTCCGGAGCAGGAGATTGAGTACGTCACCGACTCGCTGTCCGACGCGGCGGTGGAGTTTATTGACCGGCAGCAGCAGACGCCTTTTTTCATGTACTTGTCTTACACTGCCGTGCACACTCCGATGCATGGAAAAGAAGAAGACCTCCAGGCGTTTCACGAAATCTCAAACAAGACTCGGCGGACTTATGCCGCCATGTTCAAAGCCATGGACGAGGGCATCGGAAGGGTACGCGAGGCAATTGAGCGCAACGGTTTGACGGACGACACCCTGGTGGTGTTTATCAACGACAACGGCGGACCGCCGGGCAATGCTTCGAACAACGGCCCTCTCCGAGGGGTCAAAGGCACTCACTTCGAAGGCGGCAATCGCGTGGCCTATCTCATGACCTTGCCTGGGGTCTTGCCGGCTGGCGTCACCTATGACCAACCCGTTAGTTCGCTCGATATCCTCCCCACCACGCTGGCTGCCGCTGGCGCGGAGCCTCAGGGACACAAATCGCTAGATGGCGTCAACTTGTTACCTTACTTGACGGGTGAGAAGACGGAGCGACCTCACCCAACGCTCTATTGGCGCCGGCCTCCAGGAGCCGCGATTCGCCATGGCGATTGGAAACTATTGCGAGTCGCTGGCCTGCCAACCATGCTGTTTGATCTGGCCAACGACGTCGGCGAGTCCGTGGATATGAGCCACGTTCACCCCGAAAAAACGGCGGAGTTAGCGGAGATGCTGACGGCGTGGGAGAAGGACCTCGCACCCCCGAAGTGGACCGAGGGCGAGCGGTGGGCCAACATTCAACGTCGCAAGCACAAAGAAGCCATGGTCGATATTCGCCGCGCGACACCGACCGACGCTCAATAACGAAAGGCGCCCTAGCGCAACCATGTTCCGCTTGAACCTTCTTGGAATCCCGCTGCTAAGCGTACTCCTGGCAGCCCTCTGCACAAATCACCTAGCCTCGGCAGCGCAACCGAACATCATCTTCGTGCTTGCTGATGACCTCGGCTATGGCGATCTCAGTTGCTACGGTCAAACCCACTTCACCACGCCGCACCTCGATCGCATGGCGGCCGAAGGGCTGAAGTTCTCGCAGCACTACGCAGGGAGTACGGTTTGCGCGCCGTCCCGGGCCTGTTTGCTCACGGGCCAACACACGGGTCACGTTCACCAACGAGCCAATGGCCCCGTTGCCTTTAGAGAGGATCCTCAGGATCTGTGCGTGGCCAAGTGGCTGCAAGATGCGGGCTATCACACCGCCATGATTGGCAAGAGCGGCCTGTCGTGCCGATCCGATGATGCCATGCTGCCGTATCGCAAGGGCTTTGATCACTTCTTCGGCTTCATCAGCCATGGCGCTGCACACCGGCACTACCCGGTGTCGCTGTGGTTGAACGGCAAACAGGTCAAGTATCCAGGCAACCACGGCAAAGAGGGGGATACCTACTCGGGCGACCTGTTTATTGATGACGCCCTGGCGTTTGTCGAGCAGCATGGTCGGCAAGCCGAACCAGGGCGGCCCTTCTTTCTGCATCTTGCGCTACAACATCCTCACTTGGATCTTGCTGTTCCCGAGAAGTGGCGTGAGCCCTATCGGGGACAGTTCAAAGAGAAGCCGATCGGTAGCAAGAAGGGGCATTTCCGACATGAGAAGCAGCCGATGGCGACCTTTGCCGGAATGATTGCCCATCTGGATGATTCGATCGGGCGCTTGCTGTCCAAGCTTCGTGAGGAAGGTCTGGCTGAGAATACGCTGGTTCTGTTCGCCAGTGACAACGGCGCCGTCACGGCTGGCGGATGGAAGCATACGAACTTTGATTCCAGCGGTCCGCTTCGGGGTTGTAAGCGAGACCTCTATGAAGGTGGTGTCCGTGTGCCAATGATTGCGTGGTGGCCTGGTACGATCGCAGCCGGTCGCCAGACCGATCACGTTTCGACATTTTGGGACTTTGCCCCCACCGCTTGCGAGCTCGCTGGCGCGCCGGCTCCGGCCAACACAGACGGCCTGTCGTATGTGCCCACGTTGCTGAACCAGGGATCTCAGCCCGAGCACGACTACCTGTACTGGGAGTTTCACGAGCAAGGTGGCAAGCAAGCCGTCCGCTTGGGCCAATGGAAAGGCATTCGGCTCAATGCGAAGAAAGAGCCTAACGCGCCATTGGAACTCTACAATTTGTCAAACGATCTGGGCGAGCAACACGACGTGTCTGCCGAGCATCCTGATGTCGTCGCGCAAATCGCCGCGCTGATGAAGCAGGCGCATACCGAGCACCCGCGGTATCACTTCGGCGGTCAGTGAGCGCGAAGACCCCTTTCACGCCGTTAGTCGTCGGCCAATGGTTAGCCGGGTGATGGTCAGCACGACCACGGCCGTGGCGATCATCAGCAAAGAGACAGCTACTGCGCCACGGAGATTGCCGACGCTCATCTCTAGAAAGACCGTGGTGGCAAGCACTTCGGTCTTGCCTCGCGTGGCGCCGGCGAAGACCAGCAGCGGGCCGAACTCACCCAGCGAGCGCGCCCAGGCGAGCATCCCTGCCGTGACGATACCGGGCGCTGCCTCGGGCAGCGTTACCCAACCAAGCGCTTGCATTCGCGAAGCGCCGAGCGTTTGAGCTACCTCTTCACGACGCCTGTCGATTTGGTCAAAGGTGACCTTCATAGTCCGGATCGCCAACGCCGCGGCCACGACAAACTGGGCCAGAATCACGCCAGGGGTTTGATAGACCACGGCATCTCGCAACCCAGGCGGCAGAAACTGGAAGAGGATCAACAAACTGATACCGACCACCAAAGGAGGTAGCACCAACGGGATGTCCAGAAGCGTATCGAGCAGCGCCTTGCCAACAAATTGCCCCCGGGAGAGCAAGTACCCGACTGGCACGGCGACCAGCAGTGACAAGACCGCGACAATCGAGCAGCTCACGAGTGTGAGATGAATCGAGTATCGAATCTCGGCGTCTTGCAATGCTTGTACGAAGGGGTTCGCCGAGTCGGGATGCTCCACGGCATCAGCAACATAGGCGACGTCAGCCAGCACCATCGCCGCAAGCAAAGCAACGTAGCCGCCGGCAACCACTGCCAACACCGCAAAGAAAAGTTTGTCGGCCCAAGGCTTGTCGTTACTGGGAGACATCGGCTGCCTCCTTCGTGGAGGGACGCCAAGATGGACCCGAGACGGTTGTGAAACCGGCGTCGGCAAAGGTCGCCAAGCCTCGATCGCTCGCCGCCAGATAGCGGAGGAACTGCTCTGCAGCTGCCGGCTGCTCCGATGAACGACACACTGCCACCGTAAGTGCTGACTGCTGTTCGGCGAGCTCGGGCGCCGCAATCGCTCGAATACCAGGATACTGCGCGGCAACGGCGTCCCATAGAATGCCTGCGTCTACGCTGCCAATCAACACATCATTGGCCACATCGCCCACGGTTGGCTTCTCGACGCCCACGCGACGAACCTGCGCCGCGAAGGCAGACCACCTTCCCGCCGCTTGCAACCCTCGACGCGTGGCTTGACCAATGGCAGTTTGATCCGGATTGCCAATCGCCACGCGACAAGACAATAAATCGGCAAGCGTGGCAATCCGCTGAGCATTGTCTGGGCGAACGCCAATCACGGGCGTCATGCGGGCCAGCTCAACGGGCGCGCGAACGATTCGTTTCTCAAGGGCCAGGTCCGTAAAAGCAGCATCTGCCGCAAGGAAGAGGTCTCCCTGTCGGCTGACTTGAAGTTGGCTCAGTAGCGTATTCGATCCGCCGTACTGCCGATGCACCACGACACCGCATTCCTGCTGATACTGGCGGCAAATCTGATCAACAGGTTCCCGCGCCGCGGCGGCGCAGTAGAGCCGCAACGTAGGCGTGGCGCCTCGCGTAGCTTTGGGCGGGGCTGGCAAGAGCGCCACGAGCCCCGCAAGGGATAGCACCGCGAAGGCGAGCAGCCGATACAGCGGATTGATGCCACTCATGATGGTGACGGCGCCCCGACGCCGTGGCAGACCACGATCTTGCCACCGGCAATCTCCAACAGCGTATCGGCTAAGGCCTGCGCCTCGCGCCGGCTGTGGGTGACATGCAGGGCGGTACAGCCAGACCGGCTGACGACCTGCCGGAGAAGTAAAATCATGTCTTCTTGTGTTGCTTCATCCAAACCCGTGAGAGGCTCATCCAGCAGCAACACCGGCGGCTCCGCGGCTAGAGCCCGACCCAGCGCCACCCGACGAGACTGGCCGCCACTGAGCTCGCCGGCCCGCTGATCCAGCAGCGAGACAATTCCCAATTGCTCGGCCAGCTCGGCAACTCGTTCGTCACGTTCTGCGCCGGTGGCGCCCCGAACCTTCAAAGCAAAGTCCACGTTCTGGCGCACCGTCATGCGTGTGAAAAGCGCGCCGTCTTGCGGCACATAACCAATGCCTCGGTGCGCAGCAGCAATCCGAGTGACGTCGACATTGCCCAACCGCACGACGCCTGTCAGTGCGGGCCGCAGGCCGCAGAGCGTCTCGAGCAAGGTCGTCTTGCCGCTGCCGCTGGCTCCCTGCATCACGCCATACTGACCCGTGGGGATGGTCAGCGTGAGCTTCTCTAGCCGGAAATCATCGGCAGCTACGGTCAGGTTTTCGACACCGATCATCACGCCTCGCGGTAGATCTTGCCGAGTTCCGTCAGTCGGCCCCGTTTATCGAACAATGCCGAGGTGCCCAGCGCTTTGCTTGTTTGTGAGGCGGAGAACCAAGCGTACCGTTGGACAAAGTTAGCGGCATCCAAGGCTGGCAAGACCGCTCGCATAAAGCGGGCGACCGTCTCGGGAGGGAACTTGTTTTGCTCTAACGACTTCGCTCGCCAGTCGCCGACTGCGAACTCCGTGATCCAGAGCGGCCTGCCATAGGTCTTATACACCTTTTCAAGCCGGTTCATTAGGGCTTCAGCACTCGCCCCACCGTATGAGTGCACCGCCACGGCATCGACGCGATAGTTCCGCTTGTCAGCTTCTTTCATGAACTGCGTCATCCATTCGCGATCCGGATGAACGCACCCAGGGCTGACTAACGGAACACCAAGTTCCATAAGCCTTGGCCATAGCTCTAACACGCGCTCGACGGTCAGATTGCTCTGATCATGTTGGTCCGGTTCGTTAAACGCCAGCACATGAGAGATCTCATCGCGCTTGATCCGCTCAGCCAAGTTGGCCGTGTGTTTGTCGATCGAGTTCCCCCACGCACCCCAGATCATGGGAATAAACTCGACATTGCGCGGCACTCCCACCGGTTGGTTCAAGCCCCAGCTGTAGAACCAACGTGCGTTGAGCGCTTTGACCCGCTTGCGCCAGCTGAGATTGTCCTTCTTGGTAACCGTTGCGAAGCCCTTCTTGGGACTTCGGCTGCCGGCTCGTCGAGGCGCTGCCGCGGCGGCTGGTGCGATCCCGACGCTGGCTAAGGAAGCAGCACTGGCGGTCAAGAAGCCACGGCGATCGATGTGAGATGAAGACATGGTCGGTCGATAGGGCTCCTCAGGCAAGTCCTCCAGACCTTCATCCTGACTAACATCGCCAAGCGACACAACCATGCCGCATGGCCGTGGATTCTGTCGACGCCTACACTATTGTCGTGAAAACAGCGCACGAGGTACTGATCATTGGAGGAGGACTGGCGGGGCTGAGCTGCGCTCGTCACTTAGCAGCGGCGGGCATCGCCTGCCAGGTGCTCGAAGCCTCCGATGCCGTGGGCGGCCGGGCACGTACCGACCGGATCGAGGGATTCCTGTGCGACCGTGGTTTCCAGGTCTTCTTGCCAGCCTATCCCGAAGCACAGCGGCTGCTGGACTACGATCTGCTCGACCTCAAGCCCTTCGAACCAGGCGCACTGATCCGATACGGCGGGAAGTTTCATCGATTAAGCGATCCTTGGCGAAGACCAGCCCAGCTGCTGGCGACGGCGATCGCTCCGGTAGGCAGCCTGGCGGATAAACTTCGCGTGGCAAGCCTCCGTCGCGAGGTCCAAAGGGGCACTCTCCAGGACTTGTTCGCGCGCCCCGAGACGACCACCGAGCAGCGACTCCGCGAGTTTGGATTCTCGGAACGCATGCTGGAGCGATTCTTCCGGCCGTTTCTAGGGGGAATTTTTTTGGATCATTCGCTGACGACCTCCAGCCGCGTGTTTGACTTCGTGTTTCGCATGTTTGCCAAGAGCCAGGCGTCGCTCCCCGCCACGGGCATGGGCGCTATCGCGGAGCAATTGGCCGCCGGGCTGCCGGCGGGTGCCGTTCGGTGCGGTGCGGAAGTCTCCGCCGTTGGGTCGGAGGGCGTCAAGCTAGTTGACGGGGAGTTCTTGCCGGCAGCGGCGGTTGTGCTGGCTACCGACGCAACCACGGCCAACCGACTGCTTGGCGACCGGGGCGAGGGTCAAGCGCAGACTGACTGGTGTGGCACAACGTGCTTCTACTTCGCGGCTGAGAAATCCCCTTTGGAGGAGCCCGTCTTGGTGCTCAATGGCGAGGGAGTCGACTCCACCAGGCCGATCAATAGCCTTTGCGTACCGAGCACCGCGGCGCCAGACTACGCTCCAGCACGGGCTGCGCTGGTGTCGGTCAGTGTCGTGGGATCGGAGCCGGACGAAAGTTTGCCACAGCGGGTGGTGGCTCAACTGGAATCGTGGTTTGGCCCCGTTGCAGCAAAGTGGCGTTTGCTAGGCACTTACCGCCTTCCGCAGGCCCTACCGGCACAGCCGGTGGGGTGGCTCAAGACTGCTGAGCAGGAAGCCCACCCACGCGACGGCATATTCCTGGCAGGCGACTATCGGCAAACCGCTTCCATCCAAGGCGCCTTGGCTTCCGGCCGCCACGCGGCAGAGTCGGTCATCCAGAGTTACGCAAATGGCACAAGCTAGCAGCGGTCGACCTCGACGCTGAGGGCCTTTGCCACTACTGTGCTGGTGAAGTCCCTCACAGCATCGCCCGCCTTTCGAACGTCTATGTCCGCTTCCCCGCACCGCAATGGGCATTCATCCCTGGTAGCAGTGCTAGTCCGCTTGAGTCGCGAGTGCGGAGTGGGCGTGGAGCACCTGCGGGCTGAACAGCTGCTGCGAGATGCACAGCAGGCTTGGCCCGGTAATGAAGACAGCCGGTGGAGCCGATGGCTCCGGGAAACGAGCGAATGCCTCGCGCTGCGGTCTCGCGTAACCGAACTGCCGCTGGACGACGCGCTGCACTTGGCTCAGGACGGCGCGCTACTGGTTGGCGGCTACTGCGATGAAAACGGACCAGCGGTGCTACTGGGCTACGACGGCTGGGCTGCCGAGTTGGCCGAAGGCGAGCTCGACCAGCGCCGCCGCGTCACGCGAAGCGAACTCCAGGAAAGGCTCGCTACGCCTGGTGACGATAGCGCCACGGCCGAGTGGCTGGTGGTGGAGCACCCGGAGTTGAACAACGCTGACGAAGCGCGAAAGTTGCACGACCGGCCACTACGTCGGCTGATCAACATCATGCGACCAGAGTGGCCAGACATTTGGGTGATTCTGGTGTTCGGTTTCTTTGCGGGCGTATTGAACCTCGCAACGCCCATTGCTGTTGAAGCTTTGGTCAACACCGTGGCGTTCGGTCGGCTGTTGCAGCCGGTCATCATTCTGGCAGCGCTGCTGTTCGGCTTCCTGGCCTTTGCCGCCATCATGCAAGGCATGCAAACCTACGTGGCCGAGGTCATTCAGCGCAGGCTCATGGCGCGCGTGGCGGCCGACCTGGCGTATCGCCTGCCGAGGGTCGATCCCTCGGGGCTTGGCAATTATTACGGACCGGAACTGGTCAACCGTTTTCTCGATGTAGTGACGCTGCAGAAAGTCGTCGCCAAGTTGCTGCTCGACGGGTTGGGGATTGTGTTGGCGACACTCGTCGGCATGACCGTGCTGGCGTTCTACCATCCCTGGCTGCTTGGTTTCGATGTGCTGCTGCTGCTGTTGATTGTGGCGGGGCTTCGCGTCCTGGGATCGGGCGCGATCTCCTCCGGCATCGACGAATCGAAAATGAAGTACCGACTGGCTTCATGGTTTGAAGACATCATCCGTTGCCATCAAGGATTCAAGACCGATGGCGGAGCCGAGTTTGCTATTGATCGCTCCAACCGCATTACTGCTGAGTACCTGTCCGCGCGGCGTGGGCATTTCCAGATTCTGTTTCGCCAGATCGTGTTCCTGTTGGCGCTCCAAGCCATCGCCGGCACCGTGCTGTTAGGCGGTGGTGGTTGGTTGGTGATTCAAGGGCAGCTATCGCTTGGACAGTTGGTGGCGGCCGAGCTGATTGTCACCACCATCCTCAGCTCGATGGCCAAGCTTGGAAAGCACCTGGAAGGTTTTTACGACCTGGTCGCTGCGGTCGACAAATTGGGCACGTTGTTCGACCTGGAAGTTGAGCGGCATGACGGACTGATGAGTATCCCCGATGGCGAAGCCCTGGGGGTGAAAGTCACCGGCCTAAAGCGCGGCGGAGCCGCCTCGCTGCTTTCCGAAGGCATCACTGGCGAAGTGGCGCCCGGCGAACGCGTGGCCCTGCTGGGCGCCCGGCGCAGCGGGAAGAGCGCGCTGCTCAAGATGGTCTACGGCCTCGAAGCCCCGGAGGCGGGGCATATCGAAGTCGGCGGCTCTGATCCCCGCGACTTGAGACCAGACATCCTTCGCTCCCGCGTCGCACTGGTCGACGGCATCGAATTGTTCGAGGGAACAATTGCCGAGAACATTCACCTGCGCCGAACGAATGTCAGCACCACCGACGCCCGTAGCGCCCTGAGCGCCGTCGGCATGCTAGACGATGTGCTACGGCTGCCCCATGGCATCGAAACCAAGCTCAATGCCTCGGGCCGGCCCCTGAGCGACACCCAAAAGAGACTGCTGAATCTTGCTCGTGGCATCGCCGGTCGTCCTCGGTTGTTGCTGATTGATGGCACCCTGGACGGCCTACCCGACGACGATTTGGACTTCGTCTGTAGCGCGCTGTTCAGCGAAGACCGCAAGTGGACGCTGGTTGTGGCCACGGGCAAACGGGCTATCGCCGATCGGTTCGACCGGCAGATCATTCTGGACCAAGGTCCGCTCAAGAGCAGCTCACCCGGCGAGGGATCCTGATGAACCAGTCGCTGAGCAAACGATATCGGCGGTCGCCTCTAGCACAAGCCGCTTACCGCGAGGAAGACTTCCCTGCCCTGCAGATGGCTCGGGCAGCGCGAGCGGTGCGGCGCATTGGTCGGTTGCTGCTCGTGCTGCTGTTTGTGTCGGTGATCGCCATGTTTGCGGTGCCTTGGCAGCAGTCGATCAAAGGCGAAGGGGCGGTCGTGGCGTTCGACCCCTTAGAGCGGGTGCAGGCCGTCAAAGCTCCAATCAAGGGCGTGATCATCGAACGGGCCGAAGGTGTCCAGGAAAACGCTTACGTAGCCAAAGGGCAGCTGCTGTTTCGCATCGAGAACCAAGATCCCCTGTATCTAAGTCGCCTGCAGCAGCAGGTCTCGAACATGGAGTCCCAGTTGGCGCTAGCTCGTAGCCGACGTGACCGCGCGATCGACGCGCGCGACTTTGCCTCGCGAGTAGTAGAGATCACCGGAGAGGAACTGGCTTCCAACAAGCTTGCCCAGACCGAGGCCATGACCGCTTACGATCGCGTGATCGATCAGGCGCGAAATAAACTCCAAGCGGCCCAAAGCAAACAGCGCGCGGCCACCGCCAAGTTGATCCAAGCGAAAGCCGACTATCAGCGGAAAAAGAACTTGTACAACGAAGGAATTGAAACGCAGCTGAAGTTTCAAGAGGTCGAACAAAAGTACCGCGTCGCGGAACAAGACGTCGCCATTGCTGAGCAAGACATCCTGAATGCTACCAATGGCATTGCCGCCAAGCAGAGCGAGCGGGAGTCGAAACGGCAGGAATGGCAAGCCAAGATCAACAAGGTGCAGTCACAGCAGCAGAAAGCCCAGTCGGACGTGGCCAAGGCGATTGCCGAGATCGCCAAAGTGGAAGAGGACCTCCGGGATAAGGACACCAAGCTCCAGAAAGAAAGCCAAGCGCTGGCCGTTCAGCAGGCGGGAGTCGTGCTATCACCGCGCAACGGCTACATCCTCGATCTGGCGGTGGTCGATCGTGCGTCAATCGTCAAAGAGGGTGACCAGCTATGCCGAATCGTCCCCAAGACAGACGACCTGGCGGTTGAGGTCTGGGTGGCAGGAAACGATGCGCCGCTGATCCGGGGCAATCCCGATACGGGCATTGGCCCTCACGTCCGGTTGCAATTCGAAGGTTGGCCGGCGGCTCAGTTTTCAGGTTGGCCGGCCGTGGCCGTGGGCACGTTTGGTGGCCGGGTGGCGAAGGTCGACTCGCTGGATGATGGCGCCGGCAAGTTTCGCGTGGTCATCGTGCCCGACGCCACCGATCAACCGTGGCCCGACTATCCCTACTTGCGCCAAGGCGTGCGGGCAAACGCCTGGGTGCTGTTGGATCAGGTGCCGCTGGGCTACGAAGTGTGGCGGCGTATGAACGGCTTCCCGCCGGCTCTGAAGTCGCAGGAAGACGCCGAAGCTTCCAAGGCGCCTAAGATCAAAATCTAGAAGGCGGTTCGACTGCCTAGCAGGTGGGGCGAAGCGCATCTGGTGGCAAAGGGCTCTTCCCGCCCGCCGGTTATGCCGATTATCCGGATAGCGCTGTGCCTTGCGCACTAAGTAGAGGCTGCGCGCTGGCCCCTAAAAGCCGCCTTGCTAGCATCGGATTCGTTGATTTTGCCCGCCTTACGCGCCACTGCTGTCTTGCTGCTTGCCGTGACGCTCGTCGGCGGGGGTTGTCGTAGCCAGCGGCCTGCCTTTGTCGGCCATGCGACCAACGGTTCGCCCGATGCGTCTACCACAGCGGTGCGGCTGGCTGCTTTTCAGGCAGTCGACGGAGCAGACGCCGATGACCTGGAACCGGTCGAGCCGCGATTGCTTCCTCCGCCTAGCCAGCAAGTTCTGCCGGAGGAGGTGCTTGCGCCAGAAGACTCCACCCCGGCCATCACCCTGACAACCCCGCCCGCGCCGACGCTAGCAGAAGTGGTGGCGTCCACGCGGAACTTCTTCCCCATGATCCGCCAGGCGGTTGCTGGTCGCACCATCGCCTCGGGCGAAGCTCTCTCGGCAAGCGGGGCGTTTGATCGCAAGGTTGAAGGCTACAGCAACACCCAGCCCTTGGACTTCTACGAGAACCACTGGCACAAGATCGGCGTCAAGCGCGACACCCTCTGGGGCGGCACGCTGGGGGCCGGGTATCGGCTGGGCCGCGGATCGTTTGAGCCGTGGTACAAGGAACGCGAGACGAACGACCTGGGCGAGTTTAGCCTGAGCATTACGGCGCCGATTATTCGCGACCGGCAAATCGACGCCAATCGGGCCGAATTGTGGCAAGCGCAGCTGGAGCGCGGCCGTGTCGAACCGGTGATTCGCGCCGAAGTGATTCAAGCGGTGCGCGAGGGAACCATCGCCTACTGGGATTGGGTCGCGGCGGGGGCCAATTTAGAAATCGCCCAGGGTGTTCTGCGATTGGGTGAGGATCGCGTTGAGTTGCTGCAGCGTCAGTTCGAGGAGGGTGAGAAGGCCGAAATTGACTTGGTCGACAATCGGCGAATCATCGTCTCCCGCCGCGCCAAAGTGATTGACGCCCAACGGAAGCTCGAACAAACCGCGGTAAAGCTGTCGCTGTATCTCCGCACCGCCGCGGGAAGCCCGCTCCGGCTAAGCAGCGAGACCTTGCCACCCGAGTTTCCCGCCGTCGGAATGCCCGATGCCGAGCAGTTGGCATGCGATGTCCCCTATGCCCAGCGCAATCGGCCCGAGCTGGCGGAGCTTTCGGTCGTGAGGCAACAAATCGAGATCGCTTACAGGCAAGCGAGAAACGAAACGCAGCCGGACCTCGATGGCGGACTGTTCTTCGGCCAGGACGTCGGCAACCCGACGTCTTCGGACGACAAGTCAGAGTTTGAAATCGAAGTCACGATGATGCTCAACGTACCGCTGGAGCGCCGCAAGGCGCTGGGCAAGATGCGGCAGTTGCGTGGCAAGCTGGCCCAACTGCGGGCCAAGACGCAATTCGCAAGCGAGAAGATTGGGGCCGAGGTGCAAGTGGCTCGCGCGGCGCTAACCGCTGCCGCGCAGCGTGTGGAACAAACCACCGAAGGCGTTCGACTCGCTGAACGAATGCAAGCCGCCGAGCTGCGGGCTTACCAAGAAGGGCAAAGCACGCTGTTCAACCTTAACCTCCGCGAGAAGCAAGCCGCCGAGGCGGCTGCCGAGCAAGTGGCCGCCCAGCGGGACTACTTTGTCGCCCGCGCAGACTACTTGGCGGCGCTAGGAATCGACGGCGGAACGCTCGATGCGTTGCTTAGCGATTCGGATAACTAGGCGCGAGAGCAGGCGGTAGGGTTGGTGTAAGGCGGACGATCTGAACGCTCACATCAAACCGGACGCCGGAGCTCTTCTGGAGACCTGCTGCCTTGCGTAAATCCTGGGATTTACGCATGGTACTAGCAATGCGCTCCTTGACCGTCGCTTCCGCATCACTCAGCTCCAGGCCGGCGATGTGGACCCGTCCCCAGGCGGCGCCGAGCGCGAGACTGCCATCGGCGGCGATCGTCAGCTGGTCATGTAGCACCGTATTTTGATTCAGCCGATCGTAAACCTCGACATTGATCGGCTCCCCCGGAGCGAGTTTGGTGGACCGCCGGTTGGAAGCTGGCTGCTGTTGCTGGCCCCCGGCGAGTCCCATTGGGGAGGATGGCAACTCAGCGGCCATTTCTTGGCGTCCCTTGAGAAGTTCCATCAGCATCGAGGGCATCTTCTCGACGAGGTTTTTCTGCTGGGCAGCAGCCTCTAACTGGGCGGCAGCTAAGTCCTTGCGGACCTGTGCCAGCTGCGTTTCAAGCGTGACCAACTGGACCTTTAACTGGGCATTCTCTTGCTCGCGTGGAGCGTTGTCGGTCTTTATCCAGGCCCCATAAGCCGACGGCAACGGGGCCTGGGGCGGCATACCAAGTCGGCGAATCGTCACCTTCGGCGTGGGCATCAGGTCTAACAGCTCCTTCCTGATGGCGTCGGAAGCCTCTGCCATCGTGAGGCCTGCCAGCTTGATTGGCTTGAGACCCGGTAGGCTGATCTGTCCTTTGCCCCGGAGAATGACGGCCAGTTCCTGAGTTCGCTGCAAGGGATCCGAACCATCCCCGATCGACACGGCCAAGGTTTCGCCAATGGCCAACCGTTTGGTAAGCGGAGCCGGCACGACAGTGGGCTGCGGTGCAAAAATCGGCGATGCCATGGGGCTTGAGACTACCTGGGGACCCGATGGCTCAGGGAAGAAAGACGGCGAAGGTGGTGAATTTGCGGTCGGCACACGAACTCGGTATTGGTTCGTAACTGGCCGAAACTCAGTAGGGCTAATCGCAGCCGGAGTCGGCGGGATTGGCGTGGGCCTTGCTTTAGCAGCTTGATCCGCGATGGCGGCTTGCTTCATCAACCGATCGGTCTCTCGAATCTTGGCCTCGGCGAGATTGCGGTCGGCGATCGCCTGGGCGTAGCGGAGCTTGATCTGACCTGCGGGGCCGACGCCCGCGTTTTTCTGTTCTTCAAGCAGACGCATCGCTCGGTCGGCGACGTTTAGCTGTTGCTTCCAGTGGAAGTGCATCCAGTAGGCCTCTTCGAAGCCTGGTTGGCTGTAGTTGTTAACACCATCTTCAGCGGCAAGCTTCGCGTACTCCTGCTTCTTCCGCTCAATCATATCTTTGGTCGATCCCCACGCCGCGCGTGCTCCATAAAAATTGAGCGTGTCTTCTCCGTCGGCGTTGATCTCGATCTCTCTGCTGGCGTCCGGCTGCTGCTGGTTGGTTGACGCTTTGTCGGACTTGGGGTCCGTCTTCTGAACCGTCAGGGATCCACCGCGGATTGATAGCGTCGAGCCATCGCTCTTCATCGTTGCGGGGCCTGCGATGGTAAGCGTCGTACCTGCTTTCTCTGGAAGAGGCGGCCACGGTTGACTAGCCACGGGATTCTCTTTTTGGTCGGGCTGCGGCGCGGCGGCGATCGTGACGGCAGGGCTGCCAGTGGCGACGGCGGCGGGCGCCGTTGCGTCGAGCGCTAGCGCTGCTTGAGGCTCGGCAGGAGCTTCCGGGGCGAGGACTGCCAGCGCAACGGCGGCGGCCAGGGCGCCGATCGCGGCGACCGGTTTGGTAAGCGAAGCGAACAGCATCGATCGAACTCCTTCTTGAGCAAGCTGAGCGACCGCCGGTGCGGCGGAGGAGAAAGTAAGCGTAGGGTCGAACATCGGCGGCCCGCTCAGTACGGTGGTCGAAGCCGCCGAGGCCGTGTTGGCCGTGGCGCCGGTGAGCCCCGCCAAAGCCACGGCGAGTGAGACGCCACGACGGGCCAGTCGCTGGCGAAGCAGTCGTTTACCACGAACCAGCCGGCCGGCCACGGTGGCGAGCGTGGCCTCGGTGGCCTCGGCAATTTGACGACGGCTTTGGCCCTCCAGATACCGCATCACCAGCGGAGTGCGGTAGCGAGCGGGCAAAGCGTGCAGCTCGTCCGCCAGTGCCGCGACGATCTCTCGCTGATGCAAGTCTGGCCAGATGGGTTCGGGATTGAGTGGTTCCTCGACCAGCGTTTCCTCGCGCCGCCGTTTGCGTTTGCGCCGCGCAGCTAGTGCGGTGTTGTGTGCTACTCGAAACAACCAACCTGCCACCGAGTCGTTGGCGCCAATCGTGCTGGCTTTGTTGGCAAGGATCAGAAAGGTCGCCTGATAGGCATCTTCGGCATCTTGACGATGCACCAGGATTCGCTGGCACACGCCCCAGACCATCTGCTGATGCCGGTCGATCACCACGGCCAGCGCGGCTGAGTCGCCCAGCTTGGCAAACCGCATCAGCAGCTCGCCATCGGTGGGGACCGGCGTGGGAGGTCTTTGGGCTTCGGAAACGCGGTTGCGGGGCGTCGTCTTGGCTGACATGGGCGCAGCTGGCATGGGCGCAAACGGATAAGGACTCGCGAGGCGGCAAGAGGGCCTGTCTACGAGATTAGATGCGCCAGCTCGCACGATGGACTGCGAGAAATGAGAAGATTTTGAGAGTTTCTCAACCCCGGCTCAGTCACCAGGTCCGTTCACGAAGGAACCTGCCTCAAGGGTACCCGAATCAGGTCACTCATTAGAACTTAGCAGTCCTTCAGAATTCTGACCTCGGTGGGCAAGACCGACGCGAGTTTGGGGAGTTGCTAATGCGCTGGTGTTGGTCCAACCGACGGTTCGAATACCTGCTGGGATGGCCGAGCCATTCCCTGCTGCGTAGGGCTCAGCGATAACTGATGCGGCTCGCCGGTCTGTCGTCTACCCCGGACAGAAGCGACAGCTCCCTACCGAAGACGGAGATCTACGCGATGGACGAATCGGTCTTTCTCACTCTCATGGCGGACCTGCACAAAGACGCTGCCCGCCAGGGACCAGGAAGCGACGATTCCACGAAGAAAGCTCTTGGACTGACTCGCCTATCTTCCGACGCGAAGATCGACGTTGCCGACATTGGCTGCGGTACAGGGGCGTCCATCTTTACGCTGGCGGGAGAGCTACCAAACGCCCGATTTATCGCCATCGATCTGCTCCCAGATTTCCTTGAAGTGCTCACGCAGCGAGCCCAGCAATCCGGATGCGTGGAACGCGTTGCGACCCAACAGGCGTCAATGGAATCGCTACCGCACGATGGTGATTCCCTCGATCTCATTTGGTCCGAGGGCGCCATCTACAACATGGGTTTTCGTGCGGGATTGGAAGAGTGGAGGCCGCTGCTTAGGTCGGGCGGCGTGCTCGCCGTGTCAGAGATTACCTGGCTACGCCCACACCCTCCCGATACCATCCGGCAGCACTGGGAGAGCGAATACGCTGAGATCGCGACCGCAGCGGAGAAGATCGCGATTCTTGAGAAGGCGGGCTACGACTTGCAGGGGTACTTCGTGCTGCCGCCGACCGACTGGATCGAGAACTACTACCAGCCAGTCGAAGAGCACATCCCGGCATTCCTGGCACGGCACTCTGATCGTCCTGAGGCGACGCAGATCGCCGAGATGATGAGACACGAGGCCAGTCTGTACGAGCGCTACCTCGACTATTTCAGCTACGGGTTCTACGTCGCTCGCAAACGCTAGGCTGGAACGCGTTCCCTTCGCCCTCCCTCCGCGGTTGCATCGCCTTCGCTGAGTTGGCCTTGCAGCTAACTCGCGGCGGTGGCCCCAACTGCCGAAGTTGGAGCCGGCTTCTCAAGTGCAAAGGTGGCGTCGTCCCGGCGCGGGCTGAGTCGCCCTGCGAGCTGCCGAGCGGACGCTCGATGTTGAGAATTGCTCGCGGGGCATAGGGCACGAACGGAAACGTTCTCCCGCCTGGTGTCAGCAGTTTCGCTTGCGTTGCTTGGCCATGCGGTCCAGGAAGTCAGACGGCGGGGTGGCTTCGACCACCTGGGCGATCTCCTGGGCCGACATGCCGCGGTCTAGCATCTCGCGTTTCAGTTCCTGCTCGGAGACGCGGCGGTGCAGTGCGGTCGTCACCCCGGCAAAGATGCCGGCTAGCGCTATGACCATGCCAGTAAAGCACCCCAAGACAACCAGGCAGACCACAAACCACTGATCCTGGGTAAACGTGCTGGTGCCGGCGCTGGAAACGTGCAGGGCGGGCCCCTCCGGAGCTTGGGCAAGCATCGCTAGGTAGCTTGGCAGCATGGTAAGTGATCCTCGGCAAGTTAGGCGTTGTTGATCCGGTCGGAGTCTTCCCCAGCGGCAACGATCCGTTCAATCTCTTCGACACTCAGACCGCGCTGAACCAGATCCCGCTTGAATTCCAGCTCGTGCCGATGGCTGACGTACTTGCGAATCTCGCCAACGACGTGGCCAATGACCATCGAGCCGAAGATGATGAGCATCACCAGCACAATCATGTTGAACGGCGGCGGCAGGTTCAGCAGGTTCGATGTGAAAGTGTCCATTGGTTGGCTCCCGGTAGGGCTGAGGGGTGGTGACAGCGGTGGGAATCCATCGGCTGCCTCACCATAATTCTCTTCGATAGTCGACCGGTTTTCTTGGGGTAGGTGGCGCCCTGGGGGCAGAAAAATCCTTAATTCGCGTTCTGACGCTCCGCTTTGGACAAGGTTGGCCAAGCAGGTTCACTGCCTATTTTTTAGGCGAAGTCTGCCCACCACTCGTTGACAACCGGTCGTAAGCCTTTTACTGTAAACAAGTTGAAGGCGAATGGACGCGCACCCACCTGACGGTCGGCTTAACCGCGACCAGCGCCCATGGCGATCGGCACGCAGCCAGGGGGAGGGCTTACCACCGCTCCGAGGTGGGTAGGCCCGGACGAACCCCGCCATGTTCCTCCCTCCCGCACACCCCGAGCTGGCAATTCCTTGGCGGAAAAGACCCAATCGGCTGGCGGCGCCGCTGACCACGGGGCCTCACAAAACGACCCGGCAAAGGTTGACCAGAAGCCCTGGGGAGGGGTCTTTGCCGCCGTAGCCGACGGCGCCACCGACCAGCGCGTCGAGCAATTCACCGAAAGCGTCAGCTACGACTGCCGACTCTACGAGCACGATATCCGCGGATCGATCGCCCACGCCAACATGTTGGCCAACGTCGGGATCCTCTCGGCTGACGAGAAGAACCAAATCACCGCTGGGCTGACGATGATCGGCCTCGAGATTGCCGCCGGCCGCTTCGAGTTCCGCCAGGAACTGGAAGACGTTCACATGAACATCGAGCGGGCCCTGGTCGAGCAGATCGGTGACGTGGGCCGCAAGCTCCACACGGGCCGTAGTCGCAATGATCAAGTCTCCACGGACTTCCGTCTCTGGATGCGGGCCGAGATCGACGACCTGTTGGATTTGCTACGCAATGTGCAGCGGGCGTTCGTCAGCCGCACAGAGGAAGATGACGGCGTCGTGTTGCCTGGCTACACCCACTTGCAGCGGGCCCAGCCGGTGCTGGCCAATCATTATTGGCTGGCGTACTGCGAGAAGTTTGAGCGCGACCGGCAGCGGCTCAGCGACTGCCGGCGGCGAGTGAACCAGTTGCCGCTGGGCACGGCCGCCATGGCTGGCACCACCATTCCGATCGATCGCCAAAGGGTGGCGGACGAACTCGGCTTCGAGGGATTGGTGGCCAACAGTCTTGACTCATCCAGTGATCGTGACTTTGCCATCGAGTTTCTCAGTTGTCTGGCGCAAACGGCTATCCATCTTAGTGGCTGGGCCGAAGAGTGGATTCTGTGGACGACCACGGAATTTAACTTTCTGACGCTCCCGCGGGCCTTCTGCACGGGGTCGTCCATCATGCCCCAAAAGATCAACCCCGACGTGCCGGAGTTGATCCGTGGCAAGAGCGCCCGGGTGGTTGGCTCGCTGCAAAGTCTGCTGGTGTTAACCAAGGGCTTGCCGCTGGCTTACAACCGGGACTTGCAGGAAGACAAAGAGCAGGTCTTTGACGCCGCCGACACGGTGCGCGGATGCCTGGAGCTGGCAGCACCGATCGTCGCCGACGCTAAGCTCAACCGCGAGGCGATCGCCAGCCGGCTGGACCACGGCTACCTCGACGCCACGACCCTCATGGAGCACCTGATCCATACCGGCGTGCCCCAACGCACCGCGCACGAACTGATTGGCAACCTGGTGGGGGTCGCCATGCAACGTGGCGTGCGACTTGCGGATCTGCCGGTGGAAGAATTCCGCGGCGCGCATGAGTCGCTCGATGAATCGGTTTATGCGGTGCTTGGCGTCCAGCGGGCGATTGAGGCCTTCAAGAGCGAGGGTTCAACCAATCCGCAGCGTGTAGCAGCACAAGTGGCGGCCTGGCGGGAGCGTTTGCAATGAAGGGGATCCACTTGCGAGGACGTCGTGCCGCGGCGTGTTTGTTAGCCACAGCAGCCAGCCTGCTTGGCGCCCACGCCATTGGCCAGCCCGTGGTAGATGAGCCGGCTGCGGCGACCCGGAGCGATAATCCGGCCGTCGAGGCGATTCTCTCTTCGCCCCGTGAGCAGCCCTCCGACTACGCTCGTGCCGTCTTCCTGCTGATTGATCTGGGCGAAGCGGATCTGGCGGCCCCCCTATTTGACGAGCTTCTCAAACTACAAATAGAAGATTCCACCAAAGCGGCGCTGGTCACGCAGTTTTCGACTGCACGATTCTTGCGTCTGGCAAGGACGGCCGAACTCGGCCCTGAAGCTGCTGCCTTTGCCACGGAGTGTCTCACGGCCGCTCAGACGGAAGCGGTCCGCCCGGAGCGGTTGGCCCCGTTGATCGATCAGTTGGGCGACGACTCGAAGGATAAACAAGCGGCAGCACTGGCCGCACTGAAGCGCGCCGGACCTGCGGCGGTGGAATTTTGCTTGGAGAACTTTGCGGGTGCAAACAAGGCCAAACGCAACCGACTGCGCGAAGCATTAGTGGCCATGGGACCGCTGTCGCGACCCGCACTGCTGGCCATGCTCGAATCCCCCGAGCAAGACCTCCGCAAGCAAGCCGCTTGGGCGCTGGGACAACTCAAGGCTCAACGCGCATCACCTCTGCTGGCCGCCCGGGTAGCGACCGAACCAACAGGAAGCGACGCCAGCCGCGCCGCCCAGTGGGCCTTTCGCCAGATCACGGGCCAGCAAGCTTCCACGCCGCTGGCACTGCGGCTGCTGGATGGCGCTCTACGAGATGTCCGCGGCGGAGTTCCTCCCGAAAGACCCGATGCGGCCGGCCAAGTGGCCGTCTATCAGGTTCCGGCCGACGCGAAGCTTGCCACGACCTCGGTCTCGATGAGCTCCAAGGACGCCGGCGTGGTTTACGCATCTCGCCTGGCTCGAGCCAGGTTCTTGGTTGACCCCTCCAATCAGCAAGCGCGACAAACGGCATTGGTCTTGGACCTGCAGGCACGTGCGTTGCTTGAAGTTCTCGGCGTCACGCCGAGAGAAACTCCCGGTTTGCGAATCACCAGCACATCGAATTCCAAGTTGGGCGAAGCCCTGGCCGAAGCCCTGGAGAACCGTTACGCCGGCGCCGCAGCAGCATTGTGTGTCGCCATCGGCGACCGTGGTGACTCCGCCGTGCTGTTGACCGCGGACAGCCAACCCAGCCCGCTGGCCAAGGCGCTCGACTCCGCTCATCCGGCCGTCCGTTTCGCGGCGCTCAGGGGAGTCATGGGCTTGGCTCCCAAGGCGGCCTTCCCTGGGTCCAGTAAAGTGCGCGGCGCGCTGCTCGACTTCGCCCGTGGTGGGCAAGCGCGCCTGGCGGTTGTGGCAACACCAAACTTGGAGCGTTCGGCGACGATTGCCGGCCTGCTGGCAGGGTCAGCCATCGAGGCCCAACCTACCAATCGGGGAGCCGAGGCCGTGCAGCTAGCTCAGTCGCCAGACTTGGAGATGGTTCTCTTGGACCTGGCGGTACTAAGGCCCCACGTTCGCGAGACCCTGTTCCAGCTGCGCAGACAAACCACCTC
Organism: Lacipirellulaceae bacterium; assembly: GCA_965263315.1. Taxonomy (GTDB): domain Bacteria; phylum Planctomycetota; class Planctomycetia; order Pirellulales; family Lacipirellulaceae; genus JBCCQL01. The sequence continues at coordinate 931,203 of CBDHGZ010000002.1, read as the reverse complement.
GGCCCTGGTTCCCATCGGAATCTTGGCGCCGGACGGACGGTTGGCGGAGGCCAAACGAATTGCCACGGATCATCAACAGGTGTTGGCCTTTCCACGGCCCCATACGGCCGAAGCCGTTGCAGACATCGCCCAGGCGCTGGCAGAAGTAACGCCGGCCGGCTGGCCCACAGTTGACGAGCGGGGCGAGTTGGCCGAGGTAGCCCGTGATTGGATTGGCGAAGTGCTTCGCGAGGGCCCCCACTTCTATGCGTTGCGTGACCGCGGTAGGGCATTGCAAGCAGCCCTTGCGGCGGCAGGAAATGGCGCGGGTTTGGCCATGCTGGGCACCCCCGCTAGTCAACTGGAATTGCTCGCCGCCGTGAATCGCCGCACCGAACCGATCGCCAACCGCCAGGCGGCTGCGGCCGCGTTTAGCAAGAGTGTCGAAGACTTTGGCGTGCTGCTTACGACCGATCAAATCCAGCACCAATACGACCAATACAACTCCAGCAAAGCCGCCGACGCGGAAACCCAAGCCGTCCTGGGCACGGTCTTGGACGTCATTGAATCGAACAGAGAGAGTCCAGCACGGCGGTAACGCTTGTGACCTCGCTGCGCCGCGTTTGTGTTTGGCCTACGCCACCGATAACCAAACCATGTCCGCCTTACCCAACACCATCCACGCCGAACCGCCACTGCCGGGGATCATCGGATCCAGCCCGGCCATGCGCGAGGTGTATCGGGTCACAAGGCAGGTGGCGCGGCGCAAGGCTTCTGTCTTGTTGCTGGGAGAGACCGGCACAGGCAAAGAGTTGATCGCCAAAGCACTGCACGAGCAAAGCGATCGGCGAAAAGGGCCATTTGTGCGAGTCAACTGCGGCGCGCTGAGTGAAAGCTTGTTGGAGAGCGAGCTCTTCGGCCACGTGCGCGGTTCCTTCACGGGAGCCATCGAGAACCGCACGGGTCGGTTCGAGGCTGCTCACACTGGGACCATCTTCCTTGATGAGATCAACAGCACCACCCAGCACCTACAGGTCAAGCTGCTGCGGGTGCTGCAGGAGCGCGAGTTCGAGCGCGTCGGCGATACGCAAACCATTCGTGTGGACACGCGGGTTGTGGCCGCGAGTAACCGCGACTTGCTTGAGGAATCGGCTGAGGGGAACTTCCGTGAGGACCTTTACTATCGCCTGAACGTCGTACCGATTTATCTGCCTCCGCTCCGTCAGCGGCGAGAGGACATCCCCGCGCTGGTGACGCATTTTCTGAATCTCTACAACGAAGAAAACGATCTGTACGTCGCCCATATTTCAGCCAAGGCCCTTGAAGCCCTTCAAGACTACCACTGGCCGGGCAACGTTCGAGAGCTACAAAACTATATCGAGCGCGCTGTGGTGATGGCGCCGGGCGATGAGTTGACCCACGACCTGCTTCCACCCGCTGTGCGCGGCGAGGGTGAGAAGCACACCATGACCTTCCGCAAGTTCGACTTCGAGTCTCTGGCGGAGCAGCTCGTGCAAGAAGGCTTGGCAGGCGCTGACGAAAAGGCAACTGACCTTCACGCCCGCGTTGTCGACCGGGTAGAGAAGGAAGTCATCTCGCAGGTGCTGGAACAATGCGATGGCGTGCAAATCAAAGCGGCTGGTCGCTTGGGCATCAATCGCAACACGCTTCACAAGAAGATCAAAGACTACGGGCTTGAAGATGGCGGCAAGTGAGTGAAGGACGCCTTCTCTCTCACGCTGCCCTCAGTCAGTCGTCTCCCGCCATGGACCTTACCCGCATCACCGTCTTTTGCTTCACAGCGAGCTATGCGGTGGCGTTGTCTTTGGAGGCGGTGAGCGTCGTACGGCGATTTGGGCTCCATCGGCCCGTGCTGCTTGGTTTTGCCGGCGCTGGGGTGTTCGCCCATGCAGCCTACTTGCTTTCCCGAGCCCAGGGGACCGCGGCCCCACTCTCCAGTCCCGCTGACTGGTGTTTGCTCGCGGCCCTGGTCATGGCAGCCGTGTACGTGATGAGCGCCTTTCGTTGGCCGAAGCTGGCCACCGGGGTTTTCATGCTGCCCGTGATCTTGGGTCTGATCGCCCTGTCTCGCATGGCCAGCGATACGCCCATCGCTTCTGATCGTGCCTCGTTGTTTTGGGGTCAGGCCCATAGTTGGCTGCTCGTGCTAGCCACGGTCTGTGTCACGCTCGGCTTCCTGGCCGGGCTGATGTACCTGATCCAAAGTGCGCGACTCAAGCGCAAATCGCCTCCCCTGCGTGGCTTTCGGCTCCCAAGTTTAGAGGCACTCCAACGGATCAATAGCCGCACGTTGGGCATCTCGGTATGGTTGGTCGCTGGCGGTTTTCTCTCCGGCGTCGTGCTGGCGCAAATCCGGCACCAAGGCGAAGCCAACTTCCGCTTATGGTACGACGAGTCCGTAATTAGCCTGGCCGTCATGTTGGCCTGGCTCTTGGTGGCTGAGGTTTTCCGCTGGGTCTATCCGGCCGCCCGCACGGGCCGCAAGGTTGCCTATCTGACGCTCGCCGCGTTCCTGTTTCTGGTAGTTACAATTGCATCAATGATGCTGGTTAGTGAGCTGCATGGAACGCACGAGTCTCCACCCATTACATCAGATCAAGACGATCGAAGCGGTCAGGTCGGCGGTGGGAAACCGCTACCGATTGGCGTAAGTTTTTCGTCGAAGAAAGAACTGCCGGCTCGAGGGATCGGGAACGGCCTGAGCTCCCCTTCTGCCTAACAACGATTTCCCGATCCCATGAAGCTCCGGATGGTAGGCTGCTCGCACCACCAATCAAGGGTGGCGGTGCGCGAAAGGCTTGCTTTTACGCCCCAGCAAGCGGCCGAAGCGCTGGAGTCTTGGCGGTCGGACCGGCCCAAGACCGAAGCCGTCTTGTTGTCCACCTGCAATCGCGTGGAGTTTTACACGGCGGCCCCTGCGGACGAGTTGCCCCCGTGTCCGCGTTTGATGATGCGGCAATTGGCCGATGCCCACGACGTGCCATTGGACGATGTGGCAAGCGACCTGGTCACGCTGCGCGATGAAGAAGTCGTTACGCATTTGTTCCGGGTCGCGGCAAGCTTGGACAGCATGGTGCTGGGCGAACCGCAGATTCTGGCCCAAGTAAAGCAGGCCTATGACTTAGCCAGCCAACTCGGCGCCGCGGGGCCAATGACCCATGGCTGCTTCCAAAGCGCCCTGCGCGTGGCACGACGCGTAGCCAGCGAGACGGACCTACACAAACACCGCGTGAGCATCCCCAGCGTGGCGATCGCCGATTTCGCCGGCGACATTTTTGAGCGATTCGACGACAAGCGAGTCCTGGTGATCGGCGCCGGTGAGATGGCCGATGAAACGCTCCGCTACTTGGTCGACGCCGGCGCTAAGCACGTGACCATCGTCAACCGCGACCCGCTTCGCGCCGAGCAACTGGCATTGGAGTGGAACGGTGAATCGGCGGCGATGTCCGACCTGATGAACCAGCTGGTACGGGCGGACTTGGTAATCAGCACCACGGCGGCAGGCAAACCAATTGTTACCGCCCAGGACTATCGCCAGAAGGTAGCGCCAGGTCGTAAGCAACGACCCCTCTTTGTTCTCGATCTGGCGATGCCCCGAGACTTTGACCCCGCCATTGGAGATCAGCTGGGAGTCTACCTGTACTCGATTGATGACCTGGACGCCGCGTGTGATCGCAATCGCCAGGCGCGTCGTCGTGCCCTGCCGGTGGCTGAGCATATCATTCACGAGGAGCGAGACAAGTTCTTTATCGACGCCCGCCATCGCATCTCGGCGCCCGTGATTGCCCGACTGCGGCAAGGGCTCGAACAACCGAAGGTTGCAGAGCTTGAACGGCTGTTCAATAAGCTGCCGGACCTCGATGATCGGGCACAGCAGGAGATCTCTCAATTTGCTGATCGACTGGTCAACAAGATGCTTCACGCGCCGATGGAGTCTTTGCGTGACGAATCCAAGAAAGGCTCGCCACAAGGATTGCTCCACGCGCTAAGCCGGCTGTTCCAACTAAAGGAATAGTCGCCCCTTGCGTTGAGCACGTCTTAGTGACAGCGGATCCCTGCTTCCGGGAGTCGCCATTTTTTTGCGCCTATTAGTCGGCTGCGCAAGAAAAAACCCACGAAGCAATTCGTGGGCTTGAGCAGGACGAGAGCCATCGACTGGCAGTTTCAGTCTTCTTCCTCTTCGTATTCGTACTCGTACTCTTCGTCTTCTTCGTCGTCGCCATCTTCGTCGTCTTCATATTCGTATTCGTACTCTTCGTCCTCGTCGTCCTCGTCCTCGTCTTCACCTTCGTCGACCTCTTCGTACTCTTCTTCGTCGACTTCGACCCACTCCTCATCTTCGCCTAGCTCTTCTTCCTCGGGGTCGTCGTCCTCTTCTTCGTACTCCTCTTCCTCATAATCATCGCCGTACTCGTCGTCGTCCTCGTACTCCTCTTCTTCGTCTTCGTAGTCGTCGTCATCGTCGTAGCCATCTTCGTACTCTTCATCATCCAAGGCGAAAACGCCGGTCGAGGAGGCGCTGGCAGCGCTCGCTGCTTCGCTGACGCCGATCAACGACGCGAGCGCTTGCTCGCCTTCAGAAAAGGGAGCCAGCGGCAACGCCTCGTCAAGCCAGTCGGGGCGACCTGTCTCGACCAGGCAGCAGCTGGTCTGTGGTTGGTCGTCGCCGACTTGAGCTAGATCTAAGAGGCTAGGTGCCATGGCAGGTGTCTCCATCGTCTCGACTACGGAACGTACGTAACGGGTAGGTATGCGATCATCAGGTTGTACGATGCCGGCATGATCGGCTGCTAGTCTGGTCGGAACCGTCGACTTGCTCAACCGTTTTCTGTTGCCAACACCCGAAAACTCATGCGGCATTAGCGGAAGACGGCTGACGGCGCAGCTCCTGGGCGCGCGGCAAGTGGTCGAGATCTTTCAAGCCAAAGTGTTGCAGGAAGCGCTTCGTCGTCCCGTACAAAAGGGGCCGCCCCAACTCGTCAGAACGTCCGACGATACGCAATAAATCGCGCTCCATCAACTGTCTCAAGAGTTCTCCGCATTGAACGCCGCGGATCGACTCGACTTCGGCCCTGAGAGCGGGTTGGCTGTAGGCCACGATGGCCAGGGTCTCCATCGCCGGTGGCGAGAGGTGGAGTTCGTCCGCAGGCGGGGCAAAGGACCCTATCCAAGAGGCCAGCTTCGGCCGGGTTAGCAGTTGGTAACCGCCGGCGACCGGCTCCACACTGAAAGCCGAGCCCCGGGCGTCGTAGCGGCCGGATAACTCCCGCAGGAGTGTTCGAGCCTCGGTGCCATCGGCCAAATTCGCCAAATTCGCCAGTTTGCGAAGCGGAAGCGGCTCGCGGGCCAGCAACAGTACCGCTTCCAGTCGCTGACGGCGGAGCAAGCGTTGGTCCTGAGTCGCTGCTTTGGCGGCAGCCACGGGGCCCTTCGCAATCTGAAGAGTTCTCGTCGATGCCGGCAATTCCCGCTGACAGGCGACATGCGAGCCGCCGTAACGGAGGGCAACGCTGCCAAGCTGTTTGCCAAGTGGCTTCATCCGGCGGACCGAAAGCGTGGGGAAGGAGCTTCCGCGACAGTCTTGATAGGCGCGGGTCTAACGGTAGATCGGCCAATGACTGGCGGTTCGCCACTCTTTGAGAGCAGCAAGGCCTGAAGCCGCCGCCTTTGTGGGGGAAGACTCGATCGCATCGAAGTGCCGTCGAAAACCAGACTGGCCCGCCATGAGGGCAGAGAAATGCAGGCGATATAGCGTACCGTCCGCACCCCAAGGTTCGAGCTGAACTTCCTCTGCGCCTAGCTGAGCTAACTGCTCTTTCAAGCTGCCTACGCTGGCGCCGCTGGCGCCGGAGGGCAGCAAGGGGGGAGCAAGCGGCACCAAACCTGACGCACCAGCCGGCGGCTCCTGGCTAGCCACCGAGGCCTGTGGCGGGGCCCCTAGCGGGACCGGCAGGGGGGCCGTCGCAAAGCGGGTTCCCGGGAATGCCGCGGCAGGATCCTCCCCGGCTGCTGCTTCGGCTTGCTCGCCCGAAAGCTCCTGAATCCGGCTGGCGACTTGGTCGATGAACTCGGCCGCCTTCTCTGGGGGGGGCCCGTAGACATACAGGGCCATTCCGCCCACCACGAGCGTGCCGAGCATGATGGTGGCACGCCAGAACGATTCCAGCGGGGACGTTTGCGGCTGCGACATGGCTCGGGGCCTCGCCTCGGGAGAAACCTGGGGGCCATGGAGAATAGCGCCGCACCCAGTTTTCAAGCAAGGTCACTTGTTGGGGGTTGAGGCAGTATCGGCCCCAGCGGCGCCATGTGGCAGGGCGATCGCCAAGGAGGGTCACTCCTTTGTACTTATGGAACTCTGCTAGAATGCGTCGAACGATGGAGCTGAAGCGTGTTGGGTCGCTTCCATAGAAAGCGTTTTTCGTAGTATGGCATCAAGCAATTGTAGGCGTTGTTATGACAGCCGCATGGCAAGAGCTTGACGAAGGCGAATACGACTCGGTATGGAATCGGTTCGAGCGAGACTTTGTGTTCAAGCCGAGCGTTCGCCCCGAGCATTGGCCCGGCATCGCAGAACCTTCGCAATCTGAGACATATGGCTTGTCGGGGTTCTTAGATCGCGACAAATCACACTACGCAAGCCTCAACGCCGAGATTCAAGGCTGGGCTCTTGACGCGTTTCGGCGACTTCTTCCATCGGAGTCAGACTATCTGTACGCCCTGGACTGGCAACACAGCTGCTACACGTTCTTCCCGCACGTTTCGTTTGAGCTGGATGAGTTCGGCGATTGGACGATCCCAATTCTCCCGGACGGTGATTACCACATCTTTCTTGAACGCGAATTCAAGTGGGGAATCTTCGGCCATCCCTGGGAACAGACCTTGTGTGTTTTCGGCGAGCAACTGCTCGCGATTCTGAGGGAGAACCGACCAGGAGTCCTCTCAAGTCTCTTGCGGACAGACGGGTTAGATGCGTAAGAGAGAGCCCGACTGTAGCGATTCGCACTTCGAGCCGAATTGGCGGGCCCGCGTCGACGTAAACTTCGACGCTGATTCTGGGGCTCGCTAACCTGCAAATGAGGCGTCGACCTGAGCTCCAAACAAGGCATTTCGAGTAAACGTCAATCCACATTTGCGAAGCATGGTCCCGCGGCGAACGTCATAGCTGGTTTGCAGGGTGGCGGCACCGAGTCTGGAGTTGGTGGGGCTGAGCAGCGACAATCAACGCGGGGGTTCTGCCCCACGATTGCATCGCCAGAATTCCTCGGTCTCCATTCCTCGGTCCCCTGCTCTGCCTACGGTGATCTACCTGGATCACAACGCGACCACGCCCCTGTTGCCGGCTGTTGCCGACGCGATGTGGGAGTGTCAGCTCACCACGCCGGGCAACGCTGGCAGCCAGCATGGCGTGGGTCGGCAGGCCCGACGGGTATTGGAACAGGCGCGGCAGCGCGTCGCCGGGCTGCTGGGGGCGAATCAGAGTGGCGTCCGCCCCGATCGGCTGATCTTCACCAGCGGCGGGACCGAGTCGAACAACTTGGCGCTGCGGTCGTTCTTTCCCCGCTCGGCTCGCGGAGACGGTGAGCCCCCCCATCTGGTAATCTCTGCCATCGAGCACCCCAGCATCGACGCCACCGCCAATCGGTTGGCAGAAGAGGGCGTGGCGGTGGATCGGGCGCCTGTCGACAGCCACGGGGTGGTACAGGTCGACGCCCTGTTGGATTTGCTACGCCCCACAACGCAGTTGGTGAGCGTCATGCTGGCCAACAACGAGACGGGGGTCCTGCAACCGGTTACCCAGATTGCCCGTCACTGCCAGCAGCGCGGCATCGCCGTTCACACCGATGCGACGCAGGTGGTGGGCAAGTTGCCGGTGGATTTCGTGTCGATAGGCGCCGCGCTGATGACCTTCACCGCGCACAAATTCCATGGGCCAGCCGGCATCGGCGGACTCTTGGTGCAAGGTGATGTTGGTCCGCTGGAATGGTTCGGCGGCCAAGCGGGCGCCGAGCGACCTGGCACGGCTGCGGTGGCGTTGGCGGTTGGTATGCAGACGGCCCTTGAGGCCTGGCACACGGAGGCAACCCCACGGCAGCAGCGAATGACCCATCTGCGCGGGCGACTAGAGTCGCTTCTGGCGGCAGAACTACCCCATCTGGTGGTGGTGGGGAAAGATGCTCCGCGGCTTCCGCATACCTCGAACGTGGCGCCGGTAGGCCTCGACCGGCAAGCGTTGCTCATGGCCTTGGACCGGGCCGGCGTGGCTTGTTCAACCGGTTCGGCTTGCGCAAGTGGATCAAGCGAACCTTCCCCCGTGTTGCTAGCGATGGGATTGCCGGAAGGGGTCGTCGACGCTTCATTGCGGCTCAGTTTGGGGGCCCTCACCACAGAACAGGAAGTGGAACAAGCGGCCCAGCGGATCGTGGCCGTCTGCCGCCAGATCGGAAGCTAAAAACGAGGGGCTATTTTCACGCTTCCGACCCTGTTGGCGACTCCCGATTCGACAAAAAATCGGGTAGAATTCGGGCTTCCCCGGTGGCCAAGGGCCACCCCCTTTGGACCCTGCGTTGGCATGCTACGTAACGTGCCCACCAATGGTGTTTCCAGCGGCCCCGTGTTCTCGTAAGCGTGAGATCAACCGACGTGTCCCAAGCGGCCTCACAGCACGCCGGTGTTTCTCACGCGCCCCTGCGGGGCGCGCGCTTGGCCCGTCTCTCAGGCCCGGCATCGGCCATTAATGCCGCAGCCAACAGTGCTTCCATCAACAACGGCTCGCTAGCCGCCGTGGATCCGTCTGAACGACTGCCGGCGTTTGTTGGCGGACCTGAGAACCGGTTGCTGGTGGCCGTGATGAACCAGCTGGTCACACAGCTGGCTGGCAAGCAAGGCGCCGAAGCCTCATCGCCCGCCCAGCCAACCACATCGCTCCCTTCGCCTTTGCTGCTTGTCGGACAACATGGCAGTGGCAAGAGTCACCTTGCTCTGGGTTTGGTGGAGCTTTGGCAGTCGGCCCATGGCGCCGATTCCGCCAGTTACTACACAGCGCCCGATTTTGGCCGCGAGTTTGCCGCGGCGATCGATCGTGGCGAAGTGCGTGAGTTCCGCCGACTGCTCCGTCGCCACCAGCTGTTGGTGATCGACGACGTGCACAAACTTGGTGACTCGCCTCACCGACAGATGGAGCTGCGTCACACGCTCGATAGCTGCACGAAGAAAGGCGGCTTGGTGGTGATCACCTCGCTGGGTCCCCTGGCCGAGACGACCGACTTTGATCGGCCTCTGCTCAGCCGATTGGCCGCGGGACTAACGCTTGAGATCGCTCCGCCTGGCGTCTCGGCGCGCCGAGAGATTCTTCGTTCCGCCGCCGAGGTTGCCGGCTGCCAGATCTCCGAGGACGCCCTGAGCAGTCTCGCCGAGCAGCTCCCTCCCGATCCCCCCAAGGTGCTCCGAGCCGCCATCGAGTTGCGCCGCCGGGTAGGGACGCGCATCGATGTTCAAGCCGCCAATCGATTGCTCGACCAAGACAAACCGACGAATTCGCCACCACTGGGGGACATCCTCCGTATCGTAGCGCGCTATCACAAAGTTCCACTGAAAGTCCTCACCAGCGCCAGCCGACGGGCCTCCGTCGTTACGGCCCGCTCGATGGCCATCTACCTAGCTCGCGAACTCACGCCGCTCAGCTATGCCCAGATCGGGCTGTCTCTCGGCGGCCGCGATCACACGACCATCATGCACAACTATCGCCGGGTAGTTCGCCAATTGCCCAAAGACCGCGCGCTACGCAGCGCCATTGACGAGCTACGGCGGCTGATCGCGCCGTAGCAAACGATTGTGAACAACCTGTTGGCGCGGTGTCGACGGTGCGTTCAGACTTGTTGACAAACCCATTACCTCGACTGACGACCAATCAAACCATCGACACTCCTCGACACTTGCTCGACAGCACAACGACAGCCTCACAACGGTTTATCCACCTCTCGCACACTTCGCTAAAGCAAGGCAGTTGTTGAAGTTGAAGAGCCTTTCCGCCTGTTTGTCGACACGCCGGGCTGCCGCATAAAGACAAGAGCATTTATAGAAACTCTTCTTAGGTTATTCCTGCCTTCAACCTGGGAACGAGCCAGCAAGGACCTGCCATGAAAATCACCTGCAACCGTGAGCAACTTCAGCATGCCTACCAAGCGGTAGCCGCGGTTGCTCCGGCGCGAAGCCCGAAGCCCATCCTGCAGAACGTCAAACTTGAAGTTGCCGATGGTGTCACGACACTGATGGCGACCGACTTGGAAGTCGGCATCCGCTATCAAACCGAAGGCGTGGAGGTCGATGCGCCCGGCGCCATTGTCTTACCCGTTGCGCGGTTTGGCTCGATGCTGCGGGAAATCAACGACGAAACTTTGAAGCTCGAGACCGACGGCCAGAAGACCGTGGTCACCGGCCAGCGGAGTCGCTTCAATCTGCCGGCCGAGAACCCGGCAGAGTTTCCACCGGTTCCTGGTTTTGACGAACAGGCTTTCTACGAAACTTCCGCCCGCCTGCTGAAAGAGTTTATTCGCCGAACGATCTTCGCTACCGATAACGAGTCCAGCCGCTACGCGCTGGGTGGCGTGAAGATGGAATGGGACGACGGCAAGCTCACAGCCGTAGGCACCGATGGCCGGCGGCTAGCGAAGATGGAGGGCCCGGTTCAGGCAACTGGCGACGCGGCCCCCTTTGGCGACGCCACGATCATTCCTAGCCGATCGCTGCAGCTGATTGACCGCGTGCTGACCGACGACGACGCGGAGATCCAACTCGCAGTACGGCAGAACGAGATGCTGGTGCGTAGTCCCCGCGCGATCTTGTTCACAAGACTCTTAGAAGGTCGATTTCCCCGCTGGCGAGACGTGTTTCCTGACCGCAGCGGTGGAGCGAAGATCGAACTGCCTGTCGGGCCATTTTTTGCCGCGGTTCGCCAGGCGGCGATCGTCACCAGCGACGAAAGCCGCGGCGTGCAGTTCTCTTTCGGCGAAGGCAATTTGGTGCTCAGCGGTCACGCGGCCGAGGTGGGCGAGTCCCGCGTGGAGATGCCCATCGGCTACGACGGCGCCGAGATCAGCATCACGCTCGACCCGCGGTACTTGGTCGACCTGCTGAAAGTTTTGGACCAGGAGAAGACGTTCACGTTCGACCTGGCCGATGGCGACAGCGCCGCCGTGGCCACTACCGACGACGGCTATGGCTACGTGATCATGCCCCTGGCCAGGGATCGCTGAGCATGCACCCGTTGGACGCCGCCCAGAAGCTGACCGACCTGAACGAGCGGAGCGAAAAGCATCGCGGTGGGTTTCGCGCGCGGCGGCCCAAGACACTGGGCAACGTCTTAGCGCAACTGATTACCAAAAAGGGTTACGGTGCGGTCGAGACCGATCGCCAACTCCAAGAAGCCTGGGCCCAGGCCGCCGGCCAGCATCTGGCGCCCTTTAGCCAGGCAGTACGCATCAGCCGCGGTCGATTGGAAGTCACCGTGGCCCACAGCCCGATGCTGCAAGAAATCACCTTCGAAAAGAAACGCATCCTCGCCGCCCTGAGTGAGGCCTTGCCCGACGCGCGAATCAGCGACTTGAAGCTACGCGTCGGCAAGATTGATTAGCGGAACAAGGACATCTATGGCAGACGAAACGCCCAACAGCCACGCCGGCAACGACGAGTACAACGCGAAGGACCTCGAGCACCTCTCCGACTTGGAGCACGTGCGAGAGCGTCCTAGCATGTACATAGGCGACACCACTTCGCGCGGCTTGCACCACTTGGTCTATGAAGTGGTAGACAACTCAATCGACGAAGCGATGGCCGACTTTGCGTCGGAGGTGTCGGTGACGATTAACGGCGATGGCAGCATCACGGTTGAGGACGACGGGCGCGGGATTCCGCCGGAGAAGCACGAGCAGCTTTCCGAGCAGATGGACCGCGAAGTTTCCACGCTCGAAGGCGTGATGACGGTGCTCAAGTTTGGCGGCAAGTTTTCCAAGGGCGCTTACCAAACCTCGGGCGGTTTGCACGGTGTGGGCGTGACGGTCGTGAACTTCCTCAGCGAATGGGCCGAGGTCGAGGTTTGTCGCGATGGCCACGTGCATCACCAAGAGTACGAACGGGGCGTACCCAAGGGGCCTGTGCGCCGTGTCGGCGCCACCGAAAAACGGGGCACCAAGACCACGTTCAAAGCCGATCCGCAGATCTTCCAAACCACCAAGTACAGCTACTCCACGCTGCAGAAGCGTCTGCAGGAGTTGGCGTTTCTCAATCGTGGCGTGAAGATCACGATCACCGATGGACGGTCGGGCGATACCGAAAGCTTCCAATACGCCGATGGGATTCGGGAGTTCGTTACCCACCTGAACCGCGCCAGTGACACTGTGCACGCTGACGTGCTCTATGTCCAAGGCGATGCGGAGGGGGTGTCTCTAGAGATCGCCTTGCAGTACTCGGGCGAGTACACCGAGAACGTGCACACTTATGTCAACAACATCAACACGCACGAGGGCGGTACGCACCTGTCGGGCTTTCGTGCCGCACTGACGCGGTCGTTCAACAACTACGGTAAGAAGGAAGGTCTGTTCAAAGATCTGACGCCCAGCGGCGATGACGTTCGCGAAGGTCTCACGGCGGTTATTTCTTGCCGAGTGCCGCATCCCCAGTTCGAGGGCCAAACCAAGACCAAGCTCGGCAACAGCGAGGTTGAGGGCATCGTTAACTCCATCTTTGGCGAGTACCTAACCAAGTACCTGGAAGAGAATCCCAAGGCCGCCAAGGCAATTATCAAGAAGGGCATCCTGGCGGCAGAAGCTCGTGAGTCCGCCCGCAAAGCTCGGCAACTGATCCGTGAGCGCAAGGGCGCTCTCTCCGGCGGCTCTTTGCCCGGCAAATTGCGGGATTGTTCCAGTCGCGACGTGGACAAGTGCGAACTCTACCTGGTGGAGGGCGACTCGGCCGGTGGCTCGGCCGAGGGTGGCCGGATGCGCGAGTATCAGGCCATCCTCCCGCTGCGGGGTAAGATCATCAACGCTTACAAGAGCCGCGAAGACAAAGTGCTGGCCAACGAAGAAGTCCGCAGCATGATCTCGGCGGTCGGCTCGGGCATCGGCGCCGAGCAGGATATGTCGAAGCGGCGTTATGGCCGCGTCGTGATCATGACCGACGCCGACGTCGACGGCTCGCACATTCGCACGCTGCTGCTCACGTTCTTCTACCGCCAGATGTACGACCTAGTGGCCCGCGGCCATGTGTACGTCGCCCAGCCGCCGTTGTTTCGCGTGCGGAAGGGAAAGAAGGCAACCTACGTGCAGACCGAAGAGGAAATGAAGGCCCAACTGCTAGACCTCGGTCTGGGCGACAGCGTGTTCGACGCCGGCGATGGCTTGGTGGTCGAAGGCGAAGATATGGCCAAACTGGTTCGCACGCTCGCGGCGCTCGAAGAAGCGCTGATCGCCTTGGAGCGGCGCGGCGTAAGTCTCAAGATGCACGCCCTGCGACAAGATCCCGAGTCGGGCAAGCTGCCCGTTTATCATGTGTTCCTCGGCGCCGAGGAGCATTGGTTCACCAGTCGCAGCCAACTCGACGCGTTTGTCGAGGAGAAAGAAAAGGCGGCCGGCGGCGAGCTGATTGTCGACGCTGGCCCCGCTTCGGTGTTGCCTGCGGCCAACGGCGATAGCGAAGCCAACGGTTCCGAAGCCAACGGTGCGGAGTCGAATGGCCAGGCGTCGCAGCGGCTGCGAATCGTCGAACTGCACGAGGTCCGCACGATCAACACGCTGCTGGGCGACCTCTCGCAAATGGGTTTTGAGATCGACGCGCTGATTCCCCAAGAGCGAACGGGCGAAGAAGGCTCGCGGTACACGCTTCGCCGGGGCGAGAACGAGACGGGGCTCGAAGACCTTCGCGGCTTGCCCGGGGCGATTCGCTCGGCCGGTGAAAAGGGTTTGCAGATCACCCGCTTCAAAGGCTTGGGCGAAATGAACGCCGAGGAGCTTCGCGAGACGACGCTCGACCCCGCCAACCGCACGCTGCTGCAAGTCAAAATGGAAGACGCCGGCGCCGCCGACGATCTGTTCCGCGTGCTGATGGGCGACCAAGTCGAGCCGCGCCGCGACTTCATCCAGAAGCACGCCCTGGATGTGAAAAACCTGGATGTGTGATTCCAGGAAGGGGCCGTGGATGAACGCTGATAGAGCACGGATAGGATGAACGATCTGTGTCTCTGCGTGTTCCTGCTTGGTTCTCTTTCAATAACCCTCTACCGCTCCACGAGTTCGCCTTCGAGGCGGTAGATGGCGAGCGGGTGTTGGCCAGAGTCGGGAGGGAATTGCTGGACCGAGAAGCGGCCTTCGACGGCGACGGAGTAGTTGCTGAACTCGGCCGTCTTGCCCGGCTGCATCTGGACGAGAATGCAGTCGAACAGCGCGGCGCCAGGGCCGAAGCAGCATTCTTGGTTGTCCCGCACCAGGACGAACTCCTTGAGGCCCCGTTTACGGGCCGTCGGTAGAATCCACCCACGGATGCGGATCCGCTGGCCGTTGAGTCGCTCGATGCCGTCGGTCAGCATCTTGCGAAAGAAGGGGGCGTCCGGCTCGATGTCGAACTTGATGTCGTCGAAATTCTTAGCCGCGAGGCGATTGAGATCAACGGCTGGGGGGTCTTTGGCGGTCACCGGAGGCTGCGGACTCACCGGCGGCGTCATCGCCGCGACGGTCGCGCGGGGCGATGAGGGAATCACTGATTGCTCGGCTGGTTCGCATCCTGCAACCAGACCGAGCATGCTCAGCATCACCAATCGTGTTGCGAGGTTGAGCATCATAGTTTGTGCGAAGGGGTAATCTCCGCAGGGGGCAACCGACTCCGTGGTTCGCCTCGCTACGGCACGTGCTACTTGATGTGATCCGCCTGGAGTGAGTAGACGAGCGGTGGCTCGCCACGCGCGGAGTTGCCCGGGCGAATGGCCAGCTCGCCACCCACGCGGAAGACTCCTTGGGAGTAATCGGTCGACATGCCACGATCGAGTTTCACGGCGACTTGGTCGTAGTACATGACTTTGGAGACGTCGCCAAAACAGCACTGATTGTTGTCGCGAACTAGCAAGAACTCGGTGATGCCCCGGCGGAGTCCATTGTTGGTTGAGTCGGGACGAATGTAGCCCTTGATGAAGACCTTTTCGCCTAGCAGTGATTCGACCTTCGGCGGCACCAGTTTCTGAGCCGCGAGTTCCACGTCGTCAGGCTTCATGTCGAGGAACGAGGTCCGCTGGTAACCTTCCGGGACTTCCGTCACGTAGACGTAGGCGCCGAAGGCAGTTCCGCCGAAGAGCGAGGTCGCGGCCAGTATCGTGCCAGCCATGGCTGCGGCGTCGCCCGTGTAGAGGTCCCGATTGGCGCGAATCTTTCTCAGCGACAAGGCGGACACCACTAGCCCCACCAGAGGCGCCACCCCCAGCACGGCTGCTTGTCGCACATCCGTAAAGCTTGAGACCGTCAGCGGAAAGACCACCGACAGGACCGCGATCAGCAGACCGAGGATCGCGCCGGTATAGATCGCCCGATACTCGTAGGCGTCTTCGGTGCGATCGGCGTAAGTTGGTTCGGCGGTGGCGGTAGCGGTGCTCATAGTTGGGGGCTGGAAAGGATAGAAAAGTTTAAGGGTCGGAGCTACATCGCTTCGGTTTACTACGCTGCTGGTTGGACGATGGTTTTCCGCTATGCCATCAGCTGGCACTGCCGCGCAGAATGAACCAAAACAAGCCAAAGCAGGCAGCTGCCGCCCCGAGTGGGACCACGATCAACAGCAACCGGTTTGGTGGGTTCAAGGGCTCTGCGGCGGCGGGAATCACCGCTTTGGTAGTGGTCAGCGCCACGGTGTCAGTGGGTGTTGTGTCCGTGTCGGCTGACAAGTCGTCTTGGCCAGAAGCAGCGGGATTGGAGTCATCAAACGGCTCGGTTTCGGCGATCCCAAACGTGGCGGGATCGGGCAAAGGGTCATCATCTTCCGAGGCCAGCTCCGGATCTGCCTCCTCAGAGACCTGCATTTTGCGAGCCGTGCCTAAAAAGCCGAAGGAGCTCAACGCTCGCGCATTGCGAAAAGTCTCGGGAGCGGTCGGTTCGAGCTCAGCAATCAGTGCCGCCGCCTGCTGGCCGATTTCTCCCTCTTGTTCAGCAGCCACGTCGAGGTAGGTGACGATCGGGGCGCGAACGTACTCGCTGGGACTTTGTGGTTTGGACTCTCGAAACATCTGACCCACTTGGTCGATCACGGTCCAATCTTCCCAGCGAGCCAGGTCCGTGATCACCTGATCCGCAAAGAGAGGGTTCTTAAGCAGCAGCCGCGCCGACTGGAGCATTCGATCGTGCGGGACGATGTCTCCTTCCTCGGCTAGAAAGCGAAGGGCCATCAGTGCCGCGTAGACATGGGTTTGATCGGCTTGCGGATCGGCCAAGAATCGGTCATCGATCAAGTCGAGCCCTTCGACCCGCTTGAGTGTCAGGTAGCAGCCGATCATGGCGTCGAGTCCCAGCTTTCGTCGCCGCTCATCGCGGTTGGCGGTCTCCACGGCCAACGGCCCGGTCAGCGGTCCGCCTGTGGCGTGGGCAACCGAGACCAAGGCGTCAATCGCCGGCGTGACCACTCGGGCATCGGCCTTGAGCATGGCTTCGAGCATCGGCAAGTCACCCGGTCCGCCGCAGACTCCGAGCATGGTGAAAAACAGACGGCGTCGGTTGGGGCTGATCAGCGGGTCGTTGATCATTTGCAAGACGCGCGGCTTGTTGATCTGTGGCTTAAGCGCCTGCAGATCGTGGTAGGGCGCGCGGGCAAACTCGTCGTAGGCGTCCTGAGCCAGCTGGCGATCTTCGTGCTCCAAGTAGGGTTGGAAGAACGCCAGCCTCTCGGCGCCCGTTACCGGCAACTCAGGCAGCTGCTTGACGTATTCCACCGCCAGTGGCGAGAGCGTCAACGGAATGGCCCATTCCAATGGTTGCCCGATCACCGGGTCGCCGATGCCGCGGATCAAGAAGCGTTGCTCGTAATCGACGGACCCAAAGTAAATCGCTTGGAGCGTTTGGGCACCAAAGAGAGACTCTTTGCCCTTGAGCACATGCAGAATTTCAAAACGGGCTTCGCCAATGTCAGCAATGATGGCGGCGCTAGCGGCCGCGCCTTCGGCTAAGGGGTCGGTCTTCGCCAGCTGGGCAATGACGACCACACTGGAGTCTGCCATTTCTTCGCTCAGCGTCTGCATTTCGGCCGTGCAGAACGGGCACCCTAAGGCGTTGCCGCACCCGAGCCCCAGCATCAGTGGGGCTAACAACAGGGCGATGGGGAGCTGGAAAGGTCGCATGACGGGACGCACAGGGAGATGGAACGGATCGTTACATTCTACGTCGACATCGGCCCGCTGCCCACGCAAGGCGTTCATCCCTTGTTAGAAGCGATTTTCGCTACAGCGACCGCGCCACATCAGTCCGGTAAGCGGTGATTGCCGGCAACAGGCCAACGATCGAGGCCAGCACAACCAAAGCGGGCAGCACAGCCATCTCCCAGGTGTCAAATTCGAGGACATTGAGCCGGATTCCGGTCTCCTGGACGACCCAAGGCGCCACGGCCCCTACTAGGCCGTGACCAAGCACAATGCCCGCCAGCCCGCCCAGGACTGACAGCAGGATGGACTCGAAGAGGATGATCATCATTACCGCATTGCGACTGGCGCCGAGCGCCCGCATGACGGCGATATCATGAGCTCGCTCGCTCATCGAGTTGTAGATGCTCACCAGGATGCTAATGCTGGCAACCAAGACGATAAGGATTGTGAGCACGAGCAGGACGATGCGGACCGGTCCGATGACCTTGTTTACGAACCGGGACACGACGCCAATCGGCGCGATCGCTTGCGCGGGGCTGGTGGGGTCTTTGTTCACGCCCCCACCCACTGCAATCTGGCCAAACCTTGTGCACTCCACCAACACGGCGGTCACTTCGCGCTGGTCTTCCGGTAGTGGATCCATTTGGCCCCCGTCGTTGTCATAACAAACAGGGGGTGGCAGTGCGCCACGCGGGGAGTCGATTTTCGGTTCGCCGGTGGGCCCGGTGCGCGCTTCGAGGTCTTCCGCCTTGAGGTCGGTACGGGCATGACCATCCAGCAGGTAGAACCCTTCCATGTTGACAAAGACGCCGCGATCATTGGTGGTGCCGGTGGGTTGCAGGATGCCCACAATCTTAAACGAGTCGTGCTTGATCCCTTCTGCGTTCAACCCATGGGTCGGGTTGATGAGGTCGCCCACCTTAAGGTCGGCCTGGGCGGCGACTACCGAACCGACGACCGCCTCGAAGGCGTTTTCGTGCTTGAAGTTTCGGCCTTCGCCAAACGTGTAATGTATCGGATTGCCTTGGTCATCCGCCGAGTAAGCGATCTTGTCGAACAAGTCTGGCGTGGTGCCAACCACGCGGTAGACGTTGTCGCCCGCGATGAAGCTGTCGCCCATGCAGTACGGCACGGCAACCTTCACGCTGGAAGCAAACTTGCCGTCGGTTAGCTCGCGATAGTAGCTGTAAGGCAGCAGATTGAGCGGCCGACCCAAATGGAACACCGTGCCGAGCACCAGCTCGAGCTGGCTTCCTTTGTTGCTGCCGACGATGAGGTGGTAGCCCTGGGCATCCTGCGAAAAGAGCCGCTGCGTGACGCTTTGCACCACGATCACGCAGATCATCACGGCCACACCCAAGGCCATCGAGAGCCCTGTGAGCGAAGACGCGAGTCCCCGCTGCTGCATGTTACGCCAGGCGATCGTGAGAAAGTTCATAGGACTAGAGCTCGAACATAAAGTTGGAGATGACCAATAAGCATGACAGTCTTCGGCGCGGGTGGAGGTTCGGGTGCTCTGATCCGCTAGGCAATCAGCAAGAGAGTCCTTAGTTGCCCTGGATGGATTCCGAAGCCATCCCCATTACCCAACGGCCGCGGCGATGCGGTTCACTTCTTCCAGTTGCAACACGCGATCAAACTGGCGGGACACCTCAGGCGAGTGGGTCACCAACAGCATGGCGACATTCTCTTGCTGACAAACTTCGCGCAGCAGATCAATGACTTGTTGCTGATGGGCAGGGTCGACGTTGGCCGTGGGTTCGTCGGCTAGTAGCAGCACAGGGCGGTTGACCAGCGCTCGGGCCACGGCCACGCGCTGCTGTTCGCCAACGGACAGGGCATCGGGCTTGTGCGTTTGGCGATGTTCCAAGCCAACCCGAACCAGCAAGTCACGGGCGCGGTCGCGATCGCTCCGCTGACCGGTGAAAGTCATGCCCAGCAACACATTCTCGAGCGCCGTGAAGGCA
Source organism: Lacipirellulaceae bacterium (assembly GCA_965263315.1). Lineage (GTDB taxonomy): Bacteria > Planctomycetota > Planctomycetia > Pirellulales > Lacipirellulaceae > JBCCQL01. The sequence continues at coordinate 911,856 of CBDHGZ010000002.1, read as the reverse complement.
GGCAGTAAGTTGAACGTTTGAAAAACGTACCCCAAGTTGCGAGCGCGAAACCGATCGCGGCCTGCTTCCGGCAGATTGGTCACGTTGATGTCGTTCACCCGGATCGCGCCAGAATCGATCGACGTGAGTCCGGCAATCGAGTTCAGTAGCGTGGTTTTGCCACAGCCACTGCGACCGCGGACGACCACCTGCTCACCGGCGGCCACCTCAAGATGCGGGACGTCGAGAATCGGCAGCGTGCCACCGTCAGGCTCGCGGTACGACTTTTTTACTTCTTCAAGCAGCAGCATACGTTTCTCTACGGAGCATTTCTTCACAGGGATCGCTTCATCATAGTGCGCAGAGCCAACCATCCCTAGCCGGCGAGCAACGTCTCGCCGGCGCCTGGGCCTGCCTTGTGGGGCGACGGCGCGCCCTTACACTTGAGGGGTGGAAAATCCCTCCTTTGCTTCTGAACTTCAGCTTGCGCCACGCGATGCCGCGGTGGCGTGGCTGATGAGCCGCATTAACTACGAGCGCGTGGCGGTGCTGCCGTACAATGAGCGGCAGCTGAAGCTTGACCGCATGCGGCAACTACTTACGCGGCTTGGATCGCCCGACGCGGTGCTGCGAATCATCCACGTTGCGGGCACTAAGGGCAAAGGCTCGACCGCAGCGATGATCGCCGCCATGCTCACCGCCAGTGGTCATGCCACGGGCGTCTATAGCTCTCCCCACTTGGAACGGATCGAGGAGCGGTTTGCGATTGATGGCCGCCCGATTGCCGCCGATGAGTTCGTGGGACTAGTGGAGCGAGTCCGACGTGCGGTGGAAGAGATGGATGCCGAAGCTGCTCGAGATCCAGAGTCACTTGGCCCCCCTACTTTTTTCGACATCACCACGGCCATGGCATTGGTCCACTTTGCCGATCGGCAATGCGACGCCGTGGTGCTGGAGGTGGGTCTGGGCGGTCGGCTCGATTCGACCAATGTTTGTCTGCCGGTGGTGTCGGTGATCACCAGCATCAGTTTGGATCACACGAAACAATTGGGCGACACCTTAGCTGCTATCGCAGGCGAGAAGGCGGGAATCATCAAGCCGGGCGTGCCGGTTGTCAGTGGCGTTGGCCAGTCAGAGCCGCGCGACGTGATCCACAGCATCGCCCGCGAACGAGGTTGCCGGTTGATTGAACCACCGCGCGCAAAAGCTAATGGGTTCGCAATCGGCTTGCTTGGCGAGCACCAAGTGGCCAATGCGGCTGTCGCTTTGGCAGTAGTTGATGAGTTGCGTGACCAGGGATTTACCGTACCGGAAGAAGCATGCCGCGAGGGGCTGTCGGTCGCTCGACTACCGGCGCGGGTTGAGTGGTTCCCTGCCCTGCCGAGCAAGCGGCCAGCGGTGGTAGTCGACACGGCTCACAACGGCGCCTCGGCCAGTGCCCTGGTGCAGGCAATCCAACCACTCGTGACGGCAGAGCAGCCAACGCTCGTCCTGGCCGTCAGCCGCGACAAAGACCTGCCGGCGATTGCTAGCGCCTTAGCGCCGGCGTTTGGCGCCGTGCTGGCGACGCAGTTTGTGGAGAATCCTCGCGCTGTTGATCCTGCTCGACTGGCGGCGATGATGACCGCCGCCGGCGCATCGAACGTGGCAAGTATCGAAGCACCTGATCAGGCTTTGCGGCGAGCGATCGACCAGACCAGCAACCAAGGTCTGGTGGTGATCGCCGGATCGTTTTTCATTGCCGCCGAGCTGCGTCCTCTAGTAGCTGTCGACACTCAACGTCCGTAGCGATGATCCCAGTTCAGGCCGTCGTCGGTTGTCGGTGCGTCAACGGTCACGGGCTCGAAGTCGGCACCAGTGTCTTCCCACGGCCATTCCAGGTCTGCCACGGGGGCGCCAAATCGCGTGCTTGCCTTACGGTTGGTTTGGGCCACTTCTTGCCGAACATCCGCCTGCAGTTTCTTCACCAGTCCGGCGATGTAAGGATCGGCCCAAGGCAACATGTCGCTGGGACGATAGCGCGGTGTGGCGTCGGCCCGCTCATTTTTTGGTGAGTTGATGGCGTCGCAGCGCGGGTCGGCTTCGACGGTGATGACTTTGCAGCGGATGGTGCGGGCGGTGATCATGGCTAATCTTCTTTCTTGTTCCGTTTGCTTTCTATGTTCCGAATGGATCGCGTTATCAGAATCCACCGACGTGGCGGCAGAAGAGAGCAGCGGCGGTAGGGTTGCCCGAGCCTGGCTGGTGGAGGCCTCAAGCCGAACCGAGCCGCTGCGATGTTGAACTGGTAACCGGTGTGCTGGCTGTTAGGCCCGTGGCGGGCCAGGCGACAGCCGGCAACCGGAGCGACCAACGCCCCCCGGCGTCGACCGGAAGACGTTAATGCAGCCGGCGTGCCAAAGGCCTTTCCGTCTTTGCTCTTTCGCCCCGAGAGCGCTGTAAGAACAGGCTAGATAATGACTTACAACAGGCACAGAAAGCTGACGACAGGACTTAGCAGCAGTGCTAGCCATGTGTTCAGTGTAGCTGTTGCAAGAGCGACAAGAATCGGCCGTTAATCTGCGATGGCTAGGCGACTTTTGCCGCCGGGGGCCGCTGGCACCTTGGCACTGCCATCCAGCAGCGACTGGAGGTGTTGCACCGCGCGCTCGAGAATCGGGTCAATCAGCTCGGGCGGTGGATCCGCGTGGTCGGAATGGGTTTGCTTCGCGTGGGCCTCAAGGTGCTGCTTGATCGACTCTTCTGTGGAAAACTCTTTCGATTCATCAACAGGCCGCAGATCCCTGGCAGCGCGCGCATCCAAGTAGGCTTTCCGCTGCTCATCAGAAACGAGAACCTCGAAGCCCTCGTCAGGAGAAACTCCCCATGGATCGTCTTCGGTCATGTCGGGGCGACGATGGATGTCGGCGTCGCTGGGGCGCCAGAAACTGGCTGTGGTGATCTTCAGCATCGTGCGGCCAGCTTCCAACTCTTCTAGCTGTTGCACGGTGCCTTTGCCAAAAGAACGCTGACCAATGACTACAGCACGATGATTGTCTTGGAGTGCGGCCGCCATAATCTCGCTGGCGCTGGCGCTGTACTTGTTGATCAACACTGCCATAGGAATGGTCAGGTTGGTGCCGAAGTTTCCGGTGGCCGTGTATCGCCGATCTACCTTTCCCCGGCGGTCGCGAGTCTCGACAATCTCTGCTTGGGGAGGCAGGAACAGGTCGCAAACGTCGACGCAGACATCCAGTGCCCCGCCAGGGTTATCGCGGAGGTCGACGACCATGGCTCGCATGCCGGCCTTCTGCAGACGAGGCAGCAGCGCTTCCATTTCGTCGAAGGTCTTATCGCCGAACGTCTCGATTCGTACTAGCGCGATGCGTTGGTCTTGTTCCAGCAGATGCTGCCATGAGCCATCAGAAAGTCGACGATCGCCCAGCACGGACGGTACGGAGATGATCTCGCGTTTCAAGGCAATGGAAATCTCGCTTGCCGGTTCGCCCCGCACGAGAGAGAGAGTCACCACCTGGCCTACGTCGCCTCGCATGCGATCGACAATGTCATTGATCGTCAGGCCGGCGACCGGTTCTCCATCGATAGCGACGATGCGATCTGCTGGCTGAACGCCGCCATGGAAGGCGGGGGTGCCGGGTTCTGGCGGACCGACGATGGTTGGTTCTGGCGGATCGCCAAGCATACTGACCCGCACTCCCACGCCTCCAAATCCACCACTCAGATCGTCCCGGTAACGCTGGGCTGCTTGGGGCCGAAAGTAGCTGGTGTGCTCGTCGCCCCGACGGCGAAGCACGTCGACCATGCCCCTCATGGCGCCGGCCACCAATTCCCGATCTGCTGGTCGATCGAGCGCTAGCTCGTCAATCTTCTCAAAGCCTTCGGCGACGTACCGCGCGTGGGGGTTGCGCGGGCTGCGGCCTACGCATGCCAAGCAGGCAAAGACAATGGCGAGTAGCAAAGAAAGATTGCGTCGTGACATACCAGGATTATAGCCAAGCCAGACGCGGGACCCATGCCGACCGGTTCTCGTATGACGGGCTAAGGCCTACGGAATTTCTGCAGCTTCTCTCGAAGAGCAGCGTTGGCGGGAGAGAGCGGTTCTGGCGTCGCGTGCGGCGGATCAACTGGCTCCGGCTCCGGGGATGGTTGGCCAGCCGCCGAAGTAACGGGAGTTTCACTACTGGCCGAGGCCACCTGAGCTAGCTTGGCTTGTTCCAGTGAGATGATTGTCGGATGCTCTTCATCGGCTGCCGATTGTTCGTCCAACAACTCAGGTGGCACGGCAGAGTGATCGGGTGTCGGCGGGGCGCCGGGGGCAAAGAACCTCCCCAACGGGCCACACAAGATGGCTGGCAGCATTACGAGGTCGCCCACCAGAGCGGCGCCAAGCATGGTGATCATCAAGTAGCCAAACTGTTGGGTCGGAGTAAAGGTGCTCGTGGCAAAAACGGCGAGGCCGAGACCGGCAATGAGCGTGGTTTGCGTCATGGCCACGGCGCAGCGATCAAAGGCTAAAAGGGTGGCGCTGCGGCGATCGAGCCCTTGGACAATGCCGCGACGGAACCAGGTAAGAAAATGAATCGTATCATCAACCGCCACGCCCAACGCGACACTAGCGGTCATCATGATGCCGATGTCGATCTTGATGCCCAACCAGCCCAGCGTGCCAAAGACGGACACCACGGGGAAGACATTGGGAATCATGGAGACAACGCCCCCCGCGGGGCTGCGAAGCACCGCGATCATCACGCAGCCAATCAGCACGGTGGCCCAACCAATACTCGTTTGCAGGCTGGCAAGCAGTTCGCGTTGCGTCTTGTACACCAATGGCACGATGCCCGTGTAAGCGGCTACTAGCGATGCATCTGGCTCCAAGGCTTGATTGGCGTCGCTACGTGCGGGAGCCGTATCGGCGCCATGCTCGGCGAGCGTAACTAGCGGCAAGTTGCTCTTGGAAAACGACTGCAAGGCCTGGGCAGCGGCGGGGGTGGTGGTAACAACAGCATCGTAGCCGGCGAGGATTCGCTCGTAGCGCTGGCGTTCATCCTGCTCATCAGCCGTGCGTAAGGCTGCGACATTGAGTTCCCGCAGTCGGCCACGCTTACCGCGAATAGTCCAAGGCACACCGCTTTCGCGTAACAGATCGGTCAGCAGTCGATCGTCCGATGTAGCTGGCGATCGGGTAGCTTGCGGATCCGCATCGAACAACACCAACACCCGCGACCCAACCAGCTGTTTGCCCTGGGCCTGGAGTTCGGCGAGCAACTGATCGCGGAGCCGATAAACATCCAGCACCGGTTCGACTTGCTGCTGCAAATCGAGGACAAAATCGCCATAGTCAACATCCGACAACGCCGCCACTCGGGCACTGATTCGCCACAGCTCGCGGCCGGTGGGCGTGCGTGTGTCCCGATCCCCAGACGTTTCGCGCACCAGGTATTCGCCGAGCGCCGAGCGGCTTTCTTCCAGCGCCTTGCTCGTGGTGTTGTTTCGGGCAAGCCACTCAGACTTGCGACCCATTGACCCGAGGGGCGGGCCGAACGTGGCGGCTGACATGGCTCGGCTGATGGGCTCCAAGGACTCGATGCGTCCTTGGAGGCGGTCAATCAGCATCAGCCGCTCCAGCATCGTCATGCGGTAGCGCGAGCCCTGATCCGCCAACTCTTTTGGACCACGAAGCTGATCGTCGTCCAGCGTGACGATTACCTCCATCGGCACAAGATTGCCCAAGTGCTCCTCAAACCACGCGTAGTCCTGGATTAGGCTGGTGTTGGGATCCAAGAGCTTGAGCAATCGGACTTCGGTATCGGTCTTGGTGAGTCCGTAAGCAAAGATGGCCATCGCGGCCAAGCATCCGGTCGCGACCAAGCCGTAGCGGTGTGTCACAAACCGGGCCCAGTTTGCCGCCCACTTTGGTAACGCGCTGTGTGGATGGTTGGCATCGCGCTTATTGTCGCCCGGCAGTTTGGGCGTAAAGCGGTGCAGACAGATGGGCAAGATCGTTAGCAAGACACCGACGGTTGCCAACACGCCGGCCGCGGTGAAGATGCCAAACTTTTGGATGGGCACAATTTCACTGGTGCCCAGCGAGCCCAGGCCCACGGCCGTGGTCAGCGCCGCCAAAGCACAAGGCCCCCAGCCGATTCGAACGGACCGCTCAGCGGCTCCACGTACGCCGTGCTCGTCTCGCTCATCACGGTAGTAATTGACAATGTGAATGGCGCCGGAGAGGCCCAACACATACACCACCGCCGGCATCGACATCAAAATAGCGTCGACCGTGCCAAGATGTTTCTTGGCGTATCCCAGCGCGTTGATTTCAAAGACGCCATACCAGTAAACAATCGCCAAGCTCACGCCGGCGCTAATGCCTGCAACGCTGAAGACAAACCACGTGAGTCGCAAACTTCGAAAACACCAGAACGAAAGCGCCAGGCCCACCAGGCCAGAGAAGCCTGCTAGCCGGAGCAGCGTTTTCTCGCCTTCGATGTCGATTGTGACATTGTCCACCGGCGGTCCGCCCAGGTGAACTTGAGACGGCTCGACGTTGATCTCTTGGACCACGATTCGCTGAGCCTGCTCAATGGCTTGCCGCATCCGCTGGTTGTTCTCTGTCATGTACGGAGACAGATAGGCAACGAGACACGTGGTGCGTTTCAAATCCGCCAGGCGACGATCTTCATCCGGATTGCCAGAAGGAGTGGCGATTGCAGGTCGCGGGCCGACCAGTGCGCCTTCCAGCCGGCTGATCGCCTGGTGCCGGCTCAGATTCGACGGCGCGGCGGTGAGCGACGCTACTTGCGCCGGTCCGGTGAGAATCTTTTGGTAGACCGGATCACCGTGGTCATCGGTCTCTAACTGAAGCCGCTCGACGACCTGATCAATGGCCGCTTCTTGGCCCAGCGTGCAACCATCCCAACTGACCAGCACAAACTTGGCGCCCACGTAGTGCTGGGCAAACCAACGCAGCGCCTTGGATTCCGGGTAATCTGCCGGGAGCCAGTCTTCGGCGTTGTTGACGTTGCTTTCGATCGCCTTGCGCACACCGCGCGGCACGAACCCCAGCACAAAGACGACCGCCATGGCGATCAGCAGCCAGTGCTTGATGCCCCATCGCTCTCGGTCCAGGAACGACGGCTTTTCGTCGGCAGGGGGGACGGGGGCTTGAGAGGACGACATGGCGGGCCTGGTGGGCTACGCGGTCGTCAAGAAGGTCATTCGCCGTGCCAACCGCAAGCAGTTAGCCTAAACCGTTTGAGGACTGGAGTCTACGGCGGATGCCGATTCTCGGGGCGTTGCTAGCGAACATTCGCCCCGTTGTTTTTCGCCAACCGGCAAGGTCTGCCACCCAGGGCAGCTTCTTGCGAAGCAATCCTACCAGTAGAAGTCGACCCCGATGCTAATGCCGTGGTAGAAGGCGTCGCCGTTGGAAGAAATGCGAGCATCTGCCGACGCGAAGTCGATCTGCTGTGGCGCCAGCGCCACTTCCGTCACATAGAAGGCGTGGTAGCCGGCACGCAGCGAAATGTTGGGTCGATAGAAGTACCTGCCCACCATAGCGAATTCGCTCATAAAGCTAATCGTGTCCGAGCGATTGCTATCGGAGAAGCCGGCGCCGGTTGGTGTCACCCCCGTTATGTCGTCGGTATAAGTGAGTGAGTTGTTGGTCTTCATGTCGTTGGCCAAGAAGCCAATTTTTCCCAGCGCGCCAATGCTGAACTTTTCACCTTCAAAGGTCACACCACCACCGCCTTGGATGCCGAACAGGTCGTTGCTGGTTCGGCCCAAGTATTGGCCATCGTCGCCGTCGAATCCGACTAGCGGGTCGACGATGCTCGTGGCGTTCCAGGCGATGTTTTCGGTCAGGTCGACGTAGCGAAGCCCTGCGACCCATTGATAGGTGAGTCCTTGGTTGGCGCGACGGACCCATCTGCCATCTGGTTGGAGTTCCATGCGATCGCGTTCCAGGCGGGTGCTTCCGGTGTAATTGGCTTCCAGCGAGTTGAGCCGGCTGTCGTACTGGACGGTCATTCTTGCCGCGCCGTTGAATGAGAAGCCGGCGTTGAAATCGACTTGCGTCGCGACCTGCAGTTGAGGAACCGCTAAGGACTCTTGACCTACCAAAGTAACGCTCTGACCGAACTCGCCGCCGCCGATGTAGGTCATTTCGAAGTTGTGATCGCGGTTGGCGGCATCGCGGAACAGGAAGTGGCCCAGCGTCATTCGCAAGGATCCCTCGCGACCTGGATCGCTGCGGCCAAGTGTCAATGCTCGAAATGTGCCGATCGGAACTATGCCGTCGGTGAATCCGCTATCAACTGCCAACACAAGGTTTTCTGAGTTCCACAGCCGCTGGAGCATCAAGGCTTCAACTTGCGAGTACCAAAAACCGCGGTTGTGCCAGGTGCCGGTGCTTTCGGTAACAGGCGGGCAACTGTCCCAGAGCCTGGTATCTGCCAAGGTCATGCCGTAGGTGTTGTGGCCGGCTGCGTTTGAGTCTGCGAGGACCGACTCTTCGAAGGTCCTACCGGGAACCGAGACGACCTCGGCCTGCCTGGAGCCGGAGCCAGCCGGCGCTGAATCCAACGTGGGCAGCGGAGGCACTTCCTGCGCAAGCGCCGTAGGCGAGCAGAGCAGCACCGCCGCCGCAAAGGCGCCACGGGCGAGGTTGGTTGCCAGTTTACGAATCCCGGTTGTCTCGGCCACAGATTGGACCTCCCCGTTGGCCCCGACCTCGGTTGCCGGTGGTTGCTAAGCCGGTTGGCTTGGCTCCCGTTGGCGGGATGGGTCGGGGGACGCATTTCCCCCCAGCGTGAGGCCGAAGATGACCTCACCTGTGCCTGTAGATCGTCCCCTGGCTGCCCGCAGTACAGGAATTACCGGCAAAATCCGGCGAATGCCTACAACCGGCAAACTTTGCCATCAGCAACCTCCTCGAACCTCGCAGGTGCAGTCAGGGAAGAGCTCACCCAAGCCGAGCCAGCTAGTGGTGTGAGACGCCGCAAGCGATAGAATGGGTGGTTCGCGGTGTTTTTGTCCGCTTGCTCTGCACCAATCCCAATCGTGAGGCCCCGTGCCGATGGCCGTCGACCCCTACGCTTTGTGTCCCTGTGGCACCGGCAAGAAGCTCAAATTCTGCTGCTTGGATCTCGCGGCGGACATCGAGAAGATCCACACCATGATCGAGGGCGATCAGCCCCGCGCGGCTCTGCGGCATGTGGAGCAAACCCTTGCTAGCAACCCGGGCCGGGAGTCGTTGCTCGATCTGAAGGCGTCACTGGAACTAAGCCTGGAACAGCTTGACGACGCGGCTGCCACGATCGAGGCCTTCATTCAGGCGGCCCCAAAGAACCCCTCCGCTTATGCGCAGAAGGCTGTTTTGTTAGCGGCGCAGAAGGGCGGCCGAGCGGCGGTGATTCCTATGCAGCACGCGCTGGCATTGATCGAAGGGGACATGCCACGCCGCGTGTTGGAGGCTATCGGATCGGTTGGGCAGGCGCTGCTGGTAGAAGGCAATATCATTGCCGCCCGCGCCCACTTGTGGCTCTACCAGGGGATTGCCGGCAAGGACGACACACGCGCCTTGCAGTTGCTGGTGCGGCTGAATCAGATGGCCGGCTTGCCGCTGCCGCTGCGCGACCATCTGTATATGCACGAATGTCCCGAGGGACATCCGGGCGAAACCGACCACCAACGGGCACAGTGGTACGCCAGCGTCGGTGGGTGGCTGCCAGCTGCTCAGGCGTTTGACGCACTTTGTCAGCAGTACCCGGATGAGCCCCACTTCGCCTACAACCGTGGCTTGGTCTACGGCTGGCTAGGAGATGTGGAACGGTTTGTCGCTGGCATGCACACTTTCGCCGCAGGCGACGTGCCTCTGGAGGACGCCATCGAAGCAGAAGCCATCACTCAGTTGCTTGACCCAGCGCTTCAGGACGCTCCGATTGATGTGGTGCGGGTAACCTACCCGATTGCCGATGAAGAGCAGCTTACCAGCCTGTTAGCCGCCGATGCCCGAGTGGCACCCTACAAGATGGATCCCTCGGAGCATGCCGCCGAGGACGGCCCGCCGCCGCGGGCAGGCTACTTGCTTCTCGACAAGCCACTGCCCGAGTCGGGCGAAGATCTCACACGCGACAACATCCCCAGCGTTATTGGTTTCCTTTCGCACTATGGCCGGCAAACTGATCGTGCTGAACGGCTTGAGCTGGTGATCGATAAGAACGAGCAGTTTGACACGAACACCGGAATCTTGAGCCAAGTAGCTGGCGACGCCTTGGGTTCGAGTGAGGATGAGCAGCGTGTCGGTCAATCGAATGCCGCGGAGCAGGTCCTGAGTTGGCGCTGGCACTTTCCCGCGGAGACACCCCCGCCGACGCGACGCGAGTTGCTCGCCCAACAACGCCGCGAGGCAATCCTCCAGCAATGGCCCGCTACGCCGCGCACAGCCTTGCGTGGCAAGACCCCCTCCGATGCCGCCCAGGATCCCGAGCTAAAGATACAGCTTGCCGCCGCCGTCGCACTCCTCGAGCAAGGCACTAGCAACCACAAGTATGCCGAGACCTTTACCGAGTTGCGCAAGCAGCTTGGTCTACCCACGATCGATACCATCGACCCCGCTGGCGCGGATCTTGAGCAGCTGCCGTTGTCTCGGGTGTCTCGGCTCGATCTGGCCAAAGTGTCCGATGAAGACTTGGCATCCCTGTACCGCCGCGCCACCATCGCTGGCGCGCCAGCAGCGGTGAGCCACGTGGCGCGGGCGATTGTTCAGCGTCCGTCGGCTCATGCCTACGTCCCGCTTCGTGAGGCGTACCAACGCCTGATCGCAATGGAGGACGACACGCCGGCCGCGCTGGCTCTGGTTGCCGAAGCTCGGCAGGCAACCGACGCTGCCGGCGAGTCGAACGCCGTTTGGGACCTGATGGAGCTCGAGCTTCATGTTGTCGAAGGAGCTTCCGAAGAGGCCAACGCGCTGCTGCAGCATCTGCGTGCGGAGCATCTTGAGGAGCCGGGCGTTGCCGAGCAGCTCTATCAATTGCTCTATGCACTGGGCGCCACGCCGGACAACCTTCCTGCGCAAGCTACGCCAGAAGCTCCGCAGTCGCCTGCCCAGCCCGTGGGGGCTTCTGCGGGAGATGCAACAAGCAAGATTTGGACTCCTGACAGTGATGATGGTGGTGGCGGAAAACTCTGGACACCGTCCTAGTTCTCCACTCCCTTCCTATCAGCCACCGATCACGGCGACATGAACGATCACCGCTTCATGCAGCGCGCTCTGGAACTTGCCGCCCGAGGTCAAGGTTGCGTCGAACCCAACCCGATGGTCGGGTGCGTTATTGTTCGCGAAGATGAAATCGTGGGCGAGGGCTGGCATGAGCGATACGGTGAAGCTCATGCCGAGGTTCACGCGCTGGCCGACGCCGGTGATGCCGCCCGCGGCGCCACGGTCTACGTAACTCTTGAGCCGTGTCGTCACACAGGCAAGACGCCCCCCTGTGTCCGAGCGCTGGTTGCCGCCGGGGTTGCGCGGGTGGTGGTCGCCGTCCGAGACCCTTTTCCAGAAGTTGACGGTGGTGGCCTGCAAGAACTGCGGTCAGCGGGGATCGAGGTCGTAGTGGGTCCCGGTGAAGAGGCGTCGCGTGAATTGCTGGCGCCTTACTCGAAGCTCCTCAACACGGGCTGTCCCTGGATCATTGCGAAATGGGCAATGACGCTCGATGGCAAGATTGCCACGCGGACAGGCAGTAGCCAATGGATCAGTTCCCCCCGGTCACGACAAATCGTTCAGCAGCTTCGCGGTCGCGTGGACGCTGTGTTGATCGGGCGACGTACGGCAATCGCCGATGATCCCCTGCTGACGGCCCGGCCTGATTCACCCGCAGACATCCTTCGCGTAGCGACCCGCGTGGTGTTAGGCGCCCCGCCCCAGGAGAGCCAATTGATTGCCACGGCCGTGGAGACGCCGCTGCTGATCTTCGCCCGTGATGAGCAAGAAGTCAGCCAGTTGACCTGGGCACAAGATGCCGGCGCCGAGGTCATTGCCGAGCCCGTTCCCTCCGACCCCTCTTTGGGCAACGCGGGACGTTTTTCCGCCGTGCTTGCCGAGCTCGGCCGAAGACGAATGACCAATGTGCTGCTGGAGGGTGGCGCTGAAGTGCTGGGCGCTGCTCTCGATTCCGGACACATTGACGAGGCGCATGTGTTTGTTGGCCCTAAACTTGTGGGCGGCCAGCCAGCCCCATCGCCAGTGGCGGGAGAAGGGATTGAGACCATGGCCAACGCCCTCTCCTTGGGGAAGATGACCGTCCAAGCTCTGGGCGCCGATGCCTATCTGCATGGCCGATTCCACCGGACGACCCACCCAGGTGTGTGAGCTAGCACACAAGATGTCTTGGTTCTCAGTGGTTTCTCGGGCCCAGGTAACTTAGACTTGAGAACCGTACCGGTCAGGCATTGGGCCACTTCCGTCCGATCCCGCCCCTTAGTTGCACCAATACTTTCCTTGGAGAGAAAAATGAAAACTTTCACGATGGCGTTTGGCTTGGCCGCGCTGATGCTGGTTGGCTGTGGCCAGATCGTTGACGAAACACTGCTGAACGAAGCAGACCTGACTCCCGCCGCGGCAACATGCACCCTCTGCGAAGACGGCTGTGCCTGCAGCGATGACGAAGAGACCTGCTGCGGCACCGATGGCGAGTGCTGCAAGGACGCCGCTGCCCACGATCACGACCATGCTGATCATGATCACGACGACGATGAAGAAGATGATGACGACGACGATGACGGCTCGAGCAGCCGCCTCGATGAAGAAGAAGACGATGACGAAGATGACGACGACGGTTCCAGCAGCCGGATGTAAGCGTCGGTTCGCCTCGGTCTCAGATGTATTAACAAAGCCACGCCGGTTCTCCGGCGTGGCTTTGTCGTTTTTAGTCAATTGCTGGGCTCGGACCGAGGTTACCCCTAGCATTGATTGAATCAGCACCTCTTGGCGACGCCAACTAGGCTGCCTGGCGTGTTGCCGATTCGCCCAGCATGCGTTCGTAGACGCCCTCTAGCGTGGCGGTGAATTTCTCCCAAGAGAAGATTTCCAGAGCCCGTTGCCGGCCTGCTTGGCCTAGTTCCTTTGCCAAGGCTTGGTCTTCTAGCAACGCGTTGATCGCATCTGCCACAGCAGCGCCATTTCGTACAGGCACTAGCAGGCCCGTTTCGCCGTCGGCGATAGACTCCACGGCGCCACCCGCTCGACAGGCGACAATCGGCTTGCTACTCAGTGCCGCCTCGAGGTAGACCAGCGCGTGCGGCTCGCGATGGGATGGCAAAGCCATGACGTTAACGGCGTTCATCAAATCCGCTGCGTCATTGCGAAAGCCCGTGAAGCGAACGCTTTTCAGAAACCCCTCGCGACGGGCCTTATTCTCCAGCTCCTCGCGAAGTTTGCCTTTGCCAATCACCCAAAACTGAGTCCGAGGATTCCGCTTGAGGACCACCGGGATCGCTTCAAAGAGATCGCGATAACCCTTCTTCACCGAAAGGTGACCGAACGAACCCACGACTGGCGTGTTTGCGTCGGCGCCAAACTCGGCACGGACCGCCAGCGGATCGCGCTTGGGAACAAACTCCTCGGGAGATAGCGCGTTGTGAAGCACCGTAATCCGGTCTGCCTCGATCCCCTGGGCGACTAAGTCATCCTTCACGGCGCCCGACACGGCGACCAAGTGGCTTTGCCGTCGATGCCATTCCGCCCAGGTGAATCCGTGCACATGGCCAAGTGTGGGCGGTCCGCCAACAGACTCCAGCCAGCCACACCACCAACTGGCGCTGGAAAGGTGACTATGCATGAGCTCGGCGCCTGAGTCATGGAACGCGCGTCGCAGACGAAACAGGGCCGCCGGGTTGGCTTTGCCACTGATAGCGATCTCTTCCACGTTCAAGCCACGCCCGCGTAGCTCAGGCACTGCTGGCGAGCCGCTCCGCGCCGCCACGCGCATGGCGTGACCTCGCTCGGTCATCCGGTTGGTGAGCCGGACTAGTTGGGTTTCAGCCCCCGACATATGAGACGGCGTGATGACATGTAGGACGCTTCGTGGCTTCGACATGAGAGGCATCAACGTGTTGAGAGTGGTGGTCTGTCGGGCTAACCTGCTTTGCGCTTGTAAAGCTCGGGATTCAGTGTTGGATCGTTGTACATCTTCATTTGCCGGTAGATCTTTAGCAGCTTGTGACCTGCGAAGATGTCTGTCAGCAACTCTTCGAGCGACTGCGACAGATCGGACAACTGCACGCCGCAGCGGGCGAGCTTCTGCTGCACCTTCTCGACGTGGGCTCCGTCCACGTCGTCGCGCTCCAGCTCTTCTTCTAGGTGGAAGATGCGGAGCGACATGATCGACAGCCGATCGATCGCCGACCCGGGCGTTTCTGTGTTTAGCGTCGCCCCGGCAGAGGCAATAACGCCGCCTGTGGAGAGCATCTGAATGAGCGTTTCATCAATGCGCTCGATCCAGTCATTCCGTTGCTGGTTGAAGCCATCAATGGCCCGTTTGACTGCGGCTATCTTCGTATCGCCCGCGTCGGCGCTCCGGGCGATGTCCTCTTCGTGCCACAGCTGAAAGTTGTACTGGTGCTGTTGGCAAACGATTGCTAGCAACCCGGTGTAGGGATTGTCGAGTGGCTCGGAGTGCCACCGCTCCACCGTGCTAGCTTGGAGGTCGAGGATTTGTCTGACGATTGCGGGGCTGTCGAACAGCATGACCGGAATCCTTTCTGGCCTTTCGGCATACCTGTCTGTCGGCTTTGGGCCTCTGGCGCCAGCATCATGCTAGCGCGTAGGGCCGATCCGTTGGGGACCGATGGGGGCGGGAGTGTAAGCCGCGTGGCAGGTTGAGGCAAGATCGGCCGTCACCCGTTGGTTGGCACAAAGATTTTGCGACTTTCTTACCGGCAAGCCGACTTGAAGCGTTTTTCGACTCGGCTTGTAAGCTGCCTTACCGAACTATCTGACCAAGCCAAACGACTTACGAAACTTCCTTCAGGAAGTCGCCCGCAAGTTAGGAGAAGGCAATTGTCATCCTAGCGGCTGTGGCTGCAAATTTCGGCACTCGGTTTTGATCCGCCATTTTGTGCCACCGGAGAAGATTCTTGGCCGCCTCTCACTTGATCGCAGCGGTCAATAGGGATGAGACTCCTCACGGCGACCAGCACAATCGGCTTTCGCTTTCCGAAAGCCGGAGCGGGGCGATCATCTGCTGCAAGATGGTGGGGTGGCGTCTCGATGAATGGTGTTGACCGAGCGGTACAGACTGCGTAACATTGAATCAGACATCGAGATCCCTGCCATGCCTTGGACCAAACAATTCGACCCCAAAGTTGCGCTACGGCGTGCGATGCACGTTTTTTGGGCTCAGGGATACGAGGGCACATCGCTATCGGAGCTGCTCCAAGCGATGGGGATCCAGAAGGGCAGCTTCTACGACACCTACGGCAGTAAGCACGAGGTCTACCTGGAGGCGATGGACCTGTACTTGGATGAACGATTCAGTACCTTCCACAAGATTATCGACGGCAGAGAGCCGAAAGACGCCTTGTTGGCGTTGATGGAAGCGATCAAGAAGGAGTCAGTCGGTAGCGATCGGCAAAAATCTTGCCTGGCTCTCAACTGCGTCCTGGAGCGAGCCCAGAGCGATCCGGCAGCGCTGGAAAGAGTGCAGGCGGGTTTCAAGTATCACGAGAAGCTCTTCGCCACGCTCATTCGCAAGGCTCAGGCGGAGGGTTCCATTTGCCCGTCTGTCGACGCCAACGAAACGAGCAAGGTGCTGCTTGGCTTAACAATGGCCATGCGGGTTTATGGTAAGGCCCAAGCGCCGGCCAGTACGCTGCAAGCGCTGATGAAACAGGTCCGTTCGGTGTTGTCGGTAGCGGCGGTCTGAGCCGTCGCCTTTTTATTTGGCCTCGTTTGTACCGAACGGTACAAACACATTGGTTACTCATTGGGAGAAGTTAAACGTATGGCAACAGCATCACTTGCGGGAAAGACTTCCGTCGTCACAGGTGGGAGTTCAGGCATAGGAGCAGCGGCGGCAGAGGCACTAGCGGCCGAAGGCTCCAAGGTCGTGGTGGCGGCTCGCCGGCAAGCAGAAGGCGAGTCCGTGGTAGCCTCCATCAAAAAAGCGGGTGGCGAAGCCGCTTTTGTGCAGACGGATGTCACCCAGTTGGATCAGGTTAGCCGACTGATGGAGGCGGTGATACAGAAGTATGGATCGCTGGACATTCTGTTCAACAACGCGGGCATCGAAGGCGCCCGGCTCACGCCGCTGGTTGAGGAGAGCGAGGAAAACCTGCGGCAAATCATGGAAGTGAATCTGATCGGCGCTTGGTACGTAATGAAGGCAGCTATTCCAATCATGGCTTCCCAGGGCGGTGGTTCCATCATCAACACCACGTCGGTTGCCGGGCTGCGGGGCTTTGGGATGTTTTCCTCCTACGTGGCGTCCAAGTTCGCCTTGGAGGGGCTTTCGCGTTCGGTGGCTCAAGAGGTGGCTGAGGCAGGAATTCGGGTAAACACCGTCGCCCCAGGGCCAATCACCACGGACCTGCTCAATCGCATCACAGGTGGCGACCCCAGCCCGTTTACGAACATGACGCCGATGAAACGAGCGGGTACCGCTGCCGAAGTGGCTCAAGCGGTGGTGTATCTGGCTTCTTGTTCCACCGGCTATGTCACGGGATCCACGTTAGGCGTGGATGGTGGCATGACCGCATAGCGCGGTTACGGCTGGTAGTCGTTACGGCGCCGGTTCCGCTCCCGGCGGT
The DNA here is from genome assembly GCA_965263315.1 of Lacipirellulaceae bacterium. Classification (GTDB taxonomy): domain Bacteria; phylum Planctomycetota; class Planctomycetia; order Pirellulales; family Lacipirellulaceae; genus JBCCQL01. The sequence continues at coordinate 895,068 of CBDHGZ010000002.1, read as the reverse complement.
GGAGTGCCACCGCCGGAGCGGACATAGTTGCCACGCTCGCTGGCATAGGCCTCCGCGGCGGGAAGGTCGGCTTCCGCCTGCTGGCGCGAGGCTTCCCAGAGCTTCTTAAGGAACGGCCGGCACCAGCCGCAGCCGGTGCCCGCGCCGCCGCACTCTGACAGTAGCGAGGGGGCAGCGGGTTGCTCGATTCGGCAGAAGTTTTCTACCTTGCGCCGGGACACATGGAAGCAAAGGCAGAGATGCTCGTCGGGCTTCATGACCCGAGTCTAGCCGATTGTCCCGTTGGCGGCGATTGCTTAGCGGGTTGGCGAATACTCAGTCGGCGGCGACCGGTTGGGCGAGACGTTGCTGGCCCAGGCTTTGTTCGACCACGTCGCAGAAGTCGCTGCGAAGCGATTCGCGGCTGAGTCGCCTGAGCAGCATCTCTTGAGCGTGTTGTCCTTGAGCCGCCAGCTCTTCGAGTGGCTTGGCGGCGATCTCTTGGAGAATCTGTACCGCGCCGTCAACATCGCCCTGCTCCCCCTGCCAGCCGATATCGCCGGCGTCCAGCAGCTCCGTGATATGACTTGGCCGCGGGCCGAAGTACAGCAGCGGGCGGCTTACGCTCATGGCGCCATACACTTTGCAGGGGTGAACGATGCCCACGAGCGACTCGTTCATCAAGACGACATGCACGTCTGCCGCCGAGAGGGAGTACTTAATCTCTGATAGCGGCTGATAGGGTAACGAAAGCAAATTCGGCGGCGCCTTCTCCGCTACCGTTCGGTCAACCACTTCCTTACCAGGACCGCCGCCGACGAAAACGAACATCAGCCGATCATCGTCTTGGAGCTTGAGGGCGGCTTCGACCAGCGTGTCGACCGGAGTCGTGAGACCATGATTCCCGCTATACATGATGACCCGCTTGTCACCAAAGCCATGCTTCTCTCGAAAAGGATTGGTGGCCCGTGGGACATCTTCTTGGACCGTGAGCATTGGCCATGGCGGCATCGTGGCGATCTTACGCTCAAGCGTCTGGAGTTGCTTTGGTCGGCCCTTCAGCTTGGCGCGGAGCCGATCGGCCATGAAGGGATCGAGGGGAACGATCTGGCTGGCCGTGTTGAGGATGCGGCGGTTAAGCCAGTCCATCGCGCGGACCACCAACGACGACTCCTTCATGTGGCCCGAGGCGATGACCTGATCGGGGTTGAGGTCCATCACCCAGTAGGTAATGGGCACACGGCGGAAGAAGTGAATCTTGAGCGCGGCAATCGCCGCCATCGGCGGCGACGTACTCACCAGCATGCCCCGCAAGCCCGGCGTAAAGAGCCCCCGCAGGGTGGCCTGGAACAGGAAACTCAATTGACCCAGCACACGGTGCAGGATGGTGGCTTTGCCAAGCGAAGAAAACGGCAAGCGAATGACCTCAACACCGTTGAGGTCTTCGCGAGCCGGGTATTTCAACGACGGATCGTCGTAACCGTTGCGCGAGGTGAGCACCCGCACGCGATAGCCGCGTCGGACCAACTCCTCTGCTGCATCAGCAATGTGCTGCCCCACCGACGCGGGATCGGGCACGTAGACCTGGCTGATTACAAGAATCCGCGGTGCTTCAGACATGGCTGTCGCTGGTTGGCAGACACGGGACGCTCCGTCAGCATCGCCGGCGTATTGGCGCCGCCTCCGTGCCGCTGACGAAACATCGATGTCGCCTTAGGTGGCGGCGGTGGCGGCGTGCTTCTTGAGGTACTCGGCGTGAATCCACTCGAAGGTCTTCGCCATGCCATCACGCAGCTTGATGCCGGGCGCCCAGCCGAGAAGTTCGGTGATCATCGTGTTGTCACTGTTGCGACCGTTGACGCCCTTAGGAGCGTCCAGATTGTGGTCGCGGGTGATCTCGATGCCAGCGATCTCGCCGACCATTTCCACCAGACCCGTGATCGTGGTGATCTCGTCCGAGCCCAGGTTGATCGGCTCGAGAATGTCGGAATCTGTGATCTTGAGGATGCCGTCGATGCAATCATCGATGTACATGAAGCTACGGGTTTGCTTACCGTCGCCCCAAACCTCGATGGTGTGATCGCCAGTTTCCTTGGCGTGAATGACCTTGCGGCAAATGGCGGCGGGGGCCTTTTCGCGTCCGCCGTCCCAAGTGCCGTGAGGACCATAGACATTGTGGAACCGGGCGACGCGGGTCGTCAGGTCGTAGTCTTCGCGGAAGTGGCGGCACATCCGCTCGCTGAAGAGCTTTTCCCAACCGTAGCCATCTTCGGGCATGGCGGGGTAGGCGTCCGCTTCCTTGAGCGGCACCACGTCTTCGCACTTCTGCTTATCGGCGTTGTAGACGCAGGCGCTGGAGGCGTAGAAGAAACGATCGACGCCCGCCTCTTGAGCCGCTTCTAGCAAGTGGGTGTTGATCAGAACGCTCAGCATGCAGAGCGCTTTGTTGTTTTCGATGAAACCCATGCCGCCCATGTCGGCAGCCAAGTTGTAGACGCGGTCAACGCCCTTACAGGCTTCGACACAGGCTTCCTTGAGCTTCAGGTCGGCGACCACGTTCTCCACGTCGTCAAACACCTGGTACCACTGGTCGGTGGGCTTGATGTCGACGCTACGAATCTTGGTGAAGCCCATCTCGCGGAGCCGTGCTACGAGGTGTCCGCCAATGAAGCCGCCGCCGCCGGCAACGAGAATAGACTGGTCGCTCATCTTAGAAAGACTCCTGCTGGATTGGTGGGATCGACGCGGTGCTTCCGTGGCAATTGAGGTTAGAGTCATCCATCCGCTACCACGCCGAGACCCGTAGTATAGTCAGGCCTGGCGAACCCTGCGACCGTCCCGATGCTCAGAAAACGGGGAGAATTGCCGCTTTGGCGCGGTCCAACCGGCTCGACGCGCGGCTTCAGGCGGGGGGGCTGTCCGTTGGGGTGCTCTGAGCCTGATCGGCGGCTTCGCGCTTGGCTAGCCGCAGATCCGCCTGGGCCATCATCTGGGCTAGTTGCTGGACGGTGACCCTCGGCTGCCAGCCCAGCTGGCGACTGGCTTTGCTCGCATCGCCCTGGAGCAGAGGCACTTCTGTGGGGCGGAAGTAACCGGGGTCGACTTCCACGCGGACCACACCGTGTGCGTCAACACCGCATTCTTCGATCCCCGAGCCACGCCACTGCAGCGGCATTCCTAGCTCGCTAAAACAGTGGTCACAAAACTGGCGAACGCTGCACGTCTGGCCCGTGGCAATCACATAGTCGTCTGGCAGATCGGCCTGGAGCATGAGCCACATCGCCTCGACATAGTCGCCGGCAAACCCCCAGTCGCGTTGGGCGTCCAGGTTGCCTAGGTAGAGCTTCTCCTGCAGACCAAGTTTGATCCGTCCCGCCGCGCGACTGATCTTGCGCGTGACAAACGTTTCGCCCCGTCGGGGGAGACTCGTGGTTGAACAAAATTCCGTTGACCGCGAACATGCCATACGCCTCGCGGTAGTTCCGCGTGACGTGATATCCATAGGCCTTTGCTGCGGCGTAGGGGCTGCGAGGATGGAAGGGCGTGGCTTCGTTCTGGGGCGACTGGCTGGCGTTGCCGTAGAGTTCCGAGCTAGAAGCCTGATAGAACCGCGCGTTGACGCCAAGCGTCCGCATTGCCTCTAACACGCGCGTGACGCCCAAACCGGTGATGTCGCCAGTGTATTCTGGTTCGTCGAACGAGACTTTCACATGCGACTGGGCGCCAAGGTTGTAGACTTCGTCGGGGCGAACCTGCTGTAGAATTCGATGTAAGTTGCCGCTGTCGGCCAGGTCGCCGTGCAACAGGCGAAGGCGCACATCACTTTCGTGTGGATCCTGATAGAGGTGGTCGATGCGACCGGTGTTGAAGGATGAGCTGCGGCGGATGATTCCCCAAACATCGTAGCCCTTGGCCAGCAGCAATTCGGCTAGGTACGAGCCGTCCTGACCGGTGACACCCGTGATGAGGGCGCGCTTGCGTTGAGTTTGGCCAGTAGCCATGGGCGTCGTGGGTAACCAGGTTCTCAGAGACGGCTAGGCAGGTAGCGCCGCGGCGTCGGGACAATGGGCGACAAACCACTCGTAGGTCTGGGCAATGCCCTGGCGGAGTTCTGTTTGGTGTCGCCAGCCAAGTTGGTGCAGGCGAGAGACATCCAGCAGCTTGCGGGGCGTGCCGTCCGGCTTGGAAGTGTCGAACTCTAGCCGAGCTTCGGGGCAGACAACCTGGCGGATTGTTTCGGCCAACTCCCGGATCGTCTGATCCTGCCCCGTACCGACATTAATGATCGACTCCTCTTCATAGTTGTTCAGCAACCAAAGGCAGGCGTCGGCCAAATCCTCAACGTAGAGGAACTCTCGTTGCGCGGCCCCGGTCCCCCAGATCTCAACGGTCGGTTCTTCGCCCCGCGCTGCCGCCACCCGGCAATCGTGGAACTTTCGGATCAGCGCCGGCACCACGTGGGAGCCTGCGAGATCGAACTTGTCGCGTGGGCCATACAGATTGGTGGGCATGGCCGCTATGAAGTTGCAGCCGTACTGCCGCCGGTAGGCGTCGCACGACATGAGCCCTGAGATCTTCGCTATGGCATACGCGTCATTGGTCCGCTCTAGTGGGCCCGTCAGCAGATGCTGCTCATTCATGGGCTGTGGACAATCGCGGGGATAAACGCAGCTACTGCCCAGATAGAGCAACTTCTGGACACCCGTCTGCCAGGCAGCGCGAAGCACCGTGGCGTGGATCATCAGGTTGTCGTAGAGAAAGTCCGCCGGCTGCGTCCGGTTGGCTTGTATCCCGCCAACTCGCCCGGCTGCGTGCACGACATAGTCCGGCTTCATGTTGGCAAACCAGGCGCTAACGGCCGCGGGATCGCGGAGATCCAATTCATCGCGTGACGCCGTCAGTAAGTTCGTATAACCAGCTTGTTGAAAACGCCGCACTAGAGCCGAACCGACCATGCCTCGATGGCCGGTGATCAGGACGCGAGCGTCAAGCGGGACGGAAGGCGGAGTCATCGGTTCGCCACGCAAAGGGAAGGAGCAAAGCGGCGATCCGTCACCTAGAGGTTGAAGGCCTAATCAGTGCAAGCGAGATCAATTCGTGACCGGGCTGACGGGAGATTCCTGCGTAGCCTCCGGTTGCTGAGCAGCAGCACTCTCCTCCGAGGTGGGGAGGCTGTCGCCGCTTAGTTCTTGACGGCTCATGGCCTTGATGCCAATCAGCGAGGGTCGATCACGGACTTGGTCAGCCTGATCGGCGGAAATCTGCTCGCGAATGTGGTGGACGTCGTCCTCAATGGGCTCGAAGAAATCGAGGACCTGCATGATGTGGGCAGGTGTGGAGGGTTGTCTGGCATCGGGCGAGCCAGTGAATTCCACGTGGCCGACCTTCTTGCCATCAACAATCAGCGGATGCACCACCGACCACAGCATATCGGAATCGACATCCGATTTGTTTGCCGACTCCCAGGAACCATAAAACACCTCGTGCAGCTGAGGGATGCTGATCGAGAGTTTCATTTTCGTCAGGCAGTAATCCTCGGCGGCCTCGGTCATGGCAGCCCACAAACGGTCCCACTCGCGCGACCCTTGTAGCTGAACGGCCCGCTGCTTGGCTTCGGGGATCTTTGTACGCGACGGCGACAACGAGATGGCCGATTCCCGAACCCGGCTGCTCATCAACGAGAACTCAATGTGGCCAAAAGTCTTGGTGTAAATCAGGAATACCACTACCGCTAAGACAATGCCCAGGGCGATCAGCTCGCTTTCCCAAAGCACAGCCAGCACGGCCGCCAAGCAAGTGGTGGCGCAGATCAGTGTGATGAACAGCGCGGCTTGCCGTACGGTCCAGCCGCGCGTTAGCAGCGAGTGATGCATATGGCCGCGGTCGGCGGCGAAGAGGCTGCGGCCGGTCAGCTTGCGGCGAAGAATGGCTGCGGCAGAGTCAAGAATCGGAATGGACCAAACTGCCAGGGGAACGGCCATGGCCACCGCGGCTGGCGCCTTGTTGGCGGTATTGACGGCCAGGGCGCCAACCACCAATCCGATGAGCATACTGCCGGTGTCGCCCAAGTAGATTGAAGCCGGGGCAAAGTTGTACCTCAAGAAGCCGAGCAGCGCGCCCGCCAAGGCGAGCACGATGATGGCTTCGGCAAAGTGGCCATGCATGCCGGTGATGGCGGCAACGGTCAGGCACAGCACGGCTCCCACGCTGGAAGCCAGACCGTCGATGCCATCAATGAGGTTAATGGCGTTGATGGTGCCTAAGATCCAGATCAGCGTAATGGGCAAGCTCAACCAACCGAGTTGGTGAACTTCTCCCAGCAAGCCGAACTGCGTGATGCGCAAACCGAAGTACATCAGTACGCCTGCAATGCCGATTTGGCCAAGCAGCTTGTATCGGCCTCGTAGCGTGTAACGGTCGTCAATCAATCCCAACAGCACGGTCAAGAAGGACGCCAGCAACAGGCCGCGCATGACAGGCAGGTCGTATCCTCCCGCGGGACTGCGGTTCAGGATGTCGAGGCCTGAGTACCTTGCAAAGGCAAACGCCACTCCAGTGCCGGCCAGCATCGCCACGAAAACGGCCAGGCCGCCGCCTAGCGAGACCGGCGCCTTGTGGTTCTTGCGACCGCCGTCAGGCCGATCGACAAAGTCGATCCGACGAGCCAGCGAACGAACAACGCCGGTCGAGATCAAGCTAGCAATCAGCGCGGCGATCAGGGCAATGCCGTAACTGACTTGGGTCGAATCGAGCATCAGTTTGTGTCGGTCCAGTTAGGCCGTGGTCGGCCAGGGGTGCATGCACGATGTCGGAGGATCAAAACTCTGAGAGTCGTGAAAGCAAAAAACAGGGGAAACAGCTCCAGGCAATGTCAAAGCAATTTCGGTGCCAGTGAGGCCCCCGTAGCGAGCTGGCATGCTCCCTCTGCCTTGCCATTGCTACTTGGCGGGACGGGCCTCGCTACGTCCGGGCTTGCTCAGCGCTAGCAGCATGTTCCCAACAGAAGCCGGATTCTCAAGCCTGCGGGCTTAGTGGAAATCCATCAGTGCTGGGGCTCAACGACAACTGCCAAGGTGGAACGATAGCGGATGGCCGTCGACTGCGTAAATGAACTGATAGCAAACACTTGCGAACGATTGCCTCGCCCCAGCATGCGCATCTTAGTCGTGACTTTTCCGCTCGTCAACGAAGTGCCAAGGCGCAGGGCATGAGAAGAGGCAGAAACCTAGTGGGGGGTGTTTCCTGGTCCGTTTGACCGCGCCGGATTGCCTGGCCTGCCCAATCAGAACGCAGAAAAGGGCCCGAGTGTTGTAGGGATTACGCGGGTCTCAAGAGGCCCGGGATTGTGCAGGTGGCCGCCAGGAGGCCGGTATCAGGCTGCTGGTAAGGCCGATGAGCCCTGCCTGGTGTTGCCTTTTTTCAACAGCGTGTGAGCCTAGAGTTTTGGAGGCGAGCGATCGGCAAGCTCCTGGGCAGGGATGCCGCCGACGACTTTGGCGGCCCCCACCGGCTTGGTCACCACCGAGCCAGCTGCCACCAAGGCGTTGGCTCCCACTTCCACCCCAGCCAGGAGGGTGCTCTTGGCCGCGAGCCACGCGCCGTTGCCTACGGTGATCGGCCCTTCAGCTAGGTCGAACGTTGGAGTGAGATGGTCGTGACTACCGGTGCAAAAGTAGACGCCTTGAGACACGCAAACATGATCGCCAATCCGCACCCATGCGAGATTGTCGATCCATACGTCTTGGCCAATCCAGCAGTGATCGCCGATTTCCAGCAGCCAAGGATACTTGATCCGAACGTTCGGCTTGATCACCACCCCTTGGCCAATCTTGGCCCCAAAGAGCCGCAACAAGGGTGGCTTGAAGCCTCGGAAGGGGAACCACCCCGATTCGAAGAAGACGAGCCCTACATAGTACCAAAGCAGCTGCCAGGCGAACCCCCGGCCCGGCCTGTAGTTGCCACTGGTGTAGGCGGACAGGTCGGTCCACGACTTGTGGGTCGAAGATGCGTCGGCTGGGGGCGTGGTCGCCATGGACAGGTAAGCAGTGGCCGGGGGATCAGGATCCGAAGGCTTCCATCCTAAACCGCCCGCCAAGGGGGAGCTATCGCCGGGCGGTTCCCCGCTGCGGCTGCTCCGCCAGTTCTTCCAGCGCTTTGGCAAGATCCTTGGCGACCAGCTTCTTGTTCATCACCAACATCGCGATCGGTTTCTGCTCCGCAAGCTCCGCCGCACGCCACAGGCGAGCCAGTTCCACGCTCTTCTTGGGCTGCAACTCGATGATGGCCAGGTCTTTGGAGACGTAGGTCCTTACCCGCATGACGCCCGGCGTGGTGTAGAGCTTGCGAGCCAGCTTCTTGGCACAAGTCTTACAGTGCAGATCGGCTACGTGCAGCTCGATCACGCCCTGCGGCAGTTTGCGGGGCTTGATGGCCTCAGCGGGATTGTCGGCCTCTTGCGCCGGCGTTGCGGTGGCGGCTAATAGTAGCAAAGCAAGCAGATTCATCGTGACTTCCTTGTCGGATGAGAGAGGTTCGTTCTAGCGGGTGGCTCGATCACCGAGCACAAGTCATTCTCTGAGATAGAGGCCGTCTGCTTCGACGACGAGAGTCTTGGTTTCGCCGACTAGCTTGGCGAGCCCGCTGACGACAACCGTGGCGCCCTTCTTTAGTGTCAGCAATTGCTCGGCGTCTGCTGCGTAGGGTTCGCCTTGTTGGTCAAGGAACGTCACCACCGCCACGGCATTGGCACTGTCCTCCGCGCGCCGGGCGCAGAAGGGGCAGTTCTCGGCGTGGTCCGGATCGTCAGCCGAGTGGTCAGCAAACTCGGCCGCGGTCCCCGGATCGACCAAGAAGAACGTGGCTTCACCGGATCGCCAGGGAAAGTTGGTCTCGATCCCTTTCCAGGGGTTAGGCACGCCACCAATCTGGCCTACGAGAACCACATGGCCGGGCTGGAACCCGCCCTCCTGTTCACGCAGATCCAGCGGCGTGACGGCTCCCGTCGGCTCCTCCGCAAGGATGAGCTGAGCACGCGCCGCGTCGATGGTGGCTTGGCCAAGCTGGGGTTTTTCGCCAAAGCAACCAAGCGTTGCCGTCAGCAGGGCTGCCAGGGCCAATGAGAGCGTTCTTGCTAGCATCTTGGTCGTAATTCTCGTGGCCACAGAGCAGGTTTCTAGTCTGTTCGGTACGTATCGGTCCCTCCGGAGGTTCTGGTGCAGGGTTTGGTGGCTGCTCCCGGAAGCCCGCTGACAGCAAGTACAGACCAGTTGCTAGGGGAAGCTTGGGGGCAGAAAAAACTTTCTCGATGGGACCAATAAGTGGCACAGGGCGGCGAATTCCCTAGCAGAGAGCCCTTCCACGGCTGGAAGAGCTGAACCCAACGCACACACGCGAACTTTCCAAACGACCACCTTCGGGGCCCTGTGGCGGGGCACGGCGGTGGCCAGCCCTGTTTCTGAGGTACCCGAGTCATGTTCCACAAACTCATCATCACTTCGATTGGCGTCGCGGTCGTGGGCGGGGTGCTTTTGGGCACCAACGCAATGAGCTACCTAAAGACTGCCTGTTCGAGAGTCTCCACCGCCGCAGAAGAGAGTGTGCCCATCGAGTTCCAAATCGACCGAGCACGCCAAATGGCATCCGACCTCGCGCCCGAGGTGAAAAGGTCGATGCACGTGATCGCCAAGGAAGAAATCGCCATCGAGCGGCTCAATGATCAGATTGCCAACTCGGAAGCCAAGAACGACAAAAGCAAGGACGAAATCCTTCGTCTGCAGTCGGACCTTTCAGACGGGCGCAACATCTTCCGGTACGCGGGGCACGAGTATTCGCGGCAGGAAGTGAAGGAAGACCTGGGCCGCCGGTTTAGTCGGTTCAAAGTGAGCGACGAAACGCTATCGCATCTTAAGAGCATGCGAGATGCCCGCGCTCGCAACCTCGACGCGGCGCGTCAGAAGCTTACCGCTCTGGTTAGCGCTCAGCAGAAGCTGCAAACGGACATTACCAACCTGGAAGCGAAGCGCAAGCTTGTGGAGGTGGCCCAAGCTTCCAGCGACTTGGTCATCGACGATAGCCAACTGGCCAGGACCAAGGAGTTGATTTCCGATATCCGCACCAAGCTGGACGTCGCCGCCAAGTTGGCCAATGCCGACATCGATGTCCAAGCGGAGATCCCGCTCGATGCTGCGGAGTCGGAAGACGTTACCGAACAGGTAGCGGCCTACTTCCAGCTGAAGTCGCCGCGGGTTGAGGTGGAAGTCGCCACCGCAAGCTTTGCCAAAGACTGAGTTCGTGTGCGAAAGACTCCGGGAGCTAATGACCCAACTCGCAGGACCCGCGAGTTGGGCGTTGGCCCGGGGTTGGTTTGCAAAGTCGCTCTCGGCGAGGTCGCTCAAGCGTTTCTGTCCCCGGCCCCTCACACTTGGCCTCTGTCATGTTCCACTGGCGCCTGAAACTCCGTGAAGCGGGCGAAGCTCTCTCGGCAGGGCGCGTCGACGAGGCTCGTAAGTTGCTGGACGATGACGATCTGCGGGACTTTCTCCCGGCCAAAAAGCTGGCGGGCCAGGTGGCCGAGAAGTTTACCGAACGGGCCCGGCAGCGGTTTGCTTGGGGCGAAAGCGCAGCGGGCATGGCGGACCTCGACGCGGCCGAGCAGCTTGGGTTGCCTGTCGCCACGGGCGACCTGCTTCGCAACGAATACGCCCAGGCCGCTGCAGAGCAGGCCCTTTCTCGGCTGGTTGCTGGAGAGCCGGATGGCGCCCTCAAACGCATTGAACGAGCGCGTCGTCGAGGCGCCATGAGTGAGTCTCTCCGCCAGGTTAGCGAGATTGCGACCGCCTGGACGGAAGCCCGCAGAATGGCTCACGGCGGTCAGATGACCGCCGCCCAAGAAATGCTGCTTCAGTCACGCCGCCAGGCGGAGGCCTCGGCCAAGTCCGGTCTGGGTACAATGCAGGTGGCCCCCATGCTGGACCGTGAGGCGGACTCCCTCTCAGAGCGAGCCAACGAACATAAGGCGGCTCACGAGCGCTTGCACACCGCTGCTGCCAAGCAAGCCTGGGACGAAGCGCTCTCCGCAGCCGACGACTGTTTGCGAATTGCTCCTGGCGATCCGATCGCCCAGGGACTCCGTCGCCGGCTTTGGAAAGAAATTGGACTGGGGCTCACGAAGACTCATCCCGGCCGGGCGCGGCAAACTCCGCTAGCTATGCCAAAGAACAATCGCCAAATCGCCCAGTCGCTCCGCTCGCCTTCCAAAGAAGTTCCCGCGGTGCGCCCTTCGACACGCCGCAGTAATAAGTCAACGGAAGATACGAACGCCGGCGCTGTGGCGGCGGATCGCCGGATGCTGTGGGTGGACGCGGTGGGAGGTTTCTTAGTTTGCCTGGACGATGAAATCCTGCTGGGTCAGCCCGCTAGCGGTTCGGCCGGTGGCGCGACGCTACCCATCCTGGCCGATCTGTCACGCCGCCACGCGGTGTTGCGCCGCGAAGAGGGCTCGTATGTGTTGCAGCCACTGGGCGCAGTCAGTGTGGACGGCCAAGCCATTGATGGCCCGATGGTGCTGGCAGACAACAACCTGATTACGCTGGGCGACTCGGTCAGGTTGCGCTTCACGCGACCGCACGCGTTGAGTTCCACCGCTCGGCTGGTCGTGGAGAGCGGCCATCGCACCGCACCCTCGGCGGATGCCGTTCTGCTCATGGCCGATAGCTGCATCATGGGATCCAGCAACCACTGCCATGTGCACTGTCCGCGCTGGAAAGAAGATGTGATTCTGTTTCGTAAGACGACTAGTCATGGGGAGGATCAGCTGCAGTGCCGCTCGGGGGCATCGTTGACGGTGGATGGTGAGCTGGTCGCCAATCCGGTGGCGATTTCGTCTGGCTCGCGGATTGAAGGGGAAGATTTCGCCTTCGCCGTCGAAGAAGTCTAAGAGATTCCACCGTCCCACGAGCCCCTAGCACTGGCTCCTCGATTCATCACTAGACCCATGGAAGCCCCCACCGTTACGCTGAAGCCTGACCCCTTGGCAATCATGAACACCTCTTCTCCGGAACCTGACAACGCGGCCGCTTCCATCACTGCCGCGAGCAAGCCGCCGATGAAGTTCATGTACTCCAGCGGCGATCGACCACTTGATGGTTACACGATCCGCCGTGGCGTAGGCCGCGGCGGATTTGGCGAGGTCTACTTCGCCGAGAGCGACGCAGGCAAAGAAGTGGCGATGAAGCTCATCCGCCGCAATCTCGACGTCGAACTCCGCGGCGTCCGCCATTGCTTAAACCTAAAGCACCCCAACCTGATCGCGCTGTACGACATCCGCACCGATGACGCGGGCGACGACTGGGTGATTATGGAGTACGTCACGGGGCCCGGCTCGGGCGCCAATTCACTAGAGGACGTACTCCAGCAGAATCCCACCGGCTTGAGTGAACAGGACGCTCTGCGCTGGATGCATGGCATCGCGGCGGGCGTTTCTCACTTGCATGACAACGGCATCGTGCACCGCGACCTTAAGCCTGGCAATATCTTCTTGGATGGTGAAACGGTAAAGATTGGCGACTACGGCCTCTCGAAGTTCATTTCTTGCAGCCGCCGAAGTGGCCAAACCGAGAGTGTCGGCACGGTCCACTACATGGCGCCGGAAATCGCCAACGGTCGATACGGCCGAGAGATCGACACGTACGCCCTGGGAATCATCCTCTACGAGATGCTCACGGGACATGTGCCGTTTGAAGGCGAGAGCGTCGGCGAGGTGCTCATGAAGCACCTGACCGCCGAGCCCGACCTGGAACAGGTAGCCGAGCCTTATCGAGAGATCGTCCGCCGTGCGTTGGCCAAGGATCCCGACGTCCGACTGAGGACCGTTAACGAGCTCGTGGCCATGCTCCCTGGCGGAGGTCCGGGGCTCGCAGGTGAGGCGGGCAGCAACGCTGCCGCCGTTGCGCCAGCCGGTCTTTTGCCTGGCGATGCGACTTCGCCTGCTACGAATCCCTCGGCCCCGGCCACCCCACGCCAGCCTGATCTCGACGAGCCGCTCTGGAAGTCACTCAAGCAATCGACCGCGCATGTCTGGAGTCGTTGTGTCGATACGCACCCACTGCTGGGCGTGTTGCTGGTGATGGCAATCCTTGCCTGCTTTACCCTTACTTCTTGGGCGATTATCCCGGCGGCCTTGGTCTTCTACGCCATTTACTACTTGGTGTGGGCGGCGTTGATTCGTCCTTCGATTGCTTCGCAAGCGACTGCGGTGGCGGCTTCAGCGCCCGCTGCCCGGCTAGCTGCCGATACGGCGCCTCACCCTGCTCCGCCCCGCCAGGAAAGGCACCGCATGGCGGCCCAGGCGCGCCGTATGAGGCTCAATTGGCGCGAAGCAGCCCGCAAGCAAGTGGCAGCCAAGGGGCAACGCGAGAAACTCACCGAGTTGTTGGGATCGATGCTGTTTGCCGCGCTGGTGTGCGTAGGCGGTTCGCTCGTAGCGTCGATCTTATGGGATTCGATGACGGATTCTCGTGGCGTGGTGGTGGTGCTGTGGATGAGCATCGTTACGACTCTGTGCGCCTGGGCCGCCTTGATCACTGGTAAGTATTCCGAAGGTCGGTTTGAGGATCAGGCCCCCATGCGAGGCATCATGCTCGCCTGCGGAATCGGCGTAGGACTTATCGCCGGACTGCTTGGCTCAGGTCTCGGCGTTGATCTTCCCGCCGGCCGCGACTTCGGGCCAGGCGTCAACGATTCGCTGGTGCGGGAGGTCTTAGACATGCCCAGCTTGAGCAACAGCGCCCCGATCACGAGTTACGCTTCCGACTTCCTGTTGCATTCCACGCTGTACTTTGCCGGGCTGTTGATGCTGCTTCGCTGGTGGCGACAAGCGGAGTACACGCGAGACAAACGAATTGGGTTTTGGTCAGTCGCTTGGGTTGCCTTCTTCGCCTGGGTCCTCCATCTGGTGGTTTGGTATCCCCAGCCCACGGCCATGACGGTAGCCGCCATCGTGGCTGTGGCGGTCCAGTTGGCCAGCCCATGGATGCCGCCTAGCAAGCGGGAAGAAGTAGCACGTGGAGGGTTGGCATGATGATCGCAAGTGTCGGCGTCCTAGAACTCATGCTTGCCGTCTGCGTGGTTCCCTGCGTGGTGGCGCTGGCCGTGTGGGCCATCACCAATCAGCATCGAAGCTCTGCGACAAAGCTTGCATTCATCGGTATTTCGATTGCCGTCACTGCGGTGATGTTGATGACTTCGTTGTACTGGATGCTGGCCGGACTCGATCGAGCCGACGCCGACCGCAAGGAGGTGGCCCGCGCTGTGGCGGAGCGGCACAGGGCCGATACCCGCGTGGCGGCTGCCACCGAACAAGCGTTTCGCAAGCTTACCGAGCCACGTATCAAACTGGACGACCCTAGCGAGCTGCGACGCTTAGGCGCGCCGCCGCTGTTGATCGAGGACGAAGCGCCAGGCTGGGCCAACCGGCCTGAGTCGGACTACGAGTCGAATTCTGCTTTCACCAAACAGTTGGCCAAGCAGTTTGATGCCGATTACGTGCTGGTGTACAAGTCGGTCTCGCGTGGCGGGTTGGACAGCTGCTTGAAGATAGAGCAGAAACATGTCTTGAAGGGCATTCGTAAGTACCTGCAAGAGCGGTCCAAAGGGGCGGTCGGCGTCTTTGCGCCGATCGAGATGAGTACGGCTGAGCTTTACAAGCAGTTTGTCCAAGCACGACGGCTCGTGGAAGAGAAAGACAGGCACACGATCTATACGCTGCTGACGTTCAAGAACGACGATGGCGGCGATGATCTCCTGGCCCAGACGTTGCAGTTGCAGCAGGCCCAGCGGAGAGAAACCAAGACCTCGACCTTGGTGCTGAAGGACGGACGCCGGATACAGTTTGCCCACGACACGCCGATGCCGGAGGTTATTGAACAGATCAATCAAGCCACCGAGGGACGCTCTCGCGAGAGGAACGACGGCAAGCGAGTGACTTACTCTGATCCCCGTGGTTCGACGACGCTAGAACTGCAGAGCGCCCCACCCGATTGGGCTGAGAATCCGGCCGCGGCTGCCAAGGGCGCCGGTTATGTGGTGGTGATTGAATCGGGTCCCTACAGCTCATTTGGCGAGTGCATGAACGCCGAACGGAGGCAGGTCGTGCAGACCGCCCGCGGGTACATTGCCAACCACGTGCAGTCGGACGCCTTCAATACCGCCGACGGGTTGCTGGGCATGTCGACCAGTGATTTGGTTCAGCGATTTGTGTTACAGCGAAGTTTGGTTCGCACTGAGACCACGCTGCAAGGGATGTACACGCTTTACACGCTGGTGAAGATCGATAAGCGAGGCGGCGATCACCTGGTCGCGACGACACTCACTCGGCAGCGGGAGCAGCACTTCAGTAGGGTGGGCGCGGGAGCGCTGAGCGTGCTGGTGGTCGTTGCCGTGGCGTTTGGACTGCTGAAGGCGGACGAAGCGACCAGGGGCTACTACACTAAGCGGCTGCTGATCGGTGTTCCGATTTTGCTTGTTGGGTGCCTGGTTCTGTTGTTCCTGTCGCTTGCCTAGCGCCCTCTCTTCTGCCCGGTGGTGAGAAAATGTTCGTGAGCTGGCTGCTCTTGCTCATTGTTGGCTGTGCGGTGCTTGGCATCGTGGTCGTGTTGGGGATGTTGCTAGCCAACAAGCAAACACGGCTAATCGGCGTGATCATGCTCGGCGCTGGGAGTGTGGTGACGTTGCTCTTGGTCGCCTTCTTCATGTTGAAGGTTGCCAAGCAAGAGAATCATCAACCGCCGGCCTTTATGTCCTCGTCCTCGGTGGCAGCAGAACGTATTGAACAGGTTTTGCCTGCTGGTCAGAGCGAGTTTGATATTGCTGTGCAGCCGCTTGAATTTGAGCCCGATTCTTTGTCGGTGACCATGGATCACTCATGGAGGCTATTGGTCGTGTTGCTGGGGCTGGCCTTCGGGCTGGCCCTCGCGGTGGCGTTTATCGTCGCACGCTCCCGCGGTGTAGTCCGTTCGCCATCGCCCCTCGGCATCGCAGGCGTCGTTATCGGCGTGGTCGTGGCGGTGTGGTTCTTGAACCGATCGCGCGTCGCCCATGAGCAACAGCTAATCCACGAGAAGCAGCAGTGGGTCCAGGCTCAGATCCAGGACTCTGCTGAGATCGATGCCGCGTTCACCCAACTCACCGAGCCCCGCGTGGTCTTAGAGGAAAACGCGGAGGAGAAGGTCGAAGAACTGTCCGAGGTTGACACCAAAGAAGCCTCGCCACCGGATTGGGTAGAGAGCCCCCCGAAGAAGGATGGCAACGTCTTCCGTATAGCGACAGCTACCCAACTCTGCTTGACGCAAAGCCAATGCAATCAGCAACAGCGAACACAGTTGGCTGAGACCGCAATCGAGTACTTGCGGGACAACCTTGATCCTTCCATGCACCGGCCTTCAACTTCGCTGCGCGCCGGTGACCTGGGCGCCAATTCCGCGGAACTACGACGTCGATTGCTGCTGGCTGAACACTGGGAACAGACACCCCACCACACAGGCTCCCGAGGCGGCTGTAGCTACAAGCTCCATTCATTGATCCAGATCGACCAGCATAACGGTACTTGGCTGATCAGCGCATGGCAGGACCGGGTTCGCGATGAAAGCGTGGCGGCCGTTGCCATGGGCTTTATTGGCGTGCTCGCCTGCCTGGGAGTCACCTTTGGAGCGCTCAAGTACGATGAATCAACCGGGGGACGGTACGGAAAGCGGTTGTTCGCAGCCGTTCCGCTGGCGATAATCGGAGGACTGATCCTGCTTGCCCTAACCTCCGAGAGGTGGGACGGGTTTCTGCTTTAAGGCGGTCCATGCCCGAATCGATTAACCCCGACGCCCTCCTCATCGAGCAAATCCGCTCCGGCAAACCGGATGCTTGGAACCGGCTGATTGGCGACTACGAGGGCCGGCTGCTGGCGTTCGTCGAGAGCCGTCTACGCAAGCGGGCTGCTAGTGAAGATGTGGTTCAGGAGACCTTTATCGGTTTCCTCACTAGTCTGCCGAACTACGATGTTCGTCGACCGCTGGAGAGCTGGCTCTTCTCGATTGCTGCCCACAAGCTGACCGATTACCTGCGTCGCGAGGGCCGCCGGCCTGCGCTGCCGCTCAGTTCGACCGATGGCTCGGACGGCGCCGCTTGGGATATGCCAGGCCCTGCGCGCAAGGCCAGCAGCATTGCCCGCAGCGGTGAGCGCCAAGCCTTGGAAGCCGATGCCTTGGCCGATGCGCTGATTGACCAACTCGACCGCTGGCGGGAAAAGGGCGACTGGCAAAAGATTAAGGTCATGGAGCTGCTGTTCACCCGCGGTTTGCCCAATAAAGAAGTCGCCACGCGGCTCGACCTTACGGAACAACAAGTCGCCAACTTCAAGTTCGATTTTCTGGCAAGAATTAAGACGCTCGTACGAAGAGCCGGTTTGAGTGAGGATGTGTTTCCAGAACTCGGCGAGTAGAGCCGACGTCTCACCAAGCGCCAGCGAGGTAGTCGATGCCAACGTGCGTGCGATGTCAGTGCGATCTCGCAGAAGGAGTCCGATTTTGTGTGGCCTGTGGGACGAACAACTATGACCCGGACGCGGGCAGAGTTGCCAAAGCCTACGGGGAGATGAAGCGACGCGAACGTAGCACGAAGGCGAAACGTTTCTGGTTCTGGTGGCGATATTTAACAACCGGACTAAGACGATAGTTATCATTCTGATCGCCGTGCAAGCAAGACAGCGATCACCATGACGCCGGCCAACCATTCGTATGACAACCGATTGCCCTTGCCTGGCCACTCAATGTCTACTACCCCCACCACCGCTGAACTCGAGGCGTTCCTCGACGAATCGCTACCGCCGGAGCGGATGGCGGTCATTGAGGAGTCGTTGCGCAATGGCGATGACGCGCTGCAGGCTCAATTGGCCGAAGTGAGTGGCCGCCGAGATGCAGGGCTACACTCGCTAGGTGAAGTATGGCGGCGACGTCGCCTTACGTGCCCCACACGCGAGCAACTAGGTTCGTACCTGTTGGGCGTCCTGGACGAGGGGCATGCCGACTACGTGCGGTTTCACCTGGAAGAACTTGCGTGTCGGTACTGTATCGCTAGCCTTGAGGACCTCAAGCAGCGTCAGTCCGTCAGCGAAGCTGCCGGCGAAAGCGAGACACGCCGTCGCAAGTACTTTCAATCTAGCGTTGGTCGCCTGGGCGACACCTCTTGATGTCTGCTACTACTTGATGCCTGCTACTACGAGTCGCAGGAACACGTGGCCACGCCCGCATGGCTGTTTAATCGTTATTGGGCTCAAGCCGGTCACGCCATTCAAGAACCGCTGTAGGCCCTTTCTGGCTTGGGGTTTCCCGAACGCACGGCACCTTGCTAGTAGTATGCACCCGTGCTAGCAACACAACTTGTAGTGCTTTTTTGTTGGGGAGCACTATGGGTAGTAGTGATCGTCGTTCTCATAGTAGGCGAAGCTAGCGGCGCCAAAAAAGTGCTCTTTGCTAGCTTCTTTAAAGCGCATTATGTTCTCGCAACTTTGCTCGGGAACTAGGCGGGGCGACCCGGTTCTCGATGCGAAGTTCCCCGCCATCTGTCCCACCCAACACCCCCCGGGTACGCGCCCATGACATGGTTTCAGGATCTATCAACAACGTGGGAATGGAGTTCATTGATGCGCTGCTTTCGACTGACACAGTTAACCCTTGCAGTGGCGTTTGCAACAGCCGTCGCACCGGCTGCTGCAAACATTTTGTTGTTCGATCTAACGGGAGATGCAAACATTGCATCCGATGCACAACCCTTAGTGATTAGCCAGGGCGGCGTCGACTTGAGCATCACGGGCTGGGGTGTCGGTGACGGAGTGAGTACACCAGAACCTGACCAGCACTCACCTTTTGCGGCGTTGCAACCACGCGGCTTGAGCCTCACGACCAACGGTCTGGGTGTGTTTGACGAGACCGCCGGCCCGGATTCAACACAGCTTGATGGATCGGGTCCTGAAGAAGTGTTGCGCCTGCAGTTTTCCAAAGCGGTACTGCTGACAAAGGTCGTGTTCGCTCTGGTTGATAGTAACGATGAGTTTGACTTTGGGGTTGGCCCGGATCTGAATGCCGCGAATGTGGTCGATGTGCGGACCAATCAGACGTACGGAAATGATCGCATTGCCAGCGTCGCGACCCCGCTTGGACTGGGCACGAATCCAGCCGCTGACTACGAACTGGATATCGGCCCGTCGGTGAATGTGGGCCCCACGGCCAGCAAGAAGGAAGCCCCCAAAGGCAAGACCTTCGAGTTCTACACCACCAACGCCAACGACAACTACAAGATTGCCTCGATCCAAGTGGAGATGCTAATCACCCCCGATGTCGTTGTTCCCGAGCCGACGACGCTAGGGCTGCTTGCCTTGATGACCGGCGGCATTGCCTTCACAACGCGACGATCCAACCGTAGCTAAGTCGGCTCTCGTAGCCGATCGTGACAACCATCAAGGGCGTAGAACTCTCGAGTAGAGTTCTACGCCCTTTTTCATTGGCATGGCTACAGCAACGCAAGAATCGCAGTAGTTGCTTGGGGAGCGATGCTCGCTAGGGGAACTCAGTATGTTCGATTTCACTAGGATCGATCTTGTCTACCTGATGCGCCATATACATGGCCGTGCGCAGGCTGAAATCCGCCATCGTCTTGTGATTGGAACGCCCGACCAAGCCAGCCTTGGCGAAGCCTGCATAGATCTTACTGGCGGCATCAAGGACCGCGATCTCTTTGTCCGTCATGATTCTTCCTTTACGGTAGGCGCCCGTGCTCGGTTAGAAAAAGAACACCTGGCTAGTGCGAGTCGCAGGAACACGTAGCCACCCGCGGATGGCTGCTTGAGCGATCTTTGGGCTCAAGCTGGTCACACCAACTCAAGAACCGCTATAGACCTTTATAAGAACACTTTGTGGTGCAAGCACAAGTGTTTACTGATACGCCTTACCAGCCACACCGTAGAGGCGCCTTGTTCAGGGACGAGCGGCCAAAGCGGAAGCGCATTTCGGTGGCCTGTTGAAGCCATCAGCGAGTTGGTTACTGATTTATGCGCGGATAGCGGACCTTGTTGATGCTGTTTGAGCGGCCGAATGCCGGCCTCCCTTTGGTCAGCCTGGATTCATTGGCTGCGCAGGGTCCATAGGAAGCTGAGCCACAGGCAGAACAGAGGTTTGCTTGACTATGCCCCGCGGTGGAATCACTCTGGGTGGTGACCCCCAACAGACGGCTGAGGGAGCGTCAGCCACTTCCTCCGTAGGCTCTGCAAGTCAAGCACGCCGGCGCGTGGCCACTTAGCTGACAGGCTGACCTCGTCTCAAGACTTCCCGACGCGATATTCCTCTCGCTCGTCCGACCTCCATTTCTGAGCATTCCATGCGCGGCATTGTCAACTTCCTGATCTATCGAGTTCCCTTCGTGATGCCGGTGGCGATGTTCTTCTTGAAGCGAGTGCAGTTCGCCCTGCTAGGCTTCTACAAAGACCCGGCGGATGTTGCGCTGGTCTCTCAAGTAGGAAGCGAACGCAAAATGCTGCTCCAACCACTTGAAGCCTACACAATTCTAGCGATGGCCCGAATGCAGAGTGCCCTTGAGGGGGATATGGCGGAGGTGGGCGTTTACCAAGGCTCCAGTGCCAAGCTCATCGCCACCGTCAAAGGGGGGCGGACATTGTGGGGGTTTGATACGTTTGCTGGGCTCAAAGACGTTTCTGAAGAAGACACCCACTGGGGAATTTCCTTCTTCAAATCGGGACAGTACGACGCCAGCCAGACAGACGTGGAACGCTACTTGGCGGAGTTCGAGAATGTTCGACTCGTAGCCGGCTTCTTTCCAGAATCGGCTGGTGCTGAGCTGGCGGATGAGACTACCTCGCGGCGATTCAGTTTCGTTCACCTGGATGTCGACACGCACGATAGTACGCTGGCGAGCTTGCGTTTCTTTTGGCCGCGCCTAGTTGAAGGCGGGATTATCCTTACGCACGACTCGCACGCCGCGGGCGTTGCCAAGGCGGCAGCTACCTTTATCCAAGAGTCGCGGGCCCGATCTTTTGAGACGACGGGCAGCCAGTTGGCGTTCCTGAAGTGAGCGCTACGCTAGTCGCTGCTGGAACGCAGGCCAACAAGTTTCTCGCGGAGGGTTTTGACTTGCCGTTCTAGGCCATCTTGGTCCTTGCGAACACGTTCGAGAATCTTCTCACTATTAGACTGGATCGTCGTGGCCCAGGTGCGGATTTGCTCGCCATTGGCGGCATGTTTCTCGATGGAGTTAATCGACTTCTCGATCCCCTCCAGGTCCACAGACTCCGCTTCTTTGCCGCGGTGAAATTCGATGCTGCACGCGCGGGCAATCTCGATGGCAGCCAGTAGGTAAGCGTCGGTGGCGGGGTCTTCCGCGTCCCAGATCACGATCAAGTCATTGCGAAACCGGGAGAGCGGCCTCAGGCCTGCTGGGGCCGAAGCCGTGCCGAAGACAAACACCCCTACATCCGCGCGGCGGTTCTTGCGGGCCGTTTCTAGTTCATCCAGCGCTTTGCCCAGCGAATAGCCACCGGCGTCCTTGGCTTCAAACACCACGCGAGCTCCAGCAGCGGGAGTGTCGGGTCCCAGCGTGAGGACCGTATCGCCAACTTTGCAGTTCTTAATGGCGCCGGTTGTGTTGCCGGTGGCGTCTGCCACGTCGCCGCGTGACTGAGCTTGTTCCTGCAAGAAAGCAAAGACTGCTTCTTCAAACACGTTGCCATGCTCGGTGCTGGCGGCCGCCGATTCTTTCCTCTGGGTCAGCTTGGCCAGCGTAACCTTTACCTCTTCTTGGAAGTGGTGGTTGTCTTTGATGTGCGATTCGAGCGTCTCCATCAACTGCGTCTTCAGGCGTGACAGCCCTGATTCGCGATTGTCGAGCGAGAATTCGCTACTGATGGTTCGTTGGGCGCGATCGACGTTGGCCACCAAGCGGCTCAGGGCCGAGTCTTCCTTGTCGAGCGAGAACTCGTTGACGACTTCATCAATCTTGTTTTGCAGATCCTTGCCCAGATCGCCGTGCTTGCCCGTTAGTTCGTCGACCAGCCGTCGCAAGGCGCTTTGCTTGTTGTCGAGCGAAAACTCTTTTAAGACCTGATCGCGCTGTTTGACCAACTCCGCGTCAACCGCTTCTCGCAAAGTGGCCACGACACCCTTTGCCTGGTCCGGGTCGAGCAGCCGCATCAACGGGCTCTCCGCGCCGACATGCTTGCCGAGCGTTTCGCCAAGCGTCTTGGCCAGTGGTGATGCGTCGCCGTGCAGTTGGCCGCGAAGCAACTGGGCCAGTTCGCCATCGTTGCCGACGAGCCGACCAACCCGCTCGGCAAACTTGCCGCTCTGCGGATCAAAGTATTCCTTGAGAAACGAACCAGTGCGTTCTTGGGATAGCTGCGCGTGCTGGTCAAGTGACTTCTGCATTTGCCCCAGCAACTCGGCTCCCGCATTGCGAACCAACGAGGCGTCTGCCTGCGAGGTGGCGTTGCGGAGCGCCACTACCCCAATCCGCAGGGCCTGCAGCGCAAACTCGCACCGCTGGCGACCTTCCGTTTGCTCCCACAGCGCCTCGATCACCTCGCGATCGCGCACCAGGAGCTCGAGCGGCAAAGTGGGCGGTGGATCGGTTGGGTGGTCTTCCAACCGCGTGTCGTCATCCGAGAGCGCCTCGTCTTCTTCCGCCAAGAAGGAGTGCTGAGAAACGTTCGACATCCCTGAATCCCCGTGTGACCAATCCCGAGTGACCGCCGAGTGTACAAACGTCACTATGGCAATTTGGCGACCCCAGGGCAAGCGGACACGAGAAACGCGAGACCGGGTATCGAGTAAGGTCCGCTAACTGTTCCCGAGTTGTTCTTGCAGATCCCCCCAGGTGAGGCGAACTTGATCGACGCGGCTGAGGGGGTCGTCGGCGGCGGGGAGCCAGCGGCGTTGATGGCGGAGTTCGCTGACCTCTTCCTCCAAGGCGGCGATCCAGTCCGGGATGTCCAATCCGGCCCCGCATGGCTCTTGCAACAAGCTGTCGAGTTCGTCCTCGATGACGGCCATAACCGGGTTCACTTCGTTATCGACCTTGGCGACCGCCGCCATGGCTGGCTGTACCAGCGAGCGGAGACGGTCGATGGTGAGCGGCCTGACGAAGCGCTCGGCCAGTCGTTCCGCGATGGTGGGCAAGCGCATGCCGTACTGTTGGCAAAGTTCCGCGAAACGGGATTGAAAGTAGTCTGCCTGCTCGGTCATACGGTCAGCAACCATGCGGCGCCACATCTCAGCAGCGGCTGGCCGATCCTGGCGCACCAAGATTTTATGAGCCAAGTAAACCGGTTTCAGGTTCCAAGCAATCCGGTCGTAGTCGGTCCGCAGACGAATAAAATCCACGAAAGTGTACAGCAACTCGCCGTCGTCGCTCTGGGTGGTGGTGCTGTTGTAGTCGCGGTACTCGCGATAGTTTTCAACAACGGCCTCGATGGCCACGGTAAGCATGGCCGTGGCCTCCTCGATGGAGAGCCGACCGCCCAACTCGTCGACAATTTGCAACGGATCTTCTTCATCCTCTTCTCGCAAGTTGTCGAGCCAAACCGCGACGCGCTGATGCAAAATAGCGCGAAGGTTGCCCAGGCTGAGGAACTTCTGCGTGAACAGATCGCCACCGTAGCGTTGTACGAAGTGGACGAATCGATCCCAGTCCTTCTGTGATCCGCTCCGGGCGTCTGGCTTAAGTCGTTCGACAATGCTTAGGCGCACCGTCTTGCTGTGCCGTAGCCAGCGTTCCAACTGGCTTTCGGTCAAGTCTTGAAGCGCTTGGACCAGCAAAGCGTCGGAAGGTCGGGCGTCTGACGACGGTTCGATTTGTTGGTCGCCGTCGCCGTTGTCCCAATCGTCAGCGGACGCCACTAGGCAGCGGACGATGGCCGCGTAGCCGTTCTCGAACAACCGATCGTATTCCGTCACGGCGCCGCGGCCCACAGGATGATCCACTTCCATGCGCTGGGCGACGTCGAGCAACTGGCAAGTCTCGCGGACCAAGCCCAGCCGGGGCAGCCAGCCGGCCAGGTCATGAATCAACTGGTGCAGCGCCCGGGCTTTGACAATCGAACGCGGGTCGCCCCCTTTGCCTAACGGGATGTATAGCAACGGTTCGGCAGCCAGCGCCGTGCAGAAATCTTCCCAGTGTGTGCTAACGCCGGAAGCATTGCCGGCCAGAATAGAGCGGAGCAGCTCAATCGTTCGTGCAATACTGGTGGTCGGCGCTGGCGTGGATGCCTCGGTCGGCTTGGGGTTGGCTGCTGCGCGCAGCAGACGACCCGCGTCAGACATTTCGACGCAAGTGGCGATGATCTGCTCCAGGAGCGAGTCTTTCACTACCCGGCGACGATCGTATTCGACCATCGAGTCGTGCCCACCGCGTGGCTGAGGAATGCGATGCTGGTGGACCGTCTCAAGCAGTTTGCCTAGCTGGGTATACCGACTGGTGGCCTCGCGCTGCCAAGATTCGAGGGTCTCGCGCCGCTCGGCGACTTGTTCGCCTTGAAAGGCGCCCCAGGTGATCGCGGTGCGTTTCCAAAGCCGAGCCACTGCCGCCAGCAAAGCTAACCGCTGACTGATGCGCTCGGCTTCTTCTTCCAGTTCGTATTGAGTGTCGTCACCGCCGCCCGGCTCGAAGATGGCGGAGTCCATGCCATCGTCACTGGAATCCCGGAACGTGACGTCTTCGTAAGCGGCGCCGAATAGGTTGTCGAGCTCATCCTCCTCCTGCTCATCGTCTGCGAACTCGCTATCGGCGAAACCACCGTCGCCGTACTCTTCGGGGAATTCGTCGTCCAAGGCGTCTTGGAGGTCGTCTTCTCCCTCTTCTTCATCAAAGTCATCGCCAAAGGGAAGTTCTTCGTCCAGAGGATGGCCGAGCGAACGATCGAAGCGGCGGATCCCGTTCTCATCGAGTTCGAAAGCGGGGGCGTGCCAAGCTTCGTCGGCGCTAGCTTCCAGGTGGGCAAAAAACTTGGCGACCACCGGCCACTGGTCAGCTGACCCTTGGGCGTCTTGCTGGTTTTCTTCGCGAGCCGCCACCATCCGCAGCCACCGCTCCGCCAACGGATAGAACGAGGCGTCGCCATCCTCCAGTGGCGTGAGATCGGCCTGCGAGACCCACTGCATCATCAACGCCATGGACGCCACAATGTCGTCCTGATCAAGCAGCGCTTCGATTACCAGTTGGAAGGCTTTGGGGGTATCGAATTGCTCAACGAACATTCGCCAGAATCCAATGTCGCCGGCCGCTGCGCCCGCTTTGTGCCAAGCGTTCAAGGCACCGGCTACTAGGTTGGTGGAGACTTCCGTTTCTTTCGCAACCAGCCGGCGCACGTCCGCCACGGCGGCCGTGGCATACTGATCCCACCAATCGGAGAGCCGGCCGAGCGTGGTGCTGAACTCCTGTTCGTACTCCGCGTTGTCCACGGCCGCGGCTTCGGTCCATGCTCTGCTGCAGAGGTCCAGCACTTGTTCAACGAGCAGAATCAAGTCGTCCACGCGGTAGTCGTGGACTGTATTCTCCAGCGCCGGGAACAAGCTGAAGTTGCCGCCAAAGCCCACCACGTTCCAGGGATCGACCAAGGCCCCGCATTCAATGCCCCGGTGCAGAAGCTCTTCGATTTCTGGCAAGTACGAGCTAACTTGCTGCAGGTCGCGGCGGTCGAGGGCACGGTGGCCGTCGGTCAGCCGACAGTAGATTTGGCTCAACATACGAGCCGAAGCCACCCGCACAGCCATGGCCTGTTTCAGCGCGGCCTCCGGGTATCCCATCCGTGCGAACAGCTGCGCTAGATGAACGTGCTGCAGCTGGGTTGCCCGACGGCGGGCCAGCTCGTGATTCAGATGCTGTCTCGCGCCGGCGAAAGGCTGCCGCATGCGTTCTGATTCGTCACGTAGTCGCTGTCCATGATCGCCCTGGGCCTTCTCCAAGAGCTGAGCGTAGAAGGCATCGCGGTAACTGGCGATGTGGGGCAGCAGAGTCGAGAGCGTCACCTCCGAACTATGGCGGCCAGGGCCATCGCCACTGGTTCCCGACGCCATGAGCATGGTGCCAGCCAGTACCGCAGCGGCTTCGAACAACCGCTCCTGTCGATGGTCCTCGGCCGGGCTTGCTTCTTCCACACGCGACATTAGCGCGTCCAGGGCAATGGGCTGCAGGACGAAGCGACGGTAGTAGCCACGATTGTCAATGTGGTTGAGATCCCACTGTCCGAAGTGGTGATTGGGTCGCTTGCCGGCAGGGTGATCGAAGTCGTACGCCCGGGGGTCCACGGCCAGTTCTTCCAGCAGGGCTGGGTCGAACCATGCTTCGCGAAGCAACGCGGGATCGGTATCGCGCAGAATGGCCAACGTGAGGTCGACCAATTCGGTGTAGGGCCCATGGGCAATGCCGGCGTTTTCGATTGCCAAGGGGATGGGGCGGATCCACTCATGGCGATACGGTTCGATCTTCTGCTGGGTTTCCAGGGTCGCCACCGGCCGGTAGCCGATGTAGTCGTCGAGTCGATCTCGAGCGGCGGGGACAATCCGCTCCGGTTCGTCCCAGGGGGGGCCCTGAGACAGCAGGGCCTCGACCACGCGACCGTAGAAGAAGGGCCGCCATAGCTCGCCAGGCTGACGATGCCATAGCAGGTCGCGATGAAATTGGCGGTAAGCAGGACGAAAGTGATCGATCAGCAGAGAAGTTACGGCCTGAGCCTGCGCGATACTGGCAAAGGCGCCACCCGCTTTGTGAAGCTCTGCCAGGCGTCGTTTCAACCACTGACTGAGCAGGTCCGTGGCGTCAGCTGCGGCATCGCGTTGCTCGATCGAGGCGAACAGTTGGCTGAGGTTGCTAAGGAAGTTGGCGTCGGGCGTTCCCTCAGAAAAATTCAGATAGCCCGCCACTTTGTCCAACCGCTGCAGGTCTTCCTCGGTTGGCTGCAGAGCGGTAGCTCCGGTGGCCTGATGAGGCCCGTCCGAGTCAGGTTGCGGGGCTGAGAGACTCATCGTGCAGGGGCCCGCCGACGACAGCGCCTTGGCACCGCAGATGGGGGGGATTTGTTCCGGGCGAAAGTCGAAAGGCGGCAAGGGGTTCCGCCTGCGAGAACCGCATTATGGTACGCCAACCACGGGCCGTTGTTCTAGCGCCCAAACCGGGCCACAAACCCGCTGGGTAATCATGTGCGTTGGTTCCAGAGCCTGATTAGAATGAAGTTTTCGACTTTGCGATTCTCAATTCACGGACTTCCCGCATGCACCGCTCTGTTTATTCCCCTGTTGTTGGCGCGCTCGGTCCGGGATTGGCGTTGCTCTTTCTTTCGGGCGCTGTCAGCACACCGACTTGGGCCGGCGATCTCATATCTCAGGAGCTTGCCCAGCGTAACGGGATGCATCGCGCGTGGTTCTCCCAGGTTCAGCTGAACCCAGCCCGGAACGAAATCGAAAGCTGTGTGCTTGGTGGCGACACGATTGTGGCAGTCACTACCGCTGGCATTGTGCATGCAATGGAAGCCGAGACAGGGGCCACGCGCTGGACGACCCGCGTGGGGAATCCGGATTATCCCAGCCTAGGGCCCGCTATCAGTGACACGCATATTGCGCTGGTCAACGGCTCGACGCTGTACGTGCTCGACCGCCAAACCGGCGGCCAGCTGCTGAGCCGCCGACTGGGCGGAGCGCCAGCCGGTGGACCGTCGCTCTCGCCCAGCCATGCGTTCGTTCCACTCATTAGCGGTCGCGTGGAAGGCTATACGCTGAATCGCCAGGCGCAGACACCTTGGTACTACACCTCGGCGGGCCGTATCTTTCAGCCAACCGTTGCCGATGCTGGTAGCGTGGTTTGGAGCACCGACCAAAGCAAATTATTTGTGGCGGGCGCCAATGCTGATGGGGTTCGCTTCCGTTTCGATACCGGGGCGCCGATTGTTGCCCCTGCTACGGTGCGCTCGCCGTTGGTCTTCGCAGCTTCCGTTGCCGGATATGTCTACGCCTTGAACGAAAACTCCGGCCAGCAGCGCTGGCGCTATGCAGCCGGGTTTCGTGTCGAGCACTCGCCCGTCGTGATTGGAGACACAGTCTTCGTGGCCACCGATGAGCCAGCCCTGCACGCGATCGAAGCTGAGACTGGCTTGGCAAAATGGGTGGCTGGTGGGGTCACTCAGTTTGTTGCTGCCAGTAGCAGTCGTGTGGGGGCGATCGACGAGATTGGCGGCCTGGTGGCGCTGGATCGCGAGAGCGGAGTCGTACAAGCCCGCGCTGCCACCCGGGGGATCAATCGCGCGGTGCTCAACGATCAGACCGATCGCTTGTATCTCTACTCCCGGAGTGGGTTGATTCAGTGCTTCCACGAAATTGGCGCCGATGAGCCGCTGTTCCACCAAGCTCCGCCAGAAGAGCCCGCCGATAAGGAAGCAGGCAAGCCACAGCCCAAGGACGCCGGGCAGCCCGAAATCGATGGCGCCGCGGACGACCCGTTTGCCGACGCCCCCGAACGGGAAGCTGAGGCCCCACTGACCGATGATCCCTTCGACGGTGCGTCCAATGATCCGGGCAACGACCCCTTCAGCGGTGATTCCCCTGAAGATCCCTTCGGCAGTGGTGCGGGAGACTCGTCCGGTGACGATCCCTTTGGCGATCCGTTCGGCGGGTGAGACCCCCGCGGCACGGCCAATCGTGGCGTGGATGGTGTCACCGGACCCGCCAAGCAGTTTCCGAGCCTCTCAGGACATGCAATGTGCTAGGCTCGATGCCACGTTACGCACGAAAGCCTAGAGCCTAAAACGCAGCGGTTTGGAGCCGCCGCCGCAGCTAACGTAAAAGGCTCAGTTGCCGGCCGCCCGCGGAGAGCAGGCTTCAAACCGACAGTAACATCATATCGCGGGCGCAGCCGGTCAACTGCAGCGCTGGTTAGGGCCACGCCCGTCGATACGGGGATAGCTGAAAAAGCACCACAACATACCCAGCACAATCGCAGGCAGAAAAACCGCTGCCACAAGACCGCCACTGGCTATGGCACCACCCGTGCCGAATTCCAGGATCCGTCGCGCCTTAGGTTCTTGGCGTCTTGATATCCATCCCAGACGAGAATCGGAAGACTGACGGCGATCGCAGCGAGAACGAGCCAGGCGTACCCGCCGGGCGGGTCGAGGAACAGAAAGCCGCTGGTAGCAAAGAGGAGTGTCGCATACGGCACTAGGCTGACGAGGAACCGAACCGTCCTCTGTTCCTTGAGGTCATCCCATAGAGCGCTCGCCCCGAACAGGGCGAAGATCACGAGATAAACGTAGCCGATCCAAATCATGGATTGAGTGCCCTAACGTCCAAAATCACCCGGTTGCCGCGAGTGACGTCGATTCAAATTGTAGGCCCGCCGGCACCTCGGGTGCATTGTTTTGTTATGACCTATTCGTTAACAGCGTTCCACTTTGCATCCGCCACCACTCCCCGTACGGACATTTCAAAAGCAAATAAGTTGTGATCAAGTCCGGGGCACCAGACCGTGAGTGCTTCGGTTTTGCCAGCTCGAATGACCTTGATTTTAACTGCCGTCACCGTTCGAGAGGGTTTTCCCGTTGAAAATGTGTTGCTGCGCAAAAGGACATAGTCCTCAGCTATCGTTAGAAAAACATCACCAAAGTAGTGCTTGGAAATCACGCCAGAAAATTCACCCAATCGAGAAACATTTTGTTCACCAATATATTGAAATGTTCCATCGCTGCGCAATGTCAATGTGTCTTTGGGGCCTCCGTTTTTGTCGCCAGAACGAGACAAGACAATTTCTGTGACTGTTTTTGCAGCAGCAATGTCCGAATCTATTTGTTGTGCAGTCCTGTCATCCGAGGCTGCAACTGAAACAACAGATAGCACAGCAATCAGATTCGGTAAGATCCATCGCATGGCAATTCCTTCAAGGGCATAACAAGTAGTGGATGGGGTTTACCTTCACCTATCTAGGTATTCTAGCAACCCTTGCCGGCTGCGCAAGACATTTCTGGCCTATAGGTTACGGCGGTTCAGGAACTTCGGCTTCAGAAATAGGCCGGGGATCTGCTTGCACACCTCGGAAGGTGTACGCAAGTGCACACTCCATGAAGCTCCTCGACCAAGTCCGGCAGCAGCTCCGCGTTAGCCATTGCGCCTATCGCACGGAGGCGCCTGCAAGGAAGAAGCCTGCAAGGAAGAGGGATGCCAGGCCGGATCTAGAAGTCATCAGCGGCAACGTAGGCATCGATCACCGCTTGATCGCCTTGTTTGCCTTTGCGGCTGGCGCCATGTTCCATGCCCATTAGGCCATCGTAGCCTTTCTTGTGCAGGTGACGGAAAATTGTGCGGTAGTTGATCTCGCCGGTGCCGGGCTCCTTGCGTCCTGGATTGTCACCACACTGGAAATAGGCAACCTCGCTCCACGCGCGATTGATATTGGGGATCAGATTCCCCTCGCTAATTTGCTGATGGTACAGGTCGAACAGAATTTTGCACGACGGGCTACCAACCGCTTTACAAATCAAGAAGGCTTGCGGGATTTTGTGCAGGAACATGCCAGGATGATTGGCCCACCAGTTCAAGGGTTCCAGAACCATGACCAGTCCGTGTGGCTCGAGTTTCTCGCAGCACTGCTTCAGCAGGTCGATGCAGTTGGCTGTTTGGTAGTCCCACTCCAGGCCTTTGGAGTAAGTGCCAGGGACCACGGTCATCCATTTGGCGTTAACGCGCTTGGCCACTTCGATGGACTCGTCAATGCTCTTCAGCACCGCCTGGCGCAGCTGTTTATCGCGGCTGGTGAAGGTTGGCTTGCCGAAGTTGCCTTCGGCAACGAACACGCCCATCGTCATGCCAAGCTCTTGCATGGTCTTGGCGATGCGGTTCTGATCTTCCACAACACGCCGCTTCATGCCGTTATCTTCCCAGGCCGTGAAGCCTTGGTCCGCCGCGAAGCGCAGTTGATCCTCGAGTGCCGAGCCCGCCAAGTTTCGAAAGAGATTGAAGTGCGGCGCGTACTTCAGCTTGAACTGATGCTTAGGTTCGGGCTTTGAATCTTCCGGCGCCTGGTCGGCAGGCTTATCGGAATCGGGAGCTTCCTGGGGCTGGTCGGCGGCCGGCTTCTCGGCCGGACCCCCTTGCGAGGCCTTACCCCCCTCTGACTCGTCCGCCGGCTTGTCTTGTGCAAACAAGGATTGCCCCCCCACAGCCCCGAGACTGGCTGTGCCACTTGCTAACAGAAAATCGCGCCTCTTCATCTGCCTGTTCCTAGCTGCCGAGCGACAGGAGGGAGGCCCCACGCCCTCCCCTGAACTTAGAATTAGGCATCTTAGCTAAAAGGCGAGGGATGGGGCAAATCCGCAGCCCGTGCGGCAGCCCCCCGCGGCGGGACGAGCTGCTAGGCCCGTTCGTGCCAGGGACCTGTAATCGCCAGGGTGACACCGATCTTCTGCACATTCACGAAGAGCGTTGAACCGTCCGGCGAGAAGCAAGCTCCGGCGAACTCGGTGTCGGCCTGGTTGTTAGCCAACACGTAGGTGTCGCCCGCCGGAGTGACGCCGATCAGCCGAATGACGGGGCCTTTGCGGTCTTCGCAAACCACGAGATCCCCCCACGGAGCAATGGTGAGATTGTCGGCATTGTGCAACAGCTCGGAGTCGTTGGGCTCGATGAAGAGTTCCAGCCACCCGCCCTCCTCTTCCGGTGTGTATTTCCACAACTGGCCCAGTTCGGCGTGGCCGCCGGTTGTGCATGCGAAGTATGCGACATCTTCGCCCCACCAAATCCCTTCGCCGCGGGCGAATCGTGCCGCGCCCTGATCGAACGCCCGATAGCGCAGGTCGTCGGCTGGGGACTCCACGTCGTCGAGATCGATCCACTCAACCCGGTGGCGATGGCCCGGCTCGACGGTTTGACCCATGCCTTGCAGCCGCTCTGGCCAGTTGCGCGTATCAAGGCCCGGTCGCTCGGCAACGGCCAAGGCTTGAAGTCGTCCTCCTGCCGCCAGATCGCCAGGCTTGTTGGGGATAAAGCGATAGAAGGCGCCGTCGTTCATGTCTTCAGTCTGGTAGACGATGCCCGACTCGGGGTCGACTGCCACGGCCTCGCGACGGAAGCGACCCATCGCCTTGATCGGTTTGGCAGCATGCAGCGTGGGCTCAGCCGAGGCGGGTGTCTCAAACAAATAGCCGTGCTCTTGCTGGCAGACGTAGCCACTCTTTTCGCTGTAAGTTGGCGAATCGACCGCCTCTTCGCAGCTGAGCCACGCCCCCCAAGGCGCCGGCCCGCCGGCGCAATTGCGAATGGTGCCCCCTAGCGCCAAGAACTGGCGGACAACCTGCTGCCGCTTGGTATCGTAAACAACGGTGGTCACGCCACCGGCACTAGGCAAAGTGTTGCCCTGTTTGTCAGGCGCGCCGGCGTCGTACAGCTTGGCCGGGTCAATCTTCGCAAGACGCTCAAGACTTGGTCCGAAGGCGCTTTGCTCCGTGGGAAACAATTCGTGATTGCGCATCAGTAGCGTCAAGCCGTCCGGCCCCGGAAACGCCGCCATCCCATCCGGGTAGCCAGGCACCAACAGGCCGTCTGCCATCTCGTCACCCACTCGACCAATAACGCGGTAGCTGAAGCCTTGGGGCAGGTCGAGCAGGTTCTGGGTATCTTTGATCAGCGGTCCGTACCCAATAGCCGTAGGGGCAAGTTGACGCAGGCCCCCCGACTCTGCCGACGCAATTCGCAATCCAGAGAAGCCCGCGGCTAGAGTGGCAGAGGTCGCAAGGAATTGGCGTCTTGTCGTTTGCATGATGGCGGCAAGTCGTGGTTTGAAGGGGCGGCAATCGGTCAGTCCCCTAGCAGCGCTGATCGAGCCTCACTCCGCAAGGTGCCTTAGCACAATCTTTACAGAACAACGCCGCCACGGCGCAAGCGGAACTGCGGTCTGGTTCTGATATACTCCGTGAAGCAAGAATCACAGTGATGCTAGCCAGAACACGAGCATCCGGAGAAACGCATCCCGATGGCAGGTTTTCCTTTTCCAATACCTCGCCGCATGCCCCGGCAACACACTTCCACCCGCCAGCGGCCGATGTTTGGCGTTGGCCGCCGCTCATCGACGAGTGGTGCTCGTTCAAGCGGTCTGAAAATGCGACTGCTGATCGCTGCCGGGTTGGCCATCTTTGCGCTGGTTTCGTACTACGGCAACCCGGGTGATGTTAACCGGGTGACCGGCGCCCGCGAGCGAGTTGCCTTTACCGAGGAAGCGGACGAGATCAAGCTCGGCCTGCAGGCGGCGCCTCAGATGGTGCAGCAACACGGCGGGCCCTCCCGCGATGCGGCCGGCCGTGCCCGCGTGCAGCGGGTGGGCGAGCTACTGCTGGCAGCCCTGGAGGCTGATCTCCGCCAACAAAACCAAACGGCTGGTCCGCGACAAGAGCCGCTAGCAAATCCCTATCGGTTTGATTTTACTTTGCTGGCCGATCCCCGCACGGTCAACGCCTTCGCCTTGCCCGGTGGTCAGGTCTTTATCACCGAGGCGTTGTACCAGCGGCTCGACCAGCAAAGCGATGGCGAACTGGCGGGTGTCATCGGCCACGAAATCGGTCACGTGCTGGAGCGGCACGGCAATAAACGCATGGCCAAGCAAAAGCTGTTTCAGGGTCTAGTCGCGGCTGGCGCCGCCGCTGGTGGTGACGCTAGCGCTGCTCAGATGTCTCAAATGATCGCCCAAATGGTGAGCATGAAGTACGGCCGAGAGGACGAACTGGAAAGCGATAAGTGGGGCGTCCGTCTGTTGGCGATGGCTGGCTACGATCCGCACGCTCTGATCGGAGTGATGCAAGTGCTTGACGAAGCGACCGGCTCGGGAGGACCTCCCGAGATGATGAGCACCCACCCCAAACCAGCCAATCGCATCGAGTACATCCGGGCGGTCATTAAGTCTGAGTTTCCCAATGGCTTGCCCAGCGGGCTGCGTTTGTGACCATTCCTGCGCTGACAATCATCTCCGGCGGTCAGACGGGGGCCGAC
Organism: Lacipirellulaceae bacterium; assembly: GCA_965263315.1. Classification (GTDB taxonomy): domain Bacteria; phylum Planctomycetota; class Planctomycetia; order Pirellulales; family Lacipirellulaceae; genus JBCCQL01. Next base: position 861,025 of record CBDHGZ010000002.1, on the reverse strand, counting down.
CGTGCTGCGCTCGACTTTGCCCTCCAAAATGGCGTGGACCACGCCGGCTGGTGCCCGCGTGGCCGGCTTGCCGAGGACGGCCCGCTAGACCCCAAGTACCAGCTCCGCGAGACGGCAACCACCAAGTACGACGAACGTACCCGCCGCAATGTGCGCGATAGCGACGCCACGGTGGTCTTCAGCCTGCAGGAGTCGCCGGGGGGCGGCACGCAGCTCACGCTCGACTATGCTCGGCGGGTGGAAAAGCCGGTGCTGCACTTGATCGCCATGCTCGACAAACCGATCGCAGCTCACGCCGCGGCTCTCTCGGGCTTTCTCAAGCTGCACCGAGTCGAGCGGCTCAACGTGGCCGGCCCGCGTGCGTCTCAGGCCCCAGGCATTGAGAGCTTCGTCGCAGAAGTCCTTCGCGAGGCTTTGCCGTCGGTATCACGTATGGTGAAATCACAGGCATGAGCATTACCCCCGAAACCACTCGCATCGGCTGGATCGGTTGCGGCGTGATGGGCGCAAGCATGGCCGGCCATCTGCTAGCGGCAGGCTATCGAGTAACGCTGTTCAACCGTACCCGCTCCAAAGCTGAAGATTTGCTCGCTCGCGGCGCGACCTGGGCCGAGACACCGCGTGCCGTCGCCGAGGCATCGGATGTCATCTTTTCAATCGTTGGCTATCCAACCGATGTCCGCGAAGTGATCCTCAGCGAAACCGGCGCACTGGCAGGCGCCGCGGCCGGCTCGGTGTTGGTGGACATGACCACGAGCGAACCATCGCTTGCGGTCGAAATTGCCGAAGCCGCCAAGCTGAAAGACATAACCAGCATCGATGCTCCCGTCTCCGGCGGTGACATTGGAGCAAAGAACGGCACCCTATCGATCATGATCGGGGGCGATGCTCAAGTGGTCGGTGCGCTGGAACCCATCTGGCACACGCTGGGCTCGAAGTGGGTCCACCAAGGCCCCGCCGGATCGGGGCAGCACACCAAGATGGTCAATCAGACTTTGGTAGCTGGTGTCATGATCAGCGCTTGCGAAGCGCTTCTGTATGCCCACAAGGCGGGGCTCGATCTCGACTCCGTGCTGGAGTCAGTCGCCTCCGGCGCTGCGGGTAGCTGGACTCTCTCCAACCTGGGCCCGCGGATCATCGCCGGCAACTTCGACCCTGGCTTCTATGTTGAGCACTTTCTCAAGGACATGAGGATCGCTCTTGAGGAAGCTCGCCGGATGGAGCTCGATCTGCCGGGCCTCACGCTTTGTGAGCAGCTCTATCAAGCCACGGCACAACAAGGTCATGCCCGCCAGGGTACTCACGCCCTCATGCTGGCTCTCGCCCAGTTGTCGAATGTTGATTGGCAAAACCGATAGCCCAACAGGCGCGCACCATGTGCGGACGATTTGCTCAACCTGGCTTTGACGAGCTCGTCGCGTTCTACGACGCGGAGCTAGGGGGTGGTTACGCCAACTATGGGTTCCGCTTCAATCTGGCGCCGACCCAGAACATAGGCATCTTGCGGTTGGTAGAAGGGCGCCGACAACTTGCCGAAGCGCGGTGGGGCTTCGAAGCAAGTTGGACCACCAAACCGTTGTTCAACGCGAAGTCGGAAGAAGTTCACCTGAAGAAGACGTTCAAGCAAGCTTTCGCCATCGCCCGATGCGCGGTGCCGGCCGCTTGTTACTACGAGTGGCGCGCAGGCGCAGGGTCTGACCAGGGCCGCGGCGCCACCAAGCGGCCCTTCCGCATTCGTCCTCTTGATGGTGCGCCGCTTGTGATGCTCGGCCTTTGGCAACCCCGTCGCGGCGATGAACTCCCACCTCAGTGTTGCACCATCCTCACCAAAGCCGCTTTGCCTGACCTGGCCGAGGTTCACCATCGCATGCCCTGCGTTGTGCGGGCAGACGACCCTTGGCTCGACATTTGGCTCGACCCCGATTTCGAAGACACGGCCACGCTCCAGCAGGATCTGGCCCAAAGCGACGTTGAGTTCGAGCTGTCCGAACTAACGCCCTACATCAACAAGGCCGGCAACGAAGGCCCTGACTGTTGGACGATGGCTGTCACCTAACGAAAGAGCCCCAGCAAGATTGCCGGGGCTCTTGTCGGAAGCTCTGTCCGAAGGCTTCAATCGTTTGCTCTTTGAGCCGTTACTCGATCAAATCGAAAACGATCTTCTCCTCTTGCGCGGCAGCGCGAAGTTTATTCAGCGCCCGCACTTCGATTTGGCGAATCCGCTCCTTGGTGACCCCCATTTCGGCGCCAACTTCCTTCAAGGTTTGCGGCTCCTTGGAGTGATCCAAGCCGAAGCGTGAGATCACGATCTGCTGTTCTCGTTCATCAAGATTGCTAAGCATCTTGGTGATGCGATTCTCACGCTCCCGTTGAGCCGCTTCGTGCAGCGCCGGGTTGTCCCGATGCTCTTCCGTGGCGGCAAACAGTTCGTCGTGACTGGTGCGGAAACGATCGCGATGCTTGAATTCGCCCGGAATCGTCCTGGCGAAGTTCTTCATGATCGCCCAACTGGCGTAGGTGCTGAACTTGAAACCACGCCCAAAGTCAAACTTCTCAATCGCACGTAGCAGCGAGATGTTGCCATCGCTGACCAGTTCAAAGAAGTTCTGATCGGGAGTGACGTGTCGCTTGGCGATCGAGACGACCAGCCTCAAGTTGCAGCGGGCGAGCTGATTCTTTACCTCGCCCGCTTGCTCGGCGAATTTCTCGATTTGATCCATCACCGAACTCTTAGGCTTGGCTGGATCAAGACCGTCCCGCAGCTTCGAAGCCTTGTACTTCAAGTAGTTATACTTGCGGAACAAATGCGCTTCTTGCTCTCGCGTCAACAGCGGCATCTCGTACAAGCTAGCCAGATAGGGCGGCAAATCGCTGGGGCGACGGGCCTTCTTGTTCGGCGCGTCGCTTTCTGGCATCGGGCCTAGGCAGGCGTTGTCGGCGCCCTTGCGGGTGAACCGCGGGTTGGGGATGAAGTCCAGAGGCAGCTCGGCGATCCGCTCAGCACGCACCTCGCCAATCACCCGATAGATGGTCGTCTTGGTTCGCGTGTAGCGCTTCATGAGCCTCTCGACCGAGACTCCCCGCTTGTACTCCCGGAAAACCTTCTGCCGTTGGGCTTCAGTCAGCGGGCCCTTCAGGTCGGGGAAGATCGCCAGCTCCGGGTTCTCTTTGTCAAACTGACGCAGGGCCGCGCGGATCGTCTCCACGCTCCGGCTGGTCCGCTCGGCCAGTTTGCGCGACACCTCAGATTGACTTGACCCTTCGCTCGCCAGCCGGCGGGCTTGATCCAAGAGCTCGCCACGCTGTTCGTTGCTTAGCTGGCTGAAGCGGGCGCCACGTTCAACGCGGTCTTGGTGGTTGCGGACAAACCGATCCACGCTGCTTCGCAAAAAACCGACGCGCTTACGGCCGTCAAACACCAGACGCCGGCTTACGAGACCCAGCTCGCGCCACCGCGAGATGGTCTTGGTCGACACGTTGAACTGTTGGGCCAGATCGTCAACGGTTAGCACCTGTTCGCCCAGGGCATTCGCTTGCAGGTCGGCTGAGTCGGAGAGGTCTTCGACCAGCAACCGCAGATCGTGGCGAAGCTGATCGCCAGGAATCTTTACGGACGCATCAGTCTCCGGGCGGATACCCGTGATGCGGAAGCAGACGTACTCGTAGGGATACTTCTTGTCCGGGTCGACTTCGGCGATGAGTCGTTCAGCGGCTTCGATCTGCTCAACGCGCTTCTCGCGCGGTGCGTACCGAGTTTGCTGCCGCCGGAGGCGATCCATGGCGTCGGTATAGTAGCTTCGTTGCATGGTCAAAATCCCTCTCTCTGCTTCTGCCCGTCTCTCGGTTGTTTCGACTCCCCCATTTGGCGGCTAGTTCCCTGCGGCGGCCAGTTAGGATTCTGGCCGACCGCCCCGATCGGTTGCTTTCAGTGCTTCGCTGCCAGGCTGGCGATCTTGCCAAGGCTGCTGGCGCTGCTTGCCGCTGTAGGCTGCTGGCTGGCCGGGTCAAGGCTGCTAGCGACAACAAAGCGGCAACTGTTGTACGCACTTAAGTCGCTTTGGGTCGATAGAAAGTTCGCCCTGCAGGTCTGAAATGCTTGCATCACGGCGAGCCTATTTCCCCGAGTCCTTGTCCTAAACCCCAATTTAGCAATGAATTAGGCTCGCGAAGGGTTTTCTTGCGGCCTCCCACAATCGGGGGCTTCCAAGCCCCGGATTGATCCTCCGGGAAGACTTTTCTGGTCTTGCGAGCCAGGCTCCTGCGAGGCCGCTTTTTGCCCTGGATTGGCGATCCTGAGCTGGACGATCTACCAGAAGCATGCCCCCGCGCTGCTTTTCAACTCACCTTTCCGCCGAGCTGGAGCCCTGCTCATGCCGTCGCTCAAGTTCCTTCCCTGCTGGTCCTTCGCCTTGTTCATTGCCGGCATTGCCAGTCCAACCCGGGCGGCTGATACCTATGACCTTACGCCTGCTCCACTGGGCCAGGCTACGCATCGTGTTTCAGTCGAACTTGAACTGGCCGGCGAGCTGCTGGCCAACGACTGGACCGCTGCTAGCAAGGCGGAAGATGACGCAACCACGGCCCAACGCTTGCCGCTGTCGGTTGAGGCCAAGTTGAGCTACGACGAACGTCTGCTCGAACAGGGTCGCACAGCACGTTGGTATGAAACCGCCGAGGCGAACATCAAGTCGGGGGCCGGCATTCGGGCCCCGCGGTTGCCGCATGATCGGCGGTTGGTCCTCGCCCAGCGAGGCGAGTCGGGCCGCGTGGTCCTGAAGCCGGCCAATGGGACGCTCACGCGGACCGAGCTTGATCTGATCGACATCATTGGCGACGCCCAGGCACTCGATCAGCTGCTGCCCGGTAAGGCCGTTGCCGAGGGCGAAGACTGGGCCATTCCCGACCAGGCGATGGCAACACTGCTGGGACTCGACTCGGTGGCAGTCTGCGAAGTGAAGGGCGTGCTCGATAGCGGCAACCAGCGGTACGTGCGGTTCCAGATTGCTGGCGCCGTGCATGGTGTGGTCGATTCGGCGACTACCGAGTTCGACGTCCGCGCCATTGGCCTGTTCAGCCGACAACAACGGCGGGTGACGCAGCTCAATCTGGCGATGACCGAGAAGCGAACCATCGGCCCTGCCACGCCGGGGTTGGAGGGCACGGCCAAGGCGAAGATCAAACGGGCGCCGGTCGCCACGCCTGGCCAGCTTGCCGCCGAGAAACTCAAGTCGCTGGGCAAACTGAAGGCCGCATCGCGGTTGATGCTGGACGCCCAGCGGCAAGGCTTTCGGGTTGAGCATAGCCGCGACTGGTTCCTTGCTGGCGAGACAAACGAATCGGTGACGCTCCGACGAGTCGACGCCTCGGGTTTGACGGCTCAGACGACGCTCAAGCGGATGTCGCCCAAAGCCGAGGGTCGCCTGACGACGCCCGAGCAGTTTGAGCGGGAGATTCGTTACTCGCTTGGCGAGGCGTTTGGCAACTTGGTCTCCAGCGAGCAGTGGACCACGCCCACCGGATGCCGGGTGATGAGCTTGGTCGTTGAGGGCGAGGCCCAGGGCGTTCCCCTTGAGTGGAGATACTACCTGGCGATGCCGGCCGCCGAGGTGACCGATATCAACCTCCGGCATCAGGTGGCGATGACGACCACCATTGAGAAGTCGCTGCTGAAGCGTGTCGGCAAAGCGGACCGGGCGCTGGTTGATGGTTTGCAGATCACCAAGCCAGTGAAGGCGACCCCGGGCATCGCCAAGGCAAAAGCCACGCCCAAGAAGCAAGGGGTGCGAACTGCCAAGCGGCGGCGCTCATCCACCCGCACCGGCGGACCAATCTTGCGCCGCTGAGCCCTTGAAAAAAGTTGGCCCAAAGAAAAATCGCCAGGGGCCTTCGCGGTGGCCGCCAGCGAGTTTTTTCGCCTCCAATGTGCCGCGGTTCACACTTCTTGGCGCGGCCCGCGACCATCGTTTACCGACTTAGGTCAACGCGCGCTTGCAGAGTGAGAAACGCTGATTGTCAACATAAACGTTCAATCGCCAAACTCAAGAAACCATATTGAGCGCGCCGTTTTGATCCACTTTTAGAAATTCCTGGCCACTAAAGCGATTCCCTGCTACCCCCCCCTCACTCCGCCTGGCCTATGTTGGTTTGCAAGGCGGAGTGATAGAGAGGGGTCGGCATAAGACATCGATGCCGTTTTTTGCAGCCTTCGCTTCGGCGGTTAATGCGAGTTGCAGGAATAGGTAGCCATCTGCGAATGGCCGTTTAGGTGTTACTTGGCCTAAAGCTGGTCGCACCAATTCAAGAACCGCCTCAGGCTCTTCCGTTGAGTGAGGCAACCATCGACTCCGTCGAGACAACCGCGGTGGCTAGAAGGTCGAAATTCGCCATAGTCGCTTCGTGAGCCTCATCACTAAGTGTGGCAACAGCATCCCCGATAACGACGGCGTTGTAGCCAGCCTCAGTTGCTTCGCGGACATGGGCTTCGACACAAAGATTGGCAACCATCCCGGCGATAATGATGGTCTTGACACCGAGTTTCTGCAGCTGCTTCTCCATATCGCTGTGGATGGAGGAAGGCCCTTTCCGCGGAGTCAGCAGTACTGTACCGCTGGAGGGTTCCAAGGGCTCAATGAATTCTGCTCCGCGGTTCTTTTCCAACAGTCTTCGCTCGCCAAACAGCTTCTGAATCCCATTACGGCTGCTCCAGGAGTCGTAGTCATCGGCTGATATCTCGATCCGGGAATAGAGCACTGGTACACCGGCTTTTTCAGCCGCACTACGCAGCTCGACCATGTGGTCAATCGTGTCTCTTTTTGTGACCTGCTCTCCGAAGAGGTCCCAGGCAGCGCCGTTGGGAGACAAGAGATCGACCTGCGGATCGATCAACACGAGGGCCATATCAGTCAAGTTGAGCTTCATATTCATGGGACCAAATCTCCAAAAAACGCCGTCAAACAAACCGACCAGTCGGTATGTTTGACACAAAAAAACAAGGGGCTACGCAGCCCCCTAACGATTTACTTGCCCAAGACCGCGCGAAGCATCGAGTCGTAGCAACGCACCGCTTCGACAACCTGCTTGTGGTCACCGTAGGCCTTGGCGAGCACAATGGATCCTTGCAACACCGAAACAAACTGTTGTGCCAAGTTGTTGGACTTGACCTCGCTGCGAACACGCGATGCTTTCATGGCGCGGTCGATGACAGGCTCAAGAACACCAATGAGTTGGCGAAACCGCTCTTCAATAGCTTCGCGCACCTGGGGATGCGTTTCTGCCAGATCCAGCGCAAAGCTGCCAAGCAAACAACCACGACGGAGTAGTGGCCCCTTGGTTACCTTCTTGGCATGATCAAGAAACGCCAACAACCGCTCAGTTGGATCAACGACCGATGACCAATTTCCACCGGAAAGTTTTCGGGTCAGCCCGGTGAAGTACCGGTCCACCAGTACCAGCGCAAGTTCGTCTTTGGACTCAAAGTGGTGGTAGAAACTCCCTTTCGTCACACCGGCAGCAGCGCAAACTTCATCTACTCTAGTGGCTGAAAAGCCCTTACTGAGCATCAATTCCTGCGCCGTGTCAAGCAATCGATCGCGATGGCTAGGTACGTTCGCAGACATGGCTCAAGCGCGGAACATAAATCCAGGGTGAATGGCGGCCCCGGGAGAGGCAACCAACTAGTTGGTATGTTACTAGGACCAAGATGCGTCTGCAAGCTGAAGAGAAGAGAAATCTCTGGCTGTGTCGAAGACTCTCCTGTGTTAGCTAAACTGTGATGCGGCTAGCGTTCGTAGTGAAGGGTATGGCGACCCGCTACCCTGCCAAAGAAGGGCACGGCTAAGAACGATGTCCGCAACTTGAACACATTAAAGGGAACATGCCACGCCTGTTCGACACCGTCGATACTGCGCGATCAACAAGCAAGTCACCGCCCGACCCCAGCCCTCGCGGGTCTATCTCACGCGACGTTCCCGATCACAAAACCGCTCAAGACCAAACAGCAAAGCCGGCGCCGAACAGGCGTGGGGACATTCTGCATTATTGGGGTCAACCGAGTGCCACCTGTCCGCAACTTGACGGACGCTACTGGCCGATTTGCAGCGGGAGGGCTTCGGGACGTTGGCGCGCCTCGGTGTCGCTGATTGATTGCCGCGCGGCAAAATCGCGATCACCAGAATCAGTTCCAGCAAGACTCTTATCCACGGACAGGTCCCTCCCACTCTAAGGCCGTGCGATCCCAGCCGGCCTTTTTGGCGGCGGCTTCGTAAGTGGATTGGAAGAAGGCGAGGAGGTCGTCGTCCGGAGTGGTAGAGGTGCGGACCGCTTCGTATGGCAAGATGAACTCGCCGAGGTCTTGGCTGTAGGTCGCCGCGGCGGGGCCGACGGGGCTCTCGGCGAAGCCGTCCGGCGTGGGGTAGGCATAGGCGTAGAAGATGGCCTCTTGCTCGCCGCCGCCAGGCCAGAAACCGCAACTGGAAACCTCATGCGAGTAGGCTTCGCGCGTGATCCAGTCGGGCATGTTGGGGAAGCCGCCCGGGTGCTCCGGGGCCGGCTGGCCAGAGAACCGGGTGACCGCTAGGTCGAAGCTGCCCCAGAAGAAGTGCACCGGGCTGCACTTGCCGCGGAAGCCGGCGCGAAACTTCTTCATGACGCGGTCGGCCGACGCCACGGCCTGACGGAAGCGGGCGATGGCGTCGGCATCGTACGCGTGGTGCTCGGTATCCTGGTCGAACCGTGGGTTAGGATCGACCTCGTTTGGCCGGCCATGGATTAGGACAGCCACGCCTAGCGTTTCGAGCTGCTGCATGACCTTGGCGTAGAAATCCGCAACGGTCATTGGCTCCAGCTTGATGTCGGACAAACCGCCATCGCTGGTGGTGATCAGCAGGCGGTGGTCGACGAAATCGAAATCGATTTGAAAGGTCCGCTCGCCGTGGGGCATGGCAAGCGTCGTGAGCCCGCGCGGCGTGACGTACAGCGTGGTGTGCCAGGAGTGGTTTGTCCAGGGCACCTGCAAGGTGCGTATCTTGCCAATGATCTGCGTCCACATATGAACGGTGGCGCAAGTGTCTTTCCAATCGGCAATCGTCAACTCAGGCCAGGCGGTGATGCTCATCAGGGCTCCTGCGGTTCGTGGAAGGACGACGCCGGGACGGACCTCCGGGCAGGATTACTTTAGAGCGAGAGCGTCAAACCGGTAGCCGATCTCGGCGGCCTCGTTCGCTTCACCCTGGCAAGGGAATGCCGTCGGCTTTGGCGATGACGACCACGCCGCCTTCGCTGACGGTGAAGCCGCGGCGGCGGTCGGCGTCGAGGTCGTAGCCGATTTCGATGCCTTCGGGGATATTCACCTCTTTATCGATAATCGCGCGGCGGATACGGCAGCGACGGCCGATGTTGACGCCGGCTAGCAGGATCGAGTCCTCGACGTGGGCGTAGCTGTTGACCCGCGCGCGGGGGCCGACGACGCAGCGTTCCACCTTGCCGCCGGAGAGGATAGCGCCAGGGCAGACGAGGCTGTCGATCGCTTCGCCACGACGGGCGCCATCTTCATCGTCCTTGTCGAAGACAAACTTGGCCGCCGGCAGGCTCGGCTGGTAGGTGCGGACGGGCCAGTGATCGTCGTAGAGATTGAGCTGCGGTTCGACGCTGGTGAGTTCGAGGTTGGCTTCGAAGTAGGCGTCGATCGTGCCGACGTCGCGCCAGTACGCGTCCTGCTTGCGGTTTTCGTCTCTGAACGGAAAAGCAAACACGCGGCGGGAGTCGATGATCGACGGAATGATATTCTTGCCAAAGTCGTGGGCGCTGTCGGGCAGCGTGGCGTCTTTGCAGAGCTCGTCAAACAAGAACGGCGCGTTGAAGACATAGATGCCCATCGAGGCCAAGCAGTGCTCGGGGTCGCCGGGCAAGGTCTTGGGGTCGGCCGGTTTTTCCTCAAAGCCGATGATGCGGCCCGTTTCGTCAACCTGCATCACGCCAAAGGCCTTGGCCTCTTCGCGGGGAACCTTCAGCGCGGCGATGGTGAGGTCGGCTTCTTGCCGGTCGTGATGGGCGACCATGCGGCTGTAGTCCATCTTGTAGATGTGGTCACCGGCTAGAATGAGCACCTTGGCGGGCCGCTCTTTTTCCAGCGTGTAGATATTCTGGTAGACGGCGTCGGCGGTGCCTTGGTACCACTTTTCATCGATCCGCTGCTGGGGCGGCACGACGTCAATAAACTCGCCGAGTTCCCGGCAAAGGTAGCCGCGCCAGCCAAGGGTGATGTGGCGATCAAGGCTCATTGCCTTGTACTGCGTCAGAACCAGAATTCGGCGGACGCCGCTGTTGAGACAGTTAGAGAGGGTGAAGTCGATGATGCGGTAGCCGCCGCCGAAGGGGACGGCCGGCTTGGCGCGATCGCGCGTTAAAGGCTCCAGGCGAGAGCCCTTTCCGCCCGCCAACACGACCGCCAAGACATCCTTCATCGCCGTCGCCTCCAATGCTGCGTAGATTCTCAAAGCCCAGACTCGAACAGCCCAGAAGAGACAGTCTACCGCGGCGGGTGGGGGGGCAGAAAGCCTCAACTGGCGGTGGGTTACGTCGGGCCGGTTAGGAAAACGGTGGGGCCGACTTGTCTCGTGCTGAGGCGAGGTTGAACGGGCAACCGTAGGCGGGGCTGATCATCTTCTCTCGTTTCTATCCTGGCCGTAACGAGAAGTTCATATTCGCTTCGCATACTCACGCCCGTTGAGTCGGAGGCAAGGGGCGTGAAACCCCTGCCTACCAAGAACCCATGGGAATGGGCCTGTTTGAAAGGGCCTGTTTGAAAGGGCCTTTGTGAATGGGAGCGACAAGACTTCTGAATACCTCTGCCCTACCCGGCCGGCGCCGATTCTTCGATGCCCACCGCCCGCCCGCCAATCGGCGCCGGCCTTTTTCTACCTGCCGCGAAACGCCTACCCGAAGGACTCCGCGTTTATGCACCGCATGATTGAGCAGTCGCCCGTTTCGATCGCCGAATTGGATGCTCCTAATCTGGAGAATTGGGAAACGGGAGACGCGTCAACGACTTACGACGACCTCTACCGCGAAGACCCATACCGGTTCGATCAGGAATCGGCCAATGGCCGGGAAGCAAGTCCGGCCGACGACATCCGCCGGATCGACTACATCCCCACCCCAGCCGAGATCGCTGGCGTTTGTGCTGAGATCCGAGCTGGCTGGACCAAGAGCGAGAAGCGGCGCCGGTTCGTCGGTGAGCTGCCTCCCGAGGCGTTTGACGACAGCGTTTGGGCGCCGCCGGTGATTGATACATCCCACTTCCGGCTTGCGTCGGCTGGCTCGGGCGAGAGCGCTTGACCGGTTGGCTGAGGGTTGCCCGCTTGGCTGGGCCATTAGGTGACTGGGTCATCAGGTGACTGGGTCATCAGGCGCTTGGGCCATCAGGTGACTGGGCGATCAGGCACCTGCGCTACCACGCGGTTGGCTTAGAGGCACTCGCGATACGCGCAGGCGTACTCGTCAGCCAAGCGCGCTGCTGAGAAACGTTTCTCGACCGTGGCTTGGGCCGCTTGACCCAGGCGGGCCCGGCAATCTGCGTCTTCCAATAATCGCTGGGTGGCGCGGACCCGATCGGTGCGGGCTTTGGCTCCCACTAGCAAGCCGTTCTGGCCGTCGGTGATGGCTTCTTGGCAGCCGGTCGTGCTGTCGGCAATCACGGGCAGACCGGCAGCCATCGCTTCCAGCACCGCCACAGGCGCGGAAGCTTCGTCGCCAGCGTGCCAGACGACTTCCGCAGCGGGCAACAGTCGCGTGGCGTCGGCTCGGGGGCCAAGCATTCGCACATGCTCGGGAGTACTTGCCAGGCGGATGAAACGATCCAGCGCGGGTCGCTCCGGACCATCACCGATCACTAACAGCCGAACTTCGTCTTGCAGCACGCGGAGCAGATCAAAGACCCAGATCATCTCTTTCACTGCCTTGCGTGGAGCCAGCTGAGCCGTGATCGCCAACACACGGGCGTGCGGCGGCAGACTCAACTCAGCGAATAGTTCCTCTTTGGCAGGAACCGGTTTGTGCTCCACAGCCATGCCGGGGGGAATGACTCGAACATCCGGCGCACGGAGTCCGCCGGCGACCTGTTCGCTGGGAGCAAAGAGCTTCGTTGCTCGGCGATTTCGCAAGGCATCAAGCCAGCGACGCCACGCAGGGCGATCGGGCTGGGCGCGACCGAGAGTGGCCAGCAGTTTTGTGTTGGGCCAAGGTCCTACGGCCGCTGTCGCATAGGTGGTAGCCGTATCGCCCCAGGCGTGGACGATCGCTGGATCGAGCCGCTTGATCAGACGGCGCAGCTTCCATTCGGCCAGGGGATCGGCCGTGTGACGTTGCCCTGCCGAGTGTAGCGGGGCGATTTTGCGCAGGCCGTCGGCCGCCATGCCGTGTGGTCGTAGGGCGCAGAAGTAGGGCTCAAAGTCACGGTCGGCGAGTTGCTCAGCAAGCAGTCTAGCTTGGGTGAGCAGCCCGCTGGGCTGGCAAGAATCGACGACAAATAACACCCGCTTGGCCATGCAAAAAGTGTGGCGCCGCGGGCGCCAGCCGACAAGGCCGGTGCAAACCTGGTAGCGAGATCGATCTGGGCGCGACAAGCAACACGATGTTGCTGGGCTGCTATCTCCGCAGCCACTACAGCGAGTCGCAGGAACAAGTAGCCACCCAGGATGGCCATTTAAGCGTTCCTTGGGCTCAAGCCTGTCACGCCGATTCAAGGGTTGCCGTAGTACGTCGCGTTCTCGCGAGAGAACGGCAAATGGTGTGACCGAGGGCTAGCTCGCATTGACGGCTGCTCTGCATCCTCAGCGAAATCTATCCCACCAGCGCCCAGAAGCAGATGCAGGACAACAGTACGAGCAAGGCACCAGCGAGCCGTAAGGGGGCCTCCCCGTGACGATCAGCCATAGATAGAGATGCTAGTCCCACCGATGGAGCTAAGAGACTGATGGTTATCTTCGCACCGAGAAGAACTCCATAGAGCGACAGTAGGATCTCCGGGCCCGACCAAACCCAATGGAAAGTGGTGATCACCATTGCCGGCAAGAGTTCGAGCCCAAAGGTGCGAAGGATGACTCCGGGAGCGCCCAACCCGTGTAAGTAGGAGAAGAACGCGATCCAGATTTTGGGTCGAAAGATGTGGGAAAGACCGATCACCAGCAACGGCAGAGAGAGCATCGCTTGTACGGCATAGGCTGAGTCGGGTGTCGTACACATCTCAGGTCCGCGCTAAAGTCATGGGTTGGGTGTCCCCGTCTCTTGCCACTGGCTGCTAAGTTGACTCCGACCACAGGGGACGCTTCGCAACAGCGGGCGAGGCTAACCGGGTTCGCGAGTGGCTCCTAGTCGATGTCGGGCGGTGAATAGGACGGTCCAGAACATGACGTGAAACAAGATGCCGCCCAGAAGATGCAGTCCAATTAAGTACGGCGGATCAGCGATGCCGAACAGGCTCCACAGGGCAGCTGAGGGCCCCACAAGAAAGGCCAGAACGGCATGGATCGCTCCATAGTCGGAGAAGAACGGTTCGTAAACGAAGATGGTGAATACGAGTACCGAAAACCAACTCCAGCAGCCCGCGTTCGTTCCCCTCGACCAAGCGCTGCCGCCCTGCCTTTTCTTTTCCGATTGTGCAATCGTCTTTGGGGACTGATAGGGATTCGCGACCATCGCTTCAGGATACGGAGTCGGGTCAAGCTCTTCAAACCAATTGGGATGTATCCGCTGGTAGCGATTGAACGATTGATGTAGGCGTTGACAACGGATCTTTCCCACGCCGTTTGAGCGGCCGAGTGCCGGTCTCTCGTTGGTCGGCCTGGCTTCATTGGTTGCGCAGGGATCGCTAGGATGACCGCGCTGCCGTCCCTTACGGTAAAACTGCCTGACAACGACCTAACCACACCTTGCTAGAGACCCATGATAAGAATCTCGCATTTGAACTGCGGATGGCTGCACAAGCCGCCTTTTCCGCCAGCTTGTTGTCACTGTTTGCTGGTCGAATCGGCCGCCGGGATTGCGTTGATCGATACCGGCATTGGGATGCATGATGTCGATGACCCGCATGGCCGGATTGGGCCCGGCGCGGTGGACGCGATGGGCTTTCAGTTCCATGCGAGCACCACGGCGGTCAAGCAGCTAGAGGCACGGGGGATTGCTCCCAGCCAGGTTGGTCACATCGTGTTGACCCACTGCGATTCAGATCACGTTGGCGGGCTGTCAGACTTTCCGGATGCCCAAGTTCACGTTGCTCTTGAAGAGAAACAGAGCGTCGAGGGGGCCAACCCCCGTTACACGCCGAATCAATTCTCGCACGGTCCTCAGTGGAAGGCTTACCAAGAGAACGACGCCGACTTCTTCGGGTCGCCAGCCCGCAGCATCGATGCCGTGCCAGATGTCGATATCCGCCTGGTGCCGCTCTTCGGGCATACTGCAGGTCATTGTGGTGTGGCATTGCGAGATGGCGACGCGTGGCTGCTGCATGTTGGCGACGCTTACTACTTGCGAGCTGAGCTGACAGAAGAGTCCCACCCTGTCGGCCAACTGGCAGCGGCTGCCGCAGTGAACAACGATCTCAGACTCGCGTCACTCAACAAGCTGAGGCAGCTCACGGCGGCCCATTGCCACGAGATGGCATGGGTTGGCTACCACGACACCACCGAGCTCCCAGCCGACATCCCCCAGTTCGACCAATGACTCGACCGACGTCAGTGGGACTTCGTGAGGGTCAAGCAGATGCGAGTCTCACTAGTCAGGTGGCCTGATTCGAAGAGAAACAAACTGCTGGCGACTGTAGCGCAAGAGGGGAGAGGACAATCGCCCGTGTGGCCGTGCGTTCTGTGTCCGGCTGGGCCGCGGGCCACTTTGCGCTGGTGAGAGGGCGAGCCGCGGAAGACAATGGCCAGAAATGGAGAATTGACCGAGGGAACCGCAAGAACCCTCCGACCAGTGGATGGTCGGACAGAGCCTTCAAGATGCGAATAACATGATGCCGTACTGCGAAGCTTCCTAGGTGCCAATCAAGTGTGTGCTCGCACCCAATGGCGGAGGGCTCTCGCAGTCCCCTCGGCAGTGTCTCGTAGTGCCGTCTCGTAGCGTCGTCTCGGAGCGTCACAGCGGGCAGCCACTCAATTCGATGGCAACCGGTCGATGCCAACCGGTGAGTGGCAGCCAATCAAGGCTGTGAGGGTTTCAGCTAGGAGCAGCAAGGCTCCCAATTTCTCTGCCGCGAAGCCTTCGCGGGCTTGGTGGGACGGCTCTTCCAGCGAGCCGCCGGTGCTGAAGAGGGGGGTAGTGAACCGCCGTTTGACCGACCCATCAGGCCGAATTCCCCAACACCACCGGCAGCGTATTCGGGCTGAGGTTGGCCGTCAATGAATTGGCAACCGATTTCACTTTTTCTTCACTTAACCTCACCCCCCCTGCTAGCGGCGCCTTCGCCCGTTCGCGGAGCTAGCGACTCAAGCTGGTACACTGACCACGCTGCAGCGGCATCCTTAGCAGCCATGGTGGCGCAGCGAGTGGCGGCCTCCTAATGGATAGGTGCGTTATGGCTAATCTCCAACTTAGTGAGCAGGTCGACGCCCCGGTGGAGCGCGTCTTCGCCTTCGCGACCGATCTGTCCCGCGCCGCCGAGCACATTGCTGGCATTGACAAAATCGAGCTGCTAACAGCCGGCTCGATGGATGTCGGCACACGGTGGCGAGAGACGCGCACGATGTTTGGTCGGCAAGCGACTGAGGAGTTGGAAGTCACCGAATACCACCCGCCCAGCGGCGAGCGGACCCCCGCGTCTTACACGGCTGAGTGTGAATCGTGTGGCTGCCACTTCCGGTCGAGGTTTACCTTCATGCCGCAGGAAGCAGGGACACGTGTCGAACTGACGCTGGCCACGGAGGCGAAGTCGCTCATGGCCAAGCTGATGTCGCCCCTTTCGGCGTTGACGATGGGCGGCGCCAAGCAGGCGATGCAGCAAGACCTGGCCGACCTGAAACGGGTCGCCGAGAGCTGAGCTCGTGTTCGCGATTCATCTGTGGGATTGGCTCCCCGCCGATGGTTCGCTTCGTGGCCTTTGGGTGCACTGAACCGACGCGCGTTACAAGATCGGCTCTAGTCTTGCTGAGCAACCCTCTCGGTAGTGACGCCTTCGATGGGATCGATCGGCACGCCTTTGATGTCAGGCGCGTCCGGCGCTCGGAGTCGCAGGGCCATCACTTCTGCCTGCCGACTGTAGTCGATGGACTCGCCCAGAATGCGAGCGGCTTCCTGTGATGCGTGGAAACCTCGAGAATTCTCGCTGCTGATGTAATCGAGTCTCCACATGGCTTTGGTTTGAAGCTTGAGCACGGGGGCCAGCGCCTGCTGGTCGGCTCCAGAGACTTTGGCCTCGAGAATGGCGTCCAGCATGTCGGTCATCGCTTGGCCGGCGCGCTCTAGCAGGGCTAAGTTGTTCGCTTGGATGGTTTCGATGCGGTCGCGCAGGCTGTCCTCATTTTGTTTGTGACAATGCTGACACGCGGCGTTCAGGTTTTCCAAGGGGCTGCGAACATGGTGGTTGCTTAGCTTCGTGGCGCCAACTCGCTGGTAGGGCATGTGGCAGTCCGCGCAACTGACGCCGCTGCGAGCATGGATGCCTTGGCTCCAAAGTTCAAACTCTGGGTGCTGTGCTTTGAACGTCAGCGCGCCGGTCTCGCCATGCTTGTAGTCGTAGAAGGGCTCGCCGTCTGGGAAGGTGGTCTCTTGCCAGGTCTGTTCCAGGTCTTCCATCTTGAGGCCGTTTTCCCAGGGGAAGGACAGTGTCATTTTGTTTGCGCAGTAGTACTCGACGTGGCATTGGCCGCAGACGTAGGACCGCATCTCCTGGCGGGTGGCATCGCGATTGGGATCGTACGGTAAGGTCCGATCGCCGCGACGCCACTTCTCGATGCTGGGCAGGTGGGGCGTTGGGGCTTCTCCGGCGGCTAGTGCCGCAATGCCATTGATAAAGCCCGGCCGGGTGACGCGGATGGCCATCGTCCTGGGATCATGGCAATCGATGCACGTTACCGGATGGGCTTCGCCGACTGTGGGGTGGTCTTCGGGTACGGCTTCGCCAGCGAATTCACCCGTGAAACCGCCTGCGGGCGGCGTGGGGAAGACCGGCTCGTTCTCGTCGGGCGTTCCGTCCGGCATTTGCTTCAGCATGCCGAACACCTCCGCGTAGCTCTTGGTACTGACTTCTTCAAACCCGCGTTGGACGGCTTCCATGTTGAACTCGGCGCCAAGGGCATCATCGTCAGTCGGTTTCCCCATCGCCTCGAGGCCCACTTTGCGGTAGAGCACCGTGGTGGAGCCATGGCAGTGCAGACAGGCGCCCGCCTGCGGTTTCTTGGTAACCCGCTCGGTGACTCCCTGGTCGTAGAGCATGTAGGCATGGCCCCGCGCCTCGCGGTAATCGATGCTAAAGGCATAGCCGGCGTACAGTCGCTTGAGCCAAGGTTGCTTGTCTAACTTGGACTGGGGCATAGCGCTGGAGCCGCCGTAGAATTTGTCTCCCGCGGTCGACTTCCAGCCATCGAAGTGGTGCGGCCAGTTGAGGCCCCAGGGTTGCGGATCGGTAGAGATCTCGTTGACCTCCACGACCCTGACGAACGGCGTGCGCGCTTCTTGCTTGCGGCCGTACATGGTGATGAGCACCCACGCCACTAATGCCGTCGCGATGGCAGCTGCCAGAAAAGCGAGGACAAGCAACTTGGCGGAACCGCGTCGACTCGGTGATGAGTAGGGGTAGTTCGAAGCGCGCATCTCAATCGACTCCGTTGCGACGGGGGGCGATGGTTTGGGCATGCCCCACGCTAGCGTGACAGTGGACGCAAGAAAGCATGTCGCCGCCAACTTCTGTCGGCAGCATGTGGTTGACCAAGTCTTTGTGGCAGTCGACGCAGGCTTGCTGGGCGATGCGACTGTTGCGGGGCTTAATCTGAATGGGATCTTTGAAGTCGCCAGTGGTGAAGGCCAGCGAATGGAAGAAGCCGTTGTCCGCCTTGGAGATCCATTTGCCAAGGAACGAATCGTGAGGCAGATGGCAGTCGTTGCATACAGCCACCGCGTGGTGGCTCGACTTAACCCACGTGTCGTAGTAGGGCTGCATGACATGGCAATTGGCGCACGCAGCTGGGTCGTTGCTCAGGTAGGCATGGCCTTGGCCATAACCAAAGGTAAAGATTCCCAAGCCGCCAAGAACGCCAAACATCAAGGCCACAGCAATGGCGAGTGCCCCCCCGCGAATGGCAGCTGTGCGTCGGGTGATGCTGTCCGCGCGTTTGGTGCTCATCGTTGGCCACCTAAAACGCCCGTCCGATGGCGTCGCGTGAGAAAAGTCGCGGCAGCTAGGCAGTCAGGGCGGCCGCGTGACTTGGGTTCTACTGCTGACTAGTCATGCTGTCAAACAAGACACTTCGAGGTCTAACAGGACCAAATTACTAGGCTATGGTGACGCGCCAGGCCAAACTCACGTGTGACGATTTGACGGGCGGACGTTCTTTAACTGCCTGCCAGTCGTGTCGATCCAAACTTAGTCAGGTTGCTAAACATTCTCTCCCCTGGCCGAGGGGAGAGGCCAACTTCTAGCTTAACGTTGCTAGCTCTCCCAAGCAGTCGTGGCGTGGCAATCCACCTTCGCGGGCGCCCTACTTCACTGAAATAGAGAAAAGCGCCAGCGGGAAGTGTTGTTATGCAGCGACTAGACCGTCTATCTTGGAGGCTGACGGTACCGTTCCGGCTTGCCGCGCGCACGCCTCTCTTTCCTACTACCCTCCGACAAGGGAGATTCTGTCGATGCTCCGTATCGCTGGCATAAGTCTGATCGTGATTGGATTCACCGTTGAATCATCTTGCCTGGCAGCAGATATCGCCGCAGTGGTGACCGAAGAGGGGGCTATTCGTTCGGAGGCGAGCATGGATGTCTCCGTCAAAGCCAGCGTAGAGATTGAGGTGTCGGCGGATTCTTCGGAGATCGACGAAGGTGCAACTGGCAAGGCAGACTGCGACGGCGAGGCTTGTGAAGACAAAGTTTGTGAAGAGGGCGCCTGCGAGCAGAGTGCCTGCGAGGAGAGTGCCTGTACGGATCAGGGCTCTGAGGTTGCAGCCGAGGACAGCCATACGCCGGGCCAGATCGTCCGTCCGACTCATAAGCAAACCAAGGTGATCGCGGTCAATCAGTCACCGTTGCCGAAAACCTCGTTGGTGAGCTTCTGCTTGACGGACTCGGGAAACATCCTAGCGGCTTGTGATAAAGAAGTTCGTGTGTTTTCGGGCGATGGTGAGTACCTCACCAGCTGGAAGCTGCCCGTGACGCCCGAGGCCATCAACGTCGGTTCCGACGGCCGTGTCTATGTCGCCGGCGAAGGCGAGTTGTTGCGGCTCAGCAACACAGGGACTGTGCTCAAACAAGTCGAATCATCTTTAATAGCCGAACTGCTAGGTAGCAGGGAGGTGATCCGGGAAGAAACCATCAAGATGGCCCAGCGGGTGGCGGCAAGTAAGCTAGCGATGCGGGATCGGTACGTTAAACAGGTAGAAGAACTGGAAGCCAAGAAGGCCCGCTGCGAGGGGGCCTCCAGAGCTGATCAAGCAGCCGGCGACGAAGAAGAAGTGGAAGCTGACATCCAAGCCCGTGACCCGGTAGCGAAGGATACCGACGATCAAGCGACCGCAGAGGAGGCTGGCGCGGAAACGTTTTCGGAGCTTGACGAGAGGAAGCTTGCCACCGCCCAGCGGATGGTTGATCTATGGGAGCGGATCATTGAGGCCGACAGTGGAGCCGGTTTGACCGAAGAGGAGTTGGAGAGGCGGGTTGAAGCGAGACTCAAGTCGAAAGTCACCGTGGCGTCGATCAGCGAGGCGGACGGCGAAGTCTTTATGACTACCAACGAAGTTGAAGGCTACGGCTACGCCGTGTGGCGGATGAATCGTCACTTTGAATCGCCTCAAAAGATCGCGGGCGACCTAAGCGGCTGCTGCGGACAAATGGACGTGCAGGCGAGCGAACAAGGCGTGTTTGTGGCCGAGAACTCGCGTGACCGCGTCTGCCGATTCGATCGCGACGGCAAGCTCATTTGTGAATGGGGACACAGCGCTCGCAGCGGCTTGGAGGGATTTGGCAGTTGCTGCAACCCGATGAATGTGAACTTCGGCCCTGAGAACACCGTGTACACGGCCGAGTCAGGCACGGGCCGCATCAAGCGATACTCGGCGGATGGCGAGCTGTTGGAACTGGTTGGCAGAGTCGACATCGTCCCAGGTTGCAAAAAGGTGGCCATCGCCGTTTCAGACGACGGCGACCGCATTTACATGCTCGACATCACGCGCAACCACATCGTCATGATGGAGCGACTCTCCAGCGGCGAAGAGATTGACTACTACGAAGTCCGCACGGATGGAGCCGGTCAGCAGGACGAGCCGAATGCGTTTACATCTTTCGAAGATGCCTTGGAAGAGGAGACCATGGCTGACGAGGACGCGACCGCTGCAGAGGGCGCCGCTGAGTCGGACCAGACTTCTTCGTCGTCGATCAAGTCGTTCTTCCGCCTCGTGGGACAAGGTCTCAGCGCCCGCTGATACGATTCTGACATCTCCCGTGCCTGTTGAGAAAGAGGCGCCCGATGCGCACATCCCTCACTGTTTACGCCTGCGCGCTGCTGAGCGTCTTGCCAGCGACGATGCGGGCGGAAAGTCCCACGCCAGTCTCGACGGAGGCCAAGCGTCCCGCCGCGATATCGATGGTGGTCATGGACCCCTTAGCGGCTCCGCTTTCGTGCCCCTGCGTGGAGGGCTACGCCCAGCGGGATTATCAGACGCTGGCCGACCACCTCAGCCTGACCATGGGTTGCCCGGTCACAGTGACGTTTGCCGAGTCTCTTTCCGGCGCGCTAAAGAAGAAGTCTTGCCCGCAGGCAGATTTGGTCATAGGCAAGGATTCGGTCGTGCGGTATGACCTTGGCAAGCTGGGCCAAGCTGCGACAGTCGTGGGCCGATTGACCGACCAAGAGGGCTCAACAACGCAGACCGGCATGGTGGTTGTCCGATCGGCCGACAAAGCTCAGTCGGTCTCGGATCTGCGGGGTTATCGTATCTTGTTCGGCCCCGCTGAATGTGAAGAGAAGTTTGCCGCACCGCGACAACTGTTAACCGAGGCCGGGATCGAGTTGCCGTCGCTTGCTGAAAGCGAAGTCTCTGGTGCTTGTAGCGATGGCGCCTGCAAGATTTTGGATTGGGGAGACACAGAGCAAGCCGCGGCAGTAATTAGTAGCTATGCCGCGCCGCTCTTGGAAGGCTGTGGCACGATCAACAAAGGAGATCTCCGCGTCGTAGGACAAACGGCGCCGACGCCATTTGTCACGGCTTTTGCCTCGGATACGCTCAGCGAGGAAGACGCGAACAAAATTCGTCGCGCGCTGTTGTCTTTGCATGAGCATCCCTCCCTGCTGCTGGCATTGGAGTCTCTCATGGGTTTCGTCGAGCCCGACAAAGAATACGTGGCGACTTACGGCCTACAGACTGCCCCGCCACAGACCACTAAGCGCGCTGTCACGGCGGAGCCGGGGCCTGAGTCTTCCGAGTCGGCCGCTTGGCATCAGTTCCGCGGACCAACGGGTGATGGTCGTGTCGCCTGGTTGCCAGATACACTTCCCGCCGAGCCAGAAGTCCTATGGCGCCTGCCAATGAATGGCCCCGGCTTGGGAGGCATTGCAGCGACCGATGAGCTGGTGTTGGTGGGCGATCGGGACCCGCTCGATGGCATGGACTATTGGCACTGCCTCGACGCGCGTGATGGCTCAGAGCGTTGGGCGCTTTTCTATCCCGCTATTGGCAAGCTCGACTACGGCAACACGCCACGAGCGACGCCGCTCATCGCAGGAGGCAAGGCTTACTTGCTAGGTGCGTTCGGCGATCTACACTGCGTGGAACTCGAAACGGGCCATATCATCTGGTCAACCAACCTGCGTGACGAGTTTTCAGCAACTCACGAGTTGGTCTGGGGGACTTGTTCTTCCCCGCAGCTGATCGACGGGCAGTTAATGGTGAGTCCCGGTGGACCCGGGGCAGCTTGGGTGGCGCTCGATCCTGAGACCGGTCAGGAACAATGGCGTGGCGCCGGCGATCGTCACGCCTACGCGGCCCCACTGCTAGTGGATGCCGCCAGCGGACCCCAGTTTGTGGCGTACGATCGCACGAGCCTGGGCGGTTGGGATATTGCCACGGGCAATCGGCTTTGGACCTTTAAGCCACCCTACGAAGGTGACTTCAATGTCCCAAGCCCGCTGCTAGTGGATGGCAAGTTGTTGTTGGTCAGTGAGAACAACAGTGCGAGACTGCATGCGTTGGACCAATCGGGCCGGCCACAGGAAGAGCCGGCCGCGTTCTATCGTCGCTTGTCTCCGGACATGAGTTCGCCGGTCTTGGTGGCGGATCGGATCTTCTGTGTTGAGGATCGATTGTTTTGCTTGAATGCTCACGACCTGGGCGAAGTGTGGGTCGGTGGTCGGCGCGACTTCGCAAGCTTTGCGTCTCTGATTGCTTCGGACACGCGCCTGCTGACGATTGGTCGCGGTGGAGACCTCCTGTTGATCGACGCCACGGCTGATGCTTACCGCGTGGTGTCGAGGTCAACGGTTTTTAAGAGTGGTGGCCGCTCCACGGAGATTCTCTCCCAACCGGCCGTCGTGGGCGAACGACTCTATGCCCGCGGCGAGAAGGAACTGGTCTGCGTCAGCTTGGCTGACTGACTATTCTCGCGTCCCGCTATCGCTGGATTACAATATTGGCCTGGTTGGCTGTCGCCAGATGGCCGTCGTGCTCGCGTTGGGTGTCCCCTTGAGGTCTCTTGATGAAGCTCTGTTGTTATTCGCTGTTGGTGGTCGTGATCCTGTTGTTGAGGCCTGCTTTGGCCGATCGGCCCAACATTGTGCTGATTTATGGCGATGACGTCGGTTTGGGAGACGTTGCTTGCTACGGCGCCACAGGGATTCCCACGCCTTACCTCGATCGCCTAGCGACGGAGGGACTTCGCTTCACGGACGCTCACAGTTCGGCGGCCACCTGCACACCATCCCGTTTTGCGATGTTGACGGGTTCCTATGCCTTTCGCCGCAAGAATACGGCCGTCCAGCCCGGTGACGCCAGCCTGATTATTCCCACCGAGACCATGACCCTGGCCGATGTACTGCAGAGCGCGGGCTACGCAACGGGCGTGGTGGGCAAGTGGCATTTGGGCTTGGGCGCCGGCAAGATCAACTGGAACAAGACCATTTCGCCTGGCCCGCGCGAGCTGGGCTTTGACTACCACTTCTTGATCCCCGCCACCGGAGACCGCGTGCCTTGCGTCTATCTTGAGCAGGGCCGCGTGGTGGACCTCGACCCGGCTGACCCGATTGAGGTGAGCTACAAGAAGCGGATTGGCGACGCCCCCACGGGCAAAGAGCGGCCCGATCTCTTGAAGCAGAAGTGGTCTCACTGGCACAACGATACGATTGTCAACGGAATCTCGCGGATCGGTTTCATGACCGGGGGGCAACGGGCGCGTTGGATCGACGAACAGATGGCTGACGTCCTTGCCGCCAAGGCCAGCTTGTTTGTTGATCAGCACCGGGAGGAGCCTTTCTTCCTGTTCTTCTCTACGCACGACATTCACGTACCGCGTGTGCCCCATTCACGGTTCAAGGGCTCCACTGACCAGGGGCCCCGAGGTGACGCGATGGTGCAGCTCGATTGGTGTGTGGGGGCGGTAATGGACGCGCTGGATCGGCATGGCCTGACCGACAACACGCTGGTGATTTTCACGTCTGACAACGGACCGGTCCTCGATGATGGGTATGAGGATGGCGCTGTCGAGCGGTTGGGCGATCACAAGCCAGCCGGCGCCTTTCGCGCGGGCAAGTACTCGCAGTTTGAAGGCGGGACGCGCGTGCCAATGATTGTGCGCTGGCCGCAAGAAATCCAAGCAGGGGCAACCTCTGACGCGCTGTTTGGCCAGGTCGACTTGCCGGCCACTCTGGCGGAGCTCGCAGGTGTCGAAGTCTCCCCAGGCGATCTGCCGGACAGTCGCAATCAGCTAGAGGCTCTGCTCGGGAAGGACGCCGTTGGCCGCAGCCACCTGGTACACGAGGCCAATCGCTTGGCACTGCGCCAGGGCGACTGGAAGTACGTCAGCCCGCGCGGCACGCGCGATGGCTTGGGGCCCTGGCAGAATGCGAAAATTAAAGCGCCAGGGCAGTTGTTCGATCTGGCAAGTGATCCGGGCGAGAAGGAAGACTTATCCCAGCAGCAGCCTGAGCGTTTAGCTGCCATGCGGACCCTGCTCCAGCAGATTCGCGACCATGCCGATGGTCGCTAGAATCCCTTTTTCAAACCCCCTTCCTTTGCAGCTAGGAGTGAGAGGAGGGCCAAGAACCGCCGAAGTCTCGCCCCTCACCGAACCTGTCCCCTGAAGGGGAGAGTGTGTCGAAACTCGGTCTACTACGAGTCGCAGGTACACGTAGCCACCCGCGCATGGCTGGTTAAGCGGTTGTTTGGCTCAAACTCCTCACGCCAACTCAAGAACCGCTGTAGCCCGTTTCGGTAGCGGCTGGCGTGGTGTTGAGTCGCTGAGTTAACTGCTGCAGATCGGCCAGGACGATCTCCCCCAGGCGGGTAGCTTCGTGGTGGTCATTGCGTTTGCACGCTGCTTCGAGTCGCCCCAACTGGCTCGGTAACTCTTGGGTGTCAAAGTAGGCCACCTGACCCCGGAAGCGATGGGCCAGCACTTGCGCGTCCCAAAGGCGGCGATCTTGCAAGGCTTGCTGCAGTTGTTCTCGCTGCTCGCCCTGGCTCGACAAGTATGCCGCGGCCAGCTCTTCGATCAGGCCCGGCTCAAGCGGCTGCTTTATCTGCGGTGGCGCGTCTGGCGAGCCGACAGCGGCAGGAGCCTCGGTGGCGGGCCCTGCCAGGTTTGCGAGAGTACGAAACAGAGCGTGGCGATCGATGGGCTTGGTGATGACTCCATCAAACAAGCTGGGCTCCGTTTCCTGTTGCGACGTGCTCGCATGAGCGGTGACACACAGCAGCGGCGGAGTGGTCACGTGGCTTGCCGCGTCAGCATGACGAATGGCTTGGGCCGTTTCCTCCCCATCGATTCCGGGCAGTTGGAGATCGATCAACACCACGTCGAAGGGCTCTTCGCGATAGCACTTGCAGGCGTCTTCTCCGCTGCCAGCGATTACCACCGTGTGGCCGGCGCGGGTGAGCAGTTCTTCAAGCAGGATCTGATTTACGCGTGTGTCCTCTACCACCAGCACATGCAGTGAGCCAGTCTCGCTATTTGTAAACGCTGTTGGTTCAGCTGGGTCATGCTCAGCTAGTGACGACAGGGCCGTGGGGAAAGCTGCCGTAAACGTGAGCGTGGCGCCCATGCCTGGTGTGCTGAGGACGGTTATGCGGGCATCCATGGCTTGGGCGATTCGGCGGCAGATGGCCAGCCCGAGTCCGGCGCCGGTGGTTTCGCCACCTTCATTGGCTTGCACGAACGGCTCGAAGATTCGCTGCTGGTCTGCCGGATCGATTCCCACGCCGGTGTCGCGAACGGAATAGCTAAGCGTAGCTTCGCCAGGAGCCGCGCTGACCAAGGTGCAACCGATAGCGATCGACCCCTCGGGGGTTGCCTTGATGGCGTTGGCTACCAAGTTCAGCAATACCTGCTCTAGCCGACCGGCGTCCCCCAGCAACCGGATGGCGGGGTCGATGTCTCCGCCGGTGGTGATTTCAAGATGCTTGGCTGCGGCCGTGAACCGCATCATTCGCGCCACCCGTTGGACAACCTCTTGCGGGGCGAATGGCTCCGCTGCCATCTTCAATTCGCCCGCATCGATTCGTGACAGGTCGATTAAGTCATTCAGCAACCCCAGTAACGAACCACCCGCTTCTTCCACAATGGCTAAGTACTCGTCACGGGTGTGGTCGTCCGATTCTTCGCGAGCCAGTTCTGTCATCCCAAGCACGGCGGTCATGGGCGTTCGCAGTTCATGGCTCACATTGGCCAGGAATCGTGTCTTGGCGGCGTTGGCGTCCTCGGCTTGCTCTTTGGCGGCGACCATCCGCTGCCTGGCCAAGCGAATTCTCTGTACTGCGGGCCGGAAGATCAGCAATCCCTCTGCCAGTAGCACCGCTAACGTGAGCGCTAGAATTGCCGACTCAAGTCTTCGCAGTCGTGCTACCTTTCGCTCTGCCTCGAAGACGAATTGCGACACAATCGCGTCCATGCCAGCCAGGAAGTCTGCCTCGTGCTGCTGGACAATACTGATCGCAATCGCATCGGGCTCGGCGTCCGGCGGCGTTGCTTCTAGCACTTCCGCTGCAGAGCGCATTGCTTGATAGTCTTGTTCGATGGCCCCAAACAAGCGGGCGACCTCGACACTGTTCTTGCCTGGCATTCTTTGTTGACGATCACCACGTTGCAACACCTCGTGACTATGGGACCATTCGCTAAGTGTTTGGCTTAGCTCCCGCTGGGCGGCTTGGCGATTGGCCTGGTTGGTGTCGTCCAGTCGCAAAGAGGCTTTGGCGAGTCGCTGGCTTAGCATCCGTTGCCGTCCGGCAATGTTGATCACCCGCGAGTCGCTCTCGCCGCGCGACAGTTGCCATTGAATCAACAGCTGAGCACCGATCGACAGCACTGCAACGGTGCTCAGCGCAAAGACATAGAGGATGGTTAGCCGCCGGCCTACGGCTGACGAAGCGTCACTTGGCGAGTCTGATGAATCGAGGGGCATGACGGTGTGAACAGGCCACGACGGGATTCGCTGGAGGTGCGGCGGCGCCCTCCCCCTTCCAGCTTAATCTTCCGGCTGCTGGGCCGTCATGCCATACATCCGCAGCTTTTTGCGCAAGCTGGCCCGCGTGATGCCAAGCAGCCGGGCCGCCTGGGCTTGGTTTCCGCCCGTGTGGCGCAGCACGCGGCCGAAGAGCTTTCGTTCGGTCTCAGCGATGGCGTCGGCATGCAGCGTATCGGCGCCGCTTTCAATGCGCATCTCTGCAAAGGCAATCCAGTCCGTCGTGAATTTAGAATCGCTGGGGTTCTCGCTGGCCACTAACAAGGGGTCGCTCGACATGGCTTGTTGGAGGTCAGCCGCCAGCAACAGATGCCCCTTCTGCTCGACCAGCGCTCGTTTGAGGACGCTCTCCAACTCATCAATGTTGCCTGGCCATACGTGCGAGCAAAGAGCTCGCATCGCTTCTTCAGAGACAATCGGACGGGCAACGCCAAAGCTCTTGGTAATGTGCTTCAGCTTATTGACGCTGTGCGCAACCAAGAGGGGCAAGTCGCCATGTCGTTGGCGAAGCGGTGGCAACGTGATCACAAAGGAAGAGAGGGTGTAGTAGAGATCCGACCGGAATCCGCCACTCCGCGCCAATGCTTCCAAGTCGTCGCTAGTAATCGCCAACACGCGACACTTGACCGGCTCGGGCTGCGCCGCTCCCACCGGCTCGTAGACACCGTCACGCAAGGCTTGAAGTAACAACGCCTGCGTTGCGAGCGGCATTTGGCCAATCTCTTGCAGTAGTAGCGTGCCGCCAGCGGCCTCGGCAAAACGACCGCGAGTGACTTGTCCGGTCGCGGAGTCGTGCTTGCCAAACAGCTCTTCTTCCAGCTTCGCCTCGTCTAGCCCAGGACAGTGAACCCGTACAAAGGGGCCATCGGCGCCAACGCTGTGACTATGGATTTCGCGAGCGATGGCTTCCTTGCCAGTCCCATGCTCGCCCCGCAACAGGACCGCAACATCGAGCATGGCGACTTTGCCAATAGCCTTGAACACCGCCTGCATCGCGGGGCACTCTCCCACCAAGGCTTCGGAAACCGCCGCCTCACCATTGGGGGCATCCTCTGAAACCGTCTGAGCATTCGCCTCTGTTGTATCGTGTTGGTCCGAGCGCAGCATTCTTCGAAGCGACAGGGCACGCTGGATTTGTCGGCGCAGCTTGGCGGGCTCCAACGGCTTGGGGAGATAGTCAAACGCGCAGAGTTTCATTGCCTCGATGGCGGTGCTTCCTGATCCTCTGGCAGTGACAAACAGGATAGGTACCTCGGGCGCCTGCTCGTGGATGCTGCCGACCACATCCACACCAAGCCCATCTGGCAGAATGTTGTCCAGCACAATGAGGTCGGGCCTTCGGTTGGCGACCTCGCTTACTCCGGTACGCCCGTCCAGCGCGGTGTGGAGCTCATGGGTCGTCCCTTCCATCGCCCGGCGAACGACAACTGAGACCAAAGGGTCGTCGTCGATCACCAGAATCACGGGATCGTGAGAAGAATTCGCTGATTTCTGTGCAAGCATCACGGCAGGGTCGGCCTGGGCATTGGCAGTTACTCCAGAGCAACTGCTTTGAAACTAGCTATGAAATGCACATCGCGTTCCGCGAACGAAGAGAGGTTGGTTTGGTGTGTTATAAGTTATTGCCTCCAAACCTTTTACAGTGATTTTGGTGCGTACCTCATACAACCGCCTGTTGAGAGAACTGGCGGTGGCATGCCCACTTTTAGGTCACCCGAGCCGCGGCAATCTGCCCGACGGTTTACCGAAAGGGTTCGAAGAGATCAGCTGATCGCTTGTTGACCACGACCTAAGTCCTTTTCTCATGGGATCTTAGGGGGCTGTCAAACTCTTCCGGTGGGCCTTGTCTTCTTTATGGTGAGCTTCCTGGCTTACCGAGTCTAACTGCGTGGCCTGAGCTGCCTGTGGCCTTTCTGGCGGGAAGCATGCGGCAACAGCATCAGCGTCGATGGATCGACGACGCGTGGCGTCGAATACGAAATGGACTCGAACAAGCGAGATTGCAAGATGCGTTCCCTCACCAGCGCCGCCTTCAGCGCCGCCCTGCTCGCCATCGCGGTGCAGGCAACTGCTGGTGACGGCATTCAAATGCCCCTGAGCGAAGCGTTCAACTATTCGTTAAACCAACAAGAAGCGTTCCAGCAGGACACCGCCGTGGCGGGCGTCTCTTACCTGTCGAGCTGCTGCGACGAGCCGAGCTGCGAGTGCCCCTGCGATTGTGGTGACGCCAGCTGCTGTGATGACTGCGATGGCTGTGGTTGCGGAGACGAGTGCGGCTGTGGCGATTGCTGCGGCGGCTACGGCTGTGGCTCCTGCAAGAAAAAAGCCGCTGCCCCCAATCCTTGTGCTGCAAGTCACAAGGGCTTGTTCTACGCCAACGACTTCAGCTACCTGAACGATCCCTGCTACCGAGGCAACTGCTTGGGCGACTGCATGAAGCAGATCGACACCTGCACGTGTGGCCCCGGCAAGCTAGACATTGGCGGTCAGCTGCGTTTTCGCTACCACAGCGAAAACAGCATGGGCGGCGGCACGCCGGCTTTCGATGGCTCGCAGAACGACTTTCTGCTCACCCGTCTGCGTTTATACACGAACTGGAAGATCAACGACTGGGCTCGCTTCTACGCCGAAGGCATTGTTGCGGACGTGGCTGAGGACGAAGCCGATTACGTGCCTCGTGGGATCGATCGTAACTACGGCGACTTCCTAAACCTATTCTTCGATATCAAGCTGACTGACTCGACCACGTTCCGCGTGGGACGTCAGGAACTGCTTTACGGTTCGCAGCGTCACATTTCGCCGCTCGACTGGGCTAACACCCGTCGGACGTTTGAAGGTGTGAAGATGATGTACAAGAAGGGCGACCTCGCGGTCGACGCTTTCTACACCAACTTCGTGCCGGTCAACGCCAACCAGTTTGATGAAGCCGACTACGACCGTTCTTTCTACGGTGTCTACGCTACCTACACCGGTTCGCCTTACTCGAACTACGACCTGTTCTACATCGGGTTCGATGACGAGCGTGCCGGTTCGATCACGGCAGACTTCTCCGTTCACACCTTCGGTGGCCGCATCTATGGTGGCTCGGGCGATTGGTTGTGGGACATGGAAATGGCTTACCAAACTGGTCGCCAGAGCGGCTTAGGAGTCGACCACCGGGCTGGTATGTGCACCTGCGGTTTGGGTCGCAAGCTCGATATGTGCTGGTCGCCCACCGTCTGGCTGTACTACGACTACGCCTCGGGTAACGACATGGATGGCGGTTCGTTCAACCGTTACAACCAACTCTTTCCGCTGGCTCACAAGTACCTAGGCTTTGCGGACTTCGTCGCCCGGTCCAACATCAGCTCGCCCAACGTGCTGGTGACCATGGCTCCGAACGACAAGTGGAAGCTGTTGTTCTGGTACTACTACATTGGCGCCGCGGTTGATGGCGACATCGTTCCCGGCGTGGCTTCGGCTGTGCCGGCCGGTCAGCAAGACCCCACCAGCGACGATTTCCTGCAAGAGCTGGATATCATCGCGAAGCGGACCCTCGGCCCGCGCTCGAACATCTTGTTTGGCTACTCCAACGTTTGGGCTGGCAGCAAGGTGATCAATCCGATCGACAGCGATGCGAACTTCTTCTACTGCCAGTGGGAGTTGAACTTCTGAGTTGATGGACTGAAGAACGACCGCCGCGGGTTGGGGAATCCAAGGCGGAGAGATTTGTTGATGACTCCTAACCTCGGGCCGTTTTGCGGCGGCCCGAGGTTTTTTTGTGGAGCTCATGCGGCCGCCGAGGCTGCGGCTTCCTTCATGACCGTTGCTAAGGTCGTGTAGGTGACGGCCCAAGCCTCTTTCACCTCGGGAGTGAAGGCGTCGCCCAAACCTTGTTCAAGCGTCCATAATAGAGCGGCTCCAACTGAGTCGTAATGAGAGTCGGCGACGCCGTAGTCGGTGTGCCGAACTCCCATTTCTTGCACGGCGGGAACGATGCTCTCCAGCTGAGGGAGACCGTTGACTGCCACGGCCAGCATTTGCATCAGCTTCTGACCTTGCTCGGTCATATCGCTTTTGAATAGCGGTTTGACTTCTGGAGCGATTTCAAACAACCGGTCATAGAAAAGCACCGCCACTTGGTCGGCGCTGGGGGCGACTTTGGCCCAGGTTGTTTGCACAAGTTCGATTTGTTCAGGTGTCATGGTGACGGCTCTCCTATGTCCAGGAATTGGGGGCTAGTGCCCGGCGGGAATGTCGAGGTTGGCTCGGTAGACCATGTACCGGACTGCCGACAGAATCTCTTCGTCGGTGAGTTGAGGATTGTCGCCACGCGGCGGCATCAAACCGATGCCTTCGCGGGCATGTTGGGCGAGGACTGTTTCGCTTTGCTCAAGCCGCTTGGACCACGCCCGCAAGAATCCAAGCCGAGGTGAACCGTCGCGACTGCTGTCGTGGCACGAGCCACAGTTAGCTTCGTAAACGGTTTGCCCGTCGCTGAACTCTTCTGGCGTAGGCGGCAGACCCTCATTGCCTGTCGGCTGTGGGGAGTCCCCACAACCGAGCAAGCAAAGGAGGCTTAGCAGGCCCAGTCCGACCGCGTATCTTGTGACGTGCATTGGGGACCTCTATTCCAAAGGTACGTAGACCGCCACGGCGCCCATGACGTCGTCTTTCTTGAATTCGGGGTAGTCTTCGCCCCGCCGTTCATGCTCGTTGTGGCATTCCCAGCAGGCAGCGGCTACGGCACGGTCCGGGTAGTACTTCACAAAGTGCTTCTTGCCGGCGATGACGGTTTCCGTGGTGTAAGTCTTGCCAGCGTTGTCGGAGAGGAACGTTAGGGCTTCCTCTTCTTTTTCATCCACGGGCTTGTGCTCTGGGTTGAGCGGCCACTTCGACTTCAGGCTGTAGGTGAAGCCCGAGTCCGGGTTCTCGTTTACCAGCGAGGCGCCCATGCGAAACATCTGCGCGGGAAGCGGTAGCATGTGCGGATCACCCGAGTCTTCTGACCACTTGTCCCAGTACTCGTCCGGCTTGACGGGGGCGGTTTGCTTCTTGAGTCGTGTGACCACGTGCTTGGCGTAGACGGTGCGGTCGGCCATCATCACGGCGTGGACGCCGTCGGCGAACTTCTCAGGCGAGATGCCCCCCGGGGCGGCGCCGGCAGGAGAACCGCAGCCAGTCAGCGAGACGCCAACCATTGCGGCAGTCGCTGATAGCGCAGCCACCAGACAGATTTTGCGAATCATCATCATCTTCCTCATCGTTAGCAGCATTCGAGTTAGCCCGCGCACAGTGCCGAGCTTGGATTTATCCGCCAATCGCCTGGATTCGTAGCGCCACAGGTCACGGTGACCGTAGCGTGGGGTTCGTTGTTTATCCCTTCGCGTTGCCTTTGTTGGCCGTTGCCGCGGTCTCTTGGGCTTGGGCCGCTTTCTTCTTTCTCCGGCGTTCTTCGCGCTCTTTGCGGAGCCGCTCGCGCTCGTCGGCCCATGCCCTGGCCATGTCGATGCTCTCGACGTGGCCGGTGGGTTGGCGATCGAAGTTGCCACGGATGAGTTCGTCGTCTGCCAAGGCGTCCAGCGAATACTGCAACCCATGGCAGTGGTTGCAGGCGCTGCGCAGCATCTTGTCGTTGGGCCGGAGGTTGTTGTTTTGGTTGTGCTGCACGAAGTAGTGACCGTCGTCGCCTTTCTCGCGCGGCATATGGCAGGTGGCGCAGCTAACGCCCGTGCCAGCGGGGGCGTCGCCGGCGAGTTCCTCTTCCCACAGTCCGTAGTGAGACGAGGCTTTGTAGGCCAGCGAATGGTCGTCCTTGTGACATTGCAGACAGCCATCGACGGCGGCGAACTGGGTATCGAAGCGGTGCGAGCCGTGGCACGCCACACAATTGAGTTCCTTGTGCAGTGCGTTGTGATTCATGGGTAGCCGGGCTTGGCCGGGCGTCATCGGCGATAGGCCGACCGCCAGTCGCATGCCGTGGCGACCTTGCGTGAACGTTTCTACCTGCGCGCTATGGCAAGAGGAGCACGCGTCGTGCGAGAGCTCGTTGAACCACTGACCGTCGTCGCCCGTGTGGCAGTCGCTGCAGTTGACTCCCGCGGCCGCATGCGCGGTGGTGGCCCATTCGGTCAGCAACGGCTCATCGACTTTCACAGAAACGGGAACATCGCGGTCGGTGACAGATAGCGGACCACGATCAGGCTTCTTCTCTGCCCAGACGGTAGCCAGCTCGCGCGGCGGCACGGTTTGCTCATCCAGCATCTCGGGCTCCCCGTGATGCTTGACCAGGAACGATTCGAACAAGGCACGATTGTCGTGATAGTTGTGACAGCCGGCCGTGGCGCAGGAGTCGTAGGCGAGATCCTGGTGGCTGGGCCGTTGCTCGCCGACGTCCTGATGGCAATGCCAACAGTAGTCGCTGGGCAGCGAGAGCCCCATGGCCTGGGTCCGATCCGGGACGTGCTCCTGGTGGCAGGAAATGCAAGAGCGGCCGTCCAGGCGTTCCACAAGGTGAGCTTTGCCAGGGTCGGTGAACTTGGAGCGGGGGTGGGTATCGGTCGAACGTTCCAGGTCTTCGCCGTGGCAACGCGTGCAGGCGTCTTGCAAAACCCCCATGCCGGCGGAGTGGCACTCGTTGCACTGTAGTTCGATCTGGTAATGACCGTGCGTGGTGACGCCTGGCAGGAAAGTGCGCGCCGTGGCGCTGGGCTGCGACACCAGGCTGTAGGCGAAATAGCCTGCTAAGCCTGTCGTCGCAGTGAACCAAATCAGCCATTGCACTCGAGTCGACATACGTGGTGATCAACAGTTGCCAAGCGGCGGGGGCGGCTCAG
This sequence comes from Lacipirellulaceae bacterium, assembly GCA_965263315.1. Taxonomy (GTDB): domain Bacteria; phylum Planctomycetota; class Planctomycetia; order Pirellulales; family Lacipirellulaceae; genus JBCCQL01. The sequence goes on along the minus strand of CBDHGZ010000002.1, from coordinate 827,349 downwards.
TAGTAGTAAACGGAGATGATGTGGAAGGCGACCAACAACGGGAGGGGCCAAAACAGCCAAATGTGCCACTGCGTGAGCCGCGGCCTCCAAGCGCGAAGACGCTGACCCCAGGGGCCCGTGAAGCGGCTCTCAAGCGAAGCGGTGACCCCGGTAAACGCGCCCAGCAGATTGAGCAGCAGGAATACGGCCGCCAGGGCGAACGTGAAGTTGTGCCCCATGCGCATGCCGGTGTGCACCAAGAAGCCCAACAAAGTGGCGGCTCCCACCACGCCGTGAATTCCGCGCCAGGTGGTGAAGTCGCCCAGCTTGAACCACTTCACGCGCTTGCGGAGCGAGAGCCCCAGCGCAACCACCGAAATCCCCAGCAGCGAGAAGCCGCTCACCTGCTTGGCGAACGAGTCTTGCCACAGGAAGTCGATCTGCCGCCAGTTGGACTGAACCGTATCGGCAAATGGCAAAGGGCCGGCCGCCATGATCGCCGGCGCCGCGAAGAGCGCCAGACAAGATGCCACGAGCAAGCCGCGCGGGCCTCGGGCTCCCGTGGCAACCTGCGGTTGGCCAGCTAGTTCGCAAACCAACTCGCGGCAGGACCCGCAGACGGTTGATGCCCCGGTGGCTTCCGCCAAGGCGTCGGCGTCTGTGCAGCCAGCTTGCATGGCGTCGGTCAATTCACCACGCGTGATATTCAGGCAGCTGCACACCGTGGAGGCAGCGGGCCAGTTGAGCACGCTTTCTCGTTCGACGATTGGCCAAACCGCGCCGGTCTCCTTGAATCGCCGCTGCTGGAGGTTGGTCATCCGGCGTCGCCGGGCCACGGCGGCACTCACTTGCTCGCGTTCGGGCCAGTCGCCCACGCCAATCGCTCCGACGAGCCGTCTCTTTTCGATCATCAGGGATCGGCAGTAGCCGGCGCCGCGGCTAACCAACAAAGCCGCACCGGCAGCTTCACCGATCGAGACGCCCAGCGTCGAGACGTCGACTCCCATGAGCTTCAGGCGAGAGGCGGTTGACGCGCCCACAAATTGCGACTTCGTTTTGACGCCCCTGGCCAGCGCATCCAGGTTATCCGCCAGCACCTCCGCCATTTCATAGCAGGGGCCCACCAGGCCGTAGAGTTGGCCATTCAGCGAGGCACATTCGCCGATGGCGAAGATGCGCGGGTCTTCCGTTCGCAGACGGGTATCCACGGCAATGCCGCCCCGTTCGCCAATGGCCAGGCCGGCGTCGCGAGCCAGCTCATCGCGCGGGCGAATGCCGGCCGAGATGACCACCATGCCGACAGTCATGGGCTCATGTCCGGCAAAGTGGACCGTGCGGCGATCACCGTCGGCTTCGATTCGTTCGGCACGGCGTAGCAGGTGCACCTGCACACCAAGTGCTTCGACTTCATCCTTAAGCAGCTCGGCCGCTTCGGCGTTGAGCTGCCGAGGCATCAGGCCGGGGGCAACCTCTACCACATGGGCGTCGAGCTTCAAGTCGTAAATCGCCTTGCCTGCCTCAAGACCCAAGAGACCGCCGCCCAACACCGCAGCGCTGCCGCAATGGGCTGCGTAGTCGCGAATTTGTTCCAAGTCTTCGACGGTGCGATAGACAAACACGCCAGGCAGATCGACGCCCGAGATTGGCGGCACGAAAGGTCGCGAGCCGGTGGCCAAGACCAGCATGTCGTAAGGGAGCGCGCGGCCGTTGTCTGTGTGTATCAGACGCGCTTCGCGATCAACCGCAGTGGCCAACGTGCCCGTCAGCAGCTTAATGCCGTGCTGGTCGTACCACTCGCGTGGAGCCAAGAGAAGATCGTCGGCCGTCTTGTCCGAGAAGAACTCAGTGAGATGGACCCGGTCGTAACAGGGTCGCGGTTCATCGCCGATTACGGTAACGGCGTAGTGCTGCAGCGCGCCGCTCTTTTCGAGCTGGCGCAACAGGGCAAACGTGGCCATGCCCGCCCCCACCACCACAAGGGGCTGGCGGCGAAATGCGTCGTCTGAAGGATCGGGATTGGCGGCCGGCTTAATAGACATCTCTTACGTAGCGTTGTTCATTCTTCAGGCTGGCGACGTACTGCATCGCCTCGGCCATCTTCATTCCGCCGTGCTCGATAATCACGTCGTGCAGCGCGCGCTCAACATCGGCCGCCATCCGCTTGGCGTCGCCACACACGAAGAAGTAGCCGCCCGATTCAAGCCAAGCAAACAGCTCGGCGCCCTGCTCTCTCATCCGGTCCTGAACGTAGATTTTCTCTTCCTGATCGCGACTGAAGGCGGTGCTGAGGTGGGTGAGAAGACCCTGCTCTTGCCAAGAGTTCAGCTCAGCCTCATAGAGAAAATCAGTTGCCGCGTGTTGATCGCCAAAGAAGAGCCAGTTCTGGCCAGGCGCTTCCGTTGCCGCTCGTTCTTCGAGAAAAGCACGAAACGGCGCGATGCCCGTGCCAGGGCCAACCATCACCATCGGCGCTGAGGGATCGGCGGGCACCGTGAACCCGTGAGCCTGGTGGGCGTAAACACGCACCGTGTCGCCGGGCGTGAGCCGATCGGCAAACATGGTCGACGCGACCCCTTTGTACTGACGGTCACCCACCTTCGCCGTGGCGCGGGCCACCGTCAGGTGAACCTCGTCCGGATGCGCTTTGAGCGAGCTAGCGATGGAGTACAACCGCGGAGTGATCTCCATCAGGCAATCCAGCATTGCTGCCGTGTCAACTTTGGCAGAGGGAGCCCGGCGCAGCACGTCAAGTACATCCAGGGCATCGAGCTCGTCGGAGTCGATGAGCCCTTCGATCTCAGCTTGTTCGTCCGCGCTGGTAGCGCTACTGGCTATCAGTTCCAGAAGTTCATCACTGACGCTGCGGAGGCAAGACTGGTCGGTCAACGCAGAGCGGAGGTCCGCGTCCCCTTCGGCGTCGAGCGCCGTGAGGATTTCGTCAACCAAATCGGGGCAATTGGTGGGATAGACGCCCAGCGAATCCCCCACCTGATAGGTCACTCCACTGCCGGCCAGATCGATCACCGCGTGGGTCGTGTACTTGGAAGAACCTTCGCGGTTGAGGTTCTCGCACGACTTGATCGGTGCGGCGTAGGGATTGGCCCGCGTCACGCCAGTGCCCGCAGGCTTGGCGGCGCCATTCGTTGCGGCCCCGCCAGCGGCGACGCCCCCTTTTTCTTTGATGAGCTTCTTGAGCATCTTGGCGGTTTCTTTGCCGCCAGGCGAGCAGAGCGTCAGGTTCTTTTCATCTCCGGCGGCAATCGCCTCGGAATAGGTTTGGCATAGGTAGCCGCATGCCCCGCAGTTGAGCTGGGCCATGGCTGCCATCAGTTGTCGCTTCAGCGGCTTGCCTTCAGCCAATGCGAGGCGATCGTCAATCTCCAAGCTCGAGTCGTGCCAAGGAAAGTCTTCTTCCTCTTCGAGCACAGCCGTTGTGGAACCATTCTCTTCGCCAGTCGCGGCGCCGTTGGCCATCACATCGGCCACACCAGTCCAACCCGCCAAGAAGCCGTTTAGCCACGCGCGCTGTTCTTCGTTGAAGGGCGCCGATTCGGGAATCAGGGAGATACTCATAGCGAAACGTTGGGCGATCAGGTGAGGTCTTCGATGCTGGGAAACGGTCCGGCCGACGTCTGGCGACAAGCCGGTTTGGATCAGGCGGTGATCGGCGAGGCGAGGCACATTTCACGGAGCGCTTCGACTTCCACTCGCCGCGTGAAGTCAACAAACGCTTCCTCGGGCGAATTGCGGCTATCAAGGTAGGCTTGCAGTAGTGCGGCGACGCGGGCCGGCACGTCTCGGAACGGGAGGCCGGTGTAGAGCTCTTTGGCGATGCCTTGGCGCACGCCGTAACCTCCACCGACGAACAAGTGATAACCTTCGACGGTGTCGCCGTCGGGATCCTCGGGGTCTTCGACATTGGCTGAAATCAGTCCGATGTCGCCGATGTAGTGCTGAGCGCATGAATGGTGGCATCCCGTGACGTGGATGTTCACCGGCGTGTCGAGTTCAAGTCGTTCTTCCACGTAGTCCGCAATCGCCAGGGCGTTGGCTTTGGTTGGCGCTGCGGCGTACTTGCATCCGGCCGAGCCGGTGCATGCGATCAAACCCGCGCGGATGCTGGTGGCGCGCCAATCAAGCCCAAGCTCCTCAATCGCGGCTTGGGCCGCTTCGACCTGTTCGTCGGGAATGTTGGCGATCAACAGGTTTTGCCAAACCGTGAGGCGGATATCGCCGTCGCCGTAGCGATTGGCAATGGCGGCTAGCCCCCGCATTTGATCGCTCGTGATCCGCCCCACGGGGAGCACCACGCCCAGGTAGTTCAGCCCTGGTTGTTTTTGGGGGTGCACGCCCAGGTGGGCCAGGCGGTGGTCAGACGAGCGGGGTTTGCAAACTTCGAGCGGCGCCTGGCGGAGCTCGCGGCCGAGATCCTTCTCAACTTCTTTGATGAATCGGTCGAAGCCCCAGTCGTCTAGCACGTACTTCAGCCGCGCTTTGTTGCGATTGGTGCGATCGCCGCTGCGGATAAAGACACGGACGATTGCCGACGCCACGTCGACGCACTCTTGAGGCTGAAGCAGTACGCCTGTCGGCCGAGCAAAGTCTTTGTGGCCGGTGATCCCCCCCAGGGTCAGCTGGAAGTAGACCCCGTCGTCAAACTCAGCCCCAGAAACTTCCACAGCCGTGAAGCCAATGTCGTTGGTATCTTCCAGGGCGCTGATGGCGCCACCGCCGTCGTAGGCGATATTGAACTTCCGCGGCAAGCCATACAACTCCCGATGGTTGAGCAGGTGATAGTGCATCTCCTTGGCCAGAGGCAGCGTCTCGATAAGCTCCGTGGGATCGAGCCCACTGAGCGAGCTGGCCGTGACGTTGCGAATGTTATCCGCACCGGCTCCGTAGTTGATGATCCCCAGATCCCGCAGTCCTGTTAGCACGTTAATCGGGTCAGCCGGTCCGATCTCTCGCAGCTGGAGATTGGCGCGGGTGGTGATATCGGTAAAGCCACCGGCGTAGTTGTCCGCTAAGTCGGCCAAGCCGCTCAGTTGCCACGCGCGCAGTGCGCCGCCCGGTATTCGCAGCCGGCACATGTAGGCTTCTTGAGCCGGGGCAACGTAGAACATGCCGTGGAATTTGGTCAGAAAGACGTCGGTTCCCTTGGGAAACTCGCCCGCAGCCGCGCGGGCTCGCATTTCATCCCACATATCACGGGGTGGCTTGGCCCGTTTTGCTTTCTCTTCTCCCACCAGCTTGCCACCGGCGGCCACTTGCTCGTCTTGGGCCACCGTGTGCATCGCCATCACGTCTGCTGGCGCCGGGCCACCCGCGGGCGGTGCGGCAGCCGCGCCAACGGTTACCGTCTCGCCCGGCGAAGCGCTACCAGAAACAACTGGCAAGCCACGTAGCTTGCGAGCCACATCACTGCCCAGCGCGAAGCCTTGGAGGTAAGTCTGTTGATCGGCGGTGAAACCGTTTTTGTCGCTCATCGTTTCGTCTCTTCGCTTGCCTAGCAAAGGCTCGGGAAAATGGTCAGTGTTGAGCAGGTTTGCGGGCGAGTTTGGTCACGCGGTCCACTTGCACGGCGCAGTTCTTGTAACTTGGCTGATGCGAGTAGGGGTCGAAGTGTGGCAGTGTCAGCCGATTGGTCTCGTGGTAATGCATGGGGATAAACAACTGTTCCGTCTGCACCGTGGGCGTGACAAACGCCGTAGCTTGCAATTCCCCGCGACGCGAGCGCACCGTGACCGTGTCGTAGTTGGCGATACCTAACGTGGCGGCGTCCTTGGGGTGCATCTCCACGTAGACACCTTCGGGATAGAGCTTCCGCAGTACGGGCGACTTGGCCGTTCGTGTCTGGGTGTGCCATTGCGACGCGGCGCCGCGGCCAGTGATCAGCAGAAACGGATAGGCGTCGTCCGGTGGCTCGGGCATCTCGCGCGACGGTTCCCAAAGGAACTTGGCTCGTTGGTCCTGGTGGTAAAACTTGCCGTCGGCAAATAGGCGACGTTGCTGGTCGACTTCGGCAACGGGGGCCGTGCATGGCCATTGCGCGCCGCCGGCGTGATCGATGTCGGCGTAGTCGCCCATGCCGGTGATGTCGCAAGGTTGACCTCTTGATAACTCCTGCATGAGGGCCAGCGTCGCTTCAGGCGAATCCCACTTGGCAAACATGTTGCCGCATCCCCAGTACTCGGCCACCAGGCGGAAAATCGAAAAGTCTGGTAGCGCCTCACCCGGGGGCCGCTTCACACGCTTGACGACACCAAACCGTCGCTCGCTATTGATAAAGGTGCCCTCTTTCTCACCCCACCCGGCGGCGGGCAGCATCAAGTCGGCTTGCTGGGCGGTTTCCGTCGTGTGGTACATGTCCTGCACCACGAGGAAGTCGAGCTTGTCGAGCAGCTCCCGGGCGTCGCTTTGGTTGATCCATGAATGCGACGTGTTGGTGCAGATCACCCACAAGCCACGGATCGACCCGTCGCGAATCCCTTCAATGATTTGGTGATACGGCTTGCTGTTCTCGGTAGGGATGCGGTCACCGGGGATACCAAGAATTTGAGAGACTTCCTGGCGGTGCGTCGCGCTAGTAAAGTCTCGGCCAGCCAACAGACTGGTCGTGTTGCTGAACAGCCGCGACCCCATCGCGTTGCACTGGCCTGTAATGCTGTTGGCGCCGGTGCCGGGACGACCCAGGTTGCCGGTCATCAGCGCCAGATTGATCAAGCTTTGCGCAACGCGGACGCCTTCGTAGTTTTGGTTGACCCCCATCGTCCACCAGAACGACACCCGTTTTCCGCAGTGAATCTTCTCGGCTACCGACTGGATGGTTTCGACAGAGATGCCCGATGCTTGGGCCGCTCGCTGGGGAGTGTAGTCAGCAACGAACTGGGCGAAGGCGTCGAAGTCGTTGGTATGGGCGTCGATGTAAGGACGGTCGATCCAGCCTTCGCGGCACAGGACGTGAGCAACCGCGTAGAAGAAGGTGAGGTCTGACTTGGGCTTGATCGGCAGATGGAGCGTGGCGGCCATGGCCGTCTCGGTCCGACGAGGGTCAACGACGATGATCTCCGGACGGTGTGGGTTGCGGCACACGCGCTCCCACATGATCGGATGGCCGACGCACAAGTTCGAGCCTACCAAGACGATGACATCCGACTCTTCGAAGTCTTGGTAAGTGTACGGCGGAGCGTCGAAGCCGAACGACTGCTTGTAAGCCGTGACAGCGGTGGCCATGCATTGGCGCGTGTTGCCGTCGCCATGCAGCATGCCCATGCCAAACTTGGCGACCGACCCCAGCAGCGCCATTTCTTCGGTCACGAGTTGACCCGTGCTGAGGAACGCCACCGACTCGGGGCCATGCTGGGCTCCGATTTGCTTGAAGCGATCGCAGAAGGCCCGCATGGCGGTGTCCCAAGAAACCGGTTGCAGCTCGCCACGGGTGTCGCGTAGCAGCGGTGTCGTGGCGCGGTCCTCCGAGTCTAAGACGGAGAGTGCTTCCCAACCCTTGGGGCACGCCATCCCAAGATTCACGGGGTACTCGGTTGTGGGTGTCAGGTTTACCGCTTCACCCTCTTTAAGGTGCACCCGCAAGCTACAGCCCGTTGAGCAATAACCGCAGACCACGTCCGTGGTGGCGTCCGGCGCCAGCCGAACCGGTAGCTGGCCCAGACCAAACTTGCCAGGCGTGCGGACCAAATCGCGCGTCAGCACCCCGTCCTTCTGGTGGATCAGGTTGCGCAGCGCGCCAATCACCGTGGGCTTGTTGGCGTCGGACTCGAGGAGTGATTGACTCATGTCTTGACCCCTCCGGGCATCCGTAGGGGCACTACCGCGCTGAAGTACAGCGCTCGCTCCAGAAGTTCGCCACTCAGCAGGCAGAGAAAGCTTAGTACGGCGAGCGTTGCGGCCAGCCATCCGGCAATGCCTGCGACGGCAACCGCCAGCGGCAGCACCGCGCCGCCCACTAATCCCAGACCGAACCGGGCCTTGGTCAGGCTTGCAAGGTCATGCCGCAGCAGTTTGGCGGAGAGGTGCAGCGTGGAATCGTCAGTCGGGGGCTCGCGTAGGGCGGCGGCTTCAAACGCCAGTTTGCCCAGTGCCGTGAAGATGACGCCGATGATCAGCAACGAGAGCATCTGTGGCTCTGCCGTGATGGCCTCGCTTACGGCCAAGGTGGCAAGCGTCAGGGCGAGGCCCAGCACTACTCCAGCGCCGGCAAACTTGAGATGGGTTCGTCTGCCGAGCCAAAACTCGCGACCGGTGAAGATGTAGATTCGAGCCGAGCAATAGACGCCCGCGGCGCCGGCCAGCACGGCGCCGACCTCGGCCGCCGGTCGCACCAGTGGTGAGAACACCAGCGGGAACCACTGGGTGACGAACCCTGGTAGGAGGTGTTCGACTCTTGGCGCCAAGGCAAATAGGGCGGCTCCGATGCCCAGGGGGGCAAAGACGCCAAAGACCAGCGCTTCTCGACTGAGCCAAGAATGTCGCCAACCAAGAATCGAGCGGAAAGCCAAGTGTGGGCGTCCCAAATGGAGTGGCGCTAGCCCCAGACCCATCAGGCCAGCTAGAATTCCCAGCACGATGGCGGCTTCGGCGCCAATCCCTCCACCAAGCCAGCGCACGATCGAACCGAACGCAACAGCACCAACGGAGAGTTGGGTCAGCACCAGCATGAAGACCAGCGGCAGGTGAGCATGTTGTGGGATCGCGTGATCCGCGTCAGCGGCTCGAAGGTTCTGTGGCAGCGGCCGGGCGTGGCGATAGAGCGTTGTCGGCTTGGTGAGTTCCGACGGGGGTGAGGAAGGCAAGAAGCTGCCTGCCGTGGTCCGTCGGACGGTCTCGGCTACGTTCACCAGCGAGATGCGAATCGCTTGATTGGGGCATGCCTGCACACACGCCGGCGCTTCGCCCTCAGCAAGGCGACCGTGGCACATGTCGCACTTACGAACAATGCCTTTGGACGGACTGTACTGCGGCACCTCGTAGGGGCAGGCCATCGTACAGTACTGGCAGCCGAAGCACTGATCGTCCAAGTGACGAACAATGCCCGTCTCAGGATCCTTCTCATAGGCGTTGGTGGGGCACCCGTTGAGGCAGCCAGGATCGACGCAGTGGTGGCATGCCGTGGTGACATGCTGAACGATAGGCAGACCGTTTTGACCATAGAGCTGCCCCACCGCTCGCCAGGTTTCTTCCGGTTCCAAACCATTCATGTGGTGGCAAGCACTGACGCACGCCTTGCAACCACTGCAAGCATCCAAATCCACCTCGAAGGCGTATTGCTCGCCCGCACTTGGAGCCGAGAGTGGAATGAGATCCTGATAGTGTTTCGCTTGAGCCGGGGTGTCGCCGGCGTCATGCGCCTTGGCAAACCGCTCCACGGCGGTCAGTTCTCGCGACTCGGCCAGCAGCGCAGACACCAAATCGCCCGTCGTGCCGCTGGAGCGCGGCCCGGTGGAAGTGATTGATTCGGGTTGTCTGCTGTCGATGGCCGTCATGGAGGGCTTCACTTATTGCAGCAGGGTGACCACGGCAAAGAGGTCTTCGCCGACAAACACGGGCAGGCCAGCGCCCCACTCGAATCCGTACTCGCAGAGCTTCTCACCATTAGGAAACTCAACCCCCAGCAGATCAGTCGTGACCCAAGGGGCCTGTTCTTCGAAGACCCGGCCGGCTAGTCCTTCGCCCGGACGGAGTCGCCGTCGCCGACTGGTTGTGGCTAAGTCCACGTACGCTCCGTAATCGGCCGAAACGATTTGCAGCGACTTGGTCTCAGGGTCAGGAGCCCAAACTTCCATGACGCGGGCCAGCGGCGATTGCGATGCGGAGAGCATTACCAGCACGGCGTCCAATTCCCGAGCGGTTCGCATCAGCGGAATGCCCAAGGCCATGGACAGGCCATCGGTCTTGGCGCCAGCCACGCGGACAAAGTCGCTGGAGTCTCCCAGAGCGCCCATCACCCGCGGGAAGCGATCGCTCCATACTTTGCCAGGTAGCCCCGCTCGACGGGGGAACTTCACATGACTGCTTACTAGGCCAAATCGTTCCAGATTGGCGTACCAACTGTCGGTCAATGCGAGCTCGCCACGCTCATTGGGGCGCCAGACTTCAAAGCCGCCTTGGCGGTTGTCGCTATCGCCGCACAGTAGCGTGATCACCCCACGGCACTTGCCATTCTGCATCGCGGGAATCGCTAGCTCGCAGGTATAGGGGACGGCGTGGCCGTTGTTTGCTTCCTGGCCGGCCAGCCGCTGGGCGATTGGCAAACCTTGTTGCCACGCGGCGCCAATCGCGCCCTCACCCGTGGCAAAGGACTGCTGTGAGCGACCCTCAGCCAGATGGCCGTAGGGACCGTGCGCGCCAGCAGCCAGGACCAAACGCTGGCTCGACTCGTCGATCCGCCAGGCCTCAATGGCGTGGATCAGATTGTGGGTTGCAACTTCCATCTACGTTCACGGGTCGTGTTCACAGGGGATCAGGCGCCGCTTTGAACCAGAGCTGCCGGTTCCGTCGCAGACTCAACCAGCGGCGCCGGGGTTTCGAGCGCCGTGGCGTTGAGTGCTTCGACCATGTGCATGGTGTCGTCCCAGTTGCTGGCTTCAGGATCCGGCGCCTGTTGCACGTGGCGATGGTCTTGCTGTTCGAGGAACGAAACCAGCGTGCCACGCAGGTCGTAGTACAGAGGGTGCTCCAACACGGCGGCGCGGTCGCGAGGCCGCGCGAAGGGGAGATCGAGCAGTTGGCCCACATGGGCTTCCGGGCCGTTGGTCATCATGCAAACCCGATCGGACATATAGATCGCTTCGTCAACGTCGTGGGTGATGATCATCGTGGTGATCCGTTCCCGGTCGAGGATCTTTAGGATCACATCTTGCAGCCCCATGCGAGTGAGCGAATCAAGCCGCCCGAATGGCTCATCAAGGAGCAGCATGCGAGGCTTTAGTGCGATTGCGCGTGCGATGCCTACCCGCTGCTGCATTCCGCCTGACATCTCGCGAGGGTATTTCTTGAACGAGTCGCCCAGGCCAACTTCCGCCAGGTAGTACTCGGCAATCTGCCGGCGTTCCGTCTTGGTGCCATGGGGGTAAACACGATCGACGCCGAGCATCACGTTCTGCAGGGCCGTCATCCAAGGCAACAGGCAAGGTGCTTGGAACACTACCGCTCGGTCGGGCCCCGGACCGTCGATCTCGCGACCTCCCACGGCAATACTGCCACCAGTGATTTCGTTCAGCCCGGCAACCATCGTCAGCACCGTACTCTTGCCGCAACCGGAATGGCCGATGACGCTGACCACTTCGCCCTTCTTCATGACCAAGTCGAACCCATCAACGACTTTGATCGCTTCGCCGTAGGGGTTGGGATAGGCCTTGATCAGATTGAAGATCTCGACAAACCGGTTGTCACTGGCTGACGGAGCGGCGGGGGTATTGGTTGAGGCCATATCGTGCCGGAGGGGTCAGGACGGGGGAACAATCGCGCGGTTAAGCCACGCTGACCTTGGCGCCAGGATCGCGAGGTTCGAGGTTGGGCAGCGGCAACTCGGCGGCAACCGACAGCTGGCGAGCCTCGTCATCAAGGCTGATCATGTAACGGGTGACTTCGTTACGGAGGTGCTTGAACTCCGGGTTGAAGTTCAACGTGGCGCGATCTCGGGGGCGATCGAGGGTTACGGCAAACTCTTTGCCTAAGCACGCAGCGGGGCCCATTGTGAGCGGCACGATACGGTCTGCCATGATGACGGCCTCGTCCACGTCGTTGGTGATCATCACCACGGTGCGGCGATCTTCTTCCCAGATACGGATGATTTCATCCTGCAGCTGAGCACGCGTCAGTGCGTCGAGCGCAGAAAGTGGTTCGTCGAGCAGCAGAACATCGGGTTTCATCGAAAGGGTGCGGGCGAGGCTCAAGCGTTGTCGCATGCCACCGGACAGCTCACCGGGTAGTTTCCATTCGCTGCCGGTCAGGTTGACCATGTCGATGTAGTGCTGGCAGTACTCTTTCCGCTCGCCGCGGCCCATCTTGGTGAAGACTTGCTTGACGGCTAACTCGATGTTGCCATAGACGCTGAGCCACGGCAGCAACGAGTAGTTTTGGAACATGATGCCTTTGTCTGGCCCCGGTGGACCGACCGGCTTGCCGCCCAGTCGAACCTCGCCCGAATCGGGTTGAGCCAGGCCCGCGAGAAGCGAAATGAGGGTGCTCTTACCGCTGCCGGAGAACCCAATCACAGCGACAAACTCATTCTTTTCGACCGACAGCGACGCCCCTTCAAACACCTCGTAACGATTCGAGGAGGGGCCGAAGCCGAAGTTCACGTTGTCGAGTTCAAGATGGGGCATGGTAGGTGGCGGTGATTCAGTCGCCAGTCAGTGACGGGGGGCTACAAGTGGTTGGGGAGCAACATTCCAGGTCACACGGCGGTTGGCGCTCCATCGAAGCTCACCAGGCGTTGCAGCACAATCATGATGCGATCGAGCACTAAGCCAATGATTCCAACGACGAAGACCATGACCATGATGAAGGCGAAGGACCGGGTATCACCGTTCTGGAACATGTCATTGACAAACTTTCCGCAGCCTTCGGAAGACGCCAATAGCTCTGCCGCAATGAGCACCATCCAGCCAACGCCAAGCGAGATTCGCATGCCGGCAAACACCAGAGGCAATGACGACGGCAACACGATCTTGAACAGGCGGCTCCAGAATCCCAGCCGCAAGACGCGGGCCACGTTGTAGTGATCCGGGTCGACGCTCGCGACGCCGAGCGCCGTGTTGGTCATCGTGGCCCACAGCGAACACATCGACACCGTCAGGGCCGATGAGATAAAGGCGGGGTTGATATCAAGGTCATCCACCAACGTATTGGCGAACGGAATGCAGTAGAGCACGGCATTGACGATTGCGTTGAGGGTTTCCAGGAAGGGGCTGTTGTTGGGGTCGGGAAAGAAGCCACCAACGATGATCCACAAGATTAGTAGCCACACGATTGGCGACACCGGCTTGAAGAGCGCGATGAACGGCGTCATGGCTGCCATAAAGGTTTTGCTTAACCCACACAGGACGCCCAACGGAATTGCTATCGCAACGCCGATCAGAAAGCCGGCGAAGACGCAGAAGATGGACCGCACCACTTGCATGGGTAGCGTCCATGGTTTGGCATAGGTCTTCGAGCGGTCCTTTTCCAGCCGACGGATTTGCGAAACTTGTTTCTTGGCCAAGCTCAGGGCCGAAGAGCCCGTGGCCGTGGCGAACTGCTCTTCATAGCCGGCCAATTTGGTCTCTGCCTTGGCGACGGTCTCGTCGCGACTATTAGGACCGGCAAGTTGTTGCATCTTTCGGAGGAATTGCACTTCCTCGGCGTACTTGGTGTCCAGCGCCAAGGCCGCCACCACGCCAGCGTCTGTTTTGTCGTTGATTAGCTTGATCTTGTTTTTTAGTTCGCTTTGGGCGTCTTTCTTTTCTTTCGTCCAAGCGTCCAGCGCCAAGTAACCGGCGATCAAAGCTTCGCGGTCGGATTCGCTTTGGATCGCGTCAGCTTGTTCAGCGAGTTCGGCTTGCTTGGCTTTACGGCCGTCGTTGTATTGTTCTTTGAGAGCGTCGTACTCCGCCTGGAGCGAGGCAGTTAATTCGCCCTTGGTTTCTTTCTCGGCCGCCCGCGCCTCAACGACGCCCTGCTTAGCTTCGGCAGCGAGGGGGTCAATCTCCGCGAGTCGCGATTCGGCAAACTCTAGCAGTGCGGCACGGGTCTCTTCGTCAGCGACGACGGCCTCCTCTTTGGCCGTTTCCCGCGTGTGAAACGTGAGGATCGAGGTCCACGCCTGCCAGGTTTGCCCCGGTGTGGGCACGGCGCCGTACTTGGTGGTGTGCCGCGGGGCGAGGTAACCCCAGATCATGATGAAGACCGTAAACGCAAGAATCGGCACACAGATAAAGCGGCCAATGTCCTTGAGCTGCTTGTGAGGTTCTTCCCCGTAGCACAGACGAACGATGGGCGTCAGGAAATTGAGCCCACAAACGTCAATCGCTTTGATGATCCGGTATTTCATATCGAAAACGGTGGGGGTCGGGAATGGCGTTCTTAGGGGAGGAAAGACCTACGCAAGTTGCGAGAAGGGCCGGGGCCAAGTGAGGATTTTTCAACACCCTGCACGCCGGCCCCTGACCCCTCGCAATGACTCTCAGTCTTTGTTGCCGATCTCGAAAGAGTTGATGTACGCGATCGGCTTCTTGCCGTCGTACTCGGTTCCGTCGATGAAGTCGCTGGTTGCCGGCTTGTAGCCGTCGGTTTCCCAGGGAACGTCGGCTTCCTCGATCAAGCCTTCTTCCAGCAGCAACTTGGCCGCAGCCAGGTAGATTTCCGGCTTGTAGACTTTCTTAGCCGTTTCGTCGTACCACTCAGCCGGCTTGGTCTCGCTGATTTGTCCCCAGCGACGCATCTGCGTGAGGAACCAAACGCCGTCGGAGTACCAAGGGTAGGTGCATTGGTACTTGAAGAAGACATTGAAGTCTGGCATGGCTCGCTTGTCCGACTTCTGAAAGTAGAAGTAGCCGGTCATCGAGTTCTTGATCACGTCGTAGGGAGCGCCCACGTAGTCGCTACGCGAGAGAATGCGAGCTGCTTCTTCTCGGTTGGTCAGCTTGCCGCTGGCGTCGGTTTCGTCGAGCCACTTACCGGCCAAGATGAGGGCCTTGGTGACGGCGATCATCGAGTTGGGGTTTTCTTCGGCCCACGATGCCGTGACGCCAAATACCTTTTCCGGGTTGTTCTTCCAGACGTCGTAGTTGGTGGTCACCGGCACGCCGATTCCCTTGGCCACGGCCTGTTGGTTCCAAGGTTCGCCGACGCAGTAGCCTTGGTTATTGCCGGCTTCGAGCGTGGCGGGCATCATCGGCGGCGGGGTGACGGATAGCTCGACCTCGGCATTGGTCTTACCCACGGGGTCGCTGGTGGTGTACATGCCGGGATGGATACCAGCGGCAGCCAGCCAGTAACGCAGTTCATAGTTGTGCGTGGAAACGGGGAACACCATTCCCATCTGCAGTTTCTTGCCTTCTTCGATGTATTCATCGACGACGCCCCGTAAAGCACTGGCGCTGATGGGGTGAGAGGGCTGATCGGTATCCAGCGCCGAATCGAACTCCTGCATCTTGGCCCACACGTCGTTTGAGACGGTGATGCCGTTTCCGTTGAGGTCCATCGTAAAGGCGGTAATGACGTCCGCCTTGGTGGTGACCCCAATCGTGGCGGCCAGGGGCTGACCCGAAAGCATGTGGGCGCCGTCCAGTTCGCCCGAGATGACGTTATCTAACAGCGTCTTCCAGTTCGGTTGGGCGATGACCTCAACCTGCAAGCCTTCGGATTCGAAGAAACCTTTTTCCTTGGCGATCACAATCGGGGCACAGTCGGTCAGCTTGATAAAGCCGAATTTCAGCTCGTCCTTTTCCAGGTCGAGCAGTTCCTTGTCTTGAGCGAGGGCCTGGCCGCTAAGGATCGAAGCGATCAACGCAGCAAGCAGGGCGCAGGTGGCCGAACGGCGCACCGTGGCGGATAAGAATTGGTGGACGGCGGGCATGAAACGAGCCTCATTCATAACGCGGGGTGAAAAAAGGAAGGAAAGCAGGTTGGTGGGGGGCGCTCATCCGCAGGCGATCCGCCTCGTCGCAGAGCAGTAAAGTGGGAGCAAACCCAAGCGGGCAATCCACGTAAGCAAGCGGCGCGCCAATAGAAGAAGGTGGTCGTCAGATGACCCGAGGCGATCACGAGCAGCGCCGGCGATTGGAGTGACTGAATCGAACCTGACCAGCTGCGGTCATGCGAAGCGGCGTGGCTCGCCGGCATGCCTCGCAGGCGTGCTTAAAGAGAAGGCAGTGAGAACCCAGGCGGTAAATAGCTCGTCAATAGAGGGTCGGAGCGGCCTGGAGGGCTCCATGGGTTGGCGAATCACGCCAGACCGAATCGTTTGTTGAAGCGGCGGGCACGGTGCAAGGCGTACCAGCGGTTTTTGGCAGTGTTTTCCGTATGGCGGCGTTTGCGGCGTCCATCTGGCATTGTCTTGTCCCCGTGGTTTGCAGGCGGCGTTGTGTCGCCTGTCACCTAAGGGACGTTGCCATGCCTGGTTGTTGCGCGCATTCGCGAGAAACTTCTTGCCGCGGAAAGGACACCCAGGCGAGCGGGCCAGGGGGCGGGGAAAGCTGAGAATTTGGCGGCCACAAACGGCCGCCGCCCACCGCTGGCCAAGAAACCGGGGGGTGGGCAGAAACGCCGCTCCGATCCTCGCTTTTGGGCGGGATCGGAGAAGACGGTCGGGTTGTCGCAATCAGGTCATCGGTCACTTACTCGGGAGGGGCCGAGGCAGCAGTGTTGAGGTTTAGAACAGGTCCCAGGCCAACAGAGGGTCGTCCGAGTTTTCTTCGTCGTACCAGGCCATGAGTTCGCGGATTTCGCGGATTTCGATGGCGTAGGACATCAGTCGACCCTTGTTCGAGGAGGCGGAAACCACGCCGACCAGTTCGCCAGCCGAGTTGACCATCGGGCCGCCGCTGTCGCCGGGATTGATGGGCGAGGTGGTCTCGATGACGAAGGTGTCCACTTCCTGGCCGTCGCCAAAAGTCCAAGCACTTTGGTAGACCTGGCGGACACGCCCCGGGCTGTAGACCCACAGGGAGTCGCTGGCGCCAGGATTGCCGATCGAGTGAAGCTGGTCGCCTGGTTTGATGCGGGAAGACGCAAGCTTCACGCCTTCGACATCCTCAGGAAGGGTATCAAGCTGAATCAGGGCCAAATCCCGCTTCTTCCACAGCCCGACGATCCGGCCGCGAGCAGCCATGCCTTGCTTGTGCAGAGTGTTGTAGTTTGAGCGATAAACGTCGCCTTCGGTGACCAAATCGCCATTTTTGTCGTAGGCAGAGAAGTAGACTTCGACATTGGCCGCTTCGCCAACCACGTGGTAATTGGTAACGACCAACCGCTTCTCCGCGTCAATCACGACGCCGCTGCCGAGGGTCTCCTCAGCCGAGTTGACGATCCAGACCGAGGAATCAAGCAGCTTTTCATAGACGTCCGAGTCGGCCGAAGCTGAGCCGCTCGCCAAGGTGAGGCTCATCAGAGCCGCCAGGTAAACCAAAGTGTTCTTGATGGTGGACATGTTTTTCTCCGTGTGATTTAGGGGTTATTGGTGGATCGCGTTGGGTTGCGAGTTGCGATCCGTACATGTCCAGGACGACCTCCCCAGGGATGCTTGCGCGAAAGAATCAAAGTTTTTCTGTTCAGAGCTGTAACAAGCTGATTTGGCTTGCTGGGGAGAATAAGTAGCCCGCAGCGGATGTGGTTGCATGGCCCTTAATTCCTTGCCTATAGTGGGTTTACGGCTTTCTTGGAGATTCTCCGATTTCTCGCGCAATGGCCCTAGGCGTCGCGCGTCAACTGCATGAGCCGAGACCCCCTCTCGGCCTGGAAGCGTGGAAGCAACCATCGACACGATCGTCGCCCCCTGGGAGGCGCCCTCAAGTGACGAGGCGTCCGTCGCCCTGCGGGCTAGCGTCAAACGGCATGCCGCACGAAGCGTGCGTCAGGCGTTTGGCAAAGAGCTGACCGAGTCGGATACGGTAGCCGACGTTTACGCCGCACGAATGTGGCAGTCGGTGCTGCTTCACTTGCAGAAACAAGAAGTAGTGACCAACTCTGTGGAAGAGGTCGAGGCATTCGTCGCTGGCCTGGAAGCAGGGAAACTGCACTACGGAGTGATTCCCGAGAATGTGATCGAGGATGTTATGGTCGCCCAAGGCCTGCAATTACACGACAACCAAGCCGCTGACGTTTTTCAACGCGCCTACATGCCCCGCGCCGTGCAGCATGCCGAGCGCTTCGCCGGGTCGCGCGGTGTCGACGCCGTTGAGAACTTAGCTGCCGAGCTGGTGCTCCCCCGTAAAGACCGGCCACCGAAAATCGCCACGTACCGAGGGCTTACCCCGCTGAAGAGTTGGCTGCGCTCGGTGGTGGTTAACCAATGCGTCTCGGCTCATCGCTCCAAGAAGGAAGTCAACCTGAGCGAGTCGTACGACACGGCCGGTACCGATACGGTTGCCACATCGGCTTTTGCCATTGAGTGCGAGGTGAAGCTCGCGCCGGCGTTTCGCTCAGCCGTGGAAGACCTGCCGCTGGACGAGCGGGTGCTGCTCAAGATGTTGATCCTCGATGGTGCTTCGCAAAAGGCCATGGCTAAGGCGCTAGGCGTTAACTCAGGGACGCTCACGCGTCGCAAGCAAAAGGCGGCGACGGGGCTGCTGGCGCGAGTCAAGCAAATCGGCGCTGCCGCAGATGCCCCTGCGGCGGTGCGGGAGTGTCTGGAACTGCTACTGGCCGGCGACGTAGTTGTCTTGCAAAAGCGTCTGGCGAGCTTGTTGGCTTTCCAACTCGGCAAGAGCGTTCCCGAGGAAGGAGGCGCATCATGAGCGATCCATTACCCTATGAAGCGGATACCGACGACGCCTTGCTGAAGAACCTGATGGCGCTGGGCGAGCCGGACGACGTGATCGAGGAAGAAGATGTTGAAGTCGGCCAGGAACTGTTCGAATTGTTCCTGGAGGGCAAACTCGAAGGCGAGGACCGCCAGCAGTTCCTCGATTACTTGGATGCCAACCCCAGAGCCCGTGCGGCTACCAGCGAGTACCTCTCTTTTCTTGAAGAGGAAGAGGCAGCGTCTGCAGGGACCATTGGCTTGGCTTCCGCATCACGAAGCGCCTGGAGCACTCCTGCACGGTGGTCGACTTTTGCCGTGGCGATGGCGGCTTGCCTGCTGCTGGCCGTTACGGTGCCGTTCTTCGGTGGCGGCGGCCAGGTTGCGGAAAACCAAGCCTACCAGAATGCGGCCGCATTGGTCGCTAGCGCCAACTTTTCCAAAGCGGAGGCCGCCATCCAAGCCGCCCGCGCTGAAGGGATCGAGTCTCCGCGGCTTCAACTGTTGGCCGCCCGCGCTGCGATGCAACAGCCGAACGAGTTAACATCTCCCGCGGCTTGGTCGCTCCGCGAGTTCGATTTTGAGTACGACGGTACGCTGGTCATGGATGCCGAGGTGGAACCTGACCAAGTGCAGCGGTTGAACCGTGCCGAAGCGATCGTGCAGGCGATCGACCCGGCCGAGCAGTTGGCCCGCATCACGCAAGGCTGGTTGTTGCTCAAAGGGAACCAAGCCGAGGCGGCTGCCGAAGTCTTTCAGTCGGTTGTGGAAGGCCAACCAGAAAACCATGCCGCTTTGATGGGCTTAGGAGTGGCGGAGTTTATGGCCGGCGGCGATCGGCTCGTCGCCGCGGAGGCTGCGTTTCGTCAGTTTTTGGAGTTCGAGCCCAATTCTCTGTCGGGCCAGCTGAATCTAGCGATGTGCCTCAGCGAAGCGGGCAAACTCGGTGAAGCGGTGGCGCAGTGGCGCAAGATCGATCTGAATAAGCTGCCAGCCGAAGAACGAGCCGCCGCCGAGCGGGCGATCGCTGATTTGCAGCGCGGTCTCGAGGCGCAGGAGTAGATTGATGGCCCGCTGGCTGACGTTTTTTACCGCATGCTGTTTGGCTTGGCTTGGAAGTCCTTCTGTGCAAGCGGAACGTCACGCCTTGGTCATTGGCGTCAACGATTGTCCTGCCTTTCGCACTGGTCGCGCGATCGCCCTTCGCAAACTGCGGGGAGCGGAAAACGATGCGAAGCTCATCGCCCAAACCCTAAAGACGGACTTTGGCTTCCGCCCGAAATTCGTGCAAATCTTGCAAGGCGAGCAGGCCACTTCACAAGCGGTGATGAAACAGATGGACCGGCTCGCCGCCACGCTCACGGCAGAGGATCAGCTCGTGTTCTACTTTGCCGGTCATGGTACGCGGCGGGCGGATATGCCACCGCAGGATGAGTTGGACGATGGTCTCGACGAAGCGCTTTGCCTGTACGACACCACGCCCGACGGCGAGAATCTCTTGGTGGATGATCAGCTGCGAACGTGGCTCGGTTCGCTCAAGGCAAGCCGGATCACGGTGATCCTTGACTGCTGCCATTCAGGCAGTGGTACGAAGGACTCGGATCAAGAGTACACGCCACGTTACCTCAAGTTGCGTGGCGCCGCGGCGTCACCTGCCGTGGAGCAAGACGTCAAGCCATGGACCGAACTGACCGCTGCTACCAAGTCGGCTGGCCAGCGGTTGATGGCGCTCTACGCCTGTTCCAACGAGCAGTCTGCCTACGAGCGACGGTTCTACGCCCCTAAGTCGACCTACCGCGGGCAGTTTACCCACTACCTGTTGGCGGCGCTCAATTCGCCGGACCTTGCCGACAAGAATGACGATGGCGAGCTTTCGATCGCCGAAGTGTCCTCTTACGTCGCGTCACAAATCGATCGCGAGTTCAATCCGCACCGCCCCGACCAACGCCGCCAGCAAACGCCGCGCTATGAGGCGGCTCGTCCCACTTGGGAACTGATTGCGCGCGAGTAGGAACATTCGGGTATGCTCACGCAGCAACTTTTCTCCTTGCGAGGCTTTCGCATGTCCACCTTGCTTCGGTTGGCTTTCATCGTATTGCTCGGCTCGTTTGGGGCCAGGGTCGTCTTGGCAGCGGAAGAGTCCGACAACAAGCTGGTGCTTCGCGTCGTCTTCTTCTCGCCATCGGACATTGAGCCACCCGAGGGCGTCGCCGAACGGTTGAAAGAGTATGTCGACTACGCGCAGATGTTCTTTGGCAAAGGCCTAGAGCATTGGGGCTACCCTAGCAAAGACCCCTTGCCCGTCTTACGAGACCGGGATGGTAATCCCGAGGTACTGTTTGTGAGAGGTCGCCACCCGAAAGCAAGTGGCCGCTACCGGGAGCTTGGCTTCCAACCAGAGGTCATCGCGACGGCCTGCCGCGAGCACCAACTCGATCCCACGGGGCAGGTGTGGTGGATCTTCACGTATGGTGGTCCCGAGCGGCGTGGTTTTCGCGGTGGCGGCAATTCCAAACGCGGCGGAGTCTCAACTTCGATTTACGATCCGAATGACCAAGGCCACTTGCGCCTTGAAGACGAGCTTGGCAGCGACGAACAAGCACGGATCAATTCCAAAGGATCGATTCACGAATTAGGCCACGCGCTGGGACTCCCCCACATTGGTCCCCGAGACGGCGATGAGCTTGGCAATAGCCTCATGGGGCCCATTATTCCCGCATATCGCCGAAAGCACCCCGGCGAAGATCGAGTTTATCTCAGTGAGGCGGCGGCCGCGATGTTGGCTAAGCATCCGCTCTTTAGTGGCACGACCAAAGACCGGCAAGTTACCCCCGTCCTACAGATAGAAGACTTCAAGGCGGTCTACGAGAAGGAGCGACAACGGTTTGTCATCTCTGGTTTGCTACAGTCCGATTGGCAAGCGCACAGTGTCGTGGTAGCCAACGAGAGTCGCGCTACGCGCAGTGACTACTGGCGCAAATGCTACGTCGGTACAGTGGATGAAGGCGGTTCCTTCCGAGTGGACGTCAACGAAATCGATCCTACCGACGGGCTGCTGCGGATTGTCGCTTGCTTCAACAATGGCGCCATCGTCGGGGCCGGCCAAGGGCGTGGTCTTGCGACAGGATTCGTGAAGCGCTATCGCCGCATGGAGGATGGAAGTTTCGACTTCGATGAAGGTTGGGCTCCCGTCGAGCGTCAAAACCGAAGGCAACGTCGACCGGCTGTATCGCGCAGAGGGGCGTGAGCGAGTCACCAAGAGCAAGCCGCTGAAGGCGTATCTATCGCTCGCCTCGACCTGGTTGCAGGCCTACTTCTTGTCATCCCTCTTGGTCCGAGGTCTCACCGTTCCGAGCTTCTTTGCTTGAGGCTTTTTGACCTTAGGAGTCTCGACCATTGGCAGCGGTCGGCCTGGCTCGGACATGACATCTTGGATCGTGGAGTTTCCGAGCGCCTCGACCACCAAGCCCAGAGCTTCATCAAGTCGGGCGTGCATAGGACAGAGGTGCGAGCCGTGCGTCTTGAGTCCCAGCGGGCAAGACTTGATTCGTTGCAATGGGTCCACGGCGTTGATGACTTCCAGCACCGTGAGATCCTCAGGCGATCGATCCAGATGAAACCCGCCACCTGCCCCGCGTCGCGAACTGAGGAGCCCCGCCGCGACAAGTTGCTGCATGACCTTGGACAAATAACTTGGGGGGACCGCAGTCTCTTCGGCGATTCTTGTGTTGCCCACCGGGCCTTCATCGACGTGACTCGCGAGCCAAATTACGGCGCGCAGGGCGTACTCTTGAGTTTGCGAGAACAAAGGGCAGGCTTTCTAAGGTCGCGAATCCTACACAAATCGGACCTAGGCATCCGATTCAAGGGGTGCTATATTCGGATAAGCGTGTCCAGTATCCGAATCTATTGCTTGGGAACCACATGACCATGTTAACAAACCGTTTTGCCGTCACCGCTTTGTTGTTCGTTGTGGGCGGCGTCGGCGCCCTAGCTGCCGGGCGAGAGGAACCGCCTGCAGCCCAAGTTGTTGCCGCCAGCGGCGACGAGAAGCTCAATCGGGCCCGTCGTGAAGTCCGCATGCTCGATGATATCTACAAAGGCGGCATCGTAACGATCACCAAGCACTACGTGGACGACGAAACGATGATCCCCGCGGGAACGGCCTTCAAGAAACTGTTTGAAGCGGCTGAGCAAAAAGGCTGGCATCGGGTACGGTTGCTCGACGCCACGGGTGAGCCGTACAACGACGAGAATGTGCCAGAAGATGCGTTCGAGAATCAGGCCATTAAAGCTTTGGTCAAAGGGGAACCGTGGGTCGAGCGAATCGAGACGCGTGAGGGCACCCGACACCTGAGGGTGGCGACACCCATTCCCGTGGTGTTTCCTAAGTGTGTGATGTGTCACGGCAACTACGAGGGCGTGCCCGCTGGCCAGGCGATTGGGGCCCTTAGTTACACGGTGCCCGTCGATGGTCCGCTGGTGACGGAGAGTACCAAAGCCAAGGCCGCTCAGGATAGCGTGGAGGAGTAAGTTGGGACAGAAAGCAGGCCGTCGCGACACTAGGTCGCGACGGCCTGAAGAACTGCTCTCGCTGTTTTCCGCCGTCATGGCCGGCAAGCCAGCCATGAAGACTAGAAGTTGTAGCCCCACTCCAGTCGGAACAGGTCGCTGTACCAGCGGTCGCTTGTCCAGTTGTGGCCATAGCCGACGTAGACCGTTTGGTTCTTGCCATTCCAGCGGACGCCGTACTTGCCATTGATGATCGTATCGCCCGACGCGTCGACGGCGTCGGTGCCAGTCAGTGGTGTCGTGAATCCGTCGAGAACGGTCCAGCCGACGATTTCCACAAGACCCGTGAAGCGACAGGGGTCACAGCGGTCACCCAGATCAACCAACTCGACGCCCAGACCAAGACCATAGCGGAGGATGTTGCCGTCCAAGCTGATATCGGTGTTGGGGCCGCCGTTGAAAGTGACAGTCGCGTCACCAGCATCGAGCGTTTGCCAGTCGTTCAGTTCACCAAAGAGGGTAACCATGTCGTTGAGTTTGCGATCGAAGAGGAAGCCAATGTCGATCGATGCGTGGCCAACGCCCAGGGCGCGTGAGGCCTCGCCCGTTGGAGCCCAAACTCGTAGTTGCACGGTGCCGTGATGGTCTGCCTCATCCACCAGACCCCACCGGAAACCGGCTTGAATATCGCCAGCGCCTTGTTGGACATCGATGCCGCTGCTGTCGACGTCGACGCCATCAACCCAACGGACCGGCACGTCGAGGAAGGCAGATAGCCTCTCGTAGAATGCGAACTCCGTGTAGATGTTTATTTGACGGAAGTCGATGTCGCCATCGGTGATCAGGCCATCGGGCCCCTCGCCTCCCAAAGCTCCAATGGTTGGATACAAGAACTCGGCACGCGTTGGGGCATTGGCCCCCTGGGCGTCCTCGTAACGAATTCGGACCCGCGTACCGATGGGGGCATACTCGATGTAACCCGGGGCGACCGCCAAGGCCAGCGGCGCCGCCGCGGCTGAACCGGCGCCGCCGGTGAACGGGGCGGTCGGTAAGAAGTCGTCATCCGCAGAGAACGCATCGACCGACGGTGCCGGTGCAATGGTAGCAGGCTCTTCCGTAGGAGCGGTCGGTGCCGCGGGCGTGGGCGCCATGTCTGTCGGCGAAGGATCAGGCGTTGCCGGCGTGGGCATCGCTGACGGTGTCGACTCGACCATCGGAGGGCAACCGGGCGTGCAAGGCGGCGGCGGGCAGGGGCACGGGCAGCAGGGGTCATAGCCCGCTTGGCTAACGACCTCGGCGTCCTTCGCTCCAGTCTCCGTGTATTGATAGGCTACGTCGCCGTACAAGTAGGCGATGTCACCAGACCGCGAGTAAAGCGTGGCCACATCCATGGCTGCAGCCGGCATTGCGGGGACCGCCATCAAGGCGCCAAGCGCTACGTTGCGAAGGCTTTGTAAGCTGATGACCACGGTTAAAGCTCCTCAGACAGCGGGGGGATAGAATCTTTTTGTTGCTAGCAGAGGCGACACAGGGGGGTCGTCCGGTGCAACGGGGGAAACCGGAACAAGCCGGCGGACGTGCTGGAACCGGCGCCTCACACACACACGGATCGAGCGCTCGCAAGCGCAACTTCAGAATGGCCCAATCCGGAAGAGCGACCCCTGCAAGCGCCAGCGTTTTGCGACGAGTAAGAGCTTCGCCAGGTGGTACAGCTTCACCCGGCCGAGCCGCAAACAGTAGCGATTGGAGAAGGCTTAGCGCTGCCTGATCGTGAGTGGCAGCTCTTGGCGGTCAGGATGTTGCGGGATGGTGATCACCGGGTTTTGTTTGTAGCGTGTTTCAGCTCTCACGGCGGGTCGGACGAATCCTTGCAGCTGTTCGTCGGTTACCCAATCGCCAAAAGTTCCCGCGGCGCCGCGAAGCCCTTGAACCACAAAGTAGGTCAGCCAGCCAGCGTGATGGGTGGGCGACTCGCGAGATAGTTCGTCCGCTTGGCTGGAGGCAAAGAAGCTGGTGCCGCAAGACTTCTGATTGCAGCTACGAGCCAACTCGGTGATGGCGCGATGGAAGGCGCCGCTGCGGCAGCTGTCGATGATGATGACTTTCGGCAGCCCCGCTCGTTGGCAGAAGGCCTGCAACAGCCCACTGGGCGTGAGCCTTCGATCAGGCCCATCGATCGCCAACAAGGAGACTTCCTTGTCGCCGCCAGCAGCCTCGCTGCTATGCCCTGCAAAGTAAAAAACCGCCAGGTCGTTGCCATCGGGGCTTTCGATCAGCCACTGTAGCGCGTCACCGATTTTGGACCCGGTTGTGTCTATCGGTGTTGTTAGCAATCGCGACTTGATCTGGTCGTAGGCGTGGCGCTCGACGAAAACATCGGCGATCTGCTGGGCGTCTAGCGACGCGTAGTTCAACGGTTGGGCGACCGACTCAGGATAGTCGGCAATCCCCACCGCCAGCAGCCACAGCGTACGCAGATCCTTATCGCCGCGACCGGTCCACTGTGCAATCACTGCGTCGGCGGATTCACTCTTG
Organism: Lacipirellulaceae bacterium; assembly: GCA_965263315.1. Classification (GTDB taxonomy): domain Bacteria; phylum Planctomycetota; class Planctomycetia; order Pirellulales; family Lacipirellulaceae; genus JBCCQL01. The sequence continues at coordinate 801,863 of CBDHGZ010000002.1, read as the reverse complement.
CCAGCCTGTCCCCAAGCAGCGACCGTGAAGCGGTGGGGATCACGGTCGGAGAGCGGCAGCGTCCAGCGCTGGGTCGACTGCTGCAGAGGATCTTGGAGCACGCGCCGATCGCTCACCACGCCATCGCGCAACAGCGCCACTTCCTGAATGCGATCGTCCGCTTCCACGGTTACTTGGGCCACTAACTCGAATTCCTTCTGCTCGGTTCTTAGCTCCCCGGGCTGTGGAGAAAGCAGGCGCACGACCGGCAACTTGGCAGGCGTCACCTTGGCGATTTGCTGCTCGCCCGCATTGCTCACGGCTTTTGCCAAGCTGCCCGCGCTGAGCAGGTTCTTGATTAAGTCTGGTCGACGCATCTGCTGATAGAAACGCTCGGCCGTGGCGAAGAGCGGCGCCTTGCCGGCCGTACGGGTGAACTGCCAGCCGATCAGTCGATCGCCCTGCACCGAAGATTCGTAGTAGCCAGGGGGGGTCCAAGCAATCCAATCCCAGCCACGGCTATAGAGCGAGAGCATGGGGCTCCATGTTGGCTCAACTTGCACAGCAAGCTGTAGCCCTTTGGTGGTGGTCACTTCGAACGCCAGTGCCGGAGGGTTACTGGCAGCCGTGGCGGCACGCAGCCTTTGGATGATTACCTTCGCGGACGTCGATTCGCGAAGCCCGTTGCCCTCCTGCCAAACCACCTTGTTGAGGACGTCGCCGACTTGGAGTCCGCGGTTGTAAAAGGGCCCCTTTTCATCCAGGCTGGTGACTGTGGCCCCGCCCGCTGGTCGGTTCTTGAGTGCGAGTCCCCACGTTTCCCGCAAGTTTGGTGGCTCGGAGATATGCTCAGGCAAGCGCCAAATGGCTGCCGTGCCGTCTCTCGAGCCGGAGATCAGGTATCGCTGATCAGCGGAAACCCCCAGCGACGTGATCGCGCCCTCCTGGCCAAGAAAATAGCGCTGCAACTGGCAGACCTGCTGATCTGCCGAAGGGAGCTGATAGACCAACACCGCATTCGAGAGTTCCGTGCCCAAGGCAATTCTGTCAGGCACGCCTTGAGCATTGCGAATCCAGCAGTGTTGCGTCACCGTTCCGTGCCGTAGGGGATCAAGCACGACGGTTACCGCAGCGCGACCCGTCCGACGGAGGCGCACCCCACCACGTTGCCGCAGGCCTTCGATCTTCCATGGCCCGTCGGTTCGGCTGGACTGGGCAATCAACGGCGGCGCCGCAGCGTTGTCCGCCAGCTGGCGAACCATTTCTTCGTCCCCAGGATCAAAGACGCGTCGGGCAGAGCGATCAGCCACGTAGATTCGATAGGGCGACGACGAACCTTGTTGTTGGGCGAGGAAGCCAGCCGTGGTCACCTGCGGCCCGCCTGCCAGGGAGGTCCTCGCCGATGGCTCAGCACGGCCGAGCCGAGCGACCGTCACATCATTGCCCGAAGCGTAGGCGAGTTGCTGTCCGTCGGGACTCAGGGTGCATGCGGATACAATCGCGTTAGCGCTGCTTTGCCAGGTTCGTCGAGCATTGCTCAGATTGGTAAGGTTCCAAAGCTCAATCTTCCCTTGCGGCTGAGCACTCCGATTCGAAACCTCGGCGCGACTCACAGCCAACAATTTGCCATCCCTGCTGAGCGCAACGGAATGAAGATGTCGAGTTGGCTCGATGCGTCCTTCGAGAGTGATCGACGGTGGGGCGTCGTCGCTGACATTGTCGTAAGCGACCATTTTTGTTTGTCCCGCGACGACAAGCCGGTTGGCTTGTGTAGAAGCGGCCATGGCCGTGATCTGTCCATAAAACTTGCCCGGCAGCAGGTCGGTTTGTGATCGTCCGCTTTGGTCAATCTTCGTTCGGGCCAAACGCCAAACGCCAAAGCGATAGCCGGCATTTTCGCGAGCGGATTCATACTTCGGATAGATGAGCGTCGAATCGTCAAGCCAAACGATCGGTCGCACGCGAACCTCCGCGAGGCGGGCTCGGGCTAGCTGCTTGTGGTCGGGGGCAGCGAGCTGGCGTACCGCCGCCGTGAGCTCCCCCGAGTTCTGTTGGCTATCGCCGGGCCACAGCAACACACGGCCGTCCAAATCGGCCGACGCAAACCATCTACCTTCAGGAGAAAACACTACCGAGGCGACTACCTGCTCATGTTGGAGTGGCGTTGCTCCCGCCGTGTTCCGATCTTCCGGGAATCGCCAGGCATCGTAGCGATCAAGCTGAAGAGGCGCAAACCAAACCAGCTCGCCATGCTTTCCACGATTGCCGTGACCACCGATGGCCAGTCGGCCTGAATCGGGAGCGATCGCCAAGGCATGGATCTGACCATTCTTTCCGTAGCCCACTTCCCAACGTGCCGTGCGGGAGTGTCGCCAACCACGGCCGTTGTCCACACTCCGCCAGGCGTGGACCACCTTGTCCTCACCTGCCGAGTACAGCGTCTGTGAATCCGGGGCAAACGCCAGCTCCGTGACAGGGGCCGTGTGAGCGGGGATTCGGATCCGCAGGTAGGCAACCAGATCGTCGCGATCTTCACACCAGGCATAGCTGGACGAGAGTAACAGGGCGGCGATGGTCCGGAGCGTACGTTTCATCCAGCGTTACTTGACCGCTAGGCGGGCGACCGCGTCGGTCGAAAGGTAGTTGAGGTGCAGCACTGCGATTTGGCGGCCAGGATAGCCGGTACGTGTGACCCGCTTCACGTGACGACCCTTTAGCACCTCCCCGGGCGCTGTGCCAGGTTCGATATCACCACGGGGTCGACCCGCTTCTTCGTAGAGCACTACGGTGATCAATCCCACATTCTGGCCGTAGTTGCGTTTTGCGCCGATCGAGTTGGCAGCGTCAACCACCAGGAACCGGCAAACATCACCATCACCCTCGGGGTAGAAACCCTCGTACCGAACGGAAGCTCTGCCCTTGGGAAGAATCCATTCCTGTGCCTCAGCCAGAGCGTTGGGCCGGGCCACCCGAATCAAGTCGATCCCTTTGAAGGTGGGGCGATCACCGACGTTCGCGTTGCCGGGGCCGGGGCTAGCGACGCGACCATCGGTGGTTGGGTCGTTCTCCGTGAGGAACTGAGTGCCGAGGATGCTGACGCCATCGACCAAAATCTTAGCGTAAACATTCTGGCCGGTGTCGCGGCGGGTGATATCGATCACGTAGTTCTCGCCCTGATCGAGTCCGACATACGCCTTGCCATCGCGGAACACCGGCGACCGTTGGCGGAAAGCGCCGCCAGCGGCGGGTCGAGCCAGCAGTTTTACCTGGTAACCAAAGTCACTTTGCTGCAGAGGATGACGCAACTCGGGGCGATCCAGTCGGCGATCGACCGCGTCGATGGCCGACGCTTCGGGCGATTTCCACTCAGCCGTGCGAGGGTCACGCCGCGGACGATAGTCGGCCATTCTGAACGCGACGCTTTGGCCCAACTCGGACCAATCGTCGAGCGAAATTCTCGCTCGGCCTCCGACGGTATGGGCATCGCGTCCGTTTTGGATGACGGTAGTTTGTAGCAGCAACATGTCTCCCTGGCGGACCCGGATTTGACCGTTGAGGATCACACAGTCTTTGTTAGCCGATGCGGCGCCAAAGGGCGAAGTGGCCGTGGTGATTTGATCGGGCGTCAGGTGTTGCTCGGTCAACGCCTTTTGAACCAATCGCGGCGACACCAACTCGGATCGCACACCGGTGGTAGCGAACTTCAGTTGGATACGGTCGCGGAGATCGTCCGCCAGGCGTCGGCCTAGCGAGCCATATTGATCGCTCAACAAGGTGCGGAGCCGGCCTTCGTCCCAAGCGCGGGTGCTAAACTCCGGCAAGCTGCCAACGAGCCCGAAGCGCTCGCTGCGAGCCAGCCAGGCAATTTGCTCAGCCATGTCGTCGAGCACCACCTCGATCGGCTGCGGAGTGAGCTGCGAGAGGGTTGGCACGCCATCCACATCGAAGCCCACGTTCTGCCGCGGAGTTTGTTCCACGCCATGTCGCTCGCGGGCGTCCCGCTCCACATACTTGCGGACGTATTCGTAAACCTCGCTAAACGAGAGTTGGGCGTCCATGTTGGCGTCGGCATGGCCGGTCAGGGCTTTGGTCAACCAGTAGCCAAAGAGCGATTGCTCCAACGCGCCGTCGACGATGCTGCGCTCTGAACCGGACGAGCTAGCCAGCGTGAGCACGCCTCCCAAGTTGTTGAACGCTTTGCGCAGCTGGTCGGCCCCTACATAGCGGCCCTTGGCCCCCGCGTAGCATGAGTCGAGCACCAGAAACTTTACTTTCGCGGGGCAGGCGGCCAGTTGCTCACGTAGCCAGTCGGCTGGCAGGCCCGTGGCGGCTTGGTTGGCCGGATCGTAGTCCGACGGGGCCAAGTACAACTGTCCGTTTTCGCCGCGGCAACCGTGGCCGCTGAAGTAGACCAGCGCCGTGTCTGTCTCACTTAGCGAGCTAAGGAACGCCTCGACCGTCGCTCGCAGGTTGGTGGCCGTGGGAGTTCGTCCGGCCGAGGAGACGTCCGAGCACTTCCAGACGTTAGCCGGATCGTACTCGCCGCGTTCCGTTAAGGCCGTGGCGAGTCGTTCAACGTCGTTGTCGGCGTACTTCAACGGGACGAGGTCCTCGTTCTCATAGTGACCGACCCCGATCAGTAGGGCGTGGAAGTCGTCCGCTGCGGCGTGGGCCATGCTGCTGGTCGCTGCCAAGCAGCAGACCAGACGGACAATGGCGGCCGAGACAGCGTTAATAGCAGCGCCGGCGAGCATGCGATTGGTCAAGCGAAAGGCGGTGGCGGTGGTCAGCAGGCGAGTGTTCATGATAGTCAATAATAGGTTAGGGGGAGCGAGGGGGTTCGTCAGATAGGACGCCCCCTCTCGCTCCCCTTGCGCGTTTTCTTCCCCTCATTTCTCCGATTTCTGCTGCGTGGTCACGGTCACGTAGTCCGCAACCAGCCCATACCGTGGGCCATGCTTCTGACAGATTTGGTCGACGGTGGCCGTGGGCATGACGGGCACGCCTTGGCCGGCAGCGTCCAGAGCCTTCTCAAAGTCATAAATCCGCGTTGGCGAAGCGATCACCTGCACCACCTCTCGGCCAAACGGAGCGCCAATGCGGCACTGCAAGGGATCGTTCTTGCCCGGAGTCTCGACGGTGGTTCGCGAGCCTATGCGGTTACTACGTCGGGCGTTATTGGGAAATAACAGCACGGCCTGTTTGTTGGCCTGGTGGTAGAAAACGTAGACATAAGCGGCCTTCTCCACGCGGACTTTGGCACGCAACAAGTCACCCGCCTCATAGGCGCCGGTGGGGCTGTTGAGCGCGATACTCACGTCGGGCTTTTGCTCGGGGCCTACGAGTTCCGCCCCGTGGGGGTTGGCAGGTACGGCGTCGGGTGCTGCTGAGGGCGGCGTGATCGGCTCGGCTGGTGCCGTGCCCGCTACGGCGAGCAGCAAAGTGAAAGCGAGAATACGGTTAGCGAGAGAGGACATCGATCTAAACTCCAGTCATCGGGTTGAGGTGTTGGAAGCTCGGCGTGTGGGTGCCGAACTGCCTTGCTGACGCCTGCCCGGAGGGCCGTTGCGCGATAATCCGGCAACAAAACAAAAAAGGCCGGGGGCCGCTATTGCGACCCCCGGCCTGGTAGGCAAGGAGAGCTTTTTTCCGTTACTTGGCGATGGTGGGCGTCTCCGGGGCCGGTTCCATCAGCAGGTTGCCCGTGGTGGCAGGATTGCCAATCTTCAGGGCACCAGCCGAGGGGGTCTCGATCGGCTCGTCGTGAACGATCAGGTCCGGCTTGCGAACCAGCGTCACGCCGTAGGAGCGAACCACCGTGCCGTCCGGGCGGACAAGCTGAAGCGTGGCAGAGACCTTGCGATTGAGGCCCATGTCAGGCACCACGAAGGTCACTTTGTTGGCCTTCCAGCCCAGGATGCAGCACTCGTGCACGGCGGGTCCCATTTTCAGCAGCACAAAGCCTTCTTCGTTGCCCAGGAAGTTGGTGGGCGCCGTGACGACCGAGCCCACGGTCAATTCACTTGTCTTGGGGGCGCCAGCCGCCTTCGTGCCGTTGCAATCGGGCCGTCGGGTGAAAACTTGGTGCTCGCCTTGAGCATCCAGAGCAGCCAAGACGGGCTTGTATTCTACCTTCTTAATCACGGTGCCGATGCCACAGGGGTGGGCGGCGGAAGCGGCCGAAGCGGTGAGTCCAGCGGCCAGAGCGAGCATCAGCGAAAGTGCAGTCTTCATCGTAAAATCTCCTGAATATCAAAGGGTTTGGGAAAGGTTGAGGTCGAAGGGTTAAAGGGAGTGGAGTGGTCAGAAAACAAAGTTTATGAAGTTGTTGGTTGGTGGTTTCAGTCGCTTGCTCTCATCGGGCCTCCTTCGTGCTGGCTTCTCGTTTGGCGGCGGTCATTCCCGCCGGCTTCACAAGGAAGAAGCGCAGGGCCGGGGGCGTTGCGCAGAAAAAAGCGTGGCCCCAGAAAAAACTCGGGGCCCTGGGAACGGGCTGGGGAATGCGGGTTCAACCCATCCTTCAGCTGTGGGGTTAGCACCCCACCGAATTCGCGCAGCCGAGCGGTGGCTCGCGTGAGGTTCGTGGCGTCCCCCGAGGCGGGCTGATATAACGGTGCATTCAGCGCCGGCAGAGTTGGCTTCACCGGCGCCGGCAGAGAGCTACACAGCCAAGCTAGAAGAGCAAAGAGCCCAGCGAAGATCGACGGGAATCCGGACACCCATGAACAACATCGTCAACGTAACCAAGCGAGGATTCAAAGTACTGCGTGCTAAGCCGATGTTCGCGGTGAACGCCGTTATGGTTGCGGCTGCTTCTCGGGTGAGCCGCTCCACGGCGCCGAAGATCTTGGTGGGGACACATCACAAGGTGCTGACGGTCTATATGACCCGCGTTTTTCGCGCGTTCGCGTTCATCACCAATCGGAGCGTTTCGATCGGCATGGGAGACGATCTCGACTACAGCGCCGATGTCCTGATCGATCACCACTCGCAGTTTGACTTTTCCAAGCTTCAAGGCGAGTCCCTCGGCATCCATTTTCGCCGAGACCCGCGTGACCTGCTGGTCTCAGCTGGCTTCTATCACAAGAAGTCGGGGGAGCCGCAGCTTCACATCCCGCAGGACGAATACGGCGGAAAGACTTATCAAGAGCACGTCAACGCGATGGAAACGATGGAAGAGGTCTTCCTCTTCGAGTTGGATGCCTCGGCAGGAATGAACATCCGGCACATGCTCGATTGGGACTACGATCGCGGCTTCTTGGAGTTGAAGTACGAAGACCTTGTGGTTCCCGATGGGGGGCAGGTGTTTCGCGAAGCGCTCGAGCCGCTGCCACTAACAACAACCGAGAAGTCGCTCCTGGAAGGGCTCTTCAACTACTACTCCATCTTCGATGGCGGCAGCAAGGGAACCAAACACATCCGCGATCCGCGCAGCAAGCAGTTCGAGCAGCACTTCACGGAGACCATCCAGCGGGAGTTCGACGCTCGGTTCGCAGGCGCGCTCAGCAAGCTGGGATACGAGTAGCCGATTGCCCGTTCCTGCCGTCGGCGCCTGCTCGTCTTCTTAGATGTCGTAGTACAAGCAGAATTCGTACGGGTGGGGTCGCAAGTTGATAGCGTCCACTTCGTTTTCTTGCTTGTACTCAATCCACGTGTTAATGACGTCCTCGGTAAAGACGTCGCCGCGGAGCAGAAACTCGTGGTCGCGAGTCAGAGCATCGAGGGCCTCGCCCAGCGAGCCAGGGGTTTGCGGGACGTCGCTCAGTTCCTCGGGCGAGAGATCATAAATATCCTTGTCCAAAGGCTCGCCAGGGTGCGTCTTGTTTTGGATGCCATCCAGGGCGGCCATCATCAGCGCGCTGAATGCCAGGTAGGGATTCGAGCTGGGGTCGGGGCAGCGGAACTCAATCCGCTTCGCCTTAGGACTCGGCGAGTACATCGGTATGCGGCACGCGGCCGACCGATTGCGCTGGCTATAGGCCAGGTTGACCGGCGCCTCGTAACCGGGGACCAATCGCTTGAAGCTATTGGTCGTGGGATTCGTGAATGCCAGCAGCGCGGGGGCGTGCTTCAAGATACCGCCAATGGCGAACAGGGCTTCGTCACTCAGCCCGGCATAGCTGGCGCCGGCAAAGAGGTTCTCGCCATTCTTCCAGAAGCTCAGGTGAGTATGCATGCCGGAGCCGTTGTCGCCATACAAAGGCTTGGGCATAAACGTGGCCGTGCGACCGGCTCGGTGAGCCGTGTTCTTGACGATGTACTTATACAGGCACAGATTGTCCGCCATGTGGACTAGCTCGTCGTAACGTAGATCAATCTCCGCTTGACCGGCCGTCGCCACCTCGTGGTGTTGGCACTCGACGTCCAAGCCGCATTCGATCATTGTCTGCATCATCTCGTTGCGCAAATCCATCAACTGATCCGCTGGCGGACAGGGGAAGTAGCCCTCCTTGTGCCGCAGCTTGTGGCCCAGGTTGGGTCCCTCGTCGGTGCCGCGGTTCCATTCCGCTTCGACCGAGTTGATTGAGTAAAACGCCTGGCTCGGCGATTGATCGAAGCGGATGTCGTCGAAGATAAAGAACTCCGCCTCGGGACCGATATAGCAAGTGTCCGCCACGCCCGTGCTCTTCAAGTAGTTGACCGCCTTACGGGCCACATTGCGGGGGTCGCGGGTATAGTCCTCGCGGGTGATCGGGTCCTGTACGTTGCAGATCATCGCCAGCGTGGGGAGCTGCGTAAACGGATCGACAAAGGCTGTTTCCGGCTGGGGGGCCAAGAGCATGTCGCTCTCGTTGATTGCCTGCCAACCGCGGATACTCGACCCGTCGAACCCCAGGCCATCCTCGAACACGCCCTCATCGAGCTTGTCGATGGGGATCGTGAAGTGTTGCCACAAGCCGGGAAAGTCCATGAAGCGGAAGTCGACGGCTTTGATGTCGTGTTCGCGGCACTTGGCGAGAACTTCTTGCGGGGTGGTCATCCGACGGGTGCTCCGTTTGCGGAAGAGTTCGGCGCCGAAGCGCGGCAACGTGAGCCCTCAATATGCCACCCGACGGGGCCATGCGGAAGCGGCCGGTGCAGGTGTGGCAAACGCCCATTTGACCCCCAAACGCCAATTGGCCCCCAGTCATTCGACCTGGGGTCAAACCTGGCAAACAAAAAAACGCCCCCGGCCACGTTGGTCGGGGGCGTTTGTGTTTACCGATTTACTACCGCGTCGCTTAGCTGGCGAGCGTGGTGACGATTTCCATGACGACCTGGTAGGGATTGGCGTTGGAAGCCGGGCGACGGTCTTCCAGGTAGCCCTTCCAGCCGTCGTTGACGGTGCCGACCGGGATACGGATCGAGGCTCCGCGGTCCGACACGCCGTAGCTGAACTGGTCGATGGCTTGCGTTTCGTGCAGGCCGGTCAGGCGTTGCTCGTTGTCCGAACCGTAGGCAGTGATGTGATCCTCGTGACGGGCACGGAACTTTTCGCACAGACCTTTGATGTACTCCTCGCCACCCTTCTCGCGAATCTCGGTGGTGGAGAAGTTGGTGTGCATGCCCGAGCCGTTCCAGTCGCCCTTGATTGGCTTGGGGTGTAGCTCGATGACCACACCGTACTTCTCGGCGGTGCGGTGCAGCAGGTAGCGGGCGAGCCAAGCGTCGTCGCAGGCATTCTTGGCGCCCTTGCCGAACAGTTGGTACTCCCACTGGCCCTTCATCACCTCGGCGTTGATGCCGGTGATGCCCAAGCCGGCGGCCAAGCATGTGTTGAGGTGGTCTTCGACAATGTCGCGACCAACGCAATTGTCAAAACCAACCGAGCAGTAGTAGGGACCCTGCGGACCAGGGTAGCCACCTTCGGGGAAGCCCAGCGGCTGGCCGTTCTGCATGATGGTGTACTCTTGCTCGAAGCCGAGCCACAGGTCGTCGTCGTCGGTGAACTGACCGCGGAAGTTCGACTCGTGAACCGAGCCGTCCGCCTTGAGCACTTCGCAGAGAACCAAAGCCGCATTGTCGCGGTCCGGGTCTTCGATCATTTTCACCGGCTTCAGCAAGCAGTCGGACGAGTGGCCTTCAGCCTGCTCGGTGCTGCTACCGTCGAACGACCAGCCGGGGCACTCATCAACGCTGCCAGGCTGCGAACCGACGATCTTGGTCTTGCTGCGGAGGCTGGGCTCTGGCTTGTAGCCGTCCAGCCAGATGTACTCGAGCTTGTAAGACATGAGAAATGGACTCCTAGAAGGAAGCGGATGCGGCGTCTCGGCGAGCCGGGCTCGCCGCCGGCCAGGGTTTAGGGGCACAGGTTTGGCCCCGGCAATGGGATCGCGGGGGCGAGAGTCGCCTTCGGCCTAGCCGAGGCGATACCTCACTTCCCGCAGCAACGGTGCGAACTCCGTCGCTTGCGTCTCACCCAAGGCCAGCGGAGGCGGGCCCGGGAGACAGCGTTCCGTCGGGGGATTCCCGCTGAGCTTCCCAGCTGCAACGAGAACCATTGGCGCGGCCTGACACCGCCTGATGAAAGGCGCCCAAGTCTTGGGCGGACGCCTGGGCAGTTCGCCCAAGTCCACAAAGAGGAGACGCAAAACCGCCTGCCGCCCAAGGCACTTTTTATACCCAACTTGCCAAGCGAAGCAAACGGGCGGGCAGGAGCGCGCGCTCGAAAACCGCCCGCCCAAGCCCAAGTGATGGGCGATCTTGCGGTATTAGGCAGAGTTTACTGGCGCTGTTGGCCATGGTCCTGTGGTCAGAAATAAACCGACGCCGGGGGCGCGCCTCCCTCCGTGGCGCGACGCCCCACAGCGTCGATCTCACCCTATGGCCCTTAGAGCAGGCAACAGCCAGCCCGTCGCTACTTGATGAAGAGCATCTCTTGGTAGGTGGGTAGCGGCCACAAGTCGTCCGCTACCAAGCTCTCCAGCTCGTCGGCACATTCGCGAACTGCCAGCATAGCCGGCAGCACCACATCGCAGCACTTGCGAAGGTCCTCACAACCATCGGTCGTCGAGGCCGCGAGCTCAGCAATCGCGTCTTGCAGTGCTTTGACCAGTGTGGTGACGCGGTCCAGCGTATCGGTATCAAACTCGTAGCCAAGCGATTGCAGGTTCGCACAGGTGGCGGCCAGCTCGCTCTGATAGCGAATCGCAGCGGGGAAGATCATCGTGCGCGCGATCTTCTTTGTCAGGTTCGCCTCGACATTGACTGTCATGCAGTATTGCTCGACATAAGTCTCGAACCGGCTGTGAAGTTCCCGCTCGCTGAGCACGCCGTACTTGGTAAAGAGATCAATGACTTCTGGCGTGACGAGCTGCGGTAGGGCATCAGCCGTGGTACGGAGGTTTAGCAACCCGCGCTCGGCTGCCTCGGCATGCCACTCGTCGGAGTAGCCATCACCGTTGAAAATAATCGAACCACATTCGGTGATGATTTCCGTGAGCAACGTTTGCACCGCGCCGTGCAGTTTCTCAGGATCGCCACCGGTGGCTTCTTCTAGCTTGCCGGCACAGAAGTCAATCGAGTCGGCAATGATGGTGTTCATCGCCACCAAGGGGCCAGCGATCGAGAAGTTCGATCCCACGGCGCGGAACTCAAACCGATTGCCAGTGAAGGCGAACGGGCTGGTGCGATTGCGATCGCCGGCGTCTTTCGCCAGTGGCGGTAACGTATCAACGCCAACCTCGAGCGAACCCTTAGGCAGCGAAGACTTCGCGCCGCCCTCTTTGATTTGCTCAAAGACATCTTGCAGCTGGTCTCCCAGGAAGATGGAAATAATCGCGGGCGGCGCTTCGTTGGCGCCCAGTCGGTGGTCGTTTCCGGCCGAGGCCACCACGGCCCGCAGCAAGCCTTGGTACTTGTAGACGGCACGAATCACGGCAGCACAGAACACGAGGAACTGGGCGTTCTCGTGCGGCGTATCGCCCGGGTCTAGCAAGTTGCCATGCTCGCTGCTACCCAGTGACCAGTTCACGTGTTTGCCGCTGCCGTTGACGCCGGCAAACGGCTTCTCGTGAGTCAGGCACTCCAGGTCATACTTCTTAGCTACTTTGCTCAGCACCTGCATAATGAGCTGCTGATGGTCGGTAGCGACGTTCGCGGTTTCGAAGATCGGAGCGATCTCGTATTGGCCAGGCGCTACTTCGTTGTGCCGTGTCTTTACGGGCACGCCCAGGCGGAACAGTTCGCGCTCCGCTTCGTTCATGAACGCAAGCACGCGCTCGGGGATCGCGCCAAAGTAGTGGTCGTCAAACTCTTGGCCCTTAGGAGGCGCGGCGCCAAACAGTGTGCGTCCTGTGTTCACCAGGTCGGGCCGGGCAAAAAAGAACGCTTTGTCGATCAGGAAGTACTCCTGCTCGGGGCCAGCGGTCGATGCGACGAACGCCTTGGCGTCACCCTTGCCAGCCGCTAGTCCAAAGAGCTTGGTGATCCGGTGAGCTTGAGTATCGAGCGCCTGCATACTCCGTAAGACCGGAGTCTTCTTGTCGAGCGCCTCGCCGGTCCACGAGACGAATGCCGTGGGGATGCAGAGCGTGGTGCCGTTGGGGTTTTCAAGAATGTAGGCAGGGCTGGTGACATCCCAAATAGTGTAGCCACGTGCCTGGTGAGTCTGACGGATGCCGCCGGAAGGGAAGCTGGAACCATCTGGCTCGCCCTGAATTAGCTCCTTGCCACTAAACTGGGCAATGGTGCCACCGTCTCCCGTGGGCGCCATGAAGCTGTCGTGCTTCTCCGCTGTGCCACCGGTAAGAGGGTAGAAAATATGCGTGTAGTGCGTGGCGCCCTTCTCGACCGCCCAGTCCTTCATGGCCGATGCCACCACGTCCGCCACGGTTGAGTCGAGCTTTTCTCCTGACTCGATGGTCTTGAGAAGCGACTTGAAGATCGGCTTGGGCAGCCGCTTCTTCATTTCCGCCTTGTCAAAGACACACTCCCCAAAGACATCCTCGGGATGCGTTTCGAGGAATTCGATCGGCGGTGTCGATGGCTTGTAATTGATGGCAGCCGAGATCGCCGCTTGTCGAGTTGTCCCGCCACCGCTGCTGGGGGTGGGAAGCGTGGCCGTTCCGCCAGATTGCATGTCGATGCTCACGAGATTTCTCAGCCCTGAAGGTAGGGCTTCCTCCGATTGAGTCTCTGCTTGCCACCCCGGTTCGAAGAGAAACGAACAAGAACAGGCAAGCTGGGGAAAGATTCCGCTGTTGGCCCACCACAATCCGTGGCCACAAGGCCCGGCCATCCTGCGCCGACGCCACTTCGAAGAAAACCATGTTGTGCAACTTGAGTGCCAAGCTCAGGTTGCAGTTTGCTCGCTGATTCTTGGCCGAAGCGTGCCTGGCGTGCGCAGGTCGTAGGCTCAGGTGCTCAAAACCGCTGCAGTCATCTAGCCAACCTGCTCTGTGGGCCACTTTTCCAGCGTGGACCCCGCTGCTGGAGCCGCTTGGCAAGCCTGTCTCGGCCTACCTCGTGGCCGCAAGTCATTTCACCAAAAGCAATTGCAGCCATCAGGCGATTCGGCGAAGATGCAGGCAGATGCTTCGCTGCTCTCGTCCCGGTGTTCGGAAACTCCCCCCATGGCCAACCGAAAGCTCCGTTTCATACCGACGCGAGCAACTTTCGAGTTGGGCGATCAGCTTGGCAGCGGCACCGTGGGCGTCGTTTATCGGGCCACGAGCCCGGACCTCAGCCATCCGGTCGCGCTAAAGCTGCTGCATCCCAGCGTTTCCGGCGACCAAAAGATTGTCGATCGCTTTGAGCGCGAAATCACAATCATGGAGCGGCTGAACCACCCGCACATCGTCCGCAACTTCGGTGGTGGGCTCATGGAGGGGCAGTACTTCTATACCATGCAGCTGCTGGAGCATGGCTCGCTGAAGGATCGCCTCCAAACGGGGGGGCCGCTTCCTTGGCCCCTGGCATCCGCCTACGGAGTCCAGATTGCCTCGGCTCTTCAGCATGCTCACAACCACGGCATCGTCCATCGAGACCTCAAGCCCAGCAATCTGTTCTTTGACGACGCTGGCGACTTGGTGTTGGGAGACTTTGGCATCGCGCGTGATACCTTCGACGCCGACATCACGGCCCAAGGCACGACCGTTGGCACCTATGCTTATATGTCGCCAGAGCAGATTACGGCAGACGCGCGGATCGACGGCAAAGCAGACCTTTACTCGCTGGGCTGCGTGCTGTTTGAGATGCTCTCGGGCCGACCGCCGTTCCAAGGGGCCAACTTTGCCCAGGTTTGGGAGCAGCACATGAACAAGCCGCCGCCCTCGCTGAGCTCGCTCGGCGTCGACTGCCCGGCTTGGTTGGAGGAACTCATCCAGCAACTCCTGGCCAAAGATCAGCGTCAGCGTCCCTTTAGCGCGCGGGCCGTGGAGGGCGTGCTGCTGGAGCATCTCCTGAACGAGTTTGGCGAGGAGGGTGCTCGCCAACTCGTCACTTCGAACAAGCCGCAACGCGCCGATGTGGCTGTTGGCGGTACTCAGCGGCCGCGCATCTGGGTGCTGATCGCGACTCTGCTGGCGATCGGTGGCGTATTGCTTTATGCCGCGCTTACCAGCGCTTCTTAGCCTGCGATCTGGCCGTCAAGAGAAGTTCTTCTGCTTCTTGAAATCTTCAAGTTTTCCCCGCCAAGGTTTCGCCCGGGCTTCATCGCCCCTTAACACCCGGCTCAGATCATGCCTACTCTCTAGGCGGACACCGCAGACGTAGCGGGGCCGCATCACCCTGGAAGTACAGTTTGGAGTAGAGTTCTAATGAAGCTCAACACCCTCGCGTTCTCCCTCGTCAGCGCCGTAGCGCTGACCGCGTCGTCCGCTTTTGCCGCTGCGGACTTCCAAATCACCGAAATCTACACCGGTGTTACTGGTGAAGATGGCACCCCTGACTGGATTGAGGTCACCAACCTGGGCACGATGGACGGTGACACAGGTGTCCTGATCTACGATGACGAGAGCCTCGATCCTAATGCTGGCGCAACGCTTTCTTCGACCATCCTTTCGCCCGGCGAATCGGCCGTCTTTATTGTCACTGGCGACGTTGATGCCAACTCGATCAGCGAGTTCACGGCGATCTGGGGTTCGGTTCCCAACCTATTCGCGAACAATGGTGGTGGTGGTCTGAGCCAGAACGGCGATACCGCTGCTATTCTGTTGGCCGATGGCACTGTAGTTGACGCCGTTCCGTTCCCCGCACTTCCCTCGACTAACAACGCGACGATCGATGTCGCCGCCGACAACAGCGTGGTTCTTTCCGCTGTCGGCGTGAATGGCGCTTACCTGTCGAACCCGTACTTCAACGACAACATCGGCACCAACGATGAGCTCTCGCTGATCGGTTCGCCCGGTTCGTTCGGCAGCGCTGCTGTTCCCGAGCCAACCGCCGCTGTGCTGGCGATTGCTGGTCTGATGGGCCTAGCTGGCGCTCGCCGCCGCAAGTAAATCGCACTAGCGACGCACTTTGAAGTCTTCTCATGGCTGGCCGCTTGGGTTTTCCTGAGCGGCCAGCTTTTTTTGCATAGACAGAAGCACTCTAGCGGAGAGATACCACCAATGATCAATATTCGATGGCTACTTGTAGCCGCACTGCCGATGGCCCTTGTAGCCGGGGCTGATGGGGCAGTTTTCTCGTTCGGCAGCAATGCTGGTAACGGCCTCCATGGCGAGGCCAGCGGTCAGCTGGCCCAAGGGGGATTCACCCTTTCTCTAGAAACTACCTTGCCGGACGCGTTGCTGGCAGAGCTCAGTCAAAGCGGGTTGGGGGTCAACTCAAGATCAAACCCCGCTGTCGGTTTTGCTGACGGTTCGACCGATAAAATGGACGTTTTCGGCTCTAGTTCGAGTCTGGCAGGTCAAGGAGAGCAGATTCGTTTCTCTTTCGACAAACCTGGTATTTTGAAGTCGATCAATTTCGACGGTGTGAAGGATGAGGATTATGAGTACTTTCTCCTTCAGAGCGCGAATAACCCGGATCTCTACTTCTTCGATTCCTTTCAAGGATCCTTGGCCGATCCTGGGCTGATTAACGTCCCTGGCCAAGTGATTTTCTTGCTTGAAGATCCACAGCTAGGTGGCAGTAGTCCTATCGACGACAAAACGCCTCCGCTGTCGATTCGCTTCGAGGCTGGTCAGGAGTTCTTGCTGACTTATGGCGAACTCGCGGTGGGAGGCGGCGGCAATGGAGGTCGATTGCAAGCTATCACCGTCGCTGAGATTCCGGAGCCGGGTTCAGCTATCCTAGCCCTCGGCTTCGCTGCTCTGGCGGCCATGACACGGCTACGGGCGCAGTAGTCGCAGAGGCTTCCTGGCGGACCTAACAAGAAAGCCCTCTCCATCCTCTGATGAAGAGGGCTCTTGTCATGGGGACGTACAACCTAATCGAGGCTTGGTGCCCGCGATCGGGAAGCTAGCTACGACGTCCACTGCGGCAGGCACCGAACGAGGCGGCCAGTATCGAAATCAGCACCGTCGTAGTTGGCTCGGGCACTGCACTAGTCGTTGCCTCAGAGAGAATGGCACCCGGAAGCGAGCCTTGAGTGCCTGCGAAATTGTCCCTCCAGATTTGCAAATCCAGTCCATCCACGATGAAGTCGTGGTTGTTGTCAGCAGCCGGGTGAGCCAACTGAGTGCCCACGGTTCCTAGTGAATTGCGCCAGGCTGCGTAGTCCGAGGGGTCGACGAAACCATCGTCGTTGTAGTCGCCTGTGATGTAGTTCGGACCGCCAATGTTATCCAGCAGGATCGTGCCGTAAGGTACGCCTTTGTTGCTCTCGATCGCAGGGGGTTGCTGGGCTGGGTCGTTTACCGTGGGGAAGAATGTGGGATGCGGGTCGCCTGATTGACGGAAGTCGGCGGGGCCCTGGAACCCGGAACCTGAAGCGTTCTTGTCGGTCAGGTTAGTTGTATGCCAATCGGCCTCGGTTGAGCCTGTCGAGTTGCCCCAGCGAGCTAGCAATTCATTCTCGTAGGGCACATTGACAATGACTCCGCCTGCTTGAACCGTCGACCCGACCGTTCCTGTTTCTTGGAAATTGATTGCCGAGTAGAAGCGGATGTTGTTTTCGTTAGGCTCCGATTGGCCGACTGAGTCGATGATGGTCCAGCCGGTGCGGCCAGTAGCGACGTTGCTTAAGCCGCCCTGCCCGTCAGGCTCATCCATTTGACCGTCGTTGTCGCCGTCCAGGTCGAGTGCAAGGGCCGGGACAGGGCCCGAGTCGTTGCGAATTAGCAGGGCGGAGAAGGCCCCGTTCTCTGTGACTCCATCCCCATCGATGTCCGAAGCTCCAATCGTGCTATTGACGCCACTTCCGTAGCCGGGTGGACGGGGCTGGCCGAACACTGGTGGCAGGTCGGGACCCTGATTCACGAAGTCGTTGGCGCCAGGGACGACCGTGTGGGGGCTATTTTTCTGTCGGAGAACGAGAAAACCGTTCGAGCCTATGGTGAAGTTTCCCAGGTCATACAAGTTGTCAATTTCCCCGGTGTTTGCGGACTGTGACGTCTCGCTTTCGAGGAAGATCAAATAGTGATTGGCAAGCGACATTCCAGGCGTGCCACGGAACTCCAAATACTCGGCGGTTGAATCGAGACCACCGGGAGGATCGAAATAAATCTCATTGATGAACAGCTCAGCCTGCGACAACTGACCGAGACTGGCAAGCAGGAAGCAGGCCAATAGCCCCGTGTGGAGACACTTCACATTTCCAATCCGCATGTTTGCACGCCTTTCAGTGTAGTGCGTTTTCAAAGACCAGCGATCCAGACGATGGCCTGCGCCGTGACCGTTATCCCCTGCTTAAGACTGCTAGGTGTTGCTCGCAGAGCGACCGGCGCGTAAACAAGCGGGGTAGACTAACGATGGCACTAAGAGCTAGCCAAGAAGACTTCATGAAGATTCGGTGAATCGGCGGCTGCGGCGTCTCCGAGGTCTCCCGCAGCCGAGCTTGTTCCGTAAACTGTCGGCTCCTGCAGGTTGCGTCGGCTCATGATGGGCCAGCTCTTCACCGTGGGGTTGTAGACGCGGAGAGACAAGCCACGCATCTTCATGACGGAAACCAGGCGGATGTCCAAATACGTTCGTGATGCAAAAGCCCTACCCAGGCAAGGGGCTTTTACGCTTGTCGAACTCCTCGTGGTGATCGCCATCATTGGCATTCTCGTCGCCATGCTGCTGCCTGCTGTGGAGTCGGCGCGCGAGGCCGCGCGACGGATTCAGTGCGCGAACAATCTCAAGCAGATTGGCATTGCGTTGCTTGCTCACCACGACACCTTTAGAGAGTTCCCACAGGGCGTGTACGGTCCGCCGGACGACATTGCCGGTATCGCCGATGGCGATGAAGATGGCCTTGGGTGGGCTACCCGGTTACTCGTCTTCATGGAGGAGCAAGCAGCCAATGATCTTCTAGTGAATAACGGGATGAGCTTTCCCCCGGTGCCAGGGATCAACCTCGATTTCAACTTCGATGGAGACCCATGGAAGCCACTGATTTTCATGGCCGCCAATTCTGAGGGTAAACTGCCGTTCGATGCCGCCCAAACCTTGATTAGCACCTTCCTGTGCCCTTCGGTGAGCATGCCTGAGTTTGGAGTTGACGACTCCTTTTACGACCCCGAGGCCTTGAGTCTCTTTCCAGGACCAAAGGTCTCTGGTCCGCACCTCCATGTCGGCCACGCCATTAGCCACTACAAGGGCTCACGGGGGTATTGTGACAATGGGATCTTCTTGCGAACGGAGGAGTCTCTAAACGGGCAAACTTGTAACAGCGACTTTGTCGTTATTGATCGAAACAATGACGGTTCGCTTGACGCCTCTGATGAATTCATCAAGAACCCTTTCCGGCGGCTCAACGTCAGGATTGTCGACGTCTCTGACGGTACGTCGAAGACAATTGCAACTGGCGAGGCAGCTTACACGACAATCCCCGCAGACTTCCCCACCTGGATTGGTTCCTACAAGGAAGATGGTAGCGTTCTCTTTGGCCAGCGCGCACCGATCAACTGTAACCTTGGCGCAGCGCCGCATCCTCTATCAAGGTTTGACATTGAAAGACTTCCTGGTGGTAGTGATGTTGATGACTGTGCTATCAGTTGGCACCCGGGTGGCGTACAGTTCGGGTATGTTGATGGTTCGGTGCACTTCCTCTCCGATAGCGTTGACTTTCGTGTATTTATTCTTCTCGGGGAACGTGCCGACGGGGAGATTTTGAGTGACTTCTAGTGCATGCCGCACCACAGGAATCAGCGGTCCCGTCGCCAATCTCTATCGGCTAAAGCGGCTCTGGTTGCTCCTCATTGCAACGTTTGCAGGATGCAGCCCCGCACCTTTTCCTATGGAGCCGGTCACTGGTGTGGTGACCGTCGAAGGCAAGCCGTTTTGTGCTGGCCAGGTCATGTTTTTTCCCATTGCTCAGCAAGAAAATTCGGAATCGGGCAAGCCTGGCTTCAGTTTGCTAGATGAAAATGGCACGTTTCAGCTGAGTACCTACAGTCGTGGGGATGGTGCCGTGGTCGGCCAGCATTGGGTCCGGCTGTACTCTCTCGATCACCGACGCACTGCCGACGATAAACATGTACCGGCGTTCAAAATGGTCTCCATCAACTCCACCCCGGTGGAGGTGAAGGCGGGCGAGCAAAATCACTTTGAATTTGAGTTGTCGCTCGATCAGTTTCCCAAGGCGAAGCGACGGCGATGAAGACGGGTGACAGCGTTTTGTCACTGTTGCAACCCTCGTTTTTCCGCCAATCTGGCGGTCTCTTCACAAGCTGTGACTATTCTCTTAGGCAGTTGGTAACTGTCCTGCTTGGTCGAGAGTCTGTGATGAACCCCTACTGCGTCCTGGCGAGCCTGCTGCTCGCGCTGAGCTTGTTGGCGGGCCCGGCGTCGGCCGAGATTCGGCTGAATGAGATCATGATGAACCCTCCCGGAAGCGACTCCGGGCTTGAGTACTTTGAGTTGGTCAGTACGACCGGCGGGGTCGAATCTCTGGCGGGCATCACCTTGTTGGTGCTGGAGGGAGACACCAACGCGGCTACCGAGGGACGCATTGACGACGCCGAGAGCGTCAATAGTTTTTCCACGGGGGCGAATGGACTGTTCTTGTCGCGTGAAGGCGGCAGCGGCGGCGCCAACCCGGTTGATCCGCTTGTTTACTCGCCCCAGCCTGATCCGCAGACGGTGGTCGACATCAACAGTTTGCAGACGTTTCAGTTTGAGAACGGAGCGATCACGTTTCTGTTGGTTTCTAACTTCTCCGGATCGAACGGGGATGATCTGGATGCCAACAATGACGGAACGCTCGACGAAACGCCCTGGGACAGTGTGCTCGATGCGGTAGCCATTCTGGATGACAACAACGGTGGCCGGGAGTACGCCACGCAGTTGGGCGGCGTTGTCTTTCCTCAGCAAAGCTTCACGCCGGGGCTGCTGTTCCGCGAGCTTAGCACGGGCGCCTGGTTGGCGGCGGGGCTGGTGGACAATCAACCAGAGCCTGGCGGTCCTTACGAGTTCGAATCCGAGGAGTTAGTCAATACAACAGGCAACTTAGTCGATCCCAGCACGGCTTTCTCGGTTCCGGTACCTACGTCCACGCCCGGCGTGGTGAACCCTTCCTTTGCTGCCGGAAACGGTTTGCTGGGTGATTTCAATGGCGACTTGATCGTCAACGGCGCGGACTATGCCACTTGGCGGAATGCCTTGCCCGGAGGGCCGATTGCCAACGACGGAGATAGTGGAGCCGCCGATCCTGGAGACTTAGACGATTGGCGACAAGCCTTCGGCAATTCTCAGATAGGTAGTGCCGTCGCGGTGCCGGAGCCTAGTGGCCTGCCGTTAACGGCCATGATCAGTTCTTTGCCGCGGTTGCGTCGGTGTCGCGCGAAGGCGATGGCTCGACCAACAGCGGGTTGAGCATCGCATTCCAAACTCGATACCCCGCTTTGTTCAGGTGCAACCCGTCGGCAAGGAACAAGTCTGGACGAGGGCGATCATCCGGGCCTAGCATGGGTTTCCAGATGTCGACAAAGGTCAGGACTTCTTGTTCGTCACAAGCTGCCCGGATCGCTGCGTTCGCCTGTTGCATCCTTGGCGCCAACTCCCAGCGCGCGAGGCTGGGCTTGATGGCGACGAAAGCGAGCCGGGTGCCAGGTAGCTCACTATGCACCAAGTTGGCGAACTCTTGGAAGTCGGCAGCGACACGCTCCGACGATTTGCCGTTGGAGATGTCATTGTCTCCGGCGTAGAGCACCACTAGCCGGGGCCGGTGCTTTGCCACCAGCAGATCGAAGTGCCGTATCGAGTCGCTAATCTCCGATCCACCAAAGCCGCGGTTTAGCGCCGGTGGCTTCAAGTCGGGGAACGCGGTGGACAAGTCCCAGAATCGAATGCTACTGCTGCCGACAAAGACGACGCCTCCACGGCGTGGGGCGTTGGCGGCATCCTCTTCGGCAAAGGCATCCATGGCTTCTGCCCATTTTTCCGAAGGTTGCAGAGCAGAGGGATCTGCGGCCTGGGCGACGATGGTCGCGGGTATTACGAAGGCCACGAGCACCGCTAGCGACAATGCGTTAGCCCGAATGGTCGTGATGCTTCTCACCATGCTCTGCCTCGCCTAAAATACGCGGTTCGACCTGCCTTGCCCTGCATCTTGCCCCGCGACGGAACGCCCCCACGCATGCCCGCCTCTGATATCGTCATTCGCGGCGCCCGCGAGCACAACCTGCAGGGCGTCGATTTGGTGCTTCCCCGCAACAAACTGATTTGTCTTACGGGGGTCTCGGGTAGCGGTAAGAGTTCTTTAGCGTTCGATACCCTCTACGCAGAGGGGCAACGCCGGTATGTCGAAAGCCTTTCAACGTATGCGCGGCAATTCCTGGGCCAGATGCCCAAGCCAGAGGTTGACCATATCAGCGGGTTGAGTCCTTCAATCTCTATCTCGCAAAAGTCATCGGGCAACAATCCGCGGTCGACCGTGGGGACGATCACCGAGATATATGACTTTCTTCGTGTGCTCTATGCGCGAGTCGGCCAGGGACATTGCCCCGAGTGTGGCAAGGTGATTACGGCGCAATCGCGCGAACAGATCATCGGTCGTATTCTCACTTTGCCGGCCAAGAGCAAGTTTCTCGTCTTAGCGCCGGTGGTCAAACAGCAAAAGGGGGAACATCGCGACCTGCTGGAAGAGCTTCAAAAGAAAGGCTTCGTTCGGGCACGGATCGATGGCGCCGTCGTGCGGCTTGGCGAGGAACCGGCGCTGGATCGACAGCTCCGACACGATATTGAAGTGGTGGTGGATCGCCTGACCGCAGGACCCTCGATTCGCGGTCGGTTGGGGGAAGCCGTCGATACCGCGTTGTCCGTCGGCAAGGGCGCCATCATCATTGCCCCCGAGAGCGAAGAGCAAGCGCCGCCGACCGCCGACCAGCCGCCGGCGGCGACAAAGAAGACTAAGCGGCGGCGTGTCGGGACGCGGCCAGGCGACTTGGTGCTTAGCGCTGACTTTGCTTGCACGGACTGTGGCCTGAGTTTCGACCCCCCCACGCACCAGTTGTTCAGTTTCAACTCGCCGCAAGGGATGTGCCTTACGTGCGATGGACTTGGAGAGTTCTATTCGTTTGATCCCGACAAGTTGATCGAGGATCCCAGCAAGTCGTTCTCGCAGGGCTGCATCGCGCTGATCGACAAGTGGAAAGACCTGGGTCGGTGGAAGCGGCACATCTTTAAGGGCGTGGCTCAAACCATGGAGCGAAAGCTCGAGCTGGAAGAGGGCGCCTTGTTGGAAACGCCGTGGCGAGACCTGGAGAAAGACCTGCAGCACATTTGGTTGTGGGGCACCGGCGACCAGCACATTACTTTCACTTGGCGAGCTGGTCGGTCGAGCCAAAAGTATGGCGGCACCTTCGAAGGTGTCATTCCAGAGCTGCTTGAGAAGTATCGCACCAGTCAAAGCCAAGCTCAGATTCGCAAGCTTGAGCAGTACATGCGGGTGATCGATTGCCCCGATTGCCAAGGCGCTCGGCTCAATGCCCAAGCGCGAGCCGTCACGCTATCGACGGCTTCGCCAGCGTTTGCTGAGCAACCCGCCTACAGTTTGCCAGAGTTGTGTCACCTGCCGGTTAGCGAAGCCGTAGAGTTTTTCTCCGGTCTGAAGCTGTCCGACGCTCAGCAGTTCATCGCCGCGGAACTCCTGAAAGAAATCCGTGGGCGTTTGGGCTTCCTTACGGGGGTAGGGTTGGAATACCTGTCCCTCGATCGCACAGCGCCCACGCTTTCTGGTGGCGAGTCGCAACGGATTCGCCTGGCTGGGCAGGTTGGTTGTGGGCTGGTCGGCGTGCTTTACATCTTGGATGAACCGTCGATTGGTCTCCATCCGCGCGACAATGATCGGTTGCTGGAAACGCTCCAAAGACTGCGGGACTTAGGCAATACCGTCGTCGTGGTTGAACATGACGAAGACACGATGCGCGCGGCCGATCACTTGATCGACTTCGGTCCCGGGCCGGGGGTTCGAGGTGGCTATGTGGTGGCGGAAGGTTCCGCGGCCGACTTGCAGAAAGCTAAGAAGAGCCAAACGGGCGCGTTTCTTGCGGGCAAGCGGCGGATTGAGGTACCGGCAGCGCGACGGCTCGCCACGGCCGAGAGCGAAAAGGGCCGAGCGATGAACGCCACAAGTTCATCGTTTGTTGTTCAGCGTGCCGCGGCGGAAGAGAAGTGCCCGTCGCTTCGGATTGTCGGCGCCCGGCACAATAATCTCAAGAACGTGGACATCGAGATCCCCTTAGGCGCGTTTGTGTGTGTCACGGGCGTGTCCGGGTCCGGCAAGTCGTCGCTGGTCAACGACATCCTCATGGAAGCCCTGCGTCGGGACTTGATGAATGGCAAAGGGGAACCGGGCGAGCATGATCGGATCGAGGGCCTTGAGCATCTGGACAAGGTAATCTCGATCGACCAAACGCCGATCGGTCGGACGCCTCGTTCCAACCCTGGCACGTATATCAAAGTCTTTGACGACATTCGAAATCTGTTCGCGCAGCTGCCGGAATCCAAGCGGCGCGGCTACAAGCCAGGGCGGTTCAGCTTCAACGTTTCGGGGGGGCGATGCGAAGCGTGTGACGGCAATGGTTCGAATAAGCTTGAGATGGACTTTCTGGCCGACGTCTGGGTGACATGCCCCGTGTGCCAGGGGCATCGTTTCAACCGCGAGACGCTCCAGGTGCAGTTCAAAGGCAAGAGCATTGCCGACGTGCTGGAGATGGACATCCAAGAGGCCATGCAACACTTCGAGGCAGTGCCCCAGGTGTTGCACAAACTGCAAACGTTGCACGCGGTGGGGCTCGACTACTTGAAGCTCGGGCAACCCTCGCCAACCCTTTCCGGGGGCGAAGCCCAGCGAATTAAGCTCGCCAAGGAACTCGTCAAGAAATCGACCGGCAAGACCTTGTATGTGCTCGACGAGCCGACCACTGGACTTCACTTTGCCGATATCGAGTTGCTGCTGAAGGTGCTGCACGAGTTCGTCGACGCCGGCAATACCGTGCTAATTGTCGAGCACAACCTGGACGTCATCAAGACCGCTGATTGGCTCATCGACATCGGCCCCGAAGGTGGCAAGGGGGGCGGCCAAGTCGTGGGGTGGGGAACCCCCGAGCAGTTGATCGACCGACCTCACAGGACTTCGCGCAGCAAGAAGGCGCCAGCCGAGGTCGATAGCCCTTCACCTCTTCGCTCGTATACGGCCGAGGCCCTGGCCCCGGTCCTCAACGGCGCCTCGGTAAATGGTGCGGCCGCCAAGAAGGCGAAGAAGCGCGCCATCAAGCAGGCTCAGCACATCGAGGTTCGTGGCGCGCAGCAGCACAACCTGCGTGGAATTGACGCCAAGATTGCTCGCGATGAATTCACCGTGCTCTGCGGGCCTAGTGGCTCAGGTAAAACTTCTTTGGCAATGGACACCATCTATGCCGAAGGGCAGCGACGCTATGTCGAAAGTCTCTCGAGCTATGCCCGGCAATTTGTGGGGCAGATGCAAAAGCCGGCGCTCGAGCACATTGAAGGCCTCTCGCCGGCGATTGCTATCGAACAACGTAGCGGGGGGCATACGCCACGATCAACCGTCGGCACCGTGACGGAGATTTACGATTATCTCCGCGTGCTGTACTCGCGTCTTGGCCAGCCCTATTGTCCCGATTGTGATGTGCCGATAGGCACGCAGACCTCCGATCAAGTGACGGACAAGATTCTGGCCGAGCCGGACGGGACAAAACTGTATCTGATGGCGCCAGTGGGGATCGGTCCTGGCGAGACCTATGCCGATCTGTGGAAGCAACTCCAAGAGAGTGGTTATCTCCGCGTCCGGGTTGATGGTCGAACCCATGAACTCGACAAGCCCCCGAAGGTTGACCGGCGCACAAAGCATGAAGTGGCCGTCATCGCTGACCGCATAACCGTTCGGCAGAAGTCACGTGGCCGCATTGCCGAAGCGGTCGAGGGCGCTTTGGCCCTGGGTAAGGGCGTGATGCATGTGGCTTACCCTAATGACGACCTGGACGAGCCGCGCTGGCAGGTGAAGACGCACAGTCAGCATCTTGCCTGCGACGAATGTGCTCGTTCTTTTGAAGCGCTGGCGCCTCACAACTTCTCGTTCAACAGTTCGCTCGGCTGGTGCCCTTCGTGCGAAGGCCTGGGCACACAAACGGGCGCCAATCCGGCCGCTTTGTTACGGGATCCGGAGCTCACACTGACCGCTGGCGCCTTGCTGCTGTGGCCGAATCTAGCCAGTGAGCTTTCGCGCGCGATGCTCACGGCCTTAAGTCAGCACACGGGCGTGCCCACGGACGTTCCCTATCAGCGACTCAGCGCCCGCCAACGTCGCGTGCTGTTGTATGGTTGTGAAGAGGAGTGGATTGAGGTCGAGATTGGCGGTGAGCCGTCGGCGGTGGGGAACAAGCGGAGCAAGGCCAGGCCTGCGGCAGACAGCCAGCAAGCCCCCGCCAAGCGGCCCCTCCGTTTTCAGTTCAAAGGGCTTTATCCGGCGCTGGAGGAGGCCTCTAAGCTATCGACGCGGTTGCGCACGCAGTTGGACCATCTGGTCGATGAAATTGAGTGCAGCGAATGCGGCGGCAGCCGGCTAAGAGACGATGCCTCGGCGATGCGTTTCCGTGGGCAGACGATCGAAGAAGTCTGCCGTACGCCGCTGGGTGAGTTGTTGCCCCTGGTCAAGAAGTGGAAGCTCACCGCGCGCGACAAACGCATTGCCGGAGAGCTGGTTCGGGAGATCGAGAATCGGATTACGTTCCTGGTCGAAGTAGGCCTGGATTACCTGACCATCGGCCGCAGCGCCCCAACCCTCTCCGGCGGCGAATCGCAGCGTATCCGTTTGGCGAGTCAGGTCGGCAGCGGATTGGTTGGCGTACTTTACGTGCTGGACGAACCCACGATCGGTCTGCATCCGCGTGACAACGCCAGGCTGGTTGCCGCCTTGCATAAGCTCCGCGACCTTGGCAATACGCTGCTGGTGGTGGAACACGACAAAGAGGTTGTTGCCAGCGCCGATCGCTTGCTCGACTTTGGTCCCGCCGCCGGTCGTCACGGCGGAGAGATTGTTGCTCAGGGCACGCCTGAGGCAGTGGCCAAGAAACGCAAGAGCGTGACGGGGCCTTATCTAAGTGGCAAGAAAGCGATCCCCGTGCCGAGTAATCGTCGCCTTGAGGATGACGCCACTAACGCAAGCGTCATGTCCAGCCTGCGAATTGTCGGCGCCCGACACAACAACCTGAAGAACCTTACCGTCGAGGTGCCGCTCGGTTGTTTGGTTGCTGTGACGGGTGTGTCGGGAAGTGGCAAAAGTTCACTGGTGAATGAGGTCCTGTACAATCAGCTTGCTCGTACGCTCCACCGCGCGAGCTTGACGCCAGGTGCTCATGACGCCATCGAAGGCCTCCAGCACATCAATAAGGTCATTCGCGTCGATCAGTCGCCACTGGGGAACTCGCCAACCTCGAACCCTGCGACCTATACCGGCGTCTTCGATTTGATTCGCCAGCTCTTCGCCCAGTTGCCAGACGCCAAACTGCGTGGCTATTCAGCAAGGCGTTTTAGTTTCAATGTGCCTGGCGGCCGCTGTGACGATTGTGAAGGCGCGGGCGAACAGTGTGTCGAGATGCACTTCTTGCCGGATGTGTGGGTTGAGTGTGAGACGTGCCGCGGGCAGCGCTACAACCCCGATACCCTGGCGGTGAAGTACCGCGGCAAAAACATCGCAGACGTCTTGGCGATGCCTTGCGAAGAAGCCGTGCAGCTTTTTGACAACTTGCCAAAGATTCGTCGGATTCTGCAAACGCTATGCGACGTGGGACTGGGCTACGTAACGCTTGGCCAAAGCGCGCCGACACTCTCCGGCGGTGAAGCTCAGCGCGTGAAGCTGGCGGCAGAACTCTCGCGACCCGATACCGGCCAGACACTCTACCTGCTGGACGAGCCTACGACCGGTCTCCACTTTGACGACTTGGCCAAGTTGTTGGATGTGCTCAATCGACTGGTCGACCTGGGCAACACCGTAGTGGTGATTGAGCACAACCTCGATGTGATTAAGACCGCTGACTGGGTCATCGACATCGGGCCCGAAGCTGGCAAGGAAGGTGGCCAGGTAGTGGCCGTCGGCACACCTGAAGAGATCGTCGGCACTTCGCAAACGGGTACTGGTTCCCATACCGCCACAGCGCTGGCCCCTATTCTGGCTGAAGGGCCTTACCAAGAGCGCCCCCGCTACGATCCCCACGCAGCAGAGGGGGAGCGTGATGGGGATGTCGACCTGGACCACGTGGGCGACGGTGTTGCGATGCCGTGGGAAGAAGACGGACGGCAATGGCACACGGTGGATCGGGTGGCCCGCGATGGCTCTGCCTGTCGCTGGGACGGCAAGGTGCTCGATTTGGTTGAGCAGAAGATTCAGCAGTTGGGCGATTTCTCTGCCACGAATTGGAACAATCGCTCGGTGGTGGAGATCGCGGCGCCAAAAAAAGCGGATGGCTGGTTTTTCCATGCCATCACTGGGGAGAAATGGCTCGTTAAGCTGAAGTTTCGCACGGCCAAGAAGACCTTTAGCCGCGAGAAGCTCATGCTTGATCTTGATCTGAAGTCGCTAAACGACCTGGACGATGTCGAGGCCTATGGCTCGGGGCCGCGGGTGAAGTGCAAGAACTTACGCGGCCCCTGGCAAGAAGTGCAGCTGGCGGTTCATGACTTTCAAGAAATCGATACCCCGGCGTTTTGGTCGATGCTCGACCGAGCGGTTGAGGGGTTTCAGAATTTTGTGAATCGTGAGCAAAAGAAACCCGAAGACGTAATGCCTTGGAAGGTACTCGGTCAAAAGTGGCACCTAGCGCGCAAGGGCTTTACACCGGGCAAGAAGGTTGTCTGGCCACCAGAACTGTTGGAAGACCTCTTTGATTTACTCGGCGAAGCGGCCCCCCAGGGACAGTTCCTTTGGAACAACAAAGTCCTGGTTCATATGATGGCGCCCGGCAAAGCAGAGCCGTGGGCCAGCGTTGTCACCAAGCGTCGGGAAAACGTGGAGCTGGCCCTAAATGGTCCCAAGGGGGCTTTCCAACTCGGTCAAATTGCCGACTTGGCTGCCGAGCGCGAGATAACAACCGACCGCGAGGACCGCGACACCATTCGTCTGAAGTTTACTAGCCAAGATGACCTCGATCGGGGCGACCTGCTGAGCCTATTGCGCGAGCATATGGAAGCAGCAACTTCAGCCCCCGTGGCGTAAATCCTTATGCTGATGCGTATCCATGCCAATGTTTACGCCCTGCCGGCCCCCGTGGCGGCCGGCCCGCGCGTCGTGCTTCGCGGCCGGGAGTTTCCCACCCTTGGCAACTCCAGCGGAGGACCGCCTCGGTTCGACGCGACGCTGCCCGTGACCTTCGAAGCCATGCAACAACAGCTGCTCACCTTGCCGCGCAGCGACTGTGAACCGGATGGCTTCTTCTTAGTTACTGGCGGGCGCGAGGAAACCTTCTGGCGATTGAATGGCCACATGCACGAGCTGGGCGCCGCGATGCATCGCGTGGAACTCAATGGAGAATGCCCCGAGGAGACCTTCGATGCAGTACTAAAGACGATGGCTTGGCCTGGTGCCACGCTGGTCTTCGAGCTGGTGCAGGAAGGCGTTACGCTCGGCGAAGCGGAATTCCGCGCCTGGGCTGTCTTGGAGTAGCGCCCCGATCATTCGCAAAACTCATGGTCCCACGACGCCTTCGCTAAGGGCGTACTGAGTTCGCGCCAGCGACCACAGGACCCAGTCACCGTTGTCGCGCAGGGCGGGCAATTCGGCCAGTTCTTCCTGGGAATAGGGCGCACGGACAGGATAGGGGGAAGGTTTTTCACCTTCCGCCCTGGGCCGAAGATACCCAGGGAGCTTGCCACCATCATCGTCGGTATCGACGCCAAGGCTGTACACGACTGGCATGCCGTCGATCAGACGATAACCCACGGGGCCGCCGTTGATGAAATCGACCGGAAGTTCGGGCAACCATCGAGGCGTGAGTTTGTCGAGCGACTCAGGCCACTGGTCATGCTCACGGCGATAGAGTTCCAGGGCGATGCCGACGAGGGCGCCATGGAGTTCGCCTCGTCGTCGTAGGATTGCCGGAGTCGAGGCCTGATAGGCTGGCATTAGCAAAGCGATCATCGGTGAATGGGCGAGACCGCCGTCTACGATTTCACCAACTCGGCTTGTAAACAGGCCGTCCCTTGTCTGCCACTTCCACAGTGGGGTCGTCAAATCTTGGCTAGCAAGCGCATTCAGTTCGTCGAACTGGGCCAACGTCTCTTTGCGCGAGGAGACCATCAAACGCGCCACCGGCGTCGCCGCGTATCTCCATGCAGGGCGCTTCAGAGCATCTTGAAACAGGTCGGCTTGACCTGCACGCATTAGATGATGACTGAATTGCTGCAGCCACTGCATGCCCTGGGCGGTGAGAAATCCATCTCCGTTTCCATCATCACTGTACACCCGCTGCATCGCATCCTGAAAAGCGATTCGCTCGCCCCGCATCCACGCGGATTGGTTGTAGCGAATCGTCGCAATAAGGTGCGCCAGGCGTTTGAGCTGTTCGTTGCTCAATGTCTCAGGCGCGACCTGCAGTACTTCCGCCAGCGTTTCGAACGCCATCCCATCGATCGCCATCGCGATCAGACCAGAGATAAGGAAGGGCTGCTGGGCAGCATGGCGAGCCATGCCATGCATCGCCACGAGGTCAGCCGTGATGCGATCCCCAACGCCGACATCCTTCGCCCTGAGAGCATCCTGCTGCAGAGTCCGAGCGTAGCTGCGCGTTGTTTGCAAGTGACCCAACAGAACGCCGTAGAGACCAATGCCGTCGGAGTCGAGGGTGACGGAGGCTGCCGAAGTGAGTTCGCCCGTGGTGGGATCAAAGTCTCCGAGCCGTTGCGAACCCAAGCTGAGTGGTGTGCCCAGCACCGGTCGCGAGGCAGCCGAGCGGAGCAGCCGAATCAGTTCTTGCCGCTCAGCCAGCCAGGCATCGACTTCGGTCGGGGTGAGGGCGTCCCAAGAAGGCGCCCAATCGAACTCAACCGGTGACCTAGCGAGTCCCTGATCGCTGCCATGCTTCGCCACATAGTTGCTTCGCGCGGCTTGCAGATAGAGCGGCCAGGCCCGCTCTTGCAACGGGGCGTCCAGCACGCCTTGGTTCAAAGCGGCTAGGTAATCGGTTGAGATCCTAGGCCGCACGCTGCCCAACCACAGGGCGGCCAGCAGATAGAGGCAAGCAAACGCCGCCAGACCGCGAGACATCCACCACCAGGCCTGCCACCAAAGAGGACGATTGCGTCGCTTGGCCCGCAAGATCAGCTGCGCCGCTTGGGAGGCGTCGCCAAAAGACTCGGTCAGATCACTTTGTGTCGCTCCAGTTTCGAGACCGTCTTGGAAGTGGGCAACCAACTCTTGGGCGATATCAATCCGCTCTTGATGCCAGAGCCACCGGCGCGCGGCCACCTGCTCCACGATGGTCTTTAACGCATCCGGGAGATTGGCGTCAGTAAGATAGCGCCGCCAATCGAGTCGGCCGTCAACGTGACCGCGAACCAAGTCGCGAGCACGAGTAAAACGTAGTCGGCGCCAAAACCCCTCGACAACCATGGTCATGACGCCCCTCCTAACGCACCGCCTTTTGGCAAGACGTCCAGCGACTGTAAGGCCTGGAACAGGGCCGACCATTGCTGGCATTCGGCCGCGAGCCGCTTCTCACCCTTGCTGGTGAGCCGATAGTAGCGACGGGGCCGTGGGCCGCTCTCGTCCAGCCGGGACTTCACGAGCCCCTTCGCTTCGAGGTTGTAGAGCATGGGGTAGAGCGTCGATTGGCCCATGGCCAGTACCCCCTCAGACTGTTTGCCGAGGGTTTCGACCAACTCGTAGCCATACTTTTCCCCACCGGAAAGAACCTGGAGCACGGCGGTTGGCCCTGCTCCCCGCATGAGTTCGCGTTCGATCTTCATGCCTGGATGATACGCACCGCATGGTATGTTTGCAATAGTGTTCATGCGACCATTTCTTGGCTGCGATTGATCCCCGCCCTAGTTCCCTCTCGGATCACGACTTACGATGGCAGCTACCCGGCATCTCCCCCTTCAATCCTTCCCGCCCTGCAATGATCGTTTCCTGGAACTGGCTCGCCGAATACACCGACCTCAAGATGCCTCTGGACGAGCTTACCGAGCGCTTGACGCTGACGGGGTTGAACCTGGAAGGCGTCGAAGAAATCCCTAGCCCCAAGGACTGGGCGATCGACTTAGAGGTCACAAGCAACCGGCCCGATTGCCTGGGGCATCTGGGGGTGGCTCGCGAGGTGGCGGTCATCTGGGACCAGTCGCTCAAGAAGCCCAACCCCCAGCCAAAAGCACTCGCAGAGTCGGTCTCGGAGGTCACGAGCGTGGCCATTGATTGCGACGAGTTGTGCCCTCGCTACACGGCCCGGGTGATTAAGGGAGTGAAAATTGGACCAAGTCCCGATTGGCTGGCCGAGCGGCTCCGATCAATCGGTGTGGCGGTCATCAACAACGTCGTGGACATCACCAACTTCGTGATGATGGAGTGTGGCCAGCCGCTTCATGCCTTTGATTTCGCCAAGCTGCAGGGGCAACGTATTGTTGTCCGCCAAGCGAAGGCCGGTGAAGCGTTCACGGCGATCGATCACAAGACCTACTCGCTGACAGGCGACGAAGTGGTCATTGCCGACGCCAATCGCCCCGTTGCCTTAGGCGGGGTAATGGGGGGCTTTGATACGGAAGTGACAGAGCAAACTGTCGACCTCTTGATCGAGTCGGCTGACTTTGCACCACTGGCCGTTCGTGGAGCCGCCCGGCGTCACCATTTGCATAGTCCTTCAAGTTATCGTTTTGAGCGGGGAGTCGATCCCGAGGGCATCGATTGGGCTAGTCGGCGTTGCTGCGAATTGATTCTGCAACTAGCTGGCGGTGAACTCTGCGACGGCGTGGTGAACGTGGGGTCTGCAGCCGATTTGGCGCCCTCGCGTGAGGAAGTAAAACTTCGTTTCAATCAAATCCCGCGCTTACTTGGCGTCGAAATTGCTGCCGAACAGGCGGCCAAGATTCTCACCGATCTTGGCTGCGAGCAAACGCACATTTGCCAGAAGTGCGTGAAAGTGATCCCGCCCAGCTGGCGGGCAGATCTTACGCGAGAGGCGGACCTACTGGAGGAAGTAGCTCGGATCCACGGCTACGATCGCATTCCCGAAGACGCCGGCGTGCGGATGGCGCCCTCTAGTCGCGGTCGAGAAGAGATCATCGCCGACCGCGTTCGCCACGTTCTTACGTCTGCTGGCTTCGACGAAGCGGTGACTCTCAGCGCTGTCGAGCCGGAACAGGTTGCCACATTTCGGCCGTGGGACGACTCCGATGCCGAGCCGGCGCCGCTAGCGACCGGCACCTCAGTCCTGCGGCGCGCCAACGCGTTGCGCCAGAGTCTCGTGCCAAGTCTCCTACAATGCCGACGGCACAACGAAACGCTTTCCAATCCTTCAATCGAATTGTTTGAGATCGCCAAAGTCTACTTACCGCACAAGGGCCAACTACCCGACGAGCGACACGTGGTGGCGGCGACCAGTGGCGGAGGATTTCTCGAGGTGAAGGGCGTCGTTGAAGCGCTGCTCACTGCGATTGCGCCCGGTATAACGCTCGGGGTTGAAGAAACGCGACACGACCTACTCGACACAGCGCGGTCCTGCGCCTTTACTCTGGAGGGTGAGCGCTTCGGTGTCCTGGGTGAAGTAAGCCAAGCGGGGCTCGATCGCTTCGATCTCCGTGGTTCGACCACGGTGATGGAGGTCGACTTAGCGCCGCTGGTTCGTGCCGCCCGGTTGGTACGCACAGCCGGCGGTTTGTCGAACTACCAGCCTGTGACACGCGACTTAAACTTGGTAGTCGACGAGTCGATTCGTTGGTCTGCCATCGAAGCAATCGTGCGCAAAGCGGGCGGCGAAGTCCTGGAGAGCGTTGCATTTCAGGACGACTCCTATCGCGACGCTGAACAGCTGGGCGAAGGAAAGAAGAGCGTGCTCTTCACGATCCAACTCCGCAAGAGCGATGGAACCCTGACCAGCGAAGAGGCCGATGCCGCGCGCGACGCCATCGTGGCGGCGCTGCAGCAAGAAGTTTATGGCCAATTGAGGGCTTAGCCTACCTTCGTTCGGCTCAAGTCCGCACTCATTCGTAGCGGAACTGTACCGAAGCAACGCCGTCGCGGTCTGCTAAGGCTCGCACCCAGTAGGCGGCGAAGCTCTCGGGCAGCGTTTCGGTCACACTCTGGCCGCCGGAGACTTCGTAAGTCTTGAAGTCGACCCAGTTACCAGTCCCGGTGATGTCAACTTGAAGAGTCACGTTGAGGGCCGCATCCCCCTCGTGGGACAGGGACACCGTCTTCTTGTCAAAGCCCGTCATGAGATAGGGGTCTGATGGCTCACCGGCCTCGACGGGGCTATCGAGCCACGGGCCACCGATGCCCGTGGGCTTGCCAAACTTCCAAAGGTCATCGATCGTGCCGGCCCACAGAGCGACTTCTCCATCCTCTGAGCGGATGACATGGTCACCCGCTTCCGCGGAAGCTTCCACTCCGGACAAGATCAGCATGCCGCGGTAGCTGCAATAATCTTTGATCTGCGTGTTGTGAGTGCAGATGGGCCGAACAACCGCAAAGCCGCCGGCGTTGCGCGCCGGCAACTCGTAGAATAGCCCGCCACAGTTGAAGAGGTCGCGTTCGGTGACGACCTCACGATCGACACGTGCTGGCCCCAAGGGACCTTCTACGCCGGCTTGGGCACTGCCTCGCGGCAGCCGCCAACGCTTGTCGTTGTCATCGACATAAATGCACGAGGCGGCATCATAGCTGAGCACGCCCTCTGGAATCGCAAACTTGTTGAGCGTGTAGTCTAATGAAACTTGCTTTTGGATGGACCGAAGCTGTAGTTCGCCATCGAGTTCGTAGTAGGTGGGTTCCGAGACTTCGCCGTTGGTCGTGTGCTGGGCAGCGAAGCTCAGTTTGAGGCCGTCGTCACCGCGGACTCGTAAGAGACCGCCCGAAACTTGCGACGAATAGGCGGTCGCGAGCCCCTGGAACATGGAATCAGGGGTCGTCGAGCGGTTGTCCACGCCAGAGTATTGGAAGGCAACCGTGGCGCCTTGGCAGGCCTGCTGGGTCGAGACGCGGATCCACGCTCCCGCCTGATCGCTATCGAAGCTGTGCCATGCGGCCGAGCCTGCAGGGACCGTGACGGTATCGAGTCGGGTCCATTGATTATCGCCCGCCAGGTCGACTTCCAAGACGAAATCTACCGGCTTGTCCGTTTTATGCGCCAGATGCACGCAGCGGCGGGCGAAGCCGGCAAAGAGGTAGGGGTCCGACGGCGTCTCGACTGGGATGTCTTCCTTCACATACAGCGACCCACGGCCAAGTTGAGGCCCCAATTCATCGAAGATGGACATCCCCGTGAACCACAGATTTGAATTGGAGATGCCAGGCGCGCCCAGCTTCCCCTTTGCACGGCGGGTATTAAGGAACTCGGTCTTGGCCGTATCGTCACAGCCGAAGACCATGCCGCCCTTCCACGGCGTGTAGTCTCCTACCACTTTCAAGTAGGTTGAACGAGGCTCAATTCCACCGGACTTGGCACGACTGAACGTGCGCGGAAACCTCCAGAACATGCCATGCATGTTCAAGACAAAGTCATCTTCGCCAATGTCTTGGAAGCGAGGCCACTCCGTATTCCATCCGTGGGCTCCATCGTAAGTGTGGGTGGCTTTGGGCATGCGGTAGGTGTACCACTCGCCACCGTCCAGGAGCATGAGGATCAGCGAGCGGTGGTCCCAGCCGATTGCCCAGACAGGATCGGTCTCGGGATTGGGATTGCCATAAATTCCCCCCGGTCCCCGGATGTCCGTAAACTGATTGCGGCGAATAACGGTCCACGCTTCGCTCTTGCCGTCCCACTCAGCCAAGCATCCTGAAGGTACGTCTGGCCGACGACGCGCGTCACGGGAGCTCTCGCCGTTGTTGGCGTAGATGAGTCGACCCTGACCGGAGTACAGGCCCTTTCCGTGGTACCCCGGCACGCTTGCCGCAGGTTTCGTGGATTCAACGTCATTGGGCGTGCCACCCCACGCGGCGTCCTTTTGGTTGTCGCGAAACAATTCGGTGACTTCCAGCGTTTCAACGTCTACTTCATAGATCCCCTCTTCCATGGTGGCGAAGTAGACCTTTTTTTCTGGCTCAAACAGATGCCGTGCGTTGCCAGTTAGCCGGCCGTACATCTTGGTGGGTGGTATGACCTGCACGCCACCTTGGGCATCGATCACGTAGGGGCCAATCACCAGTTGGTTGGTCTCGCGATGAATCATTCGATTCGCCGGCGTGCCACCCACACTCTTCGCGAAGACCTCCATGTTGAGCTGGGCATCGATCGAGTACAGCTTGTCGGCCGATCCCTGTGGGAAGTGAGGCCCGTAAGTGATCACCCAAAGCTTGTCTGCCCACGGGACAACGGCTCCAGTCCCACACTCTCCATGTGGATTGACGTAAGCCAGATGCGGATAGATTCCACTTACGCTGCGCGGTTCCGCAAGTGCCTTGCCACCACCGAAGGGGCCAACGCTAACCGAGCCTGCAATTGCCCAGAGGAAGAGGACGGAAATTACGCAACAACGGTTACACGAAAGGAACATATTGTGGACTGACAAAGAGTAAGGCTGAGAGTACATCGCATTTTTCCGGTGTCCCCTATTAGACCAACAATCGCTCAAGTTCTGAGCGACGAAGGGGAAAAGGGGGCGAAACATAGGGATTTCCCCTCAGAACTACGAGATTGCGCCGCTAAAAGCTGTGGGTGTACTACGCAGAGAGCAAACCTACCAGTTCCTGTGTCCTTCCCTGCACGGCGGCAGCTGGCCGCGGCAGCTCGTTGTTGAGGGCGGGTGCAGGCGGCTTTTCCATAGGGGCCGGTTGGCTGCGGCTAGCAACCAGGCGCTAAGTGACCAGAGGGCTCGGTTGTTCCGGCTAGCTACACACCTCCCGGGACCGGCAGGGCATGTGTCTGATGGCTGGGCTTATTGCCAGAAGCAAAGAATGAGTAACGGCGACCATCAAGAACCGAGCGGTGTCGACCGTGTCGATGAGTTTGTCGAACTCTTCGCTGCGGCGCAGCAGAAGCTGTACGTCTACATCCTGTCGATGATCTTCGATCCTACTGACGCGTACGACGTGCTGCAGGACACCAATCTTGCGCTATGGCAACGGTTTGGCGACTTTGAGTCTGGCACCAACTTTTACGCCTGGGCCTCAGAGGTTGCGCGCTATCGTGTGCTGCGCTATCGTCAGCACAAATGGTCGCGTCATCAGTTTCGGGAAGACTCGGTCCTCGAAGACTTGGCTGCCCAAGTTGCGCAGCAGTCGGAGGTCGACTCCGCCGAGCGACTCACGGCGTTGCGCGAGTGCTTGGCCAAGCTTCCCGCGAAAGATCGAGATTTGGTACGGGGTCGATACGCACCAGAGGGAACTCTGCGGGCTCTCGCCAAGACGCTGGGGCGGAGCGAAAACGCATTGTCACAGGCGCTAAGGCGCATACGCAAGCAACTGGCCGATTGTGTTAGTCGCCGGATGCGCGTCCTAGGGGAAACATGATGCAGGGGCTATTCCATGGGTTCTAACAGAGGCAAGACCGAAGATCGCTTGGAGCAACTGGCTGATCTGATGCTGTCCGGTTCCGCTTCAGCAGAAGAGTTTGAGGAATTGCTGGATTTGCTGCGAGCCTCCAAGTCTGATCAGCAGAAGCTCGCCGAGACCCTCGCGATTCACGCCGATTTAGGCCTGGTGGTTAATCCCCCTCGCTCCTTCTCGGCAGAGGAATTGAGGCTCATTGCCAAGCAGCGGTCTGAAGCTTCGGCGGACCTCTTGGCCGAGGTTCCTTTGAGCGGTCCCTGTTCAGAGCGATCGTGGCTGGCGACTCGGCGACTCGGCGGCGCTTTGTTAGCCGTTTGTGCCAGCCTCATGCTGGCGTACCTCGCTTTTCAGGCTGGTCGTTGGGGGGCCGCAGCCGCCCCGCAGCTGGCTGGCAACGAGGCGGTTAGCACCGGCCCGGCAGTGAGTGTGAAGGGAAGACCTCGCGAAGCGATCGTATCAAGAGCCAACATCGGCTCCATTACTCGCACGGTTGGTAGCGATCTCAACCTTAAGCTCCGTGGTTCGGATCGCCTTTCCGAAGGAGACTTCTTGGAGTTCTCCAAGGGGTTGGTCGAGATGCGAATCGACGACGGGATAACCGTCGTGGCTGTGGGGCCTGCGAGGTTTCGCTTAATTTCGAAAGAGGAACTCCGCCTCGACTTCGGCCGGTTGACGGCAACCGTTGGGAAGGGGTTCGAAGGCTTTCAGGTAACGACCGAAGAAGCCGTGTTTACCGACCTGGGTACGTCGTTCTCCGTTGATGCAGAGTTCGGCGAAGCTGCGGTCCTGCGAGTCCACTCTGGTGAGGTTGAGGCTCTGGCGTCCACAGACGACGGGTTGCCAAAGAAGTTTGTCGAAGGGGAAGCGGTCCGCGTGGCGTCCGCAGATCAGCAGCCGTCCTATGTCGCTTTTGATGGAAGAGTTGAACGCCCTCTCGACTCGCTTGAGAAGCCTCATGTCCATGTGCTTTGCGAGCATGATACTTATCTGGTTGGCGGTCAGAATGCGACCGTCGTGCGTGGCGATCGAGAGGTGATATGGGTCAAGCTGGACCTCAGGGAACCCCAGTTTTGCCGCCGTGGGTTGCTGGGCTTCGACCTCAGCGACCTCCCCCGCGAGCGGTTGGTGGGTGCACGGTTGGTGCTAACGGTGTTGCCCAACACCTACGCAGACGAGGTTGAACCAAGCAATCAAGAAAGCTTCTGTGATTGGTTGTTTCGAGTCTCTGGAGTTTGGGACGACACGCTACCGCGGTGGGACGAGACTACCGCTAACAGCCTGAATACGCCCGGTAGGCGGTGGTTGAACAAGCTTGGCTTGCCGGAGGGCCCCCGCGGGACAAGCCCCGTGGGCGACTTCGTGATTGTTGGTCGCGGTAAGCATGGCCAGCGTGTTGTTGTGGATACCCCGGAGTTGTTGGAGTACCTCCGTTTCGATCGAGACGGTTGGATTACGTTGATGGTCAACCGGCTCAGCGGCCTGACCTGGAATGTCGAGTCGGAGGATCGTGTGGTGCACAGTTTCGCTTCTAGCGAACACTCTTCTCTCCCGGCGCCAACCTTGGAACTGTGGTTCGACGAAGCGACGTCGTTCACTGATCGCTAGGCGCACTCAGTAGGAACTTACGAAATGGAAAAGACACAAATCTGTTCCCGACGCCCGTTGGGATTCACCCTCGTTGAACTGCTGGTAGTGATCGCCATCATCGGCATTTTGATCGCGCTGTTGTTGCCTGCGGTGCAGGCGGCCAGAGAAGCTGCCCGCCGTGCGCAGTGCAACAACAATCTCCGCCAAATTTCGTTGGCCTTGCATAACTTTCACTCGGCCTATGGTCAGTTCCCCAGCGGTGGCGCCGTAGCCAATGCTAATTGGCTTGCGGAAAGGACGCGTCCGGGGCTGATGGTCGACATCATGCCCTTTTTAGAAGAAGACGCGGTCGAGGAGGCAATTGATAAGGAGGGCGAGCTTCGCGACGCGCCTAACAACGTGCTGGCTGAGATTGCAATCAGCATTTATGTCTGCCCCAGCGATGCCAGCGACCATCTTGATCCGTGGTCGGGTGGCAGGTTCTTTCAGTCGTCCAATTACGCAGGCATCGCAGGCGTTGCCCGCTGCGACGAGCTCGTTGGCAACTTAACGAATACCCACCACGCTACTAACGGGAGCTTCTTTCCCAACAGCAAGACCTCTATCAAGAAGATCACCGACGGCACCTCTTCCACAACGTACTTCGGCGAGAGGGTCTACCAAATCCGTGGGTGGGCAAAGGGCCCCTTCGCAGGCGGTGATACGACTGACCGCGGGCATATGACCACGGAGAAGAACTTCCGCTACGCCCTCAATGCCGATCCCGACGTTGTCGGATACTACAGAGCTGACGACGACGCTCCGTCGGGGGCAGTCAAAGACGTGATCTACAACGACCTCTGGTTTGGTAGTTCCCATCCAGGTGGTTCTCATATGGCTTATGCGGATGGGCACGTAGAGTTCCTGCCGGACGATACTTCTCTGCTGGCACTGCAGAAGCAAGCGACGATCGCCGGCGGTGAGGTAGAGGCCGAGACGCAATTGCCTCCGTGTCCGGCCTCATCGGGTGGCGGTGGCCCTGCTCCACAGCTTTGAGCCAACCTTATCGCTCCTTGACGGATCTTCAGCGTGTTTCAAGGGTAGGAAATGTCTAGCTCACAAACTAGCAGCTCAGTCGTGCGCTACCGAGACGTCGTTCGGCCGAGGTTGTTCTCGTCAAAAGCGTTCTGTTGCGTGGCGTTATTGGCCCCGTTCACTTTGCTATTTGCCGGCTGTTGGGGGCAGCAGTCCGCCGAAGGTCCGCTGGCCCGGGTTGAGGGCGTCGTTACGGTGAAGGGGCAGCCAGCCACGGATGCGGTTGTGCGATTCTACGGTCCTGCGGGAAGGCCCATACGTATGGTGCGTGTGGGTGCCGATGGGTCGTTTAGCTGCGAAGCGGGTGTCGGTATGAACGACATCACAATTGCACCGCCTACGCAAGACTTCTCGGCTTCTGAGATGGAAGGGAAGGATCCCGACAGCCTGTACAAGCCTTTGCTCCCAATCCCACGGGCCTACGGCGCTCGCGAGAACGGATTGATTAAGCGTGAGGTCAAGCAGCGTGAGGTCAATAAGTTTGAATTCGCAATTAAGTAATCCTTAGGTCGCTCAGTCTCCTTGGCTCGGTGCCCCCCCCTTTCATTTCTCCTCTAAGATCATTCCGGAACACCAAGATAGGCATCGCTATGCGCTCAAGACTTGGCCTCCTGTTGGCCTGTGGATGGTGGCTGATTCCATCGCTCGCGATGGCTCAGGTTACCGTGGTTCTCGATGACTTCGAGCTCGGCAGTTTCAGTACGGACTGGGACGCGATCGATGGCTCAGCCCTGTCTGTGATTTCATCGCCAGGCGATGGGGCTGGGGGGTCGGACTTTTACTCGCGCATTGAGGGAGTTGGTGGCGGCGCAGGAGGCTTGGGAGTAGGCCTCACCGACCTGACGTCAGGTAGTCTTTTTTCAACGGACTTCAGTGCTACGTTTGACTTCCGGGTTGATAACACAACGAATCGGCAATTCAACCTCCAGGTCTCGGGTGGCAATCCGAGTCCCAATACGAGTTCTGCGACGATCAACCTGCGCTATCAGTCCAACACGTGGTCGGCCTTCAACGGCAACAACTGGATTGGCATTGGCGGGTTGGGAACCGTTACCCCCGGCCAATGGAACTCGCTCACCATCACTGGCAATAACTGGGGTACTGGGGTTTCTGGAACGGCTGACTACGACATTTCGCTAACGAACCACTTGTCGGTTAA
Source organism: Lacipirellulaceae bacterium (assembly GCA_965263315.1). Lineage (GTDB taxonomy): Bacteria > Planctomycetota > Planctomycetia > Pirellulales > Lacipirellulaceae > JBCCQL01. The sequence continues at coordinate 760,839 of CBDHGZ010000002.1, read as the reverse complement.
CACTGCAGCAACAGGCGTTCAGGTCTTTCACGCTGACAACCAGGACAGTGGTGGCGCTCGCTCGTTGAATTTCAACGACGCGTTTGGCAGCAACCCAGGTTACGATTTGGACAATGTCAACATCACCGCCACCCCCGCCCCGGTGCCTCCCGCTACGACGACGATCACACCGATTAACCCCGTAGCGTACTCTGGTATCTATCCTCATACGGCAGTGACCAACACCCACAGTGAAGTAGCCGTTGGCGCGCTGGTTAACCGTGGTGGCAAGGTATGGTTCGTTACTTACGGCCCTCACGTGACGGCAGGCGGTACGGATGAGCTGTACTCGGTCGACACGACCACGCTTGAACGAGTCACGTACAACGCGTACCCAGGCAATACAGACGCCAATCGCTACACCGATACCAATCTGGGAATCGACGTCGTTGGGGCCGCTTACATTGATACGAACGAAAATGTTCGCTTTCTGCCCGCCACGAATCCTGGCGCCGGCGATCTGGTCGGCCGAATCACCGGTACGGCGGCTCACCTGACCGACCCCAATAAGCTGTACTATATGACCATGGAAGAAGGCCTCTATGAGGTCGACTTCTCGGACCTCGACAATCCCGTCATCACCACCCTGCGCACGGATGGTAACCACGATGGTCAGGGTGGCTTCCAGAAGAACCTGCCCGGCATTCACGGCAAGGGTCTTTATTCCGGCCAGGGCCATCTCTACTTCACCAACAACGGCGTAGGCAACGGGGGCCAAGGAGGCCTTGTGGAGTGGGACGGGACGGGCGACCCCGAGCAACTATCCGCCTGGACAATTGCCGATGATACAGCCCAATACACGGAAGTCACCAGCCGCAACGGTCCGGTCGACATGGATCCGAACAGCACCGACGCGATCTGGGCAACGGGTTGGGATGACGAGTCGTTGTTCATCAACACGCGGGATGCGGCCACGGGCGAGTGGACGAAAATTCGCATGCCCAAGAGCAGCTACACGCATGGCCATCCCAATGGCTGGTATACCGAGTGGCCGCGGATTCGTGATGTCGGCTTGGCAGGCGGTCACTTGATGAGCCACCACGGCATGATGTTCCTCATTCCTGAGACCTTTGACAAAGACAACTACGGTGGCGTTACCCCCCTGCTCTCGCACCACAAGATGGTGGTTGACTACGTTGAGGATGGCGATCAGATCGTATTCGCTGGGAACGATGCCTCGCAGTTCAGCAACCCGCTGGTACAGAAGGCAAACTCAAACCTCCTCTTCCTCGACAAGGCTGATCTTCCCAGCTACGGCGGCAATGCTAAGGGCTTTGGCGGTGTGTGGGTAAACGACACGGTCGCCGCAGGGGTTGCTTCTGACGCGTTTCTCATCAATGGCTATCGCGATCGCGTGATCCACTTCGAGCATGAAAACACCACGGCAGTGAACTACACGGTCCAGATTGACGCCTTGGGCAATGGCAACTGGACTAACCATACGGTGGTGAACGTTCCAGCCGGCGGCGCGGTTGGTCCCGGATATACTTACTACGTGATTCCTGAAGGGCTCAGTGCCGAGGCGATTCGGTTTATTCCGCAGTCAAATGCGAACTCCGTCTCCGCCTACTTGCACGTCGGCAACGGCAACAAAGCCGTCAATCCGGCACAGCTGGCCAGCCTGGCAAAAGCGGATGCCCCCGTCGCTCGCTCGCAAGGAGTCTTGCGTTCAATGTCTAATGCAGACTTCAGCCTAGAGTTTGCCGCCGACCGTTTGGACGCCAGTGGCAACATTGTGGGTACTGGGTACTACCACGCTCAGCTCAACCCGACGACCTTGGCGTTGGAGATCGTGTCCGTAAACGACCCCACCGCAGAGTCGAATCTGCGCAGCGGGGCTGCGACGACCCAGGACTACGGTGTCGATACGGCTTCTGTGTTTGTTGACGACGGCGGCACTCGCTACCGCTTGCCCATGGGCAATTCAGCCTTCGATTCCGCCACGGCTAGTGGCGCGCGTCGTGGCATGCGGGAGGTCGTTACCGAACGCGAGGTCATGAACATCCACGGCACCTTTTACGAATTGCCGCGTAACTTCACAGGCGGCGGCATCGAGCGCATTGTGCCGATCACCACGCACAACCTGGAGATCTTCGACTTTGCCACGTGGCGTGGCATGCTGGTCCTGTCCGGCGTAATCGATGGAGGCGCCGCCGATGGCCACTACGTGGAGTCGGATGACGGCGAAGTCGGCCTGTGGTTCGGCAACGTAGACGACCTGTGGACTTTTGGCGCCCCCGTGGGTGTCGGTGGTCCCTGGAACGACACGGCCGTTGCTGCCGACGAGGTTTCCGATCAGTACCTCATGGCGGGATACGATCACAAGGTGCTTGAACTTTCCCACGATTCGCTCACGGCGGTCGACTTTACCATCGAGGTCGACTTCCTCGGAACCAATCAATGGGAGACTTATGACGTGCTGACAGTTAACCCCGGTGAGACGTTAACCCACATCTTCGAGTCGGGATACTCTGCCCACTGGGTACGACTAATCTCTGATACCGCGACCAATGCCACCGCATGGTTCACCTATAGCGAGGCAGTAGCAGCTGCCTTGGCCGGGGACTTCAATGGAGACGGGATTGTCGATGGCGGAGACTTCGCCTACTGGCGAAACAACCTTGGGGCCGACGAGTCCGTTCTCAATGGCGCTGGCGATGGACGAGGCGTCGTTGATGCCGACGACCTGCAGGTTTGGCGAGACAACTTTGGTGCGACCACCAGCCCGGCCGCCGTTGGGCAGTCGCTAGCGATTCCTGAACCATCGGCTCTGGCCTTCGCGACGGCTCTGGTAGCACTGTCATCATTCAGGAGATGCCCCTTCCTCTCCCGACGCGGGCAATGACCGCCTGGGCAGGTCTGCTCCCGTCAAGCCTTTCTTCATCCGACCGTTTCAGCAACGCCGCGTGTTGTCGGCGTCAGCACATCGTGCGCGGGGAGCGGATGCCTGCCGTCGGCCACGACCGTCTGCCGTCGGAGTGAAGTCACGCCTGAAATCTAAAAAAAGGCGCTGAATCCGCCTCAGAATCTTTCTGGCCAGTTGCTACTAGAAGTGCGAGGGCCGCTGCGCAAGCGGCTTATTACCGTGTCCTTCGATGGTCTGGTGATGGCCTCTCGCGCGATCGCTGCTGTCTTGTCTTGTTTGAGCTGTCGCGAGCGCTTCCCTATCAATCAGCAGGGCTCCTTGTCTGGTTTCGTGTTAGTTGATACCTCCCCGAAGGATGTTCCGTATGCGTTTTGACGGCGACCTTTGCCTCGGTTCGCGCTGTGCGCTATGGCCACGAGGAGATCGAGCATAATGGATGGAAAGCAATTGATACCTGGGGGCCTGTGTTAGGGCACCGATCTCCATCCATCAGGAAAGGCTCCGCGCAGCAGTGCTCGGAACACAAGTCATGACTCAACACGATCAGAGAACAACCTTTTGCAAGAGTTGCCGTTGGGTGTTTGCAACAGGCGGCATGCTCTTGTTTGCTCTTCAGGCTGTGCCGCTCATTGCCCAATCGCCCAAGCCAAATATTGTTTTCATTTTCACAGATGATCAGCAGTTCAATGCTTTGGCGGCTAACGGAAACGGCATTATCCAAACGCCTACTATGGATCAGATCGCCAACAGTGGCGTTCGTTTTTCGCAGGCGCGGGCAGCCTTGCCAGTGTGTAGTCCGTCGAGAGCTACGATCCTTACCGGTCAGTACAACCAAACTAACGGCGTTGAAAACCTTGGCAACAGCATCAACGCCTCTTCGCCGCGGTTGGGGGTCGAGTTGCAAAACGCGGGGTACGCCACAGGCGTGACTGGCAAGTGGCATCTGGGGAGCGCCTTGGATCAGACCGACCTGGGCTTTGACTACTTCGCTACCTACAACAGCAACGGTAGCTACTACCGCAACTACCAAGACATCTCCGATCCTAACGCTCCAGCGAAGCCAGGCAGTCAGCACATCGATGCCTATGCCGCGGATCGGTCTGCTGACTTCATCGATCAATCGGTAGCCGCCGATAAGCCTTTCTTCTTGTGGCACAACACGCAAACCCCGCACCTGAATGGGGCCTTGCAGTGGGATGCGTTGCCTCAGAATCTCGCCAAGTACGATGCCACTGATTTTTTCGATCAGCCCAATGGCGTCGACAATCTCCCAGGCAACTGGGATGACGACCTCGAGAACAAGCCTGAGTATTACGCCACGATTCGCAATCGTGATCTGGCCCAGAATGACTCGCGCTATCTGTATGGCGACCCCAACGAGTTGGCGGATCACACCAGTGAGTACTACGCCGTGATTACGGAGTTGGACGACATGCTCACTCCGGTCATCGACAAGCTCAACAACACACCCGATCCGCGAAATCCCGGGCACATGCTTATCGATAACACCTACGTCTTTTTCATGTCAGACAACGGATGGCTGATGGGCGATCATGGCATGACAAGTAAGTCGTTGCCGTTCGATCAGGCATCGCGCGTGCCGATGATGGTTATGGGGCCCGGCGTCGACTCGGGCCGAGTAGATGACCGCCAAGTGTCGAATGTCGATGTGGCGCCCACGGTTCTGGAGATCGCGGGCGCGGCGGCTCCCGCCGCCATGCAAGGCTCCAGCATTCTCTCGCTGCTGGGGGATGGCGGCTCTGGAGCGGGAGTGCGGACGACGAACATCGTCGAAATCTGGGAGTCTACTTTCGCCGGCAATAAGCCCATTTTGGCTGGCTACGACGGCCGCTACGAAGTCTTCTACACCTACGACGATGAGGCGGATGAGCTGCCCTCGTACGTCGAAATCTATGACACACAAACGGATCCTTGGGAACTGAACAATTTGGCGTCGAGTGTGGGGGGCGCCAGCGCCGCTTATCAGGCCTATCGCGCCATTCACGCCGACATTCAATCCCATCGCGTGAACAACCTGGGGATTGCGTCCCATGCCATCAAAACGGTGGCCAATGGAGAGACTTTCCGTTTGGAAACGCTCCCACTGAGCCCCAAGCCGATAGCTAACCAAACGATCCCGCGCGTGATTGCGGCCGACATTGACGCGCAGGGCGGCGCACGCGTGGAAGGAGTCGGAACGGTTCTGGGCGATCTGACTGCTCGCAGCGGCTCGGTAATCTCCGTTGGTGGGCAGATCACCACCGTTGCGGCGGACGTCGCGGCAGCCAGCTTCAACGACCTTAACCTCGGTTCCCTGACGGGGCAGTCCGGCGGTACTGGCTGGACGGGTGTTTACTCAGAAGAGAACGCAGGCTCCGGGGGGGCGATTGACGTCGTTTCCAGCGATCTCATGGCTCCAGCGAGCACAAACTATGGCTTGACCCAATTGGACGACAATCAGCACGTCCAGCGGCTTGCTAGTGGCGCCTCGACCGCGCGTCGCACCCTGCAGACAGAGCTGGATGGAGAGATTTGGTTTTCATTCCTCGCCCAAGTCGACAACGGCGGTCGCGCTGGCATCAATATCGATGGTCACGGCGGGTTTAGTGACAACCGATTCCTGCTTCGGGATCAGGGATCGACGCTGGACTTCTTCGTTCAGGGCAGCCCTGACAATCTGGCCGACTTCAACCCGGCGGCAGCGGGGCTCAATGACGTTCATTTGATCGTTGGCAAGCTCTCGCTTGCTACGGGGAATGATCTGCTGGAGTGGTGGGTGAACCCTGATGTCGCCCTTGGGGAAGCGGGACTTAATTCCAGCGCGGATACCTTTTACTCGCTTAGCGATCGTGACTTCGATGAAGATGACGGCGCCCCGGGTATTCAGCAATGGTCGATTCATCTCTATTCGGGTGGCCATCTCGACAATCTCGTCATCAGCAACGAGGCAGATGGCTTTCTCGACGTGACAACGCTACTCACTCTTGATGGCGGATCGGTCATCGTTGAGGACTTGTTGTCTCCTGCCTTTCTTCACGTGGCGGGAGACTACACACACGAAGCAAATGCCGACTTGGAACTCGACCTCTTCAGTAGTTCCAACGTCGACAAGCTGATTGTTGATGGGCAGATCGACATTCAGGGCGGCAGGTTGGTGGTGTCAAAGGACGCCGGGTTAGCACTACAAGCTGGCGCCGTGTTTGACCTGCTGGACTTTGCCGCGGTAACGGGTGATTTCGCCGAAGTGCAGCTACCGGCCTTGGGGCCTGGACTCGCTTGGAACACGTCGCAGCTGTTGGTAACGGGTGAGGTCTCTGTCGGAATGATCGGGGACTACAACGGCGACGGCATCGTCGATGCCGGCGACTACGCCGTTTGGCGAAACAGCCTCGGCGCCAGTGGAGATACGCTCCCGAATCGCGACCCGAGCAACGCGGGGCCTATCGGCGCGGCGGACTTGGCTGCTTGGCGTGACAACTTTGGGGCTTCGTTGCCAGCGTCCGCCACGGCTGTGACTTCCGTACCCGAGCCTGGCGCCTTCATGGCTCTGCTTAGCTTGCTGCTACCCATGAGTTCATTAACCAGATAACTGAGCTGTCGATGCGGGGCTTTCTAAATCTTGTCTCACTACCAGAAGTACGAGGATGCATGAAACGCACTTGGCAAATTGAGTAACGGAATGACACGACAGAGCGTTGCCAACTTGATACTCAACCGGTTTGCATTGACGCCAGTCCTTGCTGGCCCCCCTACTCTCTCAACCTAGGTAATTCAACCATGTTTCTTGCTGTTGCAATCCAGAGCACGCGAACGGGACGGCAATCCGTCTTGATGTCCGCGCTTTGCATTGGCTTCCTGAGTCTGCTTACAGCGGACGCCGAAGCTCAGGTTCGAGCTCAATACACTTTTGATGGAGGTTCTCCCTCCTCGATCGATACGGACGCCACCACTACGGCGAGCGATATTACCTTTGGCGCCTTCACCGGTGGGCCCGGCGGCGGCTCCACGGGCTTCTCCGCATCAAGCGGGACGGCCTTCGTCCGAGCAACGGCTACAGGCGCCGCTACGGCCGATGGCGACGAACTCGCCGACGCGCTTCTCAACGACGCCTACGTGAGCTTCACGTTCGATCCCTTGGCTGCTTCCATTGATCTGGCCGAGTTGCAATACGATTACCGTATCACCGATGCGGCTAGCTTGGACTTCACCGTCTCGCTGTTGTCCGATGTTGGTGGGTTCAACGATACGAGCGTATTGGACACCTTTACTTTCAACGGCGGCGGAAACACGCCGACACAGACTCAGTTGGTTGACCTTAGCGCTGTGACGGGCTTTTCTTCCGTGACTTCGCCAATCGAGTTCCGCTTTTATTTACATGATGGATCCAACGGCAACAGCCGGATTCATCGTCTCGACAACATCATTCTCAGCAGTACTGGCTCGGCGGCGGACGTTGAATGGCTTACCGACGCTGACGGAAGCTGGAATGTCGGCGCCAACTGGAGTACCAATCCCGACGTTGCTGGTGTGGGACCTCAGGTTGACGTCAACGCGTTGTTCGGCGGAGCAATTACGGAAGCTCGCACTGTGACGCTCGACACCAACGCGCAGCTAGATGGCATCACCTTTAGCAATGCATCGAGCTACACCGTGGTGGACGATTCCAGCAATCCTGGTGTGAATGCGATCACGCTCACAGGTACGGCCACGGTAAGTGTGACGGACGCGGACGCCACCATCAATGCAAGCATCGCTGGTTCGGATGGACTCAACAAAACGGGTGGCGGCGAATTGTTCCTCGGGGGAGCCAACTCTTACACGGGAATCACCAATATTCAGGCTGGCACCTTGCGTGTGACGAATGCCGCCAGCATCAACGATACGGTAAATGTCGGCACCGGAACGAACTTCATTTTTCAAGGAGACCCGGATAGCACGGGAGCCGGGTTTGACGGCACGTTCACTCCTGACATTACCGGCACCGGTGACGTCATTCTAAGTGATTCGCTTACCACCGAGACGGTTACCCTGGCGGGGCCCAAATCGATGGGCGGCCTGGTGAATGTTAATGGTGGCACCTTGGTCATCAGCGATGGGGGGGCCCTGGGCGCTTCTGCTACGACCGGCACCGGCGGCGCCGATCGTACTCAGGTCACCAGTGCTGGTGACAACGAAGGTCAAATCCAACTCTCTGGTGGCATTACCGTTGCTAGCGAAACGCTGGACTTGAACCAGCGTGGTACCGGTAGCACCACCGCCCACCTGTCCAACCTCTCGGGGAACAACACCTGGGCAGGCGAGATTAATCTCGACGGCGGCGCTGGTGAGTACATCATCGAGTCGCAAGCCGATTTGCTGACGCTCTCAGGTAACATCATCGACTCCGATGATGACGCAGGGGAGGTGGTCAACTTGGTGGTCGGCGGCGCCGGCAACGGCCGCATCGAAGGCAACTTTGTCGATCTCGACGCAACCCTAGCCGATGGAATCAACGACAACGACAACATTGCGTTGACCAAGCGTGGCACCGGGACGTGGACGTTGGCTGCTAGCTCGCCGTTTGATTCGTTCAACACCTACGGTGGCAACACCACGGTGGAAGAGGGCACGTTGGTCATTCTGCCCGTCGCCTTGCCTTTTGCTGACTCAGGCGAAGTTCGCAGCCCCGTCTTGGCGGTCAATAGTGGCGCGACGCTAGACGTTTCAGGCTTCACCACCTACTCGGTGCAGATCGGGCAGTCGCTTCAGGGCGCCGGCACTGTCGACGCAACGGGCAGTGCCGTCCGCGTGACGGGGGCCAGCTCTGTCAAGCCGGGCGATGACGGTGGCGTAGGCACGCTTGCGATCACGGGCGATCTAAACGTAGATGACCTGCTCGACACCGAGCCCCTCGCAGTGCCCGATCGCGGGTTGCATTTCCAGCTGACGGACGTGACCACTGCCGGCAGCGGCGTTAATGACCTAATCACGGTTTCTGGCAACCTGGATGTCAACGGCCAGGATGGCGACGTGATCGTCAACATTGTGCCAGTCGGTGACGGCTTGGCTTCAGGCGACTACACACTTATCGACTACGGCACCGTGTCGTTCCAGAACAGTGGCGCCTTCACACCGCAGCTGATTGATGCCGATGGCAACGCGTTCCCTGTTATCCGCCAAGGCTTAACTGTTATGGATGACGCCGTGAATGGCGTCATCGAATTGCAAGTGAGCGGCGCCGCCGGCAATCTTGTCTGGGACGGAACCGTGAACAACGTTTGGGACGTTGGCGACAACAATGTTGGCGGTGGTCTTGGCACTGCCAACTGGGACAACAGTAGCGTTCAAGATGAGTTCGTCACGCTTGACGCCGTCACCTTTGACGACACCGCAAGCGTGTTCACCGTTGACGTTGTCGAGAATGTTTTGCCAAGTAGCTCGACCTTTAGCAACGCTACCAATGCCTACACCCTCACGGGCGTCGGCGGCATCCAGGGTGGTTTGTTGGCCGTTAACGGAGCGGCTGGTGTTACGCTGGACAACGATGGCAACGCCTTTAGTAGTGTTTCGATCGCCAGCGGTGCGACGCTAACGCTGGGCGATGGTGTGGGTGGCACTGACACGATCAATGTCCTTGTCGACATCGCCAACGAAGGCTCACTCGTGCTGAATGAAGAGTCGGGCGGTGAAACCCTCAACGGCGTGATCAGCGGTTCTGGTTCGGTGACGTCGCAATCGTCAAATCTGACGCTCGGCGGCAACAACACCTACACCGGCGCCACGATCGTCAACGGGCAGGTGACCATCAACAACACCGACACCGGTACCCCGTTAGGTGACGTTTCCACGGGAACCACCGTCAATGCGGGCGGCGTGCTGAGAGGTAACGCTGAAACTGGCACGGTGGCTGAGGCCGTCACGCTCAATGGTGGTGAGTTGGCTGCAGGTGGTGGCACGCTCAGCACCCTTACGTGGTCTGGCGATATCACCATTGGCGCCGCCCCCGGAGCGACCATTCAATTGGATGGCGGCACCGACACCTTTAGTGGAGGCGTTCGGCAAACCAACGGTCTGACCATTGATGGGGCAGTGAGTGGTTCCAGCGGTCAAGACCTGCAGGTTGGCTCCGGTGGTGGGTCGACACTAGTCATCAACGGCGTTGTCAGCCATGACGGTGCGTTGAACAAGGTCGGGGCTGGTACGGCTGAGCTTACGGCAGCCAACACCTACACCGGCGACACCAACGTCAACGGGGGCACGCTTGCCCTCGTCGGTAGCGGGTCAATTGCTTCGACAAACATCAATGTGGCTAGCGATGCCACGTTTGACGTGAGCGGCGCCACATCGACGTTTGAGTTGGCCTCGGGGCAAACGCTTAGCGTTGGTCCGGAGTTTATCGCCTCCGCCGGTGGTTCCCTAGTGAACGCGGGCGCCTTTGACAACGAAGCGAGCGCTGCGCGTGGCGACGTGGTTGGCGATGTCAATCTGGCGTCTGGCTCGACGGCCGATGGTCTGGGGACCTACACGGGCAACGTTACCGCCCAGTCGGGCTCCACCTTCCGCGTCGGCCAGAACGGCATAGCCACAGGCAGTACGGGCACAACCACCAGCGAGGACTTCGAAGGCTTCGCGCCACAAGTTGTCCTGACTGGTGGCGTTGACAATGGCGCCTTGACGGGTTGGACTCTGACCGACGTTGTTGGCACAAACGGCGGCGGCGCCGCCGTCGATACGGACGTCGTGATCGAAATCTCAGGCGCCGATGGATCGGCCAACAACGAGATCGCAGAGGGTCCGACAAGTCACAGCCAGTTGCTCGCTGTGACCTCGACCAATTACGACTTCCTGCTCTCCAATAACTCGGACGTTCTGGGTGGCTCGTTCGCCCTGATGCCTGCTTCGACTGACGTTTCAGGCGCCGTCGACATTGTCACGGCCGACGTCGTCTTTGACGGTTCAGGCGATACCAGCGACAACTTCCTCGATCAGCGCATCCTTGTTGACTATGTCGACCCCCAGAACTACGTTGCGTTGCAATTGGTTCGGGGCCAAGCGGGCATGCAAGTTGATGTCGAGGTTGTGTCCGGCGGCACGGTTCAGAGTGTTTTCGGTGGCTTCGGCGGCAGCGATGCCGGTGACTACAGCGCGGGTCTCCCCGAGGACGCCTTCATCACTGCTGAGGTCGTGCACGATGTAAACACTGGCTTCCTTTCGTTCTCGCTCACGGACGACGGAGGCACGGTTCTTGTTGAAGCGTTTGCTTTCAACGATCTGCTCAAGACCGCTGGTACGGGTTTGGTCGGCTTTGGCTCCAACAACGACGCCTTCGCAGTGGACAACATCAGTGTTACCACGCAATCGGCCGTCAATGTGGAAGGCATTCAGATTGCCACCATCGATGGTGACTTCACGCTGGATGCAGGTTCCACGCTTGAGCTCGACCTGTTGAGCATCGACACCTACGACCGTTTGGCGGTCACTGGAACGGCGGACCTCAACGGTACGCTCGATGTGAACCTCTCGGGCGGTTTTGCCCCGGTTCTTGGTGATCAATTCCAGATTTTCGATCTCGATTTCGGTTTGGCTGTGGGCACGCTTGCCTTTGCCCTCCCCGACCTGTCCGGATCGGGCCTCGACTGGGATACGACCGGTCTCTTGGTTGACGGTATCTTGGAGGTTGTCACCGCTTCGGCCAACCTTGTTGGCGACTTCAATGGCGACGGCATGGTCGACAGTGGCGACTACGCCTTCTGGCGAAACAACCTCGGTGTCGGAGCCGAGCTCGCTGGCACGGGAGACGGCAGCGGCATCCTCGACGCTGCTGACCTTGCCTTCTGGGTGGGCAATTTTGGCGCCACGTCGCCCGGCGCCGCCGGTGCGGCGGCTGTTCCCGAGCCCACCACCTTGGTACTGTTCGGCCTGTCCGCCATCGGTTTGGCCGTTCGCCGTCGCCGATAGGCGAACGCTTTGACAATATGAGTCCCAGCGGGGATCGGGCTCGCCCGTTCCCCGCTTTTTTGCGCGCTCACTCGTCGTTTCTACCCAGCCCTAGCTTGTTGAACCAGTTGCGGCCGCCAGGATTGCCGTCAGATGCAGAGGTAGTTGGCGAGTCGGTGGCTTTCCGCTGGGTTTCCAACTCGATGCGAAGTTCCGCTAGTTCTGCCTGCTCGCGGGCCATCTTGGCGCGTTCGACAGAGAGTTCCAGCTCCGCACACCGGAGTTTTTCTTCCCACTCGGCTTCTAGGCTCGCTAATCGCTGACGCTCTGTCTCAAGTCGTTCGTCGTCGCTCAGGGAGTCTTCTGCTGGATCGGGTTCGATCTCGACAGCGGGCAAGTGCTGAGCAGATTGGCCCATTTGCTCTCGCAGGCTTTGGATTTCGCGATCCTTCTCCGCGACCACTTCGTCGGTAATGCGAATGGTTCCCTCGATGGTGGCACGCTGTTCGGATCGCTCTGGCGTTTCATCGCCTCCGTCAAGGCTCGCCAGCAGGCGCCGCTTCTGCGCCTCCCAGTCGAGCGGCCCCTCGTTTTCTGCCCCTTGGCTCTCGGTCGAGGCGAGCCGTTCTTCCAGATCAGCTTTTTCTGTCTTGAGTTGTCGGACATCTTCCACCGCGAGTTCGAACCGGCGCTGCAGATCCTCCATTTGCTGAGAATCGGAGCCATCCTCCGCAGCAGCGTGAGCTACCTGAGCTTCGAGGTCAGTAATCCGCTGCAGGAGTTCTTGTCGCTCGGCACGTAGTTGGACGAGCTCAGGCGATGCGTCGGCGCCAGCCTCAGGTCGGGAAGCCAGCTCCTGCTCCAGCTCGGCCACGCGTCGTCGATGCTCCTGAACGTCTTCCAGAGCTAGCTCAAACTTTTCGTGGAGTTCCACCGCCGCCAAGGCGGCTCGTTCCAGCTTGGCCTGCTTCTCATAGGTCTCTTGCAGTTGCTGCTCTGCCTCGGTCAAACGGTTGGTGAGCGACGTTTGATCTTCGATGAGCTGAGTTCGTTCCTCGGACCATTGCTCCGCAAGAGCCGTGTGCTGTTGAGCGTCTGCCGATGCTTCCTGAGCTGCGGTAGTTGCTTGGTGGGCTTCTTCGAGCTGCGCCCGTAGACTTGCGAGAGCGTCGTTGTGGCTGTGCTCCGCTTGTTCCAGTTGAGACTCAAGTGAGCGAACTTGAGAGACAAGTTCAACCTCACTGGCTTCTTGCTCAGAAGCTTGCCTTCGGGAAGCGTCTTGTACTTGTTCCTCTTGCTGCTTCAGCTCCCGTCGTAGCGATTCCAGTTGGGAGCGCTCTTCTGCCAACTCAGCGGCCCATGTGCCAAGTTCGTGCCGCTCTTGTTTGGCGGATTCTTCTCGCTCTAGCAATTGCTGGGCGGTTGCGTGTTGAGCTTCGGCCTGCTGCTGAAGCCCCAAGCGAAGCTGCTCCAAGTCCGACTCGATCTGATCACGAAGCTGCTCCCATTCGGCACGCTCGGCTTCAAAGGCTTGGCGATCAGAAGTCAGTTCGTTGGCGGCTTCGGCAACCACTTCATCGCGCTGTGCCGAGATGTTTTCCTCGATCTGTGTACTGACCTCGTCAGACAGACGATCGAGCTCAGCGAAGACCTGCTCTTCAAGACGTAGAGCATGATCCCGTTGGTCGGCCAAGGCTGCATGCGCGCGATCTCGCAACTCGCGGAGTTGTTCCGGAGTGGGCGGAGATTCGGTCGAAAGATCGCCCTCAGGGCGAGGGTCATCCATGCCGGCAGCGTGGGAGGCAGATCACAGTTGCGCGCGGTTGGCGAGGGTAGGTCGATGCGCATTTCGACACCTACCCAACGGTATATAGGCCGCCCGCGCCTTCCGGTCAAAGTTCCTTGTGTCAGCGGTGCGGCCTGTAGCGATTAAAGGGCCGGCATCGCCGCTTGAAGGCTCAACCGCCGGCAAGCACTTCGGGGTTCACCACGTTTGGGGGCGTGACGCCTTGCAGGAAGTTGGCCGTCTGCTGGGCCACCTGCTGGCGAAGATCCAGAATCGCTTCGGGAGAACAGAAGGCCGTGTGCGGCGTGACGATCACCCGAGGGTTGTTATATGGCGCTAGAGAAAGGTCAGGCGGTTCGACTTCTTGCACGTCGAGCGCAGCGCCAGCAATCCGCCCGGAGTCGATCGCGGCAGCGAGGGCTGCATGATCGACAAGGCCCCCTCGCGCGGCATTGATGAGGTAGGCCGTCGGCTTCATTTGCTCCAAGGCCTCGGCATCAATTAGGTGATGGGTTTGGCTAGTCAGCGGCGCGTTGATGGAGACATAGTCACTCTGGGTCAACAGTTCTTCCAGCGGCTTCCATGCAATGCCCTCCGGCGCCTGGCCGCTGCGATTGGTCCCCAAGACGCGCATGCCGAGCGCCTGGGCTTTTCGCCCAAGCGCTACGCCCGTCTTGCCGAGCCCAATGATGCCCAGCGTTTTGCCGCCCAGGCGATCAATCGGCAGTGCCGCGACCAAATCGTAGTGACCTTGTTTGGTGGCCAGATGGCAATCGGCGATCTTTCTGCCCAGGGCGAAGATCAAACCAAGGATATGCTCGGCCACTTCCTCCGTGCAGTAGTCCGGCACGTTGGTTACCAGCAATCCACGTGAAGTGGCGTGCGAAACGTCGATATTGTCGAGCCCGATGCCGGTGCGCGCAATGTGACGACAATTCACTGCGGCGTCGATGACCCGCGCGGTGACGGGAGCCCAACAAGTGATAATCGCATTGACGTCCGTCACATGACGGATCAGGGTCTCCTCGCGGTTGTCGGGCGAACTAATCAGTTCACAATCCGCGGCGGCAAGGATATCGCGCTCCACGTCGGGGTCGGCCCAAGGGTAGTCGGTATAGATGGCACGGTACTGCATAGCGAATCGTGATTCCTGCTTACTAGAGATTCAGCGTGCGCCAGCTGAAACTCGCACACCTTGGCCAGCACTTTTTCTCGCTTCGAGCTCTTCGTACATGGCCGAGATCATCTGCACGAAACTCGATTGGATCGCGCTGCGCCGCAGGCTGAGTTTGGCCGTTATTTCCCCGCGCTCTGCGGAAAAGGCGCGGTCAAGGAGGCGAAACGTACGAACCTGTTGCTCCGAGGGACAACCCTGAAGCAGGTAGGAGATCTCTTCGGCAAAGACCTGGCGAATGACCGGATGGGAGAGGGCCCGACGCCGAGACCAAACCCATAAGCGTCGCTGGCGGACCTCCGCCCGAACGCGATCAGGATTGGGGACGATCAACGCGGCGAGACAACTTCGACCTTCGCCAACAACCGCCACCTGCTCAATCCAAGGCGAAGCTGCTAAACGCGCTTCAATCTCCGCTGGCGCTACCTTCTTGCCGGTCGTTAGTGCAATCATCTCCTTTTTGCGGCCCACGATTCTCAAGAAACCGTCGGCATCAAACTGCCCCAGGTCGCCTGTATGAAGCCACCCCTCGCGGATCGTTTGGGCTGTAGCCGTGGGGTCGTTCAGGTAACCAAGCATGACGCTGGGGCCCTGCACCAAGACTTCGCCATCCTCCGCGATGCGAACGTCCACACCGGCTAGCGGCTTGCCAACCGTACCGGGCTTGTTGTCCCGCACGGTCGAGACCGTCACCACTGGTGACGCCTCGCTCAGCCCATAGCCATTCATCAGGGGGATGTCTTCATCCATGAAACGCCGCTGGATGGCTGGAGATAGTGCCGCCCCACCGGAGTAGCATCGTTTAATCCGGCCACCCAAGAGCTCGCGCAGCGACACGCCCTGACGGTCGGCCAGGTCCACCGCTTTTTGAAAGAAGTACGGCACCCCGTTGATGGTGGTTGGCTGAGCGATTTTGCAGTCGCGGAAGATCGTCTCGCGTGATTCCACCAGCACCATCCGCGACCCACGGTAGATCCAGCAGTAGAGATCACAGACCCGCGCGTAGAGATGATGGAACGGCAAGAACGCCAGCCGTAGCTCTTCTCCATCATCCTCGTCACCCAAGCTAGCGGCGATCGTCTGGGCCACCGCCAGGGTGTTGCTCAGTAGGTTTTCATGCGAAAGGGTCACCGTGCGTGGCTCGCCGCCGGTGCCCGAAGTGCGCAAGACGGCAGCGATCTGGCAGTGCTGGGGAATCTGCTCATGACATATCGCTTCATGGACCGCGAAAGCGCCAAGGCGCTGGCTTGCTAAGTCATGCGTGATCCAACTGGCGTTCCCATCGTCTGCAAGACATAGGTCGCCTTCCGCGATTCCTCGCTCTTGAAGGCCTTGGGCGACACCGTCCACGTCATGAAGAACATCACGCCAAGTCTGCCAATGGACCGCCCCGGACGCAATCTTCCCCAACGCCGGCTGGTTGCCACGTCGCGCTACGGTGGCTTCAAACAACTCGTAAATCGTACGTGGCGAACCTTGCATCCTTGCATGATTGCGGAGCTACGTGTCGCTCGCAAGCGCCATCTCTTCGCCACTTGCTGACTAATAAGCGAAGCGACTCTTCAGCGCGAGCCAGTGCTTTTCCCAGACATGCCAGCTAATCGTGGCGAGCAGAAAACTGCTGACCAGCACCAGCGCGAACATGATGACGGCCGATAGGGGCGGAGCGACTTTCTTGAGGGGTGTGATGGCCTCGAATAGCCGCACCAGAGGCCAGTGAAACACGTACATCGCGTAGCTGTACTTACCAAGCTTGCGGAGCCAACCGGCAAGCAGCCAGCCACGGTAGGTAGGACGAGCAGCTTGCAGAACCCAGCTGCTGAAGAACGCGGCCAGAGCCGTGAACCCAACGGTTTGGATCACTGGATCCACTTTCACCCAGGAGAGCGTCATGCCACCACCCGCAACTAAGCCACACAGCGTGACAGCTCCGAGCGGGATGATTTTCCCCGCCCACTGGCGCCTGAGTCGAGGCACGAACCGCGCATCGGTTGCAGCCACGGCCGCCAGTGCACCCCACGCCAGGGTGTCGCACCGCGTGAAGGTCCAGTGAAAAACGGCCCATGGTTCGGATCCTGTGGCGAGCAGTGCCGCGCGCGCAATCGGTGCGGCGAGAACCATTGCTAGGCATAGCGCTGCCAGCCCCCGGCGACCCAACAGCCAAACCACCAGCGGCCACACTAGGTAGAACTGCTCTTCCACCGCAAGCGACCAGAAATGACCGAAGCCGGGTAGCTGGCTGGGGCCCCGGGCCTGCAGGAAGTTTTGCGTGTAGGTCCACAGCCAGAGCTGATTCGTCCACAGTGTTTGGTAGTGGTCGGACTGCACAGCCCTAGCGAGAGGACCACCACCCACCCACGCAGCGACTGGCAGCAAACCAAACAACGCGATCAGCACGCCAAAGTACAGCGGGAAGATCCGCAGCGTCCGTCGCGCATAGAAGGAAACGAAGTATCCGGGGCGATCGCGGGTAGCCAGCAAGATTCGTGTGATTAAGAACCCTGACAGCACGAAGAAGAGATCCACACCGCACCACAGCACACTGTGGAATGCTGCATAGACGCTGGACAAGTACCCAGCTGGTGCCACGGGATTGGTGATCTCACCCGGGGTGGAATGGTAGGCCAGCACCAGCAACACCGCCACGCCGCGAAGCCCATCGAGCCCCGGTAGGTGCGGCAGATCGGGTTCTCGCTTTCCAACCATCCTCCCCCCAAACCTACGATGCTAATCGGAGGGCCAGCGTGGTTTGGTATGCCAAGCTACAGAAGGGGCACCAGCCGCCCAGCCGAAGCGATTTTCCCCGGTCAGCGGTGGCAGAAGTGGTGGTGATTACGCAGCTCGGCCCTAACTCGCACGGCGGTTACGTGCCCATGGCCAGCCATTTCTGCTAGCGTGACCGGTGCGGAGTGCGGAAATCCGTGGCGTGTACGAGCAACTGGGCTTTTTGGTCCACGGTGGCTGTTGCAAGTATTTGTTGGTGGTAGAAACTGACCCCGTCAGGCCAAAGCGGGTGGCCCGTTGCCTTCAGAAACACGGAGAATCTGGCCAAAGTTGGTCGGCCACGGCACGAATCTGGCGTCCCAGCAGGTCGCACAACCCACCGCCATCATGTGGGATGCGGCCGCAGGGTCCGGCGTAATATCGAAGACTCTTTGCATTATCATCCGTAGCCCGAGCCGGCGTGAATGCCGATAATTGAAGGAACGCTGGCGCGTGTCGCCGGCTCTCCTCTTGTTCCCGTAGCTCGGTTGGCTGCGCAAGGCGACGTCGCATGAACTCACGTCATAGCCGTTCAGAAACAGCCACACCTAGCCAGTTTTGGAGGTCGATTGATGAAATCGCATCCGTTCTCACTACGTAGTCGTTCGCACTCGGCTTTCACACTCGTGGAATTGCTGGTGGTCATTGCCATCATTGGCATTTTGATTGCTCTACTGCTGCCAGCCGTGCAGGCGGCCCGTGAAGCGGCGAGACGGATGGCTTGCTCAAACAATCTGCGCCAAATTGCCTTGGCTACACACAACTTTGAGTCCGCAAACAAGCACTTGCCGACGAATCTAATCTCAGCGACAAGTGGGCGTGATTCTACCCCAGGTATGTTCCTCCTCATCATGCCGTATATGGAAGAGGATGCGATCGCAGACGAAGTAGACGCAACCGTTGCCATCTCGCGAGACCCTAACGTTACCTATGCTCAGATCCAACCTACGGCATTTCAATGCCCGTCGGTACCGGAGGATCTATTCCTCGATCCCTTTGGCCCCGGTGACGATCGAACTTACGGTTCAACCAGCTATGTCGCGGTTAATGGTGCCGGGCGAGACTGCCAGCGCATTGACGCCGTCAATGGTTTGGGTACTTCTCAATGCGGCTGGTATGCAACCGATGGCTTGTATGCGCCTGGTAAGCAGATTGCTTTCCGCCACGTTACCGATGGGACATCCCACTCGTTAGCATTCGGAGAGCGAAACTACCAAATTCGGGGCTGGATCAAGCCGGTCTTTCCCGCTGGTCACAGTGCAAACTTGTTTTGCACCACTAATAGTCTCAATGTTGCCGTATCCGACTACGGAATCGTGAACGACCACACTCAAGTGGGTTGGTATCGTCATGATTCCAATGCTCCGGGTGGATGGGGGTCAGGGGAGCTTTTCTTGAATCACTTGCCTTTCGGTAGCAATCACCCAGCTGGCGCACACTTTGCCTATGCCGACGGTAGTGTTCACTTCCTGCCAGAGGACACTGACTTGGTCGTTCTGCGTAACAGGGCGACGATTGCGGGTGGAGAAAACGTGGACAGCACCATTGAGCCAGCCTCCGATGGCTGCGGTGGTGGAAGTACTCCACCTCCCACGCCACTCTAGTCTTAAGTCCTCCTGGACTGCCGAGCCCTGTTGTTTGGATGCCTACGGTGCAACACAGAAGAAGCGACCATCGACACCTAACGAGGGCCTGGCTGTCCGCAGCTCTCTCTGCTTTGCTGATGTTTTCTGCCGGTTGTGGGCCAGGTGAACCGGAAGCCGTCAGCATATGGGGCAAGGTCACCCTGGACGGTAAACAGGTTCCTTATGGCACCGTCTCGTTCATGGGTGATGGTGCCGGCCGAGCTGTTACGTCCAGCATTGCTTCCGACGGAGCTTACAAGTTAGCCGTCGTTCCCGGTGAGTATCGCGTTGCGGTAAACGCCCAGCCGCCTTTCGCTCCCTACGAGCCGGATTGGTCTTACGAGGGTGGTGTGCCGCCAACAGCGAAACGAGTCAAAGGTCCGACTGTACCCGACGTGTATGGTTCCCACCTTACATCGGGGCTGACGTGTGAAGTCCCAGCCGTCGGTGAAAAGGAAGTGAACATTCCTTTGAAGCGACTGAACAACGCCGGTCGCAGGTGAGAACGTTCGAAACTTGCTTAGGTGTTTAAAGCGGCAATTTGGAGTTCCTTCCAGGCGCTGGCGCCAAGTCCTTTTCTCTCGCACCGCAGATACTCGTCGTTCAAATATTCAGGGACATAGCAGGGTTCCAGCACGACGAATGGCCGCTGTCGTTCGGTCTGCGCTTCATGGCATGCCATACGTACGTAGGTTGCGCACCGGCGATAAGTCACTGTGATTAGCACAGTTCTTGGCGTTGCGTTGCGATGTCGGAGGACGGTCAGTACGCTAGACACCGTCAGTTGCCAACGACTACGGCTACGTCTGCTTTTCCTATCTCACGTTGTGGGGTAGCTACCTTCTCGAAAGGGCCCAACTTGGATCCCACAGACTACGTTGTGCTCATTGCGTACGTCGTAGGTGTCTTCGTTATCGGAGGCATTTTTGGGGCGCGCATTAAGTCGTCTGGCGACATGTTCGCCGCGGGCAATCAGTCTCCTTGGTGGGTAGCTGGCCTGAGCGGCTTTATGACGATGTTCTCAGCCGGCACTTTTGTCGTCTGGGGCAAGATTGCCTACCTTCATGGCCTAGTAGCAATCGTCATCAACCTGACCTACGGCATTGCTGCGATTCTGGTGGGCTGGTTCGTTGCCGGCCGGTGGCGAAAGCTCGGCCTCACCACAGCGGCAGAGTTTGTCGAGTTAAGGTTTGGCAAGACTGCGGTCCTGACCTACACGGCGTTGAACCTCACTTACAAGATGCTCACGGTTGGCGTCGCGCTGTATTCGGTTGCTAAGATCCTCTCCGCCCTGGTGCCGCTTGATCCGAGCCACTGGCTTGCCGATCCTGAGACATCGACGCTCTCCCTGCCTGCGGCCATCATTCTGGTCGGCGCTGTCGTGGCGATCTACACGGTTGTGGGCGGGTTGTGGGCGGTCTTAATGACCGACGTCATTCAGTTTGTCGTATTGATGATCTCCGTTGCGTTCGTAGCCCCGCTAATCATCTGGGAAGCAGGAGGCGTTTCCGGTTTCACCGAGAAGGCTCCGGAAGGCTTTTTCCATCTCACGTCGGATGAGTGGACTTGGTGGGTGATTGCCGGCTGGTGCGCGACGCAGTTCTTTATGATTGGGGCGGAGTGGGCCTTTGTGCAACGCTATCTGTGCGTACCCACGCCACGGGCCGCCCGCCTGGGCGCCTACCTGTTCGGAGCGCTCTACTTGATCAGCCCCGTGTTGTGGATGCTACCGCCCATGATCTTTCGTACCATCAACGACACGGTAGACCCCGAGCAGGCGTACATCTTGGCCTGCCAAGCGGTTTTACCGGCGGGGATGGTGGGGCTGATGTTTGCTGCCATGTTCTCCGCCACCGCTAGCATGGTGGACTCGCAGCTCAACGTATTCGCGGGCGTCATCACTAACGACTTCTATCGCAATCTGTTTCGGCCCAAGGCTAGCGAAGCTCATCTAGTGAACGTCGGCCGAGTGGCGACGACGCTGTTGGGGCTGTTGTTGATAGTGCTGGCGTTGTTGGTCCCCAGTATGGGAGACGCTGAAAAGGTTATTGTCAAAGTGACTAGCCTTGTCGTGGGTCCGCTGCTACTGCCGACCATCTGGGGACTGTTCAGTAGGCGGATTGGAGCCGGCAGCGTGTGGGCCACCGTTGCGGCAGGTTTCTCCGTCGGGTTTGGCGTAATGCTCTACGGAACCTTCCACCAGCAGTTGGTTGAATGGTTGCCGGGCATCGTGCCGGCGACAGGATTATCACCGGCGGCAACCAGGACGGCTGACGTGATTGCCGGTGTGCTCGTTCCCTTGGCAACGTTGCTCGTATTGGAACTGGCCGCGGCAGGCCAAGAGTCTGCAGGCTGGCGAAGAATCACGGAACGTGCTGCCGAGGTGAAGAGCCGCACGGAACTAATTAAGACTTCTTCGTTGCCGGGCCAGATGGTTGCGTGGAGCGTGGGCTCGTGTGGAGCGCTAATCGGTCTGCTAGCGATCTTCGCGGCAAGCGATCAAGTCACGCTGGCCGCCTTTGCCGTTACACTTTTAGCGCTAGCCGTCGTGGTTGGTTGGCTATCACGGCAAGTCGAGCCGCAAACACCGCCCACCCTCAATGATTGAGCGCAGATGTTTGGCCTAGCCTGGAAGCACGGACCGGGCTTGGGGCAAGCATTAGATCGTGCCTGTGGTGAAGCCAAAGTGACCGCAGCTAGCTTGCATCGTGGGCGCCGCGGGCCTGCATGCGAAACTTTCTTGGCGTGACCCCCGTGGAGCGGCGAAAGACTGTGGCCATGTATTCGGGGGTGCCAAAGCCGCAGGCTTCAGAGACCTTTGGAATGGTGAGGTCCGTCTCTGCCAACAATCGCTTTGCTTTATCGATCCTCGCGGCAGCAACAACATCGCTGAAAGATTGGCGAAGCTCCTGCTGAAAGCCTCGCTGCAACGAGCGGGGTGCTGCGGTGACGGCGTTTGCCACCTCAGCCAGTCGTAGCGGGCGATCGGGATTTTCACGAATGTACTTGATGGCCGCCGCCACATCGGGATTGGTCACCGCCAGCACGTCCGATGATCCACGGGTTGTAATGCCAGAAGGCTTGAGCAACATGTCGCAGTCTTCTGGCGCTTCGCCTTGCATGAACTTGTCTAGCAGACGGGCCGCCTCGTAGCCGATTCGCTCAGCCGTGAAGCGAATGCCTGAGAGTGAGGGGCGGACCGCCCGACAGAGCAGTTCGTCGTCGTCCGACCCTAGCACCGCGATATCTTCCGGAACCTTGCGCTTCACGGCCTGAGCCGCATTGATCAATGCGACACCCGACTCCACGGCCCATGTGAAGACCCCGCACGTGGGAGGAAGTGACTCAACCCAGCCCATAAGCGGCTCGCGTTGACTACAGGCTTGGCCGTCTTGCCCCGGCGGGGTGTAGCAAAGGCAGTCGAAGCCATTCTTGTTGCAGACCCTCGCAAAGGCGTTCTGTCGCACAAGGGAGTATTGGTGACCGGGAACTCCCAGGTATGCGAAACTCGAGATGCCCCGGTCGACAAAATGCTGAAAGGCGAGTTCCACAACGGCGTCGTTGTCCACGATCACCCGGGGGAAGCCTTCGCCCGGCTCGGTAGCCGAGACGTTTACTACGGAAGCATTCAAGTGCTTCAGCTGCTCGGCGAGCCGCTGCGTCGCAATCCTCGCGATGACGCCTTCTCCGTCCCAGCTCTCAGACAGCAACTGTTCCTGCGTCGGGCCACATGGGCTCAGAGCTAGGTCCCACGGCCCGTTCTGGTCGGCATAAGAAAGGACGCCGCGAACAATGCCCCGCCCCCACCCTGTGGCGGTATCGACGAGAATGGCGATGGCTGGCAGATTTGGCGGAATCACGAATATAGTTTGGCAAGCGGACCCCTTTTTTTGCAACCCTTTTCGTCCGATATTGGCGCAGCTGGCGTGATCAAGAACCTTTTTGGCGCGTTGGGCTGTGGGGGGTGGTTGCCCGTTAACCGTATCATGAAATCAGAATACCGCATGAGGGTCGCGACTATTGCGACTAAGAGTTCAAGGCTTGCTGACGCTTAGTTAACAGCTGGCTTTGACCTTGGTGATACGGCAACGAGCCGTCGAGCGAGCTTTCCTTCCGGTGCAGGGGCAGTGGCACAATAATGCTTAAAGATGGTGGCGGCAAAGCACGACTCCTCCACGCAGAAGAGATCGATGTTGACCTTGTGGTCGTGGGCGGTGGACTGGCTGGTGTTTGCGCTGCCATCACCGCTGCTCGCGAAGGGATTCAGGTCTGCCTCGTTCAAGACCGTCCGATGCTGGGCGGCAATAGCTCTAGCGAGGTAAGGCTCTGGATTCTGGGCGCTACCAGCCACATGGGCAACAACAATCGTTGGGCCCGCGAAGGAGGCGTACTGAACGAACTGCTCCTGGAGTCGGCTTATCGTAACCCAGAGGGCAATCCGCTCATCTTCGACACTATCTTGCTGGAGAAGGTGGTTGCGGAACCAAATCTCCGGCTGCTGCTCAACACAGCTGCTTACGAAGTGACAAACTCTCCGTCGGGGGAGATACAGTCTGTCACGGCTTTTTGTAGTCAGAACTCTACCCAGTACCAATTGCGTGCGCCGCTGTTTTGCGATGCTTCAGGCGACGGCGTGGTGGGTTTCTTGGCGGGCGCTGCCTTCCGCATTGGCGCCGAGTCGCGCAGCGAGTTTGGCGAAGCTTGGGCCCCCGAGCAAAGCCATCAGCAACTGCTAGGGCATAGCCTTTACTTCTACACCCGCGACACCGGCATCCCCACGCGCTTTGTCCCCCCGGCGTACGCCTTGGAGGACATCTCCAAGATTCCCCGGTACCGGCAGTTCAACACCAAGCAGCAAGGTTGTCAGCTGTGGTGGATCGAGTACGGCGGCAGTCTTGATACGGTCCACGACACGGAAACCATCAAGTGGGAACTGTGGAAAATCGTCTATGGAGTCTGGAACCACATCAAGAACTCGGGCCACTTCCCTGAATCAGAAACTTTGACCCTTGAGTGGGTCGGCCAGTTACCAGGCAAGCGTGAGAGCCGCCGCTTCGAGGGCGACTACATGCTTACTCAGCAGGATGTTGTCGAGCAACGAACTCACGAAGACGCCGTGTCCTATGGCGGCTGGGCTGTCGACCTCCATCCGGTCGACGCAATTTACAGCGATGAAGACCCCTGCACTCAGTGGCACAGCAAGGGGGTCTATCAGATTCCTTATCGCTGTATGTATAGCCGCAATGTCCCCAACTTGTTCCTGGCAGGCCGTATCATTAGTGCGACGCATCTCGCCTTTGGATCAACACGGGTCATGGGTACCTGCGCCCACAATGGCCAAGCCGTAGGAGTCGCGGCCGCCATTTGCCATGAGCAGGGCTTGCTCCCCGCCGAGATTCATTCCCAGGCGCGAACCAAGCAACTGCAATCCAGGCTGCTGAGATCGGGGCAGTATATTCCGGGTGTCATCGAGCACGATCCGGCGGACCTTGTACATACCGCGACGATTGAGGCTTCTAGCGAACTTCAGTGGACCGGCTTCCGTCCTAGCGAGCCGACGGAGCCTTTGGTTGATTCCGTTGCCTGCCTCGTGCCGCTTGAGGCGGGCGACCAAGCCTCCTTCAGCGTCTGGGTGACCGCCCCGGAGCACACCCCGCTGACTGCCGAGTTGCGTACTTGCAGCAGGCCTGGCTCACACACGCTCGACAAGTTGCTAGAAACCATCACGCTGCCGGTCCCAGCATCTCCCTCGGTTCCAACGGTTGTTGCTTCTGTCGGGCCTGCTCGCCCATCAAGTTTGCGCGCTCGAGGTGCTTCGGGAGGGGCGGATTCCGGCCTAGCAGACACCGGGCTAGCGGTGGCCAAGCGATCCTCTCCGGCTGCCAAGAATGGCAAGCCGGCAGTGCTGCAAGAGATGACCTTTGCCTTCACGACTCCGGTCGCGGAGAACGACCACGTCGCATTGTGCCTAGTCGACAACGAGCAGGTCAATGTCGCGTTGAGTGAGGAACTGCTGACAGGGGTCACCACGGTCTGGCATCAACATGAAGCCAAGGTGGCGAAGTCTTGTGTCCAGGAGCCTCCGGCAGGGATTGGCTTCGATTCTTTCGCGTTTTGGACGCCGCGGCGCCGCCCGCGTGGCAAGAACTTGGCTTTCCGTTTCGCTCGTCCTTTGAAAGCATTTGGTGCCGAGAACATCCGCAACGGTTACACCAGGCCCTACCGTGGCTCGAATGCCTGGGTAGCTGATCCTGCCGATCCAAGGCCAACGCTTCGTCTCGGGTGGCAGGAGCCACGGACCATCGGAAGGATTGAGCTCTCATTTGACGTCGACTACGACCACGCCCTGGAGCAAGTCTTGATGCGTCAGCCGGAGACGGTCATGCCGTATTGCGTTCGCCGATTCCGAGTGCTGGATGGAGAAGGCCGTCTCTTGTTTGAAGAAACAGAGAATTACCTGGCCAGGAGCATTATCGAGTTACCAGACCCGGTCGTTACCGACTCGCTTGTGATCGAAGTTGATCCGCCTAGCGATAACACTCCAGCAAGTCTCTTCGAAGTTCGCTGCTACGAGCCAGCTTAGTCCGGCCACGAACGGACGTGCTCGGCTGGCCCTGCCAATCGTTGCTGGCAGGTGCTGAAGTCGTGACACGCTGCAACTAAACTCACTCGACCGCGCCCTCTCATCCAAATACCAAGTGCCCTCGCTTCACACTTCGTTCGCGCTCAGAGGCTCTTTCAGCAAGTTGTGAATAAGAGTTGAGAGCCACGAAGTCATCGCTTCAACAGAGGAACGCGCAAGACGCCATACTGCCGGAACAGATGGTAGCTTGCCAGACAAACAAGCCAATTCGATCGGGAACCCATGAACCGCATTGCTTCTACTTGCGCCTGCTCGCTGCTAGCCCTGTGTGCCTCGATCACCTCTGCGCAACCCAACATCGTATGGATAATTGCGGACGATTTGAGTCAAGATCTCGGCGCCTACGGTTACGGTGCCGTCGATACGCCAAACATTGATCGGTTGGCGGCGGAAGGTGTTCGCTACAACAATGCCTTCGCGACGTCCCCAGTTTGTTCGGCTTCACGTTCGGCGATCATTACGGGCATGTATGCTACGACGATTGGCGCCCAAAGCCATCGTTTGACCAGCAGCACCAAGCAAAGCCTCCCGGCCGGGGTGAGTCCCATCACGGAGTACTTTCGCCAGGAGGGCTACTATGTAACGAACGCGAATGCGGGCGTAACTGGCGGCGGCAAGACCGACTACAACTTCAACTCGGGCGTCTCCGGCGGGATGTACGATGGCTTCGACTGGGCGAACCGAGCGCAAGACCAGCCTTTCTTCGCGCAGGTGCAGATCTTTGATCCCCATCGAGACTTCAGGAAGAACACGGACTTCACGCGGTTGAACGACGTCACTTTTCCTTCCTACTACCCCGACCACCCTGTGACCCGCGCGGACTGGGCCAATTACCTTGTCTCGGTGGAGGAGCTTGATCGCAAGGTTGGCGTGATTCTCGATCGTTTGGAAAACGAAGGCTTGATGGATGACACGATCGTCATGTTCTTCGGCGATCACGGCCGCCCTCACGTTCGAGACAAGCAGTGGCTCTACGATGGAGGGATTCGCGTGCCGCTGATTGTTCGTGACCCTACTGCCTCTAACCCAGGCACGGTGGAAGAGGATGCGGTCAGCTTGATTGACGTGGGCGTTGGTAGCCTCGCGCTTACTGGAGCCACGTTGCCGCCACACCTGCAGGGCGTCAATATGTTTGACCCTGCTTTCGAAGGTCGTGACGCGATCTTTGCCGGCCGCGACCGCTCAGGAAACGTACAAGACCGAGTCCGAAGCGTGCAGGTTGGCGACCTGAAGTTGATCCGCAACTACGATCCTAGCCTTTCCTACATGAAGGGAAGCCAAGAGAGCTTCTACAAACGGTTGGAGTATCCGGTTCATACTTTGCTGCTGGAACTCGAAGAGGCCGGACAGTTGACCCCCGCTCAAGCGAAATTGCTAGCCACATCTCGTCCACCAGAAGAGCTCTATGACCTTGCAAACGACCCTGAAGAGCTGAATAACTTAGCCGCGGATCCCAACTATGCGACAGCATTGACTGATCTTCGCTCCCGACTCGATACCTGGGTCCAGCAAACTGACGATGCGGGACTTTATCCCCTCGACCCGGCTGTCGAGAACGGGCTTATTCAGTCCTCGATCAACTGGGGTACTAATCAGCTTGCAAACCGAGGTTTCTCGGTTGATGGAGACCGAACTCTCGAACTCAGGTGGTGGGAGGAACAGCTGGGGGTTCAAGTGACGGCCGTCCCCAGCGGCCAGGAGTTGAAGGTTGGCCTCGATCAAAGCGGCAACTTTCCGCCAAATGGCGGTACGATCACAACCGGGTCCTTTTCGAGCAATGGCTCGGGTGTTTCGCCAGCGCTGGGAGGCTCCGTAGGGGGCATTGTTGAAGCTCAGGGGGGGTCGATCGTCTCTGGCCTTGGACAGATTGCCGGACACCTCACAGCGGAAAGCGGCTCGGTTATCCAGATCGGCGGCAGTGGAATCTCTACCGCCACCGGCGGTCAGATTTCTACGGAAGACTTCGAATCGTTCAGCCCGGGAGACGCTTTTACCGCGGGCACTTCGACGGGTCTGCTGCCAGGTTGGTCGTTTGTTGACTTGGCTCCTTCAACGGGTTCCAGTGTCGATAGCACTTTCGCTGTCATCGATACCGCGACGGACTCTTCATGGACGCAATCAAGCGCGCGAAGCCAGATGCTGGCTCAGACGTCCAACCCCATCGATTTTCTGCGGCAGAACGACACCTCTGGCGAGGTTATCGCTGGCGCCCTAGCGATTGCTGGAGTGGGGTCGGGCATTGACTCGTCCAATACCGTTGATGTGATTGATGCCGACTTCGTCTGGGGAGATGCCCTGGGAGATGGCAGCGGTTCCTTTCTCGATTCGAAGCTCATCTTCGGATACCAGGATGAGAACAACTTCTTGTCGCTAGCCATCGTCAAAGGCCAGGCTTCGGGGGCTGACACTCAAATCGACATTCGCGTGATATCCGGCGGGCAGGTAACGGACGTGTTTGGTGCAAGTGGGACCGGCGACTTCTCCAGCAACTTCCCTGACACCAATGCCGTGACCAATGGCCTGGTTCACGTGCGCTTGATTCATGACTCGGCCAGCGGCTTCGTGTTCTTTGAGCTGGTCGATGGCGAGAATCCTTCAACCGTGTATGCGACCGCCACAGTGAGTGATCCTTTGCTGGCGGTAGAGGGGTTGGTCGGCTTTGGCGTGAACAATGACGCCGGCGCTTGGGACAACTTGAATGTCGTGACACAGTCGGCTCTGCCTGCTGCAGGGTTGCAGATTCTAGGCGTCGGCGGCAACTTTGTTCAGGAGTCGGGAGCCACCCTGGAGGTCGATCTGCTCTCCACCGAAATCCACGATCATCTCCAGGTCGCCGGTAACGCCACGCTGGCTGGTCAACTGAGCGTGACACTTAGCGAGGGTTACGTGCCCAGCCTCGGCGATAGCTTCCAACTGGTCGGCGCGGGTGGCACGGTTGCGGGCGTCTTTGACACGATGACGCTACCCAGCCTGCCCGGCGGGCTGGCCTTTGCCGTTCAGTATGGTCCCAGCGCTGTCACCCTGGTCGTGGAGGGGATAGCCGGCGACTACAACTTGGACGGAATAGTGGATGGCTCCGATTACGCCGTGTGGCGAAACTCGCTGGGGCAAACGGGCAACGGTCTGGCGGCAGATGGAAACGCGGATGGAGTCATCAACGCCGCGGACCTTAACGTCTGGATGGCGAACTACGGCAGCACGACACCACCCGCCGGACAAGTAAGCCACGCCTCGGCAACTCCCGAACCAAATACGGCTGCTTTGCTCATCAGCTCAGGCCTTTTTGCATCGCAGACCTACCTGCGACGAGAGAGAAAGAGTCCCCTCAGAACGCCAGACTCGGGATCCGGGGCAACTCAGCCCAAGCAGAAGTAGCAAGCTACAGCAGCGATAGAAAGCGGAGGGCAAGGGACTCGAACCCTCAACCCCTTGCGGGGCAACTGATTTCGAATCAGTCTGCTAGCCATTCGCATACCCTCCGGGGCCCGCAATTCTAGCTCTCGCCGATTCGGCGGGCAAGAAGTCTCCAACCAGGCGCCAGGGCTCTCTAGCGGTTCTTGCCACTCACCGGTTGCATCGCCCGACCGTGTTGACCGGGATGTTCCGGCTGGAACAGGTGCTCCGGCTTCGCCGAGTGACCGGGATGCAAGCACCGCGGGGCAATTCTTCGACCATCCTGTGAAGCGAGACCGATACCTTGCCTATCCCCCATCGCCCCGCCGGTCACCGGCCAGGTCCCCCACGAGGCCCCTCCATGGAACGCACGATCCGCATAGTTACCCGAGGCAGTAACGGCGAGATTCGCAGCAAGGACTATTCGCACACGGACGCCATCCTGAAGATGCACACGCAGATCGGCGTGGACGATTGCAGTACCGACCTGAGCCTCCGCGGGCTCCCCGTTTTCCGCGGCTTGATTGGCCCCATGGCGGAAGGCAAGAGCATTGTCCGCTACGAATCGCCGGAAGTCTTCGAGACGCTCACCAAAGAATGGAGCGCTCCACCGCCCAAACGCACGCGGCGGCGACGGACCCGGGCGACCTCTTCATAGCCCCTGCCGCGGTTCTTGAATTGGCGTGATCGGTTTGAGCCCAAGAAACGCTTGACCAGCAATCCGCGTAGTGGTCATGTATTCCTGCGACTCGCAGTAGAGGCCGAACCAGCGCTTACTGATGGATGCGCGGACAACGGACCTTTCTCACGCCGTTTGAGCGGCCGAATGCCGGCCTCCCGTTGGTCAGCCTGGGTTCATGACCTGCTCAGCGGTCAATCGAAACAACAAAGGCGACGTCAGGCATCGAGCTTGGCGTCGCCTTTAATTCTGCGCGACAGGCAGACATCGCCATTCGCCTTAGCGGCGCAGCGTGCCATCCTGACTTCGCCAGCCACTCGCCGCGCGCGGCGGATCGTTCTGCAGGCGTTGTCCCCCAACCAAGGCGCCGGGCCGACTTGCTACCAAGGGCGTCTCGACCGGGGTAAACGTATTGGGTTGGTAGTTGGCAGGCGGCGTGCTAACCGCGACTCGGCTCACGGTTTCGTTCTGCACCGTCCGATACGTGGTTATCGGCGTCTGCACGGTGCGGCGTTCTTCGACCCATTCGGTCGAGTTCGTAGGAACCTGAACCGTCGATTGGGTCGTTTGCCAGCGGGTAAACGGCTCTAGTTGCTGCGTCCAGTAGGGTTGTACGAAAGGGTTGAAACGACCCTTCATCCGCGACACCCAGCGGTACTCCGTGACGGGGGTCAGGTAGTTCTGCTGGACGGTCTGGAGCTGAGTGGTGACCCGCGGGCGGAGAACTTTCTCCTCGCGAGTCTGCATTTCGGTCATTGGAGCCAATTGCTGCGACACTCTGCGCGTCACTTTATAGGTGACCCCATCGGCGCCTTTCTCATAGGTCACCGTTTCCTGAGCCTGGGCTGCAATGCTTGCAGCGACGCAGGCAAGAGCGACGAGTATCGGTTGGTAGCATAAGCGCATGGCTCGATTCCTTTCGATGGCATCCGCGTTGGGCTGGCGCGGTCGTTAGACCAGCAAGGCTCCAATTCGGGGATAGACCACATGGCAGGCTGACGAGCGCCCCGTGCCGCGGTTGGCTACCCTGCCAACAATGCGCAGCATCCTCCAGCTTTCCACTCTAGATGCATATCGGCTCAGGATTTGGTTGCTCACCAACCCGCTTGGGAGGAATTCGCTACAATCGGCAAAATCGTCGTCCCCCCCAATGGAGCGACGGCGTTGGCAGTAGCCTCCCGAGTCCGCCCAACAAACTCGCAACGAACCGCGGCCTGAGTCCCATGACTATCTTCGACAAGATCATTGCCAAGGAAATCCCTGCCGACATCGTCCACGAGGACGATCGATGCCTGGCATTTCGAGACATCGCCCCTAAGGCGCCGACGCACGTCTTGGTGATCCCCAAGAAGCCGATCACTTCGGTCGAAGCGATTGCAGACGAAGACGCGACTCTGCTAGGGCATCTTTGGAGGATCATCCGAGACGTGGCTCGGCAGGAAGGCTTGGCCGAGCACGGGTATCGAGTCGTCGTCAATTGCGGCAGCGATGGGGGGCAAGAAGTTGAGCACCTTCACTTCCACCTGCTGGGCGGTCGCAAGATGACGTGGCCTCCTGGTTGAGCCAAGCCCTCACTGCGGCTGAGCCGCGTCGCTTGGCGGGGCGGGTTTGGCAAGTTCCGATTCCAGGGTGACAAGCACCTCTTCGGCGTCTGGCTCGACGCGGGGTGAAAAGCGAGCCACCACTTTGCCTTCCCGGCTGATGAGAAACTTCGTGAAGTTCCATTGGATGTTGCCAGCGTAGTCGGGGTTGGTTTCCTCAGAGGTCAGGAACGCGTAAAGCGCGCACTGCCCAGGCTTGTTCTTCTTTACCTTGACCTTGGCGAGCATGTCGAACTCGACGCCGTAGTTCGCCTCGCAAAACTCGGCAATCTCACCGGCGTCGCCCGGCTCTTGCCGGCCGAACTGATTGCAGGGCGCCCCGACGATCGCCAAGCCTTGGTCGGCGTACTTCTCATGCAGAGCTTGCAGCGCCTCGTACTGCGGGGTGAGGCCGCACTTGCTCGCCACGTTCACTAGCAAGACCACCTGCCCAGCGTACTTTTCGGCAAGGTTCACGTCCTTGCCAGCCAGCGTCTTCAAATCGAAGTTCAGTGCCGCGGGCAGCGGCGGCGCTTCCGTGGCGGATTCAGCAGCTGTAGCGCTGTAGGTGACGAGGGAGGGCAACAAAACGAATGCGGAAAAACAGAGGCGGGAGAGCATAAAGGGCTCCTGGCTGGATGACTTCAAGCTGCCGGAACAGTCGGTGGCGCCGACAGCACCTCTCGATTCTAAGCCAACAGGCCGCCACATTGCCAACAGCTGGGCTATCTGACAATCGCTTGGCGAGCGGCTGTCACCGCTGCAAGTGCCGCCTGCGGTGTATCGGCCAGGGCGGTTAGGTGCCCCATTTTTCGCCCGGGTCGGGCAGACTTTTTGCCATACAGGTGCAAGGTGACGCCAGGAAACGAAGCCATCTGATCCCAATCAGGCTCCCCACGCTCCCAGAGGTCGCCGAGAAGATTGGCCATCGCGGCAGGTTGGGTTGGCTGGAAATCGCCCAAGGGCAATCCTGCCAACGCTCGCACCTGCTGCTCAAACTGCGAGGCGGCACAAGCTTCGATGGTTAGGTGTCCAGAATTATGGGGGCGCGGAGCAATTTCGTTGACGATCAACTCACCTTCGTCCGTTTCGAAGAACTCCACGCATACCACGCCCACGACCTCAAGCTCGCGGGCAATGGTGGTGGCGATCTGCCGAGCCTGCTTGCCAACCTGGAGCTCGGTGGCAGCGGGCCAGATAGAAGTGTCCAAAATATGGTTGGCGTGGTCGTTCTCAATGGGTCCGCAAACGGAGGTTTCGCCGTTGACGCCACGGGCAACCAACACCGACACTTCGCGGCGAAAGGCGACAAATCCCTCCATGACGCACTTCATCCGTCCCAGGTAGGCCCACGCATCGGCTACCTGCTCGGCGTCGCGAATTACTGTTTGGCCTTTGCCGTCGTAACCAAACTTGGAAGTCTTCAGCACCGCCGGGACGCCGATGCCACGGGCCGCGTACTGGAGTTCCTGGTCGTCTCTCACGATGCCAAACGGGGCCACCGGCGCCCCCGCCGACACAAGGAAACGCTTCTCGCGAGCCCGGTCTTGCACGGTAAAGAGGGCTTCGCCTGACGGTCGAACGGGCGTATGCCGACCGGCCGCTTCCACCGCCGCGACTGGCACGTTCTCGAACTCCAACGTGGCGGCATCGACTGTGCGGGCAAAGATCTCGACCTCAGCAAAGTCGTGATAATCCGCCACGGTATGGGCGTCTGCTACCTGGCTGGCTGGGCACTCACTTTCTGGGGCGAAGACATGCGTTTGAAAGCCGAGCTCCTTGGCTGCCTGGCAAAACATCCGGCCCAGCTGTCCCCCTCCAAAAACGCCAAGGGTCGAACCAGCGGGCAGAGGTTGAGTATCTTGCGTCATGGACCTGCAGAGTCAGTATGCGAAGCGGGGCCGAAGATGCTTCGGCTGGCGGACGATCCCCAAGTGGTTTCGTTATGACGCTTACTCTCCTCGGGAGCAACGGTCAGCCACTGCCACGTGCCCTGGTGAACTGTTCGGGCCACCAGAGCAACCTGTCCCGCGTGATAGGCCACATGTGTCAGTGAGCGGGCGAACGCCTGGGGCAGAGTGTGCGATTCTCCTCGGATCATGATGACGCGCGATACGATGGCCGCGGTAATCTGATCCGTAGCAGAGACCAGGCATGACCAACCGGCATCGAAGTACTCCAACAGCGACGTGCGGTCACCCGGCCAGTCGGCGAACTCG
Organism: Lacipirellulaceae bacterium; assembly: GCA_965263315.1. Lineage (GTDB taxonomy): Bacteria > Planctomycetota > Planctomycetia > Pirellulales > Lacipirellulaceae > JBCCQL01. The sequence goes on along the minus strand of CBDHGZ010000002.1, from coordinate 727,156 downwards.
GCATCGCGATCGCGGTCCGGCTTCTCTCCGTCAGAGGTTAGGAAGTCGGTCCAACGGCTGCGCAGATTGCCCCCCAGATGTCGCAGAATCACGGCCACCGAGTTCACCTCGGGCGAAGGCCGGCGAAAGAACTCCTCGTCGGTCAGCTGCCGGGAAGCGGCATCGATCATCTGGCGATAGCCACCGGCGGTCTCGCGAATCGATTCCCGCCACAGGCGAGTGGGCTCGTCCATCGGCAATCCCTTCTCTCGGTGAGTTGGAGACGAACGAGGGAGACCGTCTGCGGAGCGAGCTAACCCTCGGTAGCCAGGTCGCGGTTGTCCAACACCGTCTGCGTCTGCCGCCGCTGATAGTCATGCAACTGGGCCCGTAAGGAGGGGTCGCTTGTTGCTAGGACGCGGATGGCCAGCAAGGCGGCATTCTTGGCTCCGGCGGCGCCAATGGCGAGAGTTCCCACGGGGACGCCTCCCGGCATCTGCGCAATCGATAGCAGGGAGTCGAGGCCCGAGAGTGCCTTGCTTTGCACCGGCACTCCAAGCACGGGCAGCGTGGTGAGCGAGGCCACCATGCCAGGCAAATGGGCGGCGCCGCCAGCGCCAGCGATGATCACCTTCAGCCCACGCTCTTCGGCAGCTTTCGCGTACTCCACCATCCATTCTGGCGTTCGGTGGGCGGAGACGACTTGCGCCTCGTGCGCCACACCAAACTCGGTCAACAGTTCTGCCGATTGCCGCATGGTGTCCCAGTCGCTCTGGGACCCCATAATCACGCCAACTTGTGGAGACTCTGCAGCCATCGATTACCAGAAGGTGTAGTAAAGCACAGCGGTGAGCACACAAACCAGCAATCCAGCGGCCAAGGCTCCCTTGCTACTGGACACGTCCATCTTCTCGTTCACGGGAAGCTCAACCGGCGCTGATAGCGGCTTGACGATAGTCATCACGGTCAAAGTTGCGAGCACCAGCCCAAACGTCAACGCCATGCGGTTCAGAAACGGCCATTCAGTGACCTCAACGATGCCGGGCACAGACGCAACCACGGGCCAATCGGCACCGAACTTGAACACCGCGTAGAGTGCTGGGCCGAGAAGCAAACCGACGGTGCCGCATGCGCGCGGTGCTCGGTGCACTAGCAAGCCGAACAAGAAGACAGCCAGAGTGCCGGGCGATAGGAAACCCTGGAACTCCTGAACGTAGGAGAAAATGCCTTTAAACTGCGGATCGGCAAGCATCGGAGCCAAATAGGCGGCGGTCACCACGAATAGCACGACGAAGAATCGACCGATGCTAACTAGGCCTTTTGAAGAAGTGCCGGGGGCCAGCTTGGCATAGATGTCCATGGTGGCGATGGTTGAAGCTGAGTTCAGCATGGACGCCAACGAGCTAACAACCGCCCCGAACATGGCTGCCAATACGAAACCTTTTAATCCACTACCGGTGGGAAGGAGCTCTCGAATGAGTGTCGGGAAAGCGTTGTCGTAGTCGTGGTCTATGAGTGTCTCAACGTCGAAAGCGTCGCTTAGTTGCTTCTCTTTGGCGATCGCATCTACCAGGCTTGAAGTTGCAGCCAACGTCGCGGCATCCGCGTCATCGGCTGGGAGTTCCAGGTCGAGTTGATCTCCGGCTTGGGCTAGGTTGTGGGATAAGACCAATCGGGCGACTTCAGGAGCCGCAGTAGCGTACTTGGCATCGAACTTATAAAGGACCGTTTTGGCGGCGGTTTCGTCCGCCGCCAGGCTCGCTGCGATCTTCTCCAGCAAGTCCTCGTTTTCTGGTTGGTCTGCCTGTGGCTTAGCAGTTTCAGGCAGCTGGCCGTATAGCGCCGGTGAGTTCGCCGCGATAATCTCAGCGTTGCGATTCACCGCGTCGCCGCGCAGATCGGCGTTAAAAAGGTTGTATGCCAAGATTCCTGGGATCACGACCACGAAAGGGATGATCAGCTTGAGGAAGGCAGCAAAGACAATGCCTTTTTGCCCTTCGGCTAACGACTTAGATCCTAAGCTGCGTTGGGTGATGTACTGGTTGAGCCCCCAGTAGAAGAAGTTGGGAATCCAGAGACCAAGTAGCAGCACGCTCCAGGGGATTTCGGGGTCGTCATTGGGCCGAACCATGTGCAGTTTGCCCTCGGGCACGGGCGCGTCGTTGAGTGACCAAAACCGATCCCAGGGACCTAGTTCGGCAAGTTGTTCGACCGTGAGATCAGGATTCCGGGAGGTCTCAATCAACTGCGTAGGCTCAGCCTCTCCGAGCGTAGAGAATGCGGACCAAGCGATTACGCAACCGCCAAGCACCAAGGCTGCTCCAAGGATTAGGTCTGTCCACGCACATGCCTTTAGGCCACCGATGAAAACGTATACGGCTCCCACGATTCCGATGATCCAACAAGCCGGTCCGATCTCTCCCATAAGAGAGTAGCCTTGAAAGTTGGTCACCATCACCTTGGCGCCAGAGAAGATGACCGTAACAGTGGGTACGCCCACCAGCACCAGCAGTGAGAAGACCGCCATCAGCGACCGTGCGGAAGACGTGTAGCGGTATTCCAGGAACTCAGGAATGGTGTAGATGCCGCTCTTGAGGAACTTTGGCAAGAAGACAAACGCCACCACAACAAGGGTGACCGCCGCCATCCATTCGTAGCTGGCGATGGCCATGCCTAGCCAATCGGCAGCCTTGCCACTCATCCCCACAAACTGCTCCGTGCTGATGTTGGCGGCGATCAGCGAGAAGCCAACAAGCCACCAAGTAAGCCCGCGGCCGGCAAGGAAGTAGTCAGAGGCGTCCGTATCGCCATCGCCATCGGCATCAGGATCGCGACTCTTCCACAAGCCGATCGAGATTGCGACTACGATGAAGACAACAAAGACCAGGACATCCAAAAATTCCATCGAATTGACGCTCCGCCAGGAGAAGAGGAGTGAGAAAGCAGCCGTTGCCCCAGGTTGGCGGGCCGCGAATAGGTAAGCTGGCATTCTAACTACGGCGGAATGCCCATGAAAGCCGCTGGCAGCTTTTCTGGCGTCGCTGCTGGGAGCCAGTGGCCCGCCGCGGAATCGGATTGTGCAGAGCGCGCAATCGGGAAGGGTTGTCAGCGGCGAGGCGACTCGTCGATTCGCCACAGCAGGAGGGAAACGGCCGTCCGCGCCAGCCAACCTGCCAAGAACAGCACCGGATACAGCTGCTGGGCATCGGGACCGCCGGCGGTTAGGTAGTCGTATAGCATGCCGCCCGCCACGGCCATGACGCCATTGGCGAGATCGCTAAGCGAATAGTAAACGGAGAGGGCGGCGGTGGTGCACTGGGGAGGGGCCAGGCTGAGCTTCAGATGATCGAGCCCCACGTTCATCGCCCCATAAGCGATCCACACCCCATAGGCCCCGGCCAGCCACCACCACTGCTGCGGCGTTGCCAGGAAGTAGAAAAGCGGCCCGGTGGCCACAATGAGTTGTGAAACGATCAGCATGGTTCGGGCCCCACGGCGATCTAGCCAGGCTCCCGCCCAGGGCGCCAAGAAGGCTTGGCCGCCATGCATCATTCCTCGCAGACCGAGCATGACTTCATACCGAACGTTGAGTACCCGTTGATGGTAGACCGACTGCGCGGCCTGCGTGATGCCGTTTGCCACGGCAAAGCAGCACGAGAAGACCAGCAGGCGACGGAAGCGGCGATCGGTGAAAGCTGCCATGATGGCCCGACGAGGAGACGGGCCCAGGGCGCTGAACGTGGGCTCTCGCCGCGACATCAACATCAGCGGCGCCACCGATAGCAACATGACCACCGAGCCAATCATGGCTGACCAACCAAGTGGCTCCCATCGCGCAGCCTGAGGGGCGAGCTGCCCCCAGAAACCTACAAGCGCGAAACTCAGGCCCATCCCTACCAGACGACCAACCAGCAGGCAGCTTTCTCGTTGCCCAATCAAGCGGCCCCGCAGCCTTGGCGGCATGACGTCTGCCAACCAAGACCACAGCAGAACGACTCCCAAGTACTCAAGCAGGTGATACAAGCACCAACAGACAACCAGCACCACGACGCCCGCCAAAGGCGACTCTCCAGAAGCTGCCGATGTCGTCCAAGACTCGGGAGCAGCCAGCCCCGGCATGGTCAGCAATACCAGATTGCTGGCGGCCAATAGCGCAATGCACTGCAGCTTGCGTTGCCGCAAGCGAGCCAACATCGCAGGCGTCGCCAGTCGCAACACACCAGCAAAGCGCGGAGCTGCCAGAATCAGCCCAATGGCCGTAGCAGGGGCGCCCAGTTCCAGCGCCAGATAGATGACCAGCATCGTCGAAACCAGACCGTTGCCGACCGCCCAAATCGCAGCATTGGCGTTTGCCAGGGCAAGATCGCGGCGACGGCTGCGGCGGAGGTTCATGCCCCCCAGCGTAAAGCGAAGGTAACCGGCCGCAAGCCTACCGGCAGAATACTGCCAGTATCGCTTGCTCGCCTACTAAGCCCTGCCAACCAAAGCCGTTTGCGTTGCGGCCATGGCGCCGGTTGCAACGCGGACGATCGGAAAGCCGGCCAACCCGGCCAGGGCGACGGAGAAGATCAGTGAACTCAGGGGAATGGCGCCGCCTTCGCGCGTTACCAACGCAAACAGCATCATGGCCAGGAACGGAATCAACAGCGCGGTGAACTCGATAAACAGCAGTCGCCAGCCGGTGCCTGCCAGCTCTTTGCGAGCCGTCGTCCAGAAGTCCGTGGCGTCGGTCCACAGTCGGGGATACAGCACTCGCAACACGACGTACTGCATTCCCGCAAAAGAGTAGGCGACGGCCAGCAAACCGGAGAACGCAAAGGACGTCACAAAGTGGGAGAACACGTGCGAATCGATCGGTCCCTCGATCCAGTGCAGCAGGGTCGGAAAGATCAGCCCTCCCGGCAACCAACCAACCGCGGCAGCAATCAGCACCCAGATTGGCAACCTGAGCGACGCCCGACGCACCGCATCGACTTGCCTGGCATCGAGCCGCGCATTGCCCTCCAGCGCTTTCCACTGCTGAAAGACAGGCCGGAAGAAATAGACTAGCGTGGCAAAAGCGGCTGGGTAGACCAGGGCGTTGTACCAAGTGACCAACTGCACAAACAGTGTCTGTTGTGCCTCGGTCAGGAGCCCCACAATCTGGTACTTGTTGTACGATATGTTCACCACGCTACCGAGCACCTGCGGCAGAAAAATTAGCAGCATGGCCCACAGCAACGGGCGACGCAGCACCGCCGAAGCGAAGAGCCCCGTGGCGGGAGTTTGTCGCTCCACGTCAGCGAGCGACTGGCAACCATCCAAGGCCGCAGCAAACTGCTCGCCCGTTTGATAGCGAGCTTCTTTTTCCGAGGCCAGGCTTTTGGCAAGGGTGTGCTGCAGCACTTTCCGAGCCGACGGAGGACCCGCTTCAATCGGCGCCGGCGCCTCGCGGCGCCACTTGGCCAGTAGCCCCACGTAACGCGTGCGACTGACATCGCGACGGGGATCTTCAAATGGCGAATCACCGCAGAGCAGCTGATATATGACGATTGCCAACGAATAGATATCCGAACGCTCGTCGACATCGGCGGCGGTTGCCTCGCCACGCGGATCAAACGCCTCGAGGTGCTCCGGGGCCATGAAAGCCAGCGTGCCGCCAAACGAGCTGTCTCGGTCCCCCTCGCCTGAACCAGTCGCGGCGCGAAAGGCAATGTTAAAGTCGGCCAGCATCGGCCGGCCATACTGGTCGATTAGCACATTGGCAGGCTTGATGTCGCGGTGCAAAACGCCATTGGCGTGGGCAAAGTTGATCGCTTCGGCCAACCGGGCGCCAACCCACGCGGAGACCTCCACCTCGCACCCGCTGGCAATTAGTTCGCGATCCCGTAGTGCTGAAGGATCGAACGTATCGCTCACACAAGTTGCTTCGTCGACCGACGCCAGGTAATCGGCTCCTGACCAGTGGTGCGGGCCGGCGTCTTGCTGTTGGTTGGCTTCGCGATGCAGGTCGCGAATCACTGCGTCAAGCGAAGAGCCAGGCACCAACTGCATACAAAGCAGCCGAAAACAGCCCGTCGCGTCCACGTCCTCGGAGAAGACTTGCACGATGTGATCGTGCTCCAGACGCGCCATGGTCCGGCCTTCGCTGCCTTCGTTCGCGGCCACCTTGAGCGCCACGCGTCGATCCAGCGACATCTGCCTGGCTAAGTAGACAACGCCAAAAGCGCCCCGGCCCAGCACTTCCAGCACTTCAAAATCACCCAGCTCATCGCCCGGTTCGAGGGACAACTCGCGTGGCGCACTGCTGAGTCGCTTGTCCTGCAGCGGCTGAGGAAAACTGGGCGCTGCCAGCGTATCCTCCGCCGCCAGCTCCACATCGCTGGGGCCGCCCTCCGCATAGGCCGACTCCACCACCGTGGGTTCTTGGCGTTGAGTCTCTCGATCGCTTTCGTTGGTGAACTCCTGCGAAAGCTCCTTGGGGTCGAGCGTTCTTTCATCAGGAGTAAACGGCTGCGTCCCTTCGGAATCGTCCGGCGGCTGCAAGTCGGTTTGGTCATCGTCGATGAACATCGCGCTGCTACTGCGGCTCCAAGTCGAGGTCGCCCGAGCGCTTTTCGAAGACGGGTCGACAGTACTCGTAGAGGTTTAAATCGATTAACTCCTCCTGGACTTCATTCCGGCTAGCTCCGGGAAGTGTGTGAACAACCTCTTCTAGTAGCAACTCGGCAAATGCCTCGCGTGCTCGATGTAGCAATACGCGAACCGCGCCCGCCTTCATCGGTTTCTCCAGCAGCACACTGAGCTTTTCCGCCAAGTCAGGCGAACGGAGGTCGGGGAAATCGACCCGGCATCGCAATGCCGTGTGGTAAGGCTTGCCGGTAGCGCGTTCCTGATCTGCCAACCGATCCCAAACGCGAGATAGCAAATCATCCCGCCATGTGGCGCTAAAGAGATTGTCGTGCTGCTCTTCGGTTGGCGCCTTGGGCTCTGGAGTGGCGGTGCGGAGGGGGCTCATCCTGGCGTCCCGCTTGCCGCGGCGCTGATGGTCGACAATCAAATGATAGACGGTCGTCTTCACAAAACTGCGAAAGCGCCCCCGATCGGGATCAGCCCGGCCCAAGTCGCCACGCACAAACCGCAGGGCGAACTCCTGGAAAACCTCTTCGGCAGCTTCCTCATTGCGCAGGGCAGCCAAGGCATAGCGACGCACGGCGCCACCGTAGCGAGCTAGCAGATCCTGCTGAGCCCTTTGGACTTGGTTGCCTGCGGCCGAGTCCTTCGCCGTGGCGTGGGCCTGGCGAATGATGGACCAACTGGTTTCGATCCGGCTGAGTCGGTCGTCGAGCGGATCCATGACAAAGAGAGTCCCGTGGGCGTGGACAAGCTGCACTGGCCCGCATTCTAAGGAATACCCACTCCCATTGGGAACGATTCCCTCGGTAAGCCGCCATACATTCAGCAGATTCCATGTTTGCCTACCTTGTTGCTAGTTGTTATTCTGGCGGGACTATGTTTCCCGTCGGTCCGCAACCAAGACGTACCTCCTCCCCCCAGGGTTTGATCCCCCGGACGGGTCGGGCGACCAGCTGGCTGCTGGTTGGTCTGTATCTGGTGACCGCGGCATTTGGCTGGAGCTTGCATGCTTTTCTGCCATGCGGTCACGATGGCTGCGGGTCGGGTTGTCACCACGTAGACGTTGCCGACACTGCTTGTGGGTGTGGTGGCCACTCTTGTGCCTTGCCCACCGTCATTGAGGATCGCACGCCGCCACCGCATGACGCGATTGTCACGCACCCGGAGAACGGCGGCCCAAGGCACGATCCCCACCACTGCGCCGTTTGTTCGTTACTGGCGAACCTGAAGGTCGGCCATGCGGTTGCTCCGCCGGCTTTGCTAATCGCAACTCATACCGTCCCCGGACGGATCGAGTACTCGCCGCTGGCGATCCCAACCCCTCTAACGGGTCTCTCTGCCCGTGGACCGCCAATCTTTGGCTGAGTAGTCCGTCGCTTGGTCTTTGGTTTTTGCTTGTATGTCTCGGTTGCTTTCCAGCACGGGGGCATTGGCGGTTCTTGACGGCTTCCGCGCTTTGAGTGCGTGTTGCCGGCGTTGTGTTGAGTATTGGTCCTATGCCATCGCGCAGAGGGTTCACGCTAGTCGAGTTGTTGGTGGTGATCGCCATCATCGGCATCTTGATCGCCCTGTTGCTGCCGGCGGTTCAATCCGCCCGGGAGGCAGCTCGGCGAGCTCAATGCGCAAACAACATGCGGCAGATTGGCCTGGCGATTCATCAGTTTGCCGAGGTGAACGACGGTGAATTCCCTGGTTTCTCCCATGGTGGACGAGAAGACGTCTGGATTCTGACGCTCGCTGACTACATGGAGAATGTCGATAGCGTTCGCTTGTGTCCAAGCGACTGGGTTAGCCAGGATCTCTGGCAGAACCCAGCGTACCGACGTCTCTTGACCAGCTACGCGATGAATGGCTACCTCCAGAAGCCAGACAAGTTCTTCAAGCTGGCCTTCCCGGAGACTGCGCCGTCCATGATCGATAGCCTCTACGACCTTCCGGCTACGAGCAAAACGATCGTCATGATGGAGTGGGTGTACCGCCCTTCGAGCAGCGAACTTGACCACATGCACAGCTGGGAATGGTTCAACCTGTTTGAGCACCCCACGACTGAAGACCGGATGAAGGCGATCGAGCGCGAACTCGCCATTGGGCGGCACTCGGGCTCGGTAGCCAACTACCTATACGCCGACGGCCATGTCGCGGCAGTCGCGGCAGATCAAATCGCTGAGTGGGCGGCCGAGCCGTTCGACTTCGCGGAGCCGCCGAGGTAGCCCGCAGGCGTACCGTCGGCATGTTTCGATGGGGCGTAAGAAGCGTCCCTGTCACGCGTAAGGATTGCACCTGGATTTTTTTTGTACACCAAGTTTTTCTACCTTTTTGAGAGAGTACTAATGACTGTTACTAGAGCTGCTTTGCTAATGGCTTTGCTTTGCGCATCCGTTGCGCGTGCTGAAGAAGAAGAGCACGCCGACGTCTTTGTCGGACGCCCCGCCGCCTCTGGCACCCAAACCTTGGTTGGTGGGGCCACCGTGCCGTCAGACCTGAATCTGACGGACCGCGTCTTTGAAGGTGATGCTGGCATCGCTGGCGACACCTACTTCGCTACCGAGCCTGGCTTCTTCAACGCTGGCACCAACAACCTTGAGAACGCCGTCAACCCAGTTGGCTCCTTGCCGCTGAACTCTGGCGAGTCGATCACAGTGAATACGGTTGGTAGCCTAGAGTACTGGGACGGCACCGGCCCGGTCAGCTTTGGGTCAACTCCCGCTTCGCTTACGATCACGCCCATTCCTGGCGGTGCGAACCCAGATGGCTCGATCGATGACCACCCCATTTTCACGATCGACGACCTGTTGTCGGCTTCGTTGCCTGCTGGCGGAATCTACCTCGGTACTTTCACCGCTGAGCTCAGCGGCCTGAGCGCTTCGGACGAGTTCCAGATCCTCTTCGTGACGGGTCCCGAGTTCGAGGAAGCAGTCGAAAGCGCTGAGGATTTCCTTAACGGCGTTCCCGAGCCGATGGCCGCAACCGTGCTGCTAATTGGCGCCGTCGCTGGTGGCACGCTCCGTCGTCGTATCGCCTAGTTGAATGTTAACCCCCAGCCCGCCGGCGAGCTTCTCGTCGGCGGGCTCTTTACTGTTCATCTTTCAGAGCGGAGCTATCAAGATGCGCCTCGGATTATCGCCCGCGTCAGTCTTTTGTTTCTTGGCGTGCGTGGCGTCCGTATCGCCGCTCTTGGCACAGGACGTCGATTTCGGCATTCAAGCTGAGAATGGTAAGCTCATCGTTGGCAGAGCGGGGCCTGACGTGCCCGTTCCGGAGTATCCTGTCAACGTCCTCACTCGAAACTTCCTACCCAACAACCTCGGCATCGAGCCTGGGTTCTTTGCCTACGGGCAGGGGTCACCTGCCTTTTCACTGCCGGTTCTCAGTGGAATCGACCCCCTGCCGCCGAGCACCGCCCTCGGCTGGGATTTCTTAACGATGACCGTCGATTCGGTATCGTCAAACCTGTTCGTCTGGGATGGGTTGGACGACTCCACTGACGGCATCGACATTGACGACGTGGACTTCACTTCATCAGTCGGCGTGCAGTTCACCTTCAACAGCACCAACGGCTCGGGGGGTGGCCAAGCCTCCGTGACGGGCACCGATGACTTTGTAGCTGGGGCCACGATCACATCAACTTCGTCCAGCGGTGCATTGACCCCGGGGTCGATCCATCACCACCCTTTATTCCAGCTCTCACCGACGGGACCTGACCCGGTCCCGGTGGGTGTCTACATGGTTTCCTTGCAGGTGAGGATGGCGGGCCTTCAAACCAGCGATCCGTTCTTCATGGTGCTGCGGAGCGCTTCGATTGACGAGGACGCTGAAACAGCCGCCGCTGACTGGATCGAAGCCAATCTTGATATGTTGCTTGGCGACGCCGGCGTTCCTGGTGACTACGACGGCAACGGCCTTGTCGAGCCTGCGGACCTGGTTATCTGGCAGCAGGAGTTTGGTTCGTCGCCGGCCGCCGCCGGTGATGGCGCCGATGGCAATGCTGACGGCGCGGTGAACGGAGCCGACTATGCCTTCTGGAGGAACATCATCGCCACCCAGGCCGCGGCGGCCGCTACGGCCCCCGCTGTCCCAGAGCCGACAACCATTCTGCTGATGGCGTTGGCACTGCCCGCAGTCGTGCGACGCAACCGGTTTGTCTGAAAAGACTTAACCCAGATGCCCGATTGGCCGAATAGCAACCTACCCCGCTTCCGCTGCGCAGGCATCCTGCTACAATGCGGGGCTTCCACGATTGTTTCGCCCCACGCCGGGGTAACTGAAGAGCAAACGGTGCATCATGCCCAAGCAAAAAACCCACAAAGGCACGAAGAAGCGGTTCCGCCTGTCCGCCAAGGGCAAGGCCATGCACCGCCACAGTGGCACCAGCCACCTGGCCGGCCGCATGAGCCAGAAGCGCAAGCGGAACCTCCGCGGCACCACCGCCACGGCCGAAGTGAGCGCCAAAGCCATCCGTGCCGCCCTGGCTGGCAACAGCTACTAGACGAATCTCAACCCAGTTCGTCGGGCAATAGAACGGCGGTTCCCACAAGCCGCGGCCTGGAACGAACCCAAGCAGAAAGAGTTCTCCGATGCGCACAACGATTGGTCCCGCACGGAACAAGAAAAAGAAGCGAATCTTTAAAAGCGTCAAAGGCAACCGGGGCGGCCGCGGCAATTTGCTGCGTACCGTCAAAGAGACGGTTGTTAAGTCGGGCGCCTATTCTTTCCGCGACCGCAAGGTCCGTGCCCGCGAGTTCCGCAAGCTGTGGATCATTCGCATCAACGCCGCCGCCCGTGAGCGTGGCATGCGTTACAGTGAGCTGATCAATGGCTTGAAGAAAGCCCAGATCGAACTCGATCGGAAGACCCTCGCCGAGATGGCCGTCAACGATACGGCGGCCTTCGATGCGGTGCTTGAGAAGGCCAAAGCCGCGCTAGCCGCCTAGGCTCGTCGCTCATCGATACCGTCTCGCGGGAGACTCTCGTGGCCCTGTCTGAATTCCTTGCCGATCTCGATGCGCTCGCAGCCGATGCCCAAGCGGCTTTTGCGTCCGCGTCCAACCTTGATGCGCTAGAAGCGGCCCGCGTCGAGTTTCTCGGCGCCAAGGCGGGCCGGCTGAAGTCGTTGCAAAAGGGCATGGGCAAGGTTGACAAGGCAGACAAACCGGCGGCCGGCCAAAAGCTGAACGCCGTCAAATCAGCCGTCGAGTCTGCCTTTGAGGCCGCTTCGGCCAACTTCGCCACCGGGTCAAACGATGCCGCGCGAGAGGCCTTTGATACCTCCGTGCCTGGCCGCCCGGTGAGGATCGGTCGTTTGCATCCCATTACGCAAACGATTGGCCGCATGAAGGAGATCATGGGCCGCCTCGGCTTCACGGCTGTCGAGGGCCCGGAGATCGAGGACGACTGGCACAACTTCGAAGCGCTAAACATTTCGCCCGCTCACCCGGCCCGCGATCCGCTGGACAACTTCTACCTCAGCGTCGCCAGCGCGGGCGACCAGCCCACTTCGCCCGCGACCGGCCCGGATGGCAAGCCGCTGCTGCTTCGCAGCCAAACCTCTACGGTGCAAATCCGTGTCATGGAGCAAACCAAGCCGCCGGTGCGAATCGTTTCGCTCGGCCGCGTCTACCGCCCCGATACGGCCGACGCCACCCACTACCCCATGTTCCACCAAATCGAAGGCCTGTTGGTGGATCAGGGCGTGACGATGGCGGATCTCAAGAGCGTCCTGCGGATGTTCTGCCAGGCCTACTTCGCCGGTGAAGATGGCCGGATGAGCGACGACGTCCACATCCGCTTCCGCCCGTCGTTCTTCCCCTTCACCGAACCCAGTGTCGAGGTCGACATCAACTGGCAAGGCGGCTGGATGGAGATCGGCGGCGCCGGCATGGTCGATCCCAACGTGCTACGAGCCGTCGGGTACGATCCGGAGGAGGTCACCGGCTTCGCCTTCGGCATGGGCGTCGAACGCTTCTGCATGAGACAGCATCACATCCGCGACATCCGCGACCTCTACGCCAACGACGTCCGCTTCTTAGAACAGTTCTAACCGAACTGCCCTCGATCCAGTTACCACGGTCCCTTCTTCCGGCGGCGTGCCGGATCGTGGTCTGCGTAGCAACGGGTTTTGGCGCCTTGCTGTTGTGATGGCTGTGTTGATGGAGGCGGTGGGAATCGATGCCCCTGCCAAGGGGCAAGAACTTCCGGTTCGCCCTTTATCGCTCAGCTCTGCCACTGGCTGAGTCAGTGGCGCCCAAACTAGGGGCCCACCAGTGCCAAACCGTCCGTGCGGTCTCGTAGTGCGATATCCCCGCACGCCCTCATGACGCGTCGCGAATGTAACTGTTACAGTTGCGTAGCGAGTCCCATCATGGATCCGCTTTGATTGCCGAAATGGCATACCTGGGCAATCTCACGGCTTCTGCTGACAAAAAACTTGCAACGCCCAGAGGCGTTGATACAATCTCCCTAGCCGGAACAGTTCCGGCACTGTTACTTCCCACCAGATTGCTGTTTCGGCGTCACGCAAGGGAAGCGGGGTCGACCATGCTCTTGCATTCCTTCCGGAGACGATGCCGTGCCAAGCCCTGCTGTCATCGGCGTTGCCGATATCGAAAAGCCCTACGAGGAAGAAGGCGGTCAGATCAACGTGCCTCCCAAGTGGAAGGGGGCGCTCTGGAAAGTCATTTGCTCAGCGATCCGTTGCCCACGATGTGGTTCGAGTCAATCAAAAGCCATGACTGGTAAACGAACCAACAGCCAAGGACTCAGCGAGCACTACCGCTCGTGCGACGACTGCGGCTTGCGGTTTCGCGTCGTTTTCGAGTGATTCTTCGTTCTTGCTCAGATAGCGAACAAGACAAAAAACACCGTTCCTAAAGTCGAGTTAACCGTGCGGAGTTTCTTCGGCTGCTCTTGAGGGTGTTTGAGCATTGATTGCTCTATGCGACTGCGAGCAGCATTGGCGGCTCTTTTCCTTTTCGCTTTTCAACAACTTCTCAGTTTCTTTTTCACTGTCTTCAGGTTGTCTGCACGCATGCGCGGCGAAGTAGTCGCGCCTGCTAAGACAACCGCAAGACGCCCCACGGAGCACGTCCGATGAACTATCTGAGACCCACCCTTATTGCCAGCTTGAGCGCCGCTCTGTTACTGGGCGTGTCCCAGAAAGCCAACGCGTTGGCCATCGAGCTAACGACTAACGGCGGTTTCGAGACGGGTGACTTCACCGGCTGGCAGCAGTTCGGCACCAGCGGCAACCCCACGCCCGCCGGCACCCCCGGACCGAGTGATCAGCAGAGCATCACGAACGTGAACCCGAGCAGCGGCACGTTCGCTGGTGTGATCGACAACAACCTGGCGTTCGGCAACTCGCTGATCAAGCAGGCCAACCTCGCCCCCGGCGGCCAGATCCTTCCGGGTCAGCAGATCGATATTCAGTTCGACGCCCGCGGAACGTTCGCCACTCCCGGCGGCGTCGCGTTCGCCGAATTCTTCACCGAGGTCGATGGTGGCGGCACCTCGTCGGCCGAACTCCTCGGCGGTGCTCCGCTCGCGATCAACCCGGACCCGAATGTCTGGACGACCTTCAACTTCACCGTCTTCGCTGGTCCGGACACGTCGGGCGGTGTGACCCTCCAGCTCGGCGCCACCACCGGCCCGGCCGGCGGCACCATTATGTACTACGACAACGCGTCGGTCACCGTCTCGTCGCTCGTTCCCGAGCCGGCCTCGGCCACGCTGATGGGCTTGGCTGGCCTCGGTGCCGTGCTGCGTCGCCGTCGCTAGAGACGACCCGCAATCGAGTTGCGATCTACCTTGAACGCGGCAGGGCATCACGCCCTGCCGCGTTCTTCTGCTGGGTCAAGCACGTCTCCTTCGCCCGCTCCTCAAGGCACTGCCGCGGCTCGTTGTCTCCACAAAATAGGCCGGGTGGCCAGGAATTTTAAAAAGTGGATCAAAACGGCGCGCTCAAAACGGTTTCTTGAGTTTGGCGATTCAACGTTTATGTTGAGAATCAGCGTTACTCACTTTGCCAACGCGCATTGACGTAAGTCGGTAAACGATGGTCGCGCGCCGCGCCGCGAAGTGTGAACCACGTCACATTGGAGGCGAAAAAACTCGCTGGCGGCCGCCGCAGAGGCCCCTCGCGATTTTTCTTTGGGCCAACTTTTTTTGAGGGGGCCGTTCCGTGCTGAAGGGCTGGCAGAAAGCGGGGCCCGGCGCTACGTCCCTGCCATGGCGCCGCGGCGATCGCGGCGAGACCGGCCTTTGGGCGGGGCAACCGTTTGCGGCGGAGCGGTCATCAGCCGGTAGCTGCCGGGGCCAAGCTGCTCTTCCACCCGCCGGCGCAGTTCCGGGTCGTCCAACCGCACACGCCGCGGACTGTCCATCATCACCAGCCCCCCGTTTGCCAAGCGGAGCTGCAACGTGAGGGGTTTGTCGCCATCGTAAAGTCGCAGCACCTCGCGGAGCGTTTCCAAGCCTTCGATGCCATGTCGCTGCTCGTCCACAACTAGCGTCACGCCGGAGGTGAACCGCGATTCAAGTTCCGTGACGGGCATCAGCTCGTTGACGATGAGGTTGATTTCCTCCGCGCCCGGCCGGCGGTCGATGGCGGCCCGCACGCCGAGGATCGCGTCGGCTTCGACCAAATGACCGTACTGAGCGAACTGCTCCGGCCACAGGATGCAGCGGGTGATGCCATCCAGGTCCTCAAGGTCCCACATGGCGTACTTGCTGGGAGCGTTTGGCTTGGGGTTCTTGGTGTGGCTGAACTTGATGGCGGCCAGCATGCCGCCGACCACCACTTCGGTGCGGTGCTCTAGCTCGCCCAGACTCTTGCTGCTGTGGGTGCAGTAGGTTCGCAGCGGCTGCTCAAACTCCGCCAGCGGATGGCTGGAGAGGTAGAAGCCGAGCACCTCTTTCTCCATCGTTAGGCGTTCCTTCTCCTCGAACTCTGGCACGGCTGGCAGGTCTGCCGTGGCCGAGGACTCTTCGTCGTCGACCTCCTCAAACAGCCCCTTCTGCCCACTCCGCTTGTCCGCCAGCACCGAGGCGCCGGACTGCATGGCGCGGTCGATACCGGCCATCAGCGATGCCCGCCCTGCGCCAAAGCCATCAAAGGCGCCAGACTTGATCAGCGTTTCGATGGTCGAACGATTACACGACTGCGGATCGACCCGCTCGCAGAAGTCAAAGAGGTCCGTGAACGGCCCGTTGGCTTCCCGCTCGGCAACCATGGCATCCGCCGCCCCGCCGCCGCACGCCTTGATGGCGCTCATGCCGAAGAGAATCTTGCCCTCCCTAACCGCAAAGTCGACAAAAGACCGGTTCACGTCCGGCGGGACAACTTCGATCTCCATCCGCTTACAGTCTTCCAAGTGCTCGACCAGCGAGTCTTTGCTCTTGAAGTTGCGGCCGGGAATATCGCCCGACAGCAGCGCCGCCATGAATTCCACCGGATAGTGGGCCTTGAGGTAGGCCGTCATGTAAGCGATCAGGGCGTAGGCGGTGGAGTGGCTTTTGTTGAAGCCGTAGCCGGCGAACTTCTCGATCATCTCAAACAGCTCAACCGCCCGCTTCTTCTCCAAGCCCTTGGCCTCGGCGCCGTCGATGAACTGCTCGCGGAACTTGGCGATCATCGGCAGCTTCTTCTTGCTGATCGCCTTGATGCAGGTATACGCGTTGGAGAGCTCGATGCCGCCCAGCTGGTTGAGGATCCGCATCACCTGCTCTTGGTAGACCATCACGCCGTGGGTCTCGGCGAGTACGCCCTCCATCAGCGGGTGGGGGTACTCGGCCTCGCGGCGCCCATGCTTGACCTCGATGTACTGGTCGACCATACCGCCCTCCAGCGGTCCTGGGCGATAGAGCGCGTTGGTGGCGATGATGTCGTGGAACTTGTCCGGCTTCATTCGCTGCAAGAGGTCGCGAATGCCACCTGACTCAAGCTGAAAGATACCCTTGGTCTCGCCGCGGCAAAGCAGCGCGTACGTTGGTTTGTCGTCCAGCGGAAAGGCGTAGGGGTCGACCCGCTCGCCACGGGACTCTTCGATCAGATCGATCGATTTGGCCAAGATGGTCAGGTTTCGCAGACCAAGGAAGTCCATCTTCAGCAGGCCGGCCGCCTCGACGTCGCCCATCGCCCACTGGGTGATGACTTCCGTCTTGCCCTTTACCCTCTGCAGCGGGACGTACTCGTCGACTGGTTTCTCGGCAATCACCACCGCCGCGGCGTGCGTACCGACGTTTCGCGCCAAGCCCTCGATCTTTCGCGCTAGGTCCAGCAGCTCGCGAATCTCGGGATCGCCGTCATAGGCCTTCTTGAGTTCTTCGCTGGTCTCCAATGCTTCATCGAGCGAAATGCCCAGCTTGTCGGGGACCATTGCCGTGATCTGGTCGACCCGAAAGATGGGCATCGACATTGTCCGGCCGACGTCCTTAATGGCCGCCCGAGCAGCCAGCGTGCCAAACGTGCCGATCTGGGCAACGTTGGCTTCCCCGTACTTGTCTTTGACGTACTGGATGACCTCTCCGCGCCGTTCCTTGCAGAAGTCGATATCGATATCGGGCGCCTCGAGTCGGCTTTCGTCCAGGAATCGCTCGAATAGCAGGTCGTACTTTAGCGGGCAGACGTGGCTCATCCGCAGGGCGTAACAGACCAGCGACCCCACGCCCGAGCCGCGAGCGGTTGAGGGAATGCCTTGCTCTACTGCGAATCGCACAAAGTCCCAAACAATGAGGAAGTAGTCTGGGAATCCCAGTTTGTTGATAACGCCCAGCTCGCGATCAAGCCGCGCGATCACCTCGTCCGACAGCTCCCCCGACTGAGGCGATTCGTCTTGCCACCGCTCAGGTACGTTGGCGTAACGGTCTTTCAGGCCGGCCACGCACAGCTCGTACAGGTAATCCTGCGAGGCGATGATATCGGGCTCGTCGCGGCCCGGAGCTGTGAACGTCGGGAAATGCCGTTTACCAAGGTCGAGGTCCAAATCGACCGAGTCGGCGATCATCTGGCTGCGGGCCAGGGCGTCGGCATGTTCCGGCATGGCCGCGAACATGTCCTCCGGGCTGCGAAGGTAGAACTGATCGCCCTCCATCTTCATCCGCCCGGCGTCAGTGCGGAACTTGCCCGTGTTGATGCAGAGCAGCACGTCCTGTGCCTCGGCATCCTCTTGGTTGACGTAGTGGGCATCGCTGGTGGCTACCAATGGCAAGCCAGCTTTGCCGGCCAGCTCAACGGTTAGCTCCATCGCCGCCTTCTGGATCTCAACGCCGTTGTTCTGGATCTCCAGGAAGTAGCGGTCGCCAA
Organism: Lacipirellulaceae bacterium; assembly: GCA_965263315.1. Taxonomy (GTDB): domain Bacteria; phylum Planctomycetota; class Planctomycetia; order Pirellulales; family Lacipirellulaceae; genus JBCCQL01. The sequence continues at coordinate 709,263 of CBDHGZ010000002.1, read as the reverse complement.
ACGTATTGTGGAACCAGCCGGCAATCTCCCTGCCTGATCGCAATGCATCCTCGGCCGAGTTGCCCGACAGCAGCGACCGGCTTAGCTCGCCCGATACGCAGCCCGACAAGCAGACGATGCCCTCGGAGTGCGCCGCCAGCAACTCCTTATCGATGCGGGGCTTGTGATAAAACCCTTCCAGGAAGGCGTGGCTGGAGAGCTTGATCAGATTGCGAAAACCAATGGCGTTCTGGGCGAGCAGCGTCAGGTGGTAGCTCGCTTCTTTGCTCGACGCAGCACCGCCTTTGTCAAACCGACTACCAGGCGCAATGTACGCCTCGTAGCCAACAATCGGGTTGATGTCCTCCGCCTTGCACGCGCGGTAGAACTCAAGGGCGCCGTAAAGGTTGCCGTGATCGGTGAGCGCCAGCCCGTTCATGCCTAGCTCTTTAGCTCGACCGACCAACTTCTTGATCGGGCTCGCGCCATCCAACAGCGAGTAGTGGCTATGGCAATGCAGATGAACGAAGGACGGAGCTTCCATGCGGGAAACGGAGCCAAGGGTCGGGATTCGGGGGGCCGGCTACCAGCATGTAGCCCTGCTGCTAGATGTATGATGACGCCCTGGCAAAGCGGCGCGAAGCCACTAGATGCCGGCTGCGGAAAAGATCACTCCGCGTCGGGTTCGCCCATCTTGCGGAGGTACTCCGCCATTAGCGAGTGCAGTTCCAAGACGTCTTGCCATTGGTCGAGGTCGAGCGAGACCTTGGTAGCGTCGTTGGGCAGCTTGACGGATTGCACCAGCGAGCGGCTGCGGAGATGGAAGTACTCCAGCAGCTCCGAGACCTGGGCTGCCTGGGCCGGGCTGAGGCCTTCGGGAATCTCAGGCGGCGATGGCAGGTGGAGTGTACTGCGGAGGTTTTCGGTGTCTCCCCAGTCGAGATCGAAGTCGCTGATCGGACCTTCTGCCTTCTTGGACAGCTTGTCGATGTCCATCCGCAGGCTGTCAGTGGCAGGGATGCCCTCGGCTCGGAGGGTGTCGAGCCGGCCAGCGATTTGCTCTCGGGTGCCGTACAGCAAGACGGAGCGGCCCACGTGCACGATGTCGCCAAATCGCAGAATACGAAGTTGCGTCTCCTCGCCGTTGACGCGCGTGCCGTTGGTGCTTTCGAGATCCGTGAGGACGATTTTGTCCTGGTCCTCTTGGATCTTGATGTGGAAACGGCTGATCCGCTCGTCATTGAGCTGGATGGCGTTGCCTTCTTCGCGACCAATCGTAATGGGGGTCGGCAGCCGGTCGTAGACCGTGCCCCGATCGGCGCCATCGAGAACTCGCAGCGTGATGTTAGCCATAGACCGAGCAGACAACCGGCAAAGCAACGCAAAGGGCCCCTAGGTCGACGGCAAGCGGCCCGCCTGGATGCGGACGAGGCTGCTATCTCCCCTCCATGCCTTAACTTGCGCTTATAACACGCCGCGCGGCGCGAAGCAAGCGCAGCGCTTCATGCCAGGCGACTTGGCCCTGGTTTCAGGCAGATTCGGTCGTGCAATTCGACCAGCGGCGCCAGTTCTGGCAGGACTTCGTCCGGACCCCGTTGCTCGACCAGCTGGCAAGTGGCAAAGCCGGAGCTCGCGTCTTCATAGCCCCGTTGCCAAGCTCGAAACGCTTGCTCAACCGTTGCATTGGCCCACGGAAAACGTTGCCTAGGGGGTCGCACTCCTACACGCCATGGCTTGGGCGTCAGCCGTGCGCGGTAGCATTGCTGCGACTTGCAGAGCATTCGGTAGAGCGGGTCGGTTGGGAGCGAATCAAGCAGCGATTCTGCCTCGGCATGGGCAGCGTTGATCGCCCGGTTGGTGATCATGCCGCGGAAGCCGGCCGCGGTGCGGTAGAGTCGCAGCGCGATGTTGGGCCGGTCGTCTGCCCACGCCAGAATCCGCTGCTTGAGCTGGGCTTCCTGGCTGGGCAGCGGCGTCCCGTCCTTGGTGGGTGTCCTTCCGAAGAGCCCCTTAATCATACCCACCAGGGATCCATCACTGGTTGGTTGCGGCGGGATGTCGGCATCGACGAAAACCAGATCGCGTGTGTTTAGCACGAGGCAGCCGTAGCTGTTGCGAGTCACCATGGCGGCTGTCTCGCCAGCGTCATCGCGGAACTCTTCGACGACTTCCTCACGCGCTGGGCGCGCGTCGTAGCCATACCAGGAAGCGAGCCAGTGGTCAGGGTTCTTCCCCTCGTTCAGTTGCTGGAGCCAAGCTACCAGCCGACCCGTCGCCTGCTGTGACCGCTCGCGAGCTTCCGCTTCGCTGGTTTCCGACCACCCCCAACAACCGACCGTATCGTTGATCAGGGGATCGGGAAACGGTTGCTTATCGCGCACCCAATAGCGAGGGACAATCATTTGGTTGCTTCCTGACGGTCGACGGGATTACACTCTCGAAAGCGATTGCCTATTCTCATCCACGGTTGGTAGGTCTCAGGGGGATTCGATGCCGTTTAAGGTTTCTTGCCCGGGTTGCGACGCGGTTTACAACGTAAAGGACAAACTAGCTGGCAAGCGTACCAAATGCCAGAAGTGTGGCGAGATCATCCGCCTTAATCCGCCGGTCGAGGAACAGACGCCTGACGGCCAGCCTGTTTACCGCCACGTGGATCGCGAACGCGATTTTGAGCCCGCCGTGGGCGACGACGAAACGATCGACGCCATCAGTGCTCACTTTGAACAGCACGTGGGTCCGATTGAATCAGTCTTCCACGAAATTGTGTCAGACATGGTCCACTTGGACGTCCACTGGATCAAGCCAACTTTCGATCGGAACTGGCATGTTCTCTTTACTACCGGCATGAGCGACAAACCAATGACGGTGCCTGAGGACGCCGGCGTGAGTGACTATGCGGAGCTCATGATCTGCTTGCCTGGGGATTGGCCCGTGGGCCTCGATGAGCCTCGCGAGGAAGACTTTTGGCCGATTAGCTGGATGAAGTTTCTGGCTCGACTGCCTCATGAGTACGAGACATGGCTGGGCATCGGGCACACCGTGCCCAACGGCGACCCTGGTGAGCCCCTGGGTGATAACACGCAGTGTATCGGGTCGATCATGATGGCGCCGATCTGGTTTGAGGATGAGTTGCAAGTCGTTCGACTTGAGGATGGCCGCGAAGTAAACATCCTGGCGGCCATCCCCCTGTACAAGGAAGAAATGGACCTGAAGCTGAGAAAAGGGACCGAAGGATTGGTCGAAAAGTTTGAGGCGCAGGGCATCTCGCCGGAGGAACTGTTCGACCCCCGGCGGAAGAACGTCGCGAAGAAGCGCTTTGGCTTGTTCTAATCAGAGTCGGCCCCAGCCTACGAGGCTCTACAAGAGATGCCGCGCCTTCACTTCGAGATACCGGTTCACCAACGGCGCTGTGAGGTCCTCGGGAAAGGCGTCCACGAGCAACACGCCGCTGGTTTCCAGGTCAGCCAAGACATGGCGCCGCCAGGTGAGGATTTCCGCCGAGGCAGCGGCGTGAAAGAGCTGCTCGTCTCCGATCGATGTGGGATCACGGTACACGGGCGAAGCGAGCAAGTTGGCCGCGCTGGTCGTGTAAGCTTGCTCGTGTGACAGTTTGCCCGAAGGCCCCCCCACCAAAGCGAAGTGGTCCTCGACTGCCTCTACGGCATCGAACAAGGCGTGGTCACGCAGCAGTACCGCCAGGGGCAAGTGACGGCCGGATATCGTCGTCAGATGCGTGCGAACCTGCCCGGCATTCACCTCGTCCACGACATTGGTGATCAACACCACCAACGCCCGTTTTCGCACATGTGCTGACAGGTGCATGAACGCCTCGTCGTAGCGAGACTCCACCATCTGCGGGAATCGATTGTAAGCAGCATGCAACAGTCGATTCATCTGCTCGCGACCGCCTTTGGGTGGCGTGAACGTGTGAATCTGATCAGAGAAGCACATCAGTCCGACTTGGTCGTTCCGCTGCAGTGCCACGTAGGCCATCATCAGCATAGCGTTGAAGGCGTGGTCCAGCAGGCTGACTCCTGCGGCCTCGCCCGTCATCATCCGGCCACAGTCGACTAGAAAGACGATCCGTTGACTTTGATTGGCCTGAAAGTCCTTGACGGTTAGCTTGTTGCGTCGCGCAGTCGAACGCCAGTCGATATGTTTGTAGTTGTCGTCGAGCGTATAGTCACGAAGCCGTTCGAACTCGTTGTCCTGTCCGATTCGACGGGTACGCCTCAGCCCCATCAGGCTCAGTCGATTGGTGCGAGCCAAGATGGCGTACTCGCCTAGCTGCTTCATGTCGGGGTAGACATTCACGCAAGAGCGGCAAGGCCGACAAAGCTGTCGCTGCCAAAATCCCCAACGGCTCCGTACACGTAAGTAGACGTGCTCTAGTACAAACTCTCCGCGCCGACTGGGGCGCAGTTTGTAGCGGAGCGTTGAACGGCTGCGGGGCGAGAGGACGACGCAGAACTCGTCTGGCTCGGCGGTGGTGTCCTCCGGCGCCCCGTCGCGGACCCAAACCGGTTGCTCACGCCCAGACCGGTTGGTGACGGTTACCTCCACATCGTGGGCCTGGCCAATTGAAGCAATCAGCCCCACTCGCCGCTCGACGGAGAAAGAGTGACCTGACGCCAGCGAAAACAGATCGACCGCGGCCACCAGCACCAACACCGCATCCAACACCGCGACCAGCGGCCAGGTATGCGGCGCGGGGATCATGGCCAGGGAGAACACCGTGGGAATGATCAGCAGCGTAACCATCGGACGATGTGGATAGATCGTCCCCAGCCACGCCAGTAAGGCGAAGCCGATTGCCAGTGCAAAGAGAAGCCAGATGGTGATCATCGCCGTGTGAAGTAGGAGCGTCTACCGGGAAACAACCCTCGCCAGAAAACCATCAAAAGACTCGCATCGCTGACACAGCCACTGCTGGCCACCGGGCGCCGAAACGACCTGTCCTTACATTCGTGGCACTTCGACCGTGCGGATTAGTTCATTGAGCACTTGATCCACCTGCCGACCTTCGACTTCCGCTTCGGCGGTGAGCACGACTCGGTGGCGGAGGGCGGGCAGGGCGATTTCTGCCACGTCGTCGGGAATCGCGTAGTCGCGGCCGTTGAAGGCTGCCAGCGTTCTGGCGCCTTGCATCAGCGCGATGCCTGCGCGGGGCGAGGCGCCTAGGTGCAACGTGGGCCAAGCACGCGTTTGTCGGACGATCTTGTTGATGTAGTCGATTAGCTTGTCTTCGATCCGCACTTGCCCACATAGCTGGGTGGCTTTGACGATCTGCTCAGGCGACGTGACCGTGCACACCTCTTCTGCCAAGCGTTTATCGAGGTCAACCTGCCGGCTATGCTCTTTGAGCACCCGGGCTTCTTCCTCGGGCGTGGGGTAGTCGACCATGACTTTGAACATAAAGCGGTCGAGTTGTGCCTCGGGCAAGTTGTAGGTGCCCTCACTCTCGATCGGGTTTTGTGTGGCCATCACCAGAAACGGCGGGTCGAGCTTGTGTGTGGTTGTCTCCACAGTCACGCGACGTTCTTGCATGATCTCCAGCAGCGCGGCATGGGTCTTGGCTGGCGAGCGATTGATCTCGTCCGCCAGCAGCAACTGGGTAAAGACCGGTCCGGGGCGGAAGGTAAAATCTTGCGTCTTCATGTTGAAGATCGGCGCCCCGGTAATGTCTGACGGCATCAGGTCAGCAGTGAATTGGATGCGGCCGAACTCGCAGCCCAGCACCTTGCCCAGCGTGCGGACGAAGAGGGTTTTGCCAAGCCCCGGTACACTCTCGATCAAGACATGCCCGCCTGAGAACAGGGCAATGAGGGTCGAGAGAACCAGCTCTTCCTGGCCAACGTAAACCTTGGCGACCTCGCCACAGATGGCGTCGTAGAGGCGCTGCAACGGCGTGTCGGGCTTCGGTTCCGACGGCGCCGCGCGTTGGACGTCGGCGGTAGGCGGCTGAGAAGCGGTCGCCGGTTCGCTGGGCATGGTTGTTTCGTCAGGCGTTTCGCTCATCCGGTTGGCTCGGTGGGGATACAGTTATGTCTTCGTTGGTATGAAAGTAGTTGCGCAACTGGGTATAAGCATATGCGCGATCACTCGTCGCTGCGAGCAGTCGACCTATTGCGGCGACGTGACGGCCGAAGTCCGTTAGCGACGGCCGAGACAGCCGCTTCGGAACGCCAAAAATAGGAAACCTCGTCGTCGCAAAGACGATACCCAGCGCCGCCAGCTGGGCCAGCGTGGCGCCAATTGGCCAAATACTAAACAATCGAAAGCCAGTTGGCGGACCATCGGACGGATCTTCGTCTTGCACCAACGGTGAAGCATCCGATTCGAGAAAGACGACATCTAATTCAGGAGATCCCACGCTACTAACGAGCTTTCCTGCCAATTTGCGATGCTCGTGATTGACCAACGAACCGTTCAGCAAGAACGCACCATTCTCGACCAGCACGAGGCGAGAATCGTTGTCCGTCCAGCTTACCTGTGTCGCGTCGAAAAGCATCTCGCTAACGAGTGGGTGGCCGTCTTGGTCGGCGAGCAGAGGCTCGAAGTCGCCACTCGGCGTTAGATACTGGTGGTGATCAATTTGCACTTTGGTGGCGTCAATGCCGAGCGCCCAGGGCCCTTGCAGGCCCGACACCTTTCTTTCGGGGTTGCTGGTATCGATCGTGAACCAGTCGCCACAGCTCCCGCTGGTGGGGCCCGCTCCACGGGTGGTCAGAAACTCTGATCTCGCCATTCCCTCCCGACGTTTGAACTGCGGCCGTTGTGCCGGCGGAGCCAACGTCTGAGCGGATCGCCAATACAGCGGGGCCGCGTCATAGTCGCGGCCAACAAAGATGAGCGTTTTCGAGTCGGCACTTAGCGACAGCCATTCATACAGCCACGTTTGAGCTTCGGGCGTAGGGACCTTGTGGTCACTTGGGAACCAAACGATTACATCAGCCTTGTCGAGCGCAGGCGACATTAACCTCCATGATCTGACATCGTGCCCCGCCTTGGTGAACATGGTTGCCAGAACCGAGGTTCCATTGACACTCTCCGCGCCGCCTTGACTACGTTTGCCATAACCATCGTTGAGATAGTCCGGCAGTCCGCACCCTGATAGCATCGTCACGGCGAGTACGGCGAACACACGACCAAGCCAGCTAACCATTTCTGTGCTCCTTGGAAGCGAGGTCGGCAAGCGAGAGCAGTTCGTTGACCGAGGCGAAGCAGGTCTCTAACTTCGCCACCTCGGGAGGATGGGCTCCAAAAAAAGCACGCTCGAAGATCAGAGTCGTCTGTTCGACAAGACTTGCCACACGGGGCTGATCGGGGGCGTTGCGCCGTAACTCACGAAGATACTGACGATTGGTTTTGCCTTTGACCAATCGCAACAGGCGCCGCTTGTCCAACTCTACCAGCTGATAACTAAAGAGATACACGACCGCCAGCGTCAGTTCGCCCGCTGCCAAGAGGTTCTTTGCTTCCGACAAAAAGTCGCCGCTGGTTCGTTCCAAGGAGACTGGCAAAGCTTCGACTCGCTCGATGTGCGAACGTCCGTCGTCCGGGTCGTCGACTCGCTCAGCCGATTCGAGCTCAGCGTTCTTGGCTGCCTTGACCACGACGTAGATGATCGCCACGAGTAGCGCGATCAACGCCAGCCAGGAAAGCAGCTTCAAGAAGCCAGCCAGGTCAAAGGTCCAACCGCTGAAGAGACTAAACAGCCATGCAAAGAAGCTCCAAGTACGTTTGCGCTGCACAGGAAGATCGATCGCAGCGAACGCGTCCCCTTGGTCGTCGTACCAATTCTTGCCCCAATAGCTATCCAGTCCATCCCGAGCGGCTTGGACGGCAACGTCCGGATCGGCAAGATCGGGAGCTGCATTAGCGGGCGAGCACAAGAGCAGCAGCTGAATGGCGACAGCCAAGGACAAACCACGAACGACTAGCGCTGTGGCCCCGCGATTCGCGCGTGACTGGCCAGTCGTTCTTGATGCTTGATTCCTGGTGCCCATCAAGCGAACCTCGCCAGTCGTTCTGCCTCGGCGCGCATGGTGAGTTCCACTTCCCAGCCCTCACGGCGGATGCGAAGGTCAAGATAAGCCAGGAAGCGAACAACCGCAAAGAAGCCGACCACCAACCACAGCGACAGAGGATACAGGACGGTGAGACTTGCGATTTGGCCAAACTGCACATTGATCAACTGCGATACGAGCGAATAGAAGCCTCCGCCAACAGCCAACACCATCAGCGATCCGGCCATCGCCGAGATCAACCATCGTGAGAGCAAGTCACCGCTCGATCCGCCGTGAAGATGTTTGCTGCGCTTGCGGGTCGTGAGACGCTTATGCTTGCCTGCAAAGACAGGATTTCGCTCAAGCAGGATCAATTCACTCAAGTAGGGCCAGCCTGCATAGGGCAACAGCATGGTTACCATCATTGGTATACACAGCGCCCGGATGATGCCTTGCGACCAAATCATTTGCGGCAGGCTACGCAAGTAGTCAACGGCCATCTTGCGAGCATCAATCCGGTCAGCAAACGTCACCTGGCCCAGGTACAACGTCATGGGCGCCGTGGCCAGCGGTGTTTCTAGAATTACCAGGAGGGTGAGGAGGAATCCGTAGGGCACGGGCCCTTCCCACTCCAGGTCTTCCAGCGCTCCCATCCCATACAGCAGGGCTCCGTTGAGCACCGCCCATGGCGCCGCGCCAACCACCAGCGCCAACAGCAGCGGCACCGCGTGCGCTCGGCAAACTTGCAGCGCCAGGTCCAAGACCTCGGCAAAGCCGCGCTCGCGAATCGCAATGTGGGTGGAGTCGAACGTCATAGCAAGGGGATAGACGTGGAGGTCTTAGTTGTTGGAGGATTTGGGATTGGGGCCACTAGAAGCGGCCAGGGTCTCGGGGTCTGGTTTATCGAAAGGTGAGTTGTAGGTGGCCGCTGGCGGGGTGTCGGCGCCTTGGGCCCCAGCAACTAAGTCTTCCTCTTCCTGCTGCGAGTACCCGAGCACGACCAGATACGCTAGCAGCGCCAGAGTTGACATCATGCCGACGAAGGCCTTTAGCTCATAGGGAAGACTGCTGGGCGACAGAAAACCTTCGATAAAAGCAGCCAAGATAAAGAGCGTGACCCCTGTGAATAGGATCGGCAGAGATTCGCCTGCCGCCTTGAGTAGCGACTCTCTACGGCCCAGTCCCCCGGTACTAATCAAAGCAAAACCCATTTTCATGCCTGCCGCGGCACAAAGCACAATGGCGGTAAGCTCGAAGGGGCCGTGCGCCGTGACGAACTCAAAAAAGTACTCGCTCTTTGGCACCGTAGTCATGTGACCAAACGCAGCCCCTAGGATTATGGCATTGAACAAAGTCTCGAACATCCCGAGCACTCCAAACACGAGCCCCCACACGAAGCAACGCAGACCGATCGGAGCGTTGTGGCGGATGTAGTACCCGGCTCCCAGGCCACCCAGCACTTGGTTGGACCCTGGCGGTTCGGAGTGCATCTGTTCCATCATCAGGACGTAGTCTGCTCCCATGACGGTTTGGGCATAGTTCTGCACCGGCGAGTAGTTGGACGCCAAGAACATCGAAGCCAAGAACGGCAACCAAAACAGTGCTGCCGCCAGGCGAACGGAGTTGTCGTGAAACAGCTGCTGCGGGATACGGCGTAAGACCAGATCGCTCCAACCTGCGGTCTGCAGTTTGTGCGTACGATAAAGCTGGTTATGCGCACGGCCTACCAGTTGATGCAAGTAACGCACCGTGTCGCCCGGTAGTTGATAGGCATCGGCCAACGACAGATCGGCACAAGCCGCCCGGTACATGGCGGCAAACTCCACTCGGCGCTGCGCGGAGAGCTTCTTCTCGGTCGAGCGTCGCTCCATTTGCGCACACAATTGCTCCAGCTGACGCCACTGGGGAGCTCTCGCTTCGATGAGTTTGGCGGCTTGCATGAGCGTGGCAACTAGTTGCTTGCGGTGAGATCAGGACTTGCTGACGCGAGCGGCACGCCGTTGATGGTCGTGACGGTGGACGCTTCGCCAGAGGCATTCTCTTCTTCCTGCAAAGCATCGGAGCGGAATACGCGGTTGTACAGCGCGCAGAGCAGTGCGTCGCAGTCAGTGTCGCGCGGCAGATTTAGTTGGTCAATCAGGATGGCGCCCACGTGGCGTGCGATCTCTTGTCTTCTGGCAGGTCCGAAGAACCGCCGGCGGTCCACATAGTGGGCCAGTGCTTTGGAGAGTGTTCGATTAGCGGCGAAGTTGGCGGGAATCTTCTCTTGCAGAGCAAGGATAGCCGGGTCGCTAATCGGTTCGACCTTCGCCACTCGCGAGCGATCTTCCGCAATCACCATGGTCCCACACGCCAGGTCACCCAGCCGCTGGTAACGCCTCGTGAGGGTCATCGAAACCAACGCTGCCAACTGCGAGCCAGCGCCTAGCGGAGCAAAGAATGAAACGGCTTGCAATAAATCAGGAGGGAGTGGCAAGAAAGGCTGCGCATCGAGAAAACGAATGAGATTCCGCAAGACGGCTTGTTGGGCGGTGATCGGCCGGCCATCTGTTTGCAGCACACGAAGCCCCAGAGAGCGCTTGCCAGGTGTTTGTCCGTTCCACAGGATCTCGAAGAAGCAACCGTAGAACCATTGCATCAAGAACCACAGCACGAAAATGGAGAATGTCCCTAAGTTGCCAAGCACCTCGCCAATCGAAAAGCCACCACCACCGCCACCCGCTATGGCGGCAAAGAGGATCATTAAGCAAATCCAGAAAAGAACGAAGGTGACCACTACAACCACTAGCTGGATCAAGATGTCCAGCAGATAGGCGCCAATCCTGGAGAAGGGGCCCGCCGTGCGGTACGCAAAGGCGATGTTCTCTGGCGTCACCACCTGCGTCCGCGAATCAAGCTGCTCAGCGGCAATGGCCATAAGGATAGCGGCGTATTTCAGGGCGGACGGTGTGGTCGCGCAGGACCACCAGGGCGAGTCACCGCTCGCCAAGATACTTCCGAAGATTATCAGTCCTAGGAGGCTTCCCCTGCAACTGTTCGCTGTTACGTTGTCAGAATTGTCGAGAAACCGAAGTATTCCTTCGCATTCAGACGGTCCGCAGCCGGGAGATCCCTCGTGCCTATTTTGAAAGGTCAGACTGCCAGCCTGGTTCGAGAGCAGCTGAACGAATTGCTCGCCGATTATGCTCCCGAGCCGAACTCTGCACTGGCGACGGAGGTTCAGCAGGCCATCTACGTGGCCCGACAGCTCCAGGAACGAGCGACAACCCTGCAAACGTCTGCCGAACGGCGCCAGCAGGCAGAGCTGGACCGCATGATGCAGCATCCGAGCGACAAAGCGACGCTCATGCAGCTGACGGATCAGGCCTTTCGGAGCAAGGCTTGGGCTCGGTCAGCAGATCAATTGGTCCACGTGCTCGACGCACAAGGCGTACCACGTTTCTTCAGTCCGCTCGACCGGGCAATGCTCCGCGGGTTCCAGTCTTTTGGGGGTTATCTGCCAGGCGTCTCGATGCCGCTGGTCAAAGAAAAAATGCGGCACGAAACGGCCAATGTCGTCCTACCAGCCGAAGAGGAATTGCTGCACGACCATTTGGTCGCTCGCCGGGATGAAGGCTTGCGGATGAATGTCAACGAGCTGGGCGAAGCTCTCTTGGGCGAACAGGAAGCTCGTCGGCGATTGGATGCCTACCTCGCAGCCTTACAGCGACCCGAGATCGAAGTTATCAGCGTAAAAATCTCGACCATCTACTCTCAGATCTCACCAATCGCGCGGGACGCTACCATCGGCGTGTTAGCAGATCGGTTGGAGGCCCTCTTTCGCGCTGCTGCCAAGGGTACTTTTGTTCGCGCTGATGGCGCGGTGGTCCCAAAGTTTGTGTACCTCGACATGGAGGAGTATCGCGATCTTCGGCTTACGGCAGCGGCCTTCATGCAGACGCTTGACCGCCCCGGTTTAGAGCAAGTCCGCGCCGGCATCGTCCTGCAAGCCTACGTGCCAGATTCTTACCTTGTGCAGCAGGAGATTAACACTTGGGCTCGGCAGCGCGTCGCGGTGGGTGGTGCTCCCATCACCATCCGGATTGTGAAGGGCGCCAACATGGAGATGGAGCGCGTCGAAGCAAGCCACCGTGGCTGGCCTCAAGCACCCTATAAGACGAAGCTGGAAACCGATGCCAACTACAAACGGATGCTGCAGGAGGGGATGAAGCCAGAGAATCTGGCAGCCGCGCGGATTGGCATCGCTTCCCACAACCTCTTCACGCTTTCGTACGGTCTGGTGACCGCCGCCGCCGCCGGAGCGCTGGACCGCGTTCAATTCGAAATGCTGGAGGGCATGGCTAGCCATCAGCGGCGAGCGCTGTTCGAGCTTTCTCAGAACTTGCTGCTCTATGCTCCAACCTGTCGCCAAGAGCACTTCATCAACGCGATCGGCTATCTGGTTCGCCGCCTGGACGAGAATACGGGAGAACACAACTTCCTACGGCATGCGTTCAACATCACCACAAGTAGCGACGACTGGCAGCGACTAGAGAACCACTTTGTTACATCATTCGATGCCATGGAGGGATTGCAATCAGAACCGCGGCGGCAGCAGGACCGTCGTACCGAGACTACCGGAGCCCTCAACGCACCGCCCTCCCCTGCCAACTTTAGAAACGAGTCGGATACGGATTGGTCTCTGCCGCATCACAGCGATTGGGCCGTGTCACTGCTTGACACTTGGAGAGACAAGCACGGCCAGCACGCGATTTGCGTTCCGACCCAGACTTGTGGTAACGAGCTTTTTGATGGAGACATTCGCGAGTCGGTCGATCCTTCGCGACCTGGAGTCGTCGTCGCCCGCTATCGACACGCATCCGTCGAGGAGATCGATGCGGCAGTCGATTGTGCCCAGCAAGACCCCAGCGGCTGGCGACATCGATCACACGCGGAGCGTTGCGAAGTCCTGTACGACGTCGCGGCGACTATCGCCGCGCGGCGGGGTGACTTGATGGGCTTGATGCTAGCCGAGGGAGGCAAGCTCTTTACAGAATCCGACCCCGAAGTGAGCGAAGCGATCGACTTCTGCCGCTTCTACGCGGACACGGCTCGCCAATTCGACCAACTTCCAGGCGTAAGCACGCGGGGGAAAGGCGTGGTGGCAGTCGCGTCGCCTTGGAATTTCCCGCTGGCCATACCATGTGGTGGCGTGGCTGCCGCCCTTGCGGCAGGCAACACGGTGATTCTCAAACCCGCCAGCGACACAGTCGCCATCGCCTATGCCTTGTGCGAGTGCTTCTGGCAAGCCGGGGCGCCGAAGGAGGCGTTGCAATTCGCTCCTTGCAGCGGCGCGACCGCGGGTCAGCATTTGGTAACGCATCACGATGTGGACGCCGTGATCCTGACCGGAGGCACCGAAACCGCTCAACGCATGCTAGCCGCCAAGCCTTCGATGCGACTCTTCGCCGAGACGGGCGGCAAGAATGCGACAATCGTTACCGCCCTTGCCGACCGCGATCTCGCCATCAAGAACGTCTTGCATTCGGCCTTTGGTCACAGTGGGCAAAAGTGTTCGGCAACGTCGCTCTTGGTGCTCGAGCAAGAAGTTTATGAAGACGAGCGTTTCCGTATGGCTTTGAAGGACGCCGTAGAGAGCCTGGCTGTTGGTTCTGCTTGGGACCTCAAGACAAAGATCGGCCCGCTGGTTCGTCCGCCGTCGGGCGACTTGGAAACCGCGCTTAAGGAGCTAGAGTCAGGCGAGTCGTGGCTCGTGGCCCCGCGTCTCCACGTCGCTGACAATCCCTGCCTAGTGGGTCCCGGGGTGAAGTGGGGCGTTTCGGCAGACAGTTATACCCATCAAACCGAGTTCTTCGGTCCCGTTCTCGGCGTCATGCCGGCTAGTGACCTGCATGAGGCAATCGATCTGGTCAACGCCACTGGCTACGGTCTCACCTCTGGCATTGAGACGCTCGACGACCGAGAACATCAACTGTGGAGTGACTCGATCCGGGCTGGCAACCTTTACATCAATCGGCCCACAACCGGCGCTATCGTGCTCCGCCAGCCGTTTGGCGGTACGGGCAAGAGCAACGTCGGTCCGGGGCTGAAGGCTGGTGGTCCGAATTACGTGGCGCAGCTGATGGAATTCGAGTCGTCACCGCCGGCCCCCGCTGAATTTGGCGGAATTGAAGACGCTCACCTGGCTGAGTTGTGCCGAAAACTAACCGAGCGGGGTGACGGTCCGCTTTCCAAGATGTCGGGCATCGTCGCCGATTATGAAGCCCGCTGCAGGGATGAGTTTTCCGTTGCGCACGATCACTTTCGCCTACTTGGCGAGGACAATCATCGCCGCTATCTGCCATTCAGGGCAGTTCACGTCCGCCTGGCAGATGAGGATACGCCTTGGGAGGTTGTGGCAAGAATCGCTGCGGCCCGGGTTGCCGGTTGCCGAGTGGTGGTGAGCTGGTCCCTTGAACTGCCCTCTAGCTTGATTGACTTGGTCCACGAGTTAGACAGCACCACGGGCTCATGGGCTGGCGATATCGAGTTCGTCGAGCAGTCCGATGTCCAGCTCGCAAGCTCGCTGCGTCAGGCCACGATCGAGCGCGTTCGCTACGCTGGCCCTACCCGTGTTCCGGAGATCGTAAGAAACGCTGCAGCCGAGTCGCTTACCTACATCGCCGACGAACCGGTTAGCTCAATTGGTCGGATCGAGCTGCTTTGGTATTTCCAAGAGCAGAGTATCTCCCACGTCTACCACCGCTATGGCAACCTCGGCAAGCGATCTGGTGAGATTCGCGACGAGCCGATTTAATGCCGCTTGGCAGACGGCAACGACTCAAGCCAGCTAGCCGTTGGCGCGATGAGTTCTTCGACGCGCGTGATATCGGCGTCGTCTGCTGCGGCAGAGCGCTGCGTTCGCTTGCCGGTATCAAACTTGGCCCGGTATCCGGCCGAGACTTCCTCACACGGCTCGAGCCCACAGAAGTGCATGATGCGTGCTAGTTCCGCTTCGTCAAAGTCTTCCAGCCGGCATTCGGTGTAGCGATCTTCGGGTAGCGCGCGGCCCTCGCGGCTGGCCATTTCGACACAAAGTCGCCACTGCATGGCGCAAACCTCTAGCAGATCGCGATCGCGAACCCATTGATCGATGCCGGGCACTCGCGGACCCCAAACCGCCGGCCCCGCCGCTGAGGGCACGACCTTGCCGGCGGCACGACGGACAAACTCCTTTGCATAGTGCGGAGCCTGAGTCAGCCGAATCTCTTTCAAGCGCCTCAGCACACGACCTTTGGGAACCCCCGTCGAGTGATTGCGCCAGAACTCACGGATTGAGAGGACGGACTGCAAGCCATCGCGGAGAATATGAACGAAGACACAATCGGTTAGGATCCGATCGACAAAGCTCACGCGCAGCGAATTGCTGGGCGTTTTCTCAACCAACCGCGTAGCCCCGGCAGCTTGGACTTGGCTGGCGAAGCGGCGGCGAATCTCGGTACGGACCGACTCAGTGGCATGCTCGGGCCGCAGCAAGTCACTCCGAGAGTCATTGCCAAACTTCCACAGGATGCGGGGCTCGTCCGCCAAATAAAGCTGCGGGTGATTCTTGAGCAGTTGGCTGAGCAGCGTCGTCCCGGAGCGCGGGGCGCCAATAATGACGATCGGCCGTTGAAGCAACGAATCAGACACGGGCGGCAATTCTTGGAGAGACTTCGAAAGTCGAATCGAGCAGAAGCGGCGGCAAGCAAGTACTTGCCAAACCTTCTATCCTACTCCGTCACGCGAACACCGGCTGCAAGCTAAGCAGACGCTCGGCCGTTTCGTTCATCAAGGCGTCTTCGGCTGCTTCGGTTTCCGCTTCGTAGGTCACACTGAAACGCAGGAATGCCCCCGCATCATCCCAGGGGACGGTGCAAATCGACTGCTCGGTGATCAGGTACTGGCTGGCGGCTTCAGCGTTCTCAAAGGTTGGGCCGGCTTCTAAGCCCTTCGGCGCTGGTGTGTACAGGAAGTAGGTGCCACCGGGCATTTGGCAATCAAAGCCACACTGTTGCAGCGTGGCCACCAACTTCTCCATGCGACGGCGGTACTTTGCGCGAATCGCCTGAGGAATCTCGGCGTCATCCAACGCCGCGGCCGCTGCCTTCTGCACGGCGATAAACTGGCCTGAGTCGCTGTTGTCTTTCACATCAGCAAAGGCGCTTACAATACGCTCATGGCCGCAAACCCAGCCCATTCGCCAGCCAATCATGTCAAAGCCTTTCGACAGCGAATGGACTTCAACACCCACATCTTTGGCCCCAGGCGTAGCCAGGAAGCTACTTGGCTCTTGATCAAAGCTAATCATCGCGTGCGCGGCGTCCTGGATGACCACCAGGTTGTTCGCCTTCGCAAAAGCGACGACCTTCTCATAGAACTCGGGTGGCGCCGTCTTGCCGGTCGGACTGTTGGGGAAACAAAGCACCAGCAGTTTTGCGCGGTCTAGGATGTCTCCAGGGATGCCATCCAGATCGGGCAAGAAGTTGTTTTCCGCCAGCAGCGGCAGCTTGTGAACGATACCGCCGTAGTAGGTCGTGTGCGTACCGGCAACGGGATAGCCCGGCACCGTCATCAGCGTGATATCGCCCGGATTGATGAAGCAGGCTGGCAACATGGCGTACGCCGGCTTGCTGCCAATGGCGTGGTTGATTTCCGTGGCGGGGTCAAGCTCGACCCCAAACTCGCGCTGCATGAATCGCGCCGCCGCCTCTTTGAACTCCAGAACGCCATTGTCAGCGTAGCCACGATTCTCCGGCAGGCTGATTTGCTCGGCCATGACCTGGCGAACCGCCTCAGGAGCCATCTCATCGTTCTCGCCGATGCCAAAATCTAGCAGCGCCCGCTCGGGATGCTCGGCCAGGGCCTTGCGTTTGGCGCGCTTGATCTTCTCAAACTTATAGATCGCGTTGTCTTTGCCGTAGTTGGCGCCGCCAATCCGGTCGGCAAACAGTTGCTGGAAGTAGGGGTCAGACATCGGGAGGGACGAGGGGGGGTTGGTATTCAAGGACCGCGTAAGACCGTACAGAGTACCGCCCCCACGCAGCTTCGTCGACGGGCCACAGAATTAGCCGGCGAGCTACGCCTCGCCGAAGCGTTTGAAGAATCGCCCCGAACAGCGAGGCGTGGCTCCCGGGCTGTCTAGTATCCAGCGGTTCCGTAGAAGGCCTTGGCTGAGAGCCCCGTCTCTTGCTGCACGCGGGTGACGATGGCGTCGACTTCAGCGTCCGCCAGCGGCGTGACGACCGACTCGGCTGGTTTGCGGGCTACGGTGTAGACCTGTACCAGCTTGATTGCCCCGCCTTGAGCGGTTATCTCGTTGAGCCGATCGCAGTAGGCGGCGATCTCGTCCGACGCTGGCGGCGCCTCAGCCACTCGCATAAAGAGCGACTGGATTACCAGCGGACGCGCCTTGGCGGCTGCAGCAATGTTGTCGAGCACTTGCTGAAACGGAATCTTGGTTCGCTCGATCTGGTGATAGTACGTCTCGGTCCCCGCGTCGAGCTTGGCCCAAACTTCGCCTTGGTTGTGGTCGAGTACCTCCAGACCGCGCTGGACATGCGGGCGGTGAAACATGCTGGCATTGGTAATCAGCACCATTTTGACCGATTCGCAGGTCTCAGGCGGGCAAACCTGCTGCTTAACCTCAGAGGCAAGCTGCATGAGTTCGTCAAAGTTCTTGTAGGTAGTCGGTTCCCCATCGCCGCTAAACGCCATGTCGTTTAGTCGCTGGAGTTTTTCAGGAACCGCGGCGAACTTCGATGTTCGATACAGCTCGCCACTGACTACCAATTGCAGCACGGTGCGGAGTTCGTCCAACAGCTGATCGATCTCAACAAACCGCGTCTCGCTCCGCGTGGTGCGATCGACCTGGCAGTAGATGCAATCGAAGTTGCACACCTTGTCAGGGTTGAGGTTCACCCCCACCGAGATTCCCCCCGACCGACGGCTCAGCACCGGGTAGACAAAGCGATTCGTCTCGAAAGAACGCTCGTGCTCAGTATGGAGTTGGTGGGTTGACATTAGTAGCGGGCAAGGAAGGAGCTAAGCGAACGCGATTCATTCTAGCACCTCATGGCCATTCGCCGAGCCCGCGAACCTTCACCCCGCCATGACAGTCCGTGGAGCGTCTTGCTAGCGCTTCGTCTCTTCGCCCCAGGTAACCGTCATGGAATTCAGCGATTGGCTACCCTTGCACCAAGCGGAGCAAACCAAGATGCCCATGCCGCTTGACCAATGGTCGCGTTGGGAGTCCCACAGCGTGACGACCGAGTACGATCTTCGTAAGGTGGTCATACAACAGAACGCTCGTCGATTCCCAAGGTTGATGACCTGGCTTGGATTTGTTGTCGAGTGCCTAGTTGGCGTGGGAAAGATCTGGATTTCGTCTCGGTAATCCGGTCCTGTCGGTTTCAGGCCAGCCCCACGTTCAGCCCCTTCAGGTCGTCTGGCAGAAACAGGCCATCTTTGCGGACCAGTTCGCCGTCGAAGTAGAGCTCGCCGCCGCCGTAGTCGGCGCGCTGGATGAGTACGAGGTCCCAGTGCACGCTGCTGCGATTGCTGTTGTCGGCCTCCTCGTAGGCCTGGCCGGGAGTCAGGTGCATACTGCCGCCGATCTTTTCGTCGAACAGCGTATCGAGCATGGGGTGCAGCACGCGGTTATTGCACCCAAGGGACCACTCGCCGATGTACCGGGCGCCTTCGTCAGAGTCGAGCACGGCGTTGATTCGCTCGGTGTCATTGGACGTGGCGTCAACGATCTTGCCGTCTTTGAACTCGAAACGAATATCACTGAAGACAGTCCCCTGGTAGCGGCTCTGCGTGTTGTATTGGATGACGCCGTTGACGCTATCGCGGTGAGGGCAGGTAAACACTTCGCCGTCGGGAATGTTGTGCTCGCCCGCGCAAGGGATTACCGGTATGCCGGCGATGTTGAATTCCAGTTCCGTGCCGGGGCCCACGATCTTCACTTGCTCGGCCGCCTCCATCCGAGCCACAAGCGGCTGTTGCGCCTGGGCCATGGCTTGGTAGTCGGCGGTGCAGACGTCGAAGTAGAAGTCCTCGAAGGCGCGCGTGCTCATGTCCGCCGCCTGGGCGAAAGAATCATTTGGGTATCGTAAGACGCACCACTTGGTCTTAGGCACGCGGTACTCGTTGACGTGACGCAACCAATGCTTTTGGTAGAGATCCATCCGCTCATGCGGCACATCCACCAATTGGCTCGAATTGCCCGATCCGCGAACGCCGATGTAGGCCTGCATCTGTTCCATCCGCGCGCGTTCGATGCTGCCCGCCAGCTTCATGCTGGCCTCGGTGGCCGATTGAAACAGCGACCGTTGCACCGTTTGATTCTTCCAATCGACTAGCGGAATCGCTCCGCGAGCGGCGGCGCCCTCCACCAGGGCGCAGACAAGGTTCGGCTCTGGGAGATCGATCGCCTCGATCAGTAGGTGTTCGCCTGGCTGCACGCGGCAGCTGTGGTCGAGCAGGACGGCGGCAAGTTGGTCGATGCGGGGATCATGCATAGCTTGTGCCTGGTGGGCGATGGCTCGCGACAGGTAAGTCCGCTAGTTACATCGGAAAGGTGGGCGAAGACAACGGCGATTCGGCTCGCCTAGCACGATTGTCATCCGAATCTTAATCGACGGGAAGGAGGCGAACTCTCTGATTGTGAAATAGATGACAGACAAAGCCATGCCCAGCGAGTTGGCTAGAGAAGCCTTTGCAACTGAATCTACCCGTCACGTTTCGCCATGTCCGCGCCCGCCGATACGGAAAAGCCAGCCCACTTTGCGATGGATTGGCTCCAGGCCTACGGTGACCGGCTTTATTCCTATGCGGTTGCGCGGGTGTCCGGCGATCAAGCCGTTGCCGAGGACCTCGTGCAGGAAACCCTGCTGGCAGCCATCAAGGCCTACCCGCGATTCAAAGGCGAATCGACCCTCGAAACGTGGCTGATCGGTATCTTGCGCCGGAAGGTCATCGACCGTTACCGGAAGGCAAGCAGGCGACTTGAGGCCGACGGCGCCGAGCACGGCGAGTCGAGTGACGGCTTGTTCGATTCCCGGGGCAGTTTGGTTGATGTCATCAAGTGGAAGGGCGCCACCAGCGAACAGGTACAATCGGCCGAATTCCGAGAGGTTTTTGACAGTTGCTTGGCCGAACTCAATCCGCCGCTTGCTGAGGCGTTTACGCTTTGCGTCATGGACCAGCTCTCTACCGAAGAAGCCTGTAGCATCCTAGGGATTACGTCGACTAATCTATCAGTACGTTTGCACCGGGCTCGCGTCAGGCTCCGCAAGCTTCTGCAGTCCCGCTGGTTTGAGGTTTCCTGAGATGTCCCTGTGGCGGGCAATTCGTATGCTGCTGACCCTCCGCTGTGAGGAGTCGACGCACTTGATGTCTGATTCCTGTCATCGGGAGCTTACCGGCGTGGAGCGGTGGGCGGTGAGATTGCACCAGATCAGTTGCAGCTACTGCCGCCAAGTCGCCCGGCAACTGAAGTTGGTGGATCAGGCCGCCCGAGACCGCGGCGCAGATTTGAAAGCGATGCCCAGAGACATGCGAGATAGGATTGCCTCTTCGCTCGCTCGTGCCCAAGAGCCAGACGAGTAACCGCCCAGCCAGCGGCCGTTATGTGAGCTGGCATACACACAGCGAGGGGTTTCCTGTTTTCTGACTCCACGCTGTAAGAAAGGTTCGCGGGGTTCGACTAAGCAGGTGAATCGGCTGTCCTGGGTTGGTCAGCCTACGATCCTCTAGCGATTTCTGATCCACGCGACCTGGTGCTAGTGACCTGCTGACGACTCGCGTCACAACCCTCTCTTGAGAACACGCGTTTGGCGTTGCTCGCCCAACGCTCCCTTAGTTTTTCTGCGGTCGCCGCCCCCTGCGCACAGGGTGCGCGCCGCTTCCACCCGGAGATTGATTGCTATGCTATTGAAGACCACCACTGCTTTGATGATTGCCGTTGCCGCCACCACCGCCTCGGCTTTGGAAGTCCGCGTCACGATTGAGAACATCGCCCCGACCGGTGGCACGGTACTTACTCCCGTTTGGGTTGGCTTTCACGATGGTAGCTTCGATAGCTACGACGGTGGATTGACCGCGCAAGAAGGCCTGGAACGGATCGCTGAGGACGGCAACACGGCAGATTTGTCCACCGATTTCTTGGCTGGCCGTACCTATGTCCAAGGTGGCGTTAGCGGCGTGTTTGACAACGCCCAAGATGGTTCCGAACGCGTCGACGCCACGCTAGCGACGGCTTCTCCCGGCCCGCTCACACCGGGTCAATCGGTAAGCCAGAATTTCACGATCGAGGCCAATGGCACCAACCGCTACTTCTCCTACGCGACGATGGTATTGCCGAGTAACGACTTCTTCGTAGCCAATGGGAATCCCTTCGCCCACGACTTGCTTTCTCTCTACGATGGCCAGGGCAGCATCAGCTTCAACATTGGTCAAGCTGGCACCGTCAACGACGCCGGCACCGAGGCAGAAGACTTCGACACCGCCGCTCCGCCCATCGGCCCCCTGCAGGGTCTCTTCCCGACGGCCGGCTTTGGTGGCAATGCCGGTCAGACGGGCGCTAACCAAGGTGCTGCTGATACCAACAACCTGATTCGTAACGTAATCGGCGATCCGTACGCCGGTTTCGCTAACAACAACGGCTTCGATCTGTCGCTACTGGACTTCAACAGCTACCCCAGAGGGATTGCCCGCGTCACCATCACCGCCGTTCCCGAACCGACCGCCGCCGTGTTGTCGCTGTTCGGCATGGCCGCCGTTGGTCTGAAGCGTCGACGCTGAGCCAAGAATGGTCACTGCGAGGCTGAACGGAGCAGCAGCCTGGAAGGGCCCGCGCAACAGCGCGGGCCCTTCTTTTTTGGCCATCTGGCGATCGCCAATGTCATCCTTGGGGTGGGGCTTAAATCCTTCGTCGGTAAGGGTTTGCTGGGTTTCTGCTGCCGGCGAGCGGGGCAACAGCGTATAGTTAGATACACGGTTGTTGCCTCGGAGGACTCATGTAGCCGGGGCCGACTCCCCTAACTGCGAGGCCCTCCATGGCGACCGATCTCCGCGACCCCGGCACAGACCACGATGTTTCCGCCGCTTCGCCCAACGGTGTTGCAGGGACAGACACCGGCACGGATCACGGAGCTTCCTTCGCAGAGACCGCTCTGAAACTTGGCGGCAAGAGCGACGACGAAGCGCGTCGTACCGGAGCGATCGACAAAGCGGACGATCAAGTCGAGTCGTTGTTTGCTGCTCAGTACCAAACGGTCAACAGCCCCGCTCACCGCGCTGTATGGGACCGTGGCGTGCCGGTTGAAGAGTTTCTGAGTACACCCGCCAAGACGCCGGCCGACGTGCAAAAGGTGATGGACGACTCGATTGCGATCGTCCGCCGGCACAAAGCGGCAGGCACGCTGCATCACCAAGGGGGCGAGGACCACGAAAAGCTCCGTGAGGAAGTCTTGCAAGAACTGGCCGCTGCCGGCTACTGGGGGCTACTGGTTGATCGCGAACACGGCGGCAGTGGCGCTCCTTTCACCTGCGTGGCCGCGTTCTTATCTCGCATGGCCACCGTTGATGGCACCATTGCTGGCCTTGCCTCGATCCATGGGTGCATCGGCGCCGTCGATCCTGTGAAGACCTTTGGCACCGAGGAACAAAAACAACGCTTCTTGCCTGGCCTAGCCGATGGCTCGCGGCTCAGCGCGTTTGCCCTGACCGAACCAGGCGCCGGCAGCGACCTCACAGCACTCAAGACAACAGCCGTGCTGGATGGTGACCACTACGTTGTTAACGGCCAAAAGCTGTTTATATCCAACGTGTTGCCTGGCCGGACGATTGGGCTGGTTTGCTTGGTTGATGGTAAGCCTGCCGTGCTGGTTGTCGATCTTCCGACCGAAGAGAACGAGCATTTCCAACTCAACAAATACGGTATCTACGCCCTGCGGCACCTCTACAACCGTGGCATCATCTTTCGCGATTTCCGTGTGCCAAAAGAGAATCTGCTGACGCCCAGCCGCGGCGATGGACTGACCATCGCCTACCACGGGCTAAATCTGGGGCGGGTGTCACTTTGCGCCAACGCCGCCGGCACCATGCGGCAAATGCTGGCCAGCATGCTGCCATGGGCCGACTACCGGGTGACCTATAGCGAGCCAATTGGCAAGCGGGAGCTGGTCCGGCGACGTGTAGGGGAGCTGGCCGGCTTGATTGTCGGTTGCGATGCGCTGGTTGCTTGGTGTGCCGACCTGCTGGACCGCGGGTACCGTGGCGAGATGGAGTGCATCATCGCCAAGATCTTCGGCAGCGAGGCGCAAAAGCACGCCGCGATCGAGTACTTCATGAAGACTCACGGCGGTCGGTCTTTCCTTCAAGGCCACACGTTGGGAGATAACATCCACGACTTCCTCGCCCCCTGCATCTACGAGGGTGAGGGCGAGATGCTGGGCATGGCGTTCTTCAAGTCTTTGGTCAAGAACCATGGCAAAGTTTATTACGAACCGATTGGCAAAGCTTTGGCTGCGGCCGGCATCAAGCAGCCCAACCCGCTCAACCCGATGCATGCGATGAAGCTTGCCCCCGTCGCCATGCCTTATGCGAAGTGGATGATTGGTCGCCGACTGATGTGGAGCACCGCGCCGAAGCTACCGGACATGCCGGCCGCGTTGCGTCGTCACGCGGAGTTCGCGTGCGACCGGCTGCAGAAAATGGCGTTAGAGATTGACGGCGCCATGCAGAAGTTCCAGCTCAAGCTGGCCGACCGCCAGTGCCGAATGGCCGAACTGAGCGGGCGATGCCAGGACTTGATTACCATGCTGGCCACCAGCATGTACGCCGCTAGCGAGCAGGTCACGGCCGACCCCGGCGACGAGTTGATCCAAGACGCCGCAGACGTGCTTTGCCAACAGCTGCGTCAGAAGCTCGACGGCCGACGCCCGGCCAACCAGTACTACAAGCAAGTCACCGCGCTGGGCGCGCGCATTGCCGAAGAGGGCTTCCCGGGGCTGGAGGACATCGACGCGCCGGAAATCTTGCAGCGTTACTGATCAAGGCGCCACTCAGATACGTGCGGATTTACTCCTCAAGGCCCTCAGGCGGGTCACGCCTGTGAACTTAGAAACCTTCGCGAAGCTGAAGTCGGTGGGCCAGACCGCAGCGAGATATGTATTGGGTGATTTCACCTACAGCCTGCCTCGTTTACGAACAGCTCGGTAGTTCTTGCGTGTCAGGCTCTATTGATCGACAATGATCGCTCGTGCGTAGCTGGTGACAACAAGCCTCGCTGACCGAATATGGCTGAACAACAGCGTAACAGAGGCTGCAGGCATCTTGGCCTAAGCTGCTAACATGCCGCTGTAAGCCCTGGGGCCCTTGACTGACGGATTAGACGATCCTCCTCTCGCAAGTACGCGATTGACTCAGGTCTCCTTAGTATTAGCGCAGACTCTCCCATCGTTGTAGCGCTCAGTATCTATAGTTCCTCCACTCTACTGCTGACGTACCTCTTAGACATAATCTCATCATGTTCAAAAAAATCGCCAGCTTTACCACCGCCACTGGTAAAGCAATTTTTACTGTGCCAGCAGTCGCTTGGTCCATTTCTATTTCCGTTGCCATATTGACCGCAATAGACTTGGCCTTACTTTCTCATTCAGAGTCGCAAGATTCAGTCATAGCCCGATTCTTGCTCGCTGTTGTCCCGAATGTCTTAGCCGGGGCAGGAGGTTTTGGATTAGGACTTGTGTATGAGCACTATCGGTCAGGCCGCAAATTACGCCTTGCTAGCATGGTCAGTCCAGTTGCATTAGGTGTTCTAGTGTTCCTATTAACAGGTTACGCATTCGGTCTTTTTCATGTACACACAATCACAATCGCTGGCAATGGAGATGGCCAGTTCGATGGGGAGTCAATTCGTATTCTAAACGGCGAGATCGACCCCTCGCTCCGCTTGGACCTCGCGCTAGACTACCAGTCTGTAGCCGCACAGGCATCAGATACTGCGCAGTACGTGAATGTAAACGGTGTTCTTGGTGAACTTACCGACCGCATGAGAGCGGGAGAGACGTTCGATGTGATTGAACTCGACGTTATATGGATACCGTACTTCGCAGAGATGGGCTGGATCGTACCCGTTGATGGCGTATCCGGACAGCGTGTGAGTGCGCACCAGTACGGGCCAGCTTATAGTGCTGCAAAACACGACGTCAGTGGGAGTGGTTACCGGCTCTATGCCAAGCCTAACTTCTTAAATGTCGGCTTGATGATTTACAGGACAGACTTGCTTCGTGAGCTCGAACTTGATGTGCCAAAGACTCTAAAGGAGTTTAAGAGAGCGTTGGAGGAAGCGAAGAAGCGAGGATACACCGGATATGCGTTTCAGGGGAAGGCGTATGGGGGTTTGCTAGTCAATTACTTTGAGATGCTATGGGCTCATGGCGGTGAAATCAGTCTTAACGAAGAAGGAGTCCCAATAGTCGACAGCGAGGAGGGCGCCGATGCACTAGAGTTCATGCAAACGCTCATTAAGGATGAACTTGTCCCTAGAGACGCGCTTTCGCACGATGAGGTGGGTAGCTTGAAGCACTTTACAAGTAACAAAACACTGGTGCTACGCAATTGGCCACGCGCGTATTTTGGACTTCGGAATCTATCACGCTACGAACAGCTAGCTGATAAGGTGGCCGTTTTCCCACAACCGCTGCCGGCGAGAGCAGGTATGCCAAAGCAAGCGGCCAAGATGTGCAGCGGTGGATGGTTCTATGCAGTTTCAGCCAGCGCGATGGAAGAAGGAAAGTATGACGCAGCCCTTAAATCTATTGACTTTCTCACGAGTGAAGAGCAGTACCGTCGATCGCTAGTTCCAGCGCAGTACTCACGAGACAAAGGCGAGTATGGATTTAGGGTGCCAGCGAATCAAAATATCATTAATCGTGAGCTTACCGAGCGTGGGGCG
Source organism: Lacipirellulaceae bacterium (assembly GCA_965263315.1). Classification (GTDB taxonomy): domain Bacteria; phylum Planctomycetota; class Planctomycetia; order Pirellulales; family Lacipirellulaceae; genus JBCCQL01. Next base: position 683,289 of record CBDHGZ010000002.1, on the reverse strand, counting down.
CTTCACTATGTGCAAGATTACTTCGCCAAAGAATGGGTGGGACATCGCCCCAAACTCGCCAAGTACAACGAGTTTTCTAAGATCATGATCGAATTTATATACAACGCGCTCATGGACACCGACCGGGATCCAGCCATCCAGCTCAAGAAAGCGCAGCGAGAGATAAACGCCATGTATTGAGATGAATCCTAACTCACGCCGGTGGCCCAGACCGCTGAGTTTTAGGCTCTAGGCTTTCGTGCGTAATGGGCGTCGACCTTGGCGCCGTTGGGAGTTCTCTGAAACGGTTGTTGGAGACTCCAGCGGCGTTGGTTATCCAAATTGCCTGCGGTGACGAGAGTGCCTTTGATTCGCGTCTTATCGGGAAAACACCTCGAAACGCCCCGACGAATCGGCCGCCGCTCGTGGCATGGCGGTGGTGTTGTAGTCGAGTACGATCTCGCCACTTACGCCGATGGCAATCACGCCGCCCGTGTCTTTGGCGAGCGATTCATGGAGGTGATGATGGACGGCCCCGGCGAGATCGCTCTTGCCATAGGCGATGCGGGCCGAGATGTCATAAGCAATCTGGTCGCGGATGAACAACTCGCCGATGCCGGTGCAGGAGACCGCGCAGGTTTGATTGTCGGCCCAGGTGCCGGCGCCTATCAGGGGCGAGTCGCCCACGCGGCCGAACCTTTTCATCGTTAGGCCGCCCGTCGAGGTGGCGGCGGCCAAGTTGCCGTGGGTATCCAGCGCGACGCACCCGACCGTGCCGTAGTGGTCCTCTGCTTCATCACGCAACCGCTGCCATTTTTTGCGAGTGCGATCTGTCCAAAAGTAATCCGGCGGGGCGAGTTCGGCGCCAACGGTCTCGGCAAAAGCGTCGGCTCCGTCGCCAGACAGGAGCACGTGTTTGGTCTTAGCCATGACCAGACGGGCCACGCGTATCGGGTTCTTCGCCACGCGAAGGCCCGCCACGGCGCCGCTTTTGCGATCCTGGCCATCCATGATCGATGCGTCTAGCTCGTGGCGACCCTGAGCATTGAAAGTGGAACCTTTGCCGGCGTTGAAGACGTCCGCATCCTCCAGGATGGCGACCACTTGCTCGACCGCGTCAAGGCTATCTCCCCCGTTGGCCAGATGCTCCTTGGCGACAGTTAGAGCGGACCGTAGCGTGGCTTCCACGATCTGCGGATCGCTCGTGGTTCCGCCAGCGCCGCCATGAATGGCCACTGCGTACCGCGGTGTGGCGGCAACCAGAGGACTATCGGCCGACATCGCGAGTCCCGTCAACCAGAGGATAAAGGCAAGGCGAATCATGCCGCCACCCTAGCTTCGTGGAGTGCGGCCTGCAACTTCTGGATTGTCGCTGTGAAGATCGCGAACGTTTGCGTGATGGTCACAGAGAGGTGCGTGGCGCGAGGCGACGAATCAACGTGGCGTGCTTAGGATAGGCGTCGGTCAACTCTTCGACTTCTATGGGCGAGGCTACGTGGAAGTCCCGAAAATCGAACCCCGGCGCCACCGTGCAACCTAACAGGGCGAACTGCCCGCCATCCTTGAGCCGACAGCCTTGCCATACGTCCCCCTGCACCACTACCTGGGGGCGCTGCCCCGCCGCCAAGTCGGTTCCCATGACGCACACATCGGCTCGGCCGCCTGGCCCCAGGCGGAGCATCTCCACGGGATCGCCCAGATAGAAGTGAAACACCTCGTCAGTTGGCAGCACGTGGAGCGCGGAGCACTCTTCGGGCGTGATTAAGAAGTAGATCGCCGTCGAGGCGTTTCGGAAGCCTTGGTACTCTTCCGGTAGTGCCTTCTCGGCAATCGTCATCGGCGCCCGGTAGGTTTCGCGATAGTAGCCCCCCTCCTGAGGCATCGGCTGAAGGTTGAGCAGCCGGCGGATTTGGTTTGCGTCGAGTCGTTGCATTGTCGTCGTGGTCACAGCTTGGCGTTAGTCCGGTGAACGATCGAAGCCAACGTACTTGGAGAGGAATCGCTGTAGCCCTCCACGAGATACGAAGGTTTCTGGAGTCCAGTGCTCTTCAGTAAGTGATGCCGCGTTGTCGGGTAGGAAAACGTAGGCCTCGCATGGGCGCTCCACACCGTCAGCGCACTCGACGGAAATGGTTTGCCGTTGGTAGAAGTTCCCTTCGAAGTGATCCAGGGTCTGGAGCGTGTCGGGGCCTAGGTTCAGGTACACCGTCCCCGATGCCTTTGCCGTTGCATGGGGAGTCATTCCGGGGAAATCGTAACCGTCCACCCGGTACGCTGCGAAGCCCTCCACGGCGCCGGGGACCGTCTCAAAATCACGCCCCACCACGCGCTGCCAAACTTCTTCAAATTGCAAGGTGCCGTAAGTGAACAAATCCATGACCAATCGCCCAGGTGGCGGCAGCGGGGATGCTCAGACTACCGTAGATTGGTCAGTTTAGACACAATCGAATCGCCATTTCTTGGGAACCTTGCCTTCTTGAAAATCACCAGCCGTCACAACCCGCGAATCAAGCACGCCGCAGCGCTGCGCAGCCGCAAGGCCCGCGAGGCGCGTGCGGAAACTCTCGTCTACGGGCCGCGCGAAACCCTTCGTGCCCTACAAGCAGGAGTCGAGCTTACCGAGGTCTTCGTCTGCCCCGATGCGCTGCGGGGAGCCGACGCGCTGTCAGCCCGGGATGCCCTTCAGAATGCGGGGATCATGTGTATCGAGATCACCGCGGAGGTTTTTGAGAAACTGGCTTATGGCGATCGGCTGGACGGCATGATTGCCGTCGCGAAGACGGTCCGACGGGGATTGGCGGACCTCGCCGTCCCCCCCCAGCCATTGGTTGCCGTGCTGGAAGGCATCGAGAAACCTGGCAACCTTGGGGCCGTGCTGCGCACCGCCGACGGTGCAGGGGTCGATGCGATCATCCTGGCTGACCCGGTGATCGATCTCTACGGACCCAATGTGATCCGCGCCAGTGTCGGGGCTGTTTTCAAACCCAATGTGGTCGTCGCCACGACGCAAGAAACGCTCCCTTGGCTAAGTGAACAGAACCTGCCTGCCTACGCAACGAGGCCCGATTCAACGAGCAACTACGCGCGCGCCGATTTCACCAGCGGGTCGGCCATCGTCCTCGGGGCCGAAGCCACGGGGCTCACTGATGCGTGGAAGGGCAGCAACGTCACCCCGATTGGACTTCCGATGAAGGGCATTGCTGACAGTCTAAATCTGTCCGCTACCGCCGCGGTGTTGTTCTACGAAGCCTTGAGGCAACGCTCGGCTTAGCTCTCAAGATGGCGAGCCGCGGCCAGCGTGTTGAACAGTAGCATGGTGATCGTCATGGGACCCACGCCGCCAGGCACCGGCGTGATCCACCCTGCCACTTGGCTCACTGCATCGTAGTCGGCATCGCCAACCAACTTGCCTTCATCGGTGCGGTTGGTGCCAACATCGATAACCGCCGCGCCAGGTTTGACCATATCGGCGGTGAGGAATTTGGCTTTGCCAATGGCGACCACCACCACATCAGCCTGCCTGGTGATTGCCGGTAAGTCGGCCGTGCGACTGTGGCAGCAGGTCACCGTGGCATTCGCTCCCTGGCCGCTCTGCGAGAGCATGATTGACAGCGGCCGACCGACGATGTGGCTGCGACCGATTACCACCACATGCTTGCCAGCCACAGGCACACCACTGCGGACCAACATCTGCTGGACCCCGGCGGGCGTGCAAGGCAGAAAGCGAGGATGGCCCTGCACAAGCAGGCCAACGTTTTCCGGATGGAAAGCATCAACGTCCTTGTTCGCACTTACCGCGTGCAGAATGCGCTCGGTGTCAATTTGTGGCGGCAAGGGCAACTGCACCAGAATGCCATGAACCGACGGGTCCTTGTTCAGCTTGTGGACCAATCCCAGCAGTTCGTCGGTGGTGGTCTCGGCAGGCAACCGATGCAGCTGGCTGTCGATGCCTACTTTGTCGCAGGCGCTACGCTTGTTTCGCACATAGACTTCGCTAGCGGGATCGTCCCCCACCAGCACGGCCGCCAAGCAAGGCGCCACGGCATTGTTTTGGATAAAGTCTGCCACCTCAGCAGACAACTCGGCGCGCATCTGCTTCGCCAGCTCTTTTCCGCTAATGATCTGGGCCATGAGCACCAGTTTACCGGCAGCAGGCAATGGGCATAAGGCAGCAGAGAGTTCGTCGGGGGGCGTCCTGGATCGCGTCTCATCTTCCTGCCCCCTTCAGGGGAGAGGCTGGATGAGGAGTGAAGCTTGGGCGAGCCTTTACCCAGCCGGAACCCCTCCCTACAAGGGAACGAGGTTGAAAGCGGTTCTTGCTACCCAAACCACGCTAGCCACTGGGGGAGCCCCAGCAGCAGGGCTGCGTAGCCCGCGGCAGCGACGTCGTCCATCATGATGCCCCATCCGCCAGGCAAGCGCTCCAGGCGACGGCACGGAGGCGGCTTGGTGATGTCAAACAAGCGATGCAGACAGAAACCGACGATCAGCCAAAACCATCCCCCCCCAGGGTTGAGCACAAAGACCAGCGGCACGGTTGCGATCTCATCCCAAACGATGGCCCCCGGGTCCTTCTCGCCACCTAAATCCTTGGCTGCCTGAGCACACAGCGGCACGCCCAGCAGGATGCCCAGCGGCACCGTTAGCCAAGCCCCGTCGGGAGCAGCGCCCGAGTTAAGCCACCACGCCCAGGCTACCCCCCAGAGTGCGCCCACCGTACCTGGCGCAGGGGCTACCAGTCCCACCCCCAAGCCGGTGGCCAACCAGACGGCGGGCGTCATCCTGCGGTGTGGTGCGCTGGGTATCATGCGGCGAATCCTAAGCGCCCAGCCCCTGGCTGACCAGCCGCCGTAGTCCATTCCTATCCGCTCGGATAAGATGGGTTCCCCTAATTGGAGCTGACTTCGACCCTCGATCCCGAACCTAGCCCTCATGTCCGACGACCCCGTCAAGCTATCTGCCGTTGAGCACATCAAGACCGACAGCAACTTCCTGCGGGGCGACCTGGCAGCGGAGTTGATCAATGGCGAACCGAATCTCAGCAAAGACAGCATTCAGCTGATCAAACACCACGGTTCCTACGAGCAAGACGACCGTGATCGCCGCAAGGAAGCAAAGGAAGCGGGTCTCCCCGGCGGGCGGTATTACAGCTACATGGTGCGGGCCGCGATCCCTGGCGGTCGACTGACCAGCGCTCAGCTGATTGCCCAGCTCGATCTGTGCGATGAGATCGGCAACACCACGCTCCGTCTTACCACCCGGCAAGGCGTGCAGCTGCATGGCATCTTGAAAGAGAACCTGAAGCAGTGCATTCGCCGCATCAACGATGTGCAGCTCACGACCTTGGCCGCGTGTGGCGATGTGCGGCGAAACGTCATGTGCAGTCCCGCACCCTATAAGAACGACGCCATCTACGACGAGATCCAGCAATGTGCCGATGATTTGGCAGAGCACCTGGCTCCCCAAACCACCGCCTACCACGAGCTGTGGCTAACCGACGAAAACGGCGATAAGTCGCTCGCGGGCGGTGGCGCGCCCCAGGATCATGAGCCCCTGTATGGCCCCACTTATCTTCCACGCAAATTCAAGCTGGGCGTCGGCCTGCCAGGCGATAACTCGGCCGACCTCTACTCACAAGACATCGGCATGATGGGCGTTGCCGAAGCGGGCCGCGTGGTGGGTTACAACGTCTTAGTCGGCGGTGGCTTCGGCACCACTCCCAGCAACAAGAAGACCTTCGCCGCCGTGGGCCAAGCGCTTGGCTACGTCCCGGCTGATCAAGCTGTCGATATCTGCAAAGCGGTCATGAAGGTGCAGCGCGACTTCGGCAATCGCTCCGATCGCAAACAAGCGCGAATGAAGTACCTGATCGCCGGCTGGGGCCTGGATCGTTTCAAGCAAAAAGTCGAAGAGTACTACGGCGAGGCGATTGACGCGCCTCGCCAAGTGGACCTCAACGGCCACGACGATGGCATGGGCTGGCACGAGCAGGGGGATGGCAAGTGGTTTTACGGTCTCAACGTAGAGAACGGTCGCGTCAAAGATGAAGGCGACTTCCGGCTAAAGACCGCACTGCGCGAGATCGGCAAACAACTGGCCCCGCCGGTCCGCATCACGCCACACCAAGGCTTGATCTTTTGTGACATCGAGAATGACGACAAAGCGACGTTAGAAACAATCTTGCGCGATCACGGCGTTCCTCTGACCGAGGACATTTCCTCCGCCCGCCGTTGGAGCATGGCCTGCCCCGCATTGCCGATGTGTGGCTTGGCGGTTACCGAGAGCGAGCGAGCACTGCCAGGCATGATCGACCAGTTAGACGCGGTGCTAGAGGATCTGGGCTTAGCCGAGGAGGTCTTCACAACTCGCATGACGGGTTGCCCCAACGGGTGCGCGCGACCCTACAACTCTGACATTGGCTTAGTCGGCAAGGCCAAGGGCAAGTACACGTTGCTGCTGGGCGGCGGCACCTTGGGACATCGCCTCAACTGGATCTACAAAGACATGGTCCCCGCCGAAGAGGTCATCTCGACGCTAAAGCCCGTTTTCTCGCTGTTCAAGACCGACCGGCAAACAGGCGAGACCTTCGGCGACTTCTGCCACCGCCTGGGCAAGGATGAGCTGCTGACAAAGTGTGACGTTTGACGGCCACAGGCCAATGCAACGCTTCCTGAAACACCTGCGCGACCCGTCACCGGCCTTCGCTTGCCGCCGGAAGGTACCTAGTGACAACAATGATGGCCGCATCGTTCGCGTACGGCATGAGCTTGGCCCGCCAGCGTCCCAGCGCGATTTGGCCAAGCTGACGAAGTTCTTTGGCGATCAAGGCGATTCCTTGGCGCCCCTCTACGCAGCTCACAATGGCATGCTGTTGTACACCGATGGCAACCGCGCTGCATTAGACGTATTCGCGATCGGTGAACTCAAGAAACGTAACCGCGAGCGGCGTCAGTGGTTCCGCGACTGGGAACAGGAAGACCTGGACGACCTGTGGGACTTCGCCAAGCATGGACAAGCCTTTGCCCAGGTCCCGATGACGGAGAACTACTTGGTCCTGTGGGAGGGACGTATCTACTTCTATGAGAACGACGGCGGAGAAGAGCAAGTTGCCGCAGGATCAGCCGACGAGTTTTTCGAAAGCCTTGCCGCAGACCCCACCGCGTACGCAACTCGTTACGCTCCTACCTTGGCTTATCCACCACCGCCAGGTTGGGCGCCTGAGGAGTACGTGTCCAGCGTCGACTGAGGGAAGCCCACTGGCGCCCACTTGCGGTTAGCGTCGCTTCTTGCCACTTGCGCGGGCGGTGGCGTACTCGTCGGCGTCGATAACGCCGGTGTAGAGGGTCCAGATTTTCGCGCCGCGACGCAGCTCGTCCAACTTGGTGGCGATTGCCTCGTCAAAGCGCGCGTCGCGGATTTTGTTGGTGATCTCCGCCTGCACTTCGGTAAATGGCGTGCGACCCGCCTGCTTGCGCTCTAGCACGCGGACGATATGGAAACCACGATCCGATTCCAAGATGGGACTCATCTGGCCAACAGGCAGGCTGAAGATCGCTTCGTCGACACGCTCGGCCGTGAGGGCTCCTTGCGTGGTCCAGTCGTACTGTCCGCCGCGATTGGCGTTGAAGCCCTGCGACTTAGCCTTGGCGATACTGGCAAAGGCAGGCTGGTTCTTGTCCGGCTGGGCAACCGCAGCGCGATATGCCTCGTTGCCGATCTTTGCCAGTGCAGCGAACGCCTTGGCCTTGTCGTTGCCAAACTTGCTGAACTGTACCATGAGTTCTTCCCACCGCGCCTGGGTGGGGTAGTCGTACTCGGGGCCATGTTCCTGATAGTAGGTCAAGAGTTCGTCATGGCGCACCACACGATCGACTTTGATGCTCTCGTTCACCCAACTGCGGGCAATCATTCGTTGGTAGAAGTCTTCGCGCTGCTCGGAAACCGATGTGCCTAGCTCTAGCAGGCGGCCGGCGAGTTGACTGCGTTCTTCGACACCAACACGCTTCATCAGCGTGGGAATCTCCTTCTCATCGAAGGACTTGTCGAGTTCTTGATGAATCGCTGCGAGGTCCGCCTGTGGAGCCTTTCGGCGAAAGTCTCCGTAAAGAATCTTCATGTCCAGCATGCTCATCAGATTTTGCTGCATGAGCCGTTCGACAATTTGATCCTTTTGGCCCGGAGGGATGCGATCCTCTTTGCCTTCCAGAATCAGATTCACTTGCCACATGACTTCGCAGGCGAGCACGACCTGGCCATTGATGCGGGCGATTACCTCGCATTCATCGAGTGGTTCAGGTGTGATCGATGGCGGGGATGTGACGCCTTGCGCGCCGCAAACGGACGCTATCAAGCCAAGGGTGAAAACCAGTTGGAGAGCAATTCGATGCACAGGGAGTTCGTCCGTTGACTTAAGTTCACCACAGGGCGCAAGCCGTTGCCCGCCTTGCTACATGCATCGGACGAAGCGAACCGCGAGCCCCGGACAAAATGGTGCGGGAGTCTAGGCGGCGGCTCCTGCAGGCCGCAAGAGAGATTTTGCCTGTGCTAGCAAGGCCTCGTTGGAGCGATCTTCGAGGGCGAGTGGCAGGTAGGCGCTCACCGCATCCGCCACTCGCAACCGCCCATCCGACTCGTCGACAAGTCGACGGATGCGGTCGCGGGCCGTGTATCCGAATACCAAGTAGTCGTCCTCACGGCGAATCGAATCGACACCCCACGCATGAGCCCAGACCCGTAGCCTTGCTAGCTCCAGCAGCCGTTCAACAGGACTGGGCGTCGGACCGAAGCGATCGGCCAGTTCCTCCGCAAAGTCGTCCACCTGTTCAACTGTCGTAAACCGCGCGAGCCGGCGATAGAGATCAATCTTGCTTCGCCGATCAGGAATATACTGGCCAGGCAGATAGGCCTCGACCGGTAGGTCGACGTTGACGTCCACCACTTCACGCGGCGCCATCTGCCTCATCTGCCGTACCGCGTTGTCGAGCATCGAGCAATACATCTCGTACCCGACGGTGGCGATATGGCCACTTTGCTGAGTGCCAAGCAACGCCCCTGCGCCGCGGATTTCAAGATCTCGCATCGACAGGGCGAAACCTGCTCCCAGTTGGCTGAATTCCTCGATCGCCCGCAATCTGCGAGCCGCTTCTGGCGACAGATGACGATCTTCATCGACGAGCAAGTAGCAATAGCTGCGTCGTTGATCGCGGCCCACTCGGCCTCGCAGCTGATGCAAGTCCGCCAGCCCGTAGCGGTCCGCATCATCGATAAACATCGTATTGGCGTTGGGGATATCGAGGCCTGACTCGATAATCGTGGTGGCCAGAAGCAAATCGTACTCATGCCTTACGAATCGGGTCATCACCTCTTCCAGCTCACCATCCGGCATTTGCCCGTGGCCAATGCCGATTCGTAGCTCCGGCACGATCTGCAACAACTGCTGCGCGACTTTCTTAATGTCGTGCACGCGATTGTGTACGAAGTAAATCTGACCGTCGCGGTTGAGTTCGCGCATGATCGCGTGACGGATCATCTCGTCATTGAATCGCGTCACTCGCGTCTCAACCGCTAAACGATTCGCGGGCGGTGTTTCCAGGTTCGAGATGTTCTTGGCACCCAGCAGCGCCATGTGCAACGTACGAGGTATTGGGGTGGCGGTCATCGTGAGCACGTCGACCATGGCGCGCAACGCCTTGAGCCGCTCCTTCACGGCAACCCCAAATCGTTGTTCCTCGTCGATAATCACCAGACCCAGGTTTTGGAACTCAACGTCCGCTGACGCCAATCGATGGGTGCCGATCAGGATATCAACGGCGCCTTCACGCGAGCGCTCCAAAGTCAGTCGTTGCTGCTTGGCAGTGGAGAATCGGCTGAGCCCAGCAATATCGAAAGGAAACTCCGCCATTCGCTGAGTGAAGGTTCTACGGTGCTGCTCGGCGAGCACTGTGGTAGGACAGAGCACCGCGACTTGGTAGCCCGCGTCCACGGCTTTGAAGGCGGCCCGAATGGCGACCTCTGTTTTGCCAAAGCCGACGTCACCGCATAGCAATCGATCCATCGGCTTGCCGTGCTGCATGTCCGCCTTGATATCGGTCAACGCCGTCAGCTGATCGGGCGTTTCCTGAAACGGGAACGAAGCATCAAACTCGTTCTGCCATGGGGTGTCGGCGGGGAAGCTGATGCCAGGCCGGGCGTCGCGGCGGGCCTGCAGCTCTAGCATTTCGGCTGCCAGATCGGTGACGGCCTGCTCAGCCGCCTTCTTCTGTCGCAACCAACTCTTGCCGCCGATACGCGCCAGAGGCGGCTTCAGCTTTTTGCCGCCCACGTATTTCTGCACCAGCTCGATCCGCGTGGCAGGCACAAAGATCCGCGTGCCACCGTGGTACTCCAGCTCGAGATGCTCTTCAGCGCGACCCTCTTTCTCCAGCAGCTTGAGCCCACGATATCGACCAATGCCATGCGTGACATGGACGACCAGATCGCCCTCGCGAAGTTCAAGAAACGAGTCGATCGCCCGCCCAGCTACCTGGCGAATCGAACCGCGGGCCGTTTCGTTGCGGTTAAAAAGCTCGCCGCTGCCCAAAACCAGCGCCTGGCTGCCAACCAACCGGAAGCCTTGGCTTAGTTGGCCAATGGCGTAACGGATCGGCAACTCAGGTTGCCCGTCTCCAGCGCCAAACAGCTCCGCCAGGCGTTGCGTCTCTGCTTCGGTTGGGCATACGACGTAGGCCGTTTGTCCATGGGCAACCGTTTCCAGCTCACCGCGCACCTTTTGAATGTCACCACTGAAGCGCTCGACCGACTCGAAACCGAGATGGGCGGTCTCCTCCATCGATCCCGTAGGCACGCCCGACGCAGTGACCGAAGGATACTTGTAGACCTCAGCCAGCGTGGTGCGGACCGAGTGCATGGCTTCGGGGCGATTGGAGCGCTCAAGGTAGAACCGGCCTTCCTCTTGCAGATCGCTGGGCTCGACCAACAGAAACCAAGTTCCCTCCGGCAAGTACGATGTGAAATGGGCACGATCCGCGGCTGAAGGGTTGAGCATCGTGACGTCGAGCAGCTGCAGCACGCCCGCACTCCGCTGCGTGGCGACATCGAACAAGCGAATCGATTCGATTTCGTCTCCAAAGAGCTCCAACCGTGCTGGCTGGTCGGCATCGGGGGCGAAGATATCTACAATGCCACCGCGAATCGCAAATTCGCCTGGCAATTCGACAGCTGAAGTTCGGTGGCAGCCGTGGTCGACCAGCCAACGGGCCAAGTCGGCTTCATCAAGCGGCTGGCCAACGGCGAGCCTCCGAGTGGCATCGGCCAAGGTATCGCGGGCGGGCACCGGCTGCAGGAGACCATGGATGCTTGTGACCACCACCCGCGGGGCATCTGCAGACGTGCCAAGTTGCTTGAGCACACGCAAACGATGGCCGTAGACCTCGTCGTGGATAACACGCTCGCTCTCGTCGGTCTGCCAAGCCGGAAAAGGCGCCGCGTGCGACGATGAGAAGAGGGCATAGTCGCTGACAAAAGAATCCACCTCGCCCAAGTGAGGCAAAACCACCACCAGCGGACCAGGATTCCTCGGCGCCAGAGCTGCGGCGACCAACGCGCGCGAAGCACCCCAGACACCACCAAGCGTGCCGCTGTGCCCCGATTCGAGGCTACCCACGACGCGGGCGAAGTCTTCTCGCTGACCAAGTTGGGCGGCCAGCCGCTGGAGCTCATCACCAGCCAGCGGTGCCGCGGTCGCGCGTTCCGTCACGCCCCTATTCTAGGCGTCCCATTAGCAGGGGGGAACGCCTCACCGATCAGCGTGTCCGCCAGAAGCTGGGCATGATGAGCACGAAAATGGCGAACAGTTCTAGCCGGCCCAGCATCATCAGCAGGGTAAAGAGCAACTTAGCGGCAGGGCTGAACAGCGCGTAGTTCTCCGTCGGACCAACGATCCCCAGACCGGGACCAATATTGTGCAAAGTGGCCGCTACGGCAGAAGCGCAGTCCATGAGCTTGGCGTCGGTCGAGCGTCCAGCCCCGATCCAGGTTGCTTCGGGTTCTATCGCCACGAGCACGAGCCAACTCGTGGTGTAGACCACAGCAATCAAACCGACATAGGTGAGAACACTGCGCACCAGATCTGGATCGGTGAGGGTCTCTTTGCCAATCCGAATATGGCGAACCACGGACGGGTGGAAAGAGAGCTCAAACTCGCGGGCAATGATCTTCACGAACAGGATGTGCCGAATGACCTTCATGCCGCCACCCGTGCTGCCGGCACACGCGCCGACGAACATGAGGAACAACAACAAGGCCCGCGCAAAGTTGCTCCATTGGTCGTAATCGGCCGCACCGAATCCCGTGCTGGTCATCACGCTTACCACGTGAAACAAGCTCTGGCGGAAGCCTGCCTCGACCTCCGCCACACCGCTGAGGTTGCCACCAGGGTTGAAGTCGTGACGACTCCAAAAGCCGAACAGCAAAATCGCGGCCGTGGCGCCCGCCAGGATGGCAAAGTAAGTGCGGCTCTCCAGATCGTTCAACAATCGCATCGGACGACCAATGCAGAAGAGATAGATCAGCGTAAAGTTGGTGCCCGCGAAGACCATGAACACGATCACGGTGTACTCGATCACGGGCGAGTTAAAACCTCCTAAGCTGGAATCGAGCGTGCTGAAGCCTCCGGTGGCCAGGGTTCCAAAGGCATGGCAGATCGCCTCGAACGTGGTCATGCCTTCCAGTCGCAGGATGATGGCCATCAGCGCGTTTAACGCGACGTAAGTGCCGGCAAAGACCATCGCGGTGTGCTGCATTCGCTCGTGCGTGGTGTCCTTGCTGGGTCCCGGCACCTCGGCCCGCATCAGGGCTTTTCCCGCGGCTCCTTGCCCCAGTACGGCAACAAACAGCACGATGATGCCCAAGCCCCCGAGGAAGTGGGTACTCGATCGCCAGAACAGCAAACACCGCGGCACCCACTGTTCATTCTCAATCTGGGTAAGCACCGTCGCACCCGTGGTGCTGAATCCAGACTGTGACTCAAACAGGCAATCCACTATCCCCATCGCCAGCGGCTGGCCGGCGACCTCGCGATAGCCAACTCCTGCGAAGTAGTAGGGCAAGCCTCCCAGGACCGTTGCCAATACCCAACTCAAGCCGACAACGGCCATTGCCTCTTTGCGAAAGAGGGTCATGTCTTTCACATCACGGCCCAGGTACCGTAGCCCCGACCCGGCGATGCCGCACAGCCCCATCGAAGTCACCAGTGCCCAAAAGCCGCGGGCTTCGAACTCTGTTTGGCCAGCGCCAACCGCCGGGAAGGCCCATACCAGGCTAAATGCCATCGAGCCCCCGATGAACCAGGCGATCATGCCAAGCAGTCGTGCGACAAGACGTAAGTTCATATTCTGAAATCAGGGGACAATCGACCGCTAGCTCGGCAGTGGTCCAAGCTCAAGGCGAACCTTCAAACAAAGCCACGGCCTGGGCTTCACTCTGTTCGGCTACCAAGGCGACGACCGTATCGCCAGCCTGGAAACGTTCATCGGCGCCGGGAACGCTGGCATAACCTTCGCGCACCACCGCAGCAATCAGGCTTTGGGGCGGCAGCGATAAGTCGGCTAGTCGGCTCGTGGTGGCGGGAGAGTCAGCTTGGACGTCCAGTTCGAGAATGCTCAAAGATGCCGAGGCGCTAAGCACAGCGCGGGACACCACGGCCCCTGTGGTTAGGTAACCCAATACCTGCTTCGCTACAACCTCTCGCGGGCTCACCGCAACGTCAATGCCCAGACGACCTACCACTTGAGCGTAGTCCGGGCGGCCCACTAACGACATCACTTGCTTGGCGCCGATGTCCTTGGCTTCAACGGCTGCGACGATGTTGTTCTCGTCGTCTCCGGTGCATGCGACAAAGACATCAGCCGAGCCAACCCGCTCTTCTTCTAGATCGACTCGGCGCGTCGCGTCCCGATGAACCACGGTGCTATGCTCAAGGTGGCTAGCCAAGAATTCGCAACGCGAACGATCGCTTTCCATCAACGTCACTCTTGTACGGCGGCCCTCTAGTGCTGTGGCCAGATGGTAACCAGTTTCGCCGCCACCGGCGATCACCACCTGCTGCCGAGCGGGCGTTTCCGCCTGGAACAGGTTCTTGGCTTTGATCAGTTCCTCCCCTTTGCCGATCAGTGTGATTCGGTCGGCCGGTTCTAGCTTGTCATCCGCTCCAGCAATCCAGGTTTCTTCGCCTCGCGAGATCGAAGCGATGCGGACTCCGCGCGGGAGTTCCAACTCTTTTAGCGCGACACCAAGGCCTTTCTGATTGGCGGCGACCATCAACGCATGCGCCTCAAGGTTGCCGCCGGCCAGGTTCTCCACCGCAACGGAGCCCGGATGGCGAATGCGCCGCGCCAGTTCAGTGGCGGTCAGTTGCTCGATGCTCAACAGGCGATCGACTTGAAAGTGCCGGCGATAGTCAAACGTGCTCAAGTCACGAAACACGGGAGCGTAAACCCTAGCAACCGACCTACGGGCTCCCATCGCGGCGGCCATGCTTGCGCCAACCAAGTTGACTTCATCAATGCCGGTCATTGCCAGACAAAGGTCTGCCGTACTGACGCCCGCCTGGAACAGAATACTTGCCTGCGAGGCAGATCCTTGTATGGCTCGTCCATCAAGGGTTTCGTTTAATTGGCGAACCCTCTCGGCGGATGAATCCACCACGGTCAGGCTATGTCCATACTGGCACAACAGTGCAGAGATCGACCGGCCTACCGTGCCGGCGCCCAAGACAACAATTCGCATAGCGGAAAAGCACGCCGTACCGACGTGCGCAGGGGCCCATAAACCAAGCCCGAAATTCTAGGCGGGCCCGGGCAAAGACGAAACCCGGCCCGTGATGGGCAAAGCCGCTTTATCCCAGTAAATCAGGGGCTTATTCGCCCTGATCCGCATCGAACAAGAACCGATCTACACAGGCCAAACCGCCCAAAGCGAGCGCGAAACCGACGAAAGCGCCGGCAGCTTTGGTCGCATCGCGCAACAGGCCGTAGTCGGCGCCGGTTTGCACAGTGGCAAACCATAGCATCAGCCAGTAGATGGCCAAACCTAGCGAAGCCCATGCCACCAGCATGGCAACCCAAGCGGCAACCTCTACCGTTCTTTCAAACAACCAAGCCATCTGTGATCTCCAATGCCATGCCGCAGGTTGAGCAAAAAGACTTTGCGGTAAACCCGCACTCGCAACATCGTGTTTAGTAAGACAGAAGCCGACCGCTAGGCAAGTCTTGGTTCAAGGCCCTTGATTCCTTGAGCCAACAAAGCAGGTAACTGTTACACCAACTCGCGTTGATCAACGCCGAGTATCTCGTTGAACCTACGCGGTAGTAGAACACGCAATCAATGACTACTAGTTTAACGCAATTGGTGGGTTTACACTAATTGCGTGGGTATCATTCAGACGGTGTGGTCGTCTGTTGTTCATTGCATTTAGGAGATTGAAATGGCGAAAGCGGCGGCGAAAAAGCCGGCTAAGAAGACGCCGGGGGCCAAACCTGGCAAGCGTAAAGTAAACAAGAGTGAAGCCATCCGCCAATACAAGGCTGCCAACCCCGAGGCGGGCCCCACGGCCATTGCAGACGCCCTCACCAAGAAGGGTATCAGGGTCGTTCCTGCACAGGTTAGCAATGTGCTAACTGCGGCAGCAAAGAAGGATGGCAAGGCGCCCCGTGGCCGACGCGGTGGTGGCGACCAGGTCAGCCTTAGCTCTTTGATGGACACCCAGGCCTTTATTGATAAGGTTGGCGGTGTCGAATCAGCCAAGCAACTACTTGGCGCGGTAGAAAAGCTCTCTAAGTAAGCTCTTGTCTTCTCAACCGCCCAGCTCGGCGGAGAGCTTGGTGTTCCAAGAAGCCCCCTAGCGAAGCAATCGCTCCGCATGGGGGCTTTTTTCAAGGTGTAGGCGAAATCATACAGCGAGCGACCATTTCCGCTTCACGTGAATCGGTCATTCGTTGTCCATGTTTGCGCAAGAGATCGCACTAGAGAGCGGCGTCGACGCCTGTATTGACCAGTGCGTTGACGGCGTGAGCGTATTGCAGATCGACACCTTTGATGTGTCGAACGACCTTGGCAGGAAAGCCGGCCTCGACAATCGCGTTGTGGTGGGCCTGCCAGACTTCGGAAGCCATAACCCGCCTCTAAGCGAGTAGGCCTCGCTCTTCCAGCAGCTTCACCACGCGCTCGGCGCATTCCTCTACGGAGAGTTCATGCAGAGGCAGGGTGAGGTCGGGCGACGCGGGCGGTTCGTAGGCGATCGACACGCCGGCTAGGCTAGTGATTTCGCCGGCGTCTGCTTTCGCGTAGACCCCTTGCTCGTCCTGCTCGCGTCGCCACTCTTCCGGGGCACTGCAGTAGGCGACCAGCAACTTGTCGGCGCCAATCACTTCGGCGGCCTTGGAACGAACCTCTTCCTGGGGGGCGACAAACGCCGCGATGGTTACCAGGCCCGCGTTGTTGGCCATCTTTGCCACCTCGGCAGCGCGACGAAGGTTTTCGCTGCGGTCGTCCATGGTGAAGCTCAGGTCTCGACTCAAGCCGCGTCGCATGGTTTGTCCATCGAGCACCAGCGTCGCCCGGCCGCGATCGAAGAGCATTCGCTCGATGGCGTTGGCGATTGGCGTCTTTCCGGAAGCGGGCGGACCGGTCAGCAGCACCGTAACCGGTTGCTGGCCATAGCGAGCTGACCGCTCTTCGGCGGTCACGGGGCTCGTGCGAGCTTCCAGGCCTTCGACAGCCTGGTCATCCCAGTGGCTATCGTCCTCAGCGGCTTTGCGGTCCAAAATCATGCCGGCGCCAACGGTGATGTTGGAAACGCGGTCGACAATAATGAACGACCCGGTGCCCTTGTTGCGGCGGTAACCATCTAGCGAGATCGGCTCGTTCAATTGCACCGCAACGCGACCAATCTCATTGAGCTTCAGCGCCGGCGCTGGGCTGCTGTGCAATGTGTTGACGTCGATCTGGTATCGCATGGTGGTTACGCGACCAGGTGTGAGCTTGCTGCAGTGCTTGATCCAGTACTCCTTGCCTGGCACCAGTGGTTCGTCGTCCATCCAAACGACCGTGGCATCGAACTTGTCCGAAACGGTCGGCAGGTTGTCGGGTCGGACAATCATGTCACCCCGGCTGATATCCACCTCGTCCTCGGTAGTAAGCGTCACTGCAAGCGGCGCAAAGGCTTCCTCGAGTTCGCCTTCGTAAGTGACGATCGATTTAACCGTGGTCTTCTTGCGCGACGGCAGGGCCATGACCTCGTCGCCCTTTTTGATCACGCCGCTGGCAATCGTGCCACAGAAACCACGAAAGTTGAGGTTCGGTCGGTTGACGTACTGCACCGGCAACCGGAAGTCGATCAAATTCCGGTCCGAGGCGATATGCACGTTCTCTAGATGATGCATCAGCGTCGAGCCTTCGTACCACGGCATCTTGTCGCTGTGCTCTAGGAGGTTGTCACCCTTGAGCGCGCTGATCGGCACAAAATGCTGGTCCGGCATGTCGAGCCGGGTGGCGAAGTCGCGATACTCGCGTACGATCTCATCAAATCGCTCCTGCGAATAGTCGACCAAGTCCATCTTGTTAACGGCGATCAACACGTGCTTGATACCCAACAGCGAAACGATGAACGAGTGACGCTTGGTTTGCGTCATCACGCCATGGTCCGGTCGGGCGTCAACAAGGATGATGGCCATGTCGCAGGTCGACGCGCCGGTGGCCATGTTCCGCGTGTACTGCTCGTGGCCAGGGCAGTCCGCAATGATGAACTTCCGCTTGGCCGTGGAGAAGTATCGATAGGCCACATCAATCGTGATGCCCTGCTCTCGCTCCGCCTTGAGACCATCGGTTAGCAGCGCGGGGTCGAAATCACCCCCCGTGGTGCCATGCGTCGCACTGGCGGCCTCGACCGCGGCTAGCTGATCCTCGTAGATCATCTTTGACTCATACAACAGCATGCCAATGAGCGTGCTCTTGCCGTCGTCAACCGACCCGCAAGTGAGGAAGCGAAGCAGCTCTTTGTTCTCGTGCTGCTTGAGATAGGCGTCGATGTCGGTGGCGATTAGGTCGCTTTGATGACTCATGGGACGGTAGACCGGATGGCGGGATTTGCCGGATGAACAGGATGCTGGAGGGCTAAACGGATCAGCCGGCGATCCTGTGAATCCGGCCGATACGGTCGTCCGGTCTACTAGAAGTAACCTTCTTTTTTCTTCTCTTCCATGCTGCCTTGTTGGTCGTAGTCGATCACCCGGCCTTGGCGTTCACTGGTGGTGGTGAGCAGCATCTCTTGGATGATTTGCGGGAGGGTGTCGGCTTCGCTCTCCACGGCCCCCGTCAGCGGGTAGCATCCCAGCGTGCGGAAGCGAACCATCTTCTCCTCGATGACGTCACCGTCTTCGATTGGCATGCGATCGTCGTTGACCATAATCAGCACGCCATCCTTCTCGACCACGGGTCGCTTCTTGGCCAGGTACAGCTCGGGGATGGGGATGTTTTCCAGATGGATGTATTGCCAGACGTCCAGCTCGGTCCAGTTAGAGAGCGGGAACACGCGGATCGACTCGCCTTTGTGAACCTTGCCGTTGTACAGGTTCCAGAGCTCGGGACGCTGATTCTTGGGATCCCAGCGGTGGAACTTGTCGCGGAAGCTATAGACGCGTTCTTTAGCGCGACTCTTTTCTTCGTCGCGCCGGGCGCCACCAAAGGCGGCGTCGAACTGGTGTTTATCCAATGCCTGCTTCAGCGACTGCGTTTTCATAATGTCCGTATGGACAGCGCTGCCGTGCGTGTAGGGACCAACGCCTTGCTTTACGCCCTCTTCATTGATATGGACAATCAAGTCCCAACCGAGATCTTTCTTCACGTAGTGATCGCGAAACTCGATCATCTCCTTGAATTTCCACGTCGTGTCGACGTGCATTAGCGGGAAAGGTGGCTTGCCGGGCGAGAAAGCTTTCTCTGCCAGACGAACCATGCAGGCCGAGTCTTTGCCCACCGAGTAGAGCATCACGGGATTGTCGAACTCGGCTGCCACCTCACGGATGATGTGGATCGCTTCAGCTTCAAGCTGCTTGAGGTGAGTCAGGTTGTAGGAGGACATGCGAGGGGCGGGCTGGCGGGTGGAGAACGGAGGGCGACGGGGCCGAGCCCCCTATGATCGTCGCCAGCCGCTGGAGCGTCTAGTGTCCAGATTGCGGATAACCAGACCGATTTAGCTCTTCTTGGCTGGCGGCGAGGCGGAGGCGGCCAGCAACCCCACCAACACAGACGCGATCCCACCGTAGCGTAGTCCCGCACGGAGCATCGGTCCGCGGTTTCGTGATCCCTCCAGGCGGGCGCGGATGGCGGTATAGTCCCGTTGAGCAGCTTCCAGACGCTGCCGATTTTGCTCTGAAGGGGCAGCGTAACTCAGCTCGTGGAGATCGCGGCCTGCCTGCTGGTAAGCCTCGGCATCAGCAGGCGACCACGCAGACCGGGCCAGCCACTCGTTGGGAATGGCAAAAGAGGAGGCAATCAAAAGGGGCCCCAGCACGAGTAGCCATCGAGTAAGCACAGCCCCTCGGCGATCAGTTCTCAAATCTTGGATTCGGCGGGGGTTTGTAGCCCGTCTCCCCGCCCGTGGCTTGCCCGTCGTTGATACTAACAAGGTAAGCCATTAGGTAAACGTCCACATCGTCGGAAAGAAACTTTGCGCTGCCGTCTAAATAAGAGACGTTCACCCCGCCCGGGTGATTGCTGCGCGGCGCGGAAGACAGGTACGGCGAATTGGCAAAGCTTGAGCAAGGCATGCCACTGAGCTGGGCTCCAGCCGGATCGGGGCAATCCTGCAAGATGTCGGCATTGGGCCCCAGGGAGTTTGGCAACTGCGTCTGCTCATCAATGGCCACCCCCAGTTCATTGGAAGTAAAGCCCACGGCCGGATAGAAAGGAGGTCTAAACCCCACGCGATTGGCGTCGTGATGCATGTCGTAGGCAAGCAGGCTGGCGCCATTCCAGGGCAGTGCCCAAGCGCCGCGTTCATCGTTTGGTAGATCGCGGGTGCGAACTTCGCCAAAGAGGAGCGTCTTGCTGGCTCCATCAATGACTGTTGCCAACGATTGACCAGGGCCGGCAAGCCCACCGGAATAGAGCACCTGATTGGTTACATGGTAGGGACTGCAGAACGCGGCGTAGTTGCCCTTGGCCATGGGCTTGCCGAAAGTAAGCTCGGAGTCACTGTAGGGGGCGGGAACGAACTGCTCGCTGGGACAAATGAAGCTAGTGACGCGGCTCGCCTGCGGATTGCCTACCTGCAAGTAGACGGGCTGTGACAGATCGAAGCGATCGGCCAAAGCCTGTTCCTCGAAAAAAGGAAGCAAAAAGACCGCCCAGCTGAGTTGGTTTCCTTGTGTCTGCCGGAACAAATCGAAGGTCACGGTGTCACGAAGGGCGCGCCCCTCGTCGGGGATGATGAACCCACTGACGGTTCGGGTCTCGTACTCCACGTCTCCTGCCGGCGGCAAGCGACCTCTTTGCGACTCGTAGTTTGACGTGGCCAGAGCCAGTTGCTTGATCTGACTCAAGCACTGCAAGCGCCTGGCTGACTCGCGCGCGGCCTGCACTGCGGGCAGCAACAACGCGATCAGAATCCCGATGATAGAGATCACCACCAACAGTTCAACGAGCGTGAAGCCACGATCGCCCGTCGGACGCGGGCTTCGATCGCCATAGTTTCGAAGAGGCCGAGCGTAGGCAGGCATGGGAAGTACGGCGGGCGGCGGTACGCTGGTAGAGAAGACGATAACAACAGGCGGACGGCGCCCCCGACCCGGCTGTCCCCCAGTATATCACCGCTCGACAAGTGGCCAAAGCTTTCGAGTCCCGGGCAGCCGCAGTCTATCACCCCATCGCCTGGGCAACTGTAAGACGGTACACTTTACGGCGGTTCTCAGACCCCGCCACCGCACGGCAGGCAACTAGGACCGATCTCGCTGCCGATCCCGCCCAGGAGCATGGAGTTATGAAGGACCGCTTGCGCAGGTTATGCGTTGCCAATCTTGCCCTATTTGGCGTCTCCAGCGTCTTGGCCCAAGAGCCGATGCCGCCCGCCAGACCTCCAGCATCCAACGCTCCGTCGCCAGCCGGATTGGCGTCTTTCAAGCAGCAGTTGAGCTACACGCTTGGCACCAACATTGGCGCCGATATGCGGGGCAACGGCGTACCGGTCGACTTGCCGAGTCTGATGTCTGGCATTAGCGATGCCTTGACGGGGTCGCCCAACAAGCTGGGCGATGAAAAATGCATGGCTGTGTTGCAGCAGTTTCAGCAGATGATGATGCAGCGAGCCCAAGCTCAGATGACGGAAAACGAGAAGCAAGGCTTTGCTTTCCTGACGGAGAACGCCAAGAAACCCGGTATCCAAGTCACCAAGACCGGTCTTCAGTACCGTGTGGTGAGGCAAGGCACCGGCGCCACACCCACCGCCCGCGACGCAGTGCGCTGCCACTACGAGGGCCGGTTGATCGATGGCACGGTATTCGACAGCTCATACGCGCGTGGTGAACCAGCCGTGTTTCCCGTCAGCCGGGTTATTGCCGGCTGGACAGAAGCTTTGCAGCTGATGAAGGTGGGCGACAAGTGGGAGTTGTTTATCCCCAGCCCCATTGCCTACGGGGCAGAAGGCCGACCACCTAAGATTGGGCCCAATCAAACCCTGTTGTTCACGATCGAGCTACTCGCCATCGAACAGTGAGAGCGGCTCCCTTAATGGGTCAGCTCACCCACTGACCAGGAACCCTTCGAGTAGAAACCTCTGAAGCAGAAAGAGACACTCATGGCTGACGCTAAAGAGCGTGGAGAAGCCTTCCTTGCCAAGAACGCCAAGGAAGATGGCATCCAGGTCACCGATTCGGGTTTGCAGTACCGCGAAATCGAGCCTGGCAGCGGCACCACCCCCACTCTGCAAGATACGGTTCGTTGCCACTACGCTGGCACGCTGATCGATGGCACGGAGTTTGATAGTTCCTACAGCCGAGGCGCTCCCGCCGAGTTCCCCGTTGCCGGCGTCATTGCCGGCTGGACGGAAGCCTTGCAGATGATGAAGGTTGGCGCCAAGTGGGAAGTTTTCTTGCCCAGCGACATTGCTTACGGGACCCGCGGCGCGGGTGGGGCCATTGGTCCTGATGAAGCCCTCTGCTTCACCATCGAACTGCTGGATATCGTGTAGGCGCAGCTCCCGGCTCGGGAGGGCTTTATTTGCGCGTGATTCTTGCCCCTGGGGCGTCTCTAGCCCATAAGGAGCCGTATCATGCGCACTGTGTCACACGATCACGATCATCTTCTCATTATCCCCCTGTTGGCGGTCTTGCTGCTCGGCCTGCTATGCGCTGTGGCTGGCGGCCAACCCGCCAGCAGCCAGCGTTCCGACAGTCCCCCCGCTGGCAATCAGCCTCCCAGGGGGGGTGGCGGGCTCTCGGGGGGAAGCTTGTTTGACAACCTGCGATCGCCCATTGCCAAGAAGCATGGGCTGGATCTCGCATTGCCTGGCGAGCTGCTGGGCGTGGTTGTTGACGAGAACGACCAAGGGGTCGCCGGCGCCACCGTGATCGCCATGCGCCGCGGCGGCGGTTGGGGAGTCCGCAAGCTCCCTGCCGTGACCGACGAGCGTGGCCAGTTCTCGTACCCAGACCTCGCCAAGGGGGCCTACTTCCTAACTGCCGTAAAGGGCACACGCGCTTCGCGCCCGGCCTCCAGAAAGTGGCTGAACTATTTACACAGCGGTCGCCCCACGGCAGACCCCGCCCTGCTGCCCCTAACCACCCCCGCGGCCCAGCTGCGTGTGCAAGTAATTGATCATAAAACCAAAGAGCCTCTCCCTGAGGCATCCGTTGACGTCAGCTACTGGGAACTACCTTCCAAGTACGCCGTCGATGAAGCTGGTAAGGTTCTGATCCAAGGCATGCTGCCTAAGTCCTACGATATCAGTGCGACTGCCCCTGGTTACGCCAAAGCCACGGAGGTAGTCCGTCTCACCGCTGGGGCTCAGGGACAACTCACCGTGTCGGTCCGGCGGGGTGCGGTCCTCATGGGCCGAGCAGTTGATCCCGAAGGCAACCCGGTCAGCAACCCGCGGCCCCACCTCCGAGACCCGGCCGATCCAGGGATGTTCTTTGACTTCACGCCTGGCGACGCCCAGGGGGTGTTTCGGTTCGATCATGCTCCTTCACACATGTCGTTCATCCTGGACTTCTCCAAAGATGGTTACAGTGATCCGAGAACCACTATCTCCCCCTTACAGCCGGGGGAGGTTCGCGAGATTGAGGTCACCCTCACCCCCGTGCCAAAGAGCCCGCCAATCGTCGGCCTGGTTACCAACGAGCAAGGGGAGCCGATCGTCGGCGCCCGCGTCTCCGTGATCTACAACGATGACCACATGGCCCGCACCAACGGCGAGGGCCGGTTTCGATTGAACGACGTAGACCGCGGACGAGACGAGCTCGTTGTCAAAGCGCCAGGCTATGCCGCGGCAGTCGTTGAGTTTAACCCTGCCTCAGGTGACGAGCCGATCGAGGTGCCGGTTGAATTGAAGCCGGGCAACCGTATCCGCGGCCGCGTTCTCGATGAAGCAGGCGAGCCGATCAGCGGCGTCTACGTACGGGCGCCAACCGACTTCCAATGGAGTGCCCAGATAGAACGCCGTACCAATAGCAACGGCGAGTTTCAGATGGGCCAGCTTCCCGATACCACGCGATTTCGGATTAGCCAGCAGGGCTATTCCGGCCGAGACAACCTCCAGTTGCCGCTCAATAGCGAGGAAGTTGTAGACGTGGTGCTGGAGCCTCAGGGGATCATCAAAGGCCTTGTTGTTGACGACGCCACGGGGCAGCCCCTACGTGCGTTTCGCGTTCGCATGACGTTTTCGCCCGACAGCAATGCGAACGATCCTAGTAGCGGCATCGATACCGACTGGGACCACCCCGGCAGGCACTACAGTTCAGCCGAAGGTCACTTTGAGATTGACGACTTGAACATTGGTCAGCCCATGATCGTCACCGTCGAAGCGCCGGGCTATCGGCCGGCGTCGATACGCCGCGTAGAGGCCGCTCGTCCAGAGGCGGAGCATCGCGCCCCATTTCGGCTCCAAGCCATCAAGCCCGAAGAGCTCACGGTTGTCGCCGGGATCCTGGTTGATGCTCAAGGGAAGCCTTTGCCAAGCGTCGAGCTGCGGTTGGCTGCCAGCCTCGCTGGCCTTGTTGACAAGCAAGAACCCATCGGCCTGTCTACATTGAAGCGTGAAGTACGGATTAACGACCAAATCCTACAAATGATGCACGGCACTACGGATCAGCATGGCCGTTTTCGGTTTGAAGGTGTCTTTGCAGACTGTCACCTCCAGATCGGTTATTGGGGGGAAGCCTTGCTCGAGGGCATGATCCAAGACATTCACAAGAAGTCGCGGGCCGAGCAAGGCTCGCTGAGGGTCATCGCCACACCACCGGGAACGTAGAGCTGCCGCAGCTGCGTCTTTCATGTTGAAGGGTTCACCGATGAGTCTCATCAACCGCCTCATAGCGGGGTTTGCGGTTTCCATCTTCGCGATCGCCACGTTCGCCCCCGTCATAGCAGAGGAAGCAGCCGCGCCCACCGGCGGTTCCTCGCTCTTTGGCAGTGCGCTGGATGATTACCGGTCTGAAATCGCTAAGAAATATGGCTTGGACCTGAAGGCGCCCGACGAACTCCTCGGCGTGGTCGTTGATGAAAACGAGCAGGCGGTCCCAGGCGCCACGGTTTATCTGCGTGTTCGCGGCTGGTGGGACGCAGCGGGCTTCCATGAGACAACCGCTGATGAGCGCGGACAATTCGTCTTCTCCGACCTTGGCCGCAGCAAGTACAACATTGCCGCCGTGAAGGGACCACTTTGCAGCCGGACCCAACACCACCAGTGGCAGCGATGTGTGTTCAAGCGTGGACTTGAGCAAGAACCCATCGTGGTGCGGGTTAAGCGACAAAGGGAAGTGAAAGTCAGCATCCTCGACGCCGAGACAGGCAAGCCGATTCCCGGCTCGGCGGCGAGGGGCCGTTACTGGGGATTTCCGCCCAGCCCCGTCGATGACGCGGGCCATGCCGTGGTGCAAGGCGTCTACACGCATCCCTGGGGCATCGAGGCCTTTGCCCCGGGCTACACGATGGAGTCAGAGGAACTTCAGACGGGATCCGCGGATGTCGAGCTGTCGTTCCGGCTCAAACCGGGCGCCCAGCTCGCCGGCATCGTCACCAATCAACAGGGCCAACCTTTGCGGAAGGTTTCCTTGAGACTGACAAGCAACGCAGGCTACCACGCCTTCTGCTGGAGCAAAAAGGACGGCTCCTATAAGTTTCCTTACGCACCGGCAGAAACCTCTCTCACGCTGCGCTTGGGCGCGCCCAACAACGGCAACTATCTCGATGCGTCCAAAGCCATCGATGCACTGCAGCGAGGGTCCTCAACAACGCGCAACTGGATGCTCGAGAAGCGCCCACCAGGCGGCAGCGTGTCTGGCAAGATAACGGGCCGCGACGGCAAGCCGTTACAAGGCGCCAAGATCGTCAACCACAGCGACGTTTCGAATCGGCAGCGGACCGTACATTCAACCGCCGACGGACAATTCGTTCTGCACGACGTCTACAAGAGTCACCGAGGTCACGAGTTAATGATCTCAGCCAAGAGTCACATCGGACGGATCGTCAAGTTCACCCCCGGCACTCCCGAAGACCCCGCCGAAGTGGCCGTCGCTCTGAAGCCGGGCAATACCCTTCGCGGGCTTGTGGTCAACGAAGCCGGCGATCCGATCGCCGGCGCTCGCGTCAGTTTTGGCGAACTCTTCTTCGGACTAGGCGAGCAGGCTTGGACGGACAAACAAGGCCGCTTCGCCTTTGACTCGCTGCCTGAAGGCCCTCGATTCGATTTCCGGGCCAAGGGCTATTCCGATATCAGTGGTCGCCGCTTACCGATAAACAGCGACGATGAAGTTGAGGTTGTCATGCTTCCTGCAGGCTTGCTTCGTGGGCGGGCTCTCAACGCCAAGACGCAGCAGCCGATTGACAATTTCAACGTGCGAATCGCCTTCTCGCCCCAACGCAAGGCAAGTGATCCAAGCGGCGGAATCTCAACCACGTTGATCAATCCAGGCACTTCATTCCAGTCGACGGAGGGTCACTTTGAGCTGGGGAACCTCATCCTTGGCATGCCCTTTATGGTAACGGTCGAAGCCGAAGGCTACCGACCGGCAACCCTTGCGAGAGTCGAGACCCTGCGCGCGGAGGACGCAAGCCGCAGCGACTTCCGCCTGGAGCCCACAACAGCCGAGACACTTACCACCGTAGCCGGACGATTGGTCTTACCCAACGACGCGCCGGCGGCTGGCGTCACGGTGGCCCTCCTCACCACCTTGAACGGCAAGACACACAACGATGAGCCCTATGCTTGGCGACACGCCGAAGAAGCAGCAGAGATTGATGATCGTCTACTACAAGTCCAAAAGACTATCTCGGATCGCGATGGCCACTTCCGATTCGAAGGCGTCTATGCCGATAAGAACATCGAAATCCTCTGCCGTAGCGAACGAGTCGCGCTAACGCGTCGCTCCGGTATTGAGAAGCTCCAAGTAAGCGAACAAGCGGATATCGAGATTCAAGTACTGCAAGCCGCTTGCTTGACCGTGACTGTCGACAAGCAAGCGCTGGCCGGCGCTGAACGAGTTGGCCTCACCCCGATCACTGACCTTGGCCACGAAGGGTCCTATGATCATGAGCTCCAAGCCTGGCGACCCAACGACGCGGGGCAGTGGCGGATCACAAGCATCACGCCCGGCAACTACCGCCTGACCATCTCCAAATCAGAGCGTCTGGCAGATCACCAAAACGCCTTCACAAGCAAGGCAATTCATCAGCAGAAGTTGACGCTCGCAACCGGAGAAGACCGGGTGCTCCACGTCCAAGAGCCGAGACTCGACAAGTCAAGCGGGCAGAGTTTCTGGGGACGTCTCCGATCAGCGATGGGCAGAGCCGCCGAGGCGGCCGCGAAGAAGGCGCCAAGACCCGCAGAAGTGGGCGAATAGCCCCTGAAGGGCCGCTCAGCACTTAGACCGGGTCGTCGTCACCTTAGACATGCGCCCAACGGCCCCCCAGGAAAACCCCTGCGGGGCAGAAACCGCCAGGGCCTATTATCCACAAAACTTCCCTAGAATCCCTGCTTTTCTGCTTCCGCCGGTAAGATGGGCGAGCTATCTTACTTGGGAATGCGGTGCCGGGATGGCGTCGCCACGGCCGCAAGGCGTTCTCCCTGCCTAAGCTCTGTCTGATCTTGAGCTTGGGTGTGATGCGGCAGCCGACGGGTCAATGGTTCGTAGCCCTGCCGGGGAGTTTATTGACCACCATTTGGGTGGTGGTACAATCCACCTAAACCCCGCTGCTTTTTTAATTTATCCATTGTCGGGCTCTTCGGACGTGCTGGCTCTTAGCACGACAACATGGACCGGCACTTTTAGAGTTCACCCTTTCTTTTTTTTTGCGATGGAGGACACCTTGATGCGGCGAACACTTTTCGCCCTGTTGCCAGCGATTGCCCTGCTGGTAGCGACGACGGGCCAAGCCTGGGCTGGATGCGGCTGCAGTGAACCCTGCAGCAGCGGTTGCGGCGAAGCCGTAGCGAGTGATTGCGGAGGCGGTTGTGGCGAAGCAACCACCGACTGCGGCGGCTGCGCTCCCGCGATGGTGACCAAGACGGTCTATGTGCCGACCTACGTCACCGAGATGAAGACGGTCACCTCGACCGAGTATCAACGAGAGACCCGTGAGAAGACCTACACGGTTTACAAGCGCGTCCCCGTGACCGAAGAGAAGACTCGCACCGTGACGGTCATGGTCCCCGAGACCAAGACCAAGACGGTTCAGTACACGGTGATGACGCAGGTGCCTGAGGAAAAGACCTCGGAGTACACGGTCATGGTTCCTTACACCGAAGAGGTTGAGCAAACCTACACGGTGATGGAGCAGGTCCAAGAAGAGAAGACCGCCGACTACACCGTCATGGTTCCTGTTCAGGAAGAAAAGACGGCTGAGTACACGGTCATGGTTCCCACGACGGAAACCAAGACGGCTGAGTACACGGTTCAGGTTCCTTACACCGAAGAAGTCGAGCAGACTTACACGGTGATGGTGCCTAGCTACGAAGAGAAGGTTTCGACCTACACCGTTCAGGTTCCTTACACGGAGTCGGTTGAGCAGACCTACACCGTTTCGGTTCCGTACACGGAGCAAATGACTGGTACCCGGTCGGTTCAAAAGCGCGTTCCCGTTACCACGATGAAGACGGTCACGGTCAACACCGGCCACTGGGAAACCCAGATGGTTGAAGTTCCGTGCGGTGGTTCTTCGGCTGGTGGCTGCGGCGGTTGCGCCAGCGATTGCGGTGGCTGCGGCGATCCCTGCGGCTGTGCTCCTGCTACCAAGACCGTTTGCAAGCGTGTCTGGGTTGGCGGTTGCGAAACCAAGGAAGTGCCTTGCACGACCTACCAGTGCGTGACGGAAGAAGTTCCTTACACGTACAACGTCTGCAAGACTCGCACCGAGGAGCGCACTCGCACGGTCAACGTGACCAAGTGCCGCACCGAGGAACGCACCAAGACCTACAAGGTCTGCAAGATGGTTCCCGAGACCAAGACCAAGACGGTCACGGTTACCAAGTACAAGCCGGAAACTCGCACTCGCGAGTACACGGTTACCAAGTGTGTGCCTGAGACTCGTACTCGCACCTACACGGTTACCAAGTGCGTGCCCGAGACTCGTACTCGCACCTACACGGTTACCAAGTGCGTGCCCACGACCAAGACCCGCACGGTTACGGTCACGAAGCACAAGCCGGAAACTCGCACCAAGACCTACACGGTCACCAAGTGCGTGCCCGAGACCAAGTCCAAGGAAGTGACCTACACGGTGATGGTTCCGACCACCAAGGAAGAGACCTACACCACCACTCGCTACGAGTGCGTGCCTGAGGAAAAGACCAGCACCTACACGGTTTGCGTCCCCGTGACGGTTACCAAGGAAGTGCCGGTTAAGGTCTGCAAGATGGTCGCTACCGAAGTCACCGAGCCCGCCAGCAGTGGCTGCGGTTCGGCCTCGGCTGGTTGCGGTGGTTGCGCTCCGGCGCCCGCTCCGTGCGGTTGCAACTGAGTTGCTAGCAAACGCTAGTGAATGACAATTACAACGGGCCGGACTCCCAGGCGAGTCCGGCCCGTTTTTTATTTGTGGTCAGTGCTTTTGCTTCTGGTCTTGTGCCTGGATAGCCCGCTCCGCTAAAAGCCGAGCGATCACGTGCCGGCGGGGGATGTGTGTCGCTTTGAGCTGCTGGGTGAATGTGGAGAACCATGGGGCGATTGTTCTGTTACACCGCGTTGGCGGTGATTGGTCTCGCTGTGATGTGGTCAGTTGGGTCGGTTGCTGGCGCCCAGGACGCTGGCGTTCTGCCCTACCCCACCACCGGATTCGCGCCGCCAGCTCTCCATACTCCGTCGGTGTCACAGTCTCCCGCTCTGCTGCCGCCCCCTACAGCCAGCTATCGGCCAACGCCTGAGCTGGCGCCCCCTCTGCCGCCTTCTGAAGTCCCGCAGGTCGCCTCGCCTGTTTCACCTAAAGCTATCCCAGAAGCTGCTGATCCACCTCAGCCCCCATCAGGTTCGGATGAGGGAGCCGAGACGATCATTGTGGACGAAGCCGTACTCGACGATGTTTCGCTGGCCCCCGCGGACGAGCCCCCGCTGCGCTGGTACTATCCGGCTCGATGGTTTGGCCCGGTGCCCTGGGATAGTGGATTCGAGCTTGGCATCAACGGCGCCACCGGGACGAGCGATACGTTGAGCATTCGCACCGGCGGCTACATCAAGCGCGAGTCCGACCGCAACAAAATGGACCTGAGCTTGTACTACAACAAGACGACGGCCGAGGGCAACGAGACTCAGAACAACGCGATTTTCAAAGCTCGCGATGACCTGATGTTGGGTCAGTCGCCTTGGAGTGTGTTCCTGATGTCGCAGGTCTTCTACGATGAGTTCCAGGCGTTCGACCTGAACGTGAACGTTAACAGCGGTTTTGGCTTCAAGGTTCTAGACGAAGAGTGGGTTAAGCTCCGCACCAGCCTTGGCGCCGGCGCCTCGCGTGAGTTTGGCGGCGTTGACGACGAGTGGGTGCCTGAAGCCCAGTTCGGCTTCGACTGGGAACAGCAGATTACCGCGACGCAAAAATTCTACGCAGGCGTCGACTACTTCCCAGAATTCGAGGACTTTGGAAACTATCGCGTGCTCACCGACATCGGTTTGGAAGTCGAACTCTCCTGCCCCTCGAATGTCAGCCTGAAACTCTCGGCGACGGACCGATACGATAGCCAGTCAGACGGCGTCGAGCCTCACAACACAAACTACTCGGTATTGCTGCTCTGGAAACACTAATCCCGGGGTGGCTTGTGGCTAGGGGTAGGTGGCTTGTAGCATCAAGTCGCGCCGCATGACGTTCGCCAGCCACCCGCCGACCACCACGACTCACGTTCGCGATGCCTAATCTGGCTCAGCTTCAGAGTGTTCTCGATGAAGAGATCCCCATGTGTGCCCAAATGGGGATCCGGGTCATTTCTCTGGATCGCAACTCCGCGACAGAAAGCGATCATTTGTGCGTTGGCATGCCATTGGATCGCAACCGGAACCACCAGCAGACCGCCTTCGCAGGCAGCTTGAATGCGCTGTGCACCATT
Source organism: Lacipirellulaceae bacterium (assembly GCA_965263315.1). Taxonomy (GTDB): domain Bacteria; phylum Planctomycetota; class Planctomycetia; order Pirellulales; family Lacipirellulaceae; genus JBCCQL01. The sequence continues at coordinate 652,514 of CBDHGZ010000002.1, read as the reverse complement.
GCCGGCTGGAGCGCGACTTACTTGCTACTCCGTGAGCTAGGGATTGAAGGCGTGATTGTCATTCGCCGCAGCACGATCAAGTATCATCGCCCCGTAGAAACCCCGCAGATCGTGGCCTGCTGTCCGATGCCCGATGGAGACGCCAAGAGCTACTTCGCCGAAATGCTGGCGGAGAAGGGACAAGCCAAGCTCGATCTCGAGGTGACGATCGCTGCGGCCGATCCGAAGGAAGATCGCCCCGCTGTGGCGCTGCAGGGATCCTACGTCGTCACCAAGCCCAGCGACTAGAGCGGTTCTTGAATTGGCGTGACCGGCTTGGGGCCAAGAAACGCTTAAACAGCCATCCGCGGGTGACCACGTGTTCCTGCGACTCGCAGTAAGGGCAAGCAGCCAGGGCAAGTCAAAGCCAACCGGCGTCTCGATACCATTGTGCCGTTTGCGCGTAGCGATCTTCCAGGGACGCCCCCGGCCGGAAACCCAGTTGGGCCTCTGCTTTGTCAACCTGGCAGACCCAGCCGCTTTGGCTCGCTTCGGTCAGTTTGTCCATGCCGAAGATCGAAGGCTTCCCGGTCAACTTGCCGATGGCGTCGCCTACTAGTGCGGGGATGAGAAAAGGCCACTTGCGGGTCTTAAGCACCAGCACGCGACATCCCATGCCGTGGGCGACCATGCGGCCCACTTCGGCCCACGTGGAAGGCGTTGGATCGGCGGCATAGTACAAGCCGGTCGCTTTATCCTCATCCTCGCCCGATATCCGCTCGCCTCGATCGGCGGCCAAGAAGAAGGCATCGCAAAGGTCATCAGCGTGGATGAGCGACACGGGCAACCCCGACCGATTGGGCACGGGATGCAGCCTGGTACGTCGTATCCCTTGGAACACTAAGAACCCATCTTTGTCACCAGGACCAAAGACAACCGGTGGGCGGACTATCGTCATTGGTACCTGTGTGGCAAACGGTCGCATGGCCAACTCACCAGCTAGTTTGCTCTTTCCATACTTGGAAATCGGGGCGTCGGTGTCTTGTTCGGTGTGAGGCCTTCCTTCGACCGAAGGGCCGGCTGCCGCCAGCGAACTCGCTAACACTAATACCGGCGGCGATTCTCGACCCGCACAAGCCTGGGCAAGATTAGCCGCACCCTGTTCGTTGACTTGCAAAAACTCGTCGAGGGTAGAACCGTGCAGTTTCCCTGCCAGATGGTAGACCTCGTCCACGCCCGCCAGGGCTGCGGGCAAAGTGGCGGCGTCAGTCACGTCGCCCGTGACAAACTGCACACCAAGTGGCTCGAGGCGCTCGCGATTTGAGGAGGGCCGCACCAGGCAGACGACCTCTCGCCCCGCCTTCTGGAGTCGCTCCACAAGCCGAGGACCGATAAACCCGCTGGCGCCGGTGACAAGACTCGTAGGCATAGCGAAACGACGTGGGCTAGGGAGAGCATTACCAGGGCGTTAAACTCGCACGCAGAGCCGAACACCGCAACCCAGGTTCCCCCATGCCCGTTGAAGTCAGTGTCGTTACCACCGGTCGCCAGCAGAAGCAGTTTCTTGAACTCCCATGGATAACCAACGCCGAAGATCCTCATTGGGTTCCTCCCCTTCGACGCACACAAAAGCTGTTATGTGGCTTCGGCCAACATCCTTTCTACAACGAAGCGGACTGTCTGCCTCTGCTCGCCACGCGTGAGGGCAAGCCGGTTGGTCGGCTCTTGGCGATCGTCAACCGCGCTCACAACGCTTGGTCGAAGGAACAACGTGGCTTCTTCGGCTTCTTCGAGTCGGTGGACGACCAGAGCGTAAGCGGAGCGCTGTTCGAGCAAGGCCTCAACTGGCTCCGCCAGCAAGGAATGTCAGCGGTCCGTGGCCCCGCCAACCCTTCGCTCAACTATGAGTGGGGCTCGTTGATCGAAGGCTTCGATACTCCGCCTTTTTTCTTGATGACTCACAACCCTCCTTACTACGGCCGGTTGATTGAAGCGGCCGGGTTTGCCAAGGCGCAGGATCTCTACGCTTTCTGGGGCGACGTCGACATGCTCAAGACCATGAAGACCGACAAAAAGATCGTAGCCCTGGACGCGAACATTCGCGAACGATTTGGAGTCACGCTTCGTTCTATGAATCGTAAACGATTCCGCCAAGAGGTCGAGCTCTTCCTGGATATCTACAACCAAGCGCTGGCTGGGACGTGGGGCTATGTGCCACTCTCCAAGGCGGAGGTGCAGCACATGGCGCGGGACCTTCGGCACTTGATCGTGCCGGAACTGGCGATCGTTGCCGAGCATGAGGGCAAAGCGATTGGCTGCGTCTTTGGTTTGCTTGATTACAACGCCCGCATCAAAGCCATCGACGGTCGCTTGTTCCCGTTTGGCTTCTTGACCTTGCTTCGCAACCGCAGATCAATCAACCGAGTTCGGCTGGTCAGCACGAATGTCCTGCCAGAGTTTCAAGGTTGGGGCGTCGGCGTTTGCTTAGCCCTGGGCATGTTGCAGCCAGCCCTCTCCTTCGGCATCCGTTCCGCCGAATTCTCATGGGTGCTAGAGTCGAATAACCTTTCTCGCAAGACGCTCGAAAAAGGCGGCGCGCTACGCTACAAGGAATACCGCGTGTACGACCAAGAACTGTGAGCCGAACAGAGTCCCAAAGCCCCGAGCTCTGCTCACCCAGGTGGGCCCTGGCTTGTTGTTCTATTCTTCTTCGATTCCTGCAATCGCGGGCTCAGTTGCATCCTCGCACGGCACGCAGTGGAGGTCCGGGTACCTTGCCAATTGCTCTCGGACTACTGCCGGCAGCGGTCTCAGGAAAACCGTTGCGTCAAAGGCGGCGTTGATTAGTTCTCGATTACTCGCCGTGTCATAGTCGCGCAGTTGGGAAGCAACGGCCGCTGTCTCGGTGGCCGCGGACAGTTTGAGCACCTTGGTCGGCTTCGTGGGGGCGAAGTCGAGTTGATCCAAGGCTAGGCGTTTGACCACAGGTGAACTGAATGTCTTGAACTGCACCGACCTCGCTTGCTGGTCGTAAACGATGCTCCACTTGGTGCGCCGGCCTTGAGCTACCTGAGCTAGAGTTGCAAAGCATCGGTCCTTAGACCACGCGCCCGATTCCGCACCGCGCTTCGCGGCTATGGATGCCCCAACGAAGCGATCCAGCGATGCCATCGTTGCCTGAGGCGCCTCTTGACCGCCAAAACCTTGATGGCGACGCAAGTAGGCTAGCGATTGCTGATACGTGTGATTGGTCAGTGCGTGGGCGACTAGCGCCGCGCCCGTATGCACGATTCGCTCCCCATCGACCCACTCGATAACAGCACCGTTGCCATTGGCGTCGGCAACCAGGTAGTGGACCAAGCCGCCGCCCATTGGCGAGATTCTGACGGCTTGGTCACTTGCCAGTACTTCTTCTACCGTGGCGGCCGTATCGAGTTGATACTGTACCCACTGGGCGCTGCTCACGCTGGGGCGATCGTCGGCAGCGGGGTAGCGAGTCTCGCTTAGCCACATGACGGCCACCACCAGTCCCGCTTCGTTCATGCCGTCGTTAGGAAACTCCCGGCCATACTGATTGAAAGTGACGCTGCCATACTTGGCTACCCACTCGGCTGGGTTCTCCATTGAAAAGGCCGTCTTGCTGAGCCCACGATTGTTCACCACCAGCATTCCCGTTTCGAAATGCCAATCGTAGTTGCGGGCAAAGAGCGCCACGGAATCGTTGGCGACAAAGAAGCAGGTGCAGGCATGTGCCGAGAAGGCGCCTGCCAAGAGAAATCCGACGGCAGAGAGACGAAGGCGGTTCATTGGCTTAGATGTACCACATTGGTTCGACAGGCGCGGAGGCTTGTTCAATGATGTCCGCCAGCGAGAGATCGCCCAATCGCCGCTGTTCACCTCGGCGCAGAGCTTGGCATACGCCGTGCAGCGCCATGGCTAGCGGGTTGGGGCTTTTTGCTTGAGTTTCTGACTCTTCCCCCTCGATGGCCCGCCGGACGTCGGCTAGCGAGACTTCGTTTGCCGGACGCGAAAGGTGGTAGCCGCCACATGACCCGCGTGTGCTAGTCACCAGGCCCGCCTTGCGTAGCTCCTGAAGGATTTGCACCAAGAACCCTTCCGGAATCAATTGTCGCTCTGAGAGCGATCGTAAGGTAGTTGGAGCGCAACCAGCTTGGCCGCCATCCAACTGGTCGGCCGCCAGCTGGAGCATGGCAAGGCAGGCATACTCGGATCTTGCGGACAGTTTCATGCGGCAGCAGTGGGTGGGGAGACAGCGGCAGGAAGTGGATCCAATGCAAGAGAAGCAACCAGCACGCTGGCACGCGAAACCGTCATCCAAGACGCTCAACTTTGGACGCCGCTGTACGTTGGATGCGTCTAGACTTTAGATGCCGCTGCCGTCTGCTTCGAGCGTATGGAGCCCGCACTCCGTCTTGTCCATCGAAGCCCAGCGACCTGATCGCTCGTCGGCGCCTTCGACTGACTTCTGAGTGCAAGGCCAGCAGCCAACACTCTTGTAGCCTTGATCGTGCAGCGGATTGTAAGGCACGCCTTCGGAAACAATCCGACGCCATACGTCCTTGCTGGTCGCGTTGGCCAATGGACTAATCTTAACCAAGCCAAACTTCCGATCCCAGCCGACAATCGGCTGCCCAGCGCGGACCGGGCTCTGATCGCGACGGATGCCACTCATCCAGGCATGCATCCCCACGGCCGCCCGCTCCAAGACTTTAATCTTGCGGTCGTGGCAGCACTGGTCCGGGTTTGTTTTGTAGAGTGGCCCGCCGTGCGTGGCTTCGTACTCAGGCACGCTAAGCTCCGGCGTCAGCAGGTCGATGTTTAGTCCGTACTTCTCAACCATCCGATCCCGCAGGTCGAGCGTCTGCTGGAACTGATAGCCGGTCTCCAAGTTGAAGATGTAGGTTTCTGGCGCGGTCTTGGCCAGGATAGAGAGGATCAGGCAACCCTCGGGGCCAAAGGCGGTGCCCATCGCTAGCCGGGGCGAGAAACGCTCCGAGGCCCACGCGATGATTTCATCAGGCGTCGCCGTCTCCAGTCGCTCACTCGCCTCACGCAACTCGGCGAGCAATTCTTCGGTCGGCTCCAAAGGCTCAGCACCAGCAGTTCCACGGCTAGTAGTTCCCGTGGCGGTAGTTCTACTGGCCGCAGTTTCTGGGGCGACACGCAGGGCGGGGGCAGTCATGGCGTCAGCAGCCGGGTCTTGGGAAGATCGCGCAAGCATTGGTTCAACTCCTGGCAAATCTTATGATGCCTGACTAACATAGTCAAGTATCGGCATTTGAACCGGCACACTTGCCGTCAATCACTAGAATCCTGCTGATGGGAACCAGCCGAGCCTCAGACCCGGCCAGCTGCTTGCAGCTGTTAGAGTGCGGAAGGCTCCTCGGTTGCTTCGAGCCTATCAACTGCGTCACGGAGCTTCTGTTGCTCCTCCCGCAGCTCGCGAACGAGCTTCCGAAGCTCTTTGACTTCCTTCGGAGCGAACTGTCGATCGCTTTCTAACTTGCCCAGGGCCGCCTTTGCGGCGCCGGCTACTCTTGCGTTGCTCGACTCGGACAGCTGTACCAAGGTTGGCTCGGCACGGGGATCGGCGAGTTCCCCAAGAGCCCCGATTGCGGCTGACCGTACCTGCCGAGAGGGGTCATTCACAGCGCCGAGCAGTAAATCGAGTGGGGCACGCTTGTCGTCGGCTTCCTTCCAGACCTTGGCGAGCAACGTCAGGAGCTCCCCATAATGCCGGCTAGCGAACTCAGTTCGTCGCCCTTTTAGAGTGGCTAACATCGGTTCGCGGAGGCTCGGATCGCGAACGTCCCCGATCGCACGGATGGCGGCCCTGGCAACCTCATTCTTCAGCGACGCGCTCTGAAGCGAGTTAAGCAAAACTTCCAGCACTGGGGGATCTTGATACTTGCTCAGGCCCGCGATCGCTTCACTGGCGACGGCTGGGTTGGTTTCCCGCGAAGCGGAAAGAAGCAACACATCCTTTGCCTCGGTCTTGTAGAAGCGTCCGAGATCCTTGATGACCTGCTGGCGGACGCGTGCGTCCTGCTGGCCACGCAGTGCGACCAAAGCGGCAAACGCCTCGTCCGTTGCCATTTTGCCCAGCGCCTCGGATGCCGCGATGCGGACACCGTAGAAGACGTCGCTGTTTAAAGCGTTTCGCAGCGCTGCAACGGCCTTCTTGTTCTCTTTCTTGCCCAGTGCCGTGGCTGCGCGAATGCGGCCAATCATGTCGTCTGATAGCTGGAGTTGCTTCTCGAGCATTGCCTGCGGCTTCTTGAAATCGACCTCCGCCAAGACGGTGAGCTCGGGATCGAAGCGTACCACCTCCGGTTTGCTAGGCAGCGAGACGTAGAAGTCGTGCTCCGCGTCGGTGATCTCGATCGGATGATCAACAGCGCCTTCTTCGGTGTAGAATCGCAGCATTGACGGCAGGTGAAAGAGCATGACTTCATCACTCACCTTCTGCGTCTGCTCGATGTGGACATGGGCCAGTTTCCGCTTGGGCATCCACTTGTGGGTGATCTTTAGTTTGGGCGTCCCCCCGTGATAGACCCATTGGTCGAAGAAGCGATCGAGCGATAAACCAGAGGCGTCTTCTAACTCAGCCACCAAGTCAGCCGTTACCACGCTCGTGAATTGGTGCTTCTTCAGGTAGCGATTGATGGCCTGTCGATATACCTGCTCGCCCAACTGACTGCGCAGCATGTGGAGGACCCAACTCCCCTTGGGATACGCCCGGAAGTCGAATTGTTCCCAAGGGTTCGAGTAGCCTCGGTAGACGATCGGCCGCGTGTCTTCGGACTGCGTGAGGACACGATTCTTGGCGTCGTTATAGAGCCCCCACAGCATCTCTTCTCGGCCGGAGTGGTGGCCGTGATACAAGTGCGTGTAGTATGTCGCGAACCCTTCGTTGAGCCACAAGTGGCTCCAGTCTTCACATGTTACCAAGTCGCCAAACCACTGGTGAGCCGTTTCATGAGCATCCAGGCCCCGCGTGCTCCGCGCGTATATGTTCTCGGTCTCGGGGCTATTGACCGTCCGATGCGTCAGCGTAGTTAACGTGGTGTTCTCCATGCCCCCCGAGTTGAAGTCGCGGATCGTCACCTGGTCGTATTTGTCCCAGGGAAACGCAACGCCCGTCTCTTGTTCATAGAAAGCGATAATCGAATCGGTATCGCCGAATCCACTGGCTGCGTACTGGGCCAGCGAGGGTTGCGTAAAGAACCGCAACTGCAGATCGCCGTGCGACTTCTTAAGCGACTCAAGATGGCCCGCCACCAAGCAAACCAGGTAGCTCGCGTGGGGTTGCTCCTGCACCCAGTGTACCGCCTTGAGACCGGTCTTGGCGTCAAGCTGCTCGCTGACCATCGTGCCATTCGAAAGCACCGTCATCGCGGGCGGTACGCGGCACGTGACCTCTGTGCTGGCCCGTTCGTTGGGGTAGTCAAAGCAGGGGAACCAGCTTGGCGCCTCGTGCGGTTCTCCTTGGGTCCAAATGTGGTCATCGCCTTGGGGATAACCCATGGCCTGGGTGCGGAAGTAGAGCCCCTGCTTGGGCTCGGCAGAATAGCGAACCGTGACGGTCGCCTTTTGCCCCACCGCCAGCGGCTGGGCGAACAGAATCGTCAAATCATTGTCGGTCGCCTCGTGCTCGGCAATCTCTACGGAGCCACTCACCTCTTCTACGGCCAATTGAGTGGCGTTGAGCTTCAACTCTTGAACGGGTTTGGAGATTGGCGCGAACGTGATCGTTGTCTCGCCCATAACGGTCCGCTCGGCGAAGTCGGGCGTCACATCAATGGCGATCCGTAGCACATCCACCAGCCGGTCTGGCGCATATTTTCGCACGTTGGGGGCGTCGCCCGTTTGGAGGAAGGGCAGGTGCCTACCTTGGCAGTACCGGCAAACTTCAACGTGCTCTATCGCCATTGCGGACAACGGCAGCGCAAGGGCGCACAGCAAAACAAGCGGGCGGATCATGGCGGGCGGGCTCAGGGGAAACAGGCGGGATGGCTTCAACGAGTATACCCCGCCAGACCATCCAAGTGCCAAGGATGTTCGCCCCCATCGGCCTCGTCGGACGAACGTTGTCACCCCTAGAAATCGAGGGTGCGTACCGGCGGCGGCACCGGAGCTTGGGCCTCGTCGGACTGCGAATGGATCTCCGCACCGGATGCCAAGTCACCGTCTTGCTGGAGTTCTCTCCACGGCTCGCTGCGCTTGTAGCTTTCCAGCTCAGCGGCGAGTTCGACCGACATGTCGCGAGTCTTTTCTTCGTCGTCGGCATGGGTGGCGACCGCTTTCTCCGACCACTCGATCGCCTTCTCAAAGTCGCCCGACTCGGCATAAGCGGCGGCCAGCGTGCTCAGGATGTGAGCCTCGCGATACTCGGTAAGCTCAGCCGCTTTGGTCGCCAACTCGATGGCCCGTTCACCATTGCGAAGGCTATCAAAGGGGCTTGTCGCGAGCGTCCAGGCATAGTTGTTCAGCAACCCGGTGTCGTCCGGATCGAGTTCGAAAGACTTGTCAAAGTCCGCTAGCGCCTCTTCATGCTTGCCCACGGACAAGTACATATCCCCCCGCATGCGGAGCGCGGGCTGGTTGTCGGATGCGAGATCGATGACTCGCGTCAGTGAGTCGATGGCTTTGCTTGACTCGCCGGCATCCATGTACAGCCCAGCCAGTTGCAAGTGAATGGCCGGCTGATCAGGCGCCGCCTCGGCGAGCCGCTCCAGAGATCCCGTGGCCTCCGCGGTGCGGTCGAGCCGCGCCAGCAACGCCGTCCGCATCAGATGCGCTTGCAACAACCCGGGCTGGCGAGCCAGAACCGCTTCGACGTCCGTCAGGGCGTCTTCAAATCTCTCCTGACGACTATACAGCTCCGCACGGATCAACCGTGAAGCGGGTTCATTAGGCGCTCGTTCGATCGCCTTGCTCATTTCAGCAATTGCTAGTTCGACATCGCCTCGCTGCCGATACAACTCGCCACGGAACTGGTAGGGCGCCACCTTGGTCGGCGCCAATTCCGTGGCGCGATCAAACGCAGCAATCGCCTCTTCGCTCTTACCCTGGGATTGCAGGACAACGCCCTTTTGCTCGAACACCGCCGCGTTCTCTGGGGCGAACTCGGCCGCTTTATCGACATCGGCCAGGGCTTCGTCGTACTTCTCTTGCTGCTGGTAGGCTCGAGATCGGATTAGCAGGTACTCCACCTTGGTCGGTTCCAGTTCGATTGCTTTGGTCAGGTCTGCCAGTGAAGCCTCGAACTCCTGTCGCTTGACCAACGCCCGCGCGCGCAACAGGTAGTATTCAGGTTTTTCGGGCTCAAGTTCGATCGCTTTCCCGTAGTCGGCTGCCTGCTTGTCGATGTCTTGCTGCGTGGCGCCACGCAAGGCATAGGCTTGGGCAAGCTGCTCAGGCTCGACGCCATCGGCTTTGATCACTTTGGTCAGAGATCGCCGCGCCGCGTTCGGATCACCCAGCGGCAAGGATTGGAGCCGACCGATTAAGAGGTGTGCTTCGGTCATCTCGCGGTCGATTTCAATTACGCGCTGCAAATCGGTCAGGGCAAACTGACGCACTTGCAGCCAGCGAGGATCACGCCGGGGGTCGGTGATGGGCTTGCCCAGTACGGCCGACGAAAGCGACGTGGCACGCTGCATCAATGTGGCCACGAGCATCGACTCGGCGAACTCGGTATTCTCGTCATCCAGACCTTTTTCCAGGGCCTCGTCCAATAGCTCGACCACCTTATTAAGGTCGCGCAGGCCCTCGGCAGCGATTTTCAGCTCCGTCGCCTTATCCAGATCCGCTTGCCCTTCCCCATCCGCCACAGCCTGGGAGATGGGCAACGCCAACCACACAAAGGCCAGCAGAATGAAGACCGAGGCTTGCGGGAGCTCAACAAAACGGCGCATACGGAAACGCTCCTTCCACGGGGAGGGCGGTGGGGGGTGGTTAGGCGTACCCCGAATTATTGCCGACCTGGCCCTGTCAGGCCACGTCGATTTCGGGTCCTAGCGGGCAGGATCGGACCCTGGGGGCAGTAAGGCAAGGCGAGACAGTCCCCCTCTACCAAGCCTGGCTCCCCTGATACGCTTTGCATTACACAAACGCCCTCCGCCCACCGCCTACTGCCCCGGACACTATGGAAGCTGGTATCGTTGGCCTGCCGAACGTCGGCAAGAGCACCTTGTTCAACGCCTTAACTTCCGCTGGCATCGCCAGCGAGAACTACCCCTTCTGCACCATCGAGCCCAACGTCGGCGCCGTGCCAGTGCCCGATGGACGATTGGAAACCATCCAGCAGCACATCACCACTCAAAAGGTGATACCGGCGGTGCTGCAGTTGGTGGACATTGCGGGCATTGTCCGCGGCGCAAGCGAAGGTGAAGGCCTGGGCAACAAGTTCCTGTCTCACATCCGCAACGTCGACGCTATCCTCCACGTGGTTCGTTGTTTTGAAGATGGCGACATTACTCATGTTGATGGTTCGGTCGACCCGATTCGCGACATCGAAACCATCGATACCGAGCTGATGCTCGCCGACTTGCAATCTGTCGAATCGCAAGCGGACAAGGCTTCTCGAACCGCTCGGAGCGGTGACAAAGAAGCCAAGCAGAAGCTGGAACTTCTCAAGCAGTGCCAGTCGCTGCTGTCCGATGGAAAACCGGTGCGGGGTTTGATGACCGACGACCCCAACCAACAGAAGCAAATCGCCGAGCTACAGTTGCTTACGTCCAAGCGCGTCCTCTACGTAGCGAACGTTGAAGAAGACGACCTGGCGGGCGAAGGTGAACTGGTCCAGCGAGTCCGCCAACGCGCCGACGACGAAAACGGGCAGGTGGTAGCCGTTTGTGCGCGGCTTGAATCGGAACTAGCGGAACTCGAACCGGACGACCAGCAAGAGATGCTGGAGAGTGTTGGCCTTGCCGAACCCGCCCTCGCCGTGCTTGCCCGCGGAGCCTACCAACTACTGGGTTTACAAAGCTATTTTACCGCCGGCGAGAAAGAGATCCGCGCGTGGACCATCCCCATCGGAGCCACCGCGCCACAAGCCGCCGGAGTGATCCATACCGACTTCGAGCGAGGCTTTATCCGCTGCGAGACCTATGCGGTGGAGGATTTGGTGGATCTTGGCAGCGAGAAAGCGATTCGCGAAGCAGGCAAGCTTCGCGTCGAAGGAAAAGAGTACATCATGCAGGATGGCGATGTCTGCCACTTTCTTTTCAATGTGTGACACCACTGTGGCGGTGGCGGGCGTGCCCTCGTAGAACGGAACTCTAGCCGAGAGCCTCGCCCTGCGACTTGTACCAAGACGCATCCAGGGGCTCGCCTGCCAAGTCAGCGAGGCCAGCGTTGACTCGCTGATACATCCGATCCAGCATTTGCCGAGTCTCCGCCTTCATCGCAGGCGGCTTGCCGGGCTTGGAGCGATTCACCACACGATGAAGCTTTTTCAAGCCGCGTTTCGCATAGTAGGACAGCGGCGGCTTGGGTGGCGATGCGCCCTCGGTTTGTAAATGTTGGGAGTACTCGTGATGGTTCAGTGGCCCAACCACACGATTACAAAGCAGATGCAGCGGTAGCGAACGGGGCATTGTTCCCGGGTTGCGATGTGATTTGACGGACGCCACGTCGATCTTTTCTGACAGTCCCAGGAAGGTCGTCACGCGATTGATCACCGGCTGCATGTTGGCCGTGTAGTCTTCAAAAGAGAGCACCAGGAGGCGGTCCTCAGGAATCCAGCGCTTCATGTGCTCCAGTTGCGGCTTGTAGCAGCCACGATTGAGCATGCCATGAGGCGACTGCTGCAAGGCTCGTTCAAAAGAGACGCCACAGCGCCCCGTTCGCACCAGATGCCAGTAATGGGAGTAGGCCCGCGAAGCAGGATCGCGTAGCAACAAGATGACCTTGGCTTGAGGCAGAAACTCCGCAATCCGCTTGGGCGCCGCGGGGGAAGGTAGGTAGGTCGTGGAATCTTCGCCGACCAATTGATCGGGCCGGGCGTCAGCAAAGAACCGCGCGTACCAGTCAAGCAACTCGGGCGACTGGGGATCGTAAACGCGCTGAACCCAGCGGCCGTTTTGGTAATAGCAGAAGTCCGGGTGCTCGATCCAATCATCCAAATCGAAGAAGAAGATCTCCGGCTTGGGAATAAATACCTGCGGATGCGCGTCGAGCACAAAATGCAACGACGTCGTGCCACACTTCATCGCGCCGGCGATGATGAAATCGGGAAAGCGGCGCTGGGCGGAATCGGAAGACATGGCGGTGAGGATCGGCGTCGCTGGTAGATTCGCCACGTCGCTCGCTTACTTCGGAGCGAAAATCACAACGATTCGCCGCCCTTGCATGCTGGGCGCCTGCTCGACCTTGGCGATATCCTCCAGCTTCTCCCCGAGTTTCTCGACCAGTTTGAAACCCTCGTCCACATGGGCGTTTTCACGGCCACGGAAGATGACCGAGAAAATCACCTTGTCCTTCTTCTCCAAGAAGCCCCGAGCGCGGTTCACCTTCGTCATGAAGTCGTGTTCGCCAATCTTCGGCCGCAGGCGGACTTCTTTGTTCTGACTCTGGTGGGTGTGTCCCTTGTGCTGGCGTTTCTTCTGCTGGTACTTGTACTTGCCGAAGTCCATGATCCGGCAGACGGGTGGCTTCTCCAAAGGAGCCACCTCGACCAAGTCCATACCGACCGACTTGGCGCGTTCCATCGCCTCTTCGGTGGTGATCACACCTAACTGCTCGCCATCCTCGGCAATCACTCGAATGGGGCTGACGCGGATCTGCTCATTGATCCGTTGCTGTTTGCTATTGGGGGGACGTTCGCCAGGACGTAAACGGGACAACTCGACTCCTGCAAGGGGTGAAGGGGGGCGCGGCACAATGAAAAACGGTCCCGCCTGGGGACCGCAGCGTCCGTGCCCGATACAACGAAAGTATCGGTTATCGAACGCGCCAACGTCAACTCTCTAAGGCCATTTCGCTAGCAAGCGGGCCCCTATAATCGGACCGTCTTAGCGGCCACTTCGTCCTGAAGCTTCGCAATCGCCTGATCGATGCTCATGGCGCCCAAATCCCCTTCCCTGCGATCGCGGACCGTGACTGTGCCGTTATCGCGGTCTTGCTCGCCTACCACCAACATATAGGGGATCAAATCGAGCTGTCCCTCGCGAATCTTGGCGCCCAGTTTGACGCCGCGGAAATCGCCCTCGGCTCGCAGGCCGGCTTCGCGAAGCTGCTGCTCCACTTCGCGACCGTACTCCTCGGATTTCTCGCTTACGGTCAGGACACGCACCTGCTCCGGCGCCAACCAAAGGGGAAAAGCCCCGCTGAAGTGCTCAATCAACACTCCGATAAACCGCTCCATACTACCTAGAGGCGCGCGATGGATCATCACGGGTCGGTGCGTGGTGTTGTCGGCACCGATGTACTCCAAATCGAATCGTTCAGCGCTGGGCAGGTTGTAGTCGAGCTGGACGGTGCCCAGCTGCCACTCCCGGCCGATGCAGTCGGTGACCACAAAGTCGATCTTCGGGCCATAGAACGCGGCTTCGCCCGCTTCTGGCTCGCAACCAGGCAGGTTCATCTCCTTCGCCACCCGCTCAATGGCCGCCTCGGCGCGGTCCCAAACCTCCGCACTGCCAACATACTTCGTGCCGTCAGGATCGCGGAAACCGAGCCGCACGCGGTAATCCTTCATGCCCAACGACTCGAGCACGCCTTGGGTCATCTCCAGGCAGCCACGAACCTCCTGCTCCACTTGCTCCTCGGTGCAGAAGATGTGGGCGTCGTCCTGAGTAAAGCCCCGTACGCGCGTCATGCCGCTCAGCTCGCCCGATTGCTCGTAGCGATAGACGGTACCGAACTCCGCCAGCCGCACCGGCAGATCGCGGTAGCTGCGCGGCTTCGACTTGTAGATCATGATGTGATGCGGGCAGTTCATCGGTTTGAGTAGATACCGCTCGCCATCTTCCATGTCGATCGGGGCGAACTGGCTATCACTGTAGTAGGGATAGTGCCCGGAGATTTCGTAGAGCTCCACCCGGCCGATATTCGGTGTGTAGACAGGATCGTAGCCTCGGCGGCGCAGCTCGTCTTTCAAGTAGTCTTCCAGTGTCTGACGAATCACGGCGCCCTTAGGTAGCCACAGGATCAGTCCTGAGCCCACCTTGGCATCGATCGTGAACAGATCGAACTTCTTGCCCAGCACACGGTGGTCGCGCTTCTTGGCTTCTTCCAGACGCTCCAGATGTTCCTTGAGTTCTGCCTTGTCAAAGAACGCCGTCGCGTAAAGTCGCTGCAATTGCTCTCGGCTAGCGTCGCCCTTCCAGTAGGCGCCTGCGAGTGACAGCAGCTTAAAGCCCTTGCCAATGTGCCCCGTGCTGGGGATGTGGACGCCTCGACACAGGTCAACAAACTCGCCCTGGCGGTAGAACGAAACGGTATCCTCGTCATCGAGCCCCGTTTCCAAATGCTCGACCTTGAACTGTTGATCAAGCTCTCGGCAAAGTTCCAGAGCCTCTTGCTTGGGCTTATCGAGTCGCTCAAACGGCTCATCTTCTTTAACGATCTTCTTCATCTCCGCCTCGATGGCGGCAAAGTCGTCTTCGGTCAGGGGACGCTCGAGATGGAAGTCGTAGTAGAAACCGTTGTCAGTCACTGGCCCAAACGCCAGCTGCACGCCTTTGAACAAACGCATCACCGCCTGGGCCATCACGTGGGCCGCTGAGTGCCGCATGATGGCCAGGGCTTCGGGATCCCGCTTGGTGAACAGCCGCAGCTTGACTTCGCCAGAATCCGGCAGAGCAAAAGCCAGGTCCCGGGGGACGCCATCCACCTCGGCAGCCACGGCTGCCTTAGCCAAGCCAGGGCCAATCGCTTGGGCCACTTCCATTACGGCCACCGAGCCGTTGAATTCCTTGGATGAGCCGTCGGGGAGCTGAACTGTGAGCATTGCGGGGCGTCGGGGTCGGGAAACAGTCGCGTTGAAGCCATGGGCCAGGGGAAGATCGTCAGTATATCGGCACTTGGCGGTTGGTCGAACCGCAACCGCTGCGAACTGGCCATCCCTGGCCACGGTCAGGAGACGAGCACGCGGCTGGCCCCCACAGGACGACCAAGCGACGCCCTCCAAAGGCCTGCTGCCCCGCTGTTTCTAGCGTTTGACCCCCGGTTGTCAGTTTTTTTGCCTAAAACCTCGCCATTTGCTCCCAAGCAGGTTAATATCTGCTGCTTAAGCTGCTTACCTGCGTGCATTGATCTCGCAACTTGAACGACCCCTAGCCAGGCATAGTCTAGTGACCCCGACCACATTCCGTAGGCTTCGCGCCGCCCTATCCTTGTGCGCTTTCTCCGCATGTATTGCTCTTACATCGATGGCAAGCGCCCAGTTGCGAATCGTCAACTGGAACACCACTGGCGAGGCACGTTCAGGTGGCCCCCAGAACGTTGGTACGATCGACGTACTTGAAGCCATCGGCTTGGAAACCGTCAACGGTGTTTCTCGCCCACTTGATGTGCTCTCTCTCCAAGAACAGAGTGGCGGAGACACCGCCTCGATCGTCAGCGCTTTGAATTCTCTCTACGGCTCAGGCACGTACGCTGCAGCTCCAACACCTCCTGGGGCTCAGACATCCGGCGCTGGTTTGCCAGGCTTGATTTACAACACCACCACCGTCGATCTTCTCGGCAGCATTGCCTTTGGCTCGGTGAACACCAGCGCTCAGGCCCGTTCGACTCTGCGTTATCAACTGCGACCGGACGGCTACACGTCGGACGCTGACTTCTACGTCTACAGCAATCACTACAAGGCATCTACAGGCGGCACGAACCAGGCTCGACGAAATGTTGAGGCAACCGCCCTCCGTGCTAACTTGGACGCACTTGGCCAAGGGACCTCCGCAATTCTCGCTGGCGACTACAACATTCGGAGCAGTAGCGAGGCTAGCTACCAAACCTTGCTCGCCCCAGGTAATGGACAGGCCTTCGACCCGATCAATACGCCGGGCTCCTGGCACAACAGCTTCGCTTTTCGGGGAGTGCACACACAGTCTCCTGTGACCTCCTCAAACTTTGGTGGTCAGGTAACCGGGGGTATGGACGATCGCTTTGATTTCCAACTCGTCACCGGTGAACTCATTGACGATGAAGGCTTCGACTACATCGACAACAGCTATCACGCCTTCGGCAACAATGGCACACACAACGTTAATGGGGCTATTTCAACAGGAAACGGGGCGTCTTCACTCGTACTGGAAGCCCTTGAGCAAGCGAGCGACCACCTCCCCGTCGTTGCGGACTATCAGCTGCCTTCGGTCTTGTTTGCCGAGATAGACGGTCTTTCTTCTGGTCTAGAGTTCAATCTCGGCGAAGCGGCATCGGTTGATCTGCTGGTTTCTAATCTGGTCGATGCCGTTTCCGCAACAACGGGCGACGAGCTTGACTGGATTTACACGGTTTCGGGGGCTCTGCTCGGATCGGGTGGTGGTACGGTTGCTGCTGCGGCGGCGGCTGCTTCAACTCAGGTCTTGTTGGACACCACGAGTGTCGGCGCGCAGTCTGGCTTCATTACCGTTTCGAGCAACAGCCCTGGCCAACCCGCTGGTCCATTTGTGCTGCCGGTCTCATTCACAGTGAGTGAGATTGTCCCCGAGCCCGCTTCGGGACTGCTGATGCTCTGCAGTTTCGCGTTGATGGGTGCTCGCCGGCGTCGCTAAAGGCTGGCGTGGTTGCACAAGGCCGGGCCGATGTTTGCGGCTAGCCTGGTGTCTCCGTCCGGTCGAGTTTGACGCCACAGGCTTGGCAATAGAGGGCCTCCGGCGCTAAGCCGGAGGCTCCGCAGATGTCGCAGGATTGGCTCGCTGTTGGGCTTACTCGCTCGGCAACAATCTGCGCCGAAAAAAGCCCGGTGGGCACGATGATGATCGCGTAGCCCAGGAGCATAATCATAGCGGCGATGGTCTTCCCCAGCGGGGTCACCGGGGCTATGTCTCCATACCCAACGGTGGTCATCGTAACGATCGCCCAGTAGACGCTGGTGGGGATGTTGTCGAACCCGCTGCCGGCATCTCCCTCCACGAGGTACATCACGGTACCAAGGATCACGATCGCGCAGACGACCACCGACAGGAAGACGGTGATCTTGGGCCACGTCTTGCGTAGCGATAGCAACAAGCCCTGCGCTTCGCGCACATGACGAGCCAGCTTCAGCAGCCGGAAGACACGCAGTAATCTCAGCGTACGAATGGTGGCCAGCGTATCGGCGCCCCGATAGTACAAGCCAAGGTAACTGGGCAGCAGCGACACGATGTCGACCAGCCCAAAGAAGCTGAACACGTACCGCCCAGGCCGATCGACGCACGCCAACCTGGCTAAGAATTCCAGGCTGAACAGCAGCGTGATGATCCACTCGATGATGTTAAAGGTTCGCCGCCAGTGCGACTCAATCGGCGCGACACTCTCTAGCATGACGGCCGCCACGCTCACCAAAATCACCACCAACAGCACGATATCAAACGCCCGCCCCGCTGGCGTCTCGTGCCCAAAGATCACCTCAAACCATTGCCGCTGCCAACGAGCAGGACCCGGACCCAGCGGTTTGTTCTTGGAGGAAGCTGCCATGCGGCGAGTTTAGCCGGGTCGTTCCAAACGACCAACGCCGGTCGGTTATTCCTGGCTAAGCTCGCTCACAAGGCAGTGAGCGATTCGTAGTCGCTCAAGTGTATCTACCGCGAATTGCAAGAGCTGCGACTGCGTCACGGTGTGTCCTACGGATGATTCGATCCGAACTTCTTCGTCAGGCCAGGAGGGGTGCTGGGCGGATAGGCCCGGTTCTACCAGACGGCGTCCTAGCTCATGGGCATCAAGGCTTGCTTCAGGGCTTAGCGATCGGTGACTCGCCGACGCGCTTCCGCCTGTGTCGGGTCTATCACTTCGAGGTTGCGTGGATCGATTGGCAACCTGGGGATGCTCCTAGCAGGGAATTTGGGCCGCGGTCGCTTGCCCCAATAGTCACTTGCCACAGTAGTCGATCGCCTTGGCGATTTCGCTCTTCAGGTCCGCGCGGCGGACGATGCGGTCGATGTAGCCGTGCTCCAGCAGGAACTCGCTCGTTTGGAAGCCCTCAGGTAGTTCGGTGCGGAGGGTCGCCTTGATCGTGCGAGGACCAGCAAAGCCGATCAGCGCTTTGGGTTCAGCGAAGACAAGGTCGCCCAAGGAGGCAAAGCTCGCTGCCACGCCACCCATGGTGGGATTCGTCAGCACCGAGATGAACAGCCCGCCTGCTTCGTCGTAACGAGCCAGTGCGGCAGAGACTTTGGCCATTTGCATCAACGAGAGAATTCCCTCGTGCATGCGGGCTCCGCCACCGGAGCCGCTGACAATGATCAGTGGCAAGTCTTGCTCGGTCGCCCGTTCGATAAGCCGCGTAAGCCGTTCGCCGACGACCGATCCCATGCTGCCCATGATAAAGGCCGAGTCGGTCACGCCAAACGCAACGCGACGAGCGCGAATCATTCCCGCGCCGGTCAGCACGGCGTCCTTCAAACCGGTTCGCTTTTGCTCGGCCACGATCCGATCGGCGTAGGCTTTCTTGTCGGCAAAGCCGAGTGGGTCAGCCGGTGAGAGATCGGCATCCCATTCTTCGAAAGTGCCGTCGTCTAGCACAAACCGAATTCGGTCCCGAGCGCTGAGATACATGTGACGTCCGCAATAGTTGCAGACGTTCATCAGCTGCTCGACTTCCTTGCGGAAGAGCGTCTCCCCACAGTCATCGCACCGTAGCCAAAGTCCGCTCGGCACGCCGCGCTTTTCGCGAGGTGTGTGAGGTTCCGCCGGTCCCGACGTTGGGTGGCCCGAAGCTTGCTGGCCCGAAGCTTGCTGGCCCGTCGCTTGCTGGTCCGTCGCTTGCTGGCCAGACGGATGTTGCCCATTGGCGCTGGCTGAGTCATCAGCAGCGGCAGAGCTGGCGGGAGTCGGTGAGTCAGGCCGGGCGGTCGCCATGAGTGGCGGCATTGCAAGCGATACAGGACGGGAAGACAAACGGAATCCCCAGGGTTGGGAATTGGTCCTTCTAATCGTACCAAACCGCCCGATTCGCCACCATGCCGGGCAGAGCTAGAACCAACGATCCGTTTGCGCTCGCCAGACGGCGTGCTGCAAACACTAGCTAACAGGGGCCAGATCCTGGGGGACGTCGATCGCTTCCCAGCAGCCACAGCCACCGGCGGTATCCCACAGGTCGCCCAGTTCGTCCTTGCGAACCACGTGTCGAATCACGCTGGCCAAGGGCTCGGGGGCGACCAAGGCGATGGCCTCATCCTCTTTATGCTTCTTCAGCAGCTTCTTCAGCACCCCTGCCACGCGCTGCATGGCGGACATGACGGTCTCTCCCTCCGGGGGGCAAACCGTTTCGGGCTGCTCCTGCCACTGACGGAAGACTTTCGGTTGCTTACTTCGGACGTCAGCAACGAGCATCCCTTGCCACAAGCCGTGGTCGAGATTTGTGAGCTTGTCCAACGTCTTGGTCTTAAGATCAAGCTTGGCAGCCAACGCCGATGCCGTTTCCTCGGCAGCCTGGTAGGGGCTGGCGTAGACGGCCACCGGTGATTCGTCCGCAAGCGTCGCTACCGTGTCCGCCACTTGTTGACGGCCATCCGGACAGAGTGGCATATCGATGGTGCCCTGGATGCGACCTTGGCGATCGTAGTCTGTCGCGCCGGGGCGAATTAGCAAGAGACGTTTCATGGCGAACCTTATTGAGAAGCTGCAGTCAATCGCGACGCTCAGCGCCGGCTTGAGCAAGGTTCGTTAGCTGGGCGATCCGGTCTTGATAATCGTGCGCCCCAAATACGGCCGTCCCGGCCACCAATAAATCGGCGCCGGCCGCGGTGCAGTCAGCAATGGTGTCGGCATTGACGCCACCATCCACTTCCAACAGAGCGTCGCATGCGGGATGCTCCTTGAGCCAGCGCAATTTCTCCAACGCGACCGGCTGGAAAGACTGGCCGCCAAAGCCTGGCATGACACTCATGACCAAGACGAGGTCGCAGTGCGGCAGCGCGGGCTCGATCTTTTCGATCGGCATCGGCGGATTCAGCGATAAGCCTGCCGCGGCGCCCAAGGAGCGAATCTTCTCGAGCAACTCGGCTGGCTCCGGAACAACTTCCGCGTGAAAAGTCACCACGTCGGCTCCAGCGTCGCGGTAGCGCTCGGCGTACTCACCAGGGTTGGAGATCATCAGATGCACATCCAGCGGCAAGGTCGTGATCTGTCGAATCGCCTTGATTACGGGCAAGCCAAAAGAGAGGTTGGGCACAAAGTGCCCATCCATCACATCCAAGTGCAACGCGGGAGCCCCGGCCTCCTCGGCAGCATGAACCTCTCGCTCTAGGTTGGCAAAGTCGCTTGCTAACACGGATGGCAACACCGCTGGCAAGGCGGGTGACAACCGCTGAACGAAATCGGGTTTGGTAGCGGACATCGTCACGGGACTTCGCGGTCTGGCCGCTGGGGTGAAGACAACTCGCTCTAAGAAGCGAACAGAGCAAACAGCAAGAAAGGGTCTGGGAGAGTTTCGCTAGTGCCGGCGTCTGGAGGACACCCTTGGACCCGTTATCCGTCATTTCCTAAGTGGTCAATGAAACAAGCTCACGGTCAACAAGCCGTCTGAGGGTTAGGAGCTTGCATCGGCTCTTTGTGGCACGGAAATGCGGCCAAAGCAAGCCACCAGCTGATCAGATCGGCAGGGCGGACCGTCCTGCCTCGGCGATGGCCGCACCTAAGCTAAGGTGAGGTAAGACTTTCCGCGCCATGCTGCGGCTTGATGAATCAGTCTTCCATCTCCGAGGCGCGGGGCAATTGCTCGATGGCCTGGAGCCCAAATACTCGTAAGAAACGATCGGTCGTGTGGTACTCCAGCACGGCCGGATCGCTGCGGTCCAGCCGCACCAGACCACGACGCACCAGCGATGCTAGCAGCGATCCGCTTCGCACTCCGCGAAGTTTTTCGACGTGTCCTGCCGTGATTGGCTGTTGGTAGGCAATGATCGAGAGGACTTCCATCGCCGCGCTGGAAAGCTTGGTCTCCTTCACGCGTCCATGGAACTTGTCGCGTATGCGCAGCATCTCCTCACGCAACGCAAGTCGATAGCCACCTTGCTCCTCGACTATGTGGTATGGGGTGGCGTCCCGCTGGTAGAGTTCATTGAGTTGCGCGACGGCCTCCGCGACTTCTGCGGCCGAGACGTCGCGCATGGCCTGAGCCAATTCCTCAGCCGTGCGCGGCGGGTTATCGGGGCCACCGACAAACAACACGGCTTCGACAATGCTACGGGGGCTGATCTCGCAGGGGTCGACAGCGCCGGTTGATTCGTCTTCGTTGGGTTCGGTATCAGGCTTGGCGCCGCCCAGCATCTGCGCGAACGCGGCGGTCAGTCGATTGAGCGACAAGGGCGACTCGCCCTTAGTCGCATCGCCAGAGACCGATGCTTCTTGGCTTGCCATGATGGTTGTCCCCCGATCAAGGCAGGTCCGGCGCGCCCAAAGGGATCGTTCGCAGAACCCACACCGCTTGTTCGGCATGGCCTGTGTATCCAGCGACCCGATCGGTTGGTGATTCAATCACGCAACCTACCAAGCCAATCGACTCGGCTGAGAGGAATCGCTTCGCCTCAATGGGCTCGGGCGTAAGCACGGTTACGAGCTCTTCATTGGCTAGGCGAAACTGGTACTCATAGACCGAGCCCGCGGGGCCCTTCGCTTCGGGGATGCCTGAGAAGAAAATCCCACCGTGGGTCCGATCACCCCAGGTAAGCCAACGCATCGCGACTTGCGCGCTGTCAGCACGAGCGTGCGCGTGGCGGAACAGCCGCGCGAACAGGTTGGTCGCGTGGAGTCTTTGCATCTCGAGGCCAGGTTGGCTGGCATCTTCCTCCAAGAAAGACAGCACCTGAGCCAATTCGCAAAGCTTGGCATAGGAGCGTCCAAGCAACGCCAGTTGATCCTGGTCTTCCAGGCGATAGGCAGCCAAGTCGGCGCGAGCCTGCTCGGCGCCAATCATGGCGTTTTCAAGGTCAACTATGCCGTAGCGTGGCGCACCGGCGATTAAAGACTCGGCGCTGGCGGGTTGTGGCTGCTCGCTGGGAGGAAAGGGGCGTGGTTCTTCTAAAGCGGGGGGATCGATCAACGCCGCAGGCTCTTGAGCTACTGCAAGGTCCGCCGGCAGCGGAAGTTCATCGCTGGGAGACTCGAAACTTGCCAATCGTTCGGGACGCTCTTCGGGCGTTGACAAATTCGTTGACGCAACGGCCGCGCCGGTTGTTTGCTCGCCAAGCAATCCGAGTGAATCGTATCGAGAGCCACCAATCGACAGCAGCAAGCCGTAGCCCAGACACAGCCCCGCGGCAACACCACCCACGACACCCGCGCCGCGCAGCCAAGGCGTTCGGCGGCCCGTGGCACGCGATGGTACCTCCGCCACCAAAGACGGCTCCGCAGGCATTGCCGAGGGTGGCGGCTCCGCACCAGGTGACGGCGGCGCAGGTAGGTCGACGCTGAAGTCTTTCGCGAGCGCGTCGCTGGGGCGCGGAGCATCTTGTACCAAGGCAGCCAGATCGGCACTCTGCTGCGGAGACTCTGTCGTCGAGGTATCAGCGACCGCCTCCTCCGACGCTGGTTCGGTCAGTGAGCGCACGAAGCTGGGCTGGAAACCGGGGGCAAATTCGATGGTCCCCGCAGCCGTAGGCGATGGTTCGTGAACCGCGGGTTGGCTGGCGATCGACTCAGGTGCCAGTTCAGATGCCGCAGGCTTGTTATCAGGAGTCGGTTGCTCTGTGGACGCGGCAGGCAATTCGGTGCGAAGTTGGTCGAGCAAGGATTCGAGGCTCGAATCGGCCGTCGGCTCAGTGGCGCCAACCGCGGCCTCTTGCGCCCCTTCGGCCGCAAGGTCGGGCGTGCCCACCGCGGCGTCAGGCTCGGCCACGAGACGCGGCACGGCAATCGCCAGCGGCAAAGGGCTGGCCTGGGCCGGATCGAAAGCGAATACCTCGCCGCAAGTTGGGCAGCGGAGGTCGTTGTCTGCCGGAAACTCTTCCGGCAAGCGTAATGCCGACTTGCAAGCCGGACAGGTGGCGACATTAGCCATGCGTATCATTCTTCCTTGCCTTCGCGCGGTGCTGGCGCGAATCCATGAGCAGAGATCCCTCCACAGACGCCCCCCGGAGTTACGAAGCTCCCCTGACGTCCGCTGCATCCTCTATTTTGCACCGGTTGCCTGAAGCGCACCATCCCGATTCAGCGATGCTGACATCGCGGCAGGCTAAAAGCCGTAGAGCTGGCCATACTTGGCGTTGAGATGCGTCATCAACGGCTCCTGCGAGAGCGGCCCCCCCGTGACGCGCTGGGCAAGTTCGGCCGCACTGTAGCGTCGGCCATGGCTGTGAAGATTGGTACGCAGCCAATCGCGTAATGGTTGGAATTCACCTTGGCGGAATTGCTGCTCAAGGTCGCCCAGGTCCTTGCCCGCTTGGTCAAAGAACTGCGAGGCGTACAAGTTGCCCAGCGAATAAGTCGCGAAGTAACCAAACAAGCCGGCGCTCCAATGGACATCCTGCAGCACACCATCGGCCATGTTGGGCGGTTGGATGCCCAGATACTGTTGGTACTTGGCGTTCCAGGCCGATGGCAGGTCGCCCACAGTCAGGTCTCCCGCTAGCAGTGCTTGCTCCAGTTCGAACCGAACGATGATGTGCAAGTTGTAAGTCGCTTCGTCACTCTCTGTGCGAATAAGCGATGGCTTCGACTCGTTGATCGCAAAATAGAAGTCCTCCTGAGCAATGCCATCGAGCGCCTTGGGAAACGCCTTCGTCATAGGGCCGTAGAAGTGGTCCCAGAAGGCTCGGCTCCTACCAACCAGATTCTCCCACATCCTTGACTGAGACTCGTGGATGCCGAGCGAAACGGCTGCGCCAGTTGGCAGGCCATATTTCTCGCAAGGCAATCCTTGTTCGTAAATGCCGTGGCCCGCCTCATGAAGAATGCTGAAGAAGCCGCCTGCGAAGTCGGTTTCGTCGTAGCGCGTCGTGAGACGAACGTCGCGCGGGCCCGCGCCGCCACAAAACGGGTGGGCAGTCACATCGAGCCGCCCCGCGTCGAAATCAAACCCAATCGCGGCCGCGGCTTGCTTGCCAAAAGCCTCTTGTTGACTCTGGGGGTAGTCGCGCCCGACCAGATCGACGCCCGGACGGCGGTCACTGTCGGCGATTCGTTCTACGAGAGGCGTTAACTGCTCGCGCAAGCCGGCCAGCACGCGGGCCACGTTGGCCGTGGTCTCACCGGGCTCGTAGTCATCCAACAGCGCGTCATAGGGTGAATCGTCATAGCCGTAGGCCTCGGCCTCCTGTCGCTTCAAATCAATCGTCTTCTCCAGCAGTGGCTGGAAAGTGGCAAAGTCATCCGCCTTGCGGGCCTCTTTCCAAGCCTGCTGACCAAGACTTGAGGTACGACTAAGTTCCTCGACTAGCGACTGGGGAAGCTTAGTCTTCTTGTCATAGTCGCGACGCATGTCGCGCAGGACCGCGGCCGGTTCGCCATCCGGTTCCACCGAGCCCGCGATTTCATCAAGCCATGAGCCAATCCGGGCGTCGGTTTCGCGTTGGTGGACGAGCCCCGCTAGGTACGCCACTTGCTCGGCCCGATAGTCGCCACCGGCCGGCGGCAGGTAGGTCTCTTCATCCCACTGGAGCAGCCCCATCGTCGACTTCAGCAGTCCCGTTTCGCGGGCATGGGCGGTAAGTTGGTCGTAGGCGGTTTCAGCAGCAGACACAGCAAGGCTCCCGGGGCTTGAGGCAGAAGGCTCGGTTGTAGGTCTCTGTTGGCCAAGAGGCAAGTGACCGGAACTTGGCTATCATGAAGCAATCGGCCGGACTACCTCAACGACCACTCTGTCAAACCTCTAGCCCGTTATGCTCGACGCTCTCGTTATCGCCCCGCACCCTGACGACGCCGAACTCGGCATGGCAGGCGGCATACTCAGAATGCAAGCGGAAGGACTCAGGGTAGGCGTCCTGGACCTCACCAACGGCGAACCAACTCCGCACGGGACGCCTGAAATCCGCGCTCGCGAAACCGCCGCGGCGACAGAGATCTTGGAGCTGAAATGGCGGCAAAACCTCGGGCTGCCCAACCGCATGGTGGAGCCGAGCTTAGAAAACCGCGCCAAGCTTGCTGGCGTGATCCGCCAAACCAAACCGCGGTGGTTATTTGCCCCCTACTGGGAAGACGCCCACCCCGATCACACGGCCGCGACTAAACTGGTGGAGGACGCCCGCTTTTGGGCCAAGCTCTCCAAGACCGACGACACGCCTTACCCGCTGCCAGGCGATCGCCACCATCCGGAGCGAATCTACAACTACTTCTGCGTGCACTTGAAGCTGACCCCGCAACCAGCCTTTGTCCTGGACATCAGCGACGTCTGGCAGCAAAAACTCGCCAGCATTCGCGCCTACGAGAGCCAATTTCTCACCGGCCGTTCCACCACTTTTCTGGACCAGTTCATCAGCGAATCTCAGTACTGGGGTAAGACAATTGGCGCCGCCTATGGTGAGCCCTATGCCTGCCGCGAGCCACTAGGCCTGAGTGGGTTTTCGAGCCTGGTATAGCGCCGCGGTTCGCATGCGTTAGCATTTCAGTAGGACCGACCGTAGTCAGTATCCCGTTCGTAAGCTCGTGCTATCAGAACAAGATCCGTCGGTCGAAGACTTTGCGGCACCGGGAGTGATCTGTCAAATTGGTGTCGCTCCAAGCCGCATCGACATGCTGAAAAAGATCGCAGAGAATTCTCTCAAGCCGCTCGCGCGACCTTGCCGATTAGTTGGCTGATGCGGGCGCTCTGTGCGCTTAGCATTGCTAGCAGGGGGGCCTGCCAGCATGTTTGGTCTTTGATGCGTCGCGGCCCTCAATTCTTTCTGTGCCTGCTGCTCTCTGCTTGCCTACTGGGCTTGTCGGGCTGTCACATGATAGCCCCCGAGGTCAGCTATCAGCCGCTGCTGCATAATCCTTTTCCGCAATTCAGCCGCGTGGCGGTGGCGCCGTTCGCCAACCAGTCCGACGAAGCCACCGTGGATGGCCGGCAGTTTGCGATGGCCTATTTCGCGGAGCTGCAAGAGATTCGTGGCTTTGAAGTCGTACCGCTGGGTGTGGTCGAGGAGGCGATCATCCACCACGCGATTGATCTCTCCAGCCCAGGCGAAGCACGCCGGCTGGCTGAGGTGCTAGGTGTCGACGCGGTCGTTGTCGGCGCGGTGACAGACTTCTCCCCCTACTATCCGCCACGCTGCGGGATGCGCGTGGAATGGTACGCCGCGAACCCCGGCTTCCACGAAATCCCTGCCGGCTATGGTTTGCCTTGGGGCACCCCGGAGGAGGAGTACATCCCCGAAGAACTTGTCTTCGAAGCGGAGATGGCGCTGGCCCGGGCGCAAATGGCTACGCAAACACCAGACTGCAACGTGGGCTGCGACCCCCTCACCCCGCCGCCAATGCTATCGCCCCCACACAATGCATCGCCTCTTCGTACCCATGTCGCGCCGCCGCCGATGGCGAAGACAGAAAGCGAGCATCACGAAGGAACCGACGAACCCGAACCTGACTGGGAAGCCCCGGATGCGATGAGCCCGCCGCTGGACAAGTCGCCAGCAGCGCCGCCGGCGCCATCGCAGGTCGATCCCTTTGACGAAGCCAACGGAAGCGACCGTGCGACCGAAGCGTTGCCGGCGCCGCCCGAAGCTGATCCCTCGACCGACGGGTCGGCCGCGACCAACCCTGCCGACGCCGGCAGCATCGCCAGCCGTGGTGGCGCCAGTCGCAAGCGCATGGACGGCAAAGTACGAGCGGCCAACTTCGACGCCCCGATCGATAGCGACGCCGGCGCCATCGCTCCAGACAGCCTCACAACCGGACCCAGCCATGCAGGCGGAGCAACTGGCGCAATGGGAATGTTGCCGCCTGGCTGGCCCGATGCACGCGGCTTCATGCCGCCAGGACCATTGCCCACACGCCCACGATGCATGCCACAGAACGGTCCGGTTATGACGCACACGCGGATCTACCGGGGCCATGACCCCGACTTCACTGCCGCGCTTGCCAGTTATGTCAGTTTTCGGGACGACGCGCGCTTCGGAGGTTGGCAGTCCTACCTCGAGCGGAGTGACGACTTCATTCGCTTCTGCGCGCACCTTCACCTGGCGGAAATGCTGACGGCGCGCGGCGGCGGTGGTGAAACGCGAGTGGCGCGGCGTTGGTCTCTGAGCCGATAGCCTTCTTTGCAGAACCTTGTTTCCATCGTCCCGACCGATGGAAAGCAAGCCGCCAAGGATCGAGGCGCCAGCACGGATTGCTCGCCTCAACCCCAAGCCGCTCTGGTTCGCATCCCCCGCGTCGACCCCACCCCCGCTGCACGGAGGCCCGTCGTGAGTGACGACGTCAATGTTCTGGCTCTTGTCAAAGGCGAAGAGCGCTACATCTTTCTTTACGAAGACTCGCAGCAGGCTCAGGCACTGCGGATGCTCGGGCGCCACGCCTCGAATCCAGACCTTAGCTTCTCCTGGTACGACGCCGCCGTCTTGAGCAAGAAGATTCGCGCCGAAGCCAAACGCCACGCCCCACGCTTCGCTGAGCCTGACGCCGTCGATCTTCCGGAGCCCGATCTCGAAGAAAGAATGTAGGTGTGAGAGGGCAGCACGGGCCGTCCTGTCCCAGCCCATCGCCTGCCCCCCTACGCCGCTCCTCATGCAACGCCAGCTTGGCCAATTCCTGCGCTATCTTGAAGTCGAGCGGGCCGCGTCAGAGCATACAATCAAGGCCTATCGCGAGGACCTCACGGCGCTGGCAGAGTATCTGGCCGACGAGGATGGCCGGGCGCCCGCGCCGGGTTCGATCACCACTGTCGAGCTCCGAGGTTTCCTTTCCGCGCTGCACGACGCTGGCTACGCCAAGACCTCAATCGCTCGCCGGCTGGCTTCCGTGCGTAGCTTCTTTCGTTTTGCTCAGCGTGAGAGTTGGGTTGATAGCAACCCGGCGCGGCCGCTGCGCAATCCGAGGAAGAGCCGCAAGCTTCCGCACTTTCTTTCGACAGACGAAATCGGCCGATTGCTTGCCTCCCCGCCAGCGAATGAGCAAGCTGGCAAGCGCGATCGCGCGATGCTTGAAGTGCTCTACTCTGCCGGTCTTCGAGTTAGCGAACTGGTGGGCCTAAACGATGAAGACCACGACCGCGAACAATCCGTGGTGACGATTCGAGGCAAAGGGCGCAAAGAACGCCTTGCTCCCATCGGCAGCTATGCGGAGAAAGCCCTCAAAGACTGGCTAGCCGTCAGGCAGCTTGCTGCCGAGCACCTGACCAATAAGCAACAGCCGCAAGGCGCCGCGCCGCTGTTCACCAACAAGTTTGGCCGCCGCATCACCACGCGAAGCGTTGCCCGCATGCTAGAGAAGCACCTCAAGCAGTCCGGCCTGGATTCCCGGACGTCGCCCCACACCTTGCGGCACAGCTTCGCCACGCACTTAATCGACCGTGGCGCCGACATCCGTAGCGTGCAAGAACTCCTTGGGCACAAGAGCTTGGTAACTACCCAGATCTACACCCACGTCAGCACTGCTAACCTCAGAGCGGCCTACGAGAAAGCCCACCCTCGGGCGGGGTAGTGGCGCGAACACACGACAATGGTGGCGGGAATCGAATTCACGAGATTCCGTCTCGCACTCATTGTACACATTGTGTGCAGTAGAACACCGAAACGCAGACACCACCTCACGTTGTCATTGCCCTCGAGGGTCTTGGTAGCTAAGCTGCCGGTGACTTATCCACGAGTCGCGCGGGCTTTTCTTGGTCAGTTAGCGGTCGCCGGAACGCCGCTCTGCCAATCCCCAACTTACTCAACAGAGAAGATCTCGATGCCCACGGAGCGCCTTGCTCTAGCCTGCGGGCTATTGCTATCCCCATTCTTTGTAGTCACTACTTACGCCCAGTCCAACGTGGCTGCTTGCTGTTGCGGCCAAGTACATTCGGGATCGTGCGGATCGAGTGGTCTTGCTGGCGCCAACCCCGCCAGCTTGCCGGACGGCCACTATCTGGGTGACGGACATCTCCACTTCTTCCTGCCGCAGTTTGCCGATTCCGCGTCGACGGACGACGTCCCTTCTTACGAGGTGGCGGCGATCCAGATTAACAATCGATGGAGCAACACCGCCACGGATGGTTTCGTGGGGAGCGTCCAAGGCAACCCACTCACGCTTACTTGGGGAATTGTTCAAGAAGGCACCTCGATTAACAACTTTGGTGGCACGTCGGGCACGAGTAACCTCGTTGCTTTTCTCGACGCCGAGGTAGGCAACTCAGCGGATGCCGCGATCACCGACCTGCAACAGAAGTCCTGGTTCCCAATCTTCCAGGACCCCTACGAACGCTGGGAAGATCTGTCGGGACTCACCTTCAACTACGAACCCAACGACGACGGCGCTGCTTTGAGCTCAAGCGCGGGAGTGCTGGGCGTGCGCGCGGATCTCCGTTTCTCAGGCACAGCCATTACCAACAACAATGCGTTGGCTCGAAACGCCTTTCCTAATAACGGAGATGGCCTGCTAGACACGGGCAATCCCGGTTTCTTTGGTAACAGCAGCAACAACTTTCGTGGTTTGCGAAACGTCATTGCTCATGAAGTGGGGCATGGAATTGGGTTTCGCCACGTCGAATCAAGCAACTCCGGGTTCCTGTTAGAGCCCACCATCAACACCAGTTTTGACGGCCCGCAATTGGACGACATTCTGGCGGTCCATCGCAATTACGGAGATGTTTTAGAAAAGAATGGTGGCAACGATACCATTGCCACCGCCACTCCGCTGGGAGCCGTGAGTGCCGGTACTCGGCTGGCACGTGGGCTCGACGCGATCAATACCTTTGTCGCGCCGGACGATGTTGATTTCTATAGCATCGACGACAACTCAGACACCGACATCTACGAGTTCACGCTCACTTCCCGGCAAACCGTCAGCCTGAGCGTCACACCGCAAGGTCCCACCTACAACGAAGGACCTCAGGATGGCACGCAATCGCCCTTCGAGACGCGGCGTATGGCGGACTTGACCTTTTCACTGCTAGACAGCAGCCAGAACTCTCTTGGCTTTGCCAGCGCGGTTGGGTTGGGAGGTACCGAGTCCATCAACAACGTCATTCTCGACCCAGGTACTTACTATGCGGAGATAGGCACCACGGACAACGCTGCCCAGTTTTATCGGCTCGACCTCAAGACCGAAGCAGACGATCGTCTCTTTATCGTCGACGAGGACTTCACGGCGCCTGGTGAGGTTGTGGGCCCGCCACCCCCGCTGTTGGTCGATAGCGACCTGCCCGTCGCTGTCGACTTCACCTTCACCGCTGATCAGAACGGCACGATCGGCGTTGCCCCGCAGGGTTTTCTCGCGGAAGCCGACGCGCTGGCAAGCAGCCGAGTGGGAGACAATGGCGCGGGCAACGTCACCAACACGGTCGAGTTCACCGTCGATACCACCGGTCTGCAAGACATTGAGCTAGAACTGGTAGCCTATCAGCACCCGGGCACTTATGAGGGAACCGAAAACCTCTTGATCGAAGTCAACACCGGCAGTGGGTTCGTCACTTTGCTGCAAGACTTCGAGGTGTGGAACGGCGAGAACGATCTGGTGGGAGAAGGATCCTCTGGTCGGGATGGCAATGACACGCCCACCTCTACCGGACCGCTCAGCATCCTTGGCGCCGACGACGGGATACTCGACGTGCGGATCTCACTAACGACGGGCTTCTTCGACAACAACGGCAGCACGCCTGATGCCAGTGGCGAGGTCTACTATTTGGATAGCCTCTATGTCACGGGATCGCCGATCATCGATATACCGCTCGTCGGCGACTTCAACGACGATGGCTTCGTTGACAGCAGCGACTACGCCTTCTGGCGAAACAGCCTGGGACAAACCGGCGTCGATCTGCCGGCCGATGCCGACGGCGACGGAACCGTCGATGCGGACGATCTGCAGTTCTGGCTCGACAACTTCGGCGCAAGTTCGGCACAACCCACAACGGGCCCGTTCGCTGTTCCGGAGCCGGCCACCTCGGGCCTAGCAATAGCCCTTGGGCTGGCCCTGCTGAGCAAGAACCGGCGCCGCGAGCGCCGGTAAGCAAACCTGTCACACTTGCCCGGCAAGCGCTGCCTAAGATCGCTAAACAGGCTCCCGCCTACGAATAAGCAGGCCGGTGAACCAACCCGCCAATCCGAGCAAACCGCCATTTACCTTTCGAGGGTGCTAAGCAGAATACTGTCGTGCTATACGCCAAGGCTGGCAGTCCCATCAAACGAACGTTTCTCGGGACTCGTATTGCTCAAGCCCTTCGGTGGCGAAAACACCGAGAATCGGTTTCCAGCAACCCGTTCCGGGGAACAAAGTGCCGACTTCGCTCTTGAGAATGGTCAAAACGGGGCAGTATCGAGATGTCTTTCGCGGCCCAGGTGGGTCACACCTGAGCACTTAGCGGTATTTCTTGGCCACGGCGTCAGAACGCGGATTGGGACGGACACACAAACGCAGAGGCACCTGCTAGAATGCCCGTGTCTTGACCGGCAACGCCATCCCGGACAGCCCTTCAATGCATGTAGAAGACCACCTTGTCGACCACTCTGAGGTGGATTGGGCGGTCGTGCTGTCGCCTTGGCACTGGTTCTTGCCGTCCGAACTGACGGTTTGGTTGATGAACCGATTCGGCGACCTCTTTATCGTCTTGGACGATGGGACGGTCCACATGTTTGACGTTGGAGGGGGAACACTCGAACGTCTAGCAGACTCTCGTGACGCTTTTTGTGACTTGCTTGACCGTGACGATAATGCGAATCAGTGGCTACTGATTCCACTCGTAGAGAAGCTCGCTGCAAGTGGAAAACTCTTGAAGCCAGGTTACTGCTACGGCTATCTACAGTCTCCAGTCTTGGGCGGCGACTACACAGTAGAAAACACAATTGTTGTACCGATTGCCGAGCATTTTGGTGTAAACGGTTCGATTCACGAGCAGATAAGAGACTTACCAGATGGCTCGAAAGTAACGATTCGCGTGACCGACTAGGACAAGCTACGACGCCAAATGCTCGACCCGCCAACCTGCACAGGAGGCGTCGTCATGAGCATTGTGCGCCTCCTGAAAGGCTCGGAAGCCGCTAAGCGTGTATGGCAGCAGCATTTTGCTTAGCACCCTTTTCCGGTCTCTATCGAGCTTACCCCGGCTCAGGTTGCAAAGTCGCTGATGCGCCCCAAAATCCCTACTGGCCAGGTTTTTTTGAGAGTGGATCAAAACGGCGCGGCTAAACATGAATCTGGAATTTGGTGTTTCGCCTGATAGGCTGATAATCGCACGCTTCTGTGGATTGGCCCGTTGTTGGTTCGCGTTGACGTAAGTCCTGTGGTTTCGGTTGGCTGTTGTGTGAACTGGACTACCAATGGCTGCAAAAAAC
The DNA here is from genome assembly GCA_965263315.1 of Lacipirellulaceae bacterium. Classification (GTDB taxonomy): domain Bacteria; phylum Planctomycetota; class Planctomycetia; order Pirellulales; family Lacipirellulaceae; genus JBCCQL01. The sequence continues at coordinate 619,983 of CBDHGZ010000002.1, read as the reverse complement.
TCTCGGGCCATGGTCGGCGAAGACCCTCGCCGTTTTTCTTTGGGCCAACTTTTTTCCGGGGCGGCGGGCAATGAAAAAAGGGCCGCCATCCTTCCCGATGGCGGCCCCTCTTGCGTTCGAGTGCTCGGAACGTGCTCGAGGACCAAGGCTGCTAAGCAGCTGTTTTTTCTTCCGGCCCGGCAACCACCGCGTGGGCGATTGGCGGCGGGCTTGTGGCGCCAACAAGTGGCGGTCGGCAGGCCTCAGTAGGTCAGACCGGCCATTAGCGACAGGCCGTGCAGTCCCAGGTCGCCCAGGGAGTCGGAATCGCTGTCCCAGCGCTGGGCTTCCCAGAAGATGCCAGCGTTTAACGTGCCCAGGCTGCAGTCATGGTCGTAGCCTAGACCGAACTGAATCTCCCAAACCTGGACAAACTCGTCTCGAATGCTCAGGAGGCCACCGCTGCGGAAGGCGGAATAGACGTCGATGTCTCCGAACAACAGCGCGGTGCGAGCTCTACCGATGACCGATAGGCCCGAGTTGCCAAGCTCGCGTTTAGCCTGCCCAGCAATGGTGGGGCCAACGCCTTCAAAGGACGTCCCGGTGGGACCAAAGAAGACGGCCGACCCCAGGCCTGAGAATATCGCCTGCCCGTCAGAGATATCCACACTGCCGTACCGCAGGCCGCCTGAGACTAGCAAGTCCCACTTGCGAAACGCCCCGCGTTGAGTGACTTCAAAATCGAGCGCCTGGACATCGATCCCGACGCCGCCATTGAGAACCACAGGTCCGCTGCCGTTCTCCCACTCGCCGGTGTAGCCTACGGTGTTGTCGAACAAGAAGTAGCGTACCCGGGCGCCAAACCCACAGCAGTCTTCACCGCCAACGACGAACCGCACGCCACCCTCGAGCGAGCTATCGTAGTTGCCAGCGGTCTCGGCAGACACGGGGGCATCGTAGTAGAAGAAGTTGTCAAAGCCTTCGCTCTGGGTCTTGGGGGCCAGCAGCAAGGCTTCCACGCTGCTGTACCACTGCACGTCTGCCCGAGCGTCTACGGCGATCGCCGCCGCCACCATGGCGACCAGCGCTACGCCCTTCCGTTGACTGGTGATCATCCCAACCTCCCGTGTTGGTTTAGCGTGCATCCATTGCACTTGGTATTCGGCAAGTCGAACAACAGCTGGCCGCTCCAGGGGCCCGTTGTTCATGGTTAGATTCGGCTCCGATTGCGGAAGCCCGACAAGCAGACCCAACCGGGTGGTGGTGTCCCGGAAATCAAGTAGAACCGCGCAAATGCGCAGAGTTTCTCTAGAGCTGAATCACCGCCGACGAGGGAGCGGAATGTGCTGTCTAGGCAAGGCGTGTCGGCATTGAGGTGGCAGGCTCCGTCAGGCCCACGCACTGCTTACGGCAAGGTCCGCACATAGGCGTCTCGCAGGGCCGAGTCGCCGCTGCGAACGATCAACCCACCTGACAGACGGTCGATTTCGTAGTCTTGGCCCGTGACGGGATTTCGCTTGTAGGGTGGCAGATCCATCTCAGCCGCGGCCGCCAGGGCGATCGCCCAGACCTCGCAGGCAGCCCGATCCAGGGCGATCTCTCGCATCGCCCGCGGCAGACCTGGCAGCAGCAGATTGGCGGCCAGTGGCGTTTCGACCGAACGGGCTTCGTCCGGATCAAACGGTGCCATGATCTGCTCGATCAGTTCGGTTCGCTGGTAGTGCGGCTTGGTGGTCGTCCCAATTAGCGCCCGCATTGCCCCCAAGTAGGCTAGCTGGTCGCTGTCGATCTGCGTGGCGCCGAGAGATTGCATGGATCGCAGGAGCCCTCGAGCTTCGAGCATTTGCTTCTCCTCGGGAGTCACAAGCTCGTCAAACAGCCCAGCACGAATCGCTTCGTAAGTATGCAAAGCCACGGCTCGATCGCCCACTAGGGGCGCTGACTCCAGCGGCCAGTCGTCCAATGAGCCCCGCAGAAGTTCATAGAACTGTTCAAAGTCCGCCCGCTGCACGGCAGGTCTGTCCGCTGCGGCTTCGATGACGGTGATCGCTTCTCCGCGCAACTGGGCCGCCAACAACCGAGCTTCGATCCGGCCCACCGCTGCTAGCCGGTCGATCCAGCGGACCGCTCCCTCGACCTCTTCCAAAACCAAGGACATCTGGTCCGTAGCGAGAGCGGGGGCCGCTGCGGCAATGTGTAGTCGCGCAGCGATGGCGGCGTCATCCAAAAACCGCATGTCGGCAAAGTAACCGCGGTCGGTCTGTACATTGAAGACACAATAGGGCGCCTGGTCCGCTGCACGGACCGCGCGGCGGATGCGAGCAGCCCCTTGTACGACGTCTGCCACTTCCTGCAGACGTGTCGAATCGAAGAGAAATCGGTCGTCAGGAAGCACGTCGGCCAACCGCGGGCCAAGTCGCAACCGGGCGCCATCGCTGAGAGCGTCGGCCAGAATGGCGGCAGCGTTCTCGTCCGGGTCTGGCAGGCGGCGAGTCAGCGCCAGCGGCGTCTGGGCGGCTTTCTCAAGCTGGAGAATCTCTCGGCGTAAGGCCTCATTTTCGGATGAGGAAGCTCCAGCCAGCTTCGCACATTGAGCAACCGTCTCAGAGAGTGAGTGCTGCTGACCGCCGCACCCGGCCAACAAAACAGTTGCCAGCAGAATCGCAAGCGAGCAGCAAGTGCATGACTTGGCGGACATCCTTTGTCCTTTGCTTGTTTGGGATTCGTAAGCGGGATGCTAGTTGCCGCGTCGGGCTGCCGCAGCAGGTCTTGGTTGCGATGCTCGACCAGCAGAGCCAGCGCCCCCTTGGTTGGGTCGCTCACCGGCTCGGGGAGTGAGGGTTAGGTTCGGCAGGTCGTTGAACTCAACCATTTCAGCAATGCCTGCTTTGGCAATCTCGGGCCCGCTGACGTATCGCCCCGGATTGATCCAATCGGCCATGAGGTCGACGGACGCGCCAAACATCTGCGCGAGCAGCTCATCCATACTGCGTTCGAGGGAGCCGAAGTGGCGTGCCCACTCGGCGGCTTCCGCAAGGCCCACATTCTCTTCGCTTTGCCAGCGCATGGGATGGAACAGCAGCACACTGTAAGGAGTGACGATGCGCCGCTCGCAGGCGGCAAACGGCCACAGCGCAGCGGAGGAGCACTCGCCCGTCACGATACCCGTGGCTCGCAAGCGGCGCATCTTGATGATGGTCATCAACGACATGGCGCAGTAAGGACTACCGCCCGGCGAATCGAAGTACAACAGGCACTCGTCGCCCTGGTCGACACCGAGCAACCGCTCTGTGAGTTCGCCTTCGTGATCGGTGAGATCACCGGTAATGGCGATCTCCAGGGGACCTTCTTCTTGGTCTGCGTCGTTGTGCGATTCGGCCATCAGAATTGTCTCTAGCGGTTCTACGAAGAGTGTCGCCCCCAACCTTGGCGCCGTGCACCCCGGCTGGAGGCGCCAACCGGCAGTCGCTCGCCACAATTCGCATCCCGCGGGAAAACCGGGGCAAGACTCCATATTACGAGGTTGGTGCGAATCACACTAGCTTCTCTGAGCGAAAGACCTTACCCGCAGCGTGCCGTGGCGCTGACAAACCGCCATAATCGGAACAGGAGTTGACGAATCTCCCGAGCAGTGGGCCGGAGGGCCTGCTTGATGTTCCGATTGCTGGGCCAATGGGCGCTATAATGAGGCGTAATAGACCTTTAGGCCCCCCTGCGGGTGGCACGCCCCCACCCATTTCCCGCCACTTGGCCGACGCCCCAATGCCGATCCGCTTCCAATGCCCCAACGGACATTCGCTGAAAGTTGGCGAAGATATGGCGGGCAAGCCAGGCAATTGCCCGCAGTGTCAAGCGCCCGTTATGGTGCCTGAACTGCCCGGGCCGGTTGCGAAACCGGTCCCCGACGCTCAGCCGGTGAAGACCAAGACCGTGGGGTCCCCGTCGGCGGGGAACCAGCCACAGGTAGCCGGTTCTGCTATGTCAGCAACTCCTGCTGCGGTAAAACCAGTGGCACGTCCCGTTGCCAAGGCGATTGCCAAACCGAGAGCGGTGACGCCACCGCCGATCTCCCACCAAGCGTCACCACCTGATGAAGCGCCCCCACCGGTGGCCGCCACGTGGTATCTCCGTTCTGAATCTGGGGAGCAGTTTGGTCCTGCCGGCGACGAAGTGTTCGCCGAGTGGATTCGAGCCGGTCGTGTCACTCCGGAGAGTTTTGTATGGCGCGACGGTTGGCCTGACTGGCGGCCAGCGAAAACATGCGCCGACGCGCTGCCTGCACCGTTGGTGGGAAGTCCTCCGCAGACCCCGCAAGCCATTCCCTCCCTTACCTCCGTCAGTCCCCCTTCGGTCGCCGATCGTTACGCCCAGAAAAAGCGTCACTGGATGCGGCTGCGAATGTTGGCGGCCGTCAGCCTGCTCGTTCTAACCTTGATCCTGACGGTGGTGCTCACCTGGTTGGTAGCAACGGAGCTTGGCTCAGCATCTCCTGAAAATGAAGACGAAGTCGCCCCAACTGCCGTTACAGCGCAGCCAGAACCGTCCGAGTTGCTGAAAGGCGTGGCGGAACGTGACGACGAAGTCGAGTAGGATGAGGCCAACCATTCCCACACATACGACTCACAAAATCCAACGGAGGTCCCACGCCATGTTGCTTCGCCTGTGCACTGCGCTCACGTTGCTGGTCCCTGCTTCTTATCTCTTCGCCCAGATCGAAACGCTCGATTCGGCAACGCGGTCGGCGGGTGGTGAGATGGCTGGCAAGTCAGAGTCTACTGCCAAGAAACAGCCTGCCGAAACCTCGCCTTTGGCGTTAGCTCAGAATCATCTGCAAGTCCTGGTTCCCAAGAGTTGGAAACAGGTCAAGCCACGCAATCGCATCATTGAGGTTGAGATCGCGGTCGCCTTGGAGGATCAGGGCGAAGACTCGCCGCCGCCGGCTCGACTGACGGTCATGGCTTCGGGCGGTTCGATCAAGGCAAACTTGGCTCGCTGGGTAGGTCAGTTCCGCCCGGCTGACGATGAGCCAAAGATTGACGAAAAGCAGGTTAACGGTATGAAACTTACCACTTTCGATGCATCGGGCACGTACCTCGATAGCCCGCGGGGACCGTTTGGGCCCAAGGAGGAAAAGCCTGGCTATCGCATGCTGGCGGGCATTCTCCAAACCGATGAAGTCGGCAACTATTTCTTCAAACTCGTCGGGCCTGCCGAAGTCGTCCAGAACAACGCAGATTGGTTTCTCGACATGCTCGCAACCGCGGAGAAGACTCCGTGAGCGACCGCCCGAACGACCCGCCTGTGAACGCCCCGATCGGCGGCATTGATGAGAATCGCCTGTGGGCGCCTTGGAGGTTGGGGTATATCAAGGGCGACGAGCGTAAGCCTGAGCCGCGGGAACCCCTTCGCTGGCAACCGGGCGCCAGTCAGACCTGTTTCATTTGTCGCGCGGCGGCCGAGTACGACGACCAAGGGGCAGCTGATCGGGAGCATCTCGTTGTTCATCGCGGCGAGTTCTCCCTGGTGATGCTGAATCGCTACCCCTACAGCAATGGCCACCTGTTGGTCTGTCCGCTCCGGCACGTGGCGGAGTTGGACCAGCTGACGGACGATGAGCATTTGGAAATCATGCAAACGCTCAGTCGACTCACCACGATCCTGGGCGAGGTGGTCCAAGCGCAAGGTTTCAACGTGGGCCTGAACCTGGGCCAACTGGCCGGCGCCGGTGTACCGGGTCATCTGCACTGGCACCTCGTGCCCCGTTGGCCAGGCGACCACAACTTCATGCCCGTATTGGCTGGTGTGCGTGTGATCCCCCAATCTCTGGAAGAGCTGTGGGAGCTGCTGCGGGGAGCGTTGGCGTAGCGGGATGGCATTCTACGCCGACGCTTGAGCATCCGTTCACGCTGCGTCCTACGCTTTCAGCGCGTATATTCCTCGGAATGGAAACCAAGGAAAGAGAAGCCCTGCTTCTGGCGCCCTATGCCATGCACGCCGCGGATTCGGTAGGACGTGTGCATGCGGAGCCGCTGCATGCTTACCGGTCGCCCTACCAGCGGGACCGAGACCGCATCGTCCACAGCGCGGCCTACCGCCGCCTGGCCCACAAGACTCAGGTCTTCACCGGAGCGCTAGGCGACTACCACCGGACGCGACTCACCCATACCCACGAGGTGGCGTCGGTGGCCCGGACCATGGCCCGGGCGCTTCGGCTCAATGAGGATCTGGTGGAAGCCTTGGCCCTGGTTCACGACATTGGCCACCCGCCCTTTGGCCATGCCGGCGAGGACCTGCTTGACGAACGGCTGGAACAAGACGGCGGCTTCAACCACAACGCCCAAGCATTGCGAATCGTGCAGTGCCTGGAGCAGCGGTACGCAAGATTCCCCGGCTTGAACCTTACCCGCGAAGTCTTGGACGGTCAGCAACGTCGGATCGCCAAAGGAACCGAAGGCCCCAGCCCACTCCTGGAAGTCCAACTGGTCGACGCCGCTGACAGCATTGCCTACGACGCCCACGATGCCGACGACGCCCTGGAGCTAGGCATGCTGGAGTTGGGTGAGCTTGAGGAAGTGCCACTTTGGAGCGAAGCGGTAAAGACGGTCCGCAAGCGGTACGCAGCGCTGGATGACCTGCAGCTACGACGCAGCGCCATCCACCATCTGCTTGATCGTCAGGTCGGGGATCTGCTGCGGCACACCCATGACCGGCTAGGCGAGTGCTCACCCGCTTCTGCCAGCGAGGTTCGTCAACGGCCGCCCATCGTTGGCTCTTCGACCGAGCTTGCCGAGCAGAAGCGGGAGTTGGAGCGTTTTCTATTCGACCGCGTATATCGCCACCCGCTGGTGCTGGCGCATCGCCTGGAGGCCACCGCGGCGCTGGGCGAACTGTTTGACGAGACCCTCCGGCTAGCCGACTCCTTGCCGGATCCTTATCGCCAAATCGCTCAGCAGGAGTCGTCCCGTCGGGCGGTTGCCGACTATGTGTCGAGTGTGACCGACCGATTCGCCCTAGAAAGACAGACGCTGTCCCCAGCGCCATAGCGGCCAGGGATGGCGCCGCTCCTTGGCTCGCTTCCAGCCTGGGGGATTGTGGCGGTTGCGCCGCCGGTGGGGCAACGTTCCTGCTCGGCGTAGCGTGCCAAAGGGGAGATTCTTATGGCTACCGGTCGCCAGGCGGATAGAATTGGAGAAGGCGCTAATCCCCCCACCTTTTTCCTGCGCTTCCTGCGATGCCGCTAATCGTCCTACGACTGTTCTTTCTGATGGTTGCCGCCGGGCTCGGCTTCCAGTTGATTCAGTCCGATGTGCTGCCCAAAGAGCCCGCCTTCCTGCCAGCACTGGCTTTCGCAGGCGTCGTGCTGTTGGCCGTGGCGGTCATTGTCGCAGACGTTTTCGTTGGGCAAAAGCGGTTGGACGTGATTACCTCGGTCTACTTCGGACTGATTATCGGACTGTTTCTCACGTATGTTGGCAAGTTGGCCCTCAGTCCAGTTCTGCCGGAGGAAAACTCGCCGCTAGCGACGTGGACCCCCATGCTTCTAGGCATGGTGTTGTGTTACTCGTGCGTGAGTGTGCTGATCCAAACCCGCAATGACTTCCGCTTCATCATTCCTTATGTCGAATTCGCCAAGCAAATCAAAGGCCTCAAGCCTTTGGTGCTCGACACCAGCGTGGTGATCGACGGCCGCATTGCCGACGTGGTGGAAACGGGTGTCATCGACAGCCAGTTGATTATGCCCCAGTTTGTCATTTCTGAGCTGCAGGGCATTGCCGACTCGAGTGACAAACTGCGCCGTAACCGCGGCCGCCGCGGCTTGGATATTCTAAATCGTCTGCGCAGCAACCAGAACATCGAGCTGGTGATCTTCGACCGCGAGCTGCCCGAGTTCGAGGGCCAAGAAGTCGATCAAAAACTCGTTCTGCTCGCCAAACATCTGGAAGGCAAGGTCGTCACCAACGACTACAACCTGAACAAAGTCGCCAAGCTACAGAACGTGGGCGTTGTAAACCTGAACGACATTGCTAACTCGCTGAAACCAGTCTTCCTGCCGGGCGAAGTGATCGAGGTTCGCATCGTGAAGCCGGGCGAAGAATCAACCCAAGGCGTCGGCTACCTGGATGATGGCACGATGGTCGTGATCGAAGGGGGCCGTGACCATGTGGGCGAGGCCGTCGTCGCCACTGTCACGAGCGTTCTGCAAACTAGCGCCGGCCGCATGGTCTTCGGCAAATTCAACAAGAGCTTGGCCCAAGTCGCGGGCTAAGGCTCGTCGAGACCTGAGGATTGGCCTTCGATGGGACTCGAATTCCTTGACATCGCCTTTCGATTCGAAAAGCGATTCGGGATCACGATCATAGGCGAGGACGCCATGTCGATTGAGACCGTCGGTGATCTTCAACAACTGGTCCAAACGAGAATCGATGCGCGGCAATCGGGCAAATGCTACACTTTGCCAGCTTTTCTGGAGATTCGGCAGCTACTGCGAGACGCTACAGGTGATCCCGCGCTTCGCATTCGGCCAGCGACCCTCGTTGTGGCATGCTTGTCATCGAGTGAGAGGAAGGTCGTTTGGCATGAACTGAGGGCGCGATATGGACTCTTTATAGATCTAGAACGTCCCTCCTGGCTAAAGCGAGCGCTAGTAGCTGTTTCCTTGGTGCTATGCGTATCAGGCGTTTATTGCGACTGGCAAGCGATCGAGGCTTTCCCGCTAGGAACGCTCTCCGGAGTCTTATTCGCCATAGCACTGGTGGTAATGTCTCGACCGATGTGCAATCGGCCGTCGGCGCGGCATGCCACCATTGGTCAACTCGCAACTAACTTGGTCGGCACACGCGTCGCCCGCGGTGATGTTGATGACCTGACGGCACAGCAACTTGAGGCGGAGATACGTGACATCATCGTCGATGCTGTTGGTGTCGATGCGGATGAGGTTGTGGCAAGTGCGAGGCTGCGAGAAGACCTCGACATTGGCTGACCAGAGCCAAACTACATCCGCTCAACCGTCTCGATGCCGAGCAGTTCCAGGCCCTTAGCGATCGTTCTTGCCACCAAGTCGCACAGGAGCAGGCGACTCTCTTTCAGGGACTCGGTCTCTGCCTTCAGCACCGGGCATTTTTCGTAGAACTCAGAGTAACGACTGGCGAGCTCGAAGAGGTAGGCGGCTAGGTGATTGGGGCGGTAGTCGGCAGCGACGCGGTCCAACGCCTCGGCAAATTGCAGCAGGGCGAGACCCAGCGCCCGCTCGGCGGGGGAATCGATCGTTATGGCGTGGCCAGAGCTTCGCAGTGCCTCGGCCTCCACACCGGCCTTGTTGAAAATGCTACGCACGCGGGCATAACTATTCTGCATATAGGCAGCCGTGTTGCCGGTCATCGCCAGCATCTTGTCATAGCTAAACACATAGTCGCTGGTCCGATTGTGCGACAGGTCGGCGTACTTGATGGCGCCGATGCCGATCCGCTCCGCCACCTCGCGGCGCTCTTCGTCGGTGGTCAACATCGGGCTTCGCTCAGCGATGGCGTAGGCGCGATCGACTGCCTCGTCGAGCAACCCCATCAAACCAACCGCTGAGCCGCTACGAGTCTTGTAAGGTTTGCCATCTTCGCCGCACACAGTGCCGAAGGCGATGTGCGCCAGCTCAATGTCTTTGTCGGGGTCATCGTCGTGGTGATCGACACCGTGGTTCCAGGCCTTGGCGGTTGCGAAAAGTTGCTCGAAATGCATCGACTGACGATGGTCGACAACGTAGAGCAAAGCGTCCGGCCGCCATTGACGCATCCGATACTGAATGGTCGCCAAGTCCGTGGTGGCGTAGAGGAAGGCGCCATCCTTCTTCTGCACAATGAAGGGCGCCGCGAAGCCTTCGACGAAGACACACATCGCGCCTTCGCTCTCGGTCGCCAAGCCCTTGGCGGTCAGGTCCTGGACCACGCCCGCCAACTGCGGTTGGTAGAAACTTTCGCCCAGCGTGTGGTCGAACTTCACGCCCAGGCGATCGTAGGTGGCGTTGATCTCCTCCAGACAAGCGGGCAGGAACCGCTCCCACAACTGGCGGTTCTCTTCGTCGCCGGCGTGGAGCTTGGCCGTCTCTTGCAGGGCGGAGCCACCGATCGCCGGGTGCTCGGCCGCCAGTTTGCTCAGCTGGGCGTCCGCCTCAAAGCCGGTGACCTTGGCTTCCAGCTCGGCCTGTTCCTTACGCAGATCGCCGACGGCCGCCTCCGCTTTGCGTACTTCCTTGGCCGCCTTCTTGTCTTGTTTGGCGTCGCCCGTGGGCTTAGCGGAAGCGAGCTGGGCCACTTTCGCCTCGGCAGCGGTAATCTTCTCAGCAACCGCCGGCAGCTTGTCGGACTTGGTCGCCTGATAGTCGCCGATCTGGTTGACCAGCTTGTAGAGCCGGCTCAGCTCGGCGACCGGCGCGTCGGCCAGGGCCGCCTCGTCGACGAAGTGCTTGTAGCCGTAGATGATCATCCCGAACTGGGTGCCCCAGTCGCCGATGTGGTTGTCGCTGATTACTCGATGGCCCAGAAAGCCCAGCACCCGGCAGAGCGCGGCGCCGATAACCGTCGAGCGGATATGCCCCACATGCATCGGCTTGGCGACGTTCGGAGAGGAGTAGTCAACAACGATGGTGCGCGTCGTCTCGACAGGAGTAACGCCCAACCTCGCTAGGTCCTGCGTGGCCGCGGTGAGCTGCTCGATGATCCACTCGTCCCGCAGGCGCAGGTTGATGAACCCCGGGCCGGCGACCTCCGGGGCTTCGCACAGGTCGGCCACGTCGAGGGCGGCGACTAACGTGTCCGCCACGTCGCGCGGCTTGCGACCCAACTGCTTGCCCAGCGGCATGGCGCAGTTTGCCTGGTAGTCGCCATGTTGGGCATCTTTGCTGGGCAGCACCATCTCGACCAGCGGATCGATAGCCTGAGATTCGTCAACTAGCGTGGCCAGAGCCGAAGCGAAACGTGAGCGAAGCGTAGCGAGCGGGTTCATTCGGCGTCGGCTGATCGAGAATCACGGCGATGGAGAGTCACTCTGCCAGGGCAGCGGCACCCGGTTGGCGCCCGACCAGAGTTCTTCAATGGCGTAGTAGTCGCGCGTCTCTTCGTCCAGCAGGTGGATGACCACCGACCCATAGTCGAGCAAAATCCAACGGCTCTCGCTGTATCCCTCGATTCCCATCCGCTTGTCGCCCAGGTCATCCTCCAGGCAGTGGTCAATCTCTTCGCTGATCGCGTGCAGTTGGCGGCGGCTGCTACCGGTAGCAATGACGAAGTAATCGAACACGGGAGTCAGCTCGCGAAGATCAAGCACGACAATGTCGGTCCCGCGGTTATCATCCGCCGTGCGGGCAGCAGCTAGCGCTAGCTGGAGGCTCCGCTGGGCTCGGTTCTCGGCGGTGTCGGTCGGACTGCTAATGCTGAGCAAGGATGGCAGGATGTTCACGGATCGTTCGTCGGGGGCCTAATTCTAGCTAGTTTTGTGCCCCGGGGCGATGGGGCTCCAGGGAGCCTGTCGGCGCTGCCAATTCGATGCTTGGCCTCTACAATCGCCCAGTATCCTGCCCCCTCCATGCCAACTAGCCACGAGCCACAGACCACGACCTATGAGCGACGCCGCCTGGATTGAAGAAGGTAAGAAAGCCCCCGCGTTTACCCTGACCGCGGACGATGGGTCGAAGGTTCGCCTGAGTGAGCACAAGGGCAGCCCCGTGGTGCTGTACTTCTATCCCAAGGACGACACCCCTGGCTGCACCAAAGAAGCGTGCGCGTTCCGCGATCTGAAGAAGGATCTCAAGAAACTGGGCGCGGTGGTCCTTGGTGTCAGCCCCGATACCGTGGAGAGCCACGTCAAATTCCGTGACAAGTACGAACTGAACTTCCCATTACTGGCCGACCCCGATCACAAGGTGGCGGAGAAATATGGCGCCTGGCGTGAGAAGAACATGTACGGCAAGAAGTCGATGGGCATCCAGCGAAGCACGTTCTTAATTGATGGCAGTGGCAAGGTGGCGAAGCTGTGGAAGCGAGTCAAAGTGGATGGCCACGACGAACAAGTGATCGCCGCATTGCAGGCATTGGACTAAAGCAACCACTGCCAGACTACTGACATCGCTTCGGCAATGCGAAAGAGATTTCGCACAAGATGCTCTGGCTTTCGCGCTGCTGATCTCTATAAATGGCCAATGCTACTTTGGTTTGCGCACCGGTTGCTCTTCTGTTTTCTATTCCTAAGTGAGTGCCGCAGGCGGCGGGCTGTGGCGTTCCGATTCGACGTTGCTTCTCTTCACGGCCCCAGGGATGAACTGGGTGCTGGGTGAGGCTCAGCATGGCCGTTGGTCATTGGGGCAGTACCCTGTGCGTGGCAGCGCCGAGTTAACTCGTCGTGTGGGTGCGATGGATTGTGATCAGGTTTTTGCCGTGCTAACGCGCGGTCCTTTCCCGAGTGGTCTCCCGAGTGACTTGGAAGTCGAACAACACTTGGAGCAGTGTGGCCAGTGTTGGCTAATTGCCAATGCGCTTCGCCCGGCCAAGGGAACCCATCCAGAAACCTTGCCGGCCTGTGAAAACCGTCGCCTACCAGGCTATTGGGGCGACGCCTCACCACCGCCGTCAGCGTCTGCGCTGCACCGCCGCGGTGATGGCAACCAACCTCGCCCGTCGGCGCCGGGCTCAGCGTCGACGGCGCTCGCCACGGTGATTCGTCCCCGGACTCAGCGACACACGATCTACCGGCATACGCCCCCCGTGGCTACCTTGCGCGACCTGAAGCAAATCGCGCTGATCTTATCGGTCGTCGTGGCCGCCGCTAGCCTGATTGGCTGGCTTCTGGCCTAGGGGCTGGGTGTCCCCGAGGGACATGGCAGCCGGGGTGAAGAGCCTCCTTGCCGGTCGTAGCAATCGCACCGCCGGGGGCAGCTCGACAATTCTTTGAATTGACCGCCGATCGGTTTGCTTAGCGTCCGAGGCAAGCTAACTTTCAGTGGCCGATCGCTCAGCGACTTGGTTCCCAAGCTCGCCAATGAGAGCAGCGCTCCTTTTCTTCCCGTACTTGCTCGGCCCCAAGCTCCCGTTTGATGTCATCTGTCTGGCTCCGCTGCGCTGAGTCAGCCAACGTGAACTGTGCCATAAGCTGCGCGCTGTGTGGTGATTCAAGCGAACCGCACCGCCACGGATACCTGCGACGGAGGTTGCCGACGATGCAAGCCGTATCACTCGCCCCAGGTCCAGAGATGGCTCACGATCTGGCGCGTTATTTGGAACAGTTCACCGCACGACTGCCTGCTAGCCTTACCAGTGAGCGGCGCACGGAAGTCCGCGTGGCGATCCCGCTGCTGTTGACCGTAGCCGCTGCGAACCCGAGGGACGATGATCACGAAGCCCTCTTCACGGCCGTCGGCAAAGACCTGAGCCGGGGTGGCATTGGCTTCTTCCATCGCGAGGCGATTCCGCATCGCCGCGTGGTACTGACGTTTGAAGATCCTCGGCTCGAACAACTGGCAGTTGAGGTTGAGCTGGGCCGTTGCCGGTTCTCCAACCTCGGTTGGTATGAAAGTGGCGGCCGCCTGGTAAAAGTCGTTCAGCCGAACCACACACGTTGCCTGGCAGGCTAAGCGGCCACACCGATAGTCGCACCCCCGAAAACCGCGTCTGCGATCCTGAGTGATCCCTTCTCTGGGGACGACTAGGGAGAACGGACGCGGTTTCTTTTTCTGATCCTCAACCAAACGGTGGCTGAACGGCAATAGTTCTGGTGCGAGGCAGCGAGTTGCCTATCCTGGGGGGGCTGACCTACCGAGAACCGGTGTTGAATCCCCCCTCCCCTAACCCCTCCCTTGTAGTGACGGCTTGGGCAGGGGGAGCAGAATCGCTGTGGTTTCGCCCCTCACCCAGCCTCTCCCTTCAAGGTGAGAAGTAGTCTAAGGACTCACTCTAGGTGGTTAACTCATTCCCGCAAGAAGACGAGTCTCTTCGGTCAACTATAAGGAGTCCTATTCGATGATCTCTCAAAGCACACGTTTCTTGTTGCCCGCCGGACTCGTGGCGTTGGCCACGGTGCCGGGCCTTCCGCTCGCTGCCCAAGAAGGCCTGATCCCTCCGAACCACGAGTATCGTCGCGCCCAGGCAAGCGACGACCCGTTTGGAGGCAGCTCCCACGAGGCTGACGATCCCTTTGGCACGCAACAGCCCCGCAGTCAGAACCTGAACCAGCGTCGGGATTCGCGAGGTCGCGCCCAAGGCGAGCTTCTAGGGGAGGGCGTCCCTCAGCCAGGAAACCACCCAGGGTTAGGCGCCGGCAGGTTTGTCGTCCCGGAAGAACGTCTCGTGCCTCAGCCTACGAAGATGGCGACACCACCCGCCACGGTTCAGCCGGTTGTCTGGGCAGATGGCGACGCCAGCGCTGCCAGAACCGAGTACCAAGAGATTCTCAACTCGCCACTTTCCTCCTCGGGTTTCAATTTTGTGGAAACGCCCTTAGAGGAGGTGCTGCAACTCCTGCGGGAGGAGTATCAGATGGAGATCCACCTAGACATTAGCGCGCTGGACGAAATCGGAATCGGCCCTGATCAAGAGGTTTCCATCCGAGTCGAAGGGATCTCACTCCGCGCCGCTCTGCGATTGATGCTCAGGCCCTTGGAGCTTCAGTGCATCGTGCGAGACGAAGTCCTGATGATCACCACACAAGAAGTGGCCCAAGGCGAGCGGGTTGTAGCTGCCTATCCGGTGGGAGACCTACTCGGACCCAGCACAAGCTTGGGTGACCTGAGCAGTCTCATTCTCACGACGGTTGCCGCCGACAACTGGTCGGTAAACGGGGGTGGGGCAGCGGCAATTCAGGCTCATTCGAATGGCCTACTGGTTGTCTCGCAAACCGAGGACGTCCATTGCGAGATTCATCAAATGCTCGTGGCTCTGCGTAAGGCCCGTCAACTGCCACAGTCGGTGCCGCCAGCCAATGCCAAGGCAGGATCAGCCACAAGAAGAAGCCCCACGCGTAGTAGTTTCGGGCGGGGCGGCCGCGCGGCGGGCAGCTTACCCGGGAGTCGCCGCGGCGGGGACTTCTAATTGGCAGCTTGCCGGCAGTTGCTTCGCCGCCGATGATGGGCTTATGCCCGCCACTAAGCCCTCCTCGATTGGCTCAACCTCGATCGACAACACCTACGCCGAAGCGTTTCGCACGCGCTACACCCGGCTGGTGGTGACGGCCGTGGATGACTACTGGGTCGATGCCGCCTGCCGAGAGCTATGTGGCTACGGCGCCAGTGTCATTGGCTGTGATGCCGAAGTGGGCCTCGAGCAGCGGCTTGAAGCGGGACAAACGCCTGACGGTCGCCCTGGTGCGGCGATCTTGGCATTTGCCTTCTCCGCAGACGCATTGGGCCGGGCGGTTCCCAATCGCATCGGACAATGCGTCATGACCTGTCCCACGACCGCCGTTTACAACGGCCTGCTGGCTGACGGTGAAGTCTCGGAATCGCCCCTCCCGCTCGGGAAGCAGCTGCGCTTTTTTGGCGATGGCTTTCAGAAGAGCAAGCAGATTGGCCAGCGGCGGTTCTGGCGCGTGCCCGTGATGGACGGAGAGTTTCTGGTCGAGGAGCACGCGGGAGTCGGCAAAGGAGTTGCGGGCGGAAACATTATCTTGCAGGCAGAGACACCAGAGTCTGCCCTAGCATCAGCGCGGCGAGTGGTCGACGCGTTGGCTCCGCTGCCAGGCATCATCACGCCGTTCCCTGGCGGCGTGGTCCGAAGTGGCAGCAAAGTCGGCAGCCGGTATCGCGGGATGGTCGCCTCGACCAACGATGCCTTCTGCCCCACGCTACGGGGTCTTACCACGGGAGCCAGCCGAGTAGAGTCTCAGCTCAACGCCAACGCCAATTGCGCCTACGAAGTCGTGTTCAATGGAGTTGACGAGGCCACCGTTGGGCAGGCAACCAAGCTTGCCCTGCATGCGGGAGCCGCAGAGGACGTTCTGACGATCAGTGCAGGGAACTACGGCGGCAAACTTGGCAAGTTTCACTTTCACCTGCGAGACTTCGTCTGATGCGTGCTTCGTATCCTAAACTGATCGGCGTCACGTCGATCTTGGCCATGGGGTCCCTGCTTGTCTCGTGTGACAGACTACAGGGAGAAGCTCCTGCGGCCGAGCCGCTCGACGGTCGAAATGGCCGGCAACTTCAGCTGGATTTATTCCGTCCCAAGTCGCAGCTGGTAGCGCCCCGCACCGATGCCCCGCGCGCAAAGTTCCCAGTTGTCGATGTCCATGTTCACCCTCGCATGCGATTTCGCCACTCGCCAGACATGTTAGAGGGCTTCGTCCGAGTGATGGACGATCAAAACATTGCTCTCTGTGTAAGTCTGGATGGTCGCCTGGGTGAAGAGCTTGACGAGCACCTCAGTTACTTGAAGCCCCACGAAGACCGCTTTCTGGTCTTTGCCAATGTTGATTGGCGGGGCACTGGCAAACCGCAAGAGCCCGCCACGTGGGCTTGCCATCGGCCAGGCTTTGGCCGCCGCATGGCTCAAGAGCTGGCCCAGGCCAAACGCCGCGGTGTGGTCGGACTTAAAGTCTTTAAGATGCTCGGACTCTTCTACAAAAATCCTGACGGTTCGTTGATGGAGATCGACGATCCGCGTTGGGATCCCATCTGGGCTGCGTGCGGTGAATTGGGCTTGCCAGTCATCATCCACTCGGCCGATCCGGTGGCGTTCTTCGAGCCGATTGACGAACGAAATGAACGCTGGGAAGAACTTCACCGACATCCCGATTGGAGCTTCCATGGCGACCAATTTCCCTCGCACGACGAGCTTCTGGCGGCTCGCAATCGAGTAATCGCCCGTCATCCGAAGACCACGTTTATTGGCGCCCATATGGCGAACTACCCAGAGAACCTGGCGGTGGTTGGTCAATGGCTGGACCGCTACCCGAACCTCGTCATCGAGATTTCTTCCCGGATTGCCGAGTTGGGCCGGCAACCCTACACCGCAAGGCAATTCTTCCTCCGCTATCAGGATCGCATCATGTTTGGCACCGATGGCCCCCGGGTGGCGGGTCGGCTGTTGCCGCACTGGCGGTTTTTTCAGACCTCCGATGAGAACTTCGCCTATGCGGAGAACCCTTTTCCACCGCAGGGTTTATGGAACATCCACGGCATCAACCTACCGGAGGCTGCGCTGAAGAAGCTCTATTTTCAGAATGCAGAACGGGTGATTCCCGGGGTGAAAGAAAAGCTGGCAAAGTTTACCGCCAAGCCCTGAATTGGTCTTGCAAACTACCAAGCGGAACAATCGCCAAGCCGGTTGCTTTGGATTAGAATCCTGTTCGTCGCCGTAAGTGATGCGACGCCTCTTCATGCTTCCAACCCTTGCTCACTCCACACCGCGTATCGATGAACGAGCCGAACCCCGCCAACGAAGCTTCCCCTGAAGTCGGCCCTGAGCCGACTAAGCCCTCCTCCGAAGTCGCTACAGCAGATGTCGCTGTAGCAGATGTCGCTACGGCGGACGTTGCTACGGACGCAGCCACCGTCAGCGCCACCGCAACCGCTGTGGCTCCGCCGGCAGCGGCCGCTGAGGAAGCCTCGGTGCCAGCGGTACAGGAAGCTCCCGCGGCAGTTGAGGCGCCGGTAACGGCACCCAGTGATGCTCCCGAGGTACCGTCAACCGCAGATGCGACCGAAGTCTCGACGGCAGCGGCTCCAGTCGACTCGGCATCTACGATCCAGGAGAACGACTCCACGCCGAAGCCGAGTGACCGTATTAAGATTGGCTCGCAGCGCACCGCTGAAGAAGGGACAGAGCAGCCCCGGGCGGAACCCAAACCTGTCACGGTTGTCACTGCCGCCAAAGACAGCGACGCACCGTCTTCCAAATATCCGCCGCCAAACGTTCGTGCAGCGCTCACGCCAGAACAGGAAGCCGAGCTGCAAGCGGAACTCGCCGAGGCAGGGCTTGATTCCTTGATCGACCAAAGCGCCGCCGCTGCCGCGGATGAGATCGCTCCTGAAACTAAAATGACGGGCAAGGTCTCTACCGTCCATGGAGACAACGTCTTTATTGATTTGGGAGGTCATCGCCAAGGTGCGGTGCCGCTCAAACAGTTTGATGGCGAGCCGCCGGAGGCGGGCGCCGAGCTGCAGGTGACCGTCGCCAAGCACAACGCCGAAGAAGGCCTCTACGAGCTCAGCCTGTCAACGGCTGCCGTGGAGGTCGGCAACTGGGAAGATGTCCAAGAGGGACAAATCGTCGAGGTGGCTATCAGCGGGGTCAACAAAGGCGGCCTAGAGTGCCAAGTTTCCGGTATTCGGGGTTTCATGCCGATGGGTCAGATATCGCTCTATCGAGTGGAGAAGCCAGAGGACTATGTCGGCCAAAAACTCACCGCGGTAGTAACCGAAGCAAAGCGTGAGCGTCGGAACTTGGTCTTGAGTCATCGCGCCGTGATGGAACGCGAGCGGGCCGAGAAGCGAGAGCAGCTCCTCCAAGAGTTGGCGCCCGGACAAATGCGAGACGGAGTCGTTCGTAGTCTGCGAGACTTTGGCGCCTTTGTCGACCTGGGAGGCGTGGACGGCTTGGTGCACGTGAGCAAAATGAGCTGGGAGCGTGTCAATCACCCCAGCGAAGTGCTCAAGGAAGGTCAAAACGTCAAAGTCAAAATCGAGCGTATCGACCCCGAGACAGGCAAGATTGGCCTCTCCTATCGCGAGACCATGGAGAATCCTTGGGACTCGGTCGAATCGAAGTATCCTGTCTCTACCAAGGCGAGCGGCACCGTATCGAAGATCATGGACTTCGGTGCTTTTGTGAAACTTGAGCCAGGCGTCGAGGGACTGATTCATATCTCTGAGCTGGCCCATGGCCGTGTCTTCCGCACGGGCGACGCGGTCAGCGAAGGACAACAGGTTGAGGTGAAGGTCCTTAGCATCGATCGCGATAAGCAGCGCATTGGTCTCTCACTCAAAGCCCTCACCGCCGCGCCGGCAAGAGCGGAACAGGACGAGCAGCAAGAGCAAAAGTACGAGCTACCGCCTGACGCACCGAAGCCTCCGAAGCAGAAGGCCAAGAATCTTAAGGGCGGCACGGGCGGGCCGACCGGCGGCGAGAAGTTTGGGCTCAAGTGGTAATCACCAAACAGCCTAAGCCGTGTGGCGATAGTCCACATTGCAAAGCCGGCGGAACAGGTCGCAACGGGCGAGCAGCTCGTCCGGCGTGCCAATGTCTTCGATCGTGCCGGCGTTCATAACCACCACGCGATCCGCCAGCGATAACGTACTTGGGCGATGCGTAATCACCAGCGTGGTTCGATCCTTCGTAAACTCTTCCAGTACTTTGTGGATTAGCTGTTCGCTCTCCACGTCGATTTGACTGGTCGCTTCGTCCAGGATCAGGATCTCTGGATCACGCAAGATGGCCCGCGCTAGGGCGATCCGTTGCCGCTGACCACCGGAGAGTCGCGCTCCCCCTGGTCCTACCATGGTGTCGTAACCATCCGGTAGGCGCTCGGTTATGAAGCTATGAGCGTACGCTTTCTTGGCGGCTTCCTCGATCAGCCGGTCGGTTGCTCCCGGAGTACCGTAGCCAATGTTCGCACGAACCGAATCGTTCAGCAGCAAGGCTTGCTGAGAAACAATGCCAATTCGTCCCCGCAGATCACGCAGTCGCGCCTCGCGCAGATCGACGCCACCAAGCTTCACGGCGCCGCCTGTGACGTCGTAGAAGCGCGGTAGGAGAGACAACAGCGTGCTTTTACCGCAGCCGTTGGGGCCAACGATAGCTACCGTCTCACCATGGCAGACTTCGAGATTCACATCGGTAAGAATCGGTTTGTTCGTTTCATACTCAAACGACACGCCTTCAAAGCGGATCGTCGCCAGAGGCTGAGGCAATGCTTGGGGCTGCTTGGGGTCGACAATAGCCGGTTCGCGGTCGAGCACTTGGTAAACACGATCAGCCGACGCACTCGCCTTCTGAATTTGGTTCAGCACGCCCGATAGCCTGCGGGCGGGGTCGCTCATGCCGACAAGCATGGCAAAGAAGACGCTCATCTGGCCATGGGTGAGCGGCGTCTCGCTGATTCGTACGCCTAGCAGAAGGGTTTGATGGTTTAGCACCAGATACCCGCCTGCCATTGCCGCCAAGACCACCATGGCCACGCCGGCAACCTCTGTGATGGGACTGACCAGCGAACCGTAGCCCGCTATTTTCATCTGCCGGAAATACAGTGTCTTGGCGGACCCGCCAAAGCGGGCCCGCTCTGAAGATTCCATCGTGAATGCCTTGATAAGCTGAATCCCTGAAAGCGTATCCGTCAGCGTCTCGAAGATGGTGGATAGCTCCTCCATGGCCCGCCGGTTGGCACGCTTCACTGCCTTGGCCAGCCAAGAGATGGCCAAGAAAGCCAACGGGGCGATGATGATCGTGAGCAGCAACAGCCGCCAGCTAAAGTAAGCCGCTCCGAGAAAACAGGCGATCATCTTGAAGGGCTCACGAACGGCCGCGCCAAAAATCGCGTGAATTCCTTCGCCGATTTGGGTCAAATCGGTCGTGCAACGGTTCATCAGGTCGCCGCGTCCACGATCGGTAAATGCCGCCATCTCCAGCCGCAGCACCTTGCGGTAGTACTCGTTTCGCAGCGCTAGGGTTGTGATAAACCCGAGCCGAGAGACCACAATACTATTGGCGATGCGAAACAGGTTCTTGACGACCGTACCGATCAGCACAAAGGCGCAGACAAACCCAAGTGTGGTAAACGGAGTGGTTGGCATCCAGCGATGCACCGTCGGGGCGATCCATTCCCGCCAGCCGAGTTGCATTTGGTAGCGGCGCAGGTCGTCCGTCGTTTGCGTGAGTTGCTGCTGAAGGCGTGGCGTCTGTTCGGCGTCGGCGCCCGCGATTTGGGTGGCCAATGCTTGGCTTTGCTTTTCGAGTTGGGCGATCTCGGCGCGATCGTCGGCAATCATCGAGTCGACCCACTCAGGGACCGACATGTCTTGCATCACGGCGTCGACGATGGGCCAAATGGCCACCAGGTTACCAGCCCAGAACATCGCAATTAGCAGGGACGTGGTCAGGCACAGCGCGACGTTTAGCCGATGCCCCAGCGCTAAGCGAAGTGCCCGAGAAAAGTGATTCATGCGTCCATGCAGTGCTAGCGTGTGGCAAAACGGCCGGCATCCTTGCCGGGGGAAGCGAGGTTCTAGCAGATGGGTCCCGGCCAGCCAAGATAAGCAACACCCAAGGGGCAGGGGCTGCTAGCGTCGGCGGGTGAGCTGATGCGCGACGCCCACCACGATCAACACCACGAGCGGGGCCGCTGTCGCGAAGATTACGTAAAAAGCACGCGAGTCTTCCCCTCGCCGCAGGCCACCAAACGCCGCGGCCGCCACTGCCACAACCAGCGTCATCATCATCATCATCTTGATGCTGATGCGAAAGCGACCCGACGCTGGTGGCGTACTCTCCGTGGGCCCCGGCAAAGACTCATCGGGGGGCTGTTGGGTTACTTCGGGGTCTGGCTTGCGCAGCGAAGGGAGCTTTCGCATCGACGTGCTGGCGCCTGGTGGCGGTTGGGTTGTGGCGAAAGGTTCAACAATACCGATTGTACCGCCGATACGACTCCAGAGGAGACATACACCGCCGCTGCGCCCACGCCACATGCTGGCGCCCAGCGGATGACTGTTCTGGGGGGAACACACGATGCGATTCTTGCTTGCCGTTGTGGCTGCCGGCTTGGTGGCCTCAAGCGTTGGCTGCCAAACCATGAAGAACACCTCGACCGGCGGCGCTCTGTCGGCTGGCGTCAGCCAGACGGTGCAGGCGGCTCATCAGGCGCCGGCTGCGACCCAAGGGTGTCAGCCCTGCGGTTACTGCTCCAATGGCTGCGACACCTGCTGCGAATGCGGCCCGAGCTGCGGATGTGATGGCTGCGGAAACGGATGCTGTGGCGATGGCTGCTGCGGAAGGGGCGGTTGTGGTAAGTGTGGCAACGGAGCGTGTGGAGTGTTGGGCAATTGTCTGTGCGATCCTAGCCTTTGCCCCTGCGGCCCAGGCGACAGCGTTTACGATTTCCAACCCGGCCCGCCAACCGCCGCCGTTGCCTACCCCTACTACACGACCCGAGGCCCGCGTGACTTTTTGATGGCGAACCCGCCGTCAATTGGCCCCTCCGGCGCCTACGGCTGTCGCTAGCGCCAGCCACCTGAAAACCGACCCGACCACGCGTGAAGGGACTCACGCCTACCAGCCGCCGCGGCGCACGGAAGCGCCAGGGCGGCTGGTTTCGTTCTTAGCAGAGAATCCCTATGCGTTGGATATCGCAAAAACCATCGCCAAGATAACGAGCGCAACCACCGCTGCGATGATGCCTGGCAAGAGCATCGTGCCAAAGGCTTTCCAGCGAGAAAAACGGCTTACTTCTGCGATCGTATTCAGCAAGATTACGAAGGACCATATTCCAACGACGAGCGAGCAAATCGCGCTGAGCGCTATGATAGCCACGATGCCGTCTCCTAGTGTCGGCTTTACTTCCGGCGACAGAGAGACGGCTGTCAAGAGAACAATGGGGATGGAATAGAGCGAGGGAACCGCCGACCACGCGTAGGCGGCTCTCATCTCGGCGTAAGTGGCCACGCCACCAAGCGCGCGCGCAGACCACTGGTAGATGACGCCCACAAGCCAAACAAGCAATATCCCGACAATCGGCCCTGCGAAAAAGGCGATTGGTAATAAGTACATTAGCTCCAGGTTTGCCGACTCATCGGTGCCGTCGTTAATGCCAAGCAGTCCGACGATTCCCATCAAAGCGGAAATCAACAACACATGGCGTTCTGGATCGACGTCTACAATTGCGCGAATCGTCCTCCGCGGCTGATTGAGGATTCCTAACCATGGATTGATGGTCAGGTCGCCAGGAGCTGTGTGTTCTGAGCGAGAATCAACTCCCTCTGGCGAGGCATAGGGATTGGCAGGAAACTGCCTTGCAGGATCGGACGGACGGTCATCGCCAAACGACATAGCTACCCCCAGCGGTGAGAAGGCAGCGCTCTCTAAAGCGCCGCAGGGGTGGTGTTATCACACAACTATGAATTGATTGCAAACTGATTTTCAATCGGCAATCAAACCGCTCCGGCGATGAGAGTCACGTTCTGGCCACCAAACCCAAAGCTGTTGCTCAGCACCGTCTTGATCGGTACGTCGCGCGCTTCGTTGGGTACGTAATCAAGATCGCAGTTGGGATCGGGTGTTTCATAATTGATCGTAGGCGGGGCGACGCCGTCTTTGATCGCCTTGAGGCCGATGATCAACTCCGTCGCGCCGGCTGCGGCGATGAGGTGACCGGTCATGCTCTTGGTGCTAGAGACCGGCAGCTTGCGAGCCACTTCCTCGCCCAGGCCTTGCTTGAGGGCGAGCGTCTCGACTTTGTCATTGACCGAGGTGCTGGTGCCGTGGGCGTTGACGTAGTCAATGTCCTCCGGATTGAGGCTCGCATCGGCCAACGCCATTTGGATGCAGCTGGTGGCGCCACGTCCCTCGGGATGGGTGTCGGTTATGCGAAAAGCGTCGGCTGTGGCGCCGTAGCCTTGGATTTCGCCATAGATTTGCGCGCCCCGCGCCTTGGCGGCTTCGTACTCCTCTAGGACCACCATGGATGCCCCTTCGCCGAGCACAAAGCCGTCGCGATGCAGATCGAAAGGCCGACTGGCTCGTTCTGGCTCGTCGTTGCGTTCGCTCAAGGCGGTGAGCAGATTGAATCCCGTCACGCCAAACGGATGGATCATGCTGTGGGCGCCGCCCGATAGCATCAGGTCTGCGTCGCCGCGGCGGATGATGGCAGTCGCCTCGCCAATGGCTTGGCTGCTGGCCGCACAGGCGGTCAAGCAATTGAAGTTGGGGCCTTCGGCGCCGAACATGGACGCGACGTAGGCGACCGGCATATTGGGCTCTTGCTCAAGTTCCGCTTGGGGATCGAGCTGGGCCAAGCCCTCTGAGACAAACTTCGAGAGATCGAATTCGCCATCTTTGACCGAGGCGACCATCATCGCACTAAAGGCGTCGAAGTCCTGCTGACCCTCGCCGGCGCCCAGGTAAACACCGAAGCGAGTGGGATCGTCGGCCCCCTTCCCCGCCAAACCGGCGTCGGTCATCGCTTGTTTGGCAGCGCCGATGGCGAACCGCGTGTGCCGGCCGCGGGTTGCCCACTCCGCGGCGTCTTCGCCCACATCGGCAACCGACCAATCCTTCACCTCGGCGGCGATGTTGGTGGGAAAGTTGCTGGCGTCAAACAACGAGGTCCGCCCGACACCGCTCTTACCGGCAAGCAAGTTGGACCACAGCTGATCGACGGTCGTCCCTAGCGGAGTAACACAGCCAACACCTGTAACGACAACTCGTCGACGCATGATTGTGGCTCGCAGCTTGTGTTGCGTGGCTTATCGATTTTTGTTGGGGAAGCTCGCGAGCCACGGATCACGAGCTACCAGCCACACGTCTAACCGTAGACCGGTAGTCCATAATCTGCCGGTGTCATCCGCGAACCGTTCTCACGGACGCCCACGCGAAACACGCCCGTGATGTGGAGCCAGTGGCACAGGTCGTCGGGGTCGAACAGGCGGTCTGGTAAATCGCTGTCGGGGCCTGAGTCGTTCTGCAGTCTGGCAAAGAAGATCTCCGCTCGCGCTCGTTGCTGACCATCCACCGTGGCCGTAACCGACGCTTGGGCTCCGATCTCCTTGCGGTGGCCAATCTCAGCGCGATACGTGAGCGTCTGCCCAGGCAAGACCAAGCCTTCGAACTCCAGCTTGGTGAACTTCGCCAAGACTACTAGTTCCTGAAAGCCGTATAACTCGCTGACCAACAGCCCCGAGGTTTGGGCCATGCCTTCGGCAATCAGCGAGTTGGGCATCACCGGATAGCCTTCCCAGTGGTCATGCATGAAGTCGTCAGAGAGGGACACGCCCTTCTCCGCCGAGGCATGCGACCCCGCGACGTATTCGGTGAATCGGTCGACCCAGAACCAGCGCATAAGCGAGTGGGTAGCGGTGAGAAGGCAGAAGGCAGTGACGTAGAAAGCCGCTAGCGCGAACTTTCTATCGCCGCCCGCCTGTTGCCGACTTTTCCACTACTTCATTTTGTGCTCAACAAAGTTACACATATCCTGCACCGTGAGCTGCTTGCCCAGGTTTTGGACGACCGGATTGCTCTCGAAGTCATCGAGATTGGCAAACGGCATCCGCTCCTTGAGCTTCGCCAAGCCTTCGTCGGTTAGCTTGCCATCCGCCACGTAATCCGTGTTGGTCAGGATATCCTCAGGGAACAACTCACCGCGTTCGATCTTGATGTCAAACGCCTTCTCCAGGCGAAAGACGATGTCCAAGAAGTCGATGCTCTCAGCGTCCAGGTCGCCCTGCAGCTTGGCTTCGGGCGTAACTTCATCTTCTTCGACGCCCAGCGCGTCGACCAGCGCTTCTTGCACCTTGGCGAAGATCTCTTCTTGTGAGGGCATGAGAAACGTTTCCTCCGGTGTATCGATAGGGGTAGGGAGCTATCGGCTCTTGGCCACTGGCTGCCGCTGGCGGTCCGTCAGCCAGTGGCAAAGAGCCGCTAGGCAAATACTTCTGGTTTTAGGATCGCCGGGCGCCACTTCTTGAAGTAGCTCCGCAGACGGTGATCGACATCGGCCATTGCCGGGTCGGTATCGGCCAGGTTGTAGCGTTCGACCACAATGCGGCCGCTCAAAGAGCTCTTATCGCCATTCGTACCGGCCACCTTAAAGGTCGCCAATCGGTCCTCTTTCTTTACCACCGACACCTCGATCCGTAGCGAACCACCCGGCGAGACGAAGTCGGCATACTTGATGTTCTTGGCTTCCTTCAGAGCGATCACGCTGTGCGCCATGTCTTCGCTCAGCCGCAGTAGCCAGGCTGCTGCCTGGGTTGCTGCCTCAAGCATGAACACGCCTGGCAGCACCGGGAACTCCGGAAAGTGGTCCTGCAGGTACTCTTCGCTATAGGAAACGTTCTTGACCGCCACCAACCGCTCGTTGGGAACAACCTCTTCAATGGCGTCGAGTAGCCAGAAACGCATTGCCGAGAGATCCTCAAGCGCCGCCGGCCATCGCCGGAGCTATTGGTGCGGCTCGCACACGGCCAACAAAGCCGGCGAGAATACGCAGTTTAGGTAGGTTTTGAGCCTCGGATTATAGCGGCTGCCCAAAACCGCCACAACGTCATAACGACCTACCAAGAGGGTGGTTGGGACCACCGCCTATCCCACTTCATCCGGTTTTCGACGCCGCTTGCGTCCGGTCGGGCGGAATTTGTCACGCACCGTGCGGAGCGACTCGACCAAATGATCGACCTCCGCCGGCGTATTGTACAGGTAGAAACTGGCCCGTGTGCTGGCGGTGATGCCCAGCAGGTCATGCAGCGGTTGCGTGCAGTGATGTCCGGCACGGACTGCCACGCCTTCGCGGTCCAGGAGCTGCGCGATGTCATGCGGGTGCGGTCGGTCAAGCACAAAGCTCACCAGCCCAGCGCGATGCGCCGGCTCTGGCCCTAGCAATCGTATGCCGTCGATCTCCTGCAGTCGTCGCCATGCGTACCCGACCAACGCGTGCTCGTGCCGAGTGATACGATCGAGTCCCACCCCCTGCAGGTAGTCGATCGCAGCACCTAGTCCAATTGCGGGGGCGATGGGCGGTGTGCCGGCTTCGAACTTTGCGGGCAACTCTGCCGGAGTGAAGCGGTCGGCATACACCCGGTTGATCATACTGCCACCACCCAAGAAAGGTGGCATAGCGTCCAGCAACTCTTGCTTGCCATACAGCACGCCCACGCCACTGGGGCCGCACATTTTGTGCGCACTAAAGGCCAGGAAGTCGACGTCCAGATCCACCACGTTCGTCACCGCGTGCGGCACGCTTTGGGCGCCATCGACCAGCACGACCGCCCCCGCTTCGTGGGCGCGACGCGTTAGCTCGACAAGGGGATTGATCGTACCCAGCGTGTTAGAAACGGCGGTTACTGCCACCACTTTCGTCCGTTCCGAAAGCAACTCCGACAGCCGATCCATGGCAAGCTGGCCATCGTCCGTCAGCGGGATATGCTTGATGACCGCACCGGTTCGCTCCGCCAACTGGAACCACGGCACCAGGTTGGAGTGGTGCTCCATCGGGTTGAGCAACACCTCGTCACCTTGGCCGACGTTTGCATCCCCCCAACTCCGGGCCAGCGTATTGATGCTGGCCGTCGTCCCCCCGGTGAAGATGATCTCCTGGGGACTGGCCGCGCCGACAAACTCCTGCACCTTCCGGCGGGCCAATTCATAGGCGTCGGTGGCCCGTTCGCTGAGCGTATGAATGCCACGATGCACGTTGGCGTAGTCGTGCTCGTAGACCTGGGACAAGGCGTCAATCACCTGACGCGGCCGCTGGCTACTTGCCGCCGAATCCAGGAACACAACCGGCCGCCCATTGCCGGTGACTTCCTGCAAGATGGGGAAGTCATCCCGTACCGATTCCGGTAACAGGTCCGCGGCGTTGATTGTTTCGGTAACGGGCATGAGGGGATTAACCACAGAGTCACTCCACCGGTGAGTGGACTGCTTGTTGGAAGACTCTCCAAGAGAGCAGGCAGCACTTCTGGCGGTTCGGGGTTAATCGTGGGCCGTAGAGCTTGAGCATGTCCTCGGCGGTGAAGGCTTGGACCTCTTCCATCGTCTTGCCGTACAACTCCTCCAACAGCATCGACGCGCTCGCCTGGCTGATGACGCAGCCCTCGCCACTGAAGTAGCAGTCGCAGACCTTGCCGTCGGCATCCAGCAAGAGCTCAATCTTCACCACATCGCCACACAGCGGATTCTTGTCCTCGTGGGCGTGCGTGGCGTCTGCCAGCTCGCCGCGATGGAACGGATCCTCGTAGTGATCCAGGATGTGGTCCTGGTAAATCTCTTCGTCTTGCTGATTAAAGGGGCTGGGCATCGCGGGCGGTTGGATCGGTGGCAGTGGCAGCGGCCGAAACAGTAGCGGGAAACACCTAAGTCTAGGCAGGCACAACGCCTAGGACAACGGCTCGAAAGTTGGCGACGGGCCCGCGATCGATTATCCTCGTACATCGGCAGACCTCCAGGAGAGACCCCCAAATGCGTTATCCCCTGCGGACACTCACCGCCGTGGTCGTCCTTGCGTCCCAGGCCTTGCTGGCCCATGCAGCCGAGACCCGCACTTGGTCCGACAGTACTGGCAAGCACAAGGTCGAAGCGGAGTTGGTCAGCGTTTCCGACGGCAAGGTTTGGCTGAAGAAAAGTAATGGATCGGTCATCTCTCTTCCCCTGTCGCGGCTTAGTAAAGCCGACCAAGAGTTCCTGAAGGGCGGAACCGACGATCCGGTTGGAGACGACTCCACCTACAAGGTGGGGGACCAGGCCTACCTCCGCGTTAAGGGACAATGGCAGCTTGGCAAGGTTGCTTCATTAGATAAGACCTCCGCAGGCACGCGATATCACGTGCAGCTACTCACCGGGAGCCGCCGGAAACTGCGAGTTACTGGAGAGCGGCTCCGCCGGTATGGCAAAGCCGGCGCAGGCGGCCTCCTACTTCCCGGGGATGTCGTGGAGATCGTCGACCGCTGGAAGCCTGATGAGATCAAACGAGGCACAATCGTCAGCGTCAAAGGAACGCGAGCTTACGTCAAAGCCGAAGGCGAGCTGGCGGAGAAGTCTTACTGGCTGAAGGACCTTCGTCCCCCGGGGGCGGCGGAGGGCGCCACCCTGGCCGGTCGAGTCAAGTCGGCCCAAGAGTCCAACCGCCGTCCTGGCCAGGCGAAGCATCCAAGTGACTCGGTTGCCTACCCCGATGCTCCCACACTCGTTGAAGTAAACCTATCAGCCGCAGCCCCGGTGGAGCTTTCTGCCTCGGCAAGCACCCCCACCTCGATCCAACTAGACACCCGTGCCGACGGGGTTGATCTGGGCAGCATCCGCCCGCTACCAATCTCACTGATCCCCAAGCAGAACAGTTGGGACAAACTCGCCAGCTTTAGCGTCTCGCGCAATGGCGACCTCGCGGCAATGCTGCGCAAGACGTACAGCAAACATTGGCAGCTAGAACTTGCCCCTCTTAGGAAGAGCCGCGCCAAGACGAAACTCCTTGGCCTCTTGCCCGAGACGACAATCATTGAGCTGTCGCCCGAAGCCAATTACTTGATGACTCAGCGCACAAAACCCGTGGCGATCGATATCTGGGCGATCAGATGGGCGAGCAACGAGCGAAAAGACGTGGCAGGAATCGAGCATCGCATTAGCTGGTCTCCGGACCCCACAGCCGACTCTTGGTTCAAGCTCACCAAAGCTGGATGGCTCGACGAGCAGACACTGATGACGGTCGACGGCAAGAACACGGTCATCGCATGGGACATTTCCAGCGGTCAGCCAACTCGCCAGATCAAGCTTGATCGCAACCATGCTTTCTTGCAGGGAACTCCCTATTTGGTAGTGAACCGAGGCAAACTGGGCGTCAGCGTTTTGGATCTCAACACGATGCGGCTGATGGCCGTGATTGGTAAGGATCGCGCTTTGGCAGGTAAGCCTTCGCTTAGCCCCTCCGGCCGCTGGCTGGTGCTATCGGGTAGCCATGGTATTCTCGAATTCTGGGATCTCGCCACCGGGGAGAAGAAACTCCAAACCTGTATCGCTATGCCCGACGGTGGCCACAGCAGCTGGGGCGCCACGTGGTCGTCCGAGGAGGAGTACTTAAAGTACGGGAATCGCTTGCTGAGTGTGACTACTTGGAGCCAGGAGCCCAGCAGCCGATTGGCTAAGCGCTCTCCCACCGGCGTTGAGTGGTCGTTCGGGACCGGACGCAAGCGCGAGCCAACTCTTACAGCAACAAAAACGCTTCGTCCCAAATCGGAAGATCTCCAGCCCAACTTCAACCCGCCGATGCTCCTCGAGTCGGGCGGATCGCTCGCTCTAGATCTCAAGGTCGATTCGGCGATTGCCTTGGCAACGCGTGATCAGCTCACGGAAATGATTGAAGAGCAGGGCTTTCGCGTCGCGAACGACTCACGATTTGTCATCCAAGCCAGCACATCGACCAAGTCCGAGTCGCGAGAGTTTGGCAAGGGGCACTTTGCACGTGAGGGCGACAAAGGCAATTTCACGGTCTCTTACCAAGTCAAACAGTACCGCTTGGATTTCAAGCTTGACGGCCAGATCCTGTGGTCGAATACGTCAGCGCGGAGCCCCAGTATTATGACTGGCATGACGACAGAAGAGAACATCCGGGCCGAAGCGAGCAAGCAAGTCCCCTGGGACGCCCAAGCTTTCCCGAAGCTGACGCTTCCAGAAACCGTCATCATGGCGGGCAGCGGCAACTAGTTCGCTAGCTGCCATGCGACGACGGCTATGCCCAGCGGAGCCAAGTACCAGGCGAACAGCGCTAAGCGGCCACGTTTGACGAATTGGATTAACAGGGCCAGCGCGACGTAACCCACGGCAAACGAAACAGCAAAGCCCAAGGCCAGTGATAAGGGTTATGAAATGTTTCCATCCAAGCCCGCTAGAGTCTATGCTTCTTTCTCGGTTCCTCATGTCTAACTTAGGGGTGTTACAGCATGCGTGGTGTTGTGAATCTGCAGTTAACGAGTCAGAGTGCGCAGCAGCGTTGGCGGGGTCCAATCGTCCTGGTGCAAAGAACTCTGTTGGTTTTGCTGTTGGCCTTAGCTTCCTTGTTAGGCCGCTTTGCATCCGGTCAAGAGTACGCCATCGTTGAGATCGTACTTCCAAGAAACAACTCAGAAGCTACAAAAAATAGCAACGATATGGCAATGGCGGTGTTGCGCGCTCTAGATGCCGACAGCAAATTCATCTTCGCGAACATGCGAATGACAGGCACTCACTCTGCAAGTTCACGCGAGACAGACGCCGCACTCGCTTTGGTTAAACTTGCCGCACCGGAAGAGATCACTTCTAGTCGCAGTCTTTCGATCAACGGCAAGACAGCTACGCGAATTGCTCCTGTTCCTGATTTCCTGGCCTTCTGTGACGCCATTGATTACGGGCGTATTGTCGACCGGAACGTTCGTGAACGTTATGTCAAGGTTCGGATTCGACGAGACGAGCTCGCCAAGAGCAAACTCCTAGAGCGTGCTCGGCGAACTGGCCGAGGCGATGCCATGGGCAGTCTGATGGATGATAACGATGATGGCTCTGATTCGGCCATGTCTAAGCTCACCGCCAAGTTCTCTGAAGATATGATGGGCGAGGAATCTGGGCTGCTAGTCACAGATAACTTTGCCGCTGGTGATCGTGTCGAGGTGGAGATTTCAGGCACATGGTACCGCGCTAAGGTGCAAAGTGCTCCGAATAAAGGCAGGGCGTCCATTGTGATCGACGACATTCCTTCTCTGTCTGCTTCGATTTCAGATCGACGACTTACTGCCAAGCTGAAGAGAGTCAAACAGCTAACGATTGTCTCGCCACTAGGTAGCTTACGTCTATTAAGCCGAGCGACGACCAACAGCCCAGCAATCACTGCAAGAAAATGGAATGACAAGTCGGGTCGGTTCTCGATTACGGCCACCTACGTAGGCAAAGCAGGCGAGACCGTAGAACTTCGAAAGGAAGATGGGAGAACCATCAAGGTTCCAATTGGTAAGCTGTCTACCTTGGATCGAGAGTATGTCTCCTCGATCGCCAGCGGAGCCACGGCGGGCGGGTCTGAGAATCCGTTCGCCTCAGGTCCGGCGCCGATTAAGAAACGAAGCAGGCAACTCTCGGTAGATCGAAGCAGCGTTCGAGAGTTTGACCCCACCGGCTTAGACCGTTGGCAATTTACTGCTCCGCCTGCTAGCTCGCAGGCAACATCCGACCCGGTAGCGGCCGTCGACCTGGCCGACTTGCCTGACTCAGAGAGATTTTTTGAGAAGATAGAGCGATTGGATATCGCATCGGACGGGTCTCGCGTCCTGGTCGTGCGACGTAAAGGCCATTTCAGCGACGACTCCTTACCTTATCTACAGATGATCGACACGACCCGTGGTCGTGCCACTCCTCTGACGACGGGACCGCGGAAGAGCAAAGTCTTGGACTCGCTTCCCGAAAGAGCACTGTTACTCATGCGGCCCGACGGATTCGGTATCAAATCAGAGTCTCGACTGTTTGTGCAACGTCTAACGCCCAATGGAGTTGAACCAGTCTTGGATTGGAAGCCTTACGAAGAAAAGATAGGACGTCGCAGTGGCAAAGAGGAGTCTGTTGATGAGGCGTGGTTCTTATCCAAGAACCGTGTACTTACCACTACCTCGGCTGGCCGGAGGATCACGATCTGGAAGCTTGGAAGTCAGGCAGTCGCAGAGTACGAACTGGAGTCTCGGGACAA
Organism: Lacipirellulaceae bacterium; assembly: GCA_965263315.1. Classification (GTDB taxonomy): domain Bacteria; phylum Planctomycetota; class Planctomycetia; order Pirellulales; family Lacipirellulaceae; genus JBCCQL01. The sequence continues at coordinate 587,634 of CBDHGZ010000002.1, read as the reverse complement.
CCAGGCCCTTCATATCGTTGTCGGCCCCAACAAACGCATGATTGCAATCGGCAGCAGTGGCGGTGTCTCCGTAATCGACTCCGAGAACGGCAAAGTGGTAGGAGTCGTTCGTGGCCGCGATGGTGACGGCCTCAAATTTTTCAACCTGAGCGAGGTGGATCAAATCGCCTTCAGTGGCGATCTCCGCCGCTTGGCTGTTGTTCGTCACGGCGCGCTGACAACCTGGGATCTAGAAACGGGTGCGTTGGTTAGTGAGATTTGGCACCCTGAAATTCGCTTCAGCTCAAGCATACTTTGGATGGGCGACTTTGTTCTTGTGGACGGTAAGTATCTGTTCGATGCCGATCGGCGAGTGCTGCTCTGGGTCTACAAAGGAGGCGGTGCTCACGGGCTCACGACGCGGGTTGCTGCGAAGCGCCTTTGGTACGTCCCCAAGGCGCAAAGAGGCGTCTCCTCCTATTTGGGATCCTTACCCGTACCGGACGACCAAGTTCTAGCAACTGCCGAATCACTCGGCTCACCTGAGTCACTGCTGGTCGCCAGGCCTGGTGACGAGGTGTCGATACGAGTCGACGTTGATCCCCGTCATGGTAGCGAAGTGGACGTGCGAGCAGCTGTTGCCGAGCAGCTAACGAAGGCTGGTTACGTCGTTGTGCAGGGCGATACCCCTCTGGTTGCCGTAGCGACATGCAAAGCACTTAAACGCCAGCAGATTCGCATCAACTTGAGTAGCAGTCGATTTGATCCCGACGCATGGGACATCGTCACCAGGACTATCGAACCGCAAATCTCGCGTGTGTCGCTGGAGTTCAATGGTGAGGAGGTTTGGGCCGAGGGCACGCTAGCCACGGTTGGCCGAACGATTCACATCGAGGCAGATGAAACCCTCGACGATGCCCTCAGGCGGCTGACAACCGCTGATATCAATCGAGTGCTCGAGGCGACCTTTGCGAGCCACGTGGCCCGAGCTGGAGAAGTCGGCCGGTCTAAAGCCTATGGGGAATCCTATCTTAGTGACAGTAATTAAGCAGCAGCGGCAACTAGTTCGCTAGCTGCCATGCGACGACGGCTATGCCCAGCGGAGCCAAGTACCAGGCGAACAGCGCTAAGCGGCCACGTTTGACGAATTGGATTAGCAGGGCCAGCGCGACGTAACCCACGGCAAACGAAACAGCAAAGCCCAAGGCCAGTGATAAGGCGGGCGTGCCCGTGGCGCCTTCTTCGAGAATGTCGAGTCCTTCAAGCACGCCAGCGCCCAAGATTGCGGGTATCGCTAAGAGAAAGGCGAAGGTGGAAGCCGCTTCGCGCCGCAGACCCGTGAACAGGCCTGCTGCAATGGTCGAGCCACTCCGGGAGATGCCGGGCAGAATGGCAAAGGCTTGAGCCACGCCAATCGCCAGCGCTTGCCACCACTGGAGTCGTTGATACTCGGTTTCGCCCGGCGCTTTTCGGGAAGCCAGCATGAGCAGTGCAGCGGTCACAGGAAACATGAGCCCTGCCAGGAGCACGTTTTCCAGCACAGCATCCGCCGCGCTATCGGGGAGCCCTTTCTTGATGCCACCGCCGACAACCACGGCGGGAATGGTGCCAACAACCAGCAACGGAATCACTCGCCAATCGGCTCCCAAGAGCTTGGCGATCTCGCGGCGGTAATAGACCAGCACAGACGCCAAGGTACCCAGATGCAGGGTGATGCTAACTTCGATGAGATCCTGTGCTGGTGCTTTGCCCAGCGCGTCGAGCACCGCATTGGCAACCACCAAATGACCGGAAGAACTAACGGGCAAGAACTCCGTGAGTCCCTGTACCACGGCAAGGAGCAAGACTTCAAGCAGGGACATGGTGCGAAGGGCGAGGTGCGATAGAGGGGCGATGGGAGCGGGGCGATGGGAGCGGGGCGATGGGAGCAGGGCAAGGTTGCAGCTGCGAGTCGCTGTAATATGAAGCCACCCGCGGATGGCTGTTTAAGCGTTTCTTGGGCTCAAGTTGGTCACGCCAATGCGAGAGCCGCTGTAGTATAGTTGAGCCTGGACGGTCCGCCTGCCCCTATTCGTTGTCTCTCTGCATCACATGTTTCACTACGAAGATGGCTTGATGCTTACCAGGCCGCGCTTGGCGATTGACTTTCGCCGCCGGCAACCACGAGGGTTCATTTCGCATGCACACATGGACCATATGGCGAGGCATGAACTGGCATTCGCTACGCCAGAGACTGCCGCTTTGTACCGTCATCGGTTGGGCTCTCGGTTGCGCGTGCGAGAAATGCCTTACGGGGAAGCCATCGACTACGGCGAAGCCAAGCTCACGGCGCTGCCGGCCGGCCACTGCCTCGGTTCAGCCATGCTCTTGGCCGAGGTCGACGGCCGTCGGATGCTTTATTCGGGCGACTTTAAGCTGGGCGAGTCGCTGACCGCCACCGCAGCCGACCCACCAACCGCGGATTGCCTGGTGATGGAATCCACGTTTGGCAAACCAAGCTATCGCTTGCCACCGCGTCATGAGGTTGTGGAGCAACTCCTTGATCTGGTTCGCGGCACACTAGCCAAGGACCAGACCCCGATCCTCCATGCCTATGCACTAGGCAAGTCCCAGGAAGTCACCAAACTACTTACCAGCGCAGGGATCCCCGTCCTGCAGCACCCGGAAATCTACGCCGTAAGCCAGGTGTATGACGCCTGCGGTATGGAGCTGGCAACTGGCAACGCTACGGTGGGTGTGTACGCGGGTCGACCACTTGCAGGGCATGCCGTGGTGACGCTGCCAAAGTCGATGAAGCGTTTTCGTCTGGCAGGCCTTGGGGACGCAGTGACCGGCGCCACGGTCTCAATTGCTATCACCGGTTGGGCGATGGATTCGAGCACGAAGTACCGGCAACGGGTCGATCACGCCTTGCCACTCTCGGATCATGCTGACTTCGACCAACTGTTGGAATTGGTCCGACAAGTTCAACCGCAGACGGTCTACTGCACGCATGGCCCGGCGGAATTCGTGGGGCACCTCTGCGATGCGGGCTACGACGCGCGACCTTTGGCGCCAGAAGCCCAGCAGCGCCTGTTCTGATAGAAGAGATACCTTGCTGTGTCGCTCACCAACGCTACCTACCACGTCTTTCATCCACTCTTGCGTTGGATTCGCTCGCGCCGTTGGCTTATTCGCGCTCTGTTCGGAGTGCGTCTTCCCAGGGGCGCCGACGTGGCTTTCGATCCCACGACGATACTGCTTGCACATGCCGCCAAACAGCTGGCTAAGCCCACGATGCGCTCGTCGCTTGAAATGGGAATTGGCGCTGGCGCGCTCGTTAGTTTGTCGCTCGCTCGTCATCGCCATAAACAGCAGGCTCCGATTGCCATCACGGGCTGCGATTGCGTGCCGCGACGCGTGGAGTCAGCAAAGCAAGTGGCCCAGCACAACGCGATCGAGGCGAGTTTTATTGAGAGCGATTTGTTCACTGCCGTGCCTGCCGGAGAACGCTACGACTTGATTCTGTTCAATCCACCTTACGTGCCGACTGCCGTTGGCGAGCAACTGCGGATGGGAGCGCGACTGACCAGTGAGCGCACCATGTGGGACGGTGGCGATGATGGCTTGGAGGTTCTCAGGCGTTTCTTGGCCGTGGCGCCAGATTATTTGTCCTCAGGCGGGCGCGTCTTGTTCGGAGTCCAGCATGTGTTTGTCTCAGACGAGGCGGTCCGTCGAGTGATTGATGGCGGCCCTCTTTCGCTCCAAGAAACCATCACCCGCAGGGGCGTTCCTGCGGAAGTCTATGTCCTGGGTCACTGAAAGGCCAAGCGGAGCACGGCGCCAAGAACTTCCCCGTTTTTCTAGATCGCTCCGGCGCCCCCGGCTTAAGGCCGGGGTTTATTGCTCTCGGAGAACGTCGCACGTGCGGCGTAGGCAACGCGAATCTTTTCGGAGCAGAACCAATGACGGGACAGATTGCGGGGAAGGTATGCGCGATGGCGATGGCCATCGTCGCGGGACAAGGAATGTGCGCTTGGGGCGCCATCATCGGCGGGCAGGCTACCAGCAGTGCTGGTGGCACTTTTCTACAACTCGATCCGCCTCCGGCTGTGGTAGGGCCAGACACGTTCCAGTCGCCCGACCTAATCGCTTTTGACGAACAGCAAGATGTCTTGTTGACCGAAAGCCTGACGCTAGGCGATGGACGAGTGTTGGGCGCAGGGTCGGTCGTGTCGAGCCACTATGTCGTCTTTGACCCCCTGGAAGGAGCGGCCGTGGACGGCTTCGTCCTGTTTGATGAGCCGATCGTGGCCATCATCGGCGGCCCAAACGGCTTAGAGCTAACCGCGCAGGTCTTTGGGGCGCCAGGTACGAGTTACTCGGTTTCCAATGCCATTGGTCCCGAAGGCAATGGCGGTCCGGGGGGTGCCGGTGATCAGGTGGGTGTCGCGCCGGGCAATCGCCAACGGCTCAACTTCACCGCCGGCGCCATTTCGCCTGGTGATCATGTCCGCGTGCTCACTGGTTCGCTGGTTCCGGAACCGGCTGGAGCGTTATCGTTTGCTATCGCCTGCTACTTAGCGGTGGCGCCGCCCTGGCTGCGAAGGCGTTAACTCAAACGGGCCCGTCCCCTTCACTCGCCGTCCCCGTCATTCGATTGGCGGGGGCGGTGCTTTCCACGATAGCCAGGCCGCTGTCGCAGCCGACGGGTGTGGAAGAGGCACAGCAGTAAGTACAACGGCAACAACACAGCCACCACCGCTACCGCAGACAACTCAAACGGGGCCGCTCGCGAAACTCCCAGCACCAGAGCGACGGCCGTCATCGCGGCAAGAATCTCACCCAGTGAGAATCGTCCCATGACTAAGTTGTTTGGTTGGAGTCTTCGACCTCAAACTCTGGCGTTTCACCGGTCACCACCAAGTCGGGATAGGTTGAGAGGTCGTAAGCGTCTTCTTTCACCGGTATCTCCTGGGAGGCTCGCTCAATGGCGAGTTGCTCGGCAGGACTGAGCAGCGGTGCGGCTTGGGATGACATGGTCTTGGTAAAATAGGCGAAGGGACCACACGCCACAGAATCCAGCGTTATGTGGATTCCAGAATCGCATTACGGCATTGCCCACGCCAGGGCGCCGATCACGGGGGCCGAGTCGCCGCAGACGCTGTATTCCAGGCGGTCGAGATTCCGAAATCCGTCCAGCGCGTATTGGTGGTAGGCGGTTTCTGCAACCTCGCGATAGCGGTCTCTGACCGTCGAGGCCAGGTCGCAGACACCACCGCCAATCACTAGGCGGTCGTAGTCGCCCAGGTAGTTGACGCAGAGGAAGGCGATGCCCAACGCGCGGGCTTGGTCTTCAAACAACTCGTTGGCCAGGGCGTCCCCCTTAGCGGCTAACTCTCGTAGTTGCTTTGCTTTGTCTTTGAGCGTACCCGGTGTGGAGTTCAGCGGGTGGTCGCTCCATGCGTCCAGTTGAAGTCGATGGCCAAGCTGATGAGTGAGCGCCGTAAGCGAGATTGCCGACTCCGCCGTGGAAGTTGCATTGCCGACAACCAACGTGCGGTCATGTTCATGGCGAAATGCATACTCCGGCAGCAGAATATGGCCGACGTGTCCCGCGCGTCCTTCGCGTCCGGTGATCGGTGTGCCTTCGATCACGGCGCCACCTCCAAAGCCGGTGCCTACGATCACCATGAACAACGAGCGCAATTCTTCCTCAGGCAACTCACGGGACGGTGCTCCTGACCATGCCAGCCGACGACTACGGATGGCGTACTCGCCCAGGGCAGCCGCCTGACCATCGCCGATGTACCGCACGTTGGGTTGGGCGGCGTGGGCGCGAAAAGCTTGCTCGAGTTCCGCACGAATCGGGAAACGATCCCAGTGTTCGGGATTCAGGTTGGGGGTCTTGAGAAGCACGCCGTCGCTAGTGGCGGGACCAGGGGTCGCGAGGCCCACCGTGGGAACGTTCGCCAACTTCGCCCCGAAGCTGTCAAGCTCCTTGATGGACTGCTGAACGATGGCATCGATCACTCCGGCAGGGCCGTTATCGGGCGAGGTGGGAAACTGCTCGGAGACGGCCAACACGGTGCGGTCAGCCCCGCCAATCGCCAAGGTGCTTGTTGTGCCGCCAATGTCGACGCTCAAATAGAACTCTGCCATGATACCTCGCTAAGTCGCCGGCCAATGCTTCAGAAACGGTATCGAGATTATCGACCACCGTGGGGCGCCGTGCCAAGCGCTGTCGGCTCACGCCGATCACCGCACCCTGGACATCCGCTTAAGAAAATCGCTCTGCAGCTCAGATAGCTCGCCAAAGTGTAGGCGAAACTCCGCGAGTCTCTGATCGGCAGTGCCCTCTTGCATGGCGGGCTTTTCGGACAGCAGCCGCACATAGGTGTTGTAGTCTTTGCGACGATACTTGATGAGGTAGTAGTTCAATGCCCAGGCGTCCGCGTAGGCGTCGGCGGCATATCGCGGGTCTCGCAGCCGCTTGTCCGTGGCTACCAAGGCCGCCAGTGAGCCAGGATTCCACTTCGGCAGGTTGCGCTTGAAGACCTCCAGCCGCGGATAGTTCACCTTGCCAATCCCCCGCCAGCCGCGACCAGTGGAAAGGTCAGGCGCCTCGAAGTAGACCGCCATGCCTTCCACCAACCACAGCGGCAAGTCGGCAAACCGTGTTTGCAGGCCGCAGTTGAAAGCAATCTGGTGGGTCGCCTCGTGAATGATGGTCGAAACTAAAGGAGCCGCCGCGGGCGTCGCGAGCATTTGACTGATCTCTCTTAACGAACCACGCCGCCCTGGAGCGCGGAGCTTCTCCAAGCCCGAAAGATCGTACATCGTTACCCGGTTACTCTTGAGGTTGTAGTAACCCACGATGCCCCCCGGCGTTCCCCCCAAGTCCTTAGCCGATGCCCGAGCGAAGCTGGTAGCATCGGGATAGACAATCACCACCAGCGGGAACTCTGGCTCATGCAGCTCGAACCCTTGCTTCTTCCAGTAGGCGGTAAAGGCTCGATGGAGCCGCTCGAGCATTGACGCAGTCCACTTCGCAAAATCGCGCGACGTCGCGTACGCCACTTGGTAATGTGGCGTGGAATAGACCTGGAAGCCTGCGGGCAATGTCGCGCGCAGGCGCTCAGCGAGTTCCTCTCCGGAAGCGGGAACAAAAGGCCGCTCGTCCGATGAGTGGCGCAGGACCTCGTCTCCACGAATTAGCCAGACCGCGCCGTCGTCTTCCTGGAGATACAGCGAACCATCACGATCGCTGGCTAGTACTCTGCCGGTAACGGTGCGCAGCGTTCCCTGAGCCTTGTAGGCCACCGTCTCGAGCGCTCCAGCGGACAACGGCGCCAAAGCCAGAAAGCAGGCGACAAGCCTGCCCGAGGACACGCATCGCCATCGATCAAACAACTTGCGCGGAGTCAGGTCGACGTGGTCCATAACTCCAGTTTAGACGATGGTCCCAGGAACCGACACACAACTCTTCGGGCGGAGCAATCGTCAATTCCCCTACAACAGCGCGCTGTGTAGGGGTGGATAGGTGCAGAGGCCGCTCTCGTTAGCGGCTTGTGGATAAACTATCTCTTACACTTTCGGAGGCCGAGAGGAAGAAGACCTGCTAGCAGCTAAGACGACTCAAGAAACGATATGAATCTCGCCATGCATACTCGCCGCCGCGGCTTCTCCCTGATGGAGTTGCTACTGGTCGTGGTCATCATCGGCATTATCGCTGCCATCGTCGTGCCACGGGTTTCGGCGCCGACGGCAAATGCACGCGATCAAGTCCGCGAGAGCCACATCGCTCAGATGAATCAGTTCATCGAGCTGTATCACATCGAGCAAGATGGCTGGCCGAGCAATCTAAGCGACCTCACGACCGATTACATGCCGGACGGTCTCCCGACCGATCCTGATGGTGGATCGTACTCGCTCAACAGCACGACCCACCGCGTGGAATACACGCCTTAGGGCGAACTCACTCGGCAGCTGACGTCGGGGGCTCTTCTTCAGCCTCTTCCCTGGGCACCCGAACGATTGCTGACAGGGCATCGCCCTCGTCAAGAGACATGATTCGCACGCCCTGCGTATTGCGGCCGATGACGCCGATGTCCGAGGCTCGGATGCGCTGAATTTTTCCGCGCGCGGTCATCATCAGCAATTCGTCATCGTCGGTCACACGGGTGACACCCACTACAGGGCCGTTGCGGTCGGTGGTCTTGATGTCCCGCAGACCTTTGCCGCCGCGATTCTGGGTGCGGTACTTGGCGGACGAAGACGCTTCGTCCTCGCCATTGGCCTCGGCTTCCTGGGCGGCAGCGTTGGGACCAAAGGGGGTTCGCTTGCCGTAGCCATGTTGTGTGGCAGTCAGCAGCGTCGCATCAGGATCCGCCACCACCATGCCAATCAGCGTATCACCGGCCATCAGGTTGATGCCCTTCACGCCACTGGTGTTTCGGCCCATCGACCGGGCGTCGGCTTCATTGAAGCGGATGGCCATTCCCGTGGCGGTGGCCAACAGCACTTCGTCGCCGGGCTTGGTGATGACGACATCCATCAGTTCGTCGCCTTCCTTTAGCTTGATGGCGATGATGCCGGTCTTCATTGGCCGGCTGTAGGCCTTCAATTCGGTCTTTTTCACCAAGCCTTGCCGAGTCGCCATCATTAGCGAGTGACCAGGCAGGTCAAAGTCTCGCACCGCTCGGCAGTCGGCGATCTGCTCGCCTTCGGCAAAATTGAGCAGGTTCACAACGGCCCGGCCTTTAGAATCGCGAGCCAGCTCTGGCAGGTTGTAGACTTTTTGCCAGTAGACCTTGCCAAGGTTCGTGAAGAACAGCAAGTAATCGTGCGTGCTCGTGACGAACAGGTGCTCGATGGGATCGTCGTCCGCCACCTTGGCGCCCTTGATCCCCTTGCCACCCCGTCGCTGGGCTTGGTAAACGCTTGCGGCCGTGCGCTTGATGTAGCCATTGTGGCTGATCGAGACCACCATGGTCTCTTCCTCGATCAGGTCCTCAATGTTGACATCGCCAATCTCTTCGTGCGAAATCTCGGTCCGCCGATCATCGGCATGTTTGCTAGCCAGTAGTTGCTCCATGTCCTCGCGGATCATGCCGTAGATACGGGCTTCGTCGGCAAGGATCGATAGATACTCGCCAATCTCGGTGAGCAACGTGGCGTGCTCGTCAGCGAGCTTCTCTTGCTCCAGGTTCACCAACTGGCCAAGCGTCATTTTCAGGATGGCGTCGGCTTGGACCGGCGTCAGCGTGTACTCTTCAGCCACGCCGCGCTCTTCTTGGAACTGGGCGTAGCCGTCGTCACCCAATGCCCGTTTGAGCATGGCGCCTGGCGTTTTGATTTGCATCAACGCTTGCTTGGCTTCTGGTTGGCTTCGCGAAGCGCGAATCACACGAATCACCTCGTCAATGTTCGCATGGGCCAGCAACAGTCCCTGCACCGTATGCTTCCGACGGCGAGCCCGGGCCAGCAAGAACTGCGTACGGCGTCGAATCACCGTCACCCGGTGCCGTACGAACTCCTCAAGCATTTCCTTGAGCGTCAGGACGCGCGGTTTGCCGTCTACCAGCGCCAAGAAAATGATCGAGAACGTATCTTGCAGCGGAGAGAACTTGTAGAGCTGATTCAGCACCACATCCGGATCGGCGTCTCGCTTGAGATCGATCACGATCCGCACCGGCTCTTTCAGGTCCGACTCGTCACGCACGTCGCTGATGCCGGCAATCTTGCCATCGTTGGCGAGCGAGGCAATCTTCTTCACCACGGGATCGCGAGACTGCTGATAGGGAATCTCGTGAACGATAATTCGGCTCTTTTTGCCAGACTCGTCGATCGAGGTCCTGGCGCGTAGCACGATCGTGCTGCGGCCTGTTTGGTAGCCCTTCAGAATCCCACTGCGGCCGCAAATCACACCGCCTGTGGGGAAGTCTGGCCCTGGCAGGTGCTCCATCAACTCGGGAATGCTGATCGAAGGATCGTCAATCAGGGCAATCACCGCCCGGCAAACCTCGCCCAGATTGTGGGGCGGGATGCTCGTTGCCATGCCAACGGCGATGCCGCCCGACCCGTTCACCATCAAGTTCGGAAACTTGGCCGGCAGCACCACCGGTTCGGTGTGACGTTCGTCGTAGGTGGGAACGAAGTCGACTGTGTCGAGCTTCAGGTCCTCGAGCATCATCGAGGCGACACTCGACATCCTGGCTTCGGTGTATCGCATAGCCGCGGCGGGTAACCCGGCAATGCTGCCGAAGTTCCCCTGCTTGTCGACCAGCACGTTACGCATGTTCCATTCCTGGGCCATGCGGACCAGGGTCGGATAGATGACCGATTCACCGTGCGGGTGATAGTTACCGGAGGTATCGCCAGAGATCTTCGCGCACTTCACCCGTGCCGAGCCCGGTCCCAGGTTCAGGTCGTTCATCGCCACTAGAATCCGCCGCTGTGACGGCTTGAGGCCGTCTCGAACGTCGGGTAGCGCACGACTGACGATCACGCTCATGGCGTACGTCAGGTAGCTGTCTTTCAGCTCATCCTCGATCGGCAGGTCGATCAGCCGCTGGGCGATGGCTTGCTCGGCGGGATCGAAGCCTGGTTCGAGAGGGCCAGCGGGGAGGTCGTCGGAGGGTTCGTCCTGGGAGCCAGATTCGTCGGCCACGGGCAGCATCCTTGAGGCGAAAGAGCGTTTCTAAGCCCCGAATTTTACCGTTTTTGCCCCCCAGTCACAACGAGCCGCGGTACACCAATCCGACCGTAAGCAGGCCGATAAAGGGCTGCCGGTACTTGCGGCATGAAACGCCCTCCGCCTACAATTCGGGGCTTGCGACCGCGGCGGGCGGTCGAGCCAATCCCCCACCGCGTCGGCCATTGTCGGCGCCCCTCAGGAGCTGCTCGGTTTGGGAACGAAAAAGTCAGGCAAAGGTCGTCGGAAACTCGGTCGTAAGAAGCGGCGTATGCGCGCCAAGATTCGTCACCGCAAGAAGTGATCAGCCGGTTGGCGTCATGCGGTGCTGCGTGCTCTTAGGAACGCACTCAGCCGGCTGCTCTTCTCAGCCAAGCCCTTCAAGGTTCGATAGGCCCTTCAGGACGCGCTCAGCCTTTCAACCCCGTTGTGGTCACGCCTTTCATCAGCGCACGCTGCGCGAAGAAGAAGAGCACGACAATTGGCAGGGTAAACAGCACCGCCGCTGCCAGGAGCAGATGTGTCTCGCTTGAGTGCGAGCTCACGAACCGCTCGAGCCCGTAAGCAAGCGGGAACTTCTCTGGATCGCTCAAGTAGAGCAACGGCCCGCCGTAGTCGTTCCACACGGCGATCAACTGCAGCACGGCGACGGTGACCAATGCTGGCCGACTAAGCGGGAGCACCACCCGCCAGAGAACACCCCAGTCGCCGCAGCCATCGATCCGCGCTGCATCAATCAGCTCCTGGGGTATCGACCGAAAGAACTGCCGCAACAGGAAAATATAGAAGGCGTCGCCGCAGAAAGTTGGCACGATCAACGCGGAGAGCGTGTTGTAGAGCCCTAATTCGCGGATCAATAGAAACCGCGGAACCATTGTTGCTTGCCAGGGCAAGAGAATCGTGGCGATCACCAAGCCAAAGACCAAATCGCGCCCGGGCCATTCGATTCGCGAAAAACCATACGCCACCAACGAACACGAGACTACGGTACCCAACACGCTGCCGGCACACAGCATCACCGTGTTGGCCAAATAGCGCCAGAAGGGCATCTGACTCATGGCGTCCGAGTAGTTCTGCCATTGTGGTTGCTGCGGCCATAGGTCTTGCCACACGCTCCGCATAGGATCCGCCCGAATGTCCTCAGCCTGCTTCAATGACGAGCCGACCATCCAAACGAGCGGCGTGGCGATCACCAAGGTGACGAGGACCAGTGGCAGGTGCGTGCGGAATGATTTCATCGTGGCGCGGAAACGGATCATGGGGACCTGGTCACCACCCCCGCCAGCTGCCGGCGGACCCGATTGGCCGCCCGCTGTAGTCGCTCCGACGGATCGTCGCCGCGGTACATCACGTCTTGGGCCGCGGCGGTGAGTTCACGATCATAGAAGGAGGCCACCGGCAATGGCGGCCGGGGGAACTGGTTTTCACTGGCCGCCAGATTGACAAACGTGTTGAACAGCGGTCGCTCCTGCAGAAACTGTTGGAAGACAGGTTGATCCACCACTTGCTGACTGACCGGCACCCAGCCGCCGGCCGCGCATGCTTGTGCGGCCTCGACCTCGTGACCGAAGCCGCTCCAGAACTTCATGAACTCCCATGCGCCAGCCGTTTGCTTCGCGCCGCGCGGCACGATGAAGAAGTTGCCGTTAACCCAACCCGCATTCTGCCTGCCGCCCTCAGGCGCTGGCAACGGCGCCACGTCGTAGCGGTCGATCTTGCGGCCGGTTGCTTGGGCGTTTGCGGAGGCCTCGGCAATATCGCGCACTCTCCATTGGCCATCCATGATGGCAGCATAGCGACGACCAGCCAGCAACGGAAACGACGAACCGGTTAGCGCTTGATCGCCGGTGCGAAAACTCGTGACTCGGTCCGCGCCATAGCGCTGGCTATAGGACGCCATCCATTGCAGTGCCGCCAAGTTCTGGGGACAATCGGCAGTAACGATCTTGTCTGGCGTCGCCGCCAAGGGATCGTAGAACTGTCCGCCGAAGACCACCGCCCACGCCCATAGTCGCCGGGGATCTGGCAGGTATCCGACGCGCCGCAGCTTGGATGTTCCAGCCGGCGCTACTCGCTCGGCCAAGGCATCGAGCTCGCGCAGGGTCTGTGGTGGCGAGACGCCCAACTCGTCCAGCCACGTGGCGTTGTAAAACAGTGCGCGAATGTCCAAACCATTAGGCAAGGCGTAGAGCCGATTGCGATAGCTCCCCAGGCGCCTTGCCGCCGGGAACAGCCACGCCTCTAGCTGCCCGATTTCCTCAGCCGGCGCCAGTTCATCCAGCGGCGTTAACGCGCCGCGGTGGGCCCAATCCGCCACAATCGCATCATCTTGATTCAGCAGGTCAGGCGGATCGCCACCGGCAACGCTCAAGAAGAATTTGAGGTCCAGATTGTTGCCAGGCATCGCCACGGCGCGGACCCGATAGAGCGTCTGGCTTGCGTTAAAGCGATCGACTATCGCCTCGACCACCGGCCGGTCACGACCGCCCCAGAAGTGCCAAAACACCACCTCCTCACGAGCCTGCGACAAGGCAGGCCAGGCAAGCAGAGTCAGCATAATCGCCAAGCAACGCCACATGCGAAGATTGTCGCCTTAATACAGCTGGCTGAAAAGCGTCGGCTCGACTCTGCCCCCGTTGGCAGCAGGTCTCCAATCACTGGCGACTATGCTCGGCCTATCTAGCTTTCAGCCCCCTCCCTGTTGGCACCGGCGCGCGAAAAGGCCTAGGCGTCGATCACGGCCCCGTTGCTTCTTTGCGAGCTTTCCAGAGTAAAGCCCCTGCGGTGGAGACAGTTGGCGTTTGATCGACCAGCGCCTGGGAGAAGGTGGCAGCGGCTCCGGGACGAACCGCCACGGTTTCACTCCATGAGCCCCAGATCTTGCGCTGCTTGACAAAGAGCACACGGCGCTGGCCCCGGGCGTGGCAACGGACGACAAGATCGCCGCCGTTCCAGTCGGTGGGGGCCGTGAAAGTAACCGCTAGCGTTCGCTCGCCTTCCAAGGTGGTTTGCGAAGAAGGGCGGAACTTGAACAACACCCCCTGGCGGCGATTGATCGCCCCGGCAACCACGGTCGCTTCTTTCGGCGCGAGCTTGGTGAGGGTCTCGGTCTCCGTTTCGCGATCAGCGGCGCCTGCTGAGACCGAAGGCGTTAGCTGCGCTACCGGCCCGCCCGGATTGGGCAGAATGCCGCCCAGGGAGCCGTCCAAGTGCCGATCGACATCACTGCTAGTGCGGATTTCGATATCGCCAGCAAACTCCGTGGTGAGAGTGGTTGCAGGAGAGAAGTCGTGCACCGTGAGCCCGGCCTGCTGGCCATCTACCTCGACAACGACCTCAGCCACGCGGTCGACGTCGCCCTTGGCCACAACCACGGTGACGGGAAGCTTGACTTGAATCCTCCTGTGGGCAGGATCGCTGGCCAACTCTTCGGCCACCACAAGTTGGGGCACATCGAAATGCACTCGCGGCGAATCGCCACCCAGTCCAACGATGTCGGTCGCTTTGGCCGCCGGTGATGAGGGAACCACGACGGCTATGGTCGCCAGCGTACAGAATCGCCACAGATCGCCCATCGCTAACCCTCCGTGTAGACCCACTTCCTCCCGGCAAGCGGGAAAGATTCCTTGCTTATTGCAAGTACGCCGGACCGTGGTCGGAGGTTCGCGCGCGGGCCCCGAGAACTTAGCGACGGCAAGCAAGGACGGCGCCGGTCACCATGAATAACAGCCAGGCGCAGGGCTCGGGCACGGCGGCGGCATTTATTGATAGCACGCTAAGAGCGACGCTGGCGCCATAGTTTGCATGCCAGGTTGCTAGCTGCGCGGCCCCGACAGGGAGGGCCGAGTGCGGATCGTTCGCCAGCGTCCCAGCGGGGCTGCCATAGTGGTTGCGCAACATGGCGTAGTCTGCCGTATCCACCACGCCATCGGCGTTGAAGTCGCCCGGGAGAATAACTTCCAAGCTCACGGCATTGGCGCCGTAGGTAATCACCCAGTCCAGCATGCCGAGGTCTGGCAGTGAGAGCGTGTCGAACTGCCCCGTTACACCACCCACAGCGGTCAGCACATCAAAGGACGCTCCGACGCTAGGTGAGGAACCCAGCGTGACCTCTAAGGACACTCCCGCGCCGATCGCCGCGACACCGTCGACAGCCAACGAGTCCGTAGTCCCCGAGCCGAGGTCGATCGCAAGAATGGATCCGCTGTTGAAGTTGGCCACCCCGCCGACATCAAGCTGGCCGCTGGGATTAACTTCACCATCGACGACCAGGTTGCCGCGAACCAGGCCATCGCCACCCAGCACCGCACTCGCCATGACGGTCGTTTGGCCTGACCCCGTGGCGCCGGTCACGTTCAAAGAACCGGACTCCACGACGGTTGCTCCTGTGTAGCTGCTGACGCCGCCCAAGCCCCAGGAGCCGCTGCCCGTCTTGTAGAGGCCACCGCTTCCGGCCAGGGGTTTGTCGAGCAGCCCATCGCTCCAACCACCCAAAGTGAGATCACCGCCAGCAGTGGAAACAATGGCCTTCTGCGCATCGAGTGTGTCACGTAGCCAGACGCCTGAAAGCGTTTCCGATAGTAAAGTGGCTCCGCCGGCGCCGATGGTAAATCCGCGAAACGAAGTCGTCGAGCCACGCAAGATGATCGTGCCATCATCGAGCACCAGCTTATCGCTCTCAGCTCCCAGAAAACCGAGCGACGTGTCCGATCCGCCTTCGCCCGCGACGCCAGCAGCGTTGAGTCCGCGGATCGTGAGCGTCGACCCATCGAGGATTTCTAGCTTGGCGTCGCTGTAGAGATTGTTTGTTTGGAACATGCCTTGGCCTAGCACGACGTTGGCGCCCCAGGCAATGGTTGTAAGCCGCTGTTGGTGCAAGGCGCCATTGATCACGGTGCTGTTATCAAAGGCGCCGCTGCTTCCACGCAGCGCCAAAACGCCGCCATAGCCGTCTCGGGCCTGGCTGATGATGTCGCTGTTGAACGTTAAGTCGCCGCTTTGAAGGTTCGTGATCGACAGGTTAGACCAAAACTCGACACGCGAGTTGAACGTGTGCGAGCCCGTGCCGGCCTCGTTCCAAATACGCGACCAACCGGAACCGTTGGACATGGCAAACAGGAGACTCTCATTGCCATCGCCGAGGGTGTAGTCCGTGTCGCCATCAAAGTAGATTTGCCCGGCGGTTTCGAAACCGTCCCATTCCATGGTTTGGCTGGCGGAAGCCTGCGTGCCTAGCCGGCCCACCTGATTCCCCTGGCTTGGGGAGCCGAGGGACCAGCCGCTTTCCCAGTTCCACTCGGCGAATCCATCTCCCTGGACATCGGTGTAGCGTGTGTCTTTGGCCTCGCGTTGCTGCCAAACCCGCACCCAATCGATCTTGAATTCATCACTATGCCCGTTGGCCCACTCGGTTTGGTTGGGCGTCCCGGGCCAACCCCCAACTGCGTAGTTGAGGATCAAATACATGTGCTCCATTTGCGCGATGGCCGAGTCGTTGCCAAATTGGCTAACGAGATTCCCGTTGAAGTAGAACCCCACCCAATCGTCTTCAATCCACTCCATGCCGAAAGTGTGATAGGCGCCACCTAAGTCGCCGATGCCGCCGGGGTTCACTTTTCCTGCACCGGCCGAGTTGCCTCCGCTGCCGTTCTTGTAGTGGAAGGCGGTGTGGTACTCTGACTGCGAGTACCCATTGCCGGCAGCGGTGTCGATGGGATACTCCATGATGTCCGCCTCGGGCGGCCAGCCGGTATAGAGGCCCCAGAAGGCGGGCCAAGAGCCGGGCGTATCGGGCAGCAGCACCCGTGCTTCAACGTAGCCACCCGTGAAAGTGAACTTGTTGTACCCGGTCGAGATCGTACCAGTGGTGAAGGGCTTGCTGCTGTTAGCGTGGCTCTCACGCTCGGCCAATAGCGTGACGGTTCCGTCGCCCAGGATTACATTCTCTGGTGCCGAGTAAGCATCGTGGTTGTGGGTTCGTCCCCACGGATACTTGTCCTGCCACTTGAGTGTGTCGAGTGACGAGCCGTTGAACTCGTCGGTAAAGATAAGCTCATAGCCGCTTGGGGCAGCTTGGACCGAATCAATAAAAAGCAGCATCACCGCCACAGGCAGGGCGCACAGAAAAGAAGACAGCGTAAAGGGCATGCCTAGCACTTCGTTAGGTTGTCGGGGCTGTTCCAATGCCGATGAGGGGAGAATGGCGAGCGTGCCTCGGCGAAGAGCAACGCAGTACTTACCACTCTTCTCCTATTAGACCGGCACGCTGGCAGGGACTGAAGAGAGGGTGGCTGGGCCAAGCTGATTTTGGCGACATTTTCGGCGATCAGGGCGTCATTACCCAGAAACTCTGCGCGTTTCCGCTGTTTCGCGCCGCTCGTAGGCCGCCATCGCATAGCCCCAGCCAAAGGTCCCGCACAGCAGGATGCACTGACAGTGGCCAATCGTGTGAAACGAAGACGGATGGGGGGCCACGGTGAAAACAAAGCCGACTCCTACCTTTACACTACCCTCCGTCACGCGGTGAAGCGGATAGAACTTCCCCTGGTCATCGAGATACCCGCTCCTTCCCCGCTGCGCCCAGGAGTAGAGGTACGCCAGTCCTTTGGTCGTCGGCAACTGGCCACGCCTGGGATCAATCTGCTCAAGGTCTCTGGACCACACCAGGGTGGCAACATAGAAGAACGCCAAGACAGCGAACCCAATGGCCCCCGCTTGGCCGCTTCCCTGGGCCACCAGCGCTTTGATCGTCGTGCAGCCGCAGAGCACAACGGTGATGCAAAGAACGATGCCACTGATCAGGGGACGAGCGAAGTAGAGCGCTGGGATGGCCAGCGAGAAACCTGTGAAGAGAAGCAGTAGTGTTCGCAGTGAGAACTTCAAGGCATCACTCCGGCACAAATGATCGAGAGGGTTCAGCGCTCGCAAGCAACCAGCGCGGCGGTAAGATAGACGGCGGACGGCATCCAACCTCGCGAAGATTCCTAGGCCATGTTAACTCAAAAAGAGCTTGCCATTCCCGCATTTGGGCCTTGCGCCATCCCTTCGCCACTGAAGGAAGTGCATGCAGGACCGCGCCGATTCGTCCAGGAAGGCTGCCGCGTTTTGCACACCATCGAGGGTGTCTCTGAATCCGCCCCGGCAACGGTTGGGTTTGAAAAGGCAGGCCCTCGGGAGTCCATCTACTTCGACCCGGCCAAGTGTAAAGCGGCCATTGTTACCTGCGGCGGATTGTGTCCCGGACTCAACAACGTCATTCGCAATCTGTTCTACACGCTCCACGACAACTATGGCGTAGAGACCGTGCTCGGCATACGGAATGGCTATCAGGGTCTTAATCCCCAACAAGCCAAGGAACCTCTATCGCTTAGCCACGACTTGGTTGAGTCGATTCACCACCAAGGCGGTACGATCTTGGGCACCAGTCGCGGCCCCCAAGACCCGCGCGTGACGGTTGACTATCTGGAATCGAAGAAGGTGAACCTGCTTTTCCCCATCGGTGGAGACGGCACCCAGCGCGGCGCCCACGCTATTGCCGAAGAGGTGGCGCGACGGGGAGCTGAGATCGCCGTGGTGGGGGTCCCCAAGACCATCGACAACGACATCAAGTACTGCTACCGCACGTTTGGTTTTCTTACGGCCGTCGCAGAAGCTGAACGTGTGATTGATCGTGCCCATGTCGAGGCCAAGAGTGTCGACCGCGGCATCGGCCTGGTCAAACTTATGGGCCGGCACGCTGGGTTCATAGCCGCGGCGGCGACCATCGCCAGCGGCGAGGTGAATTTCACCTTGATCCCCGAGAATCCGTTGACGCTTGAAGGCGAAGACGGCTTCCTGGCCAAGCTCGAACACAGGCTCGACAAACGCGATCACGCCATTATCGTTGTTGCCGAAGGGGCCGGTCAGGAACTCTTTGACGACGAAGACTTAGGGCAAGACAAGTCGGGCAATCGCCAACTCGGCGACATTGGCCCGCTGCTCAAGCAGCGCATCACCAGCCACTTCAAGCAATCGGGTCGTGAGCCGGTGAGCGTCAAATACTTCGACCCCAGCTACTACATTCGCAGCGCTCCGGCCAACGCCGCCGATAGTTTGCTCACCGAGCAGTTAGCACGTCAGGCGGCCCATGCCGCAATGGCCGGCAAGACCGATCTATTTGTCAGCCTATGGCACAACCATTCAGTCCATGTGCCTTTGGCTCTCAGCACGGGCGAAGTCAAACGCCTTGATCCTGGGCGCGACCTGTGGGCTGCCGTCTTGGCGACTACCGGCCAAGAGAAGTGGTAGCGTACGCCGGCGCCAGCCGGGAATGCCAGGAAGCAGACGCTAGGTCGAGAAGGTAGAATAAGTGCTTACGTCTCTTTCTTAATGTGGATAGGGTCGCCACCATGCGCCGTACATTTGTCGTCAAGTTGCTCGTTACCGCCTTACTGCTATCCGGGGCCAGCGCGATCAGAGCCACCGAGGTTATCTCCGAGTCTGGCGAATCGCAGGTCACGCGCAGCGCCGACACTGGCTGGATCGAACTCTTCAATGGCAAAGATCTGACCAACTGGAAGGTCGCGGAGCATCCAGAAAGCTTCACGGTAAAGGATGGCGTCATAGTTGCAGTCGGTGAGCGAGCACATGCCTTCTATGTGGGGCCGGTAAGCAAGGGGGACTTCAAAAACTTCGAGCTCAAAGTCGAAGTCCTCACCAAACCAGGTTCCAACTCAGGCGTCTTCTTCCACACCAAGTATCAGGAAGAAGGTTGGCCCGAGCATGGCTACGAAGTGCAGATCAACAACACGCAAGGCGACCGTATCAAAACGGGGAGTCTCTACGCGGTGCAGAACTTGCTGGACGAATCACCTACAGTCGACAACGAGTGGTTTACGTTGCACTTCATCGTCCGCGGCAAGCGCGTGGTAGTGAAGGTGAACGACAAGGTCGTAAACGACTTTACCGAACCCGCCGAGCCTGAAGTCCCCAAAGATCGTCCCCATCGTCGGCTCTCCCACGGGACGATCGCCCTGCAAGGGCACGATCCCGATAGCGAAGTCCACTACCGCTCGATCAGAATCAAACGCTTGGATTGAAGCCCTGGCCACAAAGAGGCACGAAGAAGCCGAAGATGGACTGCAGGCACCATCAGCAAGCTAGAATCGCGTCAATAAATTTTACGATATCATCCGTCAGACGGCGTACGAACGGCACGCCTCTCTGTGTCATGGACATCGAGAAAAAGCTCATCAGAGTGGCCTATGTTCCCTTCCGCGGATACCGCTGTTCGTCTTGATGCCACGCGGTTGGCCATCAATGCCGCTTGGCTTGTGCAGCTGCGCTGGGTGGCGGTGGCGGGACAGTTGCTCACCATCGGCGTGGTTGCCTATGGCTTAGAAATCCAGGCGCCTTACGCCGTTTTGCTGGTGCTGGTCTCGGTAACGGCCGTGACCAACCTGGGTTTCTCGATCTGGGTACGCCGCCATCGCAGCGAGGGTCCCGAGCCCACGCGACCCCGCGTGTGGCACATGGTGCTGGGAATCTTGATGTTGCTCGATCTGTTGATGCTCAGCGCCATGCTGTCGCTCACAGGCGGACCGACCAACCCGTTCGCTGTGTTTTACTTCGTGAACCTCGCGCTGTGTGGCGTTCTGCTGCCGGCGAGGTGGGCTTGGCTGCTCGGAGCGATGGCGATCGTGGCCTTCGCCATCATCAGCTATCAGCATCTGCCGGTAGACGAACTGCGCGACCCAGCCCGACTGGCCAGCATCGCCGAACTGGGGCGTCCCCACGTGGTGGGCCTGGGGGCACTGGTTGCGTTTGGTGTTTGCTCCACGGTGATCGTCTCGTTCGCCACCCGGCTCACGCGTGAACTCCGCCAAGCCCAGGAGGCCCGGCTTCAGGCCGAGGAACTCCGCGCCCGCAGCGAAAAACTGGAAGCCCTCGGCACGTTGGCGGCCGGCGCCGCTCACGAACTAGCCACCCCGTTGGGAACCATCGCTGTGGCGGCTGGCGAACTGCAACGCGAGCTGGACGCCTCCAATGCCCCTGCCGAAGCGATTGACGATGTCCGCCTCATCCGCGACGCCCTCGCTCGCTGCCGCCGCATCCTCGATCGCATGTCCACCGACTCCGGCCAAGCCACTGGCGAGGCGATCGAAACGCGCACTGCCGGTGAGCTCGTGGACGACGTGCTTGCCGAACTGGTCGAGGGGCATGAGGTTCATACGCGCTATGCGGCCGACGCTCAGCAGGCCGTGCTGAGAGTCCCCCCTACCGCACTAGCGCAAGCCCTCCGCGCCCTGGTGCAAAATGCGCTGGACGCCTCGCCCGCAGCGGGCGTGGAGTTGATCGTCGGCGAGGTCGATCGGTTTCTCGACCTACGCATCATTGACCACGGCCAGGGCATGCCGGCCAGCGTGCTCGCCCGCGCTTCCGAGCCGTTCTATACCACCAAGGAGCCCGGCCGCGGCATGGGGCTGGGCTTGTTCTTGGCCCGCAGCGTGATCGAGCGAATTGGCGGCGCGATGGAAATTGAGTCCGAACCTGGCCACGGCACCACCGTCTCCGTTAGGCTGCCCCTAGAGCAAAACCTCACCAACCCACCGGCGCCCGTATGAAAATGCTCGTGGTCGACGACGACGATCTGCTTCGCGAACGGATGGCCCGCGCGTTTGCCAAACGCGGCTACGACGTTCGTGCCGCCGAGAACCCAGCCGAGGCGCTCGAAATGGTCGAGCAAGACCCGCCTGATTTGGCGGTGGTCGACCTCAAGATGCCCGGCGGCAACGGCATCGATCTGGTTCGCGAGCTGCAACAGATTTCGCCTGCCACGCGGACCGTCATCCTTACTGGCTACGGAAGCATCGCCAACGCGGTCGACGCCCTGCACGCCGGCGCGGTGAGCTATGTCACCAAGCCGGCCGACGCCGACCAGGTGCTCGAAGCCTTCCGCCGCGCCCAGGCCGACACAGGCGACGAGCTCGCCGAACCGCTCCCGCCCACCGAGATCCACGCCCCGTCCCTGGCCGAGGCGGAATGGAACCACATCCAGCAGGTGCTCGCCGACTGCAGCGGCAACATCACCCGCGCCGCCGCCCAACTCGGCATCCCCCGCCGCACCCTGCAAAGAAAGCTCAAGAAGCTGGCGCCATAAAGGGTTCGACGCCCACCCCACGACCTAGAGCTTGATGGCCAGAGCGGCGGGCCCGACCGTCGTGGGATAAAGATTGGGGTTTTTTCCCAGTTTTGACGTCGCTCAGCGGCATCGGGTATCTTCTGCCGTGCCCACCAACGGCCCGACCTGTGAACATAGCGGACTATAGATTTTATGGCACGCAAAAGAACGTCCCCGGTCCGAACGGATAGCGAACCGTCACTCCCGCCCGACCAAGCTGCGAGAATGCTCCGCTCACACGCCACCAAGGGCCAAGACTTGCTCGGAGCGCGTCCGATCACGTCCGGCAACGAGCAAGCTTGGGAGACCGTTTGTCACGATCTGCTTATTCGCGCTTTCGGCTCCACGTCGCCAAATATCGAACGCGTGATGAGTGTTGGTCGCTACGACTTTTCATTTGGTGGAGGGAACGAAACGACTTGGGAGCAGGCTCGTGCGACGAATATGGAGACTCGCTTGGAGATTCTCAACGGCCTAGTCGAACTGTTGGAATCTCAGGCAGTTCGATCGTCCACTGGGTTAGTCGCGGCCCCTCCAGAAAAACTGGTACCTGAGGCGATAAGCACGCGCGTGTTTTTGGTGCATGGACACGACGAAACGGCGATTCATGAAACTGCGCGTTTCCTCGAACGGCTCCGGCTTGATGTGATAATTCTGCGCGAGCAACCGAATTCGGGCCGGACCATTATCGAGAAGTTTGTGGACTATTCCGACGTCGGTTATGCGGTGATTCTGCTCACTGGAGATGATCGTGGTGCCGTGGCGTCCGGATCAGACGACCTGCAACCGCGTGCAAGACAGAATGTAATCCTTGAACTCGGCTTTTTCCTCGGAAAGCTTGGTCGACAGCGTGTCTGCGCCTTGCACCAGTCAGGCGTCGAAATCCCATCCGACTATAGTGGTGTGCTCTTTGTTCCAATTGATGACGCAGGAGCTTGGCGATTGTCGCTCGCACGGGAGCTAAAGGCAGTTGGGTTGCCGATTGACATGAACGATGCCGTATAAGACAGCTAACAAGAATGCACCGGAGTTGCCGACTGTGAGGAATCTGAAATCAACGTCACTGGCAACTACCTGGTGATCTTGGCTATCACCTCAGCGGTGGCCCAAGCCGCTGCACTCACGAGGAACGTGGGCTGGTTCCCTCCAGAGAGCACATACCGAGCTAGCCTCGGTCTTAGCCCCTCTTTTAAGAGTCGCCCGGCTCATAGCTCCCCGACCCACCTTAGCCAGTTGGCGGTGAGAATCTCCAGGTCGGTGCCGAAGGCGTAGCGGAAGTCGCTGAGGCGTTGGGCCGCGCTGTAGCGGCCGAACGGGGGGCGGCTGGCGGTGGTGGTCAGGTACTGGCTGTACTCGCGCGGCCGAGTTTCGGCCAAGTAGAACGCCAGGGCCCACGCCTGGGCGTAGGCCGCCGCGCCGCTGCGGCGAAACGGCTGGTCGCTAGCTACGAAGTTGCCCAGCGGAAACGGCGGTTGGTCTTCGTGGCTAAAGTGTCGGAAGTCGGCCAGCCGTTCGGCGTTGATGCGGTCCTCTTGCCGATCCGATCCTCGCGGATCCCACATGGGCCGTGGTTCGAACAACATCGCCAAACCCTCCGGCACCCAATACGGCATGTCGACCGCGCGGGTGTGTACGCCGACGTTAAACGCCACTTGGTGGGTCGCTTCGTGGATGATGGTGTCCGCGCTGGCCGTCCAATCGCCGCTGCCGGCGGTCACGTCATACAACACCACACGGTTGGTGTAGTGATCGTAATGCCCCAGCGCGCCCGGCAAGACCTTCACGCCTGAAGCCCGTTGGAACCGCTCGTACTCGCCGCGGCTTCGTAGCACGACGGCCACCAGCGGAAATTCCGGCTCGCGGGGACGGAACCCACGCACCCGGACGTAGGAGAGCAGCGATCGATAAACCTGCTCGAACCGCTGAGCCCACGCCCGGCTGCCATCCTTGGGGTGCACCACTAAGTAGTGCCCGGTCGACGTGTAGTCCATGCGGTCGCCAAACTCTTGGTAGAGTTGCGCGCGAAGTTGGCGGTCGTCGAGCGGCTTGAATTTGGGGGCCGTCTTCTTGGCGTTCTTGGCGTCGTCCGGGTGGAACTCGTGGAGGCTACCATCGCGGCCCAACAGGCGAACTCGCGACGAAGACCACGCCACCGGCCGACCTTCTAGAACACTTCCATCGACCGTGGCGCGAAACATCCACTCCGCTGCAGGAGCGGCCGCGGCACAAGTGACCGTCAGCACGAAGAATGGGCAAAGGCAACGCATCATCGGTGGTGTCTCGCTCACGGTCGACCAGCTCCAGGGAAACTACTGCAAACCTACTACATGCTTGGGTCGAGTCAGGGAGACACACCATCGCTGGCGGCATAGAAT
This sequence comes from Lacipirellulaceae bacterium, assembly GCA_965263315.1. GTDB lineage: Bacteria > Planctomycetota > Planctomycetia > Pirellulales > Lacipirellulaceae > JBCCQL01. Next base: position 563,447 of record CBDHGZ010000002.1, on the reverse strand, counting down.
GGATTCAGCTGGTTAATTCGCTTGGTATGTTTTCTTTTTGCAACGCCCACAGGCCCGCTATGCCACGTTGGTTCCGCGCATGTTTCCTTGCCGCCCTGCTCACCCTGGTGGGCGCCACCAGTTCGGCCGACGAGGTCGCCGACTTCGCCGACCAGGTGGACCAACTCGTGCAGCAACTCGGCGCCGACACCGAGGCTGATCGCCAGGCAGCCCACCGGCAGTTGCTAGATTTGGCAGGCCCCACGTCCACGGCGGGCGAGCGAATGCTGGCCGCGCTGCCGGAGCCGGTCGACCAAATGCCCGCGGCCGTCCGGACCGCATTGGCTTCCCTCCGCAAACAGATTGCCGAAGAGCTGGCACGCCTGACGGTCACCGAATCGCGCGTGACGCTCGACGTGGTCGCCGAACCGCTGGAAGACGTACTCACGCAGATCGAGCAACAGACGGGCAACAAGCTGAAGGACCTCCGCGAGCAATTCGGCCAGCAGGCGCCCGATCGGCCCATCACCATTGAGATCGACGATGCCCCGTTTTGGGAGGCGGTCGATCAGGTGCTCGATGAAGCGGGCTTGGGCGTCTACGCCTACGCCGGCGAGCCGGCGGTGGCGGTCGTGAACCGTGAGCCCGGCGCCACGCCGCGATGGGCTACGGCCGCGTATGCCGGGCCGCTGCGAATTGAACCCACGCGCGTGACCGCGTCTCGCAACCTGCGTCAGGTTTCGGGCGAGTCGCTGAACTTGCAGTTGGAAGTGGCCTGGGAACCTCGTCTGACGCCCATCGCCTTTTCGCTCCCACTGTCAGGAGTCCAAGCCAAGAACGAAGATGGCGCCATGCTCTCGCTCGCACGGCCTGAGCGGTCGATCGACATCGAGGTCTCGCCCGATGGCTTGGCCACCGAGATGACGTTGCCCATGCTACTGCCTACTCGCAACACAAAACTCATTTCGTCGTTGCAAGGAACCCTACAAGCAAGCGTCCCCGGTCGCCGTGCGGAGTTCCGATTCGAGAAACTGACCGAAACGAACCAGGCGCAAACTCAGCAACACGGTGGCGCCAAGGTCACGCTCGACCGCATGCGTAAGTCGGGCGAAATCTGGGAGCTGCACATGCGCTTGCAACTGGAGAGCGCGAGCGGAGCCGACCCCAAGGTTGAAGACCCTGAAACGCAAAACGCCTTTGCCTCGCACCGCGGCTGGGTGTTCAATAACCTAACGTACCTGGAAGATGCGGCTGGTAATCGTATCGAACACGCTGGTTTTGAAACGACGATGCAACGTGGCAATACGATTGGCATTGCCTATTTGTTTGACTTGGCGATGAACGACAGTTTCAGCGATCCCGCACCAGCAACGGACGACGAGGCGAACCCAGCCGATGGCAATCCACTGGCCAACTATACCTGGGTCTATCGCACCGCGACGACGATTGTCCGATTCCCCGTGGCGTTTGAGCTAAACCGCATTCCGCTGCCATAGCGTGGTGCAACGGCGAGTCGCCATTCCGCTAGAGTTCCACATGCATGACGCCGCCCACTTCGTCAAAGTGACCGATCTTCAGAAGCTGGCCAGGGCTGTCAGGCATCTCCGCCACGAAAGCCGGATCGCACATCAACACGGGCGGTGCGAACGCTAGGCTTAGGGACGACAGGTACGATACGCCCAGCGACAGCGTCACAAACCACGGCATTGACCCGGCGGCCATTTGCGCCAGCTGATCTCGCTTGGCGTTGGACAGCTTCTGCTCAATGCCGTATTGCTTGACCACTTCCTTACGGTCGAGCGGATTGGTAAGTGCCAGCATTTCGTCAAACGTACAACCATCCGTGCGCAACTTACAATGCGTACGGGCAGCCCTCAGGGCAGTCTTCCTGCGTTCAAACTCCATCCGCGCGTGATAGGCGTCGATGGCCTTCTGTCGTCGTTCAACGAAGTAGTTCATGATCCTCCGCGGCACGGCAAGGCCTAGATTGATTGCCGCCAGTACCGCTTCCAAGGGGCGATGAATGACCGCTATCTCGCGATACTCCCGAATGATCTCCTGTTGCATTTCACGAGTGGTCTTCATCAGGTCATCGCGCGTGGTCAGTACCAAGGTGTCGTCCACCTCCACACACAGCGGCTTGAGATAAAAGACTTTGACGCCCCACCGCTTGCCAGGTCCTTCCATGAACTCGTCCAGCCGAGTCTGTACGCAGTCAGGAACCGTCTCTTGAATCTTATCGAAATCCTCCTGCTGGGTGACGCTCACGAAGAATCTTCCCTTCGGCAACCGAATGGAAGCCTTGGGAAGCTCGATCTCTCGCACCTGGGTAAACTCCCTCTGGTGTTCCTTCACAAGCCTTGCCCAGCGCGTCTGCATCGAAGTAAAAGGCCGCGAGTTCTTGAGCATCAGCTTCGCAAGGGCTTGTTGCGAGTCGAGTGGTGGAGCCCAGATTGGGTCGCCCACCCAGTGGGCAAAAGGTTCAAGCTCCTGCTCCAATGTATAGGGTTTAGTGGTCGTCGGATCGACAACCGAGGGTCGCACCAAGCGACGCTGGCGATGCGCTGAAACACGAGGCAGGATTGCAGGCATAACGAGACTCCCAGAGCTGATGAATGAGGTCGCGCGACGTTGTCGCAACTCCTTTATCCATTCGCAATAGGTTCGAAAACCTTGCTCGGATTATTCGCCGAATAGCTCACAACATACCTGCAAGCACCGAGTGGCATGCCGCACGGCCAGCAGCTTAAGCGAGGCGATCAAGGCCCTGGCGAGCCTGACATTCTCAGAATCACAGCCAAAGTTGTAGGCGGCCATCCATCATGTCTGGCAAACGCTTTTTGACGGCGCCTTCGACCTGCTTGGGGTGATACCGCGTGCTGAGGTGGCCGGCGATGATCAGTTCGTTCTGAAACTGGTCTTGGCGTTCTACCAGGTCATCCAAGTGCATGTGGCCGAACTTGTGAATCTTGTCCTTGCGGTGATCGGGGGCAACGAACGTCAGCTCGGTTATCAGAACCTTGGCTTGATACATCGCAGGGTTGTTGTCGAGCCCCGGCGGTGCGCTATCACCCAGGTAGGCCAGTAGGGGCGCGCGGACTTCACGAGTTACCTCCGTGCCCGCTTGGCGTAAGTCTCGGATTTCGTGGCCCGCCAAGTCGGCGTACTCCGGCTTTAGCTTCTTGCGGCGTTCCCACACTACATACCCGATCGAAGGCACGGTGTGGGTCGTGGCATGGGTCGTGACAATCAACTCACGCGACAGCTCAATCTCTTGATCGGGCTCAATCGCTTGCAGGTCGCAAGGCGTTCGTCCACGATCCATACGAGAAAACTGCTTGAGAATCTCTTTCACCGGGCCCAACAGACAAGACGGCAAATAAATCCGCGGTGGCTCCATCTTCATCATCCGTCGACGAGCCACATAGACCGGCAGCGCGGCAATGTGATCGAGGTGGCCATGCGAGACGAACCAAGTCTCTGTACCCATGAACGACCATGGCTGCGCGCCCAGATCGAAACCGAGATTCAACTCCGGCACGCGCCAATAGGTTTGCACCGCAGCGCGCGAGTAGCCTTCGATCGTCAGATCGCCGTGCTTGAGTGTTTTTACGGGAAGGTTATTGACCATGCAGACAGCGGCAAACGGCTAAACCGGTTCTCGAATTGGCGTGAGCGGCGTCAGCCCCACAATCGCTCAGCTAGCCATCCGCCGGTGGCTAGCAGCCCCTGCGACTGGCAGCTGGCTGTTTGGTAGTGGAGTCGAAAGGCGAACCGCGGCAAACTCGCCATTGTAGAGTTGCTGCTGGCGAACGTAAGGCGTACGGACCACGGGGCCCCGGCCAGGGTTCACTTGGTGGCATCCTCCGCCACGGAGATGCGTGCCGCGGCGTCGTCAGGCAGAGGCTCGTCGCCGGGCTTGAGTTGCAAGTCGCCGTACTGCTGGATTTGCTCCGCCATGGCATGGCGATGGCGGACCAGTTCCAACACCGCGAGGAAGGTCGCGATCAAGGTCGACTTATGCACGGATCCACTAAACAACTGGCTAAAGCAAACGCCGTCCTCAGCCACTAGACGATCGTACACGCGGCGCATGAACACATGCACGGGCGTGTCGTCGTATGGAATCGTGGCTGGGGCCGGCGGCTCTAGCTTTTCCTGCATGACCCGACCGAAAGCACACACCAGATCCCAGAGTTCAACCTGGACGATTCGCTCCTCGGGCGGTTGCGAAGATTGCGCCGGCAAATCGGGCGTCGCACGGGCAAAGCGCTGGCGCCAATCGACGCCCTGTTGCTCAATTAGCCCGGCGGCGTCGCGATACTTCTTGAACTCAAGCAACCGCTCCACCAAGTCATGCTTGGCGTCTTCAACCTCCGGCTCGGCATCGGCTTGCTCGGTTTGCGGCAGCACGACCCGCGACTTGATCTCGACCAACAGGCTGGCCACTTCGACAAAGTCGCCAATCGAATCAACGTCCAACTCCTCCAGCACGGCCACGTAGTCCAGGAACTGCTGGGTGACCTTGGCAAGTGGCACCGTGGCGATCTCCAGTTCCTGCTTGCGCACCAGATGCAGCAGCAAGTCGAGAGGACCGTGGTAGACATCAAGTTGGACGCGGAAATCCATCGCAGGCCAGCAAGGAATGGCAAGGACGTCTCAGCAGACGCGATGCGGGGTTCTAGCAGCCATGACGAGAGACCCCAAGACGGAAACAGCCTGCCGAGTAAACCTCGGCAGGCTGAGTAGTTTTATTGATGCATGCGCGGATAACGGACCTTTCCCAGGCCGTTTGAGCGGCCGAATGCCGGCCTCCCATTGGTCAGACTGGGTTCATAGGCCGCGCTGAGGTCCATTCGAGTGCTAGCGAGTCGCTGCAAGCTACTCGATGCTCAGATCGATGCTCACACCAGTCGATTCCGGCTCGGGAGCGACCGGCGAATCGTCGGTCTCTGGTGCGACGGGACCGTCCATGGCTTCGTCGTCCATTTCAGGAGGTTCCGGGGCCATATCAGGTGCTTCCGGCGCCAAGGTCGGACCATCTGAGGGGGATGACTCGACGACTGTCTCGGTGAAAACCGTGCCGGTCATCACATCGCCACTGCAACCGCAATCGCTGGTTGTCTCTACCACTTCACCGCAGTCGCAAGGCGCTGGCTCAGGCTCACAGCAAGGGGCGGGCTCGCAGCAGGATGGCTCTGGCTGGCAGCAAACCGGCTCAGGCTCGCAGCAGGATGGCTCCGGCTGGCAACACGGCGGCGGGCAGCAACGGTTCTTCTTGCACTTGGCGAGCAACTTCTCAAGCAAGCCCGCTTGGGCATCACTGGTCGCCACTGCGCTCAGGGCGAAGACAAGACCGACAACGGTCAACGCGCGTCCAACGGATCGCATGGTCATGATTCAGTCTCCAAAGGGTGATCGCTCGGGCCTATCGGCAAGCCCAGGCATACCCGGATGCTAGGGCCGTCCGGAGCAGGTGTCAATAAAGGCAGGTTGCGGGGCCTGGGAGGGGAGTCGTCGCCCCGGCCGCGCAGACAGCTAATGCCGGAAAAACAAACGGGGGCGTGGCCAACCAAGGTCGACCACGCCCCGCGGTGCAAATCTGAGAAGTGCGTCTCAGGTTACCGGCAGCAAGGGGTGCACGGGGTGCAGCACTTGGCGGCACGCTTGGCCTTGCACTTTTCGATCAGGCGAGCAAAGAAGCCCTTTTTGGGGGGGCAGCAAGGATCGCAAGGATCGCAGCATGGCTCGGGCTCGCAGCAAACCGGTGCGGGCTCGCAGCAAACTGGTGCGGGCTCGCAGCAAACCGGTTCGGGCTCGCAGCAGGGGGCGGGAGCGGGCTCGCAGCAAGGAGCTTCAACAACTGCCGGCTCGCAGCAAGGTTCCGGAGCAGGTTCGCAGCAAACGGGCTCGGGCTCGCAGCAGGTGGGTTCTGGCTCGCAGCAAGTGGGCTCGGGCTCGCAGCAAGTGGGCTCGGGGCAGCACTTCTTCTTCTTCAAGCAGCCGAACAGGCCAGCTTCAGCCGAAGGGGTCGCGGCAGCCACAACAGCCACCACGGCCAGCAAACAGAAAGCACGAACGAAAGTCATCTTGGTGTCCTCCAGAGGGAAAATCGCGGCCCAAGGACCCCCGAACGGGACTCGTGAGGCTCGCATTGTAAGGCTGAGTGAAACACTCGAAGGCGGGAACTCGTCAATGAGCAAAGGCTGTTAGCTCGGCTAAATCGCGCTTTGCGGAAGAGTTTAACGATTGCGCGAAATGGGTGGATCGCGCTGATTTGGCGGTAAACCTACCACCCTGAGTCTGGGTGTCAACGGGCCCCAGGTGAGAAAACTGGGGCTTCTGGCAAAATAAACCGACCGTTGCCACGGCAAATGGCGGCCAATTATGAGCACGCCATGCCCACTGGGGAGGGCATTTCTAATCCTAGCGAAGCTGCCCCGGTGCTGGCTCTGACGCCGTCCGCTGGGACCCCATTGCTCCTGGATTCACGCCCTGCCGAGGCGGCTCTGCCACGAAGTAGCCCGGTTGAGCTGCCGGCTGGGGAGGGGCAAGCTGCTCAAAATTGAGAACAACCGGTGGCTGGGCCGGATCCGCCTCGTAGGCGACGCCCGAGACCTTCCAGCCCGTTTCACACTGTTTCACCAGGCAGAGCATCTCCGCATCGCCAGCCTCGTCAGTCAGGAGGCACTGCACGGCGGCTCGCCCTCCCTCGAAGCGGCGAACTTCGCCAATCTTAAAGTCGGGGGCGCCAATCTCTGGTGAGGCGAAGCCTTGCTCGCTGGCGGCAAACTGCGCTACGGCCGCGGGCGTCAGACACGCAGTTGCGCGGTTGGTGTCGCCGGCGACCACCGCTTCCAAGAACTCCTGTGCGATCTGAGCGATCGGGTCGCGGGGCTGTGGCGTCGCAGCGGGTTCCTGCGAGGCGGTCTGCCGCGGCTGCTCGCTGCCAGAGCAACCAACCACCGCCAAGCTGAGCATTGCTAGCACTTTGACCAACCGCATCGCACGCATCCTTTCGTTCAGTAACCCCACAACCCGTCCGGGCGCGGAGTCTCCCAAAGCCTCGTTAGCCGGTCAATGCGAATGTCCAGCGCAGGCGGAGCGATCATGACCGGTGGGAACGACCGCTGGCTACGACCTCTAGTCGGACGTTCCTGAGCACACGCTAGCGGCGTCTTGCGGCGCGAGTCTCTTGGCGCTGCAGTCCTGCTCTAGCCGGCTGACAGGCCACGATCGACAGATGCTTGGTCTCGGCTGTAGAGCGCGAAGACCGACTCGAACCTATCGCGCGAGATCCGCCACGCCGGCGCCGTATCGGTGTGGGCGTTGCAATGAGCGGCGATCAAGCGGTAGAGGAATTTGAACAGGTGTCGCGGCGTGCGGAGCGAACGCATGGCGTCGATGACGCGCGCCTCACCAATTTCGTCACTCAGCATGGCTGAAAGATTGGGTGCCGCGCCTCCCGCGGAGCAGGCCGCGATGCGGGCGTTGGCCAGGTCCAGCAGCGCCTCGCCCGTCCAGTCGAGCGATGGCACCAAGTTTTGCTTGTCGATGCGGGCCCGCTGATGAAACTCGCGTGTCTCGCGGTTTAGGTGCTCCATCAATTCGTCTGGCAGCAGCAGCTTTATGCCGATGCCGGGCTGCTTGAGAAACTTGTTGTCCAGCATCGACCACACCAGATCGCGCATAAGCTCGACTTTGCCACCAGTGAGATGTGGCTCGTCAACACGGTCGACCAGCACGACCATCCCCGTCACGCCTAGGGATCGCAGCACGCCCTGCAACTTGGCCAGCAGTTCGTAACGATCATCAGTGCGGCGCTTGTTAGGTAGCGGTTGGTTTTGCAGATCGATGCCCGCTAGCGCCATCAGCAACCCTTGCATGGCTCCCGTGTCGCGTCGCAGTACGCGGATTTGATTGCCAATCCGACGGGCTTCCAGGTGGAAGCGCAGCCACTTCCAAAGCCATGGCGACCAGGCCACCAGCAGCAACCCATAGAGCCAGATGCTGCCCAGCCAGCTCCACTTATTGAAGTAGCTAATGGTAGAAGCCGCCAGCGTTGTGACGCCTAAGCCGATGCCCGCTTCGAGCCAACGCTTCGGATTGCCCAGCCCAAACCAACCAAACCGCAACCGCCTTCGCAATCGTTTCCACCGCGAGGTGAGCGGCTCTGCCGATGAATCGTCGTAGCAAGCCGCCAAGAGCAACAGGTCGCGCTTCTGGGCATGGTCCAGTGCCAACGCCGGTTCGCTCTCGGTGGCGCTAGGCCGCAAGCGATTGCAGGCCGGGCCCTTACGCTGGCGGGCGTCCAGCAAGTGATCTATCAGGTCCGTTACGCCGAGCGACAGAATCGCATCCATGTGATCCCACAGTTTCCATTCGCCCAACACCCGGGCTGGGTCCTTCTGTTTGCGTGCTGGTAGTCGATCGGCAAAGCGATCTAGTAACGGATTGAAGTCGTCGTACTCAACTACCCACAGCCGGCCCTGCTTGTGCTCGCGATTATGTTCTTCAATACGGCTCATGATCTGCAGCCGCATGGCCGTCTTGCCGGCCCCTTTCTCGCCAAAGACAATCGACGTGGCCGGATCGCCCGTATCGCCGAACACCTTGTCCCACGCCGGGTGGTAGGTGTTCTCTTGGCAGCGATTCTTGAACACCGGATCGGTTTGCGCATCTTCCTCGGCAAAGGGATTTGCATCGATGCCGTGGTGCTCGAAGAACTGTTCGGTGCGCATGGAAAGAATCCGTATTCGCGGTCGCAGGCGGGGAGTGTCTCGTGAAGTGTAGGTCAGCCTCTCGACCAGCATGACACTCCATGCTGCCCTTTCGCAACGGCCCACCCAGATAACCGTTATAATCGGAGCTTGGCCGCGAGGGGCCCGGTCAGCCAATTCGCAAAGGCGAAATGCCATGCTCGATCCCGCAACAGATCCCCGTACGACCGACCCTCCGGCGCTACCACCGCTCAAGCTCGATCCCCGCTATGGTCACTTTCCGCGTTGGCCAGAAGATGGCGACCACTGGGTTCACCCGGAAGACGTCTCACTCGCCCGGCAGCTGATTCCTAGTCCCCGTATTTGGCGCCGCGATGGCCAGCACGGCATCTTCGCCATCCTGCATTACGGGACAATCCGGCTTCGCGTCCTACCCCGCATGTGGCTGCAAACGCCGCGGCCTGCTCATGAGATTGGCCACTGGGTGGAAGTCCGGCCGCGCGGCATGCAGAACGACCCCCACACCGGCCGCGTGCGGCACCTGCTTTGGGACGATCACACGCGCCAAATCCACTACCAACTGGAAGTAGCGCAGCACCCGCTAGAAACCCGCTACACGGCCGCCGATCTCAAGCCGATCGAACCCCCTCAGCCGCAAGCGATGGTTCGCATCGAACCGAGAGATGACACACGACCGTAGCCAGACGTCGCCCAATTTGTCGTCAGCGCCAAGCAACGCTTCATGATCAGTCCTACGCAGCAACTCCTAGAACTCTCCCACTGGCTGGGCGATCCCGCGCGGGAATTGGTATTGCTGGGCGAAGGCAATGCGTCAATGGCGGCGGGCGATGGCAGGTTCTTGGTTACCGCCAGTGGCGCTGCGATGGGCAGCCTGACCGCCAACCAATTGGTGCGAATGGACCTGGCCAAGACGCTTGCCGTCATCAACAACCCAACTGCCAGCGACCCAGTCCCCAGCGACCCAGTCCCCAGCGAGCGAGACATGCCTTCTGGCATGCTTACGGCGCAGATCGACGCCACTCCGGATCGTCGCCCATCGGTCGAGGCCCCGCTGCACGCCGTTTGCCTCGCCCTGCCCGGCGTCCAGTGCGTCGCCCACACCCACCCCACGGCGATCAACGCCATCACCTGCTCCGTTGCGTTTGAACAGACCCTCCAGGGCCGCATCTTTCACGACGAGATTCTTCTTTGCGGAGTCCAGCCGCTGCTGCTGCCATTTGTGCCTTCTGGCCTACCCCTGGCAACGGCCTTGCACAAGGCAATGACCGACTACGCCCAGCAACAAGGTCAGCCTCCCAAAACGATCTATCTACAGAACCACGGCTTCGTAGCGCTGGGGCACTCGCCACAAGAGGTGATGGCGATCACCGCCATGGCCGTGAAGTCGGCAACCATCCGGCTTGGCGCGTCCGCACTCGGCGGCGTCCACCCGCTAGCGGACCAAGACGTGGCCCACATCGCCAACAGCCCCGACGAGCGCTACCGTCAACTGCGGCTCCGCGGGGGAGAAAACTCCCAATAGAACGCTCCCCTGTTTGCTCCCTGGCCGACCGGCAATTACAACAGCCGCATGGCCAAAGCGACAAGCAAACTCGAACCGCTGCTGGTGGTCGAAGACGAGCCGACGCTCACCTACAGCGCCGATACGCTCACGCTCAACACCTTTGCCGATATCGTTGCCGGCGCCGCGGTTGGCACCCGTGGACCGTTTACCATCGGCGTCTTAGGCGAGTGGGGCCACGGCAAGACGTCGGTCCTGCGCCAGGCTAAGAGCCGCATCGATGGCGAGCAACAACCCTCCAAGAAGGCCGCTTCGCCTCTTTTCGACCATCCGAACATCGTCACCGTATGGTTCAACGCTTGGCAGTATGAGCATGAAGAGCATCCGCTCGTGCCGCTGGTCACTGCCATCTATCGCGAGGTCACCGCCCGCAGCAAGATCGATTTCAAAGCTCGGAACGGATTCACTGCCAAGGCGTGGAACGCCACCAAGAGTGGCCTTGCGAAGATCGGCCAGGCGATGGAAGCCATTGTTGCCTCGACCGATCTCAGCATCGAAGGGGGCTTGGTCGATCCGCTTACGGGCGTCGCGCTGCAGGCCGCCGGCGCGGAGCCGGTAAAGGGGCAGCTAAGCGTCTCAGGCGCCAAAGCGGTCGAGCACTATCGCGCCATGCGAGACGACCTCGAAAAACGGCAGAACAAACTTCTCCGCCAGCAAACGGTCTATCAGCTCGCCTTTCAGCTGTTGGGCGAAGCCGCTGCCACCGATGCCAAGGCTACCCAGCAACCGAAGGTGGTGGTCTTTATCGACGATCTGGACCGTTGTTCGCCCCCCAGCGCTATCCGCCTGCTGGAGCACTTAAAGCTGGTCTTCGCCCAGCCGGGGTTCGTATTCGTGCTGGGAGTTGACGATCAGATTCTGCGCGACCATCTCAAGAGCCGCTACGAGGAGGACTACCGGGTCCCGGGCCATCGCAAGGCAGGCGAGCGGTATCTCGACAAGATCATCCAGCTTGCCATCGACCTGCCGAATCACGAGCAGCAGTTTACCGACCACATCAGCCAGATCATGGCGCAGGTCGACCGCCGGCGCACCGAGCTGGAACTGACGCAAGACCCGCTCCCCATCGACCCCGGGCGGCGTGAAGACTTCTTTCGCTTACTGGCTGCCGGCTGCGCGGGCAATCCCCGCCAGTTGGTCCGCAATCTCAACAATCTGATCGTCGACCTCCGCTTGGCTCGCGCCAAGCCGGACCTGATCGGCGCCGCAGAGGGCCAGGTCACCGAGGAAAAGTTCCTCCGTTTCGATGTCATCTACCTGGCCGTGCGTCAGGCCCTGGGCCGCGACGATGCCCGCCGCCTGGCCGAAGCGGACGACCTCTGCCAGTCGCTCCAGCAGGATGCCGCGCAGGCACTGGTCCCCACGACAGAAGAAGAGAGCGAGGGGCCCCAACCCTTCCAGATCGATAAACGCCTACGGGACAAGCATAGCCTGTCCCAGCGCCTGCGCAAGGAGCCCGAGTTGGTGGAACTGCTCAAGCACTACGGGCAGGAGTGGCTTGCCGACGCCACGGGCCGCCACGCAGTTGTGAGCTTCCTGGTCGAGCAGCGCCGCGACGAGCCACAGACTTCCTCAGAGGCGCCGCCCCAGCAACCACAGACCGACGAAGAGCATTTCTATGCGGCCGTCAGAAAATCGCTTGGTCTTTCGGCCGCGCTACGATCGGCGACGACACACTCCGCCGGGTAGAAAGACTCAACCTGGACGAACAGAAGTCGGCGACGGCGTACTCCCCCTGCTCGAGCAATGCCCCCGTCTGACTCGACTGCAAATGGCTGGCAGTCAGCTATCCCCCGGAGGGCTCAAACGGCTCTGCCGAATCGAGAGGCTTACGCATCTCGACCTAGGTTACGGTGCCATTGATGACACGAGTGCGGCACACCTGGCCAAGCTGACCAATCTTACAGGGCTTTATCTCTACGGGACACAGGTGGGAGACGCCAGCGCGCAGCACCTGGCCAAGCTGACCAATCTTACGGGGCTTCAGCTCAGCGGGACTCAGGTGGGAGACGCCAGCGCGCAGCACCTGGCCAAGCTGACCAATCTTACGGGGCTTTATCTCAGCGAGACGCAGGTGGGAGACGCCGGCGCGCAGCACCTGGCCAAGCTGACCAATCTTGCATGGCTTGGTCTCAGCGGGACGCAGGTGGGAGACGCCGGCACGCAACACCTGGCCAAGCTGACCAATCTTACAGGGCTTGATCTCAGAGGGACGCGGGTGGGAGACGCCGGCGCGCAGCACCTGGCCAAGCTGACCAATCTTACGGAGCTTTATCTCAGCGGGACGCAGGTGGGAGACGCCGGCGCGCAGTTCCTGGCCAAGCTGACCAATCTTACGGGGCTTTATCTCAGCGGGACGCAGGTGGGAGACGCCGGCGCGCAGCACCTAGCCAAGCTGACCAATCTTACATGGCTTGATTTCAACAAGACGCAGGTGAGTAAAGAAGCCTTGGCTAGACTCCAAGCAGCGCTGCCTGAATGCTATATCTATCCCTAGCGAGTGGCCAAGAATTTCTCTGCGTGGCACAAAACGGCGCGGTCAAACATGAAACTTGAATTTGGGGATTCAACGTTTATGTTGACAATCAGCGTTTCTCACTCGCCAGAGAGCCATCGACGTAAGTCGGTAAACGACGGCGCGAGCGCGCTATCAGAAGTGTGAGTTGGCTCACCTTACGCACCAAAAAACTTCGGCGGAGCCGTTTTCAGAGCGACCCGCCATTTTTCTTTGGGCCAACTTTTTTCGTGCGTAGCCAAAGTGTAGCGGGCAGGCGGTAATGAAGGCCGCTGGCAGGGCCGACGGGCACTTCCCACTGCCCACTCACCAACCTAGATTGCCGCTTCCGCTTGGTCTTCCAAGCCCAGACGCTTCATCTTCTTGTAGAGCGTCGTGCGGTTGATGCCGAGTTGGTCGGCCGTTTGGTTGCGGTTCCACTCGTTCGACTCGAGCACCTCGAGGATGATCGCCCGCTCGGGGCCTTCGAGGGCTTCCTTGAGCGTTTGCCCCGCGTAGTGCGTGGTGGGAATGGCGCCGCCGGGGGTGCGAACTTCGGTCGGCAAGTCGAGCAGGTCGAGCGTCGAACCCTTGGAGAGCAGCACCGCCCGCTCGACCACATTCTGCAGCTCTCGCACGTTGCCCGGCCAGTGGTACCGCTGCAGGGCGCCAACCGCTTCGTCGCTAAAGCCCTCGACGTTCGGCCGATTGGCGTCCTCGCGAACCTCTTCCATGAACCGCTGGGCAAGCAGCGGAATGTCACTCATCCGGCCTCGTAGGGCGGGCAATTCGATGTTGATGACGTTGATGCGGTAGTACAGGTCTTGGCGGAAAGAACCCTCCGCCACATTCTTCGCTAGGTCCTCGTTGGTCGCCAGCACGACACGGACATCCACGTTGTGCGTCTCCGTGCCACCCACCGGCTCGAACGCCAGCTCCTGCAGCACGCGGAGCAGCTTGACCTGCATCGCCGGCGTGGCGGTGCCGATCTCGTCCAGGAAGATCGTCCCGCCATCGGCCTGCAGGAACTTGCCTGTTTTGTTGGTGGTGGCGCCGGTAAACGCGCCGGCGACGTGGCCAAACAGCTCGCTCTCCAGCAGGTTCTCCGGCAAGGCTCCGCAAGCGACCTCGACAAACGGCCCGTCGCGGCGGTCGGACCGCTGATGAATGGCCCGGGCGATCAGGCTCTTGCCCGTGCCGCTCTCGCCGGTGACCAGCACCGTGGCCTTGGTGTCGGCAATCGACTCGATCATGTCAAACACCCGCAGCATGCGTGGATCGTTGCCCACGATATGCCCCATGCCGTGCTTGCGATCGAGTTCTTCTTTGAGGTGGACGTTCTCCTCAATCACTTTTCGCTGCCCCAAGGCCCGCTCGATCGACATCAGCAGTTCGTCGTCGATCAGTGGCTTGGTCAGATAGTCAAAGGCGCCGGCGCGAATGGCGTCGATGGCCGAGTCGGGCGTGCCGTAGCCTGTCAGGAGCACCACCTGCATGCCAGGCCAGCGACGCTGCGATTGCTCCAGCAGGTCGAATCCATCGCCATCCTGCAGCCGGATGTCGGAAAGCAGCAGGTCGTACCGCTGCTTTTCCAGCATGCCCAGCGCATCGACATACCCCGCCGAGGCGTCCACCTCCAAGCCTTGGTCCCGAAGCCAATCGGTCATCGAGTCCAGCACCTGGCGGTCGTCGTCAACAAGCAGCAGTTTTCCGGCAGACATAGAGCAGAACCGAAGGGTGGAGCGAGAAACGTCGCGTCGTGAAGCCGAGCCTATGGCTCTTCAAGCTTCACCATTCACGCATCGCGCAGGCAGTGTCGCCAAATATCTACGTCACAGCCGGGGGAGGGTCAAAAAACAACACCTGACGGCAATTCCGGCCGACCGGCGCAGCCGTCGGAAGCGGTACCGCAATGCAGTACAATCGTCGCAACCAGCCCCCGTGCCAGTTGCCAAGATTCCGCCACAGCCGGCGAATACGCGTCTATGTTGCTGCTGTTCATTGTTGTCCCGCTCGTGCTGGTCGCCGTGGGGGTGCTGGCGTATCTGTCTCATTTGCAGGAGAAGAAGCGGCGAGAAACGCTGCTCGGGTTCGCCCTGGATCTGGGCTGGGTCTATCGCCCTGACAAGGATCGCAGGTTCGACAGGCGATTCCCCCAGTTCCAAGCCTTTAGCCGTGGGCACTCGCGTTATGCCCACAACACGCTGCAGGGCCCCGTTTCCATTCCGGCCCCGGATGGGGAAATCCTTGAGCTGCACGGCCAAGCGGGCGACTATCACTACAAGCGAACCAGCGGCAGCGGGAAGAACCGCAGCACCAAGACCTATCGCTTTAGCTACCTGATGGTAAGCGTGCCCGGCAGCCACCAGAGCGACTTGCGAATCCGCCCGGAGAATCTGGGCGACAAAATGAAGGGGGCAATGGGCTTTGACGACATCGATTTCGAATCGGTTGAGTTTAGCGACAGGTTTTGGGTAACTAGCCGCGACAAGCGGTTTGCCTACGACGTGATTCACCCCCGCATGATGGAATTCTTAATGAACGGCCATGCCCCTAATATTGAGATCGACGCCGGGGTGCTGTGCTTGGTCGGTCGCGGCAGTCGCTGGGAACCACACGAGTTCCGCATGCGCATGAGCTGGGTGGGCCAGTTCTACGCCCTTTGGCCCAGACATATGAGGGCGACATGATTCTATTGGTCATTTTGGCAGGCATCCTGTTGCTGCCACTGATCTATCTGATTGCCAGCTACAACCGCTTGGTGACGCTCCGCACCCACCTGCGAGAGAGTTGGTCCGACATTGATGTCGAAATGCAGCGGCGCTACGAGCTGGTGCCAAACTTGGTGGAGACCGTCCGCGGCTACGCCGCCCACGAGCGATCCGTTCTGGAGGAAGTGACTCAGCTGCGAAATCAGGCCGTGCAGTCGACGGGATCGGCAACGATGCAAGCGGTGGATGAGTCGGCTCTTGAAATCGGGGTCCAACGGCTCTTGGCCGTAGCCGAGTCGTATCCCGACCTGAAGGCGGACACTCACTTTCTGGCGCTGCAGCGAGAGCTGTCGCTAACGGAAGATCGCATCGCCGCGGCCCGGCGTTTTTTTAACGGCAACGTTCGCGATCTGAACGAGATGTGCCAGTCTTTTCCCTCCGGCATCATTGCCTCGATGTTCGGTTTCCAAGGCGCGGATTACTTCGAAGTGTCCAGTGAGGCCGCCTATCAGGCGCCGCGAGTGGACGTCTAGATCGGCGGCGGAACGGCCGCGAAGTGTGGCATAGAAGACATTGCTAGGCATATTCTGGAGGGCTTGGGTTGACACGAAAATAAACGACCGTTTATTTTGTTGTTGTCGCGTGATTTGGCCCCCTCCTGATGGTGCTGAGGATTTCCCCCTATGCCCCCAGCCTCTGACTTAGCCGTTGCGGCGTGCCAGGTGGCGCCTACGAAGGGGCAGGCCACGCGGCAGCGGATTCTGGAGACCGCCGCAGCGGAGTTCCACAGGTTGAGCTTCCATGCCGTCACGCTGGACGCCCTCGCCGAGGCAGCGCGTGTCAACAAAGCCTCGGTCTACCAGTACTTCAAGAACAAGGAAGACCTCGCCATGGAGTGCTTGCGGTACTACCACGGGATGGCGAAGGAGGTCATCTTCGACGCGAGCTTTGCTGCAAGCGAGCAACCAATCAAGCGACTGGAAGGCATCTTCAAGCGGGTGCACCAGATCCACGAGAAGAAAATCGCTCAGCATGGCTGCACCCCTGGCTGTCCGTTTGTCAATCTGGCCAACGAGCTGGCGACTCAAAATGAACCGCTGAGATCACTTGTGGCGGAAGTCTTCGCTGATTTGGCCCGCTACCACACCAGTATCTTCTTGGCAGCCCGTCGTGCGGGGCTCACGGCGCTCAAGACGAGTGGCAAGCGAGTTGGCGCCCAAGTACAGATGGTGCTCAACGGGGCCATGACCAACGCCAAAGTGAATAACCGTGCTGACGACATCCTCGTCGGCCTTGATATCGCTAAGCGGACGATGGGGCTGTCTGCTTAGTGTAAACGGGTTGTCTTTGACGGCCTCCTGCCCTGCCCTCACCTTTCCCCTTTGGTAACTGAGAAGGAGCGGAACGATGAATCACGCTTTGTCTTTGGCGATCACCCTGGTGGTTGTCGCTGCCACCGTAGCGCCGGCTGGAGCTCAATCGGGCGGTCGGCAACCGATGCCGACTGGCGCTGTGCCCACGACGACGTCCACTGGTTTTCCGATCAACGAGGCCCCACCGGCCGGTTCTGAGGCCGTCTTTGAGTACGTGACGACGAACTTTGGCTTCGTGCCAAACCTAACTCGCGTGATGAGCACGTCGCCGGCGCTGGCCAATAGCTACATCCAGACGCAGGACAATCTGAAGCAGTACGCGCAGCTTTCCCAGGCGGAGATCAACATCGTTCAGATGGCGATTGCCGTGGAAAACAAATGCGAATACTGCACCGCGGGGCATACGATGGTGGGCCAGTCTTTCTTCAAGACACCCATGGAACACATGCAAAGTGTACGAATGCGGCAGGCCTTGAACGACCCGAAACTCAATACACTGCGAAACTTTGCGATCACGGTCTACATGAAGCGAGGCGAGGCGCCGCAGCAAGAGTTGGACAAGTTCCTGGCGGCCGGCTACACCCGTGCTCAAGCTCTGGATGTTGTGGCCTGCGTCGCGGCAAAGGTGATGAGCAACTATACGAACTCACTGGCCAAGACGCCTATCGATGATCAGATCAAACCACTTGCTGCCGGACTGCCATTTGCTGAAATGCACTAGCAGCAGTGCAAGCCAATTGACTCTCGGCCCCCGAACGGTCGCGGCAGGACGCCGCGGCCGTTCTCTCTATAGGGATGTTAAACGCGAGTGCAGTCGAGATTACGGGCGCTGGTGGAAGTATCGAGGACGGCTCGTTAGAGTGGACGTTGCCTGATCAGAAGGCCAGGATTTCGCCGACGGCTTTGGCTACTTCGAGTGGCTGCGCTGCGAGTTGCGTAAGGGATACTGCCAGGAGGAAACCGCCCATGGTGAAGAAGCTTACCGCTCGCGGGTTGGGTCGCACTTCGATCGACTTGAGCGATCGCGAAACGGCCTTGCGTAAGCGTCGCCAGCCTTCCAGGTTCTGCTCGCCACCGCTGGAGACCAGCGAAGTGTTCCGCATCACGCCAAAGGCTTCTAGGTGCAATTGGATCCCAAGGCGGGATAAACAGACGGCGTCTCCAGCCCAGCGCGCTTCGGAATCGACCTGAGAAACCGCCTCGGCCACCGCCGGGCGAAGCTCTTCAAGGCTAGCGTTGTAGACCACGAGTCGCGGTCGCAGGACTAAGACCACCAGCGCTAGACCAGTCCAATAAAAAACGAGCCAAAAGAGCCAGACAAAGTTGCCTAGGTCAGCGGTTAAGGCTTGGGGACGAAAGAGCTCGATAGGCCCGACGAAGACAAAACCGCTTAGCGCCGCACCAAGCGCTCCCAGATCGGCGGCGCCTGAGGTGAGCAGCGGCTGACGGCGCAGGTTCACCACGCCTAGCATCATCAAGTAGGCCGAGAGAGGGACACAAGCAATCGCCAAGCGTAGGGGATCCATAAAGCTCGCCGTCGAGGAGTGGAAGAGCCGAGTTGTGAACTGGTGATTAAGCCTCGTCCGACGAACTTTGCTGCTGCTTACTCGCTTGCAGCAGCTCAATCGCCAATTTGGCCTGTCGACGGGCTTCGCGGCGTTGCGTTTGGCGCAGGTAACGTGCTCCAGCAAAGGCATCAAAGACGCCACCGGCGAAGATTACCAGGCAGCCAATCATCAGGCTAGCCAAGTAGAGCGTCATGGGGATTGGGCGTTGAGGAACTACCATGTGCAGCGCGAGAAGAACCGCGACGACCCCGATGGCCGAGCTTGCAATCATTCGACGCCTGTACTGGCCACGTGCAAAGTGTTGGTAGTGACTATCAAGGGAGCCATCCCCCTGGATGGTCCGCCAGGCATTGCGGTGCTGATCGATCAACCACCCCGATAGCGCCAAGAGACCCAACGAAAGTAGCGAGGACGCCATCATGGATTCCCCTCCACATCACTAGCGCCCGTTGTATCAAGCTCGCGGAGCCACTCGAGGACGACCCAACCGACCTTGGCAATCGACTCGCCCGAGCACTTGTCCGGAGTGTCGGCCTCGGTGTGCCAATAGGGGTAGTCGAAGTCGATAATGTCGCAGCAAGGAATGCGCGCGATCTGATGGATTGCCAAATGATCATCGCGGACTTTAGCCTTCACTCGCGGGATAAACTCACGGACCCCTAGGCGGGCGGCCGTCTTCCAAAGCTGTTTGACCAATGGTCGAGTATCTCGCCATTGCCAGCTGTGTGCTTCGTAGGCGATTTCAAGATCAGCGTCGGCGATCATGTCTAGTAATACGCCCCACTCGTAGTGGTAGTCTTCCTTCCGTTTGTTGTACTGACGAGCGAACCATTGGCTGCCGAGAAAGTAGGGATCGCGGCCATCGCGATAGACCAACTCTTCGCCATCAAACAAGACGAAGTCGACGCCCAAGTCTCCTGTGAGCAGCGGCATGTGATGGGCCAACTCCATCAAGGCGGCAACGCCGCTGCCGCCGTCGTTGGCGCCGATAAAGGTGCCGTTACGTCGCGCTGCGTAACTTGGGTCCTGGTCAGGCAGGGGGCGAGTATCGTAGTGAGCGCAAAGCAAAACGCGCCTCGATAGCTCCGGGCGGTAACGGATGATGAGATTCGTCATCCGCACCTTGCGGCTCCCTAAGGGATTGGGGGCCATGAACGACTGCGTTTGGACTTCCCCCCCAACGACTTGAAAGTGCTCCGTAAGCAACGCAATTTGCTTCTTCATGCCGGAGCTACCGGAAAAGCGCGGGCCGATAGCGCAGACTTGCTCCAGGTAACGCATCGCGCGGGCCGAGTCGAGAGGGTTTTGCGGGAGGGGATCCGCCCGGCTCAGCGTCGGTGCAAGCAAGGCGCACGCGAGGGCGACATGATTAACCCGCAGCGGATCGCTGAAGAGATTCGGCATACCTCTATGGTATGCCGGACTGAACTTTTGGGCGATAGCGCGCCTGGGGAGGCTGAGGGCTATTCGTCCAGATGGACGGTTTGTTCGATGCGTGACGGCGATGGGCTTGCGGCCGTGTTGTGTGGCTGCTTGAACAGAGCGCTCAAAGCGACCGCGAGCCGCTTGCCCCGAGCATTGGTCTGCACGACGCGCCCCTGACGATCAACGAGGATGGCTCGGGGGAGATCGAATACGCCGTACTTGCTGACCATGGGGTGCTTCCATCCGCGGGTTTCTCTCGCATGGCCAAACAATGTAGGCCAGCCGTAGCCCCGGCGAGTCAGGAAGGACTGGACCCGGGCTTTGTCATCGTCGAGGCAGACGCCAACGACTTCAAATCCCTGGTCCGCGTATTGCTCATGAAGGCGGTGAATGTTGGGCAGTTCGGCTTGGCACGGACCGCACCAGGTGGCCCAGTAGTCGATCAGGACGACTTTGCCACGATAGGATTCCCAGTCAATCGGCTGACCGGATAGCAACTCACCTTCGACTTCAATTTGCTGACCTGGCAAGCGAAGGCGGCGGAGCACACCCTGCAGCGAAACCAATTTCTGAGCCGCCACGGAGTTTGGTCCTTGGTCGCTCGCGAGTTTCTCGAAGGGATCGATCATTGGATCGATTAGCTCCAGAGCCTGACCACGCTCTGGCGTGTCGCCAAGAACGTCTGCCAGGAGAGTGAGCAACCGAATCTGCTCAACGGAAGCCGGGTGACGCTGCAGCACGTCAGCGACTTCATGAAGCGTGGCTGATTTCTCTGCCTGAGGGAGTGCTTGCCAGTGACGTAGTCGATCTCCCAAATAAATGCGAAGACCAGTAAGCGCCAAGGCAGGATTGTCGTCCGACCGCAGACGGGCTGAATACGCCAGAGCGGCTTCATGTGCCGCAGGATCACCGACGCCGTCGAGCATCTTGAGCGAACGCATCTTCAACTCGATCGCGGCCACCTTCTGCCCGTCTTCAGACGGGCCGGAAAGCACCCGATCAGCCGCCAACGCAATCGCGTGAGCGGCGCGTTTGGTATAAGCAACCGCGGCCTCACGACTGTTGAAGTCATGCCCGGGCTCAGCCAGGGCTTGCATGAACGCGAGCATGGTTGCGGGGTCATCGCGTTCAGGCAACTGGAAACGGTCCGTTTGACCAACCTCTTGTGCTGCTGCCGATGAAGCGACGTAGCACAGCAAACAGACACGCAGCGTAGAGAGCTTGGGGCCGTTCAACATCAAACTAGGGACCAATAAGGGAGGGATGCTGTCTAGAGATCGCGGCTTCTTGGCCCCGCCGCAATCGGGATCTATGGGGATGGTGTTTGGCGACGCCGGAGGCGTGGCCGCTTTGCGAGTCGCTGGCCAACCCCAGCCAGCAACTTGGGCAGGGCGAGTGGTCGCTTTGCAGCGAGCCACAGCCCACAAGGGGGCAACGGATCCGTCCGCTGTAGTGGTGGGAACGCTTATTTTGAAAGAAGCCGGCTATTGCCGGCGACGCCTGTTGTCGCGTGATTATGCCGATTGCGGGGGGTTTTTCAACCTTCTTGCCAGCCTAATTCCGACGCAGTTGAAACTGCTTCTAAGCCCCCAAGCCACGCTCACCAGCCTTGAGCCAGTCGCCGGCCACCCTCAACCGGCAAGCAAACCCCTGTTATCAAAGGGTTTTCTACCAGGAAGGCCACAGCGTTGGCCAAGTGTTCGGCAGTGCCAACGGTTGCTAGCAACGTGCCTTCAGAAACCTGGCGTTGGCGGCTCGGTGGCTCGTCTTCTGAAACCAGCACAGGGCCGGGCAGTACCGCATTGACGCGGATCTTGGCGTTCAACTGGGCTAACTCCACGGCCAACGAGCGCGTCATGGCGGAGATAGCCCCCTTGGACGGGTGATACGCCGCGTATCCGACTTGTGGCCGGGTAGCGGCCGCGTCCCCAAAGTTGATGATTGCGCCTCCCGTTTCTTGCTCCTTCATTATGAGACCCGCGTGCTGCGCACAAACAAACGTAGCCACCGTGTTCACATCAAAGTAGCGGCGCAGATCGTCAGCTCCGATGACGTCAAAGGGGAGTGGTTCCCAAATGGCGGCGCAGTTGACCAACACGTCGAGTCGACCAAACCTTCGCGCGGCGCGATCAACCATTGCCCGTGTGGCTCCTTCGTCACGCAAATCAGCGCCCAGGGCGATCGCTTGGCCACCCTGTTGTTCGATCTGTTTTGCCAGTGCCTGCGCCGCATCGAGAGACGTGTTGGCATGCACCGCGACAGAGTAACCACGGCTCGCTAGTTCGAGAGTCACTGCTCTTCCCACGCGCTTGGCGCCGCCAGTGACCAGAGCGACAAGAGGCTGAGAGTCAGTCATCTCGCGGACTCATCCTACGCCGTGGAACTTGGCGATGGTGTCCCAGGCTTCTTGGGGGGTTTCTGCGTAGGAGATTAGTTCAAGGTGCTCGTCCGCGATCACTCCCTCGTCTGCCAATGTCTGGAAGTTGATCACGCTCTGCCAGTACTCCTGGCCGTACAGGATGATGGGGATGGCCTGCATGCGGCCGGTTTGTCGAAGGCAAAGGGTGTTGAAGAGTTCATCCAACGTGCCATACCCGCCGGGAAAAATGACTAGCGCTGCGGCCCGCAGAATGAAGTGGAACTTTCGCATCGCAAAGTAATGAAATTGGAAGCACAGCTCGGGTGTGATGTAAGGATTGGGCTCCTGCTCGTGTGGGAGTTCGATGTTTAGCCCAATGTTCTTGGCGCCCACTTCAAACGCTCCGCGATTGGCAGCCTCCATAATGCCAGGCCCGCCACCCGTGGTAACGACAAACTGGCACTTGCCATCTATTTCGCAATGGCCCGAGACGATCTTGGCGAATTCGAGGCACTCGTCATAGAAGCGGCTCTTCTCCAGCCGCTTCTGGGCGCGAAGCACATTCCTTTGCAACCGATGTTCTGACGGATTCTTGGCCAGCTCTTGCTTGGCTTTCTCCAGTCGCGCCTCGGCTTCTGCTTCGGGTACCACTTGAGTACCGCCAAAGACCACGACGGTCGACTCAATCCCCTCGCGCCGCATCAGCAACTCAGTCTTCTGCAGCTCTAGCTGCATGCGGACTGGTCGCATTTCTGATTCCTTCAGGAACAGGGTGTCTTTCTCCGCCAGAACGTAGCTAGGAGAGTTGATGATGGCCTGCCGATTGGCTTCAACCTCGGCTGGCAAGCCTTCATGGTGGGCGTCGAGTGAGAATTCGTTGGGCATGGGAAAAGAGGTTGCTACTCGGGACAGCGGGGCATGACGCAGCGCCTAAACGCGGCGAACAACGCACATCAAACGCAGGTCGGCTAGGGAGCGAACGGGTTTTCAGCCTTGGGCTTCACTTGCTGTAGAAACCGTCGATCGTCTTGGCTGAGCTTATTCATCGCCACGATGATCTCCCGCCCGGCTTTGGTCCGAATGGTGACGGACTGGGCTGTTTGGCTGACTAGTCTCGCTTCGATCTTGTACTCGCCCGTGGCGTCTGTCCAGGTACGGAGCGCCTTGGTGAGATCCATGGGCCGCATGGCTGTAGGGAACTCCGCAGCTGATTTGCCATACTTTTTTCGCAGCAGGCTGACGGACTTGTCTTGGATAATCAATTCCGAGCGGATCACACTACAGTCAAAAGCGTCGGCGTGGCCGGTCCAGTGGATGTTCACACTCCCATCGGTATTCTCAGAGAGCACCGTGGCAGGCTGCCACTCTTCTTGCCAGCAAAAGGCTACCGGCGTTTCGGGATCCAGCTTGAGGTCTTTTGGAATGACTTGCGACGCTGCAGGAAGCTCGATGCTGATCGCATAGTGCTCACGGCGTTTAGCTCGATCCCAGGCCACCTGTTGGACATCTCCCAGGGGAAACACCATCGAGCTGTCCAAGGCCTCGTCTTTTTCGCCCGGGTCGCCCGCGGGGCCTTGTCGCGGCGCTAGTAGGTCGGCGGCAAAGTGCTCTGCTGTGGCAGAACCAGAAAGTTCGTCGAGGGTGGATAGCCGGATCGCGTATCGCTCGCGCGGTCGGTCACGATCGACCGTGGTTACCGTGCCACCGAAACGAACCTGCACGGTGCCGGCATCGGCGTCCACCACGTAAGCCTCGGACCACTGTCCACCACGGTCCACTAGCAGCGGCGTCCCAACGATTAAGTCGATGTCGTCAGGCAATTGCACAGCGTCTTCTGGTAGCGGCAGGGTGCCCCCGGTGAGGATGCGAATGTCGGTGGAGAATTGGCTGGGGTTTTTCTCACCCTGCTTTAGCACTTCCCGATTAACGGCAATCCAACCGGTCTTGGGTTTGCGCTTGAGGCGCGCCTCGCCATCGACGAGTACGCTTATCAAGATATGGTTGATGTTCTCAACCACTTCCGCGTCTTGCCATTCGCCATAGTGGCCCACTTTGATGGGCATGCCGGGCAGCAGTTCTGTCTTGGAAGTGGCGCGGACGAAGCCTTCCGGCAACTCGGCGGGCGGGTTCTTCCCGCGCAGGTGGCGTCGGTAGGCCGCCCGCTCGCTGTCGGTCCATTCACGGGCTACGGTCTTCTGCCCTGGCTTGCCGAGCCGGACCGTGTTGGAGACCATGCAATCGCCCAATTCCTCGCCCGCCCAGTTGGCAGGAGTGACGAGGTAAACTTCGTAGTCATAGGAGCCAGCACCGGCGCCGAAGAGCTTGCTCAGCCGGATCTGCCCCGACTCGCGGTCAAACTCGGGTAAACTGCCAGTGATCACTAACGGACCGTCCGGCGTGTTGCCAGCGATGCGAACCTCGCCATCGCCGTCTCGCTGGCGTGTGTAGTCGATCACCAACTCAGCACGGCCAAAGTGATCTTTGTCGACACGAATCCCGCTCAGCCGATAGTGAGGGGCCGTGTCTGGGGCGATGAGCGGCTCACGGTCCTCATCGCCAAGAGCTGATGCGTTTGTGGTGAGTACCGCAAGTAACGCAGCGAGTACCGCTGACGAGGCAATCCTCATGATTCTGCCTTAGCGCTGAGTGATCGATGCTAGCTGTGCCAGCAGAGCCAGGTTCCTCCTGGCTCCAAGCGCCTAAGGTGTAACCAATCCGGCGGCTTTGGGGGAGACGAGAATTCAGCGAGTAGCTGCGAGTCGCCGGAACACGTGGCCACTTGCGGATGGCTTTTTGAGCGTTTACTGGGCTCAAGCCGGTCACGCCAATTCAAGAACCGCGGTAAACAGACCTGCGCTGCAATCCTTAGTAGTGATCTCGAAAGGTCACCTCGGGATAGGCGTACGGGTCAACTTTTCCGTAGGGTCGCCACCTTACTGTCGGCTTGACCAAGGAAAGCCAATCGCCGCTGATCTGCGAGCCGTTGGCCGCAAACACACGGAGTTGCGGCGCTTTCATGAGGGTGGCCAGACCCTCGTTTGTCACCGCTGTGCGGGCAAAGTACAGATTACGCAACTCGGGCAACTGCGCCGCCACCGCGATGCCGCGATCCGTGACGTTGCTGTCGGAGACATTCAGCATCTCCAAACTGGGGTGACCAGCCAGTGCCAGAAGGCCCTCGTCGGTGACTCCAGGCGAAGCGATGTGCAGAACGCGCAGCGTGGGAACCTTGGCGAGTTTCTTCAAGCCTTCATCGGTAATCAGCGTTCCTCGTAGATCGAGGCCTTCCAGATGATCGACTTCTAGCAGCTGGTTTACCGCTTGATCGTCCAGCGGCGTATCGCGCAGATCGAGACGCCGCAGTTCGGGGATCTCGGCAAGCGTGTGAAAACCTTCCGTGGTGACCGCGGTGTTGTAAAGGCTCAAGCCCGGCACGCCAGGTAGCTTCGTCAGCAACCGCAGGTCGGCATCCGAAAAATCGCACGGCTGCGCGAAGTCGATTGAAGCGACATTGGGTCGATAACCAACCAACGGCCGAAAAACTCTCGGTGTTTTGCACGACCAGAAGTGCCCCCTGGCGCCACGCTCCCGCAACTCGTGGAGTGCGGCCATGGTGCGCAGGTTTACACGACGATAGTGGGCTACCCAGGTTAGTGGCAGCGAGCTAACAAGCAGTAGCAGCAACAGTGTCCGCAGGCGGAATCGGAACGGAAAGAGACGCCGTTTTGGGGACGAGGCGGCTAAGGAAGAGGTGTCATGGTCCATCGAGTGGTGCTACCAGCGCCTGAGAAGATTGTAGCTACGCCAGTAAGACGCACTGCGCTGTCTGATCACTCACACCGAGTTGACCGTCCCTTCTGGTGGCAGCAGTGACCGCCGCTACTTGAAGGGATTGTCCGAAATGGCTATCGCGTTGCGCAGGAGGTCCCGATCGTCTTCGCTCAACCGATCCAACGGTAGCTTGATTTCGCGGCCTTTATCCGTCTTGAGAATCACTTTGCCATCGGTGACGCTGACAAATCGAGCCTCAACCTTGTGCTGACCCGTCGAGTCGGTCCAGGTGCGGAGGGTTGTGGCAAGGTCCTTTACTGCCTTAGAGCTGCTGCGCCTTATCTTGCTGAGTGTCTTGGACTGGATGATGAGCTGCTCGCGCTCTACTCGAAGAATGATCCCCCCAGCCCGACTGTCTTCTTGAACAAGTAATTGCTGGCCGTCATCGCGTACGACCGTGGCTGCTTGCCATTTGCGCCCCCAGCAATAGGCGACCAACGTGTCTTTAGGCAGCTCCAGACCCGTGGGCACCTTGACTGCCCGGCGGGGTAAAGAAATTCGGATGGGATAGTTCCGATCGACGACAAGGAAGTCGTCTACCTCGTCATTGAATTCATCCGATCGATCTCCACCTAGACGACCGGGTCGTGAGGAGCCGGCGCGATCCTTCTCCACTTCTTTGAGGTTTGCGGCAAGGTGCTCGGCTGCATCCGGCTGCTGGAGTCTTTCGACCGTCGACTTAAGGATAGCAAGCTCCGCACGTTGTTCAGGGCGGTCCGCCATCGTCGGGCGGCCAGGGTGATGAACCACAATCGAATCACCGCGATCTTCCATGACGATCACCCGCTTCCACTCGCCAAAGTAGCTCAGCAACGGCGCGCCGCGTGGCAGATCCCAATCAGGGTCAATGGGAATCGCCCTGGAAGGCAACGTCCTGGTAGTGCCGGGAAGTACGCGAACGCTGGGGGTGTAAGCGTCAGGGTCTGAATGGGCGCGAGCCAGGACATCTGGATGAATCGCCAGCCACTTTTCACGGGCAAAGTACTGAATTCGCCTCGTCGGTGCCAACTTCACCGCCACCCAGCCATCGTTCCTGAGTGAGATCACCTCACCGTCCACCCAGTCTCCGTAGTAGCCCACTTTGATCGGCATGCCGGGCATAAGATCCATACCAGGTGTCACGCGCTGGTGATTCTCGGCCAGTTGATTCGGTGGGACCTTTGCTAGCTTGTCTTTCTCGTAGGCGGCTTTTTCCACCTCATCCCATTGGCGTGCCGATGTGGGCGACCCCCCTGGATTGCCAATACTGACCACTATTGGAAATGAGAAACTCCCCCAGATGCTCGCCGGCCATCGAAGCTGGCGTAATCAAATAGAACTCAATGTCCGGCGAGGACTCATGCATCATGAAACCCATGCCCATGCGCGGCGAAAGGCTAATCTCCCCTGAGTCCTGGTTGAAGGAAAAGGCCACTCCGGAAACATCGATCGGACCACTAGGGCCTCGCGCCTTCAATTGCACGGAGCCACCGCGTCCGGACCGGATCCTGCGAAAGGAGAAAGAAAGATAGCGCAGCGTGGGGATCAGTCCGCCACGCTTCATCTCCGGCGTCGTGAGCGTGTACTGTGGGGCCCACTCAGGAGCCACCAATGGCTGGTCCGCATTCGCTCGCGATCCAGCAGTCGCAACGACGAGAACGGTACTAGCAACCGTTATCCAAAGGCGAGAAGATTGCATGACACTCCTCCCTAAGAGCAGAACTTTATAACACCCCTGGATAGGTTAATCTAACTCCACACTGTCGCCCAGATCGGGAACGAGAACATCCCACCCTTTTTCGCGCTGAAGGGTTTCCGCCAATGCGGCGGCACTGTCCGGCTCGCCATGCGTCATAAAAGTCTTCTTGGGGGCGGACAGCGGGTCCAGCCAACGCAACAGGCCGCTGCGATCCGCGTGGCCAGACAGGCCGGGGACTTTTTCAATGGCGGCACGCACCGGGATCTCCAAACCGTGCATACGGAGCGTTTGGGCCCCCTCTTCCAAGGCCCGGCCGCGAGTGCCTACCGCCTGGTAACCTCCCATGACGATCGTCGTGTTGGGGTCGCTGAGTCGACGCTTCAGGTGATGGATAATCCGCCCCCCGGTCATCATTCCGCTACTAGCGATGATGATGGCCCCGCCGGTGATGTTGTTGAGCGCTTTGGACTCGTCGGCACTGCGACAGAGGTGCACCGCGGGTCCGCCCAGCACCGGCCGATCGCCACATAGCTCGCCCTCGCTCAAGTCATGGTCTTCGCGATGCTCTCGGTAGATATCGGTAGCCGTGCTCGCCATGGGGCTATCAATGTAAATTGGCAAGTCAGGAATCTTGCCTTCGCACTTCAGCAGTTGCAATAGATAGACCAACTGTTGCGCACGACCCACGGCAAACGACGCCATGAGCATCACTCCACCACGCTCGAGCGCGCGATTGACAACCTCGGCCAGGGCGGTGGGCAAGTCACTCTCTGGGTGGTCGCGATTGCCGTAGGTGCTTTCACATACCAAGTAGTCGCACGCGGGAGGCGGCGTTGGATCGTGGTAGAGCGGGCCGTCGTATCGTCCCACGTCGCCAGAGAACAAGATCCGCATGGCGGGGTCGCGATCGCGTATCTCGACTTCGATCATGTTCGAACCAAGCAAGTGACCTGCATCATGGAACTTGGCCCAAATGGGTCCCGCAACGTTGACCCATTGCTGACGCTGGCATTCGCGAATCAGCTTGATCGTGTCTAAGACGTCTTTGCCTTCGTAGAGTGGCAAAGCAGGCTTGTGTTTGGAAAAGCCTTTCTTGTTGGCATACTTGGCGTCGTACTCTTGAATCTTGGCCGAATCGAGCATGATCACCTCAGCCAGCTTGGCGGTGCCCGGCGTGCAGAAGATGCGGTGATTGAAGCCCTCCTTCACAACCCGGGGCAGGTAGCCCACGTGATCCAAGTGGGCGTGGGTGAGGAGCACTGCGTCAAGCTCGCCAGCCTTGAAGGGCGTCCCCGCCCAGTTCAATTGACGGAGCTTCTTCAAGCCCTGGAACATGCCGCAGTCAACCAGAACGCTGGCGCCATCGGCTTCGAGCAAGTATTTGGAACCGGTAACCGTCTGAGCAGCGCCGTGGAAAGTGATTCGTGGCATGAGAGACTGAGGGGGCCGAAGAACGAAGAGGGGAACGGAACGCCGACAAGCAAACAACTGCGTGCACGTACAGCTTAACGAACCCAGCACGACGACCCAAGCCAACCAAAGACGCCACAACGACGGGGCTAGGTCAATGCCCATGCGACGCCGGCAAACGTCGCGGCAAAGGCCGCTTCGATCAGTGGGTAGACAGGTGAGATGCGCGCTCCGCAATCGTAACAGCGGCCGCGAAGCAAGAGCCAACCGATAACGGGCAAGTTATGGCGACTGCGGATGGGATGATCGCACTCCGGGCAATGAGAGCGTCGCCAAACGACATCTTCACCACGCGGCACGCGATAGAGCACAACGTTGAAGAAGCTGCCGACGCAGCCACCAATGGCAGCAATCCAGACCAGGAACGCCACCTTGGGGGCCGCGTCCATCCACATCGGCGCTTCGGTTGTGTTGATCCAATCCCACATGCTGGGAGTGTAGCACGCGCAGAAGGAACACGTCACCGCGAACTACCGTTTGCCGCGTCAATGGTTCGTTGACGAATCTTAAATCAGCCCACGCAGGGGGCCGCCGGCGGTCGCTAGCGATTCCACTTTCTTGGTGATCTCCGGGTCTTCCTCCACAACCGGGGCATGGTGTGGCTTGATGCGAGCATCGATTACCAAAGCTCCCTGACAACCCCAGTGCTTGTCACGACAGAAGGCGGCAATCCCGTCGACATCGGTAGCGGGATTGCTGCGCGTGAAGGTCGCCCACAAGAAGTTGTTCAAGCTCTCAGCAACAAACGCAGGGTCATCCACCAGCAGAATCAAACGGAATTGGTTAATGGGATCGTCAGGGCCGAAGGCTTCACAGAATCGTCGCCGATCTGCCGTGCTTTGCTTGCCAGCGGCAGCCAGGCCGGCGGTTTCCATTTGCTCGCCGGATTGCGCGCCGCGTCGGACCGCATCGTAGTCAAACAAAGGGGCGGGCAGCTTGGGAGCTCCCACGGCCAATACGCCCGGCAGCACAACCCACGCGCCGGCAAAACCGGCTGGCAGTTTGAGCTTATCAGGGACTGCCGTTGCCAGCTCAAATCGTGGCGGACCTGCCGCCGCGACAACCAATTTTGAGCCGGCATTGAATCCCTCGCCCGAGTAGTCGAGCGTATCGATGGTTGTCTGGGTATGAAAATGGAGATCACGTCGCCAGTCGGCTCGGCTGAGCATGTGCCGAAAGAAGCTGCCGATGTCGTGCAGGTCTAACAGGGGATCGTCTGAGTGATTGGCGATCCATAGAAACTTAGCCAGTGACAATTGGCCTTGGCCCAAGATCGCGCTGGCCTGGGTGAGCAGTTCTTGCGGGCGAGGCTCTTTCATCCAGGGCATGTAGCGCTCGCTACCAATCGCCAACAGGAGCGGATGCACGCCTGCGGCATCCACGGCGTTGACGCCTTTGATGCCAGGTAGGACAGTCGGAATGATTGGTCCTGTCAGGTCATGAATCAACTCGCCAAACGCCGTATCCTCTGCCGGAGGACGTCCCACGACGGTAAAGGGCCAGATGGCGTCAGCCCGATGGTAAACTTTGCTTACCCTCAACACCGGGAAATCATGCTGTAGGGCGTAGTACCCCAGGTGGTCTCCGAAAGGTCCTTCCGGTTTAGCAACACCGTCAACCACGACGCCACAGATCGCGAAATCTGCATCAGCATAGACAGGCAATCCCTCTGCTTGCCGGACCATCTTGATCCGTCGACCTGCCAGTGCGCCAGCGAACGTTAGCTCACTCATTCCCTCCGGCAGTGGCATGACGGCAGCGAGCGTCATCGCGGGAGAGCCGCCCACAAAGATGTTCACCGCGAAAAGCTCTCCGGCCGCCATCGCCGCCTTGTGATGGACGCCTATCGAGCGGTGCAGTTGGTAGTGCAAGCCGACTTCATCCTCGGCATATTCGTTGCCGCCAAACTGAACTCGATACATCCCCAGGTTTGACTTCATCAGCCCAGGACTTGAGACGTCCTCGGTGTAAACCTGTGGCAACGTCACGAACGGTCCGCCGTCACGTGGCCAACTCGTCAACTGCGGCAGCTGCCCAAGCGTCGTCTGGTTCTCAAGAACCGCCCCACGCCGAGAATAACCGGGCAGCATGCGCAATGCCCCGAGCGGGGCCGTTGCGTACTTCCATGGCTCTTTCAGCGCACGTGTCGGATCAATTTTCAGGTCAATCAACCGCTGCACGCTGCGGTAGGTATCCCGAAAGATCCACCGAGCGCGGTCGATGTCGCCAAATAAGTTGCTGACCATCGGGAATCGGCAGCCGGCCACCTGAGCAAAGTAGATAGCTGGTCCGCCGGCCGCAAAGACGCGGCGGTGAATGGCGGCCGCTTCCAAGTAAGCATCGACCGGCGCGTCGATACACACCAGCTGGTTGTGCTTGGCGAGATCGTCGACGCAACTTTTGAGCGAACGGTAGCCCATCGGCAGGATGACGAGCAGTAAGCGACGGACGATTGATCAATGGCAATCGCGCAGGTTGGGCGCCCTGCGCATGATTCGTCGTTCGTCACCGCTGCTTCATCAATGGCCTCCTCAGTTGCGTCCCAAGAAATCTGCGCCCCATGAAACCTGCGTCAGTGCACTTTGCGGTGCAGCTTCAGACCTTCTTGTCCATGATAGGTAAGCAGCAGCGCTCCGACCGCCCCACATTCGGCAAAGATATCAAAGACAATCTGCTCTTCCCCTGGCCATGGATAAGCGAACACCAGGTCGAAGTCGTCGGGGTCAAGGCCCAGCCAATCGTAGGCGTCGACACCATCGGTGCGAAGCCAGTTGATGTCTCGCTGCTCTGTGAGTTCCGCATGGCAGCCCTCTGGAACGAAACTGCCGCGGACGAACTCGACTTCCACGCCGTGGTCGTCCGCCAAACCTTCAGCCAGGTCGACCAAGTCTTCTTCAATCTCAATCCCTACGGCATCCCATCCTTGCCAACCCGCCAGGCAGGCAACCACCCCGGCCCCGCTGCCCCACTCCACAAACCGATGCCCCGGAGCCAAGGACAATAGCTCGATGTGCTCCAGCGCGTGCTGGACCAGTGAGAAATCGCACGGCACGAAGGCCGCGATTGGCCGGTCTCGACGATCGTGCTGAAACCGTTCAATCCGGTCGTCGGCGTCCGCCAGCAGGTCTTCCACGCGGGTAGACAGGGTTCCGATCGGCGGCTCGAAGTCCAAGAGCGTTAGACGCATGTCTGGCTGCCGAATTCGTCGGCACGGATAAAGACTCGCCTGCAAGCGGTGGCTAGTGTGTCGGCACCACGCCCTGTTACTCTACCAATCTCGCCCGGAATTCAACACAACAATGTCGCAGAAGAAAGGCCGGAGGCGATGTCTGAAGAGCTCAATGTGGGTCTCGTGGGCTACAAGTTCATGGGCAAGGCTCACTCGAACGCCTATCTGTCGGTCGGCAAGTTCTTTGATACGAAGCTCTCACCCGTGATGAAGGCAGTGTGCGGCCGCAGCCCAGAGGCCCTGCAAGCCTTCGCCGACCAGTGGGGCTGGGAGTCGATCGAAACCGACTGGACGAAGCTCGTTGCGCGAGAAGACATCCATCTGATCGACATTGGTTCGCCCGGCGACACTCACGCGGAGATCGCGATCGCTGCCGCCAAGGCGGGCAAGCATGTTTATTGCGAGAAGCCGCTGGCAAACTCATTGGCAGAGTGCAAGAAGATGGTTGCCGCGGTTCGCTCGACGGGTGTCCGGCACATGGTGAACTTCAACTACCGGAAGTGCCCGGCCGTCGCGCTGGCGAAGCAGATGATCGCCGCTGGCGAGATTGGGGACATTCGTCACTTCCGGGCCACCTACCTGCAAGATTGGCTGGTTGATCCACAGTTCCCAATGAATTGGCGGATGCGCAAGGAGTCAGCCGGCAGTGGCGCCCATGGCGACCTGGGCGCTCACATTGTCGACTTGGCACGCTTCCTTGTGGGCAACATTAGCGAAGTGGTAGGCGATATGAAGACCTTCATCACCGAGCGCCCGGCCGAAGGTAACTCCAGCGGCCTAAGTGGCTCGGCTGCCAACGGCACCGAGGCGGTGACAGTGGATGACTGTTCGTTGTTCCTGGCGCGATTCGCTAATGGGGCTCTTGGCACGTTCGAAGCCACGCGGCTGGCGCCAGGTCGCAAGAACTTTAATCGTCTGGAGATTAACGGCAGCAAAGGTTCGCTGGTCTGGTGCTTTGAGGATCTGAACTACCTCGACTATTACAATTGTGACGATCCCACCCACGCCCAAGGCTTCCGCCGCATCCTGGCTACCGAGGACCAGCATCCCTACGTCGCGGCTTGGTGGCCGCCGGGGCACATGCTGGGCTACGACCACGGATTCGTGAATGCTGTGGCGGACCTGATTGAAGGCATTGCTACTGGAGAGAATCCCAGCCCGTGCTTCTTGGCGGGAGCCAACTGCGTGTCAGTCCTCGAATCGGTCCAACGAAGCGTCAAATCCGGCGCCTGGGAGTCGGTTGAAGCGGTCAATTGACGCCAGTTAGCAACCCCCAAGACTTGAATCAGCTCCTCCCCAGTCTTATGGTAGAAGGCTGCGCGGCGGTTCCTGTACGAGACGCATAGCGCGGGCAGCTGGGATTGCCCTTCCTACGAGGCGCCGGTAGTAGCGCGTCATTGTGCGTCCTGTTTCATTGGCTTGGCATGAGCGACTTGGAATCCCGTCTCGCCAAGCTCTCACCCGCCCAACGGGCGCTGTTCGAGAAGCGACTCTCGGCTGAGCGTTCCAAGCCCATTCCGGGGCTGCAACAGGAAGCCATACCGAGCCAGGCTGCCGAACCCATCGCCATTGTCGGCATGGCTTGCCGGTTGCCGGGCGCCAACACGCTTGACGAATACTGGCAGCTGATTCGTGGCGGCCGTTGCGCTATTACCGAGACGCCAGCCGATCGCTGGGATGTCGACGCACTGTATGACGAACAAGGCGGTCCTGGCAAAGTGGCGACGCGTTGGGGCGGATTCGTCGAGGGTATCGACCAATTCGACCCGCGGTTCTTCGGCGTTTCGCCGCGTGAAGCCAATCGAATGGATCCCCAGCAGCGCCTGTTGCTGGAAGTTGCCTGGGAAGCCTTGGAGCACACAGGCACCCCTGCCGATACGCTCGCCGGATCCCGAACGGGGGTGTTTGTCGGCATTGGCGGCAACGACTACTCCAAAGTTCCGCTGCACTCGGCGCCCGACTACTTTGGGTCGATTGATGGTTACATGGGTACCGGCAACGCGATGTCTATCGCGGCCAATCGGCTGTCCTACTTGTTTGACTTGAAGGGCCCCAGCCTGGCAGTCGACACCGCCTGTTCTTCCTCTTCGGTTGCCATTTACTTGGCTGTCGAGGCGCTTCGCCGCGGCGAGTGTGATGCGGCGATCGCCGCAGGTGTCAATGCGATCCTTACCCCAGAAACCACGATTGCGTTCAGCAACGCCCAGATGCTGTCACCGCGTGGTCGCTGCCGACCCTTCGACGCGGGAGCTGACGGCTATGCGCGTGGTGAGGGCTGTGGCGTGGTTTACCTGCGGCGGCTTTCGGACGCCGTGCGGGATGGCGATCAAGTGCTGTGCGTGCTCCGTGCTGCGGCCATCAATCAAGATGGTCGCACGTCCGGCATTAGTGCTCCCAATGGAGAGTCACAAAAAGCGTGCATCAACGCGGCACTACGGCAAGCCAGCCTGTCGCCTGAGGACTTGAGCTATGTGGAAGCTCACGGCACGGGCACACCGCTTGGTGACCCCATTGAAATGAGCGCCCTGGCTGGAGTGTTCACCCGAGCTAACGAGAATGCACCGCCGCTCCGTGTCACCAGCGTCAAGGCAAACATAGGCCATACGGAAACCGTCTCCGGAATTGCGGGGTTGATCAAGGTCGCGCTGATGATGCGGCACGGCCACATCCCGGCACAGTTGGGGCTCGAGTCGCTCAACCCTCACATCGATCTTGCCGGTTCGCGTGTCGAGATACCCACCGAACCCGTCCCTTGGACCGACCGGCAATTGGCGGGCATAAGCTCTTTTGGGTTTGGGGGCACGAATTCGCATCTCATCGTTCAAGCGCCCGCTAGTCTTGAGTCGACTGCGAAGTCTCCACCACAGCTTGGCCCCCGCTTGCTGAAGCTTTCGACCAAATCAGCCGAGGCAGTCCAAGCTCAGGCTGCTCAGCTGGTGAGTTGGCTGGCTGCCAATCCCGTTGTCGATCTCGATGATCTGTGTTTCACAGCCAACACCGGGCGAAGCGATCTGCCTCATCGGGCGGTGGTAGTCGCCAGCAACGATCAGTCGCTTCAATCCCAGCTCCAGGCCTTAGCGAAAGGTCAGCCGACGGCATCGACACGCCGCGGCCAATTGTCTGGCGTGGCGCGCCGGAAGACCGCGCTGTTGTTTTCCGGCCAAGGTTCGCAGCTGCCTGGCATGGGTCGCGATCTCTACTTGTCTCATGCCGTTTTCCGAAAACAGATTGATCGCAGCGCGTTGGTCTTTGCCGACTTGGCCGAGGAATCGCTAACGGACATTCTGTTTGGCGAGCGGTCTGAGTCTCTGATTCACCAAACCATCTACACGCAGCCGGCCCTCTTCGCAGTGGAGCTGGCACTGGCAAGGCTGTGGCAGTCCTGGGGCGTGTCGGCTGACTTGGTTGCGGGCCACAGTATTGGCGAGTACGTCGCTGCCGTCGTTGCTGGTGTGATGGACGACGAAGCGGGTCTGCGTTTGGTGACCGAGCGGGCGCGTCTGATGCAGCAGGCGCCGCTGGGCGGCGCCATGGCGGCTATTTTCGCAGCAGAGTCGCGCTTGGCGCCGATCATCGAGCAATCGACCTCTGCGGTCTCAATCGCCGCGGTCAACGGTCCAGAAAATACCGTCATCTCGGGCGAACGATCGGCTGTCGAGGAGGTTCTCGGCCAGCTCACTCGCCAAGGGATTGAGCACCGCCAGCTTGCTGTCTCGCATGCCTTCCATTCGTCAATGATGGAAGACGTGCTGGACGACTTTGAGACTTTTTCTGCAAGCTTCCGTTACCGGCCGCCTCAACTCCCGATGGCGTCAAACCTCACCGGCGCACTAATGACGCAGGCGCCAACGGCACGGTACTGGCGGGATCACTTGCGGGGAACGGTTCGCTTTGCGGATAACCTTCGCTGCCTAGCCAAACGGGGCGCCAGCGCTTGGATCGAAGCGGGACCAGGCGCCGCGTTGCTCGGCATGGTCAAGCGGACGCTACCGGATGACTCGGGCCCCCTGTTGGCCTCGCTCCGCAAGGGCGTTCCCGACGCACAAGTTCTGGCCAGCAGCGTAGCCGAGCATTACGCCCAGGGCGGGCAGGTTGATTGGCGAGCGTGGGACCCGGAGCCCCGGCAGCGTCTGCTGCTGCCAACTTATCCATTCCAAAGGACGCGCTGCTGGATTGAGGACGCCAGCCAGCCTTCGGCTGGGATTACCAGACAGCGTTCCACAACGGGAACGACCTTGCTGGGCGACCGGGCGCCAACCGCCTGGTCCTCCACGGTCTTCGAGTCGCTGGTATCGTCCTCTCAGCCAGCCTTCCTCGTGGATCACCAAGTTCAAGGTTCGGTGGTGCTGCCTGCGGCGTACTACATGGAGCAAACCTTGCAGGCGGCAGCCACCACCTTCGGTGAGGGAAGGCATGCCGTGGAATCTCTGCGCGTTTCCAACGCCATGCTCTTTGCAGACGATGCTGCGCGTCGGCTACAGGTTGTTGTGGGGCCTGAGTCAGGCGGCAGGTCGGAAGTGACCATCTCCAGCCAACCTTTCGACGGCAATCCCACCGATTGGACCGAGCACGCCAACGCTACGCTGGTTCATCGGCAACACGACGAGTCCGCCAGCTTACCGCCGCCTCTTGATTGGACCGAGCAGGCCGAGGAACTCTCCGGCACAGATTTCTACCAAAGAATGAAGAAGGGGGGCTTCGCCTACGGGGTCAGTTTCCAGGCAATTGAGGTCCTCAGAATCCAACCGCGTAGGGCGCTTGCTTACCTCAAGTCGAACCCGGCCATCCAAGCTTCGCGGCCAGCAACTCGACTGCATCCGGTTCTGGGGGACGCTTGTCTACAAACCTTCGCCGCGGCCCTCGCCGCGGCGCAAAGCGGCTCGGGGCCAAGTTACTTGCCGGTTAGTTTCGGGCAGGTCGAGCTGCTAAGTGAGGTGCCAGCAGACGCTGCGCAGCTTTGCTGTGTGGCCCATGTTCTGACCGAGAACGTGGCCGAGGCGCCGGATCAGGTGACCGGCGAGGCTTGGCTATTGGACCATCAGGGCCAGGCGATCGCGTGCCTCCGTGGCATCTGCGTGCAGAAAGTAGGCGGCCCGGTTGGGATGGAATCGTCTCCACGCGACTGGCTCTATCAAGTTCAATGGCAGCAGTCGCCGCTGGAGTCGCCGTCAAATGCGGGCCCCGCAGAGGGGGCATGGCTCATCCTGGCTGATAAAGATGGCCTCGCTCAACAGTTGGGCCATCGCTTAACGGATGGAAGAGCGACGGTCATCCTGGCGCGGTCAAGCGACTCGTTCACCATGGAGGTTGATCAAGCGACAGGGATCACCCAGGTGTGCTGCGATCTTGCTGATGAAGAGCACATTGGCAAGCTATTGCAGATGGTAACCGCCAGTCCAAGTCGTTTGCTGTCGGGAGTCATCTACGCCGCAGAGTCTTCTATCGGTGCGTTGTTGCTTACTCAGCAGTTGATCAAGCGTGCCGCGACGCCGGTCAGCGGATGCTGGTTCGTCACGACCGGCGCCCAATCCGTGGCGTCCGTCGATACGCCGCTCCGCCCACAACAGGCGCCGCTGGTTGGCTTCGGCCGGGTGGTTCAAACCGAACACCCTGAACTCAAGCCAATCCTCTTGGATCTCGATCCAGGGGCCGCTCTCTCAGTCACAGCAGACTGCGTGTTTGCAGAGATCACTGCGAACGATCAGGAGAACGAGATCTCCTACCGCGGCAGCGATCGATGGGTTGCCAGACTTCAGCGAGTTGTGCAATCAACCTCGTCCGCTGAGATAGAGATTCCTCGGACTGGTCGTCATCAACTGAGGATCGGCAAGCCAGGCACGCTCGAAGCTCTGCATTACGAGCCCATTGATGGCCAATCGCTAGCGCCTGATGAGGTGGAGTTTCAAGTCCACTCGACAGGGCTAAACTTTAGCGATGTCCTCAAAGCATTAGGGCTGTATCCGGGAGTGCAAGATACCGTCGTGCCGCTAGGTATCGAGGCCTCGGGTATCGTAACCGCAGTTGGCGAGCAGGTTGATCGATTCGCTGTAGGTGACGAAGTGTTCGGCGTCGCCCCCTATGCATTGGGGTCGCACGCTGTGACCGGCGAATACACACTCGCCCCGAAGCCTTCGAACATCACGCACGACCAAGCGGCGACGTTGCCCATCACCTTCCTAACGGCCCACCACGCGCTTGTACGGCTCGCGGACCTGCAGAGCGGCGAACGCGTGCTGATTCACGCCGGCGCTGGGGGCGTAGGGCTGGCAGCGATCCAAATTGCTCAGTCGATTGGGGCAGAGGTCTTTGCCACGGCTGGCAGCGAAGAGAAGCGTGACTACCTTCGCAGTCTAGGCGTAGAGCACGTCTACAATTCGCGGACGCTGGACTTTGCCGATGAGATTCTCGACGCTACCGCGCGAGAGGGAATCGACGTCGTATTGAACTCGCTGCCAGGCGAGGCCATCACACGCAGCCTTCAGTTGCTGAGGGCCTATGGTCGCTTTTGCGAAATCGGCAAGATCGATATCTACCAAGATCGTCGGCTGGGTTTGCTCCCGTTCCGCGATAACCTGTCTTACTTTGCCATCGACCTCGATCGCGTCCTCCGACAACGCCCCGGCTACGTGCGCCGCCTGATGGCCGACGTGGTTGAGCGCGTCGTGGCCGGCGACTACCAACCGCTGGCTTTGACTCATTTTGGTCGCGAACAAACGATCAACGCATTCCGCTACATGTCGCAGCGGAAGAACATCGGCAAGGTAGTCATTGGCAACCATGGTGCAAAGTCTCAGCAGTCCAATGCAGAATCACTCGCCGGCTTGCATGGTGGCGGCTGCTATCTGATTACGGGGGGGCTCGGCGCCCTGGGGCTGCAAGTGGCTGAGCGTTTTGCCCGTGAAGGCGCCGGGGCGGTCGCGCTCTTGTCACGGCGCCCGCCTAGCAAAGCCATACGACAACGACTCGCCACGATCGAAGCACAGGGAGCTCAAGTCATCTGCATCCAGGCAGATGTGGCCGATCTCGATTCTCTCAAGGCTGCGATCCAGGAGCTGGCGGCTGGTGATTCGCCGCCGCTCCGGGGTGTCGTTCATGCGGCTGGGGTCCTGGAGGATGGTTTGCTCTCCAGCATGACCCCGGAACAGTTCATGCGGGTGTTGCAACCCAAGTTCGAAGGGGCTTGGAACCTCCATCACGCCACTAGTCAATCGTCGCTCGACTTCTTCGTGCTTTTCTCATCGGTGGCTGCCGTGTTTGGATCACCAGGGCAGGCCAACTACGCTGCCGCCAATGCAGGACTCGATGCCTTGGCCGCTGCGCGCCGCCAGGCAGGCTTACCTGCCCTGTCGATCAACTGGGGGCCCTGGGCCGAGACCGGAATGGCCGCGGACGTCGTCGGTCTTGAAGACCGCGGCATGCGATCCTTGCCGGCGTCCGATGCGCTCGATCTCCTAATGCAAGGTCTCCGCGAGAAAGACCCCCAAGTGGTTATCGCCGACGTCGACTGGCCAGCAATGCGCCGCATGCTTGCCGGTCGCTCGGCTCCCATGCTGGAAGAACTGATGCCGCCTGATGGCGAAATTTCCGGCAAAGCTGCCTTCGATTCCGCGCTCCGCCAGCAGCTTCTCATGGCGCAGCCTGATGAGCGGAACCAAGCGTTGGTCGCTCTTGTTAGGTCCGACTTGGCGCGGGTGATGAGCATCGAAGAGTCTTCGTTGGAAGTGAGCCAACCGTTGGCCGAGTTCGGGATCGACTCCCTGATGTCGCTAGAGCTTAAGAATAGCGTGGAACGAAAGCTTGGCGTAACGCTTCCCATGGCCAAGCTCCTCGAGGGGCCCAGCATCGCTTCGCTGGCTGACGAACTTACGGCACTTCTTGGCGCCGACCGATCTGAATCAGGTTGCTCGTCTCAGGCTTGGTCGCCGCTGACCACCCTGCGGGAAGGGCAGGGATCGCCGCTATTTCTGATGCCGGCTCTGGGGGGGGATGTCACCTGCTACCGCAGCTTGGCTGCGGCAATGCCCGAAGGCTCTCCCGTCGTAGCCTTGCGTCCTCGTGGCCTGGACGACGATGCACCGCCGCATGACGCGATGCCTCGTTTGGCTGAGGACTATGCCGCCGCTCTCAGGTCTTATCAACCTGAAGGCTCCTACCGTCTTGCCGGCTGGTCGACAGGCGGCGTACCGGCGCTTGCCGTCGCCGAGGAACTGGAGCGCGAAGGCCTAGCTGTCGAGTTTGTTGCCCTGCTGGATACCCCGTTGCCGTCGGTCTATCGAAACGTCCAGCTGGATGATCACGCTGGCTTTCTGCACGAAACATTAGAGTTCGCAGGCCGCTTTGAAGGCCGCGAGATATCGTTGGATCGGTCCGATCTCCAGGAATTACCCCAGGACCAACAGTTCAACAAGGCAGTCACTGCGGCCCGCCAGTCCGGCTTGGCTGTGGGAATGGCGGACAGCCAGTTCCTGCGTCGTGTGGTCGCCGTTGGCGCTGGGCTTGTTCGAGCAAGCCGCCAGTACCAGCCACCGACGCTCACAGCGCCAGTCTTGCTGTTTAGGCCAACGACCGATGGCGCTTTGCCTCAGGTTGAAGTGGACGGGCTGGAGGACCACGGCTGGCGAGCTGCCGGCGTATCAGTATCACTCCACGAAGTGGCCGGCGATCACTTCACGATGATGACTGGAGAAGGCGCTCGGCAGATTGGCAAGCACTTGGCCACAATCTCCGCAGACGAACTCACCAGCTGACTTGTCTTGCGACAATCTCTGCCGGTTGTTCAACGGTGGCCAAAGCAGCCGAGCACCCTGCTGCACCAGCAAGAGGCTCGACCCAGCAACGGGCAATTCCCAAGGGGTTATCGCCGGGAAGGTCAACGGCTCCGCGTCCACCTTCAGCGCTGGGTGTTTGAAACGCTGTCAGTGGGAACTGCAATCCTGACCCTAGCAGTTTGATAACGGCTTCCTTGGCGGACCAGAGCTGAAAGAATCGATCGGTTTGTTCATCTCCCTGCAGCCTGCGATGCCCCTCCGCTTCGCTAGTGGTAAAGTGTCGCCCCGCGATGGCCAGAGCCTGCTGGCAAGGGCGGTGGGCTTCGATGTCGGTCCCGACCTCGCTACCTAGCGTGACCGCTAGCAACGCCATGTCCCGACTATGCGAGAGATTGAAGTGAAGTTGCTCGCCAGCATTATCCGTCGCCACCGATCGTTTGATTGTCGGCTTGCCATGGCAGGCGTACTCAAACCGAATGCTATCGGGCGAGACCTCGGTAACGGCGGCCAGCAAAGCTCGTAACCCAACTCGAGCGTTGATGAACCGACGCCGGTGCTTCTCAAAGTGAAACCGGTCGGCCCGTGCCAGCTCGTCATCGCTCAGGGTCGCCACGGCTGCCGTATCGTCGGAAAGACTCCAGGCCCACAGTTGTACTGTTCCTGGCCGCAACGAAGCCGATGGCGTCGCGTCGGGCCAGTCCAGCACTAACGGGGGCTCGGAATCGCCTGAAGCCAGCGGACGGTCATTCATGATAGCGTGGCAAGCGGTGCGGGCTGGATCGGATTGGGTGGCTGGTCGCTACTGAAAACCTACGGCAAAGCCAGCCGGAACGGCCGAGGGAC
Source organism: Lacipirellulaceae bacterium (assembly GCA_965263315.1). Classification (GTDB taxonomy): domain Bacteria; phylum Planctomycetota; class Planctomycetia; order Pirellulales; family Lacipirellulaceae; genus JBCCQL01. The sequence goes on along the minus strand of CBDHGZ010000002.1, from coordinate 521,417 downwards.
TTTATCCTCTTCGCTATTCTGCCTAAAATCTCTGATTCCGGTCGAGGCGGCTCCAGTTTCTCGCGTTGTTGCTTCGATCCACGCCACCCACCTTGCTCAGCCGCTTCGTTTCCTCAACAACCGCGGTTGGCCGGCGACCCTAATATATTATTGCGTCCGCTGGTCGGTACGCTAAAGCCCCTCGATTCTTCGGATCGCTGTGACAACAACTTCGCCCAGTATGACGCCAGCCTGCCAGCGTTGTAGTACGCTTGTCGAGCTGTTGGCGCTACAAGCGCGTGAGCATCGCAGCGCTGTCGCTTTCCGCTTTCTAGCCGAGGATGGATCCGAGACCACGCTCACCTTTGGCGAACTCGAGCAGCGTTCGATGGCTATTGGCCAGCGGCTGGCTGCGCAACTGAAACCGGGCGACCGTGCCTTGCTCGTTTATCCGCCTGGCTTGGAGTTTATCGCCGCGTTCTTTGGTTGTCTCGCAGCAGGTGTTGTGGCCACTCCCGCCACCTATCCCAAGCCACGCCGTCCCTTACCACGCATGAGCCGGATCGCGGCAGACAGCGGGGCCGTCGTGGCGCTGACCACGTCGCAAACCCTCAGCACGATCGACCTTGAGCAACAGGATGAAGCCGCTCGGTCTCTCGACTGGTTGGCCACCGACCAGCTCGTCGAAGCAGCAGACGACTGGAAGCCACATGCACCAGCGGCTAGTGACCTTGCCTTCCTTCAGTATACGTCCGGTTCGACCAGCGAACCGAAGGGTGTGATGGTGACGCATGGCAACTTGCTTGCCAACTTGGAAGCCATCCGGGTGGCGTTTGGTCTCCCGCCGACAACCGGGGCAGAGGATTCCAACTGTGGCGTGTTTTGGTTACCCGCCTACCACGATATGGGACTTATCGGCGGCGTGCTGACGCCGCTCTATGTTGGTGGCCCGAGCGTGTTGATGCCGCCCACGGCATTTCTCAAACGTCCGCTCCGCTGGCTCGAAACCATCGATCGTTATCGGGCCACCATCAGTGGCGCCCCCGATTTCGCCTATCGTCTTTGCGTGGAGCGAACCACCGAAGCCGATCGTCAGCGCCTCGACCTCTCAACGTGGCGTTTGGCGTTCTGCGGCGCGGAGCCCATCCATGCGTCGACGCTGACGTCGTTTGCTGAGGCCATGGAGATGGCGGGTTTCAGCTCGCGAGCTTTCTACCCGTGCTACGGGTTGGCCGAGGCCACGCTGCTGGCCGCGGGGCCAGACAATGACCACCCGCCGACTTTGCTGTCCATTGACCGCGCCGAACTTGGCGCCGGCAGGGCGTCGGTGGCTGACGGCGACCGGCCTGCCCAACAGCTGGTTGGTTGCGGCCAAGCACCCGCTGGCCACGAGCTTCTCATCGTCGATCCGAAGACGGCTAGCCCCTGCCCAGATCGTACCGTGGGCGAAATTGTCGTTCGCGGTCCGTCTGTCGCACAAGGCTACTGGCGGCGTGAGAGCGATTCCGCAGCCGTCTTCAACGGCGACGTGCCGGGCCACGGATCCGGCTTCATGCGAACCGGCGATTTGGGGTTCCTGTACGAGGGTGAGCTATTCGTTACCGGCCGTTCGAAGGACGTCATCATAGTTCGTGGCCGCAATTACTACCCCCAAGACATTGAACAAACGGCCGAGATGGCCCACGCGGATGCCATGACCGGTGGCGCCTTTGCCTGTGAAATAGATGGCCAGGAGCGATTGGTGGTGGTCCAGCAGATTGCTCGCACTTGTCGTGAGGAGTCGCGTCAAGGTGTGGTCGATGACATACGCCGGGCGATCCTGGCTGAGCACGAGGTCGATCCTCACGCGGTCGTGCTGATCCGCCAATCGTCGTTGCCCATCACCTCCAGTGGCAAAGTGCAGCGTAGCTTGTGCCGCCAGCAGTATCTAGCGAACGAACTCAAGGCCTTACACGTTTGGAACAGCGACCAAGCCCGTGATGCGGTCGCTCGCCCGCCAGCTCCGGAAAGCCCTTCCTTGGAAGGGCTTTCAATCGATGCCGCTGTGGAGCGAATCGAAGAGTGGATGCTGCAGTGGCTGGTGGTGCGTGTTGACCTCGATGCCAGCGAAGCGGACCGCAATCGCCCCTTTGCCGAGCTAGGACTCGACTCACTGACCGCGGTCGAACTGAGCGGCGAGCTCGAAGAAGCGTTTGACGTGCCGTTGCCACCGATCGTGGCGTGGAACTACCCTACCCCGTCGGCCTTGGCACGGTATCTTGCTGAGCAGTCCCTCGCCGTGGCGCCTGCTTCGGAGCAGGCTGAGAGTCAGCCTGGGGGCGATGATATCGAAGCCTTGCTCGCCGACATTGAGAACCTCTCTGACGACGAAGCTCAACGCCTGCTCTCGGGCGAGTAGCTAGGGGAAGTCACCCTGTCCCGAACCGCTGCCTTGGGCCACGGGCGGTGTGCAAGATGGTGAATCGTGGCCGTAGTCAGGTTGCCTGGGATCGGAGGGCAGCTACTGGCTTGGCTCCGCTGGCCAGCTGGCTTCGCGTCTGGTTCGGTGGTAGGCTGGGGCCAAAGCCAGCAAGTTCGACTGGCCGCGTTCCTCGATTGCCCCGCGCCGGTCACTGGGCTTACGGCGCTGATTGGTGGAGAACACAAAGCTGAGGCGTCAAATCGCCTACGAGGCGGCTCGCCTGATGTATGAGCGGCAGGAGTCAGAGTACTACCGCGCCAAAATGAAGGCGGGCCGCAAGCTGTGCGGCGGCTGGGCCAAGCCGGCCGACCTGCCCTCAAACGCCGAGATTCGCGATCAGGTGCAGGTCTTCGCCCGGCTGTACGAGGGTGAGCAACGCACTGCCAACCTCCAAGCGATGCGGCTGGCAGCGCTACGGATGCTGAGGCTACTGGCGCCATTCCGGCCTCGACTGATCGGGAGCGTGCTTACCGGTCATGTGCGTCAAGGTTCCGACATCGACCTGCATGTCTTCTCCGACTCGCTCGAAGCGGTCACCCACTTGCTGGAGGGCGAAGGTCTCCGCTTCCAGGTGGAGCGGAAGCAGGTCCGCAAGCAGGGAGAGCAGCAAACCTTCCGCCACGTGCATGTGGCAGGCGACTGGCCTCTGGAGCTGACGGTCTACGCCGCCCGAGAGGCGCACTACGTGTTCAAGAGCTCGATCACCGGTCGGGCGATCGAGCGGGCCACTGCCAAGCAGCTGGAGCAACTGCTGGCGGAACAGTATCCCGATCTCGATGTTGAAGCCGCACTGGCTGATGCGGAGCTTGGCGTGGATCGCTTTCAGTTGTTCGAGGCGCTGCTGTTACCCTTGGAGAACGTCAAGCAGAATCCAGAGTACCACCCGGAGGGCGACGCCTTGTATCACAGCCTACAGGTGTTCGACCACGCTCGCGACGCGTTGCCCTACGACGAGGAGTTTCTCACCGCCGCCCTGCTTCACGACTTGGGCAAAGGAATCGACCCGGGCGACCACGTTGCCGCGGGCTTGGAAGCCTTGGGAGGTTCCATCACCGAGCGCACCGCGTGGCTGATCGAGCACCACATGCAGGCTCACCAGATTCACGATGGCACAATTGGGCGGCGACGCCACCGGCGACTTCAGGAGAATGAGAGCTATGGCGAGCTGGTATTGCTAGGCGAGTGCGATCGTGCCGGCCGGGTGCCGGGGGCCAACGCGCCCGAGCTCGACGAGGCGCTAGACTATCTTCGCGAGTTGAGCGAAATGTGCGGCTGACGGGGCTCTGAGAAAAAGTTGGCCCAAAGAAAAATCGCCAGGGGCTTTCGCGACGGCCGCCAGCGAGTTTTTTCGCCTCCAGTGTGACGTCGCTCACACTTCTCAGCGCTGCTCGCGACCATCGTTTACCGACTTACGTCGACACGCGCTTGCAGAGTGAGAAACGCTGATTCTCAACATAAACGTTGAATCGCCAAACTCAAGAAACCATTTTGAGCGCGCCGTTTTGATCCACTTTTCAGAATTTCTGGCCACCCGGTATTTTTCTCGATACAACGAGCAGTGGCAGTGCCTTGATGAGCGGGCCACCGAGTCAGGCGCGGCCGAGAAACAGTATGTTTGGCATCCGCATTACATCGATGCCCTTGCCTGCCCTACGACCAGTCCGCGACGGGCGACCCCGACAACCTCCCTACCGCTCCGGCGCCGGCGCCGGAGCTGCGGGGCGGGGGCGTCTCCCCGGGCTCCTTCGGCGAGCCCCCCAGCTTCTGGGAACTCTACAAGCACAACGTCTACGTGCAGAACACGACCGCCGTGAAGCTGATCGGGGAGGAGCTGCAGGAGACGGCCGACTCGATCGCCGACCACACGAGCAACTTCTTCAACGACCCGCTCGACGAGCTGGGCCAGCTGAGGGACGGGGTGGTCGACACGGCGGCCGGGCTCACAGGCGCGGTCATGAGCGCCGCTAGCGACCCGCTCGGCTCGGCCTCCCGCGCGTTGAGCGGCACGGTCGACTACGTCGACCGCGTGACGAGCGACCCCCGCGCCGCGGCGGAGCTGCAGAAGGACTTCTTCTTCGAGTCAGCAAACGTCCTGACCGGCAGGTCGATCGCGAGCGTCGCCGACAAGGCGCGGAAACTGACCCGGCTCGCCCCGGACGTCGACCCGCCCAACGGCCGCCGCCGCCGTGACAGGGACCGCGACAACGACAATAATAATTCCAACCCCTGCGACCTGGCCGCCGTCCAGAACGACCTCCTCGCCGCCACCGCAACCGGTTGTGATCCGGTCGATCCCAACGCCGGCAAGGTCGCGAAACCGGCTAAGGTGGAGGTAGAGGCCCCAGTAAAGGCTGGCGACACCGGCACCTACGGCGATCTCAAAGGCCGAAAGCGTAGAATCGGCGAGACAGAAGCTCTCGACATGGATCACCAGCCGTCGTTTGCGGCTCAGCGAAAAGCAGCCGAAGATCGCCTCAATCGTAAGTTAACTTCCGATGAACTCAAGGCGTTGAAGAACGGCACACCGGCGGTTGCTTCACCGAGGAAAATCCACAAGCAAACCAGCCCGACGTACGGCGGTCGAAACACAGCGGCACGAATTGCAGAGGATGCTGCCGATCTCGATGCCGCAGCCCTCAGAGACCGCTTGAAATTTGACGAAGCAATGCGAAACAGATAAGGCATACCGACATGGCAATGACTGACTTTCTTGGCGAGCCTGTTTCCAAGATGCTGGAGACCGATCCGTTTAGAAGCTGGGCCGTCCAAAGAATCGTCGAGAATGACTCGGACGAGCCGTTAGTGCAGTACATCTTCGAGGATCGAGGATTGGAGGTGCAGTGCGACGGAGACGATCATGTGGAAACTATATTCATGTACTCGGCGAAGTATGGCGGCTTCGATGAGTCATTGCTCGATTTCTCGTTCGCAGATTCCCGCGAGCAAGTCCTGTATCATCTTGGCACACCGTCGCGAAGCGGAGAGAAGACAAGCGATCCGATCTTAGGCGAGTCTGGGGCTTGGGATCGCTTCGACTACACGGAGCCAGACCTGTCGGCACACTTCCAGTACAATCTGGTTGGGCAAGGGATAAGCATGTTCACGCTAATGCGTGGCGATGTCGTGCCGGGCTACAGGAGCTAGCTGGTGCCCTGGATTGTGGGGTGCCCTCGAAAACCCGAGGGCACCGTCAGCGGATAGGGCAGTACCCACCCACAATCCAGCAAGCGGCTCATCACCGCTCCAAGCTCCTTGCACGGCTCGCTTCGCATCGCCCCTGATCATCCCCGCGTAGCGGCGACGCTATTCTTGAGAACGTGTTCGCTCTGTTGTCGCTCTCCGTGGGGTGCAAGTAGATTGTCACAGCAACGATGGCTGGTCTCACAGATTACTTCGCAGCCGAGGCCGCTTAATTCAGCCCGCGAATTGTCGCGAGCTAGTGGCCGCGTGTCCAAGCAATAGAGCGGCGAACATCGGCGTTTCACCAACTGCGCAGTGGTGAGCAACAAATAGTGCGGATGGCGTTGTGAACGAAGACATTAAGCCACTCGACGCTCGCATTATCAGCAGAAAATGATTGACCGCTCCTGCCGAGCCCTCTTATTCTGCTCAGGGGGTGCGCGGTGGGGCTGTGGGGTCTCCTTGCCAGGTTTGGTCCGGTCATTCTTACTCTCCAAGACGGTCGATGATCATGCGCTATGGCCTTGTTGTTGGTTGGCTGATGGTATGCCTGCTGGGCGAAAGCTCTCGGGTGGCTTCGGCATACGAGTACGTGTTTTCTAGCTTCTCGGGCGCCGGTTTCGATTACACCTTTAGTGGTTTCCAGCAATCGATCGGTGCGAGCGAAGTTCGACTCTTTGATCCAGACAACGGGGCCGGAGGCGCGGGATTCTCTTACCCTGCTTCCGGAATCGACTTTAGCGATTTCGCCGACAGTCGCCTGATGGTCGACTACACCGTGGGCCAAAGCGCACTGGCAGAACCGGTTGCCGCGCGGTGGTTCGAATTGGAGCTGTTCGATGTTCACGGCAACACCGGCAAATGGCGATTTGACATGCAAGCTGCGCCGGTAGGGGCGCCAATCCAGGGGATCGCCCTGAACAACCTGGCCAGTCCCGAGTCGGGCAACAACTACCAAGCGCTCGATCTCTCCGCGATTCGGCGGCTACAAGTGTTGGGAGACTTTAATGCGACGATCGGAGGCACGGGGGTCACCGGGTTCGATGTCTTGTTGGACCGTATTTGGATTCAGAACGCGCTACCAGCGCCCCCCGCGTATTCCGGCGCAGAGCCGGATGCTCCTTGGCGAGCAACTGCCGAGGCGCGAATCGACGCCCTACGCAAGGCGGACCTGGTGGTTAACGTGCGTGATGCTCACGGTCAGCCAGCGATTGGCGCCGACGTGGCGATCGCGATGCAGCGACACGAGTTTGGCTTCGGATCGGCAGCCGCTACGCCGTGGATCAATGAGACCAACAGCGATGGGCAACAGTATCGTGAGAAATTTGCCGAACTGTTCAATCGCGCCATCACCGAGAACGCATTGAAGTGGCAAGGCTGGGCAGGGGATTGGGGAAACACGACTTGGTCCCAGGCGAACACGCTGGCTGCGCTCGACTGGCTCAATGAGCAGGGGATTCCCGTGCATGGCCACAACCTATTGTGGCCGGGCGAAGACAAGATTCCTGATGCCGTGGAGGCTTTGCTTCAGTCTACGATCAATACGGGGCAACCGCTTGATCCCGCCGGACAAGCGGCCCTGCGGGCCATCATCTCGGCCCACATTGCCGACATCAGCAGCAAGACTGCCGGCAAACTGGCAAGCTGGGACGCCGTGAACGAACCTCGCCAGCAGCAACTTTTTTTTCAGGCGCTGGATGAGGGCGAGGCGGCCATGGCGGACTGGTATCAAGAGATTCGATCCGCCAACCCTGGCGTGCGACTATTCCTGAATGAGAACCGCGTGATTGATGCTGGCCTGGGCATTGATACGCCGCAGCAGCAGGCCCTGGAAGATCATATTACTTTACTCCAGCAGGCGGGGGCGCCGCTGGACGCCATCGGTTTGCAGGCACATTACTACAAGCAGGATGAGAATCAGGATCTGATTGGTCCCGAGGACCTATGGGCCGTGCTCGATCGTTTTGCTGCCTTTGGCCTGCCGATGGCCATTACGGAGTTTGATTTCGATACCGACGACGAGCAACTGCAAGCAAACTACACGCGCGACTTCCTGACCGCGGCCTTCGCCCACGAGGGGCTTGATACGGTGTTTCTCTGGGGATTCTGGGAAGGCCGCACCCCGCGACCGGATGCAGCCCTTTACCGACAAGACTGGTCGATCAAACCAAACGGCCAAGCCTATCGTGATCTGGTCTTCGACCAGTGGTGGACTGAAGAGCAACTGCTGGCCGATCAGCAAGGTCAATCAACAACGCGCGGATTCAAAGGCGAGTATCTGGTAACCGTGACGCATGCCGGTAAGCAGCGAACGATGGCTGCAAACTTGAGCGACGGGGGCTTGGTGCTGGACATTACCATTCCTTTCCACCCGGCCGACTTTAATGCCGATGGTGTGGTTGATGCGGCAGACTACGCAGTGTGGCGGAAGGCCCTTTCCAACCAAGACCCGATTGCCGACGCCAACAACGATGGCAAAGTGGATAACGAGGATCTCACCATCTGGAAAGCCAACTATGGCGCCATCCTTGAGGCGCCCGAGCCGGCAACATCGCAAGCCACGCCAGAACCCTTGGGTGCGGTTCTATTTCTCATTGCGACCCTTCGCGCGGTGGCATCGCGTGATCGCAATCGCTGACCGCTGCTGCAGCCTACTGCGAGTCACAGGAACACGTGGCCACCCGCGGATGGCTGTTTAGGCGTTTTTTGGGCCCAAGCCGGTCATGTCAATTCAAGAACCGCTGTAAGTCCTGGGTTGGGGGCGACTTGGAGTAAGCCAGCATTCAATACTGGGGTGTGACGACCAATGGAACTGGAATCACAGAGCGAGAATCGGCCGAATTGATGTGCACCTCCTTCAGTTCTGAGGACAACTGAAAGTTGCCCAGGAAATGAAATCGGTATAGATTTGGCGTCTATTTCTGTGGTCAGTGTGGCCAATCGCCTCATTTGCTAGAGAGCGCAACAATTCGAACAATCACGCTATACTGAAGGTTTGTGCCTTGGCATGAGCGGAGCACCATTCGTCATCTGCGCATTTTGGAAAGTCAGGTGGTCTGGATTACAAAACAGAACCACAGAGGTACCGGTCGTAATGACGAGCCTGACCACACGATTCACAAGTTAGTTCTCGCAGTTGTTGGTACATCCCTAGCGATTGCAGCAACTTACGGAAAGTTTGGATTGGCATTGCAACCAATCGGTATCTAGCTTTGGGTTCCGCTGCTATTCATCACCATTTCACTCGTAGTGGGTGCACCGTGGATTGGGCTAATATGGATTTGTTCGCATTGTTCACAAATAACTCTTGAGTACTGGAATCGAAATCGTTCAGGTTAGAACTGTATCGAGATGAATGGGACACGCGGGATATGGGTGATTGCTCTTTCGTTGTTGACCGTTGTTGTCATCGCAAGCAACCCAACAGGCTTGATTGCAATTATTGGGCTGCTCATGGCAGTGGTTTTCTTCTCACTATTCTCACACTATTTTGGGCTATTTACCAAGCTCTCCGTCTGGTGCCTGTCAGCAATTATTTCCGTCTGTTGCTTCGCAGCTAGCTTGTTTTTAGTTTGGGGAAGCTTTCGTATCACCAGTTCCCCGAATTCCTGGCCGCTTGGCTTTCCGTTTCCCGATGAGGTCGTTCTGGTCATCCATGGGCTTGTCAATGAACCTCGAGTTTCTCCCTTCGCTAACATGCACACGTTATTGGCGATTGGATTTTGCGTAGCGTCACTGATGTCTTTATGTGGCCTGGCCGTAGGTGGAGTCGTTAGCAATGAACGCATGAGTTTAGTAATGTCGCGTCCTGTCGATAGGTGGCAAACCTACGTGTTTACTGCCTTCGGAGCGGGTGTCGGTGTCTGGATTTCTTTTTGTGGATTACTAGTCCTGTTTGGGAAAAGTCCCCCGATACCTCCTGTGTTGATTGTTCTACTGTCTGCATTCGCTGGCGGTATGGCAGGTTGGTCGCTCGCCTCGCAAGACTCCGATCCGCCGCGTAGAGAGGTCTAATCCGGGGAGTCTACGGCACGCTATAGAGATGCGAAATCTTTCGAAACGCGCCGGAAAGGGACTAATAGTGTGACGCGTGAAACGCACTGTCGGGCTGTGTCGAATCTGTTGTAGCTCAATCTCTTCCGAGCGCCGATTCTGGCAAATTCCACATGCGTGGGGACTCTTCGAGGGTTGAATATGCTGTTTTTGTGCGGTCCGCTAACTAGCTCAGGAGTGACCCACAATTGCAGCTAGCCAGCTTTCCCGAAGCCATCTTCTTTTGGGAGAGTTCGGCTCTCTGAGGCCCCAACTTCTCGGGGCTTACTTGCGTGACGCGGCTCACGCCAAGCATCGTTTTCGGGAAAGGCAGGTGCTTGCCGTATAATCCTGTACCAGTGGTTGTCACCCCCCATACTCTGCTGGAATCCGTCCGCCGTAACGTGGCGCCGCTCGCTGGGGCGATCCGGTAACACCTGCCGAGCGATCACTCCTTTGGAAGAGGCAGATGCGATCGGGCTAGGGAATGTTGGATGCGATCCGTCATAGAGACGGCAAGCGAAAACGAAAAACGGGGGTCGGGAAAACCCGACCCCCGCTAATCGTAAGGCTAAACTCTTTGGAACCTAGCGGCGACGCCGAGCGGCGAAACCGAAGGCGGACAGACCAAGCAGCACCAATGCGGAGGGCTCGGGGACGGCCGCAGCTCCAGCAGCTCCTGGCGACGTGGCGCCGAAGTTGCCTACCCAGAAAGCGAGGTCAGCAGCGTCGAGGATGCCGCTGCCGTCGCCCGTACCGGCAAGTTCGGCACCCACACCCAGGTTGTTCCGCCAGAAGGCGTAGTCACCGCTGTCAACCATACCGTCGCCGTTGAAGTCGCCTACCAGGTTGGCAGACGCGGCAACGACCTCCAGGATACCGTCGACTAGCAAGCCGGTGGTGTCCCAATCGAGGCCAGCTCCTGAAAGGTCCGGCAGGTCGAAGGCAAGTGTGCCCAAGGCCGAGCCGAAGTCGAAGATGTCAAACGTGTCACCCAGCAGCGGAGCGAAGCCACCCGAGAGATTCACGTCCAACGTACCATTGCCGGTCAGGGCTCCAGTGATCGCTAGGCGATCGTAGGTGTCGGTGCTCGCCAGATCGATTTCTAGCGTAGCCCCGGCATCGAGCGTGAAGTCGCCATCGATGTTCATGATCTGAACACCCTCGACATTCACGCCCGCCTGCGTGGTGACCGACAGGTTGTCGACAGCGAAAGCGTCGTTGTTGGAGCCAAAGCCAACGCGACCCGTGCCCGCCGTCTTCAATGCTTCGCTTACGGCATACCCCTCCGCAAGCACCGTACCACTCTCCGACAGCTCAAAGGAGAGAAAACCAGTTGCGACATCGTGGACTACCTTGGCGCGGATCAACGAGTCTTCGTTGAAGCCAGCCGAGAAGTCGAGGTCTGAGAACGTGTCGAACACCGTCGTCGTAGCGCCATTGCTAACAATTTTGACGTCAACTTCGGTGGAGCCACCGCTGCCGGCGTTACCCTTCACTAGCGCCAACTGGATGTGATTGTTCTCGTCGACGAAGTCCAGGATGAGCTTTGCATCCAGGAAGCTGCCACTGCCATCGCCCGAGCCATCGAAGATGAGATCGGCCTCGATGACGTCTACCGTGTTGGACGTATCGAACGAAGCGGGGGCGATAGCTAACGCACCGGCGATGTTAGCGCCATCCGTACCCTGAAGGCGGTCGTAGTCGGTCGAGGTAACCGCTAACAACTGGCTGTGGCCAGCGGGTCCTTCGGTGATCTCATTGGCCGCCGACCCGTCGGCGCCAGAGATGCCTAGCGTGACGTCAGTCGCGGGGAAGGACGGGCCAGCATTACCTTGGACATCGATCAGCGTCCAACCAGTGAGGGCACCCGTGTCTCCGCCGACAGGATCAAGCACCACGGCTGGTGTGAAGCCTTCGAAGTCTTCGGTGGCCGCAGTTCCCGAGAAACCGCCACTGATGCCATTGGTACCGACACGGACGGTAGAGCCCGACTCCGCAGTCACGTTGCCGCTAAAGCTGCCCAGGCCATCGATCGTTGAACCGCTGCCCGCGGTGATCGGCCCTGTGACCGAGCCACTATCGGCTGCGATCTCATCATCAAATCCACCAGCGACCACGTTGGCGCCGCCAACGTCGGAGGAGAAGGCTGGTCCTACGCTCAGCGTTTGTCCGCTTGCCAGAGCGTAGGTCGTGGTGGTGCCGCTAACATCAAAATTACCACCGTCGGTTACGTTGATGTTCGGCGAGGAGGCGATTGAGCCGCCATCGACGAGTGCGAAAGTCCCACTCGTGATGTTGGTGTCGCCAGTGTAAGTATTCGCTGCCGTCAGTTCAGCGGTACCGCCACCGTTCTTGGTGATGCCGCCATCATGACCAATGACCCCGGATACAACCAGCGTGGAGCCACCACCTTGGGTGAGCTCAAGGTCTTGACCGTTGCTGCCGGAGACGTTGCCGGTGATCGTCAAGCCATTGGTTTGACGTACACCGCCGTCGAAGGTGTCGGTGCCGCCGTCCAGCTGAACGCTGGCTCCAGCGGCTGCACCAATGGTGATGTCACCGGACCAAGTCATGGCGCTTGCGGTTCCGCCACCAGCGGCAAGCTCACCACCATTGAGCGTGACGTTTTCAGCGACGTTGCCGGTTTGTCCGTTACCACGAAGAACACCACCTGCGTTTACGGTGGTGGCGCCAGAGACGTCACCCAAGGGGGTTGCCGTGTCGGTGTTAACGAGCAAGACCGTGCTGTTTACCGTGGTTTCTCCGGTATAAGTGTTAGCTCCCTCAAGTTGCAGGGTTCCGGACTGCGCCGTTACCGTACCGGAGCCGCTAATGACTCCTGCTAGTGTCTCACCCCCAGTCTCTTCGTTGAGTACCAGGGCGCCGTTGTTGGTGATATCGACGAAGATGTTGATGGTATCCGTGTTACCAACCCCATCTCCCAGGGTAAGCGTTGCACCACTGCCAATGCTCACGCTGGAGAAGCTGTTGCCATCGTTATCGAGCGTGACTCCCGCAGCCCCATTGACGGTGAGGGACCCTCCTTGAATGCCGCCTACTCCAGTCAAGGTGTAGGCATTGGTGGCATTGCTGAAGGTTGTGCTGCTGGGCAGAACATTCTCGATGACGTCGACCGTGAACTCAGTCGCCGTGTCGTCAAAGGTGACGGCGTCGAGCGTGACAAACTCATCTTGAACACTGCTGTTGTCCCAGTTGGCAGTGCCAAGTCCAACGCCAACGTTGTTGTCGCCAACGTCCCAAACGTTGTTAACAGTGCCTTTCCAGACCAAGTTACCGACGGAGCCAGACACTTGCAGCTCAATGGCGCTGTTCGCGACATCATCAACGACAGCCAAGCTCTGACGAATAACGGGGAACGGGTTCCCGTCGGAATCAACGAGCTGGGGCGTAAAGGCGCCACTGTTCTGGAACGAAACCGTGCCGTAGTCGATCAGGGTGTAATCGCCCGTTGCCAAGCCGTCACCGACCGGCACGATGTTCACGATCACATCGCCGTCCACGCCGTTAACATCTAGGTTGCCAGAAACAGTAATCAAGTCGTTGATACCGCTGCCGGCCGTCGTGACATCAGACAGTTCGAAGTGCAACCCGCGATCGGTGACCGCTTGAGGGTCGGTGTCGAGCAGGTCATCAAGGTTGAGGCCGCCCGTAATCGCAAGGGTTCCGACACCGCTGTCACCAGGCTTGACCGAGCTGGCGCCCGTCACGCGGACGGCTCCGCCCGTTGCGTCGATGGTGCCGGCACCTTGGAGCGACTGGCCGATTTGAGCGGAGTAAACTCCGAAGCTCGAGACATCAAGCGTGGCCCCACTGTTGACTGTCACGATGGGGCTGCGAACCTCGCCAGAATCGGCAGTCGGAGTTGCTACCGATTGGATCACCAAGGTGCCTTCTTCCACTGTGGTGTTGCCACCGTAGGTGTTAAAGGAATCAAAAGGCGCCGTGGCCGCCAAGGTCCAAGTACCAGTACCCCGCTTGGTTAGCGAGATATTGTCGTTGTCGTTGATTCCATCAGCAGGTGTCGCATCGAGGTCAACAAAGTTGCCTTCGATGCGGCCGTTGCCGGCGCCGCCGACGATCAGGTTGGCCTGACCGTTGTCGGATTGGTCGATGATGTTGCCGGAGAGCGTCAGGAGATCGGCGTCGGAGGTAATGACGTAATCGCCACCACCGGTGCCACCACCACCTGCAGCGGAGTCAAGCACAATCTCGCCGGTCAAAGTGTTGTTTCCAGACGTGCTGCGGATGTGTGAAGAAGCGGTACCCACCGTGCGGGCATTCAAGTCCATGACTTCACCAGCGATGGTGATTCCGCCAGCGATCTGAAGCTCAGCGTCTTCATTACTACGAATGAGGGTCCGGTCTGCAGCCGAGACTCCGGTGCCCGTAGCGGTGCCGAGAGCACCAGCGTCAGTGACAACCAGCGTACCGCCATTGACTTGCGTCAAGCCGGTTTGAGACTTGGCGGCATCGAACGTGATAACTTCGGTAGTCATCGTATCGCTCAGGATCACATCGCCAGAACCGGTGATGTTGGGAGTGAAGGTGCCGCTTGGGCCACCGCCCGCATCATCACCTTGAAAGATAAAGTCAGCGCCTGCACCGACGTTGACCGTGTCATTGATGCTAGCGATATTTTGCAGCCGAACTCTGCCGCCCTGAATATCGGTCGTGCCTGTGTAGCTGTTGGTTCCACTCAAGAAGAGTTGGCCACTCCCGGTCTTGACCAGACCAGCCGTTCCGGCGATTGCGGCGCTGATATTGGCGTCTGCGGAGGTCACTTCCACTTCAGCGTCGCCGGTTAGCGTAATGGAGTTCACGCCGGGGTTACCCGGGTCGTCGACGATGGTGTAGGAGTTGTTGTCGCTGAAGGTGATACGATTAAGTGAAGGAGAGGTGTCGAGTGTCACCGTCCGATCGGCGGTGATGACGGAACCGAAGGTCACATCCGAATTGGCTAGGCTACCGACACCAGGCACATCGGGATCGGTTGTCCAGTTGGATCCGGTAGACCAAGTCCCGTCGGCGTCGACGTTCCATGCTGGAGGCACGACGACGACGTCGCTAGTCAGCAAAATGTTGTCCAGACGGTGGATTTGGCTGTTTGAGTCGGCCGTATCCGTGAAATAGAAGCGAAACTCGATCGGACTAGCAACCGATGAGAAGCCAGTCAAAGCGGTAAGATCGACGAGCTGCGATTGAACCGGGGTCGTACCACCTACGCCAGAGAAAGTAAAGTTATCGATGGGTGCTGTGAAGCTGTCGAGGCTTGTGAGTACGGAAATCCCGTAATCGGAAGCTGCTGACGCCCCCTGAATAAAGTAGTCGTAAGACAAAGTTGACAAGGTTGGCGCAGCTGCCAGTGGATCGAAGGTAAAGCTGACAAAGGCACCGTTGGCAATGGCCTCGCTTAGGTCATCCCCCGTGGTGCCGTCGACACCGGTGGCGTTTGAACGGGCAAAGAGATTGCCATTGCCAGATGAAAAACCAGGGTTCGTGGACCCATTGGTGAACGCCCCAATAACTACGTCGGCAGCGGTGGTCGTGGCGTCGGCGTCAATCGAGGCCGCTGAGCCGCCGGCGAAGTCATACTCAGCGCGAGTTTGCGCGCTGGCTTGCTGAGTGGCCGACAGAACGAGCGCGAACGCCGCTGTCAGCAGTAGCCGTAACCTAGAGGAAGTCGTCAATCGATGAGTTTCGAACCGCATGTTGAATCACCTTGGATGCGAGAAACGCACAAGAGCCAGCGCCGACCGCGCCTGGCGAACTTGCCGCAGGAAGCCGAAAACTGCCGTTACCGAGGAGCGAAAAAGTGATGAAGTACAGCTGCTTGTGAAAAGGGTAAAGCGACGCAGCTGCTGAATATCGAGTCTACTGAAGCCGCCAGATTGTTCCACAAGCGGCTACGCATTAAGTCTTTGTGATTGCGCCAGCCGCAATCACCCCCTGCCCCAACGTTACCGTCACGTCACGGAATAAACAACAAAATGCCTCAGCGGTGCGCTCAAACGCACCGCTGAGACAGAAAGAAAATTCAAGCGACGCGGTTGCGATGGCGAAGCCGTACTGCGGCCAAGGTGGTAGCGCCCAAGAGCCAGACGGTGGTTGGCTCAGGAACGGTGGTCACCAAAGCAATACTGTTACCGCCGAACGCGTAATCGATCTCGTAACCTGCGGGTACGGCGAGTTCGCTGGCAAAGGCGGAGCCCACGAGCGAACCGTACGACGCGAAGACATAAGCCGCGTCGACAAGCGAGCTGGCGCCAAGGTCCTCGAACGAGACATCAAGGTCTGTCAAATCGAGCACGCCTGTCACGGCAATGACATCAATGCTGTTAGCGTCCGAATCAAACTCAACGTCCATCAGGCCACCGGAAGCTGTCGCCGACAAGCTAGCGATCGTAAGCGTTCCAATGGATCCATCGTTGTTGCCACCGATCGTGCCGCCATTGAGCGAGACGTCAAAGTTCGTGGTAGCAGTGCCGACCAGCGAGGCTCCCGCTTCCACGGTGGTCGCGGAACCTCCCGTGAAGTCTTCGGTAACCAAACGTAGTGTGCCTGCCTGCACTGAAGTGGCGCCCGTGTAGGTGCTAGCGCCGCCAAACGAGCTAAGGCGTAGGGTGCCAGCACCAAGCTTCGTGACGCCGCCATTTCCGCCGCCATCGTTGAGGATGGGGTTGACGAAACTGTCAAAGCCGTTGGTGTCGACGATCAAGCCGCCCGCCTGGATGGTAGCAGTCACGTCACCCGCGGGAATCGTTGGCTGGCTGGCACTTACGTCGGTGCCAGAAGCTTGACGCAATGTTCCGCCGTTGAAGTTAATGTCGACTGTGTGACTACCCTCAGTGGTTAGCCTACGCAGGCTGGTCACACCGCCATTGAGGTCCAGGTTGAAGACCGAGCCAGCGTCACCACTATTGCCCTTGAACTGGTCAACAGTGATCGAGCCGCTATCCACCTGGATCGTTGCGGTTGAGTTAGAGCCGTTGAAAACGGTGATAATGTCCTGTCCGCCAAAGTCAACGTTACCACCATCGACGATAAGCGTTCCGCTATCGTTTGATCCATTGGCAATGAAGGACGAGCCGGACCCCGGTGTCGTGCTGACGTCGAGGGTGCCACCGGTGACAGTTAGCACTCCCCCGTTGTCGATCGACAAGGAGCGCCCCTCGGTGCCCGCAGCGTTGACAACCGTCGTGCCCTGGGCGGCTGAGTAAGTTGTTGTGCCATGGAAATTGAGGCGATCATTCACGTTGCCACCGAAGGCAGGCGCCACGCCCCCGCCGCTCCAGTTGGCCCCATTTGTGATGTCGTTATCGGCGGCGTTGGTAAAGGTGATCGACGCCGCGAGGGCGGTCGAACCGGCATTACCAATCGCCGTGACCGCCAGTAGGGCGATCCAGCGCGTGAGTGAGGTTAGCTTCATTAGACGATGCTCCTTGGTGCAAGATGAGTCGTTGCGGACAAAGGTACTGGGCTGGTTACACTCACACCTGAGTGAGCGAGGCGCAGCCGTGACCGGGTGTGAAAGGGAAAAGCAAAAATTTGTGATGAGCGACGAGCCGTCAAATCTCATACGGCTAAGACGACGTGACAAGTTTGTGGAGCCGCGGCATAACGGTTCCGGCATCTATGCTACTTAGGGACAAGAAAAACCGCATTGCGCAGGTACGCCAATACCCTGTGCGATTACGCCATTGCTGATCTTGGAAAGCGGTAACCGAATACTTGATAAGGACTTAGGGGGTTGAGAGGTCGTCTCCGAGGGCGTGGCGCCATAGGGCATTGTCGGCGCAAGACAGAGCTGAATGGCGCGATATCGCATTGCGTGCCTTGGCGAAGCCAGCTTGAATGAGAAGACCGCGGCTCGACCGCGCTTTTGCTCGTTACCGGAACGCTCTGGCCAATCTTTTTCTGCTCTCTTGATGAGTGCTGCTGCGCGCATGCCTCCGGTGTGTTCTTGCGTGTCCTACCGCACTCTCGCTCGCAACATAACGAAAGTACGCAATGAAGCATGGCAATTCTCGTGAGTCCGTTTTCTACCTACCCCTTAGGAGATCGGCCACACTTGCCGCGAGCCTGGTCGCCGCCCTTTCTGTGGCTCTGCTCACAAACAGTGAGTTGGCCGAGGCAACGGCTCCGGCAGGTTACGACCTGTTCTGGGCGGACGAGTTCACCGGATCGCAGTTGGACGAATCGAGTTGGTGGTACCGGGCGGACGAAAAGCAACAAAGCATCCAGCTGCCTAGCAATGTGTCCGTGGGGGGCGGCGAGTTGATCCTCAACCTGACGCCGCTAGCGACCCCTATCAACGGATTCGATTCAGCCGGCGCCGGAGTCATATCGCAACAGCGATTCCATTACGGCTACTATGAGACACGTGCAAAGCTGGGCGACGGAATCGATCACGACAACGACGGAGTCATCGACGAAGGCTGGCACCACGCGTTCTGGGCGATGGCCGCCGAGGCAGACGCCAACGGCCATGTTCTGACGACCTTTCCGTCGTTTCGTCGCACGGAGATTGACGGTTATGAGAATGGGAGCTCGATCGATATTGGTCGTCTCCGACAGCACGTGCTTCCGTGGAACGCACAGGGCAACATCATTCAGAAGCTACCGGGCGGTGACTCTGATGTTGTGAACCTGCCGGACGGAACGGATTACGACTATCACACCTATGGTTTTGAGTGGACGCCTGCTGAGGTTCGCTTTTACGTCGACGACCAACTGACGATAATCGCAGATTACCCGGCCGAGGTTTATGAACATGACCAGATCAATCTCTGGCTGACCGGCATATCGACCAACTTTGAGGATTCCGATCAGGAACAGAGCGAAGCCCGTTACGATTACTTTCGCTTCTACGAGCCCGGTCTTATTACTGTGGGCAGTACCCAGTCGCAGCAGATTGGTAACCCGTCGGACTACACTGCTCCTGTGGGAGGAACGCTGACGCACTCAGGCTTTGGGGGGCAGACGGGGAACTTGGACGCGGGTGGCATCGCTGGGGATATGTCGGTTGAGTCAGGAGGCAGCGTCAGCGGCGCGGGCACTCTTTACGGCAATCTGACGGCGCGTTCGGGCTCGGTGATCCGTGTTGCGGAGCAAGCGATTGCGGGCGCGGGATCGCCTGCGAGCGTCGTGAGTGTCGAGGACTTTGAAGGTGTTGCGCCAGGCACTGCCTTTGCTGCTGGCGCTTCGACCAACCTGCTGCCGGGCTGGGACTTTTTTGATCTCGGGGCGAACGGCTCGGACGTGGTCTTTGCCGTAACTGGCGGCGATGGCACGGCCCAAGAGCCGACGGATGCGGCGCTGGTGGGCGAGTCGCAAATGCTTTTTCAGACTTCGACAAACATCGACTTTGCGACCGAGACAGTCGGCGGAGAGCCTTTGGCCGGCGCCATCGCAGTAAGCAATGACTTCGATACCTCAGGGCGAGTGGACATTATCAATGCCGATATCGTGTTGGATGGCTTCGGAGATAGCAGCGGGGCCAACATTGACTCGAAAGTGGTTTTTGGATTCCGGGATACGGACAACTGGTACAGCTTGAGCTTGGTAGCCGGCAACACAACGGGCAGCGCAACCCGCGTGGACCTGATCGCCAATGTTGCTGGCGAGCGCCTGAATGTGCTGAGCGCTGTTGGGAGTGGTTCCTTCAATGGCGCTTTCCCTGAAGATACCCTCCTCAATGCCGAGATTATTCACGACTCTTCGTCAGGATTTGTTTCATTCTCAGTCACTGATACGCTTACTGGAGATGTGCTGGTTGAGTCGTTCACAATCAGCGACCAATTCCTGTCGGAAGGCCTCGTTGGGCTGGCAATGAACAACGATGCTGGCGGGATCGACAACCTCAGTGTCACGACACAGGACTTTCTTCCGTTCGAGGCATTGCAAACGCTCAACGTCGACGGCGACTACCTGCAAGAAACGGGCGGGACTCTTGAGGTCGATGTTCTCAGCGATCTTGTGCATGACCGACTCGTCGTTTCGGGACAGGCTGCGCTGGGAGGAACGCTCAGCCTGCTTACGCCAGGAGGACTGGCCCTGTCGGCGGGCGACTCGATTGTCATTCTCGAAGCGGACGGTGGCGTTACGTCACAGTTTGATGAAGTCTTGGCGCCACTTGTGGGAGGCCTCACCCTCGAGGTGGTTTATGGAACCACCGACGTTCAACTAGTCGTTGGCGGGGTGGCTGGCGACTACAACGGTGACGGCACCGTGGACGGGTCTGACTACGCCGTCTGGCGAAACTCATTGGGCCAAACCGGATCGACGCTTGCTGCCGATGGGAATCAAGACGGTGTGGTTGATGCTCAAGACCTCGACGTCTGGCGGCAAAACCATGGAGCCTCAGCGGCCCCGGCTGCCGCCCAGTCCGTGCCGGTACCGGAGCCGACGAGCCTGGCCATGCTTGCCCTCGCTTGTGGCCTTACATCGAGAATCAGGTCTGAGTCCTACAGACCGTAAGACATCGACCGTTTGTGTTGCGGCTTTTTTGAACTTCGCTATTCAGTCATACCTTCCAGTTGAGAATCTCGTGATGCACCCTATCCCAAGGCGAGCCCGCGTCCTGACCATTGCTGCCGGTTTTTTGTGCGGCCTATGTTTGTTGGGCCACGCCGAGGCCCAGCAGCCAAACATCGTGTTGATCGTCGTCGATGACGCTGGTTTTGCGGACTTCGGCTTCATGGGATCGACAGAAATTCCGACGCCAAATCTGGACGCATTGGCCGCTAATGGCGTGGTGTTTAATCAGGCCCACACCGGGCAAGCTTGCTCGCCATCTCGGGCGGCTTTGCTAACTGGCGTCGACCACAATCGCTGGGGCTACGAAGCCAACCTGAAGAACACGGACGACCCGCTTACGGAGCACTTTGAGGGCTTGCCTAATGCTGCCGTGACGATGTTCGAACGTCTAAAGACGTTGGGTTACTCAACCAGCGTTGCCGGCAAGTGGCACGTAGGGGGCCTTGATGACGTCGTTCAGAACGGCGTGATTACTACTCCAGGCAACAAACCGCCTAAGCAGGGGGTCGATCACTTCACCGGCTTTCAAGCTGGTGGCGGTTTGCAACGCATGTTCCTCAATCCTGATGGAACCAACAATGTGACCAACTTCTCCACGGGCCAGGCCTGGTCTGACTTGTGGGGCGACACCACCATTGACTACATCGACGATCATTACCAAGACGCGAATCCGTTCTTCGTCTACTCGTCTTTCAATGATCCCCATGCCCCCATTACCGAGGCGCCATCATTCAATGACCCACGGATCGCGGGACTCAGCGGACAACGCAAACGTTACGCTTCCGAGATACTGACCGTTGACGACAACGTGGGTCGTATCGTTCAGAAGCTCCAAGACCCCAACGGTGATGGCAACCAAGCCGACTCGATCATGGACGAAACCATGATCGTGTTCATGAACGACAATGGTGGCGTGTTGGGTAACTCGGCCGACAACGGATCTTTGCGGGATGGCAAAGGGAGTCCCTACGACGGGGGAACCCGAGTGCCGATGTTCATCTCCGGAGCGGGCATTGATCCTGCTGCCAAGGGCACGACCTACGAGAAATTGGTTCACTCCATCGATATCGTCCCCACGATGGTCGCCGCCGCAGGCGGTACGATACCCGCCAATCAGGTGGACGGTGTGAACTTGTTGCCATTCGCCAACGGTGCGGATTCTTCTAACCCTCACACCTCGATTGCTCAGCGCGTCCAAGAAGAGATTTTCTACCGCACCAATGATTGGAAGCTCGTCAAGAACGGGTACGCAGGCGAGTGGGAGCTGTACGACTTCTCGGACATCAACAACCAGAGCGAAGATCCGGCGGACGATGTAGCGGACTCCAATCCAACGGTCCTTGCTCAGATGATCCGAGGGCTCACTGACTGGGAGGTCACGATTGACAAGCAGCGTTTTCCATCGACCGATGAGAACATCAGCCAATTCAATCTATTCGATCACTTCACCCACTCGGGAAACAGCGGAAACTTCTCGACTGCCAATGCTTGGCAGGGCCCTAGCGGGGCGTCCGCGACCATGCGGGATCGCGACTCGCACAATGGCACGGTTTTTCATTTTGGCACATCGGACAGCTCTAGCTACACGGCGATTAACGATCTCCGCCGAATGAACGAGCTCGAGTTCGTCGCCAATGGGTTCGAGTTTGAAGGGGAGTTCTCCGGCGTCACGGACCAACAGGCTACCGTGACGGGGCTTCCCGTGCTGTTGGCTAAGAACCTTCAAGGCGCCTTGCCTGCCATCAAGCTAGACGCAACCCAGGGGGCCGCGGCCAGCAGTGCCGGGGCACAATTCACGCATCAATTGGCGGCCCCTGTTCTGCTGTACGACGATTTAGAAATTCAGGGTGACGGAGATGGTCACTTTGTCGTTTCTGGCGATGTGACCGAATACCGCGCGGGGAGAACTATCACTAAGACGGGGCAATCCACGGTGCACTTTGCCGGAGCGGTTGAGGCCACTGCCGGAGTCTTTGTTGATGAAGGAACCGTCGTGGTCGAGGCCGCTTCGACCGTCACTGGCGATCTCCACATCGCCAGCACGGGACAACTCCAAGTAGACGGCGTGGTCGCGGGCAACGTTACCAATGCTGGGGCTTTCGTCGTTTCCGCTCTAACCGGCGGTGGCGTCACGACGACCGTCAACCTTTTGCCAGCACTTGGCGATGGAGATCTCGACTCGCGAAACTCCTCAACCAAAGGAGATCAGGACACCGAGATTCTGGTTGGCTCAGTATCAAATGCTACTTCCACCCTGCCGGAGCGTGTCCAACGCGCTTTGCTATCGTTCGATCTCAGTTCGCTTCCCGATGCGGCTCAGGTCATCAGCACGGCTCTCACATTGCAACTTAATGGCAACGATTCCGGCTCGAGCAATGACGTCAGCGGCGATCTTGTTGTCAACGAACTAACCTCGGATCCTGTCTTCAGTGAAACCGGAGCCGAGAACGTTGATTGGCTGCAACGCGACGCCAGTGGCGGCCAGGCCTGGGGCACACCTGGCGGAGATCTCGGCAGTGTCTTGGCTACCTTGGCAAACGCCAGCCTGCCCGACCCTCGGTTCACCTCCGCGCAGCAAACCCTTTCTCCGAGTTCGCTGGCGGCCTTTATCACGGCTGTGCAAAACAACTTGGTCGACGACGTTCTGTCGCTGGCGATCTCACTACCCGGTGAAGAAGCCGACGCCGCGGCAATGACGGGCAATCGTGATCTCTACCGAATTGGATCCAACGAGTCGACCGCTTCGAGTCCTGCTTCGCTGGAGATCACTTACATGACCTCGGCAGACACGCAGGCGGACATAACCGGCGACTTCGTCCAGCAGTCCAGTGGCTCGATTCTCTTCGACTTACGTTCGGATCAGAGTTTCGACAGCCTGATGATTGCCGGCGCTGCGACGCTAGACGGGGATCTGATTGTGAATCTGGCCGATGGCTTCGTGCCATCAGGCGGAGACAGCTTCTTGCTGCTGGATGCCAACAGTTTGTCGGGACAATTTGCTAACGCCAGTAATGGTCAGCGAGTGGTGGTCGCCGATGGCTCGGGTTCGTTTCTGGTGCAGTACGACAACCTTACCGGTGGACTTACCTTGGCCAGCTTCCTACCGACGATTGCTGGCGACTTCAATGCCGACGGATTTGTTGACGGGGCGGACTATGCTCTCTGGAGAAACACGCTAGGCAGCACCCAAAACCTAGCCGCAGACGCCGACAATAGCGGACAAGTTGACGAGGCAGACCTCGTGATTTGGCGGAACAACTTTGGTGTTTCCGCTCCCGGCGCAGCGGGGAGCGTTAATGTCCCCGAGCCGACCACCGCAGTGGTTTTGGCTGCCTATGCGGCCCTGTTTACGCTTTGCCGGGGAAAAACGTTGCGTGGGAAGTAGCTCGCGATGGCGCGATAATGCAGTTCGCGGGCATCGCGCCCCTTTTCCCTTTTTCGTAATGGGCGAATATACTAGACGCCGGAACACTTCTTGCCACTTGCGAGCCTATCCCAATGGGTAAGCAAGAGCCTCTTGTCATCGCTCTCACTCTGAGGAATCTACCCGGATGGTTTCACTGCGCAAGATCGGACTGCTCTCACTTGCTTCCGGCCTGATGGTTCTCGGGAGCCACGCCTACGCGACCAAGCCCAACATCGTGCTCATCATGGCCGACGACATGGGCTTCTCCGATACGTCGCCCTACGGAGGCGAGATCAACACGCCTAACATCGCTTCTTTAGCAGGCTCCGGTGTTAGCTACACGAACTTCTACAATACCGCGCGGTGTTCGACGACGCGCGCCAGTTTGCTGACCGGGCAATACTCTCACAACGTCGGAATCGGCGCGCTACCGAGCACCAATCACAACTTCAATAGTGGTGGCACAATGCCAGGCTATTCGGGCTGGTTCGCCGGTACCGATCCACAGGCTCCCGAGAACGCACCCACGCTGCCGGAAACGATGAAGGCAGCTGGTTACGATACGTCGATGTCAGGCAAGTGGCACCTGACACGCACGCAAACCATCAGCAGCGGCCCGAACGGCACCTGGCCTATCGACAAGGGCTTTGATCGGTTCTACGGCACGATGGAAGGCGCCAAAGACTTCTTCCTGCCGGTTGACTTGGTCGATACAGACACGCCGCAAACCTTTGAAGACACCTCACAGCTCCCTGCCGACTACTTCTACACCAACGCCATCTCCCAACGTGGCGCTCAGTTCATCCGAGAGGAAGCTACCGACGGCGATAGCAATCCGTTCTTTCACTACCACGCCTTCTACGCCCCCCACTTCCCTCTCCAGGCGCCGCAAGACGCCGAGGATGCGCAGGGCAACAATCTTGTCGCTAAGTACCAAGCCATCTACAGCGCTGGCTGGGATACGTTGCGCGACAACCGACTTGCAAACCAGATTGCAGCTGGTCTGTTTGCTCCGGGCACCGCTCTATCCGATAAAGCTGACAGTGCTTCGATCCCCGACTGGAACACGCTGAGCCAGGCTCAGCGAGATGAGCTCGTCCTGCGGATGTCGATCTATGCAGCTCAGGTAGAGATTCTTGACCAGGGGGTCGGTGATCTCATCGACGCCGTTCGCGATCCGCTGGGGGATGGCACGGGACCTGGCAATGACAGCGACAACATGATGGACGAGACGCTCTTTGTGTTCCTGTCTGACAACGGGGCAGTAAGCGGGGGCGGATTCGAAGGAACCGGGGACATCAGCAACTGGTTCAATTCGGGCTCTGCCACGAATGTTCGTTACGGGAACGGGTGGGGGAATCTCTCCAATACCCCGTTCCGCAAGTTCAAGACCGATACCTATGAAGGCGGCGTGGTCTCGCCGTTGATTGTGTCTGGTTACGGGGTGGATCAGTCTCTCGAAGGCACCATCAACACGACAGACATCGGGCACGTCATTGACTTGGCTCCCACGTTCATGGAACTTGGCGGAGCCGCATACCCTGCCGCTGCGGACGAATCGGAGCTTGAAGGGCGGAGCTTGACGGGGACCTTTGACGGGTCCAATGCCGACTTTACCGAGCGAGACGTCTTCTTCGAGCACGAGGGCAATCGCGGTATGCGGTCAGGCAAGTGGAAACTTGTAGCGCCAAACGGCACGAGCAACTACGAGCTCTACGATCTGTCCGTCGACCGTGGCGAGTCAAACGATCTGAGTGACACGCATCCCGAGATAGAACAAGAGTTGCGTGTGCGATGGGAAGCGTGGGCGATTCGCAACAAGGTTGCCACGCCCGAGCAAGCCAATGCCGGCTCTCCTTTCTTGTCCAATGAGGAGATCGATTGGATTATTACTGGCAGCAGTGGTGCGACCAATACGGTTGCCGAGTACACGCTGGTAACAGATCTGAACTCCTCCGATGGAGACCCCAATTCGTTGGCTTCCGCACTGACGCTCGGGACACCCATCCTTCACTCGACGTCGAGCTTCACGCTGCGTGCGGAAGGTGGTGACCCTAATAACAACACTTTCGCGCAGGCAGCAGCGAACGGCTATACGGCGGAGTTCACCATCACGTCGGGATCGGGTGTTGACCTGCAAAATATGACCTTCACGGCTCGGTTCAATCAAATGGATGCCGGTGAGACAGGGCAGTTGGTGCTGCGAAGCAGCGCGGATGGCTTCTCGTCCGACCTGTTCAATTTGACGTCAACTCTCCAAGGTGGCGTGACTGCGGAAGACGTACCGGTGGATCTAGACCTCTCTAGTTTTTCGGACGTTACCGACCTAACGCTCCGCTTCTACTTCATCGGTAACAACAGCGCCTCGAACGAACGTACCCGAATCTTGGGTCCCATCACCGTCTTCTCTACCGCTACCGCCCCCCTGATGGGAGACTTCAACGGGGACGGCACGGTTGACGGCGCGGACTATGCCTTCTGGCGCCAGAACTTGGGGTCCTCGGTTACCATGTCCGGCGACCCTACCCCGGGCAGCGTGACCTTGTCCGACCTCGAAGTCTGGAAGCTCAACTTTGGTCGGACGGCGGCAGCGTCTTCCGCGCCACTGGTTTCGACAGCCAGCAGCATTCCCGAACCGGCCAGCGGTTTCTTGGCGGCCGTTTTGGCTGGCTTGCAGCTCGTCTTGCGACGCGTCGCGACGCCGTAGTCAGGAGCGACTGCCCAGCAAACGCTTAGCTAGGTCCTCAACCTTTGCTCTTAGCATCGGTAGCGCCTGGCTGGGGGTGGCGACATCCAGGTCGTGGACGGTCCAGTACTCTACGCGGTCTTCCCAGTCGGCAAACTGCTCGCGCATGCGCCAGCGGTGTTCTTCTTCTTTGACGGCAACCACCAAGGCGGAGGATTCTAAGTCATGTTGCGTTAGCGGTAGCGGGTTTCGGAGCGGCTCTACGGTCACTCCCAGGTCCTGGCAGTAAGCTTGGGTATGGCGCGACAAGGGGCCAGGGTTCGTGTCGTGCAATTCGAGCCCACGAGAGTCGACACTCCACGCCAAGCTCTGCTGGGCAGCCAGGTGGCGAAAGTAGTGCTCCGCGAAGCGGCTTCGATAGTAGTTGCCCGTGCAGAGAAAAAGCAGTTTGGGCTGCTCGCCAGGATTGTCACCAATGGAGCGTAAGGGCGTAGACTGGTCCATCGTGATCCCAATTGACTTGCTGTGTTGCCTGAGGTCCCCAGAAACCTTCCGTCCGAGTAGCGAAGCGACCTGTAAGCCCTGAGAGGCAGTTTCGAGCCCTAGCTAGCCGTAACGGCGGCTGGCTCGTTGGCGACCTGCTGGGCGGCCTGACGTTCTTTCCAGACCTCGTCGATCACTTCGGCGCCAACCAAGCCGTAGAGCCGGGGCCGGGGGGGCACGAGCGATGTGTCGACTTCTTCGTAGGTGATGGTGGGTTCGCCATGGTCGTCGAACGATGCGATGCTCGACTTGAGCCACTTGGCGTTCTTTTCCTCGAACTTGTCGCACCAAGCTTCGGCCTGGCGACGCTTCTCTGCGGGGTCCGTGGCGTCAATCCCGGGCATGGCAAAGGCGGGTTTGAAGTGGGCCCCGCGGCATTCGTCCCGCAGTAGCGCGCCGTGAAGGATGGCTTTGGCGATGGGGAACATGTCTCTAAGCGAGCGTGTGAAGACAACGTTCTGATTGGTCCAGGCGCCGGTGTCCGACAGCGAGCAATGCTTAGCGCGCTCACACAGTTCGCTCACCGTATCAATCGCAGCACGGAGTTGGTCATTGTCGCGGACCACCGTGGCGGCTTTGGTCATCTCGTTCCCCAACTCCTGGTGGATCAGGTAGGGGTTTTCGCCGCCACTGTGACCGTTGCTGGTGGTGGCCGGCTTGAGCATGGCTTGGAATTCGGCTTCGCTATCCTGCTGGGCCTTGGCGATGAGAGAATCGAAAGACTCGTCCGCAGAACTTTGGCCGAGCGAATCAATCATGTTCTTCACACACGGGGCGACGAACAAGCCGGTGAAGATACATGACAACAGCGAGTTGGCGCCCAGGCGATTGCCGCCGTGATACTGGTAGTCACACTCTCCAATGGCATACAAACCGGGGACATTCGTTTGCTGGTTGCGGGGGTTGCCCGGATCGAGGCCACCGTCGGCGCCGCGAACAAAGTCGGCCCACATGCCGCCCATGGAATAGTGAACGGCCGGGAAAATCTTCATCGGCTCGTCGCGTGGATCGACGCCTTGGAACTTCTCGTAGATATGGAGAATGCCGCCCAGCTTGCGATCCAGTTCCTCCCGCGAGATATGCGTGAGGTCCAAGTAAACGCATTGCTTTTCAGTCTCTACGCTTAGGCCTTCGTTGACACAGACGTTGAAGATCTCACGCGTGGCGATGTCTCGCGGCACGAGGTTGCCATAGGCTGGGTAGCGCTCTTCGAGGAAGTAATAGCGTTCGTTATCGGGTATCTGCTTTGGTGGGCGGGAGTCCTGCGGAGTGCGGGGCACCCAGACGCGGCCGCCTTCGCCACGGGCCGATTCGCTCATCAGCCGGCACTTGTCGGCTCCCGGGATGGCAGTCGGGTGGACTTGGATAAACTCGCCGTTGGCGTAACGCACGCCGGCCTTAAGGCTACGACTGGCGGCGCTGCCATTGCAGGCCATCGACATGGTGCTGCGGCCATAAACCAAACCGCAGCCGCCGGTGGCCAGAATGACCGCGTCGGCGGGGAAGGCTCGGATCTCCATGGTGACGAGGTTTTGAGCCGTGGCTCCCCGGCATCGACCGGAGTCGTCAACGATGGGTCCAAGGTAGTCCCAGCCCTCGTACATATCGACCAGACCTTCGGCATGCCAGCGCCGGCACTGTTCATCGAGGGCGTAGAGCAACTGCTGTCCCGTGGTGGCACCAGCGAACGACGTTCGCTTGAACAAGGTGCCGCCAAAGCGTCGCTGATCTCGCCAGCCTTCGGCGGTGCGGTTGAAGGGCACGCCAAGGCGGTCCATCAGGTTGATGATCCGTGGGGCCCAGTAGGCCATTTCCTTCACGGGTGGCTGGTGCTGCAGGAAGTCGCCCCCGTAGACGGTGTCGTCTAGGTGGAGCCATTCATCATCGCCCTGCTGTCGGGTCAGTTCGTTGACGCTATTGATGCCGCCTTGGGCGCAGGCGCTGTGCGACCGCTTCACGGGCCCCAGCGCTAGGCAGTCGACTTTCACACCCGATTCGGCCAACTGCATCGTGGCCGCCAAGCCTGCCAATCCGCCACCAACAACAAGTACGCGCTGTTCAGCCATGGTTCTTTCTCACCCGCAGGAAAGTGGAATTGGCGCCTGCCAAACCGTGTTGAGTGCGTTTGCCGTGCCTCTATTGCGTGACGGCAGAAACCTCGTCGCCCTCTTTGTGGTCGCTGGCGTGGTGTCCGGCCCGTTTGTGTTCGTTGGGGAGCGCAAGGCCAGCTTCGACACGTGCTTCGTACATTTGATCTTCTGAAGCGATAACGCTGTCGATCGTCTCGGGAGCCGCAGCCGATCGCATCGCGAACAGGCCTGTCAGGCCAACTAGGCAGAGTACGGCCCCCAGGCCTGAGCAAACTCGGAGTGCATTCTTCTGAGCCGTGGGGCTGGTCCAGGCCCCCCACGTGATGCCTGCCGTCCACACACCATTGGCAAAGTGATACACGCCGCTGAGGATGCCAATGGAGTACAGAAGGGTCACCAGCCAACTGCGGAGGGCAAGCCCTGCTGTCGACGAGGCGTTATAGGCTCGGAATTGGTGTCCGCCCAGAGGCTCGGCCATGGCCAGCCACCAATCAAAGTGGAACCATCCATGCATGTGAAACACGTGGTAGAGCACAAAGGCAAACAAGATGTAGCCCGTGATCCGTTGGGCCGTGTATCGGTAGTTTGCCTCGTAGCGATAGTTGGTTTGGTTGAAGGCCGCGTTATTGGCAATCCACACACCCACCACGGCATGGAACAACAAGGGGGCGAAAATGAAGGCCCACTCCACGATTGGCAAGATTTTGCCCAGCGCGTGGATGCCGTAGACGTTGTTCTGAAAGGTCTCCGGGCTGTTCGCCACGCTAGCGTTCACCATTAGGTGAACACACATAAAACCCCCGGCGATCAGGCCGGTCAGAGAATGCAGACGCCGGACGAGGAATTCGTTCCGGATGAGGTAAGCGGTCAACGCGGAAGGCTCGGCAGCGGACACCGATGCGCCTTTCATGGCAGGGACGGGCTAAGAGAAATAGCAACCGTCCGGGGATCCTGGGACACCAACAACGGGAATCCTAGGAGTATAGGCGACCCCCCGAGTGCCGCAAAGACGGCAACGACTGCCGCCTGGCGGCCCGTCTAGTCCGAGACCGCTATGTTTGCCGCGATCAGATTTGCTGCGACAGATCGACGCAGCGCGGCTCTCAACAACCGATACGGGCTAGCGGGCCGCGGTAGACCGCTTCGCTCGTAGCTCAGCGGCGCGTTGCCGGTACTGATCAGCCAAGGCGTTCTGCCCCGACTTGAGGAGCTGATCGATCATCACGTCGTAGGCTTCAAGCAGTTCGTTGTCGAACTTAATCGCTCGGGCGAGCGAGCCGATGGCCTGCTCCGTCTCCTCGAGCTCGCTGTATGCCAGGCCGCGGTAGTAGTAGTGTTCTGCCACGGTCGGCGCCAGACGGATGGCGTTATTGAAGTCGCTTACGGCGCGACGGAACTCACCGATTTGCAGGTAGGTAAGTCCACGATGAACGTAGGCCACGATGTAGCGATCGCTCACAGCGACCGCTTCGCTGAATGACTTAATGGCTTCGCGTGGCTGCCCCAGAGCGGCCCAGCAGCGTCCTTTCCAGAGATTCGAGCGAGGGCTCTCAAAGTTGATAGCGGCGCCCTGCTTGAAGTCGCCCAGCGCTAGTCGAGGTTCGCCCAGATAGTAGAAGCAAATCCCACGGCGGAAGTAGGCTTCGCCCAGCCCTGGGTTCAAGTCAATGGCGTCGCTCAAATGCTTCACCGCCATGGGTAGGTCGTCTAACAACCGCTCGGCAACGCCAAGGCGGAAGAGGGTAGCTGCGCGGGTGACTGCGGTAGCGGGCTCATCGCCCAATTCTTCCAGTAGCTCTTCGCAAGTCTGCTTGGACGCAAGATAGGCTGCTTCGGCCTCGCCGGGATCGTCCGATTTTTTGCCGAGCTCTTCCAGAGCCGAAGCACGAGTTAGATAGGCCTGCGAGTAGGGCTGTGGAAGGTCAGGGTCGGCCGGCTCGTAGTTTTCGATGGCCAACTGGAGAGCGTCTGATGCTTGGCCGTAGTCTTCTTGCTGAAGGAAGATCATCCCCTTGGTTAGGTACGATTCGTGTTCCTCAGGGTCGAGCTCAAGAGACCGATTAATATCATTGGTAGCCTTCGGGAACTTGCCCATCGACGCGTAGGCTTGCGCACGCAGTTGATAGGCCTCGGCCAGCTCTGGCGGAGCGGGAGCTTCGGCAGACTCAGCAGCGTTGATGTACCTGGAAAGCGACTTCTCACCCGCAACGGAGTCGCCGTACAAGAACTTGGCTTTGCCCAGGTTGCGATGGAACTCGGGATTTAGGCGATCTTCCTTCACCGCTGCTTCAGCATCTCTTAACGCAGTAGCGACATCTCCAAGTTGCAAGTAGACGTCGGCCCGCATGTTTCTGGCCTGTCCGAGGAATCCGGGAAGGTCACCAAGTTGGCCTCCCGAGATTGCCTCGTTGAGGTCTGCCAAGGCTGCTTCGAGTTCGCCGATACCCATCCAGGCGCGTGCCCGCAAGAGTAGCGTTTGAGGATTGTTCTGCGACATCTGCGCCGCTTGACTGAGGCTCTGCAAAGCGCCGCCAAAGTCGCCTTGTGACAGCTGATCTTGGCCCTGCTGAACCAATTCTGTGAACTGGGCCTGGAGCTCCTCTCGCGAAGGAGTCTCTTGCGACCAACCTGCGCGAGGAGAGAGCGCAAAGCAGACCAAGCAAGCTGCAAGGGGGACGAACAAGCGGGCGGGCCGTGACAGAATCATGCGAGAACCTAGATGCAAACAGCAGCGTACAGGCGTCTGCGGCCAAGCGAACGAGAGGCTGTCTTGGCTAGAGACGGACTGGTAAACACATCACATCGTACCACCGGAACGGGACGACTTGCACGCGATTTGCGCTATGCGCAGCGGAAAAGTACTGACGGTAGTGACGGTTTTCCTGCGGAGCGCAAACAACCGATCGCTCGCATCGCCTATCACGAACGGGGGAGCAGCAGGACATCTGGTCGAAGGCCTCAGAATGTGGCTAACCGATACGATCCGGCAAGGTCCCTTTCACCGGGCCGCCAGCTGAACAGGGCCCGAAAATCGAGGGAAACCAGCGGACTACCGAAGGAGCGCCACGACGTTACTTGAGGATCTCCTCGACGGACTTGGCCGGCTGTTCGTCCTTCTTGCCGACAACCGCGGCCCGCCCATACTGCTTGGCGGTTCGCGAGTATTCCGTCGCAAAAGCCTCGGCATCTTCAGCAGTGAAGTCGCGATCGATCGTCCGTTTGAGCTCACCGAGCTCGTAGACATGCACCACGTGATCAGCAGGTGGCTTTGGCTCGGCTTCTTCGGCGGGCGGCTCTTCAGCAGCAGGAGAATCCGTCTCAGGCGACTCGGACTCTGGCTGATCGCCAGTCTCTAGCGGTTCATCTTCGGCCAGCTCTTCTGGCTCGGGCTTTGGTGCAGCCTTCTTCTTCTTGGGGCCCTTCTTCTTTGTCTGCGGCTTCTTCTTGGCCGGCTTCTTGGCAGCCTTCTTTGCGGGGCGTTTTTTCTTCTTGGGCGCTTCCTCGACGACCTCTTCAGGCTCATCGTCGCCCTCGTCGTCTTCGTCCTCGTCGAAGTCGTCGAGATCGTCATCGAGATCGTCGTCATCGACAAAATCGAATTCGTCGTCGTATAGATCTTCTTCGTCGTCAGCCATAGCGATGCGCGGCAGGAGGAGGGCTTGTCAAAACGTAGGGCCAGTATCGAGCCCGCAGAGCCGCATGGCAAGTGGCGCAGCCCCTGGATGAGCATGCCGGAGCCCAAGTGCTACCGGCAGCGGGCCTAACGCATTGCCATTTGCTGTCGGGCGGCCTCGACGGCCCGGTCCAGTGCTGCATCGGCCTTTCGGCCGATGCCGCGATACCCGACGCTTGTAGCTTGCCCATCGGCCGCGCTCGTAGCACGTCGCACGACGATATCGGGGCTGACTCCGACCTTGCTGATCGGCTGGCCGTTGGGCGAGTAGAACTTGGCAGTGGTTAGCCGAATGCCGGCTCCGCTGTGGCCCAAGGGAAAGATGCCTTGGACAGAACCTTTACCAAACGAGCGGACGCCAATGATGGTGCCGCGACGATTATCGCGAATGGCGGCTGCAAAAATCTCGCTGGCGCTGGCGCTGTCACCATCAATCAGCACGACCAGCGGCACCCGCCAGGTGCCGGCGCGATGGGCGCGGTAATCAAAGTCCTCTCCCTCGCTCCTGCCGCGGGTAGAAACAATGGCGCCTTGAGAAACAAATTTGTCAGCGAGCTCGACGCTGGAGGTTAGCAAACCGCCAGGGTTGCCTCGAAGGTCCAGAATCAAGCTCCGCATGCCTTGCCGGTGCAAGTCCCACAGAGCGGCGTCGAGGTCGCGACTGGTCGCTTTCTGGAACACCGGAATCCGGATGTAGGCCACGCCGTACTTGGGGTCGACGATGCTCGTCTCTTCGAGACTAGGGACGTCCACATGGGCTCGACGAACGGTGGCGACCCAGGAGTAAGCTGGCTGGCCCGCCCAGTTGACTTGTTTGCCATTGGCCGGTTTGGCTACCACGTGCCGATTGCCAGCCAATTCGGGCTTGGCCGCAGACACGACGGTCACGCTCACCAGCGAGCCTTCTTCGCCGGTCAGCATGGCAGCGGCGTCGTCTGTGGAGAGGTCGTTGGTGGCCTTGCCGTCAACCGCCACGATACGGTCGCCGTCTTGAATGCCAGCCGCCTCGGCGGGGCTACCGGGAATCACTCTCACGATTAGTAGGGCGCCATTGTCGGCCTTCAGTTCAACGCCCAGACCCACAAAGTTGCCCTCAATTTGCGAGTAGACGTCTCGCAATTGGTCGGGTGTGAGGAATGCCGAGTAGCTGTCCAGGCCACAAGTTGCCGCGGCGGTGAACTCTAGCGCGGTGGCGACGGCGCTGAAGCCAACCCGCTGGCTGGCCAAACGAGCGACATCGCGTTCGACGGCAACCACATCGGCGGAAGATCGGATCGGACGTCGGGCATCCAGGGCCCGGCGAATTTCCTGCTGCAGCTGACTTACCTGCTGCGAGGGAGCTCGTAGACCGTTGTGCTTGCGGACTGCTGACTTGGCGACAGCCAATTGAACCGAAGCAGCTCCGCGACTGGCGATTCGGTCCCAGGGTGGCGTGACCACATAATGGGACTCGATCTTCCGCAGCAGTTCCGTGTATAGCTGGTTGGCGTCGCGATTGCTCAGCTGTTGAACCGAGTTCAGAAAGCTGGAGTCGCTATATCGCCGCTCGATTCCAAAGTGCAAGCGAGCGATCTCGAAACGCCGCTGCAGTTGCGGCTCGCTGGGATGCTCGCGAACCGCGTCTTCATAGAGCGTCAGAGCATCGGCCCAGCGCTGCTGGGCTTCCAGTTCTCCCCCCTGGGCCAGGATGCTGGCCAGTGCCTGGGGCATTGCTTCGGGAGCAATTCGAACCTGCTCGCTCGCTGGCGCCGATTGAGCACAGGCCGTACGGAGCGTGGCAGTCAGGCCGGCTACGGCAACCGTCGTCACCGTGGCTGCAACAGCAGCAGAGCGCAGCACACGTTGGAGAGTCTTAGCACAAAGAAGCATGGGCGTTCCATCTGGCAGTAAGTCGTGGCCCGCCCGCTCACCAATCGGCACGACGAGGATGCTCGTCGGCGATCAGCAGGACGCTAGCCGCTGCGATGTCGAACCCAGGACATCCGTCTCGTCCGGTTGTAGGGCCTGGCCCTGAAGTTGGGACCGAAGCGACCTTCCGGGTTGTCTCTGGGGTCCGCAGCGAGTCAAGCGGCGGCGACATGCGAATATAGATCACGTTTTCGCGCGGGTCAAAAAAACGGCGCCCTGCTTTTTGGGCTCCATTTCAGACCCCTGCACTCAAGACCCATACAGCACGTACGACATTCCACATCGCGACCGACTGATGGTGGTTGCGACGAATATCGCAGCGGTGACTGGTGTCGGATTCACAGGAGTTCTCAACACCAAGCCGATCGTGGTGAAGAACCCTAATGACACGCTCTTGAGGGCAGGACGTCGCTACTTGGTAGCGTTGCCGCCGAGGGCCGCCTCAGACGAGCCTCCGGCCGCGGGCCGAGGTTGAGGCGTCGTGCCAACAACAGCCGGTGAATTCGTCTCACCGGCGAACAGGGCGGGAAACTTACCCGCCATCCATCGTACGGGATTCACCCCTGATCGGTTCACGAACCTTGGCCCCAAGCGCAGAAAAAGCGCCGTCCCTTTCAAAGACCGCAGTAGAGGGGGAGGACATTGGACCGCGGCCGGAGCGTTGAAAGGGACGGCTAGAGTTGGTCTATTGCCAGCAAGACAGGAGCGATCGGCCGGCGCTTCTGTAATTCTTACGAACGAGTTGCCAGTGGAGTTCTTTGAAGACTCGCCGGCGCCAGCGTGTTTGCGGACCGCCGTTTCGCCTTCCCACCAATGGGGGGCCAAACGATTCGCGGCCGCATGAGGGGTTATCTCACTTCAAGCTCACATGCGAAAACAAATGGCTGCGACACAGGAAGTTGATGCAATGGCTGAGTCCGACACGGATTCCCCCGTCATTTCTCGGGCCTTGGTCAGTGTTAGTGACAAAACGGGGCTTGCCGAGTTTGCCGCCGCCCTGGCGGAGCTTGGCATTGAATTGTTCAGCACGGGCGGTTCGCGCAAGTGCCTTGAGGATGCTGGGGTGCCAGTGCGCGATGTGGCGGATCACACTGGCTTTCCTGAGATGATGGAGGGCCGCCTGAAGACCCTCCACCCGTTGGTCCACGGTGGCATCTTGTGCCGGCGCGACAACGCGGAAGATATGGCCGCCGCCGATAAGCACGGCATCGTTCCGTTCGAACTTGTGGTTGTGAACCTTTACCCCTTTCGCGAGACGATCGCGCGTCCCGGCGTCACGTTGGCAGAGGCCATAGAGAAGATCGACATCGGCGGGCCGACGCTCGTACGTGCCGCAGCCAAGAACCACGCGTTTGTGACGATTGCCTCTAACCCGAGCCAATACCCGGCTATCCTCGAGCAAGTCAAAGCACAGGGATGCACCACTCTCGAGAAGCGACGTGAACTGGCGGGAGCGGCGTTCCAGCATACGGCCGAATACGACTCAGCAATCGCCGGCTACTTCGCAACGCTCGACGGTACTGGGCAGCAGGAGGAGTCGACCGCGCCTGACACGATGCGCTTGTCGCTGGCGCGAAAGACATCGCTGCGATACGGCGAGAACCCCCACCAGTCTGCGGCGCTCTATATCTCGGAGGACGCGGGGGCTAACGCGCTGGTGAATGCTGAGCAACTCAACGGCAAGGAACTCTCCTATAACAACCTCCTGGACCTGGACGCGGCTCTGGGAGTTGCTCGCTCTTTGCCGTCTCCCGGTGTCGCGGTGCTGAAGCACAACAATCCTTGCGGTGCGGCCACCGCGCCGACACTGGGCCAGGCCATGCAACGCGCGTGGGATGGCGACCCGGTCAGCGCTTTCGGCTCGATCCTCGGCTTTAACGTGCCCGTTGACGCAGCCGCAGCTCAGTGTTTGGCCGAGCCTGGTAAGTTTGTCGAAGCCATCGTGGCTCCGGACTTCACTCCCGAAGCCCTGGAGATTCTGACGACCAAGCCCAAATGGAAAGCCAACGTTCGCTTGCTACGTGTCGGCGAAGTTGGTCCCGGCACGGGCAAGCTGTTGCTGCGGCAAATTGACGGCGGTTTCCTTGCCCAGAACGCCGACGATCAGGCTGATCGTCCCGATGACTGGCGCGTGGTTACCAAGGCGCAGCCTTCAGAGGAGCACCTTGCTGAACTGCGTTTCGCCTGGGCTGCCTGCCGTCATGTGAAGTCCAATGCCATTGTGCTTGCTCGGAATAGCTCATTAGTGGGCGTGGGGGCGGGGCAGATGAGCCGCGTCGATTCGGTAGAGATCGCCATCCGCAAGGCGGCCGAGCGGACGCCCGGCTCGGTGCTGGCGAGCGACGCCTTCTTCCCTTTTCCTGATTCAATCCACACGGCGGCTTCAGCGGGTGTGGCGGCCATCATCCAGCCGGGGGGATCTAAGAGAGACCAAGAAGTGATCGAGGCTTGCAATGAGCACAGCCTCCCCATGGTCTTTACCGCGCGCCGCCACTTTCGGCACTAAGCAGGAAGCCGGCGGTTATCCATCGCGAATCACGTTGCGCAGATACGCTACGGCGTTGCCCATCTCCGCTACGGGCTGGGGGCTTTCGCTTCGCTTAATGGTAATCCAACCCCGGTAGCCATGGCTTTCCAGGCCTGCCAACAGTGAAACATAGTCGACCGAGCCACGTCCGAGTGGCGTTTCGATCACTTGTCGGGCGGACAGGTCATGAACCGCATCGGCTGCCGTGACATGGCTCACTTGGCTTGCAAGGAGGGAGAGAGCTTCATTCGTGTCGTGGCCGTTGCGTAACAGCTCAGCAGGTTGGAAATCGATGGCCAAAGCTCCTTCTGGAAGATGATCGATCAGGTTGGCCAGTGCCCGGGGCGGCTCGGAAACGGTCTTTGCTGCAAGCCGAGCGCCAACGTGATCGCCGTGACGCGCCAATGCCGTGAGCGACTCAAGCAGGGTTGGTGATGGTTCGTCACCCTCGGCCGAGAGGGGGCCAATGTCGACCGACACAACTCGGGTGCCCAACTGGGCCGCTACGGTCATGGCCTGCATGGTGGCTGTGAGACGTCGATCCAAATCGGCTTGCGCGCCGTAGCCTCGCCGAGTTGGATAGCTGGCCGATGCGAGCTTCAGGCCGAAGTCATCCAGTCGCTTGCGAATTTCACGCAGCGCCGTAGCTGAGCAATCCGCCAGCGGCAGCTCGTGCCGCAAATCAACTTGAACGCCGTCCGCCTCGATTCGGCCAGCGGACTCTAGAGCACGCCGGAGCGGCTGACGCAAACTGGCGGTTTGGATTCCGATTCTGAGGTCTGGCACGGTTGTCTCGTTCTTTCTAGCACGAATGCACCAGGCCCAAGAGAGCATGGTTGCCAGCGTACGTTACATTTTCACAGCGCCCGATGGCAGCCCAGACTTGCCATGTTCCCCGGCAAGCACCGGTAGTGATGTCGATGCAACGAAACTCGGTTCAATTCGTTCTTTGCTTCCTGGCCACTTGGTTCATCGCCACGCCGGCTGAGTCTGCGCGCAAACGGAATAAGGTCTGGGGGCGGCCGGCGGACGCGGTGGAGATCTTTCGTTGCGACTTTGATGACGAAACCTGGGACATCAACTACGACGGGTGGCCAGACCGTTGGGAGCGCGACGAAGGACCAGGCTACCCCCACTACGTCGGCATGAAACTCGAGGAAACGCCAGAAACGGCTAGCGGTCGTTGTCTCCGCGTTCGACTGGATGGCGCGCAAGCTCGGCTGTCGAGCCCGGCGATTCGCGTTCTGCCCAAGTTTAGCTACGTCTTGGAGATGAAGGTCAAGGTAGAGAACGCCGAGCATAGCCGCGTCATGCTGCGGTTGGACTACATGACCGAGTCGGGAGAGGTCAGGCAAACCCTGCGGTCTCAAGAACTGCCCTCCAACGGTAAGTGGACCACCGTGGTGATCGGTCCGGAGCGGCCGCGCGACCCGGAAATCGATCGAGCGGTGCTGAGGCTGGAAACCGAGCGAGGAGAGCAAGGGGACCTACTCGGTGAGGTCGCCATCGCCGATATTTGGCTTGGCCGTATGCCCAGTCTCTCGGTGGCTGCCAACAATCTGTTCCACGTCTACACCGATCCAGGCGACGTTGAAGTCACCTGCTCGTTATCCGGCATCAGCGAGCGCGACCCGGAGATCCGCTTTCAACTGCTGGACGCCACGAGCAGTGAGCTGGGCAAGATCGGTGTCAAGCGATTGGATGGTAAGGCGATTGTCGAAGAGAAGCTGATTCGAGAAGAGAGCCGGCGGGCTTCTGATATCGTTGATGGTATTGGTAACCACGCCACGGGCTACGAGGGCGCTACGACTTGGCGACCCAATATCGATCAGCACGGCGGGTTTGGCTTCTACCAAGTCCGCGTCAAGATGCTCAGCAGCGAGACCGGACAGAAGATCGACGAGCGGACCATCACGCTTGCGGTCATTCCTCCGCCGGTCTTCAAGGTGCGCGGTGAGTTTGGTTGGACCCTGCTGCATGCGGACGAGCCACTAGACTTCCCCGCCCTGGAGAAACTCCTGCCGCTGGTCGGTTTGAATTGGGTCAAACTGCCGATTTGGTTTCCCGAAGACAATCCTGACCGTGGGGAACAGATTATTCAGTTCGCGGAGCGTCTTTCGGCAAGTGATATTGAGACCGTTGGCGTGATCCAGCATCCCGACGCCCTTCAGCTCGACCTGCTCGACGAG
The DNA here is from genome assembly GCA_965263315.1 of Lacipirellulaceae bacterium. GTDB lineage: Bacteria > Planctomycetota > Planctomycetia > Pirellulales > Lacipirellulaceae > JBCCQL01. Next base: position 482,183 of record CBDHGZ010000002.1, on the reverse strand, counting down.
GAGTCGCCGATCAACCGCGCCGCCTACGAAGTCGCCAACGTGTTTGGAGGGGATCCTTCTCGTTGGACGCCCATGTACGACCACATCATGTCCCGGCTATCGCTGCGGATTCGTTGGTGGCAACTTGGCGGCGATCGGGATACCAGCTTCGTTGGCTACGCCGATCTGGTTCAACAGATTCGCTCCATTCGACAACGTCTGTATCGATTTGGCCAAGACGTGGGACTCGGACTGGGGTGGCGATGGGACACGCCTCTGCTTGAGGATCAGACGAGCTGGGAATTTGAGCAGATGGCGGCCAACCCGCCACTGACCGCTGCCCAACTCGATGCTCGGTTGTCGAGCTCGGGACCTCATTCGGGCAAACGTTGGGTTCTGATCCATACCGAGCGCGAGGAACTACCGAACCCGGACCCCAAGGTTCGCAAAGAAGAACACATTCAGCGAGTCCAAGAGTTCATCAAGAAAATCGTGGTCGCCAAGAAACATGGCGTGGACGGCATCTTCTTGCCCGATCCTTTTTCGGGACCTCACGGTGTGATGACCGAAGAGGGCAAACCTGGCGAACTATTGCTGCCATGGCGAACCGCCGCCACGCTGCTGGGCGCCGCCGAGTACTTGGGGCAGTTACAACTCCCCAACGGCAGTGAGAACTGGCTCTTTCGGCGATCAGATGGCAAGGTGGTCATGGTCGTTTGGAACGAGCATGCCAAAGACGGGCCCGTGGAGGAGACGCTCTACCTGGGCGAAGGCGTTCAGCTAGTCGACGTCTGGGGTAAGACCGCCACGCCACCGAAGGATGGTAATCGCGACATTGTGCCTGTCCATCGTGTCCCCAGTTTTGTGTTGGGGCTCAGTGAGGCGGTGGCGCGCTGGCGAATGGCGGTCCATTTTGAACAAGAGCGGATCCCCAGTGTCTTTGGCCAGGAGCACCCCAACGCGCTGTTGATGAAAAACACATTCAAGCAAGGTGTCGGGGCGCGAGTGAGCCTGTTTGTTCCCGATCGTCTGCGCAAGGGCGCCGACGGCGATCCGCGCCCCAGCGACCAGTGGAAAATCTCCACGCCCGGCGAGGACTTCAGCAAAGCGGCCGGCAAGGACATCCGATTACCACTTGAGATTAGCCTGAAAGACGCTGCGATCGGCAATCAGTCCGTGAGAGTCGACTTTCAGATCGAAGCCGATCGGGCGGACAAGCGATATGAGTTCAGTGTCTGGCGGTCGCTTCATGTGGGCCTTGGCGATGTGGGCATGGCTTTTTCGACCCGCATCGATGACAAAGGCCGGCTGTTGGTCGAGCAGCAGATGCGGAACGACTCAGGCAAACCGATCAGCTTTAAGTGCTTTCTCCATGCTCCCTCACGGAGAAGAAAACGCGCCCAGGTGTTTGAGCTTGGCCCCGAGCCCGACATTAAGACCTATGTTTATTCTTCAGGAGACAACTTGGTAGGGGAAGAGATCAAGCTGCGTGCAGAAGAGATCGACGGCCCCCGCGTCTTGATCGAGCGGTTTGTTGCTGAAAGGTAGCGAGCTACCACTTGGGAGGAGAGGTCCCCCGGCGTTACCATAGAAACATGGTAACGATAGATGACATCGCGCAAGCACTGGGCCAGGTTGCTCCTCTGACGCTGGCTGAAGATTGGGACAATGTGGGACTGCTGGTCGGCGAAGCGGAGGCGCAAGTCTCCCGCGTAATGACTTGCTTGACGGTAACTCCTGGAAGTGCCGCGGAGGCGATTGACGAAGGCGCCAGCCTGATCGTGTCGCACCATCCCTTACCGTTTCAGCCAACGAAGCGGCTCACGACAGATCGCGTGGAGAACGCGCTGCTGTGGCGGCTGATTCGCGCAGGCATTGCCATCTACAGCCCGCACACGGCGTACGATTCCGCCGCGCGGGGAATCAACCAACAGTTGGCGGAAGGCTTTGGCTTAAGCGACATCCGCCCGTTGTCGCCAAACGCTGATGAGCCGACTGCGGGAACCGGGCGTGTTGCTGCGGCGGATCCTGACATGACCGTTTCTGACTTGGTGGCTGCCGCAAAAGCGTTCTTAGATCTTCCGTCGGTGCGTCTTGTCGCCGAGCCTGGCACTCCCGTCAGTAAGGTCGCCTTTGCTTGCGGCAGCGGAGCCTCGATGTTGGACGACGCTGCCAACGCTGGTTGCGACGCCTTCGTCACCGGCGAGGCAACCTTCCATAGTTGTCTCGCGGCTCAAGCTCGCGGGATTTCCATGCTTCTGCTGGGTCACTATGCCAGCGAACGATTCGCGGTAGAGTCGCTGGCGGCGAGTCTCCAAGACCAGTTTACTGACCTCAAGGTCTGGGCTAGCAGGGACGAGAGTGACCCTCTTCACACCGTCTGAGCCCTCCCCCCTCAAGGTGCCCTCGCTTGACCCTAACTAGGAGCCCCCTAGAATCGCCTGAGCGAGTGCTTCCGTTTGGGCGGCAGCAGGGCAGTATGCCGAAGCGGGCAGCGATTCGATTCCTTCGGCGGTTTCCTGAGACGCCAATCGCCACCCTTCCGTGAAAACCCTGGCGATACCTCCGAGATTCTCGCGCCGCTTTGGATTACCCTAGGATTGGCCACGGCGGGCCCCCAGCTAGCTTGCGTTCCTTCCCGCTCTGCCTCTCAGAGAAAAACCATGCCATCTGCCCCCCGCTGTCTGACGGCCCTACCGGTGTTTAACGAAGCGAAGCACCTCGATGCCGTGCTCGACCAAGTTGTCCGCCACGCAGACGACATATTGGTAGTTGACGATGGATCAACCGATGGTAGTGGCGAGCTGCTGTTAAAGCGCAGCGACATTCAACTCGTACGGCACGAGACAAACCGTGGCTACGGCGCTGCCTTACAAACGGCGTTTAGGTTTGCCATCGAGCATCAGTACGATGTCTTGGTCACCATCGACTGCGATGGCCAACACGAACCACAGCTGATCGGCCAGCTGAGTGACGCCGTGTTTGCGAGCGCAGATTTGCGACCGGCCGACATTGTCTCGGGAAGCCGGTATCTTTCTCCCATGGCTCCTTCGGCGGGTTCCGCGCCTGAAGACAGAAAGCGAATCAACCGGACCATTACGGAAGAGTTGAACAAGCGACTAGGTCTGTCGCTCACGGACGCTTTCTGTGGCTTCAAGGCGTACCGGGTTGAATCGCTGAAGCGCCTAGAGTTGACGGAGCCTGGCTACGCAATGCCCTTGGAACTATGGGTTCAGGCTGCTCACCATCGCTTGGAGATTGTCGAACTGCCGGTCCCGTTGATTTACTTGGACGAGGACCGCAGTTTCGGCGGCGCGTTGGATGAGTCTGAACAGCGATTGAAGTACTATCGCGAAGTGATTTGCCGGGCCTGTCTTGCCGCGGCTCCAGTCGAGACTCTGTGTGGTGGCGCTCCCTGTGACGTAAGCACTGGCGCCCCAAGCACGTCCTCATGCTAGCAGTTATCGCCGGTGCGAAACCCGCCGCAGGCCGAATCTTCTATTCGCTACCGCCGCTACCGCGCGCCTGCCGAGGATGGCCAAGCGCTCGTGGAACCTGGCTGGTTGGAATTGCGACAGCAGCTTGTCGCGAGGTCGACCACGGATTCTCAGCAAGAGCGTAGCTTATCGCTGAGTGGAGTGCCTCTGGCTCAAGTGCAGTCTGAAGCTCGACGCCAGTTGCTTCACGACGCATACGCCTTTACTCGCAGTTACTGCGATGTCGCTGCGGTTTCCCCAGAAAGCTCCGAAGGACCGCTGGTGCTCTCGGGTCATCAGCCCGAGTTGTACCACCCGGGGGTCTGGTTCAAGAATCTGGCGCTCGATGCCTTGGCCAGAAAGTCGCAGGGGGTGGGTGTCCATCTGTTGATTGACAGCGATCTCTGTCGAACCCCGGTTGTGCAGGTTCCAACCGGCTCTTTGCAGTCGCCACAACAGATTGCCATCCCCTTGGATAAAGCAGCACCGGAGCTGCCCTACGAGGAACGCAGCATTCACCATCCAGCTCTGCTGGCGTCATTTGGCGACCACGTGGTGAATGCCCTGAATGGCTTGGTTGAAAAGCCGTTGGCCGCTGGCATGACGGCAGATTTGGTGGCTGCCGCTCAACGGACGGAGAATCTTGGCCAAGCGCTTTCTCAATCACGCCGGCTTGTGGAGCATCGGTGGGGATCGCGAACCCTGGAACTTCCCTTCAGCGCGGTTTGCGATACGAGTGCTTTCCGGCACTTCGTCGTCAGTTTGCTGGAGGATCCCGCGCTACTGCACCAAGCCTACAACGGCGCGTTGGCTGAGTATCGCGCGGCGCATCGGCTGAGAACACCGGCTCAACCGTTGCCGAATCTGCGTGTGGAGGACGGCTGGTGGGAAACGCCGCTGTGGGTGTGGAGTGGAGAGGATCCTCGCCGTCGACCGTTGTTCACTCGGCATGATAAGCAGGGCGCTCATCTTTCCGATTTGTCGGGTAATCAATGGACGCTGCCGCAACTCACGGTTGATTGCCTTCAGGAACTTCGTAATCAGAAGGTCAAGCTCCGCAGTCGGGCATTGATGACGACCTTGTATTGTCGCTTGGTACTCGCGGATTTATTCTTGCATGGAATTGGCGGCGCCAAGTACGACGAGGTCACGGACGACTTCGCACGCCGCTACTTTGGTGTCACACCGCCAGAGCATGCCACGTTGACGGCCACGTTCAAGCTGCCTATCACGCGCCCAACAGTTAGCCCCGCTGAAGGCTTGTTGCTGACCCAGCGACAGCGGGAGTTACGCTATCATCCGGAAAAGTTTCTGCCGAACCCCGCCACCGAGGCGGCCTTGTTGATTGCAGAGAAGCAGGCGGCCATTGAGGCGATTCAACAGCGCGGGATCGATGCCGATCGGCATCGGCAGATCGATCGTGCTAATGTTGCCTTGCAGGCGTTCGTGGACGACCAGCATCAAGCTTTACTCGAAGCACGCCGGCAGCATGCAAACGGGCTGCGTGCGGAGGCGGTGCTTGGAAGTCGCGAGTACTCTTTTTGCCTGTTTCCCGAGGAATTCCTTCACGCAGGCTTCCAGCGTTTGCTGCCCTAGAGCGGCTCTTGAATTGGCGTGACCGGCCTGAACTCAAGAAGTGATTACGCAGCCACCCGTCGGTGGCGAGATGTTCCGGCGAATCGCTGTCGACAGGCCCTTTGCCAAGATTCTGGAACGCCGGGCCAAGTGAGCGTAGACTACTGGCCAGAGGTTCGCCCTGCATCAAGGAAAGTGGTGTGTTCTTTCCGATTTCGACTGACGCCCCCGTCTACTATTGGCCGTTTGCCACGGTTGGTTTGATCGCGGTCAACATCCTCGTTTTCCTCATCACAGGTCCTTACGAACCAGCGCTGGATAGTGGTTGGGTCTTGGTCCACGGCGATGGACTCCATCCCCTGCAGTGGGTCTCTTCGGTCTTCGCGCACCAGGGTTTCGGCCATCTCTTTGGCAATATGGTCTTCTTGTGGGTGTTTGGCTTGGTCGTGGAAGGCAAGCTGGGTTGGCAGCGATTCTTGGCTTGCTACCTGGCGATTGGCGTTGGTGAGAGCGCCATCGAACAAGTTCTGATGCTCGGTTATTCGGGCGACTATCCTTCGGCATCACTGGGAGCATCCACGGCCATCTACGGCATCATGGCCATGGCAGCCGTGTGGGCTCCTAAGAATGAGATTACGTTCGTCTACTGGTTTGGCTTGCTTGCTGGAACTTTCGACGTGGCGATCGGCTGGCTCGCTGGTTTCTACGTGGGGATGGACATTCTCGGAGTGCTCTTGAGTGGCGCGCAGATGGGAACCAGTTGGTTGCATGTGGCTGGGGCTTTGGTTGGCTTTCCTCTGGGCATCGTGCTCTACAAACGTGGCATCGTTGACTGCGAAGGCTGGGATATGTTCCACGTGTGGGCGGGCGACTACGGCGCTACCGCCGAGCGCGAGAAGGACACCGCGGAGTTTTCCAAGAAACTTGACAAGCGACGTAAGCAGCAGGCCAACCAGCAAGCCGATGCTGCCAGGCAGCAAGTTCAAACCTATCTCGCAGGCGGGAATGCAAATGCTGCTAAGAAGCTGATCGACAAACTTGGCGAATCGGAGGTGGATGTCCATTTGGACGCAGAAGACTTATCTCGGCTGATTCAAGGCCTACATCAGGCGAAGCGATGGAAGGAATCGGCGCCGTTGATGGCCAAACTTATCCAAGTCGCCCCCAAGCGGGCCGATCCGGTCCGGCTGAAGCTTGCCCAGATCTGCGTGGTTGAGCTCGATCGCCCCGCTCGCGCTCTAGAGCTCGTTGCCGAAGTGGAACTCAGCGCACTGCCCGAACCACAACAGCAATTGGCAGCCAAGATTGCTCGCAAAGCGCAGCAGATGCAAGCGGTGGGGACGGTGGAGCTTGATGACGGCGCCGTTTGACGCCTGGCCGGTTCGCGGCCCGTTGAAGCTCTTGGTCGGGTCGTGCTACGCTGGAGCGATTTTAGACACGCCGCAAGGGCTGGTTCGCGCCGAGGATTGCCGCAGGGACTTCTCTTCCCTGCCCGTTCCCCTGACAGCGGTCTGCCTGACAGTGGCCTTTGCCCTCTAACCCCCCACGTACCGTGCCAAGACGCGACGACATCCACAAGATACTGCTGATCGGCTCTGGACCGATCGTCATCGGCCAAGCTTGCGAGTTCGACTACTCCGGTACGCAAGCTTGTAAAGCACTTCGTGAGGAAGGCTACGAAGTGGTGCTGGTGAACTCCAATCCGGCGACGATCATGACCGATCCATCGCTTGCCGATCGCACCTACATCGAGCCACTCACATGGCAAGTGGTGGAGAAGATCATCGCCAAGGAGCGTCCGGATGCTCTGCTGCCAACGCTGGGTGGTCAAACGGGTCTGAATCTGGCCATGGACCTTGACGCCAACGGCGTGCTGGAGAAGTACGGCGTCGAAATGATTGCGGCCAAAGCCGACGTGATTGACAAGGCGGAGAACCGAGAGCGGTTCAAGCAGGCCATGGGCAAGCTGGGCCTAGGAGTCTGCCGCGGGAAAACGATTCACACCTTGGAGGAAGCTCGCGAGTGGGTGCAACAGATTGGCCTTCCTGCTGTCGTGCGACCAAGCTTTACGATGGGCGGCAGTGGGTCAAGCATCGCCTACAACAAGAGCGAGTTTGATTCGCTTGTGCAGCACGGCCTCGACCTGTCTCCGACGACCGAGGTGCTGATCGAAGAGTCCATCCTCGGATGGAAAGAGTACGAAATGGAGGTGATGCGCGATGCGGACGACAACGTCGTGATCATCTGCTCGATCGAGAACTTCGACGCAATGGGCATCCACACAGGCGACTCGATCACCGTGGCGCCCGCGCAAACGCTGACGGACAAAGAGTATCAGCGAATGCGCGATGCTTCGCTGGCTGTCATCCGCGAGATCGGTGTCGAGACGGGTGGGTCGAACATACAGTTTGCCATCAACCCGACCGATGGCCGAATGATCGTCATTGAAATGAATCCCCGGGTGAGCCGTTCCAGCGCCTTGGCTTCCAAGGCCACCGGTTTTCCGATCGCCAAGATCGCGGCCAAGCTTGCCGTGGGCTATCGATTGCACGAGTTGCCAAACGACATCACGCGTGAAACCACGGCCTGCTTCGAACCTTCGATTGACTACGTTGTCACCAAGATTCCGCGTTTCGCCTTTGAGAAGTTTCCGGAGGCAGATAGCACGCTCACCACACAAATGAAGAGCGTTGGCGAAACTATGGCGATCGGATCAACGTTTAAGGAATCGTTTCAGAAAGCGCTGCGTGGGTTGGAAGTCGGTGCGTTCGGATTTGGCAGCGATGGCAAAGACCTGTGGGGCACCGCCGAACAGCCCGACGAGGAAGAAATCCGTGCCCAGCTTCAAAAAGCAGGGCCAGAGCGCGTATGGCATCTGCGCTACGCTTTCAAGCACGGGATGACGGTCGACGAGGTTTTCCAGCAGACGGGCATCGACCCTTGGTTCCTCGACAACCTCCACGAAATTGTCGAAACCGAGGAGTCACTGCGGTCGCTCGCGGCTGAGGATTTCACCTGGGACCTCGTTTCTGATACGCAGTTGCGTACCGCTAAGCGCTTTGGGTTTTCTGATCGGCAGTTGGCGACGATCTTTGGTCGCAGCGAAATGGATGTACGCAAAGAGAGACTCGCTCGCGGCATTCGGACCGCGTTCAAGTCGGTGGATACCTGCGCTGCCGAGTTCGAGGCCTACACGCCGTACTTCTACTCCACCTACGAGGACGAAGACGAAGCTCCCACTGCGGGCGACGCCAAGCGGATCATGATCCTGGGCGGCGGACCTAATCGCATTGGACAGGGTATCGAGTTTGACTACTGCTGTTGCCACGCTAGTTTCGCCATGCGAGAGCTTGGCATTGAGTCGATCATGGTCAACTCAAACCCTGAAACCGTTTCTACGGATTACGACACGAGCGATCTGTTGTTCTTCGAGCCGCTCACCGTTGAGGATGTGCTGAACGTTTACGATCGTCTTCAGCCCGATGGTGTGATCGTGCAGTTCGGCGGGCAGACGCCGCTGAACTTGGCCCGTGCGCTGCAAGAGGCTGGTGTCCCCATCATTGGCACTAGTGTCGACGCCATTGAAGCGGCCGAAGACCGCGAGAAGTTTGCCACGCTGCTTGATCGCTTGGCCTTGAAGCAGCCACCTAGCGGCATTGCGCGGACGATGGACGAGGCCAAGCAGATTGCCGACCGCATTGGTTTTCCCGTGCTGGTGCGGCCCAGCTTTGTGCTTGGCGGTCGGGCGATGGAGATTTGCTACGACCATACACAGCTTGACCGCTACGTGGCGGAAGCCTTCATCGCGGCCCAGGGGCAGCCGGTCCTGATCGACAGTTTCTTGGAAGGCGCCACGGAGGTGGACGTGGACGCCATCGCCGACGGCGAAACGGTAGTTGTGCCAGGCATCATGGAGCACATCGAAGAGGCGGGTGTCCATTCGGGTGACTCTGCCTGTTCCATTCCTGCTTACAGTTTGCCAGGCCCCGTCTTGCAGGAGATTCGCGAGGCAACCGTGGCGTTGGCTAAGGAACTGGATGTCCGCGGATTGATGAATGTCCAGTTTGCGGTCCGTGAGGAAGGCGGCAAGCCGACGCTGTACGTGATCGAAGTGAATCCTCGAGCCAGTCGAACGGCGCCTTTTGTGGCCAAGGCCACTGGGCTGCCGGTCGCCAACGTTGCCGCCAAGGTGATGGCGGGTGTCTCACTCGCTGAGCAAGGCGTGACCGAAGACCCCGTACCCGCGCATGTTTCGGTCAAGGAAGCAGTCTTCCCCTTCATCAAGTTCCGCGGCGTCGACGTGGTGCTAGGGCCTGAAATGCGTTCCACGGGCGAGGTCATGGGCGTGAGTCCGCGATTCTCCGTGGCCTTCGCAAAGAGCCAGCTGGCGGCCGGGACGGTGTTGCCTGAGACCGGCAACATTTTTCTCTCGGTGGCCCCCAAGCACAAACCTCAGGCAGTTGAGTTGGCCAAGCGTCTGTCGACCTTAGGGTACGGACTTCTGGCCACCCATGGCACCGCCGCGGTGCTGTCTGAAGCTGGCGTTGATTGCACCGTGGTCAAGAAGATCAAAGAGGGGCACCCCAACCTGCTCGATTACTTGGAAGACGAGAACGTCGCCATGGTGATGAACACGCCGGTGGGCAAAGGTGCGCGGACGGACGAAGGCCGCATCCGCGCAGCCACCGTTTCTTCCGGTGTGCCCTGCTTGACAACCATCGAAGCCGCCACGGCTGCCACCACCGCGATGGAAGCCCTCCGCGAAGAAGAACTACAGGTCATGAGTCTGCAAGAACGCTTCGGCCTGTTAGACGCGGCGTCGGTGACTTGAACCCCCCAAAGTAGAGCTTTACCGATACGCCTGCGGCTCGGCATCCACGATGGCCAAGTCTTAGGGTCCGTCTTTAGCTCGTAGGCACTGCGGTGCTCTCACTTTGGATGGGAGTCAGGATTCTCGTTGAGCACTGACTAGTGCTGAGTTGGACTTGGTCGTTGTACTTCTTGGTCCTCGCAGCACTACAGCGATTCTTGCGTTGGTGTGTCCACCTCGCTGCGTGGTGTTTGCCGTGGCGGCGTTGCCAGGCCAAGCATTCTTGCAAGCACCGTATCTGACTCTGGCTGGTTGTTGCCGAACAACTCTCAGCTATAGCCTGGTTTGTCGTGGCGACCGGCATTCAAAAGGCATTCGCAAAAACTGCCCTTGAGTCATTTTCGATGCCCGCGTATCTTTCCGCCCACGTGACGCGGACATCGCGGCCAACCATGCCAGCAGGATGCTAGCAACGGTCGCAGCGAGGCAACTCGGGTTGCTTCCCCGCCGGTCACCTTGGTAAGACCAACGCCCCTCGGAGGCCCTGGCGGATCGCAAGGACGCGGCGCTTTCTTCGGCACAACGTTCTTCGCTTTCTGCACGCCAACAACGAACCACGTGGAAGGGTCGCGATTGTCCTGCAAAGACATCGCCACCCGCGCAGCGGCTGGCCTTGGCACGGAAGCCATCCGCCGCTACGACACACTCCCCGACGCATCGCCCGCCAGCCGGTTCCCCCCTTCGCGGCTTGCCGGTGTAAGCGTCCAATCGCTCCCGGAAAAGTTGCTACGTCCTCTGCCCCCCTGGGACGTGTGCTTTTCTGGGAGCTTTTTTTGCGCACCCACCCCAATTAGCCGCCGGTCACTGACCGGGGGCCAAGCACATCTGCGGGCCCCAAACGGTTCGGTTCCGCGTTGTCCGTATGGGCGTGGTTCGCTACACTCCCGCCCCACCTGTTCTGCACCCGTCAAGGATGACGACCCATGGCCAGCGCTGCCTTGCGCCCGGAAAGTTCCCTGCCGCTTACCGCCGTTGAGCAATTGCGAGCCGCCAAGGAGATCATTCGTCGGGAAGCGGTCGCGTTGTGGACACTCTCGAATAAGGTCGACGACTCGTTGACCGACGCGATCGAGACGTTGATCTCCGCCCGTGGTAGCGTCATCGTCACTGGCATGGGAAAGGCGGGGCTGATTGCTCAAAAGATTGCCGCCACGATGGCGTCGACCGGCACAACGGCTCATTTTCTGCATCCGGCTGAAGCCTTTCACGGTGACCTGGGCCGAGTGCGGCCGGGCGACGTGGTCTTAATGCTCACGCAAAGCGGCGAAACAGGCGAAGTTACTCAGTTGCTTCCCAGTCTGCGTGAGATGGGTGTGCCAATTGTCGCCATCACGGCCCGCGCCGAGAGCAGTGTTGGACGAGCGGCAACCACCGTCATTGAACTCGGTCGGCTCGAAGAGGCATGCTCGCTTGGCTTGGCGCCAAGCACCAGCACCACGGCTATGCTTGCCGTGGGCGACGCCATTGCGTTGGTGCTTAGCAAGCTCCAAGGCTTCCAGGCGGAAGACTTCGCGCGGTTCCACCCCGGTGGCTCGTTGGGGCGCAAGCTAAGCCGTGTGGAGGACTGCATGCGACCACTAGCTGAATGCCGTGTAGCAAACCAAAACCAATCGACTCGCGAAGTCCTCGTTGCCTGTGGCAAGCCAGGCCGCCGTACCGGCGCCATCATGCTGGTGGATAACGAAGGCAAGCTCGCAGGCTTGTTTACTGACAGCGACTTGGCCCGTTTGTTTGAGCAAACCGAGCCCAACCAACCTTCGATCGATAACGCTCTTGATCGGCCAATCGCCGAGCTGATGGTTGCCTCGCCCACGACGATTCCAACTGGCGCCCGCATGAGCGAAGCGGTCGCGTTGCTGGCGGGTCGTAAGTTCAGCGAGCTGCCGGTCGTCGATGATGTGGGCAAGCCGCTTGGTTTGATCGACGTCACGGACATTGTCGGTTGGCAGCCCGAGCAACCCGAGACCAAGGCGCCCGAGACCAAACCGGACATCCGTGTCTTCCCTGGCGAAGACATCTACGCAGCCGGATAGGGAGTCGTCATGTCGATCAAACTGCTTCTTTCTGACGTTGATGGCGTGATGACCGACGGGTCTGTGACGTTCGACGCTGCCGGTGTGGAGAGCAAGACCTTCAACATTCGCGATGGCCTGGGAATCCGCTTGTGGCAAAAGGCGGGCGGTGAGTTTGGGATCGTCACGGGCCGCCAGTCCGAGATTGTTGCCCGACGGGCTTCGGAACTCGACGTGGCAATCGTGCACCAAGGCGTCTCGGTGAAGCTACCCGTTGTGGAGCAAATCGCTGTCGATCGCGGCGTTTCGCTAGCAGAGGTCGCTTACGTCGGCGACGATCTGCCCGACCTACCGGTGATTCGCGCGGTGGGCCTAGGGGTGGCGGTCGGCGATGCGGCAGGGGAAGTCAAAGCGGGCGCCAACCACGTGCTGCAAGCCCACGGAGGCCGCGGCGCGGTGCGAGAACTCGTTGAGATGATTTTGAAAGACTCTGGGCAGTGGGAAACACTGCTGGCGGCGTACTAGTCATCACCAGAGGAAGGATTCGCAAGCATGCACAATACGACTCAGACGTTCGGCTCCCACCACTCGTCGCCCTGCCACCCGTTTCTCATGGCTTTGCTCTTGAGCGCTGCTAGTGGCGTCGTGGGGCTTGTTGGGGAGTCTCACGCTGCTGGCGCTAGGCATTGGGAAACGTACCTCCTTGCCGGGCCCGCCATCAGACAGGTGCCTGACTTTAGCGACGTACCGGATCGCCCAATCCTAGCCACGAGCTGGTGTTGCGTTTGGCGCGAACCCGACGATGAGGACTCCCTACTGTCAGAGAAAGCAGCAAAGTACTTCCCGATTACCCAAGCGATGTTTGGTTCCTCTCACCAGCGCGCACCCTTTCGCACCGTCAGCGGCATGGACTACTGGAAAGGTAAGCCGGTGACCTTTGGCGGACTCTCCTATCACCGATAGCCCTCCACACGCATGCGCGTGTCGCGATGAACGCTTCCTATGTTCGGCAAAGCCTTTCGTAGCCTGATTGCCCTTGGCGTCGTTGTCGTCGCTTTCCAGGCGTATGCGCTGGTGGTGGCGCCGATGCTTGAGCCGCCCCTGCAGGCCAAAGAATACAAGCCATCGACGTCGGTCAATCGCAGTAAAGGCCGTAACACCGTGGCCCGCTTTCAGCGTGTCCTAGCCAGCTACTTGCCGGGCAACCATTGGGCGCTGATTGGCTCGCCCAAGGTGATTGAGAGTGGAAAACTGATGCTGGTGGTCGACGACTATCAATCGGACGACCGCGGTCGGGTGGATTTAACGAAGTGCGTGGCGGTGTTGTTTCCTACTGAGCGTGAGCAAGGGGTTGCTCCGCCCCAGGACGCCATCATTTTGGAAGCACCCGGTGGCGCCCGACTGCAGTTCGACGAGAACTTTGAGCCTTCCCGCGGCAAGGTCGGCCGAATCGTTGGCGGGGAGTTTCCCGGACCGATCACCATTCGCAGCAAGATGCGTGATCCGGGTCCAGAGGATGACCTGCTGATCACGACTCGCGACCTTCGCATGAACGAGGCGATGCTGTTTACGCAGCACGAAATTCAGGTACGGCATGGCCAGCACCGAGGCCGTGGGCGGCGGATGGAGATCAAACTCCTGGAGGAAGAGTCCTCTAGCGCCAGCGGCATGAAGATCGCCGGTGTACAGTCACTGGAAATCTTTGAGCAAGTGCGACTGGAGATGCACCTGGGCGATTTCAACCCCTTGCAGCCGGCGCAACGAGATTCCATGGCCCAAGTGCGAAGCCGCCGGGCGATTCAACTCACGGCCTACGTTCCGGATGCAGACGCCGCGGCCTGGGCCGACGGTCCTGCGCTCCAGCCGACCAAGCGCAGTGTCTACGCTCAACCAACGAAGCCGGCCAGCGAAAGCCCCACCAAACAACGCCATGTCGTTGGCGCCGCAAGCTCGCCCTTGGAGATCACCTGTGCTGGTTCGTTTCATTTGGATCTGACCACCTTTACGGCCACTTTCCACCAGCGAGTCCATGCGCAGCAACTGAATCTTACAGGTCAGAGTGACCAGCTTACCTGCAACGAACTGAGGCTACGTTTCGCGATGGGAGACAAGCGGCGCCCCGTTGCGATCGATCCGCGGCACGATCCCAACATCGCGCAGCGACAAAAAGAGGCGCTACGCCGGCTACAGCCATGGCGGCTGGAGGCGCTTGGCTCGCCTGTGAAGATCGACTCGCCTGCGCGCGGCGTTGTGGCCCGTGGACGCAGCTTGCTGTTCGACTTTGGTAAGCGACAGGTTTCGCTCGAAGGCCAACCGGCGAGCATTGTCAGGGGAGGCAGCTACGTGGAGGCGCCTTTGATTCGCTACGAGCATCCGCAGCAAGAGGCAGAGGCTGCCATCGGTCGAATGTGGGTGGCGGGTCCCGGTAGGCTGCGCGCTGCCGCGAGGAAAGATCGACCCGAAGAGATTGTTGAAGCTCGCTGGAGTGGCGTTCCTGGTGTGGACTTTCCTGTACAGTTGATTCGCGATGATCGCGGAGAACCGATCCTGTCCGTGGTTGGCCGTCCACAGTTTGCCGCGACCGGCTCAGGGCGACTCACGGCTGATCGCCTCGCCATCGCTTTCCGAGAGACGGCCGCAGACGGCGAGGAGGGCCCGGCGATCGAGCTCAATGGCGACGATCAACGGGCGCTGTTGCCTGAACGGATCGACGCAACCGGGCGCGTTGAGGTCGAGTCGCCGCGACTGTCCGCAGCAACCAAGACCCTCACGATCTGGATGCTGGATCAACTCTCACCAACTGCGGACGGGGCGACTGTCAACGTCGCTTCCGCAAGCCGAGGATCCCAGGCAGGCTCGCCCTCACTGGCGACGGCATCTTCTAAAGAAGAGGCGGACCCCAGTCGCTATCGGCTGACTGCCAAGCAGGCCCAGATCGAAGTGTTGCTCACGGGCCGAAATGCCGTCCCTACGACGCTGGCGTGCGAAGGAGCAGTTGATTTTCGCGAGTTGAATCCACGGCAGGACGCCTTGCCACTGGCGGTGCGCGGTGAGCGACTAAGGGTAGATAACTTGGAAACCGAAGCCGTGAAGTTAACCATCCACGGAGCAGCAGCGGGCGCCGAGTCTCAGGGCGCTTCGGCGCTAGCGACGATTGCAGCCCGCGGGCTGACGCTCCATGCCCGCGATGCCCATCTCGATCAGGGCAAGAATCGCATGTGGGCAGATGGCAAGGGAGAGGCGCACCTCCGTTCAAAGCGAGACTTCCTTGGCCAGCAAACCAACGCGGCCACCGATTTGCACCTGAGTTGGCACGGCGGTTGGGTCTTTGACGGTCGGCGGATTACGATTCGAGATCACGTTTTTGGCGAGGGCCCCCACGACTGGGTTCGCACCAATGAACTCATCGCAACGCTTACCAGGCCCATGACCTTTGGGCGTAGCGCCGATACGAGTGATATTGAAGTTGCTCAGGTCGAATGTCGTGGTGGCGTCACGTTGGACCATCGTACGGTCGATCAGCGCGGGCAGGTCTCTCAGGAGCAAGCGGAGCTGGAGTCGCTTGCCATTGACCAGCGATCGGGCGCCATTTCTGGTGTGGGTCCTGGTTGGATACGATCGGTGCGGCTGACCGATGGATCCAACCCGCTAGAATCGCTTGCCCCTGGCAACGCGCCCGTTGAAAGCCAAGGCTCCGCTCGGTTGGCTTTGCTGCGAGTCCACTTTCAAGGCGGTGTCGTCGGCAATCTAAAGTCACGGCAAATCGAGTTTCAGCGGCGCGTGCGTGCGGTCTATGGGCCAGTGATCGCATGGCAGCAGGATTTGCCGCATGAAGGCCAAGGCCCGCTCCCGGCTGATACGGCGATGCTCACCTGCAATCGGCTACAGGTAGCCGAAGATCCAATGGCGCGACGTTCCGCTCCCAGCGTGGCTCCGAACGGAATAGCAGGGCTGAACGGTAAGCTGGGACCCCTTGAGATGATCGCGCGTGGTGGCGTCCGCCTCGAGGGAGCTTCCAAAGATGGCGGCGCTTTCAATGCCCAGGCGTCCCAGGCTAGCTACACCCAGTCCAAGGAGCTGTTTGTTCTGCAGGGTGATTCACTCACGAGAGCGACCCTGTGGATACAGAAATCCCCGGGCGAAGGGACACTCAAGCACACGTCGGGAAAAGTCTCCTACTGGCGGCGAACCGGTATCGTGCAAACGGAGAACTTCGGCGCTACGGGCTTCACACCCACCGCGCAGCGTCCTGGCGCAGCGGCCCGCTAGGGTCTTCTCTCTGAACGGGTGATCGCTCTTGCCGCTTCTCGGGTTGCTGATAGGCTTAGGTGCGCAATTGCCTTTGCCCGGCCACTGAAACCCCGCCCTAGCTCCCTTCCTATGAAGCACTACGACTGCATTGTCATCGGCACCGGACCTGCCGGCCAGAAGGGCGCCATCCAGGCTGCTAAGCTGGGCCGAAGCGTGGCCGTGATTGAAATGAGCCCCGTACTTGGCGGCGCTCAAATCAACACGGGAACGATCCCTAGCAAGGCGCTGCGCGAAGCGGTTTTGCACCTGACCGGCGCCAACAAACGGGGACTCTTCGGACAAAGTTACCGCGTCAAGAACGACGTCACCGTGGCTGACCTTGCGGCTGTTTCTCAACAAGTCATCCGCCACGAGTGGGAGGTCATCCGCAATCAGTTTGATCGCAATGGCGTGGATCTCATTTGGGGACGCGCAGAGTTCGTTGGGCCAAACGAGATAACCGTGACCAGCGTACTGGAGGGGGGGGATCAAGATGTCCAGCACCTCTCGGCGGAACGCTTCCTCGTGTGTGTTGGTACTCGGCCTGCCAAGCCAGAACACATTCCGTTCAACGGTTCGACGATCGCCACCAGCGATGAGATTCTGCATCTGGACCACATTCCCAAGACCATGATCGTGGTGGGCGGTGGCGTCATTGGCACCGAGTATGCGTGCATCATGGCGACGCTAGGCATCCGCGTCACTTTGGTTGAAGGCCGCAGTCAGGTGCTCGGCTTTCTTGATCAAGAGATCACGGGCGCCTTTCAGTACTTCATGCGGCAAAAGGGCATCACCCTACGACTGGGCGAAAAAGTGGAAAGCATTGCCGAGGTAGACGGCACCGCTGCCGGCAAGCCTTGCAAGCTAGTCGAAGCCTGCTTGGAGAGTGGCAAGAAGTTGAAAGCCGAGGCATTGCTCTATGCCGTCGGTCGCCAAGGAGTCTGCGGCGCGCTTGGGCTCGACAAAGTAGGCATCGACTTTGACGACCGCGAACGGCTCAAGGTGAATGAGCACTATCAAACAAACGTGGAACACGTCTACGCCGCGGGGGATGTCATCGGATTTCCGGCGCTGGCCTCTACGAGTATGGAGCAGGGGCGCCGGGCGGTTTGCCATGCGTTCGGGGTTTGCGACGTGCGCAACTACAACACAGAGCTGTTCCCCTTTGGTATCTACGCGGTGCCAGAGATCTCAATGGTTGGCAAGACCGAAGAGGAACTCACCAGCGAAGGCATCCCGTACGAGGCGGGCGTGGCCCAATACCGCGAGATCGCCCGTTGCCAACTGCTTGGCGAAGAACAGGGGATGATGAAGCTGCTGATTCACCAGGAGACGCACGAGATCCTGGGTGTTCACATCCTGGGCGCCGGAGCCACGGAACTGGTCCACATCGGCCAAGCGGTTATGGCTCTGGGCGGCGCGGCAGAGTTCTTCATCGACAACGTCTTCAACTGGCCCACCCTGGCCGAATGCTACAAGGTAGCCGCCTACAATGGGCTAAATAAGCTGAACCACGTGTAACTCAATTTCCGGTGCGTGCTGTTTCCTCAGCGCCCGACATCAGCTCCTTTAGCACTCCATCGTAGCCCTGGGTAACGAGGGCACGGTCGCGGTACTCCTGGTCGGTCATCAGTTCGCGGTGCAGCTCAGCAAGCTTGGGACCTGGGACGCTGGGAAAGAGGTGGTGCTCCAGGTGGTAGTTCACGCCAACTGGCGAGATGATCCAGCGTTCCCACCAATGTGGCAGCACCGTACGGGTGGCGCGGAGTTCCTCGCGGTTGTCGGCGCCAATGTGCTCGGCCGTGGCCCGAAGCCGCATGGCGAAGTTTACCAGAGTCGTGCCCGGGATCATGAACAGCAGGATGATCTTGAGGGTTTCCCATGGCGCGTTGGTGAATCCCCAGCCTAGTGCCGCGTACGCGGCCGCCATGTTGAGCACGTACAGCACGCGCGCATAAAGGGGAAATGCCGGTGAGATGGGATCACGCAAGTGGTACCACGGCGCCCAATGCTTGAACATGATCCAGCCGCGGTGCAGATTCAGACCCAAAATGCTGCGGATCATCACACGGCGGAACTCGCTGGCGTTCTTTGGCCACTCGAACCACTCTCCATCCTCGCGCTGGGCGGCCAAGTCGCAGTCGTCTTCGGTGTTGGTGAAGCGGTGATGCTGGAAGTGTGTCTTGCGGTACAGCGTTGTCGACATCCCAATGGGGAAGGCCAAGAAGAAGTCCGATACGATGTCGTTTAGCAGTCGATTCTTAAACAGCAGGTAATGCACTGCATCGTGCACTAAGACGCCCATGGCGACCTGCCGCGAGCCCACGACGCCCATGGCAATCAGGTAGACCCACCACCTCGGCATCACCACGGCCCATGCCATGACTCCCACCAAGGGAATCCATATGCTGGCCAGCAGCAGGATACTGCGCCATGCGTTTACCTGGGAAAGGCGCCGCACGGTTTCGATATGCCGAGTACGGGGGAAGCGGGTGAGTCGCTCCGCAGCTTGTCCCGCCAGCTCAGCGTCGGCTGGATTCTGATCGGTGATGGTCGGACTGTCAGATGCAGTGGCCATGACTTGCCATCTTACTTGGCAATGCGTCGGACGGGTATCGAATCCCTGCGCACGTCCGTTGTAGCGGGACGTTGGCTACCCGGCTCTGAGCAATTCCCCAGCCGGCCCGATTTTGAGCTTGGTCTCGCCGCCTGCTGGTACGTCGACGGTGAGCTGGTGCTCGCCATATCGTACCGTGGTGGTTCCTCCCCGCTTTGAAGCGACCGAAGCCGACACCAACCGTCCAGCCGACCACTGGAATTGGACGACGAAGCCGCCCCGTGCGCACAGGCCCGCTACTCGGCCCGACGGCCATTCGCTTGGAAGGGCGGGCAGGAGTGTGATGCTATCCACGGTGGACTGCGTCAGCATTTCTGCAATGCCGGCGGTTCCGCCAAAGTTGCCATCGATTTGGAAAGGTGGATGGCAGTCCCAAAGGTTGGGAAGCGTGCCAACTCGGGAGTAGTCAATCTCGCCGCGTGGATCGATGCCTTCAAGCGGATCGACGCAATGGAGGTGCGAACGCAGCAGTTTGTGAGCGCGGTCGCCCTCATGCAGGCGGGCCCACAAGCTGATCTTCCAGGCTCGACTCCAGCCGGATCCTCCATCGCCACGCAACTCGAGCGACTGCTTAATGGCCTCCGAGAGCGCGGGAGTGGCGGCAAGCGAGAGGTGGGCGCCTGGGAAAAGTCCATAGAGATGCGACACATGACGGTGATGCGGGTCGTAGTCTTCCCAGTCGAGATACCACTCCAGCAACTGACCTTTGCTGCCAACTCGGTAGGGCGGCAGTTTCTTGGTCGCTGCGACGATCTCCTGGCGAAAGTCTTCATCAACGCCAAGGATTTCCGCAGCTTGGCGAGTGCTGTTGAAGAGCTCGATGATCATGGCCAAGTCAGAGGTCGCCATGATGCTCGCGGATCCGACATACCCTGCGTCGGTGCGATACAGGTTCTCAGGTGACGTCGAGGGTGCGGTCACGAGGACACCGCCCTGACCTTCGGTCAGCCAATCAAGGCAGAACTCTGCTGCACCGCGCATCAGGGGATAAGCTCTCTCACGCAGGTACGCACGATCCTGGGTAAAGAGATAGTGCTCCCACAGGTGAGCCGAGAACCATGACCCGCCCATGCACCAGTTTGCCCAAACGGGATGGCCGTTGCCAAAGTCGCCCACGGGATTGGACATGGCCCAGATGTCGGTGTTGTGGCAGCAAGTCCAGCCATCGCAGCCAAAGAACTCTCTTGCGGTAGTTCGGCCCGTCATTGCTACGTTTTCAATGAAGCCCAGCAGCGGCTCATGCAGTTGCGAGAGATTCGTCACTTCCGCGGGCCAGTAGTTCATCTGCACATTGATGTTGGCTGTGTAGTTGCTGCTCCATGGTGGCCGCATATAAGGATTCCAAAGACCCTGAAGATTGGCAGGCACTTTGGGCGTTCGACTCGAACTAATCAGCAGATACCGACCATACTGGAAATAGAGCGCATCAAATTCGGGGTCTCTTGCCCCGGCGGAGTAGGCGCGAAGTCGCTCGTCGGTCGGCAGATCGCGCTGCTGGGCAGTCGAGCCTTCCAACTGCAGGGTCATGCGTTCGTAGAGCTTCTGGTAGTCATCGAGGTGGGCCTTTCTGAGCTCATCCCAGCTCGTATCCGACAAGCGGTCCAGCGCTGCCCGAGCAATTGCGTCTTCTGGCAGCATCGGCTTCCGATCGAATTGGTCGAAGCTGGTTGCCATCGTCACGACGACCATGGCAGTCGTGGCATCGGAGACCCGGAGCGACTCCGCGTCTTGCTGTACCTTGCCGTCTGTTTTTACCACCTGAACCAAGGCGCAAAACCGGGTGCCTCGATCGTCTGCGTAAAGGATTGGATCGTCTGACTTTCGATAATTGGGTTCCGCATGATACGGGGCGCGACCGCTTAGTTTCAGCACACCTGCGTCCACAGAGCAGGAGCTTCGCAGCTTGCTACTTGCGGCGAGGGAGAAGTTGAGCGCGCCGGCTTTCTCAGCAGTGAAGCGCATCACCACCGCTTGATCGGGATGAGAGACAAACATCTCTCGCGCGTGGCCAATGCCATCAACTTGATACGAAACCGACGCCGTTGCGGTAGTTAGGTCTAATTCTCGCCGATAGTTAGTGACTTCGGGCGAATGATTCCACTGAATCGCTAACTCCCCAAGGGGGGCAAAGGATTCTGAGAACTTGCCCTGGATCGCCCGTACCAAGCGGTCCGCCTCTTGGTACTTGCCAGCGAACAAGGCCTTCCTTACGGCAGGCACGTGCTGGTGGGCGGTGGGATTCATCGACGGGTCGAAGGGCTCGCCACTCCACAAGGTGATGTGGTTAAGCAGAACCCGTTCGGTGGGGCATCCGCCGTTGAAGGCCGCGCCGAGCGTCCCGTTGCCAAGCGGCAAACACTCTTCGAAACGTTCACCGGGAGACTTGTACCAAAGCTTGTACGCTTCATCAGCAGCGGAAGCCGTCTTGGCACAATGGGTAGCTATCAGAGCAATTGTCAGCAAGGACGAAAGGGCTGTCAGCGATCGCATTGCGAGGTCTCGACGGGTGGGGCTGGGCTCAGAGAACTTCTACTGTACCTAACGGCACCCCGGCAGGCAGCCACTTCTTGCCAGGTTGGCGCTATCGCAGCTTTTTCGGGCCCAATCCTGATACAATGCCGATTGCTGTCGCTGTGGTTTGGGATCGTCAGAACAAGTTGGTACTGTAGCTCTTGTGCGTTGGCGTGGGGTGTGGCGTCGCATGAGCGAGCACCCCACCAGCGGGACACCGATACTGAAACCTCGACCCACGATTGTCACGGCAGGTTCGTAAACTGTGAGGTTGCCAATGCATAGCTCGCTCGGCGGAGTCTCTTCCATGTCTTGGCCTACTGTACTAGCCGCTGTCCTGCTGTTGGGATCGGCTTCAACAGTTCGGGCCCTGACCTACAACGATTTGATCGTGTTTGGCGATAGCCTGTCTGATGTCGGCAACACACAACACACGACCAGTACCGGTTTCTTAGGGTTTTTCGTCCCCGATACACCGGGCGACTCTTATTTCGCAGGACGGTTCTCCAATGGGCCCGTTTGGACCGAGTGGCTATCTTCTGGTCTGGGGTTGGGAACTCTAACTCCTGAGCGGCTGGGGGGGGATAACTTCGCTTTCGGTGGCGCTCGCACCGAAGGGACAGACTTCGCCACCGATATCTTCATTGATGACCTCGCGTCGCAGGTCGATAACTTCGTCGACAACCGCGCGGGCGATCCTAACGCTCTCTATACGATGCTCATCGGCGCGAACGATCTGTTTCAGGTCGATACGTCCGCTACCCAGCTAGAAATCGATAGCTTTGTTACGGACGCCACCGTTCGCGTCCGCAATGCCTTGCAAAGTCTCTATAACGATGGAGCGCGGCGATTTCTGGTGCTCAACGTCCCTTGGCTGGGACTGACGCCCACTTACAGCAACGCCCCCGAGGGAGCTGTTTTCTGGACCAACTTGGCGATCAACTACAACAGCGAACTTGACTTTGACGTCGGCGCCTTCGAGGCCGCCAACACCGACGCGACCGTTTTTCGCGTCGACACGGCGGGCCTGCTAAACGACGTGATCACCAGCGCCACCGAATTTGGGTTCACCAATACGACAGCCCCGGCTGCCCCCGGCCTCGATCCGGGTGACAACAGCTACAACGACAATCTCATCGTTGCCAATCCAGATGAGTATCTGTTCTGGGACGGCGTCCACCCAACAGCCGCAGTCCACCGGCTGCTCGGTTTCGCCGCTCTGCGTGCGGTGTTGCCGGCCGGCGACTACAACTACGACGGGTCGGTCCTGGCAGACGATCTTAGTACCTGGAAAGACGCCTTCGGCTCGCGCGAGCTGCTGGAAGCAGACGGCAACGGCAACGGAATCGTTGATGCCGGAGACTACGCCGTCTGGCGCAATAACTACCTCGCCACCCTTGCCGCCCCAGGCGCCGCCTCTCTAGGCGTTCCCGAGCCTAGTGGCGTTGCCATGATCGTGGTCGCCTTCTCTGCGCTCGGCGTCGTCGTTCGTCGGGGCTTAGTGTGACGTGTTGTCGCACCCGCTGTAGTGCGAGAAGGCCAATCGTTAACATAGTGGTAGAGCGGCGAATGATACGCTCTTCCCACCTTCTAGCCCTACCCCGTTGCTATGTCTAACGACACCCGCCGGGAGTCGCTGCGGCTGCTCGGCCTGTTTGAGTTCTCACAGCTCCGCACGTTATTAGCGACCCTGGCATGTGCCGCAGTGGCGTGGTTGGTCTCTCAAACACCCGCCTATGAAGGGCTTGATCCCGCGGGTCGGCGCGCATTGGGGATTCTCGTCTTCTGTGCCTTGATGTGGGTCACCGAGGCCATTCCTGCCTTTGCTACCAGTCTGTGCGCCATTGGTTTGTTGATAGCCTTCCTTGGCAAGCCGGGCGGTGTCTTCGCGGAAGGGCCGAAGGACTGGGAGATGTTCATCCAGCCGTGGGGTAGCCCGTTGATCTGGCTGTTCTTTGGCGGCTTCTGTCTCGCTGCCGGGGCCGGAAGAACGGGACTCGATCGCTGGCTTGCGCTGCGGACGCTGGGGCTGTTTGGCTCGGCGCCGGCGATGATCTTGCTCGGCGTGATGCTCATCACCGCGGTGCTCAGCATGTTCGTATCGAACACGGCCACGGCCACGCTGATGCTGGCCGTGCTGAGCCCTTTGCTTGCAGGCCGGCAAGACGACGATGGGTTGCCTAAGGGGCTTCTGTTGGGCATCGCCTTCGCGGCAAACATTGGCGGAATGGGCACGATCATTGGCACGCCACCAAATGCGATTGCCGCCGGTGTGCTAGAAAATGCTGACGCGCCCATCGACTTTGCCCGCTGGATGTTCGTGGCGGTTCCCCCGGCCGCCACGCTGCTCGCGCTCGCCTGGGGATTCTTGATTGTGTGCTATGTCAGGCGAGGAGCGTTCGTTCCGCTAGAGGACTTCTCACTCGGCGATGACAAGCCCACCGCCATTCCGCCGCTGCGTCAGGCGATCGTCGTCGGCACGTTTGTCAGCACCGTGCTGTTGTGGATGACCAGCCCATTGACGGGCTTGCCAACCACCGTAATCTCGTTTGTGCCCATCTGCATGCTAACCGCCACCGGCATCCTATCGGCAGACGATATGCGCCGGTTGCCGTGGGACATCTTGCTGCTGATTGCCGGCGGGTTGTCGCTGGGCGTGGCGGTCGACAAGACGGGGCTGGCCGACTGGGTCGTCGCCCAACTACCTACCGACGGTGTCGCAATCTGGCTGGTGGTGCTGGGGTTTGGCTACCTGACGATGGTGCTCTCCAACCTGATGAGCAACACGGCGACTGCCAACATCGTGCTGCCGCTGGCAACTGCCACCCTTGCCGCGACCGATCCGCGCTTGGCCGTGCCCATTGCCCTGTGTGCGTCGCTCGCCATGTGCTTGCCGATCTCAACGCCGCCCAACGCCATCGTCTACGGCTCGCGGCAACTTAGCTCGACCGACCTACTAGTTGGCGGACTGTTGATTGGCTTGGTCGGCCCGCTGGTCGCCACCGGCTGGTGCCTACTGGCGCTGCGCTGGGTCTCGATCTAACGCGCCAAACTTTTTGGCCCAAAGAAAAACCGCGGGGGGCCTCTACGACGGCTGCCAGAGAGTTTTTTCGCCTCCAATGTGCCGTGGTTCACACTTCACGGCGCGGCCCACGACCGTCGTTTACCGACTTACGTCGACGCGCCGGCTGTGAGTGCAGAACTCTGATTGTCAGCATGGAGCTTGAATCGCCAAACTCAAGAAAGCATTTTCAGCGTGCCGTTTTGATCCACTGTTCAAAATTCCTGGCCACCCGGCATTTTTCCTGGATACAACGAGCAGTGGCAGTGCCTTGCAGAGCAGATGGCGGAGTCGGGCTCGGTCCAGGGCAAGAAGTCGGGGGTGTGACCTTCTGTGTTTCCTACTGCTTTCAATATCGAGGCTTTGGCGCCTGCAAGCTACCGAAGGAAGAGTAAGTAGCCTGCCTCCTCAATCGTCCCCCGATATGCGAAGAGTGGACAAGAAGCAGTTGGAATAAATCCTCGCAAACAGATTCCGTCTAGCTTGAAATCTAAACCAACATACAGCGTTCTGAGCTTAATGCTGCTCATTGCTACGGTGTCTGTGGCACTATCGTTGGTGAACTTGTGGCGTCACGAGCTAGATAAGTCTTGGATGCGTAAAGCTCTCGGCTCCGTTGCGACCTGGGAATCGCTCTCTCAAGCTGATGGCATAACTCTCTTCAAGACACATCGTGTTCAAGGTTTGCCTTTAGGCCACATGCAGGTCGACTTTCCAAATGACTACTCGTTGGTCTTGATCGCCCGATTATCGAGCAATGAAGAAAGCCGCCTCAAAGCTGTGGTTTGTAACGCCAAGAGCTATTTGCCTGACACAGTCAAGGATTCGCTATGGAATCCGGAGTTTATGGCAAGATTTCACAAAGGCTCGGAAGCGACCGACTTCTACTTCGACTTCCAGAGAGAGATTGGCGCAGTGGTGACCCCTGATAATAAAGTCGTCGGAGTTGTTCTAGATGGATTTCCCGAGCAACTACACGATGTATTCCAAGGGGCCAATGAAGCAGAATCATCCGGCACACGCGACAATGACGGGTTGCCCTTACCCAAGGCCCTGCCTGGCAAGCTCGGCAACCCAGAGCAGCATCGATCCCCGGCGGGTACCGAGCAAGAATGCGGGCACGCTGGCTCTGTTGAGCACTCTCACGCACTTAAGACTGTGGTGTCGTGAGAGAATGCTACCGGCCTTAGCTCGCGGCGGTGGCTGGCGGAGGTTCTGCCGACTGCGTGAACGCCGCTTGAACACGCGACACCGATCTTCCGTCGGTGAGCCTCAGAGCAAGTGGGATCGTCGTAGGACGAGCTTA
Organism: Lacipirellulaceae bacterium; assembly: GCA_965263315.1. Classification (GTDB taxonomy): domain Bacteria; phylum Planctomycetota; class Planctomycetia; order Pirellulales; family Lacipirellulaceae; genus JBCCQL01. The sequence goes on along the minus strand of CBDHGZ010000002.1, from coordinate 456,486 downwards.
CCGCGCCAAGCACGTGCCGCGATTGACTCCAAAGAGTAATAGCACCTCGCAGGAAGCCTAGGCTAGAGGCTAGTTTAGGCTCACGAAGGAACTTCCCTGCAGGCCGATCGGTCCTACTGGAGAAAACGAGTGGAGCGGAGGAGGTTCGAACTCCCGACCTCTGCATTGCGAACGCAGCGCTCTCCCAACTGAGCTACCGCCCCAGCGGTGTGACTGCAAATTCTAGATCGCTTGGAGGAGAGTGTCTAGCAGTGACAGCCATCGCTTGGTGACAAGCGAGGTGACGTGGGCATCTAGCGAGGTGACGTGGGCGACTCACCTTCGAGCATGGGCCGCAGCTCTTCGAAGAAGTCTTGTACGTCGCTGAACTGACGGTACACGCTGGCAAAGCGGACGAATGCCACTTCGTCCAGTTCCTTGAGATGCTCCATTACCAGCAACCCAAGTTCACGGCTATCCACTTCACTCTCGAAGCTGGTGTAAACATCGTTCTCGATGGCTTCGACAGCTGCTTCGACGCGGTGGCTGGGGATGGGACGCTTCCAGCAGGCGCGTTCCAGGCCCCGTTTGATCTTCTCGCGATCAAAAGGCGCTCGCGAGCCATCCTTCTTGACCACTTTGATGGTGGTGTCTTCGGGGCGCTCGTAGGTTGTGTACCGGCGACCACACGAAGAGCACTCGCGGCGACGGCGAATGGCCGAGCCGTCCTGGCTTGCGCGAGAGTCGATCACGCGATCGTTATCTGTTCGACAGAAGGGGCACTTCATGGGCGTTAGTGTACACGAAGCGAAAGGAATGAAAAGACAATCGCCAGCGTGCTAGCAACGGAGGCTCGGCGAAGAGCTTTGTGACGGTCCACGAAAAAAGCGGCTGCCGGTGGGTCAGGCCGGCAGCCGCTTGTGGGCTCGCTTCAGGCGAGCTAGGGGTGGTGGAAATGCCGCGGTTACTCCGTAGCGGTCAGCTCGTAGACCAGCTGTGCGGGCGGCACCTTGGCGGCAATCTGGCCGAACGCCTCAAGCATTTGCGATTCCATTTCCGCAATGGTGGCTCCGCCAGGCACGCTGATGTAAACGCCACCGCCCGCGTAGGCGATGGCTCGCATTAGGTCATGGTCGGCGCCGGCGCCAACGGCCATGGTGTGCAGGGTGATACCACGCTCGATGGACTGGGTTGCTTCCCAAAATGCGTACTGCTTCTTCCAGTCGCTGGTGGTGTAGTTTGGCGAACCATCGCCGTCGTAGTCGGTCCAAGTGGCCCAGTCGAAGTCGCCAGGTAGGCTCCATCCGGACTTGGCTTCGTTGGCGCGGCCGTCCGTCATGATGATCATGGTGGGCCGGGCTCCATAGCGAGCATGGCCCTCGTCGTTGGCGTCGCTGTCGACACCGACAAGCATTTCACGCCCCTTGAGAATGCCATCTCCCATGCCGGTGCGCGAGTCGTAGTGGGCCGCTTGGTGGCGACGCTGAATTTGATCGATGGCGGAGTAGTCGCTGGAGATGGGGTCGCCAGATACGTCGAGGGAGACTTCGCCATCGTAGTGGGAGGTCTCCCACTCAGCCCACGTGGCGTAGCTGACCAAGCCGATTTCGTCGCCGAAGTCGAGGTCGTTCAGGAAGCCAAGAAACAGCGAGGCGCCGTTCTTGACGGCCGTGTAAGGATAGTGCGACGTTCGCCACAAGTCTTCCGACTGGTAGGCCCGAGGTCGCTTGGTTTGCAAGAAGCTCATGAGCGTCCGATAGCCATACTTCTTGCGGTAGGTTCCCTCCAAGTTCTTGGTGTAGTTGACGTAGTCACGCCAGCGGTAGTAGCTACTGGTGTTGCTGATCTTGTTGTTAGCTATGCCGTTCCCGTTTCGTCCCGACTGCGGAAACAGATGGTCGTAGGTGTAGCCATCGTTATCAAACAGCCCGAGGTAGTACATGATGGTGTCGGTATCTCCTGAGGAGATATAGGTGCCCTCGTAAGAGTCGATGTCACCATAACCTCCGGCCGGGAACTTGCTGTCGTTTGTTCCTGGCCACTTGGGATCGGCCTCGCGTAGCTCGTCCCACATGTTGTCCAAGGCTGCCTCCATTTGAGACTGCGAGAGTTGCGAGCCAATGGAGCTGTCGTCGTTCATCGATCCGGAGAAGTCGAGCACGAGCACCATGTCTCGGGCTTCGACAAAAGCTGTGGCCGACGTGGTGAGCGGCACGCTGTGGCGGCCGACTGCCCAACCGAATGCCAACGGGAACTCACCATCGGGTGCTTCGAGGTCGTCGGGGTTGTTGCGCCTGGCAACCACGCGCACGACGTTGTACGGCGAGTCTCCCCAGACGATAGGCCAGGAGTCGGTCGCTTCGTCATACTTGCGCTTGCCAAAGAAGACATCTGCCGCAGGATCGACAAAAACCCCGTTAGCCAGGGCGACATCCGCTGCCATTTGTCGCGCCGCTTGGACAGCAATTGAGTTGGCATCAACATTGGCGGAGCCTTCGCCTTGGCCTGCTGCGTGGATCGCTGCGGTGATTTCTTGTGAAGCCGCCAAGGCAGCCGCATCAACCGCGTTCTGCATTTCTGTCTCTGTCAAGACAATCCGACCAGAGTCGACCGACATCGAGACGAAAGCAAACAGCACGGTGAGCACGAAGCCTGTCAGTACGACAACAACGCCTCGGCGAGCGCGGGGGCGACGGGCGGGCAATGCGTGGCGGGTGGCGAAGAGAGCGTTCATGGCGTGGCTCCTTGTCTCGTTCATGTCGCCAGCGGCGGCACGAGAATCACAACTCAATAGCAACAGGGGATATGGTGGGAACCGAAAAGGCGTGGGCTAGTCGGAAATGGTGGCGCGCCCGTTTCGGAAAATCACGCTGGCTGACAAGGCGTAGTCATCGCCAACATCAACCGAGGTATAACTCACGGCCGAGTAATCGACCGTTACGCGGACCTCGAACAGCAGCAAGTCGTTCGCTGGGTCGTCGATATCAAAGTCGAGGGTCGGATCGTCCGCGTGAGTAACGGTGATCGCGATGCTGTCGCCAGGGATCCCGTTGGACTCCAGAAACATTTCCATGTCTTGAACCATCTTCTGGTTTGAGGTCATGCCATCGGGCACAAGCCCTTCGCGGTCCATGGAGGCGAAGCGTGCCCCTTCGCGGGCGGCTGTTTCCAGTAGATTTTGGGCTTCGTAGGTGCGATTCACTTCAATCACGCCCAGCATCAGTGTTAGCAGGACGGGCGCGACGAAGGCGAACTCTACGGCGACGGCGCCCTGGCGAGATGGCTTGGCTTGTGCGTAGCGGGTGTTGTTCATGGCAGCTTCTCGCGGACGAACGATCAGGTGGAGGGGATGGGAGTGTCGGCTATTCATGGCGCATAAAAGCTTGACCTTCGAGAATCACCCCTTCCATGAAAGGCATGGGTACCAGGGCGATCGCGTTGTAGGGAACCTTGGCCCGCACCAAGAACATTTGCCGTGGTTCGGAGTCGGCAAGTTCGATGTCGGCCATCGCTTCAAAGCCATCGCCTGACTCAGGCAGTGGAGCGCCGTCGTCTAGCGACTGGGCGTCTTTCACGAAGATTTGAACGGCGTCGGCGTTGACGGCCGACCCGAGAACCTGCCGGACATGGTTCTGGACGTCCGTGGTGGTGCGGCTTTCAGTCGAGCCAATCCTGGCGCCAGCGCGGCAAGCGCTGCGGAGAGCGTTATTGACCATCATGGCGTGGCCAAACTCGATTAACGCCAGCACGAAGAACAAGAAGACAGGCAGGACAAAGGCGGTCTCGACTACGGTGGTCCCCTGGCGGCTCTCGGCGCGATGCGCTCTTGGGGGCCGATTCAGTCGATCAGGCGCGTTTGTTCGCGCAAGGAGACGCGAGTGATGCGCGGACATCACGGACTCTTGGGGCTTGGTGATCAACCAACGCACGTCTGCCACGCACGGAGGGATCACAGGATCGCGAGGAACTGGGAAAAGTATCGTGAGGAGCTGGGCGAATGCCGGAGACAATCGCTCTGTAAGAAGCCTAGCTCACGTTTTCCCTGCGCGTCGAAGAAAAATGACGGCTAACGGCGAAGCCCCAAACCGAAGCCAAAGCCAACCAAACCGCGGCTGGTGCTGTCGTCCACGGCCTGGCCAACGTCGTCCCAATACTGGGACTCAAAGAAGCCCCTCACGAAGCCTTCGCCGCCCAACATGCAGCGGCGTTGCTCCAGACCGATTTGCAATTCCGTGATCCCAAAGGTCCCTCGCCCGCGGATTCCAGCGTCGCCAAATTGATACGATTGGCGCAGGGTGAAGATTCCTTCCGTTCGGCCTATAGCGGGGGCTCGCGCGTAGAGTCCCAAGACGGGTCCCACGGTGTCACTGTAGGTCAAGGCGCCGGCCTCGTCGTACTCTGCCCAGCGTACGCCGCCGCCGATGCCAATTTGCGCGCCGCAGTTGTTTAGGGGGAACCAGCGCTGAGTCTCGATGTCAATCAGCTCGACATCGAAGGGGCCATTGGTTAGGCCCGTATCGTATTCGAAGTAACGCAGCGCGATTCGTCGGCCCCAGCCAGGTCGGTAGCCGAGTTCCCAGCGTGTGGCGAAGTCGAAGTCTTCTCCGCTATTGGCAGCTGCCGAGTCATGGGTGCGTAGCCACAGAGCATCGACGCTGAAGTCGAGGCCCCCGCTCGGCAGAGACCAGCGCATCCCGGCCAGCGGGCAATGCGGGCCGCAAGCGGTGTGGCCAAAAGGACCAGAGACAGCAGCTCCGCAGCCAACGCACGCTGCAGGGGCATGGGCCGGGGCGGCTACCGCTGGCGGCGGACCCGCTTGCAGCGAAGAGGGAAACTGCAAACCGTTGAGCGCCGGACCTTCTGGCTGCCCCACAACTTCCTCTAGCACGATCGGTTCAGGCAATGGCTCACCGGTGGGGGCCTGGGCGACCGCGAACTGGACTGGCGACACGAATGGGGCGGGTGGCGCCGCCAGAGTGCCTTGGGGGAGATCCAGTTGAGTGGCAAGCAGGGTCGCCCCCGTGTCGTGGTTCACCCGCACGATTCGGCCGACATACGGTTCGAGCTCGACGCCGGTTGTCGGCTCGACAAGTCGCTGGATGCGGCCTTGATCGTCCGCCAAGGCGTAGGGGCTTTGTCCCTGGCGGGCGTTTGGGTTTCTGACGAGGATCGCGCGAGGCGAATGATTGACGCGGGGAGAAGCAGCGGTTGCTTCCGCCTGGGGGCTGCCGGCAGTAAAGCTAGCCAGGAAATTTGTTAGTCCACCACCAGCATGTGCCGGTTGCGCAGGCGTCGGGTGGCGTGCAGGCCCCCAGCCGAGCAGCGAATCGCTTTCTTGTGACCACGCTACAGGCGTGGCTGTCAAAAGCATCGTGAGGATCGTGAGTCGGCAAAGCCGGCTGGGCAAGCACGGCATGGAGGCTTCTCCGCAAGGGGGATAGCGCCGGTCAGAGGGCGCCAAAATGCGGATCGGCTTGTATCAATGGGCAGCTTTGCCGACAAGATCATCCCCGCCGGCGCGCAGCACTGCCATCGAACGGGATTGACACTTAGGCAGTGGAATTGCCTTTGCTACCGCTGGCCGGGATAGAAGTGGGAGTAGTAGCGGAAAGCGGAGGGGCTACCCGTGGGCGCCAGGCTTTGCGAACCTGTCGGGCTGAAGGCGGGCTGCGCGGCCAAATTCTGTAGCCGTGCATTCAGTGCTTGCATCTGCACAGATTGCTGCCGATTGAACTCTTGCTGTCGAAGCTGAGGCCTGACCAGCGTCTGATAATTCAAGTCGGTGCCATCGCTGCCCAGTCCGTCCTCGTCGCGGAAAAGGTTGAGATAAGGGCTAATTGTGGGCCGGCGATTCAAGTTAGAAAACGGCCGACTAGCAGGGCGGCGGTTATTCAACCCGAGGCTCGGCGCCCTTGGTGCGGTGGACGAGCTAGGGGGTAGTGGTGTCGAGCCGGCCGAAGGGACGCCCGAAACGTTGGTTCGAACTCTCAGTCGATTGAGATTCTGACGGATGACTTGGTCGACGGTAAAAGCGCCGGCCGTTGCTTGGTTGACCACGCGATTCGCTTCAAAGCTGCCAAAACCGCCTGAGTTTCGACTGCCGGATTGGGCTTCGGTCCGCTGAGCGACCATGGAGAGAACCAGGAAAGCCAGAGTAGCGGAGAGGGGCACCAAGAAGTAACGCTGCATGACAGTGTCCTAAAGGGGAAGCCTTCCTGGCTCGGTCGGGAGACGCTCCCATGGTAGGAGGGCTCTTTCAATCCTATGGCAATGAGGAGGGCACGGCAAATATTTCGCTCCGGACCTTCTGCCATGATAGTTGGGTGAGGACCGCGGCTTCGCCTGACTGCGGTCTCACGAAGCCCGAGAAGCGAGGTCTCGGCATCTTAACCCTCCCAAACAGCATGATTGCACGTGCTGCTACGCCCTAGCCTGCGGGGGGTGAGGAAACGATCTGGTCACGTTGCAAAAAAGAACTCGGGTTGCCCTGTTGCAAGTGGCGATCGTATAGTGGACGCAAGTATACCTCGTCGCTGGCGGCAGAACGCAGCAGAACAAGGAGTGTGGCCTGATGGATGTCGCCAGTCTGGTTAAGCGGATACAAAGCCGGCCCGACTACAAGGGACAGCTAGAGCACATCGAAAAACTGTCCGAGCGATCGGGGCGTTTTGCCGCGCCGACGAAGCCATTGCCTGAAGTGCTGACGCGCCTGCTGGCCACGCGCGATATCCACCAGCTGTACACGCATCAGGTCTCAGCGCTGGAGGCCGCGCGGCGCGGTCAAGACTTGGTCACCGTAACCGGCACCGCCAGCGGAAAGACCTTGTGTTACAACTTGCCGATTCTTGAAGCCTGTCTCAACGATCCCTCGGCACGGGCGCTCTATCTCTACCCGACCAAAGCGCTTGCCCAAGATCAGCTAAAAGGGTTGCTTGAACTTGTCGGTGGGGATCCTTGCGTGGCGGCAGGGATTCGCCCCGGCGTCTATGATGGCGACACGCCGACGGCTCAGCGGCGGCGAATTCGTAACGAAGCAAACTTGGTTCTTTCGAATCCAGACATGCTGCATGCTTCGATACTTCCCTACCATCCGAAGTGGGCCACGCTGTTTGCCGACTTGAAGTACATCGTCATTGACGAAGTTCACACCTACCGAGGTATTTTGGGTGCCCATGTGGCTGCCGTGCTGCGGCGGCTTGTGAGGATTTGCGAGCACTACGGATCTCGACCCACGCTGCTGGCCGCCAGCGCGACAATTGCCAACCCGGGAGAGCTGGTCTCTCGATTGGTGGGTCGTCCGATTGAAGTGATTGATGATGATGGTTCTCCGCGCGGGGCCAAGCACTTTGTGCTCTGGAACCCCGAGCCGCTCGGCACCGATTCTCTGGCTCGCCGCAGTGCGGGCGACGATGCGGTGACCTGGCTCGTGGAGTCACTGCATGCCGGAGCCCAAGCGTTGGTGTTTACTAAGACCCGGCAAGCGACTGAGCTCGTGCAGCGCTACGCTCAAGAGGAGTTGGCCAAAGACCACTCTCCCTTGGCAGACAAGGTACGTGCCTATCGCGGGGGGTACTTGCCAAATGAGCGTCGTGAAATCGAGCAAGGATTATTCAGCGGCCAATTGCGGGGCGTGGCTGCGACCAATGCTCTGGAACTAGGCGTCGATATCGGATCGCTGGACGTGGCGGTCATGGCGGGCTATCCCGGTACCATTGCCAGTTGCTGGCAGCAAGCGGGGCGCAGCGGTCGGCGACAAGATGAGAGCTTGGCCGTGTTGTTGGCGGGCAACGATCCGGTCGATCAGTATCTGTTGCGGCACCCCGATTACTTCTTTGCTCAGTCGCCAGAGCATGCTGTGGTTGATCCGGACAATCCGTATGTGCTGGCCAAGCACCTTAAAGCGGCCGCGTTTGAGCTGCCGTTGGTTGACCAAGATTTCGAACGCTTTGGCCCTCTCTCGGCCCCTATTGCCGAGCTACTGAAAGAAGAGCAACAGCTGGCAGAGCTGGAGGGCCAGTACTACTGTCCTGGCGGCCAAAACCCGGCGGTTGGCGTGAGTCTGCGGAACATTGCTGACAACACGTTTAGTATCGTGCAGCGGAAGCAAGCTCGTGTTAGTCGAGACCTCTTTGCCAGTGGTTCGCCTCCTACTGTGGAGGAAGACTATGAGGTCATCGCCAACGTCGACTCGATTAGTGCACCGGAGTTAGTCTACCCCGAGGCCGTCTATCTTCACGACGGCGACACTTACTTTGTCCGCGAGTTGGATCTCAATGGCAAGGTGGCGTATGTCGAACGCCGTGAGATGGACTACTACACACAAGCGGTGCTTGAGCACAACGTGTTGATCACCGGCGAGCGACAGGCCAGCCAGGCAGTGGAATCTACGAAGCTTGGCTACGGGGATGTGGATGTCAGCTGGCAGACGGTGGCCTTCAAAAGATTAAGTTCGCCACCAAAGAGAACATTGGCCTGGGGCCTGTGGATATTCCGCCGCAACATCTCCAGACAACCGGTTTTTGGCTGATGCCAGAAGACTCGGTACGCGCGGCGATGAAGCAAGAGGGCCTGCGTACCAGCGAAGGGATGGCCGGGCTGAGAAATCTGGCGGTGGTTGCTTTGCCGCTTGTGGCGATGTGCGACCCTCGAGACATCGGCGGCGTGGTCGACGCCAAGAACCTGGGGCACACGACCGTCATTCTTTACGATCGCTACCCTGGCGGCCTTGGTTACTCCGAGAAAGGCTTCCAGCACGCCACGCAACTGCTGCAAATCTGCCTGGAGATGGTACGTGACTGCCCCTGCCTGGAAGGGTGTCCTAGTTGCGTCGGCTTGCCCGACTACGCCGGCGTGCATAGCGACCCCGACCTCAAACGGGGTCACCCGATGCCCTGCAAACGAGCGACTCATCGCCTGCTCGATTTACTCCTGAAGAACAGCCAGCCAGCTCACTCCTCGGCTGCTGCTTCCTCAGTCTCTTGAGCGGTCACGGAGCGATCCATACGGGCTTGTTCCACGAGTCGCTCAACAAGCTCACACCAGCCGAGGAATGTTGCTGCAACATCGAAGTCCCGCATTGCGATCGAGATGTGGCTATCAGTATCGAGGACTAAGATCAGGTGCTCTTCTGTTGAATGGACACCCTCAATGAAGCGCCAGTAGTACTCTGAATTGCCTGACCGGTTTTCCAGTCGCAACCGGTCGTGTAGCAATCGAATCGTAATCTGATTCGTTTGAGCGTGGGAAAGACTGTGCAGAGCAGCCTGACGATACGCGTTTCTCGCAGCTTGCTTTCTGGCAGGGACGCGCAGTGCAGCACCAAGAACGATCACGAGGCCGAGAACAACGAACCCCACTCCAAGGAATTGTGCCGGAGACCAGTACAGAAAGAGTCCTAGCGCAAGGACCGATCCTCCGATGGTGAGTGTCGTGCCTAAACGCCCCCGCAACTCGGCGCGAAATCCAGGGCTGTTTGCATAGCAGTAGTCCCAATACGCCAGATAGTCTCCGACTTGCGGTGCGACCGTGATCGCCTGAGGTGGTTCGAGATGAGTTACTTCCAGAGGTGGGCCTGCTCTCGGAGAGGCATAGGGGTTTTCGTGTTCCACACGGATTCTCACAGTTTGCCAGAAACGGGATGTTTTCGTCAGTTACGGCTTGCCATCGAGCGTTTCCCAACGCCTTGTTTCCACAACCGTTCGGCGAGGTCGGCAAAGGCCTTGAAGCCGGGCTCGTCGAGAAAGGCCCTCGCTGGGATCACGAATGCGGTTGCCGCGCTAAGGAAGACAAACAGGTGCGTGTCGGTCTTATGGACGCCCTCAACGGCCCACCACCGTTGGGCGGACCGGCTCGACTCGTCTTCTTGAGTTACCCATTGCTCGTCAATCGTTAGTCGCTTCAGTGAGAAGACGTCGCGATTCTGACCCTCTTCCAGCATCTTGTTGCCCAGCTTGAGTCCCGATCGCTGTATTCGCCTGGGGTAACGAAAAGCTAAGAAGCCCATGGCTGCGGCCGCTGCAAACGGGGCAATGTGGGCTGTCCCCGATTGCTGATAGAGGGCAAGCCCCACCAACAAGAACACACCGGCGATAGAGAACATCGCGATCTGGCGCCGACGAGTATGCCTTGCCAGCGCCGGATTGATCACCCACAGGAAGGCATTGAAAGCCTCGTAGTCTTCCGGCTTGAAGTCAAACTCAACCGTTTGCGGTGGCTCCAGACGATCGACTTCGCGCGCGGGCAAGAGCTCGCCTGCTGGCGAGGCATAAGGGTTTTCTTCGTCCAACGGCCACCTCTCTCAAAGAAAACGACAAACAGCCGGCCAGCTACGCCTCACCGGCGAACCACGCCCCTAGCTTACTCCACCTCAGCCAGATTCGCACAGTAAGTCCTTTCCCCACCACACAGCAAACAACTCCCATTCCCAGCCCGATCACCGCGGCGATAAACTAGCCGTCATGCTGAGCGAATCACTCCGCCGCCGGCTGGAAGAGCTCAACCGTGAGCGGTTGCCGACGCCCCCTGCGCTAGCAGCGACCAAGCCTAAGCCTCAAGCAGGAAGACCCGCGACCAACGAGCCCAGCATCAGCAAGCCAGCGGGCGATCTTTTGTCGTCTGCGGTAGTGTGTGAAAACGAGGGCGGCGAGCATCTGGTAATGCCACTCGCCCTGGATGTCCTGTGGCCGAGCGGCGAAGCATTGGTTGCCAGTCGGTTGGAGCACTTGCAGTCGCTCCCAGCAGGCCAGCTGGTCACGGGGTATGGTCCGCTCGTTTCCGCGCTACCCGGCCGGGCCGTGATGCTTGATTTAGAAACCTGCGGGCTGGGCGGGGCGGCCTTGTTCCTGGTGGGGCTGCTCCGTCAGATTGACGGGCAACTGACTGTTGAGCTGTTGTTCGCTCGCAACTACGCCGAAGAGCGGGCCGTGATGCTCTCGCTCTGGGAGCGGCTTGCGGACGCCGACGCGGTGGCGACCTACAACGGCAAGAGTTTCGACTGGCCCATGGTGATGGATCGCAGCCGGCGACATTTACTGCACAAGTCGCAAACGCTTCGCGAGCCGCATCATGTGGACGTGTTGCACGCAGCCCGGCGGCGGTGGCGGGGGCGATTGCCAGACTGCAAGCTGCAAACGATCGAGCGACTGGTTTGCCGACGGGCACGGTCTGGCGACATCCCAGGCAACCAGATACCGGCCGCCTACGACGCCTACGTTCGGACGGGGCGGCCGCAGGAGGTCGAGGCCATCCTGCATCACAATGCGCTGGATCTGATCACCTTGCTCGACATCGCCATGCGCGTGGCGGCCTGAGCGTGCTGTGGCTCCCGGGCTCCGCCTCAGGTCCGCGGGGCCGAACCTCAAGCAATCGCCCCGGTCCTCTGGCGGGGGGCTCTTGATGCCTCGCGGAGCCGCTGTTTGGGGCTGGTTGCGGGGGCCCCGACGGGCGACTAAACTCGTGGATTCCCCGGTACTTGGAGACTTGCTGCTATGCGTCACGTCCTGTCGGCCCTCGTCCAAAACGTGCCCGGTGTGTTGGCTCACGTCGCTGGCATGCTGGCCTCGCGCGGCTACAACATCGATAGTCTGGCCGTTGGTGAAACCGAAGACACCAACATGTCGCGGATGACATTCGTTGTCGTCGGCGACGACAGTGTGCTGGAGCAGGTCCGTAAGCAGCTAGAGAAGATTGTCACGGTTGTTCGCGTAGACGACGTCAGCTCGCAGGATCACGTCGAACGGGACCTGATGCTGATGAAGGTCGCCGCCCCTCCGGGCAAGCGGACGGAAATTCGCGAACTGACCGACGTGTTCCGAGGTCGGATTGTCGACGTTTCTCCCGACGAACTGATTGTCGAACTCTCTGGTCAGGAGAAGAAGCTCCAGGCCTTTATCGACATGATGCGACCTTTCGGCATTGTCGAATTGGTACGCACGGGGCGGATCGCTATGGTGCGCTCAATCGACCGACCCTTGAAAGCCAACGGAGTGCGTCCTGCTGTCGGCGCTGCGACGACCGAGTAGACGATCCTCCGGCGCGGTGGCCACAGCCGAGCGGCATCGTGGTCGGCAGACCCTGCCCTTTTCCCGTCACCACCCATACACCCAACTCATTAGGCCCACGCGGCCATCGACCACCGGAGCCCTCTTATGCCCGCCAAGATTTACTACGACGCCGATGCTGATCTCAAGCACCTTGAGGGGAAGACCGTCGCCATCATCGGCTACGGTTCACAGGGGCACGCCCACGCCCAGAATCTCCGCGACAGTGGTGTGAAGGTTGTTGTGGGGCAACGTCCAGGTGGGCCCAACTACGAATTGGCCAAGAGCCATGGCTTCGAGCCCGTGTCCGCCGCCGATGCCGCCAAGGCAGGCGACGTGATTAACATTCTTCTGCCGGACGAAATCCAGGCCGACGTCTATGCCCGGGACATCAAGCCGAATCTAGAAGCCGGCAATGTGTTGATGTGCTCTCACGGATTCAACATCCACTTTGGCTTGATCGAACCACCGGCCGGCATTGACCTGCTTCTCGTCGCTCCCAAGGGCCCCGGTCACTTGGTTCGCAGCGAGTTTGAAGCTGGTGGCGGGGTTCCCTCGCTGATTGCCACACGCAAGGCAGGCGCAACGGCCAGTGATGACGAGATGTCTGACGAGTCGAGTGACGTCTTCAAGATCGGCATGGCCTACGCCAAGGGTAATGGTGGCACCCGCGGCGGCGTCATCCGCACCACCTTTGCCGAGGAGACCGAAACCGACTTGTTTGGCGAACAGGCGGTCCTTTGCGGTGGCATTAGCGAGCTCATTAAGGCGGGCTTTGAAACGCTGGTCGAAGCGGGTTACCAGCCTGAGATGGCTTACTTTGAGTGCTTGCATGAAGTGAAGCTGATTGTGGACCTCTTCTATCAGGGCGGCTTGAGCTACATGCGTTATAGCGTGAGCAACACCGCCGAGTATGGCGACTACAAGAGTGGTCCTCGCGTGGTGACTTCCGAAACCAAGGCCGAGATGAAGCGTATCCTGGATGACATCCAGAGTGGCCGCTTTGCCCGCGATTGGATGCTGGAGAACAAAGCCGGCGCCCCCATGTTCAAGGCGACCCGTCGCAACGAGCAGGGACACCCAGTCGAGCAGGTCGGCAAGCAACTACGCAAGATGATGAGCTGGATCGACGAAAAAGAAGTCGGCTGATTTTTGTCGGGATGCGACTTCCCACAACAGGGGAGTCGCGGACCGGACAGGGCCGTTGCTGGCTGTCTCATCACAACCCACACACGGCCGCGTGTCCCCCAGGGCAGGCGGCCGTATTCTTTGCGCGTATCGAATCCATCCACCGAATGCATTGGCGGGGCGGGCCTGCCAGCGCTAGAATTTCGGGTGTGTGGCCGGCAGTTTTTGCTTGCCCGCGATGGCTGGATACGTTCTCTTAAACCCACTCCTCTTAGGAGGCTAGCGATGCTCTTGCGATCTTATCTCACGGCCCCGTTGTTGCTGGTGGGTACGTTGCCCCTGGCTGGCGTCAAGGCGGCGCCTCCGGTTGCAGATGGCGCGCCGAGCGGCGAATCTCTTCACTACACGCGTACTTCTACTCCAGAAGGAACCGAAATGGAAAGCAACGGTCAGTGCCCCGTGATGGGCTCGAATCGACACACCGCGGCCGGTTACCACTCGAACCGCGATTGGTGGCCAGGACAGCTAAACTTGCAGATCCTCCATCAGAATTCCCGCAAAGGAAACCCAATGGGTCCGCAGTTTGACTATGCGGAGGAGTTTGCCAAGCTGGACCTCGCGGCGGTCAAAAAAGACCTGACGGCGCTGATGACCGACTCCCAAGAGTGGTGGCCTGCTGATTACGGCCACTACGGGCCCCTGTTTATTAGGATGGCTTGGCACAGTGCAGGCACCTATCGCGTCAGCGATGGCCGTGGCGGTGCGGGATACGGCACGCAGCGTTTTGCACCGCTCAACAGCTGGCCAGACAACGCCAATCTCGACAAAGCGCGGCGTCTGTTGTGGCCCATCAAGCAGAAGTATGGCCAGCAGATCTCTTGGGCTGATTTAATGGTGCTGGCGGGTAACGTGGCGCTAGAGTCAATGGGCTTTGAGACTTTCGGCTTTGCGGGCGGACGAGCCGATGTGTGGGAACCGCAGGAAGATATCTTTTGGGGGCCTGAGCAGGAGTGGCTTGCCGACGAGCGCTACAGCGGCGAGCGCGACTTAGCCAATCCGCTGGCTGCCGTGCAGATGGGCTTGATCTATGTGAATCCTGAAGGCCCCAACGGCAAGCCAGATCCGCTGGCAGCCGCGGTTGATATTCGTGAGACCTTTGCTCGCATGGCGATGAACGATGAGGAGACCGTGGCCTTGATTGCCGGCGGCCACACGTTTGGCAAAGCGCATGGCGCCGCGACGCCCGAAGGAAACGTCGGCCCTGAGCCGGAAGGCGCGAGTATCGAAGAGCAAGGTTTGGGATGGAAAAACACCTACGGAAAAGGAAACGCCGGGGACACCATCACCAGCGGATTGGAAGGCGCCTGGAGCACCACACCTACCGAGTGGTCCAACGGTTACTTTGATAACCTGTTCGATTACGAGTGGGAGCTGACCAAGAGCCCGGCTGGCGCCTGGCAGTGGACGCCAACCGATGAGTCGGCCCAGGGGACAGTGCCCGATGCCTTTGACGCGAACAAGTCGCACGCGCCGATCATGTTTACAACCGACCTCGCCTTGAAGAAGGATCCCGCTTACGGGCCGATTTCTAAGCGGTTTCATGAGAATCCCGATCAATTTGCCGACGCCTTCGCCCGTGCGTGGTACAAGTTGACTCACCGGGATATGGGACCTGTCGCTTTACTCCTCGGTCCCGAAGTGCCAGAGCCGCAGTTGTGGCAGGACCCCGTGCCGGCGGTAGATCATGAGCTGATAGGTGCGGCGGAGGTTGCCGAGTTGAAGGCCAAGATCTTGGCGTCGGGGTTGTCCGTTGCGGACCTCGTTTCCACGGCTTGGGCGTCAGCTTCCACTTATCGAGGCACCGATAAGCGCGGCGGCGCCAACGGGGCAAGACTGCGTCTGGCCCCGCAAAAGGACTGGGAAGTTAACGAGCCCGCCAAGCTCGCGACGACACTCGCCAAGCTGGAAGCTGTGCAGCAGGACTTCAACGGCTCTCAAACGGGCGGCAAGAAGGTGTCGCTGGCGGATGTGATTGTGCTGGGCGGTTGTGCAGCCGTCGAACAGGCAGCCAAGCAGGCGGGGTACACCGTCGCTGTACCCTTCGCTGCGGGGCGAACCGATGCGTCGCAAGAGATGACCGACGTCGAGTCATTTGCAGTGCTTGAGCCCACCGTAGACGGCTTTCGCAACTACGCTGGTCACCATCATGAGCGTCCTGCTGAAGAAGCCCTGGTTGATCGCGCCCAGCGACTCACGCTCACGGCGCCTGAGATGACCGCGCTGCTGGGAGGCCTACGCGTTTTGGGCGCCAACCACGGTGACTCGCAACTGGGCGTTCTGACCAATCGTCCTGGAACTCTGAGCAACGACTTCTTCGTCAACCTGCTCGACATGAGCGCCGAGTGGAAGTACTCCGCCGAGGCGGGGCATATCTTCGAAGGCCGTGACCGCGGTACCGGCGAAATAAAGTGGACCGCGACCTCAGTAGATCTGATTTTTGGATCGAACTCTCAGCTTCGCGCGATCGCCGAGGTATACGCAAGCCGCGATGGCGAGCAGAAGTTCGTGGACGACTTTGTCGCTGTCTGGAACAAAGTCATGGGCCTGGACCGCTTTGACCTTGATTGAGGCTTGGCGGCCCCAATTCACAGTCCTGCTAGCGGTAACGTGAGGTTGCCGTCCATAGCAAACCGGCGATCGTTAGGAACAAGCTGCCAGCCTCGGGTACGGGGCTGGTAGCTGGTCTGGGATTGGATGTCAGCGGTGTACGGGCGAAACCAACGGCCGCCTTCCAGATGGCCAAGTCCGCCGCATCGACGACGCCGTCGAAGTTAGCGTCGCCTGCGCCAGAGCCTTGCACGTTGTTTCGCCAAGCGGCATAGTCCGCGGCGTCTACGACGCCATCAAAATTGAAGTCTCCGGGGGACGTTCTCAGCAATTGAGTCACGAAGACTTGAGCGTCTGCCAGCGTTACGACGCCGTCAACGTCTAGATCAAGCGTCCAATCATCGCTACCTAAGTTGGCATAGATCATGGCCAGGTCAGCCGCGTCAGGCGTTCCACTCAGGTCGAAGTCGGCTCGATCTCGCAGCACCCCCTCGAAGAAATCGACCGTGGCCGGAATGGCTGCGTTGTTAATGTAGGTGTCCTGAAGAAGGAATAAGTCGCGATTGTCGACCAAGCCATTGGCATCGACATCGGCGGCGGCATTAAACAACGCGTTCTCGCTGAGGAGCACCGCGCCGAGTCCGGTCGGGCCCGCGAGGTCATTGGGCAGCAGAAAACCATCGCCGCTCAAGTCGCCATCACCAATCCCGAGGTTGGTGACCGTCGAGACGCCCGCGATACGCTGCACATTGACATTGCCTGTAGGTTCGAAGGATACGATCGTCACGACGTGATTGCCGGTGATGACGTTGTTGATGCCCGCCACCCACTGATGGCGGTCGTAGTCGCCCGTGGCGCCTTCGCCCTGTTGGGCTCGGGCAATGAGCTGGGCGTCCGTGGTTGCGGCGCCTTCGTCAAAGAAGTAGTGAACGCTATTGGCCGTTTGGTCGACGGACTCAAGGATCAAGTCGCGGTTGTTGGGATTTCCAGGATCACTAGCAAAGGGTTCAAAGCTGGCGATTGCCGACTCAGGTGGCAGCAGGTCGACGTAAACGGTGCGTGTGAAGTCGGTATAAGCTGCGGGTCCACCATCGCCACCAGTGGCCGCATCACGATGGCGAAAGGCACGAACCGTGATGTAGTGTCGGCCCTCGCCCAGGGCGCTGGCGTCGATTGTCTGTTCATAAAGGCCGGTGCCGGTGCCCACGTTCGAGCTACCATCCCATATGTAGCCCGGCGTATTGGTGTCAGTAAACTGTTCAAACCCGTAGGCCACACCGCCTGGTGTCGTATTGTCAATCACGCTGTTGCCGTTTAGGTCGATGCCGTCATTGATCTTGATCAGCGCGGTGTCGCCATCGGCGTGGACATCCCGCACGGGGTTGCTTTCGCCGGCCGGTGGCAGCAGGGTGATGGGAGCCGTGTTGAGCTGGACGGTGAAGTTGTTGGTGGTCACGACGTCAATATCTTCCAGCCGGGCGGTGCCGAAGTTGCCAGCCGTGGGGTTGGCGCCCGCCAGCACACCGGTGGCGCCATTAATCGTCAGGGCGCCGCGCGGCGTGGCCACTCCATAGATTACGTACCCGCGGCCATGTCCCGCGTTGCCCGGCACGCTGAGTGGTATCTGGCCGTTGGCGTCAACACGAACCGTTTCTGGCAGAACTCCGCTCGGGTCGACTGCCGGGTCGGCCGCGTTTCCGGTGAGTTCCATAAGCACCGTGCCTGGCGTAAACGAGGTGGAGACAGTGCGCGTTTCGGTGAAACCATCATTGCGACTATTGAGCCCCACCACGGCGGAGTTTTCCCGCTCGTAGGCGTAGTAGTTTGAGAAACCGCCGCCATCGATCCAGCGTTCGATAAAGTCTCCGCGACCGTGCGAGTTGCGGATGCCAACGAGCGTGGTCACGGTCTCGCCAAAGTTGCCGCCCAGGGCATCGACTTTGCCGTCCTTGGGGAAGTCGCGACCTTCGCCAAACTCTTTTGCATTAAGGTACACAATGGCGTTGCCGGGTCGCATCAGGAGGTAAGCATGGGCCACGTTTTCCAGGAAGGCTCCGTTGTCGTCGTGGCTGGCGACAAAGGCCACGCCTTGACTGCCGTCGGTGTGCCATACGGGGGCGCCGGCGGGGCGATCGTTTGCGTCTTGGCTGGCCCCACGGATGTCGTACCAGTTGTTGGCCAGACCATTGCCCGTGAGCTTGTCGCGCAGTGCGAAGAACAGCGGGAAATCAATCACATCGCGATTGCCGCCTACGGTCGTGTCTGTGGCGGCAATGGCATTGGGGTTGGGCAAATCTCGCCGCGTGTAGGCTTGTTGCAGACCTTTGTCACCATCCAGGATTTCTTGAAACATGTAGGCAGGCTGATAGCTGCCATCGTGCTGCAGGTCTGTGATGGCCTTGTAGATTGCTTGGTCGAGAAAGTCGAGCGTGAACTCTGGCACGTGCTTGGCGGCGTCGACGCGGAACCCTTTGACGCCAAACTTTTGGATCATCCACCGGGCATTGCGCTGCAACAGCCCCACCGCGTTTTCGAGTACGGGATCGCCAGCTGACGGATCGGAAAAGTTGAAGTCGTAGAGCGTGACGTTCTGGCCCAACTCAGGATCAAACACCTGCATGCCGCCGCCGGCTTGATCGGGGTAGAACTGAGTGTTGCTTGCGTTGGGCTGATTAAAGAAGGTCCCTGCTGGAATATTGCTTGGGTTGCCAGCCTGGGTCGGATGGCGAATGAACTGATGGTTCTTTTCTTGGGCGATGTCGTTTAGCCCTGCCAGTTGGCCTTCGATCGTCCCACCTGCGAAGGGATTGTGAAAGTCTCCGTCGATATCTTGCGGCAGCGTCAAGGCAAAACCGGGATAGCCACCGGCGGCCACGAAGTTGCCATCCAGACG
Source organism: Lacipirellulaceae bacterium (assembly GCA_965263315.1). Classification (GTDB taxonomy): domain Bacteria; phylum Planctomycetota; class Planctomycetia; order Pirellulales; family Lacipirellulaceae; genus JBCCQL01. Next base: position 437,841 of record CBDHGZ010000002.1, on the reverse strand, counting down.
ATTGCCGAAGCCATTGTGATTGATTATCAGATCGGTATAGACATCCACCCCCGCGGCATTCGCGGCGCCGGTTAGTGCGCCAAAGGAACTTTCAGTACCGTAGAGAGTTTCATCGCGCGGTTTGCCAAGGTCAAAACGATCAAAGACGTCGTAGCCAACTGAGAATGGACCGCTATCGGCCCGGGCAGGCGGAGGTAGCCACAGGCTGCCGTAGCCGACCGCGTGTATGTCCGCCATGCGGTCTTCAATCGTGTCCCAACGGGCTTCGAAGTACTGCAGAATGGCAGGATTGGAGACGCTCTGTGCCGCGGTCGGCATGGCGACGAGCAGAAAGGATAGTGCAGGGAGGAAGGTTCGCAGATTCATAGCATTCAGCAAGAGACAGGCGGAGGGCGTCAGGTGGAGAAACTCCATCGGCAGGAGAGCTTCCACAGGTCGCCGGATTGTTCCGATAAAAAGCCGCGTTTTTTGCCGCCGTCATGCGGCTAGCGCGTCGGCATCGCTTTAGCGAGCCGCTCGGCTAGGTTCTTCTTGAACGCTTCAAGGTTATCTTGTTTGACCACCAAACAGTGGACACCGACATCAACTTGCCGCGCGATCGGCATTTCGAGGAACTTGCCCTGGCGGACTTGTTCCAGCATACGGATTGCCTCGGCGCCAAACATGAAGGGGTCTTGGACGATCGTGGCGTGAGCCTTGCCACTGGCGACGCCATCCAGCGTGCGTTCTTCTTCGTCGAAAGCGATGACCTGAATCTGCCGGCGGGCGGGAAGCTTGTCGATTTCTTCAAGTGCCACGGGTCCGTGGTAGCCAAAAGTTCCAACAATGGCCACCAAGTCATCATGCTTACTGAGCACTGCCGACAGTTTCTCGCGACATGCCTCAGGATTTCCTTGGTCAAAGACCAGATCGAGCACTTCGTAGTTGCCGCCCGCGAGCTCTTGCTCAGACGCCGGCTGGTCAAAATCGTCCTCACCGCGTAGCTCATCTTGGAAGCCATCGACACGAGCTGCTGCGTTGGTCTTGGCCAAGCTGGCGACCAATAAGACGACTTTTCCTCCCTGGGGCGCGGCTTCTTTCAGCATTTGAGCGGCAAGCATACCGGCTTCGTAGTTGCTTGATCCGATGTACCAAACGCGGCGTGACTGTGGGGCGTCGGAATCGACCGTGACGGTTGTCACTTTATCGGCTGCGGCGTTAATAAGCGTGGTTTCACGGTTGGGGTCGATGGGACCAATCGCCAGCCCATCCCACTGATCGCTGTTGATCGAGCCAAGCTGCTCGAGTTGTTCTCGCAACCCTGCTTCGCCTTCGTCAGACGGCATATGGACGACTAGCTCCGCGCCACATTCGGCGGCGGCAGACTTGGCGCCCGCGACACAGAGTTCCCAATAGGGGTCGGCACCTCCGGCCAGGAACAGGAACTTGCCTGGCTGGCTGGGAGCATTGGCCTGAGGGTCAATCGATGGAGCTTGGCTAACGTAAACGCCAACACCAACAGACGCCGCGATAACCGTTAACCAAACCAGCAAGCGAGCAGCGGAAGGCATGCAAACCTCTCTTGCGAACCGTTGGAGCTGAAGGAGCTTGAAACAGGCGTCAGATCAATTGGCCTTCGGTGAAAAGCGAATCGCCTGTCCTCCGCCCGGGGCTAGACGAAGCGTTAGGACCGTGTTTGAGTCGACTTCGCGTTCTTCAACGACGTAAGACTCTGGGTTGTCGTCGTAGTGGGCGTCATCGCCATCGCGGTAAATCTGTGCAAGGTACGTGCGGTCGCGATCGAGGAAGCTGAGAGGCGTTGGCAGCACACGGCCATGTTCGTCGGTCAGCGACCCGAGATACCAGTCTTCTCCGCCGCGCTCCTTGCGAGCGATGGTGACGTAGTCTCCTATCTTCGCATCAAGTGCCCGCGTTTCTTCCCAGTCAACCGCCACATCACGAATAAACTGGAAGGCGTCGAGTTTCTGTTCGTAGACCTCTGGGAAATCAACCGCCATTTGCATGGGGGAATAGAGCACCACATACAGTGCGAGCTGTTTGGCTAGAGTGGTGCTGACTTGGTCATCGGGTCGTTCGCCAGAGTCGAGCTTCAGATCGAACACCCCAGGAGTGAAGTCCATGGGACCCGAGAGCATGCGGGTGAAGGGGAGCACAGCCGTGTGGCTGGGCGGGTTGCGGCCCTCGCCCGACCAGGCGTTGTACTCTTGGCCCCGCGCGCCTTCACGGGAAAGGAAGTTAGGTAGTGTGCGACGGATGCCTGTATCTTTAATCGGTTCGTGAGCAATCACCATCACCTTATGCTGGGCCGCCTTTTCCGCCACCCGGCGGTAGTGACGCACCATCCACTGACCGTGATGCCATTCACCGTGAACCTTGCCTTCTTCGTCAATGCGATCGATGCCGTCGGCGAAGTCGACGTAGCCGGTCTTGACCGCTTTGACGCCCAGGTCCTGGTACAGTCGCATGGCGTCGTCTAGTTGGGCTTCGTAGTGATCAATGGCGCCGGCGGTTTCGTGATGACCGACGAGCGTTACTCCTCGATCAGCCGCGTACTGCGCTAGGCCTTGCAGGTCGAAATCGGGATAGGGCTGGGTGAAGCTAAACTTCTTGCCGTTCTCCATCCAGTTGCCGTCCCAGCCGATGTTCCAGCCTTCGACGAGCACCCCGTCGAAACCATACTTGGCGGCAAAGTCGATAAAGCGCCGCGTGTTCTCGGTCGTTGCCCCGTGCTTGTCACCAGAGCCCCAAGTACTGCGGCCGACGTGCATTTCCCACCAAACTCCCACGTACTTGCCAGGCTTGATCCAGCTGGTGTCCGCCAGTTGGCATGGTTCGTTAAGGTTAAGAATCATGGTGGAGGTCAACAGGTCGGCCGCTCGGTCAGCAACCTGTACCGTTCGCCAGGGGGTGACAAACGGGGCCGCTCCACGCACCTTAACGCCGTCGGACCAGGGATAAAGCTCCGCCTCGAAACTCGTGCCATCGCGGCGCGTGAGAGCCATGCTGGAGTAGTCGGTCAGTGCGGCCTCGTGGACGCTAAGACACAGCCCGTCGGCCGTTTCCATGGTGAAGGGGGTTTGCACTTTCTTGGCATCGCTTAGCAGCGAGTCGGAGTAGATGTACTCGTAGCGATTGTCCTCAAAGGCGGGCACCCACCAGCAGCGAGCGTCCGTGTCAAACGCGAACTCAGTTACCTCATCGGCAATCTTGAATTCTCCCAGGTTCTCTTGCTCTGGGAATTCATAGCGAAAAGCCAAGCCATCATTGAACACCCGAAAGACAATGACCAACTGCCGGGCGAGTTCGTCTTGTTGGCGTAGTTCAATGCGGAGCTCGTTGTGCAGGTCGCGAACCTGGCGGACTTCTCCCCATGGTTGAGTCCAAGTCTTATCAACCGCGTTGCGAGTGCTCTGCGCGATCGCGAAGCCCTCCGTCATGGCGGGAGCCTCGGTGAACTCGAAACCCATCCGCGAGGGGCCAATCAGCTCTACCCCCAATCGCGACGCTCGGTAGTGCGGCTGCCCTTCCCGCAAGGAGAACTCAACCTGGAGGGCTCCATCGGGAGAAGCGACGGTCAAGGGGCCGTCAGTAGGTTGATCCGCTGCGGCGCTGAAAGTAGCCAGCAGCAGCGTTGAAGCAATGATCGTGCGTAGCTTGGTCATGAGGAATAAGCGTGGGGTCGAGTCGAGAAAATATCTTGTAAAGCAGGGCTCACTTAGCGACGCTCAGTTCGTGAAAAACGGATCCGCATCGTCATTACGTCCGCCGTACTTGAAGTAGACTTCGTCGTCGACGTCGTAGGAGATGCTCTGTACCGAGCCATCGCAGAACGCCATGTTCATAGCTCCAGCGTGGGCGCTGCCAAAGGCGGGGTAATTCAGGCTGAGGAAGGTGTCTCGATCAGCGGGGCCCTCCGCGTCGGAGTTCGGCCGAAAGACCCGCTTCGATCCAGCTGCGCCCTCGTTGCTGGGTTGGCCGGTGTAGCGGAGCGTATCCACATCGTGACCGACAAACAGGTTTTGGTCGTCCAGGTCGCTGTTACCGCTTTCGTACTCGCTGGGCCGCATCAGCTTCTCGCCGATCAGCGCGGTCTTGGAAGTGCCGTCAGTGATCTTGGCCAACCGGACCCGGCTGCGCTGATACATCACCCCGTTCTCGCGCTTGGTAATCCAGGCGGTATAGCTATCGACAGATCCAAGATCGACGGGGCCTTCTAGGTTGCCACTGTTGATGTAGTTATTGCCGGCATTGCCGGCGTAGTCCGATCGGGCGACGAAGCAAGGCTCCGGTCCGCTGGACCGACAGCTAATGAGGTTGGCCGCCAAGGTTGGCTGGACGGTGTTGTCAAACAGATAGAGCCGAGAGTCTCGCCTTGAAGGGCAGGTAAACATGGGAATTGGTGTTTGCACGAGCTGCAGCATTACTCTTTGGAATTCGGCGAAGTCAGATTGAACTGAGAACCCCTTAATTAAGTCGCGAGTTGCGTTTTCCTCAGAGAACGAGAGGATGTTGAAGGGCCAGCCGCCGGGCTGATCGACGCCGTAGCCGCGATTTGAATCCGGTTGCCAACGCCAGCCCCAGCCGGAGGTTGGCATGTGGCGATGGGTGCTCTCGTGATTGAGGCAGGCCAATGCCATCTGCCGGATTTGGTTCTTGCATTGAGTTCGCCGAGCCGCCTCGCGAGCTGCTTGGACCGCTGGCAGAAGCAGGGCGATTAGGATGCCGATGATGGCAATTACCACCAACAGCTCCACAAGCGTGAAGGCCTGTTGGCTGGCCAGCTGTCGATGAGGGGTGGCTTGGCGATTCATAACTTCTCCTGTTCGGACGGATGCCCACGGCATGCTGTTGCACTAGGCAAAAGGTGGCCGCGGCGGCTCCTGGCCCGCCGCGGCCCCGATCTCACACCCCAGCTCCGCTGAGGCTCTCTTCAACTCGGACATCAGTCGCGACGGCGTACGCTCACCGCGGTGAGAGAGACGCCGGCCAGCGCAAGTAGCGCTGAGGTCGGCTCGGGAACCCCTGCCACCACGGCTCCCGGGCCAAAGGTCAACAACGAGTCGTACAGCAGCTTTCCATTGAGGAACTCCGGACTGCCGCTCGAGCCGCCACCACCGGTGGCGCCGAAGTTGGCAGCCCAGAGTGGTAGGTCGGCAGCGTCAAGGATGCCGCTACCGTCGCCGGTGCCCGCCGGTTCGACGCCCGTTCCCAGGTTGTTACGCCAGAAGGCGTAGTCACCGCCATTGACAATGCCATCGCCGTTGAAGTCGCCAACGGCGACGCTGCTGGGCAAGATCGAGAAGCGGAAGCTGAGGTCTTCAACGCCGCTAACTTCGTCGTAGAGGAAGCCGAGGTTCACGACATCATTCGGCGCCAAAGTGCGGCCTTCGAGCGTCACCAACAGCTCCGACAACTGGTTGGCGGAAGAGGAGCCTTCGAACCAGTTGCCGCCATCGGCGCCTTGGCTCTCGAGGCTGCTCCAGCCGGTGTCATCCAGTGAGCCGGAGGCGGAATCGATGATGTAGGTATCGATCGCCACCGTGAAGCTCGTGCCGTTGACGATCTGAGCTTCTCCCGTGGTGGGGTCGACGTTGAGGGTCAGCGTGTTGTTGGCGGCTCCGACAAAGACGATGTCGCCATTGATGAACCCGCCGGTGGGCTTGGAGTACTGGAAGACTAGGTCTTCTGTTTCCTCACCAAAGCTGGCTGGCGCCGGGATGTTGACGATGCTGCCAAGCACGACGTCGGTCGAGGCAGCAATCGAGCCACCGGCAGCAATGGGGTTGATCTCCGAGATAGCATTGGCCGTCGCAGCGCCTTCCAACCAGCCAGCACCAGCGGCAGCCTGATCCTCGAAACTATTCCAGTTGGTGCCATCCAGAATGCCTAGTGTGGGGGACGTGATGGCGTAGGTGTCAAAGCCAATTGTGGCGGTTGAACTGGCCGGGTTGCTGATGGTGGCCACGCCCGTGCTACGATCGACAACGAGCACTGGCTGTTGCTCGAGCACGAGTTGGACGAGGTTACCATTGGTGCCCCCGGCAACGGTTTGCGTTGCAAAGCGTTCACCGGCACCCAAGCCGCTGACCGACGACGTGTCCACAAAGCCGAAACCGGTCGACGTGGCCGGTTCGTTGTCATCGACCGTGGTGGCGTCGATCAGATCGAACGTCGAGCCCACGGCGGGTTTACCGGCAGAGAAATCCACCACCAGGTTACCACCGAGGTCGGCGTTGCCACCTACCGAGATGGTAGAAGCCCCGGCCGCGGGAATCACCCAGCTATGGTTACCAGCGAAGCCAAACGTGGCATTGCCAGTGATCGCTACATTCACGCTGTCGCCATTGATGATCAGCTCGCGGTCAAAGAACGCCGAGCCAGCCGTCACGGTGGCGCCGCCTACTAGCGAGATCGTGCTGCCGGGATTGGCGCCGGTGTTGGACAACAGCTGGCCGTCGACATTCACGGTGCCGTTCGTTGCCACATTGAGTACACCCTCACCGCTGTCGTTACCAACGATAAGGTCGCCGTCGGTAATGCCAGCGTTGAAGACCACGTTGAGCGTGCCGGTCGTAACGTTCACCGTGCCATCGGTGCCAGCACCGTCACCAATAATGACGCTTGGCGATGAGACGACAGTTGTCACATCTACGGCTGCCGTCGGAGAGCCCGACCCAGAGGTCGAGCCGACCACGCCCGCTTCAAAAAACGTGGGATCAGGCGGAACAAACTGATTCCACGAGAGACCATCGGTCCAGTCGCCGCCGACACCCCCGGTCCATAAGTTCTGCTGGGCCAAGGCCAGGCCCGGCGCGAGCAGCACGGCGAAGGTCGCCGCGGGAATCGCTTTGAGCAGTATGATTTTCATGTTGCTGTGCTTTCGTAGGAACTCTCGACGGCCTGCAAGGGCGAAGACGCCGAGTTGGTTGTTGGGAAGAGGACTCCAGTTTGCGATCGGGCTTCTGTGTGATCGTCGCCTATCCACGGCGGCGTCCTGGGGCTCCTACGAGAGCGGCGGCTAGCAAAGCCAAGCCGGCGCTGGTTGGTTCGGGCACGGCTCCAGCGTTGAGCAACGCGATCAAACTCCCTGGCGCGGCGGGTAGGTCGCCGGCGTTGTTCTTCCATTCGCGGAAGTCTTCGATGCTAACTTGGCCGTCTTCATTGAGGTCGCCATCGCTCCGAGCCAAGACCGAACCGAAGGTGGCGTTGGTTTCCAGCCAGTTGGCGAGCAAGATATCGAAGTCGCTAACGCCGTCACCTTCGGTGATTAGCTCGTTGAAGTCGACGTCGCCGTCGCCATCGATGTCACCTGGCAAGGCCCCAGCGATCGGCGTGCCGGAAACGGTGACCGTGCTTGTGAGCGTGAAGGCCCCAAGACCGCCAGGGTTTGCCGTACTGGCAGCCAGACTGGGTAGGAACTGATTCGAGGCAAACGTACCGTCACTGCTGGTGATGAATGAAACAATCTCCAAGTCTCCCTGAAAGCCATTGAAGGCGTCGACGAGGTCGATCTCAAACTCAAAACCGGTGGTTGCCGTCGCGGCATCGGTGGCGGTGGCGCCGTCGACGCCCAAGATGTTCGAGTTGTCCCAGCCAAAGTCAACTCCCTTTGGTCCACCAGCATTCGAGAGCGGCAAGTCGCCAGGGCCACCACCGGTTTGCACGTCCTGAGCCGTATTGGTTAGGAGGTCAAAGAAGCGAACACCGTAGAAGCCACCCCCGATCTCAAGGCGAATGCCGTGGTCAGGGGTCACGCCAGCTGGGAAGGTGAGGCCAGCCAAGGCGTTGATTTCACCGAAACCACCATCGGCGTTGTCGTTCAGCAGGGTGTTTTCGCCGCCATCGATGGCGTCGAAGAAGATCCACATCTTGTTGAAGTTGCCTTCCAGGTTGCCGGTGATGCCCAGTTCAAGCGTACCGTTGGCATCGTTGATGTCGGCGAAGAGTTGATTCAGTTCCGAGCCACCCGTGGAGTCTTGGCCACCGCCAACTGCGTTGCCAAAGCCGGTTTCGTTCAGCTGAGTCGCCTGCAGCGTGAGGCCTTCGGAGGGGATGCCGGTACCGTCGAGCGTAATAGCCACGACAGGCGTCGCGGTAAGAGCAAGCAATGAGAGAGCGATAGACGGAAGCTTCATAGGTTCACCTGTAAACGAGGGTCAAATGCTCTGTGAGTCTGGATAGGCAACGTCGGTTCACAGTCGCAAGGCGGCGGTTAATCGGGCGCTGCAATGTTCTTGGGGGCGTGGCAGTCGTCTTCATGGGGATAGTAAAGTCCACCCCGCCTCCCGCCGGTCTCGCAACGACGGGAGGCTGGGCGGGTCGCGCAGCTCAGTTCTTGCGTCGGCGCACAGCTCCCGCTACGAATAGCGAAGCCATGGCAAGTGTCGCTGTGGTGGGCTCGGGCACGGGAACCGTGATGAACCCAAGGTTGGCAAACTCTGGGTCTCCAAGATTTCCGCCGCCACCGATCCCCGGCAGGGCCTGATTCGAAAGGAAATCGCCCCCGCCGTTGGAAACAAAGGCGGTGATGTTGGTGGCTCGGGGCGCTGACCCAAAGAACGTCGGAATATCGATCTCGAATTCCCAACCCGTCGTGGCGGTTGCTGCGCCGGAAGCATCGATGTCGCTGACGCCAGCGGTGTTGGAGTTATCCCAGCCCACCGTTGTGCCAAAGCCACCTACGGCATTCACCAAAGGCAGATCGCCTGGGCCGCCGCCGCTGAAAATGCTACCAGCCGAGTTGTCGATCAGGTCAAAAGCGTTGACGCCGAAGAATCCACCACCAACTTCGACGCGAATGCCGTGGTCCATCGTGGCGCCGTTAAAGCTGAGGCCCGTCATGGCATTGATCTCACCGAAACCGCCGTCAGAGTTGTCTCCTGCCAAGCTCGCTTCGCCACCAGCTACCGCGTCGAAGAAGATCCATAGCTTGTTGAAGTTGCCTTCCAGGTTGCCTGTCATGCCAATCTTCAGCGTGTTTCCATCGATGTCGGCGAAGAGTTGATTCAGCTCAGAACCAAAGTCTGCGCTTTGGTTTCCTCCGCTGTTCCCAAAGCCAGTGGGAGTGTCTTGCGTTGCACGAAGGGTGAGCCCTTCGGAGGGGATGTTCGTGCCGTCAATCGTGGCGGCGATGAGGGGGCCTGTCGTGAGACAGACTGACATTGCTGCGATGAGAACCGTTCGTTTCATTAGTGCACCTCCAGGAGATAAGTCATGAGTGGGCAAGCCCGTGGTGTTGCTCACCCAGCGGCTTTCGCCAAACAACTGTTGCCCCGCCGTTTGTGATCCACAGGACTGATGTACGCATCGGTGGATGCATCGCCTAGACGCAAGTACATACCGGTAGCGGCGCCGTGCCCGGGGGCAACTTGGCGAATGCAGCCAGGGGGATCAAATTGCCAAAAGGAAGAGGAGAGGGAACGTGCAGCCCGCCTGCGCGCGACCCCTTCTCGAACGCGAAAAGTTAGTTACGTCTCGTTAGGAAAAGTTCGGAATAGCCCAGGCGGCTGCCCAAAGTAGCCAAGCTCTGCGGAGCGTGGCTGCCCCATGGCGCCGCCACCAACCAGTTCAAACGCTGCGATGAATCGCTGGCGATTGGTGCTTGCAGGAAACTCCTTTGTCCAGTCACAACGCGGAAAGAAGTACCGATTCGTAGTTCGTCGACCTCGTGCACCTTGGTGCCTTCGAAGTTACCGAAGCTCACGCGATCAAAAGAAAAGTTGCCTTTGATTTCCGCTGCCGGTCGACATTTGAACTCGTCCACTAGCGAGCGGGGATTGCGGTAAACAATCGCCCGGTCGTAGTCGTTTGGTCCGTAGTCGATCCGGATGACTACGAGATTCGTTTCCGTAGTTTCCTCGCCGAGCAAAGCGACTTTGTCGTCGTTGTTGTAATTGGAAGTGACGGCGTAGCGGGCCCCTTCGGCGCCGTTGCCAACGCAGAGAACGCGATTGCCATTGCCGTCGCCGCGATTCAGCTCCAGGCCGTAAAAGACGTCGTCCAGTTGGTTGACGCGCTGCAAGACGGCAATGTAGATCGACTTGCCATCTCGACCGATAAGGCGGTGGGCGTCTCGATTTTCGACCAAGCCAGCCGTGTCAAAGACGCCACGGAACGATGTTCCCAGGACACGCCGTACTCGATTGGCTTGACCAGTTTGACGGAAGTGGTTGCCGACGGGAGGAACGCCCTGCCGGTTGAGAGAGCGGTTGCAGATGTTGTTTGTGGATGCTCCGGTGGGGCCGGGCATCGACTCAATTTCAGTCCAGGGACCCGCCCAACCGTAGCCACCGTTTTGCTCGGAGAGGGGTCCTTCCGGGTAGTCAAAGCTTTCGACAGCAATCAGACCATCTTGCAGGCCGGTGCTGGGCGTCAGTGAGCGGACGAACAGGTCGCCGTGAGCCGCGATCGGGGTTAACAAGCGGGCAGCCGGCATCAGCCGTCCTCCGGCTCCACCGGAGAATGAACATCGCTGTAGTTGCTGGCCACCGCGGTCCAGAACCACGGCATGGACTTCGCCGCGAAAGACGTGGACTTCGCCACCACCAATATTATCTGCCAGCACTCCACAAGACGCCCCACTTTGAGCCAAGACCATTCGACCGGCCTTGATTCTTAAGCTGTCGGCGTCCTCAGGGGAGTCAACGCACAACCTGCCCGAGAGCATGGCAAGGCTTCCGTCTCGGTTGAAGTCCAATGTTGCGGGTCCTTCAAGCAAGACCGTGACACCGCTTGGGAAGAGCAGTTCGGCCACGCCTTGTAGAAGGTCGAGCCGCTGCCCCAGTTTGACTTCATCGCCACAGCCAACGGTTGCCCCTTTCCAGCGGCAGTTTCGGGTGGCAGTGATTTCGGCTACGGTCGCGGCGCTGCTGACCACCGAATCGTCCCGACCATTGGCCACGGTGTTGGGGCCTTGAGCCACGTTGTTGGCTCCCGACGATTCGACGATTTTCGCCGTCATCCAACTGGATGCGATTGCAACTCCCAGCAGCGACGCGGCGATAGAGGCCCAGCTCACGTACTTCCGACGCTTGCCTTCATAGGGGCCAATCTCTTGGTCGACAGGATCAAGCAAGCTGTCATGAGTCGAGACATCTAGGCTCGTGATGGCTCCCCCACTGGATGCTTGTCGGGTGATCGCGTGGCTGGCGTGTAACTCTGCCTCGATGGCCATGGTGTCCAAGTAGGCGATGCGAGCCCACGCATATGCGCCCAGTGTTCGGTCCAACCGTTCGGCGTCCTGCCGTGTGAGCTTACCCACGGAGCACCGCTCCAAGAGACCGCGCAGTTCTTCCCTCTGTGCTGCCGTGGGTTCAACGGCTTGCGGAAATTCGTTCACGAGACGCCCTCCCCAGCGAGGGTGCGGTTGATGCAATCGTGCAAGGCCCGGCGAATGCGGGCCATGGCTTTGTAGACCGTGTTAGCCGGTCGGCCCAGCCGCTCCGCGGCGTCACGTAGCGATCCGTAGGCCCCACTGTAGCACTGCTTAACGAGGTCTCGATCTTGCGGGCGTAGTCGTTCCAGACAGTGATGCAAAGCACTGCGGCGTGCGTCGAGCAAGTCAGCCCGTTCGATCGCTTCGGTAGCCAGCATTTCGATCACCCCATCAGAGAGCATCGAAGGTCGTCGCTTCTGCGACCTGCGAAAGCGGCGAACTTGGTTCAGGGCGATCACGCTAGCCCACTTCATAAAACTGGTGCCAAGTTGAAATCTGGTGTAGTCCTTCCAGAGGACAACGCATACCTCTTGAAAGACTTCTTGCGCGTCCGCGGGGTTGCCAAGCAGTGACATCAAGTAGGCGTATAACCAGCGGTCGTGCTCGGCAAACAGTCTGGCGAATGCCGTTCGTCGCTCCTCGTCGTCTAGGGGCTGGTGGTCATAACCAGGGCCTACCGGCCCACCTGGCCCTGTTGATGCCGCCTGACGCGCGGGATCCTGTCCTGACCCCAACTCGCCAAGTGAGTCATCTTGATTCACCACAAGAACCATCCTGAGAGCAACCGAAACGATAAGCTGATAAGGAGACCGCACTAAAATAGCGGCGTATGTGCTTATAAGAGGCGCTGCAGCACCCGGTTTGGTATCAAATTCGTTACTCAGCGTTGAAATTGCGGGTCTCCACCTCAGGGAGCGGGGCAGCGAGCCAAAATTGGCCACCTGGCTGGGAGCCTTCTGTCAGCGTCATGACTCGCCTACAACAGGGGGCATACGCTAAGCTGACGGATCGGTTGGGTCCGTGGCGGTAAACTATTTGCTCATAGTGTGTTGCGCCCGCATCACGAACGCCCTCCAAGTCCCCTCTGAGACAGCGTCAACATGGCTACTGATGAAACCCTGCGCAGGGAAATCGCCTTTCTAGGAAGGCTTTTTGGTGAGGTTCTCCAGCAGTTCGAAGGAGACCAGGCCTTTGCTCTGGTCGAGTCGGTCCGCGCAGAAGCCAAGCAGGCTTGTGAGGGGGACCCCGGCGCGGGCGATCGCCTAGCGACGCTCCTCTCTAAGTGTTCCGAGCGTGAGCTGAGGGTCATTATCAAGGCCTTCAGCGGGTTTCTTGAACTGGCCAACTTGGCGGAGGATCGCCAGCGGGTGCGGGCTTTGCGTCGCAAGGAAGCGGAGACAGCGCCGGCTCCACGACGAGAGTCGATTCGGGCCGCGATTTGTGAACTGCGTGAGCAAGGCTACGCGGTTGAGAAGATTCGTGAAGCGCTGTGCGCGATCGACATCGAACTGGTTTTCACTGCCCACCCGACCGAGGCGAAGCGGAAGTCGCTTCGATCAAAGCTCCGCCGCATTCGCAAGTTACTTGCACGACTTGATTCAGAAGATTTGCTGCCGGCTGAGCAAGCTCGCCAAGAGCGACAATTACGAAGCGAACTAACCAAGCTTTGGCAGACCGACTTGGTGCGTCCGATGCCGCCTACTGTCATGGAGGAAGTTCAGCGAGGTCTTTCTTTCCAGCCAGTGCTATGGGAGACGGTGCCGCGCGTGTTGGGTGAGCTGCGCGACGCTGTTGACGAGTACTACCCCGAATGCGACTCAGAGTCCGATGCCATTTTGCGTTTTGGGTCGTGGATGGGAGGTGACCGCGATGGCAACCCTTACGTGACTCCTGACGTCACGGAGGAGACGCTCCTGTGGCTGCGTCGGGCGGCGATTGAGGCTCACATCGGTACGTGCCGGCGGCTGATTGATTCGATCAGCATTGCCTGCGAACCAGGCAGCCAGGGCGCCAAGCTGCTAGATGCAGCGGACCAGGCGGCCAAACGCTGGCCAGCGGTTGGCCGTGAGCTTTCGCGCGTTGCTCCGTTCGAAGGTTTTCGACGGTGGCTGAAAGTCATTCACTGGCGACTGAAGCAGACGGCAACCGCTAAGCTCGACTCCCCGCCCGCGGATGGCGAGTATCTGTCCGATGATGAGTTGACGGCCGACATTGCCCAGCTGGCTGACGCGCTCAAGGCCACGCAGAACCTGGATGTGTTGCGGACCGAAATCCAACCGTGGTTGGACCAGGTAGCCGCCTTCGGACTGCAAACGGCTCGGCTTGATATACGCCAGCATGCGGGCGTCTACGCTGACGTCATGCGAGAGATTTGGCTCTCGACACAGTTCTTGGCTGAAGAGGTTGAGCTGGACGAGCAGCAACGGATCGACTTGCTGCTGGAAACGTTGCCAATAGCGCCCAATCTTTCTCCTGTCGGACTGTCCGAAGCAGCAAACCGAACGCTGGAGCTATTCAGCCTGCTTCGCAAGATCGCCCGCCGGTTTGGCATGGCGGCTTTGGGGGCGCATATCACCAGCATGACCACTCAGCCGAGCGACCTGCTCACTGTGCTATGGCTGTGGAAATGGTCGGAGCGTGTGGATCATTGGCGAGAGGGAAGCGATCCCGATCAAATGGCCAAGCGAGATGCTCTGGATCGTCTGCCAATCGTGCCCTTGTTTGAAACGATCGACGACCTTGTCCATGCGACAGACATTTTGACCGGCGCGCTCAAAGTGCCCCTTTACCGGCAGCATGTCGAGGCGTTAGGCGATCGCCAGATCGTGATGATCGGATACTCGGACAGCACAAAGGATGGGGGCTACCTGTCCGCCGCCTGGTCGCTCCAGGCCGCGCAGATAGAGATCTTCCACGCGGCTGAGAAGTACGGAGTGGATGTAACATTCTTCCATGGCCGCGGTGGCTCGTTGGGAAGAGGCGGTGGACCGGCCGCCCGGGCGATCCTGTCTCTGCCTTCGGAGGCTTTCGACGGCACGCTCCGCTTGACCGAACAAGGAGAAGTACTCGCGGAGCGGTACGACGATCCCCACGTGGCGCATCGGCATTTGGAGCAAGTGATCTGGAGCGTACTGATGGCGGTGACCCATGACTCGGGCGATCAGCCCCAGGCGTGGCGAGACACCATGCAGAAGCTGTCGGACGCATCCCTGGAAACCTATCGTCAGTTGGTTGATCATCCCGACTTCGTTTCTTTCTTCCGCACGGCGACCCCGATCTCAGGCATCGAAGGCTTGGCGATCGGCTCTCGGCCTTCCAAGCGGAAGAAAGGCGATCGCATTGAAGACCTGCGCGCCATCCCTTGGGTTTTTTCTTGGACCCAGTGCCGGTGCTTGTTGCCGGCGTGGTTTGGTCTTGGGGGAGCGGTTGGGCGCCTGCTGAAGGAATCGCCTGAGGCAACAGATACGCTAGCGGACATGTACGAGAACTGGCGATTCTTCCGTGCCACCATCGATAACTCGGCCTTGGCCGTCGCCAAGAGTAACCCGCCAGTCTTCCGTCGCTATGCAGAGATTGCCATGGCAGGCGGCAACCAAGGCGCCACGGAAATCGCTGACCTACTTGCCGCCGAACACGAGAGCACCCGTCAGGCGATTCTCACCATCACCGGCTGCGAGCAATTGCTGGATGACATCCCGTGGCTGCAGCGATCGATTTTGGTTCGGAACGGCTATGTCGATCCCCTGAACTTTGTACAAATCGAGCTCATGAAGCGCGCGGCAACTGCCGGCGACCTTGACGAAGATCAAAGGGCTGAATTGGATCGCCTTACCCAACGCGCCATCAAAGGCGTCGCTGCAGGAATGCGAACGACGGGGTAACTGGGTCGTTGGCTTCATCTTGCTTCCACCGCCTTAATGAGGATCGATGTCTCTGCTGCAGCTCGACAATGTGACCATCGGCTTTCGAGGGCCGCCGCTGTTGGAGGGGGTGTCATGCCGCATTGAAGCCGGGCAGCGAATCGGGCTGCTGGGACGCAACGGCGCGGGCAAGACGACGCTCATGCGGTTGGTCTCCGGGCAATTGGAGCCGGACGATGGCCGGGTCGCCCCGGCTGCGGGGACTCGGGTCGCCCAGCTCCGGCAGGATGTGCCACAGGACATCGCGGCATCGATCGCCGAGGTCGTTGCCCAGGGCGCTACAGGACATGAGCAGCAGGCCGAGTGGGTCGTTGATCAGCATGTTTCTCAGATCCTGTCACGTATGGATTTGGACGGCGCCGCGAGGTTTGAGTCGCTTTCCTCGGGGATGAAGCGCCGAGTTCTGTTGGCTCAGGCACTGGTGGGTGAACCAGACCTGCTGCTATTGGACGAACCAACCAACCACCTCGACATCCCCGCAATTGAGTGGCTCGAAAAGTTCTTGCTGAAATGGCGCAGCACGCTGCTATTTGTCACGCACGACCGAGAGTTCCTTCGTCGGCTCGCGACGCGAATTGTGGAGATCGATCGAGGTCGCCTGTTTGATTGGTCGTGCGACTACGACACGTTTCTGACACGGAAAGAGGAATGGCTCGCGGCGGAAGAGAAACAGAACGCCCTGTTTGACAAGCGGCTAGCAGAGGAAGAGAAGTGGATTCGACAGGGCATCAAGGCCCGGCGTACGCGAAATGAGGGCCGCGTGAGGGCGCTCAAAGCGATGCGGGTTGAACGCCGTGAGCGACGGGAGCATGTTGGTACTTCCAAACTAAAAATCCAGGAAGCCCAGAAGAGTGGCGCCCTGGTGGCCGACGCCGAGAGTGTGAGCTTCTCCTACGAGAGCAAGCCGGTGTTTGCGGATTTCTCGGCCACACTCATGCGAGGAGACAAAGTAGGCGTGATCGGCCCTAACGGCGCCGGCAAGACAACCCTCCTCAGGGTCTTGCTCGGCCAGCTAGAACCGCAGTCGGGCAGCGTCAAGCTAGGGACGAATCTGCAGGTTGCCTACTTTGATCAGCTCCGCGACCAACTCCAAGAAGAGATGACGGTCGAGCAATGTGTTGGGGATGGCTATGACACCGTCAAGATCGACGGCGCCAGCAAGCACATTTATGGATACCTGCAAGACTTCTTGTTCTCGCCAGAGCGTTCGCGCACGCAGGTTAAGTTTCTGTCCGGGGGAGAACGCAACCGGGTGCTGCTGGCCAAACTGTTTGCAAAGCCGGCGAACGTCGTGGTCTTGGACGAGCCAACAAACGACCTAGACGCCGAGACACTGGAGCTCTTGGAGGAGAAACTCATCGACTACCAAGGCACTCTGCTAGTGGTGAGCCACGACCGCGCATTCTTGAACAACGTGGTTGCCAGCACTATCGCATTTGAGCCCCAGCCTGATGGATCGATGGAGGTTCGCGAGTACGTAGGCGGCTACGACGATTGGCTGCGTCAGCGCAAACTGCCCGAAGCGTCTGCTCAGCCTGCGACAACGACCCCGGCAGAGAAGCCTAAGGACAAGACCAAGGCCGACGCTGGCGCCAAGAAGCTGGGGTACAACGAACAGCGGGAGCTTAAAGCACTGCCTGCGAAAATCGAGAAACTTGAGAGCGCCATCGCCGTGTTGCACGAGGCGATGGCGGCTCCCGAGTTCTATCAGCAAGAGCCCAAGACGATTGCCGCGAAGCAAGCCGAAGAGGCCGACCTGCAGTCGCAGCTTGCCGTGGCCTACGAACGCTGGGAACAGCTGGAGGCTTGAAGCTACAGCTTATTGGTGCGTCTTTGCCGGCGCTTTCTCGCTGCCGCGACGGTAACGGCTTGGCCGGTTGCCGACGTTTTCTTTTTAGCGGTCTTCTTGCGACCGGCCGGGATGTTGGTGCTCCCCTTTTGGCGTCGTGGCTTCTCTTCGCCGGTCGCTTCGCTGTGTTTGCCTTGCTCTTGGCGATCGCCACGGCTTTGCTCCGATTTGGCCTTATAGCGCTTCGGCTTGCTACCGGGTTTGCCGCTAGGTTTGCCACCGCCACTTCGGCCGCCGGCGCCGGCTGAACGGTTCCCTTCGCTGGAACGGTTTCCGCTCTTGCCGTAGTTGGCCTTACCGCTACTGCCACCACGACGACTCTGTCCAGTGCGATTCTGGTCACTGCGACCCTGGCTACTGCGACCCTGACCGCCGCGACTCCCGCCGCCACCGCGCCGGGGCGCAGGGTTGGTGACACGATCGGTGGGCTCGAAGCCTGCGAGCGTCGGCTCGATGTCGAGCGTTACCTTCATCAAGCGTTCAATCTGGCGAAGCAAGCCGCGCTCGTCTCCGGCACAGAACGAGACGGCGACGCCCTCGGCACCAGCTCGTGCGGTGCGCCCAATGCGATGAACGTAGGTCTCTGGCACCTCGGGCAGATCAAAATTGACCACGTGCGAAACGCTGTCGATGTCGAGCCCCCGCGCGGCGATGTCGGTTGCCACCAACACGGGCGGATTCTTACTTTTGAACTGTGCAAGCGCCCGGTTGCGGGCGCCTTGGCTCTTGTTGCCATGGATCGCGGCGGCGTGGAGGCCATCTTTCTTTAGTCGTTTGACAATCTTGTCTGCACCATGCTTGGTGCGACTAAAAACCAGCGTCCGGCCGCGAGGAGTCTGTTGCAAGAAGTGACTCAGCAGATCGGGCTTCTTCTTCTTGTCGACCAGGTGAACGGACTGTGCGATACGGTCTGCAGGCGTCGAGACGGGAGTCACTTCAACCGACTCAGGATTTGTGAGCCACTGTTGTGCAAGTTGCCGAATCTCTTTGGGCATCGTGGCGGAGAACATCAGCGTTTGTCGCTGTTTGGGGACGCTAGCCACAATCCGATTCAGCGCTGGCAAGAAGCCCATGTCGAGCATTTGATCGGCTTCATCGAAGACCAGAATCTGTACCTTCTTGAGGTCGATGTAGCCTTGGTCCATCAAGTCCAGCAGTCGGCCCGGGGTGGCAACCAACGCGTCCACGCCATGCCGCAGCGCCTTAACTTGGTGGTGCTGTGATACGCCGCCGAAGACCACCGTCTGCCGCAGCGGCGAGTGTTTACCGTACTTGCCCAGGCTCTCGTGGATCTGGGCGGTGAGTTCCCGCGTGGGTGATAGGACAAGCGCACGAATGTCGCGTGGCTTGGGGCGCGACCCCTTACCGCCACGGCGGCGAGAATCGGCAGGTTTTTTCTCGGTGGATCGCGCAGGGCGAGTTTGCATCAGCCGATCCAGCATGGGCAAGGTGAATGCGGCGGTTTTGCCGGTGCCGGTTTGTGCACAGCCAATCAAGTCGCGACCGGCAAGCACCACTGGAATGGCAGCCGCCTGGATCGGGGTTGCCGTTTCATAACCAAGTTCTTGCACGGCCTGGAGAAAGGGAGCGGCCAAACCGAGTTCGTCAAAGCGGGTTTTCGTCATGTGGTTCCTAAAGTCTGCCCCATCTAAGGGCGGTCCGCGGGCGCGGGCCGCCTCAGTGAGGATGCAGCGGTAGCCCCCTGTTCACGGGAGCGTTTGCCTAATTGCCAGCCTCGTCCTTGGGGCCGCGGCGTCCACAAGACATCGCAGCAGGAATCAAACGCTTCCGCCCTCAAGACAAACTGAAGGCAGTCGCGGAGGCCGCAAGGGGCAAGAAAATCAATCGCGGTCGAGAGCAAGAATCCCGGCTAAAGGGTGGGGAGCCGGTAGGCCGCTGACGTCTTTGAATGAACACAACCGGCGGAGGCTCAATGGCCGCCTTTTCTGAACCGGCAGGTCTCACACCTTGTTTCGTAAGACCCTAAGCATAGTCCGTTGCTGGTCTCAAGGCCAGGGGGATCGCACCTTATGTGCTATCAGATCGGCGCAAAACCGCCATACTAACCGCGTCGACTGACATAGCCCCTAGGGCGTAGAATCAGACTAAGACGCATAGGACGTGTAGCTATCGAGGTTGATTTTGTCTCATTCTGTGATCGTAGTCGGCGCCGGGCCCGGAGGCTTGGCCGCCGCCATGTTGCTCGCCAAGGCAGGCGTGCACGTTCGCGTCGTGGAAGCCCAGCCGTTTGTCGGGGGCAGGACGTCCACTCTTGCCGATTCTGGGTTTGTCTTTGACCGCGGACCCACCTTCTTTCTCTACCCAAGGATTCTGCGGGAGATATTCGAAACCTGTGGGTACGACCTGTTTGCCGAGTGCCCAATGGAGAGGCTTGACCCCCAGTACCGGCTTGTCTTCGGCGACCAAGACCCCGCCAAGATAGCCTCCCTGGATGCCACGCCCCAGGTTGAGCAGATGGAGCAAGAAATTGCCCGGATTTCGCCGAAAGACGCATCCGGACTCAGGCGTTTTCTCGAAGACAATCGGAACAAGCTGGATCACTTCCAACCGATACTGGAAGAGCCCTTCTATCGCCTGACGGATTTTTTGCGGCCGCATGTATTGAAGTCCGCTGGTTTGTTGCGGCCTTGGCGAAGTCTCTACGGAGAGGTGGGGCGGTTCTTCAAAGACCCACGGCTCAACCTGGCCTTTACTTTCCAAGGCAAGTATCTCGGCATGAGCCCTTTTCAGTGTCCCAGTCTGTTTAGCATTCTGGCCTACTTGGAGTATGAGTACGGGGTGTTCCATCCGATTGGCGGTTGTGGAGCCGTCTCCTCTCGGATGGCAGACCTCGTTGAAGAGCTAGGCGGGGTGGTAAGCACCCAAGAGCCCGTTGAACAACTGCTGTTTGAGGGTAAGCGGGTTGTCGGGGTAAAGACCAGCGAGTCGGAGTATCGGGCGGATGCCGTCGTCGTGAATGCTGATTTCGCTGCTGCCATGCATCGCCTGGCGCCGGACCAGCGGCGACGGCGTTGGACCGACAAGAAGCTGGCTAGCAAGAAGTACAGTTGCAGCACTTTGATGTTTTACTTTGGCTTGGAAGGCGACCAGTCGGAGTTGCCACACCATACGATCTACCTGTCCAGCGACTACCAGCGAAACCTAGCCGACATTGAACAGGGGCGACCCTTAGGGCCCGACCCTTCCGTTTACGTGCAGAACGCCTGCGTGACGGACCCGTCGCTGGCGCCCGAAGGTTGCAGTACGCTCTATGTGCTGGTGCCAACGGCCAATACCCGGTCTGGTATCGATTGGCAAGCAGAGCGTGACCGTCTGCGGCCGGTAGTGTTTGAGCAGTTGGCTAAGTTGGGAGTCCCCAACGCGGCCGAGCGTGTGCGTGTTGAACACGTCATCGCTCCCAACGACTGGCGAGACGACCATCGCATCTATCGGGGCGCCACGTTTAACCTTGCTCACTGCCTCGATCAGATGCTGTATTGGCGTCCCCACAATCGGTTTGAAGACTTTCGAGGAACCTACTTGGTGGGTGGCGGCACTCATCCAGGTAGTGGTTTGCCAACCATCTACTCGTCTGCCCGCATTACGACCGATACCTTGCTGAGGGATTTAGGTAGGGCGCCCGTTTCACAGGTAGCTTGAAGCTTCGATCGTCATGGCCTCACTCGACGAACTACTACAGAAGACGAGCCGCACTTTCGCGCTGGCAATTCCTTTGCTGCCGGAAAAAGAACGCCAGGAGGTGACGCTAGGCTATCTCGTCTTCCGCATCGCAGACACGCTTGAAGACGCTGATACGCTGTCGCGCGACGACCGCATAGAGGCGCTAATCGCGTTCAAGACGGTCTTGGGTGAGTTCACGCCGGCAGCGGCCGTGAGTTTTCGTGATCAGTGGGCTCCGCGCCGCTTGACCAACAATCCTGATTATCAAGAACTCCTTGAGCATACGCCTGAAGTGATGGCGGCCTTGGGGGACTGCCCGACTGCCGTGCGAGAGATCGTCGTTAGTCACGCGCAGCGGTCGATCGATGGCATGGCGGCAACGCTCGGTCGTGCCAGTTCGGAAGGAGCAATTCAGTGCCAGTCGATCGACGAACTCCGCCGATACTGCTACTACGTCGCCGGCATTGTGGGTGAGTTGCTGACGGATCTCTTCGAGCTTCGTTTGCCAAGTGATCGTGACCGATCGCTCCAGCAAGAGGCCCGGTGGTTTGGTGAAGGCTTGCAGCTGGTCAATATCCTCAAAGACGCCGCGGATGACGCACAGGCGGGCCGGACCTATTTGCCAGTAGCTGTTCCTTTGGAGGAGGTGTTCTCCATTGCCCATGAAGACTTGGCGCGAGCAGCCCGCTACATTGATCATCTCAGAGGTTTGAAGGCGCCACCCGGGTATATTGCGTTCACTCGTGCACCCAGAGAGTTAGCTATGGCGACGTTAGCCAAGCTGCAGGCGGAGGGGCCGGGTGCCAAGGTGACGCGGCCTGAAGTTGGAGAGATACTTCAGAGCGTGCAGGAGGAGTTCTCTTCGGCGGACTCGGGGCTCGGTCTTGCCGAGGCTGGAGGGAGCTAAGGTGCCGCAACTCTTTGAACCTTCTACCGACTCCCAGGGGCCGCCGGGGCCCAGCACAACGCAGCAAGCCCATGCCGCAGCGATCACGGCTCAGGCTCAGTGGCAAGACAGTTGTCTCTCTGAACGACTCCACGCCGTTCGTGCTGTCCGGAGGAGCTTGGTGGAGTCGCCGTCAGCGTGGGCCGAAGAAATCACGACCGAGGGCGTCCGCACCTTAGCTGACAGCTTAGCCGCAGAAGTGCTACCGTTGGCAGATGCCTGTCGCTTTTTGGAACGTAACGCGGCATCGGTGCTCAAGGAGCGAAAAGCCCCACAGCGTGATCGACCACTCTGGGGAAGAGGGCTGGCGGTTCGCGTTCGCCGCGAACCCTGGGGCGCTGTACTTGTCATTGGCGCGGGAAACTATCCCTTGTTCTTGGCGGGTGTTCAGATTTTGCAAGCCATCACTGCAGGAAATGCGGTCTTGGTCAAGCCAGCTCCGAGGGCCAGTGCGCCGATGCGACGGTTGGTCCAGGTCTTGCAAGAGAGTGGCATGCAGCCAGGTCTCGTCCAGGTGCTGCCGGAGGCCCCCGCCGCAGCTGAAGAGGCGATGCAACTGGGGGTCGGCAAGGTCGTGCTTACAGGCAGCGCCACCACGGGGCGGAAAGTCATGGCCAAGGCAGCCCAGACGCTCACGCCTTGCACCATGGAACTCTCCGGATGCGACGCGGTTCTGGTCCTTGCCGGAGCTGACCTCGCCCGCGTTGTCGCCGCGCTCACCTTTGGTTTGCGACTCAACGGTGGGGCGACGTGTATCGGGCCGCGCCGCGTTTTTGTCACCCATGAGCAAGCTGATGATCTTATCGCTCGGCTGAGAAACGCCTTGCCTTCGATTCCCGCCACTCGCGTTGCTGCAGGCGTAGCTAGGCAGGCGCAAGATTTGGTGAGCGAGGCACTGAGCTGTGGCGCCACGCTCGTGTCTGCTTCGCCGGTAGGGTTCGATCCCGATGCCTTTGCCCCGATCGTTCTCGACGCGCCGACGACGGATCTGGCGCTGTTCAAAGCAGACCTCTTCGCCCCCGTATTATCGATTGTACGGGTTGCTAATGACGAGCAAGCCTTGGAGCTCAGCAATCGCTGTCCCTATGCCCTCGGGGCCAGCGTGTTTGGCGACTCCCACCGCGCAGCCCGTCTTGCCAACCGCATCCAAGCCGGGTGCGTTACCATTAACGACCTTGTGGCGCCCACCGCTGATCCACGTGTGCCGTTCGGCGGCTGGAACCAAAGTGGCTTCGGCGTGACCCGCGGTGCTGAGGGGTTGCTAGAAATGACGCGTGCGAAGACGGTCATTTTGCAACGTTCGGGGTGGTTGCCGCATTTGGATCCTCCGCTGAGCGATCTTGATCGTTTGCTCGCTGGTTTACTCCGGGCAGCACACGGGAAGAGTTGGATAGACCGATGGCGCGGGTTGAGGGAAGTCATTAGGGCTTCGGGTAACAGGAATAAAGAATGAGCACAGATGCAAAGAGTCGAGTCGTGGTTGTTGGCGGCGGGCTGGGGGGGTTGGCCGCGGCATGTACGCTTGCGGCGCGCGGCCATGCAGTAACGCTGTTGGAGCGAAGCGCGTGGCTGGGTGGGAAAGCCGCTCAGCATCACATGCAGGGCTATCGCTTTGACATGGGGCCCACCATTCTCACCGTGCCGGCCGTGCTGCGGCGGATCTTCGGCGAGGCGGGCGTCAATCTGGACGACCGCATGGAACTCGTCAAACTTGATCCTCAATGGCGATGCTTCTTTGATGAGGTGGATGGCAACGGCGGCGGGGTGCTCGACTTAACAGCTGACCCGTCAGCCATGCGACAGAATCTGGCTCAGTTCTCCAACAAACCAGGAGTTGTCGAGGGGTACGACAAATTCATCGCCACTAGCGAGCGGCTACATGAGATTTCCAATCGCTTCTTCTTCTGGAAGAGCGTCGGCGGCATCCGCGACACGATGGACCTTTCCAACACCTTCAATGCCGGCACGCTGAGCGACCTGCTCCAATTGCGGATGGGCCGTACGGTGGCTGGCACGGTGCGGTCGCATGTCCCAGACGAGCGCGTCGCGCAGATGATCGACCACTTCACCCAATATGTTGGTTCGTCACCCGATGCGTCGCCGGCCGTGTTGTGTGGCATCGCCCATATGCAGACCAGCGAAGGCGTGTGGTATCCAATGGGTGGCACCCGGGCGGTTCCCGAAGCATTGACTCAGCTAGCCGAGGAACTGGGTGTCGACGCGCATACGGAGACGCGCGTTGCCCGGATTCTTGTCGAAGGTGGGCGTACGATTGGCGTGGAGACGGAGTCAGGCGAACGCTTCGCCGCGGATGCCGTCGTATCGAACTCCGACAGTGTCTTTACACACGACGAATTGCTTAGCGGCAAACCGAGCCAAAGGTTCCTCAAGCGTCGCAAGTATGAACCGGCCTGCAGTGGCGTCGTACTCTACCTAGGGCTCGACAAACGTTACGAGCAGTTGCTGCATCACGACTTTGTCTTCTCGCGTGATCCGCATGAGGAGTTTGACTACATCTACAATCGTGGCGAGCCGGCCCCCGATCCCACATGCTACGTCTGCGCCCCGGCAATCACGGAGCGCGAGGTGGCGCCACCCGGCGGCGAAGCGCTCTACATCTTGGTGCATACGCCGTACCGCCGTGACGGGCAGGAGTGGTCGAAGATGTTGCCCGGCTACCGCCAGACGATTCTCGATAAGCTTAAGCGAACCGCTGGTATGGAGGACATCGAGGAGCACATTGTTTGTGAGCACCACCTCACCCCCGAGGGGATTGAGAATCGCTACCACGTGCCACGTGGCGCCATCTATGGCCTAGCGAGCCACGGCCGATTCTTCGGCGCGTTCAAGCCCGCCAACCGCAGCCCTGATGTCGAAGGCCTGTATCTGGCGGGAGGCGCCGCCCACCCTGGCCCCGGAATGCCGATGGTCTTGATGAGCGGCTGGATCGCTGCCGACGCGCTCGATCAAGATTTTGCAGGAGTCGGGACGAGTGCCTGACTGGTTGACCCGATTTACGTGAGTGAGCCGGATGCACTAGAGTTTGGCTAGAGCCACTCAAGAAGAGCTTTCCAGACCCCCGGCTTCTCCCGTGATCGGTAGTCCATGGCTGAACCTTCTCCACCGTCTCCACCGACCGCCGTTGCCCGTTACTCCCCGTGGCTGCTGGGGTGGTTTCGCTGGTACATACGGCGATACTTGCGGAAGCACTTTCATGCCGTGGCGATCTGCCGAGAGAAGCGGCCTACGATTGAACCGGACGATCGATTGGTGGTTTATCTGAACCACGCCAGTTGGTGGGATCCGCTCATCGCCCAACATGTGGCGGAGCGTTTTTTTCCTGACCGAGTTGTGTTTGCCCCGTTCGACGCCGAAGCGATTGCTCGCTATCCATTGTTCGAACGGATGGGCTTTTTTGGCGTCGATCAACATACTCGGCAGGGAGCGGCTGAGTTCCTGCGGACTGCCGGGGCGGCGCTTGATGCACCCGGCAGCAGTTTGTGGTTGACGCCTGAGGGACGGTTCTGCGATCCCCGGGACTCGGCGGCAGACTTCGAGCCGGGCCTGGCGCATCTGGCTGCCAAGCTGGCCAGCGACGGCGGCCGACCGGCAGTGTTCGTACCACTGGCCATCGAGTACCCGTTTTGGGAAGAGCGATCACCCGAAGCCTTGATTCGCTTTGGCGTGCCGATTCGACTGGCCGACTTTTCTGACTACAGTAAAGAGCAGTGGGGTGAGCTTCTGCGGCTTCGGCTTAGTGAAGCCCAGGCAGAGCTGGCTCGACTGTCAATTGACCGCAACGCCGATGCGCTAGAACTCTTGCTCGGCGGCGCCGCCGGCGTTGGGGGCCCCTACGATGTCTTCCGCCGTGCGATCAACCGCCTGAAGGGCAAGAGGCACCAAGCAACACACGGCGAAAAACTTCAGGCATAGACCCGAGTCATGATGACTCGGTCTGCAAGGGCGTACTCTTCTATGATGACTGGTTCGGCGATTGTCGTGCTGTTGGCCGCGATTCCCGCTTATTTCTACTTCCGAAATGTCGGCGTGTTTCGCACATTGCCGTCGACAGACTACGGAACAGAAGAGGCGATGTCGGTGCTGATCCCCGCGCGGGATGAGTCGGGCAACATCGGAGCATGCGTCGAAGCGGTGCTAGGCAGTGCTAGTGCAGATACGGAAGTGGTAGTCTTGGACGACCACTCCGAGGATGACACCGCCGAAATCGTTATGGCGATCGCTAGGCGGGACTGCCGCGTAAGGTTGATCGCCGGCGCAGCGTTACCCGCAGGTTGGAATGGCAAACAACATGCCTGTTGGCAACTAGCCCAGGCAGCTCAGCGAGAGACGCTCGTTTTCCTCGATGCGGACGTCCGGCTTGAACCTAACGCGCTGCCCCGCATCGCCGCGGCCTTGCGAATAGGCAACGCGCACTTAATGAGTGGCTTCCCGAGGCAGGTTACCCAGTCGCTGCTCGAAAAGCTGTTGATTCCGCTGATCCACTTTGTGCTGCTAGGTTTTCTCTCATTGCGGCACATGCGACGGATACAGAAGCCAGCCTTCGCGGCGGGGTGTGGCCAGTTGTTTGTGACCACTCGAGAAGCGTACCAACGTTCAGGCGGGCACGCAGCGATTCGCGCTTCGCGGCACGATGGCATCAAGCTGCCGCGGTTGTATCTCGCCCAGGGGCTGAAGATCGACGTGTTCGACGCCACGGATCTAGCTCATGTTCGCATGTATCACGGTGCGCGGGCGACGTGGCAAGGGCTCGCCAAGAACGCTGACGAGGGCGTGGCGTCGCCCGGCTTGATTGGCCCCGTAACGGCTTTGTTGCTTGGCGGCCAAGTGTTGCCGTACGGATTACTCGCAGCGAGTCTGGTTGCTGACTTGCCGATCCTCTTCAGTTGGCTTGGCTGCACCGCCGTAGCCTTGGCAATCTTGCCTCGCCTGGATGCCTGCCGACGCTTCCAGCAACCTTGGATTAACCTGCTGCTGCACCCGGTTGGGGTGCTGCTATTCTTGGCAATTCAGTGGACGGCGCTGCTGCGTTCGCTAACAGGCAACCAAGTGACCTGGAAGGGCCGACCCGCAGCGACGGGAACTTGAGGCTACGCTACCGCATCACGGCTACGACAGCTGAGAATGCTTCAGGGCCAAGCGACGACTCAACTTTGCCCTGCGGATTGATCCAGGCCATCGCTTCCGACTTCGCCAAGTAAGCGTCATGCTGGCGGAGAAGCCAGTCGGCAAAATCGTCTCCACGCTGCACTTGCTCCTCAGTAGCTTGATGGAGAGAGCTTCTAAAACAGAGGATATCTGTCAGTACGACACCGTCGCCGTAGTCCGTGTCCCAAGAGGTCTTCACGTCCCAGCTGCCGGACGGGTTGAGATCGTCCAGTCCCCAGTGAAACGCCTCGATGTGCTCGCCTCCTCGAAAGGTGTCAATGAATTGCCAGCCTGTGAAATCTGAGTAGGCGACCATGATCACGTCGACGCCCAAGTCCCGGCTCAGTTGCTTGGCAAACTTGCCTGGCTCCTTGCGTTCAAACCAACCAAAGACAGACCACGAGTGCCCTTTGAATTGGCATGTGATAGTTTGCACCTTGTCTTGCTGGAGCGATTTCCCCAGCGCATCGCGAACGACCTCTCCGTCGCGCGCCTGAGCGATTGCTTCAGCAACGGTCACCGCGTCCGTCTTAGCTAGCATCCACACGTAGCCATCCGGCCAGTCTTCCAGGGCAAGTCCGCGGCGGGATTCGATCGGTTTGCTTCGGTCATCAGCCTTTGTGCTGCCAGCGGCTATCACGGTTGATGAATTCGAAATCGGCAACGGGCTCGGTTGTTTGGCTGTTAGCTGGCTCAAGGGGAGGCAGGTCTGAACAACCAACCATTGCCATCAGTATCAGGGAGATAGAGCTTAGCCGCGAGGCCTTGCCAAAAAGCGACACGTCGAACATAGCAACCTCCCTAAGCCAATGGACCGCGAGAAACCTACGCCCTAATGTTCTTACCACTGGAGCATTGATTCTTCAACAAGCAAGTCGAAGTGGTTGCGATCATACCGTTTCCCATCGAGACGCCAAGATGCGTGCCACGAGTAGGAGCGATATAGCGGATCCACCCAACACCACCAATTCAGGCGTCAATTCGGCCAGGGGCTGATCGCGCCAGAAGATCTTGTTGTAGCCGTCGATCGCCCAAGCGTTGAAGGTCAGCCGCCCCCACTGCTGCATGGTTTCACTCATCAGATAGCGCGGCACCATCGATCCACCCAGGGCGGACATCGTCAGAATGAGGATCACGCTCACGGCGTTAAGCTGCCCGCGTGACCGGCAAGCGGCGGCAAGCACGAGCGCCAAGCTCGCTGCAGCGGCCACCGTGGCCAAGGTCATCGCGGCAAACTCGGGGAGGTTGCCGAGCACATCTACGCCAAAGACAAGCTGCGCCCACGCAAACATCACGACCACCTGGACGACGCCAACCAGCGTCAGGAATACCCACTTACCAAGGATAAGATGGCTCATGCCAAGCCGGCTGCACATGAGTCTTTCCAGGGTTTGATTTTCCTCCTCATCCAGTAGCGAGCCGGCGTTGCCGGTGGCGCTGAACAATAAGAACATCACCGCGATGCCGGCGGCATACATGGAGACTACCGGATTTGTCTTTTTCTCTGCAAACCGGTCGACGATCTCGACGGCTGGTTGCTTACTCACGAGCGGTTGGGGAGTGGTCGTTGGGTTGCCGAACGGAAGCGAGGGCTGCTGGCCGAAGGGGATTGGCGTGGTTGCTGCTGGTTGGTTGGTCTCTCGAATGGAGGGCGGAAAGGCAGCGGCCATCGCCTCACCGGTCGCCTGGCGAACAACCGCTTCGATCATTTTCGGGGCGACGGGATCGGAAGTATCGGCAACCAGTCGCACAGGCATAGGCTCGGTTGAAGCAAGGCTGTCTCCCCAACCTTCAGGCGTGACCACAGCAATGGCCACTTCGCCACGCAACACCTGCTCGCCCGCCGCGTCGAGGTTGGCAGGCGGGTCGTCAGCCCCATGGCGTGAGCCAATCGGATCGTACAGCACCAGTTCGTTTGTCGTTACCGCATCAAGCAGCTCTTGGCTCGCTGGGCTGTCGTCGAGATCGACGGCGGTGATTCGAATCGGCTTTGTCTTGCCGGCGCCGAGTTGTTTGTCGAAGATCAGCGCAAAGATTGTGAAGAACACGATGGGCACCACCAGAGCCAGCAGCAGCTCGACTTTGCTGTGTCTTAGACGCTGTAACCCGATGAGAACAACTTGAAGGATCACTCTCGGAGTTCCTTGCCAGTAAGATGTAGGAACACGGCGTGGAGCGTCGGAGCATGGACCTCGATGTCAGCAATCTGACCGCCCAGACGATCAACCTCTGCAATCAGGCGCGGGAGCTCGGTGGCGATATCTTCGATGGGCTTCTCAAGTGAAAGGCCGTCGCTGGCCATCGCGTAGCCGTTTGCGTTGATTAGGGGCGCCTCCAAGGCGAGGCGCACTCGTCGCTCGCGGCCAATAGTCTGGTCGATGAGTTCTGAGAGCGTCCCTTCTGCAGCGATGCGGCCATGGTCGATGATCACAATCCGGTCGCAGCGATGTTCTGCTTCCTCCAAGTGATGCGTGGTAAGAACAATCGCCGTACCTTGATCTCGCAAGTGATCGAGCATCGTGAAGATGCGTTCCCGACTCTGCGGATCAACGCCCACGGTTGGCTCATCCAGCAGAAGGACGCGAGGTTCGTGGAGCACGCCGCAGGCGATGTTCACACGCCGCTTCATGCCGCCAGAAAACGTGCGAGTGAGTGATCGCGCACGGTCTGACAAGCCGGTCCACTCAAGCGCCCAATCGATTCGCTGGCGCAGGAGCTTTCCTCGAAGGCCGTGAAAACGGCCGAACGCTTGGAGGTTCTCTCGCGTTGTGAGGTCCGGATAGATAGCCAGCTCCTGCGGCACAAAGCCAAGCTCGTCGCGACGGCCGGTGGTTGGCAGTCGCATGCCTAAGAGTTCAATCTGACCCGCATCGGGCGCGACGCGGCCACAGATGCAGCGGGCGAGCGTTGTTTTGCCCGCTCCGTTGGGGCCCAGCAGAGCCAATCTCTCGGCCTGCTCAACATCGAGTGAGACGCCCTGCAGTGCGGCGAGATCGCCAAACCGTTTCGCCACGTTGCGGAGGGAAAGGACAGTCATGAATGACAGGGGGTGGAGGTAGGCAGCCCTGGCGGTTCCAACTACAGTCTATCGGTTTTCCCGCATACTGACTGCGTTCACCAGGCAAGTAGCTTTGCTCTACGTCTTCTACAGTGATCTGGTCGAGCTTCCGCTGCCAAGCAAGCATGCTTTCCCCAAAGGCAAGTACCGGCTGGCGCGAGAGCGTGTGGAGCGGATGGCTACTAGGTCAGATGCTCCGCTGGCATGCAAGCTAGCGCACGCGCCAGCGGCTACACATGAAGAGCTATTGCGGGTTCACACACCTGGGTATGTCGACGCAGTCATTGAGGGAAGGCTTACCGAGCAACAGCAGCGGGTGATCGGGTTTCCGTGGTCGGAAGGATTTGTGCAAAGACAACTGCACTCAACTGGGGCGACCCTGGCGGCCGCCAGGGCGACATGCCAGGCGTTTCGGACCCCACAGCCGGCTTGGGGGGCTCATCTGGCCGGCGGCACGCATCATGCCTTTGCGGACCGCGGGCAAGGATTTTGTGTCTTTAACGATGTTGCGGTAGCGATCCAAGCTTTGCGAGCAGAGGGGCGTATCGAGCGTGCATTGGTCGTGGATTGTGATGTGCACCAGGGCAATGGCACTGCCGCGCTGTTTCGCGAGGACCCTGGCGTGTACACCTTTTCGATCCATGGCGCGAGGAACTTTCCTTTGCACAAGGAGCCCAGCGACTTGGACATCCCCCTGGATGATGGCTGTGGCGATGAGGAGTACTTGAGTCTGCTGCAGCCGGCGCTAGAGCAGATCTTCGGTGGCCCAGCACCCGATGGTGAACCGTTCGACGCCGTCTTCTACATTGGTGGCGCCGATCCCTTTGAGAAGGATCGGTACGGGAGGATGAACCTGACTAAAGCGGGGCTA
The DNA here is from genome assembly GCA_965263315.1 of Lacipirellulaceae bacterium. Taxonomy (GTDB): domain Bacteria; phylum Planctomycetota; class Planctomycetia; order Pirellulales; family Lacipirellulaceae; genus JBCCQL01. The sequence goes on along the minus strand of CBDHGZ010000002.1, from coordinate 407,135 downwards.
AGGCAGCGCGACCGCCAGGTGCTCATGCGCTGTCGAGAGAGTGGCTTGCCAACCACGATTGTCATGGGGGGCGGTTACGCCCGGGATGTGAATGACATCGCAGAGATTTACGCCGCGACGATTGAAGTCGCGGCCGAGTTGGCGCCTTGAGCCAGCGGCGTTAGCTGCTTAGCTCGGCCTGAGTCTGCTTCTGGTCGCCAATGTACTCGTCGACCTGATCGTGGTACTGCGTGGTATCCATCAGAGCGAAGCAGATAAAAAGCGCTGCAAAGCCCAGCGTGAACAGAAGGATCAGACCGTTGAGCGCTTTGTCATGCCGCAGATGCATGAAGATCAGCGCCACCAGAGCGGCCTTGACCGTGGCGATCCCCAGCGTGATCCAAATATCGGCGCGGCCAAGGTCCACATAGGCCAACGCCGAGGTAAGGAAGGTGAGGGCCACCAATGCCGCAAAGGTAGCCATCAGCGTGGCGAGCGGCGTGATGTGATGTTCGTGAGCGTGATCGGACATGGCAGCTTGCCGGTTGCAATTAGTGAATCAGGTAGAGCAGCGGGAACAGGTAAATCCAGACCAGGTCGACCAAGTGCCAATAGAGGCCAACGAACTCCACGGGGCCGTAGAATTCGGGACTGAAATCTCCGCGAGCAATTCGGCCGATGATCCAGGCGATCACGGCAATGCCGGCGAAGATGTGCAACGCGTGTACGCCGGTCATCGCGAAATAGATGCTGAAGAAGTTGCCCATGGTGACGCCGCCCGCCTCGGCGACGAGCTGCTCAGGCGTAAGCTTGGCGAGGGCTGGTTCACTTGCGACAGCGGTGGGCTCAGCAGCAGACTCACCAGGAGCATGCTCTTCGTCGGCATGGTCTTGATGGGCATGGTCGCCTTCCTCGTGATGCTCCGCGTCATGATGCTCGGCACCATGCTCGTCGGCATGAGCGACAGCATGGCTGTCGCCATGTCCCTCGCCGTGACCTTCACCGTGGCCCGCTTGGATGCCGCGGGCAATGACGATCCCAGCCGCCATCCCAACGATGCATAATCCCAAGCCGACCGACACGGCACCCCAAGCTTTTCGATCGCCACGGAAGCAGCCGACAAAGAGCCACATTAGCCACGCTGCCGCTGCGGTCAGGACTGCAGTCAGAGAGATCGAGGCAAAAGACTTCATGCCATCCGACCAGATCGCACTGTGCATACGGGACGCCGTAGTCACCGTGGTGACGATCTCCGCTCGAGGGTCCGAGTCCAAAGCATCGGCATCGTCTTCCGCTTGAGGGTCCGAGTCCAAAGCATCGGCATCGTCTTCCGCTCGAGGGTCCGAGTCCAAAGCATTGGCATCGTCTTCCGCTTGAGGGTCCGAGTCCAAAGCATTGGCATCGTCTTCCGCTTGAGGGTCCGAGTCCAAAGCATCGGTATCGTTTTCCGCTTGAGGGTCCGAGTCCAAAGCATTGGCATCGTCTTCCGCTTGAGGGTCCGAGTCCAAAGCATCGGTATCGTTTTCCGCTTGAGGGTCCGAGTCCAAAGCATCGGCATCGTCTTCCGCTCGAGGGTCCGAGTCCATTGCATCGGCATCGTCTTCTGCGGGTGGCTCCGGCAATTTGAGGCCCGCGATCGTGTCGATAGCCGCGGCGGTTTCCGGGTGACTTTCCGCTAGGCTTGCGCGGAGCGCATCCAACCGCTTGGTGTCTTCACCCATCACGATCGATCGGAAGACGCTCAAGCCCTCAGAGCCCTCCGACTCGATCACGGTCCGCAGAGCTGACGAAACCTCGTCGCTCGGCTCGATGTTGGTTAGTTCGTAAAAGGCGCTCGTCGACGTCGACAACTGCTCCGCAGCGGCGCTTATTTGCCTTTTCTGCACGGTATCGGTACAGGGGCCGGATAGCGCTGAAGAAAAAACCACTGCTATCAGCCCCCATCCGATGGTGGCAACCAACGCCCCGCCGGAGCTATTCAGGCGGTACATGAAGTAGCCGCCAACGCTGGTCAGTCCGCCAATCACCGCGCTCCACAGGAAGGGCGTCAACAACTGGGCGTGTAGGCCTTCCCGCTCGACAAGGTGGGTGGGGGCATAGCTGCCGGCCCAGTAAAGGCCTTCGTCAAATTTGTAGGAGTACTCAACGACTTTGACGCCCATGAACAGACCAGCACATGCGAGGGTGAAGACATGCAGCCAGAGCAGCAATTCTTGCTGATTCTTCTGAGCGGCGCGCACGCCCCAGGCGATGGCCAAGCTACTGGCTAGCAGAACAATCGTGTTGAGCGCGCCAAGCGTCGGGTTCAGGTATTTGGCGGCATCGGTAAACACGTCTGGGTTGTTCATCCGGTAGACGGCGTACGCGACGAACAAGCCGGTGAAGAACAACACTTCCTGGGCCAAGAACAGCCAGATGCCGAGCTTGCCGGCGTCGAACTGTTGTTCGGGCGTTTCGAAGTGATGCGCCAGCCAATCGGGGTGGTCGTGCCCGTGGTCGTCGTGATCGGCGTGGGGTTGAACGGCTTCGGCTGTGGCCATGTTAGGCAAAGAGCGGTTTGGCGTTGGGCGGATTGATAGGAAGCAAGCGAGGTTTGCAAAGCGAAGCTAGGGAGTGGCAGCCGGTTGCTCGGCGGGCTTCGCCCCGCGGGTAAGGTCAGGCAGCAGTTCCACGAAGCCTTGCTCCGCATCGTCGTAGACGAAGTCGTCGTAGACGTAAGGTTCTCCGACCCAGGGACGGGCTTCAAAGTTGTGGTGCGTAGGAGGCGAGCAGCACTTCCACTCCAGCGTAGCGGCGCCCCACGGGTTGGCCGGCGCCCGACGCTTACTCCAGAACGAAGCGATCAGCACGCCGGCGGCCAGGAACAAGCCAATGCCCAGGACCATCGAGCCCGCGGTCGACCAGCGGTGCAGGGTCGTGTAGAGCTCAAGCGTCTCGGCAGTGATCTTTTCTCCCTCTGGCCCCGTCATGCCCTCGTAACTGGCGTAACGCCGAGGCATGCCATTGGTGCCCAGCAGGAACTGCGGGAAGAAGGTCAGGTTGAAGCCGACAAAGATGATGAGACAGGCGATACGGCCCATCGTCTCGTTGTACATCTTTCCAAACATCTTGGGCCACCAGTAGTAGACACCCGCCAGGAAGGCAATCAGCGTGCCGCCCATCATCACATAGTGGAAGTGAGCGACCACGAAGTAGGTGTCGTGCAGGTGAACGTCTACCGCCAAGGCACCAAGGTGCAGGCCTGTCAGGCCGCCGATCGTAAACAGGCCCATGAAGGACAAGGCGTAGCACATGGGCGTGTTGAGATGGATATCGCCCTTATACATCGTGGCAAGCCAGTTGAAGACCTTAATGGCCGATGGAATCGAGACGCTAAACGTCAGGAAACTGAAGATGATGGTCGCCAGTTCGCTTTGGCTACTGGTGAACATGTGGTGGCCCCACACCAAGAAGCCGAGCAGAGCGATGGCGATCGAGCTATAAGCGATAAACGTGTAGCCGAAGATATGCTTGCGGCTAAAGGTGGGAATCACTTCGCTGATCACTGCCATGGCCGGCAGGATCATGATGTAGACGGCCGGGTGCGAGTAGAACCAGAAGAAGTGTTGGTACAGGACCGGATCGCCCCCCTTGGCGGGGTCGAATATTCCGAGGCTAAAGGCACGCTCGACGGTGAGCAGTAGCACCGTAATAGCCAGCACCGGCGTGGCCAGAACTTGGATAATGCTTGTGGCGTAGATGCCCCACAGAAACAGTGGCATCTTGAACCAGGTCATCCCCTTGGGACGCATCGTGTTGACCGTCACGATGAAGTTCAGGCCGGTAAAGATGGAGCTAAAGCCCAAGATGAACACGCCCATCGTGGCAAAGATCACCGGGCCGCTGGTCGTCACGCTGTAGGGCGTATAGAACGTCCAGCCGGTGTCCAAGCCGGTAGAAACCAGGGCGCAGATAAAGAAGATGGCGCCCACGATGTAGATGTGGAAGCTCGCGAGGTTCAGTCGCGGAAACGCAACGTCCTTGGCGCCAAGCATCATAGGCAGAAAGACATTGCCCAGTGCTGCTGGAATGCTGGGGATGATGAACAAGAAAACCATGATGGCGCCATGCAGCGTGAAGATCACGTTGTAGGCGTCTTTGGCGGCTTGCTCCGGATCATCTTGATTGGAGAACATCGCCAGGAAGTCGGCGCTGGGGGTCCATAGCTCGGCTCGCACCAGCAGAGCCATGATCCCCGCCACTAGGAAGAAGAACGAGATCCCCAGCAGGTACATCACGCCAATCCGTTTGTGGTCAAGCGTGAAGAACCACGACTTGAGCCGCTGCAGGAACGTGGTTCCCGGGGGATCGGACAGGTAGCTGGGCCCTTCCGGATAGTGAACCCGGCGGGAGTCGTCGTACGGCAGGCTGGCGTCGCGGGCTTGGGTGATCATGGAACGGGCTAAGGGGTTAGGGGGCCAGAGGCGAGGCAGCGAACGGCCGACGTTAGGCGGCGGCCGGGGTTTGCTCCTCGTCAACGGGCTTATCGACAGGCTCCTCGTCAGGCGCTTCTTGGGTCATCTCTCCATCAGCGCTATCTTCTCCCTCCAGAGGCGCCCAATCGTCGAGGTCCTGGTCGTTGAGCCGTTTGATGAACTGGATAATGGCAAACAGCTGGTCGTCATTCATCTGGCCCTGGTAGCTGGGCATGATGGGACGGTATCCAGCGCGGATTTTGGCCATGGGATTAAGGATCGATTCGCGGATGTAGTTCTCATCCATCGGCCCTTGCTGACCGTTGGTCCAAGCCACTTCTTTGCCATAGTAGCCTTTGAAGCTAGGACCGCCGTTGGCTGGCCGATCTTTGCCATCGATCGAGTGACACTGGGCACAACCGCGGCGGTTGTAGAGCTTTTCGCCAACGTCTGCGGGTGCGTACTGACGCAAATCGGTTGCGGTGGCCATCCACTTATCGAACCAGGCTTCGGACTCGTGGACGATCACCTTGGCGTACATGTTGGAGTGGCCGGTGCCACAGTACTCGGTGCAGAAAAGATCGAAATCGTCACCGCCTGGCGAGTCGGACGGCTCAATGCCTTCACCGCCCACCACGGCCAAGAGCCCATCCTCGTTATCGTCCTGCGAGGCCTGGGTGGCTTGGAACCACAGCGTGGTGTACTTGCCTGGCACGCAGTCCATCTTCACGCGAAACGCGGGGATGTAGAGACTGTGCAGCACATCGCTCGAGGACATCACCAACTTAACGGGCGTGTCGAGCGGCACGTGCAGGTTGGTGTCGACATGGCCATTGGGGTATTTGAATGACCAGTTCCACTTGGCCGCTACGACATTGATTTCGTAAGCGTCGCCTGGAGGGTTACGCGAGTCGATGTATCCGGTGAAGCCGTAGTAAAAAATTGCCACAACCAGCAGCAGCGGGATCAAGGACCACGCTGCTTCCAGTGCGTTGTTGTGATGTGGCGAATGTTCGGCCTTGTGACCAGGGCGGTGGCGGTAGATCCAGACAAACCGCACCATGAGCGCCATGATGAGGACGAAAAAGAAAATGCTGATCCAGGTGATAAACCAAAACAGCCAGTCAACATTGTCGACCTGGGTCGCCGCGCCGGGGCGGAACCACTGCCAAGCGCTGGCGAGCGGGGCGTTCGTAATAGGGGCGAGCAGGCTCGTCATGACTTTGGTTACTTGGTTATCGGTTCCAAATTCTCTTCGCGAACGGTAGCAGCGTCCGGCGACGGCTCGGTGTCTTCAGGACCAGCTGTCGGATCGCTCAACGCCGGTGAGCGACGAAGCCAGTAAGGGGCCAGCGAGAGGCCCAGCACCAACACGGTAACGGCGCCACCGGCAGCCATGATCCGCTTGGCGACTGGGCCGTAGCGGCCTTCGGTCTCATCGTAGTGGAAGCAAAAAAGCAAGAAACGATCGATCGTCGTGCCCACCTTGCCATCGGCCGCCTCGACCAATGAAAGCCGTACCGTCTGTGGTTCGAACATCACCCCGTAGAGGTATCGGCAGACTTTCCCCTCCGGCGAGCAGACCATCAGGGCGGCCGTGTGGGAATACTCCTTGCGGTCTTCCAGATACTTGTAACGGAAGCCGACCGTGTCGGCCAGCTTGCGGATACTCTCTTCCCGGCCGGTCAAGAACCGCCACCCTGAACCGGCGCCGCTGCGGCCGTACTCTTCAAGGTATTTCTTTTTGGTAAGAGCGGCTTGCTCAACGGTTTCAAGCGGGTCAATGCTGACACTCACCACGTCGAACTCTTCGCCTGTGGTCCACTCCATCTTCTTCAGGCCCTCGACCAAGCCATTGAGCTGCACGCGGCAAAGCATGGGGCAACTGGAGTAATTTAGCGAAAGTAGTACGGGACGATCGCCGCTGAAGATGTCTGCCAGCGCGATCACTTTGCCGCGATCATCTCGGAACTTCAGATTGGCAGGCACCTGGGCGCCCAGCTTCTCATCGACACCAACGCCCTTGACCCCATCCGGTAAGTCTTCGACAAGCTGCGCAACAGCGTCATTTGCCACCAGAACCCAGAGGGCGCCGAGCAGAAAGGACCAGCATGTTGTCGCACGAGGTTTCATGAATCAATCGGCCGATTTGCTTGCAGCTTGCAGCTCTTCGACTACCAAGCGCTTAGCTTCATTGATCGGGATGTAGTAGACACCCGGTTTGTTGGTGTCCTGGCTGTAGGCGTTTAGCTGGTTCTCTTGAGCGGTTAGCACGCTAGTGGCGCTGCCGAATTGAGCCTGCTTGAGCGGACGCTCCACTTCCATAGCTTGATAAGTGTCAACCAGAGCAGTGACTCCTAGCACGCTAGCCAGCAGAAGGGCGGTAGAAATCAGCGCGATGGCCACGATCATCGTCGTGTTCAGGTCGTCTGGTTCGATGCCCTCTTCAGGCTGGGGCAGAGCGGCGGCTTGTTGGGCAGCTTGTTCAGTCATGGTTGAGCGGTTTGCCGTTAGTCACAGTCGGTTAGCAGCGATGCAGAAGACCGCATGCAGCGAGCCATGAGACCAAGACGGTTGTTTCAATGGTTGTGATAGGTCGTAGCCTGCTTGAGTCTAGGATCGCGTATCGGCAATAGCCACCGGCCTTCGGCGCCCCAGAGAATCATACCCAGCATCATGAAAGTCACGCCGAGCGTGCAGGCAATTTCAAGAGGACCGATCAGTCCAAACAGCGTGTGATGATCGTATCCCTTCATGCCAGGCAAGACTACGAACGCCAAGTCGAGCCAATGGACCACCAGTAAGTAGACAGACCAAAAGCCCATGGCCGTCTTATTGCGACGTACCGCACTGGACATGAAGCCCAGGAAAGGGATGAACAGGTGCAGCACGAACATCCAGTTGAGCGATGCGGGCATACCAAACATGGTGGGTTCGTGCATTTGGCGGGCGTAGAACCACTCGGTTTCTTCTGGCACGTTGGCGTACCAGATAAGCATGAACTGCGAAAACGCGATGTATCCCCAGAATACGATGAAGGCGTACATCAGCTTGGCCACATCGTGCCGGTTGTCGACTGTCACCGACTGCGTGAGTACTCCCTGGCTTTGCAGCGTGAGTGTCATCAGCATCAGCAGCGCCAGAAAGCCGACCACACACCCGGCAAAGTAGTAGACGCCAAACATGGTGCTAAACCAGTGCGGCGAAAGTGACATCAGCCAGTCCATCGACCCAAAGTTGAGCGACAAGGCAAAGAGCACCATTGCCGGGCCGCTGGCGCGCGAGAGGCTACGCAGGGGGCCCACTTTGCCGTGTTCGTCTTGCTTGACCGATTTGCCAATGAAGTATGACGCCGTCAGGCACCAGATGGCGAAGTACACCACCGTCCGCACCGCAAACCAACCGCCGTTTAGGTAAATCGACTTTGCTTCCAGGACGGAGTCTCCCGAGATGTCCCCGTTCCAGGAATAGAGCAAGTCGCTTCCCTGCCAAACGGACACCGCAATCACCAAGAACAGCACAGCCGACAGATAAATGGTGCCGGCGACGATCTCCGCCAGGCGGCGGAGCGATGTGCCCCAGCGACCACCCGTCAGGTGGTGGGCAATCACAAAGAACAACCCACCTAGCGACAGACTGGCCCCGAAGGAGGCGGCTAGCAAATAAGCATGCCAGAAACGACCGATGAGAACATCGTCTCCGCCATCGAGTGAGCGAGCGCAAAAAGCCGTGATCAACAGGATGAAGGCGCCGCCTACAAACAGCGCGCTGCTGAAGTTGGTCAGCACCGCGGGAGCACGGCGGCCTTCGGTGATTGCGGTCGAAATGTCGGCGGCATGAGTCGCCATGTCGTTCGTGTCCTGTGGAATCGCAAAGTTAGGTTATTGCCAGAAAGCAAGGCCGGCCGGTGAGGCTATTGCAAGCCAGCACGCTTCTCTTCGGGAACGTCTTCGAGGGTCGCCATGCGATGACGTTGCAGGGCCTTCAGGTAGAGCACAATCGACCACCGGTCTTCAACGGAAATCTGCTGGGCGTAGCCTGGCATGCGCCGTCGGCCGTGGCTGATTGTGTCGAACAACTTGCCGACAGGCTGCTGCCGGACATCGTCGGTGTGCAGGTTGGTAGGGGTTACCCAGGTGCCCTGTTCAAGGGCCATGGCGCGTTTGGTGATGAGCCCATCGCCATCGCCGCCAAGTCCATGGCAAGTCGCACAATAAATGTCGTAGCGCTGTTGGCCGCGATCCATGAGTTGGGTGTTTATCTCAAGTTGTTCGGGGAAGCTTGTGGCCCAATCCTTTTCGGGAGGAAGGGCGGGCTCAGCGCCGTCGGCGGCTTCTGCTTGGAGCAAATTGACGAAGTAAATGCCTCCCGCGTCGCTTGCTACCAAGTCCTCCTCGCTGTTGAGGCCCCGGTAGTACCGCAAGTCCTCGGTCAGCGTTCCCCTGGCTACGGTGCCGGTGACCGGCTTCCGCATCGACCGGCCATCGGCGAACAAATTCGACGTGGTTTGCGCTTTGTACTTGGGCTGGTAGTCCATACACCACCAGATAGAGAGTCGAGGCTGCGAAGAAGTTCCGGCAGCGGCGGCGACCCAAAACGGTGGCACCAGGGCAATGGCTGCGCCGACTGCTCCAACGGCTAGCAGCAGACCAGGAACGTCGCGGCCTTCGAGCTCTTCGAGCACCGGTTCCACACTCGTGGCGCCGATCGAACCGAGGTAACTGGTTGCTTTGCCTTCTTCAAAACCACCGTCTTTGGCATCAATCCACAGAAAGAAGCCATGGCTGGTGGCGGTCTTGAATCGCTCGTCACGGAACAGCGGGTTGGACAGGCAAGGTAAGCCATTCAGTGCCCACATGCCGAAAAACGCACCGAACGCCGAGAGCAACACGATCAGTTCGAACGTAACGGGAATACTCGAAGGGACGCTGAAGTAGGGCTTGCCGCTGATGGCGTATTGGTAGCCGCTGAACATCCAGCTGCCCTCTACGCCGTTCATGTACTGCTGCATCAGCTGCGCAACGATGCAGCCCGTGAGGCCACAGAAGAAGACGAGCCAAGGCAGGATGGTTTTCTTGGCCTTCAAGGCATCGTCGATGCCGTGAATGGGAAATGGACTAAACGCCTCGACTCGCCGATAGCCTGAGTCGGTGGTCTTGGCAGCTGCCTCTACAAGCTCATCGGGCCCCGGAAACTCGGCCAGGATGCCAAGCGTCTTTGGCTGGACAGCGGAGTTGGTTTGTTTGGTCATCATGCGGGGGGGCTGTCAGCGGAGGAGAATAGCCAACAGCAGGGTTGCTTGTTTTTGGTGAGCCGCGGTGGGTTGCTTGTCTCGTAAATGCAATTAAGGGCCACAGACCCCGAGCCAATCGAATTGGTTAATCACTTGGTAGCGCCGGTAGCGCCGTGGCTTTCGAGGTGGAGGACTTGCTTGACCTCACTCATGGCAATAATCGGAAGCAGCCGGCAAAAGAGCAGGAACAGCGTGAAGAACAGCCCAAAGCTGCCAATCAACATGCCCCAGTCAATCCAAGTTGGTTCAAACTGACCCCAACTGGCGGGGGTTTGGTCACGCTGCAAGGTCATCACAATTACAAATCGCTCGAACCACATGCCGATGTTGATGAAGATCGAGACAATGAAAATAAACCACGGTGTGGTGCGGGCCCACTTGCTCCAGAACAGCTGCGGTGAAATCACGTTGCAGAAGAACATGATGAAGTAAGCCCATCCGGAGGGACCAAAGGCGCGGTTGACGAACACCCAACTCTCTACGGGGTTCCCGCTATACCAGGCGATAAAGAACTCTGTGATATATGCCAAGCCAACCATCGAGCCTGTGGCGATGATGATCTTGCACATGTTCTCGATGTGCAGGTCGGTTACCAAGTTCTTCAATCCAAACCATTCGCGGGCTGGGATCATCAACGTGAGCACCATGCCGAAGCCGCTAAACACGGCGCCCGCGACGAAATACGGCGGGAAGATGGTTGTATGCCATCCGGGAAGCTGAGCGACCGCAAAGTCGTAGGAAACGATGGTATGTACCGAGAGCACCAACGGAGTGGCTAAGGCTGCCAGCAGGGCATAAGCCTTCTCGTAGCGGCGCCACTGACTGGCCGAGCCCGTCCAACCAAGCGACAGCAAGCCATAGGCAAACCGGCGAATCGGATGCACCGCGCGGTCGCGCAGCGTGGCAAGGTCGGGCACCATGCCCATGTACCAAAACAGCACCGAAACCGTGGCGTAGGTACTGACGGCAAAGACGTCCCAGAGCAGCGGGCTGCGGAAGTTGGGCCACATCCAAAGCTGGGTGGAGGGGTAGGGGAACAACCAATACGCAAACCAAACCCGACCTACGTGGATGCCAGGGAAGGTACCGGCACAAACCACCGCGAAGATGGTCATGGCCTCGGCAAATCGGTTGATGCTCGTTCGCCAATGCTGGCGGAAGAGAAACAGAATGGCGGAAATCAACGTACCAGCGTGACCGATACCGACCCAGAAGACGAAGTTGACGATCGGCCAACCCCAGAAGACCGGGTTGTTGTTACCCCAGACACCGACGCCGGTGATGATCAAGTAACCAATCAACGCGCCAAATAGTCCCGCCACCTGGGACGCGACAAAGAACGCGGCCCACCAGCCAAGAGGCGGTCGCGGGTTTTCGGCGATCCGACAAACCTTGTCAGAGATCGATTCGTATGTTTCGCCGCCCTGGACAAGCTTCGGCTCGACCCACTCTTCAAGAGGGCCGAGATCTTCGCCAAGGGCTAGGTCAGCGGTAGCCATGTGTTTGGTGACGGGTGGCGCTAGTGGGTGATTGGTGAGTTTGCGACAGGGTTCTGGTCTCTAATCCAAAGCTCAAGCGATGATAGGCAGGTCGCCCAGGCGGTTGCGTGAAGGGGCTTGATGGCTCGCATGAGCCTCCCCTTCGGGATGCTCGTGGTCATGGTCGCCTTCATGCTCCCCGTCATGATCGTCGTGTTCGTGATGCTCGTTGAAGACGGTTGGCAACGCCAGGAACGGCTCCAAAAGCTTGTGGGGGTTAAGCACGCGACCCAAGTACTTGGTGCGCGGTTTGAGCCGCAACCCGTCCAGCAAAGCATAAGCCCGCTCGTTCTTGTGCCACTTGGCAACTTTGCTGGTGCTATCGTTGAGGTCGCCAAAGGCGATCGCGTCAGTGGAGCAAGCCGCCTGGCAGGCCGTGACAACATCGCCGTCGCGAACCTCGCGGCCTTCTACCTTGGCTTCGATGCGGGCCTTGGAGATGCGCTGGGTGCAGAACGTGCACTTCTCCATCACACCACGGCTGCGGACAGTCACCTCGGGGTTCATGACTAACCGCATCAGCTCGTTGTTGGCGTCGTCAAACCGGTCGGTGTAGTGGAAGAAGTTGAAGCGTCGCACCTTGAAGGGGCAGTTGTTGGCGCAGTACCGCGTGCCGATGCAGCGGTTGTAAACCATGTCGTTCAGCCCCTCGTGGCTGTGGACGGTGGCGGCGACGGGGCAAACCTGTTCGCAAGGCGCCGTTTCACAATGCTGACACGTGAGCGGTTGGTGGGCGACGCGGGGATTAGAGAAGTCGATCTTCGGATTTCCCGTCATCGGCTCGGTGACGGGGTTTCCATCGGCGTCCTCAACATGGCGACCGGTGAAGTAGCGATCGATACGCAGCCAGTGCATCTCGCGACCGCGGGCTACCTGGTCCTTGCCAACCACGGGGACGTTGTTCTCTGCCTGGCAAGCGATGCTACAAGCATTGCAACCAATGCACTTGTTGAGGTCGATCGCCATGCCCCAGGCGCTTTGGCCAGCTTTTCTTCCCTGCTCATCGTTGCCATGGGTCAACTCACTCCATAGCTTGACATCCGGCACGTGAGCTCCCACACCGTGGGCAAAGTCGGCGCCCTCTTCGTACTTGGCGAGTGTCGACTCTCGAATCAAGTCGCCACTACGGCGGACCGTTTCGTTCAAGCCCAACTCGTCGATGGCGTGGTGGTCCTGCACCGTAGCCAGGGGGTACTTCTTACCGGAGGGCTTGGCCTGGAGTTGGGTGGCGATGTTCATCGCCCCTGTCGTCCGAATCGCATAGCTGTCGACCCCGACGGGATCGGCTGCCACGTAGAGCGGCCAGTACGGCAGGTAACGGCCCCAGTTGCCACGCTGCCCTTTGACCATTTCGCTACGGACACTGGCGCCATCAGCAGTTAGCATGCCCCCGACGCGGCCGGCAGCCGTTCGGCCATAGCCAAGCGCCAGGGCGATCGAGTTGTCCGCTTGGCCCGGCAAGATGAAGGCCGGCGCCGCAAGCTGGCGGGCGGTGCCCTCTTCATCGGTGACAATCAAATTGAGTAGCTCACCCTGAGAGACTCCCACCTGCTTGGCGGTTGCAGGAGAAACCAGCGCCACATTGTCCCAGGTGAGCTTCGTGATGGCGTCAGGGGCCTCTTGCAGCCAACCGTTGTTTGCGAAGCGGCCGTCGTAGGTTTGGCTGCTGGCGGTGAAGACCAGTTCCAAACTACTCTCGTCGTCGGCGGGGGGTGGTTCGATCCCCGTTCGTATGAGCGTGGCACTGGCTGGCGGCGCTTCGCTGGGCACAAAGCCATCGTGTAGCAGTTTTTTCCAAGCTTTGTCGTCCAGGCCGCCGAGCTTTTCTGTGAGGGCCTGCCGCACCAATGCCTGGCCATCAGCGCCAGGGCCTTCCGCCATGAGGGCGAGGACCTCAATGACCGAGCGACCATTGAGAAGCGGTTCGATCAGCGGCTGGCTCACGCCCAGCGTGCCATCCCATGCCGGCGTGTCGCCCCATGATTCAAAGGGATGGGCTTCAGGGAGACTCCAGCGGCACTGACGCGAGGTTTCGTTGTCGTACTCGCTGAGATGAATCGTGTTGGCGACCTTGCCGAGTTCGCCGACGATGTCGAGGTCTGCGGGGCCGTCGTACAGGGGATTGCCGCCGAGAACCAGCAGGGTGTCGACCCGCTTGGCGGCAATCTCACCCAACAGGTCAGGCAACGAGCCGGCTTCGACCACCGGAGCTGGCTCGTCGACGTAGAGGACCGTTTCTCCCACGTTTGCCAACAGGGCGTTGATCTCATGGGCGATCGCATGCGACTCGGCCGCCTGCTGCGGGCCAACCACAACAACGCTCTTGCCCTTTGCGCCAGCCAGGTCTTCAGCCAGGGCATGAGCAAAGGCGGCGGAGTACTCGGCAGGCTCGCCCGATTCGCTTACCGAGGGAGCCGTTATGGAATTACCGGCAAGCTGGGCGGCAATGGCGTCACGCAGCTCGGTCAGCAAGGCGGGGATCGACGAAGACTTTGTTGCGAGTCGATGGTCTGCTGCGGTGCCGGTGCTGGAGAACGAACTCTCCACCGCATACAGCCGATTCATGCCGGCTGGGTTCTCTTGCTTGTTGGGCTCGCGGCGCGACGCATACTCACGGGCCATAATCCCCGACTCAGGGAAGCTGTGCAGCAAGTCTGCGTCGAAGCAGGCAATGACGTCGGCATCCGCCAGCTTGTATCGCGTCCGTACAGGCTTGCCAAAAGCCATTTCAGCGCCGGCCAGTTCGTTGACGCGGGACAACGGCGTGTACTGGAACAACTTGCCCTGCGGAAGCTGATCTAGCAGCCCCTTCAGGCCGGCAGCCACCGAGAGCGAATCGCTAGGCGGCATCAGTACGGCAAGACCGTCGCCCGATTTCTCGACCAGCCTCTGAACCAGCTCACGCGCGTAGGCCTCAAAGTCCGCCCAGGTGCGAGTCTTCCGCGATCGGCCGTCGTTCTCCAGCAGCGCACTCTGGCGATCGGGGTCATACAGCGATAGCGTGGTCGCCTGGGCGAACCCATCCGCGGCGCCGGCGCTGCCGGGGTGTTCCGGGTTGCCCTCAACCTTGATCGGTCGACCATCGTAGCAAGTGACCAGCAAGTGGTGCGGCTTGCCCGCCAAGTTGATGCTGGTGGCGAACTTGCTGTGCGAACCAGGGACATAGTCCACCGGCCGATCGGAAAACGCAGCAAATTCCTCCGTTTGCCACCGGCAACCAGCCACGGAAGCCAGGGTGAAAGAGGCCCCCATCAACTGCATCCAACGACGTCGGCTGATCCCTTCCGGCAGTTCCGACGCGGCCTGAGGGAATTCCCGATGTACGAACTCCAAGAACTCCGGCGAGTTCTCTAGTTCGTCAAGGCTTCGCCAGTATTTGCTGACGCGTTGGTTGGTGGTCTGGGTCATTTTGGTTGTTGGTTCGCGGCCCGTTGTAGGTCAGAAGCAACGGGAGAGGAACGGCTTTGCAGGCCGAAATCCCCTCGCTTGTTACTGCTGGTTGATTACCACCGGGTCGCCTTGTCAGTTGCCCTTTGGGCGATTGGTTGGGGTCGTATTCTTTGCTGTTCTGTCGGTGGTCACACAGTCGGTGGGATGAGAGTCTGCAAGGGCTCGTTCCGGGTGACACTTACCGGTGACACGTAGAGCAACTGGTCGACGCCTGCACCGACCCACCATTGCCGTAGAGCTGCTCCATTTCGGTAATGTGCTGATCCAGCTCGCCTGGCCGCTGCCAAGCCAGGTTGGTGACTTGGTCAAGTGGTCGCATCCGGGGAGCCGGGTTGCGGTGGCACTCAATGCAGAAACTCATCGATAGCGATTTGTCCTGCTGAACGACGTCCATCTTGTCGATGCGGCCGTGGCACTCCACGCAGCTGATGCCACGATTGACGTGAATGCTGTGATTGAAATAGACGTAGTCCGCTAGGTCGTGGACTCGCTTCCAGGGGACAGGCTCATCCTTAGCCATACTCAGACGCACGGGCTCAAGTTTGAGGCTCTTGGCGTGGATCGCCGTCTTTGAGCCCGGGTCATTGGGATCGACCCGACTGGTGTGGCAGTTCCAGCAGACGTTCGTGGAAGGCACCGCGGCGTGAGCCGTTTTATCGACGGTGTTATGGCAGTACCGGCAGTCCATCTTCAATTCGCCGGCATGTAACCGGTGGCTGAAAGGCACGGGCTGCTCAGGGGCGTAGCCGGTATTCATGACAGCCGGCCAGGTGCCAAAGCCCAAGAGGGCTCCAGCATAGGCCCCGCCGGCGCCGACTCCTGCCAGCACCATCAAAGTGAATTTGTTGACCCAAGGCGGGAAGAGGAAACGATCCACCAATTCCATCCGTCAAAGAGAGCACGTTGGAGGCAACCCGGCACCAAGCCCGGGGATCTCGAAGCACGTAGCTCGGTAATATATCGACAGTTAGGGCGATCTCCGAGGCGCAAAAGGGTCACACCCCGTTGGGGGGTGTGCTCTGTGGGCTCGTTATTGATGGTGACATGCTTGGCTGCCATGGGCGCGAGCTATTCCGGCCAGGCGAGCTTTGGCCCGCGGCAAACAGCGGCAGAGTTCTTAGTCGAGTCGACGTGGCTCAGCAAAGCCTGCGAGCAGTTGTACCCACTTTGTGAAACGCTTCACGTGAAGACTTTCACAGGCTCACGGACTTTCTCGGCAAAAGTAGGCAAGTGAAATCTTTCACAGCGCGATCGCTGTCTGAGCGACGTTACGATTGTTGGGGGCCAAGGCGCTTGAGTAATCATGCTGCCCGTTTGCGGATCGAGCCCGTTTGCGGATCGAGCCCGTTTTCGGATCGAGCCCGTTTTCGGATCGAGAGAGAGGCCACGTTTGCTTCGATCCTTAGCTTTTCTTCGACCTCCTTTTCCTTGGCGTATCACGCCCCTTTGCTTTTGCTTACTCCATCGCCAGTGGCCTTCCTTGCCGAAGACCATGGGCGATTGTGGCCCTATGCGGTTTGCTAACTCATCGGTAGCGGTGTCCTCCAAGTCGTCTTGGCGACCCACTGCTCCCTTCCCCAAGGAGTCCTTCCAATGGATCACGTAACCGCCCGCGACTTCATGGTCAAGAAACTCGTCACGCTACGTCCCGACATGGATGTGTTCGACGCCGTGAGGTTGCTGCTACGTAATCGGATTTCCGGCGCGCCCGTCGTCGATGCTCAGGGGAACTATGTCGGGGTCTTCTCCGAGAAGTGCAGCATGCATGTTCTGCTGGATGCGGCCTACGAAGGACTTCCTACGAACGAAGTCTTCGCCTTCATGGACGCAGATGCTCAAACCATCGATCCTAATACGCAGCTGCTATCCATTGCTCAAGTCTTTCTGCTGACCAACTACCGTCGGCTGCCCGTAGTGGATGAATCAGGCAAGTTGCTTGGCCAAGTGAGCCGGCGTGATGTTCTGCAAGCGGCAATGAAGTCCATCGATCGCCAGCCTGCCAAGGAACGTTCATTGCTCTACATCAGTGCATTGGTCGCGCGCGAGGATGCTCCGCTTGCATAGCTAGCAGGCAGCGCAAGACCCTAACGTTTGGCTAAACCGCAGCGCGAAAGGCGTTTGCCCGGGTTTCAACCGGCGCAGTTGCCGATTCCCTTCCATGGAAGCGCCCAGGGAAGGGTCGCTCGCAGGCGCGATGCTAGATGTAGGCAAGGAAGCAATGAAACGCTGGCAGAGTTGCGCACTGATGGTGCTAGGCGCTGTAGTGGGCAGTTCCACGGCCGTTGGCGATACGCCGCGCCGATTGCCTCCGGTCGAGACGGCCCCGCCAACCCAGTCTACCGCCTTGATCGCGCTGGCTGGCTACGATTCACACCCTTGCTACGACTGCGCGCCGCTCTACGAAGTGGGAGCCCAGTTCAATAAAGGGCTCTACATCCGTTCCACTGATCTTCAGGAGCGGCCCTACGCCATGTACTTGGGGGGGCGATTGCAGTTGCGCTACTTGGGTTTCTCGCGCACTGAAGAGACCTGGACTGACAATGCGGGCGTTACACGAGGCATTCGCAATCGCAACCAGTTTGACACCGAGCGTGTGCGACTCAACATCAGCGGCACCGCGATCAGTCCCAACCTGGATTACCTGTTCATCTACGACGCCGACGGCGACGGCGGATCGCTAACCGACGGCTTAGCGTTCTACTTCACCTACGAGTTTGACCCGGCCGTGAAGCTGCGCTTGGGACGTTGGAAGGTGGCTTCTCACCGAGAGTGGTTGCTGTCCTCACGCTACTCACGCATGGTAGATCGGTCGATGGCGACGGAGTACTTTCGCGCCGGGTTCTCTGATGGCGTATGGTTGCTTGGCGACTTCGACGCATTGGGAGTCGAAGGCTGGCACTACGAGGCGTCTGTAACGAATGGCCTGCGCACCTCGTCCCGGCAAGCGTCTCGGCTCGATGACAACTTGGCGCTGGCAGCCACACTCCGATGCGATCCCCTGGGCCCCTATGGAGCCGGCCTGGCCGACTACGCTTGTCACCAGTCTCCCGTGGTCAGGTTGGGGGCGAGCTTTGCGTACGACAAATCGGACGACCGCAGCGACGCGGGAACCGCCTTCGCGTTGGGCGACGATAGCTTCTTGCGCCTGAGCGACGGAACTCGGCTAGCAGACACCGGAGCCTTGGCCCCTGGGGTTACCTTGCTTGGCGACCGGGTGCTACTGGCGTCGATCGATTTTGGCCTGAAGTACCGAGGGTGGAGTTTCAATACCGAGTACTTCGTGCGGTCCCTGCAAGACTTCGTCGCCGACGGCGCGTTGCCCGTCAACAAACTATACGACTACGGCTATCACGTCGAAGCCGGGAAGTTTTTGATTCCTCGCCGGCTCGACGTGAATGTGCGCGTGTCACAAGTTTCAGGCTTCTACGGCGATGGCTTCGAATACGCCGGTGGCTTCAACTTCTACTGGGGCGATGGTCAAGACGACCGCGTCAACAAGTTTGCCTTTGACGTTACGCGCGTGATAGGAAGTCCGATCAACAGCTCCATCGTCGACATCTTTGCAGGTGACGAGGGGGTGCTGTTCCGCGCCCAAACCCAGATCGGTTTCTAAGCGTATGCTATCGGGCCGCGACCTTTGTCGCGCGCTTGATGTGCACGTGACCCAGGTCGGGTTCTTTGCCCTCGTAAGCGCGATACAGGTCGAGGATGCTGGACTTGAGTGATTCTGCCGTAGCGGGGTCTGCCGCTTGCTTGCACTTCATCGCAGCAACGATCACGGCGTGTGCCGCCTTGAGCTGCTCGACATAGCGGGGCTTGTCGGCCTTGATTCGCTGTGCCAGGAAGTACTCGCCCACAATACTCTGGATGTTCGCGGCGTGCTTTTCTTTATTGATTACCCAGCGCGCAAGCTGATTGTGGCCCGTCGCGTCATGCGTACCGGCAAGCTCACCGATGGAGGTGATCGCTTTGGCGATCGTCGCGGTGTCTTCCAGCATCTCCTCGAAGCGGTGCTGATCGCCGTAGATGCCACACGGAACCTGGCAATGAGCTGCGGCATAGCTGGCGGGCAGGAAGACAAGGACGGCAGAAAGCAAAGGCAGGATGCGTGTCATGGGGGACTCCATCGCGGAAGGGAAACAAGGGCCAAGCTATGGCGGCCACTGTTCGTATGTTACCAGCAATCGGGATCACGGGGACGCATACTTAGTATGCGCAAGGCGACCGTTAGGCAGCGCGCGAAGTAGTCCCCTGCCTGACCCATTCCCAACTGCGTAGCTGGGGAGATGACGGCAAACCGAGTCGTTCGCGAAGTCGCGCCGTCCAGTGAGCCACATGGTTGGCGTCCGAGCAGTACTCGGCGAACCGCATGCCCGCGGGCGAGTTTTGGTGCTTCTCGCAGTTGTCGAGGGAGTCTAGTAGCTGGTGGGCAACATCACTCGGATTACTTGCATCGCAAACGTGACCCAAGTGAAGCTGGCGAATCATCCGGCCAATCCACCCGTTGTCCGATCCCAACAAGGGCGTCTGCGCTACGGCGCCAGCCACGACCATACTAGCCGTGTAGGGATGGCTAGGATACACGGTGGCCAAGACATCGGCCGCCCGGATGGCAAGATCGAATTCGCGGGAAGACAATCGCCGATCGATCGTGACGATGCGACCAGAATCAAGCAACGGTTGGAATTCTGTTCTGAGCAGTTCGTGGACTTCCGGGTGGAAGGACCCCATCAGTAGCAAGCGGTCCTCGGATCGAAGCCGCCCGGCGGCATCCTCCATGGCATTGGCGAGAACGGCGACGCCTTTGCGCATTTCGATGAGCCCCACAACGGCGACGGTCCTGCCTTCGACAGGCAAGCCCAGCTCGTGGCGCGCTTCCCCACGTTTGGCCGGTAGAATCTCTCCGCACGGGTCAGGCATCAGCTTCCCCATGCGAGCCATTTGGTGGCTGTGTCGCTCGAACTCGGCTTGGGCGGCGTCGTTGAATTGGAAGACGGAATGCCACGGGCCGCGGGCAATCATGCTGAGAACCAGTTTTTGCCGGAGCTTCTCAAGCGAAGTCTTGGCCGGTAGTAGATAGCGACCCGTGATCAGCAAAGTCTCGGCTTCGGCGCCATGCTGGCGCAGGGTTTTGGTAAGCCCCAATGGCAGCCACCCAAACCGAGCAAGCAGGTTCCCGTGCGGTAGATAGACGTGGTCTGGTTTGGAACGCTGGATGGACCGCTTGAAGCTCTGGTAGACCTTGGTAAGTTTGCCCAAACCGTTGGTTTTAAGGCGGCGCCCGAGCTTATCCGTCTTGAAGCCTGGAAGCTCTAGCACGTCGAACGCATGTCTTTGATCGCCCAGATGAAGGGCAAACTCTTCTGACGCTAGCGCCTGGGTTGAGGTTGCCAGGACGATTTCGCAGTCCAGCTCGGAGACGCCGCGGACCAGTCGAGCGACATGAGCGAGATTGTGGCCGGCGAACTGGGGTTCGTAGATCAGAACACGCATTGAAGGTGGCATTCACGAGTAGCAGGGTAAGTGGCAGACGACGATAGCAGGTCGCCCGGAGGCGAGCTATTGCGCTTTCTGGATGAAGTGCTCCTCTGGCTACGGGGTCCGTGTACAATCCACGATAAGGCGAAGAGACCGCATCAGAACTAAGGGGGAGACTATGCGTCGGCGAGATTTTTTTCGATTCGGAGCCATGGCCACCCTGGGTCAATCGTTGCTGGCAAAGCTGGCGACGGCGCAACAGGCCGGTACTAGGGAAGCCGGCGAGTTCGAGATTCCGGGGCTGGGACGTGTGTCGCTGAATCCCGCCGACTACGACGCTAAGACGCTGGCGAATCTGTTTGGACAAGATTTCTCCGCGGGGGTCGAGTTTGTTCGAGAGCACTACGGCGAAGCGGTCAAGGCGATCAGTTCTGGCGATGCCAGGCAGCTGGCCACCATCGCCGCGCCGTTGATTAAGCAGGCGAGCCGAGTAAGCAGTCTGCCGCTTGTCGGTGACGGCCTCCGCGATGCCCTGCTCGATCCCCCCAAAGTGGAGTCGATCTTTCGCGGCACCGAACCCGCTTTGTACTACATCAATGGCATGTTCACGCCACACGATACGGCTCGCCGGGAAGCGCGCGAGCTGGCCAAGCACTTGAGGGGGCGATCCGTTTCATTGCTCTACAACGAAGGCGCGGATCCGAGTGCAAACCCTCGCCTTGCAGGCCAAGACTTGGAGGAAGCTTTTCGAGATCGTGTCTGGCCACTACAGCTCACACAAATGCTGCGTGGCAGGTCACTGGGGGCAGGGGTTGGCTGGGCTCTGGATGGAGGCTCGCCGCTGCAGCACAACCCGACAACTCGCCAGCTGGCAGGGTTGCTCTACCGGCTAGCCAGTGAGCAACCAGACAAGCCGGTGGCGCTGGTTGGCTACTCGCAGGGTTCGATGATCGTACGCAATGCCTTGTTTACCCTCGCGGTGCTCGGCAAGCAGACCTTTGCTGAGCAACAGGTGGCGTTCGTCGCCCCCGGCTTACCGATCAACGACCAGGAAGTTTGGCCTGTACCAAAGAAATTCACGCCGATCGTCGACCCGAACGACCCCATACCCGCCTACCTTGGTTTGCAGGGCTCGGGGTTCCAGACAAGCAACGCCGGGATCAAGCACCATCAGTGGTTCGAGAACGGTTACGCTAGCCGCATCAAGCCCGAGATGCTGGAAATCTGATGCGTGTGAGCTCTCTATTCATCAAGCATCATGATCTCGACCTTGCGGAAGTCGATAGGGTGGCTTTCCGCTTGGAGGGATATGGTGCCGCCTGTGAGCATTTTCTCAACGCCCGACGCCATCAGTGACTTGGCGTCGCGATCGCGATCGTCGAGTTCTGGATGGCTGTATTCCATGACCAGTTCGCCATTGACGAAGTGGCGGATTGCCTCGCCGCCTCGCGCCTCAATCTCGACGGTCACCCACTGATCGCCGTCAAAAGTTGCGCTCTCGGAGTTAATGCAGTGGGCCTTGGTGAGCTTGCCATCCATCACGACGTTCGTTCCAGGCGTACAGAGATTAGCGGTGGATCGTGGGCCTCGCCCTTGTCCGCCTAGCAACTGAACTTCAATGCTCACGGGAAAGTCCTGGTCCTTCCGCATCGACTCGGGCGTCTGGCCGTAAATCATCACGCCACTGTTGCGATTCGCCCATTTGGGGCCGCCCGGCATCTGCTCACCAACTACCCGATACTCGACGCGCAAGCGATAGTTCGACAGCGACTTTCGATAGAACAAGTGGCCAAACTGATTGGTAAATCGCCCCTGATGCTTGTCAAAGCGGACCTTCAGCAGCCCGTCTTCCACGCGAAACGTATCGGCATGGTTCATACCCAATTCATAGCCAGTGATCTTGGGCGTCCAGCCATCCAAGTCCTTGCCGTTGAACAGGGACTTCCACTCGGCCGCATGGCCACCGGGAATGAGGAATGAGCAAACGAACAACGCGATCACTGAGCGGGTCATGAAGAGTTCTCCCTGGGAGGATTCCTAAACGCTTTCACCGGCTAACCAGCCCGTGCTGAAGGCGGCTTGGAAATTATAACCACCAATAGGGCCGTCAAGGTCGAGGATCTCGCCGGCGAAATAGACCCCTGGGGTTTGTTTGCTCTGCATGGTCTTGGAATCGACCTGTCGTAGGTCAACGCCCCCGGCCGTGACTTCCGCTTTCTTAAACCCTTGGGTGCCGACGATGGGGATGCGGCATCGCTTGACGGCGTCGACTACCGCACGTCGACTCCTCTTAGAGAGTTCAGCAACGCGGCGCCTTGGGTCGATCTTGGCATGGGCAAGCAGGGTCTCTGCCAAGCTGCGAGGCACGAGTGAATCCAGCACCGCCGCAATCGGCTTGCTGCCTTCTCGACCATCACCTGCCACCCGCGCTTGCAGGGCCTCTTCATGAAGCGTGGGGATGAAGTCACAAATGGCTTCCCAATCCTCAGCATCAGGGCTTTGAGTCACGACGTGGCTGAGGTTCATGGGCAAAGGGCCCGAGAGACCGAAGTGAGTGAACAGCAGAGAACCACGGCCACGATCGGCAGACTTCTTTCCTGCAGCGCCGAGGGCGATGGTCACGTCGGCCATCGTGACGCCTTGCAGCGACTTGAGCCATTCAGCCGACGACAACAACGGCACAAGCGCTGGCCGCGGCGGTACGATGCGATGCCCCAGTTGCTTGGCCCAAGCGTAACCGTCGCCCGTTGTCCCGCACCCAGGGTACGACTGTCCGCCAGTGGTGAGGATCAGCTTGTCTGTCACGTACTGCTGATCGTGAGTCGTGATCTGAAGGCCGTCTGCACTAGGTTCAATGCGCGTTACGGCTTGTTCCAACGCCAGGTGTGCTCCAGAGTCTCGTAACATGTGTAGCAGGGCTTGCTGCACATCGAGCGCGCGGTTCGAGATGGGAAAGACTTTCCCCGTGGCTTCCACTTTGGTCGGCACGCCCGCCGAGTTGAAAAGCTCGACGACCCCATCAGGCCCCAGAGCCGCCAGCGGTGCGTGCAGGAACCGACCTTGCTTGCCAAAAGCATCCACGATGCCGTGGCGATCGGTTGCGTGTGTGAGATTGCAACGCGTACCGCCCGACATCAAGATTTTGACCCCCGGTTTGCGATTTTTCTCCAGCAAGAGGGTCCGCTTGCCGCGCTGGGCGGAGCGTGTCGCTGCAAGCAGGCCCGCCGCCCCGGCGCCAACAACGATAACGTCCCAACGACTCACTCAGGTAACCGCCCTGTTTCAACCGACGGCAAGGGCCCGGAAAGAGCCTTAAGAAAGGCGACCAAGTCCTGCTCTTCTCGCGTGTTGAGGCTTAGCGGCTTGATCTTTTCGCTTTGTTGGGGATTGGGGCGCCCCCCCCTCACGTACCATGCCACGACGTCAGCGAGGGTCTCCTGGGAACCATCGTGCATGTAGGGCGCCGTGTCGGCGACATTGCGAAGCGTGGGGGTCTTAAAGGCGCCACGATCCTTGTGTTGCTTGGTGACCTGATGTCTGCCAAGGTCTTGGGAGCCTAGCACTTGGTCATCTAACCCGACGCCCAGGTTATGGTATTGCTCATCAGAGAAGTTCGCGCCCACATGACATTGGGTGCAGCCTACTGTGTCGCTGAAGAATAGCGTTGCCCCGCGCTGGGCGGCGGGGGATAGGGGATGGGCTAGCGACTGGGTCTTGAGTTGCTCGTACTCCGCGAGGAGCTCGGGCTCCTCTTCCCGCAGGTACTCAGGGTCTTCCAGGTCCTCCGCGTAAGCTTGCTGGAAACGGCTCAATGCCTCGTAGTGATCCCATGGCGAAGGGCCGGTGACGATCACACGCTCGAAAGAGGCAATCGCACGGCAGACGTTGTCCATCGTCACCCCGTCAGGAAAGACTATTTGGAATTGTCGTGCGTAAGCGGGGATGGCTTTGAGAGTGGCGACACATTCCTCAGAGGCGTTGCCCATCTCAAGAGGGTTTTTAATGGGTCCGACGGCTTGCTCTTCCAAAGACGCAGCGCGCCCGTCCCAAAACTGATGACGGCTCAAGATGCGATTGTAGATCGCGGGCGAATTGCGACTTCCAGGTTGACCGTCGATGCCAACGCTAAACTTAGTGTCGAAAGCGTAGCCCTTGGTAGGCGAATGGCAACTGGCGCAGCTCACCGTGTTGTCGGCCGACAACCGCGTATCGAAGTACAGCTGCCGCCCCAATTCGATCTTTGCCCTCGTCAGCGGATTGTGTTCCAAGCCCGCCATGTTGTGCGAGCCTGCCGCTAAGCCTGGTGGAAGTTTAGGTTCGATTACCCGATGGTTCTTCGGGTCAGCGAGCCAGCGATTCGCCTCGCCCAGCGTCAAAGGGCCCTTACCTGGAATGCCGCCCGTCAGCGCAGGGTCGCCGAGTAAGACCTGTTCGGCAAGAACGGAGTGGCACGGAGAGATCACCAGCGCAAACAAACACCAAAGCACGCCGTGGGCGGGGCGATGACTATGTTTCGCTGGAAGGATCATTCTCTGTGACGCTTGGCAGCATCACCTGTTCGTAAAAGAAAGCACCAACAACGGCGCCGAGAATCGGGCCGAGCCAGTAGCACCAGTGTAGTTGAAAGTCGCCACGCACCAGCGCAGGACCAAACGAGCGGGCGGGGTTCATCGAGCCTCCGGTCACGGGTCCTAGCGCCAGGATGTTGGCAGCCACGGCAAAGCCCACGCCGAAGCCACCGATCTTGGCGCTCCCACCCCCGCCATCGGCTCCCCGCCGATCGATCATGGTTCCGTAGATGGCCGTCATCAGCAGGAAAGTGATGAGCGCTTCACCTAGCAGCAGTGCCATGATGGGTGTCTGGCCAGCAGGCAAGGCAGCGCCTGCGGCTAGGTCGGATGCGGGTTGAGGCCAATACAGGCCCCGCACCGCCAGGGCTGCAAGCGAAGCACCGGTCAGTTGAGCCAGTATATAGGGTGTCACGTCTTTCCATGGCGAGCGACCGACGGTCGCAAAGCCGATGGTAATTGCCGGATTGAAGTGTGCACCGCTAATGCCGGCGAACGCTGCGACTAGGACCGATAGCACCAATCCATTTGCCAGCGCTTGTCCCAGAAGGCCCTGGCCAGCCGCCGCAGAACCAACCGCCGCGAACACCAGCATGAAGGTGCCGAGAAGCTCGGCGGAGAGTTTCTGCATGGAGATTAATCGCCGGACAGACTAGCCTTTGAGGGCAGCCAGCGCGGCATCGTAGTTGGGTTCTTCCGTCACTTCGCCCACATACTCGGCGTGCGTCACTTTGCCTTCGGCGTCCAACACAAAGGCTGCGCGACAGAGGATCTTCAGTTCTTCAATCAACGTGCCCCAGTTGTTGCCAAACGTGCGATCTTGGTAGTCGCTGCCCACTTTGATGTTGGTGATGTCCTCGGCGCTGCAGAAACGATTCATCGCGAAGGGCAAGTCGAGGCTTACTGTCACTGCATTGATCGAATCGCCCATGCTGGCGAGTGATTCATTGAACTTCTTGGTCTGAATGGCGCAAACGCCCGTGTCTAGCGAAGGAACAACGCTCAGCAGCGTCGGCTTGCCCGCCAGGTCGGCGGGCGTGATTGTCTGCATGCCGTCCTGGAAGTAGTGCAGCGTGAAGTCGGGAGCGGCCTGGCCGACAGTGATCGCCTCACCGGCGAGAGTCATCGGGTTGCCTTTGAAGGTGATCGCGCCAGGTCGTGACATGGGGGTGAGCTCCGCTGTTGGGGATAGTAGGGGCCGTAACCGAGAGGCATAGATAAGTATTGTGGGCCTAAGCGGCGTGGTGACAAGTGCCACGATCTGGTAGAGCGCCGGCCGGTTAGGGCCCGGTTATTGCCGGGCCTTGTCGGCGGCTCGCTTCTCGATGAAGTCAATCCGCTCGTCTCCCGCCAGATTGCGCCGCATTCTCTCCAACGTTTGTCGCGTGGTATCGAGATCGGCAGAGGAAATCCCTTCGGTTGCCTGAGAGCGGCAATGCCGGGCTTTTTCTACCATTTGTGTCCACAGCGGTTCGACGCGGTCGGTGGGTCGAATCAGTTTTTTTCGGCCATCATCCGGGTCGGCAACACGTTCGATCCAGCCATCTCGCTCCATCCGATCAAGAATGCCCGCCAAAGTAGGCGCCTCGACCAGCATGCCTTTGGCAAGTTCTGCCTGCGAAACCTGTCCAAAGAATGACAGCCAGCACAGTACTTCCCATTGGCGATAGGTGATGTCCAGTTCGGCCAGTTCGTCGTTCATCCGCTGCGACATCTCATGCGCAGTGGAGAAGATCCAGTAGCCGACCGATTCGTGGAAGTCGTATGCAAGCAATGCGGTGGCGTGGACAGGAGGGCGACGAAGGAAGCCGACCAACTAGTATGGCCATTACGAGAAGCTGGTGGAACCAGCGCTTCAAGAGATGGCGTACCGATAGCACCAGTTAAGAGGAATGCTGGCGTGGTGAGCGAATCCAGGCGGAAGGGTCAATGCGCAGCGAAGAACTCATGGATGGCTTCCACGATTCGCCCCGCGGCTTGGCCGTCGCCGTAAGGGTTGGCCGCTTCTGCCATGGCCTGATAGGCAGCCTGGTTGGTCAAGAGTTGATGCGTTTGTTCAAAGATTGCATCCGCTACGGGGCCAACCAACCGAACGGTGCCGGCCGCGACCCCTTCGGGTCGCTCGGTTGTGTCCCGCATGACAAGGACCGGCTTTCCTAAGCTGGGAGCCTCTTCTTGCACCCCCCCGGAGTCGGTGAGTACTAGCCTGCACATTGCGAGAAGCGCTACGAACTCACTGTAGGGTTGTGGGCCGATCAGGCGGATATTCTCTGCTTCGCCCAGGCGTTCATGCACCACCTTCTTGACGTTGGGATTCAGATGCACCGGATACACGAACAGTACGTCGGCATGTTGCTTCGCGAGTCGCGACAAGGCGTCGCAGATTTCATCGAATCCAGATCCAAAGTTCTCCCGGCGGTGGCCGGTGACTAAGACCATGGGTCGTGAGGTAAGGTCTGGACCGACCAACTCTGCCAAGCGATTGCTAAGGGCCTGCTGGACGTCCTCATTCTGTTGCCGATGTCGTTCCAGGCGCAGCGCGTCGATTACGGTGTTTCCGGTCACATAGACCGCGGAGCGATTCACTTGCTCAGCGAGCAAATTGTCGCGAGCTTGCTCGGTGGGAGCGTAGTGCATCGAAGCCAAGGTGGTCGTGAGCTTTCGATTGGCTTCCTCAGGAAAAGGAGAGGCCAAGTTGCCCGTTCGCAGGCCGGCCTCAACGTGCCCCAGCGGAATACGGCGGTAGAAACTGGCCAACGCGCCCGCCAGCACCGTGGTGGTGTCACCCTGGACGAGGACCAAATCGGGGTCGGTCGCCATGAGGACTTCATCAATCGAAGTGATCAGCCGGCCGGTGAGTCCGGCCAGCGATTGGTCGGGTCGCATGACGGCCAGATCGCGGTCGACGTGAATACCAAATAGCGAGATGACTTGGTCAATTAGTTCGCGATGCTGCCCCGTATTGACCACGATCGGCCGAAATTGTTCGTCGTCCTGCAGGGCGGCGACGACAGGGGCCATCTTGATGGCTTCGGGGC
This sequence comes from Lacipirellulaceae bacterium, assembly GCA_965263315.1. Classification (GTDB taxonomy): domain Bacteria; phylum Planctomycetota; class Planctomycetia; order Pirellulales; family Lacipirellulaceae; genus JBCCQL01. The sequence goes on along the minus strand of CBDHGZ010000002.1, from coordinate 379,337 downwards.
GAGTGCCCATCAGGAGCAGTACATTACGCTGCATGCGGATTAACTCGTGGCGACGTGGTGCAAGGCCGGGTCTCTCCAGACTAGTTGCCCCCGGCTCGTTCGGAAAGCGAATGCCAGGAGACACTTATGCCAATGGGCGCCATTGGACGGGATGGACCGGTTGTAGGGCTTGTTGCGGCTGGAACTTCCGAAAGGCGGCCGGCTGTACCGTCTGTGCCGGCGCCAAGGACTGCTGGCATACGGGCATTGCGACGGATTACCTCGACCCGGGCCTGCAAGCCGGACGACCAACTAAAAGCGCACGGGCCGTACAGTCCGAATGACATGGCGATGTGTCCCCTCCAAACCTCACGCGGGCTTTGTACTACCGAATGGATTCACGCCCTCCGATTGACTTGCCAACAAAGCCAACGGTCAGACCGGGGACGGGGCTGGCGTCCTGCGCTCTTGCTTTGATCGTGTTCTCGATGCTCGGTTACGCACTGCTTTCAAAGCGCCCGGTTGCTGAGCCAAAGCGAAGAGTGGCGCCTTTGCCCACGCTGGCTGAGACGCAACCAATTCCCGTCCTGACCGCGGTGCCAGGCGGTCCGCCATACGGCGAATTGGGCTCTTTGGAAGCATGGCCATTGAAGTCGGCGATCGACCTACCCGAGCCAACTTACGCTGATGCCTACCCTGACGAGCCTGGCGACGAGGAGGCTCCTGCGGAGCCGATTGTTGGCAGTGGCGGACCGGTTATCGAGGCCCCACAGCTTGCCGAGCCGCTCCCGTACCAAGACACCCAACTGGCGGAACAGACAGAGCTGGTTGCGACGGGCGAGCAGTTCCCCCGTTCGGTTGGCGTGTTACCAATCGAGGAGCCCTTCGAAGGCGACTTAGGGTCCACGACAGACCGTAAGTCCAGTCTAACCGAAGAACCGGAGACGCGATCAACGCCTCAGACGGCCGCGCGGCTTGGCCTGTTTGGCTCTCCCGACAAGATATACCAAAGCGTTACCGAAGCTGATCTTAGCGATCCTGCCGCCGTGTTGGCGCGTCACGCAACCAGCGAAGAGCTGATGCTGGATACTCCTTCTGCGGGGCGGGTTACCCAACTCGTGACGCCGGATGTTCAGGAAGCCTATACGCTGGGAAGACACGGTGCGTTGTACGCCGCCCGCACGCGATTCGTCGCGGTCTTGCAGAAGATTGCGCGTGCCAAAGATGCCGAGCAGACAACCACGCGTCACGTGGTCTCCTTGGCGGCGGGCCTTCGCGCCCTGGAGGAGGCCCAGCAGTTTGCCCCTACGGGGGCAGAGATCGATACCGAAGTCGACGTCTCGCTACTTGCCGCGTCGCATACGACCCCTCTCTACAGGCAAGCCGAACGCAGTCAATGGATGCTGCCCAACGAAGCGATTGCTCGCTATCACCGTTATGCACAACACAAGCTGTCGTTCGCCGTGTCTGGCGATCAAGCGGGGTCCATGGCGCTGCACGGTCTGGGCAAAACTTTTGCTCGCATGGCGGAAACGGACAACGCCCCGCTGGCGGGCCGGACCAGCCTGACCATGTATCGGGCAGCCGTTGAGACCCACCGTGGCAACTACCTGGCCGCCAACGAACTGGGGGTTGGTTTGGCCCAAGCCGGTCATTACTCCGCGGCTCGTCAGACTTTGGAGCGAGCGATTACCAGCGGGGCTGGTTCCACCACGTACCGCAACCTGGCGGTGGTGCAGCGAAAACTTGGGCAACCGCGCTTGGCTGCTGCTGCCGAGGCGCGAGCTGAGAGACTGGCCATCCGTGAGCGAGCCGCAGGAGAGTTTTCTCGTCAGCGCGGCGTGCAATGGGTCAATCGTCAGCAATTGGCTAGGGTTAGCGATGCCTACGGTAGTCGTCCTCCCGCAGCCGCCCTGGCCGCGCAAGCGACGTCACCTAATGCAGCGGTCGCCTCGCCGGAGCCAAAGAAACGCTCGATCGCCGATCGCATCATGCCATGGCGTCGTACGCAGACCACAAGCTTGGGACCGGCCGTTCCCACCAACCAGAACGTCGCTCCGGTACGAAGTCAGACGATTGTCCGCTAACCAAGCGATCCATGATGACGAGCAACCTGAATCAAATCACACTTCGTGCTGTAACGTTGGCCGCTCTGGTTATGGGTGGGGCGTGGCTGCTGTGGCCACAAAGCGACACAGTCGTGCATCCCCAGGTATCTGCCCACCCGATGAGTTCCTCCGCCGCAACCAGAGAAAGTTCTTCGCGCCAGGAGCGAACCATTCCCGGTCGCACTGGCAAGGTGTCCCTTTGCCAATCTCTAGGGCCTGCGGCGCCGTTCCCCATCTGGGGCGTCGACGGCTACGCTGCTTGCGGTAAATCAGAAGTCGGTTGGGCCTCACGCAGTTGTATTCCTTGGCAAGAGTTTGCTCAGGGGGAGTACGTGGGGCATGCTCGCACCGCGCATGTTCCGCAGTACCGGTTGCGCGTCGACGATCAGTTGGCGATCTTCTATCTGCGAACGCGGGAGGTGCAAGCTCGTGCCTATCAGCTGCAAGTGGGTGACCAAATATTAGTTGAATCACTCACGTCCGGTGGCACGGGCACCGTCTCGACCACGCCAGACCGAGACTCCACGGGCCAAACCACCGAGGACACCATTAATCGTGAGCTAGCGGTTCAGCCGGACGGCACAATCACAATGCCGCTCATTGGCCGTGTGATGGCAGCCGGCCGCACTGTCGAAGTCTTGCAGGAGGACCTGGAAGAACGGTTCAAGGAATTCTACCGAGTCCCCGCCATCACCGTGACGCCTTTGGTGGTGAACACAAAGCTCGAAGACTTGCTGGCAACGGTGGATGCCCGTGGTGGTATTGCGGGCGGTTTGCAGATTGGCGTGGTGGTAACTCCGGCGGGTAAAATTCAGTTGCCGGGGCTCGGAAGTGTCTACGTACAGGGACTCACCCTGGCCGAAGCTAAGATGGAGATCGATTCTCGTTACGCCGCGACGATTCCTGGCGTGAGCGTTACGGTGGACCTAACGGTACGAGCCGAGCGTTTTGTGTACGTGCTGGGTGAAGTTCAGCAGCCTGGCCAGTTCACGCTTGAAGGTCCTACGACCACGATGCAGGCCATTGCTTTAGCAGGTGGCTGGAACCTGGGCGCCAACTTGCGACAAGTGGTCGTCTTCCGACGAGGTCCCGACTGGAGGCTGATGGCTACCATGGTCGACCTCCGTGGCGCGCTCTACGCCCGGCGGCCAGCTCCCGCCGATGAGATCTGGCTGAATGACTCAGACATCGTCCTGGTGCCCAAGACACCGATCCAGCAAGCGGACGAAGTCATCGAGCAATTCTTGACCCGCGGGCTCTACTCAGCGGTGCCGCTTGAGGTGATCTGGGGCGAGGGATTCTCGTCCGTCAGCGCCCTGAGCAGTGCGAACTAGCACCGTGGTCTAGTTGTCTGTTGCCGAGTCGCCGCCCGGCGTTCGCAGCTGGCTCCGCAGCCAATCAAGGTAGGCGGCGCTGCAGCCCACCACCGGCGTGGCAATCAATTCTGGTAGGTCGTAAGGATGCAATCGAGTTACCAGTTCCTCAATTGCCGGAAAGAGCGCCGAAGTGGTCTTTGCTAGGCAGCGCCATTCCTCGCCGCGTTCGATCTTACCTTGCCACCGATAAATGCTCTCGATGGGCCCCGCAACTTGCGCACAGGCTGCCAGGCGCGCGTCAACCAACTCCGTAGCGATCCGTTCCGCTAGGTCTCGGTCGCCGGTGGTCGTGGCCACTTGCCAGACTTCGCTCATGATGTTGGCGGCCGCTAAATACCCAGGTTTGCCAGTCCGTCCGCCAGCTGGCCTAGTAGCGAGGCAATGCGAGGATGCTCGGCTTCGAACTCGAGCAGATAGCCACGCACGCCATTGCTGGAGGTGTCAACGTCTTCTGCCGTTGTGGGGTCCTCGGGGTCGAGCAAGCGATCGACCTCGGCGTTGACTTTGCTCAAGGCCGCTTCGGTCTGAGGGTCGATTTGCTCGAGCTCGGCCAACTCGGACTGCAGATCGCGTAGCGCCTGCAACAATTCTTCGCGCTGCATGGATTCGCCTGGGAAGAAGACACGCCTTTGGGTCAGCTATCAGCTACGACTGCATCATACCAAAGGAGCAGCAGCTGGGGGGCTCCATCGTAACTGTTCGAACGCTGCATCGATTTGTTCTGCTTCAATGCAGGTTGCCTCCGCAGCTGCCCCCGCCACGAGGGCGAAGTCCGCAAGTCGAGCGACGTGGCGTGGAACTCCCTGAGCTCTCGTTTGCAGTTGGTGGAGCGCCTCATCCGTAAACAGCGGCTCAAGACAGCCGGCGTCGATCAGGCTGTGCTGCACGTAGCCTACGGTGTCGTCGTACGTCCAAGGAAACAGGTCAATCCGGAGATCAATGCGGTGCAGCAGCGACTCATCGAAGCTTGCCAGCCGAGCTGTCTGGGTAGCGATCAGGAGAGTCCAGCGAGCGTCTGCGGTCGATTCCATCCCCGACATTCGTAGCAGCTGGCGTTGGATGTCGGCTCCCGCCTGATCAGCGTCGTCGATCATTAGCAGACTGCTTTGTCCTTGCCATCGATGATGTGCCAGCGTGTCTTCGAGCCGTCGCCAGAGTGTGGGGAGGCTATCTCCAGGGTCGGGGCTGCCACCCAATTGACTGGTGGTTTGCATCAGCAGCTCATGCTGCGAAAGCGCCACCGCGTCGACCAGGGCCACATGAATACCCCGACGTCGCCCACTGTCCTGCATCGCTTGCAAGATCGTCGACTTGCCTTCGCCGGGTTCACCAACCAGAACCCCCATACGGCGTTGCTGCGCGATCAAATATTCGATCCGAGCGGTGGCTTCCTCAAATGCCTGGGTAGGGTAGGACTGACCGACGCCAGCAGTCGTGGCGAAGGGTGATTGGCGGAGACCCCAGTGGGAAAGCCAGGTGGGAGCAGACATGGCGGGATTCCATCGTGATAGCGTTGCCGGCAAGGACCGCTACTTCCAAAGCGGTTCATCAACCATAATCGGCATACACAACCACCTGTCGTGACTCGCGATTATCGACCCCTGGGCAGCCAATGAACCCAGGCCGACCAACGGGAGGCCGGCATTCGGCCGCTCGAACGGCGTGGGAAAGGTCCGTTATCCGCGCATTCATCAATCATGGCTCGTCCGATGAGCGAACGCTTCTACAGCGATGTACCAATCCAGGGGCCGCAAACAACGCTTTCAGGCGCCGAGTCCCACCACCTGCTGCATGTGATGCGACTTAAGCCAGGCGCTAAGGTCGTATTGTTTGATGGCTCAGGCGCTGAGTTTGACTGCGAGGTCGTGGACTGTGGCCGCCGGGATGTCCACCTAGCCGTTGTTGAGCGGCGGGAGGTCGACCGGGAATTGCCGGCTCCTTTAACCATCGCCACCGCCTTGCCCAAAGGAGACCGTCAACGCTGGATGGTGGAGAAGCTGACCGAACTGGGCGTCAGCCGAGTGGATTTCATTCAGACCGAGCGGAGCGTGGCCAAGCTCTCCAGCAGCGGCCTCGAGAAGCTACGCCGTGCCGTGATCGAAGCTTCCAAACAGTGCCGCCGCAATCGGCTGATGGAGGTTTGCGAGCCGATAGATTGGGGCGACTACTTAGGGCGACAGAATGCTAGCTTGAGGTGGATTGCTCATCCGACATCGCCCGCCAAGTCCGACCGTCTTACCATGACTGGCAATCGGCCAAGCGTGATCGCAATTGGGCCAGAAGGGGGCTTCACAGATGACGAAGCTGCCGGGGCAACTTCGGCTGGCTGGGTTGCGGTGGACCTAGGCCCGCGGATTCTGCGCACCGAGACCGCCGCCGTGGCGTCAGCCGCCAAGGTCGTCGGGACGCAGTGATTAGTTCTTTCTATCCTGCGTGTCGGGCGTCATACGGCGTTCTTGATTAGCCCTACGACGGTCATGTGGAACACCCCGTTTGAGCCCATCGTCTAGGAGTTAAGTCGCTATGATTGCCTTGGAACCGATAACGCTGCTGCTCATCGCTTGCTGCTTTGTGGCAGCGGTCGCTATGCGGCTTAGTTTAGGGTAGCGGCGCCGTACCCAAAGAACGGGGCCCTGAGGGGCGATCGCTACTCGCCGGCAGGGGCATCAGAAGCGCCAGGCTGCGGTTTAGGCTTCTCAATCGAGCCGAAGAGGTGGCCGCCATGCCCGCCGCCGTGCCAGTAGCCAGCGTAGCGGCCCTCATGAATCATGACGCGAGCGGAGTAGACGCCCAGCCCGGGAAAACCGACTTTATCAACCACAATGACGGCCACGTCGTTGGCCCACTCAACGGGCAGCGTGATCGGCAGCCGCACGTCGTGGTCGCCGTACCGGATCCTGGCTTGGATTAACCAGTTCTTGTTGTCGAGTTTACGGACTTCACCTAGCTCGTATCGCTCCGGCTGTGGGGAGTGCTTTTCGCTCGCCGTGAATCGACCTACGAGCGTGGCATTGGTCATCTGTTCTGCGAAGGCGCGCTCGGCCTCGTTTAGAGGTTCTTCAGCGACGGCTCCAACTGCACCGCAGAGTAGACAAGACAAGAATGCCAAAGTGTGTTGCGACTTCATCGGGCGTCCTCAAGGTGCGCAGCTTACGACTAGAACAGCACTATTGTCTGCTTGTGCAAGCAAGAAGGCAACTCGAAGAGGTTGCCCGTTATCGCCGACGACCGTAAAACTGGCCCGTATCGCCAAAGCGAGCGGCGGTCCGCCCTGTGGTCGGCAAACCGCCGGAGCCAACTGCTGAGGGCGTCACCGATTCAGCGCTGCGGAGTCGTCGTTCGAGTCGCTCCATCTCTCTCTGGTGCCGTTCATTGGTTTCGATTTGGCGCTGCTGAGGTCGCACGAAGGCAAAGTAGTTCGGAGCCGATTCGTCATCCTCTTCGCGAAAGAGATTCAGATACGGACTGACGGTTGGGCGTGACGTGATTCGCGAAAATGGCCGCGTTTGAGCTCGGTTGGGGGCCTTGCCGCTAGAAATAAACCGCCGCTGGGGCATTTGCTGTAGGGTGGCCGCCGCCTGCAAAGAGCCGTAATAGTTCAGCACTCCACTCGCCGCAGGGGGAAGAGCCGCTGGGGCTGCGAGCGTTGCGGCCGTGATGGGGGCGTCGCTCCTCGAGTTGCTGGCGTGTTGCGGATTGGGGGGCGATGGCCGACTTTCTGCGAGCAGCGGCTCCCACAGGTAGGCGTCATTTCGTAGCTCCTGCCGGAGCGCGTACGTCTGACTGATGGTTTGGGCGGAGGACGTAGCTGACAGGCAAGCGATGAAACAAGCGACGGTCGATTTGAACATGACGAGCCTCAGCCAGGCGGATCGTGCCGGCGCATGCGGCCGGTGCATTCGTCATAATCGTCACATATTGCCTCAGACTTGGGCCCAACCGCGCGAAGCAACGTCTCTAGTCTGAAAGCAGTGATAGCAAAGCGCTCTTGGCCGCTGCAGGTTTGTCTTCCTCAATTGCTTGCCTCGCGAGCCTCAGCAGTCGCTCATGCCGCTCGTTGAATGGCACCGCGGCTCCTGCTGGGGGGGGCATAGCAACAAGAGACTGCGAGATCGCGGCTACTAACTCGGTGATGCCTTCACCAGTCAGAGCGCTAACCGGCAAGGCGTCTTCGCTCGTCGCCGATCCCAAGTCAGCCTTGTTTGCCACGCGAAGGACGGGGGCTTTGATTGGCGTCTCTTCCAGGCGGCCTGCATCGGCTGATTCGACCAGCAACACCAAGTCAGCGTCGTCGATGGCGGCTTGAGCGAGTTCGACGCCTTGCTTCTCAAGAGCATTTGTGGCCGCCCGTAGCCCTGCCGTATCGGACAACTCGACGGGCCAACCGTCGATGGCTGCGGCCGCTGTCACCACATCACGGGTAACCCCCGGCTGGTCAAACACGACTGCTCGCTCGTATCCCACCAGCGCATTGATCAAGCTGCTTTTGCCGACATTGGGAGGGCCCGCAAGCACAACCTTCCAAGGGTCGATTAGGCGCCGACCTACCTTCGCATGGTCAAGCAACCCTTCCAGCTTTCGTTTGGCCTTCGCGTGCTTTCCCTGAGCAATCTGACGGCACAGGGACTCGATTGCCTGCTGAAAAGCGCCATTCAGCTGATCCAATAGTATGGCCGCCGCGCGCTCCGTTGCGCAAGAAGATAGAGCCGTTTGAGCCTCAGAGCGGATGGATGCGGGATCCAGCTTCGGGTGCTCTTCGATTGCACAGCCGAGGGCGACCAGCGAAGCTTGTACCGCGGCGATTGCCGCCTGGCCACCGTGGCAATGCACTTCAATGCTCGTTGGCGAGACTTGGCAAACAATCAATTCTTCTCCGAGGTCACCGTTGGCGTCTAGCCAGCGTCCGAACACGATGTAATCGTTTGGCTGCTTGGCAAGTGGTTTGCCACTCGCTGCTTGGAACCTTGCGGCGACCGTCGGTAACGCATCGGGGCCCTCGACCTGAAGGACCGCTACAGCGCTAGGGCCGCGGGCGGTGAGCACCTTCAACGTGGTTTGCGATGTCACGATCGTTGGCCCAGCGATTCGTTAGCGAGGGCGATTCCCGATAGCACCAGATTTGGCACGTAACGAACTGTCCGATCGGGGCTACCGAGGAGCCGTGCAACCGACGGCGCGGCCCCGCCAGTGAGATAGATTTGTGGTGATTCGGTCAGGCGATCGCTTTGTCGGTCGATCAATTCACGTACGGCGCCAACTGCTCCCCAGAACAAGCCTGCGTGGATTGCCGCCTCGGTGTTCTTGCCGACAGCGTCGGGCGAGTTGTCGAGTTCTTCCAGCTTGCTGGCGGGCAGGGCGTCAGTTTGTTCGTGCAATGCTCGTGCGCTCATCGCAATACCAGGCAAGATGGCGCCGCCAACGAACGCACCGTCCGGTTCAATCAGGTCCACGGTGATTGCCGTCCCGAGATCGACGACTACGGCGGGTCGCAGAGGTTGTCGCAAGCGATTGGCGGCGACGGCGCCAAGCAGGCGATCAATGCCCACTCGTTGGGGCTCTTCCACTCGAACTTCAAGAGGTAAGCCAGAGGCAACCAGTTGCCGTACGTTCGGGTAGCCTGCGTCTTGTAAGCATAAGAGCAAACGCGACTCGACGGAGCGCTGCACCGAGGCAACCGCGAAGCTGCTGCCCTCGCAGCCGTGCTCCCGAAGCCAAACTTGGAGTTCATCTAACTCGGCGGGCTGCTCTGAAAACGAGGCGGTAAGCGTGAGCGTCTCTTGCGGTTCCGGTAAGGCGGGGCCCGCGATCGGCAAGGTTTTGCCCAGTGCAGCATCACGGCATTCGCTGGAGATATCGAACCGGCCAAACTTAATGCGGCTGTTGCCGATGTCGACGGCGATCAGGCAATGGGGACTAGCTGTCATTGGACTTTTGGCCGACGGCTGGCATTAGGGTGGTAGGCGGCATCCTCTGGCTAGCTCCGTCGCCGCAAACTCCCAGGGGAACCATGCACTCATACCACACGATGAGCTGTCCCGCGAGCGCCATCGCTTGACGCTGCCCACGCAGCAGCTAGACTTTGGTGCTGGGCCAGATTTTAAGAATCTGGCCCTTCCGGGCCCGTGGCGGAATAGGCAGACGCGCATGCTTGAGGGGCATGTGCCCGCAAGGGCGTGCTGGTTCGACTCCAGTCGGGCCCACTTCATTTTAGAGGCCAAGCAACGGCCCGCAGGACTAAGTCCCGCGGGCCGTACGGCGTTCTACCGCCGTCAGGGTGCGGCGCTGGACGCGAACCTAGTCGCGACTCGGTCTCATCGATCATATGGTTGCGTCGCGGTTGTTGAGAATCGCGAGGCAGCTCTCCGCTGGTTGCATTGCGACGGGTTCTCATGTTGGTGTTCCTGGTCAATCAGCGATTGCCGCCTTCCAGACCTTGCTCCTAGAATCAGGATGTCGAGCGTGGTGTGTCCGAAACTCTAACTCCGATGATGTCTTATGAGCGATCTCTCTGCGGCTATGCAGGATGCCATTAATGACCAGATCAACAACGAGTTGTTCTCGTCCTACTCCTACCTTTCGATGTCAGCCTATTTGGAGCATCAACAGTTCCTGGGCTGTGCGCAATGGATGCGCATGCAGAGCCAAGAAGAGTATGCGCATGCCATGCGGCTGTACGACTTTCTCACAGCTCGTGGCGGCCGAGTGAAACTGAAGCCGATCGCTCAACCCGAAGTTGAGTTCGAGAGCATTCCTAACGTCTTCGAGAAGTCGATGCAGCAAGAGAAGACGGTGACGGCGCAGATTAATGACCTCTATGAACTAGCCTTCGAGCAGAAGGCGTTTGCCGCGATGGCTGAGCTTGACTGGTTCGTCAAAGAGCAGGTCGAAGAGGAGAAGACGATTCGCGATATCGTCCACAAATTCAACCTGGTAAAAGACGATCCTGCGTCGTTGCTGGATCTTGACCGTGAGCTTGGCTCGCGAGGTCCTGATTCGGAAGAGGGCTAAAGCGAACTCCGTCAGCGGTTTTTTAGGACGTCGCGATAGACCTCAGCCACACGGCTAGCCATGACGTCGTCGGAAAACTCCGCGGCATGGCGGAGCCATGCCCGTCGGGACATCGCCTCGTAGTCCAAACGGTCGCCCACGAGTTCTTCCAGCGCCTCGCTCAAAGAGTCAACGCTGGCTGGCTCCACCAGCAAACCGGTCTGGCGGTGGATGACCGCTTGAGCCACCCCTTCACACCTCGTGGCGACCACGGGCAGCGCCGAGGCCATAGCTTCCAACACCACCATGGGTAGGCCTTCGCCAAAGAGGCTCGGTAACGCTAGGGCGTCGACCTTCGTTAGCTCTTCCGCCACATTGTCGGTGAATCCCGTCCAGTGCACCGCGTTGTGTAGGCCCAGCGTCCGACAAAGCTGCTTGAGCTGCTTGCCGTACGTGGGGGTTTCGAAGGGGCCGATCATACGCAGGCGAACGTCGTGCCCTTGTGACCGCACTGCCGCCAGCGATTCCAAGAGCAACTCGGCGCCTTTTCGTGGCCGGAACAGCGCCACCATGCCCAGCATCCAGTTGCCGTCTGGTTTGCTGCGGGGTTGTGATTCCGCAATGGCAGGCACCCCGTTCAATACGCATTCTAGCCTGCTTGATTCGACCCCCTGCGCTTCCATGTGCGAAGTTAGAGTTGGCGAGACCGTGATCAATCGCCCTGCCCCACGAACGCTCCATCTTTCGACCCGGTCATTGATCCAGTTTCGCAACCAACGGGTAGAGTCACGGCTGGTCGGGCTGTGGACATGATAGACGAACGGTAGTCCGGTCCAGCGCGCGGCGATGGCGGCGATCATGGCGGTGCGCGGCGTGTGGGCGTGGAGCAACTGGTAGTCGCCATCGCGGGCCATCCGGACGACAAAGCTCACCGCTCGCAAGTCCCAACGGGACGCCATAGAGAGTTCAGCCAGGGGCGACTTGATCGATCGGCGTACATCGCCAAACCGCCCCGCTTTGAGCGCCACGAAACCGACGTCAAAGCCGTGATCCGGCAGTCGCATCGCGAGAAGGTCCTGCACACGTTCGGCGCCGGCGAAGTGCTCGCCGTTGATCACGTGCAGCACTCGGGCACTTTGTTGGGGCGCAGGGTGAGCCGGCAAGGTCCGCTCTTCCCTCGCGGATGCTTGAACAGGCACGGGCAACGTCACTCGGTTGCCCCAACTCTCTTCAGAGACGGGGGTGTCGGGAGTTGGAAAAAGATCCATCGGTTGGCGACCTGCTAAGCGGGGGGGATTCTCCGCGCAAGCTTAGGTCACCACATGCAGCCATGGGGGCCAGTTGTGGCGGTCGTGCCGCTTGGTGGGCGTCGTGGTCGTGGGTTTGTCTGCTATGATGGCAGCTTCGCATCGGTCGCCGGGACCGCTTCTAGCCCTTCGGATTGTATTCGCCCCTGCCTGTCATGCCCCCGCTGCGCGTTACCTACGTCCAACCAGCGCTGCCAAAGTACCGCAACCCGGTCTTCCGAGAGCTAGCAAGCCGGCCAGGAATCGACTTCCGCTTGTACTACGGTACCGATCGGGGCATCACCAATGTCACCCCCGAGGGCTTCAAGGGCGAACACCGACCGATGCGGCAATGGGGCCCTGACCTGAACGACCTCCGCTGGCATCAGGCCCAAATCACTGCGGCAGGCGATCCTGAGGTGGATGTCCTGTGCTTGTCCTGGGGCACGCGATATCTGTCGCTCCCAATCGCGATGCGTCGCGCGCGGCGCCGGCGTTTGCCTGTGATTCTTTGGGGCCATGGTTACTCCAAAGCGGAGACCAGGCTACGAAAACTGCTGCGTGACCAAACCGGCGGGTACGCCACCGCGCTGCTGTTCTATGATGAAGCGACCGCTCAGCGCGCTATCGAAGATGGTTTTCGCCCAGAGCAGGTCTTCGCGGCGCCAAACGCAATTGATCAGCAGCCCCTTGCTATGGCTCGTGACGCATTGCTTGCCGACCGCGCTCGGTTGGAGGCATTTCAGCGTGACCATGGCTTTGCGGATAAGCGACTGTTGCTGTACGTCTCGCGCATGGCGCCCGAGAATCGGCTTGACCTGCTGGTGGAGGCGGTCGCCTCGTTGGCCTCGGCACGGCCTGAACTAGTGGTGGCGATCGTCGGCAAAGGCGAGGAGGAACAAAAAAGACTCGAGTCCCTAGCCAACGAGCGCGGAGTGGTCGATCGATTCCGCTTTCTCGGCGCCATCTATGATGAGCAGGAACTTGCTCCGTGGTTCCTGTCGAGTGAGCTTTTCGTCTACCCCGCCAACATTGGTCTGAGCCTGCTGCACGCTTTTGGGTATGGGCTGCCGGTGATTACCAGTAGCCGGATCGAGGCTCAGAATCCCGAAATCGTCGCCCTGGAGGAGGGGCGGAACGGCTTACTCTACGAGCACGGCAATGCGGCGGCGTTGGCAGCATCCATCGAGCGTTTGCTAGCAGACGATTCGCTGCGACAAACCATGGCCGATGCCGCCAAGCGGACCGTGGAGGAACGATTCAATGTGCCTGCCATGGTTGACGGCATGGTAGCCGCTATCGAGTATTGCGCTCGGTAGTGCCCCGATTCGACGCGGGGACAAGCCAGCTGGGTACGCCGTAAAAATACTGATCGTAGAGATTCCTGTTCACCTCCCGGCGTGGTTGCCGCTACGATTAACCCCTATTCCATTGGCGCACGAGGCGCCAGACTCTGTGCTAGCAAGGCGGACCAAGGATGGCGGCCCACGAACTCCTGCACCCTCCCCAGCGAATCTTGATCGTTCGGCTAACGGCCGTTGGGGACGTGATTCATGGGGCCCCCGTGCTGTGTGCGCTGCGCGATCGATTTCCAGACGCCACGATCGGTTGGGTTGTGGAAGGTGGCGCCGCCGATTTGATCGAAGGCCATCGCGCACTCAATCATTTGATTCGTGTTCCTCGTCGTTGGTACAAATCTCCGCGGGCCATTCTCGACTTGAGGCGTCGCCTGCGAGCATTGAATTTCGACACGTCCGTCGACCTACAATGTCTGACCAAGAGCGCCGTCGTAGCGAGGTTGAGTGGCGCTCGGCAGCGCCTGGGGGTTGGTGGCAGCGACGGGCGTGAGTTTAGCAAAAGGCTCAACAACGTCCTCACCCTGGTCGATGCCGACCACGTGATCCATCACTACTTAGGAATCCTCAAGCCACTAGGTATTGAGTTGCGGAAGGGGGAGCCTGTTGGTTTCGATTCCGTTCGCTTTGACCTAGAAGAGCACGAGTCTGACGCCAGCCATGCGGAACGCGCGCTGAGCGGATTAGGGCTCGAGCCACATCGGTTTGCGGTGCTTAATCCGGGCGCGGGCTGGCCATCAAAGCTTTGGCCTGCCGAGAGATATGGCCAGATCGCACAGCAGTTGCGTACCGAACACGGACTTCAAACCTTGGCAGTATGGGGTGGCGTTGAGGAAAGATCGCTCGCCCAGACCATCGTCGAAACCAGCGACGGCGCGGCGAGAATCGCTCCCCGTACAACGCTTCGGCAGCTAGGTGCGATGTGTAAACGCAGCTCGTTGTTCCTTGGATCCGACACAGGGCCGATGCATCTTGCGGTGGCCGTTGGCACCCCGACGATCAGCCTACATGGCGCCAGTCGTAGCGACTGGTGTGGCGCTTACGGCTCCCAGAATCTGTCGATCCAGGCAGAGTACGTGGCCGGATCCTACGGCGATCGCCGCAAGGCGGACAACGCTGCAATGCGAGCGATTAGCGTATCGATGGTTGCCAGGGCATGCGACCAGGTGCTCGGCCGCCAAGATCAGCACGCTGCTTGAATGCCGTTACAGCGATTCTTGCGTTGGTGTAGCCACCGCGCTGCGTGACGCTTTGCGGAGCGGCGTAGGGCGACATTGACCATTCGCGGCGTTGCCAGCTTGCAGCCAGTGGACTAGGGCACAAGCTCCACGGCGGCCCAGCAACTAGGATCCTCGTCGACTGGGAATTCCTGGCCGTTCGCAAAGCTTTGTACGCCAAGCTCGCGATCCAGTACTTGATAGTGGAAACCAAGCACGGGCGTTTCGTTGGGGGACTGGGTGGTGTCTAGGCCCTCCAGCGCCGTGGCCGGGATGAAGACGGCCATGGCATAGCCGGTGTCACGGACGCTGCTGGCAACTTGCAGCTGGCGAGGCTTCACCGGCGGAGCGTTTTCCCTCGCCCGGTTGATGAGCAACTGTTCTGCCACGGGTTCTGCCAGCCCACGGCCACTACCAGCAGGGAGGAACGCAAAGCGGTGGCAGAACTTGCTAGCGCGATGAATATTGAAAGTGGCGCGTGTGTCGATCCAAACCTGCAAGCCATCACTTTCGTCGATTCGCGAGTCGCGACACCACACCGGCTGTTGCTTGCCAACCACCTTGACGGTCATCGCCAGCCCTTCGTCGCCCCATGCCATGCGGACATCGGCGAACGGCCGCTCTGCTGAAGGAGTCCCGGCATCCAGCCCCGCGAGGTCTGGCAAACGATAAGACTCGTTCAGAGCAACCGCTTTCTTCGACCAAAGAGGCGCGTGCTTTGCAACGGGCACCGCAAAGCGGAACAAGAAGCGAGGCGCAAGCAACGAATTCTCGGAGGAAGCGTCAGGCATGCCAGAGTGTGGGGTGAAGGGGCGCGGTCATGCCTTAGAAAGATAACAGAGGATCTGCGTAAGCGCTACCCGGTGGCGTGGTCAGCACTGCTCTCCGCGCCGTCGACTTCAACGTCCCGAGGCCACCAGTGTAGTCTCTGTACGACGCCTCGATGCAGACGTACGTAACCTGGTGCGGTGTGGCGCAGCTCATCTCTTGCGAGTGCGTGTAGCTCAGGCAGTGCGTGGAAGGGAACGCTCGGGTAGGCATGATGCTCGGCGTGGAAGGGCATGTTCCACATCAAGAATCGCATCACGCGATTGGTCAGGGTCGTGCGTGTGCGATCAAAGATATTGCCGTCGGTTGGCAGCCCCGTGTGTTCGCTGGCCAACCATAGGGCCAAGGCCGAGTGTCCCACGACCAGCGAGGCCAGCAACCACACTGCTCCCGGCGCCAACCATGCCGCCAGCACTCCGCCAGCTAGGTAGAGAGCCGCGAAGATGCGTGCTTGCCTGGTGGCTTCCTTTCTCGTGTGTCCGCGCATGAAGGGCATGAGTTTCTGCCATAGCCACTCGTTAGGACCAACGACCAACGCGATGAGCATGACCATTCGCAGGCTCAGTAATAGCACCCCGGAAGCGACTGCTAGGTATTCGTGCGCATAAACGGGCCACATCGCGAAACGCTCGCCGCCCGCGGAGATTTCGGGGTCACGGAGCGGATCGTGGGTGTGCCGGTGATGCTCGAAATGAAACTCCCGATAAGCTGCCGGCGGGAAAAGGAGTGGCAGGCCAGCGAGCCATGCCACGCGGTCGTTCATTACCCGTGAGGCAAACGCGGTGCGGTGGGAGCATTCATGCAGCGGCGCAAAGCAGCAAGTAATCATGAGCCCGCATAGAACGATCGCTGGAGCCAGAATCCACCAGGGACTGTTGCTCAACAGAACGACCGCAGCCATGCTACCGCCCAAGAGACCAAAATGGATCACCGCTCTGGACATCGCCAGCCGATTGTTCTTTTGCCCAAGTCTGGCGAGATCATCTGGGGTGACGCCCGTTGAACGATGAAAGGTTTCGAGCATGGCTTGGAGAGAGCTAGGGCTACTGAGCGATTCGCGACAGCAAGACGAAGGCGCCCACCAGTAGTAGGACGCCGAGTGTTGCCAGAATTGCGTTGAATCGTCGCCGCAGCGCCGCCTTTTGCTGACGGGTTAACTCAGGGCGAGGGGACGAGGGAGTTGTTTGTTCCGGCGGCTCCTCTTGGGCGACAGGGGCTACCACTTCGGCCGTGGAACTCTCAGGCAGGCTGTCGACAGGACGTTCGTCGCTAGCCTGTTGGTTGGTCTTGGTCGGAGGCGGAGGACCGGGGCCGTCAGCAACCGAATCCTCGGCTTCCAATAAGACTCCAGCTTGGCAGTGAGGACATTCCACCTCATGGCCGAGCCATTCGGCGGCAACTTCGAAAGCCCCGCCACACAGGGGGCATTCGAATTCCAGGTTGCTGGCGGGGAGCGGGTCACTCATCGGTAGCTTGTGCAAATCGACTGCGAGTCGCAGGAACACCAAGCCACCCGTGGATGGCTGTCAAGCGAGTTCGTGGGCTCACGCTGGTAACGCCATTTCAAGAATCGCTGTAACCATGCCCACTTAAGTCTGTATCCTAACCGCTTCGATAGCCCTGGCCTATTCGGTTTGTTGGTAGTGGGCAGCGGCGCACGTTCACCAGCACTTTTTGTGAAGCTGTTGAGTGGTGATACCACGTTGAGCCGCTGCTCATTGGCGGCCCGGGTTCGTGCGACGACGCCCCAGCACGGGGAAAGCGAAGCCTTCCGCCAGCCCTGCTGCGAGCCGCATGAGAATGCTGGCGACGGCGAACTCGCCAGTACGAAGGCCAGACGGGTAAGTCTACCGAGAAACGAACTGTCGAAGCAGGAAGGCTGGCAGCAGCTCGCGCGTTAGGGCAAAGCGACCGACTTCCGAAAAATGCCGTGCCCGTAGCAGAATTCTACTTTCTTCGTACCAGGCAACTTTAGCTCGCGCAGTGATGTTTCCGCGCGGAAGATTCCGCTATCGACGTCGGTTTCCTTGAGTCGCAACTCCGCCCGACGTTCCTTGTTCCTGAGTACGGCGACTGTAAGTGAATCCGCATTCTTAGGTGAGACACCAGCGGGTGCCCGGACGGTTACTACGAAACGGCCATTGATGGAACTGGCTGGTAGTTCGCCGCCGTCGACGCGGCTCAACCAGATTTGGGTGTCGTCCCAGTTGCAGTAGGCCAGCGATACGTTGAAGGCAGCGTTGAAGCCGCTCCACCCTTCAGGATGTCGAAACTTCGCTTGGGGATTGAACGGGTAGTGTTCATGGGCGGCGATCGTGTTGAGTGTTCCACGGCAAAGCTCAAGTCGCGCGCAGATGTTGTTGCCATAATGGTAGGGCCAGCCTCGATCCAGGCCATGGTAAGCTTCGCCTGCTTTGTTTGCACTGGCGGCATTCACGGGATTGCGCCCAAAGAGCGTATCGAAGTGACTGGCCTTGAGTTCATCTAGCCGCTCTCGACCTTGTCGATCCTTCGTCATGCTTTTCACAGCCACGGCAATGCCTGGAAAACCAGCCACGCTGCCAGGATCCGACCATGGTCGCGGCAAAGTCCACAGGGTGTCGCTGTACTTTCGAAAGTCGTACAGGTTTTTGCTGCGGGCGAAAACGTGCTCCCGCCATTCTTTCAACCACTGCGGCAGGCCTTTGGGCGCGCGCTGGGGATGCAGCTGCTGAAGCATGAAGAATCCCGTGATCGGCTGATGCTCGCTGAGCCGCTGTCCACGCGTCACGCGCGGGTCGCCTGGATCTAGCGTATTGATATACCATTCTGCCTGAGCCACGGCGGCATCCAAGTACCGCTCGGCGTCGGCGCGCCGATGTCGCTTGGCCACTTCGTACATCATGAGGTTCGGCGCAATGGAGTGGCCGGGCCCTTGTCGCCCCTTGAAGCTACCAACTTCTTTGAAAACGTCGAACAAACCAACCTTGGGCCACCAGTCGAAGGCAAACTTGTAGGCCTGCCTGTAGAATCGCTTGCTGAAGTACTGATCGTAGTTCGGGTAGGCATACAGGAAGTAGGCGAACTGCTCGATGCTCTGCGGATGGACCTTCGCTCCCAGTGGATCCCCGCTTGGATCCGCGTTTTCAGGGTCGATCATCAAGAACCCGATGCCCCAATGCAGCATTTGAATCAGATCGGGTACGGCTTTACCTACAGGTGGATCAAGCTCGCGGAAGTACCGGCGTGTTGTCTGCAGAGCGTCTTGATCGCCAAATTCTTTCACATAACCGAACTGTGGGGAGAGAACGCGCTTCCGATCAGCGCGGTAATCGATTTCAACAGGCAAAGACCTGAAGAAGGAAGGATTGGAGAGATACAGCAGCACCAGTGAAGGGGTTTCATAGGTGTAGTAGCAGCCATCTCTCCAAGAGTTGCCCCCGTAGGCAGAGGGGTGGGTGCCCACCACACTGCGGCAGTCAACCATGAAACGCAGCGCTGGCTCCTGTGCGGTCCTCTGCAGCAACAGCGGTTGGACTTTGAAAGGAAACGATTGTCCTCGCTTCTTACCCTGCCCCTCAACTTCAACCAGGAGTTCGCTGGCGTGATCTGTTGCAAGCTGCAGCGCCGAGAAGTCACCAAGGTTGCCTTCGATCTGGCCTTCAAATAGCGGCGCGCCGCCTTCGACCGATCGGACGAAGAAGGTGCTGCCGTCTGGTGAATTTGGCGCCGTAAAGCGCTTCGGCCAGTTGGCGTTGTAGCCAATCTGATTCACCATGACGTGGTGCTTGGTCAGATCAGGACCGTCGGGCTGGTCGCGGGCAGGACTGGCAATGTCAACACCAGTGCCGATCTCAGGGCTGCCGTCGGGATGCGGGCCGAATACGGCGAGTTCTCGGACGCGTGCATAGTCATTGTCAGCAACAATGATCCTCAGTCTGCTGGTCGTAACGGGCCTTTTGAACACCAAGCGTAGCGAGTTATTCGTATCGGGATTGGCCTCGACTCTTGCACCTGGAACTTCGTCCCACTGGTCGCCATCCCAATACTCGAAATGGAAGTTGCGGATGGCTCCTGCGTTCTTCCACCCCGAGTAGACGTGTGCGCTGCCTATTTCAAAGCTGGCTGCGAATCGGAGTTCAAGCGTATGGGGGCCTGTCCCTTGTTGGTTTAGCCAACGTGAGGTATCAGAGACTTTGCCATCATTAGCGTGCGATGCGGGATCTTCCTCGCTTCGTTGCGAGCTCGCGATCGCTTCTGCAGAGGCAGCCAGATTCAAGACGCTTGCGTCCTGCGCCTTAGCTGGAGTGGAGGCTTTCGTCGCCCCGCTGGCCAAGCTAAGCAAAGCGGCTAGTAAAAGGCATCTATTCGGCCAGTTCGTAGCAGCGAAGATAGTCATATTCGGCACGGCTTGGTACTTGGTTGCCTCGGTTCCACAGGGCCGAGATTGCGGTGAGCCAGAGATTCACCTCATCGTGCTCGTACTTGTCTGCGGGGTACTCTGCGATTTTGTTGAGTTTGCCATCCACATAGAATCGCACCTGCGCGGGTGTCCATTCGTACGCGTAGGTGTGCCATTCACTGGCATCGAAGTCTTCCATGCGAGCCACATCGGTGGGCGGCTTTGGTAGTCGACCAGCTTCTTTGCCGTCAGGCTTCCAAACGATGATGTGCTGGGTGAAGTTTCCCAGACCATTCAGTTCAGGTTCGTGGCGATGCTCCGTTGGATTCTCATAACAATCGATCTCCGTGCGGCGGAAGCCTGGATAGGTCGTCCCGACCGATCCGTCTGGCAACACTTTGGCAGCCATTGCCCAAAAGGAATGATGCCAGCCCCGTTCATCCTGCCCCGGGATGCCGAGCCGTGCGCGCACCTCAAAGTACCCGTAACGGTAACGCCGCTTCGTGATGATTCCCGCTCCTGATGCGTGTTTGCCACGGCTTGGCGGATCAAGGACTTTGAGGCTCAATACGAGCCGACCGTCTTTGACCGTCACGTTTTCCTTGCGCTGCAGGCTGCGATGTTTATTGTCAGTGCGGTAAGCCCAGGCGTCGGTGTCGAGCTGGTCGCCATCGAATTCATCAGACCACACCAGTTGATAGCCAGGTGGGGGTGTCGACGCGTGTTGATCGATCTCGTTTCCGTGCGACAGAGGCACCCAGCAAGCCGATTGGCACATCAAGCAGGCAGCAAGAAACGAGGTCTTGCGTTTCTTCGTATCCGTGAAGGCCCGATCAATTGGAGGTGACGGCGTGGAGAGCATCGGTCGAGACAGCCCGGTTTGCGAATGTGACGCGGGGTGAAGAGTCGTGGCGCAGCACAAGGAGACTCCTTATTATTCTAGATTCCCCCGTGGGGGGAACCTACCGACTTACGCGCCGAGCTTTGGTTGAATTGCGCCAAACACGTCGACAAAATGCGCCATCAGCTGCGCGCAACGGGGCTCCGTAGGCTCTGCGCGAACCAAGGACAGGTGACTCCCTCGGGTGCGCCATCAGCGGTTGTGCCACTGGCGGCTATCACCGCCATCGGAGACGTTCGTCACGGTCTTGTGGCCGCAAAGACCGCAGACGTAGATGATCGGGTCGGAACCTTCAGGGAACGACCGGCCTCGGCAGTCGGCTTGATCGCATCGGGCGGGCCATACCTTTCGGAACAGAATCCTTGGCGCCATCACGCCGAGGATGCCGGCGAGAATCGCTGAGCCGGCACCCAGTAGTAGCGAGTCTCCGAAGCCACCGCGAACCCACGCCACCATCACCGGCACGACCCCGGCAAAGAAGCCGAGGAACTCGCACGCCACCATGATCGGCAAGTGGAATCGAATCGGGAGCATACAGGACCTTCGCTACCGCGGTCGGCATCTTGCCTGGAAAAGCTGCTTGCTGTTCTCACGACTCACGCATCTTCACTCTGAACAGTGCGTAACCAGTCATAAGCAACCGCTTTGCTCGTCACGAGCAGTGGTCGAAAAAAGTGGCACAAAGAAAAAAGGGAGTAGGTCGACGAAGCAGCTCTGGAGAGGTTTTTCGGGGTCTTATGTGAACCACCTTACCAATCACAAAGAGCACCGCGACCATCGTTACTCAACTTACGGCGCTGCCTCCACTCAGAGCGCGGAACTCTGATTCTTAAGCTAACAGACGATTCTCCAAATTCAAGAAACTCTCTTGGCCGCGCCGTTTTGGTACAGTTCGCAGAAAAACTGGCCACTAGAGACTTTCCGGCATGGCGGGATCCGCTAGTAGAAGTGCTGAGACATGACGTCTAAAGCGGTTCTTGAGTTGGCGCGACCAGCTTGAGCCCAAAAACCGCGTAACCAGCCATCCGCGGGTGGCTACATATTCCTGCGACGCGCAGTAAAGCAGAAGATCGACGCCCTATCGGAAGAAGTTGGTAACAAGCCGCTGGAGGAGGATCTCCGAGGAGAATTTACCGATATGTCGTCACGCGGAGGCATCACCCGTCTCCGCTACGATGTGGGATCGATGGATGCTGGCCCCGGATGTCTTCGTGGCGTGATCGTCTACCTGCATGAGGATGGACAGTGGGTCGTTTCGGGCAAGGGCGGCAACGGCTCTCGCCACAGTACTTCTTATGTTCGATATAAGATTGGCATTACCAAGCCGAACTCAAACGACGTAGAAGTCAGGTGGACCGTTTGGGAAGAGGTCTGCGGGCCACATTCATGTGCGGTATTTGATATCGCCAATGACGGAACACGAGGAGAAATTACCACCTACTTCAATGACTTGAAATCTGGGATTCGCAAGCTGCATAGCAACCTCTACAGGAAGAAAGTTAGCTAACGCTCTTGCGTTGGTTGGCGTCCGCTCCGCCCTGTGACGCCCCGTGTCAGATGACGGCTTCGCTTACTTGGTCAGCCGGGGTGCCTGGGGCTACCCACGCTGAGACGCTGCTGCGCGGTTCCAGAGGCTGACGAGTTCATCCCAGAGAGAATGGCTTACGGTTCGTCGATAGGGAGAGTCTGGCGGCAGGCCATCCATTAGACGTCGGTGGGCGGCGCCCAAAGCATGGTAGGGCATGGAGGGGAAGATGTGATGCAGGGCATGGTAGCGCAATCCTAGTGGAGCCCAGATCGCAGGAAGCCAGCCGCGGTCGTAGTTCACCGAGTCGAGCATCTGTTCGACAAATGTCATTTCATGCTCGGGCTTGTTGAGCCAGCGATGAGCGCCAATGGTGCGCACCGCGTTAACGGTCACGATGAAAACGCCAGTCAGGTACGCCTGCAAGAGCACCCAGGGATTCACCACGCCATTGTGAAAGGCGCCCCGGTAGATCAGGACGCCAAAGATCATGATGTAGCCCCAGACACAAAACTCCTGCCAACGAATCTGGCGAAGGGCTTTCTTGGTGGGCAGTGGGCGGAGATATGACGGGTCGATGATCATGCTCGACGCGTGCCGGTGAACCCAATCGCGCAGCGGCGTATTGAACCAAGTCATGGGGGTCAGCACACCGAACCGGATGACGGCGAGCACGGGAATGACCAAGCTTTGGGCCAAGTACCCAACGATGTGCCAAGGTGAGCGACTTGAAAGCGGTAGGTACTCGCCATCGTGGTCGGTGCCATAGTGTTTGCGCCGATGATGATCGACGTGCGTCAGGTAGACGAACGAAGGAATCAAGAAAGGCGCCCCGCAGAGCAGGTTCCACGCGCGGCGGAACAGCGGCATCGTGTCTTCTGGCAAATGCATTAACTCATGGATGAACAACGAGCAACGATAGATCAGCAGCGACGACACAAAGAAGCATGCAACGCGAGCGGGCCAGCCGAGCGCGGCGGCCTGGACTGCGTGGAAGGCCACCATGGCAACCGTCCAGCTCACGAGAAGGTCGGTCCAATAGATCACAGGCCGGGGGCGAAACGATTGGCCAACGATCGTGCGCGCTTGGGCAAGCGAGAACTCGCCAGCTGGCTGAGTAGAGACGTCGCCCATGCCGGGCGCCGCGACTGGCTGCCCGGTCGCCGCACGGACGGCGCTCGACGGGTGCTCTGGCATCGGAGAGGTGGTGAGCATGGCAGGCCGCTGGTTAGAACCGGTGGAATCGACAGAGTCGGCCTGCAAGTCTGAGTCTAAACAGCCGGCGGCGAGGTTCTCAAGTGTTTTCCCGCTGCCGCGGCCGATGACACCGGGGCGACCCCGCGTTGAGGGTCCCCGCCGGTCGGACTAAACTGACCGATCGCCGACAGTTATCGGCAGCACGCGGTGGCAACCCTTTGCCAGAGTCGACCAACCCGCATAACCGTGACGAGCAGGCTCCAGGGCGGTTTGCTCGCGGTTGGGCCAGATTCCTCCCCTTTTACGCTTGGTTTTGAGTGTCCGTGGCTGAGTCGGTTGTCATCACTGGAAGCGGCGTCGTCTGCCCGATTGGCGTTGGCACGGACCAGGTTTGGGCTTCTGTCGAAGCGGGACGGAGCGGCATCCGGCGGATGGACGACCTGGCCGCGGCCGGATGGATTGCTCCTTTTGGCGGCGTGGTAACCGGATTCGAGGCAAAGCAGTTCGTCAAGCCGCGGAAGAGTCTGAAGGTGATGGCGGACGAAATTCAGTGGGCGTTCGCTGCTGGCGAGCAGGCGTGGGCGGCCGCTGGACTGCCCGAGGACACCACTTCCGAAGGCGGGGTCGATCCTGAGCGAATGGGCGTGGTCTGCGGCGCCGGCTTGATGTATTGCGACATGACCGAACTGGAGTCGCCCTACCAAAGCTGCTTGGACGACGACAAGCAGTTCGTCTTCGAGCGCTGGGGGTCGGCCGGTATGCGGGAACTGTTTCCGCTATGGATGCTCAAGTATCTGCCGAACATGTCCGCGTGTCATATCGGCATACGCCGCGATGCACGTGGCCCGACCAACACCGTGGCCCACGGCGATGCCTCGAGTTTGTTGGCGCTTGGCGAGGCGAGCGACGTCATTTCCCGAGGGCAAGCGGATGTCATGGTCACTGGTGGTAGTAGCCGGCGGCTCCACATGACGGATCCCCTGTGGCACGCAGGCGCGGCGTTCTGGGAAACAGGTGACGATGCCGCAACGGCGAGCCGACCCTTTGACGCCACGCGAGTGGCTCCCGTGTGTGGTGAAGGCGCCGCGATGTTTGTGTTGGAAAGCGCTAGCCATGCCGCCCGACGTGGAGCCAAGCCACTGGCCGAGGTGCTTAGCGTCGCCAGCCGGAATGAATCGAGCCTAAACGGCAGCTTCAGCGGGACATCGATATCGCAAGCGGTCTCGGCGGCGATCAGCCAAGCGGGTGTTACCGTGGCAGACATTAGCCATGTGAACGCGCAAGGGCTGGGCACGCCTCGCGAAGACGCGTTGGAAGCAAGGGCCCTACACGACGTCATCGGAGCGACCCCGGTTACGGCGCCGAAGAGCTTTTTCGGCAACCTGGGGGCGGCGGGTGGTTCGGTCGAGCTCTTGGTGAGTCTGCTGGGGCTCGAGCGAGGCGTGGTGCCGCCAACGATCAACCATCGGCAAACTGGCGCCGATTGCCCGGTAAGCGTGGCAACCGACCTTCACCCCAGCGACGGCGAGTGCTTCGTGGCGGTGAACTACAACCCTACAGGCCAAGCCGTAGCAGCCGTACTACGCCACTAGCTCACCAGCCGAGCATCGAGGCGTGCTCCACGCTACCGCCCCCGCATCGCTCGATCGATGTCTCGTTGCATGTCTTTCTTCTTGAGCGACTCGCGTTTGTCGTAGGTTTTCTTGCCCCGACAGATTCCCATCAGGACCTTGGCCTTGCCCTTCTTGAAGTACATCTTCAGGGGCACCAGCGTTAGGTTTTTCTCGTAGGCCTGGGCAGCGAACTTTTTTATCTCGCGGCGGTGCATCAGCAGCTTGCGGCGTCGCTTGGGGTCGTGGTTGAGCTGGTTGGCGAACGTGTACTCTTGGATGTCGCAACCCATGAGCCAAACCTCGCCTTTGTCGACACGCCCATAGGCCTCGTCGAGTGACATGCGACCTGCGCGCAAGCTCTTTACCTCGCTGCCTACCAGCACGATGCCGCATTCCAGATGGTCGAGCACCTCATACTCGTGACGCGCCTTGCGGTTGTTGGCGATCACTTTCTCGTTAGGGTTCTCGTCCGCCTTCTTCGCCTTTTTGTTCTTCTTGGCCGTGGCTGTGACTCCTGGCTCGTGTTGGTTGGGCCGTCGTTACGACATTCAAACAAAACGGGCCGCGGCATGCTAGGCAAGCCGCGGCCCGCGATGGCGGAGGATGGATGTTCTCAGGCGTTACTTGAAGTCGGAAGCGCTCAAAGGCGGCTGATTGCGATACTCGGTGATCGCCCCATTGATGTTGTTGTGTTGGAACGAGTCAACGCACTTCCGGTCATGAGTGGTCATGAGTTGCTGGTAAATCCTGTAATCGATGTCCGAATTGATCGACTGACCATGACCGTCGGCAAAGATCGTGTTGAAACTGTCTGGCGAGTGATTGCCCGCCGGCCGGGCGTAGAGTGGACGATCGAACGGGTAGGTAACGCCCACATCGAAACTCAATGCCACTTGCAGGTCGTCCGTGCTAGTATCGATCGAAGCTTCGTCCGCGGTCAGTAACTGGTTCACGGCCGTTGAGCTACCTGCTCCCGTAATCCAGACCAGCCCGAATTGCTGTTCACCGATGCCAAAGTTTGGAGCCACACCAGCCCAGCAGTAGTTCTCGTTTTTCTGGTAGTTTTCCGACAGCATGATGGTGGTCGTGGCTCCATCGTGAATGGTGCTGAGCCGTGTCCGCACGTTGCCATCAACAAGGTTGTGGAACAAGCCGTTTACCTTGACGTCGCCCTCGCCCGCGGCATTCATGTAGTTTCCGTCACGGTAGTCCCAAGCCCCTGAGTTGACGGCGTAAGAGGTGCCGGCAGCCTGGGAGTTCTCAACCAGTTGACCGTCGTCAGGGCAGACTAGCACCTCGACTGGTCTAATCGGACTTGTCCGACTCGCATCGACGATGGCGTCCCAGTAGTCTTGGCGATCGATCTGGGGTGTGATCATAGCGATCCAGCTCAGTCGGGAAGAATTCCGGGCATTGCTGGTGTTGAGGGTAGCGACTTCGGAGCCTGTCAGGGCCTCGTCAGTGCCTCCCGAAGTGAGCCCAATCACGGCATAAGAACCCGCTTCGCTCCGCTTGACGGCCTGCATATAGCCAGGGAGCCGACCCTTGGACGTTTCATAGGTTTGCAGGGCGAGTCCCAGTTGTTTGCTTTGGTTCAAGCAGGTTGCTTGACGTGCGGCCGCACGGGCGGCTTGCACGGCCGGTAGCAGCAGTGCCACGAGCGTGCCGATGATGGCGATCACAACCAGCAGTTCCACCAGCGTAAAGCCGGGCGTGAAACGAGTAACGCGGCGGCCAGGAGCCGCAGGGGCGACGAGATTCATGGGGAAGTACTCCACCGAGATCGGTTCTCTAGTTCCGGAAGTTGGCCGCCCTGGCGTTGCCAACCAGGGACAGCGGAGAAGCCTCAATCTGCCAGTATCGCCGAATTCCGCAGAAAATACCAGCAATCCTGCCGAGGCGCCTCGCCGCGGGGCCTTATTCGCTGCTATTTGAGGGAGTTATTCCGCCTAGCATGTCTTGGCCAGCTGGCTTTGCCACAGTACCGCAGGTTCTCGCCAGGTGATTGCTTGGCTACGATGAATGCGGCGTGACAGAGAGTTTTCCTTACGACAGGCCTCCACGATGAATGTAGTGTTCCCGGCAACGCTTCTGCCGACGGTCGTCCCCTTGCTTGCTCAAGATGGCGGCGATGCCAACTCGGTGATTCTTTCCACGGTGCTCGTGCTCCTAACCGTGGCCGTGTTTGTGGGGATCGTCATCTTTGTCTTCAACTACGGGAAGCTGTGGCTACAAGCGTATATGTCCAACGCCCCGGTCAACCCGTTTGCGTTGGTGTTTATGAGCCTGCGACAGGTACACCCGCGGACGATTGTCGAGGCAAAGATCATGGGGCGGCAGGCGGGCATCGGGCTCGATCCTGAGACGGGGATCACGACCGACCGCCTGGAAGCTCACTACCTAGCGGGCGGCAATGTGCCGCGAGTGATCAACGCCATTATTGCCGCGCACCGCGCGGATATTGACCTCGACTTTGACCGCGCCGCAGCCATCGACTTAGCCGGCCGCGATGTATTGGACGCCGTTCGCACGAGTGTCTATCCCAAAGTGATCGACTGTCCCGATCCGGACAAGAGTGCAAAGACAACACTCAGCGCTGTAGCCCGCAATGGCGTGGAGCTAAAGATTCGCGCCCGAGTAACCGTTCGCACGAACCTAAAGCAGTTGATCGGTGGCGCCACCGAGGAAACCATTATCGCCCGCGTGGGCGAGGGCATCATCACCGCCATTGGATCGGCCGAGGATCATCTGGAGGTGATGGAAAACCCGGACCGGATCTCCAAAGCCGTCCTCGAACGGGGCCTGGACGCCCACACCGCGTTCGAGATTGTGTCGATCGACATCGCGGATATCGACATCGGTGAAAACATTGGCGCCCGGTTGCAAGCGGATCAGGCCGAGGCCGACACTCGCAAGGCACAAGCGCTGGCCGAGCAACGCCGGGCCGACGCGATCGCACGCGAGCAAGAGATGAAGGCGGAAGTGGCTGCGAATCGCGCCACGGTTCTCCTCGCAGAGGCTGAAGTGCCACAAGCCATGGCCGAGGCTTTCCGTGCTGGAACGCTTGAGACGATCAGCCGTAACGGGCGGTAGCTAAGCTTATTGCTGTTCCAATGCCAGCCGGAACGCTGCGCTGAGAAACAGCATGTCTTTAAGGTCCGTCTTGAGTCGCCATCGGCCATCGACGAAGGCCAGCTTGCACACAATCGTTTCCTCATCGTCCCGAGTTTGTACGGCGGACGACACGATCGGCGTGCGAGGTTTTCTCAATACTCCCTCCAGGCCGGGCATTGCGTCTAGCAGTTCATCTTCTGGGCTCGCAAAGGCGTCCGGCGTTCTTTCCTCTTGCGGCTCTTCCACTTGAGGGTCCTCGGTCTGAAAGACCGTGAAGCTGGAGTTAACCAGGATGTCGATTTGGGCGCGATAGACGCCGCCCGCTGTTGCTGGCTTCACGAGCTCTTCTCGTGCTATCTGGTAGTTGCCGTTGTAACTCGTTCCTCCGCCACGGTACCGATCTCCCACACCCGGATTGCTATCCAGGCGACGCTGGAACTCCATCAAGAACCGTTCGTACCGGGTCTCTGGCGAAGGGGGAGGCGTCGGAGCGGCAACCTTGGTGGTTGGTTTTTCGTAGCAGCCAGCGGCGCCAGAAAAGAGAGCCAGGACGAGTAGTGATGAGGTGACGATCCCGGTGGCAGCAGGCCAACCGATAATGGTTGGCTTGTGGTTTGAGCTGCGCCGGAGGAGTAGTTGAGTAGGGCTCATCGGGCTATGGCTTGCAAGCTAGCTGGCGTTAGGAAAGAGCCGCGCCCCCATAGGTGACGCTGCTGGTAAGTGTAGCACCGGCCCTTGCCTCCGGCCAAGCGACGCCCGTGGGCGTTCATGGCGAAGTGTGTCAGCCTTGCAGGAATCCCGGAAAAGGTAGGTCCAAAAGTGCACACCCCAGCGTTACCAATGAGACCTAGGCGAGTCCCGAGATGCCCCGCTCTCCCTCTAGGTAAACTGAACGGATCGGCGATGGGAACTTTTTACGAATCTCGCTCTTCTGAGAACGTCTCCGAGCCTCAGTTGAAGGGATCGTCAGCAAAGGGGTCTTCGTCGTCAGATGCGGGACCCGACATGCCGCTTTCCTCGAAACCGTCATTCTCGAAACCGCCGCTGTCAAAGCCGCCATTGTCAAAGCCGTCGCCGAAGGGGTCGTCATCGTTATCAAAGGATTCCATCCCTTCGTCAAAGCCGCTGCCACCATCGGGGCTGCCAAAGGGGTTCTCCTGCATACCCTCTGCTCCGCCGAACGGCCCTCCCATGCCAGGAGCGCCGAACGATTGGCTGCGTGCTAAGTCGGGAGCCCACGAAAAGAAGCTACCAAGTGTTTTCACCATCAATCCACCCAGAGCATCGGGCCTCATCGAACCCCTTGCTGACTCAGGAATGTCGACGGTCACGGGCGTCTTTGGCGTGCTCTCCGCCAGGGATACATCATCAGTAGGCCGTGGCCCGCGCGATTTGGCAATTAAGTCCACTAGGTCACTTGGGGAAGAGAGCGAGGCCATGTTTGCGACGGTCAAACTGAAGACCGGTCGCAGCGCCTGATGCTGTCTATCCAGCGCGCCGGGCATGCCTTGGCTTTCTCGGCGGCTTGGAACGCCGCTCAGCATCTCAACCCGGACCTGGTCCAAGAGCCGGCGATCTTGGCCGCCTAATCGCAGCAGTGCCATGCCAACCTCGTAAGACCGCCCCCTGCCAGCCTCGAGCATCGCGCCTTGGTGGAGGTCCTGGTCCGCCTCGATGGGTCGCCCGAGTCGGTGGCGAGCAATGCCGCGAAAATAGTAGGCGTGTGGTCGCGAAGGAGCGTAGGTGACCGCGCGGTCAAAATAGGATTCGGCACGCCGCCAGTCTTCGTCATAGAAGGCCTGCACGCCACGGCCGTAGTAGACGTCGGCCGTGTCACTGGCGACGACCCCGCGCACCAACAGCGTTGCCGCAAACAAGAGAGAGGCGCCAAGTAGGAGCAGTTTGCGATTAAGCATGGCAACGGCGAGTCGGGGAAGTCTGGGTGGAATCTGGCTACGCCGTTCCCAAGGCTTCCGATGTCAACAGACAAGCGGAAACCCACCCATGCATCCTAGTTACCGGAACGAAGCAAGACAAACTCAGGCCGTCGGCGCGACCCCTCGGTCACCCTGCTGCGCTTTGTGTGATGCGAGCTATTTTTTGCTCCATCTCGTCGTACTGCTCTTGCTCGGCAGTGGCCACGGTTTCTCGCGTGAGTCCCAGCTCAACCGCTTTTTGCCAGGCTTTCACGGCCTTTTGGGTCTCGTCGGCTAGCATGTGGACACGCGACTTATGGAAGAACTTGGACGCAGTTGGGTTGTCTGTCAGCGAGAGATTGATGTCGGTAATCGCGGCCCGATACTGCTTGAGCGCTGTGTGGACCACAGCCCGGGTGTCGAGGATGTCAGCTTGTGGACCAAGAATGTCGACCGCTTCCGCGACGAAGCCCATGGCTTCCTCGGCTGCCGTAGTGTCGCGGGCCGACAGAGCCAGTAGGTAGCCCAAGTTGTTCAGCACGACTGCCCGCTGAATGCCTTCCAAATCCGGCTGTTTCAGCATGCTTCGATAGATATCCCCGGCGTCGTCATAGCGACGCTGAAGGTCTCGGAGCTCAGCCATCTGCAGTTGGAAGGAGATCGACTCAGGGTCGTCTCGCAATGCCTTCTGAAGCCAGGAGTCCACCCGTTCATCGTAGGTATCGCCAATGTCCGCACGGCGTGCGCGGACCGTTAGCAAGCCACCTCGAATGGCGGCCGCAAGGTTGCCTTGGCGGACGGATTGTGCGAGAAGATCGAAGGCTTGTTCGACATCTCGAAACTCACCAAGGAAGTCGGCCAGGAAGAGCATCGCATTGGGGTCTCGATCCGCAACGGCCCGATATAACTGTTCGGCGTTGTCGAGGTCTCCCAAGTCTTTCAACAGGCCCGCCACGAAGAGCAGAGACTTCGGGTCTGCTTTTTTCAGGTCTTTCGGCACCAGCGTTTTGACGGCGTTGAGCGCCTGTTTTTGTTTACCAAGCTTGTTGGCGACTTGGACAACCAGACCCAGCGTCGTGTTGTCCGTCATTTTTAGTCGACTGAGTTGGCGGCTGGCTTCTTCGTGGTTGGACTGCCCCCCTTTGGCCAGCAACATGCTGATGTAGCGCTGACGAGCGCCCGGCACCTGGGGATTGCGGGCAATCGTTTCTAGCATCTGCTGCCGCGCGGCATCCCAATTTTCGGTGACGAAATACAATTGACCCAGGCGTAGATCGTCTTCCAAAGAGAGGATACGGTTTCTCTGCACTTCCTCGAACAGGCGGATCGCCTTGACTCTCGAGACGGGTTCAGGACGGCTAGCGAGAATGCGAGCCATCAGCACCTTGTCGTCCTCGGACAAGCTTCCAGCGATCACATTGGATGCCAACAGCCGTTCGGCGTCGAGCAGTCTTTGGTAGTCGTTGTCCGTGGCTAGCAAACCTGCCGCCTGGCGGCGAGCCCACATTACATTGGGGTCGTTGTTAAGTTCGGGATCACTGGCAGCTGACTGCAGAATCTCGTTGATCAAAGGAGTCGCCTTTAGGCGCTTGTCATTGCGAGGATAGCGGTTGCCCAGATAGAACGTCGCCAGAGTACGGGTCATCTGGTTATTGTCCGGCTTCGCTTCGTGCATACGAAGGTAAACCTGTTCAGCGTCGAACCAACGTCCCAAAGCTTCGTAGCTGCGGGCCAGCACCAATGGCAGTTGGTCCTCTGAAAGCGCTAGTTGGGCAAGTCGGAGCGTTTGCTCGGCATCGTCGCGTCGCTTGTCGGCAATCTGATAGCCAATCTTTGAGAGCCAAGCTTCAGCGTTGTCGGGTGTCAGTTCGACTGCCTTACTGAGGGCAGCTGCGGCACGCTCGCGCGCTTCTAGCTGTTCTTTCTCGCTCAGTTTTGGTGAAGAGGAAGCTTTGAGGCACATCCGACCAAACCATAGCTGGGTGGCTCCATCCTCAGGCTTGTCGTCTATGACTTTGCGGGCGGAGACAAGGCCTGCCTTAACTGACCCCGTGTTGAAGAGTATCTCCGCATAGCTCTTGCCAAACAGGCGCTGACGCACCGGTTCATCAACTGCTTGGAGGGCCTCAGCCGCATCAACAAAGCGTCCTCGTTCCAGCAGCAGACTAACGTGCTGTAGCAGTGCAAACGCGTTGGGCGGGCCCCTCTTCGCGGCTTCGTCAAAGGCGGATAGCGCGGCAACCTTGTTTCCTAGGGTGAAATAGATGCGCGCTTGCAAGAGGTACAGTTCGTGCCACTCGGGACGCTCCAGCATGGCTCGTTCGACCAACCGCTCTGCCTCGCTGAGCGCTTCATCCCCGACCACGCCGCGCTGAACTTCCCAGAGTAGACGCGTGGCCTCGGTGAACAGATAAGTGGCCTTTTCTTTGGAACCCAGCAACTCGGCAATTTTGTTTTGGGTTTCGACGACCCGTTCGGGATCGTTTTCCGAGATCGCGGCGCGGAACAGGTCGATGTAAGCAGGCAACGAGTTGGGCGAGAGCCCGACTACTTCGTTCAGGCACTTTTGGCGAGATTCCTGGTCGCGTAGCTGGTTGAACCGCTGGGCTAACCCGTTCCATAGTCGGGCTTGATCCTGCGGATCCCAGTCATCAATTCCCTCAGTCAGCGAGAAGAGCTGCTCAGTGAGACTGTCGTCGCCCAATTTGATGTAGAAGTCGCTCTTGTCGAGACGCAGCAAAGGGGAATCGCCAAACTTCTTGATTACCCGGCTGTCGAGCTGCTCAATGGCCTTCACCGGACCGCGGGCTGGGTCGCTGGCAATCACGCGCAAGGCAGATCGCCAGACGTTGACGTTTTCGGGGTTTTGCTTCAGAGCGACAATCACACGCTTCTGGGCTTTCTCATAGTCGCCCCGGCGAACGTAGACTTCTGCCTTGAGCAATTCCTCCATGCCATCTGGAAGGCCGAGCTTCTCGGCATAGTTGTCGATCCGGGCAAAAACCGCGTCCCAGTCTTGGCGATTGGCTGGTTTGCGTAGTTCCTGGGCGATAACGCGGTTGATCGATTGGTCGTTGCTGCTTTCGGTACCTTTCTTGCCAACTCGCTCCATCATTTGCCGTTTCTTGATGATCACGAACCGGTTACTAGGATCGGTCTGCAGGACGGTGTCGTAGGCTTCCAGTGCGCGTTCAAACTGCCCGAGCTTTTCGAAGCAATCTCCCATGTGGATGTTCAGCTCGACAAGCAAATCGAGGCGACTGGACAAGGTTGGACGCAAGCGCAGGAACTCTTCAGCCGCTTTTGGCCATTGCTTCTCGAGTGCCAGGCGGCGCGCGATCAGGTAGTCGACGAACGCCTGCGGTAAGGGCATTTCCTCAAGCGCCTTGATGGTTTCGTTCGCTCCTTCGGCGTTGCCGGCGTCCAGTTGGGCCCTTGCTTTGTAGAAAGAGAGTTGGGTTTTGCTGTTCTTCTCAACAGCCTCGATGCCGCGATCGTAGACAGCAATCGCTGCCTCGGGATCACCTCGTTGAGCTTCCAGTCGAGCAAGAAAGAGGTACACGGCCCAGTTGGTGGCGTCAGCCTTCTCGGCGGTGGTTAGCAACTCGTAGGCCTGCTCGTAGGCGGCGTCCCGTTCGTCGTTGTCCTCGAACGGACCTCGCGACAAGCTTTGGGCTTTGGCCAGCAGTGCGTCGACGTTGTTTGGGTCCAGCTCCAGCGCCTTTTCGTAGTCTTCTTTGCCCTCCTCTTGGCGATCCGTGCTGGTCAAGTACTGCCCGCGGGAGAAATACGCCTCGGAGAGCTCGGGGTTCACTTCAATGAGCTCATCCATAACCCGGTCAGCAAGCTCTGGATCGCTTCGCGGGCCGCGAAGCAGTAAGGCCAGTGCCTGATAGACGCCCGCTTGATTGGGCGTGACCGCCTGCTCGGTATCGAACTCGTCACTGGTCGAGTCATAGCCTACGAGCTTGAATCCGAAACGCTCCGCTTCGGCGCTCTTTCCTGATTGGACCAACGCGCGGAGGCGAATCTCTTGCAGTTCAGCGTCGTCCGGGTTGGTGTTGAGCAAGTAGTTCACATGATCGAGGGCGTTAACAGCCCGGCCGCCTTTGACCAAGATGTCAATCAGCTCGCGTCGCATCTCGTCCTGATCAGGATGCTTTCTCAAGAGAGCCTCGATCGCAGGGACGCCCATGCCCCTTTCACTAGGTTCGGCGTCCGAGAGTTCGCTGATGGCCAGAATGACTTCTGCAAAGCGCACCGCGGCGTCTTTGTCTTCGCGACGCAGTCGAGTGTACTGCGAGAGGAAGCCCCGTTCTTTGCGTAGCTCTCCGGCCTCGCGGGCGTCGACTGCTTGGCGCAGTAAGGACTCTGCTCCCCGACCCGCCTGGATGATGTAGAGTCCGGCAACGCCACCGACGACGACGACCGCGCCCACGAGCAGGCCAATGAGAAGTTTGAAGTTGAGACGGTAGCGTTGCATGATGGGTCTCGTCAGGGGCCGCTCATGGCGGCCCCGGCGGCGCTGGTTGGTTTGTTGTTAGTCAGCCGCGCTGTCCGTCATTCGAAGGACCAGCGTCCTCGGCTGGAGCGATATGCCGTCCATGAAGGTTGAGCCGTAGCCCCTGCGGGGAGTGCTCGGGAGCCCCGAATCGTACTGGACCGCGCGGCGGCTCGTCGAGCGGCGGGCCGTCCTTGTCGGTTAAGGCCGACAGAAGACGTGGTCAAGATTCTCAGGCAAACCTTCATCCTATCCCAGGCGCCCCCCCTGTCAACGAAGCACCGGGTGACGCAAGTTTTCCACAGGGAAGAGGTTATGCGGGTCGCGGCGAATGCCCGGCTTGCCGACCTCTGCTTGGCTTACGTCGGCTCCACGGCGACGGTTCAGCCGCTATTTCACGACCACCCAAACAGGCGGGGAAATTGCCGCGCGGGGCCCCGTGAACTCGGAACTCACCGCGGCCTGTCCTTGAACGCTGGGCGGAGGCACGAGCTCGACAGTAATTGGCACGGGTCCCAGACCAAGCCTCTTGGCGGGGACTCGAAGGGAGACCGACTGTGCTGCCCCGCGACCGACGACCGCTTCGCCGAGCTGGCGGTGATGGACTCGGAAGACCACCCGCCAGGGGACGGGCGTCGACATTGGCTGAGCGTCCGCCTGGCCGGCTTCTGGAGGTTGTTCTGAGGCGGCCGAACTGGGTACCGGCAGCCGAACGATCGCCGATAAAAGCAAGTTGCCTTCGGCTGAGACCAGCGGGCTTGGCGATGCGGTTAATGTGACCGATTGCTGCGGGTCGTTGTCGACAACAAACGGCAATATCGACTGGCTTTGTGCTTCAATTCTGTCCGACGCCGTGGCGACGAAACGTACTTCGTGGCTTCCTTCACTGAGGCCGGTCGTATCCAAGGCAAACGGCTGATTCCCAAGTGCAGGGGCGTAGAGTCGGCCATCGAGATAGACTTCGCACGGACGTGCTTTGTTACCCGCCGCCGGGGAGACTCGCGGCGTTAGCTCAACGACGCCGGACACCGTACTTCCGGGTTCGGGGCCGTCGATCGTTAGTGTGGGGGGCTGTGCCCACGGCTGGCATAACGGATCGCCGACGATCAACAGTTGATAAGGCGCCTCGACAGATTGATAGAAAGACTCAGCTAAGGAACAGCCTCGGTAATAGTGCAAGTGAATCGAAGGAAGTGGGAATTTGGCTTGCAGGGCTGTAGGTTCCACTACCGTACCGCAGGCGCCGGCGGCGCCGTGTCTTAAGAAGTCACTCAGCGGCATTTGATGAGCTTTTGTCCGCAGGTCACCGCCATAGCTTGTGAAGTGTTCGCAGATCGCGCCGGGCAGCACTTTGGCTTTCGCGTCGACGAGATCGACAAACCGATGACCTGAGGTCAAACCCAACACATCCTGAGCTCCCTCGGGCGCTACGCCTTGCACAACCTTGGCCCGAGCCCCTTCGGCTTGCAGCGCTTGCACCATGCCTTGGAAGCAACGGTCTCTGGTCTTTGAACGGATATCGTCATTCTTGGCGTAGTAGAACACGCCATCGGGCTGGGTATGATCAGCTAACGCAGCGCGATTCAAGTATGCCAGAATCTCCTCGCGAGAGTTGCCTCGTCCGGTGGTCACTCCCAGGCTCGTACAGAGCAGGTAGCGGCGTGAATTAGGTGCTTTCAGTCGGGGCACGCCGCCGAGCAGCCAGCGGTACCGGCCTCGAAAGCCGCGTGTCTGTACGCCTGCAAGTTTCGCACACCTAGCCGTATTCGCGCCGGGCGCCTTGGGGACATACCAATTTGATCGGAGCGAAAGGAGCGTGGGATCTTTGCGAAGGCTGCTTTCCCACAAGTAGGTGGCGCCGGTCAGCGAAGCATAGGTCGAAGTCTTGCGAGGAAATTTAATCTCCTTGAAGTCATCCTTGAAGTCGATCTTCCAAGGGAATCCGGCGGAGTAGACTAGGTAGTCGGTCTGCAGCGCGAGGCCTCGCTTGTTGATTTCGCTGAGAACCGGTCGAAGAATGCCTTGGCGGAACGCGTCCGCACGGCATGACTCTTGGTTTCCGCTCCATCGGAGGTAGATGACGTTCCGCGACGGAATGTCGCGGCGACGAATGTAATGGTTAGCAATCGTCTTGGAGTCTTCGCTGAGCGCGTTGACCACGAGAACCAAGTTCTGCGGCCCGCCGCCTGCCTCGGCTCGCGGAGCATCTGCCAACGCGGCTAACAGCAGGGCTGGCAAAAAGGCATGTCGCAAAAGGATTGGCTGAGCCATGGGCTTTGCCTAGAAAGTTAAAGTCGCGCATCGCCACGCGCTAGGCGACCCTGTGTGCTACGTGCGATAATTGGCGGACGTTCGCAGGTAATCCCGGCTATTGTCCCCATGTCGATCGACGCTGTGTCCTCACCCTCCGCCGCGCGAACGCCTGGCGAGGCGGTTTTCTCCGCCCGTGGCCTCACCAAAACCTACCACATGGGCGAGGTAAGTGTGCATGCCTTGCGGGGGGTCGACCTGGATCTCTTTGCGGGGGAGTTCGTGGTGCTGCTGGGCCCCTCGGGAAGTGGTAAGAGCACGCTCCTAAACATCCTTGGTGGCTTGGATGTGCCGACGGATGGTAGCGTGCACTACCGAGATCGCGAGTTGACCAACTTTGACGATGGCGACCTGACTCGCTACCGCCGCGATCACGTCGGCTTCGTCTTCCAGTTCTACAACCTGATTCCCAGCCTCACGGCACGCGAAAACGTGGCGCTCATAACGGACATCGCCCGTGATCCCATGCCTCCGGCAGAAGCTCTGGGGCTGGTCGATTTGACCGACCGCATGGACCACTTCCCTGCGCAGCTGTCCGGCGGTGAGCAACAACGGGTGGCGATTGCCCGCGCCGTGGCCAAGCAGCCGGATGTCCTGCTGTGCGACGAACCGACCGGCGCGCTTGACGTGCATACGGGCATCTTGGTCTTGGATGCGATCCAAAAAATCAACGATCGCCTCGGCACGACCACCGCCGTTATTACACACAACGCGGTCATCGCCGACATGGCTGACCGCGTCATCAGCCTTTCTGATGGACACATCGCAGACGTCAAGCGGAACACAGCCGGCCGGATGCAAGCGAGCGAGTTGCAGTGGTAAGGCGAGTAGGCCTCCTATGATCTCATCACTCGATCGCAAATTACTGCGTGATCTCTCCGGCATGGCCGGTCAGGCGGTGATGATCGCGCTGGTGGTTTCGGCTGGGGTGGCGACATTTATCAACTCGCAGACGATGCTCCACTCGCTCGAGACGACACGTGCCAGCTTCTACGATCGCTACTTCTTTGCCGACGTCTTCGCCCAAGTGAAGCGGGCGCCGGATTCTCTGCGGCAGCGCATTCGAGAGATACCGGGTGTCGCGCGGGTCGAGTCGCGAATCGTCGAGGGCGTGAACCTCGATGTTCGTGGCTTGGACGAGCCAGCCGTGGGGCAGTTGGTGTCCATGCCAACCACTCACGACCCGGCGCTGAACCGCGTCTACCTGCGGCGTGGGCGGCAGTTGGAGCCTGGTCGTGATGATGAGGTGCTGGCCAGCGAGAAGTTTGTAATCGCAAACAACCTCGCCGTCGGCGACACGGTGACCGCCATCATCAACGGTCGCAAGAAACCTTTGCGGATCGTCGGGGTCGTGCTATCGCCCGAGTACATTTTCCAGATCAAGCCAGGCGATCTGGTGCCGGACCCCAAGCACTTTGGTGTCTTCTGGATGAGCCATGAAGCGCTGTCGATGGCCTTTGACATGGATGGGGCCTTCAACGATCTATCGATCAAGCTCATGCGTGGCGCCAGCGAACAGGAAGTCATCTTCCGACTGGATCAGCTGTTGGACGAATTCGGCGGATTGGGTGCTTATGGTCGCAAGGATCAGCTTTCGCACATGCTCTTGGAAAGCGACATCCAGGGTCTCAAGACGACCGGGCTCGTGGCGCCAGCTCTATTCCTTGCCGTGGCGGCGTTCTTGTTGAATGTTGTTCTGTCTCGACAGCTTCAGCTCCAACGGGAGCAGATTGCGGCACTGAAAGCCTTTGGCTACTCGAACCTGGCCATTGGATGGCACTACTTGAAGCTAGTGCTCTTAATCACGCTGGTCGGCTCCGGTCTAGGGGTCTTCTTCGGTTCTCGGCTAGCGGCAACTTTTACGGAGTTGATCGCACGCGTCTACCAGTATCCGGAACTCATCATCCGGCTGCAGGCAGACATCATTGGCGTCTCTGTCGCGGTGGCTTTGGGGCAGCGGTCGTCGGCGCGGTGGGCGCGGTCGCCAAAGCCGTCCGTGTGCCGCCTGCTGAAGCGATGCGGCCTGAACCCCCTTCAAACTTCAAGCCGACGTTGCTGGAGCGTCTGGGGGTTGGTCGATTCGTCCCCAACGCGGTGCGAATGATCCTGCGTCAGATTGAACGTCGGCCCGCCAAGAGTGGGTTATCGATTCTTGCGATCGGGTTGTCGGTTGCCATCGTCATCGTGGGTGGTTTCATGCAGGATTCGATTGATTACGTTCTTGATCTCCAGTTCCATCGTGTGCAGCGGTTCGATATGTCAGTCACGCTGGCTGACTCCGCATCAACGGACATGGTCAACGAGCTACGCGGTCTGCGCGGTGTGATGCATGTGGAGCCTGTGCGTAGCGTGGCAACCCGCTTGCGGTTCGGCCATCACTCTCGACGGATCGGATTGATGAGTTATCCCTCACGGGGCGAGCTCAATCAGCTTACGGACAAGCGCGGCGCTGTTTTTCCGCCACCGCCGGGCGGGTTGGTCATGTCTGCCAAGCTTGCACAGATCCTCGGTTGCGAGGTGGGCGACAAAGTGCACGTCGAGGTGCTTGAGGGAAAACGCCCCGTCCGAGACATGCCGGTCGTTGCTTTGATTGACGACGTCCAAGGCATCAACGCCTACACCGGGCAGCCGTGGCTGGCTCAGGTCATGCGAGAAAGTCCCCAGGCCAGTGGAGCCATGATGAGGACCGATCCGAATTGCAGGACCGAGCTGTATCGTGAACTCAAAGAGATCCCCAACATTGCGGGCGTAACGGTCAAGAGAAACGCGATCGAGAGTTTCCAAGAAACGCTCGCCAAGAACTTGGGGGAGATGCGGAAGATCAACCTCACGTTCGCCATCCTCATCGCGGTGGGCGTTGTTTATAACAGCGCTCGGATCGCGCTTTCGGAGCGTAGCCGCGAACTGGCCACCCTGCGCGTGGTGGGCTTCACGAGAGGTGAAATCTCAGCCATCCTCCTGGGCGAGCTAGGGGTGCTAACGATCCTCGCCTTGCCACTGGGCATGTTGATGGGCTACTGGATGGCGGCGGCGCTGGTGTACTTTATGGATCAGGAAGTGTTTCGCTTCCCCCTGGTGATTCGCCTCCACACCTATGGTCTGGCATGCACGGTCGTGTTGGTCTCGTCGGTTATCTCCGGACTGTTGGTGAGGCGGAGTTTGGATCAACTTGATTTGATCGCAGTGCTGAAGTCGCGTGATTGAGAACCTGGAATGAAGAACTGGCTCAGCAAACTGGTTGTCTTCCTCGTGGCGGCGGGGCTGATCGGCGCCATTGTTTATTCGTTCCTGCCACAACCTCAGGACGTCGACTTTGCAACGGTCCAGTACCAGCCGCTGTTGGTCACGGTCGATGAAGATGGCAAAACCAGAATCCGTGAAAAGTACGTCGTCTCGACGCCTCTTTCTGGCAGGTTGTTGCGAATCGAAATGGATCCTGGAGACGAAGTCTCAGCCGGCGACACCTTGCTGGCGACCATCGAGCCCCGCGATCCGGAGTTGTTGGACGCTCGGGCCATTGCCCAAGCGGAAGCGCGCGTCCTGGCGGCCGATTCTGCAGTCAAGCGGACGGCGCCTATGCTCGAGCAGGCTCGCTTAGAGCAGGCCAATGCCGAAACCGAACTCCAGCGCGCTCGGCAAGCTTTTCGGGGTGGCGGCATCACCCAGAGTGAATTGGACACGGCACAAACACGTTATCGGCACGCCAGCGAAGAGTTGCGATCGGCACGCTACGCCGAGGAGATTGCCGAGTTTGAACTAGAGCAAGCCGAGGCGGCGCTGATCCGATCTCGCCCGCGGCCGGAAGAAGCCAGCAATGGGGCTCCCAGCAACGGCGCCACCAGCAGCGAAGCCGGCAGTCGGAGGGCTAAGAGCTGGGAGCACACGATTCGCTCTCCGGTCAACGGCCGGGTGCTCCGGGTGTTCCAAGAGAGCGCTGCCGTGGTCACCGCGGGCATGGCGCTGCTGGAGCTTGGCGATCCCACCGATCTGGAGGTGGAGATAGACGTTCTTTCGAGCGATGCCGTGAAGATCGAAGCTGGTGCACGTGTGATCCTCGAGCACTGGGGAGGCGCCACGGCGCTAGAAGGTCTGGTGCGTTTGGTCGAGCCGGCCGGTTTCACCAAGATTTCTACGCTGGGCGTCGAAGAGCAACGCGTCAACGTGATTGTTGACTTGGTCGACTCTCACGCAGATCGCAAAGCTCTTGGCGATGGTTTTCGTGTCGAAGCCCGGATCGTGATCGCCCAAGTCGAGCAGGCGCTGGCTGTGCCGGCCAGCGCACTGTTTAGAGCTCCAGGCGACCAAGGTCAGAATTGGTCCGTCTTTCGAGTCGCCCAAGGCGTCGCCGAGCAGACCGGCGTGTTGGTTGGTCAGCAAAACGGCCTAGTGGCGGAGGTCTTGCAAGGTCTAACCGAAGGTGATGCCGTCGTGGTGAATCCCAATGACCAAGTCGTCGACGGAGTCGCCGTGCGGCAACGCTGAGCGAAACAGAGATGGGGAAGGATCGCACGGCAAAGTCAGGTGACGTGAAGGAATTATCGAGCGCCTGGAAGCAGGCGTTTCGGCGCAAGCTTCAAGCGTGGTACGCGAAGCATGCGCGCGTTTTGCCCTGGCGAGAAAGCCACGACCCCTACCGCGTGTGGCTCAGTGAAGTGATGCTACAGCAGACGCAAGTCGACACCGTGCGGCCTTACTTCGAGAAATTCACAACGCGTTTCCCAACCGTCTTCGAGCTTGCGAAAGCCGATGAGCAAGAAGTCCTGAGGATGTGGGAAGGCCTGGGATATTACCGGCGAGCCCGGGGGCTGCATGCAGCCGCTCAAAAGGTGGTTGCCGAGCACGGCGGGGAGTTTCCTTGCGATCTGCCCACGCTGTTGGATTTACCGGGGGTGGGCCGCTACACGGCGGGGGCCATTCGCTCGATCGCCTTTGGCCTGCCGGCCCCAATCTTGGAGGCCAACACCATCCGCCTGCTGACTAGGTTGACCGCCTACGACGGGGACCCCACCAGCAGCAGTGGCCAGAAACGCCTGTGGGGCGTTGCTGAGGAACTGCTGCCGCGGAAGCAGGTGGCTGCGTTCAATCAAGGCTTGATGGAGCTTGGCTCGCTAGTCTGCACCCCCCGGCAGCCCTCATGTGAGCAATGCCCGGTGGCCACGCTCTGCGAGGCCAACCAACAAGGCTTGGTTGACTCGCTTCAACCGACGACTAAGAAGCTGAAGTTTACCGATGTGCGCGAGGCGGCTGTCGTGGTTCGTCATGGCAAGAAGATCTTGATTCGCCAGTGCGGCCCAGGCGAACGCTGGGCCGGCATGTGGGACTTTCCACGTTTCGCGGTCCAAAACGAAGGGCCCCTCTTCGCCCAACAGGAGATTGCCAGTCAGGTTGCAGAGCTAACAGGTGTGCGGTGCGAAGTTGGTCCACTGTTTAGCTCCATTAAACATGGCGTCACCCGGTATCGGATTACGCTCGATTGCTACGAGGCGGTCCGCATAGGCGGCCGTCTCAAGAGCGTGGCAGACGCGCCGGTCGAGTGGGCAACAATGGCGTCGCTGGCCGATCGCCCACTAAGCGTTACAGGCCGTAAGATCGCTAACGGGTTGCGTAGTAAGCGCAGAGCGTAATTTCCGGAGTGGTGCTACGCTTGGATATGACCGGTACTATGCCAAAGGATCGCTTCCTGGAAAGCCTTGATCGCTGCAAAGCGAGTGAGTCGTTCTTGGCCTGTTTCTACGACCGGTTGCTGGACGCCGATCCCGAGATTCGTCTTCGGTTTCGCTTCACAAACATGGAGCGTCAGCAAGCGATGTTGGAGGGCGCACTGAGGGTTTGCAGCAGCGCTGTTGCGGGAGAGCCGGACGGTTTGGCACAGCTTCGGGAGTTGGGCCGCACCCACGATCGTGACCATCACGACATATCGCCAGAGTGGTATCCCCTGTGGATCAACTCCATCGTAGCCACCGCTGCCGAGTATGACCCGGAGTGGTCCGAAGAGATTGAGTCGATTTGGCGGAGCATCCTACAGCATGTGACGCATCGCATGGCGTCCCAATACAACGGCCAAGTCGCTGCTCTTTAGCCTGCAGCCGTTTGCGAAACGTGGACGTCCATCTGCGGGAAGGGAATTTCGATGCCGGCGGCGTCGAGCCGCATTTTGATTTCCCGGAGCAGCGCCTGCTTGACTGTCAGGTACTCGGACGTTGGCGCCCAGACGCGAACGCTCCAGTCCACACTCGAAGCGCCCAGGCCAAGCAA
This sequence comes from Lacipirellulaceae bacterium, assembly GCA_965263315.1. GTDB lineage: Bacteria > Planctomycetota > Planctomycetia > Pirellulales > Lacipirellulaceae > JBCCQL01. The sequence goes on along the minus strand of CBDHGZ010000002.1, from coordinate 336,488 downwards.
AATGATGGCTGGTTCTTTGTCACTGAGTGTCCCTGGCACGGCAGCGGCCACATCTTCCAGCACGCGGCGAGTGTGATCGATATCTGCCGCGTAGCCCACGCCGACGTCCCCATCGACTCGACGAATCGGATGGTGCGTGATGTTCTCGATGACTGCGCCAAACACTTCGCTATTGGGGATGATGATCCGGCGGTTGTCGAAAGTGTCCATCGTGGTGGTGAAGATCGAAATCTCGTCAACGATGCCAAGCTGATCGGCCACGTTCACAGCGTCGCCCACTTTGAAGGGGCGAAAGAGCAGCAGCATGGCGCCCGCCGCAAAGTTGGAGAGCGTGCCCTGAAAGGCCAGGCCAACTGCCAAGCCCGCGGCGCCGATCACCGCGGCAAAGCTGGTCGTTTCAACACCGAAGTAACTCAAACAGGACAGCCCCGCCAACAGCAACACGCCCCAACGGGCCAGCTTGGACAGGAACTTGGTGAGTGTCGTGTCGAACTTGAGTCGCGTGAGGCTCGTGTTGACCAACGACGCCACCCAGCCGGCAATCGTGAACGCTAGGAAGAGAATGACCAGCACCAAGGCGACACGCAGGCCGGCATCGATCCCCAGGGCCATCCACTCTTGTTCATTGGCAGGCAGATTGCCGCGGAACAACTCCTGTAGCGGCGAGAGAGGCTCGGTTGCCTCGGAGTCCGACGTGGGGCTATCGACTTGGGCGAGTAAGAACATGGGGCGTCTCGGCTGTGGATTGGCTAGCGACCAACCGCTGCTTCTAACCGAAAGCCGGTTGATCAGGCAATCTCGATTGCTAGCGAGACAGGAGCGTATCCACGGCGGCGCCGATGTCAGGCTGCCGCATGAGCGACTCGCCCACCAGGATGGCGTCGACGCCCGCGTCAGCCAGTTGCTGCACGTCGGCAGGGGTCTTGATGCCGCTCTCTCCAACCAATAGCCGATCGGCCGGGATCTCTTCGCGGAGCCGGATGGTATGGCCCAGATCGACTTCAAAGGTGTGCAAGTTGCGGTTGTTGACGCCCACGAGCCGGGCGCCGGCGTCGAGTACTGCGGGTAGGTTGCCCGGTTCGTAGAGTTCCACCAAGGGTGTCAAACCAATTTCCACCGCTTCTGAGTGCAGGCGTGCTAGCTCTGCCGGCGTCAAGCACTCGGCGATCAGCAGCACCGCATCGGCGCCCACCGCTCGGGCTTCGAGGAGCTGGTGGCTGTCGAGAATAAAATCCTTCCGCAGGCAGGGGATGCCGACTGACGCTCGCACGTCACGGAGGTAGTCGAGGTGGCCGTGAAAGTACTCCTCATCGGTCAGCACGCTGATGCACGCGGCTCCGTGGGCCTCGTAGGTACGGGCAATGACCACGGGGTCAAAGTCTTCGCGGATCAACCCCGCTGAGGGGCTCGCTTTCTTCACCTCGGCTATCAACTGCACGCCCGGTTGGGCGAGCGCAGCAAAGAAGTCTCGCGGCGGGTCGGCATCGGCCAGCATTGCGCGGAGTTCCACCTCGGGGCGGGCCGCTTTGGCGCGGTCGATCTCCGCGTGCTTGGTGGCGACGATCTTATCGAGAATCGTGGACATAACCGCATGATAGCATTGAGCCCTCGCTCAGTGACCGGGGGCCCAGCGAGGGGGCCAAGTGAGGGGGGCGGCTGAGTGGCGCGGCATCCGCCTTTCGCCTTTCTTGGCAAGTTCCTATCATCGGCGCGCGAGCGGCTGCGTGCTAGCATGCGCGGAAGGTTTGTTGCACGTCGCTGAGAGGAAATGAGATGACTGAGTTCCGAACTGAAAAAGACACGATGGGCGAGATGCAGGTGCCGGCGACGGCCCTGTATGGGGCTTCCACTGCCCGGGCGGTGGAGAACTTCCCGATCGCCAACCGCCCGCTGCCTCCGGCCGTGATCCATGCCTTTGGGCATCTGAAGGCGGCGTGCGCGCAGGCGAACAAGGACCTCGGCAAGCTCGAAGCCAAACTGGCCGACGCGATTATCGCCGCCGCCGATGAGGTGGCCGCCGGCAATCACGACGAGCATTTCCCGGTCGATGTCTACCAGACCGGCAGCGGCACCAGCACCAACATGAACGCCAACGAGGTGATCGCCTCGCTGGCCAACGAGAAACTCGGCCTCGGCGCGACGACCAAAGCCGACGGGGGCGTCCACCCCAACGACCACGTCAACATGGGGCAGTCGTCGAACGACACGTTCCCAACGGCGATGTGCATCGCGGCTGCTTCTGGCTTGTACCGCGGGCACTTGCGGTCGCCCTATCGGAACTCAACGCGGCCTTGAGAGGGAAAGCGGAGCAGCTTGGTTCACTTGTCAAAGATCGGGCGCACGCATCTGATGGATGCGACTCCGATCCGGCTCGGCCAAGTTTTCTGGCGGCTACGCCGCACAGGCGGCTTACTGCGCAACACGTGCTGGGCGGGCCTTGCGGAGAGTGCAAGAGAACATGCCGATCGGCGGCACGGCGGTTGGCACAGGTATCAACGCCCACCCGGACTTTGCAAAGCGAGTCTGCGATACCCTGACGGTGCGGCTCGGAGGAATAGATTTTCACGAAGCGAACGATCACCCGGAAGCCCAAGCCGCGAAGGATTCGTTCGTCGAGGCACACGGCGAGCTGAAGACTATCGCTGTGAGCCTCTCCAAAATCGCCAACGACATCCGGCACCTCGGCAGCGGGCCGCGGTGCGGGATCGGGGAACTGGTGCTGCCGGCGATCCAGCCGGGGTCGTCGATCATGCCGGGGAAGGTCAACCCGGTGATCTGCGAGTCGCGTCATGCAGGTCTGCTGCCGCGTGATCGGGAACGACGCCACGGTGACGATGGCCGGCATGGGGGGCGTCGGTTCGATCTTCGAATTGAACGTCGCGATGCCGGTGATGATCGACGCGTTCCTGGAGTCGGTCTCGCTGCTCAGCAATGCCTGCAACGTGTTCGTTGACAAGCTGCTGACCGGCCTGGAAGTGAACGAGGAGCGGTGTGCGGAGCTGCTGGACGCCTCGCTGATGACGATCACCGCCCTGGCGCCGGAGATCGGTTACGAGAAGTGCGCGGCGCTGGCCAAGCAAGCCCACAAAGAGAACAAGACGATCAAGCAGCTTGTCGGCGAGTTGGAACTGATGCCGCCGGAGCGGCTGGAAGAGTTGATGGACTACGACAGTATGACACGGCCCGAGGCGTAGCCTACGGGTAGAGATGCCGTCGGGCCGTGACTAGGTATTCGCCGGTGAGCACAGGAACGCTCGCGGCTAATAGCTCAACCGAGGAACATTCGCATGGATGCGAAGCAGTGGCTGGCACTTAGTTTGATATTCGTGGCGTCTTGTTCGGTGGCTGCCGAGCCGCCAGTGGAGGCAAGCTCCTTGCCGAAGCTTGATCCGGCCGTGACGCCGGCGGCCCACCGTGGCAAACCGACGCCAGCCCGCTCGCTGGCTCGAGAACCGGGCGAATCGCTCGGGCCCAAGTTGCCAGAGCTGCGCTCCGCGCCGTCACCGCTATCAACACCACGATTGGCTCCGCCGCCGATCGCGCGTCCGCCGCGCACGCAGCGCCGTCCGCTGCCTTTGTTGCCCGAAGTGGGTGACGCAGTGGTAGTGATCGGCGACCAGGGGCCAGCGGACCGGGCCGCGGACGAGTTGCCGCCCGCTCCGTTGCCAATGCCCTTTCCCCCACAGCCCATGGCCGAGAGAGCGGCGACAAAGTCGCCTCTGAAGAGGCCAACCCCCAAGTATTCTCGCAGCGAAGTGGCTGCCGCCTTTGACGTTGGCGAGATCACGTTGCAAGAGCCCGAGCTGGAGCCAGCCGCAACCCAGCCAGCAGGCATCGAGGCGCCGCTGGAGCCAACTTCCTCAGGCGTCGAACTGGCCATCGCCACGCAAATGCCTGAGGAACCCGCGGCGTTTGATCTCCTTATGGAAGCGGAGCAGCTTGCCCGTGGCGCGCATACGATCACGGAGCTCACGGAGCTGATCGAATTGATCGGCGATCGTCCACAGCAACCGAAGCTGGCCAAGGTCGCGGGCTGGGCCCTGAATCGGCGTGGCGAACTACGAGCCGACGCCGGCGACGAACGCGGGGCGTATGACGACTTCGACGACGCGATTCGCATCGACGGCAACTGCTGGGCGGCGCTGCATAACCGTGGCGTGACGCTCGCCCGTTACGGCCGTCAAACGGAAGCACTGGAGGACTTTACCCGCGCCTTGCGGTTGAACCCGACGTTTACCTCGGGTTTCGCCAATCGTGCGGAGTTGCTGCTCGATATGAGTCGAACAACCGCGGCTGAGGCGGACTTTACCCGCGCGCTGGCCGATCGTCCTGATGACGTTCCGCTACTCACTGGGCGGGCGTCAGCTCGGGCTGCTGGCGGTAAATTGGAAGACGCGGTGCGCGACCTCAACTCGGCAATCCGTCTGCAACCGAAATCGCCAGAGCTCTTCGCGCAGCGTGGCGCGCTGTATGCAGAAACGCACTTCTACGAGCAGGCTGTGTCTGATTTCTATGCCGCCTTGAAGCTTGATCCCCATTGCGTGCCAGCTTATCAAGCGATTGCCTGGCTGTTATCGACGTGCCAGGATCGTCGATTCCGTGACAGTGCGAAGGCGGTCGAATCGGCTCGGCGGGCATTGATGTTCGGCGACGCCAACGATCCCCTGCTCCTCGCTACCGCCGCCGCTGCCAGTGCCGCAAGTGGCGACCAGGATCAGGCGATTCGCTACCAGCAACAGGCGATTGTGGTGGCCGAGCCGGCCCAGCGCCAGGAGTACCGCCAGCGCCTGGCACGCTACCGACGCGGACTGCCCTTGTTTCAGACGGCTAACGCCTCGTCGGACGCCCAGCGTCGCTAGGTCGTCTGCCATTGCCAATTGAGCCTCGGACTGCATGGCACAGTAAACGCAGTTGTTTGGGCTTTGGAGGCCGCGTTTTCTTGCCTGTTAAACTTTGCCGGTTTTGCCGGTTTTCTGGTTGGTTCTGTTTAGGGCGGCAGTGCCGATTGGCCGATAACTGGCCGTAGCGGAGTCGGTGCGCCGGCGCCGTGATTTAACACTTTGCCCCACAGCGGTGGGGTTGGGCTCTCCATGCTACGGAGTGACACGGGATGATTCGTGCTAGCAACCTGAGATTCTTCGGCCGTCCATTGGTGTTTGCCGCGATCGCCATCGGCGGATCGATGGCGATGCTCTTCGGCTCGACGAGCCGGGCGGCCGACGGTGACGTTACGTTTGCCGGCGGCTTCTACGCGCAGCACACCCCACCCGCGCAACAGGGGCAACGCCCGCTACCGTCACTCAAATCGCACAGCGACCCCCGATATGCTCCGGCGACGGCTCAGCTGACCAAGAACGGAGCGATCGCGGCGGCTGACTATCGCAGGTCGGCCTCCCAACGGACCAACCGATTGCCGCAGGTGAAGCGTGAGCGTGGTTCGCTGTTTGCCCAGTTGAAGAGCCACTTCGGCGGCGGTAAGAAATCGGCCGAGCCCAAGGAGCAGGCCACACAACTACGATCCAAGCCCCAGCCTGCACCAGCCATTGCCAGGACCGGTGGCCAGCACGCGGTTCAGCAGGCAACGTTCCGCGACGCGGTTAATCGTGGACAGCTGTCGCAGACACGCCCCTCGGTCGGCCACAACCAGCGCCAAGGCCTATTCGATTTTCTGGGCAGCGAGAGTAGCAAGCCGACAGGCAATCGCTACGCCAGTAAGAATGCCACGCGGAGCCAGCAGAGGAAGCTGGCCACGAAGAGCAAGCAACGGCAGTTGGCCTCGTCCAAACCGCTGACGTCGCCCAAACCGCTTCAAAGCCCCCAGTTGGCAGAGCCTTTGATGCCGAGCGACGAGGAGGCCGTGTTTGTCATGGACGATAGTCCTGCAGATCCCAGAACGCCAGCCGAGGCGCCGTTGCCAACGCTCCTGGACAGTGCTGGACCCAAGTTGCCACGTCCGAAGGTGGATCTCGATTCTCTCAAGAAGCTCTCAGCCCAGACTAAGGGCGTGAGTCGCCCCAAGCTGCGCCCCGTTGAGTCCAAGCCGCTGGTGATCAAGGGTCCGCTTTCGATGCCACTAGAACCGCTGACCGAGGCCAGTCTATTGGCCGAGGAGAGTGAGCCCACGCCACCACCCGCGGCCGAGTACCCGGAAACCGAGCCACTGCCCCTAGCCGCTGCTGTCGCGACAGAACCGGTGGATCCCAACCCGGTGCCGGTCGGGGTTCAGCCAATCGAACCGAGCCCGCGTGCTGTGTCTCTGTTGGCCCAAACGAATCAGTTTGCACAGCAGGCGTCGTCCGAGGATCACTTCACGTTTGTTATCCGCCGTTGCCGCCACGTGTTGGCGATCGACCGCTCGCCTCAGGTTGTGCAGTACAGCCACCGCCTAGCGGCCTGGGCACTTAACAAGCGTGGTGAGGTCCGTTCCGATCGGGGCCAAGCTGCCGAGGCGATGACAGACTTTCAAGATGCCCTGCGGATGGACACGACTTGCTGGCGGGCTCGCCATAACCGCGGTGTGTTGCTTGCCCAGCAGGGGAACTACGCGGAAGCTTTTGACGCCTTCAATGAAACGATCGATCACAAGCCCGACTTCGCCAAGGCGTACTCGAACCGTGCGTCGCTCTATATCCAGGCAGGCGACTTCGATGCGGCACTGACGGACTATGGCAAAGCGATTTCGATCAATCCCGACTTGGCGATTGCCCATAAAGGGCGTGGCCGTGTGTGCCATATGATGGGCCAGATTGATCAGGCATTGCAGCACTTTGACGCTGCGATCTTGCTGGATCCGCAAGACGCTACGACCGCGACATGCCGAGCGGACTTGCTGGTGGATATGGGGCGTTATGCGGCCGCCCACCAAGCGTACCAACAGGCCGCCGCGCTCGATCAAACTCTGCCCAGCGCACCTCGAAACCTGGCTTGGCTGCAAGCGACGTGCCCTGATCGCCGCTTTGTGAACCCCGAGCAGGCGCTCGCCAATGCTCAGTTGTCGATCGAGCTGCTGGGCGAGGCGGATGATGTCGGGCTAGACACGTTGGCCGCTGCACAGGCCGCTGCTGGTGACTTTGCAGCTGCTGCAGAGACCATGCGTCGAGCTATCTCCTTGGTGGAGCCGCATGACGAAGGGGCCTATCGCGAGCGGCTTGCAACCTACGAATCTGGCCAGCGATTCGTGAGCAATCCTGTCGCGCAAGTGCAGCAGGCTGGTTATCAGCAGATGGTTCGCTAGTCGGCTCGTGCTCTTGTCTACAGCAATGTGGCGGACGTAGACACACGAGGTTCGCGACATGCAACGCGAACGCTCAGTTAGACATTGGTGGGACGCAAAGGCTCGGCCCGTAGGGCCGGGCCTTTCGCATTCATCTCAGCTACTCAGGCATCGACTTGGAAAACAGCCTCGACTTCGACCGCCATGCCCGCGGGGAGTGACACGGCCCCTACCGCACTGCGGGCCGCCACGCCGGCTTCGTCACCAAAGACCTCCCGCATGAGTTCACTAAAGCCGTTGATCACGGCCGGGTGATCGGTAAAGTCTGCGGTGGCGCGCACGAGCCCAAAGGTCTTAATCAGACGCTTCACACGGTCCAGCGATCCAAGCTGGGCCCGTAGCGTCGCGATCATCGCGAGGCCAGTTTGGCGAGCCGCCGCGTAGCCTTGCTCGACGTTCAGTTCCGCGCCGACACAGCCCGTGATCAGCGTCCCGTCTGGCTGTAGGGGCCCGTGGCCCGAACTGTGGGCGAGGTCGCCATGGAAAACTAAAGGCTTATACAGGCCGATCGCCTTAGGGGCTGGAGGTAGCTCGAGATTGAGCGCGGCAAACCGCTGTTCGTGAGACATAGGTGATTTGTCCAAGAGGTGTGTCGAGGATCCAGCGCCAGTTGATGGTCACGCGTCGGGGGCACCGTACACGGTTGCGGGGTCAAATACCCGTGTGCCGATTACGCGCAGGCCTTCGGGAGTGACTTCTCGATAGAAGCAGCTCTGGTAGCCCTCATGACAAGCAGCGCCCCCTTGCTGGCGGACGCGCAGCAGAATGGTGTCACGGTCGCAGTCAATCAACACTTGATCGACATGCTGCACATTGCCACTCTCTTCGCCTTTTCGCCAGAGCCGACCGCGTGATCGGCTGTAGTAGACAGCCTTGCCGGTGCGCAACGTTTCCTGATAGGCCTCGCGGTTCATGAAGGCAAGCATCAGGACGGCGCCCGACTCACTGTCCTGTGCGACAGCGGGAAGTAGGGGGCATTCTTCGGTGAAAGCGGGTTCTTGCACGGCGGAGGTCCGTTTATTCGGCATCGTGGGAATACATGAAACATAACGCATTCTACCAGCGGCTTCATCCCTACCAGGCGGCGATTGGACTATGGCAATCGCTGCAAGCCTAACGGCGACTGCCCGGGGATCGGTGCAATCGGCGTTAGCAGTACTTATGGCGCAAAGGGCGTGTTTTACCGATGGCTATAGCCGCCCGTTGGGCGTCGCCGATGCTCTCTGTGAACAAGGCCTGCCCTGCGTGGACGACAGGGCCCGGTACCTACCAGCATCAGTTCGGCAGGATGGCGAGCAGAGCGCGGTCATCTATCAGGTGGAGAGAAACCTTGAATCAAACCTTGACCGTTGTACTACCCATCCACAATGCCGAGGCCACGCTACGTGGCAGCGTTGATCGCGTTCTAGAGGTTGCCGGCGAGTTGACCTCGGCGGTAGAGGTGTTGATCGTTGATGATGGATCAACCGATGATTCCTTCGATATCGCATGTGAGATTGCCTCTCGGTTCCCTCAGGTGCAAACGATGCGACAGTCCCAGCGGCGTGGGTTGGGACCAACGCTTCGTGATGTTCGGCGGCGCGTGAAGAGCGACATCGTGATGGTTCATGACGGGGTGTCTTCCATCAATGCAGAGCAGTTAAGGGCGTTGTGGGATCACCGGGTCGACCCGGTAAGGCCTGAGGATGTTAGCGCATCAGACCTGCTGCGACCGAAGCAGAATCAAGCCGCGATGGCGGTTGCCCATCGACGCCTGATGAGCTTCCAGATGTACTCCAACGATCGTCCAGCTACTGCAAATGAGCGGACGGATGGCCCTGCACCGGCTCCACTTCCGCGGCGCGTCGCCCCGAACCAGGGCGCACCGGCCGGCGCTATCCCTCCCCTTCCAGCCCCGAATTTCTTGGGCGCTATGAGCGACTTCGCGCGTGGTGAATGACCGTCAGGCGAGCCCCGATGTCGCGTTGGTGAACAGGGCTGGGTCGCCCATGGCCAGGCAGGCTGCCGCAACGTCGCATGTTGCTAGGTCTCGCGCCGATTCTGGGAAAAATCTCAAATTGATTGTTTCCGCCGCAAACGCTGCTGCGTTTTAAGACAGTGCAGCATCTTGCCCCAGATTGGCGCGCATCGAATCGCAGCAGTTCCCTGTAGACAAAGGACTTACGGCGATTTTGTAGGTGAGTTGAGGCTTGCCCACCTGAGTGGAGGTCTTTAGTATGCCATCGCCGACCAGCCAAGGAAGCAATCTGATGCCGCGGCTGGCGGCAGCCCCCAGACAGGAAGGGGTTCGTGTCCGAAGTCATAGCCAAGGGGTGACCTCATCCGCCCTGCCGTCCAGCGGCAGGCACGATGATCGCTTGCGGGGGTGCAGCCCTGCAGGCGAGCGGGGCGACGACTCCTGCACGGTAAGGGATAGCGTTTGATTTGCGGCCTTAAGTCGTGTGGCGTTTACGTCACTAGCCAATGCCTGGGTCGCATCGACGTTTCTGCAGAAGACCTGCACCCGAGCCGCTGCTCGTCCGGAAAACTCTCTTCCTAAGGAACATGAGACGGAGGCTATCGCTATGAGTGTCGCCGACGATTTCAGCGCGAACACGCTTTATGGAAATGGCGCCGCCACGGGCGCCCCTGCTACCAATGGCAATGAGAAACCCAAGCAGCGTCTTGCCGAGGTCCGTCGTCAGCAGGGTGTCTCGGTAAGAAGTGCCGCCCGCAGGATGGGCGTGCCTCTTGAACAAGTACGGCAGGAGGAGGCGCCCCAGGCTGACCTCAAACTGTCTGACTTGAATCGCTGGCAACAAGCCTTAGAAGTACCCATCAGTGATTTGCTTGTGGAGCAGGAAGCACCGCTGTCGGGTCCCGTACTGGGCCGAGCCCGCATGCTTCGCGTGATGAAGACTGTGCGTGCCATCGCTGAGGCCAGCCAAGACGCCAGCGTCTCACGTCTGACCGGCATGCTGGTCAACCAGTTGCTAGAAATCATGCCAGAGCTTGAAGAGGTCAGTGCATGGCACTCGGTTGGCCAGCGTCGCACCCAAGACGAAATGGGCCGCGTCGCTGAGCGGCCTGTTTCCGATAGCTTTGCTCGTGATGCCCTTCGCTGAGCGATCGACCTGACGATTCTTAAGCCCCGTGGCGATAGCGTTTGGTTACGAAGACTGTCGGGCGGACAATCCTACGGACCTGCCCCACGGCCGACGCAACCAGGAGCATCAGCCCCACGACACTGGGCTGCATAAGCATCCACCAGAAGACGCCACCAAGGGCGACGAGCAAATGGCGGTGTTCGTAACTAAGCGCAAGCAGGTTGATCCTCGCGACCCTGCGGCGTGTGCCAATGGCGATCGCTACCAACGCGAGCGCGGCTAGCCAGCGGTACACGCGGCCGTCATCCACGACGAATATGGCTGGGGACACCATTTCCTTGGGCGCATTCACGACAAAATAGGCCTTACGGTACTCTTCCTGGGAGCCGTGTGCCAAAGTCGTAGGTGATGAATCCTCGGTTGCCCCGTTGGACGGGGGCCGCTGCGAGCGCACCCACGAAAGACCCTGTGCAGCGAGGCCCGCGGGGGACGTGCTGCTTCCTTGCCGTGCTAAGTTGTCTGGGGAGTAAAAGTCTGACAAAGATTCGCCACCTGTGTAACCTGCCTGGACCTGCCTGGCTGCCTTTTCAACAAGTGGCAACCAGCTCTTCAGCCAAGCAGGAGACGGCGTGTCGAAGCCCTGGCCCAAGTCCATCAGTTCTCGTAATCGGATGACGGCACCCATGCGAGGAACCAGCCGACGACCATCCGGCGGCGCCTCGAAGGCCACTCGGTCGTTCGATTCAATCGACCACAGTACCTTGTCGACGCGTACTCCGCCACGACGCGGGTCGGTCAACCTTTGTGGCTGCCACTGCATTGAATTCCTGGGAAGGCTGACCGTGGTTTGCAGTAGCTGAGGAGCCACGGGGCTGCGCAGTTCAACCAGCCACTTGCCCGGAGTCTGCTCGTCGTGCGGCGTGACAGTGCCGTTGATTGAAAGTGATTGGAGTTGATGGTCTTTGCCCAGGTGGAGCACGCAAGACTTCGCCCCATTTGGTTGAATAAAGAACTTCGATGTCACAAGGCGCTCGATGTCACGATGTGCCGCCACATGGTACTCGGCTAGCGGTACGCGCAGCGGGCCTTCTCGGCCAGGCGCGGCCGTCCAGAAGACGCTGGCTGGGCGGCCTGGTTTACGCTCGCCGTCGGCCAAGACTTTGCGCAGTTGCCAACTGAAACCCTCGGGCAAGAGTTGAGCGACGTTCTTGGCATTGATTACACGGCTCATGCTCAGCGCAGCCCATCGAAGAGGGGCGTCTTCGTTGGCACTAGCCGGAGACGGTAAGGCGACATACTGCGCCTCAGTCTTCGCTTGGGGCAGCAGGAAGCTTGGGGCCGTGGTGTTTCCGCTTGTCTTGATGGCGAACGGCGTCAACAGCTCAATAAGCAGCTTGTCTCCGGCTTGCCGTGGCGCGGGTAGTTGGAGCTCCCAGGCAGCCGGTTCCGTGTTGGGCAGTTTGATCAACTTGGCGTCTGCGGGTCGCAGGCACTCGACTTGTTGAGGCAGCGATCCACTTCCCGAGCCGGTCGGTGGCATCTCGATACGAAGGGCCGCCAGATTCCCTGACTCGACGACTACTTCGGCCGTCCAGTTGCCGATGATCGCTTCTTCAGTCGCACGATACGCGGAAAGCGTCACGGCCGAGAAACTTGGTGAATTGGCGGTGACTTTCAGCTCGGGAGGTGCTTCTTCGGCGGCGAGCCGAAGTGATGCGACCGGCCAGGCTCGCCACTTTGGTGGCGTCGCAGGCTGTGCTTCGCTAGTCGGTCGGGGTGCACTTGCCACGAGCTCAACTTGCACTGCGTCTTCACGATAGATGTCGAGAAGACTCCCCGTAGACACAACATCAGCAACCCGGAGTACCGGGAGTGGGTTTTGGCTGTCACTGCGAGCGACTTCGCCCCCGACTGAAAGACGGAAACTGTCGTCTACCCGTTCCGGCAGGAACACCACGAGCCGATCCTGTCTTGGGCGTGTCCAACGGACTTGTCTGGTTTGACCAGACTGGAGTAGATGAGCGTAAGCCATGCGCATAGCTTCAGGGACTTCGAGAGCGACGACGGGCCCCCGGCCTGTGAGCGCCTCTAACGTTAGCTGACATCGAAATCGGCTCTCCCCGATAGCGACTGCCAATCGAGGTGGAGGTTGCTGAGAGCTGAGGCTCTTCGGCTCGATTCCCACTAGCCAAGCCGATGAGCCATCAAGAACCGTGGCCAGCGTCGTTTTATTCGCTTGTGGCACACCTTCTGGTTGTAAAGAGTCGGCGGCGAGCCGCGTGTCCATTTCAACGAGCTGCGATTGCCACTGGCCGTCAAACTGCCTTGGTTCGATCGATCGAGCTCCCTCAGCGTTGAGGGGGACGGCGGTTAGCTCATCTGACAACTGTAGAGCCATCAGATGTCTTTCGACTCGTACCCCCTCTGCTTCAACGGCTGGCAAATGGAGCACACCGAGCGGGCTAGCTCGCGTTTGTTTGTAGTTCGCGATAACAACTAGACGTGATGCGCCTGATCCGCCGTCGGTACCGTCCGTAAGCTGTGCGACAGCGTCAGTCGTAGGAGCTATGTTCTCCCAGCCGGGGGAGTTGTGAACCGAACTGGTTTCCTTTGGCCATTGGTGGCCGCCAATACCGACATCGCCAGACCATTTTCAGCGAGTTCCACGCGCTGCAGGATTTCGACGGAAGACGACGGGCGCGGCTGAGATTGCTGGGTGTCGCTCCAGGACAAACTCAGGTCTTGACGTCCGTCTAGCACGGCCACGAGCTTCCCTGGCGCCGATTTACGAACGTTGGTGGCGGGCAGCACGCGTACGTCTGCAATTGACTTGGGATAGTTCAGCGATAGGGTGCCGCCGGCATCCGCGAGTCCCCGAAGATGCAGTCGATACTTGCCTTCTTCCACGACGACCACAGGCTTGAACATCATGCTCACGACACATGGTCCTGGCTCGGGCACGACAAATGACGCACCGGCCCTATCCCACTCTAAAGCAGCGGGAACGCCATCAATATCGACACTTGTGGGCCAGTCACCGGCTCGTCTTTCCAAGGGTAGATGAACACGCGCGTCTCGATGAAAAACTTCTAGCTCGAGGGCCACGGTCCAGGGGCTCAGTTCAATGGGCGCTCCGTCGACGATATCGGTCAACTCGCCATGGATCGATACATGACGAAGCAGTACGGAACTGGGTCCGGGTGCCTGTCGGCGGGCTTCTTTTTCGAGTATTTGTTGCCAATAGGCCTCACTCAGGTAGACCTTGTCACCCAATTGCCGACCGGCGGCGTCAACCGGAATCAATAGCCTTTCTGGTGAAGCGGCTTTCGCGGCGCTAAGTCCAGAGAGCAAAGCGGGACCAATCACGGCCAGCAGCCAAGCTACAGACCGTGGTTTTCCCAGCTGAGAGTGGGCGCCGATTGAGGCTGCATCGGAAGATCGTTTGGCGCCGACGGGAGAACATACCACGCGGGTTAGCCATCGCCAGGGAGCGGCCATCGCGGTACCGAACCACATGGCAGAGAACCACGCTGACAGCGATGTCGGGGCAGCCAGCGTGACGCCCATCGTTACCAACAACAGCAAAAAGTACCGGTGAGGCCACCGCGAAAGCACCCACGCAGCCACAGCCATCACCAGCAGCTGAATAGCAAGGAACCCGGCCTGATGCCGGGAGACTTGGACCACTCGAAGCGCCTGGGGAAGCGTACTGCTCCCCAAGGTCCGATGCGAACGCCAGCCCGCAAAGGTTGCGGCAGTTGGGGGACTCGGCAACGATCGATCGATACTTGCTGAGCCTTCTTCTGGCAGAACCAATGATTTAATGCTCTTTAACAGAGCCTGCCAATCAGCTTGCCTCAGAGGATTGAAAGGGGGCTGGGGGGACGCCGCGCTGAGTGGCCCCAGCAGGCGCCGCCTTAAGCTGGGAGCGATAGCTTCTGAAGTGTCTGTTGCCCAGTCCTGGGGAGTCCATAGCCTCCACTCCCAGCTAGAGCGAGAGGCTACTGACTCTGGCAGTTGCGGCAGCACCTGGGTGCTACCGGAGCTTTCGATCTGGCAGTAGGCAATCGAGATATCGCTCTTCGACGCCACGGAGTCAGTGCGACAGAGCAGCCATCCGTCCGAGGTCGCGTTATCAGCCGCTTCCGCTTCAAGCTGCCGGCCTTCTCGGTCCGTAATGGACAGTAGCTTAGTATGTTCAGGTAGGCGGAATTCAAAATGACCAGAATCCAGTAGCTTGTAGGTGGCTGTATGCCTTGTTGGTCGGTCTGGCATCCAGTAGGTATCCAGGCAAAGGAGGGACGCTCGTGGCGCCGATCGTCGTCGCTGGGTGTCTGCTCTTTGGAGCCTCAATCGTGGGGCCCGACGTGGGTCGCTCACTGACAGAGGGTCGTAGCGATAGGCGATCTCGTCTTCAGCGGGACTCATTACGGCAATCAGATCAGAGTGATCAAACACGTAGTCCCGTGTACTGCGTGCAGATAGGGTTAGTTCGCCCGACTGTTCCCTTGCCGAGGGGACCATTGCAAGCGGTATTGAGAAGTCATCGTCGGCTGCAGCGGTGGTCACCATCTTCAAGCGAAAAGGGCTAGTTCCCTGTGCAGGAGGTTGGATCAGCCAGAGCTCTTCTACCGTCCCGGACCTGACCTGTCGTTGTGGCGCCGCTCGGGTCGCATCAAGACGTTGTCCCGTGTTGGCGTCGATCCACAGAGGGCGGCCTGGTAACGGCGATTGGAAGAGGCACGGAATGGACTCGGCCTGACCGGTTTCCCCTGAGATGACAATTTCTGACTCGAATTCAAAAGATTGATCCGCCACATCCACAAGGAGGGCAATCCTAGCGTCAATGGAAAGAGGCCGTAGGCGCAGGCTGACCATAGAGCTTCTCAACGACGCCGCGGCCGAGTCTTCGTTTGCGTCAACGCGCAGGCTTTGCGCCTGCTGATCGAGTATAAATCTAGAAGACCCTTTCGATGCGAATTGAGTCTGCAACTGATGCGGCACCCTGGCAGCGACTTCTAGCAGGTTCGATCGAACAACGCCCTCCTCAAAACGGAGAGGGCACAGAGAAGCGAGCGAATTCTCCTGGTTGCTAGGGACAAGTCTTCGGCACGCAATACGGAGCCTATGATCAGCGAACTCAGATCGGCTGCTGTTTGTGCGATCGGGCGACGCTTCTGCCACTGAAGAGAGCTGGACGTTGTTGAGGCGCACACGAAGTCGAGGCGCCTGGCCTGTGGTGTCTGCTGGGCTCAAACCAGCGGAGTTCGCGGAGGCCGACTCGGGTGGGGCCTCGAGGAACCAGTCCTTCACCAGACCCTTCGAGGGCGAATCAACTGACTCAATGAGCCAGCCGGGACTTAGCGCGGCAGTGATCAGCTGAGTGTTGGCGAAGCTTGTAGGATCGAACGTGATCTCGACCATCGAAGCAGCTTCGTTGCGTCGGAGTTCACAGCTCTGAAGTATGCTTAGGCTCGGCGATTCATCCGAGGCCGTCACGACGACAGCCACTTCTGCAACTTGCCGGAAACAGTCGAAGCGATAGACCTCCGAGCCATCCGGTGTAAGCGAACTAACGGACTTGAGCACAGCACCGCGGGCGATGGGGATGTCGTCCATGGAAAACTCGGGAGCCACATGCAAAGCGATGTTACCTCCCTCCCAGGTCATGTCGCGGACGACGATCTGAGGGATGGTCCATGGTTCTTGTGTTTGCACATCGCACCACGAGCGGATCAACAAGCTGCTGGAAGCAACGAGCCGATCTGAAGATAGGTCTAGCTGGAGCAATCGAGATCCGCTGTCATCAAGCGTCGTCCGCCAAGTCACGGGTTCCCCGGCCGCAGTGACGGACAGAATGGATACCGCTTCTGGCAGTTCGACTGAAAGGGTGCGGACCGGAGTTTTCGCTCCGCGGATACGAAGGTGACATCGGAGTTCGGCTCCGCGTGGAGACAGCAATGCTTCCGTGCTGATCGAAACACCGTTGTCAGGCTCCGTGATCGATGTGGTGTGCTTCAAGTCCGTCAGAGAGAAGCGAAGGGGAGATTCATAGGCGGGCCGAATCACCCAAGTATTGCGGTCGCTGCTGCTCTTCTTGAGAAGGGCTCCCCCAACTCTTGGCGTCATGCCTTCTGGCAGGGTTACTTGTAGTTGTCGACGCAGGCAGTTGGGCAAAGCAATCGTGTATTGCTCTGACCGGTCTAATGCGGTCGGAGCCACTTGAAACTCGAAGTCGAGCGTGCCGGCGTAGGGTACGGAGAGGCCGCGACGGTACTCGCCACCCGAATCTACCGGCCAAGTACCTAGGAGCACGGGCCGTGTCGGAAGGTCTCGCCACACCGCCTTTGTGACGAGGCCAGGAGCGATCGCCCAGTCCAAGAACGCAACGCCTGAGCCCTGGGAGTCGATTCGCAACTCGCCGTGGCCGATGAGTTTTCCTTGAGCGTCAACGCGTGCGATCAATGTGGCTTGCTCGACCAATGCTTCGGCCTTGGGAGCGAGCTGAGCTTCGGTAAGTCGGATTAGCTCCGACTTCTTGAGGGGCACAAAGCGTTGGTTGTCGGTTGGCCAACTCTCCGGTTGGTCACGTGGCACAAAGACTCGTCGAAGCCCGGCGCCGGCAGACTGATTCTCTTGCGCTGCGCAGGCGGACGCCATCATAAGCAATAAAGTGCTCACCGCTGTGAGCAGGCGCCGTAGCGAGCTCGCTGCTTGCCGATGCTTCGCAACGTACGATCGAGAGAACTGTTGAGACATCGAGGTTTGACGGCAGCGATGGTGTCGTGTGGGCAGTTCCCTGTGGCAGGGAGTTAGCCGTTGGACTCTTGCGGTGGGACTGAAACGGTAGGCGCATTGGTAGAGACGGCTCCAAGCGGCAGGGAGATCATGGTATCGGTGCCACCCGCCGCTGGGCTTAGCGGGCTCGTTACGTCAGCGGCGTGAGCCGTTGGCGAGGAACCAAGTTCGCGCCGCTGGAGCACCAAGTGCACAACGGCCACTATCGACATGATGCCAAGGCCTACGAGCCCCGCCCGCGAAACATGCCAGAAGAGCCCAGGGCACAGCAACGCGAACGCGGCAAGGCCGAGCAGCAAGCAGAGACAGCCAGCCTTGCTGCGCAAAGCTGGCACATAGACAAACGCGAGTCCCACTAAGAGCACACCACCGCACACTGCCAGGACCGTTGTGTTTCTGTCGACCGTGGTCAACGTCTGCCCCTGACTCGGCGGAGGCGAGCCGAGGAACGATAGCAGAACGGCGCGTTCGCCCATGGCAAGACTGCCGCCATGGACCGCCTTGAGTTGCTCCTCTAGTTGGTGCGTATCCAGCGCTGGCTTGAGGTCCCAACCCCCTTGAAGCCAACCCCAACGCATGGCCAAAGCAAAGCTGTCAGGCGCGTCGATGAGTTGCCTGTTACTCGGAAGAATGACCTGCCAGTAGGATCTCGCTTGCTCAGCGTCTGCCACCAAGGTTGCCGGTCGCCATGAGACGACGCTGGTTGCTTCCATCGGTTCAAAGTACCGCAGCTCAAGCGTATGGTGGCTTCCAAGGCTGGCAGGCAGTTCAATTTCCAGTCGGTTTTCGGCAAGTTGTTTGGCCGCTACGGGCTGGCCGTCGAGTAGGGTTTCCACCTCTCCGCGCAGCGCCGAAGGTGGGACAGCGACACGCACTTCTGGAGCATGTGAGATGAAACGAAAAATAGCACGCTGTTGCGTCTTGTCGGTAGAAACCCAGGTTTGCCACAGGGCTTGTCGGAGCGTGTGGCCCGCCATCGCGGGAGTTTGTTCTTGCACCGGTCGAACCGCAATGCCATCAACAGGCGTATCGACCACGACACGGAGGGCGGCCGTCGTGAAAGACTTATTCGTGTCGACCTGGTTGCTCTGAATTGCGGTCTCAAGAGGCGCCATGGACCATGGCATCTGCTGTGAAGCCAGTGCCAAGGGCTTGCCGTTCTCTCTGAACAGCGCAGCCCGGTGTGTGCGCTGCACAGCATCTGCAACGCTTGCAAGAGATAGCAGGATATCACCGGTCTCCCCAACGCCCTCCAGCCCTATAGGCAGGTCATACGTCATCGTGACATGGAACTTGCCGATCCAAGGCCTCTGAAGTTGGGCGATGATCTCGGGACTTGCTTCCGCGTCCTGGCTTGGGGAGCTTAGGCGAAATGGTAGTGAAACACGTTCATTTACCGGCCGAGGAGTACTTGGCTCCGCATCGGGCGGGGTTGGCAAATTGTCTTCGCTAGAGACGCTTAGCTCCAATTTCAGTTGATCCTGGCTAACGCCAGTTGGTGCGCGAAAGCGAAGTTCACGCACGGGTTGGTGGAGTGCTTTGAAGGCAAATTCCTGTTCAATCTGGGATCGTGTCTCTCCGATAGTAACCCTGCTGTCTAGCGAAACTTCCAGCTCCCCCGGTCGGACCTCTTTCTTGGCGGCAAACACTTGGTTTGGCAGGAACCCTCGGAAGCGAAACGTCCGTAGGCCGGTTGGGTCGGTACGATCGTGTTCGTTCTGTTTGAGCGGCGCGGGGCGAAGGCGCCGTGAAAGAACGGGGTCAGGTGCGATGCGCAATGAGGGGTCGACAACCACGATCAACTCTGACGGACCTTGAGAAGTGGCGCGGGGTGTTGGGAGCCGGAATAGCAGCGTCTCGTCTTGCGGTGAAAGCTCTCGCCTCGCAGTAAACGAGACTTGGGCGGTTCGCGTCGCAGGGTTCTTTAGCGGGACATAGAGTTCGCCCTCTTTGCTTTGCGCGACTTCGTCATTGTCGACCAAGCTTATCGGCTCAATCGGATCGGCCGAGAGCTGCTGCCAATCACGAAGGTCGACGGAAAACGCAGCCACTCGCGCGCCTGGAATACGATAGGTAATGCTCGTTGTGAGGATCGCTTCCTCGGGTCGCAATTCAAGTCGATAGCGTGGCACGGCTTCGATACGATTGCCAAGCAGCGAGACTTTCACCGGCTGTTTCCAAGGTTGCCGATAGTACCGAATGGCATCGGTCAGATCGGGGCGTTGCATTGACGGCGGCAGCAGCCCGATGTCAATCCGCCGCGACATTTCCGATTCGCCCCACTGCAGGCGCCAGTCATCGGCAACGCGGATGGCAACGTCTCCATACTGTCGAACGGCTCCAAGCACTTCGAATCCTGCCAGATCGACCTCCGCCTGGGGATCGAGGCCAACGGCTTGCTCCGCAACGAGCTTGACGTCTACCGACTCGGTGGTGGGTTCGGGCAAGGTAACGAGCCAGACCTGACGACGATCACCTGAATCGGTTGCCACCGGTGTCATACGCGGAGCAGGGACCGGACCCAGCTCCTGTGGGATCAGAGTTGCTCCCTGTGGCAGTCGAACGCGGAACCGTTCCAACGGGCCGCCGAAGCTCTGTACAGAGAGGTTGGCCTCACTGCGGACTCGCCTTCCGTTGATCTCCGTATAGATGTTCCCCTCGACACTCACCACGGAGCGTTGCTGCTGTACCACCTCCGCCCGAGGCTCCTCCCAGCCTAGGCGAAAGTCTCCCACGGCGCCTTGAACCTGCAGTTGAACATCACCGTCAGGCTGACTTTCAACAGCGAGTTTGGCTGTGGCGGAGGTAAACGGGTCGGAAATCGCGCGAGTCACTTCCAACTGCACGAGGGATTGGTTGGCTCGCGGAAGATTACACCGCAACAGGCTCTGGCTGCCGTCCTGCTCGAGAAGAGCTGTTACCGAGAGTCGAATCGTGCGCTGCGGGCCGGCGTCACCCTGCAGCCATGCGACGTAGCCGCCAAGGTTTGGGTCATAGGTCACGAACTGGCCGCCAGCAGCGCCGCCTTCAATGACGGGCGTCTCGTTAAGGATCGTGCCTGCCAGACCAAGAGGTACGGCAACACGATCAATGCTCGGCAGCATTACCTGACATTGCACCTCCATCTGTACGTATTTCTCAACGGCCAGCCCTTGGATCAGTAGCTTCTGGCGCACAAACCGCGGGGTGTTTTCCTTGCGATCAAGTTTCTGGAGAACTCGCCAGGCACGCGACAGCTCTTCGTAGGTCATGCCCACAACCGGCCGCGGTACTCCTTGGTCATCGATCCAGATAGTTGTGTCAGGCCCAGCGCGATCCGGAAGCGAGTCCTTGAGTGGCGCCGGCGGCGACTCAGTTGACGTGGTTGCCGCGGGCTCCGGTGAGGTTCCGGCATTTGTGTTTTCGGAAGGTGATTGCTGCGTTGTCGCTACTGGGCTCGCGACAGCGTCTTGCGGAACGGCAAGCTGCTGTGCATGGCTAAGCCAAGGGTTTGCGATACAACACCACACGACCACTACTGCAACCCGGATGAGCGCAGCACTTGTTGGGCGGAAATGGCTATGGGTGTAGCGCATCGAAGGCGCGGGCGGAGGAGCTGGGGTGTGGTGATAAGTCGCCGCTGTTCTAATTTCCACTTGCCCTGGCGGGTGATACCGGGCTCGAATAGCCCTGGGATTCAACGTCGCGGGCTTTTGCAAGCGGGTCAGCGGGGGGGCGGATCGAGTTCGATACGCACGCTCCATCCTAGTCGCCGCGAGGTAGCCGCGGTAGCAAGCAATTCTGCGGGCATCGTCAGTTCTTCTGACCCAATCGGTAAAGCCAGCAGAACAGGCAGCATTGGCGCCAGGGTCCTGGTAAGGCTACGCGTGCGGACTCAAATGGTTCAGAAGCTCAGCGTGCAGCCTGGTGCCTGAGGCGGCCGCGCATGCCGGGTTCCAGATGTCGAGAGTTTCCCCAGTCGGGCCGGTTGCAACGCCTCCAGCTTCGGTCACCAGCAGGACCCCAGCGGCCACATCCCAGGGGTGGATCTCTCGAGCCCACGAGGCATCTAGCCGTCCACAGGCCACGTAAGCCAAGTTCAAAGCCGCAGAACCGATTCGCCGCACGGCTTGGCAACGCGGCGCGATCCGGACAAAGTCAATCAGGTCAGGGGACTCAGCCCGTACGGAGGCGGGGAGACTAATGGCTAGCAGAGAGTCGGCAAGCTTCTCCACCCCGCTGGTCTCAATGGAATGGTCGCCAAGCCATGCCCCACCGCCTTGGGCGGCCCAGAATTCTTCATCCCGCAACGGGTCGAGGACAACGCCAGCCAGAGGCTTGCCGTCACGCACAGCGGCGACGGAAACCGCGAAACTAGGAAAATCGTGCAGATAGTTCGTCGTTCCATCTAGCGGGTCGACAACCCAGCAGATGCGGCTGTTGTCTACCTCTCGATCTTCAGCAGGCGTCTCCTCGCCGACAAATTGATGGTCCGGAGCCAGTTCAAGTAGGGTGTTTCGAATGGCTTCTTGTGATGCCAAGTCAGCATCGGTCACGTAATCCTGCGGGCCCTTGAGGTGTGTCTCGAAGCGTCCCCGCCAAGACATCAGCTGATTGGCCCCTGCCCTGGCGGCCTGGCGCGCGATCTGTGCTAGCTCAGCCGGTTTATCGGCGATTGATGGTCGATTCATTCTGAGGAGGATCCAGGCGACTGGGAGTTGGTTTAGATTCTTCCCAGGCAACGCAATAAAGCGAGCCTAGACGGCGAAAACTAAGTAGCAGTCCGGAATGGACCGACCTGCCTTGCCAGGCGAAAAGGTGGCGACCGCGTTTTTCTGACTGCACTAGAGAATACTTTGGGCTGGTACCGCAGTTGTTTTTTTTTCGTAAACCTATTCCAGGCAGGAGGTTGCGGGGGTCGTGGCGGTCGCCTGGTGCGGAACTCCGAGAATTCAGGTAACCGAAGCCCCTCAAAAAGCTGGACAGCCCGCGTCAAGTTGGTATCATCCTAGTTGGACATGAGAGTACGTGTGTCTGGGAACACTATTGCCGCAGATTTGCGGAAGGCGATTGCCTAATTTCGATCATCCCAGCTGAACCCAACACACTGGCCTCTTCTCTGTTCCGGCCCCGTCGCGACACCCTCGGGTGTTCGGCGGGGTTTTTTTATGCGTCTCCCCTAGTCGGACTGGCGATGGAGTCTGGCTTTCTTAGTCTTCCCGGCCTGCTAGTCTACGAAGAGTCGTTGGTCGAATTGATCATCATGAGTCGATGAACTGCCGGGTGTTGGGTTGAATACAGAACTCGCTTGGAGACTTGATTCCACAGAGGCGGTTCTCCTGCCCTTCGAGAGCCGGCTTGCATTGGCCGACTTAGGGCATGGTCTGACACAAATTCCGGGGCTCGCTGGCTCAGCGCTACAGATTACTCCTAACGTTGCGTCGCAGCAGTCTTTGGTACTTCAGGACGCTTATGTCCGCGGTTCCGACCTGGTGGCTCATTACCAGCCCAGCGATGGCTTTCCTTTTCGCACTGAGATCTATTGGCGGCTGGAGCAGAATAACGAGCTACCACGCGATGCAATCCAGCTGACGGTGATCGTGTCGGTTGAGACCGATTTGCTCGATACTTGCCCCGAGTTGCTTCTTGCAACTCGCTTGGAAGACACGGAAGTAGTCGCGCAGAGCCCCTCGCCTGCTGGGTATTGCAGATTGGTGGGCGTAACCGGGGGGGCCACTTGGCTCGAAGCGCTTCACCCCAGCGATTCAGCCGAAGCGACGCTTTCTACGACTGGGAGTCAAGGCGGCTCTGGCGGTCTTGAGTGGACGCTCTTCTCCCGGTTTCTTGAAAAGGGGGTCATCCGACGTGCCAGGCTCTCGGCCATCCTGTTGCCGTCGAACGTTTCCGATGAGCAGTTGTCGAACCTCTACCAGGGCTTCTGCCAGCAAGCGGTTCCGCTGACCGTCTGAGCCCCCTGTGAGTCGCAGCAGCAGGTAGCCACACACGGTTGCTTGCTTCGAACTGGCTAGGGCACTCCGGTTTCCGCTGCGGTCCTTAGCGGTCGAAGCCAGCTGCCATCCTCTCCACCAAGGCCGGGCTGCCGAAAGAGTCTCACGCGCCGATCTCGCGGGTCGCCCAGCCAGCAAGGCAGGCTTCTTGGTGCTGGTGGCGATTGGGGGTGCCCACTAGCGACGCGATATTTTTAGAAGCCCAATGTGCGAAAAAGTTGACTTAGGGGCTTGTGGCCCATTCGCTAGAACGCTAACTTAACGATATTGCGACTCATTCGCAACACTGTCGCGAAGGGTTTCCCAGCCAGCCAGACGACTCTCGTCCTTGCGAGCCAGCGGAATATCTTCATCGGCCTCGCCTATCGAAGCCGGTTTTCGCTTGCTTACGCATGACTCAAAGGGGTGGGCACCTTGGCTAGCTGCTAGGCAGGACGTTGCCGCAGCATTCTCGTTCGCAGTCACCCACGGATGACCGTGAATGCAATCGTTGAACTACTCACATTGAATCACTTGGGAACGCGACTAATGCACTTCACCCGTTTGACCATCGCTCTGGTTGGCCTGTTAACTGCTTCGCTGGCACAAGCCGCGAGCTTCAGTGGCAGCGCTGACTTTGATCGCTGGAACTATCCGTTTAATTTCTCGCCTGGCACCCGTACCGCAGCCTCAACCTTTGGAGCTGTGGGTCCACCTCCTGGCATGTTTGACGACCGTGATGCCCAATTCCTCATCGGTTTTGATACGTCGGCGTTTGCCGCTTCCTTGCCCGCTCTTGGTGCTAACCAGGCTTACCGCGTAACCAGCGCCAAGGTGAATGCGACGACCTCAACGGGCTCGTTCACATATGACCCGACTTACGACTCCCACACCACGTATGGCTTTGCCCCCACGGACACCGATGCTGGCCGGCCGGTGGTTTTGTCGGGTGCTGGTTTGCGGAACTTCCTCGGTTTCTCATTTGCCGGGGGCGCCACTCCGCCGCCGTTCTTCTCTGAAGGCTCAGCGTTCGGATTTGGCGATCCAAGGCTCGAAGGCGTCCGCAACGCCTTTGCTGCCGACGCCGACGGCAATGACATTTCAAACAACGTACGTGACGGGTTTGACATCAATCCCTTTGGCGTTGGCCAGAACGCGGCTCTGTCGTCCGGCGATACGGTCGTGGCAGACACGACGCTTGACTTTGCTATCGATGTCTCTGACGCAGACATCCAAAGCTACTTAACAAGCGGCCTGTCGAGCGGGTTGTTCTTCACGATCTCGTCGCTGCATTCTGCGTCGCAGGGCGGCCCGACCGTGTTCCCCGCCTTTTACACCCGTGACAACACCGGCACTGGCGCGATCGCTCCTACGCTTGAGCTGTCCGTCGCTGTCGTACCCGAGCCCACCACGGCTCTTTTGGCGAGATTGGCTGGCGTTGGTTTGCTGGCGACGCGCCGTCGCAGCAAGTAGTTGATTGACATCGGAAGCCTGCCGGTGGCTAGCCGCCGCCAGCACCGGCGGGCTTTTCGCTTACGTTTCCACGAGATCAGGAAAGCGCAACTTACCATGACTGGATGCAACCGTTTTACCTCGGCAGCAGCGCGGCGGCGCCAAACTGCGATGGCGACAACCGCTCTGGGCCTCCTTGCCATGATGCCTGCCCTCAGCGCCGCCGCACCGGCTTTTGTCATTCCTGGTGCTGGTAGTTGGCCAACGGAGAATTGGACACGAGGCGACGCAAACACCACCTACGGCGAATGGGATGAGTTCTTCATCGCTACGGGACCAAACGAGCCCGACGTGAGCTTCTCTGGCTTTGTCGATCCGTTCGACGCGAACGTTAAGGAGACGACCGATCCACCTGTCGCGTTTGTCACCAGTACAGGCAACATCTACTCCAACAGTGGCGTGACTCTTTTCGAAGCAACACTGCCTGGTCCAAACGCCGGAGCCACGGGCTTTGACACTTTCTTCGTTGCTCAGTTCAACACGCTCGGCAGTGAACTCGACTCGCTCTCCGTCAAGCTCTCGTACGATGGCGGTAGTCAAGAATTGTCGCCAGACGGCAGCGTGGAGACCCAACGGATACCGTTGCCTGGTGGGCCGCAATTTGGCGGCGCCGACGTCACTACCATCTTTTGGTGGGAGATCACGGGCGATAGCCCGGACGAGTTCTTACTCGACTTTGGAGCCGGAGGAAGTTCGATGAGCCTCGCGGCGCTTGTGCTGGATAGTTACTCCGTTGGGGCTTCGGCAATCCCTGGCGATTACGACGGTAGTGGCATCGTTGATTCTGGCGACCTGGTCCATTGGAATAACCAGTTCGGCGCGTCGGTCGGCTCGGGATTGTCCGGGGCCGGCGACGGTGCCGATGGCAACGCGGACGGCGTGGTCAACGGAGCCGACTACGCTTTCTTGAGAAACCTGTGGCCGGCCCCCGCGGCCGTCAGTGCGGTAACCGTTCCCGAGCCAGGTGGGTTTGCGATGGCTGGCATGCTGATGATCGCGGCTTCGTTTTGCGGCTGGGTGAGCTGGTTTACGCGTCCACCACGTTTCTAAGGGGTGAGGATCACAGAATGACCAAGCAGACCAAAGCAGGTGGCTTTACGCTGGTTGAGCTATTGGTGGTGATTGCCATCATTGGCATCCTGATCGCCTTGTTGCTACCCGCGGTCCAAGCGGCACGCGAGGCCGCCCGCTGTTGCCAGTGCAAGAACAATCTGAAACAGATCGGATTGGCGATGCATATGTTCAACGATGTCGAGCGGCGGTTGCCCTGGGCAGTGCCTCCCGACAGGGTCGCTCACGCGACGGACGGAGCGGAGTCTTCTGGTGAAGAGTGGAATAGTGCCTTTCTTCACATCTTGCCGTACATCGAAGGCAATACGCTGCATGAGAGGTACGATTTCTCACAGACCCCCAGTGCTGCGGGGAACAAAGAGATTGCCGACATGGTACTGCCCGATTACGTTTGTCCGTCAACCTCTTTCCCTGGCGGTGGGCCGCCACTAGGAGCCGGTACCTACGCTGTTTCAGTTGGTAGTGAATATGCCATCACTGGCAACATGACCAAAGCCACCCACAACGGGGCGATCATCTCTGCTAGTGCCGGAAAGACTTCCGTCGACGGTATTTCAGGCGCCGATGGATCGTCATCAACGTTTCTCGTGGGCGAACTGGATTATGGCCTTGAGAACTTCCGCGATGGTCCAGAGTTTCGTGGTCGAGTGGGTGGCTCAACCTTGTGGGCGAGTGCCTATTTTACGGATAGCCACGGAGCAACTGCTGGTAAGTTCAACAGTGACCGGCTCGTTCACTACCCACCAAAAGATCGCTCTGAGAACGACAAGAAGTTCCTCGAATGGGTCACCTTCCGCAGTGATCACCCTGGCGGGGTGAACATGCTGATGGCCGATGGCTCGGTTCATTTCTACGACGAAAATACCAACGAGATGGTTCTCGACGCCCATGCGACGCGCGAAGGAGGCGAGATCATCAGTGGCGGTTCAGCCACGGCGGGGCCACCCATAGAAGAAGAATAAACAAGTTCCTACGACATCGGATCCACGTTATGCAGATTAAATCCTTGGTAGTGGCGGGCGCTGCCCTCCTCTCGCTCGCCAGCCCCGCGATGGCTCACTTTGTTTGGCTCACCACCAATGAGGCCGGCCACGCCGTGCTATTCTTTGGCGAAAGCTTGGCCGAGCGGGACTACCATCTTCCCGAAGCGGTCGAGAAGGCCGAGGTGCAGTTCATGATCTCAGGCGAGGAGACCACCGTGGTCACCATGCCAGTGGTCGAGGAAGAAGGCTTCACCGGCCGGCGTTCCGCCGTGCCGCTACAAGCCGGTGGCATCCTGCGGACCGTGGCCAGCTATGGCGTATACCACGGCACCAAGCTCACCTACTACGTGCAAAGTGGATTGACGGTGCCGGGTGTGGAGCACCGGGTCTCTGAGGGGTTGGAGGCGATTGTCTCCAAGACGACCGAGGGCGGTATTGAAGCAACGATTCTGTGGGGCGGCAAGCCGCTCCCAGAGGTCGAAGTGAAGCTGTTCGACAAAGCCGGGCAAGAGCAAGCTGCCGACGCCACCGATGACGGTGGTGTCGTGCGGTTTGCTGTCGATACGGTCAAGCCGGGTCTCAATGGATTGATGCTCAACTACGTAGAGGCGGACGCCACCGGCGAAATCGATGGTAAAGAGTTTACTTCGGCAACCCATTACCTAACGGCCACCTTCCGCATGCCTGCCAGCGACAACGCCGAACCGAGCGACACCTCTGCCGCGTTGCCCTCGCTGCCTGAGCCGATCGCCAGCTTTGGCGGCGCAGTTTGCGACGGTTGGCTCTATGTCTACAGCGGCCACACGGGCACCGCTCACGAGCATTCGCGGGAGAATCTTTCGCAGCACTTCTGCCGCTTGCAATTGGAAGGCGGCACCGACTGGGAGGCTTTGCCGTGCGATGCCCCGCTACAGGGTTTGCCGTTGGTGGCTCATGGCGGCATGGTCTACCGCGTCGGTGGCCTGGACGCCCACAACGCTGCTGAGGAAGACGAGGACCTTCACTCGACCGACCGCTTCGCTCGGTTTGACCCAGCCACCAAGCAATGGGAAGAGCTCCAGCCTCTGCCTGAGCGGCGTTCCTCTCACGACGCCGTCGTGATTGGCGATAAGTTGTACGTGGTCGGCGGTTGGACCTTGGCCGGAGACAGCTCTGGCGAATGGCTCGACAGTGCTTGGGTCTGCGACCTCACTAACACCGACGCAGGGTGGCAGGCAATTCCGTCGCCGCCGTTTCTACGCCGGGCGTTGGCCGTGACTCACCTGGACGGCAAGTTGGTGGTGATTGGTGGGATGGGCAGCGAAGGGGGCGTTTCGCGCCGCGTCGACGCCTTTGACTTGGCCACCGGCGAGTGGACGCAGCTTGCCGATTTCCCGGCCAAGGGCTTCGCGGCCTTTGGTGTTTCGGCTTGGAATCTTGATGGCGCTGTCTATGCCAGCGCGAGCGAAGGCGTACTCCAAAGACTTACCTCGGTCGACGGCGACTGGGAGCAAGCCGGTGAGTTGGAGACGCCACGTTTCTTCCACCGGCTACTTCCCGGCGGCCAGGGCCAGCTCTTGGCAATCGGCGGCGCCTCGATGGAAGACGGCCATCTGGCCACCACGGAAGTTCTAACGCCGTAGTGTTAGTCTTCGACTCTCGTGCTGATCACTTCGGCGTCGATCACATTGCTGTCCGCGGTTGGCGCTTGCGCGTTGGGCGAGAAGCCGCTGACTTGCACCTTCACGCTCTTGGCAAAGCGCCACTTCAGGTATTGCTTGACCACCGCACGAATTGGCGGGATGAGCAAACCAAAGCCGGCGGCGTCGGTCAGCATGCCTGGCGTGATCAGTACGGCTCCCGCAACGAGAATCAGTGCGCCGTCCAAGAGTGCGTCGCCCGGCATTTTGCCTTGGGCCGTCTGCTGTTGAATCTTCATCAGCGTAGCCAAGCCTTGCTGCTTGGCTAGCGCAGCGCCGATGGCGCCCGTCACCAGCACCAGCGCAATGGTGCTCAACAAGCCAACCTGACCGCTCAGCCACGAGAGCAGCACAAACTCAGTCAAGGGAACGACGGTAAACAGCAGGAGCAGGTAGAACAGCAAGCGTTGTTTCCTCTCCGGGGGGCAATTGACAGGGTTTCTGATCAGGTGAACACTATCGGGTCGTGGTGCTTGCTTAGGAGATCAGCAGCTGATGGATCGTTCATCTCACTCACCCAGAGGCCGAGGAGCCCAGTCCCAGCTGGCAAACCCTTATCTTAAAGTACAGACCGCGCCCGACTACGAGCACTTCGACGGCGATGCTGAATTCTTGCACTCGCTATCTCGGACGGCAACCGAGTATTTCGCAGACGACTCACAATCGATTGTGAGCGAGAACCACAGCCCTGATATTCCGTTCAGATTCAGTATCAATCCGTACCGTGGCTGTGCTCATGGTTGCAGCTACTGCTATGCCCGACCCACGCATGAGTACCTCGGGCTAAGTGCTGGGCTCGATTTCGAGACCAAAGTATTCGTCAAGCACCGAGCGCCAGAGTTATTCCATGCGTGGTTATCGCGCGCCCGTTATGATCCTCAGCCAGTCGTATTTTCTGGAGTGACCGACTGCTACCAGCCTATCGAACGTCAGTATGAACTAACTCGTCGATGCTTGGAGGTAGCGGTTGCTTACCACCAACCAATGGCCTGCGTGACTAAGAATGCCCTGGTAACCCGCGATCTTGGCTTGTGGTCTGAGTTAGCGCGCCACAAAGCAGGTCGGGTCGCCGTTTCTTTGACCACGTTAGACGCTTCCTTGGCCAGGGTGATGGAGCCCCGTACCAGCTCGCCGACAGCTCGGTTGCGGGCGATAGAGCAACTGGCCAGCGCCGGTGTGCCTGTTCATGTGATGCTGGCTCCGCTGATCCCTGGGCTTAACGACTGCGAGGCGTCTGAGGTCTTAGGAGCCGCCCGTCGCGCGGGCGCCACGTCAGCGAGCCACCTTGTCTTGAGGCTTCCAACCTCCGTCAGACCGGTATTCCTTGAGTGGCTGAAAGAGAAGCTTCCCGAGCGGTACGACCGGGTCGTTGCGCTGCTGAAGAGCGTGCGAGGTGGAGCACTGAATGATGCACGCTTTGGGTCGCGCATGGTGGGGCAAGGGCCCTATGCCGATCAGCTTGCCCAGACCGTTAGGGTCGTATCTCGAAAGCTGGGGTATGCCAATCAGCCTGAGTCGCTTAGCTCAGCGGCATTCACGCCGCCCGTCTCTGCTCAGCAGCAGAGGCGATTGTTCTAGCAACTTGCCGCCGCCAGGCGAGCGCGAAGGCGTCGACGTAGTCGCGGACGGAAACGCTCGATGGTCTTGACTGTCGCCACGCGGCTCGCAAGCGGAACCGCCGAGGCAACATGCATTTTGGCGAACACCCGGCGACGTCGCTGTTCGACCGTCCGTACGCTAACCCCCAGGTCGCGAGCGATCTGCTTGTTGAGCTTGCCCTCGCAAACGGCATCTAGCACTTCCAGTTCGTCATCGCTTAGTCGGGAGATGTCTTCGTGAAACGATTGCACCGTGTGGCGATCGTCAGCCCGGCGGCGGGCTTCTTCCAGGGCCTCGCTTGTCAGCAGTGAGAGTTCATCCAGTTTGGCATCCGGCGAGACTGCCTTCCAGGCATCTTGCTGGACACTGCAGGCTTCCTCCGCCGCCGCAAACCGCGTAATCACGGGAGGCTCGTACCCTGCTGCTTCGAGTTGGCCAATCAGAGAGGGCTGACGGTCAAAGGCGAGCCGATTCTCGGCGAAGACGCATGCCACCTCAACGGACTGCACATGCTGCAGGCAATCTTCCGTCCTCTCGCAGCTGGCATAGGCGGCTCCCACGACTCGCGTTGCTTCGATGGCGCGCTCTCGGAACACCGTGTCGGAGTCCAAGACAACCACCAAGCCTGTGGGGCGATTCAAGGGATCTTCCGTTAAACCACTGAATGAATACATGGCGTCGTGTGAAATCAATTCACTAGGGTTTGGCGGGTGGTCGGGTGACAATTGGCAAGCTGCAGGGACAAACGAGGCCGTCATGATTTCGATATATTGTCAATTCATGGTCGCCTGTAATCCGCGTGTGGCGATGGCTTGGCGCAATGGCACCTATTTTCGGTCTCGAATACAACCAATGATCGTCCGAGAATACTCGGTTCCACGTGTGAATATCCACAATAGGCTCATGTCCGCAGCAAAAAGGTAGAACCCACAATGGAGATTGACACTTTTTGTCAGCTGAGTGTCACGAGGTTGGCGTGCACTCGGTCGTCGTTTTTGTCAAAGGCCTACGAAAGCACCTACGAAGAACAATCGTGAAGACCATCGGGAGAAGCGCGCTCGCTACCACCGCCACTAGCAAAGCCGTACGGGAAGCCGCCCAGTATCCTGCAGATGCGAACGCGCAGGCAACACAGAAGTTGCCAGCCAACACTGGTAGGGCAAACTGCCTCCACGGCATGCGGACCAGCGCCGCCAGAAGCACAGTTGCCTCCGCCAAAACAGGCGCCGGCCTTGTAGCCAATAACAGCCAAGTGCTGTGGTTCTGCCATCGCTTACCTAGGGATTCCAGTTCTGTCTCAAGCGCTTGGGTGGCAAGCGCCTTGGAGCCATAGCGACGGACAAGGGCGAACGCCCCCAGAGCGCCTACGGACATTCCCAGCCAGCAAGTGAGCGTACCCATCACCACGCCAAGGGTCGCGCCAGCGAGCGTGCTGACCGGTCCCGAGGGGACCGGAAGCAGAATATCGGCAGCCAGCACCCCCGCGATTCCACAGGCAAGTACCAGCTTGGAGGGTGGGTCTTGCTGCCAGTCGTTCGCCAGGTCGCTGAAGAATTCTCCCGCGATCAAGGCGGGCACGATTGGCGCTGCCAGAGCGACACAGAGAATCGTTAGAATCCGCAACGGGGAGGCCGCGCGGCCGATCTTGGGATTCTGACCCACGTCGCGTGAGTTTGGCGGCATGTGACCTGGCCTTAGTTGTTGTGCTGGGGCTTCAAAACATGCCGGAGGGCGGTTGACTTGATCCTGACTGAATCTAGTTTTAGAGGGCCGTCTGCGCCTTCAACACCCGCTGTTTTCCCGCGAGCCGATCATGCCGCCCGTTACCGCTCCCCGTTTCTATCGCTTCGTGCTCGCTGCTCTTTCACCAGTCAAGCTGGCCTTGACCGCTACGGCCATGGTGCTGCTGGCCGCTGCCCCGGCCTTCGCCCAGCAGAGTTCTTCAACGGCGATTACGACGCAGACTGCCCAGTTGCAAGAGCTTGTCGACGCCCTCCGCTATCAATGGTCCCTACAGCATGGTGGTGAACGCCGCGTATTGGCCCAGCGGTATGTCGAGCTTCAGTCGGCGCTGACGGCCTGGAACGAGTCGCTGCGGTCCGATGCTGACTTGGCGGTAATGCGGCGGTGGCTTGAAACGGCTCTCCAGGCTTCGATGCCGGGGGCTGGTATAGCGATGCCCGATACGCCGTTCTTTCCGATCGCTGTCGAAGCCCAGGCTGAAACTGTGGTTGAAGAGCTAGCGGCGCCGGCTGACCTTCCATTGCCCGCGGTGGTTCAGAATCGCCCGCAGGTCGCTTCCAAGACCGAAGCGTCGCTGCCTGAGAAACTTGCTCACACAGACGCGGGTACCAACCGGATGCCACATCGGGACTTCAAAGCTCTTCCGCGCTCCGAGGAGCCTTCGCCCATCAAGACGGCCACCGAACATGCCCCAGCGGAGGACACGCTAGCAACCCAAGCGACCGACCAAGACGCAACTCTCACGTTGTTTGAGGACCTCGATGCATCAGATACCAAGCCAGCCATCACCAGCCGCTTAGCAGATCGCAATCGGCCAGAGGTAGATGAGATCGCGGATCCCATCGCGCTGGCAGAGCCTGAGCCCGTGGCGCCCCATGTTGAGCCTGCAAGTGAGCCACAGCCGCCTAGCTTGGCGGAGCATCCGGCGGCAGCGGACTTGGATTGGGGGAATCCGTTTGTCGATGACCCGCTTCCCGGCGATGCGAACGCGGGCGTTGCTGCAGCCTCCAACAACGTACGGCTGGCTGCGGCAGAGCAGGCGATCAGCCGGACGCGCCGCACCGTTGGCTTTCGACCGGAAGCGATGACTCGAGCTGGCGTACGTGTGAACTTAAACGAGCTATCAGCCCGTATCCGTGGGTACGGTCGGGGGCTCCGCGCGATTGAAGCAGAGTTGATCAACCAACCACAGGCAACTGGCTTTGAACTAGCGGGGCTAGTTCGAGAGCTGGAATCCCTGGCGGCTCAGCGCGAACTCATCGAGATCTACTTCGCAAGTCTGTCTGAGATCGAACGAATGGCGATGGAAGATCTGCCCTCCGACGAGGGAGTCAGAAAGTTGGTCTTGGCCAGGGCAGCCTCCAGGCGAGAGGAAGTTGACGCCCAGACTTCGGCGTCAGCCCAAGCGGAACGCGCCGTCTTGCAGGGTGTCGCCCGAAAGCTTGCTCGCTAGAAGTAGCTCTCGCTGAATGAATCGCGAAAGATTCCGCGTTGGTAAGTGAGGCCAGCGCGCCCGCGCTGCAGAGGATTCGCGGTGTCGGCAGAATACCGCTTCGCATCGCTGGCTCAGTATCAGCTGTCGTCTTCGTCTTCCTTCTTCTTCTTTTTCTTCTTCTTCATTTGGAGCTTCCGGACCCGCACCTTGGCAAGTCCGAAGGGAGAATCACCCTCGCCCCACCGCTCCGCTTCGGCGAGTTTCTCAAGGCGCTCTACGCGAGTCAGAACACTGCGGTTGCTCGAGGCGCCACGCTTTACTTTGAGAGATTTATCGATCGTCATCTCAGGCTCCAGGCCGGGGGCCCTGGTTGGTGTCCGGGAGTTCCTCTAAGCCCCGTAATATATGGGGGCAATGGAAGATCTGCAAGGCGCTAGGCTTGCTCCGCAAATTGTGGCTGAAATGCGGGCGTTAGGAGACGTCTTCTTGCTTAATTCGCCGCAGGGACTTCACCACCGAATCCATCGAAGGCGGGCGATCCGCTGGCTCCGATTCGATGCACTGCATAATCACGGTCTCTAGCGCCGGGGCAATTCTCGGGTACAGCTTCGAGACCGGCGCGGGCTTGCTACCGCCATGGCTCATGGCGGCCAGGCCGTCCGAACCGCGGGTCCATGGCAGATCAAACGTGAACAACTCGTACATCGAGACGCCAAAAGAGAAGATATCCAGGCGTTGATCGGTTGGTCGGCGACGGACCACCTCTGGCGCCATGTAGTTTGGCGTGCCAGTACGATTGCCGGGCTGCATGAATTGCTTCTCGGCGGGCACCGTCAGGCCGAAGTCGATCAGCTTCAAGGAACTCGCATCCGGCGAACAGACAAAGTTGCGTGGGCAGATGTCGCGGTGAATGAAGCCCGCCTCATGGACAACCTGAATCGCTTCCGCTGCTTCGCGCATCAGTTCCAATCGATTGCCGTTGAGTAACTCGCTGCGGCCAATAATCAGCGAGTTTAAACCCGGCCCGTCGAGAAACTCCATGACGATGAATTGTTCATCCTTGGTCGTCATGCCGTGGGAGAAAGTGGTGACGATCCGCGGGTGGTCGAATCGGCTCGCAATCTCTCCTTCGGTAGGTTTATCAAGCCCCTTGAAGCGCGCCTCCAATTGCTCGGTCTTCTTCTTGTCGAGGATTTTCAGACCAACGATCTGATCGGACTGACGATCCCGAGCCATGTGAAAGTCTGACATCGTGCCAGAAACGGCGGCGCGCAGGATTTCATATCGTTTGGAAACATCGACTTTGCCTCCCTCCAAGATCGACTTGAAGAACTGGCCAAGCTTTACCATGGTTTCATCTCGCGCCTCGAACATGCCCCACAAACTACCACTATAGCAAGCGATAGACGGTGGGCGAATCGTCGTTAACGGTGGCGCCGGTGCCTGAAGGCTATCGCTGCCAAGCAGGCGAGGAGAATGCTTGCTGGTTCGGGAACGGCCTGCGAGGCGGCTGCTGTAGAGTTCGTGGCCCCATAGTTATCTCGCCAATCTTGCAAATCGTTAGGCCCGTAGGGTGCCCCCCAGTTGTTGCGCAGAAAGGCGTAGTCGGCCTGGTCGACGACTCCGTCGCTATTGAAGTCGCCCGTCAATCCCAGGCCCGTGACTTCCAAAACGACGCTATTCGCCAGGTAGTTTATGGTCCACTGATACTGGTTGGGCAGCATCAACGTATCGAACTGTCCCGAAACGCCTTCCTCAGCCGTGAGGATGGTGAATTGGTCGCCGATACTCAAACCGCTGGGGGTCCCAATCAGATTGACATCCAGAGTGCCGGCTAGGAAGGCGAACCGCGTAGCCGTCACCAGGTCCGTGAAGTCCGTATTGAGGAGTGTTCCCAAGTCGATCTCCAGCGTCGCCTCGGCGAGGCTGGAATAGTCGCCGTCGATGGCGAGAGTCCCTACGATCCTCAAAGAATCATTGGGAGGAAGGAAGTCTGGCGTTGGAGCAACGATCCCCGAGAGATTGCGAACGGCGCCAGTCAACGGACCCGTGCCCACGAAGACTTGGCCATTGCCGCTCAGCTTGCCACCCTCAAGGTTGATGAACTGAGCGTCGAGCTGACCCCCATTGAGCAGTAATTCTCCTTGATCTTTGAGAAGCAACTCGCCAAATGTCGTCAGCGATCCCGCGTTGTCAATGCGCACGGTAGCGCCATCGCCGTCAATCGTCATGCGAAACACGGTCTCTTCAGAATTGATAAGGGGACCGATTCCGACCCCAAGTGGCGGAACGACCAAGCCATTCGTTTTCACAAGCACATCACTCAAGTCGTCCGGGTCCGCCGCCTCCAGCCAGTTTCCTGTCGTGGTCCAAGCGTTAGCCAACTGCGTTTCGTCCCAGGTCCGCTGGTTGGTGACGGGATCTCCAATGTAAACGGTCGGCCCGGCGCCACCTTGGCCGATGGAGGGATTGGCGTCGATGACTAAGTTGCGCCCATTGAACAGGTGCATCCCAATAATGCCGTCAATGATGTTGCCCGGATCGGTTGGGTTCGTCACGTCGAGCACGGCTACCGGCACGTTGTTGAGCGTGAAGTCACCGCCAATGGTGTCGAAGTTCAGCTCTTCGATAAAGAACCCGGGAATGCCTCCCTGTAGGCCGCCTGAGCCTTCCACCTCTAGTTCGAAGTCAGGCGTGTCGAGGATCGGGTCGATGCCAAGCCGGGCA
The DNA here is from genome assembly GCA_965263315.1 of Lacipirellulaceae bacterium. Classification (GTDB taxonomy): domain Bacteria; phylum Planctomycetota; class Planctomycetia; order Pirellulales; family Lacipirellulaceae; genus JBCCQL01. The sequence goes on along the minus strand of CBDHGZ010000002.1, from coordinate 300,616 downwards.
GCCGTGAATGTTGAGATGACCGTAAAGTCAGCACCTGTATCAAAGAGGAATTCTTTGTCCTGAATCTCTTCGCCAGCGTTGCTCATGTCCACATCCACGATCAGTCCCGCGTTTTCAACAACTGTTGGCGAGAGCGGGTTCTCGTGAAACGGATTGCCAGTCAAGATTCCCGTTACATCCTGTACATACAAGGGCCCTTGAACAAAGGCTGGGCCCGGTTTGATTTTCAGGTTCAGACGTCGGGTGATGTTTTGCTGGTCACCCGAACCCAGGGGAATGAAATCGACTTGCGGGGTCCGCATCGTTCGATTGTTGAGCTCAAAGATCTGCGGCTGATCATTGCGGATGGAGATTGCATGGTGCGCCGCCATGGGGAGGCCGATAATGTTGGGCAAGGTCCATGACGAAGGAGCCGATAGCGTAGCGATGCTGGACTGGCCACGGAAAGCGGAGGTATCCATTTGCAGAGCGGCGCCCGCTGCTGTCCGTTCGGCCAAGCCCGCAGCGAAAATGCCCAACGGATCGTTGATTTCAAGGTTGACGATGCCTGTGGCGCCTCCGATCGGTTGTACATTCGTGCCGCTAAACCCATTGCCGGCAATGTCAAACCCGTCGGGCCCATCGGCCTGTGGTGTGAGGATATGAGTGGCCGCCCCCGTGTCGAGCAGCGCTACGTCGTAGTGCGGGCCGCTGCTGCCTGACAATGGCGATCCCACAATCGAGTTTTCCGAGTCGGCGATGAAGAAAGTGGCGTCCAGTCCGTCGCCGCTGTCAAACTGATCCGTCAGGCCAATTCCCACAAAGGGAATGAATCCGCCAATCGAGACGAGATCATCAGCGTTGCCCCCTCGTGGCGCGAAGGTGGCAACCGTCATCAGCAACCAAAACGGAACGCCGAACCCGATAGCCGGGATGCGTGTCATCGTGTTCCCCCACAAACCCACTACGGTAGCGCGAAGCGCAGTGGGTGCTCGAAAAAATGAAGATGAATGAAGTGAGCGCCAATCGCGACGTGTTCCGATGCGTCGCGGCCCAAAAGAGGCAATCGTATCGACGAGTCTTGCCGACTTTGCTCTGGCTAGGCGCAATAGCCTAACTGCAAGCTAGATGGGCGCTTAGGCGCTGTCAAGAAAACGGGGCAATTGCCGCCCGCGAAGGCCGTACTCAGCCCAGGCAAAGCGGGGTTGCGACCGAGCCTGCGGGCGGTAGACTTGATCGATTGCCCTGGACGTGGACACAACCAGGGGTGACTCGGCGGAGTAGCTCAGTTGGTTAGAGCAGCGGAATCATAATCCGCGTGTCGGGGGTTCGAGTCCCTCCTCCGCTACTTGTTCATCTGCGCACGTTGGACCACGAGCGACAACCGCGTATTCCTCAGACAATTCTACCTGGTCCTGTCCCGGTTGTCCTTCGCAGTCGACCTTGTCTTGCACGGTCTGCGTCGGATTCTGCGTCGCTTTTCGAAAGTGCTAATCGGTGGTCTGTAGGTAGTGCTTAGCGGCTACCGCTTTGGTGTTGCCGAGCCAGGCGCAGACGACGTGCATCGGGAATTGCTCGGTCAGTTCCGTTTCCCGCGTCGAGCGGAGATTCTGAAACAGCTTCGGCCACGGCTCCAAACCCGCGCGTTCGATGATTCGCGCTAGCTGTGTTCGCAGGTTCGAGTTGCTGGGGCACCCGCCTATCTACAGAGGTCGCGCCCAACCCAGGACATCGCTGCGAGTTCGGCCACTTGCTCCGGCGCGTCGGGCGATGCAGCCGACCGCACTTAACTCACCTCGGACGCGGGCTGTGGCCAGCCGCAGATCCTCGGGTGTGCTTTGGTGGTAGAGCTAGCCCAAAGTACACCCGACGAGAAACGTGAGTGACGTGGCAGGGGGGCTTCCGGCCTTCGTAGAATAGGAATGCTGGCTCCTAATCCTCCCAGACGGATACAGAATGCTGCGTTACTCCCTCGCAATCACTTCGGCAGTTCTCCTGGTGAGTTGCTCGAACGCCGAGTGGTTTCAACCGCTGCTACTGTCCGACGTGTCCTACAATCTGGGTCGCGGCGACAGCAGGATTGGCGGGTTCGACACCGCATATCTGAACGCTGCGGGGCGCGCAGTGGTGGAGGTCGATCGGGTTTGGAATTTCACCGCCGAAGGTTCCATCGATCTTGAAACCGACTTAACGACTCCTGTGTTCAACGATCTTTCTTTGGGCGGTGCGGCGATACTGGCTTTGGGCGATCACGGGCCCCGAGTCGTTGCGACCTCGGCCAATGGCCTGACGTCTGATGCACGCGAAGGGTTTCGCCTGCAGTTTGGCCCGGCCGTCGGCTTCAACTCGCCCAGCACCTTCCTAGCAAGTGGGCTCAACGTCGATAGCGAAGGGAACGCGATCTTCGTTGGTCTGTCTGATCCCCTAGGCACTCCCTTGTCTGGAAAGCCACTTTGGCGGGGCAATGGCGCGTCGCTGGATCGCGTTGAAGTTGAACCTCTGCCCAGCGCCGAGTCGTTTGCTCGAACCGAGCTATCTGCGCCGCTGGTTTCGGCCGGTGGTGCGCTCGCCTTTGGCGGTCTATCAATCCGCCAGGGCCCCGACTTAGATATACGGTCATCAGTGTGGCGAACAAAAGCTGATGGAATCGCATTGGTGGCCCAAGAGGGAACTCCGGCCCCCGGCCTCGAGGGGCTGGACTACGGCAGCGTCGGGCTCGCCGGGTTGAATGGGTCTGGGGACGCCGTCCTGAGAGGTTGGGCGTGGCGCGGCATCCGGGGCGAACTTACCGATGGAATCTGGTTGGCGTCAGCGTCTGGTGAAACAGAGCTCGTCGCCAGTGAGGGGCAGCAGGCACCCGGCACTGAGCCCGGTGTTGAGTTCGCGTTCAACATGTTCCCATCGATCGGCGGGTCTACCGTTGCTTTCAGCGCTACGACCATCGATAGCAACGGCGAGTATGGTAACGGCGTCTGGGCCGACCGTGGGCAGGGCCTCTTGAAAGTCGTGGCCAACGGCGACAGAGTTCCCATCGATGACAGCGACCGGGTCTTCACCATCTTTGGCGGCGGCTACGAACCGGCCGTCAACTCACGGGGGGATGTTGCATTCGAAGCTTGGTCTAACGATGCGGAGCTGGGAGCAGTCGGAAGCACACGCGGCCTATGGATCGACTATGCAGACGCTGGACTCAAATCGATCGTCCAAAGTGGCGATGCGGCCCCGAACCTTGAAGCAGGCACAGAGTTCGATCAGATGAGTGAGCCAGCACTTCTGTCGAATGGCGACATTCTGTTTACAGCTTCGTTGCGAGGGAGCAGCGTTACGGAAGAGAACCGCTCCTCGCTTTGGCGGTTCAACGACGATGGTTTGCTCACGCTCATCCTTCGCACTGGCGATGTGCTTGAGCTAAAGCCCGGCGACCTGCGGCAGGTGGAGTCCTTCGTGTTTGGGGGGCTCGGGAGCGGTACCGACAATGGGATGCCGCGCTCGTTCAACGACGCGGGGCAGATTGCTTTGACCATCGATTTTACTGACGGAACGTCGGGGGTCGTACTTTACGAGCCTACGGCCATACCTGAACCATCTGCCTTGATCGCTTGGGCAATGGGCTTCCTGCTGTCGATCGCGCGTATGCGAAAAAAGCGGCTGTAGCATCTCGCCCTCAACATGCATCGGCTGGACCAGCCGCACGCTGGAAGCGAGAACGGCTATCTGCGGAGGTCGCGCCTCGTCACGGAGACCTCTGCAAGTTGGCGGAGCCGCTATCTGCGGTCGGACGATGCAACTTCGGCGACTGCGAAGTGCCGAGAACCGCCGCCCGTGTTGCGATCCCTGCAAAGAGCCTAATCAATCTGATATGCCTGCCGGCAGTAGGCAAGGCGTCAATTGGGTCGCTCGCCCGCTTGACGTTAGTCAGTGCCGTCTGTCTTGCAAGACTCGAAAGCCGCTTGTTTCCCGTAGCCATACTCAAGGCTCGTCTCCAAGGAAGCCATTGATTTGCCGCAATCGCAACGATTCTGGTGCGACCTGGAGCAAGACGGAGAATGCTTGCATCTCCTCAAAGAACTGTGACAGAGTGTTGGATATTGGCTGCCACATGAGGCCGACTTGGAGCTGTTTCTCATCAGCAACTTCCGCTGAACATGCGGCGTCTAGTCATGCAGACCGTGCTTACGGAGGTAGGTCAGCAGCTCTCGCGGTCGGTCGGTACAGAGGATGGTTGCTCCTCGTTCTACTAGCCAGCCCCACGCTTCATCCGGCTCGTCGACGGCGAGGTCGTCGGTGCGTCCTGCGCAGATTTCAGGCCACAGCGGGCTCGCCCAAACGCGGCGTTTAGCGGCGATGAGATACTCAAAGTGCTCCAGTACATGCGAGTCTTCAGTTGAGAAGCTGGTGACAAAGGCGGGGCAGCTAGAGGCGTGGGCGTCGATGTAATCCCTGGGATTCGATGTGCCCTCGCCGAGCTTTGGTAGGTAGTGTATCTCTGTGCGACGTAGTCCAAGTTCTTCTTTCAGCGTGGCGGCATCGTGTTTGCCGTAGAACAAGACTTCATCTGAGGCGTTGGCTTCGCGTACGGCAGACAGCACCTCCGCGATCATGTGCTCCGATTTATCGAGGTAGAGCAACGCCTGTCCATCCGCGGCGGCGATTGCCTCCTCCAGTGTTGGCACTTGGTGCGACGTGGGGACGCCGTACCCGTTCCGCAAGCATAGCTGCTTTATCTCGGCAAGCGTGTGGTGGGCTAGCTTGCCAGTTCCCGTCGTTGTGCGGTCGAGCGTCTTGTCGTGCATCACGACGAAGCGGCGGTCCTTCGTCATGCGGATATCGATCTCGACGATGTCGACGCCCATCGCAACAGCGTTCTCGATCGCTTGGATCGAGTTCTCTGGCGCGTTCCGCCAATCACCGCGGTGAGCAACAACAAGCACCGAGCCGTCCGGCCTATACAGCGACTCAAGGACGCGGCTCGCGCGCGTTGATTCTTCTTCGCCATGTACAGGCGATGAATAAACTACCGCCACCGCGAACAGCGAAACGCTAACGAGGAGTCGCAGCATGGGATTCTCTCTCGCTCAAGCAGGAAAGCCCGGCCCCGAAAGGAGCCGGGCTTAGCATAGGATTAACCAGCGACGCCGTTCAGCGGCGCTTGCGGCCCGAGAATGTCGCCGCAGTTGCAACGATAAGCATCGCCAGCGACGTGGGCTCGGGCACATTGCTCGTCAGGATCAAACCACTGATGCCCGAGTTGCGTTGGATGTCGAGCACCGCGTTGACGGACTGCGAAACGCCATCGGCCGTGAACGTCCCGACAACCGACGTGACATGAAACAGCCCGTCGTTGTTGAGGTCAAGGAATCCGCCGAGGTCGGAGACCGAGTTGCCTTCACCATCATCGACAATCGCCGACGATATGCGGCCCGACTCTGCCGCGGGCCCGATCAGTTGCAGTTGGTACTCCCTACCAGGGACGAGATTGTTTAGCGAGATGTTCAACGCGCTGGAGCCTGCATTGCGCCCGTCAAAAAACACCTGCGATGCCAGGATCGAATCCAAGTCGGCGTTTCCGGTGCCGACGTCGTAGAGGCGGCTGCCAAGCGCTGCACCAGGGTCGGCGGCGCCGAGGTCGAAACTAACCTGCGGGATGGCGACGGTCCGTGTGTCGGTGGTGCTGAAGGTGACGTTGCTGCCATCGCCGGGCAGGTGATCGACGGCGTCGCCGAAGGTTTCGAAAGGAAATCCGATTTGGCCGAATGACGCGGCGGCACCGTAGATCGCTTCAATCCCCTCGAACTCAATTTCCGTACCGCCGATTGTGACGGTCTTTGTCGCGGGCTGTGGTGACAAGATGAACGGTTCATTCCCGGTGTTGTCACCACCGTTGACGGCATAGACCACAGGGCCGAAGGAAAGATCGATGTCGCCATCAGAAACGAGTTCGAAAGCGGGTTGCCAAGCGATAGGTGCTGCGGCAGCATTAGAGGCAATCACTGCCAGTATGGCGGCGGTTAAAGCGTTGGTGAATCGGTTCATTAGTCTGCTCTCAATTGATAGGATCAGTGGTCGAAAGGGCCGGAGATTCAGGGTGTCGTAACTCGTCTAATCGTCGATTCGATGTGAGTGTGTCGTTGGTGCTGTCAGTTAGCTCTCCTCCTCAAAATGATCTCCTGGGCGAGTCCCGCAGCTGCCCTTACACATCCAGCCGATGCCCATCGGTTGATCTACCTGCTCGCGAGTCGGAACAGCGCGAGGTTGCCCTTGTCGGCGGCGACTTCGACGCCCAGGCTCGTTTGTTCGTTGTATTTCTCCGGCAAGAGTTCTTTGCCGTCGGCGCCTCGCTTGGAGATCCGCACGCGGTAGAAGCCGAGGTGCAACCCCGGCAGAACGGGGTCGTGTCCTGAGAACGACGCGAAGCCATCTGCGTCCGTCACGCCGGTTGCCGAACGGTAGCCATCCCCCAGGAAAGGCTCGGGTTCAAGAGATACTTCGGCACCTGCCAGGGGCGTCCCGTCGTAGGTGACTTGGATGATCGAGCCCACCAGGGCGGTGCCCGACTCCATCCACGCGCGGAGATGCGTTTCTAGCTCCTCTTGGCTCAGCGACCCATTCGCGTCGCGGTCGACTCGCTTGATGGCCGCCAAGAGCGCAGGGCAATCCTGGAACTCATGGGAAGACAGTTGTCCGTCGCTGTCGCTGTCGTAGAGGCGGATGGCCTCCGCGGCCGCGGCCCATGGGTCGATCTCTGGAAACGACGGCGGTGTTGGGCCGCGCCCGCAACCGAGCGCAGCCACGGCAGCCAACAAGAGAATCTGGTAGGCGCGACTCATCAGCTTCCTTCGTGTGTGTTCGACTATGAATGGGCGTTCTGTGATTTAGTTCGATGCGACAACTTCTCCCCCACGACGTGTCCCAAGCGCTTGGTACGCGTCCGGGTTGATATCGTAGGCGACGAGTTGCACGGAGCCGTCACACATCGCCGCATAAAACCCGCCGTGGTGGACGCTGCCGAACCGGTGGGAGCCGGTATCGAAATTGGGGGTGTCCTGGAACGGTAAGAATGAGTCGAGGCGGTTGAAGATCCGCGTCACGTCCTTGTCGTGGCCCAGGTACATCGAACCATCGTCGGAGCCGTCATCGCCGGTTTCGTACTTGTTGGGGTTCAGGTACTTCTCGGCGATCATCACGGTCTTCGTCGTCCCGTCGGTTACCTGCGCCGGGCGGACCTCGCTGCGGACGCTGATCACTCCGCGGAAAAACTTTCGCTGACGCTCGATGAAGTCGGCGTTGCTGTAGGTGCGGTTCTGGAACTGCCAGTTGCAGTCGGGGAACGTCTCGAGACAGGCGAGCGTTGGGCCTTCGCCAAAAATCAGCGTGGAGCCCTCGTTAGCGGCGTAGTCGCTCTTCGCGACGGCCTCGGGTTCATCGGCGTTGTAGGAGAGCTCGTCACCCGGATACTGTCTCGCGGCGCGGCGGCTTGGGCAGTGGAATATCGGGATGACGTGCGATTTCTGAAGCGTGAGCGCCTCCCGCTTCTCGTTGGGCTGAAGCCCGGCGCCTACGCCGTAGATGGCGCCCTCTTCGAGGTACGGCAGCAGGTTGTAGACCCAGCCGCCAGGTTGCCGCTCGCCGACCCCGCGATCTGGGTCGCCCATCCAGCGGAAGCCCCAGCCATTCGATGGGTAGAAGCGGTGCGAATTCTCGTGCAGCTGGCAGGCGAGGCCGATCTGCTTCAGATGGTTCTGGCACTGCATCCGCCGCGCCGCTTCTCGTGCCGCCTGCACGGCTGGCAGCAACAAGGCGATCAGGATCCCTATGATGGCGATCACCACCAACAGCTCAACCAGCGTGAAGCCGGTGTTTATCTGCCTTGAGGTCGTCATGGTGTGCCTTCTTCTTTTCCTCAGTGGGCGGTTCGATTCTCATTCGCCTACGGATACGACGCGGCAGGCGCTCTGCCCCGGCCCGGCCACGCAAGCCACGCCTGCCGCGTCGTTCGGTCATTTCATACCCCGACCTACTGACGGCCACGCCGGCATGAGGCGGTAGTAAAGAACACCGAGGCAAACAACAGGCATGCGCCCGAGGGCTCCGGCACGCCGGTCAGCGTCGCTTGACCAACGCCAAGGCCAAGGTTGCTGCGCCACAGAGCATAGTCGGAGCCATCGACAATGCCTCCATTGCCATTGCCTTTCAGAACGGCGCCGTCTTCCGTGGCCCCGAAGTTGTTCTCCCACACGGCGAGATCGAGGACGTCGACCATGCCGTCACCGTTGAAGTCACCAGGCGTCACAACAGCACCCGCCTCGGTTAGGATCACCGCGCTGATGCCCGCGTTCCGTCCCCGCTGCAGGAGAAAGTCAACCTGCTGGGTCGTGCTGTCGGCGGTGAACGTCCCGAGCACGGACGTCACATGGCCGATGCCATCCTGGTCGAGGTCGAGAAAGGCTCCGACATTTGCCACGGTGTTGCCGAGGCCATCGCTCATCGTCCCGATGGGGCTCACGCCCTTGCCGGTGCTGTTGGCCATGTAGGTGGGGTCAATCACCTGCGGGTCGTTCAAAAAAGTACGGTCATCAGCGCCGCCAATGATCTGCACCTGATACTCCGTGCCGATGGAGAGGTTATTCAGGAAGATCTCTATCGCCCCGGCGGTTGCCAGCGACGCCGTGTCGCCCAGCGAGAAGCGGCTGTCCATGAATACTTGTGAGTCGAGCACAGAATCCAGTTCAACATCCAATGTTGTTACCGAGTAGTCGTCTTCTTCGAGTGGGTCGAAGAGTGTTGCCGGCGTCGGGTCGTAGACCACCTGAGGGATGTTCACAGTCCGACCGTTGCGGACATCGAACGTAACATTGAAGTTCTGCCCTTCCAGATGGTCGACCGCGTCACCAAATGTCTCGAAGGGGAATCCAAGTTGGCCGAACGAGGCGTCGTCGCCGTAGACCGTCTCGATGCCTTCAAAGCTGATCGCCGTCGAACCGACGGTGACCACTTTCGGATCGGTAATCGTCGGCAAAGTCGCGGCGGGAATGAAGGCTTCATTGCCGATGTTGTCGCCACCGTTCTGGGCGTAAACGAAAGGCCCGAACGAGAGGTCGATGTCCGACGACGAGGTGAATTCAAACGGAGTGCCCCACGTGACGGGTGCGGCGTGCAATGCCCCGCTCGCGGCAACGCCAACGAGCGTGATCGCGAATGTCCAAACGTTTTTCATCATGTCTAACTCCAGGTTGATTGAGGGTTGGTTGCTGCCCGCCCACCATCCCTTACTCGGTGCTTATTTATCGCTCCGGCCTCGCTCGCGACGGCCCGATAGCTCCGGAGCCTCGCTCTCGCTTTCTTGCTGCTGCGCAGCCACTGCGGCAAGGCGAAACTTGGCAAGCGTTTGAAAACCGTCTTCTCGATTGTGAATTGCGACCGGGCGGAATTGTTTGCTTGTGAACTCGATCGCTTCGCCTTCCCGGAGGACGCGCGACGCCAACTTGCTCGGGCTCGATGACAAGAACAACTGAATCTCGCCATCGAAGACCCGCGCCCGCGATACCTCTTCGTCCGCGACTTCCACGCCAAACTCGGTGCCGAGGTCGACGACCCGCCCCTGCGGGACCTCCACCGTGAACCCGTGCGTTGTTTTGGTTTCGCAAAGCGCAACAAGCTTGCCACGATCCAGTCGAATCGCCTTGTCGCCGAGCACCGCGAACCGAGCCGGCCCCTCGACAACCGCACTCGCTCCACTGCGAAAACGCAGGCAAACGAGGCCCGCATCAAGCTGATGGATGCTGTTGTCTGCGAAGGACTCGGGAGCCGTCGCGGCCGCCCAGTCGGCGTCGACGGAAGTGGCAAGCAAAGCATGCGGTGCGCGATCACGCCGGAGAGCTGGGGTGAACGCAAGCAGCACGATCGCGGCGATCGCGGCTGTAATCGCCGGGCGGCGCCAACGGGATCGAGCGATCCCCGCGGGCAACGGTCTGCCGCGACTTTGCTTGCGGCTCACCGGCGTCGCTGTCGCGGCGTGCAGCTCTTCTTGAACATCAACTCGTGCGGCCTGCACCGCCCCTTCTTCCTGTAGCGCCTCGTGCACGCAGACGAGCTGCAGATAAAGGCGAATGCGGCTTGCGTCGCCAGCCATTAATGCGGCCAAACGCTCCCGCCTCGAGTCCGATATCTCACCATCGGCAAACTCGCCTAATAACGAATCAAACTCCCGCTGATCTTGATCCACTTGTGTCATTATAGGTCTCCATTCGCTAGACGACGCTCGACACAACGCATCAAAGCGACCCGTAGGCGATGCATTAACTGCTTCGTCGCACCGACGGAGCGACCCGCCTTGGCGGCGACCTCGCCAATCGAGAGGTTGTCGCGATAACGAAGCCACAGCAATGCGCGGCGCTCTTCCGGAATCGTTTCAAGGCACTCGGCTAGCGCCGCTTGCGTGTCGTCTCGGTTAGCGAGCATTGGCTCTTCCGAGGCGACGCCGGCAATCTCAGTGATGAGTTCCTCGCTGAAGACGACACGGTTGCGAGCACTTCGATTGCGATGGGCTAGGACCTGCAGCCTCGCGATCTTGAATGCCCATGCGATGAAATTTGTCCCGGGCTGAAACTCTTCGGCTCGCCGCCAAATGACGAGGTTGGTGGACTGAAGAACCTCCATCGCCATCTCACGGTCAGCCGTGAGCGAAAACACGTAGGCCCGCAGCCGCGTCTGATTCGACGTCAGCAAGTCGATTAACTGCTCGGTATCGTGGCGCTCAGCCATCGGTGCGTCGCAAGTGTGTGGCACGATTCTTCTCCCTTCTGACAGGCATATAAGCGGAAGCCGCTGCTGGTCACAGCGACTTCGGCAAATCCCGCCCGATTCACGGAAACTTCATGAAGTGGCGACGGACGGTGTCGGAGAGCCCCGCCCGCTTTTGGCGCTGAAAGACCTCAACGAAACGTGGCTACACGATACGCCGAAGTTCACGCGGTCTTCATGCACAGACGCGGTCGGCTAGGGACAACTACGTGTAGACACACCCGCGGAATCTGTTCTGTAATGGCCGTGACTCAAGACAGATTGATCGTGCTCCTGTTGCAGCGAAGGCCCGCGGTGCTCGGCTATATCGTGTCCAAAGCTGACAGACATGGCGACGGCGCCACGCCGTCGCCAGTCTGGAAACGGAGAAGTCGCGTCGGCTGGACCAGCCGCACGCTGGAAGCGAGAACGGCTATCTGCGGAGGTCGCGCCTCGTCACGGAGACATCTGCAAGTTGGCGGAGCCGCTATCTGCGGTCGGGCGATGCAACCTTAGCGGATTTAGGCTTGTCGGCGCGAGAAGCCCAGTCCAATAAGGGAAGCGAGCAGCGCTACCGCGCTCGGCTCGGGGACCGGGACGCCAGCTGGCGCAGCGGCTGGCATAGTTGCCCCAAAATTTGCTCGCCATGCGTTGTACTGCTCGACGCCAATCACTTCACCGGCGATGCCGACCGAATCGTTGAGTAACGTCCCAACCGGCGCGCCGAGGTTGTTACGCCAGACTGCGTAGTCGGCGCCGTCAACCGAGTCGTCGCCGTTGTAGTCACCAGGGAGGCCCGCAACGAGGAACAGCACCGACCCATCGGTCATCGCTTCCATCGAGGTGCTAAATCCCATGGCGGAGAGATTGAAATCCATCGTGCCCTCCGGAACGAGCGTGATATAGACCCCGTCTTCTTCGAGGGTCAAAGCGTCCGGAACACCATCGCCGCCGAAGTTGGCGTTGTTGGCGACGCCGCCGGTGAGCAAGCCGGATTCAAACCCAGCGTTACCCGCACCGAACATCAGGTCGGGAAGGTCATCACCTGAGAGGTTCAAGACCGCTAGCATGTCGAAACCAGAGTAGTCGTCATTGAATCCTGCACGGCCCACGTCTTCGTAGACCAACGCCGCAAGAGCGCCGGCCGGGGCGGCGTTGACCACGTCGGCCAAGTCCGTCTCGGTGAAGAGGTCGGTGAGACCGTACGTTTCAGCGCCGCCCACCAAGCCGGGGATGAACGGTGTGTGGGGCGTGCCGCTGATGAAGGGGTTGGCGTCGCGTGGCGCGTCGAGCGCCTGCGTGACGCCGGTTCCCAGCAGCGACCCTTCGTAGCCGGTCGCGACGTTGCTGCCGAAGCGGAACTTGCCCGCCGTGTTTGTGTTGGAGGTGCCTCGTGTTCCGGCGGTAACGTCGACCGTTGCAGCCGAGGTATCGGTGACCGATCCGGCGAGCCAAATGGACCCGCCGCCGCCGCCGCCACCGTCGCCGCCATCGCCGCCATCGCCACCCTTGCCGCCGTCGCCCCCATTGCCACCTCTGCCGCCGGTTCCTCCGTCGCCGGCGTTGGGGCCTCCGCCGACACCTCCGCCGCCGTTCAAGCCCGCCTGCCCTGCCGGCGCCGTGCCGACAACGCCCGCTTCGCCCGCCTCGCCATCGGCGCCGCGGGCGGACAGCTCACCGGCGATGGTCAATCGACCGTGGGCGATGATGGCCAACGCGCCGCCGCCGCCCCCACCCTCGCCACCGACGCCTCCTTTGCCGCCATTACCGCCGAGCGCTCCTATGCCGCCGGCGCCACCACTCCCGCCGGAAGCGCCGAACTCGAAGGGAAGTAAGCCGCCCCCACCTCCGCCCCCTCCTCCGCCGGCGCCCCCACCGCCCGAACCGCCGCCGCCGCCACTCGCGCCGTTGGCGCCGGCGCCACCTCCTCCGCCGCCCGAGAGGAGGGTGGTTCCCGTATTGCTTCCGCGCTGGCCGCTTCGGCCAGGCGCTCCGTCGCCGCCGGGTGTGCCGTCGTTTCCGCTGTCTCCAGTCATTCCGTTGAAGCCATTGCCTCCAACGCCCGAGCCCCCGCCGCCGCCAGCTCCCCCGCCGGTGCACACGCCCAGTGAGAAGACGTTGCAACCGCCGTCGCCGCCGTTGCCGGCGATGCCGCCGGACACGACCATCAGGTTGTTGCCCCCGTTGCCGCCCGAGCCGGATGAGTTGACGCCCGAGGCGCCCACGCCCCCTTGGCTGGAGTTGCCTTCGCCGGCCGTGCCGCTGCTGCCTGCTGCGCCGCCGAAGGGCGCGCGAGTGCCGGCGGCGCCACCGAATCCCGGAATGCCGCCTGTGCCGCCTGGGCCGCCGGCGGCGGGCGTTCCGGTTTGAGCGCCACCCGAGCCCCCCTCGGAAACGGTCGTCGTATCGGGCGCCCCGCCCTTCCCGCCCCCGGGGCCGGCCTGGATTCCGTTGGCCGAGAAGTCAAAGGACGCGCCCGCTCCTATCGTGACGTCGCCACCGACGAGCAACTCGGTGGGCAAGCTCCCCACGCCGACGACTTCATGCATCGCGGGGATCGTCAGGTCGCCCGCGATAGCGAACGTGCGGATGCCGCCGGTGATCGACGTGGTGAATGGCACACCGTAGGCGGCGTTCGGGTCGCCGTCGCCGTCGCCGGTGATCGTGCCGGTGTTGGTGTTGATGTTGATGACCGGCGGTGGCGCGACCGACGTGTAGAAGCGGCCGAAGAACTCGTTCTGAAAGTCGTTGCCGACCTCACGGATCTCGACGCGGTCGAATGCCTCGGTGGTGGTGAAGCCCTGGAAGAGCGACGTGTTCTCTACGCCGTTGGAGGTGAACGTTGACGAGGCGACGCTCGACCCGTTGCTAAAAAAATCGATCGTGAAGCTCGTGTTCTGGGGGTCGTTCACATCGAGCCAGTTGAAACCCAGCCCGTCGAGCGGATCGGCAAAGCTGACGTTGAAGTCCTCCTTCTGGTTTATCGCCAGCTCGAAGCCGGGCATGAACGAAGTCCACGAGCCGAAGTTCAGCGACGACGGCGGCGCACTGGTGAACGTCATGTCGCCCACGACCTGAGAACCGCTATCCCCCGACGAGGGCATCGCCGGCTGCGCAGACGCGCCGCTCGCGGCCTCGAACAGATTGAAGTCGGTGAACGTGGACACTACCGCTTCGGCACGCTGGGTGACCAGAGGCGTCAAAGAAAGAGAGATGCACGAGAACCACAGAAACGTCGTCCGTCGAGACATGAGAACCACCCTCTCGATGATTTGTCTGCGAAACAGCCAACGCACTTCGTGGACAGCGACTGCGCTGATTTCACGACGTTGATCCGTTCAGGAGGCGATAGCTATCTGCCCCGCAGTGTCCGCCAGTAGAAGTGAGATCGCAAGGAGAATCGGCCAAGATATGCTGAATAGAACATGGATCACGTTCTGACTCTGCTCGCACAGGAGTTTCGGCTCAGCCCCCATCGCACGCGGTTGGCATCTAGGACTCACTGCTGTCGGTTGGACCAACCTCGGCGGCTTAGCGACTGGCCGAACCCGCGTCGGTTAGCTGAACCTCGGTGACTTCTGAGCGAGGCGTAGGACCCGTTCGAGGGCAACTTACAGGGTGATTCGCCGAGTGCGTCGGTGCGTAAGCAGGCGTCGTCAATAACGCGATAGCGTGTGCCAAAAAAGAGCGGACGCAATCGGGACCCTCGATGCACAGCTAGGGAAATAGAGACTTGCGGCGACAAGATTGCCCAAGACTCATCCCGAAAGCTAAGCCCCGATAACTGAGCGGCTTCCTGCTTATGGGACGGGCTTGGCGTGAAAGATCGCACGAATCTCGGCGATTACCGAATCCCGCGACTGCGGAGGCGTCAGCCTTTGCCTTTATCGAGGAGCTGCTCTCCAACCAAGCGATCGCCGGCTCGATATTCATCCAAGATCGATTCAACCGCCGAGTTGAACGACGCAACATCGGTATCGAGGCCCAACTGTTTCGCAAGAAAGGCAAGCTCTCGATTTCCACCGAAAAGCGATTGGGGGACCTGCTTGGCTGCAGGCCTCGTGCGCTGGCGACTCTCATAGCTGAGCCGGTGACTGGTACGGCAGCCGAACTTACCGAATCCTGGTGGGATGTAGAGCGTGCCAACGCGCCTGCCGCAGAGACGCTCGCCAAGGGACACCGGACAGCGAAACCACCGACGCCCGCCGGACGGGCGGACGACCGCCACATCCTGCCGCCATCGAACTTCGCCGCGTCGGAAGAAGAGGGCAAGCTCCGTCACCGTAGTTCGATCTTTTGGCTGAACCACGATGCAAAGCGGAGGACCGATCGCATAACGAACCAGGAAGGTCGCCTCCGCCCCGAACCACACCGACTGCGGCAGCATCCCCGGAGTCAGTTTCAAGCTCTGTTCGACGGTCGCCATGGCCGTCAAGCGAATCGTTCGATTGCCGCTGCCAAAACCGCCTATCGTTTGGTCTCCGGATTTTGCCGAAATACTGCTTGTTCGCGCAGGCAAGTCGACCCCGATTCCAGCTGCAAGCCTTGCCGAGGGCTACCGAGGCCCAGGCCCGCCCCCGAGCAGCAGAGTTGCCAACTGTCGACAGTTGTCGAAGGAAAGCCTCTCTCGCAGCTCCGCAGCGATTCGCTGCACCACGGCATCGTTTACGTCGGATTCTGCGTCGCCTGCCTGAGAATCGCCGGTTTCCCCCAGCGTTTTGGGAGGGCGAGTCCCTCCTCCGCTACTTGTTGCAATCGTTCTCTGCGCTGGCCGCTGGTGGTGTGTCTCTCCACGCGGATGGACGAGCCCCGGCGAGCCGCTTCTTCGGAGCGTGGCGATGACGTGTGGGGGCGGACTGTCTTGAGCACACGGCACGGCGAAGGCAGGAATCTATTGGAACGCTTCACGGAGTCTGCGGTGGGCTTTCGTGATCGCAGAAGTCAGGCCTCTTACCCGGTCATACTCTCCCGCCTCAACGACATCCTTCAATTGCTCGAGCCGACCGCGTAGCACGCGGGCTCGGGCCTGTTGGAATTCGTCGATTTGCAGATTTCGCAAGTAGTGACCCACTTGGAGCTTTCTCGTGAGGTCGTCGTAGCGTGCGATGCTCTTGGTGGCCTGCTCGACATCACGTGATAGCGCAGCGGTAAGGGCGTCGGCGCGAACCATGTGCATCTCTTCAAGCGTTTCCGCCGGTGGCGGATAAAAAACGAAACAGCCGACGATACTCAGAGCAACCAATCCAATGATGGCGACTGCTCCCAGCACGGGGCCTGGCACGGTCGTGTTGAGCAGTGATCGCTCACCTTCAGCGGCCACTCGCGAAGCGTTCGCCAGCGACTGCTCAATTCCGCGATGGGGGTCGACCACCGATAGCAGGGCGCCCGTGGCGACCAGCATCGCAACGCACCCAAGTCCAATCACTTCGAACACCTGAGCGTCTTCGGTCAATTTTTGCAGAGTGCGCTGCGCCATATCTGGCGAGCTGGTCTTGTAAGGGCATGCGTAGACGTCAAAGGCATGAGTGTGGGGATGATCCACCGAGCCAGCTGTGTAGAGCGGGTCCTCCACGGCGTACGCAATGCCAATGACAATGGCCACGAACAGCGATAGGAAGCTGGCCGCCCTGCGCAGCCCGTAGCAGCGCCAGGCCCAGGCAATCAAACCAAGGTTTGCCCCAGCGCCCAGGGCCAGCAGCACAAACGCGGCTCCAACAGAGTTTCCATGAACAAACATTCCGCCCACCTGCATCATCACCTTCAAAGGAGTGGCGTACGCAGGGATGGCCACGAGCAGCATTTGCAGCGGCGCCGTCCGGTCTGAGTGGGCCATCGAGTCGGTAAGGCTGGCGTGGGGAAAAAATACGGAGAGCACCATACTTCCTGAGAGTCCAATCAAGCAGTACAGCAGGGTTGGCCCTGCGGCGTGACGGGCCGCCGCCAGTCCCACAGCTACAATCCGACCAAGCCCTGGAGGCGCAGGGGGTTCGTCTTCTGGAGGGAGTGCCGTGCCTGGGAACAGACGGTCCCACGCCAAGCCAACGGTCGTCACTACCAGAAGTGACGCCAGAGCAAACGCGATTAGTACGATTGGTGACGACAGCGTTAATCCGTAGAGCAGCGAGAGCGGATTGAAGAGAGGCGCGGTCAAGGCAAAGGCCAAAATCGCTCCTCCCGACAAGCCAGATCGACGCAGCTCGTAGGCGATAGGGATGACGCCCAGCGAGCAGACAGGCAGCAGCATGCCCCACAGCCAAGCTTGTAAGAGGCTTCTCAAGCCGCTGCCGCCAAAGGCCCGCAATGTCGCTTCGGTCCCTAGGAGTTTGCGGAACACCCCCGCAACAACCAGACCCACCAGCAAAGTTGGAGCTGCTGCAAGTGAGGCTTGGCCAAATCGCAGCACGGCTCCCCAGAAGATAACGTCAATGGAGGAGCTCATTCGTGCGTTCCGTGATCGTGGTCATGGTCATGGTCATGGTCATGGTCGTGGTCGTGGTCATCATGATCATCGTGATCATGATCCTCTTCGGTCTCACCGGTCAAAGGGAGCCGAGTGCGAATCTCTTGCAGAGCAGCAGTCAACTCCTCGGCTACTTCGTTGTAGGCGGCCTGTTTGTCACCGTCCTTCACGTGGAAAGCCTTGTCAATCACCGCATACGCGTCGAACAGGCGATCCGCAGCTGCCTTGACCGCTTCCCAGTCTTCCTTGGGCAAGTCCGTCTCGGCTGCCACGTCCGGAATCGCTTGAAGAAGCTCGGCGACTTCGTGCAGAGGTTCGTGTGCTGCATGGGCATCGCCTGACGTGATAGCGGCACCGATGGCGTGTTCGATCTCTTCTAGATCGTGGACGGCCGCGTGCAACGAATCGGGGCGATGACCGTGCTCATGATCATGGTCATGCTCGTGCCCGTGTTCTCCGTCGGTTGCTTGGCAGTCGGACGCGGTGGGGCCGCATCCTGCTACAAGCAATGTGGACAGCAAGAAAGCAACCGCGAAGCTGGTTCCGGCGCCTAGTCGAGAGAGTTTCATAAGTGACTCGTTAAAGGGGGGTTAGTTGAAAGTTGGAGTTGGTGTGGCCGCTAGAAGCTCGGCAATGAAGGCGTCCGTATCGGCGAAGTCGCCACTTAAGCGAACGCGCAGCACCGGTTCTGCGACATCTTGAACGTCGTCAGGGGTCACATATTGCCGACCAGACAGGAAGGCTTTCGCCTGGGCAACGCGTTGCCACGTGAGCAAGCCACGAGGACTCAAGCCCAGAGCCACATGCTCATGTCGGCGCGTCGCGTCTGCCAGTTGGACGAGATAACGCTGCACTTTTTCACTAACGGTGGTCGTGAGCGCCTGGCTTTGCAACTCCGCCAGGTCTCCGGGATTCAAGATGCTTGCATGCTTGGTGGCGCTCAGGTCGCCATCCGCGTCTCGTTTTAGCATCGCCAATTCGCTGTCGGCGTCAGGGTAGCCGATCGAAAGCTTCATGGCGAAGCGGTCTAACTGCGCCTCGGGAAGAGGATAGGCCCCGTGGCTTTCGACGGGGTTCTGTGTTGCGATCACAAAGAAAGTTGCAGGTAGCGGACGCTGAATCCGATCGATCGTTACTTGCCGCTCCGACATCGCTTCGAACAAGGCGCTCTGCGTACGCGGTGTCGCGCGGTTGATCTCATCGGCCAGCAGAACGTTCGCAAAAACGGGGCCTTCGCTGAACTCGAATTCACGCGTCTTCTGGTTTAAGAGGTTAAAACCCGTGACATCGCTCGGCATGAGGTCGGGCGTGCACTGCATTCTGGAATACTCACCACCGACCGCATGCGCCAGCGCTTTGGCCAAGGTTGTCTTACCCAAACCTGGAAGATCTTCCAGTAGAAGGTGACCCTGCGCAAGAAGGCAAGCGAGCACCATCTCGACCACCTCTCCTTTGCCTCGGAGGGTTGCATTGAGCTCCTGGCGCAATTGTTCAATGGACGATCCAGCATGCTGGCTCTGTGGCGGTGAGGAAGCGAGGGTTGAATTCATGGAGTGACCGAAGGAACTGACGCCCACAGGGCTCGGGTCGTCGACATTGTTAGTTACTTAAAAGTGGCACGGGTGACTTGGCGACACGCGTCGTGCAGGGTAGTCGGCGACAGCGGAGCGGCGGTTCGTTCTCCATACAGCGCCCAAGAAGCCGCCGTCAGGAAGTCTTGGCGCCCGACCAGCGCGTCCCATCGCCCTAGCGGTGTGCCGGCGGGACGACTCCTACCGTGAACCCACGCCCGGCACTCGACGAGTCTCAAGGTAAAGCGAGGGAGATCCCGCGACTTCTTGAAGGGAGCGACCACGGACCATATTCCCATCAGAATGGCGTCCAGTAGGGACCGTCGCTTCGTGAAGAGCACGCTAACAGTTAGGCACGACAGCAACGAATAGAACGGGTGAGACGCCATGGCGTAGAGTACCGACCAAGCCCATCTTTGCATGGTCGCCAAGACCGGTTGCGGTGCGTATAGCAACTCGAATCCGGGAGTCGGTTCAAGGGTGATCCAGACGCCCCTGCGAGCTTTGCCATTCGGCATGTAGTCGAACCCTTGGCTTGAGCGGACCTCAACCCAAAAGTGAACGTCCTCTGGCAGGACGCTAGTGAGACGAGAAACCCGATTGTATCGCTCAGGCGAAGCATAAAACCCACTTCGTACGCGAGTCTCGTATCCCAAAGACCGGAGAAGGACCGCGGCGGAGGCAGCAAAGATGTAATCCGGTCCGCGCTTGGCTTGGACCAGGAAGTGCTCCACGGCGTCGTCAACAGACGCGGGGATCATAGCCTGCGGGTCGTGCGCGTACTCGGTCCGCAGGTGTTCCAGGATCGCATTCACTTGTGGCCAGCCTCGTTCGACGCCTGCGGTCCACTCAGCAGCAATCCGGCTGATCTGAGGCGAAACAATCATGGCGGGCGTCGTGACCAGCGGCGGCTGGCAAAATTGATCACGGAGCGCCGAACGCATGTGCAGGATCGTAAGCTGCGGGATCATCTCCAAGTTCATCGCCAACGAACCATCGCTCGCAAGCTTGAACATCGAGGCTGTATGCAATTGGTCGATTGTGAGCGCCGTGGTGTTGGGCGGCGTGGGCACGCTGGCTGTGCGGAGGTTGATGATCCGCACCTGAGTCTTCGTAGAAGCGGTGAACAGATCATCTGGTAATGGGGGCGAAAGATCGAGCCAACGATCGCCATTGGCGTCTGCTACCTCAAGCCGACGGCGTAGTTTCTCAGAAGACTCTGCGGCGATCAGTGAGTGACCGTCCCAGTGGTCAAAGGTTTCCAAAGCCAGATGCATCGGCGTGCGACCACTTACCAGCAGCAAGGCTTGGGAGAGTCGATCATCAGCACGAGAGCGACGCTTGGTTAGCTGGCGGACGGTGCTGAATTCTCGAGAAGCTTTTTGCGTAGTCGCTTTCTTCTGATGATTCTCTTTGGTCGACGATGCGGCCAATGGTATTGCCCGCCGCGCGCGTTTGTTCTTCTTGGGCGGTTCCTGCGAGAATTCGTTCAGCGTGTCATATAAACTGGGCATCTTGGATTCGAGAAACAGCTCGCTCTCCACCGGGCCGAAGCTAGAGGCATCGTCTTTAGCGGCAACCATCTGATCGCCATCGCCAACCCCACCGTACGCAAACGGATCGTGCAAGCGAGTTCCGCCCGAACTTGGGAAGAAGCCTTCCAGAGCGGTCGTGGTCCTTGACCTCAGCGCCAAAGGAGCTGCTGCCATGACGAGCAGCACCGTCGTAAGCACCGCGAGGAGAGCGGGACGGATCGGCGCGGACGGCACGGTTTCATCGGCAAAACGCCCGCCGAGTCGCTCCCAGTAGCTCCCCACAAGCCACCACATGCCAACCAGTGTGTAGACGATCAGTAGGCCAATGGTCCAAGCATTGGTTGCCCACAGGAAACCACACACGACAAGGAACAAGCTGGTAAGTGTGGCCAGGCCACGGGCACGGGGCATGTGTCCAACAGCAGCCAGAGCGATCATCATGTTGCGGGCTGCGTAGGTGAGCTGCACCTCAAGCGGATCGCCTGTCGCCATCAGACTGCGCGAGAGGATATCCCAAACAAAGGGGACGAGGCCAAGTACCGTTACTGCTGTGACGGAAAGGGCGCTCCAGCTCCGCAGGTTCTTGCCGGGAATCGTTAGTCGGAGGGCTATTGCCAGCGCAATTGAGAAGACGAGCAGCGATACCCCGGCCCCCGCCTGGCGATTGTCGATCGCAACTTGGAGCAGTGCCGTCGATAGGCCAACCAGTGTCCAAGTAACCGGGTCGGTGCGTGTTCTACCGGGCACGTTGCAGTCTCCTTGCTGGCCTGCGCCAGCCGTGGAGGACTTGCTCGGGGACGTTGCCCGGCATCGTGACCATTATCCAGGGCGACGGTGCGAGTCGGTTAGACCCCGGTTCTTGCGAGGAACTGCCGTGATGCAGCGCGATCCCCTTCTGAGAGAGACCTTCGGCAGGCTGTGGGGAAATGCTCACGACTTTGGTGGGGGCAGATCGTCCGGACGAGGCGCGATGCCTTGGCACGTTCTGTCTCATGGGCGACTGGCTATCAAATCGAGCTATTCCGTCGAGCATCCGCGAGAGCGCTTCCGGGCCAGCCCCTCGTGCCACTCGATGGTTGCCAAGGATGAGGTCAACACTCCCCTGCTGGCCGACAACCGACTCGCAGATGCTTGCGGCGATCCTAAGCGACCACTCCAGCGTCGAGTCAGGCCCCTGACCAACGTGGCGAGAAGGATCAGTATCGACCACGACCCGGTAGTCCTGGGTGACGACCGCTTCGCGCTCGTTGACGATCAAACGGTCGTAGCGAGCGGACTTCGCCCAGTGAACATCACGGAGGTTGTCGCCAACACGATATTCGCGAACGCCAAGGCGCGTTCCCTCCACTCCTACCCTTTGGTCGTCCAGGTCACCGTTCCAGCCACGGGCACATTGATGTTCTTCGAGTGGCGGAAGCCAGAATGTCTCAGGCCAAACGGTGAGACTGCGTTCGACTTGGGCCACGAGGGAGGCGCGACGCAAGCCGAACGGAAACCCGGTTGTCAGAAGAACTTCTCGATGAGGGTAGACGCCGCGCAGCGTTGGCACGAAGGTCCAGTTGTAGGAGCAGCGCGACCAGCCATCGATCCTTGCCAGCGCCACGGGGGTAGTCGCTGCCTCCTCGGGGAATTCGACGGCGTGTGTGAAGGCGTCCGCATCCACTGCGAGGCCCCAAACAGGCCAGGGCCAACGGTTCGTGACGATGAGTTTGGCCTGAGTAGGCTTGCCCTCGCGGCCATGAACAGCGGTAAAAACTAAACGACAACGTAGTCCCCGCACAGCAATTCCAGGCCAAACAATGCCGACCAAAACAACGGCGGCAATCACGGCCAGCAGCAGGTAAACCTGTGGCGCCACGAACAGGCCGCAGAGTAAGGAGAAGACGGCACAGCAGAGTAGGATTCCCAGCGGCGTCTTGAGCCAGTTGACGTACTGATTGGCCCACTCGCAATGGTCTTCCGTCAACACCCATCGCAACCAGTCGCCCCAGCTACGTTTCGCTTTAGATTGCTTCGCTCGAGGAGCATTATTCGGGTTCATCGGGTGCCTACCGTGTAGAGGCGTGAAGCAGGCTCAGGATGCGGCACTGAATTGGCTGCGGCCGATCGTTTGCTTAGGCCCTGGAACAGCGAAACCAAAGCCAACAAAACAATGAGGGTGGCAAACGGCACTCGCCACAGGGCGATCTCTTCGAGAGGCTGTGCAGCAAGAGCTGATTCAGCAGGTTCGAGAATCACGGTGTCGAGGGCATGTGTGTGGGCATGGCCCGCGTGGACGCCCAAGCTGGTTGCTACCGGCAATGACACTGCCGACGTCGCGGCGCCAGCGACCAGAGCAATCGTGATGAGCATGCTGGCGTAGAACAACGCTGCTCTAGCCCCCATCGCAGCACGGATGGCGTTGAGCTCGCCCAGGTTGGTAGCGGGGCCGGCAATCAGGAAAACCATCGCTACCCCAGGATCAACGCCTCTTGAGATGAGGCTACCCGCGATTACCAGAGAAGGCACGGAGCAGGTGTAGGCAGGCAGCGCGATGACGACGGCAGCCAGCAAAGCCAACCAACTTGGTTCGCTCAGCCATGTCTCGACCAATCCGGTTGGCATCGCAACGATCACGAACGAAGCCACAGCGAGGCCCAAGACCAGTGACTGGCTGACTTCGACCCCTAGATCGCTCATTGACCAACGAAACGCCTTCAGAAGTCGACTACCTCCGTGGGCGGGAGGATGACACCCGCACCCGCAGCTACTTGTTTCTTGCTCTATGGATTCACGGTCTGCTAGCCAGCGATTTCCAAGCGCCCCAATGAGCAGCGCTCCGCCAATGGCGAGCGTTGCATACCAGCCCACCAGGGCCGGCCCAAGGACCGTCCAACCCAGGAACAGTGAAACGGGCGATAAGGCTGGCGAGCTGGTCATGAAAGCCAAGGCCGTGCCGGTCGAGGCGCCGCTGCGTGTTAGCCCCACGCCCAAGGGAATGGTGCTGCATGAGCAGATCGGAAGCAGCGCCCCCACGCCCACCGCGCGCAGCACGGGCATCAGGCTGCGCCCGCCGACACCGCGCTTGAGTAGCGTTAGGGGCACAAACTCATGGAGCAGGCCCGCGATGACGAACCCTAGCACCACTAAGGGCGCCGACTCTAAGAGTACGCTGCAAAAGGCAGCGCCGAACTCTGGCAGCAGAGACATAGGTCTCTCCCGAAGGAAAAGCGGATCGCTAAGCGCAGGCAAGCATTCGGCGCAAGGAGGTGGAATGCTGAGGCTACGCGCAGCGAGAAGTCGTATGGCGCGCAAGGCCAAACGAGACGGGCCTAGGCTGCTGGGGGGCCGCGTGAGTGAGCTAGGCGAGTTGCGGCGGCTACAACGCCGTGATGCTGCCTAAGAGTCGCTTCGCTGGAGAAAAGCTGAATGTGAAGAGGAGCTAGTGCGAAGGGCGATGCGGAATGGTACTGCTCCAGGAGGTCGCACACCACGCATCCGCTGCAGGGTGACTTGGAATCGTCTGCGGCAGTAAAAGCAGCTGTGGCGCCGAGACTTGGGGAGTGCCCATGGGCTGCTGAATGGTCGGTTCGGTAAGAGCAGATGCGCTGGCAGAAAGCACAGTTGGAGCAAGCCGAGGGCTTGGCGTCCTGCTGCAGGCGCGCCTCCGGCTTACCACAAGACGATCCAGCGCAGGATGACTGAGCACAACTTGGATCAATGCAGCAGCTGGCTGAGCAACCACACCGGTCATGCTCGCAGCCAAACAGTCCGTGGAGGCCCGTACCGAGGGCGCCAACTAGCCCGACCTGAGCTAGAGTGATCCACGCGACGGATTGGAGCAGTCGGTCATGCAATAGTGAGACACCCTTAGATACTTAATTCTGCTGCAAGGCGAGCTGCAACGCAAGCAGAACGCAGAAAGCCGCGGAAATGCCGACTTTCCGGTGGCTGCTTAGGTTGGGCGGGGCCTCGGGAATGGCGATGCCGGTGGCAGAACCGCTCTAGATTGGGGGGGACCCGCAGCTTCAAGCTTGGCCATTGGGCGGCTTCAGTCGTCGCACTGCCGGCAGTGGCCGCGAAGTAGCACTTCGGTCACCTGGCCCAGCGAGGCGAGGCTGGAACCAGGGCGTGGCGTGATCTTGATCGTGTAGCCTTCCAAGCACTTGAGTTTTCCGCAGTCGATACACATGAAATGGGCGTGCTCGGCAGCCCCTTCGTTCTCGGCGCGGGTCAGCTCGAAGCGACGAACCTGATCCCCCAGGTCCAGTCGGGCCACGATGCCCGCTTCTGCCAATTCGCCCAAGCACCGGAACAGTGTCGACTGATCGAAGCCTTGCTCCTGGAGCGCGTCGACCACCTCAGCGTGAGTCTGCGGAGTCCCGGTGGAAGCCAAGTGCTGCATCACGGCAATCCGGGCCGCCGTGGCGCGAAGCCCCACTCCACGCAGCTGTGCCTTGGCCCATTCGGCATCGGGACGCTCAATGGTTGGCATGCGCGGGAAACCGGTCAGGGCGAAGAAGTACGGTTGGCAACGGCGGCAAGCACGCCCGGCAGGACTCGAACCTGCAACCCCTGGTTCCGAAGACCAGTGCTCTATCCAATTGAGCTACGGACGCAAAGCGTTTGCTTGTAGGACCTTACCAGGATGGTGAGGTTCGTGCAAACCGCGCGCTGGGGCACCAGCAAGCGTGGCCAGAGAGCGATCGAAAAAAGTTGGCCCAAAGAAAAACGAGGGGGGCCATGTTGAATGGCCCCGGGAGAGTTTTTTCGCCTTGAATGTGAGGCGGCTCACACTCGCCCGCGCGGTCGGCAACGGTCGTTTACCGACTTACGTCAACGCGCCCCTGCAGAGTGAGAAACGCTAACTGTCAACATAAAGGGTGAAACACCAAACTCAAGAAAACGTTTTGAGCGCGCCGTTTTGGTCCACGTTTTAGAATTTCTGGCCACCCGCTGTTTTTTGCCGATTGATTGGCCGTGCGCAGAGGGCAGAGTATCACAGTCACTCTGGTGACGATGGCCATGAGAATACTCAGAAAGCACAAAGGGCACAGCAAGAGAACGCACGATGCTCCTGCGATCGGCCATTGCCCTTGGTTACTGCAGCCAAGAGAGTAGCTGGAGGGCTACGGTGACGATCAGCATGAAGACGAGGATCCAGCCGCCGAAGCGGGCAGCGTGGCTGAGGATGGGGCCGGTTTCCTCGTGGCGGGTGGCGGCATAGACGAGGCTTACGCTTATGATTAGCGGTGCGGCGTACCATAGCCGTTCGGTTTGCACCAGCAGCAATGATTCGGTCAGAGTCAGCAAAATCAGATTGGTCACAGCCGTCTCTTTCGTTCCTTAGGCAGTCTTGGCCTTAGGCAGTCTTGGCCGGTGGCCAAGGCTTGTCTTGGGCCGGATCTTGCTGGGGTGGCTCGCGGGGAATCAACGGACCCGAGTAGGCGTCAAACACGACTAACAGATTCAACAGCCCGGCGATGACAGTGTAGATGGTTCCCAGTTCAAAGTAGAAACCCATGTCGTAGTTCCACTTAGCAAGCTGCGAAGGGTGGATTACTTTGTTGTCCAGGTCGTCCTTACTGGTAAAGGCATTGCCGTTGGAGTCGACGTTGCTAGGCGGGTAGAACCACGCTCCCGGCCACAGCGGCTGACGATCTTGGAGAGACCGCTGGCGTTCAATGACCGCGGGAATAGCCACCGCGCCGATTCCTGCCTGGCAGAGGAAGGGCCAGCGGTCGATCGCCTGGGTGAGCCGGTTTCGTAGGAAATTGGAGCTACCCGACTGGGCGATCTGCTGCATGGTCAGCGGTGTGGCGAAGGCGACTTTTCCTCGACCGGCGACAAAGCCAAACAGGAATGTCGACACGATGCAGATCATGAAGAGCAGACCCTTGGCAGTACGCCCCTGGTAAAGATGCCCTGCCCCAGGCCATAGCCACGCTAGCAGAGCGGCCGTGTAGCGGTTCTTGAGGTCAAGCTGAAACAGCTTGACGACCTCGTCCGTGGGTAGCACCCCAGGATGCTTCGCCTTTTTGCTCGCCGCCTGCTTCTTGGCCTTGTCGTTGGGCGCGGCTCCGTTCGGCTTAGCAGAGTCTTTTGAGTGGCCGTTTGGCGGAGCCATGGGGAAGTCGCTGACGGGGACGTGGCAGGAGGGCGGGCCCCCTATTCTATGCATCCACGTGCTGCGGACTAGGCCACTGAAACTGCTGGCTATGGCTGCTAGGAAAGCTGTTGGGCCCGGTAACCTCCGCGAGCCATGAAATAGAGGCCCAAGGCGACGTAGCTGCCAAGCATGATGGCGGGAAAGATGCATAGTTGGGCCAGGGCGCCCTGCTTATGGGACTCGCCGATCGCGGCGATCTGTGCGGTGATGTTAGCGCGATCGGCTTCGCTGCGCTCAGCGAGGGCGCCGGCCAGTTTGTCGTCGTCGATGGCAGTGTAGCGGATGACGCCGTACTTGCGGCGCTGCTGGGTGATTGCCAAGTCGCCCTGGTCGTCGAAGAGCTCGGGGGCCAGCTGAGCCATTTCGGCGCTGGCGGCAACGCCATCGGTCTTAAGGTTGTCCGTCACCGAGCCAATGTATGCCGTGCCGAGTGTGCCCACCGCCAGCATGCCGATGCCGCCGAGGGCGTTGAGCGTAAGGGCGCCGCCTTTGGGGGTTTGCTCGCCAGCGACTCCCAGCATGGTGGGCCAGAAGAAGGTTTTGCCAAAAGCGTAAACGGTGGCGGCAGCAAAGATGACCAACCCAGACGCAAACGAGAGCCAATAGATGCCCGCCATAGCCAGGGCGGCGCTGCCAATCAACAAGCCGATGGGGCTAATGCGGTGGATGATTGGTCCGGCGAAGAAACGCAGCACCATCATGATGGCGGACGTGTAGACCAACACGAGGCCAGCGTCGAAACGGTTCTCGCTGGCGACGCTTTTCATAATGGCTTCGATCCAGCCATCAATGCCGATTTCGGTGGTCGCCAGGGGCATCATGATTAGCGCCAGTACAAACAGCAGAGGATTGCCCAGCGATTTGGTATAGATGCCCATGAAGAAGACGGCTCCGATACCACCCATCAAGAAGAGAAAGGGGGGGACGTCCGGGAACGATTGCTGCAACTGCAGGATGATTAGCAGGCTGGCGATGCCAGTGCTGAGCACGCCAAACTCGGCCAGCATTTCGCGGTAGCTGACGCCCGAGGCGACGCGTTCCTGTTGCGGAAAGTTCTCGCCGATGAGCATCAGGAAGAACAACACGGCGGGTGGAGCGATAATAGCGATGCGAATCCACCAGTCGACCTCCATGGCATTGAGGCCGATAGTCAATAGTCCAGCGATCACGAGCCCGCCAGGCCAGCCAGCATGCAGGATGTTCAGCCACTTGGTCTTGTCCTTATTGAACATCGTGGCGACCACCGGATTGATGTACGCCTCGACCGTGCCGTTGGAGAGTCCCAGGATCAGGCTGCCCCAGTAGAGGAGCCGGTAGCCGGTGTCGGTGTCTCCACCCTGTGACACGAAAAAGGCGCTGACGCCCATGACGGACCACACGAGATAGCCCAAGAACGAGAAGATCATGGCCGTCTTGTAGCCAATGCGGTCGATAAAGAGGCTGAAGCCAATGATGCTGATGGCGAAGGGCCAAATGCCCATGCCGGCTAGCTCACCGGTCTTGGCGCCATCCAGGCCAAACTCCTCAGCCCACTCATCGAGCAGGAAGATCCTGGTAATAAAGCCAAAGGCTGTGGTGATGAGGGCGAGGAAGCAGCCCCAGAAGAGTCGCCTACTTGGCCTGCCGGCCGATTGATCCGCCATGAATCGTCCTGAGCACGAGAAGAGCGTAAGAGAAGAGCAGGCAGCGAGAAGGCCGGGGCCTCCCCGCTGCGAGGCGGCATTATAAACAGCCCACCGGTGCAAGGGGAGCACCGCGGCCGTAGGCTGACGCTATTCGGCCAAGCTGACGCAAACGAGTTCTTCATCGTTTCGGGCAAAAAAGCAACGCTCGGCGAAGGCCGGATGAGTCCATACGACGGGCCGCCCCGAGGTGCTGCTAGTTGGCTCGAGAACGTGCTGTCGGCCTGTTTCTTCGTAGCCCTCGGCCGTGAGTTTGGCGGAGATTAGGTCTCCCTGCTCGCCAAACAAGAAGTAATTGCTGGTTGGCTCATGACGAACCAAGAAGACCGTGCCGTGCCGGCCGCGTTGCTTGCCAATGGTTGGCTCCTTGGTTTTCCAAAGCCGCTTGCCGTCTGTCATGCTGACGGCCATCAATTCGCTTGTTTCGCAATCGACGCCAAAGATCACCCCCGGCACCAACAGTGGCGTGACATTCGCCGCGCGCAAACCCTTCTTAGCGTTGCCTGCCCACAGGACGTCAACGCCCGGCCTGTCGTCGGTTAGTTTCATCATGACCGAGATGTTGCCGATGCCACTGATGAAGAGTTTGTCGGCAAGCTTCTGCGGAGCCATGATCGACATGCCGAACGAAGGCCTTGCCGGTAGATCCCAGTAGACTTCGCCCGTCGCGGGATTCAGGCTGTTGAGGCTCTCGGGATGCCAGATGAGCAGTTGATCGACCCCGCCGTGGTTGATCCACGTTGGGGGGCAATATCCTTGCGAGTTGGCGGTGAGCGCCTGCCACTTCGTGTCGCCGGTATTCTTGTCTAGTGCGACCGCCACGCTTTCCTTGCCACCGGCCACGCAGTAGATCGTATCGCCCGCGACCAGTGGGTGTGCCGAGTGTCCCCAGACGGGGGTCTTGGAACCGAAGGCTTCTTTGAAATCCACCTGCCAAACCAGGGATCCGTTCGCAACCTTCCGGCAAACCAAGTCGCCCTCAGCGCCGAGCGTGTAGACGTGGTCGCCATCAACCGTGGGAGCACAGCGCGGTCCACCACCGTAGGACACGGCATAGCTACGATCGTACTGCTCTTGCCAAAGGACCTCGCCGGTGGCGGCGTCGTAGCAGGTCAGTCGCTCGGCGCCGGTTAGTTTGTCGCGGCGGCTCGGTAGATTGTTGATTTCGCCCGACTCGAGGACGTAGTCAAACAGGAACACCTTGCCATCGGATACGGAAGGCGCGGAGTAGCCGTAGCTTACTTTCGCCCGCCACTTCACAGGCGCGCCGTCCGCCGGCAATTCGCTGACGACCCCCGATTCTCGCCACACGCCATCTCGCTCCGGACCCATCCATTGAGGCCAGTCATCGGCCACGACGGCAGGAGTCATCAGTCCGGCAAAGAGCAGGGCGTACAGGAAGCAGCGCATAGCAACCTCTGGCTGGTAGGTGAGAATGAGACAGCGGGCCTCAATTGTAACGCAATCTGCCAGCTTGGGAGCTAACGCCTGGCGACTTGCATGAAGAGCGATCCGTGCAGCAGCAGAAGCGGGATACTAATGACAGCATCGGCCAATAGCCAGCCACGGTGCTCGACCGCAGCGCAGTCGAGCGTCGCCCCAAGAAACAGCAGATAGAGCCCACCGTAAACGACCCCGTGCAACGCCAACCATAACGGCCCCACATTGGCATAGCGCGTCGAAGCCGCGCCTGCGCCAAGCGCCACCAGAGCAACGCCCGACAACATCCCAAACGTGGGGCCGGCAATCACCAAGCAACCCACCCCGGCAAGAATCAGCCAGGGCGCAGCGCGGTCGATCAAAGAGAAATATCGGGAGGACATCGGTACCCCCCAGGATGATTGCTGGCGACCGTCTTCGCACGAAAAAAGCCCGGCGACAAAATGCGCCGGGCTTTCTCGCCGCGTCATGTGGTTTGCAGGTCCGCCTAAAGCGGCGGCTAGGCGGGCTGGAGTTCTTTCTTCCGCTCTTCGATGATTTCAGTCTGGATACCACCGGGAACCGGCGAGTATTTGGCGAATTCCATCGAGAACGTGCCTTGGCCTTGAGTTTGGCTCCGCAGGTCGTTGGAGTAGCCGAAGGTCTCGGCGAGCGGCACCTCGGCGATGATCGTCGTCATGCCGTTGGCGGTTTCGGTTTCGACGATCATGCCTCGCTTGGAGCTGACTTGACCAACGACCGAACCTTGGAACTCCTCCGGGCACTCGATTTCCATCTTCATGATCGGCTCCAGTAGAACCGGCTTCATGCGATTGAAGTGTTCGCGGAAGCACTCGCGCGAGGTGAGCTTGAAGGCCATGTCGCTGGAGTCGACGTCGTGGTAGGTGCCGTCCTTGAGCTCCACTGCCATATCGACCACGGGGTAACCGGCGAGCGGACCCTTGTCCATCATTTCCTCGAAGCCCTTCTTGACCGCCGGGATGTACTCCTTGGGGATGCGACCGCCGGTCACTTGGTCCTCGAAGAACAATTCGCCGTCGTCGTTGTTCTCTTCCATCTTGGCGCGGTCTTCGTCCGTCATCGGACGCATGACACCGATGATGTGGCCGTACTGACCGGAACCACCGGATTGCTTCTTCCGTTTGTGGTCGAACTCATACGCTTGCTGACCACTCTCACGGTAGCTGACCTTCGGAGCGCCTACTTCGGTCTCGACGCCATACTCACGACGAATGCGTTCGACGTAGACCTCTAGGTGCAATTCACCCATGCCGGCGATGATTGTTTCGTTTGTTTCATCATCGGTAAAGACATGGAACGTGGGGTCCTCCTTGCGGAATCGCTGCAAAGCCTTGCTTAGCTTGTCGCTGTTGTCACGCGAGAGCGGATTGATTGACATCTTGATCACGGGATCCGCAACGTAGATGTTTTCGAGCGAACAGTAATTCGGCTCGTTGCAGTAGGTGTCGCCCGAAGCGCAATCGATGCCCATGATTGCCACGATGTCGCCCGCCTCACCGGCGTCAACTTCCTCGCGTTTGTCAGAGTGCATCTTGACGATCCGTGCGAATCGCTCCTTGCGGCCCGTCCGTTGATTGAAGTAGGTGCCACCCTTTTCGATCTTTCCCTGGTAGATGCGGGTGTAGGTCAGCTGCCCGTACTCGTCGTCGGTGATTTTGAAGCCCATGGCAATCAGCGGCTTGCTCGAGTCCGACTCCAGTACCATCCTCTCGCCGCTCTGGGGATTCGCTCCCGAGTTCTCCACTTCGGTCGGCGCTGGTAGGTAACGCGTGATGGCGTTCATCAGCGGCTGCACGCCTTTGTTCTTGAAGGCCGAGCCCAGGAAGACGGGGCAGAACTCTTGCTCGATGACCGCATGGCGGGTGATGTCGTGGATCAGTTCCTCGGTGATCTCCTCTTCGGCCAGCAGCTTCTCCATCAACTCGTCGCTGTACATGCTGAGCGATTCGAGCATCTGGGCGCGGTACTGTTCCGCTTCTTCCTTGAGATCAGCCGGAATCTCTTCCGTGCGGACGTTTTCGCCGTTGCTACCATCAAAGTAGTAGGCCTTCATCGCAACGAGGTCGACAACCCCCTCAAACTTGTCTTCCTTGCCAATGGCGATTTGCATCAGCACGGCGTCAGCACCGAGCTTCTCGCGGACCTGCTCTACAACGCTGTTGGGGTTGGCGCCGGTGCGGTCCATCTTGTTGATGAACGCCAAGCGGGGCACATGATACCGCTTCATTTGGCGGTCGACGGTCATCGACTGGCTTTGCACACCGCCCACCGAGCAAAGTACCAGGATGGCGCCGTCTAGCACGCGCAGTGAGCGTTCCACTTCGACAGTAAAGTCAACGTGGCCCGGGGTGTCGATCAGGTTGATGTCAAACCCATCCCAGTTCAGGTACGTGGCCGCCGAGGCGATCGTAATGCCACGTTCCTTCTCCAGCTCCATGTTGTCCATCACAGCGCCGTCGCCACCGCCGCGGACATCCTCGATCTTGTGGATCCGGCCAGAGTAAAACAGGATCCGCTCACTGAGGGTCGTCTTGCCCGAGTCAATGTGAGCCGAGATACCGATGTTGCGGACTTTTTCGAGGTTCATGGCGATGTTGGGAGCTAGCGTCAGCTCGATTTGGGTTCAGTACCGTCAGCGTGGAACACCGACAGGGAACGGAGTGGGGACGCACACGGGTTGGCAGGGCGCCTGCGTCGATGGATACCGGTAGGACAGGAGCCGTAGAGACCGGGTTCTCGTGCCACCCTCTGGTGTCACGGGTTCCTGGGCTGATCGACAGATCCTGAGGCAGGCAAGCGAAGCCTGTATCTTACCTAAGCCGCCCCCCGCGGCTAGGGCCCGCCGCACTCGATTAGGGGCTAAAATCAAGGGCAACGGGCCCGTAAACTAGCCGTCCGCCGACAATTGACAAAGACCGATTCTGAGAACCGGCTGGCAACGGATGCCCGGAATCGACAATCGCCATTGTGGCCTGCGACAAGTGACGCTGAAGATCTCCCTAAATGCCACCTCAGTCGTGGCTTAGCAACATATAGGTGTTTCCCCGTGCCCGACGATACGCCCCAGCCTGCCGCCCCGATGCCGCTTAGCCCGCGGGGGGCATTCTTCTTGCAGTATCCCGTGGCCGCTTTTGTGGCGCCTTTGGCGGTCTACATGCTCCTGCCGATGCTGTTTGACACGTCGGCTCCGGGCGATCACTTGGCCCCGGAGCACGTCGCCGCCGCGGAGGCCCAATACGCCACCAACAGCCGGCACCTGGCCACGGTCCAAGCCGTGTTCCTGGTCCCGTTGCTGGGTTTCTTGGTCTGGTCCATTCACCTGCCGAAGTTCCGAATCTCGTGGCTGGCGATCATGGTGGGCGTCGTTGGCGTGGTGCTTTGGGTGGGAATCGACAAAGTGGGCCTGCGACAGGCGGCTGCCAGTCTTTTTCCCGAAGGCAACTGGATTGGCTCGTTCTTGTTCCCAGCCCGCCCCGCGTTGAATCCCTTCGACCTGTACGGAACCGGAACGGCAGAATTCTGGCAGTTCCTGATCACACGTTTTATCGGTCTCGCTGTGGTGGTGCCGATCGTTGAGGAACTCATGTTGCGCGGCTGGATGGTCCGGCTAATCGATAACCCAGCCTTCTGGCAAGTAAAGTTTGGCGAAGTGAGCTTCAAGGCCGCCGCCGCTGGCGTCGGGTTTGCTACGCTCTATCATCCGGAGAAACTGGCAGCAGTGGTTTGGTTCAGCCTCACGATGTGGCTGATGCTCAAGACCAAAAACTTCTGGGACTGCGTCGCCGCCCACGCGGTCACCAACTTCCTGCTAGGCGTGTGGGTGCTCTACAGCGAGGAGTGGTATCTGTGGTGAGTGCCCAAGGCGAGCAAAGCAAAGCAGCAGAAGACCAGTGACGTGGGCTCCGGCACAGCAACGGCTGCTACCGCGGTGGTGATGGACCCAAAGTTGTCTCGCCAGATGGCCAAGTCATCCGCATCGACATCGTTGTCTCCGTCCGCATCAGCCATGAGGTCTTGTGTGGCGAGCGCATTGCGCCAGGCGGCGTAGTCAGCGCTATTGAAGAGACCGTCGCCGTTAAAGTCTCCTGGTTCGCCGCCGAAGGAGAAGGTGTCTACGCCGCCGTAATCCTCACGCCAAAACTTCAGGTCATCGTCATCCACATCGCCATCGTAGTCGGCGTCGGCTTGAAGACGGATTGCGTTCAAACTGTTTCGCCATACGGCGTAATCGGCCCCGTCCACGATGCCGTCTTCGTTGTAGTCTGCTGCATGCAAGTTGCCCGGTGTCGGCGCCTCGGCGCCAAAGTTCGCTTGCAGAAACGCGAGATCCTCATCATCTACGCGACCATTGCCATCGCCGTCGCCAGGCAAGCCAGCGGCGACCAGAGCCACTTCCGATCGCCAAACGGCGTAGTCGGCGGTGTCTACGGAACCGTCTCGATTGAAGTCGCCGGCGAAACCGTCGGTTGTCAACACGCGGAGTTGTGATAA
This sequence comes from Lacipirellulaceae bacterium, assembly GCA_965263315.1. Lineage (GTDB taxonomy): Bacteria > Planctomycetota > Planctomycetia > Pirellulales > Lacipirellulaceae > JBCCQL01. Next base: position 266,510 of record CBDHGZ010000002.1, on the reverse strand, counting down.
GCCATCGCCCACGGCTGACAGTGAAAAAGTAAGCGTTCGGCCGTCCGGCAGCACCTCCAGTGAATCCAGGCCGTCAAAGTCGGCAGCTCGATCGACGGTGGTGTACTCTCCGACCGCTCCGAGCAGAGAATCGGTTCGATTCAAGGAGTCGGTTTCCAACAGGAAGCCCAAGATGCGGCCGGAGAACGAAATGGTCCCTTCAACCTGCTGGGCTTCGCCGGGGGCTCCTACGGGGTCGTAGTGAATCAAGTAACTAGAGATGTCTCGGCCCGCCGCGATGGAGCCCGGTCCATTGGAGCTCGCCAGCAGATCGACCAAGAGTTCTTGCTCGAGGGTCTCGGTTCGTTCGTGGAGAATGATTGCCGTGGAGTCTGTCTCGTAACTTGCTGATGCCACGGAAGTTGGCCTGGGGGCGTTTGCCGCGATCTCTCCTTGGACTTCGGTCAGTCCGTGCCATGTACGATGCAGCTTGGCGCCGTAACGAGTCGCGACTTCGGCTGGCTGCAAAGCGTAGTTGTGGAAGCTGAACTCCGCGATTTCGCCGCGCAACCAAGCGTCATCGAAGGCCTCATGATCGCTGCTGCCTGGCGTTTGTGCCAAGCCGCCACCGAGCGAGGCGGCCTGAAAGCCCTGTGCGAAGGCGTCCCAATATAAGGAATGGTTCTCGCCTTGGTTGCCAACGGTTCTGGCGACTTCGTGTCCGTTGGCATAGATGACAGCGCTGCGATTGGCGGCAGAGTCATCGAAGACGACGGCCAAGTGGACGAAGTCGCGCGTTAAATCTTTGAAGCGGCCAATGCTACCGGTTGCGACAAGTGTTTCCCCCGAGGGGCCGGCTATTCTTAGTCTGGCGTCGTCATGCTGGCCGTCGTTGTCAGCGTCACCAATCGTGACGGACAGGCCTTGACCGGACGTCCCCGTTGCCAGGAGCACGTGATCCTCGTTCAGATCGTCGAGCCGGACCCAAAATTCAAAGGACGCAGAACGATCAAAGTCAGGCGTGCCTGTGGGAAACTGCGAGCTGGTTTTGCGATTGCCTTTGTCCGACACGTGAAAAAACTGTCGTGTCGCTTGGTTGGCGCCCTGGAATTGAATCGCCTCGCCCGCCAGCCCCGGCTGATGCGCTTGATGGGAACCGATCTTGGTTTGTTCCGAAATGTGCCAGCTTTCGCGGTGCTTTTGGTCGACATCAGTGACGGCGCGCCAAACCTCGGCATTGGCGCCCCGATGATCGCCTTGCCAGGTGATGCTGGTTGGGGCTTTGACGTCGTAGGGTAGTGATACGTCCGCTGATTCAATCCAGCTATCGAGGAGGCCAGACAATTCGGCCGTGACGTCAGGCTGCGAGCCCGCCAGGTTGAGGTTGCTCGAGGCGAATTCCGTTTCGGTCGGGCTTTGCTTTAGATTGAAGAGCAAATTTTCAGTTGGCGCACCGTTTTCGCCAAAGATTCTTATCAGCTTGTAATCGCCTCTTCGTACGGCGGCCATGGGCCTAAGTCGGTAGCTGGAAGTTGTCCCGATGTTCGAGGGCGTTAGGAAAAAGATCGCTCCGTCTTGAGCGTGGGCGCGCTCGAGGCTATCGACCCCCTGGGGAAGCTCGCCAGCGTTGAAGAGTAACGGCGACAGGTCGGCCCCTTCCACTCCCTGGGGTAGCGCTGACGAGTTGCCAGCAAGCGAACTGACGGTCGAGTAGAGATCGACGGTGGTGACGGGAGTCTTACTGACCGATCCACCTTGGATTCCCGGCCCACTGATCAACAGAGGCGTGCGGACCCCGCCTTCGAAAATCGATTTCTTGCCCGAATAGAGCTGGTTGTTGTTGCTGACACTATCTACCGCTCCGTTGTCTGACGCATAAATGACATAGGTGTTTTCGGCCAGACCTTGCGCATCCAAGTAGTCGAGCAGCCGGCCAACGCCGTTGTCTAGGTCCTCGGTGTAAGCGCCAAAAGCGACGTTGTTGTGAACCTCTCCCGGAGGTAATTGCTCGTACTTTGCTCGACTTTGAGGCGAAGGCAGATAGGGCGAGTGAACGGCATTGTGCGACACCTGCAAAAAGAACGACTGGTTGTTTGCCACACTTTCATTCATGAAATTGATGGCGGCATCGGTGCGCGAATGGACGAACCGAGGGTCCTGCTGCGACGCAACAGAGACTTTGTCGTAGAAGTCATAGCCAAACTCGATGGCCGATCCACCGGCCACGTGCCATTTGCCAATCAATCCCGTTACGTAGTTTGAGTCGGCTTGTTTGACACGTTGTGCGATGCTGACTTCATCTTGCGATAGCTTCTCTACCTGAGGCGGCGCCAGAGGGTGCCCGTCGAAACCGCGAACTGAACCGTTAAAGAACAAATCGTTGTAGTGGAGTTGAGCAGGGCTCTTGCCGGTAAGCAGGGCGGCCCTTGTTGGAGAGCAAACCCCGGATGCTGAATAGGCGTTGCTGAACCGCATGCCGCTGGCAGCAAGTCGCTCGAGGTTTGCGGTCTGATAGAAGTCGCTCTTGGAGCTTGGTAGGTCCGGGTCCATTTGTACGGACGTGCCATTCCAAGATTGGTCGTCCGCCAAGATAAGGAGGATGTTTGGCGGTGCGTCAGCAAGGGCCACACCATCGATCCTACCGCCAGCGAAGAACACTCCCGCAAGCAAGGCGATCTCTACGGCGATTCTAAGGGGCCTTTGCAACGGAATTTCAGCTCATGCAGAAGTCGGCTTAGCTTGGCAGTGCGCGCATCGTGGCCAGAGAGCCATTGCAGCATGTGGTCCCGCAAACGGCGAGCGCGACTATGCCTGTCTCCAGATGGGATTATCTGGACTAGAAGCTCTGTTCCCAAGCGGATCCCCAAGGCCCCGAGATCCAACTCTCAGGATAGGTCCACTGGGCCGTTTCTGCAAATATTTGCGCGGGGGGCAACTCCCCGGGCGGAGCACGAGCCGGGGCTCGTGCGCGTCGGACGAACAGGTAGCCGCACGCGGATGGCTGGCAGGCGTTCCAGCGGGCGATTCTGGCTACGCCAAATCAAGATTCGCCGTAGGGCCTGGGTTGAAGCTTCTCAGGCCATTGCTTCGGGCATCTGCGAAGAGTGGTGCTCGGCAATCATCCAGCGCTGACCATTCCACCGGTACACAAACGAGAACCTTGCTTGTGCTGAGGATCCATCTTCGAACTTGAAGGTGTACACGCCGGAGTTGATCGCCATCTGACCGTAGTGGCGGATGTTGGACTCATCGATGCTCCCCACCGGCCCTTTGGCGGTGAAGCTAACGAAGTAGTCTTCAATCTCGTCGTGATTGTGGCGGACCTGGTTGGACAGGGTAGGGAGCAGAATCCCATTGGCCTCATAGAGAGCAGCCACTTGCTTGGGGTCCTTGGTCTGAAGGGCAGCGTTCCACTCGTCGAAAAGAGCAGCGATTTCGTTGTCTTGCACAGCAATTCTCCTGCAGTGAGCAGTAGGCAAAGCGAGACGCCTTACTGACCATCATGTCGTTGGGGGGGGCTGGGGTGAATCAGTCGACAGTGGGGGACGGGGACGAGAGCATGGCGTGATGAGCGCTGAGTTTTATGCGACCGGCTTAACGCCGCAGTCATAAGGCTTGTTCAGTCGCAGAGCCTGTTCGGTCGCAGAGCCTGGCAAGGCGCGATACCCTGGCTGACCCGTGCCCCCTAATTCTAGTCACAAGGCCCCGCTAAGCGAAGGCTCGGCATCAACCGCCAAACGCAGTGGCGACCATTGGAGTCTTCCTCGACTTCCCTACCACTGTCGCTACGGACCATACCCCAAAGCGAGTCCCTAGGGATCAAAAAGCGATCTATGCAGAGAGCTAGGTAGAGAAGCGTATAGACGGCTACTTGAGCACCTTTACCGCGTCGGTCAGCCGGCGGCCGAGCTGGTTCAGCGGAGCCTGGGTGGGCGCCGCGCCGGCGATGGCCTGGAGGAGGTCACCGGGGCCTTCGAGTGCTGGTGTGAGTCGAGCCGTGGCGGCGGCGATTTCCTGGTCAAACTTCTGGAGCTGGGCATCGACTTCCCGCTTGGAGTCAGCCAGCAGTTGCTCAGTATGCTGGTCCACTGTATCGCGTAGCGCCACCTGCAAAGCTTCAGCGACGGCAGGACCTAGGTTTGAGGTGATTTTCCAGTTAGGGCGGTCGATTTCCCCACTCAGATCGATTCGCGTTTCAACCCGCCCCATTCGATTGAGATTCGCCGCCAAGGCGCGTCGGAGCGGAGCCTTCGCATCCTGGCTCTGTTCGCTGGCCGCGACGCGCAGGCGTTGCTGACTCAGCGCGACGTGGCCACTGAGTTGCTCGCCTTCGAGAACCAAGTCGAGATCCAGCGAAGCGGAACTGGCGGCCACGGTCAGGCCAAGCCATTTCTGCCGTTCCAAGTCCAGTTGAGGCATCAATAGGCCCTGGCATGAGCCGGTCAGATGATCACGGGCGACAGGGCCCGTGCGGTCGAATACTGCATGCAGCTCAACAGGCAGCGCGCCAGTGGTCTTCAAATCCAGAAGCGTTGGTTTGCCAAGCAGGCGAGGCTCGGTCGTGAAATTGACCAGATTGCCTCTCAGTTCAACGGGTCGGCCGGCAATTCGCGCGGCGCCGCTCAGGTCTAGCGACTCGATCAGCAGGTTGGGACGCCGTTTCAGGCCGGCGAACAGCACTTCCACGCCGCGGCCTCGTTCACTAGTCGTTGTGGTCTTCTTGCTAGGCGTCATTTCCCGAACCCACCGTACCCAGGCGACCAACTCTTGCAACGGACCGGCAATCTGTTCACCAAGCAGGTAGTCGCTAAGCGAATCGGCATCCAGGTTGTCAAACTGTAGTTGCTGGCGAATCACTTGCTCGTCGTGCTGTCGCGCCACGGCGATCGCTTGGCGGTCGGAGCGGACCTGCTCTGGTAGAATCGCGAGTTGCCGGCGGAGGTCTTGCAGCCGTTTCTGCAACGTTGAAAGGCGATTGGGGACGCTCTGCAAAAACGTTGCATGACGCAAGGGGTTCTTCCGAGCATCGTCCACTTGGTCCTTCAACTGCTTTGCGTCCGCCTCAAGTTGCTCAGCCATGGTGGTGAGTTCGTCATACTTGGCGGGCCACTTCTCGCGTAGCTGCCGAGCGACCTTGACGGATTCAAACTGATCTTTGACGTCCGTCTCCAGCCGCTCGCCGAGTTGATCGAGCCAGGCTTCGGCTCGTGCCGCGGAAGCCTGAGCCAGCCCGCTGTCGTCCAAGCGAAACCGAGTGCCAGGTTCTCGCGGCTCAGCATCGGGGAGTTCGCCCGAGGCGACTCGCGGGCTCCCAAATCGCAGGCCGCGAATGGTTCCCTTGGTCACGACTGCTTTCTTCCGCAGCAGCGACCCGGCGTCGAAATCGAGTTCGATGGCGTCCGCTTCGACAAGGTTGGTCAGCGGCTTTTCCGGGTTGGCCACTTGCACGCCGCGCAGTGCTACCTTGGTGCTTAGCAGCGAAGCCTTGGAGTGGGCAATATCGACTCGGGCGCCGACGGCAGTTTGTCCCGTGGTACGGACGGTGTGCCGCACGAGCCAAGCGGCGCCGAACTCACTCAGGCAGAGCAGGACAAAGACCGCCGCCAGACGCGGCAGCACGTACCCCCAGCGAAACAGCCGCTTCATGACCCGGCTCCCAAGCTAGGCGCCGAGAAGGGCACGTTGAGTCCTAGTCGTGAAGTGAGATCAGCACCCAGCAACCAGCGGGCGATGCGTCGACGCATGAGCCACGCCGCCACCGGCGCTTGGTATCGATCGAGTAGCCAGAGGGCGAGCACATACACGGGGTAAGCCAAGTACAGCCCCACCAGCAGCGAGCCCATCACCACCGTATTATGGAAACCAATCCAAGGTCCCAGCGGCAGGTCATAGAGAGTGGCGAACTGTGGTTGTAGCCATTCGATGCTGAGCAGTTGGGCTCCCACGCGATGAGAGAAACCGTCCAAGTAGAAGCCGATCCATGAGAAGATCGCGGCCGACATCAACCCCGCCGTGCGATTGATTTGCAGAGAGCAGAGCAGGACGACTAGCGACACGGCAATCAAGTTGCCTTTGGGCACCAATCCGATGACCGCGCCCAGCGCCACTGCCGTGGCAACCTGCCGGGGGGAGTCGTTTGCTAGCAGTACCGCCACCGCCCCGCGGAGCGGTCGCAACAGAAGTGACAGCATCGGCCAACCTTCCCTGGTTTGGGCCCTCGATCCATGCGCGCAGCGAGACCGCCGCGTCGTCTTCTAACAGTGATCGGTTTACCGGTTAGGCAAGCTTTAGCGGAATTGCGGACAGATCATCTCAGCTAGGGAGAGGCTGCAGCACGCTTCTGGGCAGCCTGTCGCGCCGTCATCAAGCGCTTGAGTACCAGCGCGGGTTCCTGTGATTCGGGCGCCAGGCGATTGAGGGTCTCTAGCGTGGCGACCGTCCGGCTGAAGATCGCTTCCTGTGGGTTGGCCACATAGAGTTGTTCTTGCATCAGCGCCAGCGCTAGCTGGTAGTTGTAACGATCAGGAGCACGACGACACGCCTCAATGAGGGCGGTTTCAGCGGCGGGAAGATCAGCAAGTTTGTATTGGGTGAGGCCCAGGCGGTAGCAAACTTCGGGATTGTCCGGCAGCATTTCCGCGTCGCGTGCCAGCAGCCTAGCCTCCTCCTCTCGCAGGCGGCGAATTTCCTCGGGGTCGCCTCGGCGACGCTCCAAGAGCAGAGCAAGCTCATACCGCACGGTACTGCGATAAGGCTCCAGCCGCATCGCGTCGCGCAGTGCCGTGATGGCGCCACCGGTGTCGCCGATTTGTTTCGCCAGGCTCGCAAGGTTGAGGTGGGCATCGGCGTGATCCGCCGAGAGTGCTTGTCGCTGGCGATAGGCGAGGACACCCTCATTACGGGCCTTGAGTTGCGACGCGGAAAACAGCTCCGGCGGCAAACCGGCCAGCCGACGAGCCGCAGATATTCGGACGACTCGTGAAGGGTCGGTCAGGTGCTCTCCCAACAGCGCCACGAGTTCGTTGGTACTGGTTGCAGGAATCGAGCGCGTGGCCGCCAAGCGAACGAGCGGCTCGGTGGAATCCAGCGCCTTGGTGATGGCCTGAGTTGCGTCGGCGCTTGGGTATTGCTGCAGGAGTTCCACGGCGGTGGCGCGGACAATGGTGGGCACGGTTCGTGTACGAGCCAACTTGATCAGCTGTTGCTCGCCGGCAGGCAGACCCTGGCGACCAGCCTCAATGGCGGGAGTCCAGAACGCGGCGTCGGTCCAGGCGCCCGTGCTGAGGGGATCGACGACTTTCGACTTACGCCACTGGGCAACCTTGGCGGCCGCCCATTCGGCATCCTCTTGGTCGCCGGTGTGGCAGTTGTTGCAGGCGTTCGGAGTGCCCAGCGACACGGTTAGTTCCGGGCGCGGGACGCGCAGGCTATGGTCACGACGGGGATCCACCACCATGTAGGTCGTGCTGGGCATGTGGCACTCGACACACTGCGAGCCCACCGAGGCGACACCAGGTTGAGGGTCCGGGTGGTGATGGTGGGCCACCGTGTCGTAGCGCGTGGGCTCATGACACTTGGCGCACATTAAGTTGCCTGGTGCTTCAAGCTTAAGCGAGTGAGGGTTGTGGCACTCGGAGCAGCGGATGCCCTTGGCGTACATTTTGCTTTGGACGAACGATCCGTAGACATACACTTCATCGAGAATCTGTCCGTCTGCATGATAAAGTCCGCCATGCAGCAGCGTGGGCTCATAAGAATCGAGCAGCGGCGAACCGGGGCGGAAGTCGGGGTGGACATCGCTGCGGCGGGAGTGGCACTTGGCGCAGGTTTCGATTTGAGCCGTCGGGTCGGCGCTTTTGAGTTTGGCCAACCCGTACCCGTGGCGGCGATCCCAAAAGAGAGAGTTTGCGCTGGCCAGTTCCACATGCAGACTGGCGGGACCGTGGCACTCTTCGCAACTGACGTCGATTTCTGACCAGGTCGTGTCGTACGAGTCGGTGGCCAGATCGTAGTTCTTCTGGAGGTTGGTCGAATGGCAGACCGCGCAGGTCGTGTTCCAATTCTGTGCGATACCGGTCCAGTGCGTCGGGTCGCCTGGCAGGATGCGCTCTTCAGTGGCGTCTGGCGGAGGCACGTAGAACCACCGCTTTTTGCGAGTGTCCCAGGAGACCCTTAGCACTTGGACACGACCATCGGCATCCTCGCCCGTGCGAAGCTCGACCATGTACTGTTGAAGCGGTTCGACGCCAAAGGTGTACTTCACTTCAAAGTCGGCGTAGTCGCCGTCTGGTCCTTCGGTGTTGACCATGAAGCGATCGCCATCGCGGAAGAACCGCGTGGTGACCCCCAGTCGCTCAAAGACGGCGTTATCGAAATCACCCAACACGGTTTGATCGGTCGCCCGATCCATGGCCCAATCGTGATGAGAACCGGTCCATAGATCATGCTCCTGTTGATGGCATTCGATACAGGCCTGGCGGCCGACGTAGGTGGCAGTCGCCAACGCGTCGGGTGATGCCGCCCGGTACCAGTCCGCAAAGGCGGCGACTGCCGCCAGGGCAGCCAGGGCCATGAAGATGGCTCCTAAGAGCGGTGCTTTGTTGGCTGAGCGGTGCATCGCAAAAACGGTAGGGACAGAGAGCTACCGAGCAGGCTCATTGAAAAGCCCTGGCAGCAGGAACGCAAAAGTCCCCCCGAGCACGCGCCCGGGGGGACTGCGATCTTCCCATTTTATCCAGCGACTGTGGAGTCGGGGAGGCGATGCGGTTGTTCGCCGGCCGTCGTGGCCTGCGACTAACCGTTGCAACCGGTCCCGTTGGAGTCAGCTGGTTACAAGCGACCCTCAACCAAGGCGGCGATTTCACTGAGCGCCTGCTCGGGTTGATCCGTATGGTGATAAGCCTCGGCGAGTTGCAATCGAATCAGTCTTAAGATGGGGGCACTCTTGGTGCGTGGCCGCATGGTCTGCAAGAACTCAATTTGTTCCTCGTGGTCCATTTCTTCGAGTACGGCAACCAGAGCCAGCGTGGCGGTGGCGTCAGCATCGTTAAGGATTTGCCGCATTTCTTGCAACGTTTCCAATTCGCCGAAAGCCAGGCGAAGTTCTGCCTCGCGCAGTTCCATGTAGGCCAGCTCTTGCTCCAGCTCTTCCCGCTCCTCTTCCATATCTTCTTCGTCCCAGTCTTCCTCCTCGTCGTCTTCATAGTCCTCGTCGTCGTACTCTTCGTCTTCCTCCTCGTCGTCATCGTGCATGACAACAAACTGATCACTCAAGCGAGGCGTACGAAGTGTTGGCTCGGCGTTGGCCTGTTGCGGACCATGCGGGATGGCGGCGATCAGAAAGGCCAACAGAGCGATTAGGCAGACGAACGAGGCAAGGGGTTTGAGTCTAGGCATCATCTCGGGGGCTCCTAATGGAAAGTGTTGAAGACGAAGGGGTATCCGGGCGTCGGGATAGCGACTTCCCGTCACGGAGGTCGCGACTCACAGGCCGGCCGCGATCACTAAACGAAGCTGTCACGCGCAACACCTTGAACTGACTTGGGGACAACGCACGAGTACGCTTGGCGACCGAAGTCTTGGGTGACTCACGCAGTACTTGCGGGTAGCCAGAGACTCCAATCCAAGACGGCGGTGATCTGCTTTCTGAAGCTCTTCTGGCGGGTATTGCTGATTTGACAAATGGCACACGCTGAGCCGGTGTGATCACCGCCATGGTGGCTGACCATCGCGGACGCTTCTTCACACGGGGCTTGCTGAGAGGTGACGCCTCTGCCACGGGCGCAGGCAGTGTTGTCGTAGGTCTTTGTGTATCGACCACCCGGGGCTCTGCTGGGCGCGGCGCGGGAAGGTCTGCTGCTCGCCAAGGCTGAAGAGCGAGCAGCACGACGGCGGCCGCTGCAAATAAAAACGCCACCGCACGGGCCCCACGCGGCATGGCCCAAGGACGCGCGGGAGACACCCGAGGTTCCTGGATGAGGTCAGCCAGATCGCCTGCGTACTGTTGTTCACGGTAGGCGTCGCGGGCGCGTTCGAGTTGGTCTCGGAGTTCACTCACAAGGAGCTCGTTGGGTGGTGAGTTTTTCTCGCAAGTTGCGCAGGGACTGCCATACGGCCGCCTTCACGGCACCTTCGCTGCAGTCCATGACTTGGGCCGTTTCCTGAATAGAAAGCTGTTCGAAGTAACGCAGAACCGTGGCCTCACGTTGCCGGGGTGCAAGCGTATCCAGCAGCCTGTGCAACTGCTGGCGGTCTTCCCGATTCTCGACAAAGTCATCTGGCGGGGGGGTATCGTCAGCAAGCGAATCAAATGGTTCGTCGTATGAATGGTGACTCGCGCGACGTCGTTCTCGGCATACGTTCAGCGCGATTCCCAAAGCCCAGGTCTTGGCGGTGCTTTGTGAGCGAAAGTTCACCACGCTCGTGATAATCCGTTTGGCCGTCTCTTGGACGGCGTCTTCAGCGTCGGCGTGGCTGGCCAGTTGGCTATGGCAGTACCTCCACAGGGTGTCTTGCAGGTCGCCAAGCAGCCGAGCTAGCGCGTCTCGATCGCCCTCTCGCGCGGCATGCGCCAGATGGCATAGCGACGTTGCGGCTGGGCGGCTGTGTGCCACGCGGGTCCTCTTCGAGTCTTGCCTGCTTCCAAAGAGTTAGTGCCGGTTGCCGCGAAAAGGTTTAGCAAGAATGGTGCGGCCAAGAAAAAAGCCGAGCCGCACGGCGGCTCGGCTGTTGATTCGGGCTACAAGCACAGCATTATTCAAGCAGAGCCGTTGCGACCATCCACCATGGGCCGGCCAATACTGTGATAGCAATAGCCTCGCTTTGCCATTCGGCCGGCGTCGTACAAGTTGCGGCCATCAAAGACAATGGGCTGCTTCATCAACTGGTACAGTTCGGCGAAGTCGGGCTGGTGATACGCTTTCCAGTCGGTGCAGATGCAAAGGGCATCGGCTCCTTCGGCAGCGTTGTAAGGATGGTTGCAGAACTCGATGCCTTCGGATTCCGCCGCGACATTTTCCATCGCCTCGGGGTCGTGGGCTGCGACCTGGACTCCCGCTTCCTGCAGTTGCTTAATGAGCACCAACGCGGGCGCTTCTCGGATGTCGTCCGTTTCTGGCTTGAAGGCTAGTCCCCAAACGGCGATGCGTTTACCAGCCAAATCTCCGTCGAACTGCGCTTTGACCTTTTCGAACAACACCGACTTCTGACGCTCGTTGACGTTGTCTACCGCCTTGAGCATTTCGGGTAGGTTGCCTTTGTCTTCGGTCATGGCGCTCAACGCGCGGACATCTTTCGGGAAGCAACTGCCGCCATAGCCAACGCCGGGGAACAGGAACGCAAAGCCGATGCGGCTATCGTGGCCAATGCCGCGACGGACGTCGTTAATGTCGCCGCCCATCTTTTCGCACAGGTTGGCCATTTCATTGATGAAGCTGATTTTGGTAGCCAGCAGGGCATTGGCCACGTACTTGGTCATCTCCGCAGACTCCGGAGACATCGACAAGAACGGCTTCTCGGTGCGCAGGAAGGGAGCGTAGAGCTGTTCAAGTTTGTCAGAGACTTCGGGGCGGCGGACGCCGACGACCACGCGGTCGGGCTTCATGAAGTCGTCGATTGCGGCGCCTTCTTTCAGGAACTCGGGGTTGCTAGCCACGTCGCACTCACGGCCCGTCAGCTCTTTGAGCATGGCAAAGATCTTGGCATTCGTACCCACGGGTACGGTGCTCTTGGTCACCACGATGGCGTCCTCGCGCATGTGCGGTGCGATCGCCTTGGTAACCGCCCACATGGCCGACAAATCAGCAGCGCCATCACTCCCCTGTGGCGTGCCAACTGCCAGATAGATCATTTCCGCATTGGCGACCCCGCCCGGAGTGTCGGTGGTGAAATGGATTCGGCCAGCTTCTGCATTGCGGAGGACCAGCTCTTTGAGCCCTGGCTCATAGATGGGGATCACCCCTTCCTTGAGAGCTTGGACCTTCTCTTCATTGATGTCGATGCAAGTAACGTCGTTGCCGCTATTGGCGAAGCAAGTGCCCGTGACGAGTCCAACGTATCCGGTGCCGATGACGGCGATTTTCATAGTCGCTACCGAGAGAAAGAAGGGAGTGGCGGGGTGTCAATCCAAAGAGCCTTGCCGGTGGTTGGCTTGGCGGAGTGGGCACAGACTCTCCATGATAATTTCCTTCGGCTGCCCGTCGACCCTTCACCGGACGGGAGCGTTCGGAGGTGGTGGGCTAGGGTGGCATCCCTAAGGTCGGCAAAAGCCCTCCACATAGCCCAGAAGGCCCTTGTTTTTCAGAGTTTATCAGCCGACGAAGACTGGACGTATCGGACGAATTGTCGCTTTGGGCGGGCCGAAGAAGTCCTCGGCTTGGCCAAGCGGCGTTCGTTCTGAACGTTTTGCCAGTCTGCAACGTCGTCCCGCGTCTTGCCGAAGTGGGCTCGTCAAAACGCTCTGGGTCGCAGGCGTGTTCTATCTATTTTCGAGCGGACGCGGCACAGCCCGTCACGCTGTTCGGACCAAGGTCCGGTACAAGTCATGGGTCACTAACCGTCCGCATCGAGGAGTTGTTCTGATGCCAGTTAATTTGTTTGCGAGCCGCCAACAGGCCGCCCCCGTACAGGAATCGTCTGAAGAGCGAGAGTCCGCCAAAGACGCTCAGTTCGTGATGGAAGCCTTTGGTCGCACTCAGGCCATCATCGAGTTCACGCCAGAAGGCGAGATTCTTACCGCCAACGACAACTTCTGCGGCGCCTTGGGGTACTCGCTCAACGAAATTCGCGGTCAGCACCACCGCATGTTTGTCGAACCGACCGAAGCTGCTTCTGCCGAATACGGCGTGTTCTGGTCGACCCTGGCCAGTGGTCGTGCCTTTTCCGGCGAGTACATGCGGGTGAACAAGGCGGGTGAAAAGATTTGGATCTCGGCTTCCTACAACCCCGTTTTGGACGAGAGTGGAAAGGTCTACAAAGTTGTCAAAATCGCCTCGGACATTACCGAGACGAAACTCGCCAGTGCCGACGCCTTCCGCTTGTCGACCATGGTTGAGAGCATGCCATCAAACGTGATGTTCGCCGATTCAGACAACGTCATTCGCTACATGAACCCGGCGTCGCTACAAACGCTCAAGAAAGTCGAGCACTTGCTGCCGATTCCGGTCGACAAGATCGTGGGTTCGAGCATCGACGCTTTCCATAAGGACCCTTCGCACCAGCGTCGGATTTTGGCGGACCCGTCGAACCTGCCAATTCGCACCCAGATCGGTGTCGGCGATGAACTGCTCGATCTGTTGGTAACAGCTATCCACGACGAGTCGGGGCAGTACATTGGGGCCATGGCTACTTGGAGCCTAGTCACCGATCAGGTGCGAACCAAGCAAGAAGCCGCCAATGTTGGCCAAACGGTGGCGTCGAGCACCACGGAGATGGCGGCCACGATCGAGGAGATCAGCAAGAGTGTTGGTCGCACGGCGAGGCTGGCTCAAGACGCTGAGCAACACGCCATGACCTCGAGCGAGTCGACCAGTCAGTTGCAGGAGAGCAGCAAGGCGATTGGCAAAGTGGTTGGAGTGATCCAAGAGCTTGCCGATCAGACGAACTTGCTGGCCCTGAACGCGACGATCGAAGCGGCCCGCGCGGGCGAAAGTGGTCGTAGCTTCGCGGTGGTGGCCAACGAGGTGAAAGACCTTGCTCAAGAGACGAGCAACGCGACGCAGAGCATCGAGCAGAGCGTTGTGGAGATTCAATCCCGAATCAACGACGTGACCGAGTCGATTGGCAAGATTAGCGAGAGTGTCTCAGAGGTGAGTGGCAACACGAATACCGTGGCGGCCGCGATTGAAGAACAATCGATCACCATGGGCGAGCTCAGCAAAACGGCCGAAGGACTGGTCAAACTCGCCGAGCAAGCCTAGCAAGAGCTACGACAACGGACTGGGGCAAGGCGGCGGCCGATTCTCTACGGAGGATTGGTCGCCGTCTTTTTGCGCGCATCTTGCAAAATCGGAACCCCCGGCGTTCGCACATTCGATACAGCCAATGAAATCGCCTGCGGATAAGTCGCGATTACGTGCAAAACGTCCAGTGCTGCCGGCCTCAGTGGCGGAGGTGACCCAAGTTTCCTGAAGAGTCCCGTTGTCGGTTATTCGGCTCCTGTCGCGTTGAGGCGGCAAATCGAACTGCTGAGAAGCGCTCCGGGCAAAGCTCACATTGGTCACCCTTGTTCGCGTATCAGGAATCGAAAATGGCACTCCCTTCATTCATGCGTGGCGCTTCTTCGCCTCAGGCCGCTGAGGCGGTCGAAGAAGCAGATGAAATCCGTAACGATCGCTTGGCGCAACTGGACGCCATCAATCTCTCGCAGGCGGTCATCGAGTTTGAACTTGATGGCACGATTCTGCATGCCAACGAAAACTTCTTGAAGACGCTTGGGTACACGCTGGGCGAGATCAAGGGTCGTCACCACCGCACTTTCGTGACACCCGATTACGCCGCGAGTCCCGAGTATGCGCGGTTCTGGGACGATCTGCGAACCGGTCAGTTCAAGTCTGGGGAGTACAAGCGGATCACCAAGTCGGGGGAAGAGATCTGGATCTCTGCCACTTACAATCCCGTCTTTGATACCAACGGCAGGCCAGTGAAGGTGATCAAATTCGCCAACGACATCACGGCTACCAAGCGTGCGGGTGAGGATGCGGTGCGGATGAAGAACATGGTCGACAATATGCCGTTGGCAATGATGTACGTCGATCGTCAACTGGTCATCCGGTATGCGAACGAAGCGTGCCTGAAGCTCCTCAGGCAGGTGGAACGTCACTTGCCAATTCCTGTTGATCAATTGATTGGCACCTGCATTGATACTTTCCACAAGAATCCTGAGCATCAGCGACAGCTGCTAAACGACCCGTCTCGTTTGCCGATCACAACTGAAATCATGTTGGGTGATGAAACGATGACGTTCTCAGTGAACGCCATTTACGATGATGCGGGCAACTACATTGGCGCCATGGCCTCTGGCCGAATCATCACGCAGGAGCTGCATACGAAGCAGGAAGCCGTAACGGTTGGCCAAACGGTGGCGTCGAGCACCACGGAGATGGCGGCCACGATCGAGGAGATCAGCAAGAGTGTTGGTCGCACGGCAAACCTGGCTCAGGATGCTGAGCAACACGCAGTCGCCTCGAGCGAGTCGACCAGTCAGTTGCAGGAGAGCAGCAAGGCGATTGGCAAAGTGGTTGGAGTGATCCAAGAGCTTGCCGATCAGACGAACTTGTTGGCCTTGAACGCGACGATCGAAGCGGCCCGCGCGGGCGAAAGTGGTCGTAGCTTCGCGGTGGTGGCCAACGAGGTGAAAGACCTTGCTCAAGAGACGAGCAACGCGACGCAGAGCATCGAGCAGAGCGTTGTGGAGATTCAATCCCGAATCAACGACGTGACCGAGTCGATTGGCAAGATTAGCGAGAGTGTCTCAGAGGTGAGTGGCAACACGAATACCGTGGCGGCCGCGATTGAAGAACAATCGATCACCATGGGCGAGCTCAGCAAAACGGCCGAAGGACTCGTCAAACTCGCCGAGGCCTAGGCGTCCGATATACGCGACTAGCGGCGCGGAATAGGGGCTATTCCAGTCGCTAAACAGAGGAACGGCGGCCAGACTGTTGGGAGTCTGGTCGCCGTTTTTTCTTGGAAACGGTGACCGGCTTGGCGGCCGACGTCCGTCCGCGTAGCATAGTGGTTCGCGAACCGCTTGGACGACTCGCCCCCGCGAGTTGTGTTTCTATCGCGGCACGGTCGGGTGGCAGAGTGGTCGAATGCACCGGTCTTGAAAACCGGCGTGGGGAAACTCACCGTGGGTTCGAATCCCACCCCGACCGCTTGGGGTCCATGAGGTCCAATGTCAGCGAGCAGTACTACGGCGTGGGGATGCCGCCGGGGTCGTTGTTGAAGTTCCCGATGCCACCGCCAAAGTTGAAGTCACCACCGTTGATGGTTTCAACATCATCTGGCGCCGCGGTCGTCAGGTCCTGGATACTGAACGTGCCGGCTGTGCGAACCAAGAAGTACTCGTCACCGCCAGAAGCTGCCGTGGCGTTGTTGTCTCGCAAGTTAAGACGCACATTGGCAGCGCCATTGTTGGCGGAGATTTCGATCGGTCGGCCAGAGACCGCGTCAGAGCTGTTGAAGAAGTTGTTGGTAACGGTGGCATTAAGATTTACGCTGCCATTGGCTTGAAGATCGACCCCTGGTGCGGTCGGGTCGTCGTTGGCAAACGTGCTCCCATTGATCAGCAGATTGACCGTCTTGCCGTTGCCACCGGCCGCTGTCAGCAGCAACGCCTCCTCATTGTTAGAGTTCGTCACTTGATTGCCGGAGCCGATGGTGATATTTGCGACACTCACGTTGTTGTTCAAGTCAAGCAAGATGCTTTCCTGTGTGTTGTTGTCGATCGTGTTGCCATTCAGTCCTAGCGTCACAACGCCCGCTCCTGTCCCCGTAAGGCTTACACCTTGGCCTGAGGTATTGCGGATCGTGGAGTCGTTGATGGTCACGTTGAACGCGGCTCCGTTGTCGTGCACCAGTTCGACACCATCATTGGTTGCTCCAGCGGTGCCAATCTCCATCGAGTTGAGCGTGGCCGCTTGAACGTTCGTGATCAGAACGCCCGCTCCCGTGGTGTTCTGGATTGTTCCGCCTGCACCCACAGCGCCGCCTGGCGAACCGATGGTGACTGCGCCGCCGGTGACGTTGTTCAGTACCACGCCGTTCACAGCGCCGTCGACCGAGACGCTGTCCAGCGTCACGCCGGCCGCCGCTACGGTCGTGTCGACAAGGCTCAAGCCAGTTCCTGTGGTCGTGGTGATGGTGTTTCCAGAGCCCGTGATCGAGAGTCCTTCCGTGGCATTCGCGGAGAAGCCATCGCCGGTGGTGGTGTTGATGTCAAGATTTTGGAAACCAATTGTGGTGCCGGTGTTGGTGGCCAAGGTGACAGCCGTATTGGTCGTAGTGTCGAGGTCTGATCCGCCGTTGAAGGTGAACTGTCCTCCCGTGTTGTTTTGCACCAACAGACCTGATGCGGTATCCGTAATTTGGCCATTGAAGTCGGCATTGCCACCGGTGTTCGATTCAATGCGAACCGCGTTGCCGCTGTTGTTGGTGATGGTACCGTTGTAGGTGACTCCGGCATTGCTGTTGGCGACCACAAAGGCATCGCCCGTGGGATTGGTGATGGTGCTGGTTGAATCCAGGAACGTGAAGGTGCCCGACGATCCGCCGACGATGTCGACACCGGCGTCACCGCCATTGAGCAGAATGTTGCCGTTCATGCGGTAAACGGCATCGGCGTTGTCGAACTGCAAGCCTGTTCCACTGGTGGCTTCGATGGAGTTGGTGGCGGCTGTGCTAGCCGCGATGAGCAAGCCAGCCGGACCACCGCCAGTGCTGGTGCCGCCATGCCCGCCCGAAACCGAGACAGCGGCAAAGTTGTTGTCTTGGGTAATCGAGCCGGTGAATTCAACGTCTGAGGATCCGCCATCGATTGCCAACGCGATGCCATTGACATCGTCAATCGTGGTGTTGGCAAACGTGAAGTCGCCATCCGAGCCATTGAGAATGTCGATGCCGGTGTCGGCAGTATTGTTGCTGTCGAGCACCACCGAATCGTTGAAGTTATAAACACCATCAGCATTGTCAAACTGCAAGCCGGTGCCGTTGGTGGCGTTGATGGCGTTGGTGGCTCCGGTCGCTGCGTTGACGGTAAGCCCTGCTGCGGTAGTGCCGTCGAAGGCGTTTCCGCCATGGCCGCCGGTGACCTCTACCGTCGCCCCGGCGCTGTTCTTGGCAATCTCGCCCGTAAAGGTAACCGCCGCTGAACCGCCGTCGATGCTGATGGCTTCGTTTGTGGGATTGGTGATGGTCGTGTCGGTAAAGGTGAAGATACCCGCCGAGTTATTCGAGATATCGATACCCGCGTCGCCGCCGTTCAGCACGACTGAGTTATTGAAGATGTAGGTTCCATCGGCATTGTTAAATTGGAGGCCGGTGCCGTTGGTGGTGTTGATGGCATCGGTAGCGCCGGTCGCTGCGCTGATCGTAAGCCCTGCTCCGATCATGCTGTCCGAGGACGTGCCGCCATGGCCACCAGAAACCAAGACGGTGGCGCCTGGCGTGTTCTTGGTGATTTCACCGCTGAGAACAACGGACGACGAGCCACCGTCGATGTGAATCGCTTCGTCCGTGGGATTCGTAATCGTGGCGTCGGTGAAGATGATGACGCCGTCAGAATCGCTTAGGACATCAATGCCCTGGGCGCCACCCGTCAGCGTCACTCCGCCGAGGAAATTGTAGTTGCCATCTGCATCGCTAAGCAGAATGCCTTCACTGTTGGTACCGGTGATAACATCCGTGCCGGCGGTGAACTCGTTGAACTGGACCGTCCCGGTGGTGTGATTCGTGATGGAGACCGCGCGGTTCGCGCTCGTTTGGTCGATGGTGCCAGAGAAGTCGACATCCGCGGTGCTACTAGCAAGCGTGAAGGCAGTATCGCCGGCGGCGCCGGTGGCGACGTTCGTGTCGGCGAACATGAAGTTCCCTTCCGAGCCGTTCACGGCATCGGACCCTGCGACAATGTTCACAACGGTGTTGGCGCCCGTCAGCTGAACGCCGCTGGCAAAGTTGTAGTCGCCATCGGCATTGCTGAACTGCAAGCCGGTACCCGTTGAAGCGGTAATGGCGTCCGTCGTGCCGATTGGAGCGGCGACGGTCAGGGCGGCAGTGGCTCCCGCGTGGTCGGTCACCATGACGGCGGCTTGATTAAAGGCCGCTTGGTTGATCGTGCCCGTATAGGTGACAACCGACGATCCACCGTTGATGTTCAAGCCCGTCGCGTCAGCGTTGGTAATGCTGGCGTCAGCGAAGGTGAAGGTGCCGTCCGAGTCGGTGTTGATGTCGATCTGCGTACCGGCTCCCAGGTTTCCATCAAGGGTCACGGCGCTATTGAAGGTGTAAGTGCCGTCTGCTTCATCAAACTGGAGGCCCGTGCCGTTGGTCGTATTGATGACGCCAGCGCCCGCGGTCGATTCGTTGAAGACCAGCGCTCCGGTATGCGGGGTGCCGGGGGCGCCGACGACTTCGATGGTGGCATTGTTGACCGGTTGCGTGATCAATCCCGTGTAGCTGAGAGCTGCTCCACCACTTTCAACGCGAATGGCGGCATCGGTGCTCCCTACGACCTTGGTGATCGAGCCTTCGGCAAAGGTAAAGGTGCCGTCAGAACCATCGGTTCCTTCCAAGATGTCGATACCGGCGTCGCCGCCCGCTAAGGTTACGCGGTTGTTAAACGTGTATTCGCCGTCGGCGTTGACGAATTGGAGACCATCACCGTTGGTGGCGGTGATGACGCCAGCGCCGGTTGTTGATTCGCTGAAGGCGAGAGACCCGGTCGTATGCTCGGTTACGGCCAAGGCGCTGGCGTTGCTTGATTGCGTGATACTTCCGGTATAGTTCACGCTGGCTGTGCCACCCATCACACTGAAGGCGCCTTCACCTGCGGCGTTACCCGCGGTGTCGGTAATGTCCACGTTGGTGAAGTTGTGCGTGGCGTCACTGTCGGTGATAACCACACCCGAGCCACCTTTGCCCGTGATCGTGGTGTTCGACACGGCGATCGTCGCTGCTGCCGTATTGTTTTGCATCACGATACTGCTGCCCGCGCCACCGGTGCTGGTGACATCAGAGATCGTAATGAACTCCGTGAAAGGCAATGCCGGGGCGGGTGACGTGGAATCGAGATCGATGTCGTTGCCACCGATATTGGAGAACGTCACTTGCGAGATGATCGGAGCCAAGGCGGCTTGGGTCGATGTCGGGTCGGCCGGGTTCAAGAGGAACGTGCCTGGGGTGAGCTCAATACCGTTGCCGGTGGTGTTGGCAATGGTCAGGTTGTTGAGGTTGGCGCCCACGTTGCCATCCGGCCCCGCGGCAATCGCGCGGTCACCGCCGGAAATCGATAGATTCGAGACCTCGGTGGTCGTTGCAGCCAAGGTAATGGCGTCAGACGCGGCGTTGGTGATCGTGGGGATGGCGCCCGCTTGCGCGCCGGGAGCTGTCTCGGGGATATCGACGCTGCCGAATTGAGTGGTCAACACCGTGTGGGTTACGCCGGCGCCTTCACCCAGCATCGACTGCCCATCTCGCAGTGCGGCGGGCTGTTGTCCATTAAAGCTACTGCCGCTGTGCACGAGGACGATCGAGTTGTCTTGGCTCGCGCTGTTGATGTCGCCAAGGTCGTTCAGCGGGTTCTCAAACGAGCCATCGCCACCGGCCGCGGCGGTACTGTCGACGTGCGTGATACGGATCAACTCCGTGGAGCCATCGCCGTTGACATCTCCGGTGAGGGCGACTCCCGAGGTGGCGGTTCGCTGAGCGATGGCCACGTAGTCATTGCGAATGACCGGCTCACGCATCCGGCGGCACTCCCAGGGAATCTGAGAGACATCGCCCCGGCTGCGGCCAATAAACCACGTGAGGTTCATCACAGCGTTGGTGCCAAAGAAGTCGTCGTCCGTGACGGCAAACTGCAGACTGATATCCGGAGTGACCATGCCGCGCAGGCCGAGCTTGTAGCCTGTTGTGTCAGTGGTGTCTCCGTCCAGCGTGTAAACGCCCGCCAGGGCCCAAGCCGACAGGTCGCCCAGCCGGCGGGCGATCTCGGCCTCGGCCAGGGCGAGAGGTTCATCCACACCAGCAATCGTTTGCTGAACTAGGAAGTCACCGGAGAACGCAATGTCGCCGGTACTTTGGAAGCGGCCGGTCAGGGAGTCTTCAAATGGGATCGAGGCGTTGCCGCGCAGATCCCAGCGATCCCCCAGGTACTCCAGCGACATGCCTGCCTGCGAGACAAAGTGATCATTGATCGTTGAGCTACCGTCGGACCAGAAGCTGACGCCAGCGATCTTGGTCTGGTCGGGGCTGTTTGGCAGCAATGGCAACGTCAAGAAGCGATAGCCAAAGCCGACGTTGTAGCCAATGCCCGAGTCATCGTTGATGGTGACTTGGCCATCCATGAACCACAGTCCATCGTCGGTCTGATAGAACTTGGAGGTGCCCAGGTCCAAATTGCCGCGCGTTTGACCGTAGCTTCGGGTGTTGTAGCGGGCTCGCATGTGAGCGCCGATGTAGGCGTTGTAGCTCGAGCCTTGGGCGGAGTAGGAGCCTGCCCCGGCGGCTGGGTAGACGTTGTCAGAGGAGTAAACTACGCCACCGTCCGTCCCAGTGGTGGTCTGAGCATGCAACGGAGGGGATCCGCTACTGCTAACCACTCCGAGCACGATTGCCCCAATCAAACGAGGCAGTGAGTGAATCGAGGTTGTCTTCGCCTGGTCGCCTTGCACGGCTCGCTCCTTACAGGGAAAGGCCTACAGATTGGCCTAGTAGCTTGGGCGTCTCCGCTGAGACTCGGCCACACAATCGACACAGGCGGCAAAGTCTACGCAGTCGTTACAGGTCGGAATCGGCCAGCGGACACGACTTACCGCAGCGTTTTTGCATGAATCGTCGAAAAAGCCAGCCTGACGCGCAGAGCTTGCCATGTTTGCCCAGTCGACAACTGG
This sequence comes from Lacipirellulaceae bacterium, assembly GCA_965263315.1. GTDB lineage: Bacteria > Planctomycetota > Planctomycetia > Pirellulales > Lacipirellulaceae > JBCCQL01. Next base: position 244,923 of record CBDHGZ010000002.1, on the reverse strand, counting down.
CTTGGTGGCCCTGCTAGCAGGGCAGGCGCGGCGTAGCGATTCATCTTTCTGGCTAACCGTGGAGCCTCTATAGTCCGCCCGCTTGGCAAACGCCGCGCGACACAGCGCGGGTAGATTCCCTTTTGCAGGACTTGCGTGATGAAGCTTTGTTCGGTGTCGATACTGGCTGGTAGTTTGTTGGTTGCGCTGACCGCCGGCTGCAACCAAGTTGGCACGCCGACAGCTCAGACCGTTGGCGTGGCGGTGATTGACCTCGATCAGGTCGCCCGCGAGCTAGGCAGCGACAAGCAAATTGGCGCTGCGATCAAACAGCGGCAAGACGCGCTAAATAAGAAGCTGGTCGGGTTGGCGAACAGCTACGTGGAGCAGCTGAATCAACATCGCGAGCAGGCGGAGAACAAACCCGAGGTATCAGCGGTGAGCTTGGCTCAGTACGAGCAGAAGGCGAACCAAAATCTGGGCGCCGCCAAACGTCAGGCGCAAGTGAACCTTACCCAACATCGTAAGCAGCTTGTGGCTCAGTTCCGCCAAGCGGTGCGGCCTGCTGCCCGCGCGGTGGCCAACGAGCGTGGTCTGGGCGTGATTCTGACCAAGCAGGAGGGCATGATGTTCGATTGCTCACGCGAGTGCGACATCACGGCCGCCGTGGTTATGCGCCTGAAACAGTCGGCCAGCACGCAGCCGCCTGAGGTTGCGACCACTCCCGCCGACGAGACTTCGCAGCGCTAGCGGCGGCGGCGACGGCGCGACGCCAAGCCAGCCAAGCCGGCCCCTAGCAGCAGAGCGGCGTGCGGTTCGGGGGCTCCGCTGGCGGCTGCCGCGCTGTTGGGCTCTAAGTCACCCCCGCTCGCCACGGCAGAAAACGCCTCTACCTCTGCCGTGACATCCAGCAACTCATCGCCGGCGAGGGCCGCGGCACTTTGTTCCGCAGCTGCGGCCGCCAGCTCACTTCTACTGGCTAGTTGCAAAGCGGTGGCGATCGGCCCCACGAAAGAGAAGTCTTCGGGCGCTTCGATCACTTGTACGCGCTCAATGACTACCAGGCGACCATCGTCGGTGAGCGGGATGTCTCCAAAAGTATCGTCGCCAGGTTCAAAGCCAAGAGAGGTGCTCAGGTCGATCTGATTCAGCCCCATGATAGTGTTAATGGTCGTCATGTCGGCGATCTGGGCAAAGGGTACAAATCCTTGGCTGTCCAGGAAGCTGTTATCGCCCAGGTTCACAAAAAAGCTACTGGATCCCGTGTTGGGCCCAGTTGACAGTGCGAGCGATATGGTGCCAATTGTGTTGGATTGAGTTTCAAAGTCGACTTGCCCGTCACCGTCGGCGTCAACCACCACGGGGTTAAACTGTTCGATCCGTGTCAAGAACGAGGGCCACAGATCGGTTGTAGGTGGAAAGCCTAGAAAGCTTCCCATCTGGAGGACGAAGTCCTGTGGTGCACGATTGATTGCCGTGTAGCTGTAACGTCCCAAGCCGACGTAGGCGACGAAGTTGTCAACCACTGGCTGCAGGTTGGGGTCGTTGGTGGGATTCAGAATGATATCGAAATCGCCAACGGAGGTTTCAAACCGCACGGTTTGAGCCGTAGCCATACCGGACAGTGCGGTGGAAACTGCGAGCGTACCGAGAAGCAATCGCATGCTGAGATGCCTGTTCACTGGGGGAGCAAGATCGACGAGAGAAGCTTGTGGCGAGAACCGGGGGAGATTCCGAACTGAGCGCCGGTTCCACCGATCGCCACCGAGAGATGTTCATTCTAGTCGATTAGCCCAGCGACGCCAGCAATCGGCGCCAGAAGCTTCGAAGCCCGGTTGTACGTTTTGTAGCGCGATTCCTAGCCTGGCCGGACCCCGCAGGCAAGAAAAAGAGCGGCGGCGAGAGGGCTCGCCACCGCTTCAATTCAATTGACACTGGCTCGATAGGTCGTCGAACTCAGAATGACGACGAGCTGGAGAAGCCGCCGGCGTAGACGTTCACGGACTTCACGTTGACGCGGCGGACCGACCTGCGGCCAACTTGCCGAACGTTGACCGTTCTTACGGTCTTGCCAGCCTCAGAGAAATTCTCGCCTTGGGCCGAGTAACGACCTGCAGCCAGGTAACCATTGACGCTGGCAGCTTGTCCACGTCGGCCGCCGATGTAGGCAAACGAACCGCCGCCGGCTACGGAGAAGGGTAGGAATCCTTGGCCACGCACTTCGTAAGCCACGCTGTCTGAAACGACCTGGGCTCCTTCGAGGCCCATTGCAGCGAGAGTCTCAGCGCCGATCGCCCCGGTCTGCGCCGACGCCACAGCGCCGCTGAAAGCCATCGCAACCGCGGCAACGCCGCCCAGCATCCCTTTGGTGTTCATCATAGTCCCCTTGTCACGGTGAGAGATTGAAAACGGGACTGTGGCGGCACACACGTTGCCTTCAGCACAATCCGTACAAATCCACTCAAATCAGAGACTCGGCGGCCGTCAACGAGAAAGTTCGGGATTCCGCACAATCCGACCGGATTCCTAGAAAAGGCGGGGCAAGCTCGTGGCGAGGACAGCCCTGAATACCCGGGTTGAGGCGCCGAGCCGGTCAAAACTGTTTCGACTGCTACGACCTGAAGCAAGAACGGGAAAAGTTTCGCGCCAGAGGGAATCGCCGCATTGAGCCTTCGGGGGCCCGAATTAGCGTGGAGTCCATCAGAAGTTTTGATTCGCTCCTTTTCGGCTTCGCCAACGTCCCCCCCTGGCTGGGCCACAATCCCCTCCCCTCTCTTTTCCCCGGAGACCGTTGTTATGCGTAAGTGTTTTGTTCTAGGTGTTTGTGTCGCTGCTCTTTCGTTTGTTGGCCAAGCTGGAGCTGCCGAAGGCGTGATCTCGGCCACGTCGCTGGAAGCCATGGGTCTGAGCAGCAGCGCAGTTGTCTCCGATACGGTTGCCGCTGAAGTTCGTGGTATGGGCTACCGCGGTCACAGCCGCTTGCCGATCTCGCTGGCTGCTGGTGGTTCCTTCGCTGGAGTCGGCCACGAAAAAGCGTCGGCTGGCAGCATCAACGGTTACCTGGCTGCTGGCAAGTACTCGGCTTCGGGCGAGAACTTCTCGGAAGCTGGCAAGACGCAGACTCACACCGAACGAGTTAACATCGATGGCGTGATCAAGTCGGTCACCACGACCAAGTCGATTCGCGTTTACGCCGGTGGCTTCTCGTCTTCGATGTCGTTCTAAGGTTGTCTACCCCCATGGGGTAGCGATAGAGAAGAGGCTGTTAACAAGAAAGCCCGGGCACACAACTGTGTGCCCGGGCTTTTTCTCGTTTCATGTTTCTGCCGAGTTTCACCAGGTAAAACCTGTGGCGACGGACAGACCAATCAGATCCATGGTGATTCCATCGGCGTAGGCGGTGGCGGTTCCTTGGGAGAGCGCTGCCGGCGCCGGGCCGCCAAAGCCCGCGAAGGAGCTTGCTGTGGTCGAGCCCTCACCCGCATCCCAGTACTGATACTCCAGAGCCACGCGGAAAAAAGCGTCTGCCGGGAAGCAGAACACTCGGTAGTCAACCTGGGCGCCCAGCTGAGCTTCGCCAATAAACATGGCGTCGTTCACACCCGCGAAGGCAGCGTTGTAAGAACCTGCCGTGGCGCCGGAGGTCACTTCGATCGTGTCGGTCTCCACACTGTTGGTGATCTTACCCCACACAACCGATCCCCGCAGGCCATAGAACAGGTGGATGCACGAATTGCAAAACAGCGGCTTCCGGCCCGTGAGCGATGTGGTGAAACCAGTACCGTAGGCGCGGCGATTCGAGCGAGCGTTGCCACTGAGGACGCCGTAGCTGCTCGCGCCGGTGTCAACCTGAGCGTCTGCGCTCAGGGCGGAATCGTGAGAGACCGAAGCATAACGCACGCCAAACGAGACTTGGTTCTTCATGTCATAGCAGCAGAAACCGCGCGTCGCCTCAAGGTCCAGCGTATAGGCTTCCAGCCGATTGTGGATGAAGTAGCCAAAGTCCGGCGTGTCTCCGTAAACGGGGCGGAAGACAAACGGATCGTAGGCGGTTTCACCCGCTTGCATGTGCCAGTAACGGGCCACAATGCCGCAGCAGCCGCGTTGGACGCCGAGCCATAGTCGGGGCGATACGTAGAAGTCATCGACGTCGACGTCTTCGCTACCAAAAGTCGCATCGATCGGCGTTGAGTAGAACTGGTCTTCGATCCGATAGTCCACGCCACCTCGATTGAGGTCGGGAGCCAGAAAGGTGGCCTCGGTGCCAGCGATCCAGTATGTGGGCAGGCAGCATGGCGTGGGGCAGCACCCACAGCCAGAACAGCCCAATCCACAGCACCCGGCGCCGCAGCAGGCGTCGCCGCCATACACGGGGGTATAACCCTCGGCTTCGCTCACATAGTCAGCCGGCGCTGGCGGAGCCGGTGCCGCTGGGGCCGGTTGTTCGGTGACGTAGTCAGACGACTGAATCGGCTTGAGGGCAGAAGGTTCCGGCGGCTGAGTGGCGGCGGTGGTCTCGGCGTGAAGAGCCTCCAGCGAAGTGGCGATGTCTGGCTCGCGCGGGGGATCGGTCACGGTAGCCAAGTGGACGTTCGACCCGGGATTCCCCCACAGGCCGGCCGCGGCCTGCTGAGCGCGTTGGATCTCTTCAGCCGAAAGGCCCATCGTGTCAGCTTTCGCGCCAACAAACACCGGCCACTCTTGAGCCGATGTGTAACGAATCACTGGCGCGTTGCTGTAGCTGACGGTGATCGTTTCCTGGCCAGCCGGAGGTAGTCGCCGGAGATTTTGTTGGCTTTGATAACGCGGACCAATCTGAGACTGCGCGGAAGTCAGGCAGCAAAAACACGTTGCGGTGGCAAACGCCACCACACGCGTTATCCCGAAGGCACCAAAGCGTTTCATCGCGAATACCGCCCCTCAGTTGGGGCGCCCTTTCTGGCGGGTATCGTTCTGCGTGGGAGATTCGCCCCCCGATCCGTCGGGGCGACCCAAGCCGTGTTTACTGGTATGCGAAGCGTTGCTGCGAGTAGAACCGGCTCAATCGCTAGCCACGCTACAAAGCGGGCGAGTGCGCCTACCCACATGGCCACGATCGACCCGTGCCGCCCTCTCATAACATCTTTGTGGACACAGAGCGGAAGGTTTCTGTGGTCATCAAAATCGCTCCCACCATCACAGATTGCCCATTATGCAGGCTGGCGTCGTCCCCATTTACCTAATCGACACGACACGACCTGCTCAGCCGAGCTCCTTGGGCATGGGGCGGTCGTCAATGAAGTTAGAACTGTTTGTCGCCGATCATTCGCACTAGCCGCGGAAAACCGAACACACCTTAGCCTCGAAAAGAACCTCACAAGCGGACCCTTCAGCTCTTCCACAGGAATCGTGGGCTCGCGCTGAATCGACCCGAGGCTTCAACCGCTAGCATGCACGCAAGACAGCCCTACCGTACCACTCCGACTGGCACACGCTCGGCGCTGTTAGTGGCAACGCATGGCTTTGGAAACTGCATGGCGCTGGTCGTCGCGGTGTTCACCGCGCTGCTGCTCTGTTTCAGCATGCTGCCTGTCGCCGCCGCAGCTCCCGGCCTGTTGGGCCCGTTGTACTGGTCCAACCCAGGCGGCACTGGTCACCCGCAACCAAGAACAGCTTCAGCCAACAGCGCTAGCAGCTCCTCGGACCCTGGCTTGCTGGGGCCCATGACGTGGACCAACCCGGCGCCTCAAGGGCAGCATTCTCAGCCGGCCACGCGGAGCGCGGCAAATCCTGGCTTGATGGGGCCCTTCTACTGGCAGAACGAAGGCGGTAACTCGCGTACCGACGTGCGTTCGGCAAGCCCGCAATCACAGACTGCTAGCAACGCTTACGGACAGAGCGTCGGATTGATGGGGCCGCTCCAGTGGCGAAACCAAGCAGCGACACCGCCCACAGTGGCCGGAGCCAATTTCGCGAGCTCAGCGCCAGCAGCTCCAAGCCCCTACCTGCTGACCCAAAGCGAAGAACTCGCGCCTCCGCCAGCCGATGGAGCCCCAGTCGTAACGCCGATTCCTTCCAGCAGTAACTTTGCTGCCGAGGTTGTCCCGCCGCCGACGAGCGGGGCTACCGGAGACAAGTCGCTTTCTGGCGCCGAGTCGCTCGGCGAAGAGCCGGCAGACAACAGCCTGCAGTTCTTGCGCACGGCAACCGTGCTGTTGGAGCCAGGCGAAATGCAATGCGACGTGGGCCTGCAGTACCAGTTGATTGAGAACGACTTTACCGTCGTCGATAGTGGCACCAATCAACTGGTCGAAGCAACCATCAAGCAACGTCAACTGGTTGTGCCGCTGGAGATTCGTTACGGCCTGACGCGACGCGCCCAGTTCTTCATTGGCGCGCCGGTCGGTTGGGCTCACAACGAGTTCTCAACCGAGACCTTTATCGACGAAGAGAGCGACGGCGGGATCGGCGACATCTCAACCGGCGTTTCTTTTTTGCTGTGTGACGGTCAGGGAACTTCCACAGATACCATCTTTACCGTCTCGGCAACTCTGCCAACGGGCGACGATTCGTTCACCAGCGCGGTGCTGTCCCAAGCGGCTCCTGCCCTGGGATCAGGTTTCTGGGCGATCTCGACGGACCTGCTGTGGATCAACAGCTACGACCCCGTAGTCGTCTTCTATGGCGTTGGTTGGCGTCATCAGTTCGAGAGAGACTTCTTTGGTGTCGACGTTAGACCTGGCAACGAGTACCGAGCGCAGTTAGGTGTTGGCTTTGCCGTAAATCAGAACATCACGCTCAGTACGAGGTTCAATGCCTCATTTGTCACTAAGACACAGCTCAATGGCCAAAGTGTTGATGGATCGCTGTTGGAGCCGATGACCATTCGCTTCGCCGCCACCATCGCAAAGTGTAACTGTCTGGTTGAACCGTTTGCCGACATTGGCACGACTGACGACGCCGCGTCGAGCCGGTTCGGCGTGACTTGGACCTACTGATCGGGATCGAGCCATGGGCTCCCTTCCCAGAATGGCCTTAGCCTTGTTTGCCCGCTTGCAGAAAGCACTGTTGCTGTGCGCTATGTTCCTCGCGGGAGGGCTCGCCATACCGGCGTCGGGTGAGGCGTTGGACCCGGGGCCCCCCGTCCGAGATGATAGACACATTGGCTCGCGCCGAGTTGCTAGCTGGGTGGCTTTGAAGCAACGAAACGTGGTCATGCAACGGCGCGACTATTCCTGTGGCGCAGCGGCACTTGCTACGCTGATCCGATATCACTTGGGCGACAACGTTAACGAAGACCTTTTTCTCCGTGCCCTGGATGACATCCTCACTCTCGAAGAGATCGAAGATCGGATCGAGAATGGCTTGGCGATGAGCGACTTGCGCAAGGCCGCGGTCAAGACGGGATACCTGTCCGTTGTAGCGAAGCTCACACTCGACAAACTGTTTGCCGCTAAGACTCCTTTAATCGTTGGCATCACCGACGACGGCTACAAGCACTTTGTCGTCTATCGAGGTACGGATTACTTTTGGGTCTATTTGGCCGACCCGATTCGTGGCAACCTGCGGCTGCCGATCTGCGAGTTCAAGCAACAGTGGCAGAAGAACTTGGTGCTAGCCGTCGCCAAGAAGGGCGAAAAGGTAAAGACCTCCTCGCCGCTCTCCGTAAAGCCTGAAGAGATGGCGGTCGGTCGGACCAACGACCAACTCATCAGCACATTGCCGAGCAGAGGCTCGATCGCGCGACCACGAAAGACGCGATAAGCGTCGCTTAGCCTTCGGTCTTAGACCAGTCGCGGCGCTGGCGGCTGCTGGGGATGTTCATCGCTTTGCGATACTTGGTGACCGTTCGGCGGGCCACGTTGATGCCGTGCTCAGCCAATTGGGCGACCAGCGCGTCGTCTGAGAGCGGTTTGGTCTTGTCCTCAGCGTCCACCAACTCTTGGAGCTTCAGCCGCACGCGGTCCCAGGCAATGTCTTCGCCATCAGCGCCGGTGGTGCCGCCTACGAAGAATCGCTTCAGCGGATAGATGCCTCGCGGCGCCTGAATCCATTTGTCGTCGACTGCCCGACTGACAGTTGTAACGTGCACGCCGACCTTGTCGGCGATCTGTTGCATCTTGAGTGGCTCTATGAACTCCGGGCCGTCATCAAGGAACTTGGTTTGATGATCAACGATCGCCTGGGCAACGCGGGTCAGTGTATTGCGGCGTTGTTCGATGGCTTCAATCAGCCATTGCGCGGCGTTGATTTTGCGCTTGATCCACTCGACCGTTTCTTTCTGCTTGGCCGCGGAAGCCTGCTGAAGCATGCGGCGGTGACCAGGGCTGATCCAGAGATTCGGAAGCTGCCCATCTTCTAGCCGCACTTCATACTTGCCCTGGTCATTCTTCTCGACAAACACATCAGGCGTGACGCTTGGCACGGTCGCTTCGCTAAACTCGGCGCCAGGCTTTGGCTTAAGCTTGCGAAGCTCTTCCCAGACCTCTTTGATCAAGTCGATCGAGAATCCCGTCTTCTTGGTAATGACAGGCAGGCGATTGTTTTCGAGGTCTTCCAAGTGGTTGTTGATGAGCGTCTGCAACTCATCAAAGAACGGCATGCCAGGTGTGAGTTGCAGAAGCAGGCATTCTTGCAGTGTACGCGCTCCCACACCGCGGGGATCGAAGTGCTGCACCAACTGCAAAGCTTCTTCGGCGACCAAAAGTTGCTCGGCGCGGCGAGCTTCGGCCGATCCGTTGAGATCCTCTGGCGATGGCGGGATCAACTCTTCCAGCGGAGTCTTTAAGTACCCATTCGAGTCGAGGCTGAAGATGATTCGCTCCGCCATGCGACGGACATCATCTGCCGCTTCAAACCATGTGAGCTGATGATGCAGATAGTCTGAGAGCGACTCTGGCCGAGCGACCATGTTGGCCATCTGGTCGTGAGCGCGGTCTGCATCCGCTTCCATCTGCCCACGCGAAGGACGGCTGCGCTCTTCGTAGTCGTCCGGCAGATTCTCCGCCATGTTGAGCAGGCGTTCGAAGTCGTCTTCGTTGTTCTTGGTCTCATCAATGACCAATTCACGCTCATCTTCCGAGCGCGTGTCCGCCTCCACGGCAGCAGGTTCGGTATCGCTTGCTTCGCGAGCTTCTTCCGCTTGATCCAGGCAGGGATTGTCTTCCATCTCCTGCTCGATTCGCTCCTGGAGCGCCATGATCGGCAGCTGGAGGATCTCCATGGACTGAATCATCCGCGGTGCAAGCACCTGCTTCTGAGACAGCTGCATTTGTTGTCCAAGCGACAAACGCATGGGGAACCTTCATCCAGGAGGAAGTACGGCGGACGCTAGCTTGCGGAGTGACCGCGGGTCAGACGCGCGGTTTAGCATACCGGCGGAAAAACGATAAGGTCAAACCACCGGCCAACGGTAGTTTACCTTGTTATGCGGCGGCTGCGCCCACTTGGGGGCGTAAAGTCCGCAAGGTAGGTAGATTCTGAATGACTCCCCCAAACGCAGGAGGAACCGTCTGAAACACGCCAGAAGAGCTACGATTCCTGTCCGCCGGTTAGCTTGCTGATCGCTTCGTCCATGCCCGGCAGGTTCATGCCGCCGGTGACATCCTGCATGAGTTCGGCATGGAGTGCTTTGGCTTTCTGGGCGGCGTCGTTGAATGCCATCGGTAGCAGGTCTTCAAGCATTTCTTGGTCCACCTTACCGTCCTGAGCTGTCAGCAGGGTGGGGTCGAGCTTGACGCTCAGGACCTCGCCTACGCCGTTGGCTTCGACGGTCACGAGCCCCCCGCCCGCAACCCCTGACACGCGCTTTTCTTTGAGTTCAGCCTGTAGCGATTGCATCTTGGCGCCCATCTCTTGCGCCTGCTTGAGCATTGAGCCAAGATTCGCCAGATTGCCAAGTCCTTTGAGCATAACGCTTCTTCTAGAGGGGAGAGCAGAGAGGATGTCGCCGAGAACTAGTTTCAAGTCCCCACTTTCCTTTAGGGAGGAGACAGGAGTCGTGATACTTGCTCTAGGCTTCTTTCGGTGGAATGTACTTTAGCTTATCAGGCTCAACGGCGAACAGTTCCATTGCTTTTTGGACGAACGGTTGAGCTTGCACCTCGGCCAGTTGTTGTTTGCGAGACTTGCGTGGGGCTGCTGCCGCTGATGGCGCGCTGGGTGACGCCAGCTTAGCGGAAAACATCTCGGCAAGTCCGGGCTCAGCGTCACCGTTGGTAGCCATTGCTATCTCCTCCGATGGCGGCGGAGCGGCCGCCGACCCCGTTGCCGAGGGCGGGTTACTCGCCGGTTGTTCGTTACCGGGCTGGCGTTCTTTGCTCGACGGGCGTTCTTGGACCGGTTGGCGTTCACTGAGCGACGGGGCCGGTCCTGTATCGGGCGATGCCGTCGGTTTCTTCGTTTCACGGGAACTGGCAGCACGAGATTGCCCAGCAGAGCGCGCCGGTGCTTCCGGTATCGCTGCGCCATCTCGCAGTGCGGCAATCAGGCCTGAGAGGTCATCCAGGTCTTCCAGACTACTAATCCGGACGACGGCCATTTCGGCCAGCGTCCGGCTGTGGATACTCGTGCGCAGTCGCGCTGCGGTTTGGTCGAGGACTTGCAGAATTGCGAGAACGGTTTGAATGCCCAGTTGATCGGCCAGCGCCTTGAGGTCTTGGACTTGCCCCGGTAGAGCGTATAGCAGTCGCTCAGCAGGGCAACCGACACACTGCGTCATCACGTCGCGAAAGCAACCTAATAGTTGGTCGATCAGCTGGCCAACGTCAGCGCCGCCTTGCAAGGCGGCGTCCAGTTCGGCCAGCGCGGCGGCCGCATCGCGGTTCGCCAGTTCCTGAGCCAAAGCCGTCACCCGCTGGGCCGGGGCGATGCCCAGCAGCGCGTTGACATCCTCGGAGCGAATCGTGCCATCGGCAACCGCCAGCAATTGCTCGAGCAACGATTGGCTATCACGCATCGAACCCGCCGCGCGAACGGCCAGCGTGGCCAGCGCCTCTTCTTCAATCTCGACACCTTCGGCTTTAGCAATCTGAGCCAGCCGCGCTTGAATCGAGGCGCCTTCGATGCCGGCGAAGTCAAACCGCTGGCATCGCGACAAGATCGTGATCGGAATCTTGTTTGGCTCGGTCGTTGCAAAGATGAACTTCACATGCTCCGGTGGTTCTTCAAGCGTCTTGAGCAACGCATTGAAGGCTTCCTTAGTGAGCATGTGGACTTCGTCGATGATGTAGACCTTCATCCGCGCACGGCTTGGCCTCACGGCGGCGTTCTGCCTGAGCTGGCGGATCTCGTCGATGCCGCGGTTGCTGGCGCCGTCGATTTCGAGCACGTCGACGTCATCGCCGGCGGCCACTCCCAGGCACACCTCGCACTGATTGCAGGGCTCAGGGGTTGGGCCATCGGATGCCGTGCAGTTGAGTGCTTTGGCTAGCACGCGCGCCGCCGAGGTTTTCCCCACACCTCGGGCGCCAGTGAAGAGATAAGCGTGACCGATGCGTCCCGACGTGATCGCCTGCTTTAGCGCCTTGGCTACATGCTCTTGGCCAATGAGTTCGTCGAACGTTTGCGGCCGGTAGCGACGCGCGACCACCACGTAGTCGTCACCGCCCGTGACGCGTGTTTCTTGTTGTGCGGTTTCGGCCATGCAAACGGATCAAGGGGCGAACAACAAAGGCCAGACTTCGCAAAGAAGCCTGGCCGGCGGACCGTCGATTCTTGCTGAGCCACTCCGGGCTCAAGGGCTGTAGGTCGAGAACAGCAGTTGGTGAGGGGCCCCCACACCCGAAGACGCATGCTTATGGCTGCTGCGTTTCCACCCTGACCAGGTTCGCGAGGCCCCCGTCGCAGAGACCCCTCACCGACTGCTGTAGGGTCCCTAAGTATGACGCATGCTGCCCGCCATCGTCAAAGGGGCACTAGTGCGAGTCGCAGGAACACGTGGCCATCCGCGGATGGCTGTTTAAGCGTTTTTTGGCTCAAGCCGGTCACGCCCATTCAAGAACCGCTGTGGGGTTGATTTGGCGCCTTCAAGTAAGCCTCGCGGGCCTCTTCGGCGGCTTTGAAGTCGTCTAGCCGTTGCCGGGAGCGCTCTGCAGCGATGGCTGCGAGCTCGCGTTTTTCAACCAAGCTCTGCAACCGATCTTCAAGGTTGCTGGCCTCCTGCAACAACTTACCGAGTTCGTTCTTCTGGCTAGCCAGCTGCTTCTGGAGCTGGGCAAGCTGCTGGCTAAGCTGCTCAACGTTGCCCTTGGTCTCAGCGACTCGGGAACTCATGTCTTTCCGAGCATCGCCAACTTCTTGTTCTTGCTGACCAACGGCAGCGAGCTTCGCTTCGCAGGCCTGCTGATCTTCCATCAGGCGATTCGATCGCTCAAGCAGCGAGGCTTGTTCTTGTTTGAGCGATTCCATGCTCTTGTTTACCACTGCTAGTCGGTGTCGAAGGGTTCCCGCCCGTTGGCTTGTCTCCGTGACTTCTCTCCTGGCGGCGGCGAGGTCTGGCAAGCCTTTCATCTGAGACTCCACCGCCGCTAGCTTCTGATCGGCCTCTTGGCTTCTCAGGTCAGCCTCTTTTTTTGCGCTGAGAAGTTTCGCCAGTTGCTGCTGGGCGTTATCGCGTAAGACGCTGGCTTGATCGGTTTGCCGCCGGGCGAGCTTAACAGCGGTGTCCAGTTGCCGAACCACCGAGGTAGAAGCTAGCTGATCCGTTGATTCAAGAGCCTCGTTGCCGGTTTGGTGCTGAGCAACCTCGAGCGCCTGCTCCGCGGCCTGCAGCACGGCTGTTGCCGATGCATGGGTCTTTGTCTTGTTGTTTGCTTCGGTTTGCGCAAGGTCCACCTGTTTGGCCAATCGTTCTCGAATATTTCTCGCGTCGCTGGCGCCAGCCGCGGCGGCTTGGAGCTTCTGTTGATAAGCGGCATGGGCTGCCTCGCCTGCTGCTAGCGCGTGTTCGGCGCGGTGGAGTTGTTTCTCAGATTTGGCAAGCTTCGCAACCAATGCGGTGCGTTGAACGTCGGCATTGGCGAGCCGAGTTTCTAGCGCAGGGGGATTGGGGACGATATCTCCGATTGCTTCCTTGGAGGTGATCTCGAAAACTCGCACCGTCCCTTGGAAGTCTGCTGTAACGAGGCGCTTCCCATCAGAAGTTGGCGCCGCAGCTAGAGCCATCGCAGGCATCAAGGGCAGCTTGCTTGTTGCTTTGCCATCGGTGGTCCAAATCGTTGTCTTGCGATCTCGCCCCGCGGAGACCAGTCGCCCGTCACGCAGGAAAGCTACGGACGACACGCCGCCTGAGTGGGCACGGAAGTTCTTGAAAGCTGCGCCACCACGCCGCCAAAGGCGGATTTCGCCATCGTCGCTACCGGAGGCTAGCACGGCCGAATCGAGTCTCCAGTCGATCGCCGAGATGGATTGCTTGTGACCGCTCAAATCTGCCCGGGCGTTGCCTGTCTCCGCTTGCCAGAGGTGGAAGCCCGCGTTGCGGTCGGCGGTGGCGAGCAGCTGACCATCGGGACTGAACTGCAGCGCGGTGATCCAGTCCGTATGCTTGGTTAACTCGTAGGCGAGCGAACCGTCAGCGGTTCGGTAGACGTGCACCTTCTTGCGGGGGCCACCAACAGCGACCAGCGAAAGGTCAGGGCTAACGTCGGCGGCAAGCACCTCATCGAGTTCATCACCCAGCGTGACGATTCGGTCTCCTGTCGTGACATCAAACAAGGAGGCGGCACCGCGTTTACCGCCCACGCCGCCGGCCACCAGGAGCAGACCTCCGTCGCGGCTGAACCGCACGGTGCGTGGCGTCCCCGTGGGATAGGGGAGGATTCCCATGAGGCTCAGGTCATCCGTTCGATAGACGGACACCTGCCTCTGCCAAGGCACGGCCACGATGGGCGACCAAGGACTCGACGCAAGCGACGTCACTGGCCCGACGCGGCTGGCGAGGACCACCGGTTGACGATACCAGCCATCGGGCATGGCTGGTTCTCCGGCTGGACGGTTGTCCGCCGTCACTTGCAGCGCTTCCAGGCCTGATCGCTGCGGGCTTTTTGGTGTGGAATCAGAGTGGTCAAGGAGGCCGCCTTCGATCCAGCGCCTGACCAGCGCTAGCTGCTGGTCGGGGATTTTGTCTCCCGGGGGCATTGCCGGTTGTTCTTGGTGATCGATCAGTTTCCACAGTCGCGAGGCTTCCGGGTCTGCGGAGCTGAGAACCTCGCCCCCAGCGCCGCCTGCGAGCGTGGACCCATAGCTATCCAGCGCAAGCCCTCCCAATGCATCGCCCTGACTGTGGCAGGCGAGGCAATGCTCGCGAAACACAGGCCGGATATGATCCTGGAAAGTTACTTTCTGCGGCATGTCATCCGCGCGGGCCGCGGCACAGAGCGGTGAGAGCGTCAAAATCAACAGGAACAGTTGGCGCATCATGTTGCCGAGGAGGATCAGTGGTTGAATGAGAACTCTCGCGAGTTGAGCACGGCCCAAAAGATATCTTCCAGGTGCTGAGAGGGCGCCGATTGCTCGTTGATTAACTGGGAGTACTGCTCGTGCTCGGTAGGTGTCGCTTCGCGCGTCAGGCAACGAATGTAAATGGCGTCAATCACCTGGGCGGGAGTCATGCCGTCCTTGAGCCAACGACGAATGAGCTTGCCGCGAACAATGGCTCGGTTCGTTGTGTTGCCATTGATGAGGTGGAGCGCCTGTGACAAGGTTGGCTGCGTGGCTGACTCACATGCACAGACGGTGTCTCGTTTGGCTTTGCCAAAAGTGGTGAGGAAGTAGGTGGAGGCGCGACCGTCGGCGATCTCAGTCGCTTTGGCTCCTATTGGTAGGCCAGGGAGCTTCTCCGGAGACCCGGTTGCCTGGCCGATGCAGTCCAGCAGCGTTGGCGCCGGCATGCGCCGCGGCAAAGAGCGGGCAAAGTTGCGCGCGTCTCCCTGATTCGAGTCGGTTGGCTGGGAAGAGCGTTGGTAGGTATTCGAGTTGCAGATGTCACGGACAAGCTGCCGCAGGTCGTAACGATACTCCGCGAGCCGGTCGCCAAGGGTCTGGAAGAGCTCTGGATTGCTGGGCGGGTTGCTAACCCGGATGTCATCCACGGGCTCGACGATGCCGACACCAAAAAAGTGCGCCCAAACGCGATTGGCCACGCTCGTGGCGAAGTAAGGATTCTCGGGCGATGTGATCCACTTGGCTATCACCGCGCGGCGATCTTGGCCCTGCAGGTCCGGTTGTTCGTCTCCTAAGAATTTCGGTTTTACGACGCGGTTGCCAACCGGATGGCGGGCCTCTCCACTGCGGCGATCAAACACCACCCACTCGCGATAGTCGGCGCTGCGCTTGCGTCCTACTTGCGTAAAGAACGCGGTGAAGGCGTAGTAATCATCCATGGTCCAGCGATCGAAGGGATGATTATGACACTGGGCACATTGCAAACGCACGCCAAGTAACGACTGCGCAACGTTCTCAGCCGTCTTCTTGGGGTCCGGCTCGATCTGATAAAAGTTCGTCTGCGGGGTGTCAAAGGTGCTGCCCGTGGCGGCAAGCAACTGGCGGACCATTTCATCCAGCGGTCGGCCCGCTTCGATTTGTCCACGAAGCCACTCCGAATACAGAAACATGGGCTTGTAGTCCACGCGATTGGCTTCCGTGCGGACCATCAGCAAATCGGCCCACTTGCTGGCCCAGATGTTCGAGAAGCCCGCACGCTGGAGCAGTTCGTCAATCTTCTGAGCTCGCTTGTCATCAGCCGAGTTCGCCAGGAACTCCGCTCGCTCCTCGGCGGTGGGCAACTCGCCGGCGATGTCAACGGTTACGCGCCTCAAGAAGACTTCGTCGCTGCAGAGATCGCTGGGTGCGATTCGCATCGTGCGAAGCTTATCGTTCACCAAGGTATCGATGTAGTTGGCGGGCTGTTCGGTGATGGGTTCGATGCTGGCGTCGGTGGGCAGCGATAAGACTTGGCTGCCCACTGTATGGGTATCGAAGCGCGCCATGACGAAGGCTTCTCCGCGAAGGTCAGTCGTTACCAAGCCAGACGGATCGACCGCTGCCGTTGCTTCGTTGCCTGACAAGAAGATGGCCAGTTCCGTCACATCGCGTGTTGACCCGTCTGAGTACTTGGCGACGACGATAAACTGCTGAGAGCCGCCCGATTCCATGGCGGCAGCGGGTGGATAGAGGTAGACCTTGTCGACGGTAGGAGCTCCCTGAACGTCGTTCAGGGCCCCGCACTCGATCCACTCCAACAGCTTGGCGTAGTGATCGCTGCCAGGTTCGATCCGTTTGCCGCCCGTGTGTGGCGCCGCGGCTGTGGCCTTAGTCAGGAGCAGGCTTTCCTGTGGCAACGAATGGTTCAGCCGGCGTCCTACCATTTCTTGGGTCAGACGATGATGGTCGCCAGCCGGGTCGTAGCCAAACAGTGAAAGCATGAAGCCGTCTTTGCCCCGCGACGATCCATGGCACCCACCTGCGTTGCAGCCAGCCCTCATTAGCACCGGCATCACATCGTGTCGGTAGCTGACCGGTCGCGGCGCTTCAATGCCAATAGCGTGAGCATCGGCCTCGACCGTGAGCCCCGCATACTCAGCTCGCAATCTAGCAAGGCCATCGCGAGCGGCCCGCAGTTTTCCGGACCGTAGCTGGATGGCGTCGGCATCAGCCTCGGATGCGATCAATTGCCAGTCGGCTGCGTCGGTAACGTCTATCGAGACGCCATCCGCGCGCATCGCCACGGCAATCATGCGCTGGGAGTCACCCGCATGATTGAGCTTTACCTGGGGCGGATAAACCGCCAGTGAGACGATCTTCAGCGGGGCTGGAGGCTCGGCAGCCAAAGCCCCGACCGCCAGTAGCCATGCCGCGGTCGAAACGCAGCAAGCCATTCCTTTGCGACTCAGCAGCAAGAATGGAAAGCGCTTCATGAAGAGGTCCCCTGGTGTTTGTCCTCGCGCGCAGCGGTTCGTTGTGGTTTGGTCTGCTTGTTAGGGTCGATCACCAGTTGGCCGCCGCGCTGCGTCCAAACCACCGGCTCGCCTTCCACTTGCAGGGTCACCCGGCAGGCAACCGACCGGTGGCGTCCTAGCCGGGCGGATTTGTCCACGACCACCTGAAACGCCGCCGTCTTGGTGTCGCTGGTAGCTGTAGCGGGAACGGCACTCACGCCTGGAGGCAAGCCAATCAGTTCAAGCTTAGCTTCGCCTGAGAATGCTTGCTGCGGTTTGATTGTCAGAGAGTACTCGATCGATTCACCACGCTTAGCGGAAGCCTTGGGCAAGGATGTAGTGAAGAAGGGCGGGCGAACGGCCAACTTGACCAACTGTGTGGAAACCGTCAGCCGCCCGCCGATGTTCGCCTCGCCGATGACAACAATGTCCCAGTCACCAACGCCGGCCCGATTGTTTGCGGTGACCGGGATTTCAACGTCGGTGGTTCCCTTACGGATCGATCGCGAACCATTGGAAGAGACCCCTGGCGGATGGTAAAGCATGCGAACCGCGATCGGCTGATCAAAGCCAGCATCGCGTTGGGCCGTCACGCGCAGCGAGCGAGCGCCATCTTGCACGAGTGGCGCTTTGGGCTCCTGAAGACGCAGTTTGAAAGGAGCTCTCTTGGTGACCGCCACGGGAGCGCGACTAGCGAAGTGGCTCCACACGGACACGTTGTTTGCTCCCCTCACGTACCATTCCTGTTGGCGAAAGACCGACTTGAGGGCAGCATTCTTGGGCCGCTGGGCAGTGACCTCCACAAGCGAGGCAGCGAGCGGCGCTGATTCTTCGGCCGAAAAGACCACCGGGCTGCGGTAGTAGCTGGCCGCCACTGTGGGTGCTTCTGCTTGGACCCCGTCAGGCAAATTGGCAAATTGGCAATCAAGCGGATCGCGAAAGTCGAATCGCTTGGTGTTGATTAGAACGGCGGTTCGGTTGCCCTGAGGCACATCGATGGTTGTCGACGTATAACGGCGCTGTTCGAGGATCGTCAGTTCCACGCGCGGCTGAAGTCGTGCGATCTCGACGACGTAGCTCCGCTGTTGGTCGCCGCGCCCCAGGTGATCGGTGACCTGGAGGCAGAAATCGCCGTCGCTTGGCGCTCGGAATCGTAGGTAACTATCGGGTTGGCCCTGGTTGTCGTCGTTGCCCGCATGCCTGCGTCCTTTGGAATCGAACACGCGGAGAACGGAGTCGATCGGGGACCGCAGACGACGCCCCCACACGTTGAGATGAAGCGTTTGATTCTTCTTCGCGTGAAAGCGAAAGTAGTCCGCGTCGCCGGGGGATTGGATCACGCCCACACAGGTTGCTGGCGCTTCCGCAGCGGTTGCTAAGTCAAGCTTGTCGTTAGGTTCCTGCTCCCGAATGACGGGCCGCTCGGAAACTCGAACCGGCAGGCCGGTTGGTGCTGAGCCGTGTGACGTAGCGACGGGGCGTACGATGACTTCGCCAGTAGGTCCTTCCAGCGTGACCGTGGTTGCTTCAACAGGCAATCCGTCACCTAGCCACTGCAAGGGACTCGGTTGCTTGGTTTGAACGGCGCCGGGGAAAACGCCTTGCGGTCGAGCAAAGGAGCCGATATGCAGTCGGTAGCGATGGTCGTTTCCGCCGCGCAGGGCCGATTCGCGCAGGCAGACGACGTACCGGCCTGCCTCCGGGGCGACAAACTCCAAGCTGGGGTCTTGAAAGGTTGCTGGCGCGTCGTCTCGACGCAGCAGGACGTTGTTCTTGGCGTCGAGGATTTCTACGACCGGATCGAAGAAAGGTCCGCCCAGTCGGAGAGCTTCTACTTCGAGGGAGAGTTGCTGCCCACGTTCAAGTTCAACCTGGAAGTGGTCACGATCCTCACGGGTAATGGAACCATTGACCACGACTCCTAAGTCGAGCGGCTGAGCTTGTTCAGCGGAGTTGTTTGGTTCCTGTTCGTCAATCTCGGGGAAGTCGCCCACGTAGAGGGCGATTAAGTTGCTCAGGCCGGTCTTGGTTCGCAACCGAAAGTAGTGAGCCCCCAGAGGGCAGTCGTCTTGGATGCGTAGCTTTGCGAGCACCGCCCCCTTTTTTTCTGGAGACAACTCAACCAATGCTAGGCCGGGATCACTGAACAGTAGGTCTTGGGGCTCCAATTGAAGCCGCTGCCCGATCAGATGGATTGTGGGTTCCGTGCCGCGTTGTGCACCGGCCGGTTCAAGACGCACAATCCGAGGATCGGCGGCCTCGGCTGCTGCCAAGCAGCTCAGCAACAACAAGGTCAAAGCGTATGGCATCCGCCGTCGATCAAGCATCACTCCCCCCCTGAGCTGCTGGCGCACCTTAACCCACGATTTCCGGGCGGACTCGGCCATCTTTGACGATCTCGATTGGCCGACCCCCTGCCGCCATCAGTTCCTTCTCGGCAGCGATTCCCAGTTGGTGGTAGACCGTAGCTGCGAGATCTTCGGGAGTGACCGGCGTGTCTTCCGGTTCGCTTGCTGTTGGCCCCGAGGAACCAACAACCGCGCCTCGGCGGACGCCGCCACCCGCCAAAGCCACACTGAACACACGGGACCAGTGGTCACGCCCGGCGTCGTCATTGATCTTAGGAGTGCGTCCAAACTCCGAGGTAACCATCACCAGTGTTTCGTCCAGCAGGCCACGTTCGTCGAGGTCGGCAATCAGGGTGGCGAATGCTTGGTCAAACGCTGGAACTTGGTTGCGCATCTTTCGTGTAATCTGGTCGTGATGATCCCAGCCGCCATAGCTAAGTGTAACGAAGCGAGCGCCCGCCTCAATCAACCGGCGTGCCAGCAGAAGGCGCTGCCCGGCCGAGTTCCGCCCGTAGCGATCGCGAACTTTCCCCGGCTCTTTGGCCACTTCAAAGGCTTCCCGAGCTGATGCTGAGTTGATCAAGCGAACAGCGCGCTCATAGAACGAGTCTACGGCGGTTACTTGATCAGAATGCATCTGGGATGCGAATTCGCCGTTGGCTGTTTGCAGGGCTGCCAAGCGACGTTGTTGGCGATTGCTGTCCACATCGCCCGGCGCGGTTAGATCCCTTACGCGATAGTCCCCCCGCGCAGGATCGGACCCCAAGCTGAAGGGACCATAGGCTGAACTCAGGTATCCCGAGCCTGAATACGGATTCGGCTCGTTGGGAATACAGATGTAGGGTGGCAAGTCTTGGCGTGGGCCGAACTCATGGCTCACCACGCTTCCCAAACTTGGGTACTGAATGGCTGGACTGGGCCGATAGCCCGTCATCATGTTGTGCTCGCCGCGCTCGTGGGCTGCCTCACCGTGGGTCATCGATCGCACGATGGTGAGCTTGTCGGCTACCTTGGCCGTTCGGCGAAGCAATTCGCTAAAGTGGACGCCCGGCAGGCTCGTAGGGATCGCACTTAGGTCCCCACGATACTCGATGGGCGCCAGGGGCTTCGGATCCCAAGATTCCTGGGCAGCCATGCCGCCCCGCAGGAAGATCTGGATCACGCTCTTTGCCTTGGCAGTTGGCGTGACGTATTGGTTTTCCGCAGCCTGAGCTTGTCGGATGGAGAAAAAGTCGGCAAGCGTGAGCCCTAGCCCTCCGATCGCGCCAGCTGCCAAGAAGCCGCGTCGGCCTGTGGCCCGATGTGCGCGCAGAGGCGAAGGTTGCGTTGATCGCGCCATGATCCCGCCTCCTCGAGTTGATCAGTCTTGTGGGGTGAGCCGCGCTAGCCGGCATGCGGTAGCAAAGCTCGGAAGAGCAAACGGAGAGTTATATCAGCAGCATCGAACGAATGCTGGTTTGGTGAAGAGCGGTCGGGCTATTGAAGGCCAGACAATCACGGGTTAGGTCGGGGAGGTGTTGGGCAGGACCGTGACCAGTTTCCACGGCCGGTGCAGGTAGGCCATGAGCACAATCGGGTGCTCGGGGATGCTTCAGAATCTAGTGATTCGCGCGCTCCGTGTCAAAAAAATGCCACGGTTCTCCTCCGAAGGCGAAAGTGGCCAGAAAGTGCGCGATCACGCAAGACCACCCACGTGTACGAACAAGACAACAGGGCTAGTCCCTTGGAAGAGACCAGCCCTGTTGGGTGGGGGATCGGTTTGGGGAGTGTCCAGCTCTGGGGTGGTTTGGCCCCGGCTGGCCTACTAGCTAGGCCGCGTTGACCGTCGCGGTCGTTGCCAAACTTGCGGTTGGGTCTGTTGGGGCTGCGGCGTGTGCTGGTGGATTGTCCCAAGCTTCTAGCTCGTCTCTCAGGACTAAGACGTCATCAGGCGCCTGGATGCCAACGCGAACTTTGTCGCCTGCTATTTTGACGATCGTTACCACGATCGATTCACCAACTCGGATTCGTTGAGACTCTTTACGCGAAAGAACTAGCATTATGTGAGGACCTCCGTGCTCATCGTGCGACCGCCGTGTGATGTACTAGTGTATACATCGCTCGGCGGGCTTGGTCAACCTCTGTTCACTAACACCGCTGTGGCGATGCAAGCAAACCAAGGACGCACTCCTTCCGTGGAGCGGCTTGCGATGGCGCGGGAGCACGATGGTTCGAAGGAGAGCCTAGGCGGCCACGGCCGACGGGGCTGTTTGGATCTCAAGTCTTGTTTTTAGAAAACGTTCACCTTGCGACCCATAAAACAGGATCGTGTTGGTTTCCGTTTCCCAGATTGCCGTTAGCCGAAGGAGTCGCGGACCATGCAAGCAAAAGTAAATCCCACACACTGTTGCCCCGCGTCGCAGGGGAGTCTCAGACAATTCGAAGCAGTCTGCTTGTAGGTTGTCTCGAGAGCAGAGCATTTGACTGACGTAATCACGAACCTGCTGAGGTCCGTCCAGCCGCTCGGTGTGTTCTTGCATAGGTCGCGTGATCTCCTGGCGGTGTGCATTCGTTCGACCCGTCTCGCCTTCGTTTCGTGCGCCAAGGCGCCAGCACAAAGAGTATCGGTGAGGCTGACCTGCAAACTTTGGTCGACCTGGTAATTTGGGAAGGCGATTCGGTTCTGCTCTGCGAGCTCGCTAGCTACCGTGCTGCCGTGAAGTTGCTCGCTCTGGTTGTATCGGACCGTGTACCCGCACGTTCACGCACCGGGCCATTCAGGCGTTCCAGCCAGGGCGATCGCGTAGCGTTACCTTTCCTGCGCAGATTGACGTGATCAACCATGTGGCAAAATCGCGAGGCGGTTAGAACACGCAGTCTGACTCTGCCAACAGAGAGAGTACGTCGGTGACTGCGCGCCAACAGAAAGACAGGCCGAGAACCGAATTCAAATCCTACTCCCTTAAAGGGAGAGCAGTATTGAAACCCACTCTAGGAATCAAAGAGTCCTGCGCCGAAGCTACGGCCGTGGTCTCCAGGCGGGGTTGAGTTCGACTCGGGGGTCGCCTTGGTGTGTGCCGGGCGACTGGGTCGGGAATGCGGACCCGAGTTGCCTGGGGGCATGGGATCGCCCTGGGGCGGCCGGTGGGGCGAGCCCGAGTCGCCGCGACCGTGCGCTCCGTCAAACCGCTTGGACTCCGCGGCATCGTTGTGGAAGTCTCCTCCGTCGAAGTCATCGTATCGCGAAACGTAACCTGGTTGCTTCGCGCGTTCGACTTCCTCGTAGTACTCGCTTACCACGTGGTCTTGGATCATTTCTCGACAACGCGAGTTGATCGGATGAGCGATGTCGGCGTACAACTTTGCGCGGCCGTCAGCATCCTTAATGAGGCGGCCCTCTTCCAGGCGGCTTCCGCACTGATTGCAAAAGTTGGCGCGAAGGTGATTCTTCATGCCGCACTTGGAGCAGTGCGACGTGAGCTTGCGGCTAGGCATGGCCACGAAGGGGCCGCTGGTGCCTTCAATGATCTTCAGATCGCGAACGACAAAGCAGTCGTCAAAAGTAATCGAGCAGAACGCCTTGAGTCGTTCTCCGGGCTCATCCATAAGCTTGATGCGCACCTCGGTGATTTCCACAGCGGATCTCCTCGTAGTTGTTGGTGGCCTCGACCGGCTCGCCCCTGTCGCGCTCTGTTGGCCATGTTCATAGGCCGATCGTGTGCCGTGCTCTCTCTTCTTTCTTGTCGGTGTCCCCTGGATCGTTTCTCCCGTCAGCCACGGGTTGTGTGGTAAGCCGTTAATCTACTAATCGCTACATCCAGAATCCTCTAGTGTCATCATAGGGTGGACGCCACGTGAACCCAGCCCTGATTCCGCTGACGAAGGAGCGCGGCCGCCCTATTCGCGGTTTTCAGGTTGGGGCACAAACCATAGTAAACCGAGCCGCTACCGGACATTTGGTGGGCTTCGATGTCCAGTTGCGAGAAAAAGTCTCGTGCCCGACGAATCCACGGCGTCAAGGAATCGGCGGCGTGTTGCAGGCGATTAACCATGGCTCCTGCGGCAACGGCGAGATTGCCCCGCCGTAGTGCCGAGACCAGGACGCCCAGGCTGTTGGCCGGAGGGGGCAATGAGCCCAATTCGGCGTGCTTGGCGAAGACTTGTCCCGCTCCGAGGCCGACCGGCGGTTGGAAGAGCACGCACGGCCGGCCGGCTGGTAGCGATTTTGCTTCAACTCTTTCGCCGCGCCCACGGCATACGACGGGTCCGCCAGCGAGCAATGCCGGTACATCGCTTCCGACGCCGGCGGCTAGTTCGAGCAGCTCGTTTGCAGGCAAGTCTCGTTGCCAAAACCTCTGGCCAGCGAGCAGCGCGGCAGCGGCGTCGCTAGAACCGCCGCCCAGGCCTGCACGGCTAGGGATGCGTTTCCATAGGTCGACGGTCAGCCCGGTGGTCGCCCCTATCGCGGTACGAAGACGCTCCAGCGCGGAGACGACGAGGTTGCGATGATCCGCGGGAAGCGGGGCATCGACGACGGACGAGTCAATTGCTGCGGTGCGCAGATCGTGAACTCGTAGCTGGATCGCACTGGCGCCATCTTCTCGGGGCGCTATGCGAAGTGTGTCGCATAGGGTGAGCGGCACGATAAGGGTTTCGAGATCGTGATAACCATCGTCGCGACGGCCAAGGACATCGAGGTAGAGATTCAGCTTGGCCGGCGCCTGGATCACCAAGCCGGTCGAGGTCTCTCGAATCTGATTGCGGAACGCGATCACTGCGTCATGCCGATCGGTTGGCTGCTTGGCCGAATCCTGTTCGACCGTCAATCTCCTCGCCTTTATCGCGTGCCAATGATGCCGCCCTTACTGCACCAGTGCGGACATGCCTTGGTCGTAACTTCCTTGACCGCAGAATCTTAAAACTTCTGCCGACGAAGGTCAATCTTTATCCTGATGTTGGCTTAGCGCTAGATCGACCCAGGGTGAGCAAACTATAGTTCCACTGTCCGAGTGTCCGAACGACTTGTCGGCACGGTTGTGGATGGAGGCGCGGATAACGGACCTTTCCCACGCCGTTTGAGCAGTCGAATACCGGCGTCCCGTTGGTCGGTCTGGGTTCATTGGCTGCGCAGGGGTCGATAAGACGTGCAGCGCCGCCAATGAGAACCATTCTCCCTTCTTTGAATACGAGCCAGCAAAGTGAATCTTGTTTCGACTGACGACTTAAAAACAAGTTTGCGAGGCTTTCTGATGGGAGCCGCGGATGTCGTTCCGGGTGTCTCGGGGGGGACGGTCGCTTTAATCTTGGGGATTTACGAGCGTCTACTGACAGCGATTAGCCATATCGACGGCGCCTTTTTTCGAAAGCTGCGGACGGGGCAGCTTGCAGCCGCCGCGCAATACGCGGATCTTCGCTTTTTGCTGGCTTTGGGCGTGGGGATTGGTGTCGCCGTTGTGTCACTGGCGAAGCTGATGCACTACCTCTTAGAGCACCACTTAAGTTTCACCTACGCAGCCTTCTTCGGACTGATTTTGGCCTCGGGGGTGCTGGTCGGCCGCCTGTGCAAGCCAAAGACCCGGCGGGCTGGGATCGTCTGCCTCGGAATCGGCTTGGTCGCTGCCGGGGTCGCTTATTGGTTGGTGAGCCAAGAGCATCTGAAGCCGCAGCCGGGTCACGGTTACACTTTCTTGAGTGGCATGATTGCCATTTGTGCGATGATTCTTCCGGGCGTCAGCGGGTCTTACCTATTGGTCATGCTGGGCAAGTATCACGAGATAACGGGGATCATCAAAGATTTGCCCAAGCTGGCGGTGACGGGAGAGCAGGTCGTGACCTTGGCTGTCTTTGCAGGGGGCTGTTTGACGGGGCTATTGCTGTTTAGTCGAGCTCTGAGATGGCTGCTGGCCCGCTTCCACGCTCCGACCATGTCAGCCTTGTGCGGCTTCATGATTGGATCGCTCTACAAGATCTGGCCACTGCAAATAGATACCACGCCTGAGGTGCCGGACTTCAAAGACAAGATCTACTTGAACGCTTGGCCTAGCGACTATCCAGGTGACACCGTTACTCCCTGGGTGATCGCTGTGGTCGCGTGCGGAGCAGTTCTTGCGGTCGAGTTTCTTGCTACCCGATCCAGCCAACCGGGCGCCGCTTAGCTGGGCAGCATGGCTGTCACGATGGAGCGGATGTCGTCTTGCACGGCCTCGATGGCTTGGTCCGCATTGATTAGGTGAATGCGGTCATCCTGTTTGGCCTCAGCTAAGAATCCGGCGCGAAGGTCCTGGCGATACTGATTGCCACGTTGCTCCATGCGATCGCGTTGCCGATCGATCCGGTTGTCGGCGACCAACGGGTCCATATCTAGCAGGAGTGTGCAATCGGGTTTCAGATCGGTTGTCGCCACGCGTCCCACTTCCCAGACCTGATCCGCGGGCAACCCGCCAGCATGGGCTTGGTAGACGACATTTGCCAGCAAGTAGCGGTCGGAAACAACGATGTCTCCTGCGGCAAGGGCCGGTTGAATCACTTCCTCAACCAGTTGGGCACGCGCTGCCATGTAGAGCAACATTTCCGCGCGACCGCCGATGGGCGTCTCCGCGCCGCTGTTGAGCAAGATCTCGCGCACGCGTTCGCCCAGCGGGGTGCTGCCGGGGTCTCGGCAAGTAATCACGCGATGCCCCAAATCGCGCAGCCAGCCGCAAAAAAGCTGCAACTGGGTACTCTTGCCAACGCCATCGATCCCATCGAACGAGAAGAACATGGCCCGATTATAGGTGGCCGCAAGGCTGTGCGGCAGGCACAAAAGTGAACCACAGCGTTAGTCGCGGGGCTGGTAAATCTTGGCCATCTCGGTGATACGTTGGGCGACCAGCTTGCGTAGCTTGGTTGGCGCCAGGACTTCCACCTGGTCGCCGTACTGCAGAATCCACCAAGAGATTTCCGTAACCCCGGAAACGGTTACCCAAAAGTCGAGCGATCCGTCTTCGCGTCGCTTTGTTTTCTGCGTCGCATGCCAGTGGATTTCTTCAACGTTCTTCGCCACCAAGTGCTGGAAGTGCAGGTGGACGTTGTAGTCAGGGCCCGGCTCAGGGATCATTCGCCAGGCATTTCCCAGGTACCGCTCAAGACTGAAGCCGCGCGGCGTCTTGAAGTGCTCGCCCAACATGCGGACGGACAGCACTCGGTTGAGGTTGAAAGTGCGAACCTCCTTGTGCAAAGAGGATCGCCCAATCACGTACCAGCAACGGCGCGCGAACATCAATTGATAGGGTCGCAGGACCGTCTCAATTTTCTCCCACTCAGTCAGGCTGTCGTATTCAATCCAGACTTGCTCTTTGTTGAGATGAGCATTGACCAACTGCTCGTAGATGTCGTCCTTATCGGCAAGGCGATTGACTTGCCGAGGGCGAATGTGGATCGCTTTTGTGAGCTCTTGAATCTGGTCGCGAAGGTTCGAAGGGAAACTGGCTTCGATCTTCTGGGCCGCTCGGCAGGCGGGCTCGTAGAAGGGAACCGAATCGCGCCGGCCCATCTGGGTGGTGAGCCCAATGACAGCCATCGCCTCTTCCGCCGTGAAGTTGGTAGGCGGCAGCAGGTAGGCGCCAGGTAGGCTGTAGCGATCCGTTTCGCGATCGTAAGCGACCGGCACGCCCGCTTCCTTGAGAGCCTCGATATCGCGGAACACCGTGCGACGGCTCACGCCATTGGCTTTAGCCAGCCCGTCGGGGTTTTCTCCAGCGCGTGCTTGCAACATTTGCAGCACTTTGAGCAACCGAGTTACGCGTTTGATGTTCATCGACGCCTGGTGCGGCGTCGTGACGCCGGCGTTACGGTCTTGGTTGATCTAAGTCGTCGGAGTACCCAAGCTGCATGATCTCGCCGGGCATTTCTTGGCCTTCGCCCTCGATGCCGGGCGCCAGGAAGGCTTGGCGACCTTCGGGTTGTTCGTAGCCCTGCTGTTGACCTTGCCATGCCGGATTGGCTGGGGCTGGGGTCGGCGCCGCTTCATAGATGACTTCTCCATCGGCGGGCGTGGGACTTGGCGAGTTTGTGAAGGGTGAGGTTGTGTAACTGCCGCCCACCGGGCCTGTCATGCCCTGCCGCTGAGCATGCGGGCCGCGACTCATCACGTTTGGCCGTGTGTAGCCGTAGTCGAGATACATCGCTGCGTCTCGGCTTCGAGCTCGACGCATCGCGTCAAAGTACGCCTTACCTGGCCAGGGGCCCTCGGCCAGATACACTCCGTTGTAATCAAGCAGCGACCCTTTGCGGTAATGAATATCCGCGACAGCCAGGTTGTAGTCGACCAGCGAGCGATAGTAAGCGGTCTCGGCATCGGCCCGACGGCGCTGGGCATCGAGCAACAGGTCGAGCGTCACGCGATCGGCTTTGTAGGCGGCATCGACCGCTTCGACTTCGCGTTCGGCTGCAACCCGACGGTTGAAGTTTGTTTCCGTGAGCCCATAGTTCAAGTCCAAATCACGGAGGGCGTCGCCCAATTGGTGTGAAACCTCTAGTTCGAGATCCCGCAGCAAGGCACGATCACGGGCCAGCTGCAATTGGTGGTGACGCACTGTGGACATTTGGCGACGGAAACCGATTGGCACACTCAATTGCAGACCAAGCTGCCACTCTTGGAAGTTGCCGCTGGTGAGCGACTCGAAGGCGTTGGAGCCATCAGCGTTGAAGACGCCACCACTACGATCGGTGTCCAGCAGTTGATCGCCCAATCCACGCCAGCGGTACTGACCAAAGGCGTCCAAGCGAGGCAGCAAGCCGTTGCGGGCAGCGATCAGTTCCAATTCTCGTTTCTTGATTTCCCACTTTTGCTTGCGGACCTCTACCCTGCGTACCAGGGCCTCGCTGTGAATGGCAGACCAGTCAAACGCCACGCTGGCGGTCGTCGGCTCGTCGATGGGGCGAATCAGACGGCCGTCAGACATCGACAAGCCCATGATGTAACGCAGTCGGTTTTCGGCGGCATACAGCGCGCTCAGGCCCTGCTCAACCTGGGCTTTGAATTGGAAGTACTGAGCACGTGATTGAGCCTCGCGGTCGGCGCTACCGCCGCGGGCTCCCTCGTCGAACAAGGCTTTGACCTTCTTCCAAGTTTCTAGCGAACTGTCACGGCCGAGCTTCCTTGCTTCTAAGTCCCGATAAGTGAAGTAGAGCTGCCAATAGGCTTGCTCAACGTCACGCATTAGGTTGCGAACGCCGCCTTCGAAGTCGGCAAGAGTTTGGTCGGTGCGAATGCGGGCGAGTACCACGCCGTCAAACGGGTTCGTTGCGCCGGCGGCGAACTGGTCGAACGATTGGGGGCCGGCAATGCGGTTGTACTGCGTACCGCCGCCTTGCAGGATGGGGTGGCTGAAGAACGCCTCGAAGTTAGTCTCCCAAACGCTTTGGAAAGCTTGGAATGGCGTTGTGGCTCCCAGCGGCAGGTTGTCGTCGGAGAGAATGTTGTTGCCAACGTAGCTGGTGTTGTTGCGGAACCCGAATTGCGTACCGGGGGCGGTTGTCTTGCTAACTCCGATGCTGCCTACGCCCGTTTCCTGGCCGAGCACAACCGGGGAGAAGGCAAACGGGTCGCCGCCGACGGGAGGAATCGGTCGGTTCTGAGGGATGTCGTTCTTTTCCCAGGTGACGCTGGCATCGAGCTGCGCGTCAAACTCTGATAGGGCTGCTTCAACGCCTGTCCCGCTAAACTGCGAGCCAAACGCGGTACCGGTGGCGGTCTCGACCAGTGCGGGGTCGTAAGTCGTGGTGACGGCCACCGAGCTAATCAGCGTTCGCGACAGCGTTTCCGGAGCGTTCTCAGCGACGGTGCCGCCCAGCTGACGCATCACTTGGCTATTGCAAAGCGTGATGCGTGTGGCTTCCTCAAGTGTGAGGTCCCACATTTCGTAAGACTCGGCATTGGCCAGCGTCAGAGGCGCCATGGCCCCGGTGACTTCGTCCAAGGAAGGCTCTTCGACGTCGGGATACTCAATGGCTGTGGCGACGTCCACATAGTGCGACAGGTCGCCATCCTCCATGAAGTAGAAGGGCTGAGTCGGCGTGCATCCTGTTGCCAGCATGGCGCAGCAAAGCAGAACACGAAGGAAAAGCCCTTGGCGGCGATCATCAAACTGCCGGTGCATAACGTTGCATCCCTGACGGAGGAATCGTGTTGGGCGGCGACGGGCCATCGGGGGATGCCGTCGCCAAACGCCTTTTTGGCTGCTGACCACTGGCCGCGGTGGGAGTAGACGCACTCCACCGCGCCAATCAGAGCGGTCAGCACAACTGGTATCGTCGGCCTAACCCGCAGACTTTGACAAATCGGCGAGATTGCCGGCGCGGGTGCTAGCGAAGATAGCCCCCTGAGGGCTTACAGGCGGCGACCACGCTGCTAGCGGGCGTCAAACGAAAGGCTCAGCCAGCCATTGTCGGCGACCAGATTGTTGATGCTGAGCCAGTTGAGGCCCGGCTTTCTTAGATTTGCCAGGTCGATCGGCTTCAGCTCGGGCCGACGGGGAAAGTTGGGATCTTCCAACGCCCTGGCGGAAAGCTGCTTGGATAAGTTGCGCCGCAGTGCTCGCTGCCGACTGGGGATTCTGGCTCCGGGACGACCAGGATCGAAACTGGTGGGCAGCACTTCGATTTTACCAACCAACTCGGCATACCACTTACCTCCCTCGCGAACGGGGCGATAAGTGACGATCAGATCCCAACCACGAAAACTCTCTTGGCCAGACGTAATCGCGGTGGTGTGCACCAGGGCAGTGATTTGGCCCTCCGAGAAGACGAAGGATACGGGGCGATCGTCGCGCAGCTTAATGCTCCAGGGGCGGAACTTGCTGGTTTCTGCTGCGGGCTCAGGGGACCGTTTCTCGCGCTGGTTCTCGATGGCCTTCTTCAGTCGTGGAGGGAGCACAACATCGATGCTAGTCGGCTGGTCTGCACTTTGGCGGCTGATCGTGGCCCCAGCTAGGAAGGCGTTAGCGAGGTTGTTGATCGCCGACTGATGGAGACGAACCGACAGATCGCCCGATGGTGCACTCGGAGGCAATCCGGCGGCGCCCAGTTGCTGAGGGCTTGCTACCAGCGCCGTGGTGTGAAGCGAACCGCTCGTCGTTGAGAAAGTCACCTCTTGGGGTTCCGCGCCGCGACGGCGGAGCGGCTTGCGGACGAGATTGTCGTACCGCTTTCTGGCGAAGCGAACTTCGTCCAGAACTTGCCGATTGAACTCGTCCGCAACTTGAGATTCCGCCTTACGCGAAGCAATGGCGTTGGCTTGGCCCCGCGCTTCCGCCACTTTCTTATGCGCGATCGATTCCACAAGCCGCTTGCCAAACCGACCCCCTAGTTTGGTAATCGAACGGGTTCGCGTGCTTGTCTTTGCGTCGATGTTGGCGGGCAGAATATGAAAGCGCTCGTTGGTCAGTTCAACAACCTTGGCCCCATGGAAGCTGGTATCGCCCGTCGAACGAATCAACACAGGCCCGTTGACGCCGCGTGTCTGCGAAGCGATGGAGCCATCAAGCGAAAAAACGAGCCGTGCCGAAGATGCCGATGGCAGCAACGAAAGCGTGACTTGTCCCGCCGTTCGACCCGTGCCGGTCAGCCTTGTACCAAGGATGTTGTCTCGCAGCGGTCGGGTGTCAGACACGGGCCGGCGCGCTAGGAGCTTCAACACGCGTTGTTGGGCCACGAAATGGAGATTCGGTCTGCACAGCTGTCGATTCGCCGCGGTGACGACGCGAGCTTGTGGCGAAACGCTGGCCCATCGGGCCAACCGCCGCTCGATTTGCCAGCTCGCACGCGGATCGACCACTGCTGGGTCGCGGTCAAGATAGTTGCCAAGCTCTGCGGCCTGTCTTTTAAAGTAGGCGGCTTGATCCTTCACTTGCGACACGAGCCCCAAGTCGAATAATCGCTGGGCCGGCAGGATGACGGCCTGAAACTCTGGCCGCTCCAAGCCTGGGTGACCTTTGCGCAACTGATGGAGCGTGGAGCGCAGCGCGCGGAGATCGAGTTGCTTTTCGGGCGCCAGTTGCTGCTGAACGCCCTTCCAATGAAGGTAGGTCTTCCAAGCTTCCCCTTGTTCGCTGCCGGGGATCAGAGCACGCTCCAGAGCAATGGCGGCACGGGCCAACTCGCTGCGGGCGTTCTCGACTTGCGAGCCGCCGAGCGGGGTCATTGCCTCTCCCGCGGCTCGGGCGATCTCTGCCAACGTGGGTGCCTGAACAGGGGCCTCAGCTCTTGCCCCTGGGCTGGAGGCTGCGAGTAGCACGAGAAGGGCGCACAGGGAACGCCCATCGATAAGACCGCCAAAGGCGGGGGGAAGGCAAGGCACGTGGGCTCGGGCGTTCGGGAGTTGCGGGCACGGTACTGTAAGTTGGGGATTCTAAGCGGAGTTTAGGGCCGCGCCTACTTGAATGGCATCCGGGGCGGCCGCCTGTTGACCCGACCGGCCAGCAGGCACAGAATAGTCGATTCTCCACAGAAAACCGTCCCGAGAGACCAACCCCATGCCCGGAAGCGAACGCAGAAGAGAACTCCGCCGCCGTCGCAAGCGCCGCGAACAGTTGACCGCCCTGAAGTCTCGCTTGGCCAAGGCCACCAACAGCGAACGTGGTGAGATCGCCCGCAAGCTTCGCGAAATCACTCCCGGCGCCGAAGTCCTGATCTCCGATTGGGGACTAGCGGAAGTTGATCGCTAGCCATCGATCCGGATCGCGAACTCTCCTGATTCGGAGTCCCAGTCCACGGTGATCCTCGCGCCATCGGCTTGCTGTCCTCTGAGCAATTCGGTAGCCAACGGATTCTGCAACTGTTGCTGAATGACCCGCTTCAGCGGCCGCGCGCCGTAGGAGGGGTCGTAGCCCTGGTTGGCGATCTCTTGCCTGGCGGCGTCGGTCACTGATAGCTGCAGCCCGTTGCTGGCCAACAAAGATGCCAGGTTTTGGACCTGCAAATCCACCACGTGACGGATCTCATCGCGCCGCAACGGGTGGAAAACAATCGTCTCGTCGATGCGGTTGAGAAACTCTGGTAGGAATTTCCCCCGTAGCGATTCTTCAACGGCCTCGCGAACGTCTTGATCGCTACCGCCCTCGGCGGCAATCTGCTGGATCAGCTGACTGCCGATGTTGGAGGTCATCACGATGAGCGTATTGGTGAAGTCGACCGTGTGGCCGTGGTTGTCCGTCAGCCGGCCGTCGTCGAGCACCTGCAACAGGATGTTGAACACATCTCGGTGCGCCTTTTCAATCTCGTCCAGCAGCACCACGCTGTAAGGTCGCCGGCGGACGGCCTCGGTCAGCTTGCCACCTTCCTCGAAGCCCACATATCCCGGCGGCGCCCCAATCAATCGGCTCACGGTGTGCTTCTCCATGAATTCGCTCATGTCGATGCGCACCATCGCGTGCTCATCATCAAAGAGCGTCTCAGCCAGTGCCTTGCAAAGCTCCGTCTTGCCCACGCCCGTGGGACCGCAGAACAAAAACGAACCGATTGGCCGGTTGGGATCTTGCAAGCCGCTGCGACTGCGCCGCACCGCGTTGGCCACAGCCGTTACGGCGTCGTCCTGGCCGATGACACGCTGGTGGAGCCTTTCCTCCAAGACAAGCAGCTTGGCCCGCTCCGTCTCCATCATCCGCGTAACGGGGACACCCGTCCACGCGCTGACGACCTCGGCGATTTCGTCGGGGCCCACCTCCTGCCGAAGTAGTTTCTTCTGTGGCCTTTCGGCGACCGGCTTGTCACCGTTGGTTTCCGCTCCGTTGGTTTCTGCCTGGTCGAGTTGCTGTTCGAGCGCTGTCCGCTGAGTATCCAATTCGTAGAGCCGTTGATAGTCTGCCTCGTCAATCGGCTGGCCAGCTGATTGTTTCTGCTTGATGGCTGCAGCCTGTTGATCGTACGCCAGATTCGTTTCTTCAAGCTGCCGGCGTACGTCGGCCACACCGCCAACGCCCAGCTTTTCCGCCTCCCATTGCTCGGTGAGGCTCGCAAGCTCCCGACGTTTGGTTTCCATTTCTGCGGTCACGTCCGCCAGGCGCTGTTGGGCGTGCTCTTCGGTCTCGTCGGCCAGCTGTCGAGCCGCCAACTCGAGCTGCATGATCCGGCGCTGAACCTCGTCGATCTCGGTCGGCACGCTCTCCAGTTCCATCGACAGCCGACTCATCGCCTCGTCGACCAGATCGATCGCCTTGTCCGGAAGTTGGCGATCGGCGATGTACCGGCTCGACAACTCAGCAGCCGCCACCAACGCGCTGTCTTTGACCTTCACCCCCTTGTGGTGGGATTCGTAACGCGGCTTCAAACCACGGAGTATTGCCACGGTGTCTTCGACTGAAGGCTCGCCGACAAACACTGGCTGGAAGCGGCGTTCCAAGGCGGCGTCTTTTTCAATGTATTTGCGGTACTCGTCGAGCGTCGTGGCGCCAACACATCGCAGATCACCGCGCGCCAGCGCCGGCTTCAGAAGGTTCGCCGCATCGGCGCCACCTTCGGCAGCACCGGCGCCGATAACCGTGTGCAGTTCATCGATAAAGAGAATCACTTCGCCACTGGCGTCTTCCACTTCCTTGAGTAGCGCCTTGAGCCGCTCCTCGAACTCGCCGCGGAACTTCGTGCCGGCGATCAGCGCACCCATGTCGAGCGCCACCACGCGTTTCTGCTTGAGCGATTGCGGAACATCCCCAGCAACGATTCGGCCGGCAAGTCCCTCGGCGATCGCCGTCTTGCCGACTCCCGGCTCGCCGATCAACACCGGATTGTTCTTCGTGCGTCGAGATAGCACTTGGATCACCCGGCGGATTTCCTGGTCGCGGCCAATCACCGGGTCGAGTTTGCCCTGTTTGGCCCGTTCCACCAGGTCGATGCCGTACTTCTCCAGCGCCTGGAACTTCCCCTCGGGGGTTTGGTCAGTGACGCGCGTGGAGCCTCGCACTGCCTGCAACGCCTTGAGCAGGTCGGCCTCTTCAATGGCGTTCAGCTTGAGTGTCTCCTTTGCTTTGCTAGGCGTCTTGGCAAGCGACAGCAGCAGGTGCTCCGTAGAGACAAACTCGTCGCGCATCGCCTCCGCCTCGGCTTGCGCCTTCTCGAGCACCGTCATCAATTCCCGAGATGGTTGTGGCGGAGCGCCACCGGAAGACTGCGGCAAGTGGCCGCGCTCGGCGTCGACCATCTGCTCAAGCTGCCCCAGGTCCACGCCCATCTTTTCCAGCACTGGGCGCACCACGCCATCGCGTTCCGCGAGCAGCGCACTCAAAACGTGCATCGGTTCCACTTGCGGATTGCCCGCCTCGGCGGCGAGTTCCTGCGCGTGCTGAACCGCTTCCTGGGACTTGTGCGTCAACTTGTCGAAACGGAAAGGCATGGGCGGTTCGGGATAAGGTTCATTGGGGTGAGGGATGAGGAAGCCACTTGAAGACTTCCCCTAGCCAGCGACCTATGCATCACCCACTCGCGATTCAAAATCGCTCCGCAGGTTGGCTACGCCAGCTCTTCCACCAGCCACTCGCGTAGCACCACCGCTTGGTTGTGCTCGGTATCCTTGGCGGAGTACAGCAGCGTGACCTTGTCAGCCTTGATGGCGGCCATGATCGTCTCGATTTTCTCGCGGCTGGCGTCGAGCTCGTCGCGGTATCGCCCGCGGAAATCGGGAAACCGTGCTGGCTCGTGAGCAAACCACTTCCGTAGTTCGCTCGACGGGGCGAGTTCTTTGGCCCATGCGTCGACGCCAGCCGCCTCGCGACTCACCCCGCGCGGCCAAAGCCGATCGACCAACAGCCGATAACCATCGTCATCGCCGGCCGGTTCATAAATGCGTTTGATGGCAAGCTGCACAGCGCCACCTGTGTTTTCGCGGTTTCGATAGAATCATCTGCGAAGGGATGGGAGGAGCCCCGAAGCGAGGTTCCTGCTCGTCCGTCGTGCCCGTCGTGTCGTGGTGGTTGCTTTTTTCGGAGACCGCAACGACACGACGAATACGACGTGCGGTGGCTGGGTTCGCGGTAGCCTGTGTGGGGTGCGATACGGCGAATGGCAATCGCACCGAATGTACCTCTGAGGTGTGATTCTACTTCGTTTCATCGCACGCTACGTATCTCTTTCAAATCACTCCGCTCATACGGAGTTCATCGAATGAACGCAGTGATTCGTGGCTCACCTCACAACGGCAATGCTTACAAGTTCGACCGGGCCGGTTGTTGTACCAATTCCAAGCGAAGCGGTTCTTCCGTATCGAGCAGCAGAACGAATAGACCTATTGCTGACGGATCAGGTTTAACCCCGCCGCCATGAGCGCCGGTGACAGCAACGCTGAAAAAACGGAGCAGGAAACTGTGCGCGGGTTGCGTCTTCGACCGCAGCAACTCCGAGCACTCCACCAAACATTGCTAGGAGGATGTGGCCGGTGCTTCGCCACATAAGTGTGACTCGTCGCTCATAGTCATGCCACAGTTCCGAGTGGCCGTTCACCCTTCCTTCACTTCAAACTCCGCATCCACCACGTCCTCATCGCCCGCGGCATCGGCTGAGCCGGCGGCAGCCGGTTGGCCTTCGGTACCGGCACCTTCGGCGGCCGCTTTGTACATCGCTTCGCTCATCGCGTGGCTGGCTTGTTGCAGGGCTTCGGTGGCGGCGGTGATCGCGGCGACATCTTCCCCCTTGATCGCTTCTCGGACCTTCTCGATGGCCGACTCGATCGGTTGCTTGTCGGCGTCGCTCATCGCTTCGCCTTGCTCCTTGATCGTCTTCTCGGTCTGGTAAGCGAGGCTCTCGCCGTTGTTGCGAGCTTCGACCAGCTCGCGCTTCTTCTTGTCTTCCTCGGCGTGAGCCGCCGCGTCGTCTTGCATCTTCTTGATCTCCTCTTCGCTGAGACCAGATGATTGCTCGATCTTGACGGTCGCTTCCTTGCCGGTACCCAGGTCCTTGGCGCCGACGTTCAGAATGCCGTTGGCGTCGATGTCAAACCGCACCTCAATCTGCGGAACTCCACGCGGCGCCGGCGGGATGTCTTCCAGGTTGAACTGGCCAAGCAGGCGGTTATCGGCGCACATTTCGCGCTCGCCCTGAAAGACGCGCACCGTGACCGCCGACTGGTTGTCGTCGGCCGTGCTAAAGACTTGCTTCCGCTCGGCGGGGATCGTGGTGTTCTTCTCAACGAGCTTGGTCATTACGCCACCGAGCGTTTCAATGCCCAGCGACAGCGGCGTTACGTCGAGCAGCAGGATGTCCTGCACGTCGCCGGCCAGCACGCCACCCTGGATCGCGGCGCCGATGGCGACCACTTCATCTGGGTTAACGCCCTTGTGCGGCTCTTTGCCAAAGATTTCTTGGACGAACTCCTGCACCTTGGGGATCCGGGTAGAGCCGCCCACGAGCACCACTTCGTCGATCTTCGACTTATCCAGCTTGGCGTCTTCCAAGGCCGTCATCACGGGGCCGCGGCAGCGCTCCACGAGGTGGTCGACCAGTTGCTCGAACTGAGCCCGGGTGATCGTCATCTGCAAGTGTTTGGGACCGCTGGCGTCGGCCGTGATGAACGGCAGGTTGATGTCCGTCGATGCGGCAGAGCTGAGCTCCTTCTTGGCTTTTTCGCACGCTTCCTGCAGACGCTGCAGCGCCATTTGGTCGGTTCGGAGATCGATGCCCTGCTCTTTCTTGAATTCGTCCGCGACAAAGTTGATCAACTCTTCGTCAAAGTCGTCACCGCCCAGATGGCCATCGCCGTTGGAGCTAATGACGCGGAACACGCCATCGGCGACTTCGAGGATAGAAACGTCGAACGTACCGCCGCCCAGGTCGAACACGCAGATCGTTTCCTGCGCCTTCTTGTCGAGGCCGTAGGCGAGGCTGGCTGCCGTTGGCTCGTTGATGATTCGCGCCACTTCAAGGCCAGCGATCTGACCGGCGTCTTTCGTGGCTTGTCGCTGGGCGTCGTTGAAGTAAGCCGGCACCGTGATCACGGCTTTATTGACTTTGTGACCCAGGTACGCCTCGGCACTCTCTTTGAGCTTCTGCAGAACCTTGGCGGAGATTTCCGGCGGCGTCATTTCTTTGTCGCCGACCTTGACCTTCACATAGTCCTCTGCCCCACCGGTGATTTCGTAGGGGATCATCTTCTCTTCGCTGGCCACTTCGTTGTGGCGACGCCCCATGAACCGCTTGATGCTGTAAACGGTCTTGGCGGGGTTGGTGACGGCCTGGCGCCGGGCAGGCTCGCCGACGAGCACTTCGCCCTTGTCGGTAAAGGCGACCACGCTGGGCGTCAGTCGATTGCCTTCGGGGTTGGGAATCACCTTGGCTTCCTTGCCCTCCATGACGGAGACCACGGAGTTAGTGGTGCCCAGGTCGATGCCGATGATCTTTTCGCCTTCAGCCATTGGTAAGTGCCTCGCTTCGCGGGAGTCGGATTGGTCGCTTGTGTATTTTGGGGCGCTCGTCACTGGGGGCGGGCGCACAGGGAACAGGGTTTTCTGCTGCTCCTAGAGAAAGCAAAGCCCATGCCGGAACCCAGCTTCGCGCTTAGGTTGACATAAGGCCTTGTGATGACAACACTTGTGCCAAGGCGTGCGGTCTTGTGGTCTGGGCGAAGAGAACCCGGTTGGCTGCCAAAATCGCAGGCTGATCCGTCTGTCTTGTCAGCCGGGCGACAATCGCCGCCAAACTGGCAGCCCGTTCGCTGGAACCCAAGTTCGCGGAATGGTTTGCGCATTTCCTCGCTTTGTTGAGCCTGTCAGTCCCCTCTTCAGTCGATCGCTCCCCTCATGGCCAAGAAAAGACCGACTCCCGCTGACTTGCCGACCGATGCCGCCCGCCAGCTGAAGCGATTGGACGTCGATTTGCTCAAGCTGCTTGAGCAGCGTCAAACGCTGGCCTCCCAGCTTGAAGCGGATGAGTTGGCTACCGCCCTAGCCAATGAGACAACTCGCATCGAGCGATTGCTGGACAAGGCGCGCAAAGCGACGCGCCGCGAATTGCTGCTGCCAGCCTTGAAGGAGCTGCTTGCCGCCGAGAGGGTGGCCGCGGGTGGCTTGCTTCGCGTTGCTTATCTCGGCCCGGAGAATACCTTCAGTCACCTAGCGGCTTCGCACCGCTATGGCTCCGCGGCTGATCTGGCGCCGGTTGGCTCGATCGCGGCGGTTTTTGAAGAAGTGGGCCGCGGCGACAGCGATGTGGGGGTTGTGCCGCTGGAGAACTCAACCGATGGCCGGGTGAGTGATACCTTGGAGTGTTTCTCGAAGTATCCGGTGAAGATCTGCGGCGAGTTGCCGCTGCGGATCCATCACTGCCTGCTGGGCTCGGGCCCCCGAGGCAAAGTTCGCACGGTTTGCAGCAAGCCTCAAGCGATTTCGCAGTGTCGCAACTGGTTGGCTCAGCATCTGCCCAAAGCGGAGACCCAAGCAGTTTCCAGCACAGCGGAGGCCGCCAACCTGGCCCGAAAAGACCCCGCGGTTGCTGCGATCGCCAGTGAACGAGCCGCGGCGCAGCTCGGCTTGGGGGTCTTGGCAGCCAACATCGAGGACCAGAAAGACAACATCACACGCTTTGCCGTGATTGGCCCGGAGCCGGCCGCAAAAACTGGGGCCGACAAGACCGCCTTGATGTTTGAATCGGCCCATCAGCCTGGCTCCCTGGCCGACGCCATGGCCGTGTTCAAGCGGCATAAGCTCAATCTCACGTGGATCGAATCCTTCCCAATTCCCGGCACGCGAGGCGAACCAACTGGCGGCGAGTATCGTTTTTTCGCTGAGTTTTTGGGCCATCAGGCCGATCTCCACCCCCGCAAGGCGATCGCCGCATTGGAGAAGAAAACCACGCTGCTGACGGTTCTAGGGTCCTATCCGGTGACCGAGCCCATCGACTAAGATGTGGGGCTCGGCGTCACCCCCCTACACGAGCCACTCCCGTGATTATCATCCTTAGAGAATCGGCAACCGCAGAGCAGGCGGACCACGTTGTTGAACGGGTCGAGCGTGCGGGCCTCAAGGCGCATCTGAGCAAGGGAACTTACCGAACCGTTATTGGCGTGATTGGAGACGAAGCCAAAATGTTGGCCGAGTCTCCCGAGGCAATTCCAGGCGTGGCGGAAGTCGTGCCCGTGATGCCTGCGTACAAGCTAGCGAGCCGCGAGGCGCATCCCCAGCCGACGGTGGTTGAAGTCGGTCGCGGGGCGGCGGTCACCAAAATCGGGGGTGGCCACCTTGGCATGATAGCTGGGCCGTGTGCCGTGGAGTCTGCCGAGCGTCTGGATCAGATCGCGGGTGAGATTAAGGCCGCTGGGGCCAACTTGCTTCGGGGCGGCGCCTTTAAACCGCGCACGAGCCCCTACTCATTCCAGGGCTTAGGCGAAGACGGGCTCAAAATTCTCCGTGAAGTTGGCGACAAGCATGGCTTGCCGGTCGTTACCGAAGTGATCGATCCTCGTCATGTTGAACTGGTTGCCGAGTATGCCGATATGCTGCAGCTTGGCGCCCGGAACATGCAGAACTTTGTCCTGCTTACCGAGGTCGGGAAGACCAAGAAGCCGGTGCTGATGAAACGCGGCATGGCCGCCACCGTCAAGGACTTGCTGATGAGTGCCGAGTATGTCGTGGCCAACGGCACGAACGACGTTGTCCTGGTTGAGCGCGGCGTGAAGGGCTTCGACAACTCCTGCCGCAACATGCTTGATATTGCCGCGGTACCTCAGGTGCAGTTGATGAGCCACCTGCCCATCATCGTCGACCCGAGTCACGCCACCGGCCGCCCAGAGTTGATTCCGTCTTGTGCATTGGCTGCCGTGGCGGCTGGCGCCGATGGCGTGCACATCGAGGTGCACAACTGTCCCGAAGACGCCATGAGCGACGGCCCTCAGGCATTACTTCCGGAGCAGTATGCGGAACTCATGGCGCAGATCAAAAAGGTCGCTCAGGCGGTTGGCAAAACGCTGTAGTTTCACGTCTTAACTAGTCAAGAATCCCCCGTCACCACTCATAGCCCTATGCGACGCTACTTAATTGCTGGCAACTGGAAAATGAATACCGACCGCGCTACTGGCGTTGCGCTGGCAACGGCGATTGGCGAGAAAGCGGGCGACGCCAAAGACGTCGATCTGCTGGTCTGCCCGCCAAGCATCTACCTGGCGCCGGTTGCTGAGGCGATCACTGGCAATGCGGTTGCTCTGGGCGCCCAGAACATGTGTGGCGACGACAACGGCGCGTTCACGGGCGAAGTCAGTTCGTCCATGCTGTCGGACGTCGGCGCCGAGTACGTCATCCTGGGCCACAGCGAGCGTCGCACTCTCTTTGGTGAGACCGATGCGGACGTCAATAAGAAGACCCTCAAGGCTCTTGCCGCTGGCTTGGCGCCCATTGTTTGCTTGGGTGAATTGCTCGAAGAGCGGGAAGCTGGCAAGACCGCCGAAGTGGTAAAGACCCAGTTCGATGGTTCGCTAGCAGGCATCGAGGCCGCTCAGATCACCAGCGTCGTGATTGCTTACGAACCTGTCTGGGCCATTGGAACCGGTAAAGTCGCCACCCCTGAGCAGGCCGAAGAGGTTCATGCCGATCTTCGCCGGCTGCTCACCGAGCGATACAATAAAGAGATTGCCGAGCAGGTGAGAATCCTGTACGGCGGTTCGATGAAGCCGGGCAACGCAGCTGAGTTGCTGTCGCAGCCGAACGTGGATGGCGGATTAATCGGCGGCGCCAGCCTCAAAGCGGACGATTTCCTCGCCATCGCTGCCGCGGCTCCCGCGGCGGGCTGAGTCTCGTCCGCTGGGTAAAGAACTAACTTGTAGAGCGATTCAAGATGATGGTCCAAACCCTATTGATGGTAGCGCTGCTGTTGGTGGCGCTGTTTCTGATTCTGCTGATTCTGGTCCAGCGGGGCCGCGGCGGTGGTCTTGCTGGCGCCCTTGGAGGCGCGGGAGGGTCCAGTGCCTTTGGCGCCAAGGCCGGCGACAACTTCACGTGGTTCACTATCTGGGCCGCCAGCGCCTGGATTGTCTTGTGCGTGGCTGCCGCAGCTTGGTCCAAGTACGGCCTGACCGACAAACTAGGCGCCGACGACCCCGCGGCGGCACAGTTAGATACTGGGACCGACCAAGGCGCCGTTGCTGATGAGTCCGCGGTAGATGACGATGCCGATTCGGGCGCGGCGGCTGGTGACGAGGCCCCCGCCGAGTAGTGGCTCGTCGGTCTTTGTCTTTCTCTTAGCTCTTGGCATTGGGTTGCTCGAGGGGGGAATCGCGTTGCTATCCAGCATGACCGGCTTCGGCGAGGCCCACAGCCAAAGCGGCCCCATTGCCGTGGCGGTCGAGGTCCGCACGATCAACAGTCGGCACCTTAAGCTAAACCTGCGAACAAGCGATGGTTACGCGGCCCTGGAGCCTGAGATCGACGCTCTGGTCCGCAAGAGCATTCGTCGAGGTACGGTGCAGGTCAACCTGCGAGTGACCCGCGTCTCTTCCGCGGACGACTATCAGATAAACGAGAATGTGTTGTTGGGGTACCAACAGCAGATCGCAAGTCTTGCAGGTGGTGACGCGCCGGAGCTTGCCTCGTTGCTGAGTCTGCCAGGCGTGATTGCCGATCGTCGGCAGATTACTACCGAGCCCAAGGAAGACTGGCCCACGATTCAACCAGTCGTGGAAGAGGCGCTCAGTTCGCTGCGGACCATGCGCGAGCAAGAGGGGAAGGCGCTTCACGAGGATCTACTGGCAAACATTGATCACGTCGCCGGCGAATTGATTGGCGTCGAAGCCCGCGCCCCCGCCGTGGCGGAAGCCTATCGAGATCGACTAACCGAGCGAGTGCAGAAAGCGCTGGAGGGCTTGGGCGCGTCTGTGGAACCTTCAGAGTTGATTCGCGAAGTGGCGGTCTTCGCCGACCGTACCGATATTTCCGAAGAGACCGTTCGTTTGCGAAGCCACCTCGATCAGTTTCGCGAGGCGACCCAGTTGCAAGAGAGCAGTGGCCGCAAGCTTGAGTTCATCACCCAAGAGATGGGCCGAGAGGTAAACACGATTGGCTCCAAGGCGAATGACGCCGAGATTTCGCAGCGCGTGGTCGAAATGAAGACCGCCTTGGAGCGCATCCGCGAGCAAGTACAGAATGTGGAATGACGAGTCGCTGGCCCTCAACCCCGTCAGAGTCTTCGATGTTTGGGCTACGTCACATCGCCTGCCCGCTGGGGCTGGAGCGAAATGACCGCTAGAACAGGCCAGCTTGTGATCATCTCGGGGCCCTCGGGCGTCGGGAAATCAACAATCATGCCACTCGTCAGGCAGCGATTCGCTGATCGGCTGCGAATGAGCGTTTCCGCCACGACGCGCTCACCCCGTCCGGGCGAAGTGGACGGCGAAAACTACCACTTCCTCTCGCAAGAAGAGTTCCGGCGGCGGCTGCAAGCTGGCGAGTTCCTGGAACATATGGAGGTTTTTGGACGCGGCCACTTCTACGGGACCCTACTCTCGGAGGTCCTCCCTAGCCTGAAAAGGGGCGTTTGGGTAATCTTAGAAGTTGATGTCGACGGTGCCGCACGGGCCCTGGAGCACTTTCCCGAGGCTCTTACGATCTTCATCAGCCCGGCATCGGAAGTGGCAGATGCGGTCGGTGTGCTTGAACAGCGGCTGCGTAAACGCGGCACCGAGTCCGAAGAGGCTCTGCTCCGCCGATTAGAAGTCGCTCGGCGAGAGATCGAGCGAAGCGACGCCTACCAACACATTGTCATAAACGACAGCGTCGAACAGTCTGTCGACGCGATTTGCGATATCCTGCAGCGGCGAGGAATTGACGGATGATTGAAGCGCTCAAAGAGGAAGAGATTGTCAACAAGGTTGGCGGTCGGTTCAAGCTTTCCACGCTCATTCAAAAACGGTTGGTAGCGCTGAACTCCGGCGCTCGTCCGTTGGTAGACGTTAATACCAACGAGAAAATGGAAGTCGTTGTGCAAGAGATCTTGCAGGACAAGATCTTTCTGGATTCGTCCAACGAGGTTCGCATCACGGGTGAGCCTGCCGATGTAGGTGGCCCCGTCGATTTCGATTTCGACAGCATCTAACGCGTAACGAAGGGGGGTAGTTGGCGAGCAGCCTCTGCCTTCCGGCTTGCCATGTCAGAGATTCTCATCGGCGTGTCTGGCGGCGTCGCGGCTTACAAGACCGCTACGGTCGTGAGCCGGTTAGTCCAGGCCGAGCATGGCGTTACAGTCATCATGACCCGTGCTGCCGCGGAGTTCATTGGCGCCGCCACGTTCACGGCGCTCACGGGCCGTCGTGTCTACCAACACACCTTCGATCAAACGGACCACCCGCTTGGCCCGCACATTGAGCTCGCGCGACATGCCGACCTACTGTGCGTCGCCCCGGCCTCAGCCGACATGCTAGGCAAAGCGGCCGGCGGACTTGCGGACGATCTGCTGAGCACCCTGTTGCTGTCTTTCACCGGCCCCACGCTCTTGGCCCCGGCCATGAATACCGAAATGTGGGAGAAGCCTGCCCTGCAGCGAAACGTGGAGACACTCACCTCAGATGGCGCGGTGATGATTGGGCCGGGCGAAGGCTGGCTAAGTTGCCGAACGCGAGGCGCGGGGCGTATGGCCGAGCCTGAACAAATTGTCCAAGCCATTCTTCAGCACCTTCCAGCCTAGCGGATTGGACGGCATGGCGCGGATTCTCATCACCTCGGGTCCCACTCGCCAGTACCTTGATCCGGTGCGGTACCTCACCAATGCCTCTAGCGGCCGAATGGGGGCAGGCTTGGCTCTCGCCACTCAAGAGCTAGGGCACGAGCCCGTTGTGGTCTCCGGACCCGTCGATGTTCCCTACCCCGTGGGTTGCCACGTTATAGAGGTTACCTCGACCGAAGAAATGCTGGCGGCAGCAGCAGAAGCCTTCGGGGATTGCGATGGCCTCATCGGCGCCGCGGCTCCGTGCGACTACCGGCCACAGCGTATTGAAGACCACAAGATTGCTAAGACAGGTGAACCTCTAGAACTGCGCCTTGTCGAAACGGATGACGTGGTAGCGACGCTGGCTGCTGAGAAAGGAGAACGGTGGGTTGTTGGTTTCGCTCTGGAGACCGAGGACCACCGTCTACGGGCATTGGCAAAGCTGGAACGCAAGCACTGTGACCTCATGGTCTCTAACGGGGCGGAGGCGATGCAATCGCTCACCAACGACGTCGAGGTGCTAACTCCCGGCGGAGACGTCCTTGCGAGACTCGCAGGGCCTAAGGATGGGGTCGCTCGGGGGATCTTGCGGGTGATCCAATCCCACCTGATCGCGTAGCGAGCAAGCCCTATGTCGGGTAGACTAGAGGCTCGGGCGACCGCAGGGCAGATGCCGTCGCCGAATCGTATTGCAGCATAGAAGACGGCATCGGTCCAAGCGAGAAAGAACCAGTCGATGGTGCGGGTAGCGGTCTACGGCGCCTCCGGTTACACCGGGCTTGAGCTTCTGCGTTTGCTTGCGCGTCATCCACAAGCAGAGGTGACTACGCTGGTCACTCGCCAAGCGGATGCGCCGCATCTCAGCGAAGTGCATCCCGCACTGACCGGCCTGTTCGACCTGCGGCTCGAGTGCCTTTCCCCGCAGCAAGTCGCCGAACGTGCCGACTGCGTGTTTACCTGCCTGCCTCATGGCGCGAGTGCTGAAGTCGTCAGCACGCTCCTCGATGCCGGCTTGAAGGTCGTCGACCTCAGCGCAGACTATCGCTTGC
Organism: Lacipirellulaceae bacterium; assembly: GCA_965263315.1. Classification (GTDB taxonomy): domain Bacteria; phylum Planctomycetota; class Planctomycetia; order Pirellulales; family Lacipirellulaceae; genus JBCCQL01. Next base: position 200,010 of record CBDHGZ010000002.1, on the reverse strand, counting down.
GAGACCAGCAGGTCTATGAGAAGTGGTATGGCGTTACCCACCCTGATCCGGGGCGGCTAACCAAGAGCGTCTATGGCTTGCCCGAGCTGTACGGCAGGTTTATCAAGGGCGCGTCGCTGATCGCGAATCCCGGGTGTTATCCCACCTCGGCGATTCTTGCATTGGCGCCGCTGGTCAACGCGGACGTGGTTGACTCAACGGGCATCGTCATTGATAGCAAGAGCGGTGTCACCGGTGCCGGCCGCAGTCCCAAGCCGCACTTGCATTTTCCCGAGTGCAATGAGAGCTTCGCGGCCTACGCCGTTGGGACACACCGCCACACGCCTGAGATCGAACAGGCGCTGGACGATGCGTGCGGGGCGCCAATGGAAGTTCTGTTTACACCGCACCTGGTCCCTATGGATCGCGGCATCTTATCCACCTGCTACGCGACGCCGGCCGAAGGCGTGGACGAGTACGAAATCCTGCAAACGCTGAGGATGTCCTACAAGAACAAGCCCTTCGTGAAAGTTGTCGACGAGATGCCAGCGACCAAGCATGTGGTCGGTACGAATCGTTGCCATCTATCGGCCAGGCTCGTGCGCGGCCGGGTGGTGGTGGTCAGCGTGATAGACAACATGCTCAAAGGCGCTTCTGGGGCGGCGGTGCAGAACTTCAATCTGATGTATGGAATGGAGGAGACCACGGCGTTGATCTAGCGGTCCTCGCCCTGCATGCCATGCCTCTCCAATTTCCCCAAGGCTTTCGCGGCGCCGGTACCCACTGCGGAATTAAGTCGAATCCCGCGGCTGAGGACTTGTCGCTGATCGTCTCCGATCGACCGGCAACGGGTGTGGGGGTTTACACGCAGAATCGGTTCCGCGCGGCTGCGGTCGAGTGGAACCAAACCCGCACGCCGTGCGATCAGGCTCGCCTGGTGGTCGTCAACTCCGGCAATGCCAACGCTTGTACCGGCGAGCAGGGCGATGCCGACACGGCCGAGATGGCCCGCCTGTCGGCCGAACTTGTCGGTTGCGAGACTGACCAGGCGCTAGTCCTTTCGACCGGAATCATTGGCGAGCACCTGCCGATGGACCGCATTTCGACGGGCATTCGCGAGGTCGCCGGCAAGCTTGATCGTGACGAGGCGTCGCTGATTGCCGCTGCCCGGGGGATGATGACGACCGACACGGTACACAAGCTTCGTGGTCGAGACATCGAGCTGGATGGTGTGCCAATCACGGTAACGGGCATGGCCAAAGGCGCGGCGATGATTGGCCCCAACATGGCCACCATGCTGGCAGTAGTTATGACTGACGCTGCCGTGGCGGCTGATGATGCTCATGCGGCGCTGGCCGACGCCGTCGATGAGTCCTTCAACTGCATCAGCGTCGATGGCCACAGCAGCACGAACGACACCGTCCTCCTGCTGGCCAATGGCGCCGCGGGCGGCGAGCCAGTGACGGGGCGGGCGCTGGATCACTTCCGGGCCACCGTGCTGGAGGTTTGCGAGGACCTGGCCCAGGCCATACCTGCCGACGGCGAGGGCGCCACGCATCTGATTACGATCGAGGTGCACGGCTGCCGCAATCGTCCTGATGCAGTGCAGATCGCCCGCACCATTGCCAACAGCCCGCTGGTAAAGACCGCCATTGCCGGCGCCGACCCCAACTGGGGCCGGATTGTCTCGGCTGCGGGTTATTCCGGCGTGGAGTTTGACCCCTCTAAGGTGACGCTGCTGATCAACGGGCTATTGGTCTACGAGGAAGGCGCCCCCGTGGCCTTTGACGCCGAAATCGTTAGCGCTTCGATCCGAGACAACCGTGACTGCGGTATTTTGCTTATCCTATCAGAAGGCGCCGCGGCCGGTCGGTTTTGGACCACGGACCTCACCGCTGAATATGTTCGTCTGAACGCCGACTACCATACGTGAGGGACAAGGATCGAGTGATCTCGCGACTTACGATGCGGTTGCCCTGACATCTGGTCTGCCCAATCCTCGCTTCTCTGCTGCATGTCTCTCTTGCTCCGAATCCGCCGCGGCCTGACCTTCATGGCGGTCTTCTTGGTGGTGGCAGTGGTTGGTCACATGCTGGTGGCCGACGAGGGGCTGCTGACGTCGCTCTATTTTGTCGTGATTACCGTCTCTACGGTTGGCTATGGCGAGACAAGCCAGGCAGATGTGGAGACCAAGATCTTCACCATCGCCACCATTGCCGTGGGTGCGGTGGCCGTCGGTTACACGTTCACCCTGATCGTCCAAGCGATGGTCGAGGGCGAGATTCGTCAAGCTTTGGGGGTTCAGCGCATGAACAATGAGATCAAGCAGATGAAGGGCCATGCCATCATTTGCGGGTTCGGCCGCATCGGACAGACGCTCTGTGAAGAACTGTCTCGTCGCGGCCGGCACTTTGTCATCGTCGATCGCGATCCGAGTGTCGTCGCCAACTTGTCGGACGAAGACATGCTGGCCGTCACGGGTGACGCCACGGACGAGGATACCCTGCTAGATGCGGGGATTGAGCGAGCTTCAACGCTCGTGGTGGCGTTGTCTGGGGATGCGGACAACGTGTTTCTCACCCTCACGGCACGGAACCTCAACCCCGATATGCGGATTATCGCCCGTGGCGAGCAACACGCCACGGAGAAGAAGCTCCGCCAGGCGGGAGCGAATGAGGTGGTGCTGCCGGCGGTGATTGGGGCCCGACGAATGGCGGCCATGGTGACCCGGCCTCACGCGGCGGCAATGATCGATCACTTCACGGACCACAAGAAGCTGGATGCCGACCTGGAGGAACTCACCGTACCCAACGCCAGTTCGCTGGTCGGCAAGTCGGTGCGTGAGACGGCCGCTCGCCAGAAGCACCATTTGCTGGTGGTGGGCATTCGCCGAGCGGATGGCGACTTGCTTTTCAACCCCGACCCCGACGCCCATTTCCAAGCGGGCGACACGCTGATCGTCATGGGTAAACGGGACGACGTGGAATCATTCCGTGCGACTTATCGCTGCGAAGAGGCCGATTGAGCTCGCGCGAAAAAAGTTGGCCCAAAGAAAAATCGCCGGGGCCTTGGAAACTGCGTCTTCGCGAGTTTTTTCGAGGTCTTATGTGCGATGCTTCACCCTTCTGAGCGCGCTAGGGACGTCAATTACCAACTTACGATGACGTGCCAACTAAGAGCGCGGAACGCTGATTCTCAACATAAACTTTGAATTGCCAAACTCAAGAAACATGTTTGAGCGCGCCGTTTTGATCCAGCGCAGAGAATTTCTGGCCATCGCGGATTCTTTCCGAGCTGCAGTGATTCGCATGAAGGCGCGAAGCGCTCAAGAAGATCACTTGATAGCCCGTGGTTGAAGATTGCTCTATGCGCATGTCCCGCACGTTTACTGGGCGCTCAACAACGTCTGCCAGCTGACTCGTGTCAGCAATACGACGCCCAGGCCTGCAAGCACGGTGATGTACCACTGGACGGTCCAGACCAGGGACTCAACTGCACGGGCGGAGAGAGGGAATTCCTCTTCATCCACGTAGAAGTCGACCTGCTCGGTGAGCGAGAAGTTGACGTTGTTGTAGGAGTCTTTCTTGACAAAGTCGCCCAGGGCGACGCTCATCGATTGGATTTGCTGTTGGATGCTCTGGATTTGCACCTCAAGGTTGGCCAATTCGCTGACTCTCCCGCCGGCGGTCCGAAGTTTGGTCAACGCGAGCAAGTGCTGGCGGAGTGACTCGCGCTGAGCAAACTGCCGGCGAACTTCTTCACTTTTGTCTTGCTTGGTGATGTTGATCGTTTGCACCTGGCCGATCTGCTTCAGATCGGCGATACAGCGATCGAAGTTATCGAGTGGAACTCGGATCACCACGCTGAAGTACCGGCTGGGCTTGACACCGCGATCGCTCTCTAGCCGAACGAGCGATTCAAACTTTTTTATAACGGTCAGCGCGCGTCGCACGTCAGCGTCGAACTCACTGGTGAGTGCCCCTACTTGCGCTTCACGCGTGAAGACTTCGAGTTGTGCGATGAGCTGAGCCGAGATTTCCTGAGTGGCGGGCAGTAGTTCGTCGTTTGGCAGCGTTTCGGTGTCGAAATCGATCTGAGCCAGGTTGTTTACGCAGTCGAGACGATAGTTCTTGAGATCGAAGCTAGCTGGCGCCCGCGCGCGCAGTGGTTTGGATGCCTGGGGAGCCGGTCTCTCGAACTCCACCACGAACCCAAGCAGGAATCGGATGACGAACAAGGCGATGAACGCCAGGAACAATAAGGCGAGCGCCTTCTTGATTTTGGGCAAACGGCTAGCAGGCATCGGCGTAACTCCAAGGACAGGGACGTTCCATTGGACGAGGTGCTAGCGGCTGAGTTCCGACTAACCGGCTCGGGAGCTAAGAATTACACGGATTTCCTGCCGCACAGCCTCTTTTCTTAGGTGCGATCGCGTCAGAAGTCTCTCGCCAGACCGACCGCAATTCGCTACGCTTCGCGGCGATCAGAGGCCCATTTCGAGGAGGTAAATGGACACCCCCAGCGAGTCCAACTCGACAGAGCGAAGCGAACCGACCGTGGTTGAGGTGATGCTCGACCGACCGATGGGGCAGGTTGCGCAGTTCGCGGGTCGGTCTGCCACGGTTTGGGGTCGTGGGTTGGTGGATCCTTGGGGTCTCGGGTCGGCGATAGCAAGCGGTTCGGCAAAGCTACGGACGCCGTTCGCTTTCTTGGTGGTAGCGATGTTCGTAACGGGAATCGCGACCCGGTTATGGTTGTCGATCGAAGCCGTGCCGGCCTCCTCTGAGGCTTCGCTGCTTTCTGACCTTCGATCGGCGCTCGATGACGTTTCGCTGACGCGAATCACCTTGGTGACGTTGCCTTGTGTGTTAATCGTGGCTGCCGGCGGCTACCTACTGAGTAGGCTTGTTGGCAAGCAAGGTGCTTGGCGCGAGGACCGTGTTGTGGCGGCAGCCTTCTATGCGGCGGGCTGGCAATCGTTGGTGATGGCCGTCGTGTGCGGGTTGTTCATGGCGATGCAGGCGGCCGGCTGGGAGCCCACTGGTGCGCTAAACGACGAGATGAATCAAATCTTGCCCGTGGTCGCTTTGGTCGTGGTTGTGTGGGGAGCGTTGATGGTGACTCCCGCCATGCGAGCTCGGCTATCCTGCCCTCGCTGGTGGAAATCTCTGCTGTGTCTCGCGAGCAGTGGCGCCGTTGGGGCGACGACGCTGGTCTTCAGCCTGTGGGTCTTGGGTGAGAGTATCGACCTACGGGAAGCGGCCCGCTTAGCGGACGAGCGACAGATTGAAACTTGGCGTCGTGAAAACGATCTTTGGATTGGTCAAATGCAGGCCGATGTGTTGCAGTGGCGAGAGTTGCCAGGCGTTGCCGTTGTGGGGGCAGAGCGTTTTGAACTGACCGTTGCCTATACCAGCCGCGTGAAGCAACTGCTGGTGGTGCCACGACAAGAAGCCTTCGCAGCCAATGAGCGATTTGGCAAGAAGTTCCCTACCCAGCCGCTGCGTGTGGTGGCATCTTCCTTAGATGACGCACCAGACCGCGCCTTGCTGTTGCCGGCCGGGGAGACGCGGGTAGTGGAGTACACGGTGGAATCGGCGCCGTTGCTGATTGGCGCTAACTGGCCACTAAACGCGAAGGCCGCTCCCTACTGGGTGGAGTACCACTGCCGGGACGACGCCGGCTACTTCGTCAAAGGCAGGGCGAATCTGCTGGCGCCACGGGAACTGGTGGCCCCGCGTGTGGCGAATCGCGGAACCGCTACGCGGACAGCGCGATAGAGTCTTGTTCCCAAGGATGACTCAGCCGAACCACGGCGAGATGGCGCGCGGATGGGGCGGGCAGCACGCGGGCTACAAGCCCTCGTCACTAGCCGCGATGGTGTCAGGACGCGGTCTCAGCAGCCACCAAAGCCAAAAGACGATCGCTGCTGCGACGAGGTACGACGCCACGGCGTATCCCCAGAACGAAGGATGGTGGCTTGTGAACGGGTTAGACGTTCCGCCGGTAGGAGTGATAACCGATTGTGTGTAGAGGTGTTGACCCGCATTGACAATGGCAACGACCAATAGCATCCAGGCACTGGCAAGCAGCCCCTTGGCTTCTCGCTTTCTCAGCCAGAGCACAAGACCATAGATGGCGTTACCGCCAAGGATGAGCCCGATCCAGCCAAATCGCGGCATGAGAAATCCCGCGATTGCTTCGAACAGAGGAGACCAAAACTGCAGGAGCGCGGCGGAGAGTTGCAGAATGGCGCCAATCGTAAGCACCGCTGTTATCACGGAGACGATCACAACGGCTAGTCGCTCATGAGAATGCCCCGGGGGGGCGCACTCGGCTGAAGGCGATGCGTAGGGATTGGCGTTCATGTGGCTCTAGTCGCCGGGGGTCGCCTAATCCTTTACTACTGCCAGCAGAAAACTCGGTTTGAGGGACTCAAAGGTGAGGCGTTCCAGTTGGTCGGCGCCGCGGGCGATGTTGATCATCCAGGTGCGGATATCTGGGGTGACAGCTGGCTCAAGGCACTGCGTACGGCAGCGACGTTGTCGATGCTCACCACATTTACCACCAAACGCCCGCGGGGTCGTAGCCTGGCGTAGGCGGATTCCGCAATGCGGGCCACTTCGCGGCCCGCCCCGGCGATGAACACACAGTCCGGGTCCGGCAGTGTGGCCCAGGCGTCTGGCGCTTTGCCGAGTACAGCCGATAGGTTTGTTACCGAGAAACGCTCGGCGTTTTGTTCGATCAGACCGTGCTCCTGGGGATCCATCTCAATGGCATAGACCATGCCATCTCCGGCTAGCTGTGCGGCTTCGATGCTGACCGAGCCACTGCCGGCGCCGATGTCCCATACCACGCTGGCTGGGGCGATGTCCATTTGCGCGAGTGCCAGGCTGCGAACTTCTGCCGGCGTGAGCAACCCTTGCTGTGGCTTGGATTGCAGGAAGGCCTCGTCCGGGTTACCAAACACGCGGTGGCCAATGGCCGAACGCGGCCGGTCAGGAGCGTCGGGGTGGCGTACCAGGATCATCACGTTGAGCGAATCGAACCGATGCTCAGCCATTTCCTGAAGCGAACCGCGCGTGACGGTTCGTCCTTGGCGCCAAGGTTCTCACAGACGTAGGCATTGAAGTAATCGATACCGCGGGCGAGCAGCGCTGCGGCGACTTCCTTAGGGCCGATCGCGTCGGTGGTAAAAAGTCCAACCTTCTCGGCAGTGCGAATCCGTTCGATGACGGCTTCGAGCGGGCGGCTGTCGAGGCTGGTTAGGTAGGCCTCGTCCCAGCTTTCCATCACGCGGGCAAAGGCCAACTGCATGCTGCTGACGTGCGGGATGACCTCGAAGCGGTCCTTGCCAAGCTTGTCGGTCACATAGCGAGCCAAGCCGTAGAACATCGGGTCGCCAAACACCAGCATCGCCGCGGGGCGATCGCCGGCCGCTTCCAGTTGGGCGGTCAGCTCCTGGAGGTCGCCACTGAGCGCTCGGCGCTCGCCTTTGATTGACTCCGGCAACAACGCCAAGGCTCGCTCGGCGCCGAAGATCACTTCGGCTTGTTCAACACGGCGACGAACAGCGGGCGATGCGGTCTCGAGGCCGTCATCGCTGATGCCAACAATGGCGATAGGAGAATTGCTCAAGGGGCCAGCACTTGGGGGCCAGGGTGTGAGGGAGAACGTGACAGCTACTGATTTTGACCCGTCTGGTGCCCGGACCCAAGCCCCTTACTCCTTTGCCGCCTATTCCGCCACGTAGCACCTGAGTGAGTGGTGGTTTAGCTCGATCGGCTCGTTGGGCTTCAGTAGCGGGCCGTCGAGTTCGGGGTAGATATCACCCGGGGCGGCGGCGGCCGTGTCGATGAACAGTCGCCACTTGCCGGTGCGGGCTGGCACGGGGACCGTGAAGTCTTGCGGAGCACCGCCGGCGTGCATCAGGATCATCACGTGGCGGGCGTCCGGGTGCTTAAGCCAACTGGTGCCAAAGATGCACGTCATGCTGTGGAACGTATTGCGCCAGTCGATGACGTTGCCATCGGTGCCGTACCAGCTGACGTCGGGCACATCGTTAGGGTTCTCAGCCGTGCCGGTAAGGAAGTCTTCGCGGCGGATCGTTGGTTGGCGGCGACGGAATTCGATCAACGCTTGGCAAAAGCGGAACATCTCCGCGTTCTTCTCCGGCAGACGCCAGTCGAACCAACTGGTGGCGTTATCTTGGCAGTAGGCATTGTTGTTGCCGCGCTGAGTGCGGAGGACTTCGTCGCCGGATAGAATCATGGGCGTGCCTTGCGAGAGCAACAGCGACGCCATCATGTTCTTTGCTTGTCGGCGGCGGAGACGGACAATCGGCGCCCGCCGCGTGGGGCCCTCCACTCCGTAGTTTGCGCTGTAGTTGTTGTTCTCTCCGTCGCGGTTCTCTTCACCGTTTGCGGAGTTGTGCTTCCGTTCGTAGCTCACCAGGTCGTTGAGCGGGTAGCCATCGTGCGACGTGACAAAGTTGATCGAGTGGTACGGATTCTTACCGCTCGGTTGGTAGAGGTCGCTCGAACCAGCTAGGCGGGTGGCCATCGAGCCGGTCATGCCGTGGTCGCCCCGCCAGTAGCGACGGATGTTGTCACGGTACTTGCCGTTCCACTCGGCCCAGCGCTCGCTGGCGAAGCTGCCCACTTGGTAGGCGCCGGCGGCGTCCCACGCTTCGGCAATGATCTTCGTATCCGCCAGCATCGGGTCTTCGGCGATGTATTCAACCAGCGGTGGATTGGAGACCAGATCGCCGTCACGTCCGCGGCTGAGGATGCTGGCCAAGTCGAACCGGAATCCGTCGATGTGGTAGTTGTAAACCCAGTGCCGGAGGCAGTGGAAAATCATCTCGCGGACGATTGGGTGATTGCTATTCACCGTGTTGCCGCAGCCAGAATAGTTCTTGTACTCACCGTCACCGTTGAGCATGTAGTAGACGTTGTTCTCCAGCCCCTTGAAGCTGAAAGTGGGCCCGCGGTCGTTGCCTTCGGAAGTGTGGTTGAAGACGACGTCTAGAATGACCTCGATGCCCGCGGCGTGCAGTTCGCGGACCATTTCCTTGAATTGCCGAACTTGATCGCCCGGTTTGTTGCCGTGCATGTAGCCACGGTGCGGGGCGAAGAAGGCCATGGGATCATAGCCCCAGTAGTTGGACCGCTCCGGCTTCGAGCCATCGCTTTCGGCGATGGGGAACTCGTGCACCGGCATCAACTCGACGGCCGTCACGCCCAGTGACTTGAGGTAGGGAATCTTTTCAATGACGCCCAAGTAGCTGCCAGGGTGTTCGGCGTCTCCGGTGCCGCTGCGCGTGAACCCGCGCACGTGCATCTCGTAGATCACGGTCTCAGCCAGCGGACGCTTGAGGTGGCGATCGCCTTGCCAGTCGAAGTGGTCATCGACCACCACGCACTTGGGTGGCCGGACGACGCCGTCGTCCGCCTTGAGGAACTTGCCAGCCAGGGCGCGGGCGTAGGGGTCGATCAGTCGAGCGCGAGAATCAAACCGGTGGCCTTGATGCGGTGCAAAAGGACCATCCGCTTGGAAATGGTACAGGGTTCCCGGTCCCAGTTCGGGGACAAAGATGCTCCAGATATCGCCCCAGCGATCGGTGTCGGGGTGGAACTCGATCAGGCGATACGGTTCGCGATCGCCCGGCTTGCGGTACAGCAGCACGCGCATTGCCGTGGCAGACTTGCTGTAGACGGCAAACTGCACGCCGCCATCGCGAAGGACCGCCCCGTAGGGCAGGGGATAGTTGAACTGAAGAACGGGCGGCTGGCTTTTTGGCATTACATAGCCCGCGGTGCGGGCGATCAAAGCGGTCGTGCCTTGTAGGAGGGTCATGAAGCGGCGAGTCGGCGGGTCAAGGGCGAGGCCACGCCGCGGCAGCGGTTGTGTGGCGCGGGTCAGTCAAGTCGTACAGGCAACGCGTGAGAGCATTGCTATCTGTCGGCCATGAACCTTCGACATTCGCCAGTCGCTGGCTTCAAGTTTCGCTCTATCGTACCGCAGAGCTTCCCGGCTCAGAACCACCGGCATAAATGGAGCGGGTGGTAGGCGGGGGAGTCGGCTCGCCGATGGCGTGTTGACACTGCCCACTGCCCACTGCCCCCCGGGACCGCTAGAATTGCGACCGGTCTCGCAAACGCGGTAAACGGCATGGCAAAAGCTACTTATAAGGATTCGGGTGTCGATCTTGAGGTCTACCGGCAATCGATGGCCCGGTTGCCGGGGCTGATGCGGCGGACCCATTCACCCCGCGTATTGCCGGCCGAAGGTGGGTTTGCCGGGCTGTTTCAGCTCGATTTCGCTGGCAAACTCTTCGCCCGCAACTACCAGGACCCCGTTCTGGTGGCCTGTACGGATGGCGTGGGCACCAAGCTGAAGGTCGCCCAGGCGGCCGGCCGGCACGAAACGGTGGGCATCGACCTAGTGGCGATGTGCGTGAACGACGCCCTGTGCTGCGGCGCCGAGCCGCTCTTCTTCCTCGACTACGTGGCGATGAGCCACGACGATCCCGAGCGACTGGCGGCTATCGTGGAGGGCATCAGCCGCGGCTGCTCCGAGAGCGATTCCGCGCTGATCGGCGGCGAAACTGCCATCATGCCCGACCTTTATCAGGCGGGCGACTATGATCTAGCAGGGTTTTCAGTCGGGGTGGTCGAACGAGCGAAACTGATCGATGGCTCCAGCATTGCGGCTGGCGATGTGGTGCTGGGCCTCGCTTCAAGTGGTTTGCATTCAAACGGCTATAGCCTGGTCCGCAAGATTGTCTTCGAGATCGCTGGCCTAGGAATGGATGACCACGTGGACGAGCTCGGCAAGACGGTTGGCGATGCCCTGCTCACACCGACCCGGCTCTACGTACGACCCGTCCGCAGCGTGCTGGCCCATTACCGCAGGAAACAGGTCGTGCACGGCATTGCCCATATTACCGGTGGAGGCTTGCAGGAAAACCTGGAACGGATATTGCCGCCGGGCGTTGGGTTGCGGATTGAGGAAGGCAGCTGGCCTGTGCCGCCAGTCTTCTCGTGGCTAGAGCAGCTTGGAGAAGTTGAAGCCGAGGAAATGGCCCGCGTCTTTAATCGCGGCGTCGGTTTGGCGCTCGTTGTTAGCGAGTACTATGCCGACAGCGTACGCAGGCAGCTGGAAGAGGCTGGCGAACAGTGTTGGCCGATCGGCCAGATCATGTCGCACTAGAACCCGGCTGGCAGGCTGGCGAGTTCGGCCCTGGCGTTGGTGGCTTGTTCAATGGCGTTTACCAGCCCGCTTTGGGTGTAGCCATCTCGGAAAACGATCGGCCGGTAGGGATCGCCACCTGGGAAGATAGCGATCACCGGCACGCCGTTGGCCCTTAGGGCGTGTAGGGTTGATTCAATTTCAGGTGGGTAATCGGTGTTGTCGGCGTACATCGTAATTACGCCGTGGCGTTGGATCGCCTCTTCCACCCGCTTGGTGTGCAGGACGGTTCGCTCCAGCACTTTGCAGTTGGCGCACCAGCTGGCGCTGAAATCGACCAGCACGGTTTTTCGGTCGTCCACGGCCACCTGCTTCAAGGTCGCTAGCGAGAATGGTTGCCAAGCGGCGTCGCCTTTTTCTTGCAGTAGCGGGGCCAAATAACCAAAGGCGAAGACCGCGCCGCCAACCGTGATGGCTCCGCTGAGCGCCCATGTTTGCTGGCGTTCGCCGGCTGTGGCAGTGAGTGGAGTCTTGGCGTAAGTCCAGCAGGCCAGAGCCAAGCAGGTGAACAGAGCCAACGTGGGCAGCAGGTCGTACGACGGCAGAATCGCCAGCAGAAACAGCACAGTGCCCAGCAGCACGAAGCCCATTAGTTGCTTGAAGGTCTCCATCCACTCCCCTGGCTTTGGCAAGAATCGTACCAGCCCGGGAAAGATGCCAATCAACAAGTACGGCGAAGCCATCCCGATACCCAAGGAGGTAAACACGGCGAGTGTTGCCGCGGGTGGTTGCTTTACTGCCCAGCCGAGCGCTGCGCCCATGCCAGGGCCGATGCACGGCGTGGCCAGTAGTGTGGTGACAACCCCCTTGAGGAAGGCTCCGATGGCGCCTTCCTGGGAAGCGGCTTGTTGAGCCTTGCCGCTGCCAATGAACCCAGGGATCGGGATTTCCCAAACGCCAAGCAGGCTGAGCGCCATGACGAAGATGATCGAAGCCATCACCACATTAAACGCTTCGCTGCTGAACTGTTCGCCCCATGACAAGCCTGCGCCAATCGCCAGGCCGGCCAGGATCAGAAAGACCGACAGGATACCCAACGAGTACCAAGCGTTGAGGGCAAAGGCTTGTGCCCGACTGTGGCCGGCCTGCTCGACAAAGCTCATTACCTTGAGACCAATAACCGGTAGCACGCAAGGCATGAGATTCAGCGCCAGTCCGCCAAGGAACGCGATGCCGAGGTACCATGCAAGAGAGCCACCATCGACGCCAGACTCTTCAAATTGAATGGCGTTCAGGTCGTAGGACTCGCCGGTCGTCAGGGGGGCAATCAACTTCGGGGTGTTGCCCTTAGGGGCGACAGGCTCGGCGTCGGCAATCGGCGGCGGCGCCATGTTGAGAGGCCCAATGGGTACCCCCTGACCTACCTTCGCGACGAAAGGCAGCGACATGGGAATGCAAGACTTGTTGCAAGCCTGCAGCTTGACGGTGCCGGAGATGGCAATGCTGGCCGGACTGACGCTCGGGGTGATTTCGATCGGCACGTACCAGGTGACCTGGCTGGTGTGCTCCTGGACTTCAACACCGATGAAGGCCTCTTGGTCGATGAAGCTATGTGGCTCCGGGAAAGATGCAAATGAGCCAGCCAGTTTGAACTGGTCCGAGTCCGCCAGGAGCACTTGGGTGCGTTGCGGGCCGCCCTTCGGCTGAGTCAGCGAGTAGATATGCCAGCCGGGCTGCAAGTCGGCCGTTACCATCAGCACGGCTGGCCGGTCCGCGTTGGCAGGAGTGAATTGTGCGCTAACGGTGACTGGCTCAGCATTCTCGAACCCCAGGCCACCCAGGCCATCGCCGAAACCTCCGCCGCCGAAGCTATCGAAGGACTGAGCGCTGGCAACGGAGACAGCCAGCAACAGGGCCGAGGCGAACGCCACGACGCATCTCAATCGGTGACTACTCAGCAAAGAACACACGAGGCCGAATCCCTTGGACAGATTACCCATCATGATACGCATCCTGGCATTGTAGAGGTCGATCAGTTCTGCTCCAAGCGAACTTAACTTGCTTGCAGGGCTGCCTTTGCGACCCAAAAAGTGCCGCTCGGAGAGGCATGATCGGTCGCCCTTGGGAACCATCGGCTGTCGTTGTTGTGGGGTCGGTGAGCAGGCTTACACTGTCGGAAGATAGCTGTCGCCTGCAAAGTGTAGGGGGGACTGGCCCGCAACCAGGTTCTCAAGCCGCGAGTGCAAATGGTGAAGCCGCTTGGCCGGTGGTTGGCGGCCCGCGGCGATCCATCGTATCCAGTTGCAGCAAGAGAGCACGACGCCGCTAGCATCGAGCGGAAGCACCAACTCGCGAATTGCGGCGCTGGCGCCATAGGCATCCAGTCCCGTTTGCCATGCCGCCGCGTTGTCTTGAGCCCAGTCGCCCAGCAGGCGTGCCAAGTCGACTGCTGGCGAATCGACGCTCGCCGCGCCAAAGTCGATGAGCCCCGTGACCGTCTCGCCTGTGAAGAGAAAGTGCTCGCGTCGGGCGTCGCAGAGAATGGCCTGACAGGTAGTCGGCCGGTTGGCTACTCGGCAAACTGATTCCGCGGCAAGTGGAATGGCAGCTGGCAACTGGGTAGCCATAGCGCGAAGCACGTCGGAACCCGACACCATGGCTTGCCAGTTGGTAGTTGCTGCCGAGGCCAGTTGGCTAACGCGCTGCCGGATGGCTTCAGACGGCTCCCGATCGGGACGTAATTCAAATCCTTCCGCTGCTCGATGAAAACTCGCCAATGCTCGGCAAGCCGACCGTAGCTCTTCGATGCGATCGGAACCTTCGCAAGCCTTGCCGGGACACCAACGGCAGAGTTCCCAAAAGGCGTGGTCAGATTCGACAACGGTTTGGCCATCCTCGGACACCTGGGGTAAGGGAACGTAGCCAGCGCCAGCCGCATAGGCATGGGTCTGGAGGCGGTGGAGCCAGGCGATCCGGCTCACGCTCGGCCCCGGCACTGGCCAGCGCCGCAGGGCAAAGTCGGTTTCGTGCGTAATAACTCGCCACACCCGGGCACCACTCATGCTGGGGGCGACCGCTAGAAGAGCCTCGACCCGGTGGCGAAATGACCGGTCGTAGCGGTTCAGCGCGTTGCGAGCTTGCTGCTCATTGCCGGGCTCCGTCGAGACTGCCATAGCGGATCACCGAATGTGCCAAACCGTCATAAAGGGGCTATATTTACCAGCCCCCCTGCGCGCTCATCGCGCTCGATTTCTCCCGCCGCCCATCGCCCCGCCGACAACTAGAATCTCATGACGACGCCAATGACGACCCTGTCTTGCTCGTTCCGTGCCAGCTTGTTCGCAGTATTCCTGTTGGGAGTGTTCCTGTTGGGAGTGACCGGCGTTGCGGTTGCTGACGACGCCAAGCCGGAGGCAAAGCAAGCGGACACCGACACTACACCGAAGCCAAAGTACCCACCGCTGGCGACCCTCACCAAAGATCTGACCAAAGTGGAGGGCATGATGACCCTCTACCGCGGAGACTCCAAGCTGCTAGCGGAACTCAAGCCGGCGGACCTCGATTCAGACTTTATTGTACTGACCACCATCGCCCGCGGCATCGGCCAAACCCCTATCCTGGGTGGCTATAGCTGGGGCTTTGGCGATGAAGGCGTTTGGCAATTTCGCAAGCGTGGTGATCGGGTTCACTTGGTACGGCGTAATGTTCGCTTCCGCGCCGACTCTGGCAGCCCTAGCCAGAAAGCGGTCGATCTGGCCTACACCGATAGCGTGCTGTTCAGCCTCCCGATCGCCGGCCGAGGCGATGGCGGATCGTACGTGGTGGACTTGGCGAGCGTTTTTCTTAGCGACCTCCCCCAGATTTCTCAAGTTCTGTCGGGCTTCGCCTTCTCCCGCTCTAAGTCCACTTGGGCTGAGGTAAAGGGCTTTGACAAGAACATGGAGGTGCAGGTTGCCGCGACCTACGCCTCCAGTGGCAACCAGTCCATCGAGACCGTGGCCGATACGCGCGGTGTGACAATCAATATTCATTACTCCATCAGCCGTCTCCCACAAACGAGCTACCAGCCCCGCGTGGCGGACGATCGGGTTGGCTACTTCCTGACCGTCCTAAAGGACTTCTCCAAGAACGAAGCTGACCAACACTTCGTGCGGTACATCAATCGCTGGAATTTGCAGAAGTCTGACCCTAAGGCAGAGAAGTCGCCGCCCAAGGAGCCGATCGTCTTCTGGCTTGAGAAGACGATTCCCTACAAGTACCGCAAGCCGATTCGAGACGGCATCGAGGAATGGAACAAAGCGTTTGAAGAGGCTGGTTTCTACAACGCCATCGACGTCCGTCAGCAACCGGCTGACGCCACTTGGGAGCCCGGCGATGTGCGTTACAACACTTTCCAATGGATTACCGCTGGCGCCGGTTTCGCGATGGGCCCGTCGCGCGTGAACCCACTAACGGGCGAGATTCTCGATGCGGACATCATCTTCGATTCGGACTTCTTGCGTTACTGGCGCGATGAATACGAGACCTATACCCCTGAGGGCATCGCCAGCATGACCGGTGGGCCGCTTGACCTGGGCACTTACCATCAGCAGCAAGACCGCCGGCTATCCCACTTTGGTGGCCATCATCACAACGGTCGCTGCAGTTGCAATCTGATGCATGGCGTCAGCAGGCACCTGGCGCTCGGCGCCACTGTGGCAGCATCGCGAAAGCGTTCCGACGCCGACATGGAAAAACTAGTCATGCAGGCGCTCAAAGAAGTGACTATGCACGAAGTAGGCCACACTCTGGGATTGCGCCACAACTTCAAGGCGAGCACCCTGTATGGATTGGATGAAATCAACGACGTCTCCAAGACCAGCAAGACCGGCTTGACTGCCTCGGTAATGGACTACGCTCCGGCCAACGTTGCGTTGACGAGTGAGGAGCAAGGAGACTACTACAGCACCACGATTGGTCCCTACGACTACTGGGCCATCGAGTATGGCTACAAGCCGCTGAAGGATGAGCAGAAGGGGCTTGCCACAATTGCTGCCCGCAGCGGGGAAAGAGAGTTGGCCTATGCCACCGACGAAGACACGCGTGGCATAGATCCCGACCCGCACAGTTACCGATTCGACTTGAGCGATGACCTGGTGGAATATGCGGAGCACCAGGCCAAATTGGTCGCCCAGACTCTGCCGACGATTCTTGATGACCTTGTCGAAGAAGGCGAAGGCTACCAGCGTGCTCGCCGCGCTTTTGGGGTGCTGCTTGGCACGCATGCGCGCGCCATGTTCATGGCGTCACGGTATGTAGGCGGCGTGCATGTGAGCCGCAGCCACAAAGGCGATCCGGGGGCTGCGGATCCCTTGGTGGCGGTGGATGCCGAGCGCCAGAGAGCTGCCTTGAAGCTCATCACGGAGCAAGTCCTGAGCGACGAGCCGTTTAATGTACCCACAGAGCTCTACGGCAAGATGATCGCCTCGCGCTGGAGCCATTGGGGGGTCTCGATCGTTGACCGGAACGACTATCCCGTCCATCGCATGATTCTCTTGTGGCAGCAACGAGTGCTGGATCAGTTATTGTCTCCCTTAACGCTTACGCGGTTGCATGACAGCGAGCTGAAAACTCCTGCTGAGACCGATGCCTTTACCACAGCGGAACTGCTGGACGAACTTACAGACGCTGTCTTCAGTACGGTCTCGGCTGCCGCCAAGGGGGATGGATATACCACCCGTAAGCCCGCGATTTCCAGTCTGCAACGGAACTTGCAGCGGGAGTATCTCCAACGGTTGATTCGCTTGACGATGCGTGCGGGCGACGCTCCGCAAGACTGCCAGACATTGGCTTACCTGAAGCTCAAGGATCTCCTCGACTTATTTAGTGAAGCTATGGAGAATCAAGCCAACCTCGATACCTATAGCCGGGCCCATGTGATTGAGAGTGGAGAGAGAATCCTCAAGGCGATCAATGCTCACATGGTGGCCTTGCCCTAGGACTCGCAGGCGCCAGAGGCTGTAGCGAACGCGGACGATTGTCGATATTCTGTGCCTAGAGCGGATCTTGAATTGGCATGAACCGCTTGAGCCCAGCAATCGCTTGAGCAGCCATCCGCCGATGGCGACTTGTTCCTGCGACTCGCAGTAGATGGGGCGACTGGGGCCCTCCAGTGTGTAGGCGAGGCGGCGATGAAAATCTTAGTGGCGGTGATCCAGCCAACCAAGCTCGACGCGGTACAAGCGGCGCTGGAGCACATCGGCGTGACGCGAATGACCGTTTCTGACGCAATGGGCTTTGCCCGTCAGCGAGGGCATGCCGAGACGTATCGTGGTCACGAGTATCAGACTTTGTTGTTGCGCAAAGTCTGTCTCGAGATTACCGTGAACGACGACTTCGTGGAGCGAACGCTCGAGTGTCTCGAAGAGCATGCGCGCACCAGTAGCGAAGGCCACATCGGCGATGGCAAGGTGTTTGTCATGCCAATGGAGGACGTGATTCAAATCAGCGACGGACAGCGTGGCCCGAGCGCTGTTTAACTCTCTGCTGCCGATTGCCCCATCCCAAACAACTTGCCACCCCTCTTCGCTCTATGGTTCTCCTGATCACCACCGACCTCTTAGCCTCCTCGCAAGTCGAAGGGGCCGCGCGATCGGTGGGCGTCTCGTTGGAGATTGCCGGGCCAAAGGCCGCGCGGGAGAAAGTGGCGACGGTAAGACTTGTTGTGCTCGACCTGGCGTCGCCGCTCGGCGATTTGCCAACCCTGGTGGCTCAACTCAAGTCTCTTGAATCAGCCCCCGCGGTGATTGCCTTTGGACCTCATGTTCACGAGCAGAAACTTCAGGCCGCTGCAGAGGCGGGCTGCGACGAGGTTCTCACTCGGGGGCAGTTTCATCGCTCAGCCGCTGCGGTCATTGCGCGCTACGTCGAGGCGGAGGCGGATTCCTCGTCCGAGTAGATCTCATCAGCTTGCTTTTCGTCGATGTCCCGTCGCAATAGCAGGTACAGGGCGGTCGTCGCGAACCAGAAGTAAGCGGCATGGAACACGGTCGGTACATAGCGGAGGATTATGTCCCAGGCACCAAGCGTCGCCTGGCTGTTCGGGCGTCCTACAAGGTTGGCTGATCCACCAAACCCTTGCAGCCATATGCCAAGGTTGTCGAACGCCAGTTGAGTTACCACGATCAGCACGGCGCCTGCCACGGCGCCAACCAACAGAGCCTGTGCAACATAGGCCAACAGCCGTAGTGGTCTTTGGTAGGCGTATCCAACGCCACAACTCACCGCGTCAAAGGGGTCGGGGCGTTCGACGGCTTGGGCCGCCCAGATCAGCGGGATGCCGATCGCCAGCACGATGCTTAGCAGGGCGGCCAGTATCGCGAGCACGGGCGCCATCAAGCTAGCGATTGCCAAAGCCGGCGAGAACGCTTGGCACACAACACCGAGCAACCAGAGCAGCCACCAGAGACCGCCCAGCAGTATCACCATCCCCAACGGCCCCAAGGCCTGGCCCGGCCAACCTCGCCACGATCGCCCCATGGCGGCGGTCGCCGTTGCACGCTCGTTGAAAGTCAAATGCTGAGCGGCGATTCGCGCGATCGCCACGCCAAAGAGGCTCCATATCCCCAGCCTCAACAGTCCGACGCCTCCTTGCTGGAGCATCGTGGCTTCAGGTTGCCAAGCGGAGAATGGCGCCAGGTTGGCTTGCCAGAATGCCAGCTGCGATTGCCAACCCGCTTCCAAGAGTGACCACGCGTCTGCGTTGTGCCCAAATCCAGTCGTTGTGAGCAGCGGCGCCGCGCTGGTGCGATCGAGGCCGAAGATGGCAAGCGTACCCAGCTCAGTAAGCAACAGGCCCGATGTGGCCAACAGCAGCACACGGCCGCTAAACACCCCGGCCGCGGCGTGCAGCATCATGCGCAAGACAAACCAGCCAGGGCCAGCGCCCGCTTCATCCAGCGGTGGCGGGGGCTCCGGGGCGTCGTTCACAGTGGCTCCGGTTGTTCGTCGTCTTCAGGATCTGGCAGGTTCGGCAGGCCGTAGTCCTCGTCAAGCCAACGCCCTAGATCGATCGTTCGGCATCGCTCATTGCAGAACGGCAACGCGTTGCTCGTGGCGGGGTCGAATTCTTTCTTGCACAACGGGCAAAGCATGGCGGGCGGTCGCGCTTGTCAATGGCCAATAGCGGGGCTCACTTCTTCTTCGCGGCGGGCTTCTTGTCGGTCGCTTTCTTGCTGTCGCTCTTCTTGTCGTCCGACTTCGTCTCTTTGGCCTTCTTCGCCTTCTCTTCGCCCTTCTTGTAAGACTCGCTCCGGTAGTCGGTCTCGTAGAAGCCAGAGCCCTTGAAGACCACCGCCGCACCCGTGCCAAACAGCCGACGGAGCTTCAGCTTGCCACACTCAGGGCACTTCTTTTTGACGGGGTCGCTGATCTGTTGGAACAGCTCAAACTCGTGATCGCAGGCGTCGCAGGCGTAGTCGTAAGTGGGCATGGGTCGTGGTTCGCGGCTCGTGGTTTGTGACTCGTGAGAGGTTAAGCGATCCGCCTGCGACAAGCCACGAGCCACCAGTCACAAGCCGCCGCCACGCGCAATTAGGCGCCCCCGTCGCCGCTGGAAACAATCACCTGGGCGGGCCGCACGACGCGGTCGTGCAGCTTGTAGCCGGTTTGGGTCATCATCATCACCGTACCAGCGGCGTGGTCGGGGGATGGCTGTTGGAGGATGGCCTCGTGAAGCGCGGGGTCAAACGGCTCGCCAACCGCTTCGATCGGCTCGCATTGGTGTTGGCCGAGGGCCGTGACCAACTGCTGCCGGACCAGCTTGAATCCGTCCAGCAGCCCGGTGGCGTCGCCTGCTTGCTCGCCGGTCGCTTTCTCAGCCGCTTCAATGGCGCGGTCAATGTTGTCGAGCACTGGCAGCATGTCTTTCATCAACGACAGGCCGGCGTACTTGCGCTCTTCGGTCAGTTCCCGTGACTTGCGCGACAGCGTGTTCTGCAGTTCCGCCTGCAGGCGCAGCACGCGGTCCTTTTCGGTTGCCAGTTGCTCTTCGGTCGTCGGTTCGGCTGTGGGCGCGTCCGCTACAGCGTCGCCAACCTCCGCGTCGAACGATGGGTGAGACTCGTCGATCGTTTCCACGTCGGTTTCCGCTTCCGGTTGTTCGTCTTCAAGATGGTCGTCGTCGGCCATCGCTGGTTGCTCTCCGTGACTCGGTGGTTAACCTTCTTCGCCTTCTTCAGCGGTAAAGTACTCTTTGATCTTATCGAAAAAACTCTTCCGCTGCGGCGCCACGTTCTTGTGTTCCAGTTCGGCGAGTTGCCGGAGGAGCTTCTCTTCGTCTTTGGCGAGTTTCTTGGGGACCTCGATGCTGACTTGCACGAGCAGGTCGCCCAGGCCGCGGCGGCGGGGGTCGGGCATGCCACCGCCCGAGACGCGGAAGACGTCGCCCGATTGGGTGCCTGGCTCCAAAGTGACCGCGCCACGGCCCTGGAGTGTGGGCACTTCCAGTTCGCAGCCCAGGGCCGCTTGAGCGTAGGTGATTGGCACGCGGCAAACCAGGTGCTGGCCTTCACGCTCGAACAAAGGATGGGGCAGCACCGAGATGAAGCAGTAGCAATCGCCCGGCGGGCCACCTTGGGGGCTTGGCTCGCCCTCGCCGGAGATGCGGACCCGCATGCCATCGTCGACGCCGGCGGGGATCTGCACCTCGGTGACCACCTTCTTCAGCTTGCGGCCGGAACCGCGGCAAGAGCGGCAAGGCTTGGACACCGTGGAACCTTCGCCGTGGCACGCTGGGCAGGTCGTTTGCATGCGGACGATGCCGGCCGACTGGATCACCCGACCGGTGCCACCGCAGTAGCCGCAGATTTCCCTCACGCTGCCCGGTGCGGCGCCCGATCCATCGCAGTCTTCGCACTCTTCGTGGCGTTGAAATTCAACGGTCTTCTGTACGCCTTCGGCTGCTTCGTGCAGCGTGAGAGTTATATCGCAGCGGACATCTCGGCCGGCGCGAGCGCCGCGGCGCCCGCCGCCGAAGAGGTCGCCAAACATGTCTCCGAAGGCAGAGAAGATGTCCTCGACATCACCAAAGCCTTGCCCCGCGTGGCCCTGCCCGTTCACGCCGGCGTGGCCGAAGCGATCGTACCGGGCCCGCTTCTCGGTGTCATTAAGAACCTCAAACGCCTCGGCCGCTTCTTTGAAGCGACCGATCGCTTCCTCGTCGCCCGGGTTTTTATCCGGGTGGTACTTCACCGCCAGCTTGCGATACGCCGTGGAAATCTCCCCGTCCGACGCGGTGCGCTCGATGCCGAGGACTTCGTAGTAATCGCGTTGGGTGGGCATGGTCTATTGGGAACCGCCGATAAATGCGGGTCAAGAAAAGCGTTCTTGATCGCTAATACCATTTTCGTAGTGGAAGTGGTCGATAGAAGCAGGTAAGCAATCGACGATAAACCCCGCATCGCCTAGCTTCTCAGCAAGTTTGTCAGGCTTCATGCTGATAGCGTTCTTGCGAATCGCCCAATCGTACATGCCTTCATCAAGTGGAAATGCTGACAGCGTTCCTGAGAGCCCGTGGTTACGAATCCAGTATTCCGCCATTTCAACACTGGAAAAGACAGCTGAGGCTTTGGCAGGGAAGCCGCTCTTGGCTCCATGGAATACCCATACGCATGGATCGGGTCGCATGATAGAGCCTATCCGTGTGCATCGGTGCCCATCGGTGGTTTCACTCCCTCAGAGCAGCAAGCCGGGCCACCCGCCATTCGACAGGTGGCCCGGCGATAGTCAGTCAACACACGTCGCCGATCAGCGGAGGCTGCCCACGACGGCTTTCTTGTCTTCGTCTTTCGAGTCGAAGTTCGTGACGAGCGCTTCGGTCGTGAGCATCAGGCCGGCGATGCTGGCGGCGTTTGACAGGGCTGTCTTGACGACCTTTGCCGGGTCGATGACGCCTGCCTTCAGTAGGTCGCCATACTCGGCGGCGTTAGCATCGTAGCCGTGGTTGAAGCTCTTGCGCGAGACTTCGTCCGCCACGACGCTGCCTGCCAGGCCACCGTTGTCGGCGATCTGCTTCAGCGGAGCATCCAGCACGCCGAGGATGATGTCGACACCAATCTTCTCGTCCCCCTTGGCGGACGAACGAGCGGCCTCGACGGCTTCCTTGCACCGCAGCAGCGCGACGCCGCCACCAGGCAGGATGCCTTCTTCCACCGCAGCACGCGTGGCGTGCAGGGCGTCTTCGACGCGGGCCTTCTTTTGCTTCATGTCCGCTTCGCTCGAGGCGCCAACCGAGACGATGGCCACACCGCCAGTCAGCTTGGCAAGACGCTCTTGCAGCTTTTCGCGATCGTAGTCGCTGGTGGTGTTCTCGATGCTCTTGCGAATCTGGTCGATCCGCTTGGTGACGTCAGCCGCCTGGCCAGCGCCCTGGACAATGGTGGTGGCGTCCTTGGTGGCGGAGATTTTCTTTGCCCGGCCCATGTGCTCCAGCGTGACCGTTTCGAGCTTGATGCCTAGGTCTTCGCTAATGAGCGTGCCGCCGGTCAGCGTCGCGATGTCGCCCAGCATCGCCTTGCGGCGATCGCCGAAGCCAGGGGCCTTCACCGCACAGACGTTGAGGATGCCACGGAGCTTGTTGACGACCAATGCCGCCAGGGCCTCGCCTTCGACATCCTCGGCGATGATCATCAGCGGCTTGCCCTTTTGGCTGACCGCTTCGAGCACCGGGAGCAACTCGCGGAGATTGCTGATCTTCTTTTCGTGGATCAGGATGTAGGCGTCTTCGAGCGTGGCCTCCATGCTGGCCGTCTCGTTGATGAAGTAGGGCGACAAGTAGCCCTTGTCGAACTGCATGCCCTCGACGAAGTCGAGCGACGTGTCGGTGGTCTTGCCCTCTTCGACGGTGATGACGCCGTCTTTGCCGACCTTCTCCATGGCGTCGGCCAGCAGGTCGCCGATCACGCGGTCGTTGTTGGCGCTGATGGCGCCGACCTGGGCGATCTCTTCCTTACTCTTGACCGGCTTGGCCTTCTCGTCGAGGAACTCAACCGCGGCAGCCACGGCCTTTTCGATACCGCGACGAACGGCCGTCGGGTTGCTGCCGGCCACGATATTGCGGAGACCTTCGCGAAGCACAGCGCGGGCCAGCACCGTGGCGGTGGTGGTGCCATCGCCAGCCAGCGACGAGGTCTTGTCGGCCACCTCGTGCACGAGCTTGGCGCCCATGTTCTCGAAGGGGTCTTCCAGCTCGACTTCCTTCGAGACCGTGACGCCGTCCTTGGTGACGGTCGGGCCACCGAACGATTTGTTGATGATCACATTGCGGCCGGTGGGGCCCATGGTCACGGCCACGGCGTCGGCCAGCTTATCGACGCCAGCGAGCATCTTGGCCCGAGCTGCGTCGTCAAACATGAGTTGTTTCGCCACGAGGAACTCCTTCGGAGTTAGAGGTTTAGGTGCGAGGGGCTGGGGGTGAGGGATCAAGCAGACCCGCCTCAGCCCGCCACCTTGGCGAGGATGTCGCTCTCGCGGAGGATCTTGTACTCGGAACCGTCGACTTCGACTTCCGAGCCGCCGTACTTGCCGAAGATGACTTCGTCGCCAATCTTGACGGAGAGTTCGCCGCGGGCGCCGCTGTCCAGCAGCTTGCCTTCGCCAACAGCAACAACCTTGCCACGCTGTGGCTTCTCTTGGGCGGCGTCCGGCAGCACGATACCGCCGGCGGTCATTTCTTCAGCTTCGAGGGGTTGAACAACAACGCGATCGTCCAGGGGACGCAGGTTTGGCTTGGCCATTGTAAAGACTCCTGATGTATTTGGTTGCTTCGAGGAAGCGTCTTGGTTGACTGAATTGATTGACGTGGAGGAAGGTGTTAGCTGATTGGGTGTTAGTTATCAGGAACGAATCCTATGCCCTAACACTTAATGCCTACTACCTCGCTTACATCATGCCTGGCATGCCGCCCATGCCACCCATTCCGCCCATGCCAGGCATGCCGCCGCCCATGCCGCCCATGCCACCCATACCGTGGTCGTGGTCATGGCCACCGGCGGCTTCTTCCTCTTCCTTGGGGATGTCCGTGACAAGCGAATCCGTGGTGAGCAATAAAGCCGCGACGCTGGCGGCGTTTTGCAGCGAGGTGCGGACCACCTTGGCGGGGTCGATCACGCCGGCGGCCACCAGGTCGGTGTATTCGTCCTTGTCAGCGTTGTAGCCTTCGGTCTTGCCCTTGAGCTGACGCACGCGATTGACCACCACGGCGCCATCGACACCGGCGTTCTCGGCGATGTAAGTCAGGGGGTAGGGGAGCACGTTCTTGACGATCTCGGCGCCCAGGGCTTCGTCGCCTTCGAGGTCGAGCTTGTCGATGGCCTTCTCGCTTCGCAGCAGGGTGACGCCGCCACCCGCCACGATGCCCTCTTCCAGAGCAGCGTGGGTTGCTTCACGGGCGTCATCGAACAGCGCCTTGCGCTCCTTCATTTCGCTCTCGGTTGGGGCGCCAACTTTGATTTGGGCCACGCCGCCGGCGATTTTGGCGAGCCGTTCTTGGAGCTTCTCGCGATCGTAGTCGGAGTCGGTGGCGTCGATCTCAGCGCGAATCTGATCGGCACGGGCAAGGATGGCGTCCTTCTTGCCGGCGCCGCCCACGATGGTGGTGTTGTCACTCGAAACGATCACCTTCTTGGCTTTGCCAAGATCGGTTAGCTGAACGCCATCGAGCTTGATGCCCAAGTCCTTGAAAATGGCGGTGCCACCGGTCAGCGTGGCGATGTCGCCGAGCATTGCCTTGCGGCGGTCGCCGTAACCGGGCGCCTTGACGGCACAGACGTTGACGATGCCGCGCATCTTGTTGACCACCAGCGTCGCGAGGGCTTCGCCTTCAATGTCTTCAGCAATAATCAGCAGCGGTTTGCCTGCCTTGGAGATCGCTTCCAGTACCGGCACCATTGCCTTGGCGCTGGAAATCTTCTCTTCGAAGACCAGAATCTGGCAGCCTTCAAGTTCGGCTTCCATGTCGTCTTCGTTCGTGACAAAGTGCGGCGAGAGGTAGCCGCGATCGAACTGCATGCCTTCGACCACTTCAACGGTGGTCTCGGCGCCGCGACCTTCGTCGACGGTGATCACACCATCCTTGCCAACCTTTTGGAACGCATCTGCCAGCACGGAACCAATGCTGGGGTCGTTGTTGCCGGCAATCGTGGCGATCTGCTGGAGGCTCTTCTTGTTCTTCACTTCGATCGGTTCGGCAGCTTTGAGGATGCTTGCGCTGACCGCTTCGACCGCCTTGCTAATGCCGCGGCCCAGGGCCATGGCGTCGGCGCCGGCGGCGATCATCTTCAGACCCTCGCGGAAGATGCCTTCGGCCAACACCGTAGCGGTCGTTGTACCGTCGCCGGCCACGTCATTGGTCTTGCTGGCAGCTTCCTTGACGAGTTGGGCGCCAAGGTTCTCGTACGGGTCGTCCAACTCGATGTCTTCAGCGACGGTCACGCCGTCCTTGGTCACCTTCGGCGAGCCCCAGCCCTTGTCAAGAACCGCGTTGCGGCCACGGGGACCCAGCGTGCTGCGAACTGCCTTGGCGAGCTTGGCGACGCCGGCCGCGAGCGGCTTGCGGGCGTCGTCTTCAAAGACCATTTGTTTTGCCACGTTTTGAACCTCCTGAGGGGGTAAGGGCGTCGGCCGCGTCCGTGGAGACGGGGCTCGGCTATTTCAGGCGCCACTGCCCGCCAGCCGGCGGTGGGGGCGCAGTTTTGGCAGGTGACCGGGGTCGGGGACCCTATTAAGCAATCGCTATGCCAACGGCGCCAGGGGGCTTGATACGGTCTTTTCTGTCGCAAGTAACAAAGATTCTTCGCGAATCTCGGCGGGGGGCAGGTTTTTCGGCTGCCAAACTGGCAGCGATACCCGCGCCAGGAGTCGTTGAGAACGGCAGGCCCTTCTGCGGTCACGGCACCGCGCCGGTCATGGCTATACTGGCGCCGAACTGTTCCCGCCTCCCCAACCGAGCTACCAGCCCCGTGCAACTGCTCCGACAGACGTTTGTTGACGAATCGGTCCTCTTGGATACCGAAGCCCGCGATCTAGAGACCATTTTCCAGCAGGCTGTCGGCGTGCTGGTTGGCGATGGCTTAGTTTCCCGAGAGGCTGCCATTCAGGTTGAGCAGGCCCTGCAGGACCGCGAGGCCAAGGCCTCAACGGCCATCGGCCATGCCGTGGCGGTGCCGCACGCTTACTTGGAAGCTGTGGCTCAGCCCGTTGTCGTTTTCGTGCGGTTGCGACATCCGCTCAATCTTGGTGCCCCGGATGGCATCCCTACTCGGTTTTTCTTCTTCTTGCTCGGCCCCCAAGAGGCCACTTCGCACCATCTCGATACCTTGGCGGGGATCGCACGCCTGATGGCGGACGACGAGTACCGCTACGAGGCTCGCCGGGCTAAGAATGGCCAGGAGCTTGCCGAGGCGCTCGATCGCTTCGAGGCACGTACGGCTCCTGAGCCGGCGGCCACGGTTGTGGAGCCTGGCGCTCCGACCGAGGGGCTCAGCTGGACTGGAAAGGCGCTGGGCGGCATCCGCGAGGATCTTGCTAGACGTTTGCCTCGTTACGCCAGTGACTTTCGCGACGGCCTGCATCCCAAGTGCTTGGCCTCAACGCTTTTCTTGTTCTTTGCCTGTACAGCCCCAGCGGTCATCTTTGGGGGCTTTATGGCTGAGGGGACGGGTGGCGCGATTGGCGCCGTGGAGATGATCGTCGCCACCGCGGTATGTGGTGTGCTGTACTCGCTGCTTGCAGGGCAACCGTTGATCATTCTCGGTGGAACGGGACCGTTACTCGTTTTCACAACGATTCTGTATCAGTTGTGCCAGAGCAACGGGGTCGACTTTCTCTCCACGTATGCCTGGGTTGGTCTCTGGACCGCCTTCTTTGTGGTCTTGATGGCGGTGACCGACGCGAGCTGCTTGATCCGCTTCTTTACACGTTTTACGGACGAGATCTTCTCGGCTTTGATCTCGTTGATCTTCATCTACGAAGCTGTGAAGAGCGAGTTTGATGTGTTCAACGAAATGGCGCCCGGAGCAAGCCACGAAGGCCCGCTGCTTACTCTGCTGCTGGCTCTGGGAACTTTCTACATTGCGATGAGCTTGTCGCAGTTCCGGCGGAGTAGTTACCTCTTACCTTGGATGCGCGAGTTTCTTTCAGATTTTGGGCCGACCATCGCCATGGCAGCCATGGCGGCAGTGGCGATTACCCTGCATGACGAGGTGCCCATTGACTTGCTGAATGTGCCAGAGAAAATCGATACGACTTCTGGCAGGCCGTGGCTGGCGGATCTAAACGCAGTGCCGCTATGGTTGAAGTTCGGCGCCGCGGGGCCCGCATTGTTGGTGGCAGTGCTTGTCTATCTGGACCAGAACATTACCGCGCGGCTGGTGAACAGCCCCGACCACAATTTGCAGAAAGGAACGGGCTATCACCTCGATCTGGCGGTGGTAGGCGTCTTGGTTGGTCTCTGTTCGCTGTTTGGATTGCCCTGGCTGGTGGCCGCCACGGTCCGCTCGCTGAATCACGTGCGGAGCTTGGCGACCGTTGAAGAAGTCGTTGGCGCCGGCGGGCAGACAAGAGAACGCATCGTCCACGTTCGAGAGAACCGGGTTTCAAGTCTGGCCATTCACCTGCTGATTGGCGCTTCGCTGCTGTTGTTGCCCTATCTGGGCCTGGTGCCCCTGGCCGTGCTGTATGGGCTGTTCCTCTTTATGGGAGTTGTCTCGATTTCCGGCAATCAGTTCTTCGAACGGCTTAGCCTGTGGATCAAGGACCCGGATCTCTACCCGGTTACCCACTACATGCGCCAGGTGCCCACGGGCGTCATTCATCTGTTTACCGGCATCCAGTTGGTCTGCCTCATCGTGCTGTGGATGGTAAAGACGAACCACGAACCCAAGATTGCCATCCTATTCCCGCTGTTTATTGCCCTGCTGGTGCCCGTGCGGCTAGCAGCAGGTCTGTGGTTCAAGTCCGAGCACTTGGCGGCACTCGACGCGGAAGAGGAGCCAGACGATGAAGAGACTCACTGGAGCGGTTAGCGGATCGGGCGCCAGCGGGAAGGCCACCAAACCCCCCTTTTTTGCGGAAGCCCGAAAGTGGTAGATTGACCCGCCTATCCAGGTGGCTAACATGGCGCTTGGGAGTAGGGCGGTGGGCCGCCGTTGTTCTCAGACTCTTGCGGGTCCTTGTCGCTAGTGCTGTCGGTTCGTACGGATTAGCCGGTGCTCGGAAGTGATTTGTCAGAGTCTCTCATCAGCGTCGACTATCGCGTGTTCTCTTCAATTTTGCGGTTCCGATTCCGAGGGGGGTCGCAACGTTCTTTTGCTTTGAGCTCGGGTTCTTGTGTTTGGGAGAGTGGCGAGATGCCGCAGGGTACGATCAAAAAGTTGACTGAAAAAGGGTTCGGTTTCATCGAAGGGGAGCGGGGGGACATCTTCTTCCACCACTCCGCCGTAGAAGGCACCCGATACGATGACCTCCGCGAGGGACAAACCGTGGAGTACGAAGAGGGGCAGGGTCCCAAGGGACCGCGAGCTGAGAATGTCAAGTTGACGTCTTAGCCGGCTGACTGGCCAGGGGGCTATGCGACGGGTACAAGAGAGCGGGCCATAGCAATCGGTATCCCTTAGCGCTCTGCTTTGAGGACCACCAATAAGGAAACGCGGCGGGACAAAGCTGTCCCGCCGCGTTTTTTCGTGTTCTTGGGGGTCTTGCGTCAGTCGATGAACGGAGCGTCTTCCCAAGCCAATTCGATTGCTTCGTCCGTATCCTCGTCGTCGAGCCGTGCTTCTTCGACAGGTACGAGCAGTTCGTCGCTCTCACCAAACGCTTCTTCTTCGGCAACTAGCGCCAACGCGAGATCGAGTTGCTCGGCTTCCGCCTCGGCGACGGCTTGCGAGGCGTCTTCCGTAATCGGCGCGGCGGTAGGAATCCCAAGGGATTGCAAGAAGCTCGCGGCGGCCACGGGATCAGCGCCAGGCACGCTGGTGAGTACGAAGACTTCACCCGATTCGTCCGCCTGCACCTCCGTGGTGATTCCTGCGGTGGCCAGAGCCGACTCGAACGTATGGCTGGCGACAGGCGTTTCCACGGAGGCCGTGGCAGCTGCCGGAGGAGCAACAACCGACGCCGGCGCCGAGACAGCCGCGGGGGCGCCCACGGCTCCCAGGTTGTTTCGCCAGATTGCGTAGTCGGCGGTGTCAACGACGCCATCCAAGTTTCCATCGGCAGGGTTGAAGCCCGTTGCACCAAGGTTGTCGTTGTAGACCGCCAGATCGTCCGCATTGACGACCAGGTCTCCGTTGTAGTCACCTGCCAGAGCTGCGGGCGGCGAGGCGGTAGCCGAAGCCACCACAATCACGGGGGCCGCAGCACCAGCGCCGGTGGGCACGGTTCCGGTGGCGCCAAAGTTGTCGCGCCAGACATCCAAGTCAGCGATCGTGACAACACCATCGCCATCGCCATCAGCGCCACTGAATGCCGTAACGCTGTCTCCTAGTGTACGACGCCAGAAGGAGTAATCTGCCGTGTTGACCGTGCCATCGGTGTTGTAATCACCCGGCGTAAAGAGGTTGCTACCTCCCAGGTTGCCGGCGTTGTAGAGGTAATCTTCGACTTCTCCCAACGTGTCCGAGCCAGTGAAGGAAAGGCCCGCGTTGCCATAACGGAACCTGGCCGCCAAGGCCTTTGAACCGTCTGTACCAACAGGCGCTTGCACGGCCGGCAGGAAGAGTCCTGGGGTCGGATTGCCGGTCGTCGCCAAGCCCTCCTGGATATCGACATCGGTAAAGATTTGCTCACCAGCATCGAGCCAGTCGCCATCACCGTTGAAGTCAATCCAGGCGTTAAGGAAACCACCAAAGCCGTTGACCAGGATTTCGAAGTCGAGGTTGTCCCCTGCCGAGAGGAAACCATCGTCGTCCTCGTCTCTTAGGATGAGCACGACACCATCGTCGTCGTTTTGAGATCCGTCCTGGTCGTCCCCTCGTGCTATCGGATCAGGCTGCCCATCGATTTCACCATCGACAAAGTTGCCCAGGAACAGGCCAGGATTCACCGTGTGCCAAGCCCCGTTGTCCACCTCAAGGGTGGGGAACCCGAGAGCCAGGTCTCCAAAGTCGCGGGTCGCTTGGTTCTCAAGCCCAAAGGACAGGCCGGAGATATTGCCATCAGGCACCAAGGTCTGAATGAAGGCCCCGGTGCCGCCAGGCGAGGTTTGCGCGAAGGGAGATTCCGCTTCGATACGGACGATAATCTGCCCCGGGGGGATATCGCTCAGGTCGTACGCCCCAAACTGGTTGGTGAGTGTAAAGAGATCTCCAGGGTCACGCTGCCCGTTGGGCAAGGGATCGCCGTTTTCATCTACCGAGTCCACGTAGACCACCACGTTGGGTACGCCAAACTCGGTGCCTTGCTGCACACCGTCCCCATTGGTGTCTTCAAAGACAGTGCCCCCAATGCGGCCCGGATTTGGACTTGGATTGGGGTTGGGATTGGGGTTCGGGTTCGGATTGGGGTTCGGATTCGGGTTCGGATTGGGATTTGGGTTCGGGTTCGGATTCGGATTCGGGTCGACAACGTCTGGTTGCAGACCAAAGTCGAAGCCGGTTAGCGTACCGTCGCCCGGCTGGGCAATCACGTTCAGGACGCCGTCCGCGGGGTTGCCGAATTCCAGTCCTGAGGGTGCGACCACGCCAATCTGGAAGAACTGAATCGTTTCAGTCGTCACTTGCAGGCTAAAGTCGCCCTGAGAGCCCGGCGTGGCGTCGGTGAAGACGGAGGTTTCGCCCGGGTCGAAGGACCCGTTGATGTTCTCGTCGATGTAAACCCGAACATTGCCAAGCTCGACATCGCCCGTGTCGAATACGCCCGACTCGTTCAGGTCGTTGAAGACCGATCCTTCAAGCGTAACGATGTTGAAGTTGGGGTCGGTTTCTTCCGGCAATGGGTCGAGCAAGAAGTTGATGCCCCGCACGTGGTCACGTGCCTGACCGATGGCTGAGGCGAGTCCATCCTCGACGATCGTGGTCACGGCGTCGCCACCGCTATTGCTGTCGAAGAGGAACCGGTCTGCCACATACTGATAGGGAATCGGGTCGCCATTGGCGTCGACAGGAATGTCGTAGTCGGTAGCCGGATTGAAGACAGTGCTGCCAAGCAGGTTTGCCGCGATGAGCGGGCTTAATGGGTCCAAGGGGTCCACAGGTACCGCTATCAGTTCGCCCGAGTCTGGATCTCGCTCATACTCGGGCGCGCGGCCGTCGTGCGTCCAGGTTGTGAAGTAGTCGTTGGTGACGGTCCACTCAGTCTTGTACTTGGCTAGGAAGCCTGCGGGAGTGTTGGGGTCCGCCTTGGCGGTGCGTCCTTCGCCATCGGCGACACGCACGACGTACTCAACGATATCATTGCCAGCCACGGGGCCGGGCGTGCCGATCGCGGCCACCTGCGGCACGGTCGAAACAAAGACCGGCTCGTAATCGGGATTCAGGAACTGAGTAGCGAGGTTGATCTCAGAACCCGGGGCGGATGCCGCCGCCGGTGGCGGATCCCCTGCCGTGATGGGGGCGGGTGGGATGGGGGCGGGTGGATTGAAGGGAGCCGGCGTGAAAGGATCGGCCTGGGTGATGTCGACTGTGTAGCCCAGGTCGGCCAGCATGGCGATCGTCACGCTGCTAATCGGGTTGGGAATTCCAACCGCAGAGATGATGGGTGTCATCAATTCATTTGTGAAGACGACTTCATCCCAGTGCGCTTCGACCACAGGCTGTATGGGAACGCCAGTTTCCGAAGCGGCGAAGACATTGTTGAACTCAGCCACAGCCTGAGGCCCTGTGAACCGGGGGTCTGCCGTCGTCGAGCCCGCAATCAAGCCAAGTTCTTCCCAAATCGTGCCAATGCCGAGCACGTGGCCCATTTCGTGAAGAATGACATCCAGCAGCTGTCCGTCCGCTTCAAGTTGCGCGAGGTCGGCACTGTCGAACTGCATGCCACCACCGGCCGGTAGGAATGATCCGTCATTGCGGAACAATCGTGGCGCAGCCTGACCTAGAATTCCGCCGACGCCGTCAATCGTGGTGCCTTCGGCGGCGATCACAAGGTCGTCGATGAACAACCCTTCCTCGGTGATCACGTCTGGCAAGTCGGCCACGATGATCGATTCCCAGCGCGCGGCTGCCGTTTCGAAGGCAGCTTCCTGAGACGGTGTTAGACCTCCGACAAAAGCGACATCAATGTTAAATTCTGTGTCCGCGCCATCGGCGTTCACAGGCGGAGCTACGTCAAAGTAGAAGTTTCCGTCGTCGCCGGTAACGAATTGATCGACTAGCGTGCCTTGGGTATTCCCGTTGGTGACATCGTCAGCCGTGCGGGCCCACAGCTCCACGGTTACGTTCTCGGCAAACTGCTCCTGGGTTTCATCCGCCAGGCGGTCCACTTCACCAAGTCGATTGAACTTGGCGCCGTTGGTTCCCAAGCTCTCGTCAGGGAAGAAGTCTTGGTAGAACTGCGTGTAGCGATCGAAGTTGAAGAGATCGTCCTGGTTTTCATCAACGCCCACAAAGCCTTGGATTCGCTGGGTGTTCTCTCCGACCGGCGTGCCGTGGAAGGTTAACTCGTAGGTTTGGATGGTGATGGCGCCGCCGCCGAAGTTCTCGAAAACGATTTGCCAGTCTTCGCGAGTGGGAACGGCGGTGGAGTCTCCAGCAATGTCCGTGGCGACCACGCCCGCGTAGGGATTGCCCGTGGCTGGATCGATGGAGAACTGCGTATCGGTGCGTTCGCCCCAGTGTCGGTTGGTGCTAAAGGTGTAAAAGATGCCGCCGCCATCCTCGTCACCGGGCCCTCCGGGGCTGCCTGCTAGGGCCTCATGGTCCCCAAAAGTATCCTCGTTGACGGGGTCTGCATCGTACTGCGACCTGCCCGCCTCCGTTGAGAAGTGATGATTCAGTTCCGAGTGGGCCCCGGAAGGTGAAACGAGGGTGATTCGCAAGTCGTCAATTTGGCCCGTGGACAACTCGAGCTTTAGCTCGACCCATTCCGTATCGAGCGTACGGTCGTCAGGGACGTTCACCGCGATCGCCCGGCCATTCTCTGTGGGACCGTTGTAGTTGGCGAAGGGGTCCTGGACGTAGTACTGATTGATGTACTGCTGGTGGTTGGCCTGGCCTAGCACACTGCCGGGAACACGCAGCCGTCCACTGGCGGGGTTACTTACGCCTACCGCAGGAATGTTCCATCCAGTGACTTGGGGGAAAGTGGTCCAGCTTTCCTCGGTAACCAGAGTCTGCCCTTTGGCGTTCCATTGGGTGGCCAGCTTCACGGCGAGTTCGGCATCGAGCACGCCATGCCCATAACCAACGGCAGTGCCCTGGTAGGTCCGCCCCTGGCTTACGGTGTAGCCAGCCCCGTTGGTGAAGAGACTGACGGGAGACAAACGACTTTGCACCACCTCTGGCGTATCCACCCCGAAGTTCTCGATACTGGGATCGATAACCGGTGTATAGACATGGGCGTCTGGCGAGGGGGTAAAGAACCCGGGGATGGTGTGTTCTTGCCAAGCATCGGGCTCATGATAAGTCTCGTTTCGGTTAACCACCCAGGTCTCGGGATGTTCGAAACCAGAACTCTTGTCGATACCGTTTTGCAACTTCTCGAAGGGGGCGTTTTGTCTTGCGGAACGGACGAGAATCTCTTGCACGTCGCGATAGCTGAGCGTTTGCTCGCCATTGACTTTGCGGTCGGCCTCGAGCATCAAAGCAATGACGCCAGAGACGTGGGCCGCGGCGGCCCCGGTTCCACTAAAACGAGACGTGTAGGCGGTATCCTCAAAGCGGTCGTTGATCGTCAGCCCGGTAAACGGATCAAGCAGCAAGTCGTCAACTTCTAAGTCATCTTCGTTTGGTAGGGCGTTGTAGCCTTCCAGTAGTGGAGCGTTAGGGCTCGTGGGGTCGCTGACCCAGAAGTCGGTTGTCCACACGCCACTACCAACACTGGGGTCGTCGATAATGCCAAAGCCTGATACCGAACCTGAGGGGGCAGCAACGAGAATCGCGGGGCTGATCTCACCGAATCGAGTGACCGTACCATCAACGTTGGCGACCTCACCATCGTGGTCAACCGACGTAACGCCAATGGTATAGCGTGAATTCAGATAGCCGTTGTAACCTGCGAAGTCCTCTCCCCCATTGAAGCTGGGGTCGTTAAATTGCCCGACGCCGGCACCAGCGCCATCGCCTGCTTCAAAGACGTGGATCACGCCCAGACCATCTCGCCCTAGGCGGACCGACTCCCGCAGGGCGTTAATGGTTTCTACAGGAGGCGTAATGATCGTATTGTTGTCGTTGCTGTCGCTCCAAGCATGCGTGAAGATGTCGACCTGTTGGTTTTCCCACTGGAACAAGTCTGCGATCGCATCGGCGGGCACGCCCTCGATGCTGGCGTCGGCGCCTGTGAGCAGACTGATCGGCACCAATTCCGATTCGTAAGCGACCCCCACGATGCCTTCTTCGTTGGCCACAGCCCCGATTAGGCCAGCGATGGCCGTACCGCGGGCGTCTGCGGCAATGCCCTGGGCAGCGCGGCCAGCGTTAGGCGATGTCTGTAGGTCCTGTCGAGAGATGGCATCGTAGGCCAGCGAAAGCGAGATATTGTCCCGCAGGTCCGGGTGCTCCGTTTGAATGCCGGTGCTGACCACGGCGATCGTTACGCCCTCGCCTGAAAGGCCATCGATCAGGCCGTCTGGCGTGGAGAACTGCCATGCGGGGATCAAGTTGATGTCTTCGCCCGCCACGCCACGGATGTCCTGCAACCGCTGGTCACCAATGTTGGGTCCGCCCGTATTGAGCAGCGGCCACTGGAACAGGAAGTAAGGGTCCTGGGGCACAAAGTCCGCCGCCATCATGTGACGGTCTTCCAAGTGCTCAAAGATCCAGCTCTTGTTGGCTTGCTTGCTAGGAGCCGCCATCAGCTTGGCGATTGGCTGCGTTGCGGACGCCTTGATCGCCTGAGAGAAGCTGTCGAGACGGGAGTCTTTGCCGGACTGCTGGTGCCTGTGATTGCGCACGATGGGGCTCTTCCCTTGCTTGGGTACCGAGCGATGCACCTCGGGTGCGGCGCCCGGTCGTGTCTGTTCCGTCGACCGGCATAGATCCATCTGCCGGTGCAAGAAATCGTTCGGGTAGGAGTCTCTGCCGTTGGCCGTGCTGGCAGCCAAACGAGCTACAAGTGGGGGTCAGGATGCTTGAATCCGCAACAAAGGCGCATTCCTTGTGAGGCATCCAATGTGCCGGACCGCGATTTGCCGCAAGACAGATCGCCATCGGACTGACCAATGCATAGTAATTGGCCTCAAAAAACGCGTCAAACATTCGGTAGCCGGTGCGGGTGAACGGACGGTTCTTCTGGAGACAACAGCTAGTCACCGGTCGTGCTGTCTTGCGACAGGTTCCGGCCAACCCCCAGTCGGAGGGGAGCAGTTTGACGGCCTGTGCCAAGCGTACTAGTCGATGAAGGCCTTTCCCTCCACGCAAGAAAAAGCGGACTGGAGCCCTTGGATGCCAGAAGCGACTGCTGCGAAACGCTTTATGGCCAAGATCCCGGTGCCCGCCGTGGCCCCGCAGAGGTGTTTCTCCAGCCGTTTGAGAGTGGGAATCTCTAACGATTGTGCCGGAACAACTGATTCGACGGATCGCCCTGGTCCGATAGAGTCCTCCGGATGCTCCCTTTGTCGGGATCGGCAGCGGTGGGCGATCTACGAGGCGTGAGGCAGGACGTGCCCGCGCCGGGCAGAGCCAATGGATGTTGGGAGTCCCATCGCCTGGGGAGGCGAATGGCGGCGACCTTTGGGGGGATAACGATGACGATGCGCACACCGGCTGCGTTTTTCTTGGCGACTCTTGTGACGATTGCGGCGCTCAGCATGGCAGAGTCCACGCTGGCAGAAGGCCCGCGTCAAGCGCACTACCAAGCACCCGCTGCAGGTCCTGGACCTGGGGGTTGGGCGAGTCGTGCCGACTTCGTCGACGCCCACGGGGAGCCTGCCGTCATACCTGCACAGTACGGCGACATGTGCCCGCCCGGCTACGGTGGCTACGGGGGATCGTATGCCGACATGCCTGGAGCGTATGGAGGGGTTTCCTTCAACACAGACCAGGTTGGTCCGCACTACTTCGACGTTAGCGTCGAGTACGTGTCGATGAAGCGGGACAACGGCTTCAACAATGCCAGCGTGTTGGTGGCTAACAACTTTGGCGGAGGAAACATCGTCCCGATTCTGTCCACCAGTTCGGTTTCGGATGAGTTCGAGCCGGGTTTCCGAATCCTGGGGCGCTACGATGTGGGTCCGCTGGCGGTGCTCGAGTTTGGCTACACGGGTCTCTACGACATGGGAGGCTCACAGTCCGCGGTGGACCCGAGCGCGGATCCTGCCACAGGACTGGGCAACTTCTTCTCGTTGTTCACGGCCTTTGGAACAACTCCGCCAGGCGGTTTCGATCCCGCCAACCTCGAAGACTTTGAAGAGACCGATCGAGCTTCGTCAGCTTCGGTTAGCTTCAATACCGACCTCCAAACAGCCGAGATGAGTTACCGTCGCTATTGGGTAGGTTACAGCCCTCGCGTTACCGGTACGTTGCTGGCAGGCTTTCGCTATACGAAGCTTAAAGAGGGATTTCTGTTCAACACGGTCGGCGTCAACTTTCTGCCAGCAGACGCGGACCCTAACGACCCTTCAGGTGGCATCGGGACGGCTGACTATGTGATCGATGCGGACAATAACCTGGCTGGTTT
Source organism: Lacipirellulaceae bacterium (assembly GCA_965263315.1). Taxonomy (GTDB): domain Bacteria; phylum Planctomycetota; class Planctomycetia; order Pirellulales; family Lacipirellulaceae; genus JBCCQL01. Next base: position 163,032 of record CBDHGZ010000002.1, on the reverse strand, counting down.
TCAGCTTGGTGGCGACGTCTGGGTGGGCGTGATCCAAGGTCTGCGTGTTGGAGCCGAAGGCAAGTTAGGCATCTACAACAACCACTACGAAGTAACCAGTAGTTTTAGCACGACCGACGGGGCGCCAAGCTTTGTTGAGTCTGCCAAAGACGACCAGGTCGCCTTCATCTCCGAAGCCAGCTTCAAGGTGGTCGCGGATATTCTGCCAAGTCTGTCGATCAAAGGCGGCTACGAAGTCTTGTTCATGAACTCGTTGGCTTTGGCAGGCGACAACTTCAACCCGGGCTCTCCCTACGATAACCCGGCGGTGCCAGCTCGCGTGGCCTTCATCGCTGACCAAGGGGACGCCTTGCTTCATGGATGGAACCTTGGCATCGAGTACATCTGGTAGCCGCCGCGCGAACTTACGGGGCGGCAGATCAGTCCAACCTGTCTGCGGTGTTGAAGCAGGGAATTGCCCTAAGCCCCTTTGTGGTAGGGCTTTGCCCTTCCGGCAGCATTTCACGCAACTTACCCCGTGGTTTGCCTTTGGTAGGCAGGCCACGGGTTCAGCGTATACTTAAGTTGTGGTCGCGTGTGCAGTTCGGCACGCCTGACCTGCCCCCAACCCCGGGAAATACCAAGGAGACCAGCCGCACCGGCGCCTGATGGACATCGAACGTAAGCAAAGCGTCGACAGCGAGTCGGCGATCTTGGTCGGCGTCGAGCTCGCCGACAGTCCTTCTCACTCTCGCTCGTCTGCTGACGAGGAACCGCTCGACGAGTTGGCCGGCTTGGCTGAAACGGCCGGCGCTGAGATCGTCGGTCTGTTGACGCAAAACCGCGACCGACCCGATATCAAGACCTACCTGGGCAAAGGTAAGGTCGAGCAGCTTGAGCAAATGGTCTCCGCCACGGAAGCCGACGTGGTGATATTTGATAATGACCTGTCCCCAGCCCAGACCAGGAATTTGGAGCAGGCCACCGGGGTCAAGGTGCTCGATCGGACTGAGTTGATCCTGGATATTTTCTCCACGCGGGCGCAAACGCACCAAGCCCGACTTGCCGTCGAGCTGGCCCAGTTGGAGTATTCACTCCCAAGATTGAAGCGGATGTGGACTCACCTCTCGCGACTCAAGATGGGCGTGGGCATGCGTGGTCCGGGTGAGAAACAGTTGGAAACGGACCGCCGTTTGGTTGAGAAGCGAATTGCTGATCTCAAGGCGGAATTGAATAAGATCCATCAGCGGCGATCGCGCGAGGTTGCCGCCCGCAGCGATCGTCTGACGGTTTCGCTGGTCGGCTATACCAACGCTGGCAAGAGTACCCTGCTCAATGCACTGACTGATTCCACGGTTCTCGCTCAAGACAAGCTCTTCGCGACACTTGACACGCGCACTCGCCGCTGGCGGCTGCCTGGGTGGGGCCCCGTGCTGTTGAGCGATACGGTAGGGTTCATTCGTGACCTGCCGCATAAGTTGATCGCTAGCTTTACTGCGACGCTCGAAGAGGCCCGGCAGGCGAATCTCTTGCTGCATGTGGCTGACGCCAGCAACCCGGCTGCACTGGAGCAGGTTCAAGCCGTCTATGATGTGCTCGAGGAGCTCGGCATCGAGCAAAAAGATACGCTGCTGGTCCTGAACAAGGTGGACCAAGCCAACGAGCGTTCGCGGCTCAATACCCTTCGTCGACGCTACCCCGGGGCTGTGGAGGTCAGCGCCAAGACGGGAGTTGGCTTGGAGCGACTGGCTGAGGCGGTTAGCGCCGCGTTGAGCAATCACTTTGAGGAGGTTGATATTGAAACCTCAGCCGGCAACGGTCGATTGCTCGCGTACCTGGGGCGCTATGCGGAGGTTCTCAGTCGCACGTTCACGGAAGATCGCGTGAGCGTTCACTGCCGGATTCCTCGGGAGCATTTGGGCCGAATTTCTGCCGACGAGGCAGTGGTCGTTCCTCGCAAGTCAGAGGAGCTGGCAGAGACCTTGCCGGTAAGGGATCTGGGGGATGACGAGTCGATCGGGGACGTGGCCTAGGCCGCCAGTCCCATGGGATTCTTCTTCCGATCGCATCGCAGTCTGCGAGGCAAGCGGGCAATTGTCACCGGCGCTTCGGCCGGCATCGGACGATGTATGGCCATCGAACTGGCTCGTGGCGGTGCGCGCCAAGTCTTGCTGGCTCGAAACCTGCCGAAGCTAGAACAGGTGGCCGACGAAGCGCGGGCCCTGGGCGGCGCTGTTGAGATTGTGGCTGGCGATGTTACGGATCCGCATGTGCGGCGGACGGCCCTCGACCGAGCGCGAGATCAGTTTGAGGGTCTTGATTTATTGATCAACAACGCCGGCGTGGGGGCCTATGGGCGCTTCGTCGAGGTGGAACCTGACCGCTTGCGCACGCTTGCCGAAGTGAACCTCTTCGCCCCGGCTGAGTTTATCCGCGAAGCGGCGGCCATGCTCAGCGAGGGGGACGACCCTGCCGTGGTGAACATTGGTTCGATCCTGGGTTGTCGCGGCCTGCCCTTTAGCAGCGAGTACTGTGCGACTAAGTTCGCACTACATGGGCTCAGCGAATCGATCCGCCCTGAGCTGGTCCGACGGGGCATTGAACTGCTGGTCTCGGCGCCGGGAACGACCGCCACCGAATTCAAGCAAAACGTTGTTGACAACCAAGGCAAGCCACCCTGGACACGTCACGGGGGAGTGCCGGCGGAGAATGTCGCCCGGGCCACGCTCCGCGCTTTGCGCCGCCGCCGCCGATTCGTCATTCCCAATACGCAGGGTTGGCTGCTAGTTACCGCCAATCGCTTCGCACCGTGGCTCGTGGACCGCGTGCTCGATCGCTATGGTTAGCATGCGAGGGATTCGCGAGCCTCTTGTGGCTATTCGCAAGCGATCGCAACCGCGTCTTCAATCGAGCTCACGGCTTTCTTAAATGTCTCTACAGGTTCTCTACGATGACGGCCCCGTGCTGGTGGTCAATAAACGTGCCGGGATACTCACTCAGGCCCCGCGCGGCATCGATAGCGTGGAGATTGAAGTGCGAAACTTCTTTAAGCAACGTGAAGGTAAGACGCCAGACGCGAACATCTACGTGGGAATTACGCACCGGATCGATCGCCCCGTATCGGGAGCGCTGATGTTTACGCGCCACGTTCGCGCGGCCCAGCGTTTGGCCAAGCAGTTTCAGGAACGTACTGTAAGCAAAGCCTACTGGGCGGTGGTCGAGGGTCGTCTCGAGAAAGACGAAGACACTTGGGTTGATTTCTTGCATAAGCGTCACGGGATGTCGCAGTCGATCGTAGTTCCCGAGGACGATCCGCGTGGCAAAAAGGCCATTCTCCACTACCGAGTCATGCAGCGTCTGGAGAAGGCCACCTGGGTGGAAATCGAATTAGAAACGGGCCGGACTCATCAGATCCGCGTCCAAGCGGCAACACGAGGCCACGCAGTCCTGGGAGACTCACAGTACGGTTCGGCGCAGCCGTTTGGTCCTCCGTGTGACGACCCTCGGAATCGGGCAATCGCCCTTCACGCCAGGAATCTAGGCTTTCGCCATCCGATGCGAGACGAGCAAGTTTCCGTCGAGGCGCCCCTTCCCGAGTACTGGTCGACTCTCGAATTGCACCTCCCTTCGTGAGCTGGCATACCGTTAGCAGAAAAAGCGGTAACACGCTCGGCGGTTGCGCGTAAGAGTTGCGTATCAATCACGGTAGCGGTGTTTGCCGCGTAACTCGAGGAGGTAACCATGACTAAGCGAAACGTCGTATTGTGTGCTGCCACAGCTTGCCTGGTTCTTGGCGGCGCGTTCGTATCCGAAGCTGCCGCGGCGTCGCGGTTTGGGCCCACGGGGCTAGGGTCAAACCTGCATCGCCGCTTCGTCATTAAGCAGGCGATCAAGCGGTCTAACAACGGCCAGTCTGTGAGCAACCGCGCCATTCTCTGGAAGGCCAGGCCCTACACGCGTGGCGTCATTCGGACGCGCAGCGCATGGCGGCGATGGTGAGAAGCTCTTGAAGTGGGGCTACTGGCGCAGTGGGTCGCTTAGGCCAACCGCCACGGGGACGAAGACAAGCAGTGGCGCCCACGCGGCGGTCGTCGGAGCGACCCAGCCCGAGGCCCCCAGCGACTGGCTGCCCAGTGACACCACAAAGAAACCAGTAACCACCACCATCGCCAGGCCTATCGCCAGGAACGGATTGCGCGCGCCGCGCGAGACAACCAGCGGCAAACCCAAGAACAGCAAAGTACAGTCGAGCACCGGGCTGAGCAGCCGCCGATGAACCGCCACGCTGACGTCGGCTCCCAGCTCGACGCTAGGGCTGGCGAGTTCCGTGATCAACTCTTGGGTGGAGGCGAAATCTCGCCAATTAGAGCCTGAGGCCAACAACTCAAAAGGCACATTGCTAACCACGAAGACTTCACCCGCTTGGAGCCATGGCGTATCCGCTGGCGAGGCGACGATCACTTGCTGTTGTTCGTTTCTCAGTGAGCTTCCACTTAGCAAAGCCACCGGAGCGGTGACCCCACGTAGCCAGTAGCCACCAGGGCTTGGCTGACCATCCTTGGTTTGTGCCGGCACATACTTGGCGGTCTTCGCCGTCAGCTGTTTGCCATAGACCGCCAACTCCGGGGGGAGCTTGAAGCTTGGCCGGTTGATCACACCCGATAGAGCGGTTGCCGATTCGCCAGAAAGCAGAATGTCAGTCTGGTTATCCCAGCGAGAAGCCAGCGGCAAAGGGGCATCGCCCCCAAGGTTCTTGGTGTCGACCGCCAACTCATGGCGGACCTCGGGGATGACGAATTCGCGAATGGCGGCGGCTCCGAGGCTGGTGGCAATGGCCGCCAGGATCACCGGGCGCAGCACTCTTAGACGGGGGACTCCTGCGGCGAGTAGGGCAGTCATCTCGTTGTAGCGCTGGGACCAAGTCACGGTGAACATCGCCGCAATCAACGCCAGCATTCCACTGGTTTGATTAAAGAAAGCGAGCGACTTGTACCCGTAGTACTTGCCGATGGTGGCTAGCAAGGATCCGCCATTCTTGGAGTGGTCAACAAAGTGATCCAGGCGGCCAAAGGCGTCAATCACGATGTACAGACCGACCAGGCTCAAAAAGCAGATCAGGTAGAACTGCACAAACTGGCGGAGGACGTAGCGGTCGACAATGCGGAGCATGCGCGCGAGCCTACGGGGCGGTTGGCGGATCCGTCAACTTCAGTTCTCATCCGCGCGACGCTAGCATGGTGTGAGGAGACTTCATGCTATGGGCCAACTTGTCGCCGCTTACCGCAAAGACTGGCTTGGTTGGCTAGGCCAGCAAGCTGGCGAGCTTCTGCTTCCCAGCACTTGCTTCGCCTGCCAAGCCTCGCTGGAGGAGCCGCAGGTGGAGGAGCCTGGGCTGTGCCCGTCGTGCCTGGAGGCCATACCTTCTACGTCCGCCCCTAGCTGTCCCCGGTGTGCTTCGCCCGTTGTGATGCTGGGTGAAGATCGTTATGCCCCGTGCACGGTTTGCCAGGGGGCTTCCTTCCGGTTTGACGAGGCGTTCGCCGCTGGCCCCTACGAGGGCTTGCTACGGCATCTGGTCTTGCGAGCGAAACATGCCAGCGAAGAAGCCGTCGCCTTGGGCCTGGGGCGTTTGATTTGGTCACGCTTAGGTGATCAACTCCGCGACCAGGAAGTGGATCTCGTCACGGCGGTGCCCATGCATTGGCGCCGACGGCTGGTCCGGCAGACCAATGCTCCGGAGCAACTGGCAGAGGTCATTGCGCGCCGCTTGCGGCGTCCTTATGCCCGGCGGCTGATTGGTCGGGTTCGGTCCACTCGCCAGCAAGCAAAGTTGGCCCGCTCGGCACGTCTGCCGAACGTACGAGGCGCGTTTTCGGTTCGCCGCCGCCCCCAGATGCAGGAGAAGACTGTCTTGCTGGTGGACGACATCCTCACCACCGGTGCTACCTGCAGCGAGGCGGCTCGGGCTCTCAAACGGGCTGGGGCAGGGCGGGTTATGGTGGTCGTGGCGGCTAGAAGTCTTTGAACGCCTTGAGCTTGGGGGTTCGCCCCCATTGGGCAAACTGGAGTGCTGATCTTGTCGGGCACTGCCGATTGGGAAGAATGGTAGCATCAGGCAACCCGCAGGCCTGTCCTGTGCGGTGGCTTCCCGTTTCCTCGCTTCCACCCCCGCCAACGCGTGTCCGCGTCTCCCTCCAAAGCCAAGGCATCGTCCGCCGATGCCGGGCCGGCCAAGCGCCCGCTCGACCCCTTCCGCCGCGCCGTGTTGCGCGGTCTGGGAGTTTTGTTGCCGCCGCTGTTGACGATCGTCATCTTCCTGTGGGTCGGCAATACCGTGGCGACCTACCTGCTAGAGCCCGTCGAGCAGGGGGCCGAGCATCTCTTAGTGGAGTACGGCGCTGACATCCGCACCACGGAGGAACTGCCCGAGAGCGCCGAAGAGCGGAAGTTCTTTGTCGAGGTTGAGGGTGGCAAGAACGCTAAGTTCGTACCGGTAGATGTGTATGCCAAGGTGGAGCAGCAGCTCGGCTCGGCGCCGATGCCGGAAACGGCCCAAGGCGTCTATCGAAGCTACATGCGAGAACGCTGGTTGCAGCGACGGTTCGTCATACCAATCTTTCTGTGCGTTTTCATCCTGGCGCTCTACCTCTTTGGCAAATTCCTGGCGGCAGGCATCGGGCGCTTCTTCTGGAACCGATTCGAACTGCTGATCGATCGCGTGCCTTTGGTACGCAATGTGTATTCATCCGTGAAGCAGGTGACCGATTTTCTGTTCACCGATCCGGATATGGAGTTCACTCGGGTTGTGGCGGTCGAATACCCGCGCAAGGGAATTTGGACCGTCGCTTTCGTAACGGGTGAGAGCATGCTTGATATCGAATCGGCGGCGAACGAGCCGGTCATGTCGGTGTTGATTCCCACCTCGCCCATGCCATTTACAGGGTTCACCATCACGGTGAAGAAGAGCGAAACGGTTGACCTGAATCTGACGATCGATCAAGCGTTCCAATTCATCGTCAGTTGTGGTGTGGTCGTTCCGCCACAGCAGGTAACCGACGCCACCCAGGCCGACCAGAACTCAACGAGCGGCGGAACCGCGACCGGCGCCCCGCAAGAAATGGCTTTGGCGGCGCGGACGATTGCGGATGAGTGATTCTCGCGGTGCGGACCCGTTGCGCTTGGGCACTCGGGCCAGCAAATTGGCCCGTTGGCAATCGGATTGGGTCGCTGAGCAACTTCGCCAGCAGGGCCACGTTGTCCAGATCGTCGAGATTCAAACCTCGGGCGATGCTCAGCAAGCTGGCCCCATTGGCGCCATTGGCCAAACGGGCGTCTTCACCAAGGAGATTCAGCGAGCTTTGCTGGATGGCCGAGTTGATCTGGCAGTCCACAGCTTGAAGGACTTGCCCACCACGCCCGTTGTTGGACTCTGTCTCGCCGCCGTTCCTCAACGCGAGGGCATCCGCGACGCGCTGATCTCACCCGTGGCGGGAGCGATCGACCAACTACAGCAAGGAGCCCGCGTCGGCACGGGCAGCTTTCGTCGTAAAGCCCAACTGCTCAACCAGCGGCCTGACCTGCAGATACTTGACCTCAGGGGCAACGTCGACACACGGCTCCGCAAGCTGGACGAAGGCCACTACGACGCCATTCTGTTGGCGGAGGCGGGACTCAGACGGTTAGGGCTTGCTCACCGAATCACCCAGCCGATCCCGGCCAGCGATCTGTTGCCAGCCCCAGGCCAGGGCGCCTTGGGGATCGAATGTCGGGAGGGCGACCAACGCTTGCTAGCAGCGCTGGCGCCGCTCAACGATTCGATCTCCCGCGCTGCTGTGACCGCGGAGCGGGCGTCGCTGGCTCATTTGGAGGGTGGCTGCTTGGCTGCCCTGGGTGCTTGGGGGCGACCGGTGGAAGAACAGCTGCAGCTGTCTGTTGTCGTGCTCAGCGAAGATGGCCAGGAGCGCTTGTTTCACACAGCGCTGGGTCCGATGGACACAGCCATCGAGTTGGGCCGCCAAGTTGCCCAGCAATTGCTCGACCAGGGCGCGGCCCGCTTGCTCCGCGATCGCTGATCAGCCGCAAGTCGGCCTGCTGCTGCAGCATTCCGCCGAATCGGCCGATTGGACCGGCGACTCTTGCCGCTAGCACGATCGTTGCCGGCAATCGGCCGGCTGCCCAACGAACCGTGATCGCGGTCCATTGCTTGAGTCACGGCCAGAACAAAGGGCCTTTTTCATGGGCCATCTCGCGATCCGAGCTTCGCGGGGCGTCGTGGGTTTCTGTTGTTGAACCGGTCACTCTGACGGGAATGGCACGGCCCTTGCATTACGAAGCGGCGGCAAGCAGGGGGGCCTGCTCGCTAGCGAATCACGATCATGCCCTACGGAATGTACCTGTCGGCCGAAGGCGCCCAAGCCCAGTCCAAGCGGCTTGAGGTCATCGCCAACAATATGGCCAACATCAACACGGTCGGATTCAAGCCAGACGCGGCGGCGTTTCAGTCTCGCTTTGCCGAAGCCATTCAAGAGGGCCACGCGGGAGCCGGATCGCGTGGCATCGATGACGTTGGTGGTGGTGTCAAAGTGATCGAAACGCTAACGAACTTTGCCCCGGGACGCTTGCAACGCACCGGCAACGAAGCGGATATGGCCATCATCGGCAACGGATTCTTTCAGGTTGCTGGCGAGGGTGGCGAACCCTTGATGACCCGTGCCGGCGCCTTTCGGCTTGATCCCGAGGGTCGGCTACTTACGGCCAACAATCGCGCGGTACTCGATGCCGGCGGCGCCCCGATTCAGCTTGCTCCGAACGTGCCGTGGTCAGTTTCTAAGGATGGCTTTATCCAGCAGAGCGGTGGCGCCATACCGCTTGCTTTGGTGGAGCCCGAGTCGCTTGATGATCTGACCAAGGTTGGCGCCAACTTGTTCCGCTCGCGGAGTGAGGTTCAACCAGTTGGCGAAAATGCTCGAGAAGTGCGGAGCGGATACTTGGAAATGTCGGGCGCCAATAGCACGCAACAGATGATGGCCATGATTGAAGCCAGCCGGGCGTTTGAGGCGAACGCCCGGATGATTCAAACCCAAGACGACGCGATGGGCCAACTTGTTGGTCGACTGTTGCGGACGGCGTAGCGGTGGTCGTCAGTCGCTAACGAGACGTTCGCCGACTAGTCGCCAACCTCCTTAACGAGTCACAAGTCACGAGTCACCAATCATGAGCGTTCAAACACTCTATACAGCGGCCACCGGCATGGAGGCCTTGGAGACGAAGCTGGACGTCATCGCCAACAATATGGCGAACGTCAACACCACCGGTTTCAAGAAAGACCGTGCCAACTTCGAAGACCTCTTCTACCGTCAAGAGCGGCTGCCGGGCGTGGAGGATGCCGATGGCACGCAGACTTCTACCGGCATTGATGTGGGCTTGGGTGTCCGCGTGTCGAGCATGCAGGCTGACTTTGACCAGGGTGCCTTCCAAACCACGGGCAACGCCTTCGACTTTGCCATCGAAGGGCAGGGCTTCTTCCAGGTTACCAATCCCGATGGCGGTCAGCTCTACACACGGGCTGGCAACTTCGGCATCAACGCCAACGGCGAGTTGGTCTTGGGATCGGCCCATACCGGCTGGGTCGAGGCCTCGGGAATCACGATTCCTGAGGAAGCGATCGATGTGACCGTGACCGCCGATGGTCAGGTGGCCTATCGAACGGTCGATTCCACAACGCTCATTCCGGCGGGTCAGTTGCAGATTGCCTCGTTCATCAATCCGGATGGCTTGTTGAAACTTGGCGACAATCTGTTTCAAGAGACTGATGCCTCGGGAGCGGCTCAACTCAATACACCAGGCACCGCTGGTTTGGGTTCCATTCGTCAGGGGTTCTTGGAGGCTTCGAACGTGGAGCCGGTCACCGAGTTGATCGACCTGATCACGACGCAGCGTGCGTTTGAGTTGAACTCGCAAGTTGTCCAAGCCGGTGATCAGATCATGCAGATCGTCGCGAATCTGCGTCGGGGTTAAGCAACGGACTCGCTAGAGCCTTCAGGAAGAAACTCACGATGATGCGTCTCACATTCATCACGATCACGCTGCTGCTGGCGAGCGTATCTCTCAGCCGTGGAGCCGACTTGCTGCTCCGCGAACGCGTGGCGCCAGCCGGCTCGGTGGTTCGGTTGGGCGAATTGGTCACCATCCAAGGAGCGACCCCGGCAGATGAGCAACGCTTGTCGCAATTGCCGCTGATGCCAGCCCCGGCGCCGGGCACACAACAGACGGTTCGTGCTCAAGAGATTCGCGATCTCTTGGTTGCCTTGGGAGTCGACCTCACGCAGCTACGATTCGACGGCGCCAACCGCATTACGATTGGCCGATCGGTCCACAAGTCGCTTGGCGCCGCTCAAGCCAAGGAGCCTATGCTGTTTCTGCCCGACTCTTTGTCGTCCGCCGAGGCCGCCGCCCAGCGGTTGCGGCCTCGGCAGCGGAGCGGCTTTCGTGTGGTGACCGAGGCGCCTGGGCGGCGCCCCTGGAAGCCTCGCAACGTTACGGGCAGCGAGCTCGCGACCCTAAAGAAAGAGCTCATCGAGCGGATTACCCAATACGTTCGCCAGCAGACAGGCGACGAGCAACTCCATGCCATGGGCGTGGAACTTGCCTCGCGGAATGCCACCTCGCTGAGCCAGGCCACAGGATCCATCGACGTCGCCACGACTGGCGAGCCAACGCTCGGTCGCCAACGCTTCCTGATCAGCTTTCCCACTACCGAGGGACCGGTTCGCTTTCCCGTGCTCTCAGAGATCCAACGTGCCACTCCTGTTGTGGTGGCCAAACGAGCCATCGCACGTGGCTCGACGATCACCGCCGCGGACGTTGAGCTGAAGCCCCTGCTAGGTGACCAGCGATTGCGTGCCAACGAAACCGCCAAGTACGACATTGAGGAAGTGCTTGGCCAGGAGGCGGGGCGCGCGGTCCGCGCCGGCCAGCCGCTTACCGACGGAAACTGCCTGCCACCGCTGATGATTCGCCGCGGAGAGTTGGTGGATGTCTTCGCCAGTAGTGGCGGGATACGCGTCCGTCGCAAGCTCAAAGCGCGAGTGGATGGTCGCCTGGGCGATACCATCGACGCGGAGTCGCCCGACGGCGAGCAACGGCTACAAGCCCGCGTGGTGGGGTTCCGTGAGTTGGCCGTGGCGCCGACGGGCAGCGGCTCAGAAGCCTACCTCAGCAGTCTGCCTGGCGGGAGGAATGTGCGATGAAGTCAAAGATTTCCCCTGTCATGCTCCTGTTGGCTTGCCTAGCACTATCGGCTTGCTGTGATGGAGCAAGAGGCCAAGACGGCAGCCTGCTTTATAGCGTGCCTCCCCAGACTGAACCGGTATCCGCTGAGGGCGGAGGCCTAACGTTGGCCAACAGTTCCTACCTGCATCAGCCGCTCCCGCCTGAAGCAGAATTCCGCGAGCTTCGCAAGGAAGACATCGTCACGGTGATCGTTGACTATCGCTCCAGCATGCTGAGCGAGGGCGAAGCCGAAACCCGCAAGACTTCCAACTTCAACGCCGTCCTGCAGGAGTGGATTGGCTTTGATGGCAAGAGCATCTTCCGGGGACCCCAGTCACGCGGCGATCCGGCGATCTCTGGCAACCTCAATAGCCAGTTCCGCGCCGAAGGCGAACTGGAACTGCGTGACTCGTTGACGTTCCGCATTGCCGCCAAGATTGTCGACATTCGCCCCAATGGAAATCTGGTGATCGAGGCGCATCGCACGATCACGATAAACGACGAAGTGTGGCAGCAGTCGCTGACGGGTGTCGTGCGTCGGCAAGCGATCGGACCGGATCGAACCGTGCGAAGCGACTCGATTGCTGATCTCAAGATTCATAAACGCGAGCTAGGTCAGGTACGCAACGCTTACGCTCCCGGTTGGCTCAACTGGTGGTGGAGCCAAGCCAAGCCTTTTTAAATGCCTGCAAACCGACGCATGAAGATGAATACGAAACGAATTGTAAAATTGGCCATCGCCACGCTGCTAACTGTGGCGTGTTCCATGTCCGCGGAGGCCGGCAGTCGGACCTCACTGCGGAACATTTGCCGAGTGAAGGGGCAGGAAGAGAATACGCTCAATGGGCTTGGCCTGGTGGTCGGCCTCAACGGCACCGGCGAAGCTGGCGACGGACCGACCATGCGGAATCTGGCTCGCGCGATGGAGCTAATGGGATCGCCTGTCTCGATGAGTGGCCGGCTTGATGCCGACTCGATCGAAGAACTCAAGAACATCAAGAACGTTGCGTTGGTGATGGTCACAGCCACAGTGCCAGCGACCGGCGCCCGGCGCGGCGACAAAGTTGATTGCCATGTCAGCGCACTGAACGGCAAGAGTCTCGACGGCGGACGTCTGGCGTTTGCATCGCTGCAGGGGCCAAACACCCAGGACCGGCGAGTCTACGGGCTGTGCCAAGGTGCGCTAGTGATTGATGACCCAGCTCAGCCGATGGTGGCCCGCATTCATGGCGGGTGTCAGATGCAGCAAGACGTCTTCACGCCGTTTGCGAAAGATGGATACATCACGCTGGTCTTACACAGTAACCATGCAGATTTTCAGACGGCCGATGCCGTTGCCCACCGAATTCGCGACGCCTATGCCGACCAGGTTCTCAAGGACAGCGATGCTGACTATGAGCGGCAAGTTCACCAGCTGGTGCATGCCATCAACGCCTCGAACATTCGTGTGCAGATCCCCGAGGTCTACGCCGCGGAGCCCGTGGCCTTCGCTGCGGAATTGCTCGAGTTGGACCTGTACGATGCCGAGCCCGAGGCGCGAGTCTACATCAATTCACGTACCGGTAGCATCCAGATCAGCGGCGACGTCGAGATTGGCGACGTCATCGTGGCGCACCGCAACTTGGTGGTTGAAGCCGCCAACACCGCAAAGTTCGCCAGTCTTGATCCCGGTGACACGAACCAGCCCAAGCTGACGCGTCTAGTAACAGCGCTCGAAGCACTCCGTGTGCCGGCGGACGACATCATCGAGATCATTCGTGGCATCGACAAGCTTGGCAAGCTGCATGCCAAGTTGATTATTGAGTAGGCATCGTTCTGGCAAGCTCCGGCTGCGGGCACAACGCTCTCCGGCTGGTCGCCAATACTTGGTCGCAAAGTAGCTCATAACCAGTATGAACATCCACGCAACGCAATCGGTTCCTCAGCTACCGACGCCGAGCGCCGAGCAAGTGGCTAGCGCGGAGGAGACGCGCGAGGCCTTTACGAAGTTTGTCGGCGCGACGGTCTTTGGGCAGATGCTCAGCTCGATGCGGAAGACGGTTGGCGAACCGGCATATTTCAGCGGTGGCCAGGCGGAAAAGGTCTTTCAGGGGCAACTCGACCAAGCGATTGCAGACCAGATGACCGACAGCGGCGGTTCAGGGTTTGCCAACTCGCTGTTCGAACACCAGTTCCCCCACTTAGCTGAGGTGCTCAAATCGACAGAGTCTACCTCCGATGCGGCTTCTCTGTCCCAGCTTGCTACGTTGCGTCGCTTCTAAGTTTTTCGGGCGTCCCTTGCGTGGCGCCAAGATTGTTATTGCCGGGTGTTACCGATGACGAGTTCCCTAGAAACGATGAAAGACTCCCGCACCGACCAAGCCGGTCTGTCGTCTCCGGACGGTCCCGGTTGGGATGCACAGATTGCCGCCTTGCTGGCGGATCTGTCACAAGTGCAGGGAGACTTGCTCGATCTGCTCAGCAAGAAGCGCGAGCGGATTGCCGCGCGTGACGCCGCGGCGCTGAAGGAGATGGAGCCGGAGGAGACGAGGCTTGGGGAACGATTGATGGCATGCCATCGCCAACGGCAGCAGTTGCTGCAGGCGGCGCACTCCCAGGGGCTACCAGGCGATAGCTTGCAAGCGTTGTCAGCATCACTGCCACGTGCCGAGCGGGAGTCCTTGAAGCCTGAAATCGAGGCGTCCCGTCGGCGCTCGCGTTTACTGCAGCACCAAAGCCTGACGAACTGGGTATTGGTGCAACGAACCTTGCTGCACCTGTCGCAGATGATCGAAATCATTGCCACAGGCGGCCAAATGAAACCGACCTATGGAGATAGCCCCGCCAACGCCAAAGGGGGCTTCATCGTGGACCAAGCTGGATAAAGCAACGGGCGCCAGCAACGCACGGCGAAAGCAAAAATGTCACTTTTCGGTTCCATTCAGATGGGCGCTAACACGCTGCAAGCCATGCAGATTGGCTTGCACGTGGTTGGTAACAATATCGCCAACGCCAATACGCCCGGCTACATCCGCGAGGAGGTGCTCTACTCGCCGGCGCCAGTCCAACAGCTTGGGTCTTTGACGCTGGGGCTGGGCGTCGAGATAGATGGGATTGTCCAGCAAGTTGACGAGTTCCTGACCGATCGCCTTCGCGGCGCCGCTTCAGACCGCGCTAGCGCCGATGTGCAGCGCGACGCCTTCAACGACCTGGAGACGCTCATCGGAGAGCTCTCCAATACGGATCTCAGTACTTCTTTGAGCAACTTCTTCAATAGCATTGATGAGGTGGTCAATGGCGATGGAGACACCACGTCGCTGAGGAACCTGGCGATTGGAGCGGGAGAGAACTTGGCCGCTGATATTCGCCGGCTAGCGACGCGCGCCTCCGAAGTTCGGGACGAATTCAACGTGCGCGTCTCGCGCTCCGCTGGAGAGGTGAACGACCTTACTGAGCGCATCCGTGTGCTCAATCTTCGGATTGTCAACCTGGAGGCGGGTGGGTCCTCGGGTAGCGACGCGGGGGGGCTTCGCAGTGAACGGCAAGCGGCGCTGCGTGACCTTGCCGAGCTGCTAGACATTCAGGTCAACGAGCAGCCTAGCGGCGCGGTCAATATCTCTGTCGAAGGCGAGTCGTTGGTCTTCGAAGGGACTCGTCGCGAGGTGGCTGTCACTGAAATAAATGAGCAGAACGGAGATGTTACATCGGTCCTCAGCTTCGCGGATAACAATGAAGCGTTAGAGACCACTGGCGGCGAGGTTCACGGATTGGTGGCGGCACGTGATGAAATCCTCGGCGGCTTTTTGTCGGATCTGGATAGCTTTAGTCAGGTGCTGGCTTTTGAGTTCAACAAGCTCTACTCGCAAGGGCAGGGCGCCGTGGGGTTTGACTCGGTCACCAGCACCAATGCGGTGTCTGATCCAAACGCGGCGCTGGATGCGGCGGGTCTTCCGTTTGCGCCGGTTCAAGGCAGCTTCCAACTTCTCGTCTTTAATCCCACTGAGAACACGACAAAGACCCACGACATCTTTGTCAACCTGGATGGTCTGGACAGCGACACAACGCTTTCGTCACTGGCGGCCGATATCAATGCGATTGATGGTGTCTCGGCTAGTGTTGATAGTACGAACCGACTCGTAATCAATTCAACTTCCAGCGATGTCGAGTTTGCGTTTGCAGGCGACGAAGCCAATGAGAGCGGAGTGCTCGCCGCGCTGGGCGTCAATACTTTCTTTGCGGGGTCGACGGCTCGTGACTTGGCAGTCAATTCACAGCTTACGACCGGGCGTAACGCGGCCGACAAATTTGCGGCGAGCTTGGGCGGCGTTGGCGCGGAGAGCGACTTTAGCAACGCCCTCCGACTGGCGTCATTCTACACTCGGCCGCTTGACGGGAACGACGGCGCCTCGCTCGCTACGACCTACGACCAGTTGATCAACGAGGTTACGCAACGGGCGACAATTGCCAAGAGCGTGGCCGACGGCTTTGCTACCTTCGAGGCCACGCTCCAAGGAGAAGAGCAAGCCATTAGTGGCGTCAACATTGACGAAGAAGCCATCGATATGATCACGCTGCAGCGGACCTACCAGGCGTCCGCCAGATATATCCAAACCATCTCCGAGCTGTTAGACGTTTTGGTAAACCTCTAGCACCCACCCTCAGACCCGTGCTGTGACCCGTGTCTATACTTCCCCTCCCAACTTCTCGGGTGAGCGACTACCTGGCCCGGACCAGGCTCGCCCAGCAAACACAGTCGGACCAGCTCGAGCTGTTTCGCGTTCAGAACCAGATTAGCACCGGGCGGCGGATTTTCTCTCCCAGCGAGGATGGCGCCTCGGCTCTCCGGGCAATCACCTTGCAACGAAGCCTGGAGCGAAAAGACCAACTGCAGGTCAACCTGCGCAGTGCCCAAAGCTCGCTAACCTCGGCCGACAGCTCGTTGAACGAAGTGGCTACCATCCTTAACAACACGCGGGCTGATGCACTGGGGGTAGCGGGCACCACCGCGACCGATGAACAACGATTGACCACGCGGACCGATGTCTTGGCGGCTCTTGAGCGGTTAGTTGGCTTCGGTAACAGCACCTACCAAGACACCTTCTTGTTTGCCGGCAGTCGGTCACTGACTTCCCCCTATACCTACAACGGTTCGTATGTGGAGTACAGCGGCAACGAGGCGAACCAGCTTCGCAACGTTGATGCGGGGATTATCTTCGATACCAACATTCCTGGCGACGACGTCTTTGGCGGTCTCTCAGAACCGGTGCGTGGCGGCCGCGACCTGAACCCCCATGTGACCTCCAAGACGCTTCTGAGCGATCTCAATGACGGCCAGGGCGTCACCGCTGGCGGATCGATCGAGATCTCTTTCGTGCCCTTTGCCACGACCACCGAGACGGAAAGAGCCGTCATCGACTTGAGCACCGCCCGCACTCTGGGCGACGTTGCGCGACTCATCGAAGCCAACGGCCCGCCCACCGCGCAATTGCAGGTGAGCATCACAGGTCGGGGTTTGACCATTGGTACACAGCCGGAATCGGCGACGCCTGGCAGCGTGGTTGTGCGCGAGGTTGCGGCAGGTGGTACGGCGGGCGAGCTTGGGATTCTCTCCGAAACACCGCAAACCACCGTTGTCGGAGCGGATCTTGGCCCCAGCATTCGGGCTACCACGCCACTGGCGGATTTGATTGGAACC
This sequence comes from Lacipirellulaceae bacterium, assembly GCA_965263315.1. GTDB lineage: Bacteria > Planctomycetota > Planctomycetia > Pirellulales > Lacipirellulaceae > JBCCQL01. The sequence continues at coordinate 146,108 of CBDHGZ010000002.1, read as the reverse complement.
AAGTCACAGGCCCGGCTTTCTTTGCCGGGGATCAACAATGATCTGATCCTCACCGCCAGCCAAAATGGTCCGGCATTCAACGGCGTCGAAATTAGCTTTGTCGATGGCGTGACGCCCGGGGTCGCCTATACGCAGGGGGCTCCGTCCACGTTGCAGGTGACGATCAACGAAGGCACAACGACCGCTGCTGATGTGGCTGCATTGATCAACGCCGAGGGGACCTTCCAAGCGGCGGTTGACTATCGAGATGCCACAGCCGCTGGTAGCGTTGGCGCGGGGCTGGTGACTGCCAACTCGCCAGGGACCCCTTGGGGCATCACCGACAATAGCGGCAGTGGAACCACGCTCGATCTTGCGGCGGGATTGCAGATCACCAATGGAGCCGCACCGTTCGTGATCAACACGAGTGGCGCCGAGACCGTGGAAGACTTGCTCAACCTGCTCAACCAGCCAGAGAATGGGCTCTTCGCGGAGCTCAATGAATCACGCACGGGGATTGATGTTCGCACACGCCGCAGCGGTGCGGATTTCTCGATCGGCGAGAATGGAGGCCAACTGGCGGAACAACTGGGCATCCGCAGCTTCACGGAAGATTCGCGCCTGGAAGACTTCAATCGGGGCACGGGGGTCATCAAAGAGCCGATCGTCCTCGCCAACGGCGAAGTGGATCCCACCTCGGTGTTTGGAAACGAGTTTACGATCGAAATTACCGACGGTGGCGTAACGAGCACCTACAGCATTGATCTGGTTGGCGATCCGAATGATCCTTCCGACGACATTCGTACGGTCGACCAGCTGTTTGATCAAATCACCGATGACACCGGCGGGGTCGTTACGGCTTCTCTATCGACCGTGGGCAACGGCATTACCCTGACGACCGGGCTACCGGCGCTGCCTTCGTCGGGTACGGTTGCGCTTGAAACCGCGACTCTGAGCTTTACGGCTGACACCCCCGGCGTCGCAGGCAACCGTGCGCTTACACTGGCGGTCATTGATACCGGCGGATCGGGACCCGCTGTGGCGAACCTCTCGGGCGATGACATTGTTGTCGATCTTCAGGGCGCCGATTCATCGACCGATGATATCGCCGCCGCCATTTCGCTAGCACTGCCAGGCTACACGGTCACGTCAGATGTGAACGTGGCTGTCGCAACTACGTCTCCTGTCGTTGGGTCGCCACCGGCGGGCTTTACGACGACCGGCGGCAGTGAGGCGGGCGCCGATTCCATCACGGTAACCGGCGATGCCGCGCAAAGGCTCGGATTCTTCTCACAGGAAGCAGACCCTCAGCAGATAGTTAGTTTCTCGGGATCGGTCACTTCGGAGAATCGAGTGACGATTGAGGTCGACAGCGTCTTCAACTCACTCATTCGTCTTGCCGAAGCGTTGCGGGGTGGCGAAGACGCAGTGCCGGACATTGGAGCAGCCATCGAGCGCCTGGACGATGACCTGGATCGCGCCACGGCAGGCCGCGGCGAGGTAGGCGCGCGGTTGCAGAGCCTCGAGTCGCTGCAGTTCCGGCTGGAAGACGAGGAAGTCGAGTTGCGGTCGACCCTCTCGCAGGAACTGGACGTCGATTTGACCGAGGCGATTTCCGAGTTCACGTCGCGGCAATTCGCCCTGCAGGCTTCTTTGCAGACCACCGCTAACCTGCTGCAGATGTCGATTCTGAACTTCATCTAGTATGGCCGGGCTACCAGCCGGCCGTCATTTTCCTTCATCCCTCGCAACCGGTCGAGCCGATGCAATCGATAGGGCGGGCGCTGCGCACGGATGGCGCCATCACACAAGGATGGCTGGGAGGCTAGCTGACGATGCAGATTAACACCACGCGGTTCGGTCGCATTGAGGTTCTCCCGGGCGACCTGCTCAGTTTTCCCACGGGCCTGATCGGCATGGAAGAATGTCATCGCTGGGTTCTGCTGGCAGATGCCCAAAACAGCTCCTTGGCATGGCTGCAATCGACAGAGCGCGCCGACCTAGCGCTGGCAGTTGTGAGTCCCCGACGTTTTGTGCCGGACTACCAGGTGCGGGTTTCGAGTCGTGACGTGGAGGGACTGGGCGTGGACGACGCCCAGCAGGCTCAGGTGCTTGTCGTGATGAACAAGACGCCCGAGGGATTGGCGTTGAATCTAAAGGCGCCGATCGTCCTGTGCTTGGAAACCAAGCGAGCACGGCAGATTATTGCCAAGGATGACCACGCGGTGCAGTTTGTGTTGGGGGCGACGGTGCCATTTCGTCGCTCGGCCTGAGTTAACGCAATCGGTTTTACCGTTCCTGCGAGTAGGGCCGTTTCTGCTAGCCAAAGCGATGCACGCCCCCTGATCGAGGCATAAAAACCGGCACCCAGCATAGCTGGCTGTAGTTCCCAGTAGCGGCGGCCGATTGCTGATTAACACCGGCAGTCGCTTGGGCGGCGGCGGTGTGAATTCTAAGGGGACAAGTACCCCCAACTGCATCAGGCCGCTTGGCACGGCCGACGTGAACCGCGCCCCGCCAGGCGCCAAGGAGCCTCCATGCTGGTCCTGTCCAGGCAACGCGACGAGAGCATCATCATTGGTGATAACGTTGTGATCACGGTGGTCGATGTCCGGGGTGACAAGGTTCGGCTGGGAATCGATGCACCGGTGGAGATTCCGGTCCACCGTCGTGAGGTCTATGAGGCGATTCAACGTGAGAATCGCCAAGCCGCCGAAATTGCGCCGGGCGATGCCCGCCAGGTTGGCCGCGCTTCGGATGGCAAATAGCCCGCCGGGCGCCGTTCTCGAGCATGCCAGCTCTCTCTGGCTTCTATTGGTTGCTGTTGCGATTCGGAAGACCCTCCGCGATCACTAGCATGCGCCGAAGCAGGTCTGTCGTCGCGCTAAGACGATCCGTTTTTCAAGAACGGTTGCTTGCACTTCCAGCTCTCCGTGTGGCGAATACTTCCGACCTTGACGGTTGCGCCTAGTTGTAACGGCAGACGGCTACCGCAAATGGCCGGAAACTCCCGCGCACCCTAAGACCCCACTGTAAACCGGACGATACGTTGGCATAGGCCCGTTGCTAGCTAGCGCTAGAAGAACGACGGGCTGGGTCGGATTGCTTCGATTCGCGTTTCGTTTCACTGACTAAATCAGTGTCGCGGGACAGAACCGGCCGTGATCCAGGCAGTTGGCGCTGCGGCGTTGGCCAGGACCAGGAGGGAAACCGTTTTCCTCCCCTGACCATGGAGGTCCTACCCCAAGGGCAGCCAAGACGCCGGCCAATCAAGGAACGACAACCTAGTGGAGTTGCTGCCAAATTGGCCGTGAGGCGTGTGCCCTCGGCGACAACAGCCAACAAGCAGGCCGGAGTCCCCCGCGACTCCCCAAGTCCGGTCTCCGTTGGGAACTGGTCCTTTTTGAAGGGGTTTAAGAAACCATGACACGGATTAACACGAACGTCGGCTCGCTGGTGGGCCGCAACAACCTGCAGCGTGCCAACGCCAGCCTGTCTCAGTCGCTCACGCGTCTGTCGACCGGTCTGCGAATCAACACCGGCGCCGACGACCCGGCCGGTTTGATTGCCAGTGAAAACTTGCGGTCAGACATCACCTCGATCGAGCGTGCCATCGGCAACACCGACCGCGCTAATCAGGTGATCGCCACCGCCGACTCGGCCCTTGGTCAGGTCAGCTCCCTGCTGAATGACATTCGGGGCTTGGTTACCGAATCGGCCAACGCTGGCGCCCTGTCGGAAGAGCAGATTTCTGCTAACCAGCTGCAGGTCGACTCGTCGCTGGAAGCGTTGAACCGAATCGCCCAGACCACGACCTTCCAAGGCCGTCGTCTGCTAGACGGCTCGCTGGACTTCCTAACAAGCCCTGGCGCCAACTCCACGAACCTATCCAACCTACAAATTGACCAAGCCAACCTTGGTGCGAATGGTCAAACAAGCGTCGATGTCAACGTCTCGGCAGCTGCTACGCAAGCAACCGTTGAGGTTGGCAACCTACCGGACGTCACGCCGACAGCTAACGCCAGCGTTGACTTCAGCGTCGAGACGACCGCCGCCGTAGCCGCCACGGGCCAGGCTACTTTTGAACCGATCACTCAAGATGCGACCCAAGGTACCGCTACGGTCGCGATCAACTCGCTTGCCACGGGTGCGATTAGCTTCGCAGGGCAGAACATCAACATCACTGCGAGTGGTACCGGCGCCTTCACCGGCACGACGGGTAACGCCGCCATCACGACCATCGCGATCGATGTCGACTCGAACGCATCAGCTGGTGGCACCGGGGTGACGGTCACTCGTGCAGGCACCGCAGTGACGCTCGCCTTTGAAGCTGACGAAATCACCGTCGACGACGTCGTAGCGGCCTTGAATGGTGTCGACGGTGCAACGGCCAACGTTGGTACGATTACTCAGGCTGGCGCGAACGCGTTGGCTGATGGTGACTTCGTCGCGAGCACAACCGGTTCTGGGGCTGCCGCGATTACTGCTGACGTCGGTGCGACTGCACTGAGTTCGGCTCTTGCCGGGGGCGCCAGCAACACGCTGACACTAACCGCAGTCGCTGACAGTAATGCTGATGGCGCTCAGATCTCGGCCGCTACGGGCAACCCGACGGTTACGATCACCAACACTGCCGCCGCTGACTCGGCAACTTTCGACGAAGGTTCGAATACGCTGACGATCAACCTCAGCTCGACCGACACTTCGAACCGGACCTTGCAAGAGATCGACGACCTGATCGATGCCAGCGGCAGCTTCACGGCTACGGGTGGCAATACGAACTTGGTCGGCACGTCCGGCGCAGACTTCGACGCGCTGACACCCGCAAACCTGACCGTCACTGCCGATGGTGTGGATGCGGTGAACAACGCTGCAGATGTGATCTTCGACATCACCGCCACGGCAGCTTCTGGGGCCAATGGCAACATCGCAATCGCATTCGCCGAAGCAGCTTTGGGAACCGGCGGTGGTGACCCCGTTACCAGCGTCATTGGCAATGCCGATGACGGCTACACGGTATTGATCAACAACGAGTCGGCTGGCGCAATCACCCTTGGTGACGTGCGAACCGCGATCCTGTCGATCTCCGAAGTCGATACCGTCGCACTCAATGGCGGCTCGGCGGGCACGCTGGCCACGCAGATTGAGCAGTTCAATGCCTTCGGGGTTGATGAGCTGGGTTCGGCCAACGTCACGCTCACTGGTGGAGTTTCCCAGGAGTTCAGTACCGCCACGTTCGACCTCACGACGGCTACGGGCGTAACAGGTAACTTCGACCTCTCGTTTACTGAGTCGGACTTGGGTGGTGCTGGAACGACCAGCATTACCGTAGGTGCCGAGTCGGGTGGCGTCACGCCAATCACTGTTGCCGTTAACAACGCGGCTACGGTGACGCTTGAGGAGATTCGGTCCGATCTTGAGGCTCTCAGCCAGTTCGGCACCGTGACTTTGAGTGGCACTGGTGTGACGGGGGCGACCACCTTCGACGCTGGTGGGGCTGACAATGTACCTTCCGGCACAACCAACGTAATCGGGGCCGGCTCTGCTTCTTCAGCGTTCGGCATCGATGCCGACCTCGTATTCGAGCTTGCGGGCTCGACTGGTGCAGAGGTGCTGAACTTCGAGGCGGGAACCAGCCTGCAGTTGCTCATCGACGGCGTCAATGCTGTGAGCGACGCTACAGGCGTTACGGCTGCCGCCAATGGCACCAGCGATGGCATCGTCTTCACATCGAGCGAATATGGTAGCGACGCCGTCGTCGATATCAACGTGATCGAAGAAGGCGCCGGCGGTGACTTTGTCACCAACCTGACCACTGGCGGGACTGCGAATAGTGCTCGGGTTACCGGCACGGACGTCCAGGCTAGTGTCAACGGTATTACGGCGACTGGTGATGGCAACGACATCTCGATTAACACCGCGACGCTCGACTTGTCAGCAACGGTCGAAAACGGCTTCACGGGCACGATAGAATTTGACATCACCGGCGGCGGAGCCCTCTTCCAACTGGGCCCCGACGTTGTGTCGAACCAGCAAGCCCGACTGGGCATCAGCAGTGTGAATACCGCAGCCCTTGGCGGTACGAGCGGTCTGCTGTTCCAGCTGGGCACGGGTGGCGATGCCGACTTGACAACCGACGCCACCACGGCGGCGGCCATTGTTGAAGAAGCGATCAACGAAGTGACCTCGCTTCGTGGTCGTCTGGGCGCCTTCCAACGGACGACGCTCGAGACGAACAAGAACGCCTTGAACGACACGCTCGCCAACCTCACCGAGGCGGAGAGCTCGATCCGTGACGCCGACTTTGCCGCTGAAACGGCTGAGTTGACCCGGTCGCAGATTCTCGTTCAGTCCGGTACGCGAGTCTTGGCCATCGCCAACCAGAACCCGCAGAACGTGCTGGCGCTGCTCGGTTAAGCGACAGCCGCTCTTCGAGACGGATAACCACAAGCCGGTTCGGCCCCTCGCGGGCCGGCCGGCTTTTTTCGTGCTGGCACGTCCCCCTCCGCAGAGTGATCCGCTCAAGCCGGAAAGATTGCCCAGCCGATAACTCTTCAGAGGCCCCGGGCCGAGGGTGCGCCGTGACCTAGGCTTGTGTGCACCATTCCGCTTCCTACGGGCGAGAACCGCCGTGTCAGCTATTCAATCCAGCGTTGGCCTGATCACCGGGATTCCGATCCAGGATACGGTTGATCAATTGATCGCGATCGCGTCGCGACCGCGAGACCAGCTACTGGTGCGCAACCAGGGCGTGCAGGCGGAGCAGGCGGCGGTCGATACGCTCTCGTCGTTGGTGCTGTCTCTGCAGTTCTCCACGAATCAGCTCAACAATTCGTCGACCTTTACTAGCCGCACGGTCAACTCGAGCAGCAATGCAGTTTCCGCCACCGTCGCCAACGGCGCCACGCCACCGGTGGGCAGCTACCAATTCACACCGCTCAAGAGCGCCTCGTCGCATCAGTTCGTCTCGCAGAACTTCTCCGATTTGACGGACGCAATCGGCAGCGGCTCGCTAACGTTTGGCTTTGGCGGACAGGTTGACCAAAGCGTGGCGCTGGCAGACTTCAATAGCGGCGCTGGGGTTGCCGCGGGCGAGGTCGAAATCACGGATGCCAGTGGCGACTCCGCTGTGGTCGACCTCCGAGCGGCGCAGACTGTCGAAGACGTGCTGCTGGCCATTAACTCAACGACTGGCATCCGAGTGACGGCCGCCACGCGTGGTGACGCGATCGTGTTGACCGACGACTCGGGCGGCAATGGGTCGCTCTCTGTCGAGGACATAGGCTTGGGGACCACCGCCAGCGACTTGGGCCTGGCCGATGGTAACTTCAGCGGCGGTGAGTTGACGGGTCTCGATCGCTACACGCTGCACAGCGGCACCCGGCTTGATGCGCTGAATGATGGCGCCGGCGTGCGAATCAGCGATGATCTAACGGACGTGGACGACCTCACGTTCTCGTTGCGTGATGGAACGACCACCTTCGGCGTCGACCTCTCGGGCTCTACGACGCTTGGCGATGTAGTCGACGCCATCAACAATGACTCCGATAACACCAGCCTGCTTACGGCCGCCATCTCCGGCGATGGCCGTGGCATTACCATCACCGACAACACGGGTTCAACGGCCGCCAACTTGGTGATTGGCAACGGCGTGATTGGCAACGCGGCAGAGGATCTTGGCATTGTGGCCGATGCGGCCAGTGATTCTGTCACGGGTAGCCGGCTTGTCTCGGGGCTTCGCGATACGTTGGTCGGGCAACTGAACGGTGGCTCTGGCTTTACGCTGGGGCAGATTGCGATCACCGACCGGGCAGGCAACCCCACCGCCACGGTTGATCTGCAAGGGCTCGACACGCTTGAGGCGATCATTGATCGGATCAACTCCGATGCGTCTTCGACCAACGTGCGTGCCCGCGTAAACGACAGCCGAAGTGGCATTGTTCTCGAGGATACGATTGGTGGTTCCGGTTCCCTGGTGGTCGCCAACAACGACGCCACCAACAGCGCCACGCTGCTGGGCCTGGAGGTAAGCGACACGGTTAACTCGGTCGATAGCGGCTCCTTGAATCGGCAGACGGTGAGCGAAGCCACGCTGTTGTCGGACTTCAACGGCGGTTCGGGCGTCTCATTGGGTGACATACGCATTACCGATTCGTCTGGCGCTTCGTACGCCATCGATCTCAATTCCGCGGGTAGCGAAGCACAAACGATTGGCGACGTAATCGACGCCGTCAATTCAGCTACCGGAAACACCACGGTGGTGGCCAGCATCAACGCCACGGGCGACGGGATTCTGCTAACGGACAATGCGGCGGGCCAGGGTACGCTGACCGTGGCGGAGGTGGGCAGCGGCACCACGGCGGCGGACTTGAATCTGCTCGGGGCGTCGACATCAACCGGCTCGCCACAAACGATCGACGGCTCGACAAGCTACACAGTTGACCTGACCGACCTTGAGCAGACGGCTGAGTCCATTTCCCTATCGTCGCTGAACGGCGGAGCAGGAGTTGACCTCGGGCTGTTCAACGTAACGGCATCCAACGGTTCCAACTTTGTCGTGGACCTGGGCGAGGCAGGCAGCGAAGCCTTTACCGTGGGCGACGTGATCAACCTGATCAACACAGCAGCTAGCGATCGTGGGATCAATGTGGTGGCGGCGGTTAACTCCGCCGGTACCGGCATTGAGATCACTGACAACACGGTTGGCGTCGGTGAGCTGACCATTGAAGACTTGGGTGGCAGTGGCTCGGCGGCTGCGGACCTCAATCTGATTCGGACGGCCGCTGACTCCGAGAGCAACATCATTGATGGCGCCGGGCTGTTTACAGCCGCTGACGGGGAGCAAGGGGCTCTGGAGACCCTCGTGGATCGAATCAACGGCCTCGGGGCTGGGGTCACGGCATCGATTGTGTCTGACCTGAGCGGCTTTCGCCTAGCGATTACCGCCGACGAGCCTGGCGCGGCCAATGCGTTGGTGATCGACGGCGGATCGACGAGCTTCGGCTTCCAAGAAACGAGCCGCCCTGCCGACGCCGTGGCCCTGTTCGGCAACTCCGCCTTCGGCGGTGGCTTTACGGTCACGTCGACCAGCAACGAGTTCAACAGCGTCATCGATGGGGTCAACCTTACTGTCAACGAAGTCTCAGGAACATCGGCAACTATCGAGGTTCTTTCGGATGACTCTCCGCTGATCTCTTCCGTACAGAGTTTCGTGGACGCGTACAACTCGATCAGGTCCAACCTGGACTCGGTGACGGACTTCAACGAAGAGACACTGACGACGGGTATCTTGTTTGGGCGCAACGAGGCATTGCGAGTCGATGCCGATCTGGCTCGTATCGTCTCGGGCAGTTTCCTCACGGGAGTCACCTACGGTTCGTTGGAATCGGTAGGCGTGAGTCTGAACGACGATGGCACTTTGTCGCTCGACACTAGTCAGCTGAGCGATGCCTATGCTGACGACCCCACAGGTGTCGAAAACCTGTTTAGCGATAGCACCAACGGCGTGGTCGCTCAGATCACAGCAGTGACCGAGTCGTTGGCTACCAACGAAAGCTCTTTGCTCTCGTCACGGTCCGAGGCGCTGCAGCGTACGATCGATTCCAACAACGACCGTGTCGCGTCGTTTGACGAGCAGCTGACTCGCGAGCGAGACCGCCTGCTGTTGGAGTTCTTTCGTCTGGAAGAAACGATTGCGCTGTTGCAGTCCAACTTGACGTCGATTGAGTCGATCCAAGGATTCGCTTCGCTGACCAGCAGCAATAACTCGAACTAGAGACTGTTTCCGTCTTCACAACCAACCCTGGCTTTCACGGATTCGATATGAACGCTGCATCTCCTCACGATTACCTGGAGCAGAAGATCAAGACCGCCTCATCGGCGCAACTCCATCTGATGCTAATCGAGGGGGCGATTCGCTTTGCACAGCAAGCTGATCAGGCTTACTTGGCTAACAATGCCGAAGCGGCGGCCGTCCCGCTGAAGCGCGCAATGGACATTGCCTCGGAATTGCTCGCGGGCGTCAAGCATTCCCAGGACGAAGTCAACGTGAAACTGGCTCAGCTCTACCAGTTCATTTTTACCCGTCTGACGATGGCCTATGTGAACACCGATCGGGAGAAGCTTGCCGAAGCCGTCAGCGTCTTGGAGTACGAGCGCGAGACATGGCGCCAGGCATGCGACCAAGCAGCGGGAAACGGTGAGCCGCAAGCGGCAGGAGACGCTCCCAAAGCCGAGGCCCCCAAGGGGCCACACAAGCCAGTCTCGCTGCCAGCAGCAAATCTAGCGAGCGAAGGTGGCTTGTCGCTTGAGGCGTAGGACCCTGCGGCAAGCGAGGGCGAAGTGCTAGAATCGGAGTCACTGCGGGGACGCCGTCCCTGGTCCGATTCCGTCCACCCCCCTGCTCTGCCGCTATGCTCATTCGCGTTGGCCACAGCCCTGATCCTGATGACGCCTTCATGTTCTACGCCTTGGCGAAGGACCTGATCGAGACTGGCAAGTACGAGTTCACTCACGAGCTGGTTGATATCGAAACGCTCAATCAGCGCGCCTTTTCTGGTGAACTTGAGCTGACCGCCGTCAGCATTCATGCTTACGCTCACTTGCAAGACAAGTACTTGCTGTGCAACTCAGGCGCGAGCATGGGCGACAACTACGGCCCCATGGTCGTCGCTCGCCAGGAGATGAACGCCGACGATCTCAAGAGCAAACGAATTGCCATTCCCGGCAAGCTCACCAGTGCGACGCTCTCGCTCCGCTTGTTCTTGGAGCAGGACTTTCCGCACGTTCTAGTGCCCTTTGATCAAATCATTCCTGCCGTTGCGGCTGGCGAGTATCAGGGCCAAAGCGTTGACGCCGGCTTGCTGATTCACGAAGGACAACTCACCTACGGCGACCAGGATCTCAAGTTGATCGTGGACCTTGGCGTCTGGTGGTACGAGCTCACCGGTGGCCTGCCGTTGCCACTTGGCGCCAATGCCATTCGCAAGGACTTGGGCGAGGAGAATCTGGTGGAAGTGGAGCGATTGCTAACCGAGAGCATCAACTACGGACTCGACCATCGTCAGCCGGCGCTCGACTACGCGTTGCAATACGGCCGCGACCTGGACAACCAGAAAGCGGATAAGTTTGTGGGCATGTATGTCAACGACTGGACGCGCGATTTCGGTGAGAAAGGCCGCGAGGCGGTGAGCCTGTTCTTAAAGAAGGGGTACGAGGCAGGCGTACTGCCAGCTTTGGTGACGCCCGAGTTCGTAGGTCGTTGATTGCCGGCCAGTCGTCGACCTGGCAATCAGCACTGCCAATCAGCACTGCCAATCAGAAGCCCTGCCAGCCGCTTGCCTCGAGCCCTTGGTAGATCCAGGGTTGGGTCCATGGGTTCCACGTTGGGAACGTGGTTGAGAATGCGGACATGGCAAGCAGGCAGAGCGTGAACACTCTGCCTGTTCTCGACAGACCAAGCCCGGCCACTGCCGGCGACATGGTTGCCAGCCAAAGCGGCGTGAACCAAAACATCCAACGGAAACCACAGGTCATGCCGCCGTAGTTGCGGTCTTCTTGCGGGCGGTATCCGATGTAAAACGCGAGGCAGACGACGGTGAGCACCAAGGTGATGGCGGCCATTTCTTTCTCCGGCGCCCTGCCCTTTGCCAGCCAGTAGCCGGCGCCGGCGATGCTCAGCAGCCAGATGGGTGTGAGCGAGAAGATGCCGTGATGGCCCGCCAAGACGTGTAACGCGTAGGTGGCCTGAGAAGGCTCGCCCCGATCGATGCCCTTGCGCTGGGTCCAATAGCTCTGTCGCACTTTGCCGTCGACTTCAAACTCGTAGCGATACCAGTTGTCTGCCGGATCGGTTTCACTGCGGTGCATGTAGGGCGGACGCCAAGACTCATGCGCGGCATAATTTGTGGCGAAGAACGCCACAATCACGACCAGAGCGGCGGGCAAAAAGGCTTGCATCGTTTGCTGGGGATGACGCCACCCCAACAATCCCGCCAAGAACACCAGTAGAGCCAGCGCTGGCAATTCGTTAGCCGCCGTGAGAGCGGCGGCTCCCCCCGCGAGCACGAACCAAACCGGTTGCCCCTGGCCATCAATGCGAATTCTTGCCCAGGCATAAAGGGTGATCGCACACGAAACTGCCGCCACCGTGTGATTGTTTAGCACGACGGCAAAGGGTGTCAGCAGCGTGCCGAAGGCGGCCGTAGAGACCACGATCAACCGAGGCCAATCGCCTGCAGCGGATAGGCGATCGAAGAAACGTTCTGCCAAGGCGGCTGCGATCGCCATCATCAGAGCCATCGGCAAGATGTTGATCGTCACCAGCATCGCACGACCGATGGTGTAGGGATGCGAGCCCAGCGTGGCTCCGGTCGCCTGGTGAATCAGCCAGTACTCGCCGGCAAGCAAGGTGTAGAGCAACGGCGGCTTACTCGAGTAGAGCCGGGCGACTCCATCGCGATCGGCATGCTGGACGACATCAATCGAGTCCCAACCAGGCTGACCGTAGATGCCATCGATGGCAAACGTGCCTTGCTCGACCAGCGCCCGGATGGCCATCCAGCGGCTGCGATCATTCGCACTAAGGAAAGGTCGCCGTAAGCGGAGCCGTTGTTCTAGTTCGCTGCGGCGCTCCGCCAGGCGTTGGCGGATCTGTTCTTCTGCTACCCCTGACTGGGTTAGTTCTTGGCGTAGGTCCTCGATGCGCAGGTCGATGCGGTAACGCTCAACTCGGCCCAGGTCGACCGCGTCGACGGCCATGAGGCGGCCCGTCATTTGACCCACCGCCACGGCGATCAGTATCCAGTAGACGGCCCACCGTTGCCGGCTCGAGGGGTTGGCCGTAGGTGAGTCTTCAACGATCAAACCGAGTAATCGCCTTGTGCGGTGACGCTGGTGGTCGGTTCATTGCCTGCAGGCTCTTCTTGCGTCGAAGTAGACGTGTGTTCCGCAATGGAGTAGGTGTCGACGTCGCGCGACAGAAAGGCCGCCACCATTTCACCTAGCAATCCGACCGAGAGAAACTGGGCGCCCAGCAGCATGAAGCCCAGGCAGTAATAGAGCATGGCCGTTTCGTGCAAGTGCAAAGGCTCCCAGCCGGGCATCCGTGAAATGATCCAGCGGCAAGCCAACAAGAACATGCCGCCGCCGCCCAACACGAACGAGGCGAGTCCCACGGACCCCAACACATGCTGAGGCCGCTGCCCATAGCCCGTGATGAATTTGACCGTAATCAGGTCCAGCAAGCCTTTTACGATTCGTCGGGCTCCGTACTTGCTGTGGCCATGCTCACGTGGACGGTGGTTGACGGGGACCTCAGCGATGCGAAACCCTCTGGCCGCAGCCAGAACTGGCACAAAGCGATGCAGTTCGCCATAGAGCCTAACTTCTTGCAAGACGTCCTGTCGGTAGCACTTGAACCCACAGTTGTGGTCGTGCAGCTCAACCCCCGTGATCTTGCTGACCAGCCAGTTGAAGGCGCGCGACGGCAGCACCTTATGCCAAGGGTCGTAGCGGACCTGCTTCCAGCCGCTGACCACGTCGTAGCCCTCGTTAAGCTTCTGGAGCATGCGCGGGAGTTCGCTAGGGTCATCTTGCCGATCAGCGTCGAGCGTGACCACAACAGCCGTCTCGGCTGCCGCGAAGCCGGCGCTAAGCGCAGCCGCTTTGCCAAAATTACGGCGAAAACGAATTCCCAAGACGCGATCGTCCTCCATCGCCAAACGGCGCAAGCGACTCCAAGAGTCGTCGGTCGATCCGTCGTCGACGAACACTATGCCGAGCTCGTAGTCTTGGTCAACGGCCACCGCCGTCAACTCATCGTACAACGCCTTGAGCGATGCCGATTCGTTGAAGACCGGGATCACAGCAGTGAGTTGCATGCTCGAGCTGAATGGCTTGTGATGCGAAGCTTGTGATACGAGGGACGAGGCGCCTCGGCAGCGTGAGGGCGATCCTTTTCAGCATAACACAGACGAAGCTCATGGCCACAATCCCCTGAGTAGTAGCCAGAGCGCCCAGGGTCCTATTCGAGACGGCTGAATCAATGAAGACGGCAATTGCACGATCCGCAGCAGGCTGTCGTGCGCCAAAACAGTTTGGACGTTGCCGCTTTTGTGGTTCACGCCAGGGGATCGAGCGTAGCCTGAAAAAACTACGTGACCTTGCCTGTCTGGTTCAGCAAATCGGGAGTGCTACCGAGCGGCTTGCTCTGCTAGGATTTGATCATTCGCACTGAAAGCCGTTGCGAAGCGAGTCGCTAGCCACTTTCTGGATTGAGATAATCAGCCCATGAACCCGTCTCCAAACGATGCCGCAAGCGAGTCTGCCGATGATCCGTCAACGGTACAGGACACTGAGGCTGGCACCGTGAAACCTCAGCCCGCAATGACTCAGGCTGAAGCCGTAGCTGCTGAGGCGTCCTCGATGCTTGCGCCCGGCAGTGATGGTGCACGGATTGTGCCGCGGGTCGTCTCGTTGATCATGCTCGTGGCGATCGTCTTGTTGGTCACGGCAATGTTCTTCCGCGTGATGTTGCAATTCGTTGCGCCATTGTTCTTGGCAGGCGTTCTGGTGGTCATTTTCGAACCCTTACACAAATGGGTGCTGCGCCGCTGCACGCCAAAACCACAGTGGGCGGCGTTGATTACCACGGCATTGGTCGCGGCGATGGTGATCATCCCCATTACCGGCCTGGGCATCATGGCCGCGTTCGAAATGCCGGCCGTCGTGGATCCCTTGATCAAGCTTACCAACGGCGACAGCCAAGAGGCGGACGAGTTGTCTGAGGTGGTGTCGCGTGTGAACGACCGATCAGAAGGCTATATCGATTGGTATGAGCAGACTTTCCAAGTCGATTTCGAAGCGCAACTGCGTGGTTTCGCAACCCAAGCGGGGGAAGTCGTTGTCTCTAGCGGGGTGCACACGGTGCTCTGGGCGTTCGGTTTCTTTTTCGGTTTAGGCATTATGGCGTTCGCCATGTATTACTTCCTGGCCGATGGTCCGGCGATGGTTGAAGGTTTGATGCAGCTTTCGCCACTAGATGATGATTACGAGCGCGAACTGCTCGAGAAGTTTGCTGAGGTGAGTCGTGCCGTCGTCGTGGCCACGCTCCTCTCCGCGGCTGCCCAGGGGCTCATGGCCGGCATTGGTTACTGGTTTGTTTTGGATAGTGGGCCAATCTTCCTACTGACCGTCGTGACGATGCTGATGGCGATTGTCCCGTTCGTGGGCGCCACGATCATTTGGGTGCCTGTGGTACTGTGGGTCTACCTCTACGAAGGTCAGGCGGGCCAGGCGATTGGTCTGTTTCTGTGGTGCGCGATCGCTGTGTCAAACATTGACAACATCATCAAGCCCTATGTCCTGCACGGCCAATCAAACCTGCATCCCCTGCTAGCACTGCTAAGCGTCTTAGGGGGCGTTACCGTTCTTGGGCCGGTAGGAATCTTGGTGGGCCCCATGTTGGTTGCCTTTCTTCAGGCTTTGCTCAACATGCTGCGTAAGGAACTGGATCAACTGAAGGGCGAATCTCCGCCTCTTGCCAAGCCACCCTCGCCTGCCGGTTAGTCAAGACGACTCGTCTAGGTTGGTTTCTCGGCTTTCGCTAGAATCGGAGATCACTGCCAGCGCAAGCTGCTGCGCGTGCTGGCGCCAGTCACGGAGCCACTGACTAAGTGGTAGGCCTCGGCTATGCTGAGCACTAGGAAGCTGAGCACGCGATGTTGAGCACAAGGATGATGAATGCCGCCCCCCGCGGCAGCCTCTGCTAGGAGCGACACATGGATGCTGTCTGGGCTCTGTTTGCCACCGCCGCGCTTGCCACCTCCGCCGTTGGGGTCACCTACGACTGGCAACCGATCAACGACTCGCAAGGTGGCGCTGAGTACGTGGTCCAAGTCGAGCCCGAATTGGTCGACGCCGTTCGTCGCGGTGGACTCGAAGCTATTGAAAGCAATGTGCCAGCGGGGATTGGCCCAATTCGCCGCATTCGGATTGTGTTCGGCGGCACCGAGCCAGCGTCTTCCGTGATAGGCACCGTAGACGCTCGTCAGAAGGAGCGATCGGTTGCCAAGCCCGTGGTTGCCGACGAGCTATCGCCAACGGCCAAACGGCACACGGTACGGCAGTCTGGCACGAGTGGGCAGCCTTTACAAAACTTCACGGGACAGTTGAACACGGCTGCTGGTCAGCTTGAGCAAGGTTTTTCGCAGGCCACCACCGGTGTGCAGAACGGTTTTGACCAAGCCGGGCAAGCGTTTACCAATACGCAGAACGCGTTTGCTCAGCCGTTCGCAGCTCAGCCAGTGAACGAGCCGCGAAAGAGCCTTGGATCGGAGCTCCTCAAGGGAGCCAATCGCCTGCGCAAGAATACCCGCAGCGCGATCCGTAACACGGGCGAAGCTATTGATGGCACCGTGCGCAATGTGGGCGACGGGCTGAAGACTGTGCTAACGGGCGGTCAGCAACCGGCGCCGGCACCTGCGGCCGCTGGGAGTGGTCAGTTCGTGCCGTTTTCCTATGGGGCTGCGCAGCCGAATCTAGGTCAGCCTGCGATTAGTCAGCCGACAGGCACTCAGCCAGCCTTCGGCCCAAACCCCGTGCTCTCCGCCGCGGGAGCTAACACCTCACAGGTTAGCGCGCAGCCGCAAGCGTTCGCGGGTAGCGGCACAAACCAGAACACGGCTGCCATCGGCAATGAACCATGGCAAGGCTCCGGCTTCGACAATCAATTTGGCCAGCAGCCAGCGCGTCAGCAGCCAGTTGGTCGGCAATCGCCGAATGGTTTTGTCAGCAACCAAGTCGCCCCAGCATCGAACCGTCAGCCGGCTCTGCCCGCCAACTCTCAGCAGCCACAGTGGAACGATCTTCGCAACACGGCCTCGAACCAACCTCCTGCGCTCGATTCTTCCTTCGGTGGCGAACAGCCTTTTGTCCCGCTCGTTGATCCGCGTTCAAACTTGGTCCCCGTTCGGACCGTTGGCGATACGAATCCCACCACCCCGGGCGCGACCGGTAACGGGGGCTTTGGTGATTGGCGGACGAATCCCAACGGCAGCGGCCCCCAACTGAACTCTCCCTCGCCCTCCCCTGCCCCAGGCTTTGCAACAGCTCCAGGCAATGGCCTTGGTCTGGGGACGAACGGTCAAGCGGGCTGGTCGAGCGAAGCTTCCGGTACGCAGTCGTTCCCGCCACTGAATACCAACCCTAGCAATCCCACCATCGGAGCCGGCCCCTTTGCGACGGGGCCGACGACCAACGCCAGCACGCCGCCGATGATGCCTCCCAACTTACCGCCGCTTGGCAATCCAAACGTGGCCCCGATCGGTATCGGAAACAATGCGGAGTTCACGCCGGGCCAGCAGCCGCTGGGTCCGCAACCTGGGCAGCCCTACTACAACGCGGCTGGCAATCTGCCAAACTCTCCGCCGGGTGAAAAACCCTGGGGGTTGTTCGTGCTGACGAGCCTGGCATGCCTTGGCTCGCTGGGTGGCAATCTGTTTCTGGGGTGGAGTTACTTCGACGCTCGCCACAAGTACCATTCGGCCTTGCGTCGCACCGTACGAGGTTTCACTCGCAACGACGAAAGCTAAAGCTCTGGCGGGCATGGCCGGAACGCCCTGTGCTGTCTGCGTCCCTTCTTAGCCGACTCAAACGATCAGGTCGCTCAAGACGAACTGGCCATCGCAACGGTAACTGCAGCAGGCTCGTTGTCGAGTCCCGCATGGCTTACACGCAGTGGCTGAGAAAGCGGGATGCCTTGCGACTCTAGCGCGGCGAGGAATTCCAAGTTCACGCGCTCGCTAAAGGCTAAGTAGTCCCAGTACTCCGCTGGGTGATACCAATACATCACGCGAACGTTTAATGAGTCGTCGTTCACTTCGTTGAAGAACACCCGCGGCGGGTAGCTGGGGTCCATGCCTTCGTGGCCTTCGAGAATGCCACGCAGAATTGCGAGGACTCGGTCCACTTTCGCTTTGGGAGTCGTCAGCGGAATCCGCAAGTCGGTGACGCGGCGGATAAAGGGTCGGCGAGCAATGTTCTCTACGTCGTTCCGCGACAAGGTGTCGTTGGGCATTGTCACCAAGTGACCATTGAGTAGGCGAACTCGCGTGGATCGCAAGCCAATCTCTTCGACGACGCCGTCGTAGCCATCCGAAACAATGCGATCGCCAACTCGGAACGGCTTGTCGGCCATCAGCATTATGGTGCCAAACAAGTTCTTGAGCATATCTTGAGCAGCCAGCGCGACGGCGACGCCGCCCACACCGGCACTGGCCAAGAGCGTGGTGATGGGAATGCCGAGGTACTTGCCGCCTTCAAGAAACACCACCACCGCAGCGGCCAGACTTAACAAGCGCGCAACGATGCGAATGAACTGGGCATCAAGCCCCTTGGGGTTGATGTGAGGCATGCCGATGAGCACGGCGCTCAGGCGATCGATGACCGCAAACACCAACACCACACAGGCAATAAGTGTCGCTACGCTGGCCGCGAAGGACGAGACATAGAGCCAGTCTCCGCGGAGCGATACGACATGGGTCACCAAGTAGCGGAAGAGCAGCGGGGTCAGCGCCGCCAGGATTGGCACTAAGATCGTGGCTGCGTACGCCAGGGGCTTCTCGCGGCGGTAACGAACCGCCAGGCGTTGCTGCAACCGGTACAACAAGGCGAGAATCGCTAGGCAGATGAGCGTCGCCAAGACCAAGCCCGCCCACTTCCAACGCGCCAGACCATAGGACTGGGTTCGCATTGCTTCTGGTAGTTGGGCAACGATCCAGCCAACGGACGGCGTCGACGGCGCGGTCAGATACCAACGGTACATCCCGGGGCTTACGGCCGGACCCGACTCACGGTAGGGCACATCGCGAATATCTTGGTAGTACTCGAATGAACGCTTCACCGTGCCAGCGGAGAATAAGTACTCATGCTTTCGCGGGCCTTCGAGCATGCGGACGATCACCAGCCGCGATCCCGGCACTTGCCAACGGGCAAGGGGTTCGTCCATGGCTTGAATGGCGTCAGCATCAGGGATCTCGGCCAGTGGCGGGACTTCCAGTCGATCGAGGATCTCTTTCAGGCAGACGGCTGCTTCGGCGCGACCATGAAGCCGCGCGTATTGCGGCAGTTCACTGTCGTCCAAACAATCAAGAACACGCCGAGCCAAATGGCGAAAGCGAGGGTTCTCGCGCTGCAGGTAGCGACGGTCCTTCACCTCTTGGTAGAGTTGGTTGCAACTGTCGATGAAGCTGCTCAGCGTCGCCTGCGGACTGGAAGTGTCTGCCGGACCCAGAGCAATAGCCGACTGTGCGGACGCAGCAGGCGCGAATGCCAGCATGCCGACCAACAGGATGAATGCAGCGATACGACGAGAATAGCGCATGGGTGGTAAGCCCGGTAGCGGAGAGAAGTCACAACCGTCTATTGTGACCAGCCACAAGATGGCGCGCTCAGCTTAGGGACCCAGACTGCAGGTTTCGCAGCGGCGTGGTATCAATTGTAACGCCTAGGGAAGCTGGTCCCCGTTCCGGGTGAGCCGCTTAACGGGTTACAGCCGTGGCAGGAACGCGGGTGTGGGCCACTAGCACGGGGGTCCCCACTTCCTGGTCGGTGTCATCGGCCTGGGCAGGAATGTCCGTTGGCTCTTCGATTGACCGGCGTTTGCGGCAGCCGGGGCACATCAGCAGAATGTATCCCGCGGGTACCAAGGCAAGGGCAAGCAAGGTAGCGCCGGTCACGCCGCCGGCGATGGTGGTGGCAAGCGGTGGCCAAAAACCTCCCCCGCCAAGCAGTAGCGGCAGGAAGCCTGCTACCGTGGTCAAAGTTGTCGAAATCACGTGCCGCGATGCACGCACCACGACGTCGCGCACCGCGTCGGGATCGCCGGTTCGAGCGTGTTCATCTTCGCGAAGGGCTGCAAGCACCACAATCGAGTCATTGATTGCCACACCCGCCAGGCCCATCGTGCCGACGATCGCCATGAACCCAAAGGGATAGCCAACTACCGCCAGCGCGCCCATCCCGAGGCCGATCGAGAGCAAGCCGACCACGCCAATCAGCGCCGCCATACGAAAACTACCGAACGACAAGACGAGTGTCGCCACCATCAGCACCATTAAGACACCGACACTCGACATCAAATTGCCGACTGCTTGATCTCGCTTGTCGGCTTCCCCGCCGTAGGAGAGCTCATAGCCAGGCGGCAACTTGAAGTCACGCTCCTCCAGCCGCTGCTGGAAGTCCGCCAACACTTCAGCCGGGAGAACTCCAGCAGTAATGTACGCGCGAACTTCGTTCATGCGTCGGCTGTTGAAGTGAGGAATTGCTGCGATCTCGGGTTGCAGCGAAAGGTCAGCGATTGCCGAGAGTGGTAGGTGACTTGAGAGCCCGTTAGTAGTGTCGTTCGCAGTTCCGTTGCTGGTGGTGAGCGCCAGTGCGGACACTTCGCTCAAGTCTCCCCGGAGGCGATCACTAACTCGCACGCGCACCGGCAAGTCTTCTGTCTCTTCCAACACGGAACCACCTACGGCGCCCTCGAGGGTGGTGTCCAGCTGGCGGGCAATAGTTCGGTGATCAAGGCCCGCCAGGCGCGCCTCGGCTTCGTCTACTTCAATGGAGAGCTTGGGAAGTGTCTCAGCCATCTCCGAGACCGAATGCAGAACATCAGGTGTTTCAGACAGGACCAGCCGAACCTGATCGCCTAGTTCACTAAGCACGGCTAAATCCGGTCCAAAAAGGCGGACCTCGATTGGCGCCTCGAAAGGGGGGCCCTGCTCCAGCTGGCGAACCAGCATGCGGGCTTCAGGAAATGCCGTATCCAGCTCCAACTGCATTTGACGAATGACGGTGAAGACCTCTTCGGCGCTGTCCAACTGCACAATAGCCTGAGCGTACTGCGGTACTCCCTCCCGGTTGGCCATCATGTTGTAGTAGAAGCTGGGAGCGCTCTCACCCAAGAACCAGTCGACCGCTACGACACGATCGTGCTGCAGGATGTGATGGCGCGCCTTGGCGATCAGTTGCTGGGTTTGTTCCAGTGGCGCGTGTGCAGGTAGTTCCAATTGGATTTGAAACTGATCACGATCGGCCGGCGGAAAGAATTGTTCGGTCAAGGTGCTGGCGCCGACGAAGCCGAGTACGGGTAAAGCCACTCCCAATGCCACGCCGAAGACGGGACGGCGAAACATCTGCGAGAGCACGGCTCGGTAGGCGGCCGTCAACGCGGGCCATGAGAAACCCTCGCTCCACCAGTTGCCGACCGATGCAGAAGCGTGACTTGTCTGGGAAAACAGGGCCGCCAACGCAGGGGTGATCGTCATCGCCAGGAGAAAGGAACTCGCAACCGCCAGGATGACCGATAGCGCAATCGAGCCGACAAACTCACCAGCCGGGCCCGGCATCAGGGCAATGGGGGCGAACGACAAGGCGGTGGTCAGCGTCGAACCAAACAAGGGAGCCGCCAAGTGGCGGACGCTGTTCGCAACCGCGGCCTTGGCTGCTTCGCCATCGCGAAGACGTTCGCGAACCTCGTCGACTATCACGATGGCGTTGTCGATCAACAGACCCAAAGCGATGATTAACCCCGTAACGGACATCTGGTGAATGGGGATGCCCAATGTTCGAAGCCCGGCCAGCACCATCAGCGAGGCGAGTGGCAGCGCGGCTCCCACGACCATGGCGCTTCGCCACCCCATCATGACCCAAATCACCAGCATGACAGCACCGGCTCCAACCAGCAGGTTGCTCATCAGATCGCTGAGGCGTGTCTCCACGTAGGGGCTTTGCTCGAAGACCTTTCCCAGGCCGACCGCAGGTGGCAGTTCGCTGGAGAACTCTTTCAACGTTTCAGCCGCCCTCCGCGACCAGAGATCAATGCGCTGGTCGGCTCGGATCAACACGCCCAATGCAATGGCGGGCTTGCCGTCGACAAACGCCAAGCGAGGCGCTGGCTCGACAATGCCTTTGCGAACGGTTGCGATGTCGCCCAGGGACACAAAAGGCGCCCCGGTTTCGTTGTTCGGTTGGCCATAGCGGAGCGGCATGGCTTCGATGCGACGCAGACTGTCTAGTTCGCCGGCAACTTCCAACAGCAAAGCGCTTTGGGACTCTCGCAGCAGGCCCGCAGAGACTTTTGAGTCACTTGCCTCGATTTGGCGGGCGACGTCGCCCACGGTCAGGCCTAGCGTCGCGAGGTCCGCCTGCCGAACGTCCACGGTGATTTCTTCGTCGGGGTCGCCAAACGTATCGACTTCGCGCGTCCCTGGCACGGCTCGCAATCGCTGTTCAAGCTCTTCGGCAAGTCGCCGTAAGATGGCATAGCTTGGCTCGGCGTCAGTTTGCCAAGTGAGCGCGACGACGGCTGCATAGGCGGTTACCTCCAACTGGTCGAAGTCTGGCTCCATGGCCCCAGCAGGCAGCAGCGGCTGAGCGTCGTCAATCTTGTCTCGCACTCGTGACCAGATTTCTTCAGATTCATAGACGTCATCCCGCAGCTCAACGGTAATGGTGGAGATTCCACTGCGACTGGTCGAGCGGAGTTCTTTGATCTCGGGAATCTCTTCCAGTTCTTCTTCGATCGGATCGGTCACCAACGCCTCCACGCGGTCTGCCTTCGCGCCCGGGACCAGCGTGTTGATCACCGCCACGCGCTGCGTGAGCACGGGGTCCTCCATCCTGGGCAGAATGGCGAACGACGAAAGCCCAGCGACGGCGATCAGCGTAATGGCCAACACCAGCAGGCGGCGATTGTCGAAGAACAGGCTGGCCATTGGAGGGGGTCTCGAGGTTGGACGATTGGTTCGCGTACGATGCTGTGCGGAATTGGGACCGCTTCACCCTTTCGCCATTTGCTAGGGAAACGGTAGGGCGACCTCTTGGCCAGCGACGACTTTGTGCCCGCCCGTCACAATCACGAGTTCGCCTGGCTGAAGCGTGCCGCGAACGAAAGACCGGCCTCCCTCGGTGTGGAGCAGTTCGACATCGCGCGTGGCGACGGTCCGCGTCTGGCCGCTCCCTTCAGCCACGTAAACAGCCCACAGGCCGCGCCGGTCTGGGGTGAGCGCTGAAGCCGGGACCCAAAAACCAGACTCATTGATCGATTCGTCTAAACGCACACGAGCAACTTGCCCGGCCACCAGCGGCTGGCTCTCTGCCGCAGCGATCGCTAGCACGACGTTGCGGGTGCGTGTGGCAGGATCGAGTTCTGAGCGGACCGACTGCACGCTTGCCTGGTAGGTCTTGCCGTTGACCACGACCGGCAGTGAGTCACCCAGCGTGAGTTGGCTAGCGGCCCGCGCCGGCACGCCAATCCAGGCTTCCAGGCGATCGCTCTCGATCACATCCAGCACCGCTTGGCCAGCCGAGACGATCACTCCCTCATCAACGCGACGTCTGGCGATGGCGCCGGAAAAGGGCGCAAGGAGTACCGTATCTTCGATTTCATGATCAACATCTGCCAGAGCTGCTTGCAGCGCTTCGACTCGGGCGCGTTGGGCTTCAACGCGTTCTAGCCGGGTTCCCGTTTCTAATTCCTCCAGTTGCTTGGCGGCCGCTTCGGCCCGCGCTTTGGCCACCTCGGTCGTAAAGTAGCTCTCGTCATATTCCTCGCGGCTGATCGCAGCAGTCTCGACCAGCCCGGCGCGCCGGCGTAGGTTCCTGACGGCCACTTGGTGTTGCGCTTGGAGGCTTCTGAGCTCGGCCGCGGCGGCAGCGATAGTTTCCTTTCGTGGGCCGGCGACTAGCTCTTGATAAACTGCGGTTGCTTCGGCCAGCTCTGCCGCGACGCGCTTTCGAGCGGCATCGAGTCGGCGGCGATCCAAGTTGGCCAGCACCTGCCCGGCTGCCACGCTCTGGCCCTCATCAACCGCGACGCGAATGACCTTGCCGGGACGTTCAAAACCGATTTGGCTTCGCCGGCCAGCGACCAGCGTTCCCGTGTAAGCCTTGCTGGCCGTGTAGCTAGTGATTGCCTGGGCAGGCAGCACCTCGACAGGCATCGCCGACTGACTACGGATCGGCTTGGATGGCGGCGTGTCAGCGGCAAGCAACGTGCGCACCAGTGGCGGGCCGCCGGCGGCTGCCAGGCCCGCCAGAACCACCATGGGTAGAAACCACCGTGTCAAAAATTGACGGAGCGTCAAAGTGTGGCCAAAAAAAACGGGAGGTGCTGCCGAAGGCTCAGCGGGGGCCGGCTGGTCGGTCGTAGCACTGGGGGCAGGGTCAATCATTGCTAAACAACTCCAACTTGACCTGGTCCATGTGTGCCGGGTAATCGAACTCGGTGGACAACGGTTGCCAGCCGTAGCCATCCAGGATTTGTAGCTGCCCCTGACGAAGGGCCTGCATCGGGTCGCGTATGCCGATTTCCGAGAGCGTGTCGCTGCTACTGGCAATCGTTTGCGCGCCGAGGCTGATTGACCAGAGGCTAAAAACCACTTCTTCTGGGGTTACTTCTTCGGTCACGACCAAGTCCCCTTGAGCGACCGCATCGCGTGCGATGCCTCCGACGATTGCCATGCAGCGGCGCTCGCAACCACGCATGACTTCCTGCCGTTCCTGGGAGGTTTTTTCCCAGATCGAGGCGGCGCGAATAATCTGCTCTACAGCAAAGTAGTGCGGCATTTGCTCGAAGAACGCCTCGCAAGCTGCGCCAATCGCGGCCATCCGCTGTCTCGACCCCCCAGGATGCTGGGCAGCACGATCGAACATGTTCGAACGCTCCTGCAGTGCCTGGTTGGCGAGGGCTATGAGGATCTCTTCTTTGTTTCTGAAATGCTGGTAAATCGTCCCCTTGGAGTACTCCATCTCCGCGGCAATACGATCCATGCTCAGCCCCAAATATCCCCCGCCTAGCAAGTGACCACGTGCGACCTCCAGTATCTGGGCCTCGCGTTGCTGGATTTCGCGTTGTTTGCGTGACAGGGTGACCATGACAAACCCATTGTTGACAAGTCGTCAAAAAATGACAAGGGGTTTAGTCGTGTTCGCGCGGCCAAAGAAAAACGCCAGGTCCGTGGGGCCTGGCGTGATTGGCTTTCGATTTCAGGCTGAGCGAGTTAGGCCTCTTCGATGACTTCTTTAACAGGCTGCACAAAGTGGGGCGATTTGCCTTTGTCCGTCAGCTCTTTTGCTTTCTTCTCGGCTTCCTTCTTCTGCGTGTAGTCGTACAAAGCGACCCGCTTGAGAGACTGATTGAACACGCCCCAGAAAGCCTTGAGGCGGACTTCCGCAGCTGCTTTGGCGCGGGATTTCCGCACCGCCTTCTTTTTGGCGGCTTTTTTCTTTGGAGCAGCTTTCTCAGCCGCTTCAGCAGCCTCGGCCTCGGCGCGTTTGTCTTTGATGCTAACCGTCTTACGCGCCATCGAGCCGCCTTAGAGAGGGGGGTCTGGGGAGGGAAACCGACGTGTGATCCGAAATCTTAACGGATTGCCGTGCCTCCCGCCACCACCGCTACGGCTGGCTGGTCGACTTGTTGGCGCGAATGGCGATGTTGAGCCGCTCGGCCTGGAGCTCCAAGGCGGGCTGGAAGTAGATGATGGGTCGCCGCTGGTAAGTCCGCACTTGCCGGGGGCTGCGGCTGCGGGCCCAGAAAAAAGTGCGATCAACTAATTTTAGGGGCAGTTCGCCCCGATTGACGGTGTCGACAACCGCGTCAATAAAGCTCTTCTCGGACGGTCGGCGGGCCCTCAAGCCGAAAGTCAGTCTTTCTTTCAGCGTAGGTTTTCGGACGTTCGTTTGAGCACTGCTTGGAGGCGCAAGCAAGGCGAGCAGGACCAAGACGATTGCCAGAGAGCCTACTCTGCCGGCATGAAAGAATGCTTTGTTGTCTTTGTCCATCGTCTCTGCGTCCCATAGATGACGTATTCCGACACACGTTTGCGCATGACTAGCGATCAACTAGAGGATGGTCGCCAAACCCGCAATAGCGAAACGGTAAACACCGGCCTTGGCGCCAAGTTTGCACTGTGAAAACTGCGCGAAAAACGCTCGCCTGTGGCCTGCTGCGAACTAGAATTAGCCAGGCAGAGGCGATACAACCGAGGCTCGGCCAAGGAGACCAAATCTGCCTTGGGCCGATTTAGCATCGCTGGTAGTGTTGCCCTGCTGGCGGCGACGAATGGCGGCGACGAACTGGCGATGGCAAGCAAGCTTGGCGGGCGATGGCAAGCTGGCAACGGTTTGCTGAAGTCCAAGCTAGCGAAGCGTCGATACGAGACAGCGACGAGTACCATCGCACGTAGAAACAAACAGCCATCTCGGCATTGGCATGAGGTGGCTTCCAAATCAAACTTTCCGGTCGTTTTTCCGTCGGGAGGACCACTATTTCGATGAGCCCGAGTCGATAACATGGCGGCGCGCAGCGCTGTCCGACACGCGTTCTTCTTCGAGCGACTCCTATCCGTCGCAGCCGACCGGAAGTTTGTTACACAGAAAGGGCCGCGGTGGGCCAGTAGTGCCTGCCGCGGCCTTTTCGTGCGCCGGCCCTGTTTGGCAGGCAGGCTGTTGTCAGCCGGTGCAGAGCAGTAGGCTAGAGGGCTTGGCCCCGTTGCTCTCGCCTTTGTCTCTTGTGCTGCCGTGTCGATACGTCCCGTAGATCAGCCGCTGCCTGGGTTTCCGTTCGCCCCACAGGAGCGACGCGCGGACAGCCGGTGGAGGATGCACTACATCGACGAGCACCCCGCCGACCAAGCTCCCGCGGGCACTCTGTTGTTTGTGCACGGCAATCCCACTTGGAGCTTCCATTGGCGGTCGCTTATCAGCAGGTTCTCCGGTACGCATCGCTGTGTGGCGATGGACCACGTGGGTTGTGGGTGGAGCGAAAAGCCGGCTGAGTCATTCCGTCTAGAAGACCGGATTCGCCATCTGGTCGACCTCGTCGAAGAATTGGATCTCCAACGCGTGACCCTGGTTGCCCAAGATTGGGGCGGCGCCATCGGTCTGGGTGCGCTCTTGCGATGTTCATCGCGTTTCCAGGGCGTGTTGCTGATGAACACGGCGGCTTTTCGGCCGTGGTTCATTCCGTGGCGAATCCGCGTGTGCCGTACGCCGTGGCTTGGTCGGCTGGCACTGCAAGGGATGAACCTCTTCTCCCGGGCAGCGTTGCGGATGACAACTGCTCGGCGACGGCTTCCTGATGAAATCGCGAAGGCGTACTTGGCCCCGCATGACCGCTGGGCTCACCGCCGGGCCGTCTACGATTTCGTCGAAGACATACCGCTCTCCGCAGCCCATCCCACCTGGCAGACGTTGGGCGAGATCGAAGACCAACTGCCGTCACTAGCGGCACTACCCACGGCCCTGATTTGGGGCATGCAGGATTGGTGCTTCACGCCTGAATGCCTTCGGCGGTTTCAACTGGTTTGGCCCGACGCGGCGGTGACAGAAGTTCCTGACGCTGGCCACTGGATCATGGAAGACGCGCCGGATGAAGTGGCTGCCGCGCTTGAGGCGCTGTTGGCCGCGATCGAAGGCCGCGCAACTGATCAGTTGGAGCCCGCGGTATGAGCGATGGCGTTTGGCAGCGGCCAGACACGCTTGGCTCGTGCGCGACGTTAGCATGCTTGTGGGAGGCGACCGCCCCCAAACCGGGCAACGTCTATCGAGGCGCTGACTTCGGCGATATGACCTTCGCAGACTTCCTGCTCAGCGGCACGGTGATCGGTCCCGTGATGGATCAGGCCGCCGTGCGTTCGGTCGGGGAGTTGGTTCTCGCAGCGGTTGAGGCGACACAAGCCGCGGTTGCCGCCAACACGAACTTGGGGACCGTGCTGCTGTTGGCCCCACTAGCTAAGGCTGCCAGCGAAGGGGGGCGTCAGCAGCTGCTAGGCGTTCTTCAGGCCACTACCTTGCAAGACAGCCAGCGTGTTTACCAAGCGGTTAGACTCGCTGCGCCCGGCGGCCTGGGCGAGGTCGCCCAAGAAGATGTTTCGCAGCAGCCAACCGTCGCACTCCAAGAGGCCATGCGACTGGCTGCCGATCGCGATGTGATTGCGAGACAATACGTTGCGGAGTTTGAGGATGTCTTGCGCGCGGCCGACTACCTTGAAGCTCAACTTGCCGAGGGCCTATCACTGGCCGATTCCATCGTTTGGACGTACCTGGAACAGATGAGCCAGCTGCCAGACACGCTAATCGCCCGTAAGTGTGGTGAGGCAGTTGCGTTGGAATCGGCTACTCGGGCCGCACGACTCATCGAAATGGTCCGGCAAGAGGGGGAAGACTTCAGGGTGGCGGCCGCCGAGCTCGATTTCTGGCTCCGTGCCGATGGCAACCGTCGCAATCCTGGCGCCACGGCCGATCTCGTTGCCGCTGCCTTATTTGTGCTACTGATTGAGGACCGGCTAAGCTGGCCGGTACGGTTCTATGGCTGAACAACACTGGCTTGGGGTTTACTTCTAGGATGCCAGAGACCTACCACGTCCGACTCGCCAAAGAGCAGTTCGTCTTTTGCGCGGCGCACTTCATTACCTACAACGGTGGCGTATGCGAACCCTTGCACGGTCATAACTATCGCGTCGCGGTCGACCTCTATGGACCGCTGGACGAGAACCACTATGTGGTTGATTTCATCGCGGCCCGCGATGCGCTACTCAAGATCACCAATGCGCTCGATCATCGCGTGCTGTTGCCTACGGAGCATGAGCAGATCGTCGTGGCCGCAGAAGCGGACGAAGTCATCGCGAGGTTTGCACAGCGACGTTGGGTTTTTCCTGCGGAAGATTGCGTGCTGCTTCCCCTGGCGAACACCACTGCCGAGCTGCTGGCCCGGCACATTGGCTTGCAGTTGTCACAGTCCCTGGACCCGGATGGCCGCCTGGAGCTTTCGCAGATGGTGGTCTCGGTAGATGAATGCGATGGCCAGCTCGGCGTGTGGCGAAGGACATCCGGTTAGCGCTGGCCTGCAGAATTGTTAACACCGCTCTAGTCCTCACGGCTGGCTTAGCGCCACTGTGGAAGTTACGATCCGCCCTCGCGTGATGTTTGCCGGTGCAAATCGAGGGCCTAGGGTTGCGGTACGGGTGACCAGCGTGCGCTGTAGCCCTGCTATCGCTCTGAAACCCTGCCGCGGAAGCCTTGAGAGAAGACGATGAAAGTCGAGCACATCAATCCGTTCCTGTCGGCCGTCCACAATACCTTCACGACCATGCTGGCTACGGAGGCTCGCCGGGGCGACTTGTCGTTGGGCGATCCACGCCATCGCACTCATCCCATTAGCGGCATTATTGGCCTCTCAGGCAATGCGTCGGGGACGGTGGTAATCAACCTGTCTGAAGAAGTGGCACTGGCGGCTGCTTCAAAGCTGTTGTTGGAAGACAAGCAAGAAGTTGATAGCGAAGTGCTCGATGCCGTCGGCGAACTGGCCAATATGATCGCCGGGCAGGCCAAGGTGGATCTTGAGCAATACGCGCTTTCAGTAAGTCTGCCCAACGTTGTGACGGGCGAGGGTCACGAAGTTCGTTTTCCGTCCGCCACGCCGCCGCTCTGCGTGCCGTTTGAGTCAGACTACGGACCCTTCCGACTGGAAGTAGGTTTCGAGCCCGCCGCCGTCGCCGCAGGTGTCTGAGTTGCTGGCCTTGCTAGCACCGTCACAGACCACCTAATCGGTATTTCTTCTCACGTGGCTTCGTCACGGGCGACGATCTAGAGGGTGTTGGTGTAGCTCTTGCTGCGCACCCCCTGTGTTCCGTCGCTTGTAGGCGTCCGATGCCCGATCTCCATAAAGCTGCTGTGTTGTTGATGAGCCTGCCCGAGGACGAGGCGGCCATGCTCATGGGCAAACTCGATCAGAAGCAAGTTGAGGAGGTTTCGATCGAGATCGCCCGCACCAAGCAGATTTCGCATGACGAGCAAGAGGCGATCATCAAGGAGTTTGCCAACTCGACTCCGGCGGGCGGCGCCGACGGTGGCAGCCTTGATCTCGCGAAGAACCTTGTCAAGAAAGCACTGGGCAGCGATGCGGGCGATACCTTAGACAACATCCGCCAGTCGATCGAGGCGCTGCCTTTCGGCTTCCTCCGCACGGTCGACAGCCAGAACATCCTCACCTATTTGGTAGACGAGCACCCCCAAACGATCGCGCTGATTATCTCTTACCTGCCCGCATCGTTCAGCGCAGAAATCTTGTCAGGCTTGCCCTCCGAGCGACAGCTGGCGGTCGTCAAGCGGATGGCCACGATGGGGCAAACCAGTCCGGAAATCATCCGCGAGGTCGAACGTGGGCTGGAAGGCCGCATGTCAAACGTCATGGGCCACAGCTTCGCCAAGGCAGGCGGTGTTGAGAGTGTGGCCGCGATGCTCAACGTTTCCGATCGCAACACGGAGCGGACCTTGCTTGAAAATCTGGGCGTGGAAGATGGCGAACTTGTCGAAGAAATCCGCCGCCTGATGTTCGTCTTTGAAGACATTGCCAAGTTCAATGACAAAGACATCCAGGCGGTGCTCAAGAACGTGGAAAGTTCGCAGTGGGCTTTGGCCCTCAAGGGCTCCAGCGCCGAGCTGAAGGACAAAGTTCTCAGCAACATGTCGCAACGGGCTGCCGACATGCTCCGCGAAGAAATGGAGTACTTGGGTGCGGTAAAGCTGTCCGCGGTCGAAGCCCAGCAACAAGAGATTGTCGACATCGTGCGTGGCTTGGAAGATTCTGGCGAGATCGAAATCAACGCCGGGGAAGAGGAAGAAGAGCTGGTTCAGTAGGCCGCTGCCACCGCCCTGGCTTGTGACCTTCGCCCCACTGCCCCTCGGGCGTCAGATCGGCTAGCATCGTGGCTTCTTGCGAAGGAGCCGCCCATGTCTCTCTCTCCGATGATGCAGCAGTACCACCAGGCCAAGGAGGCCGCGGGGGAGGCGCTGTTGTTGTTTCGCATGGGAGACTTCTACGAACTCTTCTACGACGACGCAAAAGAAGCCGCCCGGTTATTGGGGATCACCCTGACCGCCCGCGACAAAGCTGCCTCGCTCGAGAAGGGCGTGGAGCCAACCCCCATGGCCGGCTTTCCCCACCACCAGTTGGATGCGTATCTCGCCAAGATTATTCGCTCCGGCCGCCGAGCCGCGGTTTGCGAACAGGTGGAAGACCCGAAGCAGGCCAAGGGCATCGTTCGTCGCGATATTACGCGGATCGTCAGCGCCGGCACGGTCACGGACGACGCGTTGCTCGATCCCTCGGCGAGCAACTATCTGGCGGGCGTGGCGTTTGGTGACGATGGTTTGGCAGGCACCGCTTGGGTAGATGTCTCTACCGGTCGGTTCGCCTGTGCCGCCTTGGCAACGGAGCATCTGGCCGACGAGTTGACTCGCATCTCAGCCACGGAGTGCCTCGTAGCCGAGGCGGATCAAGCCCGACTGCCGCATGAGCTTGTCGAGCGTTTGTCGGTCACGACGCGCCCGGCTTGGGCGTTCGGCCCGCAGGCGGCTGCCACAGCCCTAGCCAAGCAGTTGGGCGCCAAGTCTCTCGAAGGCTATGGGCTCGACGAGAACCATCCCGGCCACGCGCTGGCCATCGCTGCGGCCGGAGCCTTGCTGGACTACTTGCAAGAGACCCAAAAGGCCTCGCTTGCCCATATCGAACGGCTACAGCTAATCGAGCCGGACGGCTGTTTGCAGATCGACGCAGCCACATGGCGAAGCCTGGAGGTGACGCACACCATCCGCGACGGTCGACGAGACGGCGCCCTGCTTGGCGTGATGGATCGCACTGTCACATCGATGGGCGCCAGGCTGCTGGCAGAGTGGTTGCGCCGCCCTTTGACCGACGTGTCGGGAATCAACGCTCGGCTCGACGCGGTTGGCGAACTTGTGAACGGAGCCCAGCTGACCACCGACCTGCGAGAATCGCTGCGCTTGGTGTATGACTTGCAACGCCTGTTGGCCCGTGTGACAACAGGTCGGGCAAGTCCTCGCGACCTGAGCTTCGTGGGCCGGACGCTTGCCGGTTTGCCAAAGCTGAAGGCCAAGCTGACA
Source organism: Lacipirellulaceae bacterium (assembly GCA_965263315.1). Lineage (GTDB taxonomy): Bacteria > Planctomycetota > Planctomycetia > Pirellulales > Lacipirellulaceae > JBCCQL01. Next base: position 114,173 of record CBDHGZ010000002.1, on the reverse strand, counting down.
GGGCGCACCAGCGATCGGCTCACCCAGATCGAAGGACGCATTGATCTCTGCCCCGACGTGCGGAGCAAACTCGAAGCTGCCTTAGCGGACGAATGCCCGCTGGCGACTGGCGCTGGGGGCTTCATCCGCGAGGGGTTTTCTCAAGAACTGGACGATTGTCGCCAGTTGATGGCTGGCGGCAAGCAATGGATGGCCCAGTACCAAGCGGCAGAGCAGGAGCGGACCGGCATTGCTTCGATCAAGGTCGGTTTCAACAAGGTGTTTGGTTACTACCTGGAAGTCACCCACGCCCACCGAGACAAGGTTCCTGCCGAATACATTCGCAAGCAAACGCTGAAGAACGCGGAGCGGTACATCACGCCAGAGCTGAAGGAATATGAAGAGAAGGTTCTGACCGCCGAAGAACGCGCCGTGGGAATCGAACTGCAGTTGTTCACCGAACTGCGAGAGTTGGTTGCCGCCGCTGGCCCGCGACTGCTGGCTACCTCCGATGCCCTCGCAGAACTCGATACGCTAGCGGGTCTGGCCGAGTTGGCCCGCAGCCGCAACTATTGCCGGCCGGTTGTGGTAGAAGAATCCGTGCTCACCATCACGGCTGGTCGCCACCCAGTGCTCGACATCACCGAACCTGAGGGTTCGTTTGTACCGAATGATTGTGCCTTGGCTGGCGCCACACAGGAGGCGGACGGGGACAACGCGGCGGCCTCCGCCAGTCTGTTGTTGATCACGGGGCCCAACATGGCAGGTAAGAGCACGTACATCCGCCAGACGGCCCTGCTGGCATTGATGGCGCAAGTCGGCAGTTTTGTTCCGGCCGAGCGCGCCGTGCTTGGTGTCGCGGATCGACTCTTCGCCCGCGTTGGAGCCAGTGACGACGTGTCTCGCGGCCAGAGTACCTTCATGGTCGAGATGACCGAAACGGCGCGCATACTCAACACGGCCACCTCGCGAAGTCTGGTCATTCTCGACGAGATCGGCCGCGGAACCAGCACCTACGACGGACTGAGTTTGGCATGGGCCATTGTTGAGTACTTACACAACGTGGTTGCTTGCCGGGCACTCTTTGCAACGCACTATCACGAGCTTACCAATCTGGCTGCCGACCGCCCGGAAGGCTTGCCCGGTGTCGCCAATCGCAATGTCGCGGTACAGGAGCATGACGGCCGCGTGGTGTTCCTCCACCGTATCGTTCCGGGGGCAGCGGACAAGAGCTACGGGATCCATGTCGCCCAGCTCGCGGGCGTGCCGCGTGCCGTGAACGACCGCGCGGCAGAAATCTTGGCGGAGCTTGAGACGAAGGGCAGGGGCGAACAGGCCGTCGGCCACAGCGTGGCGCGACGCCTCGATCCGCCTGGCGGCTTCCAACTCAAACTGTTCGAGACGGTCGATCACCCGCTGTTTGACGAACTCCGACAAATGGACCTGGACAATACCACGCCGCTCGAAGCCTTGCAGCAACTGCAAGTGTGGCGCGAACGCATCGAAAGCGAAGCCGGCGCCAAGCCGCGGTGAGCTCGCTCATTGCGGTTCAGGTCTCGGTGGGTATTCGTCGTACTTTCGCGCACTGTCGGACCACCAGTAGGGTGACGAGTCCCACAAAGGCACCGTTGGCAAACAGGCCTCCCAATCGGCCAACCGGCGAAGCAACCGTTCGCCGCGCTGGCTATCCGACAGGAATTGATCGGACTGCTCGCCCGGGTCGCCACCAGGTTGGAACAACTGCGGCAGCCGATGATTCAGCCGAACCACTTTGTCGCTGCCGGTCAGCATCGCCGCTTGGCCTTGCAGGCGCCAGAAAAGTTCCCTCGGTTGGTCAGGCTCGTCGCCGCGCAGCGTCGGCAGTACGTTGCGACCATCGTACGGTCCGTGGCGCTCGATCATTCGTCGTCGGTTCTGTTTGTCGACATAGGTCGGCGGATCCTGCAACGGCAGCGGCTCGGCCTTCGCCGCCGCAAGGAACGTAGGCAAGAAGTCGAGTGCCGAAATCGGCGCGTTGCACGTTTCGTTCACAGGAAGTTGACCCGGCCAATTCCAAATCAAGGGGACGCGAATGCCCCCCTCACGTAACGTTCCCTTGGTGCCCGAGAGCTGACCATTCCAACTGGCGTTCTGCGTCGGACCGCCGTTGTCTGAAAGGAAGACAACCAGGGTGTTTTCTCGCTCGCCTAGCTCATCGAGCTGCTTTAGCACGCGGCCCACACCGCGGTCCAGCGCCTGGACCATGGCGGCGTAAGTGCGTCTCTTTTTGTTTGCGATTTGAGGGTAGTCTGCTAAGTCATCCGCGGTTGCCTGCATGGGGGTATGCGGGGCGTTGTACGACAAATAGAGCATCCACGGAGTCCGCTCTTTGCGAACGTTTTGTTCGTTGATCCAGCGGATGGCTTCGTCGGTGAAGAAGTCCGTCAGGTAGGGACTGGAGAACTCCTCGACTAGATTGCCATTGCGCTCGATATGGCTGCCGTTCTTAAGGGGGAAGTAGTCGTGTCCGCCGTTGAGCATGCCGCAGAAGTGACCAAAGCCGCGCCGGTTGGGATGGAAGGGGGCGCGATCACCCAGGTGCCACTTGCCTACTAAGCCAGTCGCGTACCCGGCCGCCTTGAGGTGATCGGCCAGGGTCCATTCTGTGGGTGGCAGGCCCAGCAGGTCGGGCTGTGTGGGATAGTTGGTCTCGGACTGATTGAGGTTCCCTTCGTAGCCGAACCGCCGAGGATCGCGCCCCGTGATCAGCCCTGCGCGCGAGGGCGAGCAGACCGAGCTGGTGACATAGCCGCGGGAGCAGAGTACGCCCTGGGCGGCCATTTGATCAATGTTGGGGGTGCGGATCGTTGTGCTTCCCGTGCAACCCAGGTCGCCATACCCCAGGTCGTCGGCCACGATCATCAAGATGTTTGGCGCCGGCGCCGCGGTCGCCACGGAGCCCAAGAGAGTGCCTATCAGCGCGGCGATGAAGAAGCGTTGCATAAGTGAATCAAGCGAGAGGAAGTGTGCAGTGATTCTCTATGCTACCACGCCGTTCGCCCCGTTTCCTCCAACGGATGCGTAGGGCATGATGGTGACTTCCTGCCCTAGATTTCTCCCGACCATGTGCCCCATGACCTCACTAGGCGAACTCTCAGCGCTGGGGGCAGCATCGCTGTGGGCGATCTCGACGATCATCTACCGCAGCCTGGGCGCCGCGCTCCCGCCTCTGGTGCTCAATCTGGTGAAAGGAACCATCGCCACGTTGCTGCTCACCGCGACATTGCTGCTGTGGCCCAGCGCCGCCTTGACCATTAGCAGCTGGGGGCTGCTGGTTCTGGTGCTCAGCGGGGCCATTGGCATTGGCGTGGGCGACACTGCCTTCTTTGGCGCCCTGAATCGCTTGGGCGAACGCCGGACGCTGCTTATTGTGGAAACGGCTGCACCGCTCTTCACCGTTACCCTCGGGAGCGTTTGGTTGGCGGAGAAACTTTCTCCACTGGCCATTCTCGGGGTTGTCATCACCCTGACGGGCGTAGTATGGGTGATCTTGGAACGCGCCAGCGCCGCGACCATCCTGGAGCCTGCTGTGTTTCGCCGCGGTGTGGCCAGCGCCGTGTTCTCAGCCGGTTGCACCTCCATGGGCGCCGTGATGACACGATCCGTCTTCCTGCACGAAGAAGTCAACTTTGCGTTCACGGCGCTAATTCGCATCCTGGGCGGCGTAGCAGTGCTGCTCGTCTGGATGCCGCTCACACGCGAGGCTTACGTCCCTGTTGCCCTGCGGCGATGGAAACCATGGCCCGCGATCTTGGCTGCCACCTTCATGGGAACCTTCCTCGGCTTGTCATTGCTACAAGCGGCCTTGCAACATACAAGTGCCGGCGTCGTCCAGACGTTGATTGCCACCAGTTGTCTGTTCGTCCTCCCGCTAGTGATGATGCGCGGCGAACAGGTGACCGCCCGCGCGATGGCGGGAGCGGCGGTTGCGGTGGTTGGCGTAGCGATGCTCTTCATCGCAGCGGGCTAATGGCTACCGCTTTGCGCGCCGTTTCGCGGCGAAGAAATCGCGCAGAATTTGCCCGCACTCATCTTGCAAAACGCCAGCAGTGACTTCGCAGGCGTGGTTGAGCCGCTCGTCGTTCAGCAATCGATACAAGCTATCCACGGCGCCCGCTTTGGGGTCCGTCGCGCCATAGACGATGCGTGGCACCCGAGCTTGCACGATTGCCCCGGCACACATGGGACATGGCTCCAGGGTTACATACAACGTACAACCTTCCAGTCGCCAGGCGCCCACGGCCTCGGCAGCTTGAGTGATTGCGATCATTTCGGCATGGGCCGTTGGGTCGCGTAGTTGTTCGCGCTGGTTGTGGGCTGCCGCTACGACTTCGCCGTCCCGGAGGATCACGGCCCCGACCGGTACTTCATCGATAGCGGCGGCTTTCTGCGCCTCGCGCAGCGCCATGCGGATGCCAATTTCATCGGAGTGGTCCATGCTCGCTTTGCTCGCCGGGCTTTGTCATCGCGTTGGGGATTTCGTCTCTCGCGACAACCTTTGGCAGTGTAGAGTGGGAGCCCGGTCCGCTGAACCCGCCCCGCCGAGTGCTGATGTCCCGTCCTCGCCCTCAACGAGCTCGCTGGCCTTGGTTGGCGGGCTACTGGCTGCTGATGGCGGTAGGGTCGCACCTGCCGCAGGAGTCGGCTGCTGCCCCCATTCTAGGCCACGACAAGCTAGTTCACTTCGCGGCGTTTGCCGTTCTCGCGTGGCTGTTGGCGTGGTGGGACTCCGGACGGGCACATTCGCTTGGCTGGAGGCGCGCTGGACAATTGTTCGCGATCCTTATCGCCTATGGCATCGCCGATGAGCTGACCCAGCCCTACTTTGGGCGAAGTTGCGACATCTTTGACCTTGTCGCAGACGCTCTCGGATCGCTGACCGGGTTGGCAGTCTTTGCCAAGCTCCAGTCACGCGGGCAGCGCTGAGTTTGACGCGGAGGTACGCCCGAGTCTTTATCGCTAGTAGTTGGGCGTTGGCGCTCGGAACTCCGCCAGATCGACCCCCTGGAACCATTCGATGGTGTGGGCCAAACCCTCACGCAACGCAATCTTGGGTTCCCAGTTGAGCTTCTCCTTGGCCAGCGCAATATCAGGCTGACGTTGCATCGGATCATCTGCCGGCAGTGGCTTCTCGACAAACTTAGACTTCGAGTTGGTCATCTCTACCACCAACTCCGCCAACTCGCGAATGGTGAACTCGCCAGGATTGCCAATGTTCACAGGTCCCACGAACCCATCCGGACCATTCATCATGCGGATGATGCCTTCGACCAGGTCATCCCGATAGCAAAACGAGCGCGTTTGTTGGCCGTCACCGAAGATGGTGATGTCTTCACCCTCAATGGCCTGACGAATGAAGTTGGAGACGACGCGGCCATCGTAGGGATGCATCCGCGGGCCGTAAGTATTGAAGATTCGCACCAAGCGGACGTTCACGCCGTTGTGTCGCTGGTAGTCCATGAACAGGGTTTCCGCAGCCCGCTTTCCTTCGTCATAGCAAGCACGGGGGCCCACCGGGTTCACGGCGCCGCGATAGGTCTCTGGCTGGGGATGAACCTCGGGGTCGCCGTAAACTTCGCTGGTGGACGCCTGCAGGATCTTGGCGCCGCATCGCTTAGCCATGCCTAGCATGTTGATCGCCCCCATGACGGAGGTCTTCATCGTCTTGATCGGATTGTACTGATAGTGCCCCGGCGCGGCGGGGCACGCCAGGTTGTAGATCTCGTCCACCTCGAGCCAAATCTCGTGCGTCACGTCGTGACGGATTAGCTCGAAGTTGGCGCGGTCCAACAGATGAGCGACGTTCGTCTTCTGGCTGGTGAAGAAGTTATCGAGACAGATGACGTCATGGCCATCATCGACAAGCCGCTCGCATAGATGCGAGCCCAAGAAGCCGGCGCCGCCGGTAACAAGAATGCGTTTCACGTCAGGAAGGACTGGGGGTCGGAGGTAGGGCGTGGCGAGCCGGAGCGACATGACCATTGACATGGTTCCGGTGTGAGCCCCCTAGTCTGATCGCCCCACGCCGATCGTGCAATCGCGAGCGGCTTGGTCGTCCTGAGACCCTCTCGCGGTATTGTGGAACTTCTCTCACGCCCTTGCGTCTTATCCTCATCTGCCGCTGGTGCGGAATCTGCCACCGGTGCGGAGCATCTTGGATCATCCTAGGGAGGCCCCGATATGACGCCCTTTTCCGCTTTGCCGCTTTCGCTACTCAAGTCCCACGCCTGGTTCCTACCAACCCTTCTGATTGGAGCCATCGCCGCCGCGGCCACCGGAGCCGAGCAATCTCTCCGCGACACGCCTGTTGGCCAGATCGCGACCCAGCATGCCTACTTGTTGTCGCAGAACGCAGAACGCACCAAGCTGTGGGTCGTTCAGACCGACGACCAACAACGCGGAGACGTGCTGCAAGCCACGGCAGAGCCGGGCGTCGTGTCGGCCGGTAGTGTGGGGAAGCGGGTGCGCCTTCGCGCGCGAGTGATCAATCGCCAGTACCACGCCGACCTCCAACGGGTCGTTTCGTCGCTGAAGATCGAGAGCGTTGCTGCGGCTATCCAGTACCCCTTGTTTCCGATCCTACCCTCCTCTGCCAAGCTAGCTTCCTCCCGGCCACCAACGACATTGGCCGGAGCCAACACGCTGATAGACCTTACCACGTTCCAAGGCGTTACCCTCGTGGCGATCCGTGATCTCGATCACGTTGACCGCTTTCGTTCGCTCGGTATCACCGATGGCTTCGGCAACGGCCAACCCATCAGCGACTTCATCGCCCGCAAACAATACGTCACGGAGCACGGCACGGTCATCAAGAAGGGCGACCGGTTCGTCATCGACCAAGTTCAAATCAAAGTCCAAGCGCGCCACACCGGCTCGAAACTGATCCTGCGTAGTGCCGAACCCCGCGCGGGGTTGGCTTTCTACTGCTACGGCTATGATCGCTCGCGCGACCTTTGCTGGCCGATCGATCTCGCAAGCTTCAAGAAGACGGTGGCAGGCTACTTCCGCGTCGAGCCCACTGAGTCAGAAGTGGCGATGCATGACAACTGACGCACTCCCCCTGCAAGCTTCATCGGCCGCGCACGCGCCACGCAACGCCACTGCTGGCCAGCAACAGGAGCAGGCAACTGGCCGGTTCCGGCACCGCAGAAGCGGATTGCTCTGCCGCGATGGGCACGAAGTTCAGTCCAAGGTTGGCACGCCATTGATCGAGTTGCCACGGCAAGAAGTCGGTGCCCAGACCGTTCCGCCAAACCGCGTAGTCTGCCGTGTCCACAACCCGGTCGCCATTGAAGTCACCGGCAAGGCCCTCGACGACCACGGCCGACACACTATTGGGCCCCACTTCCACATCCCAAATTTCTCCCAGCGCGAGGGGCGGTGGGTTGTCGATCAAGAAATTGGCGTTGCCCGTGATTCCACCCCCCGCCGTGATCAGGGGAAAGCGATCTCCAAGTTGGGCCTCCACGCCGGCGCCAATGCCCAGTTGGATGGTTCCCAAGGCCCGCAATTCTCCCACCACTTCCGTTTCGCCGAAACCTTGGTCCGTGGCGAAGTCGGCCAGAAAGCTACCGCCGACCAGCGTCAAGTCGCCTAGGAAAATCGCCTTCGATCCACCAAACACGCTGATCTTGCCGCTCGAACTGACATCGTCCGAAAAACGCAGCAGGCTCTCGTTGGTCACCGCAATCTCGGCGGGAAAGGTCTGGTCAACCCGTCCGTAAATGTCGTTCACGCCCCCCACGGCAGCGATCTGTCCCAGGGCGTTGCGGATGCTTGGCGGGCCCTGGCTAAATTCGACGGGCGGGCCAACCCTCAACGCGCTGTCCTCCAGCGTCACTTGGCCGTTGATTCTCAATTCGGAACTCAGCACCAACTCGCCAGACTGGATCATCATTTGAGCGTTGTTGGTCACCGGCCCGGCGGTAATCTCCAACTTCTGCCCCGCCCCAACTTCGATTCGTCCGTCGTTTTGCATCGGCCGATTGTTGTCGCCCAGCAGCCTGCCGTGACCGCTGATCACGCCTTGGTTGTCGAAGCCGCTGGAGCGAACCATTCCGCCATTCAGCACCAAGGTTCCCTGCCTGCCGACTTGCGTCTCGCCAAAGCCGGTGTCCAGCAGCCCGTCATTTTCGACCGTCACGGTTGCAAAACCGCGATCGGAAAACGGATCGGTAATTCGCAGCTCTGAACTCATCGATAGCACCGACCCGGCGCCCGCTACGCGGACGTTGGCCAAGCCATTGTTGTCGGTGGCCAGGTTCAAGAAGCCGGTTTGCACAAACGCCCCGTCCAGGACGTTCAGCCCCCCCACGCCCCGCCGGCCTACGTCCACACCGCCGTTGACCGACAGCATCGACCCCAAACCGGTGACTGTGGTCGTGCCAAACCCGTCATCACCCACTTCCAGGCCGCTGAGCGCCAGGACGCTGCCGGCGTCGATCGTCATATTGCCAAACGTTTGGTCTCCCACCTGGACAAAGCTGTTGGGCGTCGGCGGATTGGGGTTCACATCACCCGTGGCCGTCACGGCCGCCCTGCCAACCGCCGGCATCACCAGCAACCCGCCAAGCACCAACGCCCACGGCGCCACCACCGCCCAGGCAGTCCGAGCAAAACCAGCCCCAGCCAACCGACCGCACGACCAATCGACCATAGCACCATCCCAAACCGGCGAACGTCTTCCAAAGAGACCCAGCACGAACCCGCCCATAATGCGGCCCCCCGCCGCCCCCGTCAAGCAAACCGGCGCACCTACCGGCAACGGCCACAATTGGAGTCAGCTGCTTCTGGGTAAAAACTGCCAGTTGCCCGAAGCGACTACCGAAGGAGAACGCAGCTTCGAACTGTCGGTTCGACGCAGTTTCGAGCGGTAAGCCGAGGCCACGGGAGAGATACGATCCGAGATCGTTCGCGGCCCGCCTGCGCCGTCAGATCGACTCCAGCTAACAGCGACATAAGTCTACCCGGCGGCGAACGACCTCAGCGAGTGCGCCCGTGGCCGAAGTCCGCGAAGTCGATGCATCCGTCGGCTGGAAGAAAGAGCCGAAAGCCGCGTCGGTCTTAATCACCTCGTCGTTGGTGCATTCTAGTCGCATCGCCTACAAATGATTGATTTCGCCGCGTTCCGCAGCTCTATTGTTAGGTGCAATCCGTGTTTCTGATGGGATTTGGCCGTGTCTACCCCGTCGCATCAACGTCGATCACCGCTGGGTTTGTTCGCTGACAAGCCGACGCCCCGGCTGTACGACCACATGGTCGAAGTACTCCGCGTTCGGCACTGCAGTCGTCGAACGGAGGAAGCCTACGTCCACTGGGTTCGCAGATACATCGACTTTCACGATCGACGCCATCCCCGTGAACTTGCCGAAGATGAGGTAAACCGTTTCCTGACACACTTGGCCGTCAAAGAACATGTCGCTGCGTCGACGCAGAACCAAGCGTTGTCGGCGGTTCTCTTTCTCTACGAGCATGTCTTGCAGCAGCCGCTCGACCGCATCGAAGGCGTCGTTCGCGCCCGTCGCCCCAAACGGTTGCCCGTCGTCCTGACGGTCGATGAGGTCTCGCGCGTGATGACGCATCTGGCTGGCGACAAATGGCTCGTCGCGATGCTGCTGTATGGAGGCGGGCTGCGACTGCTCGAAGCACTCCGGTTGCGAGTCAAGGATTTGGACTTCGAGCGTGGTGAGATCACCGTTCGCGAGGGAAAAGGAGACAAGGACCGCGTCACGACAATGCCGCGGGCAATCGCGCATCCTCTGCAGGAACATCTGGAGCAAGTCAAGTTGATACACCAGCACGACGTAGCCGATGGCTACGGCCGCGTGGAACTGCCGCACGCGCTGGCCCGCAAGTACCCCAATGCCAACCGCGAATGGGTTTGGCAGTTCGTGTTTCCTCAAGAGCATCGCTGGAGCAATGCGAAGTCCGGCGACCAAGGAAGACATCACGTTCACGAGTCTCTTGTCCAAAAGGCCATCAAGCAGGCTGTTCGACAAGCTGGGCTGACGAAACGAGTCACGAGCCACACGTTCCGCCACTCGTTCGCCACGCACCTGCTGGCGGACGGGTACGACATACGCACGGTGCAGGAACTTTTAGGGCATAAGGACGTTCGCACGACAATGATCTACACGCATGTCCTGAATCGCGGCGGACGCGGTGTCCGGAGTCCAGCCGACGGGCTGCGCCACCGGCCTCGATGAGCGCTAGGCAGGGTCGGCCTATCACGCAAAAACAGGGGTGCCATAGAAGCAAGCCACTGATACAATTGAACTTATGACAACCTACTGCCTGCGCGTTAGGCCGCAAATGTGAGGCCTACAGGTAATAGGCAGAAACTTCCTATAACCAAGTTATGCCACCAAGGACTCGATGCTCTTCGGCAACCCTGAACTATTCGCTGTTGCTCGCTCCGCCAAGCTCGGCGACTGCCAACTCCATGCCGGCCTCGCTGAGTTGCGTGAATGGATTTCGAGCGAATTCGATGTCAGCGTAGTCCACATTGTCCAAGATCACATCGAACTTGGGCCGGCGAAAGGGCGCCCGCGTCTCAATGTGATTCTGGAAACCGACGAGGATTTTGATTCTTGGAAGACGGATGCCATAACGATTCGTCCTGATGTCCACGATAAGGTCGTACGGCGTTTCGAAAGGATTGCTTCCAGTCATCCTGACCTCGAGTCCGAAAACGTGCACCTAATTCTCGACAACTTCTCAGACGAATGCCTTGGCAGCGCCTGTTCCGCATTTCTAAAGCGTGATGCCAAGCGAATCACAAATGACTTCAAGCACACGATTTGGCAAATTGATGGCTTCTCTCGTGCACTGGTCGTATTCCTGTACACTGACGACGAAATCACAAAATGCACCGCTAACGGCACATGCAAACAAATATCCCAACGGTGCTTCGACGCCGTAAAACAATACGACGAATTCGATTACCTGACTGACGACTCATTTCGATTGCGGTTTGACAGCAAAGAGAATCTGGACGACAACTACAGGGGCAACCTGTTTTACTATTGGCGGTAGCCCAACAAGTGGCATAACAATGGGTTGCACACGGAGCCGCGGGTCGCGCGGGTTTTTGAATCAATGTCGTTCGCCGCGGCCCGGTGAACCCTGCCGTTAGCTGCAGCGGTCTCTTCTTGGCGAGTACACCTCGCGCAGTTTGGCCAACTCCTCAGCTGCAGCGGTTGGACCAACACCAGCAAGTTGGCGGCCCAGCGTACTGAAGGAGGTGCCGAAAACCTCGGAGGCTGGGCGGTCGATTCGACCGCTGGAGATAGCCTCCGGCGTCGCCTGGCCTAAGCGTTCCTAGCTGGCTCCAGAAGTGCGTCGAACGTAAACACCTGACACGGATGCTTGTGTTCTCAGGTTGCCTTGTGCCCCACGCTTCGCCTTTCGTATCTCAAGGTGATCCGCAGAGCTGCTAACGGGGTAATGGAAAACTCCCACCGGCCAAGAATTCTTGCGCGTGGCACAAAACGGCGCGGCTGAACTTGATTCTTGAATTTGGAGATTCGCCCGGTAGGCTGAGAATTGCCGCTTCTCAAACTTGCGGCCCGTTTGGGGCGGCGTCGACGTAAGTCGTTACGCGTCGGTGGCGCGAAGTGTGAGACAGCTCACCTAAGGCGGCAAAAAACTTTCCGCAGGCCCTTTCAGATCGCCCCCGCCAGATTTCTTTGGGCCATTTTTTTTGAGTGACGAGCAGGCGAGGGCAGTCGGTAGTGGGCAGAGTGCAGTGAGTCGATCGGCGCTACCTCCTGCCGACGGCTCACCGCTCGCTACTTATCTAACCCAACGACCGCCCACGAACCTATTGCCCACGAACAAACATCAGTGGTCGCACTGAATGTAGTAGTAGACGTCGCGGTACTTCACCACGGGCTTCTGGTACTTGATGGGCACCTTGATCTCGCACGGGTGCAGCTTGCGAATCCGCTTGGCGCCCTTCTCCTCGTACCACTGCCCCCCTTCGCAGCCGTGGCGGCGGAACGGCTCGCTCGATTGGAAGCAGCGGTAGATCACGGCCCGCTCTTCCTCTTCAATGGTTTCGTAACCGATGCACGGTTCCTTGACGCACACGACGCATCGCTGGTCGACGCTTGGATCCGCCGGCTTGACGTAGGAACGCCACAGTCGGCAGCGGGGACCACGGGCCTGGCCGTCGCAAGTGCAGTCGATCAACCCGGCGGGCGGTTCGATCTCTGGCATCCAGCCGCTGGACGTGGCATTGCAGTCCGGCAACCAGCCGCCGGTGCGAGTGTCGTAGGTCGCCACGGGCTGAGCCGCGTAGTTGGCGGTGACCTCAGTCGCTTCGTCGCTCAGTTCCGGCTGATCGGCCTGCGGCGGTTCGACCGTCTCGTCGGAGAGTGTCGGCCCTGGATCGGAGTCGAGCATCGGGCCGAGGCCCAACTCGTCGTTAAGCAGTTGAGCGGAGGCAGCGGGAGCAACCGCCAACAGCAGAGCGACAGGCAGCCACGAGCTGACGGCAGGGGCAACGGACAGCGATTGGCGGAGCATCGGGGGCATCTCCGTAAGCGGCCGCGGCTCGTCTCCGCAAGCCGGGCAGGTGGGGGATTCAGGAAACGTGGCGCCAAGACAACGGGTGCCCAGGCGCCGATGTTGCCAAAAAACAACGCTCCCAAAGATGGATCACCACGGCCGTACGGCAAGCAGTACCCGCAAGCTTTGCCACAGATTCCGGGCGAGACTTGACCGGTTGCATGGGCCGGTGCGGTTACGCCGGTGGTTTGGGTGCGGGCAATGCAGCTTGGCTCCCCCCCGGCAGAGCACTAGAATCAGGCAAATGGCGAGCCCCGAGGACCAAGCTTCGCCAACGAAACCAAGCCACCAGACTAGGACTGCATGCGATGATCGCCCGCAACCCCGACGCTTCCGCCCCCAGCACCGGCAGTTTCGACGTCCGGGTGCTCCGCCAAGACCAGCCGGGCGGCGGCTCGCGCTGGGAGCGATTTCGGTTGGACTACGAGCCGAATCTGAACGTAATCAGCGTGCTCCAGAAGATCGCCGCCCAGGCAACTACCGCCGAGGGGCGGGCAACCACGCCAGTGGCGTGGGACTGCAACTGCCTGGAAGAGGTGTGTGGCGCTTGCACGATGGTGGTCAACGGCAAGACCCGCCAGGCCTGCTCGGCCTTGGTGGATCGTCTGCTGGAAGACCAGCCCGACGAGATCGAGCTGCGACCGATGACCAAATTCCCCGTGATGCGGGACTTGGTGGTTGACCGAGGCCGCATGTTCAAGGCCCTTGAGCGGGTTCATGCCTGGGTGGGTGTGGACGATTACTATGACCGCGGCGCGGGGCCCAAGGAATCGCAAGATCAGCAGGAAATTCGCTACCCGCTGTCGGAATGCATGACCTGCGGCTGCTGCGTGGAGGCCTGTCCGCAGTACACGAAAGTCGAGGTGCCAAGGCTCCCGGGCGAAAGCGACGCGGATTACCAGGCTCGCCAAGACGAGGCTTACGAAACGGCGTTCGTCGGCCCCGCAGCGATCAGCCAGGCAATGCTCTTCAACGAGCATGGCACCGGTAAAATGGCGGCCAGTGATCGCCTGGAGGCCCTGATGGGTCCCGGGGGTGTAGCCGTCTGTGGCAATGCACAGAACTGCGTGGCGGTTTGCCCCAAGTCAATTCCGCTTACCACATCCATCGCCAGGGCAGGCCGGCAGGTGACCGTGCACTCGATTAAGAAGCTATTCGGTGGCTAGGCAGGACGCCGACCAGCAAGATCCCCACCAGGACTCACAGAACAGGCCGCCGTGGAAGTCATGGCTTCCGCGGCGGCCTTTCTCGTTCCGAATCTTGGCGCTGAAGGGATCAGAAGCCAATCGATAGCGCAATACCGCTGCGTCGCGGTCCGTAGAAGCTTCGACCATAGCCGTAGCCATATCCACCGCGGTAGTAGGTGACACTGCGGCGTGGCGGAGCGTAGAAGCCTCCGTAGCCGTAGCCACCACCGTAGCCCACGTTGTACCCATAACCTGGGCCATAGCCACCGCCGTATCCGCCGCGGTAACAACCGCCTGCTTCCGCCGAAGACGCTGCCGCACTTCCAAACGTAAATGCAACTGCCGCCGCGGCGGCGATCATAAGGGATTTCATGTGATTCCTCTCTTGGGGCGCGTCGCCACGCCCTACTCTTAGGGCCCGGGGGGAAGAGCCCGCACGACCACCGTGACGGTTCTCTCGCCTCTTGGTCCAGCAGAATGCATGGGTCGTGCCATTGCCGGGCAGAAACTGGCTAAGGCTATGGGGCACAAGCGGTTGCCCTGATTTAGTTCGGTAAGCTGCATGTCCTTCAACTATCAAGAATTGAAGTCAGCTGAGCGGCGCAGGTAATCAATTTGGTGGCGCTTGTATGCCGCCGATGAGACGCCTCTGGGCCGAAGCATGAGAAATGCGGGAGTCCGCGATCACGCTTGTGGCGAAGAACGGCACGCTGGTTGCATTACTAGGAACAGCCACGACCTTGGCAACGTGCGACGAGGCATCGCCCGGGGCCGAAACAGAGAAGAGCGGGGTCGGCAGGCGAAGAGGCAACTGCAACAGGAACCCTGGAATCGAAGGACAGAGCCGAGGCTAGCGGGCATATTTACTTCCTCCGTGCCTGCTGAATCAACTGATTTCAGACTTCTTCATGGCGAGTCGTCGGCCCGTGGAACAGGGGGCCGCGACTCGCCTGTTGCATTTGTGGTGTATTGAAATAATACAGGTGTAGCAGATCGATCCAGTCTTTGACGTTCCGCCATCCTCCTTTCAGGATCTGCAGCATACAAATTCAAGAAAAAAGTCGAATCTGCGACGACTCTGGTTGGTTTGATAGAGGTGTGCTGGCACAGCGTGTGCTTTTGGTCGTTGTGAAAGCGGAGTGATAGAATCGGGCGAACATGAATGGGCGCTTGCTTTCGCTGGCCAGCGAATTTTCCCAGACCGGTGTGCTGCGGGGCATGAAGATGCGAACCCCTTTGCTTACGTTTCTGATCGTCGCCCTAGTTGGGTTCGGCACCGTTGAGCATGTTTTTGCCGTCGCTGCCGCGTCGCCATCTGAGGACTACTCGGTTGCGGCGGAGACGGCACTCATCAACCAGCGTGTCCGGGACGCCTGGACAGACCAGCAGCTGCGTCCCTCTGGTGAAGCGACAGACGGCGAGTGGTGCCGCAGGGTCTTCCTTGATGTCGTAGGCCGGATCCCGACAGTCAAGGAACTGCAGGCCTTTGTTGAGAGCCGTTCGGAAGACAAAAAGCGAGAATTGGTCGACCAACTCTTGGGCGATGAGTACTTGGAGGAGTATGCCCGCAACTTCACCACCGTTTGGACCAACCTGCTGATCGGTCGCACAGGTGGCGCGAACCGCCGCTCGCTCGCCGATCGCTCAGGAATGCAGCAATACTTGCGACGCTCGTTTCAGCGCAACAAGTCCATCGATCGAATGATGGAAGAGCTTGTTACGGCTACCGGGAGTTGTCGGCCAGGTGATGAAGACTTCAATGGGGCTGCAAATTTCTTGGCAGACAAGATGGCTGAGAATGGCGTGCAGGCAACCGCCCAGACGGCCAAGATTTTTCTCGGTACGGCGGTTCAGTGCACACAGTGCCACAACCATCCCTTCAACGAGTACAAGCAAAATCAGTTTTGGGAACTGAACGCATTCTTCCGCCAGACCAGGATTCAACGTCAAAGTACTGACCAAAATAACCGTCGCGTGGCGAAGATTCTTAGCCGCGACTTTGCGGGCGAAGGTGGCGACCCGACCAAAGCGGAGCTGTACTACGAGCTACGCAATGGCAAGCTGAAGGTGGCCTATCCGGTGTTTGTCGATGGCACCGCCTTGGCTGACAAGTATGCCGACCGCGGTGAAGATTACGGCGATAGCGGCTACCTTTCGGACATCGATCGTCGCCAAGAGCTTGCCGATTTGATTCGCGAGTCGCCGCAGTTTCCTCAGGCTATCGTCAATCGGTTTTGGGGGCACTTCTTAGGGTATGGCTTTACCAAGCCGGTGGACGACATGGGGCCGCACAACTCTCCGTCTCATCCGGAGCTGCTTGATGAGCTAGGGGTTGCGTTCCGAAAGTCGAGCTTCAACATCAAGTCACTCATCCGCTGGATCATTCTCTCAGAGCCTTACCAGCTGAGTAGTCGGGCTTCCAAGTACAACCGTGCAGACGACCCAGCGCTGGGCTCCAAACCGATGTTCAGCCACTTCTATCTCCGCCAGATGACGGCCGAGCAGCTCTATGAGTCGCTGTTGGTCGCTACTCGGGCGGATGAGAGCCTGAGCTATGATCAGCGCGAGCGCGTCAAGCAGCGTTGGCTAGGCCAGTTCAATACGGCGTTTGGCAACGATGAAAATGGCGAATCGACAACGTTCAATGGTTCGATCCCCCAGGCGCTGATGTTGATGAACGGCGACATGATCAAACGCGCCACCAGTAATGACGAGGGGAGCTTTCTCTACAGGATCGCATGGAATCAGAAGCTCTCTGGCGCTGAGAAAGTTCGCTACCTGTATCAAGCAAGCTTGGCTCGCGCACCTGCGCGAGATGAGCTGAAAGTTTGTAATCGCCTGCTTGCATCGCGCAAGGGCGACATGACCGAGTCTTTGCAAGATATCTGGTGGGCACTGCTCAACAGCAACGAGTTTATCTTCAATCACTGAGACTAGGTGGGCCCAGGCCCACGCAACTTCGGAGATACCGGCATGCGACTCTTCAACACTCCGCTGGGAATGACTCGTCGGCACTTCATGGGCCATGTGGCCGGTTCGGCTGCGGTGGCGGGAACCTCCCTGGCGATGACCCATTCGGTGCAAGCGGCATCGGACTCGCTGCGCCGCAATCACAAGTCTGCGATCTTGCTTTGGATGGGGGGCGGGCCTCCCACGATCGACATCTGGGATCTCAAGCCAAACGCCGCGACGGGCGGGCCATTTCAGCCAATTTCGACCGCGGGAGACTTACAGATCTCTGAGAAGCTGCCAGAGATTGCCAAGCACATGGACAAGCTTTCCGTGGTGCGGTCGATGAGTACGCGCGAAGCGGACCACTCCCGTGGCACGTACTACATGCACACCGGCTATGTGCCCAATCCCAACATCGAGCACCCAGGGTATGGCTCAGTCATCGCGCATGAGCTCGAGCAATACGCCAGCAGCTTAGACATTCCTCCGTTTGTCTCGATTGGCGGTTCAAGCCAAGGACCCGGCTTCTTAGGAATGGCCTACGCCCCGTTCCAAGTCGACACCAACGGTCGTGTGCGAAATTTGCAGATGCCCGTGGGCGAGGATCGCATGGCCGGTCGTCTTGCCGTGCTGGACACGCTGGAAAAGCGGTTTATCAAGCAGGACCGAGGAATGGCGGCGATTGATCACTCGCGCGTGTTGGAAAAGACACGCTCGTTGCTGACCAGCGAACAAATGGCTGCCTTCAATGTGCAGAGCGAACCCGAGGCCATGAAGGAGAAGTATGGCCAGACGGGATTTGGCCGTGGCTGCCTACTGGCTCGCCGATTGGTTGAAGCCAACGTGCCGTTTATTGAGGTCAACTTCGGTGGCTGGGATATGCACCAGAATTGCTTTGACAGCCTGGAACGAAAACTTCCAGAAATGGACAAAGCGATGAGCGCGCTAGTCGAAGATCTTACGCAACGCGGTTTGTACCAGGATACCGTGATTGTCTGGATGGGAGAGTTTGGTCGTACGCCGAGAATCAATGGCAATGCGGGCCGCGATCACTTTGCGCGCGCCTGGAGCGCCGTGGTTGGAGGCGGCGGGCTGAAGGGTGGCCTTGCGGTGGGCGAAACCAACGCCGACGGCACCCGGGTCGATTCGGAGCCCTATTCCTCAGAAGACCTGATGGCCACCGTTTGCCATGGCATGGGGATCTCGCTGCAGACGACCTTCACAAGCAACAGTGGCCGGCCGATGAAGATCGCAGCTGGCGGCAAGGTCATTCGCGAGTTGACGGCTTAAGCGGCATCGAGTGCCGGTGTTACCCAGCTTTGGGCACCCGATTCTCGGAAGCTGATGGATCTGCCGTCGACTCGGCCTTCTCGATTGGTTCGGCCTGCCAGGGGTGGCCTGCTTGGGAGAGCCGAAAGATGTCCGCCGCGTCGAAGGCAAGCCGGTTTGGCTGGCGCGGGCGGTAGCCTTCAGCTGGTTTCTCTGCCAAAGGCAACGTCTCGGCGGCCGGCTGAGAGTCTGTGGCCACCGGCTGCTGGCGGTTGAGGGTCACGTCGCCATTGGCCACAGCAAAGATGACGGCGGCATTGATCAATGGGCAACGGGTGCCATTGGGCGTGGGCAGGGGCTCTGAAAGTTGAGATTCACCGTCTGCTGCTTCGTTGTTCATTTGCCTATCTTTGCTGGTCTTCCTGTTTGTCGCAACCGGCCCGCGTCGTTGAATTGGGCTTCCCTCGCAGTCATAATCGGGCCGAAGCCCTGGTCGCAAGCAACTCGTCCCCGTTGCCTGGGCTATTCTTCCCGGTTCGCCTGTTTTGACGCCTGCTAGCGTTGCTGGCCCGATTCTATCCCACAGAGCGGAGTGTGATTGATGCCTTGGCTAAGCGTTGCTCTCGCCGTGCTTCTCGTAGCTAGCACCTCATTGACGTGGGCGCAGGAGTACCGCTCGGGAGTGCAGTGGCAGGAGCCTGCCATCGTGATGCCCGCGGCCACGATTGGCGACGCCCCCAGTGATGCCATCGTGCTCTTTGACGGTGGCGACCTCTCGGCGTGGGAAGGGGGCCAGTGGAAGGTGCAGCAAGGGGAAATGGTTGTTGGCCGAGGAAGGTTGTATACCAAGCAACACTTTGGTGACTGCCAACTCCATGTGGAATGGTCCTCGCCCACGCCGCCTACCGGAGCAGGGCAGGGCCGTGGCAACAGCGGCATCTTCTTTTGCAAGTTTCCCCATGCCCCACCGACATGGGGTTATGAGATCCAGGTGCTGAACTCGTACCAGAACAAGACTTATGCCGATGGCCAAGCGGGAGCCATCTACAAGCAGACGCCCCCGATGGTTAACGCCATGCGTCCGCCCGGTGACTGGAACAGCTATGACCTGTATTGGACAGCGCCCCGGTTCAACGAAGATGGCTCGCTGAGGGCACCCGCCTATATGACGGCGGTTCACAATGGAGTGCTCATTCTCAACCACTTCGAGTTGCAGGGGGACACTCCCTACCAACGCCCGCCGCGCTACACACCGCACCCGCCGCGCGGACCGATTGCCCTGCAAGACCACGGCAACCCGGTGCGCTTTCGCAACATCTGGGTTCGCGAAATCATGCCACCCGCTGGCGAGCGGATAAGCGAACCGTATTTGCTTGATGACGAGAAGAAGTTGCCGGTTAGTGCGGCTGAAGAGTAGCAGATACCCATGCCTGCTTCACCATCCAGAGACGACGCCATATTGCATACGGACCGTGTAAGGCGGGACGTCCTTCGCTGCATTAGATCGAAGCGCTTGCAGCGGGCGATCTAGCGGGAACCGGGTCGTATTGTCGCTTGGCTCCAGGGTTAACGTGCCGTGTCCTTGGTAGGCAACGCCGAGTTGTCCAGCGCCGGACTTGGCACGGCATGCGACGTCGACATTAAAGCCGCTGGCGGATGCCTGGATGCTTGCCGACCAATGCCTGTCGTTTGACATCCCGGAAGCGAAGATGATGTCGTCTTGCTGGTGCACCTCTTGATAAACCGGTGTCTCTAGACTCGGGTGTTCGCTGGCCTCCAGCGAACCATCCTTGCTAGAGACCATGTGAACGAAGCGGTCGCCCTCCCAGCGAAATTCCAGCGCAAAGAATCCGTTGACAAGCCGCGCAGCAATTTGGCCATCTTTGGGCATCTGATTGTTCCGACGTCCGTGTTACCTTCGGGAAGTAGCCGGATCATCTCTCGACAAATACTTGGCGTTAGTCGTCATCGCCGTCGTCTTCCACGGGCTGGCCGGCGCGCCAACGAAGAACAGCTTCCAGGAAGCCTTGGATATCGCCGTCTAGCACGTTGTGGAAGTTTCCTTGTTGGTACTTCGTCCGCGTATCCTTGACCCGCTGATCCGGGTGGAGGAAGTAGTTACGAATCTGGCTGCCGAAGCCTGTCTTGGGTTGTTCGCCATGCTTGGCGGCTTCTTCGGCTTCACGTTTTTCTTCCTCCAGTCGAGCCAGCCGAGAACGGAGCATCTTCCACGCACTGGCGCGGTTCTTGTGCTGCGAGCGCTCGTTCTGGCACTGCACGACGGTGTTGGTGGGGATGTGGGTCAGGCGTACCGCGGAGTCGGTCTTGTTGACGTGTTGTCCGCCGGCGCCACTGGCTCGGTAGGTGTCTGTGCGAACGTCCGCGTCGTTGATTTCGATATCGACGGCGTCGCTGATTTCTGGCGAAACGTCAACCGCCGCGAAGCTTGTCTGCCGCTTGCCTTCGGAGTTGAATGGGCTGATGCGCACCAATCGGTGGATGCCTGTCTCGCCGCGGAGGTAGCCGTAGGCCATAGGGCCGCGGATGGCGATCGACGCGCTGTTGATGCCAGCCTCTTGATTATCGTCGCGGTCCAGCAACTCGGCGGAGTAGTCTCCTTTGCCGGCCCATTGGATGTACATGCGCAGGAGCATCTCGGCCCAGTCGTTGGCGTCGGTGCCGCCATCGCGGGCGTTGATCGTGATGATCGCCCCAGCGGCGTCGTTCGAGCCATTGAGCAATGCCGAGAGCTTGAGTTGCTCCAGCATCGCCTCAATCCGTCCGACTTCGGCCTGCGCTTCGCTGGCGAACTCCTCGTCTTCCTCGGCCATCTCGAATGCGGCGGCAAGATCGTCGGCGGCAGAGATCGCTTCGTCAAGCGGGCCAACAACGGCAGTCAGCCCCTTCATCTCGCCGATGACGGTTTGGGCTTTCTCCTGATCGTCCCAGAAGCCGGGCTGGCCTTGCTCGGCCTCAATGGCTGCAATCCGTTCCTTCTTGCCGACGTAGTCAAAGGGAGTCCCTGAGCTGCGTCAGGGCCTCCTGGATCGCGGCGGCGCGATCGTGCCATTCCTTGTCCACTCGTTGCTCCGCTTGCTTGGTTTGAGAAGGTGGCATTCTATGCAACGAACCGGGCCGCCGCCAAGGACGCGTTGCGTGGCGCACCACGAAGCCTTGCCGTCCATGGCGGTTGCAGGGGGCTGTTCCTAGAATATGCCTATGAGTTTGGTTGTCCTCGCCATGTCGGGCGGTGTTGATTCGAGCGTCGCGGCCCACCTGCTGTTGAAGCAAGGGCACGAGGTGATCGGCGTCTTTATGCGCCATGGGGAACAGTCGCCCGCGGTTTGCGAAACGGCTTCCCCCGTGCATCGGGATCAGCGAGCTTCGACTCCGCGATCGCTGCCTATCGTCGATCGCCTGGATCACAAGCAAGGCTGTTGCACCGCAGCCGACGCCGAAGATGCTCGGCGGGTCTCGGATCGCCTCGCCATTCCCTTCTACGCACTCGACCTGAATTCCGAGTTTGCACAAATCATGGACTACTTCGCCGATGAGTACGTCCGTGGGCGAACGCCGAACCCCTGTGTGCAGTGCAACAACTGGATCAAGTTTGGCAAACTGTTTGACTATGCCGATTCCGTCGGGGCCGACTTTGTGGCGACCGGCCACTATTCGCGGATGGATCACCAGGCCGCAAAGCCTCAACTCCTACGGGGTGTCGATGCGGGCAAGGATCAGTCCTATGCTCTGTTCGGTATCCGACGAGCTCGACTGACGCGGATGATGCTGCCCGTTGGCGGTTACCAAAAACCCCACATCCGCGAGATTGCCGGGCAATTGGGGCTAAACGTCGCGGAGAAGAAAGACAGCCAAGAGATTTGCTTTGTGACCAGCGGCCGATACGACGACTTTGTCAAACGGCGCACTGCCGATTCAGAGGATCGTCGTGGGGACTTGGTGACTACCGATGGCGTTGTCGTTGGTCAGCACGACGGGATCGAGGGTTTCACCGTGGGGCAGCGCAAAGGCTTAGGCGTAGCGCTTGGCAAGCCGGTCTTCGTTACGCGAATCGATCCGGAGACCAAACGCGTTGTGTTGGGGGATCGCGAAGAAATGCTGGTTGGTCAGCTAACGGCGTCGCAGTGTAACTGGTTGACGGATCTCGATCTTGGGCGGCCGAGGGGCTGCTTGGCGCAGATACGTTACAACTCCCCGGCAGCGCCGGCCCAGATGGAATACGACGGCAAGACGCTTTCGATACGTTTCGACGAGCCACAATTCGGCGTTGCCCCAGGCCAAGCGGTCGTTTGCTACGATGGCGACCGCGTGCTTGGCGGCGGGTGGATTGACTGAGATCGCTCCGCCATCCGCCCTACGCTAAGCCGGTTGGGAGTGTGCGGCGACCCACTCACTGAGGTTGGGCGCCGTGTCGTCTTCACGACTGGTCACCGTCTGCGTTTCGGCCAGCAAGCGTGTGGGATCAGCTAGATCGGCGATCGAATCTAGCACGATGTCTGGCTGGAAGGCGAAGTTGCGGAGGTCTTCGCGGGCGGTGGTTCCTGTGAGCACCAGCATCGTGCGGTAGCCCATTTGAACGCCGCCGATGATATCGGTATCCATCGTGTCGCCAATCATGATGGTTTCGCTCGTAGCCATACCAAGCTCCTTGCGGGCCTGCCGCATCATTACGGGGCTGGGCTTGCCAACACTGAACGCTTTGGTTCCCGAGGCCTGTTCGATTAGCGAGACAATGGCCCCGCACCCGGGTCGCGTGCCCGTTTGCGTGGGGCAATTGGGATCGAGGTTCGTAGCGATGAGCTTGGCGCCATCGATGACCATTTGGACCGCATGCTCCAACATTTCGAACGAGAGAGTGCGGCCTTCGCCCACAACAACGTAGTCGGGATTCTTGTCGACAATGGCATATCCGTTTTGGTGCAGCGCGTTCAGCAAGCCGCCTTCGCCAATGACGTAGGCGGTGCCCTCGGGTTTCTGGCGAGCCAGGAATCGCGCAGTCGCCATGGCACAGGTGTAGATGTGATCATCGGTGACTGGCATACCCATACGGTTGAGCTTGGTCGCCACATCGCGTCGGGTACGCTGGCTATTGTTGGTGAGGAACAAGAAGGGAATGTCCCACTTCTGTAGGAGCTTGATGAAGTCCAGAGCGCCGGGGATCAGCTGGCTGCTGCGATAGATGACTCCATCCATGTCGATCAGGAATCCTTTTTTCATCTTTCTAGCTCCGGGGGAGGGAGGGACGCATCGCGCGCAGCATGCCCTGAGGGCGCGGGGGCGAGACACGGTTTTGCAGGCGGGATTTGCAGGTGGGGCCGCCGGATGGGCGGTTGCACGGCGTTGAGCAAGCCGCGTGCCGAAGGGCTGCCGGCAGAGAAAACCTGGCCAGAACATCGGATATCCGACGTCCTGCGCCGCCGGAGCGAGCTGAAGGGGCCTGGGCAGTCCGATGGGGGCCGGAATGATAAGCTGCACCCTGCACGCTTTTTACGCAGCTAGCAGGATTGCTCAGCTGCCTAGTTCAACTGCATTCCCGAGTTCCACAAAGATGCCCAATCGCCTTGCCACGGAGTCCTCGCCCTACCTGCAGCAGCACCAAAACAACCCCGTGGACTGGTATCCGTGGGGCGCAGAGGCTTTGGCCAAAGCCAAGGCCGAAGCCAAGCCCGTGTTCTTGTCGATTGGATACTCGGCCTGCCACTGGTGCCATGTGATGGAGCACGAGAGCTTTGAGAACGACGCCATTGCAGCGCAGCTCAATGAGCACTTCGTTTGCATCAAAGTGGATCGCGAAGAAAGACCCGATCTTGATCAGATTTATATGAATGCGGTGCAGTTGCTTACGAGTCGAGGTGGCTGGCCGATGAGCGTTTTCTTGACACCAGACCTCGAACCCTTCTTTGGAGGAACTTACTGGCCACCGGCGCCGGCGCGAGGCATGCCAGGCTTCAACCAAGTCATTGCCGGCGTTCAGGACGCGTGGATAAACCGACGGGATCGGGTGAACGAAACCGCAGGCGAGTTAACGAGCCGCTTGCAGGATGTCAGTGAGCCGCAAGGCCCAGGCGCCCCCCTTGAGGTGGCTCTGCTGGAGCAAGCGGGCGCTAGCCTCGAACAATCGTTTGACGCCACACATGGCGGCTTTGGCAAAGCCCCTAAATTTCCGCATGCGATGGACCTCCAAGTGTTGCTGCGGCTGTGGCGTCGATCGCAAAAAAACGGTGCGGAGCGTCAAGCATGGCTCGATATGGTGCGATTGACGTTGGACAAGATGGCGAGTGGAGGCATCTACGATCATCTCGGAGGCGGGTTCCATCGCTACAGCGTCGACGAACGTTGGCTCGTGCCACACTTTGAAAAGATGCTGTACGACAACGCTTTGTTGGCCGGCATCTACTTGGAAGCGTTCCTTGCTACTGGAGACGCCAACTACGAGCGAGTGGTCCGGGAAACGTTGGACTACGTCCTGCGAGACATGACCGACGCCCAAGGCGGATTCTATTCCACCGAAGACGCCGACAGCGCTCCTTTCGAAGGCGCCGGCGTCCCCGGAGGGGCCAATGAAGAGGGCCTGTTCTACACATGGAAACCCGAGGAGATCCGGCAAGTACTCGGCGAGGACTCTACAGACACTTTCTGCCGAGTCTACGATGTCTCGCCGCTGGGCAACTTTGAAGGGCGTAGTATCCTGAATCAGCCCAGGACCCTCGCGCAGCAGGCGCTGGTACAGCGAATCGACGAACCGACGCTAGCCGCGCAGCTTGCAGACATGCGCATCAAACTACTGGCGGCCCGCGATCAGCGTCCGCGCCCTGGTTTAGACGACAAGGTCCTTGTTGCCTGGAACGGGTTGATGATCGAGGCTATGGCACGCGCTGGAGCCGCCCTCGGCGAACCGCGTTACATTGAAGCCGCGAGCAGAGCGGCCGACTTCATCTTGAAAAACCTCCGTGACGAGAATGGCCAGTTGCTTCATTCATGGCGATCAGGCGAGGCGAAGTTGGCAGCCTATCTGGACGACTTCACGGCGCTCGCCAACGGGCTGGTCAGTTTGTACGAAGCAACCCTCGTTAGCGAACCGCAAGAGAAGTACCTCAAGGCCGCTATCGAACTGCTTGACGTTGTGCTCGAAAAGTTCGTCGACTCACAGCGCGGTGGTTTCTTCTTCACAGCCGACGATCACGAACAGTTGATCACGCGAAATCGTGATCTCACAGACAATGCGACTCCGGGCGGAAATTCACTTGCCGCCACAGCCTTGATCCGTTTAGGAAAACTTACCGGCCGTGCGGACTACTTGGATGCTGCGCACCGCACGTTGGAAGCTTCCTCGCCGCTGCTGGAGCGCGCTCCAGCAGCCATGGGGCAAATGCTTACGGCGCTGGATTTATGGCTCGGACCAACGCCCGAGTTGGTCTTGGTGGGTGACGATGGCCGATTGGCGTCGGCCATCCAGCAGCGCTTCTTGCCTGCTCGCGTGATGGCTTCCCTCACTCAAGGCGCCGAAGCAGACTCGTCAGTTCTGCGCGGTGTGTTTGCCGGCAAGGGGGCGAGGGCTGGCGAGGACCTCGTGCTTTGGATTTGCGAGAATCACGCCTGCCAAGAGCCGGTCGTCGGTTCCGAAGAAGCGCTACAGGCCGTCGCGGACTTGTGAGGAGGCCTCAAACTTCGCCTTGTTGCAGGTGAGGTTCGGTCTCCTCCGCTTGGGCGAGGAGGGTCTCAAGCCGGTCGATCTGTGCCTGGCTCTTGTTGAGGAGTTCCTGTAGCAGAATCATCTTGCTATCGATGCGGGCCGTAATGTCTCGGCCCAGCTCGTGGAGCTCTACTTCCTGGCGGTTTAGACGAGCCGCGGCATCCGCTTGGGCGCCACTCCACTGCCCTTGGGGACGAGCTTGCTTAGCAAGGGCCGGCTGGGGGCGCCGTTTCTTGCCGAAGTACCGATATGAGCGCCGCAGGAGAATCGCGGTCAACATACCGCACCCCAAGGCGAACAGCAGCGGAGCGACGATCGAAGACGGAATAGTCATGGCGGTTACTATTGCCCTCGACTGAAGGCGAGCTCGGCGGCCAGGTAAACCTCCCTCAGCGTTACATTCGCACCTTCTGCAGCCTGCTTGCACGCCTCATACTCGGGACTGAAGCGTTTGGCGCCCCCTGGCAGTGTGGCCACGATTCCCGTGATGGGTCCCCAGTCCGTGCCGACCCGGACTGATTCACGAGGCAACACCGATCGTTCGATCAATTGTCGCCGCACGCCAAGGGCCGTGGTGTGGCGGAAAATAATTTGCTCCATCTGATCCGCGTCAGCGGGCGACGCTTGGACCGAGAGCAGAACCCCTGGCCGCTGCTTCTTCATACTGATGCCAGAGGTGGAAACATCCAGCGCGCCCGCCTGCCATAGTTGCTCGATCGCATGGCCGAGTGTCTCGCCCGTAGAATCGTCCAGGTTGGTTTCCAGCTGAATGATGGAGTCGCGCTGAGTCGGGTTGTCCGTGGCTTGGCCTACGATCAGTCGAAGCAGGTTGGGATGTTCAAATTCCTTCTGCCCTGCTCCGTAGCCAATGGTTGCGATCTCCATCGCGGGCAGCGGCCCGTATCCATCGACTAGTGTCGCGGCGATGGCTGCTCCGGTGGGCGTTGTGAGTTCCCCCTCTGGTGCGAAGTCCGCCAGTGGGATTCCCTTGAGCAACTCGGCCGTAGCGGGCGCGGGGATGGCGCATCGGCCGTGCGCTATCTGTACGAAGCCTGTCCCTGTAGGAATTGGCGAAGCTTCGATGCGATCCACTCCGAGCAGGTCCCGGCCAATGGCGGCGCCAACGATGTCCGCGATCGAGTCGACCGCGCCCACTTCATGAAAATGGACCTTTTCGATGCTCGTGCCGTGGGCCTTTGCCTCAGCTTGGCCCAGGCGTGTGAAGATGGCAGTCGCCGTTTGCTTCTGGCTTGCCGTAAGGCCGCTGCCATCGATCATCGCCGTGATATGGTGCAGATGCCGGTGAGCGTGTTCAGGCTCATGCTCAACGGTGACCTGTGTCGCCCGGAATCCACATTTCTTGACGGTCTGCGCGACAAACCGGCAATTGGGCG
Organism: Lacipirellulaceae bacterium; assembly: GCA_965263315.1. Lineage (GTDB taxonomy): Bacteria > Planctomycetota > Planctomycetia > Pirellulales > Lacipirellulaceae > JBCCQL01. Next base: position 87,072 of record CBDHGZ010000002.1, on the reverse strand, counting down.
TTCCCTCTGGCCAGGCCAGCGAGTCGACGCCCTGCTGAATCTCCTCCAGGTTGACACCAGCATCTACTAACGCGCCGAGTGTCATGTCGCCGCTGATGCCACTTGCGCAGTCGAGGTAAGCAATTTTCATCTGCAGAATTCACCGGTAGGTAGAGTTAGCACGTCTGCGTTATTCTAAGGGAACCGTGTCGAAGGCGTCATCGTTGATAAGGCGCCAATCGCTAGCTTGTGCCGCCAAGGCTCACTGGTCGGTAAATTCCTGTGCCGGTATGATTTGCAGCTTTCCGCCCGCCTTGTTCAGCCATCCCCACCCCAACCATCCCTGCCTTGCATGAGTAGTCCGCACCGCGACGACGCCACGACCGTTTCGGAACTTAAGCAGATTGTTGGCGACTTCGTTGCCGAACGAGACTGGAGCCAGTTTCATTCGCCAAAGAATCTGTCGATGGCGCTAGCCATTGAAGCCGCTGAGCTGATGGAGCATTTCCAATGGCTCGACACGGACGCTTCGCGGCTGATTTCGGCAGACGAGCAGAAATTCTCCGCGGTTGGCGAAGAGCTGGCGGACGTGGTTGGCTACGCGATGGCAATGGCGAATGAACTAGGGATTGATATCAGTTCGACCGTGCGGGCCAAGATGATCAAGAATGCGGAGAAGTACCCCGCCGACGAGTTCCGCGGCAAGCATTCCCGCGACATGCACGGGCGACCCGTTGGCTAGACAACTACGCTTGGCCATCGTTGGCGCCAGTGTCCGCGCTGCAGCGTTCTCGGCCATGCGTGCCGGGTTCGATGTCGTTGCGGCCGATCTCTTCGCCGATGAAGACCTGGCCAGCCGTTGCCCTGCGGAGAAGGTCGACGACTATCCCGCAGGCTTAGCAGACTGGCTCATCTCGCAGGATGTTGACGCCTGGCTCTACACAGGGGCGCTGGAGAACTATCCGGACTTGGTCGATCGCATGGCGGAGATCAGGCCGCTGTGGGGTAATCAAGGTACAGCACTACGGCAGTGTCGTGACCCCTTCGAACTGCAGCAAGCTTTGCAGGCGACATCGTTCTCCCTTCCCGATACACGCAGGTCAGCAGACGGACTGCCGAGAGATGGCTCCTGGCTTTGCAAAGCCTGTGATGGTGCAGGCGGCAGCGGAGTTTGGGCCCTGGAGGACGAGGCCGCAGTGGCGCGAGCGTATGAAACCGACGCCGCGTTTCAGCGTTACGTCTTCGGGACTCCGGCCAGCGCCGCGTACGCGAGCGATGGCCTAAGTTGCCAACTCTTGGGGATTACGGAGCAGCTTGTTGGTGCGTGGCAGTTGCACGCACCGCGCTGGGCCTACTGTGGGTCACTCTTTCGTCGCGATCTATGGACGCACTACTCAGAGAGCCTGCAGCACGTTGGCGAGGTGTTGTCTCGCTACTTCAAACTTCGTGGCGTCTTCGGAATCGACCTTGTTCTCGCAGGGGAACAGGACTGCATTCTGGAAGTGAATCCTCGCTATACGGCTTCCATGGAAGTGGTTGAGTCACACAAAGACACTTCGGCAATTGCTGAGCATGCGCGGTGTTTCGGTACAGAAGCGTCGTCAGTCGGCACTCGACCCATTGTCGGCAAGGCGGTGTTGTATGCTCGGCAACAGGCTACCATTTCTCCCAGCTTCACCGCTCTGCTCTTAGATTCTGCCCGCGCTGGCCGCGTGGCAGATATTCCTGTTGCGGAGAGCGTTATCATGAAGGGCCAGCCGGTGCTCTCTGTCCTGGGTCGGTCAGCGGCGAGTTCCAGCCCTGAGGCTGATCCCTACTGGACGAGGGCCTCGCTCTTTCGCGCATCGGGGAGTATCGAGTCTAGACTCTATGCGGGGCAGTGAGCGACAGATGTCATCGCGTCACTTGGAGACAGTCCATGCGATTAGGCTTGATAAGTGATACCCACGGCCACACCGACCTCACGCAGCGGGCCGTTCGCATGCTGGAGTCTTTGGAAGTCGATACGCTCCTGCACTGCGGCGACATCGGTTCACCGGAAGTGGTCGAGCGCTTGGCCGGTTGGTCAGCCCACTACGTGTTTGGCAATTGTGATTACGATCGGGGGCCGCTCCGCAGCGCCATTGCTTCCGTAGGCGGGCATTGCCACGAAGAGTTTGGCGAGCTTGAGCTTGCTGGTGTGCGGATCGCCTTACTGCACAGCCATGATCGCAACCGCTTTCGCACGGCAGTCAATTCTGGAGAATGGCAGCTGATCTGTTATGGGCACACGCATGTGGCGGCGGTCGACCAACACGGCCCTACGCTGGTGGTCAATCCTGGCGCTGTCTACCGAGCTAATCCGCACTCGGTTGCCGTTGTCGAGCTACCAAGGCTCGAAGCGACGATTGTCGAGCTTGACTAGCGGATCAGCCTGCCAGCCGATGAATGCGATTGGAAGATCGCACTTCTTCGCTGTTGGGTACGTGATCAAAGTGCATTTGATAGGCGTCTTCTGGCGAATCGTCGTAGAAGTTTCTTAGCACCGAGACGGCTTTGAAGCCGGCGTTTTTGAAGAACAGCTGAGCAGCCAGGTTCGTTTCTCTCACTTCTAGCGTGATCTGAGTGCGACGCTGGCTGGAGAGCTTGCCAATCAATTTGCCGATCATCTGATCGCCAACACCGTGGCGGCGGGCGTCCGCGCCGACGGCGAAATTGAGAATGTGGAGCCGCGTTTTCAGCAGCTCGTAAATCATGAAGCCCACCACATTTTCGCCATGCTCAGCGACCATGCCAATGCAGTTGCGCTGACGCAGGCAACGGATGAAGTCGTCCTCAAACCAAGGGAACTCGAAGCTGTCGCGTTCGATGTCGAGTACTTCTGCCATGTCCCGCCGGATCATCCAGCGGATATGAACGCGAAGCTGCGGGTCGTCTTGGATTCGCATCGAGGCCTCCTTCCGTGTCGGCCGTTTTGTTCGGTCTTGTCGCATTCTGCTGCGGCGGCTTTGCCGTCAGGGCGGGCAAACTATCAGAAGCCTTGGGGTCTGCCAAGCCGGATAGCTTTTCGGCTGGTTCATCCTGCTAGCAGCCGCCCAAACGGGTCTTGACGATTGCAACAGTTGGTCTCTTTTTCGGGGCCGGCAAAGGGTTGCTTGTCCAGCGATGTTGAGGGCTTGGCGCTGTCGCAGGGTGTAGGCTTGTGAGCGCTGGTGCGCGCATTCCCCAACGCCTCCTGCATGCTCCCCCCCGATGGCACAAGACACGTCAATCACCGCTGCGTCCGATCCGCCAGCCATTGATATCGAGGCAGCCAGGCACGACTACCGCTTCTTGCGGAGCCTCGCCATCGCCTCCCTGGTGGTCGCCTCAGCGGGCGCTTTCACGCTGAATCTGGTGGACCCCGACCTGTGGGGGCACGTGGCGTACGGCCGCGAGTTGTTGGCGGAGGGCGAACTTCCTCGTACCGCAACCCACACGTTCACAGCCGAAGGCTATCGCTGGATTAACCACGAGAACATTGCCGAGATTGTCTTCGCGGTAGGCTTCGATTCGCTAGGCGTTAGGGGCATGTTGGTTGCCAAATGCCTGCTTGGCGTGGCCATGCTCCTGATTATGTATCGCGCGGCCCGTGGTCGTGAGGTGCGTTCGCTTACTGCCTGGGCCTTCCTGCTGTTGGTTGCCACCAACCTGAAGGCCTTCTTTCCAATGCGTCCCCAACTGCTCAGCTTTTTGTGCTGCGCAGTGATGTTGGGGGTTCTCGATGCCGCCTTTCGCCAATGGCGACAGCAGTGTGAGTTGCGAACGGGCCGCAGTTGTACGATTCGCTGGCGCTGGCTAGCCGCGGTCCCCCTGTTAATGATCGTATGGGTCAATTCGCACGGCGGTTTTGTCGCCGGGCTCTGCATCCTCGGAGCGCTGTTAGCCGGAAGAGCCATCGAAGCCATCATCATAGATCGTCATCGATCGGCGCCCGTCGTCGCCGGGATGACGCTCGTGGGGGTCGCTAGTCTGTCGACTGTCGTTGTGAATCCCTATGGGCTGGGACTGGTGGAATGGCTCGTCGAGTCCCTAGGTAGTCCGCGGCCTGAAATCACGGAGTGGGCGGCGCCAAAGATCAGCGATCCTGTTTTCTGGCCCTTTTTAACACTCGCCGCAGTGAACCTCTTGGCGTGGGGGCTGACGGATCGTCGTCGCGACTGGCCGCAGCTGGTCATTCTCACGTTAGTTGGCTGGCAAGCTTGCATGCACCTTCGACACATTGCGTTCTTTGCCATTCTTAGTGGCTTTTGGACGCCCGTTCATCTTCACTCGGTGCTTGTTCGCTTCCGAAGTCGGGCGGCTGAGGGTTTGCCCGTGACTGGGATTAGTCCCGTCATGAAATGGTCCGCCGCGGCTGTACTGGGCCTGGCAACGATTGTCCAAGCGGGCGGACTAGCGGATCGTGTTACGAAGCTGCCCGTCTCTCGGAAAATGTATCCGGTGGACGCCTTCGACTTTCTGTCGCTTCACGGCATCGATGGCAGGATGGTGGTCTCGTTCAACTGGGCGCAGTATGCCCTGGCGGCGTTCCCTGACTCGCAAGTGTCTTTTGATGGTCGCTTTCGCACGTGCTACCCCCAGGAAGTGGTCGACATGAACTTCGACTTTCTGCTTGGCGAGCACCACGGACGACGATTCCGTAGTCCCGAGTCGGGGCCGATCGATGGCTCACGCGTCCTGGCTTACGGGGATCCGGAACTCGTATTGGTCGATCGCAACTATGCCCATGCCGTGGCGGTGATGGAACGGGAGTCAACAGACCCAAACACGGCTTGGACTTTGATCTACCAGGATGCGGTAGCTCAGGTATGGGGCTTGAAGACCGTCTTTGATGATCCCACCAGCGAGCGGCATCTGACTGCTGAGCAGCGGTACATCACTGATATGCCGCGCCCGCTTGCCGTGCAGTGGCCTGCGATGCCATTGAAGCCGGCCCGCAAAGTTGCCCAGGCCGAACCGGCAGTTGAACAACCTTTGAATTCTCCTTCCAAGCCATCTGCAGATTGAGACCATCGTGGCCGTCACCAAATCAGAGAACGACAAGGCCGTATCAACGCCTGACGTCCGGCAAATTGACGCGCCGGCTGATCGTCAATTGTACGACCGAGCGGAGGTGGCCCTCCAAACTGCCGAGGCGGCTCTTGCCGAACAACAGCAGCTGGATTACGAGTCGGAGCAGGAAACGGCGCTCAAGCTGGCAGTGTCGGTCTTGATGCCCGTCTACAACGAGCGCGAAACGATCCGCGAAATCGTGTCGCGAGTGCGGGCTGTCGGCCTTCACCAAGAGATCGTAATCGTTGACGATTTCAGCACGGACGGCACCCGCGACATTCTCTTAGAGCTCGACCAGGACGAAGACATCCGCGTGGTGCTGCAAGGCTACAACCGTGGCAAGGGAGCCGCGCTGAGAGCCGCCATGGAGCACGCGCGGGGCGAAGTGCTGCTGATTCAGGATGCTGACTTGGAGTACAACCCGGCTGACTTCCGGCAGCTGTTGGAGCCGATCGCTGCTAGGGAAGCGGATGTCGTCTACGGGTCTCGCTTCCTGGAGAATGCACAGCAGGATCCTAGCTGGATTCATCGCTTTGGCAACCGCATGCTAACGATGGCTTCCAACCTGACTACCGGTCAGCGGCTGACGGATATGGAGACTTGCTACAAGGTCTTTCGCCGCGACGCGCTGCGAGGCATGGTATTGCGGGAAAACCGTTTTGGGTTTGAGCCGGAGATTACCGCCAAGCTCGCGCGTCGACGCTGCCGGATCGTCGAACGCCCTGTTTCCTATGAAGGGCGAGGCTACGAGGAAGGTAAGAAGATCGGCGTCCGAGATGGCTTGCAGGCGTTGTACTGCATTCTTCGGTACGCGTGGTTCGATTAATCGCCAGCGGACCCTAGGGCTCGTGTCGTCGATGGCGATTGGGGCTGCTAAGAGCGTTGTTCCAGCCATTCTGGCAGCAAGCGATTCTTTCACGCACGATAGGCGCCGAGCTTTACATGCGATCTTGGTTGGCCGATCATAGAGGTGCGAAGACTTCTTGATCGTACCTTTTCGACAGCCATCTGCTCTCTTGACGCCTGACCACACCGACCAGCTGAACCTCTTCCCGCCGGAGCGCATCGCGGCGATCGATATTGGATCGAATAGCGTTCGTCTGGTGGTCGCCCAGGTTGAAGGGCCCGGCGGATACCGGGTCTTGGATGAGGAACGCGAGAATACACGCCTGGCAAGCGAAATTGATGAGACCGGCAGGCTTGGCGACACCGCGATTGAAGAAAGCTTCATTGCGCTGAGGAACTTCCTTTCAATCGCCGCAGGCTATGGCGTGCACCAGCTGCGGGCTATTGCGACCAGTGCCGTTCGCGATGCCGAGAACGGACAAGATTTTTGCGACCGGGCGCGGGCTGAGCTTGGTTTGCACATCGACGTGATCACGGCTCGCGAGGAGGGAAAGCTTGCCTATTTGAGCGTGGCTCGCGCCTTTGAGGTGCAGGATCGCCCCATCGCGGTGGCGGACATTGGGGGCGGTAGCACCGAGATCGTGCTTGCCTCGAACGGATTGATTGACGAAGTCTTTGCGACGCGGCTTGGGGCAGTGCGAATCGCGGAGCGATGTCATTTGATCGACGCCTCCGACACCAAGACCTTGGCCGCCGCCGAGGCCTACATCGACAAGCAGCTGAAGAAGGTTGGCAAATTGCCCTTTGTGCCGTCACGGCTCTACGGCACCGGAGGTACTTTTACGGCCATGGCATCGGTCTTGACGGCGCGGGCGGGCGAAGATGATCGTCCCCTGCGCGGTTACCAGGTCGCCCGGGCGAACGTGCGACACCTGATGCTTGACTTTGCCAAGATGCCGATCGAAAAGCGTCGCAAGGTGGCGGGCTTGAACCCTCGCCGCGCGGATATCATTGTCGCAGGGCTCTTGGTCATTGATCGCATTCTGCGTTGGCTCCACACGAACACCGTGCAAGTGCATACGCGCGGAGTACGCGATGGCCTCTTGCTGACCATGGTCAAGCAAACGCCAACTCGCGTGGTCTCGCTTGCCGAGCGGCGTGCAGGTGTTGAGCGCTTCGCCATAAATTGCGGGGTTGATCTTAAGCATGCGCGGCAGGCGGCTCGCATCGCAGGGCTACTGTTGGATCAACTGGCCCAGCCCCTTGGCATTGACCCCAGCGACCGAGAACTCATCGAGGCTGCCGCTATCTTGGCCAACGTCGGCTACCTGATCAATTTCGACAAACACCACAAGCACAGCTACCACCTGATACTCAACAGCGATTTGATAGGATTTGAGCGGCAAGATCTTCTGCTGGTGGCCAGCGTGGCGCGGTATCACCGTGGGGCTGCTCCCAAGAAGAAGCACAAGGGCTACGCCGAGCTGAGCGACGATGATCGACATCGCGTCGCCAAGATGGCGGCGTTGCTGAGACTGGCGTTAGCGCTCGACCGAACCCATCAGCAGCAGGTTGAGGACCTCCGGTGTCGCGTGCTGAAGGATCGTGTGGAAGTGACTATCAAGGCCAGCGGCGATGCCGAGGTCGACCTTTGGGCAGCTCGCAGAAAAGTGGATCTCTTTGAGTCGGTCTTCGGTAAGCAAGTTTTTTTTGCCTCGGTTGGCCAGCAGCCAGTCGATGCCCCGTCCCTGCCTAAGGGAACGCTGGATTCGTCGGGGCCGCCTCAGTTCGTCGAGCCTAAGTCCGCTGGCAGCTAGCCCCATGGTGTCGGCGCAACTTAACGGGCGTTTCTGTATCAGGCTTCACGGTTTGACTTCTGGTGCCTGCCTACGATGGCATACACAGTTGTCGTAGCGTCCGCTACTTTTCTAGGAGCCGCAGCGAGAAACAGAGGCGTTGATATGGCAAGTGGAAGCCAATCGAGAAGATCGGCGACCAGGCAGGCGTTTACTCTGGTCGAGCTATTGGTAGTGATTGCGATCATCGGCATCCTTATTGCTCTGCTGCTACCGGCGGTGCAGGCAGCACGCGAGGCCGCGCGCCGATCCACCTGCTTGAACAATCTGCGGCAGATTGGCCTAGCGACGCACAACTACGAATCGTCCTTCAAGAAGCTGCCGGCCAGTGGTCAGGGGTCCGTCTTTCCGCCCAACTTTCCGAATTCCAGTGCGAGCACCAACTTTGATATTCATTCGGTCTTCGGTTACATCCTAAATTTCTTGGAAGAGGGCGCTATCGCCGACCAGATGGATCTAACCATTGGGTACCGAGACTCGGCGGAGAACCTCGAGGCTGCCCGCAACGTGGTATCGGTCTACATTTGCCCGTCAAACCAGATCCGAGATGCACCGCGGGACCCTGACGGATTCGGCATCACGGACTACGGGGCTACCTACTACACCGATCTCAGCCCCGTGACCGGCGAAAAAGACAGTAGGTACCGAGCTCATGGGGCGCTTACAACCGGAGGCGTTCGTATCTCCAAAATCACAGACGGGCTAAGCCACACCGTCAGCGTCGCGGAAGACGTGGGCCGGCAGCCGGAGATCAATGGCGTGCCGATGACGACCACGACCACTTACAATTACCCCGATGGAGAGCCTCGCCGCTTTTGGCGATGGGCGGAACCTGACAATGCGTTCGGCGTTAGCAAGCCGATCAACAACAACAACCAGCCCTTTGGAGGCCCGGACGATTGTCGATGGACCACAAATAATTGTGGTCCAAACGATGAACTCTTCGGCTTCCACCCGGGTGGCGTCTTGGTGGTTTACGCCGACGGGCATGGGGACTTCTTGCCAGAAGACCTTGATCCGCGCGTGCTTCGCGCTGTGATTACGCGCAGCGCAGGGGAGACGTTTGCCGTGGGCGATGAGCCTCTTGTTCCCCAGGGCGAGCCTGATGGCTCGGGATCAACCTAGCCGATCACGGCCCGGATGGTAGCCTCGCTGACCGGCGAAATAATGCCTTTCTCCGTGATGAGTCCAGCAATCAACGCAGCCGGTGCAACATCGAACGCTGGATTGTAAGTCGGGGCTCCCTCGGGCGCTGTTTGTTTGCCGTGGCCGCAGGTGATTTCCTCTGCGGAACGTTCTTCGATAGGGATGGCGTCACCGGAGTTGAGCGTGAGGTCGAAGGTTGTTGAAGGTGCAGCAACGTAGAACGGGATTTCGTGGTAATTGGCCGTGATCGCTAAGCCGTAGGTGCCAATCTTGTTGGCGACGTCGCCGTTGGCGGCAATGCGATCGGCCCCGGTGATCACAGCCGCCACCCTGCCCTCCCGCATCACTTGGGCGGCCATCGAGTCGGTAATTAACGTCGCGTCGACGCCCCGCTGCATGAGTTCCCACATAGTTAGCCTAGCGCCCTGAAGCAGCGGACGTGTTTCATCAGCAAAGACTTGCGGACTCTTTCCACGGCGGTGTAGCTCAAAGATCACGGCCAGCGCGGTCCCGTCGCCGCCGGTGGCCAGTGCACCCGTGTTGCAGTGCGTGAGAACGCCAGCGCCGACTGGGAGTTCGCTCAGTAGGTCGGCTCCGTTCTTGCCAATCTCGGCACAGAGTCGACGATCTTCGTCGTGGATCCCCTTAGCTTCTGTAAGCAGGATCTCAGGTAGCCGCTCATCAGCGCCATCATCGCTTGCGGCTAGAATAACTTTCCGCATGCGATCCAGCGCCCAGAACAGATTGACCGCCGTGGGCCGGCTAGTGGCCAGAAAGTCGCAGGCCTCTTGGGCTGCTTGGCAGGTGCGGTCCTTCTGCACCGCCAGGCACACGCCGTACGCCGCCGCAACGCCAATCGCCGGCGCCCCGCGCACGCTGAGCCGTTTGATCGCCTGCCACACGTCGCGTGTGTCGAGGCACGTCAGGTAGCTAGTCTCCGTCGGCAGCTTCGTTTGATCCAGTAGACGAAGCTGACCGAGTTCGTCGCCAATCCATTCGATGGTTTTCATGGGTCGTTGCCGCGAGCGATCGCTGAATAGCGAATCTTTGGGTCGGTTAAGGCCGTTGAATCTTTGGCAGCTACGCTTCGAACCGCTCCGAATAAGCCAGCCCAAACGTTTCCGCTACCGGGCGGTTGGTCACCTCGCCAGAGTGCATGTTGATTGCGCGGGCGACGGGTGGCGACTTGGCGGCAGCGGCTTCGATACCCTGCTCCGCGATTTGGATCACCCACGGCAGCGTTACGTTGCACAGGGCGAACGTGCTGGTCCGGCCCACGGCGCCTGGCATGTTGGTGACGCAATAGTGGAGCACGTCGTCCACGATATAGGTCGGCTCGGCGTGGGTTGTGGGCTTGCTCGTTTCGATACAGCCGCCTTGGTCGATCGCGACGTCGATAATCACGCTACCGGGCTGCATGTGCTTCAGGTCCCCTTGTTCGACGAGTCGCGGCGCCTTGGCGCCGGGGATTAGCACGGCGCCAATCACCAAGTCGGCGCGCTCCAGTTGCCGGCGAATGGTATGGCGGTCGCTAAACAAGACGTCGACGTTGGCTGGCATGATGTCGTCCAGATAACGCAGACGATCCATGTTGATGTCGAGGATCGAGACGTTGGCCTGGAAGCCGGCCGCGATCTTGGCGGCGTTGGCGCCCACGACGCCGCCGCCAAGAATCGTGATCCACGCCGGCGCCACGCCCGGCACGCCGCCAAGCAGGATGCCGCGACCCATCTGCGGGCGCTCAAGGTACTTAGCGCCTTCCTGGACACTCATCCGCCCGGCGACTTCGCTCATCGGCGTTAGCAGCGGCAGTTGGCCATGGTCGTCAGCCAATGTTTCGTAGGCCACGCTGGTGGCTCCCGTGGCCAGCATCGCCTCGGTCAACTCCCGGCTGGCGGCGAAGTGGAAGTAGGTGAAGACCACTTGGCCGGAGCGGATCAGCGGCCATTCTTGGGGCTGGGGCTCTTTGACTTTGACGATCAGGTCGGCCTGGGAGAAGACGTCGGCCGGCCCGTTGGCCAGCTCGGCGCCGACTTCCAGATAAGCATGGTCCGGAAGCCCCGAACCGAGGCCGGCCCCGGCTTCGAAAATGACGCGATGCCCTCGCCGGACCAACTCTTCGGCCCCCACGGGCAGCATGGCGACGCGGTATTCGTCTGGTTTTACTTCACGGGGGACGCCGATGATCATTGCTCGGGGGACCTCATTAAGGGGATTTGCCGGTGATTTGAGGCTGTCAGGCCCCTTGTCTCACTCTACGGCTCCCGCTATTCTGCTGAATTCCCAACTGGAGACTAGAGCCCCTAAGGCGGGAGCCGGTCGCACCGGGGCCGTCGCACCGGGGCCGTCGCACTGGGGCCTCAAAGGGTTAGCTGCGAACAGGGTTAGCTGCGAACAGGGTTAGCTGCGAAATCAGGATTGGATGCGATGCGTAAGACGAAGATGCAAAAGACCTATGTCGCCAAGCCCGCTGACGTTGAGCGGAAGTGGCTGCTCGTCGATGCCGAGGAGAAGATTGTCGGCCGTTTGGCGAGTGATATTGCCATGATCCTGATGGGAAAGCATCGTCCCACTTATACCCCGCACGTCGACACCGGCGATTTCGTTGTTGTTGTCAATGTGGAGAAGATTGCTTTCACTGGTAAGAAGTGGGAGCAGAAGAAGTACGCATGGTACACCGGCTATCCGCAGCAGCGGACCATCACGGCAGAAGATCGCCGTGAGCGCCGCCCCGAGTTGATCCTGACCGAAGCCGTGCGTCGGATGTTGCCTAAGAATAAGCTCGCGTCGAAGATGCTCGCCAAGTTGAAGGTCTACGCCGGTCCTGAGCATCCCCACGGTGCTCAGAATCCTGAAGCGGTTGAGCTCGGCGTTAAGAAGTAAAACACCGAGCTCAGCGAGGCTTGGCTAGTGGCTCGTTCGAGAGTCTGGCCACATTTCGCTCACCACAAGCCACGAACCACAAGTTACGAGTCAAGATGTCTGAACAAGTCCTCGACGCCCTTGGAACTGGTCGCCGCAAGACGAGCGTAGCCCGCGTTCGCATTCGTCCCGGCAGTGGCAAGATCACGATTAATAAGCGCGAGCTTGAGGACTACTTCCCGATCCAGCAAGACCGCAATGCGGTGCTCGCTCCGCTGACTCACTGCGAAGTGAAAGACAGCGTTGACGTTCTCATCCGCGTCCATGGTGGCGGTGGCACCGGTCAGGCTGGCGCCTGTATGCAAGGCATCGCTCGAGCGCTCTTGAAGTACGATACCGACTTGCAAGAGAAGCTCCGCGAAAAACAGTTCCTGTCGCGCGACAGCCGTATGAAAGAGCGCAAGAAGCCAGGTTTGCACGGCGCCCGCCGCGGAACTCAGTTCTCCAAGCGTTAGGACAGCTGTCCGATTGGCCATGGCTTGCGGGGCCGAGATCACACTCTCATGGTTGGCCTCGGCGTTGCGTCGTCTGCGTGGAGCCGTTTCAGCAGGCGTGCTCTAGCTTGGCTCTGCCGAGCGCTGGTAGTTGCTCTATGCCTGCCCACTTGGGTTGGGTTGCTAGCGCGGCAGTTTTGGCTAGCCGAGCTAGCCACTCATTTCACATGGCACTATTGCTGGCTCCTGCCACTGGCGTTGATCGGCTGTGCGCTCTTGCGTGCCTGGCGGTTGTGCGGCTTTACGGCTATTACCCTTGCGCTGAATGCGGCGGCAGTGGCGCCTCTCTTTGCGCCGGTTGCTAGGCCTGCGGCCGAGAAGCTCGCCGCTGCGCCCCGACTGCGGGTGCTGACTCAGAACGTCCTGAAACAGAACAAACAAGCGGGCTTGGTTGTCGATCTTGTGCGCCAAGAGACCCCCGATTTGTTTTTGCTGCTTGAGGTCAATCAGCGTTGGATCGACGCGATGGCTCCACTCTTGGACGAGTATCCCCACCATTGCCATGAGTTGCGAGATACGCGGTCGGGAATGGCAGTCTTTTCCAAGCAACCGCTTCTGAATGTCCGCTTTGAAAAACTGACTCCTGCGGATCGTTGGACCTTGATTGCGGAGATGCCTCACGCGGGGCACACGGTAACGGTCATCGGGCTGCATGCCTATCATCCTCACGCCGCTGCAGAACGAGCGTGGCGAGATGACAACCTACACGGCGCGGCACAGCTGGCGTCCAAGGCGCCGGGGCCAGTCGTCGTGATGGGCGACCTGAACGTGACGCCTTGGACTCCCTGCTTTGGCGACCTGCTTCGAGAGAGTCGATTGCAGGATAGCCTGCGTGGCTTTGGAGTACAGCGGAGTTGGAGCTACCGACGGGATTGGCCACTGCTGTTGCCCATTGACCACGTGTTGCATAGCCGCGACATGGTCGTGCTCAACCGCCGAATCGGCCCGTATGTGGGATCCGACCATCGGGCCGTAATCGTCGACCTTGCCTTGCCAGCGACGGAATAGTGCCCATTCCAAGCCATTCTCGGCAGGGAGCGAAACCTCTTACCCAAGGCGGGGGTTAATGGGGAGTAGACTTGTAGCGAGATTTCGAGGCTTGCCTATTTTCTAGGCTACTTTGGCTGACGCGAGGAGAATGCACGATGGCGTCGCTACCCTGGATTCAAAGAGGTTGGGCGTGGCGGTTGGTGGGGGGGCTGCTGTGCTTAGCTGCCGTTGGACCAACACAAACCGCGGCCTCAGACATCAGTCCTTTGCAGGCTGCTCGCCGCGTAGATCAATTGCTTGCAGAAGAGCTGTTCGGGGACACCAGCACTCTCGCCCCCATTGCGAGCGATGAGACTTTTGTCCGTCGAGTTTGGCTCGACCTGGTGGGCGATATCCCCACTCCCGAAGACCTGACGGCTTTCTTGCTTGACCCACGCGCCAACAAACGCCAGAGGTTGGTTAACCAACTTCTGGCCAATCCCCAATACGGGCAAAACTGGGCCCGCTATTGGCGGGACGTAATCCTCTCTCGCCGCATTGAAGATCGCGCGATGCTGGTAAGTAATCCGGTAGTCGTGAAGCTCACCCAGCAGCTCAATGAGAATCTGAGTTGGGCTGAAATTGCTAGCGAGTTTGTGACCGCTACTGGCGATGTCAGACAGAATGGTTCGACGGCAATCCTCATGGCACAGGATGGCCGAACCGAGGAAACCACTGCCGAGGTCTCTCGTGTCTTTTTGGGAATCCAAATCCAGTGTGCCCAGTGTCATGACCATCCATGGGATCGTTGGGAGCGAGAAGACTTCCACGAACTGGCGGCTTTCTTTCCGCGCTCCGGCGTGCGGCAGATACAGACGCCCACCAGGCGCAGCTATACGGTCGTCGTCAACGACCGAGCCGCCGGCCGACGTAGGGGAAATCCGGACAACGCCAATAGACGGGGATCGCCAGAGCACTACATGCCGGACCTCGATCAACCAGACAAGCCAGGGACCAAGACGCAGCCACGATTCTTCCTAACGGGAGCGGAGTTGCCTTTCGGAACTCGCGACTCGGAGCGTCGTGGCCAGCTAGCCGACTGGATGACCCAATCGTCGTGGTTTTCAACTGCCCTGGTCAACCGAATGTGGTCTGAGCTGGTTGGCGAAGGTTTTTATGAGCCCATTGACGACATGGGGCCCGATCGCCAACCAACCGCGCCTGCGGCGGTCGAGTATCTCTCAACTCAGTTTTCACGCAGCGGGCACGACATCAAGTGGTTAATGCGCACCATTTGTGCAACAGACGCTTATCAACGTGAGTCGCGACCAAGACGCGGCGTGAACCAAACGCCAATGACGGCCAACGTGCCACAGCGTATGCGGGGAGATCAGTTGTTCAATGCGCTGCTTACGGCCCTCGCCATCGACGAGACCAAGACGCGGGCCCTTGCCGATCGCTTGAGTGGTGGCAGGTATGGGGGGCAGGTCACGCCGCGACTCATTTTCAACGTTGCCTTTGGGTACGACCCCAGTGTCCCGCGAGAGACCGTTAGCGCTTCTATCCCTCAAGCGCTGGCTATGATGAATACGCCGCGAATCAGTCAGGCCGCATCGGCGTCTCGTCGTACGATGCTTGGTGGGCTGCTTGGCGAATCACCAGACGACGAATTGATCCTCGATGAACTCTACCTGCGAGCATTGTCGCGTGAGCCTACCAGCGCGGAACGCTCTCACGTCTTGTCCTACGTCGCGTCCGTCAATCGGCGATCGGAAGCCTTCGAAGATGTCTTGTGGGCGATCTTGAACTCCGCGGAGTTTGTTCATCGCAAGTAAGCGCGGCTTCGCGACGCCCCTAATCCCTCGGCAGCAATTTATCACGAGGTCTCTATGCTCCAGCACCAAATCAATGTGACGACAAGCGGTGGCCGGATTGCGTCGCGACGGGACTTTTTGCGCAACGTGGGCGCTTCGGTGACCGCTGGCGGATTGCTGAGTTGGACCGATCGCATCAGCCTTGCGTCGAGCGAGCTCAAGCAGCGAGGCAAGGCTTGCATCTTGCTATGGATGGCAGGCGGTCCAAGCCAGTTTGAGACTTTCAGCCCTAAGCCCGGCCAAGCAACTGGTGGTGAGACCAAGGCCATCGCGACCAGCGTACCAGGAATTCAGATTGCTGATCGGTTGCCAGAGGTAGCCAAAGTCATGGAAGATCTTGCCATCATCCGATCGATGACCAGCAAGGAAGGCAGCCACCCGCGCGCCAGTTACTTCATGCATCACGGCTACCTACCTATGGGTGGCGTTAAGTTTCCCACGCTGGGGTCAAACGTTGCTCATCAAATCGGCAACGCTGCGTGTGAGTTGCCGAGCTTCGTCCGCATCGGCGGCCGCGGACAAAACGCCGGCAACGGCGGCTTTCTGGGGGTCGACCACGACCCGCTAGTCTTGCAGAGCGCCACCCGGCCGCCGCAGAACACACGCGTCACCACCAGCCGAGAGCGCTATCGCCGTCGGCTTGGTCTGCTGGATACATTGCAGAGCGAGTTCGCCGCTGTCGAAGGCGCTGACGTTGTGGCTGATCATCGAAAGCTGATCGAGGCCTCCAGCGAGATGATCCTCAGCCCGAAGATGAACACTTTTGACATTGAAAAGGAACCGGTGTCCGTTCGGCAACAGTACGGCGACGGCCAGTTCGCGGCCGGTTGTTTGTTGGCGCGTCGCTTGGTTGAGTCAGGCGTGACCTTCGTGGAAGTCACCATGGGCGGGTGGGACACGCACCAAGACAACTTCACCAAGACGCAGGAAAACGCGCAGCAAATTGACCAGCCAATGGCGGCCCTGATTCGCGATCTCAAGTCGCGCGGCATGTTGGACGATACGCTAGTCGTCTGGATGGGCGAGTTCGGCCGCACGCCGCGGATCAACGCCCGCGGCGGGCGAGATCACTTCCCCAAGGCATTCAACGTCGCCCTGGCGGGCGGAGGCGTCCGGGGCGGCCAAGTCATCGGCCAGACCGACGCCAGCGGCGCGAAGGTGATTGAGCGGCCCGTCTCGCCAAAGGACCTGTATCAGTCGATTTACACGGCGCTAGGCATCGACCCCGAGCACGAAAACATGAGCCTCATCGGCCGGCCGATCAAACTCGTCGACGAGGGCAGCGTGGTGGGTGAGCTATTCGCGTAGCTCGCGCCCGCGAGATAGTCGCGCAGGCACTAGGCGACACGCAAGCGCGTCGGCCTACGTGCATTGCCAGTTGGTGTGAGTGAATCACATCAACGACTTCTCAAGTGATCCAGGCAGGCTCACCCACACGCGTTACTCCGCCAGCCTGCGGAGCACCGACTCGTCTTCCTGCACAATCTCAACAGCAGCTTCCAGTTCGGTCGCCGTTTCGGCGTCAACCTTCTGCAAAATCGGTCCGTTTGGTGTTTGAACCAATCGGATTTCATCCCCGTCAGGTGCTTCGAGGTGGGCGAGCACTTCGGGGGGAAAAACCAAACCAAGGCTGTTCCCCATGGTGGTGAATTATAGGGTTGCCATCTACAGGATCTCCTTAACCATACTTAGTCCGTCGCTTGTCACCTTGGCCACCGCGCAAAGACGCCGCTGTCGAGCCGGCGGCCGTCTTCTGTCGCGAGCCACAGCTTGCCGCTCGCGGGGGGCTGCCCGCAGTGGCCGACAATGGCGTCGGACAGGTACGCCGAGAGTTCGGCCGGTCCGACGCCTGGCGTGTGGCAGGTCGCTAGCAGGAAGACGGGCGCCCTCTCTGTTAGTTCGCCGCAGAGGTCTAGCAGCGTCGGCAGATCGCGGGCCAGCTTCCACTCTTCGCCTTTGGGGCCGTGGCCGTAGCTTGGTGGATCGAGCACCACGACGTCGTAGCGATTGCCGCGCTTAACTTCCCGGCGGCAGTACTTCACCACGTCTTCCACGATCCAGCGAATCGGCGCGTCGGCCAAGTCGCTTGCGTCGGCATTCTGGCGAGCTAGCGCGACCGATGGCTTGGATGCATCGACATGGGTCACCTCGGCGCCTGCCACCGCGGCGGCCAACGTGCTGCCGCCGGTATATGCGAACAGGTTGAGCATTCGTAAGGGTCGGTTACTGCGGGCCACCTGCGCGGCTATCCATCGCCAGTTCGAGAACTGTTCGGGGAACAACCCTACCTGGCCGGCGGGAGATAGTTCCAGACGCATGCGGAAGGTCCGATCGTCGGCGACGGGGACTACAACCGTCGTGTTTTCCAGCGCGTTTTTGCTCGCCGAAGCTTTCCACTTACCATCGGCAACCTTGGCGCCTGTGTAGCGGGCGTCGGCTTGCCAGTCGCTGGCGGCCGGTCGCGTATCCGTAGCGACAGGGCAAGGGCGATCGACCACCAACGCACCAAGCCGCTCCAGCTTACGACCCTCCGAGCCACGCACGCCGCCGAAGTCGAGCAATCGGTAGTCGGGCCAGTTCATTTCAGATAAGAAGCTGCAGGCATTGACGGATGGCCAAATGCATGGCTTATCTGTTCAGCTATCCGATGCTCGTAAGGGCGCAGTAACCCTCTTTCAATCGATGCGCCAAGTTCTTGAAAGTCGATGTGTTCTTCGATGCGAATTTGGTTGTCAATCTGCGTGTGGTCCGCGGTTTCCCAGTGCCCTTGTTGCGATGTTGTTCCGCGTACGTTCTCGCATCCGATACTCACCGCAATTCGGCCAATAGATGCCGCACCGCTTATCTTCAGGGCTTTATGTGAGGTTAAGGCCGTTTCTCGTATGAGATTCACAAGCCATTCGATACACAAGTCCCTTCTCGCGTCTGGAAGTTCTTGCCAGTCTTTGAACGTAGTGACATTTACAATAACTCCTTGCTGATCCGCGGCAAGAACTTTGTCTGTTGATTTGCCTTGTCTCGCACGATATGCGAGAGCGCCCCCACTTACTCTCATGCGATTCGCACCGGACAAATCGCCGACAGTATCGAGACATTGCTGCCTAGTCAAAATATCACCTAAAAGGAACTGTGGCGATACACAGCACCAGTAGTGAGCAAGGCTCTCAGCGCCGTCGCTCCTAAGCGATCGAAACCGATTAAGAGCACGCTGGATTTCTTTGTCACGAAGGGCTGACTGTGCTTCGCGGTTGTAGAGCATTAACTGAATGCGGTCGATGTCTGCAAGGTCTTCAGGCTGTGTTGTGTCGCCAGTACGGACGAATACTCGATTCCGTGTGATGTCAGCGTGCGGGGCCAAACCGCTTTGATAAACACGTATTACGTATGCGGCATGAACGCCATCGGGTAGCATTAAAGGGCGAGTTACCTCGGCGGCCACGCTCGGATAGAGAGCCTGCCCAGCTTGCGTGACCTTTTCTGTAGCTGATGCCGGTTTCTCAACTCCAGCAATCTTGGCAGAGCCGCCGGCCGGCAAGGGTTCTTTGACACCAATGAGGATTAAACCTCCAAGAGTATTGGCGAAGGCTGCGATAGACTTAGAGAGTTTTTTAGGCCAAGTCTCCTTGTAGTCCAAACGAATGTTCTCTTGGACTCCTTCTATACAGAACGCTTCCAGGTCTTCGTAGGTGACTTCTTCGATCGGCTTAGACCACAAGCTCATAGCTCATCCTCGAAGCTATCTGGAACTACTTCTTTCAAGGTCGTCAGCCAGCGCCCGGCTACTTCACTTCCAGCATCCGCTCCAGTGCAACCAGGCTCCAGCGGGCGATCTCTTCATCGACCGCGATCTGATTCACCGGCGTGCCGTCGCGCAGGTTTTCTAGCGTCCAGCAGAGGTGGGCTAGGTCGATGCGGTACATCGTGGCGCACATGCAGACCACCGGCGACAGGAAGTGCACCTCTTGCTCGGGATGCTCCTGTTTCAGACGGTTTACCAGATGCAGCTCGGTGCCGATGGCCCATTTCGTGCCGGGCGCGGCGGCCTTGACGGTGTTGATGATCTTGCCGGTGCTGCCCGATTCGTCTGCCAACTCAAACACGTCCTGCGGGCACTCGGGGTGCACCAAGATCTGAATGCCCGGGTGCTTCTCGCGGAACATCGCCACGTGTTCCGGCTTGAACATTTGGTGAACGCTGCAGTGGCCTTTCCAAAGAATGACCTTGGACTTCTGCAGTTGCTCCTCCGTATTGCCGCCCAGGTCGTCATCGTGCGGGTCCCAAACCGGCATGAGGTCGTTAGTGATGCCCATCCCCATGGCTGTGTTGCGGCCCAGGTGCTGGTCGGGGAAGAACATCACGCGGTCGCCGCCTTTGCCGCCATTGGACTTGTTGAAGGCCCATTCGATGGCGGCCCGTGCGTTGGAACTCGTGCAAACAATGCCGCCGTGCCGTCCGACAAAGCCCTTGAGCGTGGCGGCGGAGTTGATGTAGGTGACGGGGATCAGCCGCTCGGTGTCGATCACTTCGCCCAGCTGCTCCCAAGCGTCTTCAATCTGGTTGATGGCGGCCATGTCGGCCATCGAGCACCCGGCGGCCATGTCGGGGAGGTAGACGGCGACCCGCTCGCCGTCCCGCTCCGTCAGTTTCTCCGGCCGATTGGCCAGAATGTCGGCCGTTTCGGCCATGAAGTGCACGCCGCAAAAAACGATATGCCGGCAGGCGTCGCTATCAGCTGCCATCTGGCTCAGCTGATAACTATCGCCACGTAGGTCGGCGCGGGCGACGACCTCGTCTTGCTGGTAATGATGGCCGAGGATCAAGAGCTTCGGGCCCAGCTCTTCCCGCACCGCGTCGATGCGGGCGATCAGCTCGTCGTTTTCCAGCGAGCGGTAGGGAGGGAATTCGTGCGTGGGCGGCGGGGCGATAGCAGTGCTCATGCCCGCATTATACGCCCCGCGGCGCCAGCAGACAGGTTGCGGCCGACGCTAGCGGTGATGAGGCAAAGTTTGCCGGCTATACCAGCCGATACCGATTAGGAGAGTCTGTCTGCCAGTCCCATCGCAAGCCGTTTTCCGCGTGTCTGAACTAACCCCCGATATAGCCGCCGATGTCATCGCCGCGTGCCAGGCTGGGGCCGAGGAAGCGGCTGGCGCGCTTTCTCGGGCACTGGACACCGAGTTAACCATCACCGTTGGCGAGGCAGCGACGTACGATCCTGCTTCGCCTCCGAGCGGATTTGAAGGGCCAGGGTTGGCGATCGTCATGACCTTTGGCGACATCGGCGCCGTGGCCGTCATACCGGCCCAAGGAGGGCTGCTGCCGGACTGGCTCAAGGCGCCGGACGCCACGGGCGAAAGCAAGCTGAGCACGCTCGCTCAAGAGCTCAGCATGCTGCTGGTGCCCGAGACCTTCATGGCGGACGACTTCAAAGCCGCGTGGGTGGAAGACCTGAAGAGTGCGCTGGCGGCAGGGGAAGTCTCTGAGGGTGCAGGGCTGGCGCCGCTGTCCTTGACGGGCGGAGAACAGACAGGTTCTTTGTCGCTTGTGTGGCCTTGCAGCGCGCCTGGTACGGTTTTGCCCCTAGCCGAGGAGACCGCAGACCCGCCGGCAGAAGCCGCGCCTGAGTCACCAGCCGTAGCGAAGACGGTCGCCCCGCGTCGCAAGATCACCGACCTGACGCAACTGCCCAATTACTCGCGCAGCTTGTTGCGCGTCGAGGTGCCGGTAACCGTTTGCCTTGCTACGAAGAAGTTGCCCGTCGGTGAAATTGTCGACCTGGTGCCAGGCGCCATCATCACTTTCGACAAACTATGTGATGATCTGATCGAGCTAACCGTCGGCGAAGAGGCCATCGCGCTAGGAGAAGCGGTCAAGGTTGGCGAAAAGTTTGGCCTGCAGGTCACCGAGATGATTTTGCCGGATGAGAAGTTCCAGGCAGTGCGGCGGGAGGCGGGGTAGGCTTTGCGCGGCCGGCGATTAGGTCTGAAGGGTCCAGGATCAGCCGATCCTTGTGGCGGGCAATCGATGCGTTGAGCCGAGCCGTGATTCTGTCACTTGTGAGCTTGTCTTCCAACAAACGCCGGAGCCCGCGGCCCATCTCACGAGCCACGCGGCCTTCGATCTCGCCCACCCGGTGCAGGTTGAAATCTTCGATGACGACGCGGGCCTGTTTGACTTCTGGGTGCAAAGCAAGGGCCGGCAATCGCCTGCCGGCCACGATCGCTAAGCCAACTTCACAGTCGACTTCGATGCGTACCTGGGAGCTACCTTCGAGGGTGACCGTACCCAGGTGGAGACCGCGATTGTAGTGCCGAAAACGGGCCCAACCGTCGATTGGCGCTTCCACAATCAGGGTGCAGCCAGCCCGAGCAGGACCGCTACTCTGCAGGTTTTCGACGCGGACTGAGAGAGTTTGGTCGGTGTTCACGATCCGAGCGCGGTAGTGTTTCCATAGCCCGTGAGGAACCTCTTTCTTGCGACGATGGATCCGAAGCGATGGTAACTTGCCGTCAACTTTCAAACCTGTGGTGATTCGTTTCGTGCGTTCCCAATCCTTCTTCTTCTCGTACTCGGTCGGGAGGGCGTCGCGGACCAAGCCCGCCAGGACGTTGGCCAACTGGTCAGCCGGTAGCTTGGGTGCTGGGTCAAGAGCGGCAGCTACTGCTGGCGCCACGAGCAATAGGACGACAGTCGATGTCATCAAGCTAGGTAGCATCTGATTGGCTCGTTGGAGAACAAGGATACGTGTTCGAGTACCACTACGTGAGTAGGCCGTGATCGTTCAAACGTGAAGCCTCGTACCGCCTGAATCAAAAAGACCCCGCCCCAGGGTTACCCGGGGCGGGGTCTTGATCAATCAGCTGGCAGCTCTTCTCAACTAGCGAGCAAAGCTGGCGCGAACCACGTCACGCTGACGGCCGACGGCAGCGTTGGGGTCGGCCATTGGCGTCGGAGCGGGCGGCATCGGAGCCGCTTCCTCCTGAACCGTCACGGGCGCCGGCGTTGGCGCTGCAGCCGGAGCAGCCATGCTGGCGCCAGCGCAACCGCTGGTGCAACCGCAGCTGGGCTCGCAGCAACCACAGCTGGGCTCATCGCAGCAGCAAGAAGGCTCGTCGCAGCAGCAGCTGGGTTCGTCACAGCAGCAGCTGGGCTCGCAGCAACTTCCGCAGCAGCTCTTCTTGTTCATGCCGCCGAAGAGCTTGTCGAGCAAGCAGCACGACTTCTTCTTGGTGCAGCAGGAACCACAACCGCAAGCGTCGTCGCAGCAGCCACATCCGTCATCGCAGCCGCAGGACGGCTCATCACAGCAGCAGCTGGGCTCATCGCAGCAGCAGGAAGGTTCATCGCAGCAGCAGCTGGGCTCGCAGCAACCGCAGCTCTTCTTCTTACCACCGAAGAGCTTGTCGAGCAGGCAGCACGACTTCTTCTTGGTGCAGCAAGAACCACAACCGCAAGCGTCGCCGCAGCAGCCGTCGTCGCAACCGCAGGACGGTTCTTCGCAGCAGCAGCTGGGTTCATCACAGCAGCAGCTGGGCTCGTCGCAGCAGCAGGAAGGTTCATCACAGCAGCAGCTGGGCTCATCGCAGCAGCATGAAGGCTCGCAGCAGCCGTTGGAGCAACCGCAGCTCATCTTCTTACCGAAGAGCTTGTCGAGCAAGCAGCACGACTTCTTCTTGGTGCAGCACGAGCCACATCCGCAAGCGTCGTCGCAACCGCAGCTGGGTTCATCGCAGCAGCAGGACGGCTCGTCGCAGCAGCAGCTTGGCTCTTCGCAGCAGTCGCAGCACGAAGAGCAGCTCTTCTTCTTGCCGCCGAAGAGCTTGTCGAGCAGGCAGCACGACTTTTTCTTGGTGCAGCACGAGCCACATCCACAAGCGTCGTCACAGCAGCCACAGCCGTCATCGCAGCCGCAGGACGGCTCGTCGCAGCAGCAGCTTGGTTCGTCGCAACAACACGACGGTTCATCGCAACAGCAGGACGGCTCGCTCGCACAGCCGCACCCGCCGCCGCACATCTTGTCTAGCAGGCCACCGCCGAAGCTTTGGCCAACCAGCGAGATGCTCAGCATGAGCGCTCCCAATACGTACTTCATCGAACAACTCCTCATTCGGGGGGACCTCCTTGGTTCCCTTCCGCCTGACTCCCGGCAACGCGCGGCTCCGCTCCACGTCGGGGGGCGGCTGTCCATGCGTGGCAAGTTACCACGGGCGGTTTGGCCGACGTGCAGCGCACGCTAACGTGGCAATGCGGGTTGCCAGTAGCGGGCGACGCAGGGAGTCAGCGAAAGGCGGGGTAGACCTAAGGGTGGTCCGCTTGGGTGACGTCAACGCCAGTCGAGCCAATCCTTGACTCGAAGCAGTCCGGGCCGGTCTGTTGACGCGCGGGGTCTTGGCATCGCGAGGCGCGGACGCCTGTTCACGACATCACAACCTATCGGCCGGGGAAAAAACTCCCCTTGAGGCATCGCAAGCTTTTTTGGGTGAATGGCTTACGTCATGCATTAGGCAAACTTTGCCGGCTGTAGCGACTGTTGCGCTGGTAGGGGTTGCTCATGTACAAAGGGGGAGAATAGCCCCCTGATGGCGGCTCTGGTATGTTTGTATTACCTACCTCTTGCCCCCAAAGTCTTCCCTCCATGCGTAGCTTTACCAAGGCGGCATCGTTGTTAACTCTCGCGTCCTTCCACGGCAAAGTTGCCACTTTGCTGCTCAGCTTGGTCCTGACTGCCGAGTCGGTCCGTGGCGAGGACTGGCCGAACTGGCGTGGCCCTCGACACAACAACACATCAACAGCCACCGATCTCCCCGAGCGGTGGAGTCCTCGAGGTGGCCCTGGCAGTAATTTGCTGTGGAAAAGCAAAGCGCTGGCCGGACGCAGCACGCCAGTCGTCTTCGGTGGAAGGCTCTACACGCTGGTTCGTGACCAGCCCGGCACTAAGCACGAGGGCGAAAAAGTCGTCTGCGCAGATGCTTCGACAGGAGAAATCCTATGGCAGCATCGTTTCAATGTGTACTTGTCCGACGTACCTGACACACGTGTCGGTTGGTCCAGCGTGGTGGGCGATCCGGAAACAGGTCGCGTCTACGCCCAGGGGGTCTGCGGGTACTTTTGCTGTCTCGATGGCGAGTCAGGCGAAGTGGTCTGGCAACGTAGCCTGCATGAAGAGCTCGGCTTGCTAAGTACTTATGGTGGCCGTACCAACTTCCCGCTGATCTACAAAGATACGGTCATCACCAGTGCCGTGGTGATCGGCTGGGGCGACACGCCGAAGTGGGGCTTGCTGGCCAAACCGGCACACCGCTTCATGGGTTTTGATAAAGCGACCGGCGAACTCCGCTGGCTTAGTGGTACGCGGCTAATTCCCTACGACACCACTTACAGCACTCCGGTGCTAACGAATCTCAACGGCCAAGACCTGCTGGTCTTCGGCTCAGGGGATGGCGCCGTTTGGGGCATGCAGGCCGCCACTGGCAAAACCGTTTGGAATGCTCAGCTGTCGCGCCGCGGACTAAACGTCTCGCCCGTGGTCAGTCCCGATGGCCGGGTCTTCACCGGCCATAGTGAAGAGAATGTGGTTGGCAATACCATGGGCGCCTTTGTTGGCGTGGATGGCACGACCGCTGGCGTGATCACGGATGACCAGTTGTTGTGGAAGAACTACCAAGTCATGGCCGGCAAGAGTTCGCCGCTATTCATTGACGACAAAGTCTACGTTACGACCGACTCGGCGAAGATGCTGGTTTTCGATTCCAAGACGGGCCAGCAACTCGAACGCAAGGCACTCGGCCGCGTTAGCCGCAGCACGCCCATCTACGCGGACGGCAAAATCTACTACGCCAGCCGCGGCGGCCGATTTCACATTCTCAAGCCCAATGCGGATGGCTCGATCGATACGGTGTCGAAAGTCTCGCTGCGTGGCGAGCAAGTCGACGCGTCGCCCATCGTGGCCAACGGCCGCGTGTATCTTACAACCAGTGAGTATGTCTACTGCCTCGGGACGCAGCGCGGGGGCGAATTGGCGTCAGGCAAAGGCTTTGTTCCGACTGAGTCTAGTGACCCCGGTTCGCTGACACCCGCCCAGCTGCTGATTTCTCCTTACGACTGCCTGCTTGCTCCGGGAGGCCGTGTGCCGCTTACTGCCAGGCTCTACTCTAACGATGGTAGACAGCTTGCGCAGGCAGCAGCGAGTGACGTCTCTTATACGGTCGAAGGGCCAGGTGTTGTCTCGGCGGAGGGTATCTATTCTGCGCCGCGGGACGCAGCCCACCAATCGACATTGGTCACCGCTACCGTGGGCGACCTGACCGCCACGGCCCGCATCCGCATTGTCCCGCCGCTGCCATGGAAATTCGACTTCGAGACGCGCGACGACGTGCCGCTCACCTGGGTCGGCGGGCGCATCCGCTACAATCTGCGTGAGGACGCCGCGGGCAACCACTACCTCGCCAAGCCGATCGAACTGCCCACTCGTCCCGGTAAGCCAACTACCAAACTTGGCACTCGGAGTCGCATGTGGATGGGGCCGAGCGATCTAAGCGACTATACGATTCAAGCGGACGTTCAATTGCAAACCGGGGTAGCCGGCGAAGCGGTGGCCGAGGAACCAGCCCCCGAGTTCCCCACCGCGACAAGCAACTCGGCGGTCAAGTTGCCTTCGTTGGGCTTGATCAACAGTCGATATACGTTCGCGCTTTTTGGCCCGAGTAACGAGGCCCGACTTTATAGTTGGTGCACCCACGACAAGCGAACTCAAGCAGTGGTTCCCATGCAGCTTGAGTCGGGCCTATGGTACACCATGAAACTGAAGGTGGTTCCCCAGCCGGATGCGGGGCACGCTCTGGTATCGGCGAAGGTCTGGAATCGCGGCGAACCCGAGCCCACGCAATGGACGCTTGAGTTCGAAGATCACGCCCCAAATTATCAAGGAAGTCCCGGCCTGTTTGGTGACGCCAAAGAGGCCGAGTTCTACGTTGACAATCTGAGCGTCACGCCCAATTGACGTTCCGAGTTTTCTCACCCACATGAGATTTGTAGATGTTTCGAGCTCTGCTGGTTGTGCTACTCGCCTCGCTTGCCGCCACGGTTCACGCCGAAAGTGCTGCTCCACTTACACGCGAGTGGAATCAATTCTTTGGGTCGCCACAAAGGAACAACGTGCCGGTCGCTACCGGCATGCCTACCTACTGGGATATTGGCTCGTTTGATTTCCGCACGGGTGAGTGGGACTCCAGTAGTGCTGAGAATATCAAGTGGGTTTCTCGGCTAGGTTCGCAGACGTACGGCAACGTAGTCGTGGCCGGTGGCAAGGCGTTCATCGGCACCAACAATTCTGGAGGCTGGATCGAGCGCTATCCTAGCAGTGTGGATCTCGGCTGCCTGATCGCCTTCGACATCGAGGACGGGAAGTTCCTATGGCAGCATTCCAGCGAAAAGCTCAAGACGGGCCGCGTCCACGATTGGCCCTTGCAAGGCATTTGCTGTGCACCATTGGTGGAAGGCGAGAAGCTGTGGTTTGTCACAAGCCGCGGAGAAGTTCGTTGCCTCGATACCGAGGGCTTTCGTGACGGCGAGAATGACGGCCCCGTGGCCAACGAAGAACACACGGGTGAGGTCGAAGCCGATGTCATCTGGGTCTACGACATGATGCGCGAGCTGGGTGTCTCGCAGCACAATATGTGTAGCTGCAGTGTGACGGCCGTGGGAGACGTCCTGCTGGTAAATACGTCGAATGGGCTGGACGAGTCACACATCAATCTGCCAGCTCCAGACGCGCCAAGCTTCATCGCACTCGACAAGAATACGGGCAAGTTGCTGTGGACCGACGCTTCACCAGGCACCAACATTCTGCATGGCCAGTGGTCCAGTCCCACCTACGCGGTGATCAACGGCCAGCCTCAAGCCATTTTCGGTGGCGGCGATGGCTGGGTCTACTCGTTCGCTCCTGCCGGCGATGGGCAGGGGGGGCCAAAGCTGCTGTGGAAGTTTGACGCCAATCCCAAGGAGTCCATCTGGGTATTGGGTGGCCGCGGCACGCGAAACAACATTATTGCCACGCCGGTCGTGTATGAGGACCTCGTCTATGTCGCTGTGGGCCAGGACCCGGAGCATGGCGAAGGGATTGGGCACCTCTGGTGTATCGACCCCAACAAAAAGGGCGATGTGAGTCCCGAGTTGGCCTTTAACTCAGCCGACTTAGAAACGCCAATAGCTCCCAAGCGTATTCAGGCGGTTGTACCGGAAGAGGGCGATTTGGCACGGCCCAACCCCAACTCAGCGGCTGTTTGGCATTACAGCCAAGTGGACCGTAACGACGATGGCGAGATCGACTTTGAAGAAGAAATGCATCGCAGTTGCGGCACCGTCGCCATTAAGGATAACGTCCTCTACATCGCCGACTTCAGCGGACTGTTTCACTGTCTTGACGCGAAGACCGGCGAGGTCAACTGGGTTTACGATATGCTGGCGGCGGCTTGGGGCTCACCACTCATCGCGGATGGCAAAGTCTACATCGGTGATGAAGATGGCGATGTGGCCATCTTCAAGCACTCAGCAGATCCTGAGGTCGCGATGAAAGACGACGGCGGTGAGATGATTCCGTTCTACGGTGAGGTCAACATGGGAAACAGCGTTTACTCCACACCGATCGTAGCGGACAACGTGCTCTACATTTCCAACCGCACCCACTTGTTCGCTATCGAGGTCACAGAGGAGTAGAGGAGTAGGGGAGTAGAGGACAGCCCTCACACGATAAGCAGTATTGAATCAACCATCTTATGCGTGTCAGCGAGAGACAAGCCCATCATGAAAAGAGTTCTCGACGTCGGAAACTGTGGGCCAGACCACGCGACGCTAACCAAGTTCTTTACGAAGCACTTCGATTGCGAAGTGGCCCAAGCCGACCGTGCCGACGATGCCTTGGTCCAATTGAAGGCATCCCCGTTTGATCTTGTTGTTGTCAACCGAAAACTCGACATCGATTACTCCGACGGCATCGATGTCATCGCTCAAATCAAGGCGGACCAGCAAACGGCCAGCGTGCCGGTGATGCTCATCACCAACTATCCGGAGCATCAGGACTCAGCCGTCTCGGCGGGAGCCATCAGGGGGTTCGGTAAGCTCGAGCTAAATGACCAAGCAACCATCGATCGAGTGCAGGCGATTCTCGGCTAGGGCTTCAATAATCTTACTGCCAAAGTGGCGCCGTGGCGTTCTCGTGGACTCTCCTGGGTCTCTTCGGTGGCTGCCATATTGGCGTGCTGTGTAGCTGGTGGTTGCCACGGCTAGCCTCCTGGTGCGTCCGTAAGTCCTTTGTGAGTATGGGGATGAGATTTCTTGGCGATCTTTGGCGCGCGTCTTGCATTCCAGTTAAGACAGCCTTTCCGGGCGAGCACCATCCTCGACCAACCCTCTCCGTCCTTGAACCAGGAGACCTTCACATGCCAAGTTACACTCAGAAGAACCGCCTTCGTCATCTATTGCCGCAGACTTTGGCCGACGTCGATAGCTTCGTGGAGCAAATCTTCACGCAGGCAAACACGTGGTCCAACTCTCTGCGAGCCCCAGCGTCATTGTGGGAGGCTGATGATCGTCTCCATCTAGAGTTCGATGCACCAGGCGTTAGCCGCGATGCAGTCGACGTCGAGTTCGACAAAGGGGTGTTGACCGTCAGGTTGGAACGTCCCGCGCCAGAGGATCGCAAGTACCACCACAATGAGCGCGGGTTTGGAACCTTGAGCCGCTCGGTGTCACTGCCTGATACGGTTGACGCCGATACGCTTGAGGCTCAACTGAAAGACGGCGTACTTCATGTTTCGATCGCAAAGCGGCCAGAAGCGCAGCCCAAGAAGGTTGAACTGAAGTAGAGCAGGCAAAGTCCTTGCAAACTCCAGCGGGCGGCAGCCGATGGTTGTCGCCCGCTTTCTTTTTTCAGCTTCCAGAAAGTGATCGCGCAAGGGCAATGCCCATGCCGACGGCGACGCAGCCCAAGACGACATTTGCCGCCACGTTTAGGGCTGCCAGCTTCCATTCGAGTTGCTGCATATGGACCACCGTTTGCAGACCAAACGTCGAAAAGGTGGTTAGTCCGCCCAACAAACCGGCGGTGAGTCCGGGATGCGATAGCCAAGGCGCCCTGGCGGCGCTGGCGAATCCGTCGTGCATGAGCAATCCAAGTAGGAAGCATCCAGCGACATTCACTAGCAGCGTGCCATAGCCAAAACGGTCTCCGAGCCAGCCCTCCATGGCAAGGGTAGTCAAGTAACGCAGCGTGGCGCCTACTGCTCCGCCCATTGCGACGGCAAATAGGTTCGTCATGTTGTCTGCTTTCCTAGCGGGCAGGTTCGTTAGCGTCGTTGGCACAAAGTACCGATTTGCCGCGTCCTACGTTAGCCATAAAATTTTCGCATACGTGTTTCCCGCGAAAGGTTAACCATGAGACCCAAACTGCCGATCTTTCCTACTGATAGCACTCCGCAGCGGGCTGTGGTGTTGCCGTCAACTAAGCCATCTTTAGCGCTGCAAAGGAGTTGCGCAGCGGTGGCAAGTAACGCCAATACTCGACCGGGCTGAGCCAAAAAGGGCGGTCTGGGCATGATGGAGCGACAACGAGTCATGGACGAGCAGGTTGTGAAGCAGCCGCCAGATTACGCACCCATCTGGCTTACAGGGCTCACCCTTACTGCCCTGATTGCGACGATCTTTGCATGCCAGCATGCCGAGCCGAGGGTTGCTGCGCGATCAAAGCGGCCAGAGCCACCGGTCTTGCTGACCAACCGCCCGTGGCCGACCGCATTGCCGACGGCGGTCCCGGCTACGCCTACACTTCCAGCTGTACGGGTTACTGGCGAATCGATTGAAGCGGGTCTACCGCCAATCGCGATTGCCGGGGAGCAGGAGATCGTAAGCGACGCGCTGAAAGTACTCGAGGCCACCAGTGAGCCGACGGCATTGGCTAGCGAGGCGGTGCGGCGCCGACCAGTAGCGCCATTGGCTGCTCAGCCGGTTGCCACGATCGGCGTGCCTCGCTGGGGCGTGGCGATGGAGAAGAACGGTGGTTCTGCTGAGCTTCTCATCCTTGTTCCAGGACAACCAGCTTGGAGCGCCGGCGCCCCAAACCTAGCGGTAGCACATGGTGACTTGCGGTTTCTGCGGCGAGACACCGCTCGCAGCGGCTACTTGCTTGGGCGATGGTGGGCTGGAGCACGTTTGGTGAACACTCCACTTCCTGAATGGGTCGCTAGTCTCCGACGGGCGTTCAAACCAAGCCCTGGGCGTACCGCCCAGGCGCCGCCAAGCCGCGGTCCGGTCTTGATTGGCCCAGGCGATCGGCTCGCCATGATTCCTCGCCGGCCTAACATTGCCCAGCCCAAACGGCATTTGGCGCGGGACGAGAACGCCGCCGTCCAGGCTACTGAGCCGACTCAGCTCGACGCGACGAGCCCACAAATCTTGATCCGCTTACTGGAAGAGCTAGCCAAGTCGCCAGCCACGGCAGGTTGGTCAGAGCGTGCCAGCGCGGCGATTGAGCAAGCCCTTGCCGAACCGGGAGGGGCGATGGACTTGGGCCCTGCTCTAGGAAACCTTGCTAGCGAAGGGCTTGAGCTGGCTAACACGTTGAATGATCAGCACTTGGCAGTGACGCTCCGTCGGGCGTGCCACGCCATCGATCGTCGAGCGGCATCCTGGAGGATCGTTCGAGAGTTGCGTGCACGAGAGCAGACGGTCGTGCTCGATGCTCCAAGAACCGCGGACCGCCTACGAGATCGGCTGGAGGCCGTCCTGGCTGCTACGGACGAAGAAGCGGGGCCCGCTGCCGATGCATGGCAGCGATACTTGCTAGCCGACCAGTTACGTGGCGCTCTCCAAACGGAGTTGAGACTCGCAGACCGCGCGGCCCTGAGTGCCAGCATCATACGGCGACTCTCACCTGGGGTGTTGAATGCGGACCAGCGTCACTATGTCAACACGGGCCCGATCGCCGTCCTTGGTGATGAGCTTCAACTATGGGGCGGTCCGCCGACCGACGCGACCAAGCTATTGGGTGACCTTGAGCACTACGAGTCCGGGCGGAGCCCTCTGCTGGCACAACGGATCGCGGCCGATGCCCGCCGTCTGCAAGTCTCATCGACCGCGTTGCATCGTCAGCTGGCCGAGCAGATCGAGCAGAAGTACCGGAATGCGAACCTACGGATCGCGGTAAGTCACGCGATGGTGAGCCGTTTCCTTCCGTCGCCAGGACGGCAAGTCGACTCGGTGCGCGATCGCATCGCGGGCGAGCTAGTGCGGGGTCGTTCAGCAACCGAGACCGAGTTGTCGGTGCGGTTGCTGCCCGATCCTTTCGAGTGGCGGCTGGGCTTGGAAGCCCATGGCCGGACGGCTGCCAGCACTTTCTCGAATCCGGGCCCGGTCGTGCTTCGCAATCGCTCTCACGCGTCGTTCGTGGCTCGGAAGCTCATCACGGTCGGACAAGACGGTCTAAATGCCGCCCCGGCAGTCTGTTCAGCGGCCAACCGGACGCAACTCATTGGGCTTTCGAGCTACTACGACAACGTTCCCTTGTTGGGAAGTGTGATTCGGTCTCAGGCCCGCGATCAGTATCGGCAGCGGCGCGGCGTCGCGCGTCGGCAGAGCGAGAGCCGCATCAGTCAGCGGGTTCGCCAGTCGCTGGATCGGCAAACGGCGCCATTGCTCGCGGCGTTGGAGCAGGACTTCCAAGCCAAGGTGATTGACCGTACCGCCGCACTGGGCATGGAGGTGGACCCGCTGGAGATGCGAACCACGGAGTCGCGGCTGATTGCGCGGCTGCGGGTGGCGAACGATCGGCAGCTGGCAGCCCACACGCCACGCAACCGGGCGCCCCATGACAGTGAGGCCAGTCTGCAAGTTCACGAGTCGTTGGTGAACAACGCCCTAGAGGGGCTGGGCCTGTCAGGTCGGCGGTGGACTCCGCAGGAGCTCAAGGCGTTCGTTCGCGACAAGCTGCGGGTGGCGGATCCAGCGACAGGCGAGGCGAAGGCGGAAGGTCGGGCTGTGCTGACGTTTGCGGATGAAGACCCGGTGCAGCTGTTGCTGGAGGATGGTCGGGCGGAGTTGATTTTGGCAATCCGAGAGTTGGTGTTCGACAAGAGCCGGTTTCGCAACTTCAAAGTCCATGCGTTCTACCTCCCTGAGGTAGACGGTATCGAAGCCCATTTGGTCCGCCAGGGTGGTGTGCAGATCGAGGGCCGACTGCGAACGGGTAGTCGCCTGAAGCTGCATGGCGTGTTTACCCAGGTGCTAGACGACAAGCGTCCGATCCCGCTGCTGAAGCTGCCGCCTGCTGGAGAGCCTCGCCTCCAGGGTCTGATGGTCACGCAGCTGGTGATTGGCGATGGATGGCTGGGACTAGCAATTGGTCCCGAAGCGGGCGGACAGCGCGTGGCAACCGTTGGTCGCTACGTGCGGTAGGCGGGCAAGTAACACCGTCTCACGGGCCGTTGAAAAAAGTGGCCCAAAGAAAATTGTCCGGGGCTTGCAGAAACGGTTCGCGGGAAGTTTTTCAAGGTGTTGTGTGAGCACGTCCACACTTTACGGCGCGGCCTGTGACCATCGATTACCGACTTACGGCAACGGCCTTGCTGCGAGTGAGGAACGCTGATTGTCAACATAGTCGGCGGATCACCAAATTCAAGAAACCGTTTTGACCGCGCCGTTTTGATCCACTTTTTAAAATCTTTGGCCACTACCGTTTTTCACGTTTGGTAGTCGAGGGATTGCACAACCTCAGACCTAGGCATCAATAACATCGGTAGAGCGCGCAAAAAAGCCGGCGTATCTCGTTGGGAGATACGCCGGCTCGTGTGGATTACAACTCGATAGTACGGAGACTAGCGTCGCTTACGGACAGCAACCATGACGCCGCCCAACATGGCCAGCACGAGCGACGTGGGCTCGGGCACAGCCGGCGGTACGCTGAAGTCAACGTTCAAACGGAAAGCCGGCAGTTCTCCGTCGGAACCGTTCTGCTCAACACGCAAGAAGTAGCGGGTGGCGCTGTCGCCGTCGTTGACCAACTGAAGGTACAGCAGGTCGTCTGCGAGGTTGCCAGAAACGGCTCCAATCAAGCCTGCAGTGCTTCCGATGGTGTGGGTGACGCCATCCGCATTGGTGGGATCGAAGTCGGCATCGAGCAATGTCGCCAGTGCGGCGCCAATGTCGCCACCGGGGGTTGTCCAGAGAACGTCATCGGCGGTACCGCCAGTCGTGTCCACGCCAAAACTCTGCGCGTTCCAGTTCCAGCCGTTCACGGCGTCCGGATCGGTAAGCAGTTCGTGAGCCGTGATATCGCCACCCGATGAACCTGAGTTGGCATCGTTGTCTGTCGACTCGAAGACGAGGTCAACCGAGTTGATCGTCGCGTTGTCGGGGATGGAACTGAGATCAAATTCTAGCGTGGCGCGGTGAATGCGGGTGGAGCTGACAGCACCCAGGAGAGTGATGTCACGGTCTTGCGAATTACCTGAGGTCGAGTCTGACCGGGTATCGTGCCCGCTATCAAAGGCGGCGATGGTTACGGTAGCTGCGTTACTTGGCGCTGCGATCAGCAGGACAGCCAACACAGCAAAAACTGTGGACTTCATGAGTACGACATCCTCTCAAGTTGCGAAGTGCAGGATAGATTCCCGGACATCAGCTACTGGCCGCCTAAGCAGCAGTCGGCCAATAACCGTTGAAAAGAAAAGTGGCTTAAACAAGGAATAGGGACAATGCGCCTGACAAGGAAGTGCACGCAAAACCGGCTACAGCCGGGCTTTGGGTGCTCATCTGCTACTGTAATAGACCAGTCGCGTGGGCCCAAGGAATATGGCGCAATCAAGGTTTGAAATTACGTCAGTCGCCCGGAATAGCCTGTTTTTTCCGGAAAACGGGGGCAAATCGTTGTGAGGGAAATTCGCAGATTTTGCCAGAGGAGCGTTTTTTGCCCTCGAGGAGGGGCCACCTGAGAGGGAAAGCACCGAGGATCGTGGTCTATGGCACGTCTCGGTCTGCTTCGAAATCGCGCCCCGCGAAGGGGGCTGGCCCAATGTGTGTGGCCAGGCGAAGTGGCGCCGGGACGCCCTTGAGGACCCGTTGGCTAGGTCGTTCTGGCGGGGCGATCGGATGATCGGTTCGCGCCGAGCGGGTAGCCAGCTAGCGATAAACGACGGCTGCTGGCTCTGGCATCGGGCGGATGGGCCCTTCGCCGAGTGACTCGGTGTAGCGGGCCGTTTCCAGTGGCTGCCAGCGATACTCGGCTTCGGTGGCGATGGGCTCATCAGGACGGTACTCGGTAACGACTTCGGCAGCCGCTGGCCTGGTGTCCTGGAGGTCCGTTGCTTGGATCGTCTCTTCCACTTCGACCACAGTTTGTCGCGGTGTGATCGGCTCGTAGTCGTAGTCCAGGGGCTCGGGTTCAGAAGGCGGGAGGTCCAGGTATTCGGCCTCGATAGGCGCGCTGACTTGCTCAGTTACCTTCTCGGAGACGACCTCAGGCACTTCCTCGATCACCTGCTCTTCGACAACTTCTTCGACCACCTCTTCCGCAACCGCTTCTTCGATCACCGGCTCTTCAACAGCCGTCGCCTCGATGACAAGTGGCGCCTCGATGACAGGTGGCGCGTCACCGAATCGGTTGGGCAGTCGGCGAACGTCCGCGTGCAGGTCTTTGAACATTTCCCACACGTGCTGGTGGCATGTGAAGACGAGCAGCTGGTGGCCCTGCTTGGCAAAGTCAACCAGCACCTGGGCGGCCGTGCGGGATCGGCCGGCGTCGAAGTTCACCAAGATGTCGTCCAGAATCATCGGAAGCTGAATTCCGCGACGGGCAAACATGGCGACTAACGCCATGCGGACACTGAGGAACAATTGTTCGCGGGTGCCACGGCTGAGCGAGTCAACCGGCAGCGACTGGCCGTCGCGGTTGTCCACGAGCAGGATGTCGTTGGCCAGCGGTGTCCAAACCCGAGGGTAACGGCCACCGGTGAGTCGCTCGAGATGCTTGGAGGCTTCCAGCAAGGTGTCGGGTTGGCGATTGGCCTCGTAGTCGCTCCGGATTAGCTCCAGTAGCTGTCCGACGGCAGCATGCTCCCGCCATTGATCGGCGGCCTCGGCCAGCTGGGCTTCAACGGAATCGAGTTCCATGCGTTTGTCGGCGAGTGACGTGTCCTCTGACAACACCTTGCGTTGTTCTTCCAGCGATCCGCGACGAGCCAGGAGTTCTCGCAGCGCAAGGTCAATGCGCTCGTGTTCACTCGAGAGCGTTTCCCATTGTCCGTCGAGCAAGCCGACTCGGTCTGTAGCCATCATGGGAGCGAAGTCGTCTTCGGTTCCGAGTCGGCCAATGGCAGCGGCGATTTCCTTGGTAAGCTGCTCTCGCTTCTCGCTGAGCTCGGCGGCTTCAGCCAGGTTGGCGGCAAGCTGACGATAACCCTGCTCGTCGCTGGCGCCGGCGGTACGGAAGAGAGTCTCGCGGCGGTCTTCTAGAGCAAGAGCCGCTTTGTGATGCTTGATCTCTTTTTCTTTGATGTCCTTGGCTCGGTCATAGAGTTTCTTGCGATGATCGATCCGCGACTGCTGCAGGCGGCGTTCGGAGAGGAGCACTTCCAGTTGATCAATGGGTGTTGTGTCTTCATCTTCAAGAACCAAGTCTGCTTCTTCGGCAAGGCTTTCAATACGTTGGGTGACTTTGGCCAGCTCCCGTTGGCGACGCTCGACCTCGTCGCGGCGATTCTCGGCTTTTACTCGAAGTTCGGCTAGCAACTGGTATTGGGCCGACATCGTCGTTAGGTCAGCAGGCGTGATTTTCTCGGGAAGTCCCAACGCCCGCAGGCCCGCCGTCCATTTTTCTAAGGCGGTGGCGAGACTTTGCTTGGCGGACGCATACTGAGCTTCGGCCGAGGCGACCTCGCCGTCCGCCTGACGACGTTGGGTCTCGACGGGGAGGACCTTTTCCAGGTCCGCCAGGTGCCGTTCGGCCTTCTGAAGCATGAGGACCACCGAGCCTTCGATCATCGGCAGCTCGCTGTCCAGTTTCTGCTGGTCTCGTTTGCCTTCGATGATCTGCTTCTCAACAATCTCCATCTGTCGCTGAGTAGCGTCCAATTGATCGGCAGCAGACTCCTCCACAAAGTACTTGACGAAGCCCATTACGATTGGCCCGCCAAGCCCCAGCGCTGCCGCCCAAGGGCCCCACTGGCCATAGATGCTGTTGGGGTAGTACTGGCCCCACAGGAACAGACCAAACAGGACCGCTGAGAGCATGGCGGCCAAGCACATGAAGACAAACAGCTCCATCGGCATGGCTTGCTTATCGAGCAGGTCCTGGCTCTGCTGCTCGAGTTCCATCGCGTGGCGGCGTGATTGCTCGGTGCGTTGTTCCACCTGCAAGCGACGTCGGAGCATGGCGACCAGGTCGCCCGCTTCCTTGATGTCGGTTGGCAGTCCCATCTTGTCGCCGACGGCCATTGCCGACTCGATCTTCGTGCGATACTTCAGCTCGCTGTCGCGTTTGGCGTCGAGCTGCTTCTTCGCCCGGCTGGCGGCTCGTTCAGCGTCCTGCATCTGCTCTGCGACAGGCTCCAGCTCATCGACCATCTCTTCGGTAAGCTCGGGCGTATGCTGCGGGTCGTGCGACCACAACTTTCCGAGCCGACGGTTTTCGCTCTTGATGCGGGACTCTAGCTTCTCTGCTTCCTCATTCAGCTGCTCGGTGTCGTTCTCCAGCGACTGAATCCACTCCTGCTGCTCCGACAGGGCATCCAGCCGGCATCCGTTGCGGACCAGGATATCGTTCACGCCGAGCTCGTCCGCTTCGACATGCAGTTGCTTGCGTTGCCCCTTCAGGATGTCGCGCTGCCGGCGGTGCTCTTCGATCTTTCCGTCGAGTTCTTCCAGGTCGTCGATAGCGGTGGTAGGCAATGGGTACAGACCCGCGTAGCCTGCCAGGCGATCGTCAATCTTCAGGCGATCAGCCCACATGCCCTTCAGCCCGATGGCGACTTCCACACGCCGCGCCGCGCGTTCGGCTTGTTTGAGTTCTTCGCGAGAGTTCTCGATCTGCACACCAAGCTCTTCGAGCTCAACGGCAATCTTTGACCAGCGTCGATTCTGCGCCGTCAGGTCGCTGATGTCGGTCGCCAGCGAATCGCGCCTGGCGATCAGCTGAGCCATGATGGACGGCGTTCCCGCTTCGCTCAGCAGTCGCAGACGCGAATCGCGAAGCCCCAAGATAATGTCGTATAGCGAAACGCGATCCAGGCCCGAAGTGAGCCGGTAGATGCACTTGGCTGCTTCGGCTCCGCCCAGAGTGCCCAGCTGTTGGATTTCGTCCAGGCCGACCGCGAACACATTGTTGAAGGTAGTTTCGTCGACGCCTTCCAAGGCGTCGCGCAGCAGCCGATCGCCCTGGGTTTCGCCGTCTGGCAAGTTGACCTTCACCAGGCCACGGTCTTCGGAGCCGCGATCGGCGTAGCGGGTTGCCTCGAAGGCTTGGCCGTCGTCAAGCAGCCCCATCCGGCCACCCGGCTTGCCCCCCTCGACCGGTGGCAGGTAGCGCTCACGCCGCGCGGGCGACACGCCGTACATCATGGAGCGCAGGAACTCCAGCAGCGTCGTCTTGCCAGCTTCGTTGTCTCCGTAGAAGACGGTTATCTCAGGCGACAGCTTCCGCAGCTTCAGGTCGTTCCAGACGCCAAAGCCATCGATGTGCAGGTCGGTGATACGCATGGGAATTAAAGTGGGCAGTGGGCGAGGTGAGTTGGTGGACCGATCGAGTCGGCGCGCTTCAATTCTGTATTACTTCTCCGCCATCAGCGCCACGCCGAGCTTCTCAACGGCGTCGAACAATCGCTGCTTGTCGGCGGCATCTTTGATCTTGGCCACCTCGGCCAGTTCTTGTTCGGGCAGCGGCTTGGGCAGCATCTCTGTCATGTCGAGGTGGAACGCCTCGTTGCGGCGGAACACGGCGATCTGCCGCAGCAGGTCGCCCAGGATCGTTTCTTGGTCAAGCCACTCGGCCGGCGGCTCGTAGCGCTGGTCGCAACGCAGGCGATAGCTCCAGCACGCAGGCTGCTGGCGGCCGTCATGTTTTTGCAGATCGAGCAACAACTCGTCCGCCAGTGCGCCAGGGCGGAGCTCGATTAGCAACGGGCCGGCGCCAACCAATCGCCAGGCCACCAATTGATCGACATCGCGCGCCTTGGCTCTGAGCTTCTCCATTCGTTCGTGCAGGCGATTGCGGAGGTCTTCCTCGGTGGCGCCGTCGGTGAACTCAAGCGTCTCGTTGGCCCAGCGAACGACATCGCACGAAACAAACCGCGTCTTGGTCTTACCTTCGTGATCCACCTGCACGACGGTACAGCCGGCCGGGCCCGTTTCGTCGGGCGACCGACCTTGGGGCGCGCCGCTGTAGTGGGCGATGCCTGGATCGACGTCGACGGTCGCCCGACGGACCCGTCCGCCAAGCGCCATGTAGTCAAGACGGTCACCTTCCTTGCCAGCCGAGTCACTTGTGCCGCAGGCCACGCCGATGGTGTACCGACCATGGGCGTCGGCATGAAAGCCGCTGGCGTCTACCGGTTGGCCTTCGCCGCAGCTGACGCCTTGCACGCGGGCGATCACCTCACCATCGCGGGTCAGGTCGTGATGCTCCACCCGACCAACGGGAAAGACGGTCACGTTCTCCGGCAGCGGCGTGGAGGGAGGCCAGCGATCGGGGCGATCGGCAATGCCGCCGGCCCAGAAGACGCGGATGCCGCGCGCTTCGAGCCGTTTGAATTGATCGATCAAAAAAACAACGGCGCGCGGCCCGGCGAGATCGACATCCAGGATTTCACCTGCCAGCAGCAAGGCGTCGGCATTCTCGGTGAGCGCCGTTTCCACGACCTGCTCGGCCGCCTGGTAGGGCGCTTCGCGCATCAACTCGCGCAAGTGATCGGGGATCTGAGCCAGCCCATGCAGCGGGCGTTCAAGTCGCCAGTCGCTGGAGTGAACCAGGCGCAGCGGCGCGTGGCCATTGGATTGGGACGTCTTGTCCGACATCGCGTGCCTCCCTGCGGCGGTAGCCGGCGACCTACATGTCGCCGGAGAATCACCAAAGCGGCGGCGCCATTTGCGGCGCTGTCCGGCGACGCATAGTTCGCCGGCTACCACGCAATTTACCCAGCGGCGCGGAATTCACCAACTTCAGCTTGCGAAGAGTGGAAGGCATACCGCAAAGCAGCGGATGCTAGCGCTGCTGGCGCCGGCTCGACTTCTGCGCTCCCTTCCGCTTTCCACTTCCCACTTTCGGTTTTCGACGATGCGGGGCTCGTTCGGCTTGGCCGGTCATTTCGAAGAGGAACCGGCTGGGGATCGAGTCGCGCGCCTTACCCCATTTGCGGCGGGTTAGCGCCAAGGACAACGTGAGTCGCTCTTGGGCTCGCGTTACGCCGACGTAGGCCAGGCGGCGTTCCTCGTCGATGCTAGCCTCGCCGGCGTCGATCGACCGCTTATGGGGCAAAATGCCCTCTTCCATGCCCACCAGATAGACGTGAGGAAACTCCAGCCCCTTGGCGGCGTGGAGCGTCATCAGGGCGATCGCGTTTCGCTGCAGCTGCGAGTCCTTGTCGTCTGAGTCGTGGCGATCGCCCGTGGCGAGATCGTCCAGGAAAGGAGCCAACAGCGCGGGGCCAGCGGCCGGCGATTTGGATTGCTTGCGGCGGTTGCGGCGCTGGAACTCGGCTGCCGCGTTGACAATTTCTCCCACGGCAGCGGTGCGAGCGTCGCGTTCGTTGGGGTCGGGATAAAGTCGTTGTAGCTCGGCGTGGTAGTGGCTTTCGTCGATCACGCGCTCGACAAACTGATCGAGCGGCGTCTGGGCGGGGCTCGACTGCCAGTGGCGGATCATCTTGCTCAGTTGCTCGGCTCCTTGGGCGGCCGCGGGGCTGACGCCATCCAGTCGATGGGCTTCGCCGAGGATCTGCCACAGTGGCTTGGCTCGTTCCACGGCGCGTTCGACGAGCTTCTTGCGAGCCGCATCGCCAATGCCTCGGGGCGGGGTGTTAAGCACACGGAGCAGCGATGGCTCGTCGTCAGGATTTACGATCAGCTTTAGGTAGGCCATCACGTCGCGCACTTCGCGACGATCGTAGAAACTCATGCCGCCGACCAAGACATATGGCAAGTTGGCTGCGCGCAGTTCCGCCTCGAAGGCGCGGGGTTGTTCGTTGGTGCGAAACAGAATGGCGATGTCCTTGGGAGCAATGCTACTGGCCGCGGTCTGCTGGTCCTTGGGATCGCCAAACCCCTCGCCCTTCCTCCAAACTTGGTTCTCACCTTCCCTAGCCCCCGGCCTGGGCTTTTGGCCGCGACCAACCGCTTGATCTCTTCAACTACCTGCTTCGCTTCTTCCGTCTCATCGGGGAACTGGAGAATGCGCGGCGCCTCGCCGCCTCGCTTGGCGGGGCGAAGGACTTTGTCGTGGCGGTGCGCGTTGTGCACGATCAACGTGTTGGAGTAGTCGATGATCGGTTGTCGGCTGCGGTAGTTGTCTTCCAAACGAACCAGCTTGGCCTCGGGCCAGTCCTTCTGAAAATTGAGGATGTGGGTCACTTCGGCGCCACGCCAGGCGTAGATTGATTGGTCGTCGTCGCCCACGACGCACAAGTTGCGGTGGCCCATCGCCAATCCACGGACAATTTCATATTGGCTGTGGTTGGTGTCTTGGTACTCGTCGACCAGGATGTGATCGAATCGTTCTGCTTCGTCGCGGCGGACGGTGGGGAACTTCTTAAAAAGCTCCTCGGTGAGAAACAGCAGATCGTCAAAGTCGACCGTCGCGGTCTTCTTCAGATTGTTTTGGTACCGTCGGTAGGCCACCGCCGCCAGGTGCTCGCGATCGCTTTCGGCGTGAGAGGCTGCTTCGTTGGGGCGGATCGATCGCATCTTCCAACGGCTAATGTGTCCCAGCAGGTCGGCCGGCTTGAGAGCTTCACTCGGGGCGCGGATTTCTCGCAAAGCGCTCCGGGCGGCGCTCTCTTGGTCACTGCGATCGCCGATGGTGAATCGCTCCGGGTAGCCCAGTCGAGCGATGTGGCGGCGAAGGATTCGCACGCAGAGCGAGTGGAAAGTGGAGATTTCCGGCGTGGGCAGGTCCTCGCCCTTTTTCCGACGTCGCTTGCCTTTGAGCAGTTCTCGACAGCGCTCCTGCATCTCGCCGGCGGCCTTGCGGGTGAAGGTGACCGCCAGGATTCGCTCAGGGGGGATGCCGCTCTTAATTAGTTCGGCAATCCGGTAGGTGACGACCCGCGTTTTACCCGTACCGGCGCCCGCCAGCACCAACAACGGCCCGGACAGGGTGGTCACGGCGTCGCGTTGGGGGGGATTCAGCACGTAAGGGGATTCAGCACAGGGCGGGGCAATTGCGGATTGCGGAAGGAGGAACGAAGACCGTAAACTAACGGGTCTTCGATCCGCCGTATCATACGCCACCTTGGAGGTGGTCCAAGCCCCGGCTGCGGCTGGTGGTGACACGGCACTCCGCTAATTGCTGATCTCTACACGCCATGGATTCCGAGCATCGTCACGAACTGCAAGAAAACATGCTGGCCCGCTGGTTGGGCCCACGCATTGAGGCAATTCAGCCTCACTTGCCCACGATCATCTTAGGTTTCGTCGGCGCCATGGCAGCGACGATGGCTTGGAACTACTACAAACAAACTAGCAGCGAAGCGGACGAAGTCTCGTGGCAAGCTTATTCGATTGCGATGGACACCGGCGCCAGTGAGCGATCCTTGCTGGCCTTGGAGCAAGTGGGCGAAGACCACGCCGACTCGCCCGCGGCGGCCTGGGCTGCAGTAACTTGGGCCGACGGCCAACTGATGATGGCCACCGGCAGCTACCTCACGAATCGAACGTTTGCCGAAGAAGCTCTTGCCAAGGCGACGGACAAGTACGAAGCACTGCTTGCCGATACGTCGACCGACAAAATCGTCCGCGATCGCGCCCACTTTGGCATGGCGAAGCTCAAAGAGTTGACGGGCGATATCGAGGGGGCTCGCGAACACTATGGTCAGGTTGGTGGAGCGTTTGAGGAGCTGGCCAGCGCGCGGGCTGAAGCTCTTGCCGACGAGAAGATCCAGGCCGACGTCGAGTGGCTGGCGTCGGCCGAGTCGGCGCCGCGTCGCCCGCAGTTCGGTGTGCCGGGATCGACCGGGCAGCTAGACGCAACACCAGACCCCATCGAACTGCCGGCTGATGAGCCCGCCTTCGATGGTTCGTTTTCTGATTTGCTCAAGAAGATCGAGGGCATGGAACCTGCCGAGGAATTTGGATCCAACACCCCGGCAGTGGAGGATTCCTCAGAAGCAGCGGGTGAAGATGGCGACAGTGATGACGCCACCGTTAC
The DNA here is from genome assembly GCA_965263315.1 of Lacipirellulaceae bacterium. Lineage (GTDB taxonomy): Bacteria > Planctomycetota > Planctomycetia > Pirellulales > Lacipirellulaceae > JBCCQL01. Next base: position 44,513 of record CBDHGZ010000002.1, on the reverse strand, counting down.
CACTTCCGAAGAGTCGGAGGCTGCGGATTCAGAGCCTGCTGAGACTCCCGCCACCGAGTAGCTAAACCCGGGGGCATCCTCGATGGAGTTCCCCATCATCTTTGTCGTTGACGAGCAAGTGGCGGGCCAACGGTTGGATGCCGCGCTCACCAAGTTCTTGGCCGACTATTCGCGTGCGCACGTTCGCCGAGCCATCGACGCCGGTCATGTGAGGGTGGATGGCCAGGACTGCAAGGCAGCTCATCGCTTGTCAGTTGGCGAGACGGTCGTTATTGAGCGGTTCGAAGAGCCCAAGGCGGGGCCCGAGCCCGAGGCGATTCCGCTCGATCTGCTCTATGAAGACGACGACCTGGTGGCCGTCAACAAGCCCGCCGGCATGATTGTTCATCCAGCCAAAGGGCATTGGTCAGGTACGCTGGCCAGCGCGCTGGCTCATCACTTTGGTGATCAGCTCAGTTCGACAGGGGGCCCCGCGCGGCCGGGGATCGTTCATCGCCTCGACCGCGACACTAGCGGAGTGATCGTCGTCGCCAAGCACGACCAGGCGCACGAACGCCTGGCAGCACAGTTCAAAGAGCGCACGACTGAGAAGCAGTACTTGGCGATCGTCACGGGCGTGCCGGATCGCGATGCCGATATCATCGACCAGCCGATCGGTCCACATCCTCATATCCGCGAACGGATGGCGATCCGCCGCGATCACCGCGACGCCCGCGAGGCAGTGACGCGCTACGAGGTCGTTGAGCGCTACGCCCGCCACGCCCTGGTGCGCTGCTTTCCCAAGACAGGGCGTACGCATCAGATTCGCGTTCACCTAACTCACACCGGCTATCCCATCTTGTGCGACAAGCTCTACGGGGGGCAGGCGAAGTTCGAGTCTCTTGAGAGGCAAGCCCTGCACGCGGAACAGTTACAGATCAATCACCCGACGACCGGCCAGCGACTTAAGTTCGAGGCGCCGGTGGCGGAAGACATTCGTCGCGTGATTTCGCTTTTCCAAAACCGTAGCTAGTTGCTATTCTGCGGGGCAGCTCCAGTAGGGCGGGGCGAAGACTCGTCTTTTCTGGCTTTGTTTTTCTATTCGAGTGCTGTGCTCAAGGCAGCACGTAGGGGGAGTATTGCGATGGGATTGCTCAAAGAGTTCAAAGACTTTGCCATGAAGGGCAATGTTGTCGACATGGCGATCGGCATCATCATTGGCGGAGCGTTCAAGGGCGTGGTCAGCTCTCTCGTGAACGACGTCATCATGCCGCCAATTGGCAAGTTGATTGGCGGCGTGAACTTCTCGGACTTGAAGTATTCGCTCGGCCAGACGCCAGTGCCGGGCAAGGAGGGGGAGTTCACCGAGGCGTTCATTAACTACGGCATGTTCGTGCAGACGATCATCGATTTCTTGATCGTCGCGGCAGCGGTCTTCGTTGGCATCAAGGCGATGAACAAGGCCCAGGAACTTACGAGCCAGACGGAGGACGAAGAGGAAGCCGCGCCGCCAGAACCGTCGGACGAAGTCAAACTCCTGACTGAAATCCGCGACGCACTGCAGAAGTCTTAGCCTTAAGCGCTGCAGAAGGTCGGCTCTGTCGCGTCCAGGCCTTACCGAATCGAAGCGTCGTCCGCCTTGCTGCGGGCGCTCTCGACGCGTTTGACAATGCGCACTTTACGGCCGTCGAGCGACACTTGGCCCTTGGCAATCATCTTCAGCACGCTGGGGTAGCACTCCAGTTCGTAGTGGAACACGCGCTGAGCGAGCGACTCGGCGGTATCGTCGTCGAAGACGGGCACCGGCTGTTGCCAGATGATGGGGCCGTGATCGTACTGGTTGTCGACGAAGTGAATCGTCACGCCGGTGATCTTCGCGCCGTAGTCGAGTACCGCCTGGTGGACGCGGTTGCCATACATGCCCTGGCCGCAGAACGCCGGAATGAGCGACGGGTGGATGTTCACCACGCGGCCAGCAAAGTCGTCAGGCACGGGGGCGAACTTCAGAAAGCCCGCCATCACGACCAGGTCGACTTCCTTGGTACGGCACCGCGAGAAAATCGCAGCGCCAAATAGCTCGTCGGTGGCGTATTCGCCACGATTGACGACGGACGTGGGAATGCCAGCAGACTCGGCATGCTCTAGTCCGCCCGCCGCGGCGCTGCTGGAGATCACGAGCGCAATCTCCACTGGCAGCTGATCTGCGGCAATCAGCTCGATGAAGTTCTTCAGTGTCCGGCCAGAACCGGAGATCAGCACGGCGATTTTCATACGCGATCACGGGAACACTAATCTTTGCGAATCGACGCTAATCCGATTAGTGAAGATTAGCGTCGATGAGTGTTCCTACGCCGGCTTGTTCACACGGACGTAGAGCTTGGCAGTGGCTTCGCCAATCTTGAGTTCGATTGGCTGTGCCCCGTCAAGCGGCTCGAGGGTGATCTTGTCAGCGAGCGTCTCTCGGCAGAGGTACTCCATGAACGTCTCGATGGCCGAGGCGAGTTCCTCCCAGTCCGTTTCGATGCCGATTGCGATCCGGTCGGTGAACTCGCAGCCGAGATCCTTGCGGCGGTCTTGAATCGCGCGGACCAAGTCGCGGGACAAGCCCTCGGCGATCAACTCCGGCGTTAGTTCCGTCGCGAGCACGACGACCACGCCCTTGTCGTTGGCGGCAGCGTAGCCCTCTTTGGCGGTGATGCGGACTTCGACCTCCTCGGGCAGGAGCTGGATGTCTTGGCCTTCGACCGTTAGGTCGATCTTGCCGTTGTCGCGGATGTTGGCCAGCAACTCCGAGCCACTGGCGGCATTTAGCTCTTGCTTGACCTTGGGCATCAGCTTGCCGAGCTTCTTGCCGAGCAGCTTGAAGTTTGGCAGCACTTGGTGCTCGACATATCTCTCCGGCTCGTCGGAGTACGCAACCGCTTTGACGTTCAACTCGTCGGCGATCACCGAGGCGTGCTCCTCAAGCCATGCCTGGTGCTTGGTGTCGGCCAAGATGACCTCGACCTGCGAGAGCGGTTGGCGGACCTTAAGCGAAGCGCCTTCGCGAGCTCGACGTCCGAGGGACGAAATCAGCCGCACAATGGCCATCCGTTGGGAAAGTTCCTCGTCGATCAGCGACGCATCCGCTGCCGGGTAGTCGCACAGGTGGACACTTTCCGGTTGGCCCGCCACCGCCTTTGACAAGTTTTGCCAAAAGGTCTCTGCCAGGAACGGTGTGAACGGGGCGATTACCTTCGACATCGTCACCAGGCACTCGTAGAGCGTCGCGTAGGCCTCCAGCTTCGATTGAGCTTGCTTGTCGGATGACCAGAAGCGATCGCGGCTGCGACGGACCCACCAGTTGGATAGGCCATCGACGAACTCGGTGATCGCCGCGCAGGCATTGTAGTTGTCGTACTCGTCCATCCGCGCGGTGACGTTGGCGACCGTGCGGTTGAGTTCGCTGAGCACCCAGCGATCCAACTCATCTCTGCCCGCTGCCGACTGCCCGTTGTCGGCTGCCGGCTCCCAGCCGTCGATATTCGCGTAGATCACCAGAAAGCTGTAGCAGTTCCACAGCCGCAGCAGGAACTCGGGGATGCTGTCCTTGATCGCCTGTTCGCTGTAGCGGATCGAGCTCCACGGTGGTTGGTTGGCGAACAGGTACCACCGCAGCGCATCGGCTCCGTAGGTGTCGAAGATCTCGTTCGGCGCTTTGTAGTTTCGTTTGCTCTTGGACATCTTCTGCCCATCCTCGCCGAGCATCAGGCCCAGGACGATACAGTTCTTGAAGGGATGGGGCGGCTGCGCTGGCGTGCCTTGTGGTTTGTGGCTGGCGGCTTGGCCCGCCTGCTCGCCGAACAACATCGTGCTGATTGCCAGTTGCGAATAGAACCAACCGCGGGTTTGATCGATGGCCTCAGAGATGAAGTCGGCGGGGAACTGCGACTCAAACCGTTCTGCCGTCTGGCTGCTGCCCGCTGCCTGCTCTCCCTTGTATCCCCACTGGGCGAAGGGCATCGCGCCCGAGTCGTACCAGCAGTCGATCACTTCGGTGACACGCTGCATCCGGGCGCCGTCGGCGAATGGCGAAGCGTAGGTTACGGCGTCGATGTACGGCTTGTGGACGCGGAGGTCGTCCGGCAGGTCGGGGTTGGCCATTTTGGCTTCGGTCCAGACTTCGGTTCCCTGGACGCCCGGCTTGGCGAGCAGTTCGTCGTAGCCGCCAATCGCTTCCTGCTTGCCGGTCTCGCTGCACACCCAGACGGGGAGTGGCGTGCCCCAGTAGCGTTCGCGGCTGAGGGCCCAGTCGACGTTGCTCTCCAGGAATTTGCCCATCCGGCCGCCCTTGATGTGCTCGGGCAGCCAGTTGATGGCCTGGTTGTTCTCGAGCATCGCGTCCTTGAACGCGGTGGTCTTGATGAACCAGCTCTCCCGCGGGTACTGGATCAACGGGTCCTCGTCCGCCCGCCAGCAGAATGGGTAGTCGTGCAGGTACTGTTCCTGATGGAACAACAGCCCCCGTTGCTTGAGGTCGCGAGTGATGTCCTTGTCGCAGTCTTTGACCCAGCGTCCACGGATGAACTCAGGGGCTTCGTCGGTGAATTTTCCGTTCGACGCGACCGGATTGAGCAGTGTCGGCTCATCACCTGTCTCAAACAAAGACTGCTCTTGTTTCAGAACTCCATAGTCATCTTCCCCAAACGCTGGGGCGATATGCACCAAACCCGTACCGCTATCGTCGCTAACGAACGGGGCCGGCACGACACGCCAATACCTCATAGAGTTACCCAAGTACGGATGGACATCGTCATCGTCGTAACCTGAGTAGGCCCATTGATTCCTCAGCCCCATCTCATCTGTCCGCAAGCTTCCAACAGAATTCTCAGAGAGGAAACTGTCGAAAGGAGGTTCATATTCAAGGAAGACTAAACGTTGCCAAGGTATCTGCTCCAAAACCTTCAATTCACGTTTGCTCTTGTCTCTAATGGACTCGACTAAGCTAGCTGCCAATACTAGACGCTCTCCGGTGGTCGAATCGTCAACGAGCACGTAGTCGACAGAGCCCGGATTAATCGCGACGAATTGATTGCTCGGCAGTGTCCACGGCGTTGTCGTCCAGACGAGTAGCTGCGCTCCTTCTAGATTCCCGTCACCATTCTTCAAGGGAAACTTCACATACACACTCGGGTCCGCCACCTCGCGGTAGCCCTGTCCCACCTCTCCGGATGACAGCGCCGTGCCGCCTTGGGCCCACCACCAGACGATCTTGTGGCCCTGGTAAAGCAGGTCGCGGTCGAAGAGTTGTTTGAGGCTCCACCAGACGCTCTCGACGTAGCTCTGGTGGTACGTGACGTAGGCGTCTTCCAGGTTGACCCAGAAGCCGAGGCGCTCGGTTAGCGCCTCCCACTCCTTCATGTACCGCCAGACGCTCGCCTGGCACTTCTGGATGAACGGCTCAATGCCGTACTCTTCGATTTCCTCTTTGCTGTGAATGCCCAGCTCTTTGCAGACCTCGACCTCCACCGGCAGGCCGTGCGTATCCCAGCCCGCTTTGCGTTCGCACCGATAGCCGCGCATCGTCTTGTAACGCGGGAAGACGTCTTTGATGGCCCGCGTCAAGCAGTGGCCCGGGTGGGGCATGCCGTTGGCGGTGGGCGGGCCTTCGTAAAAGACAAACGGCTCCGCGCCGTCGCGCGCCGCGAGCGACTTCTGGTAGATGCCCTGCTCACGCCAGTAGGCGAGGATCTCTTCTTCGAGCTTGGGGAACGAGGGCGAGCCGTTGACGGGTGAGAACATAGAAGAGGGACAGGATTCTAGGGACGGGGTTCAGGGACCGACGGGTCCGAGCCCAAATCCTACCGCAACGCGCCCCCCAGGTTGAGGCCCTTCGCCCCCTGGCCGTCGCGCACCCGATGCCCCTACTGGTCGAAGTCGGGGTCGTCGGGGAAGGTGTCTCCGTCGTCGTCTTCCTCTTCGTCGTCCTGGTACTCGGAGAAGCCGTCGTCCTCGACTTCGTCGTCCCACTCCTCTTCGAAGTCGTCGTCGAAGTCGTCGTCAAAGTCATCGTCGTCGAAATCGTCGAACGGATCGCCAGACAGGACAATCGCACCGGCGCCGGGGTCGTCTGCCAGAGCGAAGCCCGTGGGCACGTGAGTGGGCAGGTCAGTGGTGGGGGGGAGCGTGGGGGATGCCATGCCTACGGTCATCGGTGTTCCGCCTCGGATCAGCTGGGGCTTGTGGGGCTTCTACTGCACGCGGGCCGTGGCTGGGGTATGCTGCCAGGGCCGTGGCAACGGCGATTGTTGCCGCGTTGCAGGATTGTTTATCGGTCGTTTTTCTCTTGTCAAGCGTTCGGCTTGGGATACCTGTTAGCGTATCGAAGCGAGTCAGCTTGCGTAACCGCCGCATTCGTCAAACCCTTCAGGGAGTTAGGAATTGCCATGCCATCGGCCAGTGAATCAGACCCCTCGGAGGCCTTGGATGTGGTTGCCGTGGGCGCCCATCCGGATGATGTGGAGATTGGCTGCGGCGGCACCGTGGCTCGGCTGGCGGAGCAAGGTTACCGGGTGGGGATCGTCGACCTGACTGATGGTGAGCCCACGCCGGCGTCGCCGGGGCCGGAAGTTCGGCTGGCCGAGGCCCACGCCGCGGCCGAGATCCTGGGCGCGGTGGTGAGGGTGACCTTGGACCTGCCCAACCGGCGACTTTTCGATGACTTCGAGTCGCGCGTGGCCCTGGCCAAAGTCTTCCGGCAGTACCGGCCGCGCCTGGTCATTGGCCTGGCGGGCGCTACACCACTGGCGTCTCCCGATCATGGCGAGGCCCGCAAATTAATCGACGCTGGCGTGTTCTACTCGCGGCTCACGAAGTGGGACGATCACTTCGACGGGCTGCCCGTGCACCGCATCGAGGCACAGCTGTACTACACCCTCGATTTTTACTCGCTGGAGCCGCCGGCGGATGGCAATCGCTTTGTGTCAGATATTTCTGCGACGCTGGAGAAGAAGATGGCTAGCATCCGGGCCTACGCGACTCAGTTTCCGCCGGACAAGCAGTCCATCTTCGGTCGAGTGGAGGCGATGGCCCGGTCGATTGGCGCGCCGGCAGGCTTTGAGGCGGGTGAGTCGCTCAGCAGTCCGCGTGTGCTGGGCTCGCGGGATGTGATGCAGCAGGTGCTGGGCAGTTAGTTCCGTTGGGCAAAAAAAGAGGCGTGACTCGTCCGAGCCACGCCTCTTTTGCAATTCTTATATCTTTGAGTTGCTCTTACGAGCGGCGACGCACGCCGGCAACTGCGATTGAGGCGAAGCCAGCCAGCAGTGCGGCAGTTGGCTCAGGCACAGGAACGACGACGAAAGTGCTAACGAACTGAGCCGTGTCGCCAGGAGTTAGCAGGAACGTTTGCGTTACACCGATGGACGACGCGACGGCGGGGCCAGGAATCGTTGCGGACTCAGGGAAGAGAACGGGATTGCCTTGGCTCTCGGTGGGAATGTTTGCCGAAATCGGAGCGCTCAACGTAAAGTTGTCAAGCAAGTCGAGGACGGGTACCCCGTCGATAAAACCTTGCCACAGGGCAGTGGGGCCACCTGGCGCTGGGCTGATGGTCACGTCTCCGCTTCCAGGCGCTGGGAATGAATTGAGAATCGAGCCACTGACCTGACCGCCAAAGAGCGTGGCGGGCCCAAAGGCACCGGTGGGCAGGGTCGTTGTGACTGTCATCACGACACTCGATGTGAGAGAAGTGTTTGTCACGTTGAAGGACAAAAAGACGCGCGGATCGATATTACCACTGACACTTAGCTGGGTGACGTCCCAGAATGGCGATCCAGAGTTACCAGGGGCGGGGGTCCCGCTGTTGTCGTCAAGCACGGTGAAGAAGTCACCGGTCGCTGGGTCGACGTCGATCTGGACCGTGCCTTCTTGGACATTGGTCTGAGCAACGTCATTGACGTCAAAACCAGAAACGGTGACGCCAAAAGAGGAGGGGAAACTGCTGCCTGCGTAAGTTGCCGTGTTGCCGGCAAGAATGGCCATCAGGGCGAAGGCCGAAACAAGTTGTGTCTTCATTAGGCTGTCCGGTTGCTCAATGCAAGGAGTTACGAATTCCGTGGCGAACTCAGTTCCGTTGGGTGAAAACACACGCCGCCATTGGGCCCGTGCGTAGCCCCACACCTCGCTAATGTTTTAGCCGCGGACTGTGCATGCAGCCAAGCATAAAAAAGAGAAAAAACTGACTTTGTGGGCTCGCCGGCCAGCGGGTTCCCGCCGTGGGAGTCTGGAGGCAAGGGAAAACGCTGCTTCGAAAGGAGCATTCAAGGCGATTTGGCCAGCAAAGGAAGCCGGGAGCGGTCCGAAACCACCACTCCGCCGGGCTTTTCGACCGTGACGGCGAACATGACGGCTTTGTTAACCGCGATTTTCGGGTCGATCTCCTGTACCACTTCATCCGCGCCGGTGGGCACGTTGAAGACGCCACCGTCGACCGGGTAGCGGTCATCTCGCTCAGCATCGAAGATCCAAAGCTGATACTGCTCGACTTTCGGGTCGTTGACAGCGAGACCTCGGAAGGTCATGTAGCCTTGCTGGCGGGTGTCGCTCCAAACGACTTCACCCTCGGCTCCCGCTCCCGCTGGATCGTCTGTCGCGACCCAAGCGATGCGAGTCAGCGAGTTCTCGCTCTCGATCAGCTTGTTGCGGGCGACGCGCGGGTCCTTCTCAGCACCACCAGGCGCACCGACCAAGAAGCCAATCACCAAACTAGCGGCCACGGCCAGTAGCCAGGCTACGTTTCGCGCGGGCTGACGATTGGGCTCAACCGTGGCGCGGCGAGTCGTCACCGCGGATGGCTGAGCCTTGATCGCTGGCGGGTGGGTCTGCTGCTTCGCCGTGTCGAGCAGTGTGCTGCGCAGCGACGCGGGCAGGGACTCTGTTTCTAATGGGGCGGCCGCCAAGAAATAGGCTGCCGCGGCTTGGTCGTAGGAAGACTCGTCGATGCCGCCGGCCGAAGCGAGCAAGTCATCAAGCTCCGTGCGCTCTTCCGGACTGAGTCCGAATACAGCTTCTTCGGAGAGGAGTTCGGCAATGCGGTCTTGCTGGTTGGAGTTGCTCATGTTGCGTCCTCCGTTCCAGGGCGAATCACAGGGCTGCCTGTCGTCGATGCGACAAGGGTTCTGAGCCTTTGCATGCCGCGACGAGCATGAGACTTGACCGTCCCTAGAGGCCAGCCAGTCACATCGGCAATGTCCGTCTGGCTCAGGCCTTCACAGATGCCCAGGTTGAGCACGCGGCGCTGCTCCTCACTAAGTTGCTCCATGAAGCCACGCACGCGGGCGACTTCTTCGGTGAGCTCAAGCCCCACGGGAACTGGCGGCGCTGTGAGGTTTGCGACGTCCTCCGCGGAGGTTTCGGGTTGAGCAGTCTTGCGACGACGCAGCATGTCGATCAGCCGTCGCCGGCAGATCATCGTGACGAAGGTGGCTTCGGAAGCGATCGCCGAATCGAAACGCCCGGCATTTTTCCATATCGCGAGAAACACTTCCTGGACGGCGTCTTCAATGTCTCCTGTTGGGCCGCAGTAGCGCTTGGCTAGAGACCAAACCAAACCGCCATAGCGATCGAGACAGGCCTCGATGGCCTGTTGGTCGCCAGTAGCGACTCGCGGCAACAAGTTGGTATCGGCCGAAGACATCAATGGCACGCGGGAAGGCTGGAAGCTTGTCGGAATGGGAAAGTCTATCTGATAAACACAAAAAGGGGGTGGGCCTGTCCGACCGACCCACCCCCAGCGACGGGGACAACCGACTGGTGGAACTACGGAAGCAGTACGGCGTCGATGACGTGGATCACGCCGTTGCTCGTGACAACGTCCGTCTTGATCACTTGGGACTTATTGATAAAGACCTTTCCGTCCTCGACTTTAACCGCCACGGTTCGGGCTTTGTCCTCTCCTTCGGTCAACAACGTGTCCGCCTTTTCGACCTTCACGACGTCTTCGGCCAAGACCTTGGCAGGCACGACGTGATAGAGCAATACAGCGGTAAGCTTCTCTTTATTCTCAGGCTTCAGCAAATTCTCCACCGTGCCTTCAGGCAACTTAGCGAAGGCTTCGTTGGTTGGAGCAAAGACGGTAAACGGCCCCTTGCCCTTCAAAGCGTCGACCAGACCGGCGGCTTTGACCGCAGCGACCAGGGTAGAGAAGTCTTTGATGCCCGCAGCAGTGTCGACGATGTCTTTCTCAGCTTCCTTGGTGTCAGACTTGTAGACCACTTGATGGGCGCTGGTCGCGGCGTGAACGGCGTGGTCGCCGCCAGCGCATTCGCCAGCCCTGGCGCTTGATCCTGAAACGAGCAGAGCAATCATCGCAAGAAACTTAGTCATCTTTTTGTATCCTTGTGAACGGAGGCGTCGTACGGTGGTGATTTGTTCGTCCAGACGCAGCAGGCAGCAAAAGCTGCCGATGAGCTCACAAGAACGTACGCAGCCTCTGGGCTGCTGGATGCACGTTTTGCACGTTTTCTAGAATTTCGGGGCCATGCACCGATCGGAATCGCCCTCTCACAGGGCGAATCGGTGCCCGCGTGGCGAAATGAGCCACACAGAGAGAGACGCGCAACTTCGGTCGGGATCCTAGCGCCGCGGAGCACTGCCCGGGGCAGTAGCTTGCTGGGCGACGGGGGCGTTGATAACCCGCTTCCACCCCCAGGGCGTCCGGGGGGACGTGAAGAGGCTGCCCCAGAGACGATCGAGTTGGCCGTTGACCTTCACCTTGGCGAGGTCGAAGTCAAACACTTCACGATCACCGTTGTGGCCGTGTACTTGCATGGCGCTGGGCAGCAAGGTCCGTCGGTCTAGCATCAACTCCACAGCGCGGTAATTGGCAGCGTCGAGCCGCGTCTTGGGTAGAGCCACCAGGTGTAACACATCGGGATTCGGCTTACGGGGGTCTTGGTGCAGCCGCATCCAGTAACGCCGCTTAAGGTCATCCTTCTTGGCGCCAAACAGAAAGGGGAAGGGACCGTTGATGATTTTCTCACCCTGCATGTCGTCAGGGATGGGGGTTACGACCAGTTGTTTGGCGTGAGGGCGATACTCGAAAACGTTCTTCCCGTCCGAGACCCAGTGATCGCCAACCACCTGAGTGGGCGGCATCTCGACGTGGCGGCCCTGAGGCGGGTTGGCGGCTGGCTGGCCCGGCGCAACGGGCGTGGCCTGCCATTGCTGAATCTTGTCGATTTTGAAGCTGCCTTTGTCGGGTTTGTGATAACTGACCGCACCTTGCTCGATGCTGAACGCGATCCTCGGATTGGGGCTAAACGCGTTGTATACGTGGCGTGTGAATGGGCAGTTGAAGGTGACAATCCTAGCGCTCTCAGCTTCCCACTTGTCGAGCACCTGATCGAGATACGCTTGTTCAACCTGGTTGAGCGCGAACCCCTTGGGGGCTTGTGGTGCAGGAGCAATGTCGTTGGGTTGCCCAATAAATCCGTATTGGACGAACTGCGAGTGAATAACCGAGAACGGCGGAAAAACGAAGCCAGTATGGGCGCTCGCGCGATCAGCCACTGGGCAAGAAGCTGCGGCGAACGAAATGAGAAGGATGCGCCAGTTCATGTATTCGAACCCGTCAGGCCGAGGTGGGGGTTGTTTGCTATCAGCAAGGGGCGGACTATAGCAGTGAGTGATCGGTAGGCGAAAGACGAAAGTTGCTGGGCGACGCGCCCTCTTGCTAGCACGCATCGGTAACGGTCAAGGATGAACATTGATTGGCAGGTGAGTCTCGACGAAAGCTGCCAGCACGCCCTGCTGGCGGCCGGCCGTGGCGTGCCCCTGGTCGATGCCCGTATTGAGGCGGCGATCGAAGCCGGCGCTGAGCAGCTGTGGCAAGCGATCGCACCCGATGGGGAGCCGGTGTTTCTGGAGCAAATGCAGTTGCGGAGTGGTCCGTTGCGTGAGCAATGGGATGCCCGCGGCCCGGGGCTGTTGCGAGAATTGGCTCGTCTTACCGAGCCTTTCGAGTTGCCCGCGCCCGCCAGAGTTTCGCTAGTATCGCCGCTCTGCGGTGGTTACGGGCACGCCAACCAGGAATCGGCCAATGTCACGTTCGAGGCGGTGCTGACCAACCCATATCAGTCATTGCCGGAGGTGCTGCGGCTGACCTGGTTGCTAGCACAACTGGGCGCGGTGGCTCGGGAGCCAGCGGCGCTTGTTCCAGCGGTGCTTGCCGCGGGTGAAGAATTGGAACTGGCCAGGCTCGATTTGATGTGCCTCAAGCTTGCACTAAAAGCTTGGCGAGTTGACTGCCGGCATCCGGCCGAAAAGTTGCTGAGATGGTGGGAAGCGTACCGCGATTCGCCGCTCACATGGAGCCAGGCCCTCCACCAGCTAGCCGATTAGCGGCGGCATCTCTCTTGACCTGGCGGCGCGCTAGCCCGACGATCCGGGCCTTCGGTTTCTTGCTTTCGCCCCAAGGATGGTTGGCCAATGTCTCGGTATCTGCTTGTTGGCTGCGTTTACGTCTGCCTATTCGTCGATGGCGTTCAGGCCGAGCCCGCGACAGTGACGTTTGTACGGCAAGCCGCCTCGGTGGGGGACACCGCGGAGCAATCGATCGCGGTCGACTTGAAGCTGAAGTCGACCGCGCGTCGCGGCACTGAAGTTCTCGAGCAATCAGAGTCCCTGCTGCAGCGGCGGCAAACGCGCACCACTACGACCACAGCGGTGGGGCCGCACGGGGCCCAGGCGGTCAAGCTGACCTATAACCAGGCTGAGCGCGTCGCGGACAACGGCCCAACTCTGCCGGAGCCCGTGGCAGGCAAGACCTATCTGTGCCAACGGATAGGCGAAGATCTTCAAGTCGCCACCGCCAAGGGCGACCTCCCGCCGATCGAGGAGTATCGGATCGTTGCCCAGAGCATGCAGACGCTGGGGCTACCGAATCCGCTGGTCGAGTTCTTTGCAGGACGAACCGTCCGGATGGGCGAAGAGGTGCAGTTGCCCAAGGAGCTGGCGGCTGCCGTGCTGGGCATGGACAACGATTTGGGCAAAGCCAAGCGATTCTCTCTGCAGCTAATCGAGATCTCGACGATCGACGGAGCCCGCTGTGCCGTGTTCAAGACCAAGATCGACGCCGGCTCAGGCACAGCCAGTCAGATGGGCTTGATGGTCAGCGGCCAGCTCATCATGCGGGTCGTTGGCTGCCGGACGGTTTCGGTCGATCTGAGCGGGCCCATTGGAATGAGTGAAACTCGCGCTACGCCCACGGGCATGGTGCACGTCGGGGGCCTTGGGCAGCTGCGGGTGGCGATACAGTCCACGTTGCTGCCAGCCCGCTAGGGGAATTGTTGCTTGACGGCTTGCGACTGATAAATCGGCATGTAGCGGTAGTAAACCTCTAAGGTCATGGTCGCTAGCGAGGTCATGTAGAGTCGACCGCCTCGGGTGTTGTGAGGGCCGTCGATGAACCAGCTTCCCTTGGCGTGACCGGTTTGATCTTGTTGGTCGACCAGCTGGTCACGCAATTGACGATTCCACTTCCGCCACATCATGCCCTCGCCGGCCGTATGCTGGAAAAGCACCTGCGCTGCGTAGTAGTTGTAGTAGTAGTTATTCTTCGAGGGACCTTGCTTAGCGAGCAAGGCAACGCCTGCTTGAAGCGGTTCGTGCTCCTGATTCCAGCCGGTGTACATACGGCAAAGCAGGCCCACGGCCGACCGCGTGCCGGTGGCCTGGTCACGGACATCCTGCCCCGACTGTGCCACGTAGGCATAGCGCGTTCCGCCGCGGCTTTGTACCAAGTCCAGGAACTTGGTGGCCCGCCGAACGGTTTGCGGATCAACGGACAAGTCTGCCAGGTGCGCGCTCTTGAGCGCCATGATCTGCCAGCCTGTGACCGAAGTATCACTGCCCTGCCGCGGCCGGTAACGCCAACCCCCTTGCGCGGGGTCTTGGGCGTAGACGATATAGTCGACGGCCGCTTGGGCGGGGCCGCGCAGCGAAGGATCGCGCGTCATGCCATAGGCCTCGGTCAAGGCAATCGCCGCCAAGCCGTGGGCGTAGAGGCTGCCAGAGTCTGCCCAAGAGACGCGGGTCTTTTTTTTCTGCCCAAGCCCCACTAGCGCATCAAGGCCCTTGCGAACCACGCGCTTGTAGCGGCCCTGCTCGGGGGTTTGGCCGGCTCCTAGGAAGGGCAATAAGGCGAGGCTCGTTCCCGAGATCAGTGACGTCGAATAGTTGTCTTGCTGTCTCGGCACACGCGCGTTGTTGCCACATCGTCCCCGGCACTTGTGGCGGTCATGCACCAAGCTCCAGCTTCCGTCGGGATTTTGGTGCTCGGCAATCCAGTTTAGGGCGTTGGCGACTGCCTGCTCGCTGGAACGACTTCCGCCATTGCGGCGCACCAACGCGGTACGCGTCTTGCGACCGCGACCGGCGGTGCCCGCGCCGTCGAAGCCTTCAAGTTCACTGGCTAGCGACGCCGCCAACGATGGAGTGGCTAAGTCAATCACCTCGGCAAGCCTTGGCGCAGCAGTGGCGTCATCATACGCAGAGAAGCTCACCTCCTGGGCAACCACGTCAGTTTCTGGCTGCACCTCGCTTTCGATTGGCTCGTTCTCCAAGTCGACTGGATCGAGCAGCAACTCATTAAGCTCTTCAAACTCATCAAGGTTGCTCTCGCCAGATTCAAACAGCAGGAGGTTCGCCGCTAGCTCCGGGGCGTTGCCAAGGGTGGTCAGGGCAAGCACCAGCAGCACGGCTAGGTGCAAGGCCAGGCTTGCCAGCCAACTTGGACTCTCTGCCAGGAGTCCGCGCGGGGCGCGGGGCGTTTCATGCTTGCTGGTCACGGATGGGTCGTGCCCCGCATCGGGCGGCGGAGGTTCGCTCCGCTCAGCATTCTCGTAGGGGGCGATCGACATAAGGCACGATTAGGGGATAAACCGCTACACTTGGGCTCCGCTGAGATGAGTGGTGCCGCAAACAGTCGGTCCGAACCGCAGGCCCCAGCCCTGTGCAGAGACTGTTGCTAGAGGATGGCGGCGGGTCTCTCTATCCTATTCGGTGCTTCAAAACGTGGCGAACGCTTGGAGGCAGCCGCCTGCTTTTTACGTCTGAATGGCCGGATTGAGACGGTTGTGTTCGTTTTGCGCGCGGCCTGCGGGACGTACTTTTGCCCCCCATCCTGCAGGCTCCTATAATTCGTCCGCGGCGTTTTGCCGATTGATCCCCGTCTAGCGGGCCCCTTCCTACAGCATGAGGCAACACGGATGCGACTGCGACTGGTCAATTCGGACCGACCGCTTCATGGGGGGCCCCCTTCCAAGGCCGCAATGTGGTGGGGGCGACTAGGGCTGGTTCTGGCGTGCTGTGTTGCGCCGACACGCGGTACCCAAGCAGCGCACGAGCCATTCCAGCCCGACCCTGGTGATGCTCCCTGTGTCCAACTCGTTCCAGTGCGGTTGCCGCTAGTTGGGAAGGACGACCAGCTTTATCGAGGTGCTATCCAGCGAGTTGCGGACGAATTGGCTCAGCAAGCCGGCCAGTCCGGTAAGCGACCGGTCTTGGTATTGGAGATGGTTGTCGACGACCGCGCGGACCCGCCGCATGGCCGGGGGGGCTCATTCTCGCGATCGCTCGAGCTGGCGCGTTTCTTGGTAAGTGAACAACTGGCCAACGTCAAAACGGTGGCCTACGTGCCCCGCACGCTCAAAGGGCATGGTGTGCTACTTGCCACGGCGTGTGAAGCCATTGCTATGGCTCCCGACGCCGAGCTGGGAGAAGCGGCAATCGATGAGGTTGCCGACAAGCCCATTGGTCGAGCCGTGGTGGCAGCCTACCAAGAGATTGCCGAGGCACGCCGCACGGTGCCAACGGCAATCGTTGTCGGGTGGGTGGATCGTCGGGCGGAAGTCTATCGCGCTGAGAGCGAAGATCGTATCGAACTGGTGCTCGGCGAAGACGTCGCTCGGCTTCGGCAGCAGCGGACACTCATCAACGAAGATCTGCTCGTGCCGGCAGGCGCCTATGGTCTGCAGACTGGCCGTCAGGGCAGGGAACTCGGATTCGTTAAATACCTCGCCCAGGATCGTGCCGCTTTGGCCCGGGCTCTTGGCGTGGAGGCTTCGTTGCTTGATCCCAAGCAGCCACTCTTGGGTGAGTGGCGGCCGGCCATCATTGACCTCGACGGGCCGATAACACAATCCCTTGTGAGCCAGCTCGAGACCTTGCTCGGCGAAGAGATCGGCCAGCGCCAGTCCAACTGGATTGGCCTGCGCATCGACTCCTCTGGTGGAGACTTAGAGGCAAGTCTGGCGCTTGCCCAAACGATTGCCGAGCTAGACGAGAACCAAGTGCGGACGGTTGCCTACGTCCCTCGCGAGGCGTCTGGCGGGGCTGCGCTTGTCGCCCTGGCATGTGATCAATTGGTGATGCACGAAGGCGCAAAAATCGGTGGTGGCGAAAGCAGCTGGCTCGACGCCCCTGATGAGAATGAGGGGAGACGCGATCCCCGACTTCAGGCTGAAGACGACCGAGAACCGCTGGGCAAGCGCGAACGTCCGGGCAAGCTGAGACCGCCTCCACGCAAGGAGGCCAATCGCGCTGCGGACGACAACGTGCCAGGCCGCGAACCAATCGAGGCGGCAACCCTCACGATTACCGACACACTGGCGCCTGAGACCAACCGCACCGCTTCGCTCCTGGTGGCGATGGTCGATCCAGAACAGGAGTTGTACGTTTACACCAATCGCGAGACGGCCGAGCGGCGCCTCCTTAGCCCAAAGGAACAACAAGCTCTGCCAGATGCCGAGGCATGGCGGCGCGGCGGCTTGATCGTCAAGGCAGGTGAGGTCTTAACGCTTTCCTCCGATTCAGCGGCCGAGCAGGGCGTTGCTTGGCAGGTTGTTGAAACGTTTGACGACCTCAAGCGGCTGTATGGCTTTGACCAAGAGGTGCGCGTCGCCAAAGCAAACTGGGCGAACGAACTCGTCAAGGCGTTGGCCTCTCCTCAGTTGGCGATGCTGCTGCTGATGATCGCCTTCGTCGGAGTCTACGTTGAGCTGAACATGCCAGGGACAGGGTTTGGCGGGTTCATCGCAGCACTAGCGTTCGTACTGTTCTTCTGGAGTAAATTCACTGTCGGCTCCGCGGAATGGTTAGAGGTGATGCTCTTTCTAACCGGCGTCGTTTGCATCTTGATCGAAGTCCTCGTGCTGCCAGGTTTGGGAGTCTTTGGTCTGGGCGGGGCGGTGTTGGTGCTCGTGTCACTGGTGCTGGCGAGCCAAACCTTCCTGCTGCCGCAGACAGAATCGCAGCTCGTTGAGCTTCGTACATCGTTAAGCACGCTTGCCGGTTCGCTCTTGGGCTTTATGGTGGTGGGGGCGGTGATGCGCCGCTATTTGCCCACCTTGCCGATGTTTCGTCGCATGCAGCTGGCGCCACCGGAAGGAGCAGACCGCATTGAGCGGGATCATCGCGAAGCGGTTGCCGACTACGCCCACTTGATCGGTGCTGTTGGCATGGCAACCACCGATTTGCTGCCTGCCGGGAAAGCCGATTTTGACGGCGAGTTGGTAGACGTAATCGCCGAGGGCGATATTGTGGAGAAGGGGGCCAAGGTGGTGGTGCTGCAGGCGAAAGCAAACCGGGTGATCGTTCAGGCGATGCGTAGCTGAGACCGCGCCCGAACTGCTAGGGAATTTACCAATGGTGCTGTTGTCCATCAACCTGATTGGACCACTCGAAGCAGCGGCAGTGCTGTTTGTGGTGGGGTGCGCCCTGTTGGTGGCCGAAGTATTTTTCCCCTCCGGCGGAGTGCTTGGGCTCTGTTCAGCCACGGCCTTTATCGCCGCCGTGTGGTTCGCATTTGACGGCGGAGGCGTGACCTATGGGCTATCCTTCGCATTGGCCGAGGTGGTTGGCGCGCCGGTGCTGCTGTATTTCGCCTTTAAATACCTACCTTACACGCCACTCGGCAGGACGTTGGTGGGAGAAGCACCAACTGAGGCTGAGGTATTGCCGGACGAAGATCGCCACGAGTTGGTCGGCCGTGTTGGCGTGGCCAGGTCCAAGATGCTGCCTAGTGGCGCCGTTGAGATCGAAGGCCAAGTGCTGGATGCCGTAAGCCAGGGCCGACCGATCGATCCGGGGCAGTATGTCAAAGTGGTCGAGGTGCGGGGAAATCGTGTGGTGGTTCGTCCCGCCAGCACCGGCGAACGCCCACGCCAGGAGTCCGCTGACCCCTCCGAGCTTCTCACCCGCCCGCTGGAAGACCTGGGCATGGATGACAATCCGCTCGCCTAAGTGTTACTAGACAAGGCAATTACGGGCATGCGGTCAAAGCAGCCCAAGCTTGAAGCCGCTTGGCAGGCAGCCTACAACTAGCAGTAGACGCCGCGCCCAACGGCGTGCTCCCGTTTTCCTGACTCAGGCGCCCTGATGATTTCAACGACGCTACTTGCCCAAGGCTTCCCAGGCGGCAACACGATTTACCTGATCGCCCTCGTAATTGCGATCATCGTCGTGTTGGTGATTTTCGCCGTAGTGGCCAGGTTCTTCCGGCTATGGATTCAGTCCGTCACCACGGGCGCCGGCATTGGAATTTTCGATTTGCTCCGGATGACCTTTCGCAAGGTGAATCCTACGGTAATGGTCCGCAGCATGATTATGGCCCGGCAGGCAGGGCTATCCGACGACGAGGGCATCAACGTCAAAGGCCTCGAGGCGCACTACCTGGCGGGGGGCAACGTGCCGCTGGTGATCCGCGCGATGATCGCCGCCCGTAAGGCCAAGATTATCGACCTCGATTTTCGCCAAGCAGCCGCGATCGACCTCGCAGGGCGAAACATCCTGGAAGCGGTACAGACCAGTGTTTACCCGCGAGTGATCGACTGCCCGGCCAAGAATAGCAAGCGTCCCTCGCTTGACGCGATCGCCAAAGACGGCATCCAGCTAAAGGTGAAGGCCCGTGTCACGGTGCGGGCAAACCTCGATCAGCTGATCGGCGGCGCCACCGAAGAAACTATCGTCGCCCGCGTCGGCGAAGGCATCGTCAGCGCCATTGGCTCAGCAGGCGCCCATAGTGAAGTGCTGGAGAACCCGGATCGAATTTCCAAGGCGGTGCTTGCTCGCAGGCTCGACTCGCAAACGGCCTTTGAGATTGTTTCGATTGACATTGCCGACATCGACGTCGGAGACAACATTGGTGCTCGGCTACAGGCAGACCAAGCCGAGGCCGATACCCGCGTGGCCCGGGCTCGCGCCGAAGGCCGTCGCGCGATGGCCGTGTCGCAGGAACAGGAAAACATAGCGGCGATTGAAGAGAACCGGGCCAAGCTGGTCGAGGCCGAGGCCGAAGTCCCCAAGGCCATGGCAAACGCCTTTCAAACCGGCAAGCTTGGGATCCTGGATTACTACAAGCTTCAGAACGTCCAGGCCGACACCGACATGCGGGGCGCCATTGCTGGGGTTAGCAAGAAGTAGACGCCCGCGACGGGGACGAAGGGTCGCTAGCCGTTAGGCGAGAGTATTTATGGTCAACTTGTTGCTCGCAAACTGGTTTGAAGCACTGGCGCCACTGTTGGTGTTTGCATTTTGGATTCTGCGGGCCTTCATGGAAGCCAAAGGGAAATCGGAGCCCGAGTACGAAGTCCCGGAAGAATTGGTTGAGATCGACCAAGCGGAGGCGAACGAGCCTGCCGAAGCCCGCTTTGGCGCCGAGCCGGAGATGGCGCTGGACCGGGGCGGACCTGATCCGATGCGATCGGAAGTGGACGACTTCTTGCGTCGACTGGAGCAGCAGGCAGGTGTCGTGCGGCCCGAGCAAGCAGCTCAGCGACCACCCAATCGCGCCGAGTTGATCGAGCAACGTCGCGCGGAAGCCCGCCAGCGTCGGGAAGAGAAACAGCGTCGCGCAGCAGAGCGACGTGCCCGTCGAGCGGGCTCGGTTTCCGAGTCCGAAACTGTCAGCGAGCACGTTCAGCAGCATGTCGGTCGTTTGAAAGAGTCGCAGTTGGCCGAAAACGCCTCGCACATGGGCGAGAAACTAGCCCAGACCGACGAGCGCATGGAAGCGCGGCTGCAGAAGAAGTTCGACCACAAGCTCGGCAAGTTGGCAGCTCGCAGCAACGAGCGTCGCGACAAGGCGGCGCAGGCTGCCGATGATGCTCGGGCCGCCGACAACGCCGCTGCCAAGTCGATTGCGGACATGCTGGCAAACCCCGAAGGGGTTCGCAACGCGGTGCTGCTCAACGAGATTCTCACGCGGCCCGCTGACCGCTGGTAGTTCATCGAGGGATCAAAATCATGCCGCTGTATGAGTACCTTTGCCGGGAGTGTGACCGTCAGGTCGAGGTCTTGGTCCGTGGCACGGAAGACCAACCGGATTGCCCCGAGTGCGGCAGTCGGAACATGATGAAACTGCTCAGTGTGCCTGCGGCGCCGGGCGATCATCTTAGCGGAGACAACCCGCCTCCGGCCGGGCCGTGCGGCTCTGCTTGTGGTTGCTTTCCCGAGGGTTGAGCGGGTCGCTCCGTTGCCTCAGTGGTCTCAAAGCTAGCCCTGGCCGGAAGAACCGCGCCTGGCCGGCACAACCGGACACCCAAGCCGTTGCCCTGACTTGCTTTACGCAAAGCGCGTAAATTGACACGATTTCTCTCGCGTGATTATACTGCGTAGACCTCGACCAGCTGGTAGCCGCGGCAGGCGGCGCGGCCCCTGGTCGAGCGGAGTACGACGGAACACGTATTCCTGCCGAGGCTCGTTGTGAGTCCCTGCTTGGGCAAGGATTGCTTTCCCTTGATCGAATCCCGGCGCCCGCCGGTGGTTCCCCCGCGATCCCGCTTCCACGGCAACGTGGTTGCTCAGTTCCCAAAGCCAGCAGTAGGCAGCGATGAATTTCATCGGCAGGATTTTCGTTGTGCTCATTTTCATCATGAGCATCATCTTCATGACCCTCGCCGCGGTTGTGTACGGAACCCACCGCAACTGGGAGCAGGAAGCAAAGGACGCCCAGGCTGACCTTGCCGCAGAGCGGGCCAAGTTTGAAGCCACACGCGATGAGTATACGCGGACCAATAGCGAACTCGATCGCCAAATCGCCGCTCAGTTGCAGCAGCTTCGCAAACTGCAGTCGGAGTCGGAGATTCTGATCGCCCGCAATCAGCAGATTCAGGCCGAGGTGGACCAACTTACCGAAACCAACCGCGAGGCGGTTGCCGCGGTCACGGCAACCGAAGAGAACAACACGCGACTGACCGACGAGAACGAAGGTCTTCGGTCCGAGATACGCCTGGCGCAAAACAAGACGGATGCCGCGTTCCGCAAAGCGCTGGCGGCTACCGAACGATTGAACCAGGTAATCGGCGATTTGGAGTTGGCCGGCGAACGGACCCAGTCGCTCACCGAGCAAGTGGCCACCATGACCACCGTCATGCGAGCCGAAGGACTCAACCCCGCCACGCCGGTGGATGCCGTCAAGCCGATTGTCGATGGCTTTGTCAGCGCCACCACGCGCCGCGGCGGTGAGCGCTACGTCGAGATCACGATCGGCTCGGACGATGGTTTGCGTGAAGGCCACACGATCGAAGTATTCCGTGGCGCCAAGTACTTGGGCCGCGTGACGATTCTCAAGACTGATCCCGACCGGGCTTACGGCCGAATCGACCGGCGGTTCCAAGAAGGTAGAATTCAGGAGGGCGACCGTGTCGCAACCCGACTCAAGCTTAGCTAGCCCGCCGCAAGGCGTGATCGTCAAAAAGCCGAAGACGAATGTCTATACGGTGATGCTCATCATCTCGCTGGTGATGATGCTCATGGCATGCCTGTTTCTCTGGTTCGAAATAGGCGAGTACGGCGGCTTTGGCGCCGTGAGTTGACGGACGGCTCGCGTTGCGCGCGATCAGGCTGGATGCCATCATGAATCTCAATGCCCGCGCCATGGCGCTCTGCCAGGCGATTGAAGAGGACGCGGAGTTGCTCCGCGTCGCGGTGTCGCGAGTAGGAGCGACCCGTGTCTTCGATTTTGGTCTCCACGCTGCCGGCGGTTTCGAGGCTGGCCTACGTATGGCGGGAGTCTGCCTTGCTGGCTTGGGCCATGTAAGTCTCGGGACAGGCGACCCAGCCGTCGCGAACGGACCCGCGGTCGTTGTTCGCACCGACCATCCCTTGGCCGCGTGCATGGCGTCGCAATATGCTGGCTGGGAGATAAGCGCCAACCGCTTCTTCGCAATGGGTTCGGGCCCGTTTCGGGCGGCCGCCGCCCGAGAAGAGTTGTTCCGTCAACCGCCCATGGCGGCGTTCGTTGAGTCCGCGCCGGAGAGTGGCTGCGTAGGCGTGCTCGAGGCCTCTGAGTTGCCCGAGGAGGCGGTTTGTCACGCGATTGCGGAGCGCTGTGGGGTGAGTCCCGAGCAACTAACGCTGCTGGTGGCGCCAACCACGAGCCAAGCTGGTGTCTTGCAGGTGGTAGCTCGTAGCGTGGAGACCGCTATGCACAAGCTGCACGAGT
Organism: Lacipirellulaceae bacterium; assembly: GCA_965263315.1. Classification (GTDB taxonomy): domain Bacteria; phylum Planctomycetota; class Planctomycetia; order Pirellulales; family Lacipirellulaceae; genus JBCCQL01. The sequence goes on along the minus strand of CBDHGZ010000002.1, from coordinate 22,054 downwards.
TGGGCTTCGATTTGACGAGGATCGAAAGCGCTTGGGGAGCCGCGCCGCTGCCACCCGTAGCGAATGACGCGACAACCGGCATCGGACGTACCAACGATGCCATCCTCTACGGGGGGCAGGTGGTTCTCTATACCAGCGGCGATGACGCCACTCTTGAGCAAGTTGGCCCCCGCATCCCCAGCATTTCTTCGGAGGATTACGGCAGGCCTTTCCGGGAAGTTTTTCAGAGCTACGGTGGCGACTTTTACAAGATTGACAAACACCTCTTCAGTCCCGCGGTCGTAACGCTCGTTAATCTCGATACCGGCACGACGGCCCGTTACGGTCGCTACGCGCCGGCGTTGCTGGCCAAGTCGTTTGGACAAGCAGATGCGAGTTGTTGATGCGAATCGTCGTGCTCGGATCGCAGACCAACTGGCATGTGAGTGATCTGCAACGCGCCGCCGCTGGCAAATGCGAGATTCTCGCCGCCAGCTTTTCTGAGGTGGCGTCCGAGCTCGGCAGCGAGCAGTCGGTCTCTTGCAAGACCTTGGATCTAGCGCACTCAGACGCCGTCTTGGTGCGAAGCATGCCGGTCGGTTCGCTGGAGCAAGTGGTGTTTCGCATGGACGCCTTGGCGCGGTTGGCGGCCCGATGCGTTCCGATCGTAAACCCGCCGCGAGCCATCGAGGCGGCGGTGGACAAGTATCTGACCACGGCTCGACTGCAAGACGCGGGGCTGCTGACTCCACGAACCTATGCTTGCCAAACGGCTGGGGCTGCCACGCAGGCCTTGGAAGGACTTGGTGGGCGAGCGGTTCTCAAGCCGCTCTTCGGCGGCGAAGGGCGCGGCTTGGAATTGCTCGAATCAGGGCCAGCCGCCGGCCAGGTTTTCGCCGCCCTGCAGCAACGCGGCTCGGTGATTTACCTCCAGGAGTTCATCGAACACCAGGGTTATGATCTCCGCTTGCTCGTGATTGGCCAACAGGTGCTGGGCATGCGACGCGTGAACAATAACGACTGGCGGACCAACATCAGCCGCGGGGCGATTGCCGAGCCTTTGGAGGTTTCCGGCGAGCTTGCCCGCATAGCCAGAACGGCAGCCGCGGCTGTGGGGGCCCCGCTGGCCGGAGTGGATGTATTGCCCGCGAGCGATGGTCGATTGTTCGCCATCGAAGTGAACGCGTCGCCTGGCTGGCGCGCCTTGGCGGAGGTCTCCGGACGTGACGTGGCCGGAGAAATCCTGCGGCTGTTGGATCAGCAGGCTCAGAGCGCTAAGTCACGCCAGAGAACCTCGCCGGTGTTGACTGACCAATCATTGCCAAAGTAACCGGCGGCGCGGATGTCTTGATTTTCGTTTTCCAGCGCTCCGGGTCCGAACACGACGAAGTCGGGATAAGTCACCCCGGAAACGAAGTACCGCAGGCGATTGGTGAGTCGCATGCCTGTTATGCCGGTGCCGCCAATGACCGCCACGCTGGCTGTATTGCTGCCGGGCCGCGGACGGACCATCAGCACCGCCAAGTCATCGCCCATCTCGGGCCGGCTGCTGGCCTTCGCGCTGACGTTGACTCGATCTCCGCGAACCTGAATGGGTGACGTGGACAGCAGTTGCGGCCAAGCCTTGTTCGTGCCAGCGTTGCCATACAGCACCACATTGCGATTAGGTTCGCGCGTGGCTTCCAAGGCGGTGTCGGGAAGTACTTCAAAGGAGCCGTTGCCCCGCTTCCAGAACGAATGGGCATCGAACAACGCCTTCGATTTCGCCCAGTCGTTTTCTTGCTGGGAGCCGCCGGTGGCGTAAACAAGCAGTGGCCGTTTGTCGAACACGGACTTTAGCAGGCCTCCGCGGCGTCGGCTCTTGAGCGTTCTTGGTGGCGGCGATGCGACTTTCCAGCGGCCTTTCGCATCATGTTCAAGCCATACTTGCCGCGACCGACTGGAACCGATCCGCAGCGTGCGACTATCGTCCAGACGAAGGGACTGGCTGCCGCTGGGAGCGATCTTGGAGAGATCGAGTTTGAGTCGAGCCACGTTTTCCGTGCGGCCTGTGATTGACTTGCTGCCAGGGTTGTGGGTGAGCGTAACCCGAGATGGCTCGAGGCTGCGCTGCTGAGCATCGATCGTCGCCCAGTGGCATCGAGAGCTGTCACCAGGGTGGGCTGTCGCAAAGTCGATATGGCGAACGGTCTCAGGCGTGGGGAGCTGTCGTTGGCGAAAGAAATCCATCATGGGTTGCCAGTCCACCGTGTCGGGGCCCCACCAATGACCAGCCCCTGGGCGTTCGTAGTAGACAAAGTCATTGTGAAACGCGCCCAGCCGACTGCGCATGTAGCGGCTTTGAGCTGGCTCGACGCGTTGGTCTTTCTCACCGTGCAGGAGATAGACCCCCACCTTTGCGAGGTTGCGTGAAGCGATGGCGACCGCGGTGCGGTTTTGGCCACGATTCAACACACCAACGGCAGCGTTGTCGGTTTCGGCCCCGCCGCCTTTGTGGTCAATCCAGCCTGCGCTTGGTCCCACGGCTGCGAACTGATCGGGATGCTTCATTGCCAGCAGCCACGCCCCGTGCCCGCCCATGCCATGCCCGGTTACGTAGGTGCGGCGTGGGTTGTGAATCAGCCGCTTACGGGCGTAGCCAAGTGCTTCCATGGCGTCGGCTGCGCCCCAGTCTTCCCAATCGAAGCCGAACGACCGACGGTTCTGGGGCACGACGATGTGGGCCCAGGTCTTTGGCTTGAAATACTTGGCGAAGGCAGCATGGTTGGTACCGAGCCCGTGGAGAGCCAGAATCAGTCCCGTACGATTATCGCTGGCTTGTTCGGTTGCAGGTACGACCGAGTAGGGCTGCACGCTGCCATCAATGCGGCTGACAAACGTCTGCGTGTGCGTTTCACCCGGCTGTACGCGACGCAGGGTGAGCGTCAGCTCGCAGACGGGGTCGGGCGACAGCGTGCCGGTGTCGATTCGGGGCAAGTACACCGCGACGAGGCAATTGACATCAGTTTCACCGGCGTCGACTGCGGGCAGGCGGAAAGGCGCCTTGGTGATTGAGAAGGGTTCGATTGCTGGCAGCGGCGAAGTATCTTCCGCCGAGCCAATTGTTACTCGGACTTGGCCCCCTTGGATCGTGCGAGCCGTAGCATTGATCACCGGCGCTGCTGCCCAGAGTCGGTCTGCGCCGTTGGCCGGGACATCAGGCGCTGTCGTGTCTTGATCGGATAGGGAAACACCACTGTCGCAGGCGACGAGTTTGGCGGCAAAGCCTGGCTGCGCTAAATGGAACAAGAACGTGTTCTGGCCCGCTTGAATCGAGACGGGCATGGACGGACTCTCGTAACCATAGGGATTGCCGGCAAGCCAGCGACCGTTGACCCGGACTGCCGCATGCCGGGTTGCCTGGAGCAGCATGGTGCGCGCCTGCGGCGACTCGAAGGTGGCATACGCGTACCCTCCGCCGGTTGCAGGCCCACTTAGGCGTCCCTTCGTATCGGCCCGAGCCACTTCCCAGGACATGAACTCACCAGTGGCGGCACGCAGTTCGTCGCCAGCTTGTGGAGGGGTCCATGTCTCGGTCGCAAGTGCGTGGTCTACCGGGTCAGTGTGCACGACTCTACCGCCGTAGGCGCCAACACGGGGGATCGTGAGGAACTCCCGCAGAACGACTTCTTCCGGCAGTTGAGAATTGGGGGGATTGCTGACAAGCTCTGGCGACAGCGCGTCAGAGGTTGTAAGCAGCGGTTGCTCCTCAGTGGAAACCGATTCGGCGACCGGGGCAGCGTGAATTCGCTCTGCCGCGAGGAGGCACAGGACGAAGCAGCAAAATCTAGAATAATAGGGCATCGAGAAACTCTTGGGGGCACGACCGATTCCTCCCCTAGCCTACGCCGAGGAACCACCCTCCCACAAGCAACGCGAGGGTGAAACCCTGTGACATCCGGCAAGCCAGCCCGCTATGCGGCCCCAAGAGTTAGCTGCACCTGCTGCCGCTGTCCCTGGCGAAGGATGGTCACCATAACTTTGTCACCCGGCTTGTACCGATCCATAATCTCCAGGAACTCCGTGTGGGTACTAATGGCCGTTCCGCCAATGGCGACAATCGTGTCCGCGTAGTCCCGGTCGATGGAGGTCTCGGTATAGAGAATGGGCCCGCGGCGACGCTCGCGACGCACAATGCGAAATCCGCGCAACCCGGCTTGTTCGGCAGGTCCGCCGCGGCTGAGTTTCGCCACGCGGAGGCCGCCTGGAGTTTCCATCAGAGTGACGATTCCGTGATACGCGCGGATGACTTTGCCGTGGCGGATAATCTCTGGCAAGAAGCGGCGGATGCGATCGACCGGGATGGCGAACGCCACTCCTGAGTTTTGGCCGATCTTTGACGCAATGGCCACGTTCATGCCGATCATCTCCGCGGCGCCATTGAGCAACGGGCCGCCTGAGTTGCCGGGATTCATCGCGGCATCGGTCTGAATCATGCCGGTCATCGCTCGGCCCGCCGCGCGGCTGGGAACGGAGCGGTTCAGGCTAGACACGATGCCGATGGTGAGTGTGCCTTCCAGGCCGAAGGGATTGCCGACCGCATAGGCTTTTTGTCCTACACGGAGGTTGTTGCTGCGGCCCAGTTGGATGGGGAAGAGTTCCTCGGGCGGAGCCTCGATCTTTACGACGGCCATGTCATACTCGGCGTCCGCTCCCACGAGCCTAGCTCGATAGTTGGCGCCACTTGCCAACGTCACTTGGATTTCCTGGGCGTCCTCGATGACGTGATTGTTGGTGAGGATGTGCCCCTGTTTGTCGAGCACCGAGCCGGAGCCGGACCCCTGGCCTTCGATGGGCAGGCCAAACATTCGATCGTACTCCACGGTACTCGTGGTTATGTTCACGACACCGCGATTAGCCGTCGCGTAGACCCGGATATTGGTCTGTTCTTCAGGCGTGTAACCGACAGCTGGCTGACTGGCTGAGGAGCTATCAGCAGGCGGTTGGTAAGCCGAAGTTGGAGCCGTGGCAACGGGCGACTGAGCAGCCGCCAACCCGGTAGAACCAGCGTTGCCGGGCGGGGTTTGCATGATGGCGACCGCTAGCAGTCCGCCAGCGAGGGAACCGAAAAAACAACCTAAGAACAAGCGTTTCATCGAATTAAGTCGTGGTGATTACGGCAAGGAAGCGGGATAGCCTGTTGCAACGAGGACGTTCTGGTGAAGCCCCCGACTACGGCTACGGTATACGGCGCCCGATCGTTCATCGGCAAGCGAAATCTGGCCGTCGATCACGAGATGCGGAAGGGCCAAATCAGCGGGATCAGAATCAGCGACGTGAGTGCCGTGAGGGCCGCCAGCGGGAGGCCTACTTTGGCAAAGTCTCTGGGGTGGTATCCCCCTGGTCCCATGACCATCAGGTTGGTTTGGTAACCGATCGGCGTGGCAAAGCTGAGCGAAGCGGCCAGGGCAATCGCCATGATGAAGGGGCGAGGATTCAACCCGGACGCGGACGCCACACCAATCGCTAGAGGAATCATCAGCACCGCCACCGCGATGTTGGTGATGGCCTCCGTAAAAAACATGGCAACGATATAGACAATGGCCAGCAAGGCATAAGCCTGAACGTCACCTGGCAGGCCCAATACGGTCACGCCACCGACCAGCTGCTCGGCAATGAACTGGGCGGCTCCGCTTTGGCTCAGCGCGCTACCCAGGCCAATGGCGGCGGCGATAGTAATCAGCACCTGGAGATCGATCGCGGCACGAGCTTGAGACGTCGACAGGCAGCGTGCGCCAATCATTGCCAAGACGATGGCGATGGCAGCGATGGGTTGTGCTTGCTTGGCAAGCACACTGCCAATCATGCCCCCCGGTTGCCAGTCGAGTCCGTTGGCGACCGCAATCGATACCAACCAAGCAATGAGCAGCGTAAACAATCCGCCGGCCATGAGTGCGCGATCGTGACGCCGCGCCGCGTAGCCGCCAACGGGGCTGACCAGGTAGAAATCTCGATTGTTTCGGTGTTGGCTGACAAAGTCGCCTCTGGTTTGCAGCAACAGCGTGTCGCCCGGTTCCAGCAAGATATTGCCGATCTTATTCGTCAAACGCTCGCCGTTGCGATGAACGGCTACGATCGCCGCGTTGTAGCGTTGACGGAAATTTGCCTCGCGCACAGTACGACCGATCACCGGCGAAGTGCGCGACAAGACCGCTTCGCTCAGTTGGCGACGCATCTTGTGCTGGGGGCGTGACTCATACGTGTGGTCGGCTGTGGGCGCTAGGCCAGGGATTCTCTCGAGGTCCGCAATCGTTTCCACCACACCCGTGAAAACGAGTCGGTCGCCTTCCATCAAGACATCGTTCGGCGTCACTGGCGTGATGACCTGTTCGCCACGATCGATCTCAATCAAGAAGAGTCCCGGTAAGTTACGTAGCCCCGCGTCTTCGACGGACTTGGTCGCCAGCGGGCAACCGGGCTCGACGCTCATTTCTACCAGGTACTCACGACTTCGGTCGCCATCGCCAATGCCGGGGCCGGAGCGATTGGGCAGCAACCGCGGCGCAATAAGCAGCAGGTAGCCAACGCCAACCAAGGACACGCCAAGGCCGGCGCGTCCAATCTCAAGAAAACCGATCTCACGGAGATGCGGCAGCGTGGCGGCGGCATGTTTTCCGCTGGCGACTTCGTCTGCCAAGGTGGCGTTGCACACCAGTGTGGTGCTGGTGCCAATCACCGTGCAAACGCCGCCCAAAATGGTCAGGTAGCTCAAAGGGATCAGCAGTCGCGATGGCGAAACATCCCGCCGGCGACACCAGTCGATGACGACCGGTGCAAACATGGCGACTAACGGCGTATTGAGGACGAAGGCAGAAGCGGGCGTCACCACGGCCGCCAATCGCCACAAGGCGCCGCGTTCGTCACGTGCCCCCCCCAGCAGGACGCCGCCCAACCAGTCGAGAGCTCCGGTTGTCCGCAGCCCTGCTGCGGCGGCGAACAGGGCGCCGATCAGCAGCACGGCTCCCTGAGAAAAACCAGCCAGCGCGTCCGCAGGAGCAATCACGCCTGTTAAGGTCAGCACCGTGAGGCCACCTAGGAAGAGCAACTCGACCGGGGCTCGTCGCAGCAGCATGAGACCGAAGAACACGGCCACGACCACGCCAATCGACAGCACGCCGTCGAAGGTCAGCGGCTGGGCAACTGCCGCCTGGGCTAGCAGACCACAGGATCCGGTTAGAAGGGGTTCGAGAGCCATGGAGTCCAGTTAGTCGGCCTGAGCGGGCTGGGAATAGCGTGGCATCATTGAAGCGAGTCTCAACTGGCGCCAACCGTCAAAATCGAACCACGCGGCCCGGCGAAAATAGTGGATTCTGGTGGCGACGAGGTTTCCGTCCGGATAAACTGGGGGCATACGGCTAAATGCACAAACCCAGCCGGGTTGCGCCAATTATTGTGTCGTCTTTGGCGATACCGGAACACTCCCCCGTTGGTCCAGGCCGAACCCTAAGGTCCCGGGCGAAGACTCCCGTGGTTTCTTCGTACCAGGCATCGCGCTGGGTTTGGTCCTGCTGCCCATCAGCGTTGAAGCAAACTACTCGGAGCTGTCTTTCGATGATGACCTTGCGCCCGACAAGCATCTCACGTTCATGCCTTTTCCTCATCCTCGCTGGCGGTGCAACGCTGTCAGCTCTGCGGTTGGATGCGGAGCCCAACGCCATGGGTGTCTACCGCCACTCAGACGGCCAAGCGTATTTCTCGCTTAGCATGGGGCCCGCTGTCCAGCCCGAGGCAGCTAGTACGACAGACCGGGCTCGTGAGGTAGTGGTTCTGTTCGACACTTCAGCAAGTCAAACCAGCATGTACCGTGATGCTGCCCTGGCGTCGCTGGATGCAATGCTGGAGAGCCTTAGCCCATCAGACCACGTGCAACTCGCAGCGGTGGATCTGGATGCTCGCATGATGAGCGAACAGGCGGCGTCGCCGGGAAGCCCCGAGATGCTGGCCGCAGTTGCCAAGCTTCATCAGGAAGCGCCGCTGGGAACCACCGACTTGGTGACCTCGCTCGAAACGACGCTCACCCTGTTTGATACGGCGGGCTCTGCGCCTCGGGTTGTTGTTTACATCGGCGATGGCATGAGCAATGGCAATCTCCTGCAGGCTCGATCCTTTGCCCGGCTCGTGGAGCAGTTGCGTCAAGCCCGGGTTTCAGTATCGAGTTACGCTATCGGCCCACAAAAAGACAGCGAAGTCCTAGCCGCACTTGCCAACCAGACGGGTGGCAACCTGTATGTCGATGCCCCGATGGCTTGGGCTGACGAGGCACAAGGGGTGACCGCCGAGCGAGCTACCGCCGAAAACGAACGCCGTGCGGCGGGCGTCGGTCGCGTCTTGGCTGATTGGGTGCGGGCGGGAGTTGTGTGGCCAGAAAATGTCATGACTTCCGGCATTGAGACCCTATTCCCCGCGGCCTTGCCACCGCTGCGCACCGACCGAGACACGGCGGTCATTGGCACGCTTGACCCAGCAGCAGAGACAATTTCACTCTCAGCCCAAACCAGCACGGAGACCATCGAGCTTGCTCGGCCAGTTGCTGATTCCAATGAGGCTTATGCTTATCTGGCTCAACTGGTTGAAGAAGCCCGACGCGATGGGGGAGCCACTTTGCCGACAGTTGGTTCTGCTGGCCTTGCTGAAACCGGCCGCCTGCTGTTGGCTCGCGTCGACAACCTAACAGGCATTGCCGAGCGAGCTGCTTCGATCGGCGACAAAGAGTCTGCTGCGAGGATCGCCGACGCGGTGCTTCGGCGAGACCCCGGTAACCTCCGGGCAAAGACTGTGCAGCGCGTGGTACAGAAGGGTGATACGGCGGCCCCGTTCTTTAACGAGCCGCCGGCTCCGCGCAGGGCCCAGAAGACTCGCAGTGAACGCAAGCCCGCAGCTGATGGCGCCCTAGAGATGGTCCGCACCGCCCAGGTTGAAATGCTCGCGCCTCCCACAGGTAGAGGTAGCAGCCAGATTGTCACCGGAGACGGCGTGGTCATCGGTTCCTCGGCCCTGGACTCTGTTGCTGCGTCGGACTACCCACCTGCTGGCGAGGTGACAGACGGTAGGTTCTTGAACAGCGTCGAGCGGCGCAATCGCCTTTTCGCACAGATGCTGGAGAAAGAGATTCGCAACACGATCCGCCAGGCTCGTGACAAAATGACGACGTCGCCAGGCGAGGCGACCCAGGATCTCAAGCTGGCGATGCAGAGTCTACAGAATGCTCCGGAGTTGATTGCGGACGTTCGCGCCAGCCTGAGCGATCGCCTGGAGACCGCGCTACGTGAGGCTGCTCGATCGGCAACGGTCAAGGCTGAGATCGATCGCCAGCGAGAAGAAACAGCCGCCGCGGCGCGCGAACGGAAGATTATCAACGACCGCCTGAGTCTTCGGCGCCAGCGTGAGAAGCAACTGATGGATCGCTTCAATGCCTTGATGGATGAACGGCGCTATGACGAAGCGGAAGACGTGGCGTCGATTGCCGCCGAGATTGACCCCGACGGAGTGACGCCCATCGCTGCCGATTGGTGGGCGGCGACATCGCGGGCGCACTACCTAAATCAGACGATCCGGGCCGCCCGAGCCAAGGGATACATCCGCAGCCTCTTGCAGGTTGAGCTTGCCGCGATACCCATCCCCGATGAGCCGCCCATCGTTTATCCCGAGGCTTCGGTTTGGGAAGAACTGACCAACCGTCGCAAGAAGTACCAAGCCGTCGACCTCAAGAGCCAAGGCGAAGCCGAGCTGCGTATCACCGAAGCCCTGCAAGGACCTTTGACCAGTATTGGACTCGACTTCACTGAGACACCTTTGGAAGAAGTCGTGGAGTTCCTCCGTTCGGAGTACCAAATCGAAATCCAACTCGACACGCCTTCGCTTGACGAATTGGGCATCGGTCCTGATGAACCGATTACCGTCAACCTGCGGAACGTCTCGCTCCGTTCGGCGCTGCGTTTCATGCTCAAACAACTTGAGTTGACCTACATCATTAAGGATGAGGTCTTGCAAATTACGACCGAGGAAGCAGCCGAATTGGAACTCACGGTAAAGGTATATCCCGTGGGCGACTTGGTCATCGATAAGACCCCGATTCAAGGCGGCGGCGGTGGGGGTATTGGAGGTGGCGGCGGTGGCGGATTCGGCGGCGGTGGCGGTGGTGGCTTTGGCGGCGGTGGTGGTGGCTTCGGCGGCGGCGGCGGCGGTTTTGGTGGTGGCGGTGGCGGCAACTTTGGTGGCGGCGGCGGGCAATTTAGCGTGCCCGAGTCAACCGAGCAGCAAGCTCCGGGCGCCCTGGTTCTGTCGAAGTCGATCGAGGAGCCTCAGGCAGAAGCAAAGCGGCCACGTCGTCAGCAAGCCGGCCTCAAGGCCACTCCGAAGATTGTGATCAACAAGAAGGTATCCGCCGAGCAGTTCTGGTCGGACTACTTCAAGCAGTCGAGTCCCGATCCGGCGGCACTTCGCCAGTCGGCTCGTCAGCTGATGAAGTCGCAGCGGTTTGACCACGTCATCGCTCTGGTGCAAAACGCTCTGCGTAGTGGTCACCCTCAACCATGGATGTACGAAGCGCTCGGCATCGCGTTGCAACTCTCGGGTAGCTCGCCGCAACAGGTCGAGCGGGCTGTGATGTCGGCGGTCGACTTTAGCACAACGCCTGAAGAGTTGATGCTGATTGCCCAGTACCTGCTAAGTCTTGAGTTGGATCACCGCGCGATTCAGGTCTATCAGCAAGTCGCGAAGATCGATCCGGCCCGTGACGAGACTTACCTCTTGGCGCTTCGCGCCGCCGAGCGGACGAACCACCTCGACGGCATCCTTTGGGCGACCGAGCAGATCCTCAGCCGCGCTTGGCCGGCCGAGCAGTCTGGCATTGAGAAGCTGGCCCTGCAGATCGCCAAGGCGACCCTGCGGGAGATGGAGGCCAAGGGCATGAAGAAGGAACTGGCCGATTATCGCCAGCGGCTTCAGCAGGCGCTGGTGCGGGACTGCCTGGTTACGGTCAGTTGGACCGGCTCGGCCGACATCGACTTGATCGTCGAAGAGCCGACCGGAGCGATCTGCTCACAAACTCAGCCTCGAACAGCTGGAGGCGGCATCAATCTGGGCGACAGCTACGCGGTGGAGAATGCCAATACCGTGGGGGGCTTCAACGAGACTTATGTTTGCCCCAAAGCCTTTGCCGGTTCCTACCGAGTGCTGGTTCGTCGCGTTTGGGGAGAAGTCACGGCAGGCAAGGTCACTGTCGAGGTGGTTACCAATTATCTGAGCCCCGACGCAAAACACGAACGTCAAACGATCGACCTTGCCAAAGGCGAGGCGGTTGTTCGGTTCGATCTCGATCAAGGGCGTCGCGAAGAACCCATCGAAGAGCAGCAGTTGGCTCGTGCGATCGACCGACAGCGTGCGATTGGTCAAGCGGTCTTGGCGCAGCAGATTAGCTCGTTGTCGGACCCCCGAGCGACGCCTGTCCGCCCGGAGGATCGCATCCGACGTCAAACGCAGCTTCGATCTGGCGGAGCCGTTGGCTTTCAGCCAGTTATTCAAACGCTGCAGGACGGCACGTCGCTTACCGTCAACGCCGTTGCCTCGGCCGACCGTCGCTACGTGATCATCCGGCCGTCGCCGGTCTTCTCCACGATTGGCGATGTCAGCACCTTCACGTTCGCCGGTAGTGGCGGTGCGAACGGCGGAGCTGATGCCGATGCAACTGCCACCAACACGACTACCGTAAACAACAATACGAACTTCTTTTTCCCCGGACCTCAGAACGAAGAGGCGGCAGAAGAAGCAGCGGCCGACGGTGGTTGAATACCCCGTTTCGACGCTTAGCGGAAGGGCCAAGCTGAAGCTAGCGCGGCTTTCTGTAGCTGTGTGAGCTCGGCGATTCCTACTTCGCCAAGTTCAACCAATTGGTTCAGCTCCTGTCGGGTGAAGGTGGCCTCCTCGCCAGTGCCTTGTACCTCGATGAATCGGCCGCTGCCGGTCATCACGATGTTCATGTCGACTGCTGCCGCAAAATCCTCTTCGTAATCCAGGTCCAGGACCGGCCGGCCGTCGACCACGCCCACGCTTACGGCAGCCAGACTGTCGGTGAGCGGTGAACCCGATAGTTCCTCCTTGGGGATGGAAGCGACCGCGTCAACCAGCGCGACGAAGGCCCCCGTGATACTGGCGGTGCGCGTTCCGCCATCGGCGTGCAAGACATCACAGTCAACTGTGATAGCGCGTTCGCCTAGCGCTTCCAAGTCGACCAGTGCCCGCAGACTTCTGCCGATGAGACGTTGAATCTCGGTGGTGCGGCCATCAACTTTCTTGCGCTCACGTGGTTTGCGGGGGCTCGTGCTGCCTGGAAGCATGCTGTACTCAGCCGTTATCCAGCCCTTGCCCTTCCCTTTCATCCAGGGCGGGACATCTTCTGAAACGCTGGCGGTGCACAGGACCACCGTCTGGCCAGCTCTGACCAACACGCTGCCCGGCGCCGCTGAAATGTAACCCCGTTCCAGGCTGAACGGGCGAAGCTGATTATCCGTGCGGCCATCATGGCGGGGCATGGCTTTCCTTTGTTGTCTGATTGCTTGTGCTGTGGAAGTACTGATCAGGTTTTGTACGGGGAACGCTAAGGACCTTGATCGCTAGGTTTGTAGTGCCGTCAGTTTCTCTTCCGCAAAACGCACATGGTGAGGGATGTGCGCAGTGACACGTTCCAGCAGTGTGCGAAGCGACAAAGGGCCCTCCAATGAGTGGTTGCCCGTGCGCTGAAAACTATCGGCACCCGTCGCACGAAGAATCGGCGCCATATGGGCCCGCACGGCTGTAATCACGGCCAACTCTGTTGGCAGAGTTCGCTGTGGCAGGGTGAGGACGGGGACGTGCACCTCTTGGTCGGCGTCTGGCATCAGCGGACGATCCTCCGCCAGAACACGCTTCATACGGTCGGCGTACATGATTTCACAGTCAGCCAGATGACACACCAGCTGCCGCAAAGACCACTTGCCCGGGATGGGCGTTGCGTCCCAGGTGCTCTCGGGCGCTGTGCCTACGGTGTTGGCCAGCAGCAAAGGGCCCTGCTCATAGGCGTCGATCAAGGAAGCTATGCCAGGCATCAGACTTTTCCTATTAGGTTTGCGAACCCAATAACCATGCCAGCAATCCCTTTTGGGCGTGCATGCGATTGGCGGCTTGGGTGACGATGACGCTCTGGGGTGAATCCATGACTTCGTCGGTAACTTCTTCGCCGCGCTTGGCGGGCAGGCAATGCATGAAGATGGCGTCCGCAGGGGCGGCGGCCATTAAGGTGGCATTCACTTGGTAGGCGGCAAAATCCTGCTTGCGCTGTTCTTGCTCCGCTTCTTGTCCCATGCTGGCCCAAACGTCTGTGTAGATCGCTGAGGCGCCGTGGACGGCTGCTATGGGATCGTTGGTCTGCGTGGCCCCCTCGAGCTGCGCGAGAAAGCTCTGTTCAAACTCATAGCCCGAGGGACAGGCACAGACGAACTCGACACCCAACTTCGAGCACCCAATCGCCAGGCTACGGGCTACGTTGTTGGCGTCGCCTACCCAGGCCAGTTTTCGCCCTTTGAGAGCCCCGAAGTGTTCGCGCACGGTGAAGAGGTCAGCAATGGCCTGGCACGGATGAGAATGGTCCGTGAGCCCATTGATGACACTGCACGTGGCGTGGTCGGCGATGCCGGTGACGGTCTCATGCTTCTTGGATCGAACGACGATGACATCGACCATGCCGCTAAGGACCCGGGCGAAGTCGGCCACGCTCTCGCGGTTCTTGCCGAACCCGGCGTCCTCGCCCAGCATCAGGCTGCCGCCTCCCAAGTGGGTCATGCAGGCCTCGAAGCTAACGCGCGTACGTAACGAGGGCTTTTCGAATAACAACGCCATCATGCGGCCTGGCAGTAGAGGCTCGCGCAAGCCGGCAGCGAATTTGTTCTTGAGGTCTTCTGCGATCGCCAGAATGGCCTCAAGCTCAGCAGAGGTGATATCGTCAAGCGTGATTAAATGACGCATGGCACGGATTCAACAGGTGGGAGGGAGAGACGCCTACAGAATGCACGTTAATTGCCAACCGACAGGCAGGCGAATACGCCGTTGTTCGCTGGGTTGCTAAGGCTCATACTCAGTGAGCACTTTTACCAGCAAATCGCAGCCTTGTTGCAGTTCCTCGTCGGAGAGCGTGAGGGCGGGCAGCAGGCGAATGACGGTTTGTTGAGTGCAGTTGACTAGCAGTCCTTGCTCCATGCAGCGTTGCACGATTGGGGCCCCCGCGACGTCTAGTTCGAGCCCAATCATCAAGCCAAGCCCACGGTACTGGGACACGAAGGGCAGATCTCCCACCAACGGCTCCAAGCGACTGCGAAATGCCTCGCCAAGATCCGTAGCCCGGGCCAGAAGGCCGGCTTGTTCGATGGCTTCAATTGCGGCAATTCCGGCACGCGCCGCCAGAGGATTGCCGCCAAACGTGGCCGCGTGCATGCCGGGTCGCAAGCTGGGGGCAATCTCCGGCTTGGTGAGCAAAGCGCCACCGGCTACGCCGCCACACAGGCTCTTGGCGAGCGTCATGATGTCTGGCGTGACGGCACCGCCGTCAAGTGAGGGGTGTTGGTACGCGAACCACTCACCGGTTCGGCCACAGCCGGCTTGGACCTCGTCAAAGGAGAGCAGCAACTCGTTCTCATCGGCAATGTCACGGAGACCCTTCAGAAAACCAGCTGGCGGAATGCGAATGCCGCCCTCGCCCTGAATGGGCTCCACGATAATACCAGCGGTTTCTTCATCAACGAGTTCCCGCACCGCATCCAGATCGCCAAAGGGCGCGTACTGGAAACCCGCCATCAACGGCCCCAGACCTTCGTGATATTTTGGTTGGGCGGTGGCGGTGGTGGCTCCCAGGGTTCGCCCGTGGAAGCCGCCATCGAAGGTAATGATCTTGTAACGCTTCTCCGGTGTGTGGAGACGAATCAACTTAATAGCGGCTTCGTTGGCCTCTGCCCCAGAATTACAGAAAAAGGCTTGCCCGCCAAAGCTTCGCTCGCTCAGCAGTTTGGCCCACTGCCCTTGGGGTTCGGTGTACCAGGAATTGGGTACGTGAATCAGCTTGGCGACCTGGTCTTGCACCGCCTCGACCACTGCCGGCGGGCAGTGCCCCAAGAGGTTGCAGCCCCAGCCGGGGAAGAAATCCAGATAGGACCGGCCCTGGTCGTCCCACACGCGCGAACCCTCACCACGAACCAGCGAGACCGGAAACCGACCGTAGTTGGGTACCACGTACTTCTGGAACAGCTCCGCCGTGGCGGGCGACATGCTTACGGTGGCGATGGTCATGCTTGCTACCTGTGTAGTTAGCCTTCCAGGCGTCAAAACTATCGATCCCTAGCGGCATCGGGCAAGAGGATGCTTCATTCAGGCGGGTCGAATCCCAGTTACGTCGCGTTTGTCGCCTAAGAGACTCATTGTGACCCAGAGCCCGTTAGCCAGGTTCGGCGGTGATTTCGGTTCCTACGCCACGGTTGGTGTAAATTTCCAGCAAGAGTGAGTGGCGCAAACGACCGTCGATGATGTGGACTTTGCGAACCCCCCGGTCGAGCGTTTCCAGGCAGGCCTCCACTTTTGGAATCATTCCAGACTCGATGGTGCCGTCGGCAATCAGCTTTCTTGCCTCAGCGGCGCCGAGTGAGTTGATGAGCGAGTCGGGGTTTTCCTTGTCGCGGCGGACGCCGTTCACGTCGCTAAGAAAGACAAGCTTCTCCGCCCCGATGGCTTGGGCGACAGCCATGGCGGCCGTGTCGGCATTCACATTTAGTTTGCCGCCCGCTTCGTCAACGCAGACGGAAGGAATGATCGGCACTTGGCCGGCGTAGCAAAGGTTGTCGACGATGTCGCGGTCAACCCGCGTGACGTGGCCCACGTGGCCAAGGTCCAACGTCTGGCCCTCTTCGCCTTGGAGCGTAAGCCGCTCGCCAAACAGAACGTTGTTGTCGGTCTCGCCTGTGAAGTTGAGGGGCATCGCCCGACCGCCGAACTCTTCAATGCGGCGAGCAATCTTCTCGTTGATTTCGCCTGCCAGGACACGCTCAACGATGGCAAGCGTTGCGTCATCCGTGTAACGACGACCTTGGACGAAACGGGGCTCGATCTGTGCTTCGGCCATCGCCCGGCTTATAGCGGCTCCGCCCCCGTGGACGACAATCGGTCGCATGCCGACAGTCTCCATAAAGACGATGTCGACCAGCAAATGCCGCAGGGCATCTTCGTCCTCCATGACGCTGCCGCCGATCTTGATGACCGTCACCCGCTCGCGGAACTCGCGGATCCAGCCCATCGCTTCAATCAGAACATCGGCTTTTTCAATAGCGTCTTGCAAGCGGAGGGTTCCAGTCGTGCGCAGGGTTTGGCAGAAAGGCAATCACGTATGATACGGTCGGCATGCCGATTCGGTCCAGCGGTGCGGCAAGCCCCTGGAAGCCTCTGGGAGAAGGCGTCATGATAAGCGGCCGGCGTTGAATTCCCCCCTGTTTTTGCCTCCTGGTTGATTTGATGTCCAAGCCACTAGCCATTGTCCTTGCCGCGGGCAAAGGCACGCGGATGAAGAGCGAGCTACCAAAGGTGCTGGTGCCAGTTTGCGGCCAGCCTATGGTTCGCTACGTGGTGGCCGCGCTCCGTGAATCTGGAGTGGAGCGGATCGTCGTGGTGGTGGGCTACAAGGCGGAACTCGTTCGCCAAGAGCTGGCCGGTGAGCCGGGTTTGACCTTTGTGGAGCAGACCGAGCAACTGGGCACGGGGCACGCGGTGATGGTTTGTCGCGACGAACTGCAGTCGCACGATGGCCCCGTGGTGATCGTCACCGGCGACTCGCCCATGCTGCAGGTGTCCTCCGTGCGAGCGCTACTGGCCGAGTACGAACAATCGAGCCCCGCCTGCCTGTTGGGGACGGCCCATCGCGCCGATCCAACAGGTTTGGGGCGAATCGTACGCGACGCCGATGCTGGCTTTGTGGGCGTCGTGGAAGAGAAAGACGCCACCGAGCAGCAGCGAGCGATCACGGAGGTGAACATGAGCACCTACGTCTTCGACGGCATTGAGTTGCTAAGCTCCCTGGATCAGCTGACAACCGCCAACGCTCAGGCTGAGTATTACATCACGGATTGCCCTGGTATCCTCAAGGACGCTGGCAAACGGGTCGAAGCGCTGGCTGCGCTCAAGCCATGTGAAGCGCTGAGTGTGAACACGGTTGATGACCTTGCCGCGGTGGAAGCCGAAATGGTCAGAATGCGGGGCTAGTTTTCCTTAGCCTGTGGTCGCTGGTCTCGGTCTGTGTGATGCAAAGTTGCTGATTCACTTCACCGTTCGATCACCTAACTCTCGAAAATCAACGCTTTGTCCATGCACGACCTAAAGATCTTTAGCGGCAACGCGAACCCGGCGCTCAGCAAGGAAATAGCGGACTATCTGGGTGTGCCGCTTGGCAAGATTTCACTTGGCCGCTTCCCCGATGGTGAAATCTCTTGCAAGATCGACGAGGACATTCGCGGCCGGGACATCTTCTTAATTCAGCCCACATGCCCCCCGGTCAATGAGACCTTGATGGAGCTGTTGATCATGATCGACAGCTGCGTTCGCGCCAGTGCCGAGCGGATCACTGCGGTGATTCCCTACTTTGGTTACGCCCGGCAAGACCGCAAGGACGAGGGGCGCGTTCCGATTACCGCCAAGCTGGTGGCCAACCTCATTGCCCGGGCTGGGGCCGACCGCGTTTTGACGATGGACCTGCATGCCGCCCAAATTCAGGGCTTCTTTGATGTGCCAGTCGATCACCTGATTGCCGCGCCGGTCCTTAACGAGCACTTTCGCAATTCCTCAATCGACCTCAACGAAGTAGTGATCGTGAGCCCCGACGAGGGCAGCATCAAGCGTGCATTGGGGCACGCCAAGCGACTGGGGGGGTCGGTGGCCATCATCGATAAGCGGCGGATGAGCGCTACCAAGACCGTGCAGGCGAACATCTTGGGGGGGCCCATCGAGGACAAGGTGGCCCTGATGTTTGACGACATGATCAGCACCGCAGGATCGATCAAAGGTGCTGCTGGTGTGCTGCATGATCACGGGGTGAAGGAGATTCACGTTGGCGTCAGCCACGCCGTGCTTTGCGGCAATGCCATGCAGAATCTGCGAGATGCCAACCTGGCCAGCTTGGTTTGCACGAACTCAATACCGCTGAGAGAAGACCAACTGCTGCCCGAGACGCAGATTCTGAGCACGGCCCCGCTCTTGGGTCGGGCCATAGCCGCCATTCATCGCAATGAATCCGTTAGCCGGCTCTTCCGCTAGGCGGCTGGGGCAACTGGCCTGCTGGCTTTGCCGGCCATGTGGGTTTGCGAGCTGTCAGGGCCGGCTGCCGCCTAGTTTGGCAAAATGCGGGAGATCGGCGGACTTCTTCGGTCGTTCGGGCAACCATGGGGCCCGCGTGCCAATTGCGTACGTTTCGGCTTCCACGGGCTTGCAAACGGCGAAAAATCGTTCACAATCGGGGATTCGCATCTGTGCACTTGGGCCTGCTATGCATGGCTTCTCACGCAGGGCGGTTGAACCAAAGATTCCTATCGGCTTCCCCATGTTGGGTTTACCTGCATCGGGTCGAGGCCTGAGTAGACGAGGGCGTGATGTCGGATTCACTAACAGTCGAAGAGCGGCCCCATGTTGGTACGAGGAGTAACCGGGCGTTGCGAGCGACTGGTAAGCTCCCCGCTGTGCTTTATGGCCACGGAGAGGATCCTGTAAACCTGACGGTCGCTGCGGATCAGTTGCGTAGCGTGCTGCGTCACGGTGGGCATGTGGTCGACCTTGATGGCGCCGTCAGCGGTCAGGCTTTGGTTCAAGATACGCAGTGGGACACCTTTGGTAGCCACTTGCTGCATGTCGACCTGCTGCGAGTGGACGCCAAAGAAGTGCTGCACGTGGAGGTTGCCGTCGAGCTTAAGGGCGATGCTGCCGGAGAGCGAGAAGGCGGCATCGTCGAGCAGACCCTGCAGACGGTTGAAGTGGAGTGCTCGGCCGCGGCGGTACCTGAAAAGCTGATCTTGGACGTCACGGAACTGCATCTGAATGGATCGCTCACGGCTGGCGACTTTAAGGATTTGCCCGAAGGCGTGAAGGTGAGTACAGACCCGTCTGCCTTGGTTGTGCACTGCGTGCCACCGGCCGGCGAACCCGATCAAGATGGCGTGACAGCCGCTCCAGGTGAGCCGGAGCTGGTGGGTGGCAAGCCGAGCGACGACGAAGGTTCCTGAGCGTAGGCGAGCCTGGTAATTCCCCCGGAGTAGCCTACCACCGGCATGATGCTTCGCTATGAAACTCATTGTCGGGCTCGGAAATCCGGGCAAGAAGTACGAAGCAACGAGGCATAACGTCGGATTTGACGTGCTGCGGGTTCTGGCTGAGCGGTTTCAGGCCGATCCCGTACGAGCCAAATTCGATAGCATGGTGGCCGAGTGTCGGCTGGGTGACGACAAAGCCCTGCTGGTTTGGCCACAAACCTACATGAATCGCAGCGGTTTGGCGGCACGTCAGGCGTCGGCTTTTTTTATGACGCCGCTGGAAGACTTGCTGGTGATCTGCGATGATTTTAACCTTCCGCTGGGCAAATTAAGGCTACGGCCGCAAGGCTCTGCGGGGGGGCAAAACGGGCTCAAAGACATCCTTCAGCAACTAGGTGCCGACGAGGTGCCACGATTGAGGATGGGCGTGGGGCCTGTGCCTGAAGGCCGTGACGTGGTTGGGTTTGTGCTCGGCAAATTCACGGCTGATGAGAAACAAGACGCCGCGGCGATGGCGGTTGCGGCGGCTGATGCG
The DNA here is from genome assembly GCA_965263315.1 of Lacipirellulaceae bacterium. GTDB lineage: Bacteria > Planctomycetota > Planctomycetia > Pirellulales > Lacipirellulaceae > JBCCQL01. The sequence continues at coordinate 2,200 of CBDHGZ010000002.1, read as the reverse complement.
GCGGAGTGCTGGGCAAAGCTTGGTATCTCTGAGGCCATGAACCGGTTCAATTAGTCGGAACATTCACGGGGCGAATGCCTCACCTGCGGTTTGGAGAGCAAGCAATTGGCTGAGAACGTTTACGAAGGTCTGTTCATCTTCGACGGCAACAAGTATGCCCGCGATCATGAGGCGTTGCCCACCGCCGTGGAGAAGATGATCACCGAGCTTGGTGGTGACGTGAAGGTCAGCCGGCTGTGGGAAGAACGTCGGTTGGCCTACGCCATCAACGGCCAGCGCAAAGGCGCCTACTGGCTGATGTACTTCTCGCTGGATAGCCAGCAGATTACTCCCTTGAATCGCAAGTGTGAGCTGCGCGATGGTGTGCTTCGCCAGTTGATCCTAAAGATTCATCCGCGACTCGTCGAACCGATTCTCTCGCACGCAATGGACACGGGAGAAACTGCCGACGCGCCGGCTGAGGAAGCTCAACCAGCGCCGGAAGAACCAGCAACCGCCCCTGCTTAGGACACCCGAGCGTCTGGCTTGCTTAGGTGCGCCGGACACCACGGAGGAACCCCGATATGGCCAGCTACAATCGAGTCATCCTGGTTGGCAACCTCACTCGCGATCCCGAGTTGCGGTACATTCCCAGCGGCACCGCCGTTTCGGAAATTGGCCTGGCGGTGAACGACCGCGTCAAGAAGGGTGACCAGTGGGTCGACGAGACGACTTTTGTCGACGTAACCCTGTGGAGCCGTACTGCCGAGGTAGCCAATGAATACCTTAGCAAGGGTTCTTCGGTGCTGGTCGAAGGTCGGCTGAAGCTCGATAGCTGGGAGAAGGATGGCCAGAAGCGGTCCAAGCTGCGTGTCGTGGCTGACAAGATGCAGATGCTTGGCGGACGGGGGGGAGGCGGAGGCGGTGGCCAGCGCGGCGGTGGTCAACAAGCCGATCCTTACAGTGCCCCGGCAGAGCACTACAGTCCCGCAGGTGGCGGAGCCCCCACTCCGCCTGACGACGATATCCCGTTCTAGTCGCGGTGCTCTCAACTAGACGAAGCTTCAGCTGGCTCACGCGACGAGAAGATAAACAATACACTTTGCCCTGATACCTTGCTGGCGCCATGCCTACCAAACAAAAGAAGATCAAGCGAATTCCCTTCAAACTGAAACGCCTGCCGAAGGGCCCCAACGGCGGTTTTGAGGTGCTGCTCATCCAGTCGGTCGAGCACCTCGGACATCAAGGCGAGGTGGTCGAGGTGAAGCCCGGCTACGCGCAGAACTATCTGATCCCTCAGGGTTTGGCCACCGTTGCCAGCGACCACCACAAGCGGATGGTCGAGAAGCACAAGGCCAAGTTGCTCGAGCTAGAGCGTCAGCGCACCGCGAAGCTTCGCATGCAGGCCACCGAGCTCAGCAAGCAGAGTGTCACGATCGAAGCCAACGCCACCGAGGAAGGCCACCTGTATGGCAGTGTTGGCGCCCCCGAAATCGTGGCCGCCTTGAAGAAGAACGGCGTCTCTCTACGCTCTGACCAAATCAAGCTCGAAGGTGCCCTCAAGGAGTTGGGGCTTTACACGGTCAAGGTGCGACTCTCGACCGAGGTCGAGGCTGAGCTGAAGGTGTGGGTTGTTCCCTCGGTTGGCGCCGACGCTTAATTGCGGATGAGTGCCGTCGACGAGAGGTTGGGCTGATTAGCGGCAGGGCTGATCGCTGGTTGGGTTAGTGCCCGCTGGATTGCGATGGCGTTGGTTTCGCCAGGAGCCAGGCGCTTTGGCTCGTTGAAGGAGCGATTCGATGGCCACGGTCGACCAGCCCCATTTTTCTCGGTCATCCAAGGGTGGCCCGACCGCTAGCGAGCTCTTGGAGCGGACGCCGCCTCAGGCAGTCGAAGCAGAGAAGGCGGTTCTCGGTAGCCTGCTCCTCTTGCCGGAAGTTTGCGACGAAGTCGCCTTGATTCTCCGCGCGGAAGACTTCTACGACGACGCCAATTCGCGGATCTATGGCCACTTCTTGGCCATGCACGATGCGGGCCAGCAGATTGATATCATGCTGCTGGTTCAACGTTTGAAAGACGCGGGAGAGTTCGAGGCCATTGGTGGCGCCGCCTACTTGGCGGAGGTGGGCGAAACCGTGCCCACGGCGGCGCACGCCGAGTACTACGCCCGCATCGTTCGCGACAAGGCAATGCTCCGGTCGCTCATTCATGCCAGCACCGA
>CBDHGZ010000001.1:0-982422 GCA_965263315.1 Lacipirellulaceae bacterium | reverse complement strand
GCAAGAGCTGGTTCCGGCTGAGCACAAGTTCGCCCGCCAAGTTCATCAAGCTATCGAGCACCCCGACAGAAACGCGAATGTTGGCGTCGGCCACCGGCGCTGGGGCCGGCTTCTTGCTTGCCTCGGCGGGAGCCTTGGCTGGCGCGGGCGAGGGCGCCGGATCGGCCGCTTCTGGTGTGGAGGGTGTCACAGCGGGAGCGGTTTCTGCTTGCTGGCGCTCCGCGTGTTTGGCAGCCAATGCTGCTTCGATCTGGGCATCGAGGTCATCCCCTTCCGTCGCAGCGGGAGCGTCTTGCGTAGCTTCAGGTGACTCGCTGACAGGCTCAGGCGCGGGGGCATCGTCTGCTGCGACCGGTTGGCCTGCGGCAATTCCTTCTAACTCCGTGATGTGTCCGCCGACGTCAGTTGCGTCGCAGTTCTCAATATCCTCAATCATGCCCTTGAGGGTATCGGCCGCACGGAGCATTGCGTCGACGATTGGCGAAGTCGGAACCAGCTCGTGGTTCCGCATCATGTTGAGAACGTTTTCGAGGCTGTGAGCAAGGTCATTGACCTTGGTCAGGCCCAGGAACCCGGCGGCGCCTTTGATGGAGTGAATGGCGCGAAAGACCTCGTTAACGAGATCCACGTCTACGTCTTCGCCGGCATCCTCAATTTGGAGAAACTGATTTTCTACGTCCGCCAAGTGTTCCTTGGCTTCGATCACAAAGTCGTTCAACAGTTCTGTGTCTTCCACCGTTCTCTCCTGAGCGTGAGCTGTGCCGGGTTGGCGAATAAACGGAGATGGTCTACGTTTGCTGCCAGTTGACTTGCGGCGCAAGCCTGCTTGTGAGGTCGCCGTAGAAGTGTATAGGTCACCCAATTGAGGGCGCCGCCACGTTCCCCGCGTGATGTGCTTTGCCGTACGACGGCGCCTCACTTCTGGGCAGCGGCAAGCATTGCAGGCCGCATAACCGGCACGAGATGCCCCGTGAGTGCCGCAGCAAGCCAAGTCCGTGCATCAGGCAGCGAAGAGAAGGACCCCTTCAGGCCCGTCGCTGCGCGATCAAAGAAAGTAGCGATTCGTCGTCACTGGACGGATCGCCCTGGGACGCTAGGCAAAGCAGCCTGCTACGGATCCTCGTCAGGGGGATCATCCAACTCTTGGGCGAGGTCATCAGCGTAGCCTGGTGGAAACGGGTCGAGAATGCCTTCTCCAAAGGGTTGCTTCCGCGGCTGCGGTCGTTGCGATTCCGCGGGAGCCACACCTCGAATCGATGGCGCCGAGCGTAGCTCCGCCTCAACCTGGGTGACGCGATCCAATAACTCGTGATCCGTGAACTGCTGAATCCAAAACTCTGGTGGTTCCAGACCCGTTGTCGGCCGGGCCGGCTCGTCAGGCGATGGTCCCCGGCGCTGATGAAGCTCGCGACGCCAAGATTGGCTGTTGCAATAGGCCGCGCCGCGGCTGCGGGCGGCCCGCTGCACGCGGTGATCGCTTGAGACGACCGTCAGCCCTTTGGGGCCCTGCCATGTCTCGATAAGTTGTTCGATCAGCGTGTCTGCGTCGGGGTATCCGCGGGCATAGCGCACATGGATGCCTTCCACGCGGTAGTGGTCGGGCAATCCTGGTGGCGCGGCGGCAGCGTCAAACACGATTGTCGTTCGGCTGCGCTCGCTGGCGGTTAGGCGATCCACCAGGTACGCCAGCAACGCTTCCCTCGCGCCCTGCAGCGTGCCGGCCAGCTTGCCTTCGCCAAATAGATCGGTGGCGTGCAGCAGGTTGTAGCCATCGATTAGCAACGACATCGCCCACCCCTTCAATCGTTATAGGCGTGCCGCTCTCGGTACTGTTGATGGAACTGCCGGGCAATCTGAATATCCACATCCAAGATGTGGGCCAGCAGGGCCGCACGGACCCACATTCCATTTCTTGCTTGACGGAAGTACATGGCGCGGGGGTCGTGATCAATCTCTGGCGGAATCTCGCCAAAGTGCTGATCCCGAGGGAACGGGTGCAAGATGGGAGCAAAGGTCTTCATCCGCGCCACCAAGGAGGGGCTCAGGCAGTACTGCGAGAAGTCGATCGAGGCGTACGACGCAGCATCCTCGGGCATATCGTGCTCTTTTTGAACCCGCGTGAGATAGAGCGCATCAAGCTGCTCGATAACCGGTTGGCCATCCACCGGCGCCTCGAACGAGTCGACTTCGAAGAAGGGAACCCCGCGGTCCGCCAGCCGCTGGCGCAGGTCATCCCTCATCATCAGTTTTTCGTGACGAGGGGCCACAAAGATCAGCCTTACCCCAGGGTAGTTAGCCAGCAACATGGCCAGTGAGCGTACCGTGCGTCCGCGGCCAATGTCGCCACAAAAACAGTAGGTCTTAGAGGCGAGGCCTGGCGCAAGATTCTGATACCCGGCTTGTTGACGAAGCTCTTCGATCTTGTTGCCGCCGGGAGAGTCTTTCGGGTTCTCGAACTTGAAGGTGCGCTGCAGAGTATAGATATCCAGCAGCGCCTGGGTCGGATGCTCATCGGCTCCAGAGCCTGCATTGATCAGCGGCACGTTCCGCGCCCCGGTTTGCTCGAGGTCGTTCATCAAGTAAGCACACGCTTCGGCCAGCTTGGCGATTGGCGATCGCATGATGACCAGATCGAAGTAGCTTGAGAACATGCGCAGTGAATCAAATCGCGTTTCCCCTTTCCTCTCCGAAGAAGTCTGAGGATCGCGAACCTCGTTGCAAGTCATGCCCAATATTTGGCACGCCGCCATGAACGAAAGAAACGTGCGTGTTGATGGTTGGGTGAAGTAGAGCATCGCCCGTTTATGGGGCAGGAGGTTGATCAGGAAGTCTTGCCCCGCCCTACTCTTAGAAAGCAGCCGAATCATGTCGGCAGTCTCCGCAAGATTCTCAAGGAGATCCGGCGTGAACTGGCCCGAAAAGATAACGTGCCGGAGACGATCGCCGCGCTGGAACTCTGGCGTTTTCATCCCGATGGGACGATCCAGCCGGGACTGGTAGAGCTGCAAATCGCGGTCATCTTGCGACTCGACGGCCGCAGAGTGCGCGGGAACCAGGGAATCGCTCGGAGAAGCGTTTGACATCGTTGGCATCGGGGCCGCAAGGCCGCGACTATGAGGCAGCAGGCCAGGAGCTGGCCATGGCGGAGAGTCCTTACTCCATCGCTGCGTTATCGCATAGCCGAGGAAACGCGGTCAAGCACGCGCCGGCCGTCGCCGTCGCCAGATTCCCACTACCGCCACTACAGAGAGAGCCCAAGTTGCAGGCTCAGGAACCGCCAATGCAGAGAGACCCCCAAGGACGATTCCACCATCGATAGAATTCAGAGATGTCAACGAAAGCACGGTCCCCGCTTGAATAAGGAGATCGTTTTGTCCGTCCACCCCGAAAGCAAAATTGATAACGTCACTCTGCCATTCTGGTGACGAGAACTCGAGACTCGACGCCCCTAGAGAGTAAGGACCAGCGTACCCGTTTAGGCGATCGAAAGGATTCGTGCCGCTTTCGAAGGACAGTTCAACGGATTCAACTCCGCCCACATCGAGTCCCAGAAGCTCAAGGTTTTGAAGCTTTACGGTCTTGTCGAATGAAATCAGCAGCTTCTCGGGAGGGCTTTGGTCGCCGTCAACTCCGGCGGCATTGCTTCCTGTGCCATCGTTTGACGAGGAGACACCGATGCCGCCAAGCGAGTTGGTGAGAGATGCTTGACTACCTTCTGACTCGATCGTTAGTTCCAGACCGCTCTCGGTTGTCGAGAAGGCGCCGAGTCCCTGGGCCGGAGCCGAGGTCAAGTCGAAGCGGACGTCGGACTCGGGCTCAGGGTTGAGCGCGGCGTCCAACCGATAGAGTTGCAGATTGTTGTCGGCTCCGTCGACGCGGACGAAGAACTCGTCGCCGGCTTGCGCTGCCAAATCGGGAATCTCGATGGCCTGGCCAAGGGTGCCTGCCTGGATGCTGGCGACCTGCTGACCCAAAGCGTTGAAGACCGTTAGGCCAAGACGGCTTTGTTGGCTGGTGGCCGTTGGGTTCTGGGGGTTTGCCGGCTGTCCCGTGGGCGGCTGTTCAGCTTCGTTGTAAGTGGGACCAACCGGCGCTGCACGGAAGTCAAACAGCCCCGACTTCGAGGCAGTGAAACGGAAGAAGTCGCTGTCGGCATTGTTGTCGATGCTCACGAAGTCTGTCTGGTCAGACTGAATCAGTGTATTGCGATTGGTGAAGTCCGCATCGGTGCCAATGGCCCAGGCGCTAAACAGACCAAGCGAGGAAGCCTCGGTTGCCGTTGCTTGGGTGTCATTGCCTCCGCTTTTTTCCAAAGCGTCACCGTAAAGACGTTGGATGGCGCGGATGTCGTCCAATTGAGGGCCATCAAAGGAGGTGTTGATGGTTGGCTCCATCAACTGACGGCTATTTCCGGCGATGACGTGGTTCATTCCCAAGCCGTGGCCAATCTCATGCATCAGGACATTCCGTAGGCGTCGCGAATTGTTGCCCATGCTGTTGAAGAAGTTGTCGTCAGTGTCGATCACCATATCCCCCAGCGATGGGAAATAGTTGTAGGCGAGGGTGCCGCCATTGCCGTTAATGCGGTGACCACCTAGGCGAATGTCTGCCCTGACACCTGCAGACCCCGAACTTGAAGGAAATGCGGCTCCGTCATCGGCGGCAAGATAGTTGAAGTCAACCCCGGAGAGCTCTTCCCAGCGGTCGAAGGAAGACTGGAACAGATCGAACCAGGCTTTGCTGCTTTGGTCGTTAGGGTCGGTAATCGCGGCAACTTCGCCTGGTGCCGTGGCAAGTTGGGGGGGAGGACCCGTTGGCGTGGGATAGAGGTTGTCTAGAAAGGCGATCAGATTGTTGGGGCTGGCTGGTTCACCGACACCGGGCGGAATATTTGTCCCGTCCGGCACAAAGCCCCACGTTAGCGATACAGGAGTGCCACTGGGCGAGAACGTGATTCCACCGTTGGGGGTCCACCCGCGGTTGAGACTGAACTCAGCCACGCCGCCTTGGTTGTGATTGTGCCACGCTGAAGGGATCTCAGACCCCGGAGCCAAGACTCCGTGAGGAGCATGAGGACACGGCCCGTTATGGTCTACGCCACAAGAGCATACAGCGGCCTCGACTCGCACGAAGGAGCCAGCCGCAAAAACCCCACCTACGGCGAGGCCTGCTAAGAGGAGTCCGGTTTTCAGCGTCGGCATGGGGGTCGATCTCGTTTCTCGCCGATGTCCGACATCGGCGGGTTTGTTGCTAGGTGCTCAGAGACGCATGCAACCAACTAGAACAGCAGCAAGTGCTTATCAGCAGCCCGCTGGTTGGTTGGGTAGATTTCGAATAAAGGCCGGGAGGCCCTGGTGCCGGGTTTTGGCAGCTTACCCCTTGGGGTACACGAAATCGTTCATAGAAAACGACTGCAAAAGTAGTGACCCGACCTGGCGTAACGTGCAGTCGAAGAGCCTAGTTCCCGCCTGGGTCGAAGTCTTCTGTTCCTGCCATTAGATTAGTCGCGTCAGGAAAAAACGTCAATCATTCTGGGAAAACCCTACCTAAACCGGCTTGTCCCGCGAGAAAACGGGCTCCTGAGGGCCAGAGAGAGCCGCATTGTAGCGGTAGCCGGCCGCCCGAAATCGCCGGATTTGGCCCTCCGTGGTGGCTTGTTCTTGGATCAGGAATCGGGCCATCAATCCTCGGGCACGCTTGGCGAACAAACCGAGGGTCTTGTACTGGCCCTTACTCAGATCCTTAAAAGCGGGCGTGACGACCTTGGCTTGGAGCTGACCAAGCTGGATGGCTGTTGCGTACTCTGCTGAGGCGAGGTTTACAACCAGCGGAGGATCGCTGCCCATGCTCGCGGCGAGATCAACTTCTCTGGTCACCTTATCCTGCCAGAAGGCATACAGGTCTTTGCCGCGTGGGTTCTTCAACGCTCGCCCCATTTCCAGACGGTATCCCTGGATCAAATCGAGCGGACGCAGCAAACCATACAACCCTGAAAGAACCCGCAAGCGATCCTGGGCGTATTCAAGCTCTGAATCACTGAGGTTATCGGCGTCGAGGCCTTGGTACACGTCGCCCCGAAAAGTGAGCACCGCTTGCTTGGCCGATTTGGCGTTCCACTTCTGTTTCCATTCTTGGAAGTAGCCGTGCGCGACTTCCGCTAGCTTGTCGCTTACCTTCATCAGCTTGGCGATCTGCCGGGGAGACAGCTCCTTGGCCACCGCGGCAAGCTGCTTCGCATCGCTATGGAAGACTGGCTTAGTAGCAGGCAGATCTCGCTCGGCTGGCGTCAGATCAAGCGTCTTGGCAGGGGAGAGCAAGATGAGCATGGCAAACCAAAGAGGGGACAGGCAAGATTCGTGTCGGTTGGATTTTAGATGCAAACAGCGAAAGGGACATGGCGCGGCCGAAATCGGCGCCCTGCGGACAGTCGATAGAGGTCTTTGCCGCAGCCGTTGCTATTCGGCGACGCGCCATCGCGATTGGAACAGCCAGATGATGACCAGCAGCAGAAAGAAGTTGTAGGCCACAGCCCAACCAAGATGGCCAAAGAACACGGGTAAGTCGCCCAAGGCTTGGTCCTGCATGGCCGATGCGTTGCCGCCCGTACCGCGATCAATTTGCAGTGGCAGCGCAAAGGTAGCGGCAAACGGGCTCACGGCGCTAACGCCCCGCACCACCTGCGCAGCTTGAGTGCCTTGGTAGAAAGTTTGGGCGAAGAAGTTGGCCGCCATGGGCGCCACGAAAAGGGCAATGATCACGGCGTAAGACGTCATCAGGCTGGTTGACGTCTTACGAAACACCGTGGAGCAAACCAGTGCGGTTAGCGCCGTCGTCAGGCAGCTTAGGGCCACGATCAATAAGTAGCCCGCCATGGTTGGCAGGTTGTTCCAGTACTCCAGCGGCATAATGCAAGCCAGCACTACTGGCCAGACCAGGAAAGAGGTCAACACGCTCGACACCCGCAACCCGCTGAGTAGTTTGCCCCACAGCATTTGCCAAGAAGTGATCAACGTGGTTAACAGCAGGTCTAAGGTTTGTCGTTCCCGCTCGTTACAAACGCTACCTGCTGAGAAGACCGGGCCGACCAGCATGTTGAACAACAACACGTATCCGATGTACCACGGCGCCAGCCAAGGGAAGATATATAAGCAAAACGCCATGATCGGCAGCGCCAGCACCATGCTGATCTGAATCACCAGTCGCAGCATCAGGGTGCCTTGGGCGAAGATCTCGCTGCGCATCTCTTTGTCGTAGATGGGATTGGATCCGTCCGGCAAGAAGTCGTTTCGCTTCGGCGGGGCGAACATCTTGTCGGGCCACTCGTCCCGCTTGATGTACAGGCCTACCGCGTCTCGAGCTTCGGTCTCTAGGTCAATCGCATCCTGGCCACCCGATCCCAAGTCGGCCGGGTAGAGTAATCGCCGCGAAGTGTTGATCCATAGGATGCCGGCAACCGACAGACAGGTGATCGGGATGATCGTGGTCACGATTGCCAGTCGCGCCTCGCCCAACTGGCCCAGCATGTTCCATAGCAAGACGCCTCCCATCGCCAGCGGGAGAATCATCAGGTACGAAACCACCAGAGACGCACTCGTCCTTTGGAAATAGCTGCTGGCCCAGAGGCTAATCATGCCAAACAGGCCGACGGAAGAGATCATCGCCAGGTAGGCGCCGAGCACTTCGTACGGCGAGACGCCGCCCAATGGCAGGCACAGCATGACAATCGGCAGCGAACAAAGCATCAACACCCCCAGATGCAGCAGCGCCGCCAAGAGCTTGCCCAACACAATAGCGTCCGGCTTGAGCGGGCTGGCGAGCAGCATCTCGTAGCTATGGCGTTCCTTTTCGCCAGTGATGGCCCCAGCGGCAAAACTGGGCGCCATCATCGACGCCAAGAAGTACTGGCCAAGGAAAAACAGGTCGACCAACTGCTTAGCCACCTCGGGTTGAGCCAGGTCGAGCGTCTGCTCCTGTGGCCAAGCCAACAGCACCACCCCGCCCAAGAGCCCCACATACACCGCCAGCAACAAGAATGCTCGTGCGGATCGCAAGTTGCTGAGCAGTTCGTGCTGCAGGACAGGGTTTTGCGTGAGGTACATCTGGCGGCTGGGCTGATGCTTGGGTTGGCGTGAGGTTGGGCAGAGAGGTAGGGAGACGAATTGGGGGTGAGCGAATGGAAACTCGGTAGGGCTAACGTGCGCGTGGGTGGTCACCTTACGTTTCTGTGATGAACGGCCTGAGGCCTTCGATCAACAGCTGGCAGTGGCGAGTTTTAAACTCATCCCCCTATCGTAACCGTAACCGTAACGGTAACCGTAGCCGCGGCAGCAGCCTCAATACTCCCGTGGTCGCACCGTCCCCTGCACCCGGCTCGGCAAACCCATCAGCCGTAAAAAACCTTCGGCGTCGGTTTGGTCGTAGCTGCCGCCGCCTTCCATGCTGGCCACCTCGGCATCGTACAGGCTGTGGGGGCTCTTGCGGCTGTGGACTTCGATGTTGCCCTTGTACAGGCCGAGGGTCACCTCGCCGGTCACTGGCTTCTGGGCTTCGCGAATAAAGGCCATCAGCGCGTCCATCTTCGGCACATACCAAAAGCCGTAGTACACCATCTCCGCCACCACCGGCGCCAGCTGGTCTCGCAGGTGAACCAGATCGCGATCGAGCGTTAGTTGCTCCATCGCCAAGTGCGCGGCGTACAGCGCCGTCATGCCGGGCGCTTCGTACACTCCGCGGCTTTTCATTCCCACAAATCGGTTCTCGATGATGTCGATCCGCCCTACCCCGTTGCGGCCGGCGATGGTGTTCATATCCTCGACCATGGCCAAAGGCGACTTCGCAACGCCGTTAATGCTCACAGGGATGCCGGCCTCGAAGCCGATGGTCACTTCTTCGGTGGTGTCGGGTGCATCTTGCGGGGAAACGCCCATGCCGAAGTCGACGATCGCGACGCCGTTCACTTCTGGGTCTTCCAGCTTGCCAGCTTCGTAGCTGATGTGCAGGCAGTTTTCGTCGCTGCTGTAGGGCTTCTCGGTGGAAGCTTTGACCGGGATTTTCTTGATGTCGCAGTAGTCGATCATCTCGGTCCGGCCCGGAAACTTGCAGCGGAACGACTCCATCCGCCACGGGGCGATCATTTTGACGTTCGGGTCGAGCGCTTCGGCCGCCAGTTGAAACCGACATTGGTCGTTCCCCTTGCCCGTGGCGCCATGAGCGAATGCCTCGGCGCCCACCTCCCGCGCCACCTCCAAACACGCCTTGGAAATCAGCGGTCGGGCGATCGATGTGCCCAGCAGGTAGATGCCCTCGTACTTCGCCTGCCACTGCAGCACGGGGAACGCGAATTCGCGGCACAGCTCTTCTTGCACGTCAACAATCCGCGCGCTCACGGCGCCGTTGTCGTGAGCCTTCTGCATGATGGCTTGGCGGTCTTCGCAGGGCTGACCGACATCCACATACACGCAGTGGCACTCGTAGCCTTCGTCTTGCAGCCAACCAAGAATCACCGAAGTATCAAGACCGCCTGAATAGGCAAGGACGCAGCTAGGCATAAGGAGCTTTCCGAAATCGAAACGCGGGGGGAGAAACGCAAGCCCACATTTTGCTGTGGCCGGCGGTTCGTGCCTAGTGGCTCGCCAGCTAGGCCTCGATTTCGGTGACTTCAAGCCAAACGTCGAGCACCGATTCGGCGCCGTCTTGTCGGGCAAGCTCGATTAAGAGCTGGTTGGATGCCTCCAGCAGCGGTCGGAGATCGTGGCCCTCGACGGTCGCGTTGTCGTTGACCAAGAGCCGCTCAACTTTGTGCGGCGACTGCAAGCGGAGGGCGACGCGGTTGACGTCCGCCAGATCGCGGACCCAATTGAAGGAGCGGGTGAGGGTCGCCCGTTGACTATCGCCCAGCGTGGCCTGCCAGGTCGCTGGCAATGAGATTCGCCGGCCGGTGTCGGTCCGCCAGGGGCCGCGCAGCCGGATCACGTGCGGCAACTGGCTGCTGGCCGCTGACGGGTCTCCACTCACTTCGGTACAAAGGTCTGGCTGACCTTCACCTCACGCACTTGCCGGCTATCGAGTTCGTAAGCACGAATCGTGGCCTGAATACCACGCAACCGGACATCGTAGGGCGGCGAAGTCTCGCGCTCTGTTAAGTCATCCGGCCCTAGGACCCCAGGATCGGCCGTGGTGAGGCCGTTGGGCAGCACAACATCATCGGTCGGGACGTCCAAACCATCGGTGCCTTCGTCGACGTAAGGTTCAACGATGAGAGTCTGCGGGTTTACGGGATCGTATCTCGCGATGGTGTCGTTATCCTCGTTGATGCCGTTGTGCTCGTAGTGGAGTGACCAAGTGCAATAGGTGCGGTAACTATCGATGATCGAGCCCGCGATGGGTCGCATCTGTGCTTTGAGGTGCGGGCGATCTGACAGCACCGAGCCGTCTAGCAGAGCTACGCCTGCTTGCGAGAGTTCCTCAGCGGGACTACTGAACGTTGGCCAGTTGCCCAGCGCGGAGCTGTTGGCGCCGAAAAAGGCTTGGTGCAAGCGATAGTATCCTAGATCGACATAACCGCCGCGGCCAATTGTGGTTGGCAAGGTCGTTGAACTTAAGTCGCGTTGCACAACGCGCCCCCAGCCTTCGTCGCCGGGCGCCAGGATGGTCCCGGGGAAGTCGGTTGAGGTTGATGCTTGAATTTCCGCCACCAGCGGGGCCTTAGCGTCGTACAGCCGCAGGTCGAAGGCTAGCGTGTTTTGAAGCACCACGTCCTCGCCACGTCGCGGGCCGCCCAGAGGGACCAAGCCATTGGTAATGCCAACGACTTGGCCTGCCTCGTTGACGATTGCTCGGGGCGTTGCGTGAGCGGCACTGGGGGCCGCGGGGGCGAGCTCAATGTTTGCCCAGACAAAGGGGCGGCCGAAGTAGGTGTCGTCCGTGGTGGTTTGGGTACCGTTGTCCTCGGCATAGAGGCCGCCATCGGCTACTTCGTAAAGCAGGGCACTCCCTCCCACGACACGTGCCGAAGCCGTCGCGGCGGTGGGTGACGACTCGGGATCGCCGACCATTGCCAGGGCAAAGTCGCCGCCGTAGGCGCCGCTGCTGGTTGCCACAAAGGGGAATCTTCTTGAGCTGGTCGCCGTATGAAAGTAGCCGTGGTGGTCGTATCGATTCTCGCGCTTGGTTAAATCTGCCAACGAGTTGGCGACAATGGTCCAGCGGCCGCCGTCCAACGCGGGATTCCACTCCACGCGTGCTGAAATGTCATAGCGTTCTTGAAAAGCGACCAGTGCAGCCAGGGCACTGCGGAGGCCATCAGGCGTGTTTGGCACTCCGTTGATGACACGCAGTACGCCGGGACCCGTGATAGCACCATTCACGTTGAACTGATAATCCAAGTGCGGAGCAATCAGCAACGCTCGCCGATAAACCGTGCGGAACCCCGGTTCACCGAAGTAGAAGGTGGGGGCGTCCTCAGGCTCGACGGGGTTTTCGACGGAGAACCAAATGACTTCCGCTAGCGGCGATTGGAGCGTGCCGTTGCCCCAGCCGTAGAACCCGGCAGCGCTTTGAGTGTTTGTTGGATACCGGCCCACGAACGGCTCATCTTCATTTCTTACGGTCAGCATCAAGATGTCGTCGTGGTCGCCCAGGGCGCGGCCGTCGGTGACGGCGTTCTCGTCAAAGTCGGTTACGCTGGTCGTGGCCCCTGGGAGAATGCCAAGGTTGCTGCTCGGCAGCGCCGAGGCGACCAGGTCAAGTTGCAAGCCAGCGATAGCGTCAGGTTCGCCGTTGTCGTCCGTGTCTTGCAGCCACATGCTGGGATTGAAGTCACTGGCTGGGCCCTCGATGAGCTCGATGTAACCATGGCTCGAATCCGGTCGTTGCCAAGGGATGCCCGGGCAAGTGGCGCCGGCTAAGTCGCGCTGCAACAAGCCCCGCGCTTGCCGGACGCTATCGGCCATCTCAATCGTGGCGCGGCGATTGGTGACGCTCTTGGAGACGTTGGCAAAAATGCTCACCACGGCGGTCATCATGACCAGCGTCAGCGCCATCGCCACCAGCATTTCCACCAAAGTCAGGGCGCATCGAGCCGTGGCATATCGAGCCGTGTATGACTGGCAGTCTGTCGGTAGACCTGCCGCCTTCTCGATGCTCAAAACGTCAGGGCCCCGTCGGCGAGTGTTGCCGAGGGTGGTCCGGGAAGAGTTCAAAACGGCTACCTCTCTGCTCTGATAGCGGCGGGCCAAAGAGACAAGCACGCCCCTGAGTGCTTGGGCCCCACGCCGCAGTCTTCTATTGCAACGCGCCATAAAGTTAGTGTCAAGAAAGAGTTCCGCCGCCGGCAGGTGCTGGCCCTGCTAAATCCTAGCCCCCCTATGCGGTTTATCGGCGGAATAATGGGCCGTGTTCTGACGGCCAATCCGGGTAGTCGCGAGCCGATGACTCCCGATAATGGGACATTCGGAGCCCGGGTACCCCTGTGCGGGGCATCCTCCAGTCCCTCCTATTGTGCCAACGTAGCCCCGTTGGTGTCGGCATGGTTGTCGCCGTTTCCTCCATTTTAATCCTTCTTGATCGGCAGCTTCGCCGTGCGGGCCAGCATTCTGCGGCCATCGGGCTTGCCGGGCTGCTTCTGATCGTTGCCTTTGCCGGCAAAGTGCCAGCCCAAGCCCCGGCCCCGCAGGCTTCGCCAGCCGCCGCCCAGGCTTATGCCAGTGCAGCAGCCTTGCAGGAGAAGCAGCTGTTTGACTTGGCGGCCGCAGAGTGGGCAGCACTGGTTGCTAATCATCAAGGCGATCCGCTTGTGCCACGCGCCCAATACAACTTGGGTGTGTGCCGCTTTCACGCCGGCAGCTATGAGGAAGCCATAGAGCAGTTCGCCCTGGTTGCCGATCCGACACGCGATCCGCAGTTAGCCGAATCAGCACTACTAAACCTGGGCCTCGCTCACTTCAACTCAGTGGGACCCGAGGGTGCGGCAGAAGATGCGCGTCGCGCGCTGCAGACAGCGGTGGATAGCTTCGATAAGCATCTCGTGGCGTTTCCCCAGAGCGCGCAAAACGCTTCCGTCCGCTACTACCGAGCGGAGGCGCTAGCGGCCATGGGCAAGTATGCTGATGCTGTGGCTGGGTTTGCAGCCGTGATTGATGGCGCTGCTACCGAGGCTCTTGCGGTTAGCGCCAGGCTGGGGCTCGCTGGCGCGGCACTCGAAATCAACGAGCCCGGCCAGGCTGAGCAGCAACTCACGGTTCTTCTCCAGACAGAGGGCGCCGACCAGGTGACCGCTCAAGCTCATCGCCTGCGAGGCGAAGCTAGGTTGGCCCTCAGCCGATTCGTCGAAGCGGCTGAAGATTTTTCTCACGCTGCTAGCAGGCAAGCGGATGGGGCAGAACAATCCAAGCAACGGCAGGCCTATTGCCTGTATCGCGCAGAACGCTTCCAAGCTGCGGCGGATGCCTACGACGACTTGGCGAGCACTTGGCCCAAGTCTGCACTTGCTGCAGACGCGCGGCTCTCTGCCGCCAAGTGCTTGATCGCGCTGGGCGAGTATGCAGCCGCGGCCGATCGCCTGAGTGCGTTGTGGCAAGAGTCGCCCTCGGCGGACAACGTTCCCGCTGCGCATTGGCTCGTGCGAGCCTTGATTGCTGACAAGCAGCGCCTGAGGTTTGCCGAGCAGGTAGTCGAAGCCGCTTTGGCTACCGACTTGGACGACGCCTGGCGCTCCGAGTTGATGCAAAGTCGTGTCGACCTCAGTGACACTCAGGCAGCCTTGGCGGTCGACGCAGGCGACTTTGCAGCGGCAGCCAAGCAACTTCGCCAACTGCTGGCGGAGTTCCCACGCGATGGGCGTACACCAGCATGGAAGCTTCGCTTGGCCAGTTGCCTGGCGAAGCAGCAAGAGTGGCAGCAAGTCGTGGCGCTGCTCACGCCACTGCTGCCGGCGCTTGAGGGAGAACAGGCTGGCGTCGCGGCTTTTCAGTTGGCCCTGGCGCAGGAAAAACTGGGAGCCATGGAGGCTTCCGTGCAGACATTGTCATCGCTCCTCCAGCAAAGTCCTCCGCGAGCTGTGCTTGTCAAAGCGCTCTACGAGCGCGGCCGTCGGCTAGCGCTGCTCGGTCGTCTGGAGTCGAGCAATCAAGACTTCCGTCGTATCCTCCAAGACCATGCCGACGACTCTCTGGCCCCGCTGGCCCGCTGGGGTTTGGGGGCCAACCAATACACTAGCGCTGAGTTTGGGGCTGCGATCGCTACGTTGGGCCCTGTTGCCGATGGCGAGTCGTCCGTACTTAGGGGGCAAGCGCGGTATTTGTTGGCCAATGCTTCTTTGGAAGAGAGCCGTTTCGCGGAGGCGCTAGACTACACCGAGGGCGCCAAAGCGCCGGCTGCGGAGATTGCTTACCTGCGCGGCGTATGTCTTGCGCGGCTGAATCGTCCGCTCGATGCGCTGAGTGAACTAGAGGCGTGCTTGGCTTCAGCGGAAGCCGATGGCATCGCAGGCCGTGCCTGGTATGAGATTGCCTGGATTCATCGAGCGGCCGATCGGACGGGCGATGCAGACCACGCTTTCTTGAAGATCGTCCAGCTGTACCCAAAGAGTGACTTTGCCCCAGAAGCGAATTATCGTCTGGGCGAAGCGCGCTACGCGTCACATGACTTTGCTGCGGCTGAGGGCTACTTCCAAGCCGCCGCGCAGCGGCCCGGGAACACTCTTCGTGAAGAGGCGTTCCACCTGTTGGGGTGGGCTCGGTTTGAGCAGGGGAATCCTGCAGCAGCGGCGGAAGCCTTTGGAGAACAACTGCGAGTGGTCCCTGCTGGCGACCTTGCGGCCGATGCCAAGCTGATGTTGGGCGAGTGCTGCTTTGTGCAGGGAGACTTCCAAGCGGCGCTGGGCCACTACCAGAGTTCGCTTGGAGACACCACGCTGCGTGACGACCTGCACGGGTTGGGCTATCTGCATGCCGGTCAGGCCGCGGCCCAAGAAAAGGATTGGCAGACATCATTCGAGTTGCTCGACCGAGGCAGTGCGCTGGCTGATTCACCCCACGCTGACCAGATCACCTACGAGCGGGCTTGGGCTCTGCACAAGCTGTCTCGTAGCGAAGAAGCGAAGCCAGAGTTCGCCCGGCTCGCAAGCGAATCCTCAGACGTGCTGGCCGCGCGTGCCCGTTTTGTGTTGGGGGAGCTTCAATTTGCGGAGCAGGACTATCAGCAGGCGGTCAGAACGTTCTTCCAGGTCGCCTATGGATACGGCGGGGTTGCGGCTCCTGCGGAATTCCACGAGTGGCAGTCACAGGCGCTTTTTGAAGCGGCCCGCTGTTTGGAGCAGCTTCGCCGGCCCCAGCCAGCCCGCAAACTCTACGCAGAACTGATTGAGCGGTTCCCCGAGTCGGAAAAAGCGTCCCATGCCCGTCGTCGGTTACAACCTTCGGGGTCGTAATCGATTATCGTGGAGAGATTCCCAGCAGGCGAACCAATTGAGTGGCGGTGAGGAATTTGACCATGCAGACCACGGCCTATCGCGCGCAGCCAATCGCTTGGCGCCTGAGCGTCACTCGCGCACTGGTGGTGTGCGGCGTGCTTCTGGTGGCGTTGCCTCTCGGCGCGCAGTTGCCTGGCGAGGCCGCCGACTTTGGTCAGGCGGACCAAAGGGCTCAGGAGGTGCTCGCTTCGCCGGTTGAACCCCAGCCAACTCCCGCGATCGAACCGGCAGCCACGTCGGCGCCGTTGCTGGAGTTGTTGCTCAAAGGCGGCTGGTTGATGGCCCCGATTGCGGTGATGTCCGTGGTCGTGGCGGCCGTTGCCATCGAGCGGCTCTTGGGCTTGCGGCGGTCGCGCGTCGCGCCGCGTTCCTTAGAACGAGGGCTACGTCAGCTGGCAGATGTGGGTGACTTCGAGCCTGTTGCTGCCCATCGCATGTGTGAGTCTCATCCCTCATCGATGGCGCGAATTGTTTCCGCCATGGTCGGTAAAGCAGGTCGGCCTCACGCTGAAGTCGAAGCCGCCGCTGCCGAAGCGACGCAACGCGAATCCGATCGGCTTTATAGCAATGTGCGCACTCTCAACCTTGCCGCGGCGGTGACCCCTTTGATGGGCTTGCTGGGCACGGTCTGGGGAATGATTGCCGCTTTTTTTGCCACCGCATCGCTGCCGTTGGGGTCCAACAAAGGTCAGGCCCTGGCTGAGGGCATTTACGTGGCCTTGGTGACCACCTTCGCTGGTCTGGCCGTAGCGATTCCCGCCGCTGTGTTGGCGCACTACTTTGAAGGACGCATTCTGCGATTGCTGAGGTCCGTTGAAGAACTGCTGGTCGAGTTGTTGCCGCGCATGGAGCGGTTTGAAGCCGGGCCGCGGTTCAACCTGATTGCTCAGGAGACGTCCGAGCAGATTGATGGCGTTGATTGGCCGCACCCAGGTCCACCCGCACCCCAGGGTCCTCTGGCCACAGACGCCCCAACGGGCACTGAGTCTTGGGCCAACTAGCTACTTGCCTTCAGAGAGAACCCTGCACCATGTCGGTAAGAATTAACAAAGGGATGTCCAGCGGTTCGCTGCGCATGACGCCGCTAATTGACGTCGTATTCTTGCTACTGATTTTCTTCCTGGTCGCAACCCGATTTGAGCAGGAAGAACGTGATATGGACGTGACGCTACCTCAGGCCAGTGAAGCTCAGCCAACGATCTTTGATGGCCGAGACGTGTTCGTTACCGTGACCTCATCGGGCGATTACTACGTCGATGGTCAACGCCACGACGCAGAGTCGCTCGAGGTAAAACTTGCGTCGCTCTATCACAACAACCCGGGGCGAAACCGGGTGACCATTCGGGCCGATGAAGATTCTCGCACGGGTCGTTTGGTCGAGGTTATGAACGCCTGTAATCGGGCCAACATAGAGAACTACACGATCGCAACGGAGTAAGCCACTATGCCGGCGCGTGGCGGCCGCCGGCTTACCAAGGATGAGATTTTCCATGGCTGACAGTCACCCTCTGCCGCCACCCCCTGCAGTACCGGGCGCAGGTTCGCCCTTTGACGAGCGCAGCGCCACCGTGAATGCGGCGCTCGGTCTCTGGTGTGGTCTGGCGGGGGGAGTTGTCGTGGCGCTGGGCGGCTTTGACGATCCCCGCTTGATTGAGAATGCCTGGGTCCGCTTGATGACCCTCGGGGCGACGGCCGTTGCACTGGGCTGGGCGCTGCAGACACCACTGCTGGGACTTGCGCGCCGTCTTCAGTTGGGCGTGGCGGTCAGCTTACTACTGCATACGGTGCTCATTGTCGGACTCTCTCAGGCGGAACTCCGGCTGGCAGAGGATCCTTACAGCGAAGCCGCCTCCGAGCCTCAGGCCATGGTGGAGTCCGAAAAGCCGTCGGCCATTGTCGCCGTATCGCGCAACTCACCATCGGGGCAGTCCGAATTCGACCGGCCCGTGCCGAGCGAAACGCCAACGCTTGACGCCGCGCAAGCCTCAATCGAACAGTCCCCACCACAAGCCCTGCAAATGGCTCTTGAAAAGCCGGCCGAGGCGCTTGCGATCCTCGAGCAATCTCTGCCACAGGCAGAGACGCCTGCCGCGCCGATGCCCAGCATTGTAGATGCTTCATTGGCCGACCCCTCAGACAGCAGGCGGCCCGTGGCCCCGATCGGCGCCTCGCCACTTCAACAGCCGGAAAGTTTGGCAGCGCGCGCCACGGCAGCAACTCCGCCCGTGTCACTCCCAGCAGCGGCGCCGGTCGAGTCTCCCCTGCGGCAGCCCCTTGCGAGCCTGCCCAGCAAGATCGAGATACCTCGTGCTGAGCTTGAGCAGGCGCTGTCCGCTACCGACCGGCAGGTCTCCCAATCGCCTCCTCCCGTGACCATGGTTACCGATACGCTTGAACCATTTACGCCTGCCGCGACGCCCAACATGTCAACTCCTGACATGTCGATTGCGGTCGAGCTGCCGCCGCTTGCGGCTGTGCCGAACAACGCACTTCCGGACGATCGTCCGCAGCCGCTGGTGCTCGATCGTCCGCAGCGCGGCTTTGCGGGGCTGCAAGAATCTCGCAATGCGAACGCCCAGCAGCGAGCGGTCTTGGAGTTTCCCGACGCGTTGGCTGCCGGAGCTGCCTCTGACAGGGAGACCACCCAGCGAGTCTTTGGTGAAGCTCAATCGCCCAGCCTGGACCAGCAACGGCCAAGCCCAACGGCCCGGGACGACGACACCGCATTGACACGGAAAGCTTCCGATACCAATGCGGCCGAAGTCGCTGGTGCACGCCAGCCAGAAGCCGTGCGACGTTCGGCGTTGGCCGGGGATCGTGACGCCTCGTCAGATGATCGACTGGCCAACAAGACCACGGTCCTCGGACAAGAAGAACTCAATGTGCGAGCGCCACAGATTGTGCCGGAGATCGGCCAACAGCGCGGCAGCAGCGGTGGCTTGCGTGGGTTTGGCGTTGATCAAAGCCGGCGGGCTTTGTTATCGCGTCCCCTCAGTGCGTTGCCACACACCGCGGCGCCTCGAGTCGCCTCAGCGGCTCAGTTGAGTAGTGCGGGCCGATCGGCAGCGCCGCCACTTTCGTCGACCGTTTCTCCGCCTGCCAACCCGCGCGGCCTGGTGGCAATTTCTCGCGGCGGTCCTCGCGGTTCGGGTGCCTTGTCTCCCCCTCTCCGGCTCCGTGCAGATGCTCCGTCACCGGTCCCTTCAACGGCCCCGTCACCGGTCCTGACACGGGGAGTACCGCCAGCTCCCCGTCTGGCAATGCGGGACAGCCCTGCCGTGCCTTCGATTGGACTGCCAGCGCCCGCCCGATTGGAGAACTCCCCTACCACGACGACGCCCCCCGAGAGCTTGGTCGACGTTGCTAGCAAGTCATTGCCCTTGCCGACGAACCTCCTGCCAGGCCGCAGTCAACGGCGGACCGCCCCGGCGTTTAGCAAGAGGGCCGAACAGCACGACGATCCACAGATTGCCGGCCAGCCGAGCACCAAGACCGAGGCGGCCATCGAGCTTGGTCTGCGGTTTCTAGCCGATGCGCAGTTGGAAGAGGGCCGATGGTCCTTTGCCTCACTGGGCGAGGTCGAAGTGCCCGCCGCCGAAGCTCCTAACCTGCAAGCCGACGCCGCGGCGACGGGGCTCGCCCTGCTAGCGATGCTCGGCGCCGGGTATGACCATTTCGATGGACCCTACCAAGAACCGATTCAGCGGGCGCTCGACTACTTGGTTTCGGTTCAACAGTCCTCAGGCTTGCTCTTTCCGGAGGACGACTCGGCAACGGGCGCCGCCGCGTCTTGGCAAGTGGCTCGGTTCTACAGCCACGGCATCGCGGCGATTGCCCTTTGCGAGGCTTACGGCATGACGGGCGATGCTCGTCTGCGGCAGCCGGCCCAGCGCGCGCTGGACTACATCGCCCAGACGCAAGTTCGCCGACTTGGCGGTTGGCGTTACACGCCCGGCACCAATGCCGACCTCTCAGTGACGGGCTGGCAACTGATGGCCCTGAAGAGTGGCGAACTGGCGGGCTTGGAGGTTCGCCAGGAGACTTACTTTGGCATCGCGCAATTCTTAGAAGCGTGCCGCGAACGCGCGGGCGAGCGGGCTCGGTTTTGCTACAACCCTAGCGCGCCGGTCGATGACCCGCGCACCAGCCACGGCCGGCAGCCCGGCACGGTGATGACCAGCGTCGGGCTGCTGGTGCAAATGTACTTGGGAGAGGACCCTACCAGCCAACGATCGCTCGCCGGTGCGGGGCATCTACTGAACCACTTGCCGACGCTTGGCGAGCCGGCCGCCGATGGCCGCTGGCCGGCGGCGCGGAACAGCACGCTCGGCAATCCGCTCCGCGACACCTACTACTGGTACTACGCCACGCAGGTGATGTTTCACACCGGCGGCCAGCATTGGTCCGCGTGGAGCGACGCCCTGCGGCCGCTCCTGCTGGAAAGCCAAGAGACCGCCGGCCCGCTGGCGGGTAGTTGGGACCCGCTGCGACCGACCCCCGACAAGTGGTCCCCCTTCGGCGGCCGACTGTATGTGACGACGATGAACCTTCTCAGCCTCGAAGTCGCCTACCGCCACCTCCCCCTCTACACTCGCATGCGACTGGCAGAAGGCGAAGCCACCGAACGCTGAACGGGCGACTTTGCTGAAGCAGCCCCGACGCGCAGACTTTGTTGCCCTCGGCAAAAAGACAAAGGACGACGCCTCCTGTGCACGTTGCGGGATCAACCAATTCGCCTCTTCTGGGGCTGTCAACTCAGCCAACTGCAACGTTCACCGTGCCGCGGCGAACGACACTGAATTCAATAGCCGCGTGCCCCGCGGCTCCGTGTGCAACGTTTTACTATCCCCGCGTTCTGGGCGGAACCAAGCACTTATTGCTCCATAGTTCAATAGATTTTCCATAGATCGCCCCCTTGAATATTACGCCAATTTTGACCGATTTGGAGTCGTCGTGAAGCTGGATGGGCACGTCTATTGATTTGCCAGCACGCAGCGCGACCCAATTGGAGGCATTGGTGGACCTGCCGCATTGATTCCACGTGTTGTAGTACTCTTGAAGGTCAGTACAGTCCGGGCGGCTGTCTTGAGCGTTGCCCCAATACCAAATGGTGTATGGAGAGGAATTGGTTACGGAAAACGTCGCCTGACGATAGTTGTGATCCCGTGAATAAGGTTCGAGATTTAGGGTTCGGTACTGAACGCGATCAAGCGAAAACTCAATATCGGGAGATCGTGCCACGAACCAAAAAGCCATCAGAGCTACTACGGAGGTCGCGAGCATTGCAAATCTAAGGCTGAATTGTATGCGTAGCGATTTCATGCACGAACTTAGCGGGACAACGTTGGGCATAACCGGGTCGCCGCGGTTGAGGCTCCATGTGAAAACGCGCGACCGGCGGCTCCGCGTTCATGCCATTGTTATCCGAAATTACGCCATCAAGCGAAACCAGTCGTCCACTGTCATGCGTAGACGCACAACCTCATTGGGCGGTAGCGGACTACAATGCGCTATTGGCCCTCGCAACATATTGAGGCTCGACATTACCTTGTTGAACGCCTTCTGGCTGGTGAACAAATCGCTGAAATCGGACCAGTTCTTGCGAACAATGTCACCGAGCTGCCCGAATGTTGTGTAGTCAATCTCCTCAGTGCTCCGCGGAGTCACAGCGGAGTCGATTTCCCTTTTCATGTTTGATGTGACTTCCTGCTTGACCGGGTCAGGAATGGTGGTGTCCCACCAAGTCGCACCATGTTTGTCTTGCAGCACGCCACTGATAATCGATCGAATAGATTTCTCTAAACAGTAGAACAACTCGTAGTGAGCCGCCATTGACGCTGCTTCACGACGAACGATTTCGTCAAATTGGGGATAAAACGTATCGTCCCGATCAGTCTTCTGTTTGTCCGCGCGCCGCAGGTCAATCTGGTTTGTTTCCTCGACTCGGTCGAGGTCTCGCTCGACCATCTGATGTGTCATAGCGAACAGTTTGATTTGTGAGTCAGCATTCATTTTCTGAGAAGATTCTCGCGAAGGCTCTTGAATATGGCATTGAATACGGCGACATCGTCCGTCTTTGGCAGAACCAAGTTGATCGTGTAGTTCAATCCCATCTGGAATGGGATTGAATCGCCGTTGTTGCCATTGCCGGTGTCGTGGTCGAAGTCCTCTCCATCATCCCCATCTTCGTCTTCGATCTCATCGTCGAGCGAAACATCAAAGTTGGCATAGCCTTTGAGTGACTCAAATGTGCTGACAATTGCGCCCACAATTGCATTGTCTGGCTCAAGCCCGGTTGCCTCGATGATTAGGCCTTTCAATTCATCCTTTTCAAGGTCATGAACGTATTCGTTCCGCATGTACAGATCGGCATAGCCATGCTTAATGGCCGATGCCATCGCGCCTTGGGACGTTATTACGTTCGTGCTGCGGAAGGACTTGTATAGATCAGTTGGAGTTCCGTCTTCGCTCAAGAGGTTCAATCTCTTGGCCAGCCGTACGAACGGTCGGGCACTGTTGCTCTTGAATCCGAGTTTTGAATAAAGGAAATCGTTCGTAAAGCGCTGCGGAGTCTTAGCCGCTTTGACTTTATCGAGGATTTTCGGGACGGTCCCGTAGGACATCATGTACGGAGGATTGTCGGCCATGTCTTGTGTTCTGGTTTGAAAAATAAGCAAAGGAGACGAAAGACATGATTGCTGGCGGAAGGTTCGCGCAAGTTCAATCAGATAACTTGTTATTAGACAGAAACTATCTGTGTAAGCCGGGCTTATGCAGAGAAACTCTTGATAAGCCCCTGACGCTGGGCGCCCCAGGGAGAGTAGGGCGAATTGTAGCAGAGCTGCTCCACTTTGGCCCACCGAGGTCAGATTTGCCAGAGTCGCTAAGCACAAAGGAGTGACCCTCAGGAGCAGTTTAGCCGAACTCTCTGCGTACAACGCCTCCTTTGCAAGTTAGTCGCCAGTCAGGTCAACGCACTAGCTTGCTGACGGGTCGCCAGCTTTATCGAAGCCATCTAGCACTTTTCGTATGGATTCGGTGAGATCGTCGATCGATTCGAGCCCACGTCTTGAGAAGGTAAATGACCCGGGTTCGACGGGCTGCGAAGCTATGACTGAGTCGACAACGGCGAACTGAAATGCCGGCTCTAGCTTATCGACCTGCAGATCGTTGATTAAGTGGATGTCTCGCCTTACTCGGTTCACTGGGACATCGAAAAAGCCTGCGACAGCTTTTCTCGTTTCAAGCAGCAAGGCTTGATCGTCAGACGGAGCTGAGGCAATGAATTCATCGTCACTCGTGTCGCCGCAGCTAAGTAAGTGCTGACGAACTGATCGCATCAAAGCTGAGCTCTTGGCTGTGTCGCGACCTGCAAGCAGCAATGCCGCGAGGAAGGTCATGCCTGCCAGCATCGCAGCCATCGTGACTCGTTCTGTCCAAGTGACGTCCTGTGCGAGCAGAGATGCAAGCAATCCGACGATGAACGCAACCGCTGCAAGTGCACCAGAGCAGCCGATCGGGACAAGCACATTATGCACAGATTCGCCTCACGCTCTGAGTCGCAGAACTCACGTCACAGCACTTCGTTCCAAATCTTGTGGACAAGATCAGGTTGCGTCGGCTCCATCAATTCGGTGTATTCTAGCAGAGTCCCGCAAGTGCAAGTGACCGACCCGCCTGAGTTGCTGTGCTGTGGTGGCTCCGCACGAGAACCGCGGGCCCTCCGCCGGCGCTTAGTCTTCTTCCGCACGGCTGCCGTGTTTGACGTGCTGCCAGTACTCTTGGAAGTCGAAGTCGGGCGAGTTGTCCAGGTCGTGGCATTCCAGGCAATTGTTCACCGCTTTGCCTAGCTGCTGGCCTTCTTTGTTCCCCTCGTTCTCGCCAATCACTAGGCGGAGCGCAAGTCGCAAGGCTTCGGCTTTCTCTTCCGGCACATCAAGATCGCCATTCTCCACGGCAGCGTGCATCGCCCCGGGGCCGTGGCAGTTCTCACACCCCTGGGCGTTGAGGTGGGGGGTCTCGTCCAAGCTCACGTAACCGGACACGTAAGGGTGGTACTTCTGCGGGTTCCAGCCCGTGGCGTGGCAGCTCAGGCACTCCGGGTCGAAGTGACGGGCGGGCTCCAGGTCGACGATGGTCTTGGTGGCGTGCGAGTGGGGCGTATTCTCCCAGATTTCATATTCCTCATAGTGGCAATCGGCGCACGCCGCGCTGCCGGCAAACTTGCTTTCCGTGATGTTGGCCGAGGCATGCAGTTGTGGCTTTACTCCCAGGCCTTCGTAGCCAAAGGTCTTCAACTCGTCTTGATACTCCGTGAGCATCCGCTGCATGGCAGGCGAGTCTTCAAACCGGTGGTCCAAGGGCACCTTCTGATACCGGAACGGAGTTGCTTCACCTGGGTACAGGCCAATCGTCACGGCATACATGCCCTTGTGCCCCACTTCGATCAGATAGGACTCCGTGCCTTCGATCTTCTCGACTTGATGCGGCGGTTCGTCGGCGCCGACGGCCGACACCACCCAGCGGTAGTCGGGGAATTGCCGAGCCAGCTCGCGGGCTTCGTCACCCGTGCCGTAGACCATCAGCACCAGATGGTCACACTTCTGCGCCACAAGCTCCGGGGTGACTTTCTCCAGCGCGGCCTGGGCCTTGGTGACCGTGATGTCGGGGTTAGCGCCTAGGTTGGCGGTCAACGAGTCGGTCATCACACAGGTGAAGCCAAACTTCAAGCCGCCCGATTCGGTCACGCGCCACGGTTTGTTGAAGCCGAGCAAATCAATGTTGGCCGAAGTGAGCGGGTTCTTGGCTTCTTCCAGATTGATGGCTACGCCGAGTAGATCCATCCGTAAGTCGCGGACGCCAAACCCGACGCCGCGGTAGCCGAGTTCGATGAGCGATTCAATCGCACGGCGGTACTTCACTTGGGCTTGTTGGCCGTAGCGTTTGATTAGCCCCCCCGCATCTAGCGGCACGGGCGCCCAGCCTTGGTCAGTCAGTTGCTTCAGAAAAGTATGACGACGCTTAAGACCACCCTTTTGATTGGTCAGCCCTGCACAGCCGCATGGTTCCAGATAGCCATCCTGCTCGCCAGTGAAGACCAAGGCGGCCGTCGGCTTGGGCCAATCCTCACCTTCGGGCGATTTGAAGATGGTGCCGTTGGCCTCAATCGGGTCGGGCTTTTCTTCGTCGTACGCAGACGAAGCTCCGACCAGACGGAACCGGCTGCTGGCGCTGCGTTCCGCATCTCCCCGTTGGGCGAACGCGACCAGCGCCATGATCGCCACCGTGGCGAGCAGAAAGATTGAGAATCGATTGCGAGCGAGAATAAGCATGTCGAAGACGCCTGCCGAAGAACTCAAGTGCAGGGGCGATGCCAAGGCACAGCCCCACAGAATGTTGAGCGTAAGCGAGTGGGGCCAACCAGCACAACCGCAGCCGGCGCACCGGGATGACGAGTCTAACCTAGCGGCCGGAGCCCTGGACGGCGAACCGTACGCGCAGCTCTAGCTGGGGGGCGCCTGGAGAATCACATTCCAAGCGAATCAGCCCCTCAGGGTGTTGATAGGTTCCATCTGGTTTACGTCCGGTTTGCAAGCGAACCATCGGCCGAGTTCCTGCCGGTACTTCGACGGCAAGGGGCACGTGGACAACGCCTTCGCGAATCACTTGGCCCTGGCCCAACGTGGCCCGCAATTCTGGAGGTTCGACTTCCGTGATGCTCAGGTTGGCCCCAACGGTCGATCCCTTCATCGAGATCCTCAAGTTCGCTTTACGGCCTATGTCGCTGTCGACCATCCCCAGCGTGAGGACACCATTGTCGGCCGACCAACCGTAACCTCGCACCGAGAGATCGCCTTCCACGCGTCCATAGACCGGCACTTGCTGGGATTCGGCGCTCGGCAGATTCGTCTGGAGTCGGACCCAATCGTGGAGAACGCCGACAGGCATGCCTGGCTCGGCAACCAGCGTTATTCGAACGGCTGCCTCAGCCTTGGGGTCCGGAAAGTCTTTTCGAATGAGCGGTTCCACCTGCACGCGATACGGCAGTGTTTTCCCGTCGCGCGTGGGCGCTTCTGCCGAAACTTCTAACTCCGCTTGATCGAACGCCATCAGCACAACGGAAGCCTCGCTGGGGGCGTCCGTGCTCACGCGGCCCAAATCAAACTGCTGGGGCGTCAGGCCAACCGCTTCAATGACTTCACCAACGACCGATAGCACGATCTCCGATTGACGAGGGTCGTTTGGGGTTCGTAGTAGGGCCGTCTGGCGAAAGGGGCCGGCCAGTACTTTGGCTGCCCATTCCAGCTTGACCTCGGCAGACTCGCCCGGTGGCACCACGTTGGCCGCCGCGGCAAACTCAGTGCACTTGCAGCTGGTTTCTCCAGTCTCCAACTGCAGTGGTAAGTCGCCGTCGTTGTGTACCAAGAAAGTATGCGAGCGAGAGGTGCCTCGCTGCATTTTGTCAAACTTGTACTCTGGCTCGTCGACGCGGGCTCGGGCCTGCGGACCTGATTGCTCGCTAACTGGCGGCTCGACGGGGCCAGCATCGGCAAGGAACTCTGCGGGATCGATCGGCGGAGCAACCGTCCCCACAGACACGTAAGCGAGGGCAGCCCCCAAGGAGCTGCCCACCACGACCGAGCCAATTAGTAGCGGGAAAAGCTTCATCCCCGAATTCTACGGACCCGCCAGCAGAGCCGTCAAACGTGTGTCGCGGGCTGACGGTAGCCCACAGCGAGCGTTTTTTGGGCAGGTTTGACGCCCCCATAGAATATGTGTACACTTGTTCACGCATGGGGTTGAGCCCCATTCTTCGTTCCCCAACCCACCGCCGCGGTAGCCCTACCATGCCTGTTAGCCTGCTGAGCTTTCACACGATTGGACCCCGTACGGCTGATGGCGAGCCTCGGTTGGTGCTCCGACGCCAACGCAGGTCCACCAGTCGTCTGCCCCTCGCCGAGCGTTACCAACAAGCCATTGAACACCAGGATGTCCAACTGGATGCCGATCACCAGCGAAAGTTGGTCGACATCGTTATGGACTGCCAGCAGCGACACGATTACCGATGCTTCGCGGTAGCCGCTGACGAGAACCAGGTCTTGGCTCTGGTTGCCTGGGACGACGAGCGTGCTGCCGTAGACATCCGTGCCGCGATCAAGGCGTCGCTCAGTCGAGGCATGAATCAAGAATTTGGCCGTCAGACGTGGCTAGGCGACGGCGGCGGGCACAAGCGGGTCCGAAACCGGACTCAATTTGACTACCTAAGCGAAACCTACCTGCCACAACGTGCTGCGCTAGTTTGGACTTGTCGCCGAGGTTTCGTGGCGCCCGCAGGTCTCAGTAAGCACGGGCGAACACCGCGCGACGGTCGGTTGGCTGTCCGGTGAACAAGCACGTGCCTGGTGCAGCTTCATCGGCCAGTGGCACACACCGGGGCGTGACCTTGAGTTGCTTGCACTTGGCTTCCATTTCTGGCCCATCGATAAAGTGGCAATAGGCCAAACCGCCCGGCTGGTCGTCGGCGAAGAAGGCCTCGAAGTCATCCAAGGTATTGACGGTGGTCGTTGCTTCCTGCCGAGCAGCAGCGGCCCGATCAAACAGTCCCTGCTGCATCTCTGTGAGTATGTCCGCGATGTTGGCGACAAATTCCGCTCGGGTTGTTTTGGGCATCTTGACGCCATCACGCCGCGCGGCGAAGGGTTGATCGGCTTCGATGTCGCGTAGTCCGATCTCTACGCGTAGGGGCACGCCGCGCTTAACCCACTGCCACTTCTTCTCGCCTCCGCGCAAGTCGCGATCGTCGACACGCACTCGGACG
The DNA here is from genome assembly GCA_965263315.1 of Lacipirellulaceae bacterium. GTDB lineage: Bacteria > Planctomycetota > Planctomycetia > Pirellulales > Lacipirellulaceae > JBCCQL01. The sequence continues at coordinate 955,135 of CBDHGZ010000001.1, read as the reverse complement.
GCCTGGTCAGCAAAATGCTGAGCTTCCAATTCCATTTTGAGCGAGTTGACATACTCCAGCACCCGAGGGCGATCTTCGTCGTTCTTGTAAATCGGCAGCAGCACGACATGGGCAGGAGCTAGTTTTGGCGGCAACACCAGGCCATCGTCGTCCGAGTGAGACATGATCAGGCCGCCGACCAGCCGAGTAGAGACGCCCCAACTGGTGGTCCAAGCATATTCCAAATCGCCCGACGTGCTTTGGAACTTGATCTCTTGAGCCTTGGCGAAGTTTTGCCCCAGGAAGTGACTCGTGCCCGCTTGCAGCGCTTTGCGGTCCTGCATCATCGCTTCGATGGAGTATGTTGCTACCGCACCGGGAAATCGCTCGCCAGCCGTTTTCTCGCCTTTGATCACTGGCATGGCCATGTGCTGCTCGGCAAAGTCTGCATAGACGTCAAGCATTTGCCGTGTCTCTAGTTCCGCTTCTTCGCTGGTGGCATGCACGGTGTGCCCTTCCTGCCAAAGGAACTCTGCTGTGCGGAGAAACTTCCTGGTGCGAAGTTCCCATCGGACAACGTTGGCCCACTGGTTGATAAGGATTGGCAGGTCGCGATAGCTTTGCACCCAACGGGCGAACGTGGCGCCGATGATGGTCTCGCTCGTCGGCCGCACGATCAGGGGCTCGTCAAGTTTGGCTGAAGGCGCCGGGCGCAGTCCGCCTTCGCCATTCGGTTCCAGGCGGTGGTGAGTGACCACGGCGCACTCTTTGGCGAATCCCTCGACGTGCTCGGCTTCCTTCTCCAAGAAACTCATGGGAATAAAGAGGGGGAAATAGGCGTTCTCGTGGCCCGTGGCTTTGAACATCGAATCGAGCTGTCGCTGGATGTTCTCCCAGATGGCAAAACCCCAAGGCTTGATGACCATACAGCCCCGCACGTCGGAGTCTTCCGCCAGGTCAGCCGCTGTGATCACCTGCTGATACCACTCGGGATAGTTCTCCGCACGAGTGGGAGAGATTGCGTTCTTGGGAGCTTTGGCCATTGCTTTGGGTCAGGGCTTGGGAGTCGGGAGCTGAGGACAGGGAAGCTGGGGACTGGGAAGCTGGGGCCAGGGGGATTCAACGACCCTGGGGATCAAGGCGACCAGGAACTTTATAAAGCACCAGCGGCGATCTCGGAATCGCACCCCCCAGCGATTCGCTCCGCGATCTGATAAGTTAGCCCCTTGCTTCCAATCGCCCCCAACCCTTTGGCCCGTCGCCATGTCCCGTCGCTACGTCTCACAGCTTGCCCATAACGAACAGGTGAAAGAGGTTTTCCTGGCCAGCGATAAACAGCTGCGGCCTAATCGCAATGGCAACCTTTACCTGCAACTTGAGCTCTCGGACCGTAGCGGTGGGATTGCCACGCGGATGTGGAACGCCAGTGAGAACGACTACAAAGCATTTGAAAACGGCGACTATGTCCTGGTGGAGGGCGCTACGCAGCTCTTCCAGGGCAACATGCAGATGATCGCCAACACGATCCGCAAAGCCCGGCCTGACGAAGTGGACGAAGCGGACTTCATGGTCTTGCAGACGAGTGAAGTCGATAAGATGGCGACCAGGTTGACGGAGATCTTGCGTGGCATTGCCTCGCCACCCTTGGCAGCCTTGGCCGAGGCTTACCTGATGGACGAGCATTTCTTGAGCAAGTTCACCCGCGCGCCGGCCGGCATGAAGAACCATCACGCCTATCAAGGCGGGCTGCTGGAGCACGTCGTGTCTCTGATGGAGTTGGTGCTGTTGGTGGCGCCTCGCTACCCCCAGCTAGACCAAGACAAGCTCCTTATCGGCGCCTTCCTGCATGACTCGGCGAAGGTGGATGAGCTTTCGTACGACCGTGACATCGCTTACACCGACGAAGGCCAAATGCTGGGCCACATGGTCATGGCGATCACGGAACTCGACTCCAAAGCAAAAGAAGCGGAACGGCTTTCCGGACAGCCGATCGAGGGGACGCTACTCATGGAGATCAAGCATTTGATCATCAGCCACCACGGCGAGTATGCCTATGGATCATCCAAGTTGCCTATGACCTTGGAAGCCATCGCCCTACATCAACTCGACAATCTTGACGCCAAGCTGGCCAGCTTTACCCAACTGATCAACGATTGCCCCAACATCGAGAGCAACTGGACTCAGTACTATCCGAATCTCGATCGAAAGCTGTGGAAAGGAACGGGCAACCGTGAGGGGTAAACGCTGTGAGTTGAAAGCTGGTCCGTTCAGCGCCGCATGGCGACTAAGCTTGCTGCTGTTAGTGGCGGGCATCGGCCCGACGTCGCCAATCCAGGCTGACGAGACAGACGTCTTCGCCTATTACTACCCGTGGTATGTTGGCGGAGACTGGACGCGGCACCCCTATCCAAACACGCCAGTGCTCGGCCAGTACGACTCAGGGTCTGCCGCGGTTGCTGAGCGCCAGATTGCGATGGCTGCCGATCATGGCTTGGATGGGTTTCTGGTTTCCTGGTGGGGGGAAGATAGCCCTTGGTCCAAACGGCTAGAGACTGGTTTACTCAAGGCTCCCAATCTGCATCGCATCAAGTTGGCCGTACTGTATGAGTCAGCCCTGCTTACCGACGTGGACGACGAGCGTGACCTGTGGTTTGACTTCAACTCGCCCAAGCTAGTCCGTCGCTTTACGGATCATCTCAGGCGGATCAGTCGTCAGTACTTTGACTACCCCAGCTACTGGCGAATCAATGGCAGACCGGTCGTGCTGTTTTACCTGTCAAGAAACTATGTGAACTTCTCGGCGGAGAAGTTCGCAGAGATCCAACGTGATGCGGGCGTTCAGCTCTATGCGATCGGCGATGAAATCTTCCTGGATCAACAAGAGGAGCCAACCGAGGCGATGAATGGCCCTGGCGTGTTCGACGGCTACACCGCCTACAATTTGCTACAGAATCATCGTGTGCAGCCGGACGACGATGCCGTTTCATACCACCAACGAGTTGGCGAGCCACTGTATCGTCGATGGGCAGAGAAGGCGGTGGTCTTTCCGGGCGTGTTCCCGTCCTATCAAGACTTCCGCGGTAACCGCGTGCTGGCTGGCAATCCCCAGCGGTTTGAGCAACTGCTGGGCGCCGCTGCCCAGTGGGCCGACGCCAATCCGCCCGAGACACCTCGGGCGATCTTCGTGACATCGTTCAACGAATGGTGGGAAGGCTCCACCATCGAGCCCGCCAAAGAGTATGGCGCTGGCTATTTGGAAGCGATCCAGCGCTTCAAACAAGCGAACGACTCCGGCGGCAATTCCCAATGAGATTTCGCCTGCGATCACTGCTGCTGTTGGTCGTGGTCTCTTCGGTATTGCTTGGCGCGGGGCGGTTCTTGCTGCTGCGATCGATGGAGCCTGTCTTTCCCGTGGCAACGCTTGAGAAGCTTCAGTACGGCATGACGCCAGAAGAAGTAAAGGCGATTCTCGGTAACCCCTCCGCGATTCTCACCAACGAAGATGCCCAGCACGCATACGGTCCGCAATGGAGCTACGAGCGCGCGTTCAACCCAGGATGGGTCGACCTTGGCTTCGATGAGGCGGGGAGACTGTCGTGGGTCGATGACGAGGGCGCGTGGCCCACGTTTTTTGAGCTTCGGGAGCCGTCTTCGCAGGACGCGAACTAAATCTGATAGCCCGTTTCGGGTTTCAGGGCATCGCTCTCCTCGGACTTTTCGCGTAGCGCTGGTTTCTCCATCACCACCGTTGTGCCGGGCGCTACGCTGCGGGTGAGCCACACGCTCGAGCCAATCACTGCGTCCTTGCCGATGGTGGTTCGGCCGCCCAGGATGGTGGCGTTGGCATAAATCACCACACCATCTTCGATCGTCGGGTGTCGCTTCTGATCGCGCACCAGTTGGCCATTCTCATCCGTTGGAAAACTCACGGCTCCCAGGGTTACGCCCTGATAGACTTTGACGTGATCGCCAATCTCGCATGTCTCACCGATCACCACGCCGGTGCCGTGATCGATGAAGAAGTAGTCGCCAATAGTTGCGCCGGGGTGGATATCAATCCCGGTGCGGTTGTGGGCCCATTCGCTCATCATGCGAGGGATAAACGGGATCTTTAGCTCGTACAGTTCGTGCGCGAGTCGGTAGATGGTCACCGCTTCCAGGCCTGGGTAGCAAAAGATGACTTCCGCCGGGCTCTTGCAGGCCGGATCGCCATCGTAGGCGGCCTGGACATCGGTTGCTAAAGTCTGACGCAACTCGGGGAGGCGGTCCAAGAACTCGAGCGTCTTAGCTTGCCCCAACGCTTCGTAGTCAACCGAGTCGCTGCAAGCGTCCACGCCATTCTCCACCGCTTCGTGCAACAGAGCGCGGCCGATTTGCGTGGTCAAGCGGTCGTGCAGTTGGTCGATTAAGTCGCCGACGTAGAACTTTACGTTGCCATAGTGCAGCCCCTCGCGGCGGCGATAGCCAGGGTAGAGGATCTCTTTCAGATCCTGCACGGCGGCAATCACCTCCTCGTACTTTGGCAGCGGGCAGTGATCGAGGTGGTTCATGGAACCAACCTCATCGTAGGTCGCCACGATGCGGTCGGTCAGCTGGGGCAAACGGTCTTTGAGCCGGAAGTCGGTCGCCATGGTCAGGCTTCCTCAGAGGGGGTGGCGCCAGCACCGTCGTCGTGGAGTGCTAGCAGAGTGCGGTCGGGGTCGCGGATCGCGACGTACGAGCAAGGCAGGTCGTCCCAGCCCGGGTTGGCCAACAACGTTGGTCAGCAAACCGGGGCCGGGCCCATACAGAGGCACTCAGCAGTGGAAAGCAGATTTGCTCGCATGGCGGCATTCTAGGCTTGGGACCTGCGGGAATCCAATCGGTCTCATTCCCCAGCATCGACCATTCCCACCCCGGGGTTGAAAAAAACCGACGAACGGCACGGGTAGCCGGGGGCCTTTTTTTGCCTTGTTTCGCAATAGGAGTGCCAGTTGAATACATTTCACTGATGGGGGCGGGGCATGTCATTGGTTCGGGACATGTCAGCTGCCTCAGGCGAAATTCAGCAGTGAATGGACTTTTGTCCATCCACGAGCCCCAAGACAATGAGACAACAAGACAACGATGCCATCTCCGGGCACCCAAGACTCAAGCGAGGATTTTGGTTCGGAGAGGGGCTGCGCATTCGCAGAGCTATTTGAGCAGGCCTATCCTAGGTTGTGGGGGCTGGCCAGTGCGCTGCTTGGCGACCGAACCGAGGCGGAAGACCTGGTGCAAGAAGCGGCCTTGGTGGCCCTGAGGAAGTTCGCGGACTTCCAACGGGGCACAAACTTCGCTGCATGGATGGCCCAAATTGTTCGCATGCATGCTATGAACTGGCGACGAAAGCAACGCGTGAGACGAACCAACGCCACCGATCCTGTTGAAATGGACGAGTCTGGCGGCCAAGACGCTTTGCTTCAGCCAATGTCAGCCACGCAAGCAGCAAGAGGTAAGTTCGATGATCTCAGGGAGTCTCTTGATCAGGAACTCGTACGCGAACTCCAACAGTTCGATCCGCCGCGGCGCGCTTGTCTGTTGCTGCGGGTCGTCCATGAGCTGTCTTATGAAGAGATTTCGGCCTTAGTCGGTGTTCCTGTCGGCACGGCCATGAGTCATGTGCATCGGACCAAGCGACGGCTACGGGAACAACTGCCAACCACTCTGAAAGAAGGCTGAGGCGAACCGAGAGTCGCTGCGACCAATGACTGAGGGCAACCAAAAACCCGATCTGCCTGACGCTTCCCTGGCTGGCGCCCTCGAGAAATACCTCGACGGCCAGCTCAGCGATAGCGAGGCAGAATCGCTTGCCGATCGCATGGGAGAGGATGCGCTCCAGGCGGCGGTTAGCCAGCAGCAAACGATCGACAATTCTTTGCGCAGTTCGTTCGCTCCACCACCGATCGATCTAGCCTTCCTTTCCAAGCTGCAAGCAGAGGCAGGAGATGACGTTGTCGTGGTGGCTCCACGGATGTCGGCTCGCGAACGACAAACCCGTTGGGCTGCTGTCCTCTTGTCCGTTGCCTGCGTCCTGGCTTGGATTCTGGTAGGCTCTGGCCAATTGGTCGAGTTGCTCACCGCGCCAGCCCCTTACGGGCAACGCTCCATCGCTCAGGTTTATCAATCCTCCGTCGACTCGGGCTTCAGGCCCGATTGGCGATGTGAGGACGATCAACAGTTCGCGCAGACCTTTTTGGATCGACAGGGCCAGGGTTTGTTGTTGGAAACGCTACCACAGGGCGTACAGATGGCCGGGCTGGCGTACCTACCAGGGATTACCGAGCACGCGACATGCATGTTCGCCAGGGTGGATGGCGTACCAGTGTTGGTGGTGGTCGAACGAAGCGAACGCCTGCCCGATTCGCTTCAGCAAGCCAACTCTGGTGATAGCTTGTCAGTCTTCACGCGCCAGTTGGAGGACCTGACTCTCGTTGAGGTCACTCCCCTCTCCGAGCCGCGTGTCTTGGACTTTCTGCAGCCAGGGGAAGTGCCGGCTGAGCCAACCGGGCATGTTCCTGGTGAGCCGCGCTAGTTTCTTGCAATGGGCGCCGCGAGTGCCCACATCAACTACTTGTACGCCCGGCGCTCGCAGGGCTTGATTCACAAGTAGGAGCTATCTCATGCCGTATCGTATTTCGCTGTCACTGCTCGCCTTCGCGGTCGTAACCGCGAGCCAAACAGCAATCAATGCTGAATCGTTTTCAACAAACTTTACGGGCCTTACGCCAGATGCCGATGCTCCCGACCTGGGGCCTATCGACTTCCCGTTTCCAGAGGGTGAAGTACAGTTCTTCGCTAACGGTCCCTACTACGTTCCTGGCAGCAATCGAGCGTGGGGTTTCTCGGGCCAAGGGCAAACGAACATCGCCTTTGGTGATTTTTCGGGTGGGGTCCCCTCATTGCTTGCCGACGCAAACAACCATGCCAACGCCGTGACGATCTCTCTACGCGGCTCTCTTAGTGGGACTCGAAACAATCGCGGCGGCTTTGACTTCGTCGATTCGCAAGTTGGCTTTGTCTGGTACGACGAGAACAACGTTCGTTGGCTGGGCGGCGTCACAGCCGATGGCCTGTCAACAACGACTGCGTCGATCGACAATGGCGCAGGAGCCCAGGACTACATTTCGGTGGCGAACTCTGGATACCAGCAATTCGTGATTGACCCCACCGTTGTGGGCGTTGAATCGGTCAGTCGTATTCGGCTCGTCAATGGTGTCGACGATTCGGCGGCGTTTGCCCTGTTGGGCGACATCCGCTTTACGACAGTTCCCGAACCGACGGCTGCACTGCTTGGTGTGGGCGCTGTGATGGCGAATGCAGCGACGTTCCGGCGTCGCCGGTCGGGGTGCTGATGGGAAAGACTCTCGGATCAGCCACAGAGGGGAGTCGCTAGCGCGGCTCCCCTTTTCTTCTAAGCGTGCTCAGGGTGACTAGTTGACGGTAGGGTCATCCGGAACGGCCCCAGGATCCACCCCGGGTAAGACAATCGATAGGCCGATGCGTCGGGTGATGCGCAGCCAGAGTTCGTCTGCGCTGTCGAAGACGTCGTCGACCGACGCTGGCGCCGTGAGCCAGCCGCCTGCCCTGAGTTCGTCTTCCAGTTGCCCGCCACCCCAGCCCGAGTTGCCGGTGTAGAGGCGAAACGCGTGTTCTTCTTGCCTCACCAATTGGTCGACCGCATCTCGCTGCATCGACATGAACAGCCCCGGCATGACAGGGTTGTCCGCCAACTCCTTGGACGTATGCAGCGCGATCAACGGCCCCGGCACGGGGCCACCCAGGTTCAAGTCTTGCTGGTTGTCGCACGGTTCTGCTTCGATCGTATTCCAAACCTGCTGGACGGTGCGGTCCGCCAGGCGATTGAGCACGACGCCCAGCGCGCCATCATCATTGTGTTCCAACATCAACACAACGGTCCGCGTGAAGTTGGGATCACGCAGCTTGCGAGAGGCAACGAGCAGCTGGCCGGAGAGATTGCTCATAGAGTAGCAAGACCTGGCAGGTGTTTTATCCGGGGCTTGGGGACCTCGATTCACGGTTCCGATCGTTCGTTATCTCAATCGCCTTGAGCAGTCCCCGAGCCTTGTTGAGCGTCTCTTGGTACTCCGTCTCGGGAACGCTGTCCGCCACGAGCCCGGCTCCTGCTTGGACATAGGCGATGCCCTCTTTCACCACCAGAGTACGCAACGCGATGCAGGTGTCCATGTTGCCTGCAAAATCAATGTATCCTACCGCGCCCGCATAGGGGCCGCGACGATGAGGCTCCAACTCGTCAATGATCTCCATCGCCCGCACCTTCGGAGCACCGGAGACCGTGCCAGCAGGCAGGCAAGCAGCCAGGGCGTCGAATGCGTCGCGATCCGCCGTCAACTGCCCCGTGACGTTCGACGTGATATGCATGACATGACTGTAGCGCTCGATGACCATCACGTCGGAGATCTCAACGGAACCGTACTGGGCAACGCGACCCACGTCGTTGCGACCCAGGTCCACCAGCATCACATGCTCGGCTCGCTCTTTGGGGTCCGCCAGGAGTTCTTCCGCTAATGACTGGTCTTCAGCATCATCTTTGCCGCGTGGTCTCGTGCCCGCCAACGGCCGTACGGTTACTTCGCCATTAACGACGCGCACCATGATCTCCGGCGAGCTGCCCACGAGTGTGCAACCGGGCGTCCTTAGATAGAACATGAAGGGGCTGGGGTTCACGACTCGCAACGTGCGATAGACTTCAAACGCGGGAGCATCGAGCGGCGCCGTGAGTCGTTGGCTCAAGACCACTTGAAAGATGTCCCCGGCCCGGATGTACTCCACGCACTTCTGCACGGCATCTTCAAACTGCCCCTGCGTGAAGTTGGACTCGTAATCCAGGGTGACGCCGCCTCTGGTGTCGATGTCCGCGGGGCGAAGGTCAGGGACCGGTTGGCTCAGGCGGTCCACAAGGTTATCGACACGTTGGCAAGCGCTGTCATAAGCCGCTTGCCAATCCGTCTCGCCTTGCACCTTGGCCAGGACGATGACCGTGACGGTCTTGGTTATGTTGTCAAACACCACCATGTGGTCAAAGAAGGCGAACGCCAGGTCTGGGAGTTGGCGGTCGTCCTCGGGGGCGTCGGGTAGGTTCTCGACGTAACGGACCGTGTCGTACCCTGCGTAGCCAACGGCTCCCCCCACAAACGGCGGTAATTCTGGCGGGTGCGCCACCTTTACCTGGGCGATTCGCTCGCGCAGCAGTTCGAGAGGATTTGCTGCGGTAACTACCTCGGTTTCTACCTCGCCACGCTCATGGTACTGCGTGATGGTGACCTGCTGACCGTGCGCCTCGATCAGCTGGAAGGGGTCTGTGGCCACAAAGCTATACCGGCCCACTTTCTCACCGCCGATGACGCTTTCAAAAAGACCTGCAACGGCCCCCCCCTGCCCTTCGCCGCCTGCAAGCAGATGGAACCCGGTCACCGGGGTCAGCGTATCGCTGACCAGCCTGCGGCAGACCGGTACGTAGTCGGCATCCGACGCCAGGGCAGCGAACTCGTTGAACAGGGAGTGGCTAGACATGCGAGCAGATTGAATGACGGCAGGACCAACGACGTCTACCGAGCAGCCAGGCCAGCACCCTGGCCAGCGGCAGACGACCGCATCACGTGCTTCGACTCTAACACCCGTCCGGCAGGGTCACAACGGGCGGTGCCGATTGTCGTAGGCTTTGTTTAGACAAGCATTTACAGCGATCGAGTCGCCGTACAGTTGTCTTGACACTCATGGGGGCGCCGATAGAATCCCATCAAAGTGCCCTCTTCAGCCACCTACCAAGCGGCAACGCCCTGTGAAGTGCGAAAAATGCGACAAGCCGGCTGCGATTCACATTACCGATTTGGTCGACGGCGTCAGCGTGGTGCACCTTTGCGAAGAGTGTGCCAAGGCGTTTCTCAATCCGGTTGAAGAAGCGCCCGAGGTGATGCCGGCCATGGGCGGACTGCTGCAGCAACTGGCTGTGAGCGAGACGGCTGAAGAACTGTCTCGCCTTGACGAGCGAGTTTGTCCCGTTTGCGGAATCAGTTTTCTCGAGTTTCGCAAGCAAGGCCGGCTAGGTTGTCCTCACGATTACACGCACTTTGCCGAAGAGCTTGAGCCGCTGCTCATCAACATCCACGGCGAATCGACCCACGTAGGGAAGTCTCCCAAGCATGGCGGTCAAAACGCCGAGCAACAGACCCAGTTAATCCGGTTGCGTCGAGAAATGAAGGACGCCGTTACTGCTGAGGATTACGAGCGCGCCTCACAGCTTCGCGACGAGATCAGAGCGATCGAACAAAGCAGGGAGGATGGTTAGCGAATAGCGTTGGCCTCGGCGATTCTGCTGATGGCCTGCAGCTGACAGCTGACTGCCAGTCATATGGATCTCGATCGACTTGCGGAGCATAGTGGCGAGTGGCTCCGCGGTAGCGGCCCGGAGTCGGACATCGTTGTCAGTAGCCGCATTCGCCTGGCACGTAATCTGGCAGAATTTCCCTTTATCGCCCGCGCCACCGATGCGGATCGTGCTGAAGTGGAGCGCCTGTTTGGCGAGCGAATCTCGGCATTGCAGTCAGAGAATCGGCTCTCGGATAGCCTCTTCTACGTCGACGTAAGCGATCTGGAAGAGTTAGACCGCCAGTTCCTGGTAGAACGGCAACTCATAAGCCGCGAGCATGCCGATACCGATGGGGCTCGCGCTGTGGTGATTGATGGCGCCGAGCAGTTTAGCGTGATGATCAACGAGGAAGATCATCTACGCATCCAAGTGATGCGTAGTGGACTGGATCTGGAAGCCGCGTGGGAATCGATCACCGCGATCGACGACCTCCTCGAAGAGAGTATCACCTACGCTTACAACGACAAGCTCGGCTACCTAACAGCTTGTCCGACCAATGTGGGCACCGGTGCTCGGGTAAGTGTCATGCTTCACTTGCCCGCTCTGGTGATTACGCGACAGATTGACAAAGTCTTTCGCAGCCTGCAAAAGATTAACCTGGCAGTCCGGGGCTTGTATGGCGAAGGCTCCCAAGCAATGGGAGATTTTTACCAGATCAGCAATCAGGTCACCTTGGGCATGAGCGAGCCGGAACTCACCAAGAAGGTGTCCGATGTTGTGCCTGTCCTGCTTGACTACGAGCGCCAAGCACGCGACTTCCTCATTCGCGAGAGCCAGGAGACGCTACACGATCGTGTCGCCCGGGCGTTTGGCATTCTGCGCACCGCTCAGACCATTACCAGCGAAGAAACGCTGCATCTGCTTTCCAGTGTCCGTATGGGAGTCAATCTCGGGCTGATTCGTGACGTGGAGATTCCCACCGTCAATAAGCTCTTCGTCCACACCCAGCCGGCGCACCTGCAGAAGCTAGCCGGCATGGAGCTCGACTCCTCCGACCGCGCGATTGAACGCGCCAGCTATCTTCGCCGTCACCTGACAGGCGACGACGGCGACGCAGGGCGAAACTAGTCGCCCTTCAAAGACCCAAGTCAAGCAGGCCACGTTCCTGTAAATGAACAAGCAAGCGCGCCAGGTCGACCGCTTTCTCGATCTCTAGCGTTGCAAACGCCTTCTTGCGACGGATCTCGATCGTCCGCGACGTGGTTTTCAGCGATTCGCCGATCTCCACGCTGTTCTTTCCCAGTGCTACTAGCCGGCAGATTTCTTGGTCGCGGTCGTCGAAGTCGCGAAACACGGCGGCCAGCCGCGTTAGCTCGACGTGGCGTGAAACGGTATCGAGTCGCTCCTCGGGCTGGACGATTCCCAGGATGGCGTAGCCCGCACGCTTCAGGTGCGTCAAGCTCCGCTTGTGAATTTGCACCACGTAGAAGTAGCCATCAACGGCCGCTCCTGTGTGCACGCAATCAAGTCGATCGGTTCCCGAGAGGATGATTTCGTCGCTGCAGGCGGAGACACGCTGGAAGGAAGCGTCGAGAAAGGCCTTGGCGTGGCGTCCTGTGACGTGATTGCCAGAGAAAAAACGCTCAAAGCCCTCGTTCGTTGCGATTAGCACTTCGCATTCGTTCTTGATGAACACCGGTTGGGTGAATTCATTGATGGCTCGCTGAATCGCCTCATCATCTTCTAGCTCTCTTGCGATCGCTCGATAGATGGACTCACAAGTCTCGGCAAAGTCCAGTCGCGATTGTTTAGAGACAGGCATGGTGTGTCGTGACCAGACTCACCAACTGCAACGAGCAAGCCGCCGCGAAACGCCGGCTTCCGAGTGGAGCTGTTGCCCCCCAGCCGTCGATCGCCACGGGCAAGTAGCTGTCGACGGCTCCTTGCTGGGTTGGGGTGCGAACAGCTCCACTCGGAAGCCGAAGCCCCATGGATAGCGCCATCGCTTGTCGATAGCGTTTCTATCGACGTAGCAGTTGGTTGGCCTTTCGCAAAAGCGAAGCCACCCTTCGTTTTTGAGGAGGTTCCCTGGCCCCCGGAATCGCGGGCCCCTGCAATACCTTAACTATTTGACCAAACACCCGCAGTAGCGAGTTGCCCCTTCGCAGCCTCAGACCACCCACGGTTCGCCGCAGGGCTTGCGGGGCTGGGATGCAGGATGCTGGTTACTTGCACTTGGTCTGCCGCGACGCGGCGCAGGCATTGCTCGGCATATCGACCCACTCCCACCGCCCAAGTTGGATCCAAGGCCTTCAGCAAACTCTTTAGTCCTACGTCACATGCTTCGACCAGCGGCACCCTCTCGGCTGCCGGGAGCTTATCAGGCGTGCGGTTCTTGCCGCTCGCTTCCATGAAAACCAGCGGACAGTAGTTCGCCACGAAGTGCTCCCGAAAGAAGGCTTCGCTCGTGCAAAACCGATCTTGGAATAGCCCCCAGAGCCGGCGTCCAGAGACTTCGCTCCTTTGGCAAGCGAAACCCTCGATCGGTCGTTTGGGGTTCTCGTCCTCAGGAGGCGAAACTTGCATCTCAATGCCCAGCCAATCCCTCACCGCTGCCACCTCCCCAAAAGGCACACCGGTCTGTGCCATGCCCCAAGGCCCCGGGTTCATCCCCACAAAGAGCACTCGCACGCCGTCGGGATTCAGCTTTCGCAAGTAAGCCTCATGCGCTTTCCACGCATAGTCGAGCGGGTTGTAGACGTGCGTCACCGGCGCGGAGAATTCCAGCTCGTCAACCGCAGCCCTCAGTTTCTTGGCAGCAGCAATTGCTTTGCGAACGGCAGTCATCCTCAGATTGTAGCCGGTAGATCCATGCTGGTGACCGGCTAGTTGCTGGCGTGATTCTTATTACGAGCATCCGCTTGTCAGCACGAGCCCGGCAGTGGCAGTTAGAAGGGGGGCTACTGGCGAGAGGAAAAACCCACACAGCAGCGCACGAAAACTATGCTTTCACAATGGCTACCTATGCGCCATTGCTCCACAAAATAGTGGCCGTTTGCCGTTCCCTATAGTGTTGGATCTCAGGGACGCGCGTACGCAAGAACGCCCGCATAGGCTCAAGAATGCCCCCGTGCTCCTTCTAAGGTTTAGGACTGTCGCAGCATTGCTTCGAACCTGCGACATCTGCCTGCTCTGCCGATGAGCGTCAGCAGCGTGGCGCCCGTGAGAAGAAATGAAGACGGCTCAGGGACCTCTAGTATGGCAAAGCCGAGACCCAATTGAGTTGTCTCACCAGTAAGCCGAAGCGTGAGTGACGTATGGGTTCCTTTCACGATCACCGAACCATCCCATCCGGGACCGATTACTTCGAGCGTATCGCCACCAACAATGGCTGCCGTACCGCCACCGAAGTTGCTCGACACACTGTAAAGGGAAATCGATTCGCCGAAGTCCAGCAGAGAGTTGTCCATGCCCGAAATATTGAAAGCCGGATTCCTGGCGGGGACGCTGAAGATGACGTCAATCGTCACGTCCCCATTAATGGCCAAGAAGTCAGAAACGGATGTAGGGGTGGCGTCAATGTAGGGGCCTCGCCCAGCAGGCTCGAGAGCGGCGTCGTCGATAAAGAAGTCGATCGATGGCGAAACCGTCACCGTAAGTAGCGAGTTGCTACGTTCGTTTGGAGTTGATCCGGAGACTAAGTCGTTCTGCGGGACGTACGATGCCTGAGAAGCCGCAGGGAGCAATAGCAAGAGAGTGGCAAGAAGCCAGGGCTGAAACTGGTTGCACATATCACTAGCGTCTCGCTAATCGGAATTAGAAATATGGTAAACAATTGGTACAAAGCTTAACGAATAGTCGGGCGCTTAGGTTAGGAACCAATGAAGAATCAATCGAACGAGAGTAACATCACACCCCGAGGCAAAGTGGGGTCTCCCCTAACTCGCGTTTCGCTCTAAATCCCGGTAGTCAAAGTGACAGACCAGGTTGTACAGCGCTTCGAACCTTCGCCCGTCTACGCGCAGTCTCCAAGACCTTTTTGCCAGACCCCCCCACTGGCCAAAAGTTTTATGCGCGGCACAAAAACGGCGCGCTCAAATAGGATTCTTGAATTTGGTGATCCAACGTTTATTCTGACAATCAGCGCTGTTCACTTGCTACAGCCGCGTTGACGTAAGTCGAGAAACGTCGGTCGCAGGCCGCTACCGCGAGCGTGAGATCACTCACATAAAGGCCCCAAAAACTTGTGGAGAGGCAGTCTTAGAAAGCCACCTCGGTTTTTCTGGGGCCAACTTTTTTTCTCGGCGTCGAGACCGCAATGCGCTAGCCACGCCGCACGTTCTGGGGAAAGCGCTTCCGGGGAGATCCCCAGCGCACGTTGAGCCATCGGCGGGCCATCTCTAGCAGTGCGAAGGGTATGAGGAAGACTCCTATGTGAGGAAACCACTCCACCCAGAGCCAGGGCTCTTTACGATAGGCCAACGACTCTTCCAAGCCATCAGCGATCCATGCGGGATCGTCTCGCGCTAGTACATCGGCAAAGCCTGCTCGCTCAAGCAGCGCTTGCACTTCGGCTACGGCATTGAAGTCGCGAAGCGATTGGTAGCTGGCATAATCGAAGTAGGCACCCTTCAAGCCTCGACGGCCTAGCTCATCAATCAATTGGGCTCCGAGGGTTGGCTTCATCGCCGATTACTCCACGACGATGCCGTCGAGTCCCTCTTCGCAGGGTGGGAACTCCGGGGCCATGTCTTCCAGTGTGTCCTTTAGCAGTTCGCTAACCACAAGGTTGCGGTACCACTTGCGGTCGCTCGGAATGACGTGCCAGGGGGCGTGTTTGGTGTTGCATTTGTTGAGGGCGTCTTCGTAGGCCTCTTGGTAGTCGCTCCACCGTTTCCGTTCCGCCAAGTCCCCCTTGCTGAACTTCCATCGCTTGTGGGATTCGTCTAGCCGAGATTGCAGCCGCTCTCGCTGTTCCTCCTTGCTAATGTGCAGGAAGCACTTGACGATCGTCACGCCGCCCTCGGTGATCATCTCCTCGAACTCATTGATCCGCTCGTACCGAGTCTTCCATTGTTTTTCGGGCACAAGGTTGTGGACGCGAACGATCAACACATCCTCGTACTGCGACCGATTGAAGATGCCAATCTGTCCACGCCCCGGCACGCGGTTGTGGATTCGCCACAGGAAGTCGTGGTCCAGCTCTTCGATGCTGGGCTGTTTGAACGAGGTGATATGAAACGTCTGCGGGTTGATTCCCGTGGTGACCACCCGGATGGTGCCGTCCTTGCCTGCCGTATCCATGCCTTGCAGCACCAGCAGCAGTGACCGCCGGTTCTCGGCATAGAGCGTATAGGCCAACTGGCGGCTCCGCTCGGTGTTTTCAGCGATACGCTGAGCCGCCGAGGCCTTATCCCAGTCGCCATCCACCTCGCGGGGATCGATGTCCTTGAGCTTGATCTTGTCGCCAGGATCGAAGGTGACAGGCTTGGGCATAGCAGAGCAGCCGGGGTGGAGGCGGGGATGAGTAAGCAGGCGTCTTGTCGACAAGAGCGATTTCCTGCCGATGCAGTATAGCGATTTCCTGCCTGCCCGACCCTTCACTCCAACTCTGCCCACGCCCTTGCCTCGCCGTCAGGCTCGACTTCCACACGAATGACATTGGCCTGGCAGCAGACGGGGCAGTCCTCGACGTACTCCTGTGAGGCTCCTGCTGAGAGATCCACCGGAACAACGATCTCCTCTCCACATGCGCCGCAGATGTAACTCGCTTCGGGCTGCATCGATCAAGAAGTGCTTGAGGGGGTGAGTAACTCCGGCTAGGAGAACTCCATTCTCGCCGTTCGAACTCGCTGCTTCAATCTTCGGCCCGGCTGCCATCGCCACACATGCGGACAATCCTAGGATCGAAACGCGCGACCACCTCTACCAGGTCTTGCTGGGCTGCCATCACCTGGCGGATGTCCTTATAGACGCCGGGCACTTCATCACTGCCGGCCGCCAGGACGTCGATGCCTTTGGCGGCTAAGTCCTTCTTGACGGCATTGAATCGGTAGGTGTCCTTGGCCTTCTTGCGGCTCATGCGTCGCCCGGCGCCGTGCGACGCAGAATCAAGGCTCAGCGGGTTCCCTCGGCCACGGACCACGAACGCGGGGTCCGCCATCGAGCCAGGAATCACTCCCAGCACGCCCTGCCCTGCCGGCGTGGCGCCCTTGCGGTGGACGACCACTTCCTGGACCCCGACGCCGGGAATCGTATGGCGTTCCTTCCAGGCGAAGTTGTGGTGGTTCTCCACGCCAGCCACGATTTGGGCGCCGAGCAGCTTGGCGACCAGCCGATGAATCACTGCGTGGTTTGCCGCGGCGTAGTCGCCCATCAGATTCATCGCCGCCCAATACTCTTGGCCTGCTTCGCTATCGAGAGATAGCCAAGCGAGGCGGCCCAGGTCTTGGTGCCGCTTGGGCAACTGGCGCTGGGCAATGGCGCTATAAGTGCTGCAGACGGCCGCCCCCGCACCTCGGCTGCCACTGTGCGACAGCAACGCGACGTGCTCGCCGGCGTCGAGACCGAGTTCTGTGTTCGCCTCAGTAAGTGACAACACGCCGAACTCGACAAAGTGATTGCCCGAACCCGAGGTCCCCAGTTGCTTCCAGGCGGTATCCTTCTTTTCGCGAGTAATGCGCGTGATGGTCCAGTCGCGGTCGAGCACCTCATGCTGCTGTTTGGGGCGGTGCTCCACGCCTACCCCAAACCGAGTGCCGCCCATCAGGGCCTCGCGATAGGCGTTTCGCTTCTTATTGATGGACTCGACTGGCATGTCCAGCACGGAGAGCTTCATCCGGCACGCGATGTCGACACCCACGGCATAGGGAATCACGGCGTTGTCACACGCCAGCACACCGCCAATGGGTAGGCCATAGCCGATGTGGGCGTCGGGCATTAGCGCCGCGCCAACGGCGCTAGGCACACCGCATGCCTGCCGCATCTGGGCGTGGGCGCCATCGTCGATGTCTTCCCCCCAAGTCTGATACTCGATCGGCTCGCGGACGGGTAATTCAGCTTCCGCTATCAACTCGCGTGCGAAATCCCCCCAGAGTGGGTCATCGAGGTACCGCTTGGGGCCGCCAAGAACCTGCTCGATGTGCTGCTTGGCGCGCTTGCCTTTCATCCCGAAGCCGGTTCCTTGCTCCGCAGCGCGAGACAAGGCTTGCACGGCCAGGGTGACACAGTCTGGCGGAACGCCGATCTTTTGCAGCTGTTTGCGATTCATGACTGCCAAGACGCGCTATTCGAGATGCGGTTCGCGCTAGCGCGAACCAGCGGCGCCGGCGCCGAGTCTTGGATGAAAGGTATGTGAAGGGCCGTTTTCACGGGGAAATCTCTCGTGCAGCGGCGTCGGGTGCCGATTATACTGGTGAGCATACAGGTCGCACTGACGCAGTGCGACGGACTAGAGGGTCGGCGGGGACGTGTCTCTGGCATTACGCCCGCCCACCAGGTTTCTAGTAGGAAGGAGGTGGTCTTTGAGCGACTGTAGTCAACATAGCCAGCGAGGTGGTCAAACCTGACGATGGCCGGCGGGTCACTAGGATGTGTGACCACCACCTGCTTCTGAGTTCCCGCTGCCAAATGGCGGCGCCAAGAGCGTTTTTCGTCTGGCGCCGTTTGTGTGGCAGCCTGTTCTCATAAGCAACAAAGCATCAGAGCCCGGTGTTCCTGAGCGAACACCGGGCTCTGTCTTTTCTCCTTCGTGGTCTTTTCTCTTTCGTGCTTAGTCTTTTAGCTCGGTCTTTTTATGCTTCGTGACTTGTGGTCGAAGGGGCGCGGGTCGTAGCATGGAGGAAGGCGTCCTTCCTCTCTTCCCGAAAGGCCTTTCCCCATGGCCGACCATCTACCTCCTGATGTGGATCAGGCTCTCGAACAGCAGCAAGAGTTGGCTGAGGCGTCTTTGCCTTCTATCTTTGAAGCCTATGACGATGCGATCGCTGAGGAAATGGATCATCCGGTGGTGATCGTCATCGATTGCGAGGATCAGCTTGGAGCTCAAATCAGTAGGGCCTGGTTGGGTGACGAGACGGTGGATGAAGCGATCGCCATGCAAGCCGCTCAGGGCGAGGAGGAATCGCAGACCACCGTGTTTGTGGCCGCCTTTGCGTTCGCTGATTGCCGTGTGGAGGCTTGCAAGGCGTTCCCTTACCTCAGTGAGGTGTTTGATCAGCCTCCGGGCAGTGATGGTGTCTTGGTAGTAAGCATCACCGCGGGGGGAGCTTCAGCCCTGACGGCGCCGATGGAAGCCCGCCCTGAATGACTCTCCTCGGCGACGTTCCGCCCTTCCTGGCCAGGAGTTGGCAGTTTGTCGGAACTGATGCGTGGTTGGGCCCGTCTTAACGTCTAACGAAAGGGCCGATCTCTAGGCCTCGGCTTCTACCGTCCGGCGGCGAGTTAATTGTCCGGCGGATTGGGGCCATCTATAATTCTGGCTTGAAGTCAGGGTCAAACTGCTGGGCGGGCTATGTTTGAAGCACATTCTCGAAATCGACGCCGGGTTGCCCTTAAGACGCTCTTGGGATCCCTACCCCTTCTATTGCTGGTAGGTTTTCAGCTACTTGCGTTTGCAGATGTCGTTCTTGGTAGGCAGCCTGGGTTCATTCAAGACGCCAGAGTGGGCCTGTCAAAGCGTGTAGTGGCGGAGACTGCACAGCAAGAGCCAACGCAGTCCGAGCCGGAGGCTACACCCCCTTCGGAGCAGGCGAGTGGCGAAGAGAAGGGCGACAACGATAAAGAGTCGGCCAAGGAAGAACCCAAACAAGAGTCCACAGACGGACCTATCAAACGTTCCGCCAAGCCACCGAAAGAGCCCGACCCGCGGGAACTCCAGGCAGCGCCCGATCCCAAGACCGGTCGTGTACGTTTCAGCTTCAACGGGCAGCCTTGGCCAGATGTGCTGCAGTGGCTGGCAAACGTTACGCAGTCGAGTCTCGATTGGCAGGAACTTCCTGAGGGCTATCTCAATCTCACAACACAGCGCAGCTACTCGCTCGACGAAGCTCGCAATCTGATCAACCGTCACTTGCAGGCTCGTGGCTATGCCCTGCTTCGGGTGGGTGAAGTCTTGAGCGTTGTGAAAGTGGATGCTGTTGATCCCAGTATGTTGCCCCGCGTCAGTGAAGAGCAACTCTACGATCTTCAGCCGCATGACATTGTGAAGGTCACCTATCAGCTACCGACAGAAATGGATCCCAAGTCGGCAGTGGAGGATGTCAAACAAGCGCTCAGTAAGCATGCGAAGGTCCTGCCATTGGTCTCTACTGGCCGGCTTTTGGTGATCGACACGGTGGCAAACCTACGACTGGTTAGCGCGATCCTGAATGAAGAACGGATCGAACTACAGGGCCAAGAAATCCCGCGTCGGTTTCCCTTGCAGTACGCTCGTGCCGAGAAGGTAATCAACACGCTCTATGTTGTGCTTGGGCTGGACCCGGCGTCTCAACCCTCGCAGATGGAACTGCAAGTCCAGCAGCAGAAGATGCAACTGCTGATGCAAATGCAGGGAGCAGGGAAAGATGTTTCGCGGATGCTCAACGCCGACGGCCCCAGAGTGTTTCTGGCGTTCAATCGGCACGAGAACAGCATCTTGGCAAACGCGCCAGAGCGGGAACTCAAGATCATTGAGCGGGCGATCAAGTTTCTCGACATCCCGGCTCGCGGGGCTGGCCAAAAGGCAGCTGCCGACGCACGGCGGTACCCACATACATACGAGTTAGAGAACCTCAATCCCCAGAATCTCGTCTCTACCTTGGAAGAGATTGGCGATCTCGATCCTCTGACCGAACTGCGTGCTGACAGTCAGGCCAAGATCCTCTTCGCCCGGGCGACCGCACAGGATCACGATAAGATTGGCAGTCTGGTTGAACAACTAGACGATTCCGGACAGCGTTTCGAGGTGTTCTGGCTAAGACGCGGGGTGCCGGCTGATGCTGTCGCTGGTACGGTCATGGCCTTGCTTGGTGAGGAGGAAGAGGAAGACGACGACAACGATCGCTATTGGGGCTGGGGTTACAGCCGCAATCAAGATAAAGACAAAGAAGATCCGCCAATGCGGGTGGATGCCGACATCGAGAGCAATCGTCTGCTAGTTCGGGGTGCTGAGGAACAAATTGAGCAAGTCCGCTTGCTCCTGACGAAAATGGACGCACTGTCCGGCGCGCGATCAACCGAGAACCCGGTGGTGCTGACGGACCCGCTTCAGCCTGTCGAGAGGGCCAAACTGCTAGAGAAACTCCGCGAACTATGGCCGTCGGTTAGTGGGGGAGTCGAGTTGACGATCGAAGGCGCTGGTCGGTCACCCAGGGATAGCCAGCCTTCTGCGGACGACGCCGTTGACGGGGCCGCGTCACCGCCCGCGGATCGCACGTCGCCTCCTGATCGGACGACGGCCAAGCCCCGTCCTTTCCGGCTACTCTCGTCGCAGACTGCCCCCGAGTCGACCGATCAGGCTTCGCCGACCAAAGCGTCTATCACGATTACCCCCGAGGGCCGGTTATTGTTGGGTTCTAGTGATCCGCATACGCTGGCTCGGCTAGAGCGGTTGGTCAACTCGCTAACTCCCCAGCCGGATTTGTTCAAAGAGTTTTCCGTCGAGCATGCCAGCGCCTTCTATATCCATTGGAAACTGGAAGATTACTTTGAGGAAGAAATCAAAGGAGACGATGGTGAGGAAGTGCTTGACTGGTATGGCCGCTGGCGCAACTCGCCGGCCAAGGACAAAGGGGTGCGACTGTCAAAGCGGCGACCTTTGCGTTTGATTTATAACAAACAGACCAACTCGATCGTCGCGTCCCATGCCACGCCTCAGCAGTTGGAAACGATTGGCAAATTGATCAAGACGTGGGACAAGCCACCGCGGACCGACTTGGTTGCCGCCAGGAGGACCGGAATGGTAAAGATCCGCTACTCTCGAGCTAACACGATTGCCAAGGCCTTGAAAGACGTCTATCGAGACCTGCTCAGTTCGCGAGACAAGGAATTTGACACCGAGGACGAGAAGGGGAGTGGCTTCACGTTGGAGCGCGCCACGGAGATTGAATTTAGCGGAGTGGATCCGGCGAATGGTGTCACCAAGACCAAGCCAATCGATGTGGGCTTTGATGGCGTGCTGTCGATTGGCGTGGACGAGATCGCCAACGTGTTGATGATTTCCGCCGAAAAGGAACTTTATGCGAGCGTCGAGGCGATGGCTCTCACTCTTGATGAAGAAGCTCGTCCGAGAACTACCGTGCAGGTTGTTCGGACGGGTGTGCCAGCCAATCGAGTCCGTCGTGCCCTCTCTCGGGCCCTGGGCACGCCATGGGCAGGGGGCCGGCCGGAACAACAAGCGCAGCAACAGCAGCCGGGCCAAGCGGAGCAAGAGCAACAACAGCAGCAACAACGCGGGCGTCGCCGCCGCTAGTCGCCCATCGCCACCGTGAGTCACCTGCGGACATGAGTCGCAGGCAAGTAGGTCGGCTGAGCGTTGGCGACATCCACCGGCGCCTGGTGATACGCTTGCGCTCGCCAATTGGCCGTGCTGGTGGCTCCCAGTTGGCTACGTAGTTTGGCCAATTCAATGTTTACCTTTGCCATCTCGCCATGGTCGCGGCGTTGTGTTTCTAGCGCAATGACTTTGAGTTGCAGGGCCGTTACGCGGTCTAGCATGCGTCGCTCAAGCGCATCGACCAACATGGTGACTTCGTCCACTTGCTGGCGAAGCTTGTCGCCATCCTCTCGCGTGAACCGAGACCTTGTCCGCTCGTTGAGTTGGGTGATGTGGCCATCGAGGCGTGCCCGGAGGTTGTCGTGGTGGGTCTCTACGGCGGTGTACTTTTGATCGATGCTTGCCAGCATCCCCGCGTGACGAAAGGTAGTCTGCCCGACCCACAAGATCAGGGCCCCAAGGACGAGATTCACTAAGCCACCGCCGATTTTGTCGTAGTCCATTGTCTCGTTGCAGTTATCTCTTGTTTGATGAGGCATGGCGGCATCTTGGAACGTTTCAAAACGCAGGGACTTCCTCCGGTAGAGGGATCGACCTGCGCAACCGGCAAACTCAAGCCAGCCGCTCTCAAGCACGGTCAAGGAGAATAGGAGAACTGGGGGGAGGTCGTCTGCTAGCACGGACGTTATCGGGGACGGACTTGGCTTCCCCATACGGGCCCAGGACCGCGATTGTGGTAGGGCACGGGACGGAGGCGAGACATTCTCACGGCGGCAGGGTTGATACCCACCGGCCGAAAGCCGCCGCCGTGGGAACGAGCAATCGCCGCCAGTTTGTCGGCCGCCTCCGCGTTTCGCACGGTCATGCCGAGCGTGTGAATGACGAAGGGCCAGTCATTTGTCTCTGTCAGATAATTCATGGTGCGTGTGCTGCCGATCTCCCCGTCCGATAAGAGGTAGACCACGTTTGGCTCAAGCTTGACGGCCATTTCCATGGCGTCCATCAACCTGCCGCCGACGCACATTTCCACCGAAGCGAGCCAGTTGTTAAGGCGTCGCTTGTTTTCCCGTGTGGCCGGCTGCATTTCCTCAACCGCCTGGGGATAAAACATCGGATACGCCTGGTCACTGAAGAAGACAACGTAAAAGCTCTGCTGTGCGGACATGGCGCCAACGGCCTTTTGCAGTTCAAGCAAGGTTGTCTCGAGGCGGCCCTGTTGCATGCTGCCAGAGTTATCGATCAGGAAGACAAATCGCTCGCCTCGCGACTTGGACCCAAAGAATTGCGTAGCTCCGGGCTCATGGCTGCCGGCGTCTTGTCGACCAGAGGCGGAACCAGCGGCTTGATCCGAGCCGCCCGCATTGCCCGCGGCCATGGCTGGCATGTCAGTTAGCAATGCCGCTGCGAGGCCCGGGGACAGCTCTGAAAACCCTTGAGCTGAATCCTCCAGCGGCGATTCAATTTCAGACAGCGACGATTCAGTCCACTCCACGGGGTCCAGTTCAAGCAGCTCGAGGTCCGTTGTTTCAAGCTCGGCCGGCGTTAGGTCCATGGCAACAAACTCGTCGAAGTAGTCCTCTTCACCGTCCACGGCGCTGGCCAGCAGTAGCATCGATGATTCATTCAGCGAAGCGAACGTAACCAAGCTGCAGAGCAGGATCAAACCAACGTGTAGACCAAGGCTTGCCGCCCAAGCGGGGGCCCGACGCAGACGCTCCGTCAAAGACCGCTGTTTAGAAGGGGGACTCTTAGAGGCCGATCGCTTTTCTTTGCGAGTCGTCTCGCCTGGAGTGGCGGCGCCCTTGCCTGTCGATGCCGGGCGTTGGACCGTTGCTCGGCGAGGTGATAGCGAGAACCCAGGCAGAGGCTGGGCAGCGATGAGTTCCTCGCCCAGCGTTGGCGAGCGTTTATGCGACTGAACTTCTGAGAGCGTTTCGCTGGTCTGGTTGATCAGCAATCGGGCTGAGGTGGTCTCGACTGCGTACTCTGCCAACTGGGCCTCAAGCCGAGCGGCGGCTTCGTCTTCACCAGCAGCCTCGAGTCGCGCTAGCTGGGCGCGCAGCCGATGGGTTTCCGCCTCTAAGCGGGTCAACCGTTGACGCGTGTCCGCCAGTTGCTGCTGGCGGTCCGCCTGCTGAAGGTCAGCCTGGTCGAGATTGCGCATGACGGTCGGCTTGAGGAGAAAACTGCCTGAAAGTGGTCAGTCTACAAGCGGGCCGGTCGGTCAGCAAACATTCTAGGGGGAACCCCCCAATGCCCCGTGCGGGCCTTAGGAGGCAAGCTTAGCTAGGGCGCGATCGATACGCGTTAGGCACCTGTCGCGACCCAGAATCGCTAGGGACTCAAAGACCCCAAACCCTACTGCTTTTCCGGTCACTGCCACACGTACGGCATGAATAATTTGGCCAATCTTGATTTCCTTGGCTTCGATGAACTGGTGCAGGCACGTGTCGGTCGACGCGATCGTGAAGGGTTCAAGCGTCGCCAGCTGATCGCGAAAATCGGCCAGGAGCGGTCCGGCTTCCGTTGGCTTGGCGAGCCTCTTGGTAAACGCCTTCTCGTCATACTCCAGTGCATCGTCACTCACAAAGAAATCGTCGTAGTCGAGAATATCTCCGGCGGCTTTGATGCGATCGCCTGCCGCTTCGATGATCTGCGTGACGTAAGGGGCCGTATCACATGCGGGCGGGTCGGCTAACAAACCTGCCCGCTGTAGGAAGTCGACACAGCGCGAGGTTTTTTGCTTCAGCGGCAGCTGTTGCATCGCACGATCTTGGAAAGCCATGAGCTTTTGTGGGTCAAAACTCGCCGCTGCCTTGTTTACCCGGTCGAGCGAGAACGAGGCGATCATTTCCTCCCGGGTAAATTCCTCGGTGGAGTCATCCAGCGACCAGCCCAGCAGGAGCAGGTAGTTCAGCAGCGCGTCGGGCAAGTAGCCGATCTGCTCGTAGAAGTCGACGATGACGGGGTTGAACGTCTCGGCAGAGACCGCCAGTCCCACGCGTTCAGCGATCTGGTTGCCGTGATTGTTCAGCGCAGCAAAGTCTCGGTTCTTTAGGTACTTGTCAAGCTTGCGTTTGCTCAACTTGTTCTTACTGCCAGGCTCGGCGACGAACGGCAAGTGGGCGAACTGTGGTGGCTCGATACCCAGCTGCTGGGCGATGAAGACTTGGCGTGGCGTGTTTGAGAGGTGCTCCTCGGCACGAATCACATGCGAGATGGCCATCTCGTGGTCATCGACCACCGTGGCCAAGTGATACAGGCAGGAACCATCGGCCCGTTGGATGACGTGATCTTGTTCGCGCGCCCAGGCGAAACGCACTTCACCGCGGACAAGATCATTGAGGATCAATTCCCCCTCGCGGGGCATTGCTAGTCGGACAACGCCCTGCCGTCCTTCAGCCTCAAACCGTTGCTCATCAGCGTCAGAGTCGGCACGCCACCGCCGACTGTAAGTAAAGGGTTC
This sequence comes from Lacipirellulaceae bacterium, assembly GCA_965263315.1. GTDB lineage: Bacteria > Planctomycetota > Planctomycetia > Pirellulales > Lacipirellulaceae > JBCCQL01. The sequence goes on along the minus strand of CBDHGZ010000001.1, from coordinate 929,848 downwards.
GCCTGCTTGTTGGGCAGCCTCTCGCTCCTCTTGCAGCTCCTCGGGGGTCGCGAAGTCCCGGTAGGCGACCCCTTTTTCGATTAGCTTGCTTACAGCTTGCTGGTACCTGTCACTCCGCTGCGACTGGAAGTACGGTCCATGGGGGCCGCCCACCTCCGGACCCTCATCCCAGTCCATTCCTAGCCAGCGAAATCCGTGGAGAATGGGTGCCAGTGCCTCTTGTACGTTTCGCTGTTGATCGGTGTCGTCAATCCGCAGCAGGAACTGGCCTTCATGCTTGCGGGCAAACAACCAATTGAAAAGAGCTGTACGGACTCCGCCAATGTGGAGGTAACCGGTGGGGCTAGGAGCAAAGCGTGTGCGGACGGTCATGGTTGGCTACCGACAGGAAACATCGCGGAGACGTGAATCCCGACAGCGTAGCCCCTTGCCGCCCGATGAGGAAGCGCTTCCCCAGCTCACTAGGCAGCCCGATTCTGGCGCTCTTTCTGCTTACGGATCCGTTTGCGCTCGGCCTTTGAAAGCCGTCGGCGGGTGGGGCCCTCGCCGTCGTCGTAGGAGTCTCCGTAGTCACCCTGCGACCCGTCGACCCACTGGGTCTCAGCCGCAGGCTTCGTCTGGCGGCTCGATCGTGCGGGTTTGGGGACCTCGGGTTTAGTCTCCGCTTGCGTACTGGCAGCGATGCGAGGTTTTTTCGCCTGCTTGTCGGGCTTGGTTTGCTCGACATTCTGGGAGGATTCGCTTGGTGTTGTCTTTGATTTAACGGCAGCCGTAACCAGACCTGCCGCTTCGCGAGTGATTCTTCGCGTGTAGGCGAGCAGTGCAAAAATCGTGGCGACGAGTCCAAAAGTTGTGGCTCCGCATTGCACGGCATCGACATGAGGTTCGACGATCGCGGGCGTCCAGCGCAGGGTGGCTGCAAGCGCGACCACCGCACTGGTTGCTGCCAAGCAGACAGCGACGGCTGAGGCCCGGCATTCTTTCAAGTCGAGGAAGACTCGGATGGAAACGGCCCCCAAGCCCAGAAAAGCTGGTACTACCCACCAGATGGCGTTCCCTGGCAACGCGGTCCAGCCGCTTTGCTCCGCGGCGATGCGAGCAAGAACGCGGTGCAGGTCGGTTGCGATGCAGAGGGAAACGGCCGCAGCGCACAAAGCGGCGGTCAGCCACCACCGATAGACGCCGCGGACGTCGTCCGACCGTTGGCGCCGCAGGCCATAGACTTCCAGGCAAAGCACGGCGATAAGCGCCGCGGACGCCGACAAGAAGGCGGTCGCTAGGGCCGTGGGACTCGTGACATCCAGGAGTGGCATGACACCAGCGCCTGCGACACGAGCAATCGACTCCCGGTAGATGTGCCCCGTGACCAACAGAGCGGCGATGCCCAGCCCAAGTGTCGACACGCCAGCAAGCTGCCATGCTCCCGTTGGAAGTAACTTGTGGGCAATTCCCAAGCTGACGCTTGTAGGGTCGTTGACGTAACGTGGAGCGCCTCCGGTGGGGCGCTCGTTCTCCTCCGGCGTCGAGGCTTCATCCTCCGCGGAGGCTAGCCGTCCTTCGCTAAAGACACGTCGACGTCGATCGCCACGTCCAGTCCCTGCACTCATAGAAGCCGTCTTCCCTGTCGGCCGCACGCTGGTTGCCAAGACGTTGGCTTTGCCGAGGCGTACTGCTTGTTTCGTTGGTCGCGGGCCTTCCCTAGCTCCGCGAGGAGTGCGGGTGTCAGGACCCCGCACAGAGTCAGACTTCGGCATTCAATGAGTGGCTCGATGATGACTAACGCTTGGATTGTGATTGCAAAACGCGGGGCAGATGGGCCGTCTGGATCGATTATGCGGCCGGCGGTGTGCCACGGATGTGGGGCACTCGCGCCATTGCTTGCCAACCGGTTCGGAAATGCGATTCCGCGCAGTTCCGTAACCTACGGTTGCCTGTAAAGAGCTTCGATTCAGGCCCTATTTGTGCGTATGCCTTTGCAGTCTTTGCTATCAGGCTGCGAAGTCTCCCACTGGCCATAAATCGCCAGACAAAGCCCTCCGAGGAATTCGGAACACGCGGACTGAGATGCCCTCCACTCCGACAAATCCCACCGAACAACCGTCCGTCGGGTCGAGCGCTGACGTAACGCAGGCCGCTACCTCGGCGCGAGTCTCGTCACTGCTGGACTCGCTCGATCAGGCAGCTGCGGAAGGGGGACAGTCCTCGACGGGACGTCCCGACCTAGTTGCCGAGCAGCAACAGAAACTCGTGCGTGGTCGTTTGGGCATCGCAAGCTCGTTATTCGCGGCTCTGCGATGCAAGCATCCGGCGACAGCCGCACACAGCCTCCGGGTAGCACTAAGCGCGAGTGCCTGGGCGGCAGTCTTGGAGATGCCTGATCCGCTGAGAACCCAATTCGAGTTGGCTGCCCTGCTGCATGACATTGGCAAGATGGGCGTCCCAGACCGGGTACTCGACAAGCCAGGGCGTCTGGCGCCCGAGGAAGTGGAGCTGATGGATCGTCAGGCGAGGATGTCAGCAGACATCTTGCAAAACGCCGGCGCGCCCAAGGGGCTGATTGATACTGTCGTTGCCGCAGCTGCTTGGTATGACGGCACTCATCGCAGCATCGACCTGCATGGGGATGCGATCCCTATTTTCGCCAGGATGCTCGCGGTCGTCGACGCCTTCGACGCCATGACCACGGACCATGTCTACCGCCCGGCGAAATCCCGAGAGCGCGCGTTGGCCGAGCTTTTTGAGTGCGCCGGCAGGCAATTTGACCCCGCGCTGGTTCAGAGTTTTGCTTCGCATTTCGATCACGACCAAAGAGCGCTGGAAGCTGATGTGGCCTCGCGCTGGCTTGGTGCGGTGGAGCCAGGCGTCATGCCGTGGGTAATCACAGACAGTGATAGTCCCGCGATAGCGGCTCCGCCTCCTAGCGATACCGAGCCTTATGCCTTTCATAAGAAGTTGATCGAGAATACGCACGAAGGCGTCATCTTTGTTGATGTCGAGAGGCGCGTCTCTCTTTGGAACACGGGCGCCGAACGGCTAACAGGCGTAGCGCGCGATGCCGCTGTTGGGCAGGTGCTTCGACCTTCTTTGCTAGACATGTCGGACCAGACGGGCAGGAAACTCGAAGATCACGAATGTCCAATTGAGCAGACCATTAGTTCTGGCTTGCAGTTGATGGAGAGTATCAGTGTGCTGGGGCGTGCTGGGCATCACGTGGCCGTCATCCTGCATGTGGTCCCCGTCCACCGGACGGATGGCACGCTCTTGGGGGCGACCGTCCTGCTAACCGACGTATCTGCAGAAGCATCCCTCGAAGCGAAATGCCAAACACTGCACGCCGAGATGACTAAGGACCCGCTGACTCAGGTTGCGAACCGCGCTGAGTTTGATCGCATGCTCGCGGCTTTCATTGACGCCCATCAAGACACGGGCATGCCTTGCAGCTTGATCATGGCGGACATCGATCACTTTAAGAGTGTGAACGATACCTACGGACACCAGGCAGGTGACGAAGCCATCGTCTCGTTCGCTACTTTGCTCAAGTCGATGTGCCGTGCGGGCGATCTGGTCGCCCGATACGGAGGCGAAGAGTTTGCAGTCTTGTGTGCCGACTGCAACAACGCCGCCGCGGCGACGAGAGCTGAAGCGTTTCGAAAAGCTCTTTCAGAAAAACAGCTGTCAGAGCTTGGCAATAAAAGCGTCACCGCCAGTTTTGGTGTGACGGAATTGCAGCCAGGAGATCGCCCCGAAACGATGCTCCGCAGAGCTGATCGTGCGTTGCTGCAAGCTAAAGATCAGGGAAGGAACCAGGTAGTTCAATTGGGAGATGGCATGGCCGAAGAAATCAAGACCAAGTCGTGGTGGCCGTTTGCTTCGTGGCGCGGTACGTGTCTGGTAGAGACGAAGCTTGTGACGAACGTCCCTCTGGAGGTCGCCGTACAGAAGCTTCGAGGCTTTATTGCCGATCATGATGCGAAAATCGTACGGACGGCCGAGAATGAGATTCGCCTTGAAGCCACAGACGGCGGAAACGGACAAACGCGCCGCAAGAACGATCGTCCGACGACATTTGTTGTGGATGTCTCCTTCTCACAAGAGCACATCGAACGCACCAACTCCGCCGGATTGGCGGCGGGCTCATACGTACAGACCACGGCGGAAGTGACGATTCGCCCTCGACGCGATCGCGATCGGCGTCGCAGCGCAGTGACCGAACGAGCACGACTGCTCCTGGGCAGCCTTCGTTCATACTTGATGGCAAAAGAATCGGTGGAAGAGTCAGCACTTGTCAGCTGAATTCCGGATTCGGAAGATCCCCGTTGGCGCCGAAGAACAGAAGAGTCAGATCATGAACCACGAACCGCAAGAGATTCACTTGAAATCTGACCGAGCGAGTCGATCGCGTCGGCTAGAAGCGGTACGTCGTGCCCGTCAGATGATCTCACATAGGGCTGAGTCAAACACAGCTATACAGGACGAAGCCTTTGCGTCCTTTCCTGCCGCAGAGGCCAAGACAGGCGAAGAGACGCCCGCGCTGGATAAGCTGCTCGTCAGCCAAATTGCTACCCAGTTGCGCCAGCTAGACGAGCAGCGTTCTCATTTGGAGTCGCTCCTCAAACAGGCCGGTCAGCCTTAGAGCAGTCCTTGAGCTGGCCTGGCTAGCTTGCCCGCGAATCGCTTAGTCAGCCATCCGCGGGTGGCTACGTGCTTCTGCACTTGCATCAGAGCACGCCCTCTCGACCAATCCCTCTCAGCCCAAGGGAGCAGGCATGCGCGCCTCCTCTTGGCCGATTGCCAGTCCGCCTGGCATGCGGTACTCTCGCATTCATCAGACAACGGGATGACTCGTGGTCTGACATTCTGCCAATCACCGCACCCCGCGAGGAATACCGCATGGCCTACTCATTGCCGGATCTCCCCTACGCTTTTGATGCGCTCGAGCCCCACATCGACGCCAAGACCATGGAGATCCATCACGACAAGCACCACAATGCGTACGTCACCAAACTAAACGCCGCCCTTGAAGGCTCGGGTGTGGCTGAGCAGAGCATTGAGGATCTGTGCCGCAACTTGAGCAGCGTTCCTGAGGGCATTCGAGGAGCCGTGCGCAACAATGGCGGTGGTCACGCCAACCATTCCCTTTTCTGGACCACGATCGGACCCAGCGCGGGAGGTGCCCCCAGCGGAGAGCTTGCTGCCGCGATTGATGCCGACCTGGGCGGTTTTGAGAAGTTCAAAGAAGACTTTACTAACGCCGCCCTCACGCAGTTCGGCAGCGGTTGGGCATGGCTCAGTGTCGACGGCGGAAAGCTGTTGGTTGAGAAGAGCCCCAACCAAGACAATCCCTACATGGAGGGTCGTACCCCGGTCATGGGAATCGACGTCTGGGAGCACGCCTATTACTTGAACTATCAGAATCGTCGGCCCGACTACGTTTCGGCGTTCTTCAACGTGATCAACTGGTCTGCCGTTGCCGAGCGTTTTACAGCCGCCAAAGGCTGAGAGGCCGACAGCGGTTCTTGAGTTGGCGTGACCAGCTCGAGCCCAAAAACCGCTTGAGCAGCCATCCGCGGGTGGCTACGTGTTCCTGCGACTCGCAGTACCGTAGACAGCATGAACCAAAGCCGCCGAGCGGTTTACGCTCGGCGGCTTTTTTCGTTCGGTCGCGCCATTGAGACTGCTAGCATTGCCGGCGCACTCACGTTTGCCGAGAAATCGACTGAACCGATCTTTCGCCAAAAGCCGACGATCGGTAAAGGACTACCAGCCGTCCTGGTTTACTTAGTGGGGACCGGCGGCCTGAACGAATCGAGCCGAACGATCGGTAAACTTTCGACCAATAGCAAAACGAACCATGCGTGACCTATCACATCAAGCGAACTGGAGTGCTTTGCTGATCCTGGCCCTTTGCGGAGCAACAGGCTGTCAAAGTGCAGGGACGCGGCTAGCCCGTCTGAATCCTTGGTCACGCAGCGCCGCCGAGACGTCGGTGATTGCTCGCAGTGCACCTCAGTTGCCTTCCGCCCAAGCCACGCCAGCCGAGGGGGCTCCGGTTGTGGCAACCGCCACGCCCGCGACTGGAAATACGGCGCCGGGCTTCAGTCCTGCATCGACGTCCACGATCGCCGGTGCGCCTTCCGCTGCCTACCCAACCACCACATCAGTGCCCACAGCGACGCCCGGCACCGCGCCAGCGTATCCGTCTACCGCGCCGGCCTCGGCGGCTCCAGCCACGCCTGTGTCGCCGACGAACACGGCGGTTGCTGCGTCCGGCCCCGGAGCGGGACCCTACAACCCGAGTGGCTATCAACCCACGGTTCAGGCCAAGGCGCCTAGCTTCCAGCCGGATCGATACGCGGGCCTCGGTAGCCGTTACGGCACCGTTGCTTCCGCTACGCAAGCACCGTCCGTCACACCGTCCGTGGCGCCGGCAACTCCGTCCGCAAGCTATGGCAACCGCTACGGAGCGGTTCCGAGTGGTCTTGGTTCGCCTGCAAATTCGCTCGCAACCACACCCGCAGCCAGCCTGACTCCAACTGATAGTCCCGTCAGCACACCATTGCCGGCTTACCCTTCCAGTGCCGGCCAAAGCAGTCCGGTCACGGCACCGTCTGCTGTGGCTTCCGGCAACCGCTATGGGCTGTCGGCTCCACCTGCTGCTCCCGTTTCGCCGCCTTCGAAATCATCACCGTCTTCCCAGGTTGCGAGCGTCCAACCCGCGGCTGCAGAGGTTCAACTCTCGGCGCCGACAGGCCAGTATCGTCCTGGGGGGACTTCGAGTTATCCCGTTAGTGTGGCAGCACGCCCCGAAGCACCCAGCTCTGCCTACCCAACGTCTGCTTACCCCGGTTCGACTTCTAGTCCAGCGGGGGCGCCACAAGCCATGCCCACGGTTCCGCCAGCCACGCCTAGCTATCGTTAGGCGGATCTCGGTGACGAGAGATGCAACAAAACAGGGCGGGTCGCGATGCTTCGCGATCCGCCCTGTTGATTTTGCGTTGGGCTGAAAGCTGGTCGATTACCAGCCCATGACCATATTCGACTCGATCACCTTGCGTGCTTGCTCAAGATCGACTCCCGTCTCATGCATGTAGAGACGGATGGCGTGCACCTTGTCACCCTCTGCTTTGGAAAGGCAGTCGCGGGCGGTGCAGCAAGGGTCTACTTGGCTCGGTATGCCCAAGGCACTCTTTGAGATCACCCATGTATCACGAGGCCGCTTCGTCAGCCGAATAATGCTTTCGTTGGGGTACGCACTGGAGACGGTGCTCGTAGCGCCATCGGCGTCGTCCGCCCAGCTGATGATGATGTGATTGTCCGTCTCGATCTCGAAGAGTGGCATGGCTTGCTCCTTTTCGGGCTGCCCGGTTCTGCCGCGGGCGCCGACCCGCGGCGAATGGCGAATACGCCTTAACGCTGTTTAGTATACGCCCGGCCGTAGCGCTTCGCTCACCGCTTTCGACAAAGAATGCAAGCATCCTGAACTTGGCGGGCTGAGCGGCTAAGGGGCGTAGCGACCTTATCGCCGCACGACCGCATCGTATGAAACCGATAGCCGCCGAGTCAACTTACTTCAAGAAACGCCAGGATTCAGCCGATTCCGAAGGTCTAAGCAGCGTATTTGGCGGCACGATTTTAGGGGCAGGCCGATTGACGGCCCCTCGCCCGCCATCCTACAATGCGATGCTCGCGGGTGAGCGACACGCTTTCCCACGGCGCCGTAGCTCAATTGGTTAGAGTACCGGACTGTCGATCCGGTGGTTGCGGGTTCGAGTCCCGTCGGCGTCGCTTAAAAACTTCTTGTGCATTTCTGCACTCGGGCCGTGGCGCAGTCTGGTAGCGCGTTTGACTGGGGGTCAAAAGGTCGCAGGTTCGAATCCTGTCGGCCCGACTTATTGAGAGCTTGCTATGCCGCTCTGTGTTTGCCATGAACTGCCGGCAAAGCACGCGTTTGCCTGGTTTGACTGTCTATTGGGCAGAACATAAGTGCTTCCGTGTTCTAAAACACGGCTTGGATAGGTTGCGCTGAGTACGACACAACTGACTCGCGACGCGTCGTGGTTTCGGTTACATCGCTGTGTAGCTGCCGCTACCGTGCGAGGACGTAAGTCGGATGATTCTACTCAGGGGGTGGGCGTGGGCGTGGCGCCTTGTTGCGCTTTGCCCGTGGGCAGTTGGAAGTGGAAGGTAGAGCCCTTCCCATGCTTTGAGGTAAACCAGATTCTGCCGCCGTGCGATTCGATAATCGTCCTTGAGATCGAGAGACCCATTCCCATGCCGCGAGGTTTACTTGACTGAAAGGCGTCGAATATCGAGACACCTTTCTCTTCCGGGATGCCTTCCCCTTGGTCGACAACCGAGACGCATACGTCGTCTCCGTCAATGGAAGTTCGTATGGTCACAGGATTCCCATCTGAGAGATGATCTGACGGGATTGCTTCCAGAGCATTCTTCACCAAGTTCACGACGACCTGCTGCAGCTGAACCTCATTTCCTGCAACAGTAAGCCGATCGCTGTCGGCGTCGTGGATAACTTTCAGGCCGGCCGTGCGATCCCCGACAGAGAGCATTTCTACGGCCCCATTGATCACGGCTTTGAGCGAGACGAGCTGGAAGTCTTCTTGCCCCTTCTGTAAGAAATCTCTTGTTCTCTGAATAATCTTGTTGCCGTTGCGTGCCAGTTCGTCGATCTTCAGCATTCTGGCAGAAAATTGATCGATCGATGCGCAGCCAGACTCGGCTTCCAAGAGAGATGCCTTGGCGAAGTTGGCGATGGCGTAGAGTGGTTGGTTAATCTCGTGGGCGATTTCGCCAAGCGCCTCTCCTAGTACTGCGACGCGTCCTGTGTGGGCGAGCTCCGCTTCCCGTCGTCTGAGCGCTTTCTCGAAGGCTCGTCTTTCAGAGATATCGCGAATGACAGCGGTCACTCGGTCCTCGCCGTGTCGCCGGTGTCGACTGTAGGAGAGCTCCAGATCACGTTGCTGGCCGTCGGCACGTAGTCCCACAGCGGTTTCTACCTCAGAGTATCCGTATCGTGCAGAAGGAGGGCTCTCGGACCCGTTGCGCCATGGATCGGCCTCAGGCACTAATTGTTTGAACGAGAGTTGAGAAAGCTCGTCAATTCCATGGCCAAAAATCGCGCTACTGGCTGGATTGGCGAACGTAATCCGGTGGTTGCGATCAATGGTGACAATAGCGTCTCGTGCCGTTTCAGTGACCACACGATGTAGCTCTTCACTTTCGCGTATCGCTTTCTCTCTGGCGGTGAGTGTCAGACAGACTTCTGCTATGTGAGAGCTCGAAGTGATGATTTCTAGTTCCTCTTCATCCGGCGCGCGGCATTCGGTGCTCCGTAGGGCGATCACTCCAAGCACCTCCTGTTCGGCAGACAAAACAGGCTCAGCCCAGCAGCACTCCTTAAGCGTCTTGGTGTGGAGCGATCCTTGACCGCCTGATAGCGCTGAAGCAGCAATGTTTTCCACGATGACGCGTTCCTTCTGGTGCGCTGCCAAGCAGCACGGGCACCCCTTGGGTCCGATGATAGCCCCATCCGGAGGGCTAGGAGTGTCTTGCGGAACTGTGCTGGGCGTGACTATCTGTAGGCGATCGTTCTTGCTTGCGTAGAAGACTGCCCTCATCCCCGGCAACGCTTCCTCGATACTATGCATGAGAGTCGTGAGAACCGACGCGATTGGGTGCCCCGTAGCTAACTCTTCGAGGACCTGGTTGCGCCGTCTAAGGAGATTCTGGGCGCGTGTCTTCTCGGTTACGTCGCTGAAGAAGCAGATTCCACCGAAGTACGATCCGTCGGCGTCAACAGCCGGTGCGCTGGTGTGTTCAATCACTCTCCGGTCAGATGTTTCCAGCAGTACGGAACCCGCGCCCCGTCGTTCCAGCAAAGGCAAAGATACGCGATCGGCGAAGACGTGGGGCGATGCCAACTGGCTAGCAATAAAGCCCGTGATGGTCGGCATGTTGTTTGTGTCAAGCAACGTGTCTTCGATTGCCCACATCTCAGCAAAGCGATCGTTGTTGACGAGCCGTCGGCCTTCGGCCGTGTAGGCGACGATGCCGCCGGGAAACGCTTCGGCTTGGGCTGTTAGGACCTGCATTTGGTACTTTCTAGCCGCTTCCAGTTGCCTCCGCTCGGTGATGTCTCGATTTACGCCCATCAAGTAGTCTTGCCCGTTGAGCGTGACGCGGCTGACTACGCACTCAACCGGAAAGGTTTGACCGTTTTTCTTGCGATGCTCGCTTTCTCGAGTGACGGACTGCCCTTGCTTCAGGGCTTCAAGCCGCGATCGCATCTCATCATTCAGCTCATAGGCATCAATCTGGCCGATACTCATGCCGGTCATTTCACCTTCTTCATAGCCGTGCAGCAGGCATGCAGCGCGATTTGCCGAAGCGACCTGCCCCCATGTTTCTGAAGACAAAGAGACTAACAGCAGGGCGATGGGGGCATCATCGAAGAGTGTTCGCCAGCGATCCTCGCTTTCTTGGAGCCTTTGGTTCGATTCTTTTGTTCTTGTGATGTCGATATGGCAACCAAGCATACGGACAACATTGCCACTTCCGTCCATGCGTTTGGTGCCGCGAGTGTGAATCCAACGGTAGCTCCCGTCACGGTGGCGCAGTCGGCACTTAGTGTCATAGACGGCGCTAGCGCCACTCAGGTAGCGATCGATTTCTTGTCGGATGTCATCAAGATCGTCGGGATGAACACGCTCCATGAACGAGCTCAAGCTGGACGCCAGTTCGTGATCGTCGTAGCCCAGTTGCCGCTTCCACTCGGTCGACAAGTGCGCGTGGTTGGTGGTTACATCCCAGTCCCATATGCCTACGCCTCCTGCGTCAATCGCGAGGGTCAGTCGTTCTTCGCTAACACTGAGCTCGCGCATCGCTTGCCGCTCGATGCTGATGTCTCGCTCAAACGCGATGATGTAAGGATGCCCTGCCAGCTCGACTCGGCTAGCGGTGACCTCTAACGGAACCGTGCTACCATCACTGCGGAGGTGCTCGACTTCAAAAACAAGGCGCTTTCCTTCGTTGAGCTCCTCGTGCCGCTTCCAGGCAAGAGCTGCATCGTGCGGCGTGCACAGGTCAAAAATCTTGAGTCCTATCAAGTCGCTAGCTTCGCAGCCATGTATGGTGGCCGCCATGCGGTTGGCTTCGACGATCCGACCCGAGTCTTCTCCTTCGGCTTCAACAAGAAACAGCGCGTAAGGAGCCAAGCGGAAGATGGTCTCAAACTTCTGTCGATTGGCGCGTAGCTCTTCTTCTCGAAGCTTGTGGTTGGTGATGTCAATGTGACAGCCCAGCATTCTGTTGGCATCGTCGGCAGTGGGGACGCCTATCGATCTGATCCAGCGATAGTCCCCGTCCTTGTGCCTCAGTCTCAGCTCGGAGACCTGTTTGGGTTCTCTCCCTGAGATTGCCGCCGAGGTTGCCGCTTCCCAGGCGCCAAAATCGTCGGGGTGTAGCCTTTTCAGGAACTCGCTGTGTTTACTAGTGACTTCGTGTTCTTCGTAGCCGAGTTGCTGGCACCACTCCTTCGAATAGAGAGCCCGGCCTTCATCCACAGACCAGTCCCAGATACCAACGCTGGCCGCTTCGGTAGCCAGCTTTAGTCGTTCTTCACTGTCTCGTAACCGTTCTGCGACTAATCGCCGTTCGCTGATATCGCGGTGAAAGCAGTAGACGTACTGATGGCCATCCAGTTCGACACGCTCGGCTGTCACTTCTACCGGTACTGCGGAGCCATCTCTCTTTCGCAAGTCGATTTCAAAGACGATCCGTTCGCCGCTCAGAATGGCGTCCCAGCGTTTAGTTCGGTTGGGGTCACTTGGCGATGCGACTAGATCGAACACGCACATGCCGCGTAGCTCTGATTCTTCGTATCCATAGAGCTTCGCTGCACGCTCGTTTGCAGTGACGATGGTAGGCCTATTGGGCGACTCTCCATCCAGCAAGAAGACCGATTCCGGGGCAAGCCGAAACAGAGAATGAAAGCGCTCGTGGCTTTGCTTGAGCTCGGCTTCGGAGCGAATTCTCTCCAGTTCGGCGGCCGATCTAGCAGCGACGATCTCCAACACCCATCGCATTGATCGTGTGGCGACCATGGGCTTGGTATGCATGCACACCAGCACGCCGAGGACATTGCCGTCGCGCGACAACATGGGAACGCCGAAGTAGCTCTGAATTCCCATCTCAATCAAGAGCGTATCTTCCGGGAATCGTTCTTGTACGTCTGCGCAATGGAAGCACGCTGAAGAGGCAATCACTTGCTCGCACGGTGTTCCCGCAACATCGTAACTGAGGTTGGCTAGAAGATTGCCATTGTGCACCAGAGCGATCGTTTCCGCCGCCGAAACATCTGCCCCTTCCGCCTTGGTCGCGACCAGCGCATACTCACACTCAAGCACGGCCGAGAGTTGCAACGCGATCGACTCGAAGTACTCTTGGCCAACATACTGATTCGCTACCGCACTGATCCGATGGAAGGCGTCGATGAAGTCTTCCTCGTCGTCTGAGACCCGGACGAGCACTAGGCGGTCGTACTCGGGACCAAGCTCCTGTTTGCGAAGTTGGACGACCGATTTCTGCTTGTCCGCCTCCAGCAACCACAGTCGCGGCTCGTTTCCCCCTTTGCGTAACCACTCGATGAACTCAGTGTTTTGAGAGTCACCGCCAGCTAAGGGGCTGAATGGCAACTGATCGCTATCCCAAGCATTTCCGCGGGGGGTGGGAAGTCTGTTTCCATCGGCGCCGCCACCAGCGGCAAGGCAGTCACCTGTCGAGCGATCAAACAAGAACACCGGCGTATTGGATTTCTCTAGAAGACACTCGACAAGCCTGCGAAGAGCTGGGGTTTCGAGAGATGGCAAACCTGCTTGTTTCATTTCTTTCTCATCGCTGGTGGGCCATGAACCTGCGGAAGTCGATTAGGGGTTATCTACCAGATCCACTCCCCAGTGTGATTGCCTCTCACGGATTCACAGCCTCGATAGAAATCACTAAGTTACAAAGATCAACCAAGATGAAATGATGGGTCCGAGGATCGCAATGGTCGAACAGCATCGTAGGGCTTCCGTGACACCCGGTGTGGCTACCCACATCGTCAGGCGAGTGAGCGCCGCGTACACTAGGGGTAACGTGTGGATGGTTGCGGCGCAGTTTAGCAACATTGTGTCTCGCCGGCTCTTTACCGGGTGTTGCAAGCGCCTCCCGCGAGTGTGATATGCATCTTCTCTGTGGGGCCAATGATTCCTAGAGTAATTGGGCTGCGTGGAGTTTCCCATGTCTCTCTGCACTACCGCGTCGAGTACCTGTGTGGCTGGTGTTCTGATGGATTTGACGAATTTGCCTGGACCCTGCGCCTATGTGGTTGATGACGACGATGCCAGTCGTGAATCAATCGGCGCTTTGTTGTCCGCAATGAACATTCCTGCGAGATCCTACGATTCGGCCAGTGGATTTCTGTCGGAACTGCCCTCCGAGCCGATTGGCTGCCTCATAACCGATGTTCGCATGCCGCATATGAGCGGCATCGAACTGGTGAGGCAACTGACCCAGGTTGATCCCGATATGCCCGTCATTGTCGTGTCGGGTTACATTGATGTTGCCGATACGGTCAAGGCGATGAAACTTGGCGCCGTTACCGTGCTTACTAAGCCGTTTGAGGTTGCTCAGCTCAGGGACGCCGTCAATCAGTCGTTCAATCTTGTGCGGGAGCGCCGAGCACAGGCCAGGCGCCGTGAAGCGTTGAAGGGAACGTTTGGCGAGCTTAATGATGGCGAACTTGGCGTACTCCACTGCCTGGACAAAGGCATGCTCAACAAGGTAGCCGCGGCGCGATTGGGTGTGAGTATTCGGACCGTTGAGAACCGACGACGGCGAATCCTCGAATTGCTCTCAGCAGACAGCGTGGCAACGGTCCTCCACTTGCTCAACGAAGCCCGGTCTCTAGGGGTTTCGCTACCAACGCCTTTTCTAAAGGACTCCCCTCCCTCCTCCTAAGGGGAAGGGGCTCATGCGTTGCCTCCCGGTTCGGCCACCGGTACGCGGGGATCCATCGCTAGCGTAATGCCGTAGTTACGCCACTAGGAGCCAGAGCAGCGCGGTCGCTGATCTGCGTGGCGTCCGATGTTAGTCTTCCTGCGAACGAAGTTTCGACTTCGCCATTACCTCTTGTTGGACATTTCCAGGGGCCGCTTCATAGCCTGCTAGTTCCATCGTATAACTGCCTTGGCCTCCGGTCATGCTGCTAAGCGTCCGCGAGTAGGTCGTAACCTCCGACAACGGCGCTTTTGCTTCAATGGTTGTCATTCCGCCCGGCGCCTGATCCATGCCAAGCATTTGGCCGCGGCGTCCCGAGAGATCGCTCGACACGTCCCCTACGTTGTCCGTTGGCGCCGTGATGTGGAGTGTAACAATCGGTTCAAGCAACGTGGGCTTCGCCTGCTGGAAGACTTCCGAAAAAGCCCGGGCAGCGGCCGTCTTGAAAGCGGTCTCGTTGGAGTCTACGGGATGATCCTTACCAAAGTGGACCTCGACACACACATTCTGGACAGGACACCCAGCAATCACGCCTTGGGTGATTCTCTCAAGGAAGCCTTTTTCAATCGCCGGCATGAAGTTCCCGGGAATGCTTCCCCCGACAACCGAGTCAACCCACAAGAAGTTGCCGGCGGGATGGTAGTGAGTGTTCTTTAGCTGAGGAAACCGGCTCTTGGTTGCGTACTCTTCTATCTCCGTGCCCTCCGGAAAAGGGTACATGCGGATGTGAACCTCAGCAAACTGACCCGCACCGCCGGACTGCTTCTTGTGACGGTAGCTGCCTTCGGCGTCTTGAGAGATGGTTTCCCGGTAAGGAATCTTCGGCTCGTGGGTTTCGATTTCTACGTGATCGCGTCGTGCAAGCCGCTCCCTGACCAGGCTCAAATGGAGTTCGCTCATGCCTGTGAGCACGGTTTCATGCGTCTCCGCGTCGTGCTCGACATGGATAGTCGGGTCTTCTTCCACCAGCTTGTGCAGTGCGGTTGACAGTTTCGCCTCGTCGCCACGGTTCTTGGGCGACACGGCTAAGCCGATCATCGCCGTGGGAAACGGCAAAGGTGGCAGTTCGACTTCGCCTAACGAGGTACCTGTATGCAGGTCTTCACACTTGGCCACGGCAACGATTTCGCCAGGGGTGGCTTCGTCGACCGGTTCAGTCTTGTCGGCCTGCACGCTCAGCAGCGGGCCAATCTTCACACCTTTGCGATTATCAAGCGTCTCCACCGTGCTATTGCCCTTCAAGGTGCCAGCATGCACGCGAATGAACGATAGTTTTTGTACGAAGGGATCGATGCGGGTGCGGAACACTTGAGCGACCAGCGGGGCTGAGGGGTCAGGCTTGAGCGTCACGTCGTCGCCGCCCTTTCGTCCGGTGCGAACGACGTCGCCAGGCGAGTAGGCCTCTTCTGCCAAGAAGTCGAGCAACTCGGGAACACCAACACCCGTTTTCGCGCTCACGCACACAATTGGGGTGATGTGGCCCTGTTTCATCGCTTCGACGGTCAAATGAGCTAGCTCGTCGTGTCCGGGCTCATCTCCTTCGAAGTAGCGTTCCAGCACGGCATCGTCGATTTCGACGATCGTTTCGACGGCTTGCTCATGCATGTGAGCAAGATCAACCACGGACGATTCGCCCTTGGTGGGGCCTAGCGCGTCCACGACCGTGGTGAAGTCGGCCCCTACGCCATTGGGAGCGTTGAAGAGCACGCAGCCAGGGCCGAATGTGTCGCGAATCGACTGTAGCAATTCACCAAAGTTAACATTGTGGTCATCAAGCTTCGTCAAGCAGATCAGTTTGCCAATTCCCGCCTCTGTGGCCAGGTCCCAGACTTTGCGTGTGTTGACCTTCACCCCAGCGTGAGCGTCGATGGCAATCAGAGCCGTATCCACCCCGCGCAGGGCGCCAATCGTCTGGCCAATCAATTCGGGATAGCCGGGGGTGTCGAGCACATTGAATCGCTTACCGCCGTGATCAAAGTGGGTGACGCTTGTTTCGATCGAATGCTTGTGGTGTTTCTCCTCTTCGTCGAAGTCGCAAATGCTGGTGCCGTCGTCAACACTAGGGACGCCTTTCACGGCGCCGGTGTACGCTAGCAATTTATCGACCAGCGTGGTCTTGCCGGCCGACCCGTGACCACAGACAGCGATGTTGCGAAGTGCTTCAAGCGTATGAGACATACCGAACTCCTCGAGAGATGAGAGGGAAGAGAGAGAGAAGCGGCTGCCTCCGATTGGAGGTAGCTAGCGTTGGCGAAGTCGCCAAACCGCTCGAATCGGATGAGACGGCATAGCTAGCCGTAAAGAAGCGTTAGCGATGAGAGGGGAGGTGTCGTTACTGAAGATGACCTCGGGTCGATCGACTTGCATGCACCCCTCCGTCTTAGTATCAGTTAGGCCCGGCGCCCGGGCTTGGCGAGCCGCACCCGGCGGCCTCCAAAGCCGCTTCAATGGTCAACGTGCCTTCATAAAGTGCTCTGCCGATGATGCAGGCCGCCAAGCCTGCTTCGCGTAGGGCCGTGACGTCTGCGGCTGTGGTAACGCCTCCTGACGCGACCACGGGAACATTAACGGCTTGCTGCATTTCGCCCATCGCTGCCACGTTGGGGCCAGCCATCATGCCATCGGTGGCGATGTCGGTATACACAATGGCGGCCAGCGGCTGGTCGTTCAACTGAGTCGCTAGCTCGATGGCGTCGACATCGCTCGTTTCGAGCCAGCCGTCAGTCGCCACACGGCCGTCGCGTGCGTCGATCCCCAGGACCAAACGATGGGGATACTGATTGACCGTCTGGGCAAACCACTCGGGCCGCTTTATCGCCGAGGTACCGACAACCAAGCGATGGATGCCGAAACCGAGCAGTTCAGAAATTGACTGCTCGTCGCGAACGCCGCCGCCCAGCTCCACCTGCATATCCACCGCCGCCACGATTTCTTGGACGGCGGGGAGGTTTACCGGGAGCCCTTCGCGGGCGCCATCGAGGTCGACAACGTGAAGATGCGCGGCGCCAGCAGCGGCGAAATCCCGAGCAACCGCTACAGGATCATCATTAAACACCGTTTCTTGCTGGTAGTCGCCCTGTCGTAAACGGACGCACTTACCACCGCGGAGATCGATTGCCGGCCAGACTTCCATATGCGTGTCCGCAGGCTCCTGAAGAGAGATTTCGCCTACCATCAATATCGCAAATGCACAGTCGCCATTCAAGCGGCTCATCCCTCGCCAAAAAGCCGCCGCGGTACGCTGCAATCGGCCTAGGCTCAGTAAGTGGGCTCCAGCACATGGCTTTGCTGCCCCAAGCCTACCTAGCCCAAGTCGGCAAAATTACGCAAGACTTGAAGCCCGGCGTGCTGACTCTTCTCGGGATGGAACTGGCAAGCGTAGAGGTTCTCTTTCCACACGCTGGCGCAAAAGCGACCGCCGTAGTCCGCTTCTGCGGCAACTATTTGACGGTCCGTAGGCTCGACATAGTAAGAGTGAACAAAGTAGAAATGCTCACCCTCCCCGACGCCATTGAAGAGTGGAGATGGGCGGCTGAACGAGAGTTGATTCCACCCCATGTGCGGCACCTTGTAGTCCTGCGGTAGGTCGAATCGAACGATGTTCCCAGGCAGGATGCCCAGACCCCGATGCTCGCCATTTTCGTAGCTGGTTTCAAACAGCAGCTGCAAGCCTAGGCAAATTCCTAGAAAGGGTTTGCCCGTTGCGATGGACTCGGAAACGGGCTCTGCCAGCCGGCGTTCTCGCAGCGCTGCAATCGCGTCTGCAAAGGCCCCAACGCCTGGCAAGACAACCTTGTCCGCAGCCAGCACGTCTGCCGGATTACTGGTCACCAACGCCTGGTGACCGACGCGCTCAAATCCCTTTTGCACACTGCGTAGATTTCCCATGTCGTAGTCGATGATAGCGATCATGGGAGGGGCCGCAGTACGGTTGGGTCTTGGTTCACGATCTAGTTTACAGCAAGGACAATGGTAATTGCCACGGCCGGCTTATGCTTGCGAGCCTAGCTAGGAAGTGGGGGCAGGAGGCCGTTGCGGTCTAGCTCTGAGAAGAGTCTCACGAGTTGTGTTGTGGAGTCGAGGCCCAACTCACTGGTCGCTTTGCTGCGGTAAGCTTCGACCGATCGTTGTGAGATATCCAGAACCTTGGCGATTTGTTTGTTCATCAGGCCTTGATAGACCAATAGCAGTGTGTGAATTTGCTTCGGCGTGAAGCTGCGAAGAATTTTCTCTGCGCGGAACAAGGCTAGGGCATCAGGCACATTCGGCATCCTCGGTCCTGGCGAGTCGTCCGCGTAGGACACGCAAACAATTGCCAGTAGATTGAAGTCGCTGTCAAAGAGTGGCGTCTTCAGCGTACAAAAGTGCTGTACATGGTCACCGTCGACTGTACGGCGTAGTCGCAGCGCAGCGGGTTTTCTTGTCCGCGTTACCAAGGCGTCGGAAAGCTCAGAGAGCTCCCTGATTTCTTCCGGAATGATGTCCTGCGCCCGTAGACCCACCGGTTCTGAATCTTCACAGAACCGATCACAGAACGACTTGTTTGCGAAGACGATGCGGCCATCAGGGTCCTTCATGACGATGCTATCCGAGCAAGCACTCGCTAAGGCCCCCATCTTCTCAAACGCTTTTTGCTGCCAAGGACGATCGTCGGATCCGTCTGGATCCTGGGCGTTTTCTTCCATCACTCGCTCCCTACTTGCCGTATTCACCAAGTCTTGCAGCCGGAGCTGCCTGGTGTACCGCCGGGATTCCATCGGGCACTGCCGGACGGTGCTTGTGGATATCCACCACGATATGCCTAGACGCTAACCTAACCCCCCTGGCAGAGCTAGTGGAAAGTCCCGCAACTCGAAGAGTTCCATCACCTCCTGCGACATGCCGAAGTATGACATGGAGCAAGTGATGACACGAGTTACGCGGCGACCGAAGCGGCCCAGCGTGGACCAAGAGAAACCGGTGAGCCCGTGCGAGTCGGCTATCGCGGGCCGGAAACAGCGAAATCCGTTTCGGCAATCCGAAGCGATGCGACGTTTATGCCCCCTACCTGCGACGCAAGGTCTCGGGGTAGATGACCAACTCGATTCTGCGGTTCCTCTCCCTCCCCGCTTCTGTACCGTTGGAGACCAGGGGATGATTGGCGCCGTGGCCAATGAGGAAGAGTTGCTGGGCTGGAACCCCGGTGCTGCGCCGGATCGCTTCGTAGACGGCCGTGGCCTGGGCTACGGAAAGATGGTGGCTCGTCGGATAGTTTGGCGAAGCGATGGGGGCGCCGTCGGTGTGGCCTTCGATGCCAATGATTTGCTCCGGGTAGTTGGTTAGCACGTCTGCAGCAACGCTACGAAGCAGCTGTTCAGCACCAGGCTGCATTTGTGCAGCCCCGCGTGTGAAGAGTTGGTCGGTGGGCATCGCTACGCGAATGACGTCGCCGTCTTGCCGCACATCGATACCTGGCAAACTCGCGATTCTTAGCGGCTTGATCAAGGTGTTGTTGGCTTGAATGGCCGGCGGGGCCAGTCGTCCGCTGCCGCCACCAACCGATTGCTGCACCGACGCCATCAGAGCCTGAGTTCGACCTTCCAGATCGGTTCTTTCCTGCTGAGCTGCAGCTAGTTGGTCGGCAGTCGCTTTGAGCTGGTCTTGGGTCGCCGCAACTTGTTCCCGCATCAGCTGCAGCTGTTGCCGCTCCTGGGCGAGTAGGGCTTCCAGCTCCTGGTTGTCGCGATCCAGGTTGTCCGCCCGCAGCTGGATTTGTTGTTGCTGCTGCGCCAGGAGTTGCTGTTGCTGAGGCGACAGCGAAATAGCTTGCTGGCTCTGCGGCGTGAAAACGACGCGCCCACAGCCAGTCAATAGCGTGAGGTAGCAAACCAGACAGGTGAAGCGGAGAGTCGTCATCCGTGACGCATCAATCCAAGGCGGGGAGCTAGCGAACTCTGCATGCGTGGCGGAGACTAGCAACCGGCCTGCCGCCTGCCAAGGCCACTGCCGTGAGGGTGCTATCAACGCTGGTAGATTGGCAGCAGCTGATTCGGCGCGCCAAGGGCCATCACGATCAGTGAGGTGGTGTAGGCTCTCCCGTAGTGGGTGTCGTGCACGCTCTCAGCCGCCCAAGATCCATCACCGTTTTGGTTGTCAATCAAAGTCCGCGAAGTAACGGGGTAGAACTCTTCCCAGTGGCGACCCCCCATCTGATACATCGCCATACAGCAGTAGAAGACGCCGTAGTGGTAGCGGTCGCTTTGATAGCTAAAGTTGCCGATTTGCTGCTGTTGGTTGTAGTCGGCGAAGCCGCGCGTCAGGATCCAGTCGGCTGCGGACTTCGCCTGAGGACTGTTGTGGCGGCTGGTGTGAGCGAGGGCTAGGATGCCGGCGCCCGCCATGGCGCGTGTCCGGCGATCCTCCGGCGATACTTCGTATTCAAAAGTGCCGCGGCGGTGGTCGTAACAGCGCATGACGTAGGCGACAGCCTGATCGATTGCGTCGTCTGGCACCCTAAACCCCGCGTTCTTTGCGGAACGGAGGAACTTCAGATTCCATCCCACCAGTGAGAGGTCGGAACCCACGTTGTTGAAGGGGTGCAGGTAGCGCCACCCGCCTTCGTCTCCTACTCGGCTCTTAGGCCATCTTTGCATTTTGAGGGTGGCTGATAGCGCTTGCTGGATGGCGGTTAGAAGGCGTTCTTCGTTGTTACCGGTCATGCCGTACAGTTCGCTCAATGCAAGACCAGCGATTGGATGGTTGTAGGCTGCCGAGCTACCAAGCTCGTGGTCCATGGGGGTTGGACGCACCGGCCCGTTGTGTGCCATGAGAGCCAGGAGGCCATTGCGGCGTTGGCATCGAAGGATATAGGCCAGCGCTTTGTCCAAGCGATCGCCATAGGGCCCTTGGCCAGGCAGGTGTCCTTGCGAAAGGAAGGCTAGAGTGACCAGCGACGTCACACCAGGCTGACCCGCCGGAATCGAAGCGAAAGACCCATCTTCCCTCTGCTGGGAAGCCAAGTACTGCAAGCCTCGCGCCGCAGAGCGATCGATCTCAAGCCACTGCTGACCCGACAGGATATCAGTGCGAGGCGCCTCGCTAGTCGGCTGACCTACCGCTGCTGGCACGTGAAGCCCAACGGCATAGCACAGCACGGCAATGCGAACACAAAGGGCGTTCATGAATCGTTGAGAAGAGGTGGCAATGAAGAGCAAGCGGAGCGTACCGCCCTGCCCCATCATGCCACAACGAGAGCAACGAAGGAAACACAGCCGCCGAGAGGCTTTCAAACAGGCAACCCAGGTTGCGGGTACACGCCGTAGAAGCGGCGGATAAAGTTTCTTCGCCATGGCATTGGGGCATGTGGCTCCCAGCCCATTCGCCTCATAAAGCGATCCGATAGCCGCCGGTTTGCGGCATCGCAAACCAGCGCATCGCTCTGCTTGAGTTCGGCGATCGCGTCCAGCAGCGTCAGAGCCGCGCGGAACGTCGAGTAACTTGTTCCACGCGTGGTCTCGACATACTTCAGAGCGAGGAACCGACGACAGCCCAGTGGTTGATTGTAGAACAGCCGGCACCGATCCGCGGGACCAGGGGCATGAAAATGGTCGCCAACGGGCCAGAGTTCACGTACAGAAAACAGTTTCGGCCAAGGCCGCAGGCGGATTGCCGCGAGCCGTCCCTGCTGGGTTTCGATCACGCCGTACCGAGCCGCCCGAATTCGGTCCGCCTCGGCGACGATATCGGTAACGGGGCGGGAAAGAAGCATGCGGGTTGAGGCGTGGCGGCGCGGGAAGGGAACCGGCTGCTCAATCTTCGCCCGCTATGCCCAACAGCGCCTTGAGTCCTTGCAACAAACCCAAGAGAACTCCCAACAGCAGGAAGCAAACGACAAGCACAACTGGTACAAGCCAACCTACGCTGAAGATCAAGTGACCTGTCGCCCACACGTGACCCCAACCGACGACTACGACGGCCGTCGCCAAGCAAAGAAACGGACCATAGGGAATCGCTTTGTCGCCGTGGAGCAAGAGGTTCAGCAGCGCAAGGATCAGACCTGCTACGGGGGCAAGGAAGAAGATCAGCGGGCTTGCTTGCCATCCCAGGAAGGCGCCCACCATCATCATCAGAGTGACATCGCCAAAGCCCATGGCCTCGCGCCGGAGAACCGCCGTGCCAATGATTCGTACCGCCCAGACGATCGAGCCACTGGCGACTAAGCCGATCAGGGCTGAGTGCAGACCTAACCAGTGCTGACCACCGCCGAACCACACCATGCAAATCAGCAGGCCACCCGCCACCAGGGTTTCCCGTAGCGGGCTGTTGGATAAATCGCGTCGTACGCGCGCGAGCACAATCATCAACTTGCGGTCGAGGTTGCGGTACCAGGCGCTACGGCCAGGCCAACGACGGTCAGTCAGTGCGAAGCACCACAGTCCGAAACAGCCAAGCGAAGTCACGAGCGACCAGCGATTCGGTCGGCCTGTTTGCCAAGACTGCTGCAGATTCGGTGCGGCACTATGCGCGGGTTCCAGGTAGACCCTGCCCTGTCCCCCCGGGGCGATGATGGGCGCTCCAGCTTGGTTGGCGTTGACGCTCATCAGAGGAGTGCCTGCCAAGGGAGGGGCAATCCGAGCTTGCACGCTGGGCAACAGAGACATCGGCGCAAGCGTAGCCAGGAGTAGCCCCACGAGGACGCCCGGGTAGGTGACTTCGTCCGGGATGATGCGCTCGTCAAAGTCGATAAACGTGGCGATCACCATTAGGGACGCCAATAGCGCGTGACTAAGGAACTGAAGGTGCAGTGGCCCCGCGATTGCTGCGGCATCAATCGTCGGCAAGTTGCCTGGCGCCAGTCGAAACAACTCGGCCAATTGTGGGACGATCAGGCCTTGGCAGTGAACTTCCCACCAGTACAAACCGGCCATGGCCATTGCAAAGCCAAGCTCAATCAGCATTGGCCTGAGCCAGAACCGCTGGCCCAGCACCGCCGCGTCTCGTCGCAGTCGCAGCCAACCGATTACCGGCAGTCGATCAATCCAATGACGGGGCGGCACGCCCTCGGCTGCCCGTTGCCATGGAGACACACGCCGGGGTTCCCAAGACCAGGCATATATAGCTGCATTCAAGAGCGAAGCGGCCGCCGCTGCGACGACAAATACGCATGCCAGGCGTAGTGCGAGCGGTATAGAGATCAGCCATTCCATGGCGCTGGGACCTGGGAGATTACTTGTTGTACGGAGTTTCGATCCAACGTCCGATTTGCTCCGCCAATTGCTCCGGAGAGAGACCCTCGGTTTCGAGTACAAGCGTAGCACACTCCCGGTAGAGTGGCTCACGCTCGGCCAGCAACCGTTCGATTTCTTGCTGGCCGCCAGTAGCGGTCAGGTTCGGTCGCCGGTTCGCGGTCGCGGCGTCGCCGGCGATGCGGGCCGCGAGTGTCTCTGCCGAAGCGGTCAACCAAATAACCGGGCCCGCGGCTACGATGCGCTGGCGGCTCTCTGCTCGCAATACGGCGCCGCCTCCCAATGAGACAACTGTTCGTTCCAGATTGCTTAGGTCCGCGACGACCGCTGCTTCCAGATCGCGAAACGCCGGTTCGCCGGATGTGGCAAACATTTCGGCGATCGTCTTGCCTGCGCGGCGCTCGATTTCGTCGTCGGCGTCGACGGCGTCCCACCCGAGCAACCGGGCGAGATGTCCCGCAACGCTCGTCTTGCCGGTGCCACGATACCCGGTCAGAAAGAGCCGCGATACGTTGCCTGGCGACTTGGACATCAGTACTTAACCGGGCCAATGACCCGCTTCAACGTGTCACGCATAACGTCGGTCGGCGCCGGTTGCCCCGTAAAGAGTTGAAATTGCAGGGCCGCCTGGCCAATGAACATCTCCACTCCGGTCGCCGTTACACAGCCATGCTCGCGGGCCTCTTTGATTAGCAGCGTCGACTCGGGGTTATAGACCGTGTCAAAGACAACCATCGACGGTTTCAGGTAAGCCTTGCTGAAGGGCGACTCGTCAACATTCGGATGCATGCCAATCGGCGTGCCGTTGATCAGGACGTCCACATCAGCGTTGTGGCGGGCGTTCCATTCGACAGCACGCGCGTCGAACGCTGCGGCCAAACTGTCGGCCTTCTCGCGCGTCCGGCTGGCGACAATCGTCTTGGCTCCGCGCTTCTTTAGCCCGTGAAGGATGGCACGTGACACCCCCCCGGCGCCCAGCAAGAGGACGCGTTTGTCCCTTAGGGGGCTGTCGCCTTCACCAGTTGGTCCTTCTCCCTGGCCGAGCATGGATTTTTCCAACGCGGCCATTGCTGCCTGAGAGTCGGTGTTGGCGCCAATGATCTCCCCATCGCGGAACAGGACCGTATTGACCGCTGCAATTCCTTTTGCCTCGCCGGTGACCTTGTTCAAGCTGCGTGTGATCGATTCCTTGTGAGGAATGGTCACGCTCAAGCCCTTTAGCCCCAATCGCGGCACGTCTTCGACAAACTGGGGCAGATCATCAACGGGCACACGGAACGGACAGTAAACGGCGTCCATCCCCAAGTGCGACAACGCCGCATTGTGGATCTGCGGGCTGAGGCTGTGACCAATCGGGTCGCCAATTACGCCGTAGACACCGGTCTCGCGCCCCAGCGTCTGGTAGTGATAGATATCGGTCATCTGTTGAAAGCTCAGCTGGCCCGGCGCCAAGGCTCGCTCGTGATGGAACGTGGCGTAGGTGAAGGGCGAGCCAAACTTGCCACACAGCACACGCGAGGGCGTGCCGATGTCTCCCATGCACATGCCCACCGTTGGTGTCTGCGAGTCGCGGACCAGTTCTAGCATCCGCACGTTGTCGTGAGGATGCTGCGCCATGGTGGCGATCTTCACCACGTCCGCATCCAGCGCGGCTAGATCGCTGTGCAGTTGCTCTAGGTCAATGGGCGTCTTGCGGAAATTGTGATGGCTGATGATGCGCTTGGTTGAACCGTAACGAGGCACCTTGGCGGCGATGTCATCCTCCAGGTCAACATAGTCAGCCCCCAAGACGATCGCTTCCCGGAGTAGCCGCATGCGCGCATCTTCATCGCCCGTGTACTTTCCGCCGTCAGCTTCGCGCCGGCAAGTAATGATGACCGGGCAGGGGCGATCCGTCAGCAGACGCTGGAGATTGATCCGACTAGAGACGTAATCCAGCCGCAGTTCGACGAGCTTCGCTCCCTGCTCTACCAGAGCGCGATGCTCCGCCATCATATGCTTGTGACGGCTTCTGCCAATCGAGACGCAAATCATTGACTAAATTCAGGGGTCGAGATTCAGAGATACGGATTCAAGGGCAGCATCAGGGCCGCGCGCGCCAGCCCCATATTGTTGTTGCACCGGCCGGGAGAATCAAACCACCACGCCGCGGAAGCAATTGGCTTGTTGCCTGGGCCCTGGCGCTTAGATTCGTTTGAAACGTTTATCCAGCTCGTCGCACGTGAATACCAAAGCCGTTGGTCGGCCGTGCGGGCAGTGATGATGGTTCTCCGTGACGTGGCGGTCGGCAAGGAGGGCATCGATTTCCTCCGGCGTGAGCCGGTCCCCGTACTTTATGGCCGCTTTGCAACTGACCATGTGCAACAGGTCATCCAGTACATCGCGCGCCTCTGGCTGTTTGCCTCCGGCCAATAGGTGATCGACTAAGTCTCGCAGAACTTCCGCAGGGGGAAGGTTCGCCAGCATAGCCGGGTAACTGGCCACCAAGATTGTATCGCCGCCAAAAGGCTCAATTTCTACGCCCAGTTTCGCCAGCAGCTCGGTATTGTCGAGCACCGCGGCGGCTTCCGCTGGAGTTAGTTCCACTGGCTCTGGAACGAGGAGCTTTTGCGATTCCATCGCCCCCGCGAGTACTTTCTCGCGAATTTGCTCGTACAGAATACGCTCATGCAGGGCGTGTTGATCAATGACCTCCATGCCTGCTTCCGTTTCGATTACCAGATAACGGTTGTGGAGTTGGATGGCTCGCGCCGCTGACGCTGGATGGGGTTCGGGCAAAGGCACGCCCGCCGGCGAAGGGTCGGTGTCGCCGAGTTGGCGGCCGCGATCCGCTTGCTCGAATTCTTCGTTGCCACTCCCCGGCGCCTGGCCAGCTGCACGCGCTTCCGCCTCAGCGCTTGCCGTGAACCGGTGCATCGTCAACGGCTGTCGTGTGAGGTCATCCCGATGCGAACGATCAGGAAAGGGTCGAAACGGCGCCGTTTGGGGGCGATCGTGCTGTAAGTCGATCCGCTGTTGCTGCAACTCGTTCTTGGCCCAGTCAACCAGCTTTCCAGGCGAGCCAGTCGCAGCATCCACTTCATCCTCACGTGAGGCGGAGCTCGGGCCCTCGATAGGTTTCAGGTCGCTGGTCAGGAACTTCGTACGAAGTGTTCCCAGAAGTTGGCTATACAACCGTCCGGCTTCGGCAAAGCGAACCTCCAGCTTGGTCGGATGCACGTTCACATCGACCGAGTCTGCCGGCATGTCGAGCCGCAAGAAGCAGATAGGAAAGCGCCCGCTGAGCAACAAACCACGGTAGGCTTCGCCCAGGGCGTGCTGCAGAGAACGATCCCGAATCGCGCGGCCATTGAGCAACAGATACTGCAAACGGTTGTTGGCCCGGCTTTCGGTGGGGTTGGCGACGTAGCCGCGGAGACGGACTCCTTCTTCAACGCTTTCGACTTGGATCAAGGACTGGGCGATCTGATCACCAAACAGCGCCGCGATACGGTTGGGCCAATCGTCGGTGGCCGGCAGGTCGTGCACCATGCGGCCATTGTGGCTCAGCGAAAAGTGAACGCCGGGGTGAGCCAGTGCGATGCGTGAAAACGCCTCCGTGCAGTGGCCGATTTCGGTTTGCGGTGTGCGGAGGAATTTCTGCCGCACCGGCGTGTTGAAGAACAACTGACGCACCTCAACCGTGGTCCCCACAGGGCAACCGGCAGGCTCGATCGGCTGAGCCGCGCCACCATGCACCAACAGTTCCGCTCCCGCGTCAGCATCTTGCGGTCGACTGCGGAGCGTAAAGCGGCTCACCTCGGCAATGCTCGCTAGCGCCTCGCCGCGAAACCCCAGCGTGCCGACGCGAAACAGATCGTCGGCCGTTTCGATCTTACTCGTCGCGTGGTTCGTCACCGCTAGGGACAACTGATCGGTGGCGATGCCACAGCCGTTGTCCACCACCCGGATTAACTCGGCCCCGCCCTTTTCGATCGCTACATCGACCCGCGTTGCCCCCGAGTCGACCGCATTCTCTAGCAGTTCCTTCACGACACTCGCCGGCCGCTCGATCACCTCCCCCGCGGCAATCTTGTTGACGACCGAACTCGACAAAGGGCGGATGGGGGGCATAGCTTTCCGTAGCGTTTGCTTTTTGTAGGGAGATGTGGGGATGACGCTGGGGATAGGGGGGATGGACGCTTGGCAGAACAGGGTCAAACGGATGGCAAAGACTCAAGCAGATGCTGCCATTCGATCACAAACGCTTGTCGTGGTGACAATTGAGACGGATCAAACCCGTCGCATCGGCCAAACTTGTGAATGACCGTTTCGGCGAGTGATCTGATGTCTCCGGTCAACGTGATTGGAAGCAGATGTCCCTCTTCGGATACTTGCATCGAAATACACTCCACGATGATTTCGAGCTGACCCAGAGTCTCATCGTTGGCTACAGCCAGCCAGTCTCGAACGAAGCGATCAACGGCCGGAAAGTAGAACGCAAATGCTTGGATTCCCATCCACATAAAGTCTTCTTGGTAGTAAAGCGGATTCTCGCACAGCTTGTCATGCGCTTCGTCGAGCGACAGGCCGCCGAAGTTCTCCCAAGCACGCAACTCGTCGAGAGTGCCGTAGGGAACGAAGTCTTCTTTACTGGGTAACCGCGTGCTCATCGTATCCGCTCATGTAGCAGATGAATCGTCGAATCGTCGAGTCGCTATCCCCCCATCCCCAGCGTCATCCCCCTATCTTCCTAGCGTGCGTCCACCAACCCGCTCAGTTCAGTCCGTACTCTTTGATCTTCCGGTAGAGCGTCCGTTCGCCGATGCCGAGCATGCCGGCGGCTTCTTCGCGGTTGCCGCCGGTTACTTTGAGCGTTTCGCCGATAAAGATGCCCTCGATCTCCGACAGCGGCTTGCCGACCAAGTCGGCCAGACCCGCTTCGCCGCCGGCGATGGCGCCGGTCGTGGCGTCGCTGCTGGAGAACTGCTCTGGCAGATCGTCCAGGTCGAGCACTTCGTCGACATCGATCACCACCATCGTTTCGATCGCGTTCCGTAATTCTCGCACGTTGCCGGGCCAGTCGTAGGCCAGCAGTCGCCGCCGGGCCGCTGCTGAGACACTCTTCACCTTCTTGTTGTGTCGCTGGGCGTGGAGCTTGATGAAGTGATCAACCAGCAGCGGGATGTCCTCCCGCCGCTCCACCAATCGCGGGATCCGCA
Organism: Lacipirellulaceae bacterium; assembly: GCA_965263315.1. GTDB lineage: Bacteria > Planctomycetota > Planctomycetia > Pirellulales > Lacipirellulaceae > JBCCQL01. Next base: position 901,368 of record CBDHGZ010000001.1, on the reverse strand, counting down.
CCGTGATGACCTTCAGCCGGTGGTAGAGGTCCTCGCGAAACGTGCCGTCGGCGATGGCGGTTTCCAGGTCGCGATTGGTGGCCGACAGGATTCGCACGTTGACCTTGGTCGCCTCGTTGGAGCCCACACGAGTGATTTCGCCGCTCTCCAAAACGCGGAGCAGTTTAATCTGCGTGGCGGGGGGCATGTCTCCGACTTCATCCAGGAACAACGTACCACCGTCGGCGTACTCAAACTTGCCGACCCGATCGTGCGAAGCGTCCGTAAAGGCTCCTTTGATGTGGCCGAATAGCTCGCTTTCGAGGATGTGTTCGCTGAGCGCGCCGCAGTTGAGCGCTACGAACGGACGACTCTTGCGAGGTGAGTTCTGGTGGATGGCCTGGGCGACCAGCTCTTTGCCAGCGCCGGTGTCCCCCTGGATCAGTACGGTCGCGTCAGTTGGAGCAATGCGGGAAAGTCGCTCGATCACGTCTCGCATGGCGGCGCTGTTGCCGATGACTCCCTCGAAGCCAAACTTTTCGTCAAGTCGACGGCTGAGTTCGGCGTTCGCACGCCGCAGGTGCTGACTGCGGGCCGCGTTATCGACTACCGCCCGCAGTTGCCCTAGGTCTAGCGGTTTTAGCAGGTAGTTGAACGCTCCTTGCTGCATCGCCTCGACGGCTGATTCGACCGTGCCGTGACCCGTGACTAAAATCACCTCGGCGTCGGGCAGCACTTCCTTGCTCTTAGCCAGGAGTTCCAAGCCGCCCACTCCTGGCATTACCAGGTCAGTTACGACGACCTCAAACGCATCCTTCTCCAGCAGGTCGGCGCCTTGCTGGCCCGTGGTGGCAGTGGTGCAGTCGTAGCCCACCTTTTCCAGGCTAGCGGCCATCGCCTCGCAGTGGCCTTCGTCATTGTCGACGATCAGGGTCTTGATCGGCGGCCCCGCGGCCGCGGTCGTTTTCTTTGCCATGCCAAGATTATGAGGGCCGAGCGGGCTGAAGAATAGGACACCCGTCCTGACCGTTCGTCAATCGCGCGGTTGTTGCATCTTTTCCGTATCAATCGACGGCGTCGACGGTGTCCGTGGTTGATTCGCTTGTCGTCTCAGCCAATCGTGCCACGGCCGGCAGTTCGATCGTGAACCGCGTGCCGCGGCCCAGTTCACTTTGTACGGCGATCGTGCCGCCGTGGGCTTCGATCAACTTGGCGGTGGTGGGCAGCCCCAGGCCGCTGCCGCCAGGCTTGGTGCTGAAGAAGGTCTCAAACATCTTGCTGGCGGTCTGGGTATCCATGCCGATGCCGGTGTCGGTCAGGTAGACGGCTGCCATCGCCCCATGGCCCTTGGTCTGGACGATCAACTGCCCGCCGTCGGGCATCGCCTGCTTGGCGTTCAGCAGCAGATTCATCAGCGCCCCGCGAAAAGCTTCACGGTCCAGCAATACGCTGGGCAGGTGGGGATCTAAGTAGGGCACGATCTCAATGCCGACTGCCTTGCACTCTGGCTCGAAGAAATCGAGCGCGTCGGCGATCTCTTCGTTCAGGTTCATTGGCTCGAGGTTCATCGGCCGAACCTTGGCGTAGTTCAAGAAGTCGTCGAGCAACCCCTGCAGCCGATTACATTCCCGTTGCACCGCATCAATCCGCTTCTCGGCCCGCCGCTGCGACGCCGTCTTCACCGCCTCCCCGTCCGGTAGGACTTCCTCCGGCGCGAGATCCTCGGCCAACAACTGCATGTTCAGCCGGATCGTCGAGAGCGGGTTCTTGATCTCATGCGCAAGCCCCCCCGCCAGCCGAGCAATCTCGGCATACTGATCCATCAACCGCTGGACCGTCGCGTCGGTGGAGGGTTTGTCGGTGGACAAGTCTAGATAAGGGAGATGTGGGGATGATTGGGGATAGAAGGGGTGGTAATTAGTTGGCCCGGCTGGTTTGGCAACAACAAGCATTAACTACGGGGCGGCCAGTTAGGAGATGGCCCGTGCTTGTTTCGAGTAACCCCCCGTCTAATCGATTGCCAAAACTACCTCTAAGGTTGCGTTGGCGTTCTCGTAGTCTTCGCCGAATTCGTCTTGCAATCCTTCAAAGTCGAACTGAAACGAGCAGTCGATTGTTGCAGCGATCGTTCCGTCCTTGGCAGGGCCAAACTTGATGCGCGTAACATCTACTGGGTGATGGGCGTGGACTAGATAGAAGGAACCGTCGATGTACCCCTCGTCAGGCGTACTCGGGAAGCGGAACTCTGATCCTGACAGTGCGGCAGGTTCCAGCGTGGGCAAGCTCACTTCTTCGAGGGCAATCGGTGTATCAACCTCTTTGTTACCGAGGTGAAACGGATCAATCGTGATCTCAATCGTTGCAGAGGCTGCATCGCCAGATAAGGTTCCGCTCGACGGGACGACCAACTCAATTGGAAAGGGTTTCGCCATGCAGTTTTCTGTAGATTTGCCTTAAGTGTTCTAAGTATAGAAGACCGTGCCGGGATGGTGCCCCGAGTGGCCATCCCCTATATCACCCAATCGTGTCTATCTCATCCGCTTGAAAAAAAGCCGAGCCCCGCATGCGAGGCTCGGCCCTAAGGTTTTAGCTAGTTGGCCGGGCCAATCATGCTTCCGCTTCTGCCGGTTCTTCGGCCGATTCGCCGTCGCCCTCTTCCTCGGCCATGGCGGCCTTGCGGCTGAGCTTGACGCGGTCTTGGTCGTCGACGGCAATCACTTTGACGCTCATCGAGTCGCCCACCTTGCAGATATCGCCGACGCTCGACACGTAGTCGTTGGAAAGCTCACTGATGTGGCACAGGCCGTCCTTGCCGGGCAGGATTTCGACAAACGCGCCGAAATCTTTGACACTGGTCACTTTGCCGTGGTAGATCCGGCCGACCTGGACGCTGGCCGTTACGGCGTCGACCCGATCCAAGCCGGCACGGGCCGAGTCCTCGTCCGGTCCGGCGATGGTGACGGTGCCGTCCTCGTCCACATCGATCGTCACGCCGGTGTCTTCCTGAATGCTCCGGATGTTCTTTCCACCGGGGCCGATCAGCAGGCCGATCTTCTGCGGGTCGATGTGGGTCCGAACCAGACGCGGCGCGCTGGCAGCGGTGGCTTCACGCGGACGGGGCAGCGTGGCGAGCATCGACTTGAGGATCTCGATCCTTGCCTCGCGGCTCTGGGCTAGCGTGGCGCGGATAATCTCTTCGCTGATGCCCATGATCTTCAGGTCGAGCTGAATGCCCGTGATGCCGTTTTGCGTGCCGGCAATCTTGAAGTCCATGTCGCCGAAGTGGTCTTCGTCGCCCAGGATATCGGTCAACAAAGTCCAATCGTCGTTTTCCTTGACCAAACCAACCGAGATACCGGCCACGGGATTGGTGATCGGCACGCCGGCGGCCATCAGGCCGAGCGTGGCGCCACAGACCGAAGCCATCGAGCTGGAGCCGTTCGACTCCAAGATGTCGGAGATCACGCGGATGGTGTAAGGGAACTCGTCATGGTCCGGCAACACGGGATTGACCGAACGCTCGGCCAACATGCCGTGGCCAATCTCACGACGGCCGGGGCCACGAATGGGCCGGCACTCGCCAACGGAGAAGCTGGGGAAGTTGTAATCCAGCATGAATCGCTTGGAGTACTCCTCGAACAGGCCATCCACTTTCTGCTCGTCGCGGCCGGTACCTAGCGTGACGGTGATCAGCGCCTGGGTTTCGCCCCGCTGGAACATGGCCGAGCCGTGAACCTTGGGAAGCAGGTCGACTTCGCTGTAGAGGGAGCGAAGCGTGTTGCCATCGCGGCCGTCGGGTCGCTTGCCTTCGAGAATCGTTTCGCGAACGACCTTCGCTTCCAAGTCGTGGAATGCCGTGCCGAATGAATCGAGCGTGAAAGCGCCTTCGGCTTCGGGGTCGGGGATGAACTCCGCCAGAGCTTCTTCTTTGACGGCCTTGACCGCTTCCGCGCGGGCTTGCTTGCCCTCGGTTTGCTTGGCGCTCTTCAGCTTGTCGTGGTAGGCGGAATCGAGCTTTTCCAGCAGGCCATCTGATTGGGGAGTGACCCAATCCATTTTTTCAGGCTGGACCGCGGCGATCAGCTCATGTTGCAAGTCGCACAACTCGCCGACATAGCGGTGAGCTTCCATCAGCGCTTCGATCATCTCATCCTCAGGCATCTCGCGGGCGAAGCCCTCGATCATGAGGATGGCGTCCTTGGTGCCGGAGACGATTAGGTCCAGGACGCTGTATTCCAACTCTTCCTGAGTGGGGAAGGCGACCAGCTTGCCGTCAACCTTGCCGAGGCGAACGGACCCGAGCGGGCCCTCGAACGGCAACGGCGAAACCGACAGGGCGGCTGAGGCGCCATTCATGGCGAGGATATCGCCATCGGTTTGACGGTCGCTAGCCATCACGAAGTTTTGAATCTGCACCTCGTTCATGAAGCCTTCGGCAAACATCGGCCGGATGGGGCGGTCGATCAGTCGGGCTGTGAGGGTTTCCTTGGTGCTGGGGCGTCCTTCGCGCTTCAAGAAGCCGCCGGGGAATTTACCCGCCGCTGCGAACCGTTCACGGTAGTCGCATGTCAAAGGGAAGAAGTCCGTGCCAGGCCGCGGGGCGCTGGTGGCTACGGCGCTGAGGGTGACGGTCTCGCCACACTTAACCAACACACAGCCAGCGGCTTGCTTGGCCAACGCACCGGTTTCCATGGAGATCGTGTGCCGACCGATTTGTTTTTCTACTACTTTTCTTTCCAACTTACTGTCTTTCTTCTACGAGATGACTTTCGCGAGATATTTCCCTTGGACTTCAAAGAGCGCGCCATGGGGAGACTTGGCTAGCCTTGCTGAGAGCTAGAGTTCCAACCATCAGAACTTGCAGCCACGCTTGCCAAGGAATGACCAAGCGCGCGACAGGACAAGAAGATGGGAGTTCTCGTGTGGCCAACGAGCGATGAGATCCTTCGTGACAAGCGATCCACTTGACGCGAAGTGCGGGGACGACCTGTGCGTCCCATTACCGGCGGGCGATACCCTACCAGTCGTTGCTGGATGGCACCACTTACTTGCGGATGTCCAGCCGCTGCAGCAAGTCGAGATAGAGTTGCGGATTCTTGCGCTTCACATAGTCAAGCAGGCGACGACGCCGACTCACCATCCGCAACAAGCCACGTCGGCTTGAGTAGTCCTTCGCGTGGACGCGCATGTGCTCGGTCATCTCGCTGATTCGGTTGGTAAGAATGGCAATCTGCACCTCAGCGGAACCTGAGTCGCCTTCGCTCTTGCCAAAATCACCGATCAGCTGCTGCTTCTTTTCTGTGGTCAACGCCATAAACGATCCGCTTGCTTTCTCTGGCTTGGTGCAATCCATCTCCCCGTTGTGGGTGACTCTCGGGGGCGGGCTCCAAACTCCTTTGGCGAGAAAGCCTTGACGACCCCTCGCGACAACAAAACCTACTTAGTGTTAACAACTCAAACGCAAGCCCTGGAATATAGCCGTTTGAGGCTGCTCCGCAAGTCCCTGAGAGACGGCGCGGTGCTTGGCTGGAGGGCGGATTTGCCTTGATCCTGGGCAAAGGCGGCCGGTTAGGCCGGTTTTGCGCCAGCCGGGATGTCCTTCAGGCGGACGACGTCCCACGCCAGGCCCACTTTCTCCATGGCGAGGATCACCCAGTAGGTGACATCGATTTCCCACCACTTGTGGCCTTGGCTAGCGACACGCTGAAACGCGTGGTGGTTGTTGTGCCAGCCCTCGCCGAAAGCGAGCAGACCAACCCACCACAGGTTTTTGCTGTCGTCGGTGGTCTCGTAGTTGCGATAGCCCCAGATGTGGGTCGCGGAATTCACAAACCACGTGACGTGCAAAACATACATCATCCGCACACCTACGCCCCAGGCCACCATCGAAAGTGCCGACCACCAACCACCGGCCAGGCCCATCCACTGACCAAAAAAGCCGAGAAAGAATAGGCCAACGCCCAGGATCAAGTGCGAGGGCAGGAACATCTTGTGAAGTACCACCATCATGCGGTCCTTCATCATGTCTGGAGCGTAGCGTTCAAGGAGTTCGCGGTGCCACTTTTGGCCACGGTTTGGCATGAACCACGTCATGTGGCTCCACCATTTTCCGTCGCGTGGCGAATGCGGGTCGCCTTCCTTATCGCTAAAGGCGTGGTGCTTGCGATGGTTGGCTACCCAAGTCAGCGCTGAACCTTCACCCGACAGGCCACCCAGCAAGGCCAACAGCCACCGGATGGGACGATACGTCTTGAAGCTGCCGTGAGTCAGAAGACGATGGTAGCCCATGCAGACGCCCAACGAGCCGGTTGCCAGGCAGAGCACAACGCAGGTGACCAATGCCTGCCAGCTAAAGAAAAAAGGCGCTGCCAGAGCAATCAGATGAGCGATACCAATCCAAATCACCACCGGCCAGTCCATGCCGCGCCGCCACAAAGCCAACGAGTTGGCGGCTTGGTCGGGATCATCCATCACACTTGCTAGTTTCGGCTTGGCGCGCTTGGAAAGTCGATCGGTGGAGTTAGGCGCAGCGGTTGCTACGGCCACGGGCGGGTCGACCACGGGGGCATCGGACGGGGTGAGGTCGGTGGACATTGAGGACCTTCAGTTTGATTTAGTTTCCGACTGGATTGACCAGTTGTGGATCGAGCGGGGCTACAAGCGGCGCGACTGATAGCAACGATACGCACCAAGTGGCGTTTCGGGTCGACGCCAGCCACTTGCAAGACGTGGCAATTGAGAAACGATCTCAAGAGTTTGGCGAGAGTGAATAACCGAGAATAGGGGGAAAGCTGCTCAGCCGCCAGCCCAGCCACGGAGAATTCGGCATTCGTGACAGGTCTTTGCGGCCAGCCGATTGGCACTTGGCCCGTCGTAGCCACGGCCGCACAAGGAGCTGTCGCAACAAGTTCCGCACCTAGGGCAATTCACGCAGACTCGAATAGCCAGAATCTGATTGCGGGTGCGCCTCGTCCGTTACCACGCGGCTCTGTCGACCCGCTGAAGGCGGCTCGGGCGGAGGCAGGTAGGTCTTGATCGACGTTTGCCAGGCGCCAAGCAGGACTTCGATGGCGCCCACATCGGCGGTCTTCAATACACATGCCCCGGCTTGGGCATAGCTCTCGCCAGCTGATGTTGAGTAGCGGCCATCCCCGCCGCTCACGACCACCCACTCCGGCGAGCTCCATTTAGCGAAGCCTGGCGGGTCGCTCCGCGCGCTGCCGTGATGAGGCGCCAGGAGTAGGTCGCAGTTATAGCTCGACTGAAACAGCACGTCCTGCATACCGGGTGCTTCAAGATCGCCTGGCAGGAGTAACCTTCGCCCCTGGTACTCGAACGCTAGAACAAGGCTGTTGGCATTGTCTGGCCGGCCGAGGTCTGCGTGGCCAGGGTGTAGGATTTGGATCGCTACCCCGTCGATGGTGAGTTGATCTCCCTGGCTGATTACCTCGACGGGCACGTCGTGATCGTTCAGTAGCTTTCGCAAGCTTGCGGGTGCGGAGCGGTCGGTTTGCTCTGCCTCACTCTCCGGAAACATGAACGGTGAGACATAAATCCCGCCGATGGGGAACCTGTCTAGCAAGCCGGGCACGGCGTTGAAGTGATCGACGTCTGGATGAGACAGAACGATCGCGTCGATGCGGCCGATGCCTTTCGACCATAAGGCGCCCGCGATAGTCTCTGCCGCCGCGTCCGGTGAGCCGAGCGACCCTGCATCGTAGAGCAGCGCCCCGCCCTCAGGGGTCTCTACTAATACCGAGCATCCATGGCCAACCGCGATAAAAGTGCAGCGAACTCCGTCGGGCGGTCGGTTGGAGACCAGCGCGATGACAAAGCCCGTAGCAATCCATAAGAGGCCCATTCTCGATAGCCAATAGGACCAACGTTCGCGCGTTCCGTACAGCAAGCCCATCGTTAGCAACCCGTAGGCGCCAAGCGTCCACCAGCCGCTGGGCCCCCCGAGCCAGATCGTACTGCCGGGGACAGCCTCGGCCGAGGAGATCAAAGCTTGGAGGGCGTCAATGGATTGGCCGCAGCACCAAGCCGGCGCGGCGGCTAGTACCGGCGAGAACAGTTGCAATACCGCAGTGAGCAGAGCGGCAATAACAGTCACGCTGACCAACGGAAATACGCCCAGGCTCATCGGCACGGCGATAGGCGAAAGCAGATGGAATCGTGTCATCAACAGCGGAGCCGAAATGCACCACACGAAGAGTGTCGCCAATAGAAGCAAACTTGCCGAATTGAGTAGGCGTTTGGCGAACCGTGTCGGCCAGGACTCGACCGAGGCCAGCAGCCTATCCATTGGGTCTGCTCGGTCACGCTGCTGGAGCCTGTTGCCAAGCCAGATGAGTGCGGCAGTAGCGATGAAAGTCAGCTGCGTTCCGCTAAGGAACAGCTCTCCCGGGTTCCAGGCGAGGACGACGATCACAGCGGCTGCCAGTGAATTGATCGCCAACACGTTGCGACCGGCCAGCATCGCCACACACATCACCTCTGCCAGCACCGCGGCACGTACCACGGGGGGCCGCGCGCCAGTGAACAGTGCGTACGCGGCGATTGCCAACATGATCAGCATAAGGGTTGAGCGCCGAGGAAACCATCCGAGCCGCGAAGCGCCAAAAAAGAAACCAACCACCAATCCCACGTGAAGCCCCGAGACAACCAACACATGGAGAGCCCCTGTACGGCGGAAAGACTCAGCCACGTTAAGCGGCACGCGGTGGCGCGAGCCAAGTAGCATGGCGGCGGCAAGGGGAGCGCGTTCGGGGCCGAGTTGCTCCTCAAGTCCAAGCTCGACGCTCTGGCGGGCCGCTGCGATGCTCCACCATACGCGGCTTGCAAGGCTTGGAGCCGAGTGCGACGTGGGGCTGCCCCTTTCCGCCCTAGCCGGCGCCACTCGGGTCACGCAGGCGGGAGACTCGCAGCGAAGCAGAGCCAGGCGGTGGTCGGCCCGTGCGTTGGCGGCGAAGTCGAACTGGCCAGGGTTGCGCGGCTTGCCAGGGCGGCGTAGCTGGCCGAACAGGCGTAGGTAGTCGCCTGGGGCAACCCCCTCGAGATGGCCGTCGACAATCAAGTCGACGACGCCTGCCGCTGGTTGCCACTGGTTTCCATCACGAATCCGAGTGACCCGCAGGGGTAGCTTGGTGCTATCGCGCTGCGGAATTGCTCGATACGGCGAATGCGGCGGCGCCGGGCGCCTTGCCGGTACATCTAGCGCAATGGCTTCCAGGCAAACGGGGCTTGATTGCTCCCGAGCGTAGCGACCCAATTCCGTTCGATCGAACAGGCGCCACTGGGCGTGGCTCCAAGCGCCACCAACCGCTGCCACGGCAACCAGTACGGCAACCAAGGCGAGTTGAATTCGTTGTTGGTAGAAACCAACTAGCCAGCCAGCCAGCGCCACCACGGCAAGGGCCCACCATCCAGCGCCGAGCGGTGCGACCCGATCCATGGCCACGCCCGTTGCCAAAGCGACTGCCACCGGCGCCAACGGTTGATAGACCTTCTGCCGAGCCGTCACGCGGCGTAGTTCGTAGGCAGACTCCCATGATGGACGGGGCACTTCAGCCACGGTTTGGCTCCTGCTCCAGGCGAGTGCCCATGATAGCATCGCTGCCGTGGGATTCACGTTGGTACCCGCAGAGGGGGCTGTTAGCATAGAACCTGAGCTGATCGCCCCTGGCCGGCGGAGCCGGGCGCGGGGCCGTTCAGAATCGAACCCTTGCAAGGACGCTATCCATGCCTTGGCCTCTTTCGGTCGCATTCTCCCCGTTGAGTCAACTGTCGATGTTTCTCCCCAAGCGATTGCTGGTACTGCCAGCTCTGATGTGTGGTTTTTGGGCAGCTCCGGCCTGGGCCGACGTTTCGTTCTTTGGGTCCGTCAGTCCCGATCCCCCTGCAGGCGGCGGGGTTTTTTCGTCTACGACGCTCGTCGTTGGCGACGACGACGATGACGTCAACAGCCCGTTAGGCTATGTCGAAATAGACGGCGGCACCGACCTGCAGTACGACCGTTTGATTCTGGGGGACGAAGCCGAATTCATTGGCGATGTCGTGGTCACCGGCTCCGGCACCGTCCTCAGGCTTGATGATTCCTCGCAGTCCAATCAAGCCCTGCAGGTTGGTGAGACAGGAACGGGCTTCCTGACCATTTCAAACGGCGCGCTGGTAGACGTGTCCGACCTCTCCACGAACTCGGGCCAAAACGGTAGCGCTACCCTTGGTCAGGAAGCCACCGGCGCCGGTTTCGTCACCGTGGAAGGCCGGCTGTCGCGGTTGGCAGTGGGTGACAACTTAGTCGTCGGGGAAGCGGGCTACGGTGAGCTGATCATCCGTGATCAGGCGTTCGCCTATTACACCGATCCCGACGACGGCACGCTGACCATTGGTCAAACCGCCACGGGCGTGGGAATCGCCACGGTCGATGGCGCTGGTACGTTTTGGCAGTTGCCGCAAACGATCAGTGTTGGTGTCACGGGCACGGGCACTCTGCGTGTCACCGGCGGGGCGACGGCTGACGCCGCCAACGGTTTTGGGGGCGCCTTTACGGTTGGTAGCAACGGTTTGGTTGAAGTCGACAATGGTCGGCTGCTAACCGATGGCGTAACAATCACAGGTCGCCTGCAAGGGGATGGCTTGGTCACCGGCCCGGTGACCATCACCTCCGATACCGGCGAAGTCACCGCCGGAGCCGGTCAAAAGTTGCAGTTCACGGGGGCCGTGGCCAACCAAGGCATCGTGCAGGTTGCCGGCGATGAAACCGGCAGGGCGGAAATTGAGTTTACCGCGGCGGCAACCAATACCGACCCCGGCGGCGTGGCTCTGCCTGGCCGCATTGCCGTGGCTGACGGAACGGTCCGTTTCAACCAGGCGCTCACCAACGATGGCGTTTTGTCTTCCACGTCGGGCGTTACCGACTTTCATGGCGACATAACCAACGGAGTGGGCGGCCTGATCGCGATCGGTGGCGGCAGCAATGCCACGTTCTTCGACGACGTGAACGTCACCGCTGGCACTCTCAATATTGCGGCCGGATCCACTGCCTTGTTCCTGGGGGACATCACGATTTCTGCGGGCGTGACGCTCGGCATTACTGTGGACGGCGCCTCACAGGAAGTTGGTTTCGAAACGCCGCTGCAAGTTAGTGGGCTCACGACCCTCAATTCGCCCATCTCGCTTAGCTTGGCTAGCGGTTTTGTCCCAGAAGAGGGGGATACCTTCGAACTCATTTCCGCAGTCGGAGGGCTGTCGGTCGGCGTGGTTGACCCCAACAACTTCGATCCCCTCCCCAATGGTCTGCTTTGGGATGTGCAGTTATCCGACGATAGCGTTTCGGCCGTGGTGATTGGTGGCGGGATCAACCCAGGCGGTGGCGTGATCGATGGCGACTTCAACGGAGACAACGTTGTCGACTCAGCGGACTATGCCGTGTGGCGCAACAACCTCGGCCAGTCGGGGGGCGGTTTGCCTGGCGACGCCAATGGCGATGGCGATGTCGACGCCGACGACCTCGATATCTGGCGTCAGAACTACGGCCAAATAGGCTCACCACTGCTGGGCGCTTTGACGCAAGTGCCGGAGCCTAGCAGCCTTGCTTTGGGTTGCATCCTCGCGGCCATTCTGGGCGGCGTGCGAACTTCGCGCCTGCAACTCGCGTAGCAAGCAAACAGCGCGCTGCGCTATACTGCAACCCGCCGGGCCGCTCGATCGGGCGGCCCGCCACACATGAAGTGCTAGCATTCGCCGCGGCCGTCAAGGAAGACGGAATCTCCGCTGTCGATCACCGGCGCCAACCTGCCAGGCGCCTCAGGGAGGAACTTCTAATGCTTAAGCGCGCTCTCTTTACCTTGACCGAGCTGGCCGTGTTTGCGGCCCTTGTCACGCTCCTAACGACGGGATGCGGGTCGCCCGCTCCGCAATCGATTTCTACAGACCTAACACCGACCGCCAACGCCGGTTCCGAGGCGGCCGCTACCCAGGATCCAGACGCTGCCATGATTGACGAAGTCCCGCTGATTCCCCGCGACGTGCTGTTTGGCAATCCCCAGCGGGCTCAGGCGAGGCTCAGCCCCGACGGTAAGTGGCTGAGCTTTCTGGCGCCGGTCGACGGGGTGATGAATGTTTGGGTAGGACCCGCAGACGACTTCAACAAAGCAGTGGCGGTAACGGACGACACCGTACGCGGCATCCGTTCCCATGGCTGGGCCTACAACAGTCAATTTATTGTCTATACGCAGGACAAAGCGGGCGACGAGAATTGGCACGTCTATGCCACAGACGTCGAGACAAGAGAGACCAAGGACTTGACGCCGATCGCCGGGGTCAATGCCCGCCTGAGTGGCGCCAGTGAGCGCTTTCCCGACGACATTCTAGTTGGGCTCAACGATCGCGAGCCGCGGCTGCATGATATCTGGCAAGTGAATTTGCTAACCGGCGAGCGGACTCTGGTGCAGGAGAATCCCGGCGTCGCCGGGTTTGTCACCGATGACGACTACCAAGTTCGTCTAGCGGTGAACTTCACTCCATCGGCCGGTCAGGTCTGGTTGGCTCCCAAGGGTGAGGCGGGCGACAAGGGCTACCAGGATTGGGAGCCGATGGAAGAGTTCACTGCCGAAGACGCTACCACCAGTGGCCCCGCCGGGTACGACAAGACTGGTCGCGTGATGTACTTCGAGGACAGTCGCGGCCGTGACACGGCTGGTTTGTTTTCACGCAATCTTGATACGGGCGAACAACAACTCGTTGCCGAAGACGCGCGGGCAGACGTGGGCGGCATCCTCTCGCATCCTACCGAAAAGACAATACAAGCCGTTTCCTTCACATACAGCCGCCGCGAGTGGAAGATTCTCGACGAGGCGATCCGCGCCGATGTCGAATTCCTTAGCCAGTACGGCGAAGAACAGCTTGGTGGCGCTGAGTTCCAGGTGACCAGCCGCACGCTTGATGACACCAAGTGGACGGTAGCGTACATCTTGGATAACGGGCCGATCAAATTCTATCGCTACCAGCGCGACGACCGCGACGGCGTTCAGCGCGACCTTCAATATCTGTTCAGCAGTCGTGACGATCTGGACGAGTACCCGCTGGTCAAGATGCACACACCCGTCATTAAGAGTCGCGACGGGCTGAACCTGGTCAGCTATCTTTCTTTGCCATCGGAATCAGACACTGACGGTGATGGTGTGCCGGACAAACCGGTGCCACTGGTGCTCGATGTACACGGCGGTCCCTGGGCTCGCGACGGCTGGGGCTATAACCCCTACCACCAATGGTTAGCCAACCGGGGCTACGCCGTGCTGAACGTCAATTTCCGTGGCTCCACCGGTTTCGGCAAAGCGTTCCTCAACGCAGGCAACGGAGAGTGGGCAGGCAAGATGCATGATGATTTGCTGGACGCCGTCGATTGGGCGGTGGAGCAAGGGATCGCCCAACGCGACAAGGTTTGCATCATGGGTGGCAGCTACGGTGGCTATGCCACGCTAGTTGGCATGACCTACACGCCGACCGTTTTCGCCTGCGGGGTGGATATCGTGGGCCCCTCCAGTTTGGTCACCCTATTGCAAAATATCCCGCCCTACTGGGCGCCAATGATGCCGATGATGACGCTCCGTGTGGGCGACGTCTCCACCGAAGAAGGCCGCGAGGGTTTGCTGGCCAAATCGCCGCTGACTTTCGTCGACAAGATTGAACGGCCGTTGTTGATTGGCCAAGGGGCAAACGACCCACGGGTCACCCAGCTGGAAGCGGATCAGATTGTGCGCGCGATGCAAGAAAAGGGAATCCCCGTTACCTACGCGCTCTATCCCGACGAAGGGCACGGCTTCGCCCGTCCTGAAAACCGCACCAGCTTCAATGCCGTGACCGAGGCGTTTCTAGCTCAGCACTTGGGTGGTCGATACGAGGCGATCGGTGACGACTTTCAAGGCTCCAGTCTGCACGTCCCTGCGGGGGCTGATGGCGTGCCAGGCTTGGATGACGCCCTGGCCGAGGAGCGCAAAAGAATGCCGCCGGCAGCCGAGGCTGCCAGCGGCGAATGACGTTGTCTGTCGTTCGTAGGTTTACCGGCGGCGCACCAAGCCCAATCCACCCGCGATGACCAGCAGCGCCAGGCTCGCCGGTTCGGGGACGGCTGAGCGCACACTGAAACTGCCCGTGCCCACGAAGTCGCCGCTGATGGTCAGAGTAAGGTCTGCGATCGTTCCCAATCCCAAGTCGAGTTGGAAATCAGACATCGCGTCTTCCAGCGGGGTCGTCACCTGCACATTGTAAAAGTCGAAGCCGTTTTCAGTCTTGTCAAAGGTTACGAGGACCTCGCTCAAGGCGCCGCCGGCTAGGCTACTGCTGGAGAGCCCGTTTGCGCCCAGATCGAACACTTCCGAAAACAGTGTGATGTTGGATTCGACCGCTTGAACAGCAATGGTGCCTTCAACGACGTTGAGTGAGGTATTTGGTCCTGAGTCGAACATACCGGAGCCATCAACCTGAACGGCGGGACCATCCGTCCTGACGAAGCTACCCACGCCGTTAGGCGTGATTGTGGCGTCAATTCCGTTCTGACTAAACATGATCGGTCCGGGAGTCACCAAGAAGTGATCGATGTCTTCCTCTTCCCCGACAAACTTAATGGTCTTTACCACCGGCGAGGTCGGATTGGCGAAGTCGATGTCCAGTTCAACCCGTAGGCCCGTCTTGTTGGGTTCATCCTCGTAGGTAACCCCCACGTTGGTTATGCCACCGCTAGTCGTTCCCAGCAGGCTTACCACAGAGAAATTGAAGTCGGTGAAGAAGGCGTTAGGGTCGCCCGGGTTTGCGGCACCCGGATCGGTCAGGTCCAGGTTGACCGTTACCACTTGTGACGCACTCGAAGCGGAGACAATCAGCTGTAGGCCCATAACTGCTAGGGCGAATAGGGCGCTGCGATGAAGCGATTTGTAGAGCATTGCGTGAGGTTCCTAGGTAGTGCTCGCGGAGGTCACCAATATCAGGCGACGCGACGAACGAAGACAAAGAACCTCTTGCAGGACGCCATCCCCAGGCGGTAACCCAAAGTGCCGAGAGCTGCTTTCGATAAGCAGGGAACCGCGGCGAGGCAGCGGGCCTGTCGGCACCGGGGGTAGCTCGTAGGTCGGGTGAGCCCGTAAGTCGGGTGAGCTCGTAGGTCGAGTGAGCCCGTAAGTCGGGTGAGCTCGTAGAGCGAAGTCCACTAGTGCTGCAGACGTGCAGGTCTGCCGACGGGGAGCAATGCGGCCAGATGCCGCTGTCCTGATTGGAGGTTCCGAGCCTTGCTCGGAGCGCCGCACTAGTTCTTCCAAAGAAAGTAAACAGTATCGGAAGGCCCACTTTCGGCCAACCACACACGAAACTAGTGGGCAACGGGCCGCGCGTCAAGAAAAAACCTGCTTGGCCAACGAAAAGAGGCGTACCGCGAGCAATCGCGGTACGCCCCGTGGTCTCGTGTGAGTCTCCTGCTTGCTTCAGGAGTCGTCTGCCTCGGCTTCGGTGCCGGTCTCTTCGGCTTCGGCTGCTTCAGCGTTTAGCTCGTCCAAATAGGTCTGAAGGAACTGCCTTGTACGACTCGGGGCGGCCTCTACGGCCCGTTCTTGGAAGGCAATCGCGCGGTCAAGATCCCCCTTGCCATGGCAAAGTCGCGCCGCCGTGTCTAGGGCTATGCCGCCCAAGTCGCCGTCTTCGAAGAGCCCTTCGGCGACACTCAGTGCGGCGTTCACCAAGGCGGGGCTTACCTCGTTTCCGGCGTAAGCGTAGCCAGCGATCATTCGACTCAGCTGCAGTAACGTTCTTGCGTCGTCCCCCGCGGCGTCAACCAGCTTAGGGAACTGTTTAGCTGCTGCCGCTTGGTCTTGGACCAACAGGCCTTGAAAGGCCATCATATCGAGGCGTCCCAGCAGACCCTGTGCGCGAGCCCGGAGTTGGGCGCTGGGCGCTTCTTCCACTAGCTCGGTGACCCGGGCGCGTGCTTCTTCCATTTTGTCCTCACGAAGCAAGCCCATGACTTGGTTCATGGCGATTTCAAATTCTTGCTCAGCCTTGAACTCGGCAGCGAAAGCGGCTCGGTCCCAGGTGTCCGTGACAACCTGTTCTAAGGGCTCATCCATGCGCATTGGATGACCAATCCATTCGACGGCTCCATCCTTGCCAACGATAAACGCACAGGGGATGCCGTTCTGGCCTGCGGCTCGCATGTAGGATTCGCTGACCGAACCATCAGGGTCGGTCGTCAAGTTGTAGTGTTTGGTGAGCTCGGCAAAGGTCACCGGCTCGCCCTCGTCGGTGATCTGACCTTCAACCTCACGTTCCAGGAAGGCCGTCACGGTTTCCAAGTCTTCATCGCTGACACTCACCACCGTCACGCCGCGATCCGCGTAAGACTGTTGGAGCTCACTGAGGTGCGGCATGCTTGCGACGCAAGGACCACACCAAGTGGCCCAGAACTCGACCACATAAACTTGCCCTTCGGTGAAGGTGCTGAAGGGTGCGAACTTGCCTTCTCCGTTTGAGAGCCAATGCTCGATCTCGATTGCCGGAGCGGCCGATCCAATGGTCAGGAGTTCCTGCTTCTGAGTCGTTTCTTGAGCTTCGAGCGCGGGAAGTACCGGAGCGGCAAGACCGCAGCCGAGGACAAGAGCAGGGGCAAGGAACAAGGCACGCATGGCGGGGTAGCTCCGGAGGGAGAAGGCGGATGGGCGATAGCGCATTTCTAAGCTGCCCAACGTAACCACTATTTAGGCAAGGGGAAAGCTGATTCCCGTTGCCTGTGCTGGTGCGCCAGCTTGCTAAGTGGTCGACACACAAAGGCAGCATAGCTAGGTCTACGCGGAATGATGGCCTGTGGTGCGCGGAAACCGGCCTGGGGGCCACGAAACTCGGCTGATTCTCGCAATCCCCGGCCGCTTTTCCCTTGCGAAGAACGACTGGCCCGCCGATACTGCCTGCATGCGGACTGCCTATTGGTTTAGTTTCTGGTTTACTTTTGCCGGGTTCTTTTTTGAGAACCACGGGACCGGAGGTAGTGCCTAAAGGCGGTTCGCCCAACCAAGAGCACAAAAGCCCCGAGGTCCCTCAGAGGACCTCGGGGCTTTTTTCGTGCCTTGGGGTACTTCGTCAATGCATCTTCTCCCTCCATAAACTCCTGGAAATCCCATGATCGTTGTCATGAAGCGTGGCGCTAGCGAAGAGGACATTAACCACATGATCAAACAAGTCGAATCCCTAGGACTAAAGGCCAACGTGATGCACGGCACCGAACGCACCGTGATAGCCGCCATTGGCGATGAACGCGTCAACGGCGTCATGGCCTTGGAAAGCGCGCCTGGCGTGGACAACGTCATGCCGGTGCTCGCACCCTACAAGATGGCTAGCCGCGAAGCACACGAAGCAACCAGCGTGATTACGGCAGGTTCGCTGTCGGTGGGTGGCAAACAGATTGGCATGATCGCTGGTCCCTGCAGCGTAGAGAGCGAAGAGCAGATCGTCGAAACTGCCAAAGCCGTCAAAGCCGCTGGAGCGACGGGGCTGCGGGGCGGAGCTTTCAAGCCGCGCACCAGTCCCTACAGTTTCCAGGGCATGAAAGAGGACGGCCTCAAGCTCCTAGCCACCGCCAGAGAAGAAACGGGCCTGGCCGTGGTCACGGAAGTGGTGGCGTCTGAGGACGTCGACCTGGTGAGCCAATACGCGGACGTGTTGCAGATCGGCGCTCGCAACATGCAGAATTACCGCTTGCTGGAAGCCTGCGGAAAAAGCCCGGCAGCCGTGTTGCTCAAGCGGGGTCCTAGCGCCACGATTGACGAGATGCTGCTGGCAGCCGAGTACATCTTGGATGGGGGCAACGCACGGGTGATGCTGTGTGAACGCGGTATTCGCACGTTTGAGTCCCACACCCGCTTCACGCTGCCCCTTGCCACGGTGCCCTACCTACAGCAAAAGACACACCTACCGGTGGTGATTGATCCTAGTCATGGCACGGGGCACACGAGCCTGGTGCCCGCTATGGCAAAAGCGGCCATCGCCGCCGGGGCCGACGGGGTTATCGTCGAGGTGCACCCCGACCCCGAAAACGCAAAAAGCGACGGTTATCAGACCCTCAAGTGCGAAGAATTTGCCACCATGATGAGCGACTGCCGGCGCGTCGCCGAAGCGGTGGATCGCAACTTGTGATGCGATCACTTCGCGGCCCGGTGCTGGTCCCATAGCTGGCGATGCGTCTCCGTGTTGGCACGGACCAAGGCCGTGCCGCTTGCCGTGTCGTAGTGGAAAGTGTCGCCGTGGTCCAACGATCGCTCCAGCTCACCGGCTTGCGCATGCGAGTCGCACGGGTAGAACTCCACGCTCTTGACCGCGTCGGCAGCCACGCGCGAGGTAATCTGCAGCGTGCGGCGGTCGAGCGGCCGCCATGCGAGGTCCAACTCCCTGAGCACCGCGTCCAGTGCGTCACGCCAAGCTTGGTTGTGAATCGAGCATGCGATGGTGGTCGTTGGCCGCAGGTTGATGTCGGCCAGTTCCCGCCAATCGACCAAGAGGGTCAGCCCGCTAGCGCGCCGCCAGTGATCGAACACCTCGGCAAGCGGCGTATAGCGAACAAAGGTGAAGGTTGCTTTCGCTTCCAGACGCGGCTGGAGCTCCACTAGCAACGGCTCAACGGCCAAGAGCTGCTGCGGATAGCGGCTGCGCGGTTTCAGGCCCCGAGCCTTGCGAAGCCGTTCGCAGAGGATGGCGATTTCCATATGGGCGGCCGCCGATCCGCTGACCTTGATTCGGTTGCCTTTGCTGCTGATCTCGGCATCAGTCTCGGGCAGCAAGCGGCGCAGCAGCGACACCAGAGATGAGGCATCTGTCTCATCTTCTACCAGCAGGTCATCGACACGATACGAGGCGTCTCGTGCTCGCTCAGCCCCCACTCGGCGTGTGACCAGCCCGTCGCCATCTTGCATCACTTGCAGGCGAAGGGGAGCGCTGAGCTGATCCAGCACTTCCACAACGGATTGATTCTCGCCACGGATCGCAACCTTGCGGTCCGCTTGCTGGGCCGCGTAGCGCAACGAGCTCGGGGTGATTGTGATGGGCGTGCCTGCGATCGACCCCAGCAGCCGGTAGGCTCGATCAAGCGGAATGTCTGCAAGTTGGATCTCAGGGATGACCAACTTAAGCGGATCAGCGCGGACGGCCGGAGAGGGACCGGTAGGTCCTCGACGGACAACCGCCTTGGCGTCGGCCGCTAGGTCGCCTAGTCGCTGGTCGATATTGCTGAGCGGACTCTGCGACGGAGCGACACTCGCAAGTCGCTCGATAAGGTCCGCGTTGGGGTCCTCGGCGGCCTGTTCCTGTGGTTCGGTCGCTTCTTCCGGTTGTGGATTGCGCGTCAGAATCAGACCCAGCGTGGAGGCGTCTAGGTCGAGAGGATCAAACGGAACGGGCGTGATCGATGCTGTGGTGTGCTGACGAGGCTCGGGGACCGCAATGTCGGCGAGCTCGTTGGTCTCTGGGGGGGCAGGCTTGGCAACCACGGTTTCAGTAGGGAGCGCCGGCGGCCGCGCATCCACAACCTGCGGCACAGGCGGAGGTGTCTCAACCGGCTGCGATTCAGCTGGTGGGCTGGCCGCCCCACGGCGGCCTGGTTCTGAAATCTCAGCGACTACTGGGGGCAACTCATCTGGAACCGACAGCGAGGGGGTCGGCGCAGGCGCCGTGGTGCTGACATGTTCTTCGCTACCACCCAGGGCGTAGAGCACCACGCCAACCACTGCCAATAGCCCAGCGCCACCGCCAGCCACTGCCAGGCCTATCCAGCGGCCGGTCGACTCGGCGGGGGCAACCACAAACGGCGAACTAGCTTGCCCGTCCGTAGACGGCCGCAGCGGTGTGGCCGCTATGGCCACAGACGAGCCGTCAAGCGGCAACCCAAGCTCGGCAATGGACTCGAAGTCACTTGCCGAAAAGCTGGGCTCCACCGGAGCGGCGCTCACCGTTGGTTTTGCCGTGACTGAGTCAGCTTGAGCGGCGGCGGCTCCAGGCTCGGTAATGGGCGGCGTTAGCAGAACCATGCTGCCACATTTCGGGCAGGCATGGATCTGCCCCACTACGGCGGCGTCGTTCACTCGCAGCCGTGAGTTACAAGTTTCGCATTGGACGCGGAATGGAAGCACAGCGATTCTCGATACCCTGCCTATGCCGACCCCTAAAGCACAGGTCATTCGTCATCAGAGCATCCAGGTTATTCCCCCGATTCAGGGTTGGAACACAGACGGCAGGCGATCTCCTCGCTTCTTGGCCGAAGCACGGGTGGTCACGTAGATCGTTTCGTTACCGCTCTCGTTAGGTTTGATGACGAAGACCAGTTTCTGCTTTAGGTCTCGCGGCCCAGTAGCCGTCTTGTCAGGATTGGCTCGTGTGAGGATCTCCAGCAACACCGCCTCGCCGGGGCGACTTGCCGCGTCGAGCCCAAAGGACTGGTTCTTGGTGATCCCCTCCAATTGTAGGTCACTGCCTAGGATCACGATCGGCACATCAATCTCATCTGATAAATACCGCAGAGCCATCTCAAGCGTATCGCGGGCGAACGAGACGCTTACCCGCTGTTGAAGACGGTCTTTGGCGGCTTGAGGCTGTCGGCTGGGCTGGCTCGCGGTGGTTGGGCTTCCGCCGTCGGCAGACTGCTGGGCTAGCATTAAATCTGCTGCCAGCAACAGATTGTGGCCAGCCAACGGAGGCAGGTAGCCGTTGATGACAGCTTGTCGATCTTCCACCCCCCATCGCGCGTAGTCGGCTGCCATCCGGACCATGGCCGGCAGATTGGCCACCACTCGCCGACCATGCGGGGCGGGGTTCAAGTCGAGCAGGGCAAGCTGTAAATCGCCGGGCCAGCCAGATAGCTGCTGACTTAGTGAGCCAGCCATACGGGCCGCGGTTGTTTCGGCAGCCGAAGCCGCCCGGGCCTCCCAATAGAGGCTGTCGTCGAGCCAGTGCACGCTAAGCAGCATGGCCCGCAAGTCGTCGGAAACTTGCAGCAAGAGGGGCTGCTTGAGGGCAGCCAGGTCGCCTGTAAGCAAGCTGCTGCCTTCCGCGAAAAGAAAACTAGGGGCGACTAGCAGGGTGGCATGGCGACTGGCTTCGGACCTTGCCGCCAATTGCTCCATCTCTCTAGTCAGCGGCGGCGCGTCACCACCAATCGCCATCACCTCCTCAAGTGTGGCTGAATCTGCTGAGACAAACCGTGTGTTCGAAAACTGTCCTACGCCCTGCCCTCCCCGTTGCTGGATGATGCGCGGTCGGACGAAATCGTCCTGTACACTGCTGGACGTTTCCAAGACGATCGTCGTGTCAATCGTGCGACCTGCCTCGTCCGATCGACAGGCAACCGTCACCCGCGCTGCTTCCTGCAGGTTTGTCTTGGTTGCCGTCAGGATCGGAGACAATAGTCTCTGGAGCGGCGCCTTGAAGTGCTCCAGCACGATTTGTCCGTCGCTGGTGTCGAGCATCCTGGCGGGGCGGAACGAGAGAATCAGCCGGCTGCCAGGTGGCACACCCTCCAGAGGAATGGGGCCTTCGTTGCCAGGTGATGGCGCCCAGAGCGTTCGGCCGTCGTCGGCGACCAAGGGGGGCGCTACGGAGGCCGGCGGTGCTTCCTTCATCGCCGAAGGCGGCGAGGTTGGAATCGGGTTAGCTGCTGTTGGCGGGGCGGCCGATTCGCTGGATAATTGCGTTAGCGCCACGAGCAGCACCCCAAGCGCCAGCACGCCCACGACACTCGCGGTCACAATCAATTGCTGTCGCTGACGGTTCCGTTTGGGCGGCATGCCCTTAGTTTAGGGTTCAGGAAGCATTGACGCCAACGGTCGGCGGCAAGCGCGGCTTCGCCGCATAGCGTTCGCACTCAGTTGGCCAGGCCGCCATCGTCGCCCTTCGTCTCTCCTCAAACAGTTGCAGAAATATGAAGTCTTTCGAAGCCGCTCAGCGTTACTTCCACATTGCGGCCGATCGTCTCGACATGGACGAAGCGATCCGACGGCTACTAATCCAACCTGAACGCGAGGTGACCGTCCAAATCCCGGTCGAGATGGATGACGGTCGGCTGGAGTCTTTCACCGGGTATCGAGTGCAGCACAACCGAGCGCGGGGCCCTATGAAAGGCGGGCTGCGCTACCACCACGAGGTGGACATTGACGAAGTGCGAACTCTGGCGTCGTTGATGACTTGGAAGACGGCCGTGGTGAATCTTCCCTACGGCGGAGCCAAAGGGGGCGTCGCCGTAAACGCCCGTGAACTGAGTCCAAGGGAAAAGGAGAAAATCACTCGTAAGTTTATCGACGAGATTCAAATGGTTGTCGGTCCCGATGTTGACATCCCTGCACCCGATATGGGCACAGGGCACGAAGAGATGGCGTGGATCATGAACCAATACGCCAAGTACCACGGCTTCAACCCAGGGGTGGTGACCGGTAAACCGGTCGAACACTACGGCATCCCGGGCCGAGAGGAGGCCACTGGCCGCGGCGTGGGCACGATGGCGGTCAAAATGCTCGGCCGCATGGGCCGACGGGTGAGCGACTGTCGTTTCGCCATCCAAGGCTTCGGAAACGTTGGCGCCCACGCGGCTAAGTTTCTCTGCGAGGCCGAGGCCAAGGTGGTTGCGATCAGCGATCACACGGCGGCTTACTTTTCTGCCGATGGCATCAACGTGATGGAAGCCATTCGCTTTACTCACGGAAACAATAATGTCTTGAAAGGGTTCGACAAAGCAGAGCCGCTTGACGGGGATGAACTGCTAGAACTGGAAGTCGACGTCCTGATCCCCGCCGCCATCGGCGGAGTTATCAACGCTGACAATGCCGATCGCATCAAAGCGCCCATCATCATCGAGGCAGCCAACGCTCCGATAACCCCGGAGGCCGATGATCAGCTCAGCGAAGCAGGGGTGGTCATCTTGCCAGATATTCTGGCCAACGCCGGCGGCGTTACAGTCAGCTACTTCGAATGGGCCCAGAATCGCCAATTCTATCGCTGGGACCTTAACCGCGTGCGCGGCGAGCTTGATCGCATGCTGACCGCAGCCTTTGAGGAGGTGTGGGAAAAGTCTGTCGAGGAGGACATTCCTCTCCGCACGGCAGCCTTCATGATTGGCATCCAGCGAGTGGCCCGCGCAACGACGCTAGGTGGCGTGACTTAGCCGAGCCTTCGTTGCGACCATCAGCAAGGCTTCACTGCCACCACGGCCCGAGCCAGCAGCAGAATCCATAGACG
Source organism: Lacipirellulaceae bacterium (assembly GCA_965263315.1). Lineage (GTDB taxonomy): Bacteria > Planctomycetota > Planctomycetia > Pirellulales > Lacipirellulaceae > JBCCQL01. Next base: position 878,136 of record CBDHGZ010000001.1, on the reverse strand, counting down.
GCCATCGTCGGCAAGCCAACGATGCCGGCGAAGAAGAGCAGCGTCGCGCGCCGGGCGAGGCCTCTTCCCTCGATCCTTGCAACGCGTATCGCCCTGCCCCGCCAGAGCTGCCACGCCAGCGAGGCGCCGCAGCAAGCTACCGCCAGCATCAACAACCAATTCGGCGATAGCAGCAGGTAGCGGAAACTGCCCCAGAGCGTACTCCAGAAGCGGCTTGCCGTGCCCATAAAGCGGTTGAACGCAAACGTTGTTTGTACGTTTGTGATGGTTGATTCCGCGGTGCTAATCAGGCCCAGCAAAGCGGCCCCGAGGGCTCCTAGCCATGCGGGCAAACTGCCCAGCGCTCCGGAGAAACGCAGCCGGCAAGTCGGTTGTGCTCCGCGCAGCGGAGTCGTCAGGGCCAACGCAAGCCAGGAGACAAACACAACGAGGGTGATGATGGCCAACAAAAGCTCACTAGTGGTGATTGGTGGCGGAACACTGGCCATATCGGGAGACACTCGGGGAAACTCGCTCGCGTAAAACCAAGTCAAGTAGCCGATCTGCAGGCCGGCACCGACGAGCACCACCAATCCGCAAACCATCCAGGCAGTCCTGCTCTTCACAAGACACGCGCCGCAAGCCGCGGCAAGAGTCGCTGTCGAACAGACGGCAGCCAGCAGTGCCGTCCAATAGGTAAAAAAACCTTCGCTAGGGTGGTGCGGGAAAACTCCCGTGCGGTTAAATCGCGGATCACATGCCGCGTCGATACCGTTGGTGGCGACATGAACGAGAAACGTAATGTATGACATCTCACCCGCGACCAATGCGACCAATATGCAGCAGGAACCAAATGCCGCTACGGCAAAGAGCATGCTTGGCAGTCGGCCCGGGGCAAGCCCCGGGGGGCGACGGATCAGCTGCAGCCGCAGGGCAATGATCAGCAGCAAGTACCAAAGAGGATCGGGGAAGACGGAACTGTGGGGCAGTGGACTTATGTCATCCCGAGTGAGATCTGAGACGACACCGCGCTGCAACAGAAGACGCCAGGCGAGGCAGCCGGCCAGTCCCATAGTAACGATTCGCCGCAGCCAGCAAGCAGCGCGGAACCCGGGCTTCGTCGCCAACTGATTTGACTGCATCCACAGCGCGACACCGGATCCGAAAGACGCTATCGCTGCCAAGCCATATTGCCATTCGATATGTGGTTCGTAAACCTCGCCAAACAAGGCGACCAGGAATTGATCGTTCTCGTCTTGTGGTTGGGGAGCCGAAATAGTCAGTGTTATCGCGACCGCGGCCGTGATAAACAGCGTCGAGAGCACGGAGAAACGTGCCTGGCGTCTCGTCTTGGATGAGTTAGGATGCTGTGGGGCGCTCATGCGTTCGCCATCGGGCGTACGAGTAGTTCTGCCGCGTGTTGGACATCCTCTGCCGATACGCCCAGGTGTGTTACGGCACGGACTCTTTGTTTACTGAAGGCGTACATCAAGACACCCTGCTCTTGCATCCGCTGGCAGAAAGCTTCCGCATCGCCAGCGGTGGGATCGATTTCAAACAGCACAAGGTGCGTATCACAGCGGTCTGCCACCAAATGCAGGTGGGGCGCGTCACGAATCGCCGCGGCCAGTAACTGGGCGTTTTGATGGTCTTCGCTCAATCGCTGGAAATGTTGCTCCAGGGCAAACATGGCCCCTGCCGCCAAGATGCCCGCTTGCCGCATGCCTCCCCCCATCGCTTTGCGCAGTCGCCGGGCTTGAGCAATCAGCTTCTCGGGTCCGGCCAACGCCGAGCCCACCGGCGCCCCCAATCCTTTGCTAAAGCAGACGCTCACGGTGTCAAACGGGTCAGCCAGTTTTGCAGGTGATTGCCCCGTGGCGATGGCGGCGTTCCAAATCCGAGCGCCATCCAAGTGGCATGCCAGCCCGTGAGACTTTGCCCAGCCGCATGTTGCGGTCACTTCGGCGGTTGGCAACACCCGGCCACCATGTCGGTTGTGGGTGTTTTCCAAGCAAAGAAGTCGCATCCGTGGGTAGTGGATGTCTTCCTTGCGCAAACGTTTCTCGAGTTGCTCTGTTGTTGGCAAACCTGAAAGGGCCTCAATTGGTTGGGCGGCTAGGCCAAACAACTGGGCGTACGCCGCCTGCTCGTAGTAGAAAATGTGGCAGTCTGCCTCGCAGAAGAATTCATCTCCAGGCTGGCAGTGGAGTCGCACCCCGATCTGATTGCCCATGGTGCCGGAAGCCACAAACAAGGCAGCTTCTTTGCCAAGCAGCTCAGCAACGTGTTCTTCAAGCTGGTTGACGGTGGGGTCTTCCCGCATCACATCGTCTCCGACCGGGGCCATCGCCATGGCCTCGCGCATCGCCAGGGTCGGTTGAGTGAGGGTATCGCTGCGCAGGTCGATCATCGGTGTATCAGAGGGGCTAGGGGGGAGCCGCTTGGCAAGATACGCTAGAGGTTGGTCGCCCATTTTTAGTATCAAGTCATGTCATTAGCAATCCAACGCATCGACGCCCGCCAGCCTGGTTACGAACCCGCATTGGAGGCGCTACGCCAGAAGCTGGCGCCCGAAGGGAACGTAGTCAGTGAAGCGGGCCGCCGTAAAACGATTGAGGTCTTTGGCGAGCCGCTCTCTCCGGTGCAGGTTGTCGAGAGAATTTGCCGCGACGTGCGCGAGCGGGGGCTTGATGCGGTTCTGGAGTACACAGCCCAGCTTGATGGAGCCAAGCTCACGAATGAAACCCTGCGGGTCTCGTCAGACGAACTGGCGGAGGCGCACGCGGCCGCCGAGCCGGAGTTCCTGGCAACGATCCGCCGCATCCGCCAGAGCATCCTCAAGTTCCAAACCGCCATCTTGCACCGCGATGTGGAGATAGAAGCCGCCGGCGGCGGTGTTCTTCGCCAACGGTACTTGCCGCTGGAGCGCGTCGGCTGCTGCGTGCCAGGTGGCGCTGCTGCCTACCCTTCAACCGTGCTGATGACCGCCGTGCCCGCGCAGGCTGCCGGAGTTGAGCAAGTGGCGGTCGTGGCGCCGCCGACCAAGTTTGGCAGCTACAACACCGATTTGCTTGCCACGTGCCATGAACTTGGCATCACAGAGGTCTACCGCGTCGGCGGCGCCCAAGCCGTCGCGGCTATGGCTTACGGAGTGGATGGCCTGCCGAAGGTTGACAAGATTGTTGGCCCCGGCAACCTCTTTGTCGCGCTAGCCAAGAAGTTGGTGTTCGGAGATGTCGACATCGATTCGATCGCGGGTCCCAGCGAAGTGATCGTCATTGCCGACGACGCCACACCACCGCGTTTTGCCGCCGCCGATTTGATTGCCCAAGCCGAGCACGCGCCGGGTTCCGCTGTACTCATTACCTGGAGTGCGGAATTGGTGGACGCCATCGCGGACCAGCTTGAGGAGCAGCTCTTGCAGCTGTCACGTGGCGACCTCGCCAGGCAGTCCCTCGAACAGTTCGGTGCGCTGATCACCGTCCGGGATCGTGAACAAGCCGCCGCTTTGGCAGATTTGCTGGCCACCGAGCACTTGCACATCGCCTGCGCGAACCCGGAGGAGATACTCGCCAAGATTCGCTGCGCCGGAGCGGTCTTCCTGGGCCCGCACAGCCCCGTGCCGGTTGGAGACTATGCAGCGGGACCGTCACACGTGCTGCCAACCGGCGCCACGGCCCGCTTTGCCAGCGGCCTATCGAGCAACGACTTCCTGCGATCCAACAGCGTGATTGCTTGGACCGCAGACACGCTCAAGGCCAACGCCGAGGACATTGTCCGCATCGCCGAGAAAGAGAGTCTCACCGCCCACGCGGCCGCCATAACCATACGGCTGGAAGAAAGTTAGTTTGCCGTGAGATCACCTCTGGTGGTTCTGCGGCAGTTCGATTCGCTGTCCGGTTTGGGCAGATCGTTTGGCAGCGTCGAGAATCTCGACCACGATTAGATTGTTCTCCAGCGAAGACAGTGGGTCGGGTTCGGTTTCGCCTCGTGCTAAGGCGGCCAGCATTCGCAGGGGATCATCGGCTGGCGGCGGCAATGGACGTAGCTGCACCGCTGTAGGCCGTTGCTCGTTTGCTCTGCGAAGCGTGAGTTGGTCGGCGCTTTCGGCGTGGAGTACTCCGGTGGCCCCATGCAGCACCATCTCTTTCCGCGAGTGAGACCAGTTCCACGAGCCTTGAACAATGGCCACCGAGCCGGGGTACTCCAGCACGATGGTGGCGTCATCGTCGACGCTCCGATAGACATCAGGCTTAAGCGTGCGCACCGTGGCACTGACGCTGGTCGGGCGCTGGCCGTCTTGTAGCCAGGTGGCCAGGTTGATGCCGTAGCAGCCAAAGTCGGTGAGCGCACCGCCGCCGTTGAGCACCGGGTCGGTGAGCCAATCGACAAACTCCGCGCTGCAGCCGATTTCGACGGGTCCCTGGTGGCCACTACGCACAACCAATCTGCGTAGCGGCCCGATGCGGTCTGTCTTGAGCATGGTCCGCGCCCTGTGATTGCTGGCGTACCATGTGGTCTCGTAGTTGGTCAACAGATGGATGCCACCCGCCCGCGCTGCAGCAGCCATTTGGTGGGCGTGCTCGGAGTTGACTGCCAGCGGCTTCTCCACCATGACGTGAATGCCACGAGCCGCACACACTTTGGTTAGCTCCAGATGCTCGTGCGTATTGCTGCAGATCAGCGCGACCTCTGGCTGCAGGTCGTCGAGCATTGCGGCGAGGTCGGTGTGGTGCCGTGCCGAGGCCAGATCGAGCAGCCCCTGATAGCGATCAAAGATCGCTTGCTGGGGCTCGTAGATGCCAACGATCTCGAGTTCCGATCGGTCGGAACTCGCCAAGAAGCCATGCACGTGACCGTGCGTCATCCTCAGAATGACCGCTTTGACAGGGCGCGGCTCCAAGGCCTGGCCAGCACTCGTCAAACATGCGGTCAAGCAGCAAGCCAAGAGCAAGAGACGCAGAGCAAGCAGGCGTGGGCTGTGCATCGCGGAGACTCCTCCAAGGGCGGAGCGAAACATACGAAACAACGGTAACACTGGGGGGACCTCGGTGCAAATCAACCGGCGGTCACTTCTCGTTATTGCGGGGCGACGTTACAGTCGTGAAGAGACCAGCCGTTCTCGTAGCTTCCTCAATATGAACGTACGACCCAACATTCAGCAGATGACTGGCTATGTCCCTGGCGAACAGCCGCAGGGGACCAAGGTGGTGAAGCTGAATACCAACGAGAATCCTTACCCAGCGTCGCCTCGAGTGATCGCCGCGATCAAAGCTGCTGCCGACGGGCCTTTGGAACGGTATCCCGATGCTGTCGGTACGGCATTTCGTGTGACTGCGGGCGAGGTGCTAGGCGTTGATCCCGATTGGATTCTGTGCGGTAACGGTAGCGACGATATTCTGACGATGGTCACCCGCACGTTTGCGGGCGAGGGCGATGTGGTGCGCTTTGCCTCGCCGAGCTACGTCCTGTACAAGACTCTTGCGGAGATTCAGGGCGCCGCGTGCGACGTTGTTCGCTACGAGCGAGACTGGACGCTCGGCTTTCACTTCGCGCAGCCATTGGATCGGCTCAAGCTGGCCTATTTGGCGAACCCCAATAGCCCCAGTGGCACCATGCTGGCCCCTGGCGAAGTGGCCGCCATTGCCGACGCCCTGCCCTGCCCGCTGCTGGTGGATGAGGCGTACGTCGACTTTGCCGATTCGCACTGCCTGGACTTGGTCCGTTCGAACGAGCGAATTCTGGTGAGCCGTACCCTTTCTAAGAGTTACGCGCTTGCAGGTTTGCGGTTTGGCTACATGGTGGCCCAGCCACCTGTAATCGAGCAGCTTCGCAAGGTGAAGGACAGCTACAACTGCGACGCGCTATCGATTGCCGGTGCAACCGCCGCGATCGCAGACCAGAGTTGGTTGGCTGACAACGTCGCGAAGATTCGTGCAACGCGCGAGCGACTGGCCGCCGCCATGCAAGATCTTGGGTTCGCGGTGACCGACTCGCAGGCGAATTTCGTATGGGCTACTCACCCCACCGCGCCACACCAGCCCATCTACGATTGGCTCAAGCAAGGTGGCGTTTTGGTTCGCTACATGGCCTACCCTGATTGGGGTGATGGCCTGCGAATCTCCGTTGGCACCGATTCTCAAATCGACGCCTTTCTCTCCTTGCTTGCCGAGTGTTTACCGTAGCCTCTTCGTGGCTGTCAAACTTTGCCGCTTGGGCAATCAGCCGCACTCGCGCCGATCATTCTCCCCCCATGCGATGCTCGCAACCGATCAAACCCGCAGAACGTGACCGGTCTGCGCGCCGGCGACTATTCAGGCGGGGGAGTGTCGGATGCAAATATGCGAGCGAAACATGAGGGCCGGCCACTTAGTAACAATGGCGGCATTGCTAGCATGGCCTGCCGTCTGCGGCGCCCAAGCGGTGGTTGATTCCTCGTCGTTGGCGCCAAGTGTGATGACCTCGACACCGTCGGTGACGAGGTTGACCGGCGCGTACCCCACAACCGCAACCTCCAATGCCTATCCCAAAGGCGACTTCTACGCCCAACTTAGCTCCGCCAGCGGCGATGCGCCACAAGCATGTGAGTGGGGTTGGGGGTGCGGTGGTTCACCTTTCCGACCGGGGCCCGGTGAATGCGACAACTGGCGTGTGGGGCCCAAGTGGGATGGACGAGTTGATGGCGTTTTCCTCACCCGCGATGCCGTTGATGTGGCCGCCTTGTCGGCGGCAGCCGATGCGGGGGGAGCCGCCATACCAATCGGTGCTGGCACGTTGACGGGGAACTTTGAACACGGCGCCGGGGTGCGGATGTCGCTCACCGGACGGATGGGGCAAGGCCTGGGCTGCAGCGGATCGGGCTATGAAGTTCAGGTGGGCTATTTGGGCATCTTCGAGTGGGATGCCGGCGCCTTCAACCCGGACGTTCCACCACCAGGGCCTATTGCCGCGCAGCCAGATCTGACGCTGCAGCGGTCCTTGTCATACCGATCTTCGCTGCACTCTCTTGAGTTCAACGGCCAAACCGTCGGTAGCGAGCGACTAAAGCTCTTTGGCGGTGTTCGGTATGTTCGTCTGTCAGAGGACGTCGATGACCTCTATGACGAATCTTCACCAACGCCTTCCCTATCCAATGTTGCCACAGCGGATCTGGAGCTTACAGACATCCTCCGCAACGTGGCCGTGAACAATAATTTGATTGGCTTTCAAGGTGGTCTGCGGAGCGATCTCTTCCGCGTTAGCGATCGATTTTATCTCAGTGGTTTTGCCAACGCCGGCGCCTACTGCAACTTAATTCGTCGCTCGACTGCTTTCGAGCAAACAGATACCTTCTTCCGAGCCGACGATCCCCTCACAGCCGATAACGAAGCACTGACCATTACTCAATCCACATCCTCGGGCTACAAGTCGGACCGTGCTCGATTTGCGTTCCTTTCCGAGGCGTCGCTGAGCGCCGTGTATCAGGTGAATCGCTGCACCTCGGCCCAACTCGGCTACCAGGTTCTGTATCTCAGCGGCGTCGAGCTCGGCGACGAGGCCTTCCTAGCGGCTGGTCCCACGAGTGCCGACTTACTGCTGCATGGCTGGTTCGCCGGTGTCGAATACCGCCGTTGAATCAAGTCGTCCTTCGGTTGAGCCGCCCTCCATCGAACCGCTGGCTAGCGACCGGGGGCGGCCAGTTCTGCCCAGCGAAAGCAATCGGTCGTGTGGTCGTTGACCATCCCCACGGCCTGCATAAAGGCATAGCAAGTGGTGGGGCCCACGAAGCGGAAGCCGCGCCGCTTGAGCTCCTTGCTCATTGCTTTGGAGGTGGCCGTCTCGGCAGGCACGTCGGCTAGTTTCTTGAAGTGATTGATCACTGGCTGACCGTCGACAAACGACCACAACAAATCAGCCAGCGTGCCAAACTCCTCGTTCACCGACAGCACCGCTTTGGCATTAGAAACCGTCGACTCGATCTTGCCACGGTGCCGGACAATGCTGGGGTCTTCCAGAAGCTTGTTGATTCGCTTCTCACTGAACCGCGCGACCTTGGCGGCGTCAAACTGTGCGAACAGCCGCCGATAGCCTTCGCGCTTGGCGAGAATCGTGCTCCAACTCAGGCCTGCCTGGGCGCCTTCAAGCGTGAGCATCTCATACAGATACGCATCGTCGTACGACGGCACGCCCCACTCTTGATCGTGGTAGACCGTCTCAAGTTGGCTAGCCTGGGCCCACTCGCATCGCTTCATCCCGACAAGCTTAACAGGGCGTCGGAGCCCCGCGAAGGACGTTCTGCCTTGGCAGGCGCTTACTCCGACTTCAAGTCAAAGTTGGCGGTCTCGGTGCCCGAGTCGGGAACTTCAACGGTGAAATTGGAGTTCAGGCGGTACTTCTCCGGGATGCGTTCCTTCGAGATGATACGGACGGCATCGGAGTTGTCAGGATCGACCATCTCGTCGGCGTAGGTGCTGATGCTTACCCGATGAGTTCCGACGACAGCGCCCTGGCTGCCGCTGTGGGTCCTGAGCTTGAAGCGGCCGTCGGTGTCGGTAACGCCAATCGAACCGGGGCCCGCCACCATGCTATTGCCTTGTCGCCGCGGGCTGTACCTGACTTTGGCTCCTGCCAAAGGTTGGCCATCCAGCGTGACGACTCCAGATACCGGCGCAATCTGGTAAGGACTGTCCGAGCAGCCAGCCAAACCACACAGCAATAGCACAGCCGAGGCCGTTTTGATGGGGGCGCTCAGCGCTGTTCCAAAATTAGAATGCAAAATTCAGAACCTCCCCCCCTGCGATGGTGCCCATGCTGAGATAGATTTCCTCGTCCGTCTCTTGCGGTACGCCCCTTACAGCTCCGTCAGCAAAGACGAACTGAATGATCCCGCCGGCGTGGAGAGAAGCGAAGGTCCGATGGCAGAGATATCCCAAGCCATCTCCCCCGGGCGGTGTGTCTGACGGCTTGCCTCGACAGTAGTCATAGTCGGGAACTCGATACACGGCCGACTCGCCGCGGTGGTCGCGGATGAGCATGCTCTTGTTCCAGTAGCGCCAATTAGCGGCCCATGCGCCTCGACGGTCTGAACTACTCAAGGTGTGGTACTCGCCCACCAGCATGCTCTTGGAGGTGCCATCGGTGATCTGAGCCATCCTTACCGGTTTGACGCCGTTCAGCGTGCCTACCGCACTGTTGAGATTCGTACGACCCGTGGCGGAAATCGCGCCCCGTAAATGGCGATGTTGTGTCAGACGAGGTTGATCAGTGGGCATGGCGCGATCCCAGTAGGTGTACGCCGTTGAACGATTGCGATCGAGAACGCCAACCACGGCCCGATAGGTTGCCGGGGCCCACTCGTTACCGTCCGCTTCCTGCGGGCTAACGAGCGTCTCGACATTCGTATCGGTGGGGCACAGAAACACGGCCAGCTGGTTTTGACCTGCCTCGACATTCGATACTCCCGAGTCGTTGACGGCGGTCTCCATAAAGCTCTTGCCGTTTTCAAAATCAAACTGTTCGTAGACCGCTTGCTCTTCAATAAACGGCAGAATCTCAATCGCCCAGCCCGTTGTTACGTTCGTTTTTCTATTGTCACTACCAATAACCATGCTCCCTGGCGGCAGTTCTTTGAAGCTTGACTCATAGGTCAGGCAGCCAAGCCCCAGTTGTTTCAAGTTGTTGGCGCATTGGACCCGCCTCGCTGCCTCGCGGGCCGCCTGGACGGCTGGCAGCAGCAGAGCAACCAAAATGCCAATGATGGCGATGACCACCAGCAATTCGACCAGCGTAAATCCGGCGCGAACGCCGCCACGCACCGAGCGTTCGCCTCTATCGAGACAATCGCCCCCATCTAGACAAGCCATGAACTGACTCTTCCGTGAAAAGTGAAGTTGGGAAAAGTGAAGAGAGGCAACGGGCCGATCCCCCCCTACGGTGCGGGGTTCGCCTTTAGCCTCTGTATTTCCACGTCTGGAAGCTTCGCAATCTGTACATTTTTCTTCGTCCTAAGCCCCCAAATCGCACTCCTTGCGGCCATCCGCGATCCACACCCCCGGTGACCGTGGCGGCGATCGACACCGACGTCGGGGCTTGCTCTCGCCTTCGCGGTGGTGCTGGCCGGGCTCGGACGCGGTTGCCGGCCTGGGGATTGCTAGCAGTTGCAGCCCCCAGGTTGTTCGGTGCCCCGCGGGGGGGCTCTTTCTAAATCGGGCTGGCTGCTCCTGCGTACTTCCCAGCGAAAGAAGAATCTCCGCTTCGCGGAGCTTCCCAATGATCTCCTCAGCCGTGTGCTACTTGCCTCGCGGCATAATCAACCTCCTTCAATGACGTCTAACAAGCTGAGTCTCGCTCAGCTCATGGACTCGGTGAATGGGGCTAGGTCATGCCACTGCTCGTTGTCTCCAGAAAAAATGCCGGGTGGCCAGGAATTTTGAAAAGTGGATCAAAACGGCGCGCTCAAAATGGTTTCTTGAGTTTGGCGATTCAACGTTTATGTTGAGAATCAGCGTTTCTCACTCGGCAAGCGCGTGTCGACGTAAGTCGGTAAACGATGGTGCGACCGCGACTCTGGAAGTGTGAGCGGGCTCACATTGAAGGCAAAAAAACTCGCTGGCAGCCCTCACAGAGGCCCCCCGCGTGATTTTTCTTTGGGCCAACTTTTTTTGAGGATGGCGTGGGCGGTGAATCGCAGGGCCAAGTGGTGCGCGCGGCCCTACCCGGCTGGGTCTTCTACCGGCTCGGGCGCTTGCTTGCCACTCATCAGCTTGTACATCAGCGGCAAGATCGTCTTGGTGGGAATAGCGTAGCTCTCGGTGCGTCCGGCGCGGGCGATGTTGAAGCCGATCACCCGCCCATCCAGGTCAACCAGCGGCCCGCCACACTCGGTTGGTTCCAGCACCGAGTCGTGCTGCAGCGCCGTGGGGAACCCAAACCGCCGCTGGCTGAGCTTACCGCCCAGGCTGTTCTGATACTGGCTGCGTGACTGGGGGAACATCTGCTTAACACGCCCGGTCAGCGTGGCGGTAAGCGCCACCTTCTGTTCGCCCCGCCTGACTTCGATTTCGATCTCGTCACCAGGGCTGTAGCGGCGGACTTCGCGGATCAACGCCAGCCGGCTCTTGACCGCTTGGCCGTTGACGCCAATCACCACATCGTTAACCAACACACCGGCCCGCTCCGCGCCGGTATCTTCGTAGACTTTAACGACCAAAGCGCCGCGGTTTTCGCCGTCGGGCGGGTCTTCAAGCTGAATGCCCAAGATGCCAGCCCGGTGGGGAATCTTCCGCGGCGCCACGCTCACCACGCCAATGGCGACGGGATCGCGTTCCAGCCCAGGCGTCGCCACCCAAGCACCTGCCTGGGCGGCAATTTCTTCGTCGAGCGGCAAGGAAGGCAAGTCCTTGGCAGCCACCTTGAGCATGGCCAGATCGCTGTCGCGGTCGATGCCCACGACCCGGGCGTCCAGTTCCCGTTTGTCTTTCAGCCGCACGGTGACGGGTTCTTTGAGTTGGCTCGCCTTGGTCAGAATCCAGCCGTCGGGGCCAACGATCCCGCCCAGCGCCAGTCGCTTGCCGCTGGAACGCACACTGACCGTCGCTGAGCTGGGCGAGTCGACCACGTCGCGGAAGGCGGCATGCACGAAAGGTCCGTCAGTAAGCCGATGCCGGGGAACCCAAATCCGCTCAATCGCCTCGCGAAATGCCTCTCGTGTCCGCTCCAGCGAGGGCGGCGCCGGCGCTGGATCGTCTGATTCCTGGGCGGCCACCGGGGGGATGGTCCCCAGCAAGACGGCGAACAAAGCCAGTGAACTGATGTAGCGAATAGGACTCATACGGCATCCTCCCCCGTGTCTGGAAGCCCGCTGTCCAGCAGCGAAGACTCCAACGGCGGCGCTCCGGGGAACTCGACAGGCGCCGATGAGAGGCGAACCTTGATTTCCAGTGGCTTGCCTTCGCGCTCGATGGTGATAGTGACGCGAGACATTGGCTTCTGACGCATGACCAACTCGCCAAGATCCCGGAAGTTGGCGACGTCTTTCTCGCCGAATTTGATAATCACGTCGCCTACCTCCACGCCAGCGCGCTGTGCGGGCATGCCCGGAAAGACCTGTGTAACCAAGCAAGGGGATCGCGTCGGGTTGCCAGCCACGCCGAGAAGGGGCCTGGAGCGAACCGGTTGTTCTTCCTCGCCAATGCCGCCTCCCCACATCTCACCCGCCAGCAGGCGAGCCCACGTCAACTCGTAGGTGGAGATCGGTACGTGAAAGTTGCTAGTAATGCGGCGCCCAATCCGGCTGTGAATGCCAACCACCTCGCCTTTAAGGTTGAAGAGCGGCCCGCCCGAGTCGCCGCCCACCAGCGTGCAATCGGTGTTGATCACTTCGTCGTCCTGGTAAAGCACGCGGCCCAGCCGTACCGGAGGGGCTCGATCGCGGAAGTAGCCATTGGGTTGGCCCAGGCAGATTACCCAGTCGCCGGTGTCCAGCTCTCCCGACTTCGCCGTCTTGACGTGCGGCCACGGGCCTTTGTCCGTGATCTTCATCATGCCGCTGTCGATGGTCCGATTGAGCCCCAGAGTGGTCCCCCGTGCCCTGCTGCCATCGGGGAACATGAACCGCACCGGGCGATTCGGCTTGGTGGCGACATGCCCCGCGGTCAGCACCAAGCCGTCTTCGCTGACAATCACGCCGCTACCGACGGCATCACCAATCTGCACCGCCACAACGGCTGGACGAGCGTGCTGAACAACCGACTGAACCTGATCCTGAAGTCGACGCAGCTGCTGAACCGTTTTCGGATATCGGGCGCTGGCGACCTCTTCAATGGAAGCGTCCCAGGCCACTGCCGGCTGCCGTGGCTCCGCCGGCTTGTCTCCGCTGCTTGGCTGCTCGGCTTGCTTCGGAACCTTGGCTGGAGACTCAGTCTCCGCCGCGGGGGGGCTCGCCTCCGGTGACGATGGCTCGGCAACGGCGAATGAGGGCAAAAAGACCGAGGCGAGCATCAAGATCGCCAGATTCAACCGCCGACTACTGTACATACGCTCTTGACCGTGTACGGTTGTCGATTATACGATGACAGCACCTCGGGCCCGTCGCCCGCGCAGTCATCGCTACCAAGGACGCTTCATTGTAGGCGCCTCGGCTGGCGAATCCACTCGCTTGCCGGCTCACATCCAACCCACGGGCCCTAGCCCAACCTGTTACCACCCGAAGGAGCGTCCCCCATGTCGCTGGACCAACTTACCAACCGGCAGCGCGAGGTGCTCGATTTTATCCGCGAAAAAATCACCGGCCGTGGCTATGGGCCTACCGTCCGGGAGATTGGCGAGCAGTTTGAGATCAATTCGCCCAACGGAGTGATGTGTCACCTCAAGGCGCTGGAGAAGAAGGGCCTGATTACTCGCGAGCCGAATATGTCGCGGGCAATACAGCTGACCAGCGACGCCCAAGAAGAGCGTGGCATGCCGCTCGTGGGTCAGATTGCTGCTGGTAGCTTGACCGAGGCGATTGAGCAGGGCGACCGGTTTGAGTTTGAGGAGTACTTTCCGCCCAAGAAGAATCAATACGCCTTGCGGGTGAAGGGCGATTCGATGATCGAGGCAGCTATCGCCGATGGTGACATCGTGATCGTTCGCAAGACTAAGACGGCCCATAAGGGCGATATTGTTGTGGCGATGACCGATGAAGGCGATGCGACGCTCAAGTACTGGTTCCCGGAGAAGAATCGCGTGCGTCTTCAGCCTGCCAACAGCACGATGGATCCCATCTACTGCCGCAACGTCCAAGTGCTGGGAGTGGTCACGGGCGTTGTGCGGAAGGTGGCCTGAGGATCAATCGCCAAGCGATAGACTCTTGGCCAGTCGGCAATGGTAGTCGTCAGCCCGCGTCTCTGAGGGTCGCCTCGGCATTTAGCTTGTTGTAAAGCGTCTTGAGGCTTATGCCGAGTTCTTCGGCTACTTTCGGCTTGTTGCCGTCGTGGCGTTCCATCGAGGCATGGATCGCTTCCATCTCAAGCTGTTTTAGCGTTACCGGTCCGCGGCTTGCCGCCGAACTAGAGAGCTGCCGGCGGGCGAAGTGCCGAGGTAGATGGTCGGCGCCAATAGGGCCGGCGTCGCAGAGAATGGTTGCGTGCTCAATGACGTTGGCGAGCTCCCGTACGTTGCCCGGCCAGACGTGAGACTTCAAGGCCGTTATCGCGTCATCGGTCAATTGCTGCTCGATGGGCTTGGCCGCAGGCCGGAAACGCTTGAGTAGATGCTGCGCAAGCTCAGGGATATCGTCCAGGCGCTCGCGGAGCGCGGGAATGCTGATTTCAAAAGTGTTGATCCGGTACATGAGGTCTTCGCGGAACTCATCCCCGGAGACCATTTCTTCAATGTCTCGGTGAGTGGCGCAGACGACACGCACATCGACTTTCGTCGTCTGGTTTTCGCCAACGCGACGAATCTCTCGGCTTTCCAAGACCCGAAGCAGCTTGGCCTGCATGGCTTTGGGGAGTTCGCCAATTTCGTCCAGGAAGATGGTCCCGCCGTTGGCCACCTCGAAGAGACCCACGCGGTGTTCGTCGGCTCCGGTGAAGGCGCCTTTGGCGTGTCCGAAGAGTTCGCTTTCGATCAGTGTTTCGGGCAGCGCGCCGCAGTTGATGGCTACGAACGGCGCTGAGGCCCGATCACTTTGGTCGTGAACGGCACGAGCCACAAGCTCTTTGCCAGTGCCAGTTTCTCCACGAATCAGCACCGTTGAGTCGGTGGGGGCAACCTTTGAGATCATCATCTTGACCAAGTCCATCGAGCGAGTCTGGCCGACCAGTGTCGGGGCCCCTTCAATGGATTCCAAACGCCGCTGCAGAGCGTAGTACTTCTTGGTGAGTTCACGCTTGTCGGTGACCCGCTTGAGAAGCGCCTCAATCTCAACCAGCTTGCAGGGCTTGGTCAGATAGTCAAAGGCGCCGTAGCGCAGGGCGGCAATCGCGGACTCGGTGGTGCTCTTGCCAGTTAGAACAACCGCTTCAGTTTCTGGAGAAACCTCCTTCAACTTGGCAATGACCTCGATGCCGTTGAATCCAGGCATGTCGAGGTCGACGATGATGGCGTCGTAGTTGTTCTTCTCCAGTGCCGCGACGGCCGTTGTCCCGTCCGGGCAAACCGTCACACGGTGGCCCATGCGGGGCAGCTCCAGCTTCATCAGTTCCTGGAGGTTGCGCTCATCGTCGGCAAACAGGAGTGTCAGGCCAGAGGCGAGGGAGGTCTTTTTCGTGTCGGCCATCGTTGGCTTTCGTAGCTAGCGTCGTATATCGGACGGTTGTCTCATGCCGCCTGGCGTGACGACTCGGTGTGTTCGGGGAGCGTGACGATAAACTGGGACCCCGCTCCGGCTCCTTCGCTGGTGGCTTCGATGTCGCCACCGTGCTCCTGAATAATGCGGTAGGTGATTGAGAGCCCCAGGCCGGTGCCCTGCCCTCCGCGGCGGCGTGTGAAGAAAGGCTCGAAGAGGTGCTGGATCACGTCTTGAGTCATTCCACAACCATTGTCGGCCACCACAATGCGGGCGCCTTGCTGGTGCTTTTCAACGGCGATGGTTACTTCGCCACCAACGTCGAGGCTGTCGAGACCGTTGGTCACAAGATTTAGGACCACCTGCTTCATTTCTTGGGGGTTGAGCTCTGCAACGACTGGTGGTCCGTCAATCAGTTGGACGTGTTTGTTCTGATACTTGCCAAGGTGCTGGACCATTTCAATCACACCGCCAACCAGCTCCCGTAGCTCGGTGGGATGTCGTTGGGAGTCGCCCATGCGAGAGAAGTCCAGCAGCTTTTCAGTGATTTGCTTGCAGCGGAAGGCCTCGCGTTGAATCATCTCTAGGTAGCTGTGAACCACGTCCCATTCGGGGCCGGCAGCTTCCCGTTGCCCGGCGATGTCGGCCACGCGACCTTCGAGCGACTCGCTGCACATGGCAATCGACGCCAAAGGGTTGTTGATCTCGTGGGCGATGCCCGCTGCTAAGAAGCCAACGCTGGCCAATTGCTCGCTACGAACGACCTCTTGCGTTCGTTGCTGGACCTGATTGTCCAGGTCGTCGCGCGTTTCTTGGAAACGCGCGGTCATGTCGTTCATCGCCTCGGCTAGTTCGCGCATTTCGTCGGTGGTTTGCAGGCGAATGCGATGGTCGAATTTGCCCGCTGCAACCTCGCGAGAACCTTCAACCAAAGTGCGTAGCGGTTTGGCGATGGCCTTCCGAAACACCTGGATGGCCAGCACCATCAGCACGCCAGCAATGACGAACATGGTCCAGGCCATGGGTATGGCCACGCGATATTGCGTGCGGACTTCGCCGGCGAGAACACGCAGCCGGTGGCGCAGGTGAGAAGGGAGCTCGTGGGCAAGCACTCGGAGCGACTCGATCGCTTCTTCCAGGCCCTCGGTTTCGCCCCCCAATTCATCAAGGAACAGGTTCTCGTTTAGCTTTTCGCGCTCGATCCGTGCCAGCAGGTCGTCGATCTGCGCCAGCGTGGCTCGTTCACGGCGATCGTCACCGATCCGCGAGTCGCTATCGCGGTTCAGGTCCAGTTGATGACGATAGCGCCGTAGAGCATCGTCAAAACTGTCGAACTCACTGCGGTATTCTTCGCGCAGGAACTTCAGCTCCCATGGGTCTTCTCCGGCCTCCGATGTGTAAGCCATCAGATGACCGATGTCTTCTTCGTTTTGGCTAGCGATCCGCTCGCGAGCCTTGCCAATAACGACTCGGAGGTTAGCGACATGTTGGCTGAGTTCGTTGGCCAGCGGCAACTCGGTCGAGCGCGCACTGAGCGACTTTACCAGCCCTCGGTAGGCGTAGAGGCCGTACAGGGCGGCGATAAAGAGCGCGATCGTACTGGCCGCCAATAGGCCGAGGCCCAGGCGAAGCTTGTTTCCGATCGAGAGATTTGAGAACACGCGCGACCTCCTTGTCGCCACGGAAGCGCCTGGGGAACAAGGCGCATTGGAAACCAGGCGGCTCTCTTCCGTGAGACCACGCCTCGCCCCGGCCTGGGAGTGTATCACTGGGGCGGAAGATGCGACAAGAACAGCTTTCTGCGGTTAGTAGCGAAGAACGCGCCGCATTAGGTAAGCGCCGGCCACTGCTAGCACCAGGTTGCCTACCCAGACGGTGACCGGGGGAACCGCGCCCCCTTTCGCTTTGTCCACGCTTACCATCAGCAACGGGTAGTAAACGATTAAGATGGGAGCAAAGCACATAAAGAAGCTGGCTAGGAACTCACCCTTGCGAAAGATCACCGCCACAGGAACGCCCACCATGACAAAGGCCAGGCAACTGAACCCGGTTGCCCAGCGGCGATGCGGCTCGGCGTGCAAGCGGTTCTTCACGTATTCTGCGGTGCCCAGTTCCCTTTCCAAAGGTTCCCAGAGCGACTCAGAGAGCTGCTCCATCTCACCCGTCATCATGGCCATGGCCGCCTGAGCGGTTCGATCTTGTTGGAGCTGGGCAATGTGCTCGCTCTGATCAGAAACTGCGGAGCGGATTTCGGACAGGGCGTAAGTTGAAGTGCTCCGTTTGCCGTCGTAGCCTGCTAGCTTTTCCAGGCTCATGACCTCTTCAAGCGTCTTGGGATCGACGAAAGTGTCATCCTCATGGTTCACCTCCCAATTATGCAGCCGAATCACCACGCTTTCACTATTGGGTAGCGACTCCATTTCCGCCCACTCCGCGGAGCCGCTGAGTGGTTCGGCAGAGCCGTCGCGGAAGAACGTGACGTTTGGTTCGACCAGCTTGGTGCCTTCCACACGACGGACCGAGATGGTGATGTTGTCATTCTTGAAAGTTCGATGCACTCGTAGTTGGCCGTAGATTACCTCTTCGATCGATTCCACGAAGACTCGCTGCACGCCGAGCCGACCCCAGGACACGGCAATGTCGTTCACGAACACGGCCGCCAAACTTACCATCGTGGCCAGCACCAAAGTTGGCGCAACAATCTTCCAGGGCGAGATCCCCATGGACTTTAGGGCGACCACTTCGTTGCTCGATGCCATGCGTCCGTAAACGCTTGTGACTGCTAGCAGCATAGTGCCGGGGACGGCAAACTGCATGGCCTGCGGCAAGAGGTACGGCGTCATCCGCACTAGCGGCCCCAGTCCCAAGCCTTTGTCGACAGCCTCTTTACCGATCAATGCCACGAAGATGAGCGATGACATTCCCGCCAGGGTCAGCAGGAAGACGGTTAGCAAATCGCCGATGACGTAGCGAGTGATGATGCGCAAGGAGTTGCCGCCTGCCGAGTCTAGAATCAGGTGGCGGTACTTTAGCAATGGGCATCAAGGCTGAGAACGACAGTTCTTTGCCTGGCTGCTAGCACCGCTCTTGGGTGTCTTGTGACTTCCCAGAGCTAGGCAGGACCCGCAGCGCTGTCCTCGACCTGCGTGTCTGAGTCTTCAGCAGAGCGCGACTCTCTTACTTGATCCATGAGCAGGCGGATTGCTGCGCCGTAGTGGGAAATGGCTCCGGAAGGGTTGCCCTGCTGGGCTGCTTCGGCAGCTTGGTGTCGCTCACTTTGGAAAGGCGCCCAATCGGAGACCAGCGGCGCCAGTTCACTCGGGTCTCGGTGTTCGAGTTCCGCCAGTTGTTCGACCACATCGGAGAGCGCTTTGGCCGCGGGCTCTCCCGAGTGGCAGTCGATGGTGCGGTAAGGGCCGTTGCCGTAAGGTCCCCCAAGAGTGGTTGCGGGCGATTGTCCTTGATTTGAGCCAGTGCGACGCTGCATCCAAGCGACGCTGGCAGAGGCCCCAAAGCCGGCGGCCGAGAGCAATGCCGCCACGCCGCGGCTTTGGCTAGCGAACCAACAAACCGCTAGCAAACTAAGCAGCGAACAAAGCAAGGCAAAGCGACGGACGCCGCCACGCAAGGGTGTCTCGGCGGAGCCACACTTAATCGCTGAGCAGGTCGAGGACGCTTCTTGGCCGCCATTCACCCGAGCGACGACCACCGAAATGTTGTCAGGACCGCCGCGTAGGTTGGCCAGGTCGATGAGCGTTTGGGCCGCTTCTTCAGGCTGCATGGCGCCGAGCAGCGAGCCTAGCAGTTGATCCTCGACGACTCCGGTAAGTCCGTCGCTGCAGATCATGAAAACATCGCCATCGATCAGCTTGTGGGGCCCTTCAACATCGACATTGACTTTCTCGTGGGGGCCCAAGGAACGCGTTATCACGTTCTTCGGGATACAGGCTGGGACTTCTTCCGCCGTGGTGTGGCTGGCGGCTGCCATTTCCCAAACCAGACTATGGTCGAAGGTGAGTTGCTCCAGGCGATCGCCACGCAGCCGGTAGACGCGGCTGTCGCCAACATGTGCTACGAGTGCGGCGTCCGCTAGCAGCAGGAGGCAACTGCTAGTGGTGCCCATGCCGTGGAATTCGGGGCTGCTCTGGCCCTTGGCGTGAATTAGGCCGTTTGCCTTTTGCACCGCTTTACGAAGTGCGGCGGGGGGCTCGACATCGCCCATCTTTTGATAGGCGTGAGGGATACAGTCAGCTGCCAGCTTGCTAGCCAATTCGCCTGCCGCATGGGCGCCCATGCCATCGGCAACCATATAGACCGCTCCGCGGCCATTCACTTCGAGGGGCCCCTCGGGCGAGGCGATCGCATCTTGGTTGTTCAGCCGTCGCATTCCCAGGTCGGTTAGCGCCGAATGCTCGACGCGAAACTTGCAGGCCGAAGGGGACGACATGGCGGCAGTGATTCAGACCAAAGGAAGCGGGCAGCCAGCCCCTGAGAAAGATGCTAAATGCACCGGTGTGGTGCTATCACCATCGTATCCAGAACCGCCGGGAATTGACAGCGACCCCATTTGGAGCTTTGCCCTGGCGGTGACGGTAGGGCTTTCCTAGACTCCGCCCGCTATGCAGACCTGTCAGTCACAATCTTGGGCGCCTTGCTGTCTCACAAGCGTGAGGAGGCTGGTATCTGCGCGTCTCTGCGTGGTGGCCGTTCTTCTATTGGCGATCAGTTCGTCTGGTTGTGTAAGGCGTCGACTGACGGTCCGAACCAATCCCCCCGGCGCCTTGGTGTACGTGGACAATCAGCGGATTGGTTCAACGCCGTGCTCAGTCGACTTCACCTACTACGGCACACGCGAAATCCGTATGGTAAAGCCTGGCTTCGAGACTTTGACAGTCAATCAGCCGATTCCAACACCTTGGTACGAGACTCCAGGCATTGACTTCATCAGCGAGAATTTGGTGCCGGTCAAAATTCGCGACAATCGCACGGTGGCGTTCAACCTGACGCCGCAACGACTCGTGCCTGCTGAGGAACTGATCGGCCGTGGCGAGCAGTTGCGCGTGCAAGCTCAGGCACCCGCCGTTGTGCCTGCTAGTGCCGCCACGCCTGTTGTTGGTCCACCGGTCGGCAGTCCCACCATCGACCCGTTTGCGTTGCCTGCTCAGCCGTCTGCGTCAAGAACGCCGTTGGTGTTGCCTCCCCAGCCGTTATCTCCGGGGTTTCGATACTGACTTTGTATCAAGCCTCGTGGCGAGCAGGTCTCTTTGCACTACTTGAGCCCAGGGCTCTTGTTTAGCGCTCCGCCAACAAGCCGGCCTGGTTCGCGGGCCACTTTGTCGGTGAAGACGCGAACGTCTTGTAGGACGGGGCGCAGCTGTTTCGCAAGCTCGTTGATCCTGGCAATTACGATGTTCGCGTTGCACACCGTCGTATTGACGTTCTCGTAGAGCTCTGGATTGTGAACCAGTTGGCCGATGGTGCCCTCACTATCGTTCAGAGCTTTGGCGAATCGGGAAACATCGGCCAGGGCAATGTCAAGGTTCTCCAGGGCAGAGATCACTGACTGCGCCAACTCAGGGCCTCTTTCGCCAATCGGCTTGGTAAGGCCTTCGATGTTGCGCAGGTTGCGCTCAGCGCTAACGATCGCCGCATCGAGGTTGGTGATCGTTGTCGCCGCTTGCTGAGCGACGCCGCGGATTTCGCTCATGAACTCCGGCGCGTCAGCCAGCGCACGCTTCAGATCTTGCTGCACCTGTTGGTCGCCGATTACCGCGTCCAGGTCAGCAGCAACGTCAGAAACCTGTTTCATCGTTCGGGAGAAGTCGTCCATAGCGATGGTCGCCTTATCGAGCAACGCGTCGAGACGCTCACCATCGGCTTCTTCGCCAATGATGGTATTGATGCGATTGGCTAGCAGCGCCACCGATTCGCCCGCTTGCCCTAGAGACTCCACGGCGGGGCCCACGTCCAAAGCAGTGAGGGTTTCGATAGGATCGGGCAGCGCACGACCCTGCAATCGAGCGCCTGCAGTGACAAGCTCTCCGCCGTCGCCCGTCTGTGCAAACTCGATCACGGCGTCGCCAAACAACGACGAAGGCCGAATCTGAATACGATCAGTCGCCAGGACCGGTTCGGCTTGATTGATGCGCACGACGATCAGACGCCCCCCATCCACGGGCTCGGTACTGTCAACACGCCCGATCAGCACGCCGTCTCGATGCACGGGCGTATTGCGGCCCACGCCCGGGGCGCGTTTGACCATGATCTCGAGCTTGTATTGTCCGACGCCAAACGGCGCTTCGAAGGTCGTGCTGACGGCGATCAGCAGCGCCGTAATGACGAAGGTCGCGACGGCCACTACGCCGACGCGCCACTTTACGTTGCGGTCTTCCATGATCCTAACCTCCCTGCATCTCGCTGATCCGTTCGCCCGCCTCGCCGCGCACGAATTGAGCAACCCGGCGGTCGGTGGCGTCTGCAATCTCGTCAGGTGTACCGTCGAACAACACCTGAGACTCACCCGCTTCCAGTCGGCTGGTCGGATGAAGCATCACGATGCGGTCCGCCACGGTTAACGCGCTGCGCATGTCGTGAGTGACGACGATGCTGGTAACTCGGTGTTTTTCTCGGGTGCGGATGATCAGTTCGTTGATGACCGCGCTCATTATGGGGTCAAGTCCTGTCGTCGGTTCGTCATAGAGCAGCAGTTCCGGTTCCATAACCAGCGCCCGAGCGAGGCCAACCCGTTTGCGCATGCCTCCGGAGAGCTGAGCCGGCTTTTTGATCATCACCGAAGATGGCAAACCGACGTCCGCCAAGCGTTCGGCGGCGATTTCGTAGGCGGCCGCTCGATCCATTTGGCGATGTTCGCGCAGCGGAAAGGCAACGTTGTCGGCAATCGAGAGACTGTCAAACAAAGCTGCTTGCTGAAAAACAAAGCCGATGCGGGTTCGTAATTTGGTGACTTCTTGTTCGCCAAGTTGCTGTAGAGACTGTCCCGCGAAAGTCACTCGGCCCTCGTCGGGAGAGATCAAACCAATCAGTGTTTTGAGAAGCACGGTTTTGCCGCAGCCACTTTCGCCAATGATTGCCAGCGTTTGCCCGCGCGGGGTTTGCACGGTGATGTCTCGTAGCACGGTTTGACGACCAAAATGCACGGAGATGCGATCGGCTTCGACCAAAGGTCGTGCGTCGCCCAAGTCTTGGTCGGTCGAATCATTTGGATCGAATGCAACCATGTCAGCTAGGCGGCGGGCCAGATGAAGAAGTAAATGCGGTCCAACACGATGCTCAGACCCAAGTCGAGGATCAGGATGGCCACGAAAGACTGCACAAAAGCTGTTGTTGAGGCTCGGCCTACGCCCTCCGCTCCAGCGGCCGAGTGAAATCCGCGATAGCAACTGATTAGGGCGATCGCCATACCAAAGAACACGCTTTTGAAGACTCCATAAAACAGATCCCACACGCCCGCCGCTTGCTGCGCGTTGTGGAAATAGAAGTAAGGGTCTACGTCGAAAACGAAAATGCAATAGAACGCACCGCCTACGAAGCCCATGAAGATGGCCATGATTGTCAGGGAGGGAATCATGAACAGGCACGCCAGGAATCGAGGCGCCACGAGGTGCCTTAGCGGGCTGGCCCCCATGCTCGTGAGGGCGTCAATTTGTTCCGTGACCCGCATCGTGCCCAGTTCCGCGGCGATAGCGCTACCCACACGACCTGCCAGCATTGTTGCCGCCAGCACGGGGCCCAACTCGCGAAACATCGACAGGTTGATCATGGCGCCGAGGCGCGTCTCCATGCCGAAGCTGCGAAACTGGTAGTACGCCTGTACCGCCAGCACCATGCCGATGAAGGTACCCGTGAGCGCGATCACTGGCAGGCTGCGGACGCCGATTTGATGCAGACTGCTGAAGATTAAGTCGCGACTTGGCCATCGTGTGAGCAGCCACCGGCCGGTCCGTCCAGCGAACAGCGTCATGTCGCCAACTTCTTCGATAGCACGGACGATCACCTCGCCCAAGTCGGCGATTTGGTCGTTTGCCGCACGGCGGTAGTTGGGTTCTGACGTGATGGGAGTGTCAGCCATGGCAGTCTACGGAACGTTGGCGCACACGTGTGGCGGGCGGCGCGGTGGTGCGCCGTCGTAGGTATCGACGATGACGGCCAGGCGCCTTGAGCAGACTTTGCGGCCGCTAGCACAGCAGCCACCACCAAGCGATAGCCACCAGCGCGTAGGCAAGCCAGCGAGGCATGCGGTGGCCAAGAGGGAGTCGCAACGCCCGCCAAGAGTGCTCGCGAAGCCTGACGAGCCACGGACGCTTCTCGCCCTTGGCGCCGAGTAAGGCGTGCAGTTCAGGTCGAATAACCCAGAACGTGGCGGCTGCCAACAGCAGGATCAGTAGCCCCGAGGGCACCACCAGCCATACGAACAGCGCGACCCACAGTAGCACTGCGACCGTGTAGAGCACGGTTGTCTTTGGTAGTCGACGAAACAAGGACGACCATCGCATGCTCAATTGCTCGCCGTGCCTGAAGTGAAAAACGGCCCGCTCTCAAGTCGAGAGCGGGCCGTTGAATGTAGCAGTTAACGAGTCGCGGCGATTAGTCTTCCGACTCCGTGGGCGGATCGCCTTCCGGCTCACCCTCGGCGCCCACACCGGCGGCAACCGGTTCTGGCTCGTCCTCTTTTGTCTTGAGGCCTTCGAAGGTGAGCTGTTTCTTGTCGCCTACCTTCTTGACCTCAACATTGATGGTGTCTTTGCCAGCGAATTCGCCCTTAAGCAATTCCTCGGCCAGCGGGTCCTCGATAAACGACTCAATCGCGCGACGGAGCGGTCGGGCGCCGTAGTCGGTGTTCGATCCCTTCTTGATAAGGAACTCTTTGGCCTCGTCCGAAAGGTTGATGGCCAGGCCCTTCTCTTCCAGACGACCGCGGACTTTGCCGAGCTCCAGGTCGACCACGTGGGTCAGGTTTTCCTTCGTGAGGTGGCGGAACACGATGACATCATTCACGCGGTTGATGAACTCAGGACGGAAGACCTTTTCAATCTCGTCCATGACGCGGTCCTTCATCGCGTCGTAGCTGGCGTCTTCGTCGGGCTTAGCGAACCCGAAGGCCGATTCGTTCTTGATGGCGTCGGCGCCGGCGTTGGTCGTCATGATGACGATCGTGTTCCGGAAGTCGACATTGCGTCCAAACGAGTCGGTCAACCGGCCTTCTTCCATGAGCTGCAGGAGCATGTTGAAGACTTCGGGGTGAGCCTTCTCGATCTCGTCCAGCAGGACCACCGCGTAGGGGCGCCGGCGAATCTGCTCCGTAAGCTGACCGCCCTCTTCATAGCCAACGTATCCGGGAGGGGCCCCGATCAGTCGGCTCACATTGTGCTTCTCCATGTACTCGCTCATGTCGATTTGGATGAGGGCTTCCTCATCGCCAAACATGAACTCAGCCAAAGCCTTGGCGAGCAGCGTCTTACCAACCCCCGTAGGACCGGCGAAGACGAACGTACCGGTCGGTCGCTTGGGATCTTGCAGCCCACTGCGACTACGACGCACCGCCTTGGCGATCGCCTTGATCGCTTCGTCCTGGCTGATGACCTTCTTGTGAAGTTCATCTTCCATCTTCATCAGTCGCAGCGAGTCCTCGGTGCTCATCCGAGTGAGCGGAATGCCGGTCATCTTAGAGACGACCTCAGCAATGACGTCTTCGTCGACAACGCCGCCGTTCTCGCGCGACTTCTCACGCCATTCCTTGGTGATTTGCTGCTTCTTCTTCTTGAGCTTATCTGCCGTGTCGCGGAGCGAGGCGGCCTTCTCAAAATCTTGGTTGGCGACGGCTTCTTCCTTGTCGCGGTTGAGCGCCTCGACCTCCTCGTCGATCTCCTTGAGATTGGGCGGCTTGCTCATCGACTTCAGTCGCACGCGGGCGCCTGCTTCGTCGATGACATCGATTGCCTTGTCCGGCAAGCAGCGGCCCGTGATGTAGCGATCCGAGTACTCCACGGCCGAGTCAATGGCGTCGTCGGTGATTTGTACGCGATGGTGTTCCTCGTACCGATCACGGAGTCCTTTGAGAATCTCTTTCGTGTCTTCCGAGGAGGTTGGCTCGACGAGCACCTCTTGGAACCGGCGGGCCAGCGCCGAGTCCTTCTCGATGTACTTGCGGTATTCATCCAGCGTTGTGGCGCCTATGCACTGGATTTCTCCTCGGGCAAGCGCTGGCTTCAGCACGTTGGAGGCATCGATGGCGCCTTCGGCGCCGCCGGCGCCGACCAGCGTATGGAGTTCGTCGATGAACAAGATCGTGTTCTTGGCGCGGCGAACCTCGTTCATCACAGCCTTGATCCGCTCTTCGAACTGGCCACGGTACTTGGTGCCGGCGACCATCATCGCTAGGTCCAAGACCACGATGCGACGTTCGAGCAGTAACTCTGGCACGTTGCCATCGATCACCCGTTGGGCGAAGCCTTCGACGATGGCAGTCTTGCCAACTCCCGCTTCGCCAAGCAACACGGGGTTGTTCTTGGTGCGGCGGCAGAGGACCTGAATCGCCCGTTCGATTTCTTTCTCACGTCCGATCACCGGGTCAAGCTTCTTTTGCTTGGCGAGTTCGGTGAGGTCGCGGCCAAAGCTATCCAGCGCGGGAGTGCGGCTGTTTCGGCGGCCCTTCTTTTCGCCGCTGCCGCTACCCTCTTCGCCTTCCTCAGCAACGCCGCCACGGCCGCCCCGTTCGCCCTCGCCACCTTCGATACCATGGCCAAGCAGGTTGAGCACTTCCTCACGAACTTCGTCTAGCTTGAGGCCCAAGTTCATCAAGACTTGCGCCGCGACCCCTTCTTGCTCGCGTAGCAGTCCAAGCAGGATGTGCTCGGTGCCCACGTAGTTGTGATTCAAGTTGCGAGCCTCTTCCATTGAGTACTCAATGACCTTCTTGGCCCGTGGGGTCTGTGGCAACTTGCCCATTGTGACCATGTCGGGTCCGCTTTGGACGAGCTTCTCGACCTCCAGGCGAATCTTGCGTAGGTCGACATCCAGATTCTTCAGCACATTGGCTGCGACGCCGGAGCCTTCTTTGATGAGCCCCAGCAGCACGTGCTCGGTGCCGATGTACTCATGGTTGAAACGCTGAGCCTCTTGATTGGCCAGCTGCATCACTTTCCGGGCGCGGTCGGTGAAGCGTTCGTACATGACCTGTCTCTCCGTTCTATCAGGCCGGCGCTCGGGGCGGGCGCCAGCGGGGGTAACTCACGGGGGCGTGCCCCGCGAAGGTCTATTCCGAATTCTAGGCTTAGCGAGAAAAACCAGCTACGTGGTATTCAGGCCGCTTTGCGGTGGGATGGTTCCTCAGGCAGCGGTTCGGTCAAAGCCTCTGTTGTGGCGGTGTCGCGTTCTTCAATACGGGGTTTTTCGCTGCTGGGTCGCCCAGCGTTCGCAGTAATGCTTGTCGATTCTTCGGTTGCCAGCCGGGTGAGTTCGTCGCGGATTTCAAACTGCCAGCCTTCGGCATCCGCCCGCCTCTCCAATCTCTGGAAGAACCGCAGGGCTCGGCGGTTGTCACCACTAGCGCGGTAAGTCGTGGCCAGTAGGAGTTGGGCTTCGACATCGGTGCGGTCGAGACGGAGCAGTTTTCCTAGGGTTTGTTGCGTGGCGATCCAATCGGCCTGCAGGTAATGACGTTGAGCCTGGCGAAACAGCTGCTCGAGCTGGTGGGACGGGCCTGTGACTGGTGCTTTCTCCGCTTTGTTGGCATGGTCCTCAGCTGCGTCCTCAGACGCCTGGGCTTCTTGCCGCAAGGCCTGACGGCGCAATTCGTTGCGAGTTTCCCAGAGGGCGGCCAGCCAGATGACCGCCATCGAAGTCCCGCACGCAAGCTTAACACGCTCCGGGAGCCACTCCGGCCAAACCAGCGTTGCCAGAATCGTTGCATTCAGCAGGACCGTAAATCCTACTGCTAGCGCCAAACCCGCCCAAGACCCCTCGTTCCACAGGTGAGGAAGCCCCGGCCACAGGAAAGCGGCCCAGTGCATGCGGCGTTTCGCAGGGCGACGCGGCAAAATTAATCCCCGATACGCGGTTGGTCTCTACAAAGCAAATAGCGGGCGCAAACCAATGGACGCTCCTGAGTGTTGTGGTCTTTGAGACCGGAGCGGAGGAGATTCCATTGATGCAACATGTTTTGAGTAAATGGCTTAAGGTGGTCGCTCAAAAAAAGCCAGCGCGGTCATGATGAGATGCGTTGGGCGGTCCCCATCGCAGACTTTGGCAGGCTGGCGCCTTCCCAACTGCCACTTCGGCGGAAGATAACGGTAACTGGAGAAACTAGCGAGGTCGGTTCCCCGTCTGCTAGCGGCTCCGAGGGCGTTGTTACTTCGATCGACAGACAGGACACCAACTGTGCGTTTTTCCACGAGGCTGATTTTTACGTTTGTGACGACCGTCTGTCTGGGCCTCGCGGTGTCCCGGTTTATGGGGTTGAGCCTGTCGCAGTCGCTCTTGGTTGCTACCCCCGCCGCGTTGATGCTGGGCAGCATGTTGACACTCCTTTACCTTGCCAAGCAGGGTGACCGCGTCGATGCGAAGAAACAGCTCACCACGCTGCTTGTTGTCGAATTCTTGCTGGTGCCACTTGGCGCCGGAGTAGCCCTGGTCGCGTTCTTCGTACTACGCGCGGCCGAGCAGGCCCCTCCTGCCTTATGAGCCAAGCCGCGACTTTGCGTATTCTTGATGCGTCGCTGAACCGCGCTGCCGAAGGGCTGCGCGTCGTCGAGGACTATGCACGTTTTGTGTTGGGCGACGGCCATCTCTCGCACCTCACCAAACAACTGCGTCACGATCTCGCGACGGTAACCGAGTCGATCAAGTCGACAGAGCGACTCAGCTCCAGGGACACGCTGTGTGACGTAGGCACGTCGATCAGTACAGCCGGCGAATCGGCCCGCGAGGATGCAGCAGACGTTTGTGCTGCCAGTCTAAAACGCGTCCAACAAGCCTTGCGCTCGATTGAAGAGTACGGCAAGCTATTGAGCCCGGAACTCGCTTCCACAGCAGAGTCTTTGCGTTACCGCGTCTACACGCTTGAGAAGGCGATTGGTTCGACCGGCGCCTGTCGCCAGCTGCTTGCCAAAGTTAGGCTTTGTGTGTTGATCGAGGGGCAGTCCGACCCGGAGACTCTGGCTTCCTCAGCCCGCGAGTTGGCGGATGCTGGTGTCGGCATGATCCAGTTGCGGGATAAGCGATTAGAGGATCGTGAACTCTTGGCTCGGGCCCAAGCGTTGGTCGCTGCTGTGAAGTCGCAGCCGACGCTGGTAATCATCAACGATCGACCTGACATTGCCTTGGCGAGCGGCGCTGACGGCGTTCACCTAGGCCAGACGGATATGCCAGTCCGAGATGCGCGGGCCATCGTGGGATCAAGAGCCTTGATAGGCGTCTCGACGCACGCCATGCAGCAAGCCCGGCAAGCCGTGTTGGATGGTGCAAGCTACCTTGGCGCCGGGCCCACGTATCCTTCCGGCACCAAGGCGTTTGACGAGTTTCCAGGGCTAGACTACCTGCGAGAGCTGGCTAGGGAGATCAGCCTACCGGCGTTTGCCATTGGTGGTATCGGCCAGGAAAACGTGCTGGCGGTCCTCGATTCGGGAGTTCCGCGGGTGGCGGTTAGCGGGGCCATCGCCTCGGCAATCGATCCAGAGGCCGCCGCGAGGCAGCTTGTGGAGATACTTGAGACATCGTCCCTGGCTGACTGTTGAAGGTTGACCGCTGACGGCGGCGAGGCGGGCGACTATCATGCCGTTTCCTTCGGCGTCCTTCGCTCCTGGCACCTTACCCCCTCAGCTTTTTCATGCTCCACGCTGTTATCATGGCCGGCGGTTCCGGCACCCGTTTCTGGCCCGCCAGCCGCCGCGCAACTCCCAAGCAACTGTTGTCTTTGGTGGGCGACTCGTCCATGATCGCCCAAACCGCAGCTCGCTTTGGCGAGTTGGCGCCGCCTGAGCGGCGGTTGGTTGTCACCAACCAGCGGCTTGTCGAAGCTTGCCGACAGCAACTTCCTGAGTTGCCAGAGTCATCCATCGTCGGCGAACCATGCAAACGCGACACCGCTCCATGCATTGGACTCGCTGCGCTGCTGGTGACGCGAGTCTCGGGCGACCCCGATGCCACGATGCTTGTGTGCCCTGCTGATCACGTAATCCCCGATACGTCGGCTTTCCAGTCAGCGGTCCGTCAGGCTGAGCAACTGGTCGACGCCAGTCCCGAGCGCATTGTTACCTTTGGCATTAAGCCGATCTACCCGGCTGAGATCTTTGGCTATATCCAGCGCGATGAGCCCCTGGAGCAATCTGGCGGCGCCGCCCCGGCGTTTCGGGTGGCGCAGTTCCGCGAGAAGCCAGATGCGGCAACGGCCCAGGAGTATGTTGAGACCGGCGCGTTCTACTGGAACAGCGGGATTTTCGTTTGGCGCGCCGAGACCATTCTTGCAGCGTTACGCGAGCGACAGCCCCAGATGCTTGCCCACCTCGAAGCGATTGTCGACGCCTGGCAAACGCCCGATCGCGATGCCGTGTTCGATCGAGAATTCGCCGCCATTGAGGGTATCTCGGTCGACTACGCGGTGATGGAGCACGCCACGGATGTTGCGGTGATCGAGGCTCCGTTTGAATGGGACGACTTGGGCGGATGGCAGTCGCTGCAAAGACGCCTTGGCGAGGACGAGAACG
Source organism: Lacipirellulaceae bacterium (assembly GCA_965263315.1). Taxonomy (GTDB): domain Bacteria; phylum Planctomycetota; class Planctomycetia; order Pirellulales; family Lacipirellulaceae; genus JBCCQL01. Next base: position 848,187 of record CBDHGZ010000001.1, on the reverse strand, counting down.
GCAACACGATCGTCGGTCGTCACGTGGGTTTCAACACCGAGGGCTCAATCGTCCGCACGGATGACGATCACCTGGTGGTGACCCTCGGCCTAAAGGACTGCATCGTTGTCCACACCGACAACGCCACGCTTGTGGCCAACAAGCATGATGAGGAGTCGATTCGCAAGGTGGTCAAGCAACTGGAAGGCCTAGGCTGGGAAGCGTACTTGTAATGCCGGGCCGCAGGAACCATTCAGAAGAGAATCCTGCGGGTAAGTGGCTGATGGCGGCAGGCATGCTCTGCCTTGGCTGCTATGGCTTTGCTTTCCCACACGCACTGCTGGCGGACCGGTTTTGGGATCGTCTGCCAGACCGGACGACGTTCGGCTACGCTATCGGGGCCATTTTCTTGGGTGGTGGCATCTTATTCTTGCTGGATGCCCTGAGTGCTCGCGGGCTCGCAAATGGACCACTTCGGCTGGGGACAATGATTGGTAGCTTTTCTCTGACTTGCGGTTTCTTGTACGTCTTCTGGGTTTGCTTTAGCGACTGATGCCCAATTCACACGACTCATCGTCGGAGAATGGCCCGCCCCGCGGCCGAGTGGCGGGTATCGATTACGGCACGGTACGAATCGGAGTGGCGATTGGCGATCTTGAGGTTCAGATCGCATCACCCTACGAGACGTACAACCGTCGATCGCAGCAACTCGACGCAGAGTACTTTCAATCGCTCGCCAGGGAAGAACGCTTGGTGCGGTGGGTGGTCGGTCTGCCGGTGCATTTGTCTGGCGAGGAGAGTCAGAAATCGCGCGAAGCGCGGCAGTTTGGCAAGTGGCTCACAGAGCTAACCGGCCTAGCTGTTGACTACTACGACGAGCGGTTTACCTCCGCCTATGCGGATTCCATTCTGCAGCAGGCCAACTTGACGAGGGAGCAACGCAAGGCGCGCATCGATCAACTCGCTGCGCAAATCATGCTGACCGCCTACCTGGAGAGCGGCGCCAAAGGGAGCGACAACCCAGGGAGCCTGGAGTAATGCGTCGGTTGATCTTCGGATGTGGGTATCTGGGGCTGCGTGTCGCTCAGCGGTGGCGCGAGCGAGCGGATGAAGTCTTCGTCGCGACACGTTCAACGGATCGCGCCGCATCCTTTCGTGACCAAGGCTTTGACGCGACGGTTTGCGATGTCACCAAGGAGGAATCACTCGTCTCGCTGCCTGATGCAGACACCGTTCTTTTTGCGGTCGGCTATGACCGTAGCGCTGGTCCCTCAATTGAAGAAGTCTACGCGGACGGCTTTCGTAACGTCCTGGAGCGGCTTTCAGCGAAGACCAATCGCGTGATCTACGTGAGCACGACCGGCGTGTATGGCGGTGCGGAGGGGGGATGGGTCGACGAAACGACGCCACCTGCTCCCACGAGGCCTGGGGGATTCGCCTCGCTCGCAGCCGAAGAGCATCTTCGTGCCAGCCCTTTCGCAGATCGAGGGATCGCCCTTCGACTTGCGGGAATCTATGGCCCCGGCCGAATTCCCTTCCTCAGACAACTCGAAGCGGGAGAGCCGATTGCTGCACCACGAGACGGGCACGTGAATCTGATTCACGTCGAAGACGCGGCACGTGTCGTTGTGGAAGTCGCTGACGCGAGGGGTTCACTGCCGCCAGTGCTTTGTGTTAGCGATAGTTGTCCGCCACTGCGCGGAGACTACTACGGCGAAGTTGCTCGGCTCATTGGTGCTTCGGCACCCTCCTTCGTCGACCCACCGGCCGATTCTCCGCGGGCCGCCCGAGCCGCGGCGGATAAGCGCGTTCGCAACCAATTTCTGACGCAGACGCTTGGAATTCGCCTCAATTATCCGGACTTCAGGACCGGTTTGGCATCGATCCTTGGCAAGCCGAGGTCTGACGGGTAGAAGGATAGGCTAGCCAATGCCGCGGAAGAGCCTCTCTCGCGGCACCAGCCATTCGTTCCCCCTGGACCTGCCAATTTGCCATGCTGAAGCGGACCCCGCTATTTCCCCATGTGATCGAGCTGAATCATCAGGCTCGTCGTCGTGTCACTTGCAGCGTCTACCTGATTTATGACGACGACGCTTGGACCCTGATCGATATCGGCTACGAGGACGCCGTGGACGATGTGCTGGAGTTAATCCGCCAGCTCGACTTCCCCTTCTCTAAGTGCGAGACGCTGATCGCATCGCATGCCGATGTCGACCACATCCAAGGACTGGCCAAGGCGAAGCAAATTCTCAAGACCAGCGTCACTTGCCATCCGGTCGCCGCCAAGAAATTGGAGTCGGGAGACAAAATCGCCACCTTTGCAGAGATTGCGGCCCAGGGGATTCACCTCGACATGCCGAAGATCGCCTGCGAGCACAAAGTGAACGACGGTGACATTGTCAAAGTTGGTTCGCTTCAGTTGGAAACCTGGCATACGCCAGGCCATACCGACGGGCAGTTGTCGTTCCGGATGGGGAAGCTGCTGTTCTCTGGCGACAATCTGTTCCGCGATGGTTGCGTCGGCGCCATCGACGCCCATCACGGCAGCAGCATTCCCGACTTCATCAGGTCACTCACCCGTATCCGCGATAGCGATATCGAGTGGCTGTTGCCAAGCCATGGGCCGATCTTTCGCAAAGATAACGCGATGATCGATAAGACCATTGCCCGTTTGGAGAGCTATCTCAAAATGGCGGACTTCGGCACTTGCGCTACCAGTTGGCCGCTAATCGATGAGTGGGAGACGGAACTCGTCGAAGGGAAGATCCCTGAATGAGCGTCGTGAACGAGTCGCAGCTCATTGCTTCCGCCGCCGCAATCATCTTTGACTGTGACGGCACGCTAACGGATTCCATGCCGGTGCATTTCCACGCGTGGAGCAAGACATTTGCTGATCACAGCATTTCCTTCTCTGAGGATCGCTTCTACGCGCTAGGGGGCATGCCGAGTGACAAAATCATCGCCTTGATGGGCGCTGAGCATGGCAAGCCACTGGACGCTGAGGAACTGTCACGCGAGAAGGAAGAGAACTTCCTGACCTTCCTCGACGAGGTGAAGCCCGTTGAGAAGGTGGTCGCTCTGGCTCGGGAGCAGAAGGGCCAACGGAAGATGGCCGTGGCGAGCGGTGGTTATCGCTGGGTCATTGATCGTCAGCTTGAGCACATCGGTCTGGGCGATTGGTTTGACGCGATTGTCACCGCCGAGGACACCGAGCGTCATAAACCTCATCCCGATGTGTTCTTGGAAGCCGCCCAGCGCATAGGCGTGGAGCCGCAGGCCTGTCTCGTTCTAGAGGATGCGGATCTGGGCGTTGAGGCGGCCCGTCGCGCGGGGATGTCAGTGATCGACGTCCGCCATGGCGACTGGGGCAGTTCGTCAGCTTAGGACGGGGCCACGGCCCCCCGCTTCGCTGGCAAGGTTTGCGGCTTCTGCCGCCTTTTCCCTCAATTCCGAATGCGCTAGCAGCCGATCTCTTTGCTAGCCAGGTGGTTTGCGCCGTTATGCGGCGTCGCTGCCTCAGGCTCTGAAGTCACTAGGGGGGGATTCCGAGCATGATCCGCAGGATCGTATTGGCCGCCGTCGCGGCTGTGGCGCTGGTTTCGTTGAGCGCCAGCCAAGCCGAAGCGCAGCAGGCCTATGGCCGTCAGTGGGGGGGCACGTATTCCTCGACCGATTGGCAACGCTTTTACCACTACCCATATGTTTACTACCCCCAGAACTACTGGGGGAGCGAGTATTATCGCAGCGCAGACAGCCTGTACCATCGCTATACGCCAGAGATGCGGATTCCGGTCTACAACCGACGGTGGCACAACTACTACCCCAGCGCCCGGCGATATCACAGCGGTCATCACTTCATTCTCGATGTCTTTTGATCAGCTCGGGGGAGGCGATCAACAGACAACTTGCGTCGGTTTACTCGGGGGGAGAGCCGGCAGCATGGCGGGGATGAGGACCCGTGAAAGCCGCGGCGTTGTGCACATGAGCACGGCGTCGCGGCTTTCTGATGCGCGGTCACGAGGGGCGCACACTCCATCCGTCTGCAAAACGGGACGACGTTTCGTCGCATAGCGTGGCTAAGAAAAGTAACAAGACGCCGCCATTGTTCGCAGCCTTCGATGCCGCGCTCGCTCCGGTCTATCTGATCGACACGCCAGGCTTAGTCACTTACGCGAACTCGGCTCTCGCCACTTGGGTCGAAGCCCCCTTGGAGCAGATCACTGGCCGTCGCGTGGCCTATCATGCCGATGACCTAAGCGAAGCGACCGGATTACTGGCTGGACTCTGCCCTTCGCCCACATCACTTACCGGTCAACGAGGGCGCGGTGTGGTTTCCTGCTCTGGTCGACAGGGTGGCTTGCGACATCGGCGCGCCGAGTTCCTACCACTGGCGCAGGAAGCCCCAACGGGCCAGCAGTCGTCCTGCCCCGTGCTGGTGCTGTGCGATTCGAGTGATCTAACGCAGCAGGAGATTCGACGTGAGCTTGCTGCAGAGCCTTCATCCGACCAGCTCCACTTGGCCCTCCAGCGGTTTCATCGCACGGAGTCTACACACGACTGTCCCTTGCTGCTGGGAGACAGTCACCACGCGCAGCGACTGAGGCGACAGATCGAGGCGATTGCTTCGAGCAGGTCGAACGCTCTGCTGGTGGGACCGCCGGGCAGCGGCCGATCGGAACTGGCACGAGCAGTGCTGAATCGCATCTCGATTAATTCTCGTCCGCTGCTCGTACCCGTAGACGCGGCACGCTTGCCTGCCGAGCTTGTACTGGATCGCGTTTCATCAGCCATCAACCAGCCTGATGGACAGTCCCAGCTGGTGTTGGTAGAGAATCTCGATCAGCTCTCACCAGAGGCTCAGAGTTCTCTGGCGGCGCAACTCAAGAACGGTGGCCAGGGCTGGTTGCTTGCAACCGCTGAGACTAGCCAGTTGACGGAAGGACTCGTGGCCACGGTTGCGACTCTAACCGTCTTGAATGTCCCTTTAGCAGACAGGAAGCAAGACCTACCTCTGCTGGCCCAGGCCGCGGTTGAACGACAGAACTTAGCCGCGGAGAAACAGCTTGGAGGATTTGAACCACTAGCTCTTGAAAAGCTCGTCCTTTACTCCTGGCCCGGGGGCTTGCGTGAGTTAGATGCGGTGGTGAGTCAAGCACATGCGGACGCGAGCGGGCCACTCATCCATGAAGACGACTTGCCCACGGTTGTTCGACAGGCCGCACTGGTCGCTGAGCTTCCTGCACGCACCGTTCAGCCGGTGGCTTTGGATGCGTTCTTGGGCAAGGTTGAGCGAGAGCTGATCGAGCGGGGGCTACAGCATGCTAGTGGCAACAAGGCGGAAGCCGCCAGGTTGCTGGGTATGACGCGACCGCGCCTCTATCGTCGGCTGGCGAGCCTGGGACTTCTGTCGGAGCAACCGGAGCAGGAGAGTGAAGGCCGCTTGAAAGCGGATCGCCAGGAAGGAGAAGGCCTGTGAGCGCCGCGATAGGCCAGGATAACGGTGCGTGTTGGATGATGATCTGCGAGTCGCGGGACCGTTGGGCCGCCGCTGTGCGAGCAGAATTAAGCACACGCCAGAAGATTTCTGAAGCCAGCCGCGTTGTTTCCGTGGAGACGACCGAGCGCCTTGCTGGCCTGACGAGTGCTTCACCTCCCGTGCTGCTCGGCCTGGAAGTCCATCAAGACACCCTACAGCAGCAACTGGCAGACATTACTCGATGGCGCAGCGAATCTTCCATTTGCGTCATTGGGCTAACGGCAGAGACCATCACCGCGACAGACGCCCGATCTTCGCTCGCTACCCTGTTGTATGCGGCGGGAGCGGTCCATGTCCTCGCGTCGCCGCTCCGGATAGGGCAACTGCTGGACGTAGCGGATCGCCACGCAGAAGAGGTTTGGCGTCGCTTACGAGGCAGGTTGCCCGCTGAGGAGCTGCTTTGGCGCCGCCTGCCTTGGCAGCCACCCCCCTGGGCGATAGGGTGACAAGAGCTTGGCGCGGTTCCAGGGCGAGAGTCGCCAGCCTAACCGCTCTGCCGATTCTTTACCCCCCATTGACCGAAGACGCTGTGAACCAAGACGCAATTCGTGACGCGCTGAATGATTTCCCTGACCCTGAGACAGGAAGACCCATCACCCAGACGGGGCAACTGGGGGAAGTACGGCTGGAAGGAAGCTCTGCTCAGATCGAGTTGGGCCTAACGAGCTGGGCAGCGCCACTGCGCGAGGAAACCCGGCAGCGTTGCGAGTCGCGTCTCAGAGCCAAGCTGCCTGCATTGGAGTCAGTCAAGGTTGTCCTTACCGAGCACGCCCGAGCGGCGGAGAAGATTGGCCAGATCGGCTTGGCTGCTAAGTGTGTTATCGCCGTAGGTTCTGGGAAGGGGGGCGTTGGCAAGAGTACCGTGGCTACTTCGCTTGCGTGCGCCTTGTCGGCCGCAGGATCGTCTGTGGGTTTGATGGACGCCGACGTCTATGGCCCAAGTGTGCCTCACCTGCTGGGGATTGAAGAGCGACCAACGGCGGTCGAGAATCGCCTGCAGCCAATCGTTAAAAATGGCCTACGTGTGGTCAGCATGGGGCTGATGGTTCCCAAAGAGGAAGCCGTCATCTGGCGTGGCCCAATGCTTCATGGCGCGGTGACCCAGTTTCTCCGCGATACCGACTGGGGCGAGCTTGACTACTTGCTGATTGATATGCCGCCCGGCACGGGCGACATTGCCTTGACGCTCTCTCAGTTGCTGCCCTTGACCGGGGCCGTCGTAGTTTGCACACCACAGGATGTGGCGCTGCTAGATGCCGTCAAAGCAATCGCTATGTTTCGCAAGGTGAACATCCCCTTGCTGGGTGTTGTGGAGAACATGAGCTACTTCCAGTGCCCGGGATGCGACCAGCGTTTCGACATTTTTGGCAGTGGCGGCGCGCAAGCCAAGGCCAACGAAATGAGCGTGCCATTTCTTGGGGAAGTGCCAATCAACATTGGCATCCGCGAGCGTGGTGACAACGGCCAAACCGACGGAAATCTCTCGGATGAAGCCAGCGCCGAGTACTTCCAGCGGATTGCTCATCGCATGGTTCGAGGCATTGCCGACGACCGGGCAGACGCTCCCCCTATGCCATCGTTACCGGTGCTCTAGGCAGCCCCTCTCAGGCGAGTTTCATACCCCGCCGCCCATGCAAGTGGGGGTTAGAGGAGGGTGAAGAAACGCCAGGGTTTCACCGCTCACCCAAACTCACCCCTCAAGGCCAAACTCACCCCTCAAAGGGAGAGGAGGATTGCACAGCTCTCTTTAGGCAGATTGGAGGAAAAAGGGCCGCCTTGCTCATGGCAAGACGGCCCTTGGATACAGCCTGAGAAGGCCTCCGCGTGATCGCGATGCGACCACAGCGAGGAGGCAGCGCAATTACTTCTTGCGCTTAACCTTTTTCTTCTTCTTCACAGCCTTCTTCTTGGCGACTTTCTTCTTCGCCTTCTTCTTAGTGGTCTTCTTTTTGGTCTTCTTCTTGGCGACCTTTTTCTTGGCCTTCTTCTTGGCTGCCTTCTTCTTGGTCTTCTTCTTAGCGACCTTCTTCTTGGCTGCCTTCTTCTTTACGGCCTTCTTCTTTTTCTTCTTTGGCGCCGCCTTTTTCTTTTTGGCGACCTTCTTCTTCTTGGCCACAGGAAATCCTCCATAAAGGGGTCGAGGTGACTCGAGGCTCGGCACGCCTACGATCGGGCGACCTGCCCGACTTTGCATGAACTCCGCCACGCGGTATCGCATTGGGCGGCGCCTCCAATCACCCGGTACATCGCGGGTGGCCCATCCAGGGCTGCCCTCCGGCTGACAAGCGACACTCGGTCATCGCTTGGAACAATGAGAAACAACAGCAGTGCGAACAACGTCTGCGTTGATCGCCACCAATGCTTAGCTTCCCTTCTTCAAAGCTTGGCTTGACAAAGAACCGGTTCAGTTGTCGGTAGTTGTACGAATAACTCTTCTTTCTGCAACATGTTTTTGCACAAAAACTTCCGCTTCAAGGCAAGCTGGTCGACACCTTGTCGTGACGGAACCTGTGCGAGAACTACCAGCGACAGCGCGCCGCTTGATTCGTTTAGCTGTAACGATGGTATCTTTGAAGCGCGCTCAACAAGCAAACGGAGATGCGCGATCGGGTGTCGATGAAACGATCAATCGCAGCGCCAGTGCAGCATGTGGAACAGGCGTCTTGCGTTTGGCGAGCCCAAGTCAGCACGCGCGCAAACCCTTGTTTTCTTGGGGTTTGCGAAGACTTCAGCCGCAGTTAGTAGACCGACACGCGCGTGCCGCTGGAAAGAGTTAGCGCCGGCTGATCGTGGTTTCGTTCTCGGCCTAGCAACCGCTCACTCGCCGGCGCTGCAAGTTGAATACTTGCTCGGTTTACCAACGATCGCGCTCGTCTTGTTGGCATGTTGGCGCTTGGATGGCTGACCGTTCGCGAGGGGTCATTCATGCCGAAAAAAAATTCCCAAGCGTGCGTGATTTTTTGTCTTCGGATGTGGATTGGGTCGAATCCGTACCAAGAATCTTGTGGGGCAAGCAGACGAACGCCATACAACGCAGCCATGCGTCGCAAGCCATCATTCAGTGCGTAGGCACGCTGCGTGATCTCTGCAAGTGTCAGTCGGCATGGTGGAAAGAACAGGGTTCGGAAGCATCGGTAACGGATGACTCCGAGCCTTCGCAGGTTGGAGAGCGGAAGTTCGGTGATCGTCGTTTCGGCGTTTGCCGTCAGTAGGTGTTCCACGCAGGTCTGAACCCACTGCAGAATGCGGTCCGTTGGCTCGCCATACAGCAGGTCATTGCCAATGTCGGTAACCAGAGCGCGTGTTGGAGCCGGTGGCGCCGCGGACAAGGCATCCCATAGACCACATCGCGAGATCCCGGGCATCGACTTGAGGAGCACTGCAGATCGTCGTCCATAAGAGCGGCCATGTCCCATGGCTGCGAGAAGCTCAACGGGTTGGCCAGCGATCGCGGTGGCGACATCGATGAACTCAGGAAAGCCACGGCGCAGGTTGCTCGCGCCGATCGCGACAAACCGGGGCAGTGGCTCGCTCACCAGCGACCTCGCGAGCGATTATACGCCTCGAGGGTTTGGTAATTGTTGTAGCCCAGGGCGCCCATGAGGATCAGATTCCATAGGCTGCCGGTCAATTGCCAGATTGCGGCCGCGGCCAGGCCACAACATAGGATCGATAGCCATAGCGAAGCGACAATTCCGCGATGCGGCGGCAAGATCATCGTCAGCAATTCGCGAGAAACGTGCCCGCCGTCCAACGGATAGATCGGCAAAAGGTTGAAAACGCCCCAAACGACGTTGATGAAGAGCAGGCTACTTATAAACAGGGCTGGGATCCTGCCTAGCGGCTCGCTCAGCTGGGTGAGGCCTAGCCAAATGAGCCCTGCTAGGAGGAATCCTGCCCCGGGGCCCGCAAGCGAGATGGCGATCTGCCGCCACGACGAGACGGGGGGACCATTTGGGATTGCCAGGCCGCCAAAGCCGTAGAGAACAATGCTTGGTCGACCGCCGAATTGTCTTTGCAGGACCGCATGGCCCAGTTCATGTACCAGCACTGAAATCACCACGGCAACTGCCCACAACAAAGCTGCCTGTGGTTCCTTTGGTCCGAGCACAAGGCAAAGGATCCAAAAGAAGGGATGGATACGGACAGGGAAACCAAACAGCCGGAAGTGAAGATCAGCCGGCGATGGCGACGGGTCGGCAAAGGGCACTGTGGAATTCCGATTGAGCTAGAACGTCAGTTAACCTTGGCATTCTAACTTAGGCAGCGCTACGCTTGGAGTCGTTGACCGCCGGCAAGTGCTTCAGAAGGTAATCGGCAGCTCGCTTGGACGCTCCGCCGTGGGCAACTTTTTCCTTGAGGCCGGAGAGCTTGGCAACCTGCCTTTGGTAGGCCTCATCGTCGGTTAGCCACTTCACGATGTGGTTGGCTAGCTGTGATGACTTGTCTTCGCAGCAGAGGTACTCTGGCATGAGCACGTGCGCGTCTTCCGGATTACTGGGATCATACACACCCACCTTCTCGGGAAAGAGCTCTTTGGCCGTAAGCAGATTTACCAGAGTGATGTAGCGGACTCTGCGGAACTGTTTCTGGACCCAGTAGGCGAAGCGAGAGATGCGATAGACGATTGCCGTTGGCTTTGCGTGATAAAGCAGTTCCAGCGATACCGATCCGGAGACGGCCAAGCAGCATCGGGCCATGTGGATCAGCTCTGCCGTGCGGCCAATAAACACATCCACAGCAATACCCTGCTGGAGCAAGCCGCTTTCGGCTAGCCGGGCCTCGATCAATGGGCGCTGCGACTCCTTGTAGCCCGCAATAGCGAACCGTACCCGTGGAACCCGTCTGGCGATGTTCCCGGCCGCTCTGAGCTGGTCGCGAAGATTGCTCTTCACTTCTTGGGTCCGCGAACCGGGCAAGATCGTGACCAGCGGGCCTGGTTCGTTGGCTAGCTGCGTCACAAAGGTCTCATCAAGACGCTGTGAGGTCAGCTCGTCAAAGTAGGGGTGCCCCACGTAAGTCGCTTGACAGCCCCGCTGGCGATACCACTCGGGCTCGAACGGCAACTTGCAAAGGGGATGGTCGACATCGCGCCGCATCTTCTTCACTCGCCAGCCCGCCCAGCCCCACAGTTGCGGCGTTCCATAATAGAACACAGGAATGCCCTGCTTCTTGGCCCGCCTGGCGATATGCCAGTTGAAGCCGGGGTAGTCAATCAGAACCACGGCATCGGGGCGATGGTGGCGAAAGTAGTGTTCCGCGCGTCGCGCCAAGCCGAGAAACTTGTGCAGGTTTAGCAAGACTCGCAGGAACCACATGATGGCCAGCTTGGTGAGGTCCTCATGCAACTCGGCGCCCGCAGCGGCCATGCGCGGTCCGCCGTAGCCGACGAACTCCCACTTGCCGTCCGGGGCCCCGCGAGACTTCAGCTCGTTGATCAAGTTGGCGCCATGCAGGTCGCCGCTAGGTTCGCCGACCGAGAAGAAGATTTTCATGCTTGCCAAGAGCTGCTTGTGTCGAGACGGGGTGCTAGCGCGAGATTGCGGCGGAGTATCCCAGATTCACAACTGGCGAGAAACAGCAGTTCAACACACGAAAAAACGGGCGCCCCGCCAGATCGGGACGCCCGTTTGCAAGATGGATCGGTTATTGAGAAGAGGCAGCTAGCGGCTCAGAACTCGCCTTCGCCATCGTCCTCGTCGTCTTCTTCGTCATCGAGGCTCAGTTCGCCTTCGCCGTCGTCGTCATCCTCTTCGTCATCGCAGGACAGTTCACCTTCGCTGTCGTCACCGTCCTCTTCTTCATCGAAGAGCAGCTCACCATCGTCGTCGCCATCTTCTTCTTCGTCGAAGAGAAACTCACCTTCGTCATCATCTCCGTCCTCTTCGTCGTCCAAGCGGAGCGACTCACCTTCGTCATCGTCGCCCTCTTCGTCGTCGGCAAAGAGTTCACCTTCGCCGTCGTCATCGTCCTCTTCTTCGTCGAAGAGCAGTTCGCCATCGTCACCATCTTCTTCATCGATCGACCACACGGGGCTGGTCATTGTGGCTTGAGCGACAGGCGAGAACGCAAGGCCGAAGATCGCGAGCAGAGCAGCGATTAGGGAGAGCTTTTTCATGGTAATGATTCCTTTCAAGCAAGTTCGTGGTAAGCGACGGAGTTCCGTTTCCGTCAGAAAAGCTGGCGTTGGCACGCTGCTGGCCGTCTGGTGGTCGTGGCCGCCGACGCACGTCTACGGGAGGGCGTGGCGAGGCTCTGACAACCGGAAGGTCTGGGCGCCCGCGGTGAGCAACAGGAGCAACCCACCGAGGAACACCGGCCCACTGCCGACGGCTCCGACGAGCCAGCCAACCAGCGGCGAACCAACGGCAACAGGTATTGCAAGGCACATGCCAATCGCGCTGACAAATTTTGGATGGTCCTCTGCTGGCGCCACTTCGAGCGTGTAATTAATCAGCAAACGAAACGAGACTGGGGTGAACCCAATCGGGGCGAAGACGACCCAATACCAGCGTGCGGCCAGGTCGGTGGGCAACGCTTGAAGCAGCAACACGGCGGCCGGGGCTAGGCTGAGTCCCAGCACGGCAAAGTGCAGAGCTGCCTTGTTTCCTAGGCGATCCGCCATTGGCCCCGCCACAAGGCTCACCACGGCGGTCGCCGCATTCTGGATGCAGACCCAGACCATCATGGCGCCCAAAGGCAAGTGAAAGTCATCGCGAGCTATGGCTTGATAATGGGGGAACAGCGCAAAGTTTACGCTCAGCAGCGCCGCCAGCACTCCGGCCGATTGGGCGTCGGGGTTTGAGCGTATGGCAAGCCATGCGTCGTGAAACTTTTGCCACAGGTTTGTCGATTGTTCCTTAAAGTTGTCTGCCGCTTCTGCCGCAGGAGCCATGACCACTCCCGATAGCAAGAAGCAAACGGCCACGGCCGCGAACACCCAGCCGAACCCTCCATCCGGCATCGCCAACCAGCCGGGCATCAACCACCACGCCGCGGCTATGGCCGCGGGGGCGCCAACCAACACGCTTGCCATAAATAGGCGTCCCCTCAGGTTGGGGCGGATCAGCTTGCCTTGGAGCGAATGGGCTCCCAGTTGGTTCATTCCTGTCAGGCCGAAGAAGCCGGCGTAAATCACCAAGAACAAAGCCAGCATGCCGGGGACGGGTTCGCCATTCTCTCGCCGCCAACCACCAGCAAAGGAGATGGCCGATAGCACGACAAACGGGCCCGCCATCGCTAGCGTCGTTGCGAACACGGACCACTTTTTCTTAGGCATGTGTTTGAGCCGCGCCGCATAGATGAGGGGCGGCACGCTGAAGCCGATACGCTGCAGCACGGGCATGCAGCCACGCAGCACCGGTCCGCCGCCTATCAAGTCCAAAAAGGCCGGCATCACGATGCTCTCGGTCTTGAAGACCCAGCCAACCCGCATCAACACTTGGTGGAGCACCAGCACGATGAAGTTGCGCGCTTCGGCGTGCTGGTCGCCCGAACCCTCATCAATGCCCAGGTCCGGAGTCTCCTCGGCAGTCGGCGGTTCGATTGTGGTAGTCACGGGCGGGGACCGGGCAGGTGGGGGCGTCTACTAGCAACGCTTCGCTTGGGGACGCGAGTCCCCCTTGTGGCGGGCTACTTGGAGCTGGCCAGGAGTAGTTCCAGATAACTCAGCCGTTCGCTATCAATCAGCTCTAGCTGGTCGGCGACGTTGGCGATTGCGGAGAGCGCTTGGTCGAGTTCCGCTTGCTCAGCCATCATTTCGATTTCCACAAAGGCGCCCAGGCCATCAACCTCGTCGAGCAGGACGTGAAGCGTGCGGGCTTCGGTCTGTAGCTCGTAAGGCGTCCGCCACTTGGCGACCTCAGCCACCGGCTCGAAGCCCAGCACCGTGAGCATCTCTGACCACATTTCAAAGCTCGCCGCTCCGCCAGCCAGCGGCAACTCAATCTCGCGTCGCGTCTTAGTCTCCGTGTCGAGCTTCGGGCCTTTGTAGGTCACCACATTCGATTCGCCCACACGACGGAGCCGCAGCGCCTCGTCGGTCTTGGCGAAGTCGCGCACTGGGTGAGCAAAGTACGCGTCGACCTGCCGCTGTCGTTCGTGTTCTTTACCACCAGTGGCCAGGATTTGCTGGCCAAGGCGTGCGAGATCATCGACGCGAAACTTTTGTTCGACTTCAAGCATGCCGCCGGGCGTCTAGCGCAGGTAGGTAGCTTCGTTGATGGTCATGCTCGCCTCGGCGCGCTGAGCGACTCCATCAGCGTCCAGCGCCCACAGAGGGCTGATCTCCACGGTGGCGCCGTCGGCGACTGCCGCGCCTGCCGTGGTCAGCCAACCCGTGTGCTGATCCACGAGGAATTGCTTAACGTATTGCTCAGTGTCTTTTGGAGCGCCTGGGGCGTTCTTGAGCGGAGCGAAGACCTCCGTCTCGGCGTACTCGACGACGATCGGATTGCGAGCCTGCGGCAATAAATCAAAGATGAAGCGTTCGAACTTCAAGGCGTTGGGCTCTTCCGGTTTGACCTCGGCTCCAGACTCGTCAATGAATGGCACCTTCTTGTTGGCGATGTGGAACGGCAGCGCATCCTTCAGCGAGAGCATTCGCTCAAGAAACTCCACCCCAAACACATGCACGGCAATGCTGCCGGCCCAGAATCTCAAGCCGCCATCCGCCTCGCGCTGCTCGGCGATCTCGTCCGGCATGTCGCTGTATTCGATGACGTTCATCTTGCCGTCGATCATGCCGAAGTTGCCCAGTTTGTCTTGGGGCTCCTGCTTGGTGACCGCCATCGAGGTGAGCTCTGACTCGGCGAGCAAGTGATAGCCAATAAACTCCGCATCGCCGATGGGGACCAGCGGGTTGTCCACTTGCAGATAGAATAAATGCTTGATGCCCCGCTTCTGCATGTGCTGGATGGCGCCAGTCGTGGCGAGGGCCGCCACCGTGCCGCCGTGGCCATCCGGGCTGAGGAATAGCCGGTCCTTGTCGGCCAAGAGCAACTTGCCGGTCTCGCGATCGACGGCCGGCATGGTCCCTTGGCAAAAGACAAAGAGATCATCCTCCGCCAAGCCGAAGCGATCGTTCTCGGTAAGAAATGCCCGCTGGTCGGCATCGGTTGCGGGGCTGGACATCAAATAGACCGGCACACTCTTGCCATGCCGCTGGGACAAAGCCACAGCTTTCTCGATATGGATTTGCAGCAGGGTCGCGTCTGAAACGGGGCCAATCGGGTACATGCCTTTCGGCTTGTCAAATCCCAGCCGACTGCCCTGCCCTCCGGCGACAAGCAAGACGCCGACTTCTCCGGCATCGAGGGCTTGCTTGCCTCGCTGTTTGGCTGCCTCGGGGGAGATGCCCAGCCCTCCTGGCGAACCACTTTGGCGGTCTGCCAGTCTCATGGCGGGCGGGGGAGTCGCTTCGCTGGCCAGCTCGGCCCAATCGGGCTGCTCGAGGTCGCCCCGGTGGAGGTCTGCAATCAGTCCGAAATCGACCGCCTCAAGCTGCTTGGCCAACGCTTGTTGGGATTCTGAGGTAAGCTGATCCCAGAATCCCAGCAAATGGGACTGACCATGGGCGGACACTTTCGACTGAAGGGCGGCAAAATCAGGCATTTTGGCAATGGTTGCGGTTGGGACGACGAATAACCAGTGGAGCCAGAATACCACGGAATCCTCAGGCCGATTATCCCCCCACGCAGAAACGGTTTAGTGCGATGCAGTCCATCAACCCCTATCGGTCCCCACAGAGCCAAGAGTCGTCCGTCCGCCTCGCCTGGGGTTGGTCTGCCCGTCAGCTTGGCCTGATTGGCGCCATCGCCGTCTTTGGCCCCCTGGTGCTCATCTTAGTGGTCCTACGCACGTTGCAAGCAGCCACGGTCTGGGTTGCACAAGGTTCGCCAGAGTTCCTCCACGGCGAGGCTCAACTCTTGCATTTGGGAGGCGTTGCTGAGTGGGGAGATTTCCTCACCGCAGGGCCTGTCCAGGCGCTCGGTGTGGGTGCCATGATCCTGGGCATCGGCCTGTTGCTTGAAGCTGGGGCCAGGTTGCGACGAGCACGGCAAGCCGCCCATTGATGCCAGTGGCAGGGCTTACCTATACTGCGGGCTTCAAAACACCTTCCCCGCTACGCCCTGCTCCAGGAGACCCCCAACGTGGCATCCGGCAACTACCTCTTCACCAGCGAATCGGTCAGCATGGGCCACCCGGACAAGGTGTCCGATCAAATCTCAGACGCCATTGTCGACGACATTTTGGCTAACGACTCGAACCCGGGCGATGCTCGGGTCGCCGTCGAGACGCTCTGCACGACGGGACAGGTGGTCGTGGCTGGAGAGGTCCGCACCGACCACTATGTCGACGTCCAGAAGGTGGTTCGCGAGACCATCAAGAAAATTGGCTACACCGATCCTTCGATCGGCTTCAGCCACGATTGTGGCGTGTTGAACGCGATCCATGAGCAGTCTGTCGATATCGCCCAGGGTGTCGATAAGGCTTCTGACGTGGCGGGGGAACAAGGCGCCGGCGACCAAGGCCTGATGTTTGGCTACGCGTGCAACGAAACGGACGTCCTGATGCCGTTGCCCATTCACCTTTCGCATCGGATCGTCGAGAAACTCGCGCAGCTGCGTGAGTCGGGCGAGATCTCCTGGCTGCGTCCGGACAGCAAAAGCCAGGTGACGGTCGAGTATGGCCCAGACAACAAGCCAATCCGCATTGATACGGTGGTCGTTAGCACCCAGCACGACGAGAGCATTCTTGCCGAGTGCGGTCAGGTGGTTACCGAAGCCGCGAAGCAAGAGATCATCGAGAAGGCCATCAAGCCTTGCTTGCCGGCTGAGTACGTGACGGGTGAGATTACCTACCACATCAACCCGACGGGCAAGTTCGTGATCGGCGGACCGCATGGCGACACGGGCCTGACTGGCCGTAAGATCATCGTCGATACCTACGGCGGCCGCGGTCGTCACGGTGGTGGAGCCTTTAGCGGCAAGGATCCCTCGAAGGTTGACCGCTCGGCAGCCTACATGGCCCGTTACGTTGCCAAGAACATTGTCGCCGCTGGTCTTGCCGACGAAGTCGAAGTGCAACTGGCCTACGCCATTGGGGTTGCTGAGCCGGTTAGCGTGAATGTCAATACGTTTGGCACAGGCAAAATCGAAGACGAGCAGCTCATTGGTTTGATTCGCGACAACTTTAGCCTCACGCCACGTGGCTTGATCAAGGAACTTGGTCTGACCAAGCCGGTCATGAGCGCCACGGCCGCACACGGCCACTTCGGTCGTGAACCTGGTCCCAATGGCGAGTTCAGCTGGGAAAAGACCGACAAGGCAGAGGCTCTCGCCAAAGCAGCCGAGTCGCTGGCCGTAGCCAGCTAGTCGAACCGAACCAACGACAAGAGATGACACGGAGGAAGCGCAGAGCTTAGTTCTGCGCTTCCTCTTTTTCTGTTTCTTCGCGTGCCATCGGCCGGTGATAGTGCCATGAGATATCGAGTTGGTCTCGGCGAGGACACGCACCGCCTTGAATCTGGCGGGCCGTTGCGGCTGGGCGGAATTGACGTACCGCACGACAAGCAAACGGTTGGCCACTCCGATGCCGACGTGCTGCTGCACGCCATAACCGATGCCCTGCTCGGGGCGGTTTCAGACCTTGACATCGGCTCGCTCTTCCCAAACACGGACCCGGCCAACGCCGGCCGCGATTCTGCCGACTTTCTGCGTTTGGCCTACCACGATGTGCAAGATGCAGGTTACGAGTTGGCCAACCTGGACTGTGTGGTTTCGGCCGAGCGTCCCAAGCTCCTACCCTACAAAGACGCCATCCGCCAACGAATCGCAGAAGTCCTGGACGTGCCCGCCGGCGAGATTGGACTCAAGGCTAAGACCGGCGAAGGAGTTGGCCCCGTTGGCCGCGAAGAAGCCATCGAAGCGCGCTGCGTAGCCCTGGTGGTCGCCAAGCGGTAGGACACGCATTGCCTACTGCACATCAAACCGCAGGCCAACACCCATGCCTGCGGCAATGTTGTAGATCACGGCTCCTACGAGTCCGCTCAAAAAGCCAACCACGGCGTACATTAACGGAGCACCAATCATCACTAGCACGCTCGCCCCGACCGCGGCTGACTCGCCACTGGCGGCCCCCAGGACAAGCATGAAGAACCCTGCAACCATGGCAATGATGCCAGGTATCAGCGCAGTAATGATGGCACTCACCAAGCCGGCTTGCAGCGGGTGGATGAACTTGATGGTAATCGTCTGCCGGGACGGATCGACGGGGCTGTAATTGGGCGGGATCGAGCCACCGCTCATCGGGGATTGGAAAGGGTTGTCTTCCACGGCGATACCTTCGGGCTAAGGACGGTTAGTGCTGAGCAGGCGGGAGTTTACCAGAAGAGTCCGCTCGGCCAAGTATTCGCTCCCGGCCAGCCGATCTTCCCATAAACCGCCCAATCGGTTTACCTTACCGGTCTGCGAATAGGCCAACCGCGGCCTCCAGACCTTCGAAATTCACCTGATCAGACCATGTCGACGACCACTGCCGCCAAGTTTGACCCGCAGACGGACCTCGCCCATCCTACGCTGCAGATTTACAACACGCTTAGCAAACAAAAAGAGCCCTTCACCACGACCGCGCCGGGCAAGGTGGGAGTCTATCTCTGCGGGCCAACGGTGTATGCCCAGGCTCATATTGGCCACATGGTGGGGCCGGTGATCTTCGACTGCATCAAGCGATACCTCACCTACTGCGGCTATGACGTCACCTGGGTGGTGAACATCACCGACGTTGATGACAAACTCATCAACAAAGCCAACGAGCGCGGCATCACCATGCTTGAAGTGGCCGAAGAGAACATCAAGGACTACGAGGACAACCTCGCCGCGCTGGGCGTCGATCAGATCGACCACTTCCCCCGCGCAACGGACTGCATGGACGAGATCATTGCCTTCGTTGCGTCGCTCGTCGAGCGTGGCTACGCCTACGCCGCCGATGGCGATGTTTACTTCGACTGCGGCAAAGACCGCGAGTATGGCAAGCTATCAAACCGGTCGCTCGATTCGATGCAGGGGGACGGCGGCGAGGGCGGCGCTGGGCGCAAGCGATCGGCCGCGGACTTCGCGCTGTGGAAGTCGGCTAAGCCAGAGGAGCCCAGTTGGGAAAGTCCCTGGGGTGCTGGCCGACCAGGCTGGCACATCGAGTGCTCGGCTATGAGCAAGAAGCTGCTGGGCGAATCGTTCGAGATTCACGGCGGGGGCCTCGATCTCGTCTTTCCTCACCACGAGAACGAAATCGCTCAGAGCGAATGTTGCCACGACAAACCGATGGCCCGCTACTGGGCCCACAATGGACTGCTTCGCAAAGACAATGCTGCCGGCAAGATTGGCGGCCGCGCGGAACGTGAGGCGGGCGACCAAGGCGCCGGTGGCAAGATGAGCCGCAGCAAAGGCGCCGGCGGCTTAGCCGACCTGATCAAGAAGCAAGGCGGCGAACGGATCCGGTTCTTCCTGCTTCGCACCCATTACCGCAGCACCGTACTGTTCAGCGAACCGGCCATCGAAGAGGCAGGAGAAGGCCTCGATAAGTTCTATCGCTTGTTCAAACGGTACACGCGGATCACCGGCAACGACTTTTACGACTTGCAGGCGGGGTCGTCCCGCGATGCCGAGATCGCCGGGCTGCCCAAGGAATCGCTTGCCGCCAAGACAAAATTCCTCTCGGCGATGGATGACGACTTCAACACCGGCGGCGCGATGGCCGAGCTGTTCGAGCTCCTGAACCTGGCCAACAAACAGTGCGATGCGGCGGACCTCGAGGGCGCTGGCAATGAAAACAGGGAAGCGGTCGCCGCCTTTACCGCCACGCTAACACTGCTCAAGGAGTTGGCCAGCATCGTTGGCATCTTCGGTGCGCCGCCAACGTCAGCAGGCGGCGCCGACGACCAGCTACTTGCCCAAGTCATGCAGTTAGTTATCGACCTTCGCGCAGAAAGCCGGGCCGCCAAGAACTTCGCCGTGGCGGACGCCATCCGCGACGGCTTGGCGCCCACCGGCATCACGCTCGAAGACCGCGCCGGCGGCACCGAGTGGGACGGAGGCGCTGACGACGCCCTGGACGGTGTCATGCAACTGTTGATTGACATCCGGGCAAACGCCCGCAAAGAAAAAGACTTCGCCACCGGAGATGCGGTACGCGACCGCCTGGCCGCCATCGGCGTCGCTCTTGAAGACCGAGCCGGCGGCACCGAGTGGACGAAGGGCTAGCAAGGAGCCCCAGATCGACGCGGATGAAGGCAGATTCGGTACAGCGACTGGCATGACAGGCAAACACTGCGTCTCTCCGCGTCCAGCTGCGGCCAACTCATATGCGAATCCTCGGCGTTGACCCCGGCTTGAACGTGACTGGCTACGGCGTCATCGACGCCGAGGGTCGGCGGGTGAAGTTGGTTGAGGCGGGCGTGGTCCGTGGCGGGGCGGGTAAGTCGCTCGCGCATCGCGTCGGCGAGATCCACGTCGGCATTGCCGAAGTGATCGAGGCCACCAAGCCCGAGGCCATGGCCATCGAAGAACTCTACTCGCACTACGAGCGGGTGAAGACCAGCATCCTGATGGGCCACGCCCGTGGCGTCATTGTACTGGCCGGTGTACAAGCAGGCCTGCCGGTGCAGCACTATGCCGCGACCCAAATCAAGAAAACGCTCACTGGCGCCGGCCGGGCGCCCAAGGAGCAAATGCAACTGGCCGTCCAGCGCGAACTCGGCCTGCCGAACCTTCCCGAGCCCGCCGACGTAGCCGATGCGTTGGCCATTGCGATGACGCATTGGTTTTTGAGTGGGCAGTCATCGAAAGTGGGGTAGCAGGCGTTGTGCGTGAGCCTGCCTGAAGATGAACTGGATCACTGAAGACATATTGATAGGCAACTATGTTGAGGCACAGAACCCCGATATGTTGCGTGGAGCCGAGATCAAGTCCATCGTCGGCTTGGATGGCAAGCTACGGTCTTGGCAGACGGAAGAGCTTGGTGTTGACCGCATCGAAGTCTTCAATCTAATCGATGGCCCTGGCAACGATCCCCACCAATTTCGACAGATAGTGAACCTGGTTGTAGAGCTTTGTGAGAAGAACCCCTCGGTGCTAGTCCACTGCCACGCGGGTCGCAGTCGCTCACCAACGGTTGTGGCAGGGTACTTCATGGTTCAGGAAGGTCTCACTCCAAGACAAGCGATTTCACGCGTTGGGCGTAAACAAGAGCTCGACTTGACGAACGGAATTGAAGAACCCTTGGAATCGTTGTTGTAGTTACTGCTCTTGAGGCTTGACCTTTGATCACCAAAATCACCGGCCGCGTAGCGGCTGTCTATGAAGAATCGCTCGCCCTAGCAGCGGGCGCCTTCGAGCACGAGGTGCTGATCCCCGAGTTCGCGCGGCGGACGCTGCAGTCGTCGGTCGGCGAAGACGTTTCGCTGCACACGATTGAATACCTGGAGGGCGATCCGGCCCGCGGCCGGCTGACGCCGCGGATGGTAGGGTTCTTGAATCCCATCGAGCGGGAGTTCTTCAATCTCTTCTGCCAGGTGGATGGTGTTGGCGTGAAGAAGGCGCTGCGGGCGATGGTCCGGCCGGTGGCCGAACTGGCCACCCACATTGAAGAGCAGGACGTGAAGGGCCTGTCCGCCCTGCCCGGCATCGGCCCGGCGACCGCCGAACGAATCATCGCCAAACTCCGTCGCAAGGCGCCGAAGTTCGCTTTGCTGGTCGCCAAAGACCTACCAGCCGCCACGGCCGGCGTGGAACAGGATCTGGTGGCTGAGGTGTTTGAAATCCTTCGCACCCTCGGCCACGGCGAAGCCGACGCCCGTCGCCTGCTGGACGAAGCCCTGGGTCGTAAGAAGAAATACAAGGACGTCGAGTCACTGCTCCACGCTGTTTATGAACAACGGCAAGGATAGCTTGCTTTGGTCACGTCACGCCGATCTCATCCGCTGGTTCGGCTCCTCTGGCAATTGATTGGCTGGGGGCTAGTCGCCTACCTGTTGGTAATCGTTGCTATGAGTTTCCTGGAGCGCATGCTCGTCTACCCGGTCCCTCCACTGGAGCGTTCTGACTGGAGCGCTGGCGCCGAGATGTTCGACGAGGTCTTCTTCGAGTCGGCGGATGGCACTCGGCTGCATGGTTGGTACTTTGACAGGCCTGGGGCCGAGCGAGCCGTACTCTATTTCCACGGTAATGGCGAGCAGGTAGCGGACAACGCCGAGCTGATTCCGCTGCTGGCGTACAAGTTGCAGGCCTCGGTGTTCTTGTTCGACTACCGCGGTTATGGCAAGAGCGCTGGCAAGCCATACGAAGGGGGCGTGATTGCTGATGGCCTGGCGGCCCAGCGATGGGTTGCCAAGCGGACCAGTCGGCAGCCTAGCGAGGTGACTCTGATTGGACGTTCGATCGGAGGCGGCGTGGCAGTCGCCTGTGCTGCCGAGTTGGGCGCCGAGACGCTCATTCTGCAGAGCACCTTCACGCGACTCACGGACGCCGCCGCGCACCACTTTCCGTGGTTGCCGGTACGGTTGGTGATGCGGAACCGATATGACTCGCTTGCCCGCATTCAGAGCTACGGAGGTCCGCTCTTTATGAGCCATGGCGTACCGGATGTTGTGGTCCCCTTCGAGCACGGCCGGCGGTTGTTCGACTCGGCGCCGAGTGCGCGGAAGGAGTTCTTCGAGATGCCCGAGCGTGGCCACAACGACCCGCAACCCAGGGCCTATTACGACGCGTTGGTGGAGTTCCTTGACGCCAACTAGCCCTCGGCGTTTCCGTTTACCCCGCGGTCACTGACTGCGGGCCAAATAAACGGACCGGGGGCCAAACAAGAACGGAACTCTGGTACACTTTTGTCCATGCCACGTGAAAGGATTCTCTCAGCCGACGATCAGCCCGAGGAGCCCCGCCTCGCGTCACCGACCGCAGTGCCTGCCGGCGGAGCCGACGAGGACACCGCTTTGCGTCCGCGCCACATGCACGAGATGGTGGGCCAGCGGGCCGTCTACGAGCGGATCAAAATTGCCGTCGATGCAGCTCTGAAGCGCGAAGAACCGCTCGGCCATTTACTGCTGGATGGTCCGCCAGGGCTCGGCAAGACAACCTTTGCCACGTGTATTCCCCGCGACCTGGGCGTCGAACTGCAGATCGCCAGCGGGGCGGCCCTGGCGGCGCCTAAGGACCTGCTTCCCTACCTAACCAACGCCCAGCGTGGCTCGGTGCTGTTCATCGATGAAATTCATCGGCTCCCGAAGGCCGTTGAAGAGTTCATGTATCCGGCGATGGAAGACTTTCGGATCGACATCACCCTGGGCGAGGGCGTCAACGCCCGCACGGTGAACATGCCGGTCGAGCCATTTACTTTGATTGGCGCCACGACCCGCACAGGCTTGCTCTCGGCGCCGCTGCGAGATCGCTTCCAAATTCGCGAGCACTTGGATTTCTACTCTCAGGATGAGCTTGCGGAGATCGTTTGCCGCAACGCGGGCAAGCTGAAAGTGGAGATTGATGAACATGCCGCCGAGCGGATCGCGCTTACAAGTCGTGGCACGCCACGGATCACAAACAACCGCCTCCGTTGGGTTCGCGACTACGCCACGAGCCGCGCTGATGGCCGCGTGACCTTGCGCGTGGCGAACGACGCTCTGGACATGCTGGGCATCGATCCGCTGGGGCTTGATCCCCAGGATCGCAAGTACCTGGACACCATTCGGCGAGTGTTCAACGGCGGTCCTGCTGGTGTGGAAGCGATCGCTCACACGCTCAACACGGCAGTTGATACCCTGACCGACGAAGTCGAGCCCTTCCTGCTGCGGGCGGAGTTGGTCGTCCGTTCGCCTCGTGGACGTAAGCTCACGGCGCGTGGGTATGAGCATCTTGGGCATACGCCGCCCGCAGAGGGGCCCCCCGGGGCCGACAATGGCGAAATGCCGCTGTTTGATTGACTTACGAGCGATCCTTGCAAACCTTTCTCTTGCTGCTCGCTGCGCTAGCCTGTTCTTCTTCGGTCATCATGATCAAGAAGTGTGGCCTCGACCCGTTGTTGCTTTCGGGGCTGAGGCTCACACTAGCGGCTGCCATAATCGGCCCGCTCTTTATTCGCGACTGGCGACGCCATCGGGCAACGCTTGGTTGGCGTGACCTGGCGGCCCCTGCCCTGCCCGGGATGGCGTTGGCGTTACACTTTGCCACCTGGATCTACGGCGCCCGGCTAACGCCCGTTGCGAATTCCACCCTGATTGTAAATCTGGTGCCGATCGCCACACCGCTGTTGCTCTGGGCGATCGTTCGCGAAAAAGTCACGCCCCGTGAGTGGGTTGCGACGGGCGTCGCGGCGATTGGTTTGCTGATCTTGTTCTTTGCCGACTTCGGCATCAATGCCGGTCACTTTCACGGGGACCTTGTCTGCCTGGGGTCCATGCTGCTGGTGGCGTGGTACCTAGTGTTGGGGCGCAAGAACCGTCACCATCCCACGCTCTGGCTGTACTTAGCGCCGTTGTACGTATCGGCTGCTGCGGTATCTTTTCTGCTTGCCATCTTCTTAGCAGACCGCAGCCCGATTGACTGGCGCGCCGAATTGCCATGGGTGGTGGCGATCGCTGTGGTTCCTACGGTGCTAGGGCACTCACTGCTGAACAACGCCATGCGGCATTTTCGCGGGCAGGTGGTGGCCCTGACCAACTTGATCCAGGTTGTCTTTGCCGCCTTGCTGGCTTACCCCTTCCTAGGAGAGGTTCCCGATCTCGCCTTCTACCCAGCAGGATTGGCAGTGTTGATGGCAGTCCTCCTGGCGACTAGGGCCAAGGTTCGGCCGTCTGCTGCCGAATCTGGTTAACGCAGTGGGCGTCATTGCGAGTCGAGCAGCTTCCGACCGAACATCATGGCCTGCGCTGGCGCGATGGACTGGCCCAGCAAGTATCCCTGCCGGCGGTACAAGCGTTGGGCCCCAATGTTGTGTCCGTTGACCTCAAGCGTGACCGCGCAGCAACCTCGGCGGCGGGCTTCCCCCTCAACGGCTTGGAGCAAGCAAGTGCCAACCCCCTGGCCACGAAGCTCGGGGGCCACCACCAAGTCGTGGATATTGATCAGGGGCTTGGCCGCAAAGGTGCTGTAGCCTTCGAAACAGATTGCCAGGCCCGCTGGCTTGGCATCACACCATGCTAGGAGTACCAGCGACGTGGGGTGCTGACGCAGCCCCTGGGCGACCTCCCTGCGCGCGAAGTCGGTCAAAGTTCGCCCGGCACCCGAGGTGGCGTCCCCGGCGTAGCTGGCCAGCAGGTCGACAAGGGCCTGGCGATGAGCCTCCAGGTCGTAGTTTATGGCGGAAATCGTCGCTTGGTGCGGCATTTCGTGACTCAGGGAGGCTGGGGAGGGAAATGCCAATACGGCCCGAGCCCATTGACACCCGAGGCGGCACGTCGCTACTTTATGGGGCTTGACCAACCGCAACGCAATCTCCCTTTCGCAGACCACTGCGAGATTAGTCGAGCCGAGGCGATAATCATGGCTGTGCCCAAGCGAAAACACTCCAACTCCCGTACCGGCAAGCGCCGGAGTCACGATCAACTCAAGGCACGCCAGTCTCAAGCCTGCCCCCGTTGCGGCCAGGCCATGTTGTCTCATGCCGTGTGCCCGAATCCCAACTGCGGCTACTACATGGGCCGCACCTTGGTTGAGCCCGTTTAGCCCATGGCGGGCCAGCGGGTGCAGCAGTCAAATTCGCTTATTGAGCATGTTGGCTGAGCTGCTCCCTATCGTTCCCCTCTCAACCACTGGAGGCGGCGCCCTTGGGTTCTCGCACCGCGTTCTTGTTTCCAGGTCAAGGCGCTCAGACTGTCGGCATGGCGGTTGAGCTGTGCGACCGATCAGCGGTTGCTAAGTCGTTGTTCGATCGTGCCTCTCGGCAGTTGGGTTATGACCTGCTCGCTCTGTGCGGCGAGGGTCCTGCCGAGGAGTTGGACTCAACAGTCTACAGCCAACCTGCGTTGTATGTTAGCAGTCTCGCAGCCCTGGAGCAGTTGAAGCTCGACAGCCCTGAGGTTGTCGAAGGGTGTGTCGCGACGGCCGGGCTGAGTCTTGGGGAATATACGGCCCTTGCCTTTGCCGAAGCTCTGACGTTCGAGGAGGGCTTGGCCGTAGTAGCTGAGCGCGGGGCCGCCATGCAGGACGCTGCCGAAGCGGCGCCGAGTGGTATGGTCAGCATCCTGGGGCTCGAGGTTGATCAAATCGCCCAGCTTTGCGAGGAAGCTCGCGAAGAGGACACACTGCAGATTGCCAATCTGCTTTGCCCGGGCAATACGGTTGTTTCTGGCGGAACCTCAGCGTGCGAGCGCGTTGCCAGCTTGGCGGATGCGGCTGGCGCCATGAAAGTGGTGCCCTTAGCAGTGGCTGGCGCCTTTCACACACCCCTCATGCAGCCCGCGGTGGCGAGACTCCAAGCCAAGTTGGCGTCGGTAGAGATCAAGCCTCCCCGCCTACCAGTAGTCTCAAACGTGGATGCTCAGCCGCATGATGATCCCGAAGAGATTCGCAGCTTGCTCGTTAAGCAGGTCGTAAGCCCTGTGCGGTGGCAAGACTCCATGCAGTACTTGATTGACCAAGTTGGCGTTGACGGTTGCTACGAGATTGGCCCCGGGCGTGTGCTGCGCAGCCTCATGAAGCGAATCAGCCGTAAGCTCCCGTTTGAAAGCGTGCCGGCTTAGTCCTTATCCCCCTAGAAAAACAGATAACGTCATGTCGGAAGAAACGAAGGGCCTGATCCAGGCGGATCTCTCGGGACAAGTCGCCATTGTTACTGGCGCGTCACGAGGGATTGGTCGGGCAATCGCGTTACGGTTGGGCGCCGCCGGCGCTAAGGTTGCCTGCGTTGCCCGCAATGTCGAGAAACTCCAAGAAGTAGCCGACGAGATTAAAGCCGCTGGAGGCGAAGCCGCCGTTTACACGTGCGACGTTAGCGACGCCGAGCAGGCGCAGAAGACCGTCGACACGGTCGCGGAGGCTTGGGGCCAGGTCGATATTATGGTCAACAACGCCGGCATCACGCGGGACACCCTCTTGCCGCGGATGACCGACGAAGACTGGGACAGCGTCATGGCCGCCAATCTGCGGTCGGTGTTCTTGTTTACCCGGGCCGCGGCGCAGTCGATGATGCGTTCTAAGCGGGGCCGGATTATCAATCTTTCGAGCATCTCGGGCATCATGGGCAATCCGGGGCAGGCGAACTATTCGGCCTCCAAGGCGGCCATCATCGGTTTCACGCAGACCGTGGCTAAGGAACTCGGCAGCAAACGCCGCAAAATCACGGTCAACGCCATCTGCCCCGGCTTTATCCGCTCGGAGATGACCGAGGTACTGGCCGAGGCCGGCGGAGACGCCTTCCAACAAGCAATCAAGACCCGCGTGCCCTTACAAAGGCTTGGAGAGCCCGAGGAGATCGCCGATGTGGTTCTGTACTTGGCAAGCGAATCGGCGGCTTACATCACAGGGCAAACCATCGTGATTGATGGCGGCATGACCGGCTAAGTTGGCGTCGACGCCTGTTGCTTGACCTAGACACCCCCCGTCCTAAGCGGTATATCTTGACCTCTCTTGCGGAAATCCTCTATTTTGAGGCGTTTATAGGGGCGGCAAACCGATCGCCGCCCTAGCAGCGGGAAGACAAACCCCACAACACCCATTCAACTTACCGTCCCGAAGGCTGCCGGCGGGAGCAGCTCTCTGCAGTAGGGAAGTCGTCCGAGAGCACTGGCTCTTTAGCGGGCGGCCCCGAGAAGTGGGACGCACCAATCTAACAGCGGATCGAAGGAGAAACCTGCCGTGGCATCGGTTATGGAACGCGTCACCGACATCGTGTCGGAACAGCTCGGAGTCGACAAAGAAAAGATTACAGCC
The DNA here is from genome assembly GCA_965263315.1 of Lacipirellulaceae bacterium. Lineage (GTDB taxonomy): Bacteria > Planctomycetota > Planctomycetia > Pirellulales > Lacipirellulaceae > JBCCQL01. The sequence continues at coordinate 820,755 of CBDHGZ010000001.1, read as the reverse complement.
GAAACGTCGTTTGTGAACGACCTGGGCGCCGACTCGCTGGATACGGTTGAGCTGGTCATGGAACTCGAAGAGGAATTCGACATCAACATCCCTGACGATGCAGCCGAGAAGATTCAAACAGTCGGCCAGGCGGTCGAGTTCATCGAGAAAGAGAACAACGACTGATCGGTTTCGCTTACGGCCACCGGCCGTCGCAATCGCCCAGCGATCGAGAATTCATGGCGCATCGCCAACGGCGTGCGCCTTTTTCTGTTTACAGCTCGGCGCCTTGCGGATGATCCGGTGCTGTTGGCATTGGTTATTCCCCGCCAAGAACTGCTTGTCGAGAAGCATCAAAGAATCATGACACGACGCGTTGTCGTAACCGGGATGGGGGCCGTTACGGCCCTTGGCCGCGAAGTTGAATCGCTGTGGGCGAACATCCTCGCTGGTAAGAGTGGCGTGCACGAGTTGCGGGCTTTTGATACTGGTCGCCACAAGGTCTCTTTCGGCGGCGACATCCACGATTTCACCACGGATGGATATCTCGATCCTAAAGAAGCCAAGCGAATTGATCGCTTCACCCAACTTGCGATGGTTAGCGCCATCGACGCGGTCAAGGATTCTGGTGTCGACTTCGCCAAAGAAGACCCTTTCCGCTGCGGTGTGATTATTGGATCGGGCGTTGGTGGCCTGACCGAGATCGAGACGCAGATGCATCGGCTCATTCAAAAAGGGCCGGACAAAGTCTCCCCGTTTACGATCCCAAAGTTGATCGTCAACGCTGCGAGTGGGCATGTTTCGATTCACTACGGACTCAAAGGCGTGAACTACGCGGTGGCCACGGCCTGCGCCAGCGCGAACAACGCCATGGCAAGCGCCGTCCGTGCGATCCGCTACAACGATGCCGATCTGGTTATCACCGGTGGAAGTGAGGCGGCCTGCACCGAGATGGCTTTGGCGGCGTTCGCCAACATGAAGGCCCTCTCGACCCGTAGTGACGATCCGGCAACGGCGAGCCGCCCGTTTGACGCAGATCGTGATGGCTTTGTCCTTTCAGAGGGGGCAGGCATTTTTGTTTTTGAAGAGTTGGAGCATGCCCAAGCCCGCGGCGCCAACATCTACGCGGAAATCCTTGGCGTGGGCGAAAGCGCCGACGGTAGCCATATCACCTCGCCCGACGTTGAGGGCCGCGGCGCCGCTCAGGCTATGTCGTCCGCACTCGCGAACGCCAAGCTTGATCCGAGCAAGATCGACTACATCAATGCGCACGGCACCAGCACCCCACTCGGTGACAAGGCGGAAACTGTCGCCATTAAGAAGGTCTTCGGCGACCATGCGAAGCTGCTGAGCGTTTCTAGCACGAAGAGCCATCTTGGTCACTTGCTGGGGGCAAGTGGTGGTGTCGAACTGCTGTTCTGCATCCAAGCAATCGCTCAGCAGGTGGCGCCTCCCACGATTAACCAATTCACTGCCGACCCAGATTGTGATCTCGATTACACCCCCAATGAGCCGAAGTCGCGTCCCATCAGTATCGCGATGAGCAACAGCTTTGGGTTTGGGGGCCACAATGCCACGATTATTGCCGGAGCCTTCCGGTGATGAGCGTTTTTTGCACGCATCAGGCGGTTTTCTTTGACGGGTTCGGCATCCGGGATTAGTTTGTGTCAATGTCATGACACTCTGGGACCTCCTGCCAACGCCCGCAATCCATTGACCCGGTCTTCTCTAGTAGCCCTAGCTTGCTGCGTGCTTGCGCCCTCCTTGACGGCCGCGCAGACAGTGGCTGAATGGATTCCGGTGGTTGGAGGCAACTACCACGACCCGGCGAACTGGTCAACCAATGCGGTTCCCGGGGCGACCTGTTGCCCGAGCGATTCGGCTCAGATCGAAATCCCGGCGGGCCCGACGCAGGACATATTTCTTCCCCATACGGGAGTGCTGACTCCCGAGGACCTTCTGGTCAAGGAAGGCTCGATTGAATTCGAGGTAGAGCCTGGCGGCGATGGCGATGCCGAGCTGAATGCCGCTGACCAACTCATGCTCGATGGCGCCAAGCTCATTCTCAAGAGCGGAGTCTCGATCGCCGCAGCAAGAACCGACATCCTTGGGGATGGCGCCGCGGTGACGGAACTTAGCTTCTTTCCCGGCTCGTCGGGCGACCTGGGGCCTCTCGCGGTCGGCGGGGCACTCGGCGAGCGTGACAGCCTGGTGACCATTTCCACCGGCGCGGAAGTGCTGGCAGGAACCACGACCATTAATCTGGCAGGGGCCGCCAGTCACACCGCGGCGGTTCAGGCGACTGGGGGCGTGTTCCGTCAAACCTCAGGGGCGTCACTTACCGTTGGCACCGACGTCGCGGGTGGCGTGGCGATTCTGGCCGCTGCCAGCGGTGGCGAAGTGCACACCGGCTCTGGCGATCTCACCGTTCTTCAGAACGGGCGTGTGCTGAATATTGGGAGCGAAGTCCATTTCGGTGGTGATGTCCTTCTGCAGGGCGGCGCCTTTAGTTACTCAGAGTCGAGCGGATCGGGAGCGACACGCAGTTTTGCCACAGGGTCAACCATCTCGATTGCCACGGGAGCTCAAGCAAGTTTCGATTTGGCTCCGCTCTTGCTTGATAGCGGGCAGACGCTCTCTTTGGACGAGGCGGGGGGCTTGCTCGACGCCCAAGGCGATATCGTCTTTGGTCAGGGTGGCGTTCTAAGCTTGGCGTTCGATACGGTCGGCCCAACCGCCGCAGCCAAGGTTCAATCACAAGGCGCAGTGACCCTCGACGGGCAACTGGCGGTTTCGCTGTTGCCTGGGGGGCCGACCCCCCAAAGTGGCGATCAATATCCCTTGCTATCGGCCGCGGCCGGCTTCAACGGCAGTTTCGATTCGTTTGACCTTCCCTCGCTTTCTGGTATTGGCTGGCAACTTGCTATCGTGGGAGACACGTTGTGGCTCAACGCGGTTGCTGCCCTTCCGGGGGATTACAATGCGGACGGATTCGTTAATGAAGGCGACTACGCCCTGTGGCGCAACACACTTTCCTCGCAGACTGAGCTCGCTGCCGACGGAAACAACAATGGCACCGTCGACGCGGCCGATCTTGCAGTTTGGCTGCAAAACTTCGGGGCGACTCAGGCTGCCACCTTTGCTGGTGTTGCCGTTCCGGAGCCTTGTGGTGCGGTGTTTTTCGCTACCATCGCCTTGGGGCTGTGCTGTCGTCGTGCGGCGGCGTCGGTTGTCGGATTTCGCCGTTGCGCATAGGCTTGAGGTACAAGCGGCTGGCACGGAACCGGCGGCTTTCTCACTTCTCAACCGGTTGGCGGGGCGACCAACCCCGACGGGGCAGAAAGTAGGCAGTGATGCTCACGAGAAACGTCACCTTGGTGGTGACTTCAACTCTGCTGTTGCTTGGCGCGAATTCAGCCCGGGCGGTCAATCTGGTCATCGACTATAGCTACGACACCAACAACTTCTTCGCCAACCAGCAGGCGCGAGACGCCATTGAGGCCGCCGCCGATTTCTTCACCGTAGAGCTGACCGATAGCTTGGCGGGGATTGCTGCGCCGCCTGATTACATCAGCTCCGCCGCCGGGGGGCCTGACGCCGTGTCGTCTTGGGACTATATCATCAGCTTTTTCCACCCAGGAACTGGTGCCGAGCAGCAGATCGTCAACGACACCATCGCCGCTAACGAGTTACGCATCTATGCCGGAGGCCGACCGTTGAGTGGCAATACCCTCGGGCTGGGTGGTCCCGGTGGAGCAGGTTGGAGCGGCGATTTCAGTTGGTATTTCCCTTGGCAGAAGGCAGAGATCGACGTCATTTCGGCCAACTTCGACAATCTGATCAACCAACGGGGCGAGCCTCTTGGCGAATTCGCGCCGTGGGGGGGCTCAGTTACGTTCGACAGCGATGGCAGTAGCAATTGGCACTTCGACCACACGACCCAACCTTCCGCCGGGGAGAGCGACTTCTACTCGGTAGCCCTTCACGAAATTGGACATGTTCTCGGCATCGGCGCGTCGGACGAATGGGATGCCCTGATCAGCTCTAGCAGTTTTGTTGGCACCGATTCCGTGGCTTCGTTTGGCGGTCTTGTTCCGCTGGAGAGTGATGGCGTTCACTGGGGCGAAGGCACCATCAGCACCGCCTATGGCACGACCATCCCTCAGGAGACGCTGATGGATCCCACCCTTACGGTGGGAACACGCAAGGTCGCCACCTCACTCGATGCTGCCGGGCTGTCTGACCTTGGCTGGTCAATTGACGAGCCGGTTAGCTTGCTGGGCGACTACAACGGCGATCTGATCGTCGACGGAGCTGATTACGCCACTTGGCGAAATTCTGTCGGCACGGGCAGCGTGGTCGGATCCCTTGCTGAGTGGCGTGCTAATTTTGGTGCTACCGCAGCAACTAGCGCCGTTGCCAGTCCGTTCTCTTTCGGCGTGCCCGAACCGACCGCCGTTAGCCTTGCTGGTGTGCTGCTGCTTGTCTCCGGCGCCATGCGACGACCAGCACGCTAGCACTCCTTTTTCTATAGCAGAGCTGGATCGGCCTTGCGGGCCAGCTGGCAGGCTTCCTACTATCCCCGCCCCTACGCTTCGCGAGGTCGCTATTCGTGGCGGCCGGCGGCGACGCGGGCGTGACTTGTCCTGGAGACAACGCAATGCGGATAGTGAAAGCCCTGACAGGTGTGTTGGCAGCCGTGGCCTGCGGAATGGCGATGAGCCAGATTGCGGTAGCGCAAAGCGGCTGGAACAGTAGCCAACCGAACAACCGCTACGGTTCTGCCCCTGCCAGCGATACGCGGAGCCTCGGTTCGGGCACGGCATTGTCTGCGGGGCCGCTCTCGTCGGGCGCCCTGTCGAGCGGCCCCCTGTCGAGCAGCTCGCCGAAGGCAGCCAACGGTTTGACACCACCGGCGCCATTGACCAAGCCATCCTCGGCGCCGCTTGCCGCGCGACCCCTAACACCCCTCGGTGCACCGCAGGCCAACCAGAACGGCATGACACCGACCACCGCTGCCGTGCCGTCGCGTGTAACGGTTACCAAGGGATCGGGTTCACTGCCCAACGACCAGGGACAGGTGTGGCGCGAATACGACATCCGCCCTTATACGCTGCGGAATCCAAACGCAGAACACCCGGAGCAAACGATTGTCGACTGGGTGCTTCGTGAAACGGGCTACGAAGCTTGGCACTCCCAGCCGGTGGGTTTGCTCAGTGCCAGTCGTGAAACGCTTCGTGTGTACCATACGCCAGAAATGCAGGGCGTGGTGGCCGGTATCCTCGATCGCTTCGTCAACAGTCAAGCCGCGTCACAAGCGTTCTCACTGAGAATCGCCACGGTTCGCAATCCAAGTTGGCGCGCCAAAGCGCTGCCGCTGATGACTCCCATCCCGGTGCAGTCGCCCGGCGTGCAGGGATGGATCATGCCTAAGGAAAACGCCGCCATCCTCTTGTCGAGTCTCACGGCGCGAAGTGACTGGCGTGAGCACAGCGCCTCGGGCCATATGGTGCTCAACGGCCAGTCAGCGTTACTTTCGACCATGCGGCCTCGGACCTACATCAAAGGCGTCATCCGTACCGACAACGCGTGGCCCGGCTTTCAGCCAGAAACAGGCCAGTTGGAAGAGGGCGCTACGATGGAGTTTAGCCCGCTACTCTCGTTGGACATGAAGTCCGCCGACGCGGTCGTCAAGATTCGCATTCACCAAGTCGAGAAGATGGCCAAAGTGAAGCTCGACATCCCTACCACGATGGCAGGCAACCAGCGAATGGAAGTTGAAGTGCCGCAGATGACCATGGCCAACATTCATGAGCGGTTCCGTTGGCCTGCCGATCACGTGTTGTTGTTGTCGCTTGGCGTGGTGCCCCCACCGACCCAATCCGCTTCGAACCCCCTGGCCCGGATGATCCCTGGCGTAACCGGTGCTCCACGCGCCGATGGTTTGCTGATGATCGAAGCACGCGGTACGGCCATGCCCAGCGCCACTCCAGGTGGAGCCCCTGTTTCCACCGCCTTGACGCCGGGTTCATTCACGCGCCGGTATTGATTCCCGCGTCGGCCGACCCTTTCCCGTGGGCCCTTGTCGCGTTTACCCGACCCCTGCGCCTGTTGCGTGCCCCTCGGCCAGCCATCGAGTCGCTGTTAAACTGTGACGGCTATGACGAACAGCACTCCGAATCCTTCCCGCCGCGTTGTCATTACCGGCGTCGGTCAAATCTCGCCCTTGGGCAGTTCATCGGAAGAACTCTGGACGGCACTGGCTGAAGGCCGCAGTGGCGTTGAGGCCTACGAGCCTTTGGCCACCGCTGCGCTGCCGATGAGCATCGCCGGCCTCGCCCCGCAGTTCACCGGTTCGATCGGAGACTTTGGGCCGCTCGAAGGGGCCAGAAAGAAAGCGATTCGCAAGGGACTCAAGCTAATGTGTCGCGAGACACAAATGGCTGTGGCCGCTGCACAACTGGCCCTCGCCGATGCTGGCTTTGCCGAGACGCAAGCCGATCCCGAGACCTCCGGCGTGGTGCTCGGTAGCGACTACATGCTGACCATGCCCGAGGACTACCAAGAGGCGATGATTGGCTGTAGCGATGGCAAGCAGTTTGACTATGACCAGTGGGGTGGCAAAGGACTGGGTGACATGCAGCCGTTGTGGATGCTCCGCTATCTGCCCAACATGCCCGCCAGTCACATCGCCATCTACAACGATTTGCGTGGCCCGAACAACTCCCTCACGATGCGAGAAGCCAGTGGCCTGATGGCCGTCGGCGAGGCGTTTCGCATCGTCGCTCGCGGCCACGCCGATCGCATGATCGCCGGCGCCACCGGCACGCGGGTTCTGCCGCTGCAAGCGATTCATGCGATGCAGACGGAGAAGTTGGCAGACGCCACCGAAGACCCAGCCTCCGCTAGCCGCCCCTTCGACAAGCACCGCACCGGCATGGTCGCCGGCGAGGGCGCTGGCATGGTGCTGCTCGAATCGTTGGACTCTGCCCAGGCTCGCGGCGCCAAGATTTATGGCGAAGTGCTCGGGTTTGGTAGTAGTCAGGTAACCGACAAGAATCTCAAAGGAAACAACGAGCGCGCCATGGCCAACGCTATGACGGCTGCGTTACGCGACGCCGGCAAAGCGCCCACAGAGCTTGGGCACATCAATGCCCATGGCCTGGCCTCGCCGCAGGCGGACATCGACGAGGCAACAGCATTGCACACCGCCTTGGGTGACGTAGCTGGTACGGTTCCTTTGATCGCGCCGAAGGCGAACTTCGGCAACCTCGGCGCCGGCAGCGGCATGGTGGAACTGATCGCCTCGCTGCTTGCCTTTGAGCACGCCGCCCTGCCCCGGGTCTTAAACTACGCCGAACCCGACCCCGAGTGCCGCCTCGACCCCGTCACCCAAGACGGCATCTCGCCGGGCGACTGCTTTGCCACACTCAATACCACACCGCAGGGCCAAGCCGCCGCGGTGTGTGTCTCGCGCGCAGGGGCGTAGGTTGGCGCCGTCGCTCAAGTCATTCACTGGACTAGGGCGGTGACGAGCGCCGAGAATACCAAGAACGTCATGATGTACCAGATTAAGCCCTGGAATCGTGGCGTGGTTCCAGCCAAATGACGGCGTCCTTGGACATCCATCAACGCATGCCCGAAGGTACCCGAAGCTTGGGTGCGGATAAGAGTGCGCGGTACCCATCCTGTCGGGCGCTCACTACTCGCATGTTGGCAGAGCAGCGTGCTCTTCAACTTCGCAAGTCGTCATGACTCTGTGAACTCCTAGCGGCTCTGCACGAGCCATTGGTCGCGGCTTCTGCTTGACACCACCCGCCCCTCGCCCTACTCTTTCACTTGCCCACCATGCAATGCGTTCCCCGTCTTCGCGGGGGCTTCTCAGGCCGGCTTTTGCCGGCTTTTTGCGTCGATGGGCATCGCAAAGACTTGAGACGCGACGCTTGGGCAGGATGCCTGGGTGACAATTTGGACAATCTGGAAAACTTGACAACCCGATTCGCCCGCGGCGGGCGCTGGCTCGCTGAGCCAAACGCCGCAGAAAGTGACCGCCGCCATGAACGCCCAGGAAATCTTGCGAATCGTCGACGCGATCCATCGCGATAAGAACATCGAGAAAGAGATCGTCTTTGAGGGCATCGAGCAGGCGCTGATCTCCGCCCTTAAGAAATACTACGGCGAAGAGGCGGAGATCGAGTGCAAGATCGATCAAGAGAGTGGGGAGGTCACAGCCACCTGTGGCGATGAGACGCTCGACTCCGAAGAGGTGGTGGGTCGCATTGGCGCTCAAACCGCCAAGCAGGTAATGATCCAGAAGATCCGCGAGGCGGAGCGGGACGCGCTTTACGATGAATATGAGGAGCTGATCGGCCACATGGTCAGCGGCGTCATCCAACGCTACGAAGGCGCCGCCGCCACGGTCGCGCTCGGCAATGTTGAAGCAATTTTGCCTCGCAGCGAACAGATCCCCGGTGAGACGCATCACGCCAACGAGCGAGTTCGTGCCACGGTCTACGAAGTCCGCAAGGCGGGCAGTCGAGTCAAAGTCATCCTGAGTCGTAAGTCTCCGGCCCTCGTGCAGCGGCTGTTCGAGCAGGAGATTCCGGAGATTGCGGACAGCGTGATCGAAATCCGTGCCATGTCACGCGAGCCGGGTTATCGATCGAAGGTGGCCGTAATCAGTAGCGACACGCGGGTTGATTGTGTCGGCGCTTGCGTCGGTGTTCGAGGCAACCGGATCAAGAACATCGTTGACGAATTGGCTGGCGAGCGGATCGATATTGTCCGTTGGGACGACGATCTAGAGGTGCTAATCCCTAACGCCCTTCAGCCGGCGGAAGTCGAGCAGGTGATTCTTTGCCGGATGCTGGGCAAAGCGATTGTGCTGGTGCAGGAAGATAATCTTTCGCTCGCCATTGGCCGCCGTGGCCAGAACGTCCGCCTAGCCAGCAAGCTGGCAGGCTGGGATATCGAAATCATGACTCAAGAGGAGTTGGCCGAGTCGATTGACCAGGCGGTCGAAGGCTTCAGCTCGATCGATGGGCTGGAGTTTGAAGTCGCCGAGAAGCTGGTGGAAGAAGGGTTTCTGAGCTATGAGGAGCTATCGATCATCGAGCCAGATGATCTGATGCAAATGGGCGGACTGACGGAGGAACAGGTCGATTCGATTGTCGAAGTGGCCGAAACTCGGGCCGAAGAGGCCGAGGCCGCAGCCGCGGAGGCTCGCCGTCAGAAGAAGGAACAGGATCGCATTGCCGAGGCCGAAGCGGCCGAAGCAGCAGCTTCCGAGGGAGCTACCGAAGCCGGCGAAACCGGCGAGGCCGACGGGGCTGGCGAGACCGACGGGGCTGGCGAGGACGCAGAGGCGTTGGTCGAGTCACCAGCAGCCGAAGCTCCGGCTGCCGAGACCCTAGCTGCCGAGGATGGTGACCAGCCGGCGGAGTCTGCCGAGTCGCCCGATGCAGAACCCGTGGAGTCGCCAGAGGCAGAGCCAGCCGAGAAGGCTCCGCAGCCCGAGTAGTCTTGCTGTCAGCCATTGGGCTCGGTCACAGCAACGGGTCGTTAGGCCATGGAGGCTCATTGGCTTGGCGTTCCCCCCTTCCCTCGACTGGCCATACCGGTCATGATGAGGGGCTAAAGTTTGACGGGAATCTCCCCCAGGTGGGGGTGTTTTCGCCACCGCGGCATCACCGCCCTATTGGGAGACGCTGGCATGGTTTCGTAACGCGATAGCTGTCGCCGCCTGCATGATTGCCGGCCGTGACAGGAACAACTGGTCGTGCCCCCGCTACCGCAGCGGATTGTCATCAACGGACAGGGCCCCGGTCAGCGCCGCCAACCGATCGCCAGCGCTCCCCCGACACGGGCCCAGTTCGTTCCCAACGGTTCGACTTAGACGACCAGTTCGACGGAGATATCTATCTTGGCGGTTCGCATCTACGCACTTGCGAAAGAGCTCAATCTCGACAGCAAAGAGCTGGTCGACATCTGCAACCGCGCCGGTGTGCCGGACAAGGGTTCGGCTCTGGCTAGTTTGACCGAAGATGAAGTGGCCACGGTCAAGAGTTTCATGAGTGGCGCTGGTGGCGAGAAGACGAAAAAGTCTTCCTCGGCTCCGCCTCCAGTTGAGCGTCCTAAAGAAGCTCCGCGGGGCGATCGCATGAAAGTGATCGTCACTCCCAAGCCAGCGGCGCCCACGCGTCGCAAGAAGGACGAGGAAGCTCCTGTTGAGGAGGCGCCTCCTGTCGAGGTTGCAGAAACGCCTGAAGCACCGCCCGCGGCCGTAACTGAGCAAGAAGAAGAGAAACCGCAGCGGAGTGGCGCCGGTCCGTTGGCGGGGATGGTGCGTCGCGAAGACTACATTGGCCCAGGTGGCGCCGGCGGCAAGCCACCCGTTGTTGGAGGCGGCAACAAGAAGGACAAGGAACCGCCTAAGACGAAAAAGGCTGGCGATGCTCCCAAAGCCCGGCCCGTTGTCAAATTGGCGGCAATGCCGGCGCAGGCGCAGCCGCCAAAGAAGCCGAAGACCAAGAAGGACGACGAGCCGACGCAAAAGCCTGATATGAAGCTGCCGACCGATGTGCTCAGCGGCAAAGCAGGCGGACGTCCGCTGGCGAATATCCTTCGTCGTACCGAGCGAACTCTCGAAGCGGAGAAGCTCAAGGAAAAGGCAGGCGGGAAAACGCCTACCAAGTTCAAGGACGAAGAAGAGCAAAACAAGAAGTCGGGACGAGGCGGACGCCCGATGCTTGGGGGTCGCGAGGCCCGCCAAGCCAGCCGCACACGTGGCTCAGGTCGGTCTGCTCCGTTGCGCCGCACTAGGACTCGTCGCCGCACGGGCGTGAGCACTGCGGCGCCGCGTAAGGATCGCATTCAGGTGCAGCTGCCATGCACCATTCGCCAGCTTTCTGAGGCTGCGGGCGTCCAAGCACGAGACATCCAGAACATCCTGCGTGAGGAAGGCTTGGGGCTGGCGGAGATCATGATCAACGCCACGATGGATCCTGACCTTACGGAGCTGGTTGCCGCCGAGCTGGGCTGTGATGTCGACTTCATCCAGCCGGAGACGCTCGAAGACAAGGTCTTCTCGAAGCTCGAAGAGCAGGTTGACCCTGAGGGCGATTTGGTCACGAGGGCGCCGGTGGTCACCTTCCTTGGCCACGTCGACCACGGGAAGACATCACTGCTTGACCGATTGATTGGCATCAAGGTGGCCGATGGCGAGAGTGGTGGCATCACTCAGCATATTCGGGCCTATCAGATTCCTAACGAGGGCCGACCAGTCTCCTTCGTCGATACCCCCGGTCACGAAGCCTTTACCGAGATGCGCTCGCGCGGGGCCACGGTAACCGACATCGCCGTCTTGGTCGTTGCTGCTGACGACGGCGTGATGCCACAGACCGAAGAGGCGATCAGTCACGCCCGCGCGGCCGAGGTGCCTATTATTGTTGCCCTCAACAAGTGCGATCTACCGGGCGTTGATATCAACAAAGTGATGGCCGACCTGGCCGCCAATGAACTTCAGCCGAGCGAATGGGGCGGCGATGTCGAAGTGGTGAAGACCAGCGCCCTGACCGGTGAAGGCCTGGATGACCTGCTGGATACCATCCTCACGGTTGCCGAGCTTCACGAGTACAAGGCGAATCCTACGCGATCAGCAATTGGCGCTTGCTTGGAGGCGCGACAAGACTCGGACATGGGCGTTGTCTCGAAGATGATTGTCCAGAAGGGCACGCTGCGAGTTGGCGATGTCATTGTTTGTGGCGATGCCTTTGGAAAAGTCAAAGCAATGGTGGATCCACTTGATCCCGCCGCGACAATCGAAGAAGCGGGACCGAGCCGACCGGTTGATCTATTGGGGCTCGACATTGCTCCTGTGGGTGGTCAGCAGTTCTACGTGCTGGAAGACATCTCTCAAGCGCGAGAGATCGCCGAGGATCGTGCCCACCGCGTGCGTACTGAGGAGCTTGCCGGCTCCGGGTTCCAACAGGTGACGCTCGATACGCTTTACGACCGCTTGGATGGCGCCGAAGAAGTTCAAACGCTCAATCTGATCATCCGGGCCGATGTGCGAGGCTCCATCGAAGCGATCAAGAAAGAGTTGGGCAAGCTTGAGCACCCAGAGGTCCGCCTCCGCATTTTGCAAGCCAGCGTTGGCGGGGTGACCGAAGGCGATGTCCAGCTTGCCAATGCCTCCAAGGCGATTATCGTTGCTTTCAATGTGGTGCCGGACGATCGGGCTCGCGCCTTGGCAGATCAGACCGGCGTGGAGATTCGACGCTACAGCATCATTTACAAGATTACCGACGAGCTTAAGGATGCCTTGGAAGGCATGCTTAAGCCGGAGGAACGGGAAGTGGAGTTGGGCCGCGCCCTGATTCAGGTGGTCTACAAAATCAGCCGTGTTGGTTCCGTGGCTGGCTGCCGTGTCTTGGCTGGCGTGGTGGAGCGCAACGCACGGGCTCGCGTGGTGCGAGACAACACAATCGTAGGCGACTATCCCATCGAGACCCTTCGCCGCGAGAAAGATGACGCCAAGGAAGTCCGTGAAGGCTACGAGTGTGGCATCAAGCTGGCGGGCTTCAACGACATTAAAGAAGCCGACTTCCTCGAGGTCTACAAGGTCGAAGAAATCGGTCGTTCCTTTGATGATTGACAGGTGAGGCTCTCAGCCACAACTTGTGGCCTGACGCCCGCCCTACAAACTCCAACCTGCGTACATGTCCTCCCGCCGCATCCAGAAAGCCGCCGAAGCGATTCGCGAGGTCGTCAGTATGGCGATACTCACCGATATTCGCGATCCGCGCGTGGCCGATGTGACGGTGACCTACGTCGAGGTTTCCGCGGATATGCGGCAAGCCAAAGTCCACGTGTCGGTCATGGGGGACGAAAGCAAGCAAAAGCTCTGCCTGCATGGTCTTCAGAGCTCGGCAGGCTATCTGCAGAGCAAAGTTTCTGACCGTATCGATACCCGCTACACGCCACGTCTGAAGTTTGAACTCGACATGGGCGTTAAGAACTCCATCGCGATCGCCAAGATGCTCAATGAGGTACTGGACGATCCCCCTGAATCAACATCGCAGTCGTCCGACGAATCATCACCGCCGGATTGAGGATTGCAAACGGCAAATGGGTGACGTCCCGATTGCCGTTTGCAATCATACAATCTACCTCCCGATCCACAGCCGTTTAGTTTCCTATGGCCGCATCAAACCGCGCCGCAAAAATAACGAAGCTTGTTACTTCGCTAAAGAAGCACTTCAAGCCGACCCCGCCTGCCAAACCGCGCACCTTGTTGGAGCACTTGCTACTAGCGTGTCTGCTAGAGCAATCGCCCCATGACGCGGCCGAACAGGCCCTCGATAAGCTGTTGGAGCAGTATTACGACTGGAACGAAGTCCGCGTCAGCACTCGGCGAGAGTTGGCGGAAGTAATCAAGGGTCTCAACGACCCGGAGGACGCTGCGGATCGTTTGAGGACCACGCTGCAAAGCGTTTTCGAGACCTTCTATCAGTTCGACCTGGAAGGGATGAAGAAGCAGAACCTGGGGGTATCGATCAAGCAGCTTGAAAAGCTCCCAGGTACAACCCCTTTTGTGGTCGCCTACGTGGTGCAGAACTCTCTGGGGGGGCACTCCATCCCGGTAAACAAGGGCTTGTTAACAGCCCTGCGAACGATCGAGATCATCACCGACTCCGAAGCGGCCGCCGGCACCGTGCCCGGGCTCGAAAGAGCGGTACCCAAGAACAAGGGTGTCGAAGTTGGGTCGGTCTTGCATCAGCTTGGTGTGGAGGTGGGCAAGAATCCCTATGGGCCGGCGGCGCGCAAGCGATTGCTGGCGCTGGATCCGGGCTGCAAGGATCGCTTGCCAAAGCGGCCAGCCAAGCCCAAGCCTGAGCCGCCCAAGGCAAAGCCTGAGCCCCCGAAAGCAAAGCCAGTGGCGGGCAAGACGGCCACTGGGAAGGCGACCGGCAAAGAGTCTACCGTCGCCAAGAAAGGGGCTGAGAAGAAGGGCGCCGAACCGAAACGCGACGAGAAGAAGGCGGCCGCCAAGCCCGTCAAGAAGACGGCGGCTCCGACCAAGAAAAAGAAAGTCGTCAAGAAGAAGCTGGTGAAGAAGAAGGTCATCAAGAAGAAATCGACGCCCGCAGCCAAGGGCAAGCCCGCTAAGAAGAAGGTTGTCAAAAAGAAGGTCGCTAAGAAGAAGGTTGCCAGCGCGGGTAAGAAGAAAAAGAAGGCGGCTCCCTCCAAGCGTAAGCCGCGCTGATCTCACGCGGTTCAGGTCCACCAGGGGCAAGCGATGAGAAGCCTGTTGCCAGGGATCTTTCTAGCGGCCTTCGTGTCGTCGATAGCAGCCGTTGCCGCTCTTGCAGAGCTCCATGAGCTCCCGTTGGTCAGCAAGCTTAGCCAAGCCGACCGGGATCAGATCACCGCTTCTGCTCACTTTGCAACTGCCGAAACCCTCTTTGAAAAAGGGGACCTGCTGCAGGCTCTGCGTGCCTACCAGCGCGCCCATTTCTGGGAGCCTTCCGCCAAGACGCCGATCGAGAAGATCGTCCCGTTGGCATTTAGTCTTGATCGCGTCGATGAGGCGGTCCGCTACGCGTTGCTAAACGCCGAAGTCGCGGACCCTCCGTTGTTGCATCGGTTGGCGCTGTACCTCAACGAGCAACGAGACTGGCCCGCGGCGTTGCGACTCTACCGCCTCTGGCTACGCAAGTCACCACAAGGCGCCGATCAGGATGCGGGGCAAAGGTTCGCGCGACTCATGGTTCAGTTGCAGGTCGCCAGGATTGCCATGCTGGTCGACGAAATAGAGGAGGCGTCGCGGTCGTTTGAACCGGTGCAACGTGTGCTCATCGACGAGCCAACTCGCGGAGTCGGCAGGAGTTTGCGCCGCGCCTTGGGGGGCGTGGATGCCGACTTTTGGCAGCTGCTGGGGCGTTGCCATTGGCAGGCTGGCCGCATCGGTTTAGCGAGAGAGGCCTTTGCAGAGCTTGCTAAGTTCCCAACCGCGGTTCCCTTGGCGAACTACTGGCAGGCAGAGCTGGCGGCGGCCGAGGGTAAATCCTTCGTTGCCTATGAGCGACTCAAGCAGTATCTCGTCGATGAGAGTGACTCTCTCGGCTCCGAACCCTTTCTTCTACACGCCCGATTGCTGAGGAAGCTGCGGGATCAGCCGGGTCGGTTGGCAGACCTCAGGCATCTGGCCGCCGAGCGACGCCCATACGCCACCGCAGCTCTCGCCCGGGCATTGGCGGACAGCGGCGATGCCTCCGAAGCAGAGAGCTACTACCGCCAGGTTCTCCAATCGGCGCCTGAGACCATCGACGAAGGACTTGCGCTAGAAGCGGCCAACTGGCTCATTGAGAGACTCGCATCGGACGATCGCCTAGGCGATTTGTCTTTGCTCTTGCCCGTCTTTGCTCGTCAGCTCTCCGACCTGGAGCCCCTTTCGCCGACGCTTGTCGCAGCGCTACAGGATGCCTCGCAAGCCGAGCGACTGTTGAGTCGACTCGATGGCTGGTCTCTAGAGGGGCGTACGGCTGATGAGCTGGCGGCGGCGGCATGGGCGGCAAAGACGGCGCGGCGTTTTCCGCTAGCCAGTCGTATGCAGCGGGCGGCAGTCTCGCGCGATTCGGAGTCGGGAGCCGAAAGGCAACTCCTGTGGGCCATTGACCTGCTCTTTGACGACCGATACCGCCCGGCCATCAACGCCCTGATGTGGGGCATTCAAGAGAAACTCTGGTCAGAAGACGATCCCCTGCCCTACTTCTATCTGGCAACCGCCTTCAGCCTGAACGACCAACATGACGTGGCGTTGGAGGCTGCTCGTCAGGCTGCCGAGCGCCAACCGAATGACGCCGGGGTCGCCGAACGGGTCGCCTGGGTGCTCTACAACGGTGACCGCCCAGCGGACGCCCGAAAGGAGTACCAGCACGTCATTAAACAGTACGAAGACCAGCCTGATTCCGCCACGCGACAAGCCCTGAAAGACGCGCGGATGACCCTGTCCTATTTGACCCTAGAACAGGGAGACGCTGCCGCCTCGGCGGAGTGGCTGCTGCAAGTGTTGGATGAATTCCCTGCCGACGCGGGCGCGATGAATGACCTGGCCTATCTGTGGGCTGAGCGAGGCGAGCACCTGGCCCGTTGCGAGCAAATGGCAAGGCGCGCCACGGAGGCTGAACCCACCAATTGGGCGTATCTCGACACCCTGGCGTGGGTTCAGTTTCGACTCGACCGTCCGCGGCTAGCCTTGGCGACCATTCAGCGGTCTTTGCAGATCGCTAAAGACCAGGGCGAGGCCGAAGACGGTGAAGTGCTTGCCCATCGTGGCGATATTCTGGCGACCCTCGGTCGGCGCCCGGAGGCATTGGCAGACTGGCGCAAAGCGGCTGAGCTGCTCGAGGATTCTCGACCCGAGCTAGCGGGCGAGGTTCGCCGCCGCTTTGAACCGGTTCCTCTGACCGCTGACCCCGGCTCGAACTCCAGCGGTTCTTGAATTGGCGTGGCCGGCTTGAGCCTAAAAAACGCTTAAACAGCCATCCGTGGGTGGCCACGTGTTCCTGCGACTCGCAGCAGACTCGCCCTCAGCTATAATGCTGGGCCACCGCCATTCTCCCCCAACCCCAACCCCCACTCCCACTACCATGGCAGGCCACTCACACTGGGCAGGCATTAAGCATAAGAAGGCGGCGATTGACGCCAAACGCGGTAAGGTCTGGAGCAAGCTCTCTCGGGCGATCATCGTCGCCGCCAAGATGGGGGGCGCCGATCCCGATACGAACCTCAAGTTGCGCTACGCCATCAACGACGCCAAGGCGGTGTCGATGCCCAAGGACAACATCGAACGAGCCATCAAGAAAGGGGCCGGCGACTTAGACGGAGACAACTACGAAGAAATCCTTTACGAAGGCATGGGACCCGCCGGCACGGCCTTCATGGTTGAGATTCTCACCGATAATCGCAACCGTACAGCTCCCGAGGTCCGCAAGATATTCGAAGTGTGTGGCGGCAACATGGGCGTCTCTGGCTGCGCGGCATGGATGTTCGATCGCAAAGGGCTTGTCGTCCTTGCAGCCGATCAACCTGAAGCCGAAGGCGGGCCGAAGACGCTGGACGAGGAGACGCTGATGGAATTGGCTCTCGAGTCGGGTGCGGACGACGTCCGTTCCGCGGGCGACATGTTTGAGGTGATCTGCGAAGTGGAGTCTTTTAACGATGTCTCCGCAGCGATCGAATCGGCCGGCTTCAAGCCCGAGAGCCAGTCAATCTCCTACCTGGCCAAAGATCCCGTCAACATTGGCAAAGACGACGCTCAGAAAGTGCTCAAGCTCGTTGAACGACTGGACGACCACGACGACGTCCAAGCCGTCTCCTCCAATTTCAGCATCGACCAAAGCGTCCTAGCGGAAATCGAGGGGTGACCAGAGTTCCGGGGTTTTTGGCGTGTACAGCAGTTGGGGTTTATTCCGAGAGAGTCGCAGAAGGGCGGGTAGGCCACGGGCGATGTAGCTCCTAGAGAGTCTGCGATTGAGCGATACGAAGGGCCTGTCTTATCTGAGAACCTTCTACAGAAGCGCACCGTGTCTGGCATACGCCGACTCTACTTTGACGATGGCAAGTCACCGAAGCGCTGGCTCGTGCAGACGCAAGGCTAGTCTCAGTTGGCACAGTATGTCGGCTGTGCGAAGCTCCTGGCGGCACGTGGCCTCAACATCGATCACCGCAGCGGTGAGCTCGTACAGGTTGTCACGGCAATCGGAGACTTAAGCATGATCAAAGACGGCCAATGGCCCAGCATTGACAAGCTCGAAAGTCCCTAATTGGTCCGATGTCTTCTTGCGGCCGGGGTGAACCGCGAGGTCACTGACAAGAACGGTAAGTCACTCCTGTATCAGTGTGTGTCACATCCCGCCTGTATCGATCTGGTGCTCGCTCACGGGGCCAAGGTTGACCGCCCTTGCGGCAAAGACAACCAGACGGCACTCATGCGTGCTACCACGCTGGGAGAGCTAGACTCCGTCATGCATCTGCGGAAGACGGGGGCCGACCCTACTTTGGAGTTTGACACTTTCTCTGAGTTGATACTGGAGCTCTACGAGGAGACTCAGACAGTAACCACCCGCGCACGTATGCGGTGGAAACGCGTCAAACCTACCAAGAAGATAGCCCTCCGAAAGAAAGCTCGCCCCAAGAAAGCCGCATCGAGAACCTAACGTGGGTAGACGCACCTTCAGAGTGAAGGCGACTCGTGAGGTTCCCGGCGGCGTCTCTAGTTGGCGAATTTGTCGTGATCTCTTAGCAAACGAAGCTCCCCTCCAGCTACGCCTTGGGACCCATCGTGCCTTCGGACAGAAACCGCTGATGGAGTTCGAAGCAGCGACCCAGGTTCTGGCTTAGATGCCCTGCCGGGCAGTTGGACAGATAGTCTCGCAAGTAGCCTTGGTACGAAGGGTGCGCGCAGCACTCGATGATCCGTTCGGCGCGCTCTCGGGGAGCGAGGCCTCGCAAGTCAGCTAGGCCTTGCTCGGTAACGAGCACCTGTACCGAGTGCTCATTGTGGTCGACGTGGCTAACCATCGGCACCACCGTGGAAATGGCGCCACCTTTCGCAATGCTCGGGGCCACAAGGATCGATAGGTAAGCATTTCGCGTAAAGTCTCCCGACCCGCCAATGCCGTTCATCAGTCGCACGCCGCAAACATGCGTGCTGTTTGCGCATCCCGTTAGATCCATCTCCAGGATCGTATTGATGCTAATCACCCCAAGGCGACGCACGATGCCGGGCTGGTTCGAGATTTCTTGAGGGCGCAAGACGATCCGCCCTGCGAAGAAATCCATGTTGTCGTACACCCGGGCCAACTGGGTGGGGCTTAGCGTGAGACTCGTTGCCGAGGCGCCCGTCAGTCGTCCTCGTTCCATCAGGTCGACCAGTGAGTCTTGAAAAACCTCGGAGTACATCTCAAATGGCGGTACATCGTCAGACTCGCCGAGTCCTGCCATGACGGCATTTGCCACGTTGCCTACGCCAGCCTGAAGCGGAAGCCATGGTTCGGGGATTCTTCCCGCGGCCCGTTCCTCGCAAAGAAATCGCACCACATGTTCGGCGATGCGTTGGCTAGGCTCGTCTGGTGTTGTAAAGGGATCGACGTCATCAGGCTCGTCTGTCTCGACGACTGCTACGATTTTCTTTGGGTCAACCGAGGCGTACGGCACGCCAATTTTCTCGGTGGGAAACTCGATGCCGATCGTGCGATGGGGCGGCCGCGGAGGAACGGCGATGTCCTGCATTTCTGGCAAGCGGTGCGACTGGCGGCGATTGAGCTCGACGATCACCTTCTTGGCGTTCCGTAGGAAGGACGGGCTCGCGCCAACCGAGGTGCTCAGGTACAGCCGACCATCGCCGGTGATATCAACTGCCTCGACCACGGCAAAGTCGAGTGATCCAAAAAAACCACAGTCGATCATCTGCGGAAGATGTGACAGGTGCATGTCGACGAAGTCGATCTCGCCGGCATTGATGCCAGCCCGCAGCCGTTTGCTGCTCTGATACGGGGCTCGCCAAGCGATAGCGCCTGCCTCGGCAAGTGAGTCATCCAGTGCAGCCCCCGTGCTGGCCCCCGTCAGCACGCGCAATTGCATGCTTTCACCGGCTTCTTTCATTCGCGCCGCGCGCTTTGCCAGTGCTCGCGGTACCGCTTTGGCGGCGCCCGCGGGTGTGAAGCCACTAAATGCAACCAGCCCGTCGGCTGGAATCATCTCCGCAGCTTCTTCCGCGGAGAGGCGGTCGAATCCGTGCACTTTGATCCTCCCGAAATCCGTCTGCTAGGGTGTCAATAGGCTTTGCTCGTCTCCGAAATTATCGCGCCACAAACCTGTCCTGTCGATGGCCTGGTAGCGGCCGCGAGGCCATGCTTGCCACCAAAAACAGGTAGCGGTTGGCAATCTCAACTCTGAAGAGGAGGCTTTAGTATGACCGCACGGAGAGGGCCGGAAGGAGTGCTCCGTCACGCGTTGTGGATGCCTGAGGGAGCTCACTTGGGGAGGGTAGAAAGTCGTCGATGGCCAGGAATTCTGAAAAGTGGATCAAAACGGCGCGCTCAAAATGGTTTCTTGAGTTTGGCGATTCAACGTTTATGTTGAGAATCAGAGTCGCTCACTCTGCAAGCGCGCGTCGACGTAACTCGGTAAACGACGGTCGCGGGCAGCGCCGTGAAGTGTGAGCCACGTCACATTGGAGGCCAAAAAACTCGCTGGCGGCCGTCGCAAAGGCCCCCCGCGATTTTTCTTTGGGCCAACTTTTTTTGAGGGGGCCGTGGGCAGGCGGAAAGAAACATCGCCACGAGAAACGGTGCCGCGAGAAATAAGGTGCCGCGAGAAATAAGGTGCCGCGAGAAATAAGGTGCGGCGAGTGCGGTGTTGGCGCCAGCCAACCCAAGCCGCGAGAAACACAGCGCGGTGTTGGCGCCAGCCAACCCAAGCCGCGAGAAACACGGTGCAGCGAGCGCGGTGTTGGCGCTAGCCAACCCAAGCCGCGAGAAACACAGCGCGGTGTTGGCGCCAGCCAACCCAAGCCGCGAGAAACACCGAGAGGCGCCGGGCGGATTCGAACCGCCGATGTCGGATTTGCAATCCGATGCCTTAGCCACTTGGCCACGGCGCCTGAGTAATTACCGTTTCGACCGTTGCAGGCCGCAGGCTTTACTGAAAGCTACGCAAACCGCGGGGCTTGGTCAACACCGAACCCTGCCTGCCACCCGTCTTCCGGCCTGAATCCACCGGCTTTCAGCAGTAAAAAACGGCGGCCGGACCACACTGGTCGGCCGCCGTCATGAGCGATAGGCATGCCAGGTCGCGGCCTACTCCAGCGTGCCAGAACCTTCGGCTGGCGCGGCCTCTTCACCCGTGTCGCTGCCCTCAGCCTCGACAGCATCGTCGCCGCCATCGACCGGGGGAGCTGGCACTTCTGAACTGCTGCCGCAGCCGATCACGCCTGCCAACAGCAGGGCCGCGAGGGACCCGAATCCAAACGTCTTCATCGTCTTGACTCCTTAGGAATGAAATTCACGGCACGGCCCGGTGTCGCCGAGCTGTGCGTCCGCCTGCCGAAAACTGCCGCCGTGTGGTTCTTCGCCTTCGCGGTGGCAATCTTGTGACCGGGTCGATGGGTACGGATCGACCAGCCGACGGGATTCCGCACCCCGTGCTCTTATCCTAGCAGTGCGGGCGCCGGTTGGCCAATCGGGCGACGGGTGTGCTCTGGCTCTTCGAAGTGTGGTCCCCCAGTTTTGCCTAGCCGGCAAAGTAGGTGTTGGTTGCCCCGTAGGGTCTCCGGTGACCCGCGCAGGTGGCTCGGGATTGTCTGGCTTCGACCGCGAAGGATGGACGATGAAGACCCAGCCGGTTCGCCGCCACGGACTGACCTTGAGCCGGCTTCAACTACGGAGTGGGTGATGAGAAGCATGGCACTAGCGGCGATGGTGATGACCGCCTGTCTGATCTGCGCGTCAGCTTCAGCACAACGGCCTCGTTTGCCTGAGAAAGAAGTGCCGGCCGGCGACCGCGAGGCTTGGTACTACGAGTCAGGCTATGAGAAGCCGACGCCTCGGCAGATCATTCAGAGAAAGGCCCAAGCCAGGGCCGCGGCGCGGATCCATCGGCTGGAGACTATGGCGGCCTACGGCATGTCAAATGCTCGACCCACCGCGGCAGCAACGCCGCACACAGGTATGTATAGCCCCGCTTGGCAGATGCCCGGTGGCCGACCGTTCGCTTGGTATAGCAACCAGCGACCACAGTACCTGATTTGGCGTTAGTTCGGACGCTCAGCGATTTGGCGTGCGGATCACCAGCAACCGTTCTTCAGTCATGTCGGCAATGGCATAACGGATGCCCTCGCGGCCTAGTCCGCTGTCTTTAACGCCGCCGTAAGGCATGTTGTCGACACGCCAGCTGGGCACGTCGCCAATCACGACGCCGCCCACTTCAAGTGTGTCCCATGCTTGCTGGATCTTGTACCAGTCGCGAGTGAAGATGCCTGCCTGCAGGCCAAACTTGCTGTCGTTCACTTCTTGGAGGGCGTGGCTAAAGTCCCCGAAGGGGCTCAGCACCGCCACAGGTCCGAAGGCTTCTTCGGTGCAAACGTCTTGATCCTTGGGGACGTTTTCCAACAATGTGGCCTGCAGCATGGCTCCTTCGCAGCCGCCGCCGCATAGCAGCTTGCCGCCGGCGGCCGTGGCCTGGTCGATCCAACCCTTCAGCCGCTTCGCTTCTTTCTCGCTGATCATCGGGCCGACGAAGGTGTCCTCGTTCTTGGGATCACCGGCGATCAACTTTTTGGTGGCGGCGACCAGCCTCTCCTTGACGGCGTCGTAGATCGCCTCGTGGATGAGAATCCGCTGCACGCCGATGCAACTCTGCCCCGATTGATAGAAAGCACCGATGACGAGGCGGTTGATGGCGTCGTCGAGGTCGGCGTCGCCGATCCCCCAGCTGACGTCCACGATGCAGGCAGCGTTGCCGCCCAGTTCCAATATGACGGGTTTCTTGCCGGCACGGGCCTTAAGGTCCCAGCCAACGGCTGGCGAGCCGGTGAAAGACAAGAGCTTGAGCCGCTCGTCGGTCGTGAAAAGGTCAGCCCCGTCGCGGTGGCAGGGCAGGATGCTGAACGCGCCGGCGGGCAGATTGGTTTCTGCCAGGATCTCGCCGATTACCAAGGCGCCAATCGGCGTTCGGCTAGCTGGCTTCAGCACGAAAGGGCAGCCGGCAGCAATAGCCGGCGCCACTTTGTGGGCAGCTAGGTTCAGCGGGAAGTTGAATGGCGAGATAAACGAACAAGGCCCAATCGGCACCCGCTGTACGAACCCGCGATAGCCCTTGGCTCGCGCGGAGATTTCCAGATTGGGAATCTCGCCATCGATTCGCACCGCTTCCTCGGCTGCGATGCGGAACGTATCGATCAGTCGGGAGACCTCACCGCGGGCATCCTTGATCGGCTTACCAGCCTCGATGCAGAGAGCCATGGCGAGCTCATCGAATCGCTCTTGAAAACGGTTGACGCAGTGGTAGAGCACGGCCTGCCGCTCGTAGGGCCGCATCGTGCGCATCGGCTCAGTCGCCTCGACCGCTGCAGCGATCGCCCGATCAATATCGGCGGCCGACGCCATCGCCACCCGCGTGGCGATTTCGCCCGTGTACTTGTCGGTCACCTCCAAATCGCTATTGGGCGACTCAGGCTTGTTGGCGAGGTAGAACGGATAGGTTTCTTGGAGCATTCTGATTCGTTGAGGGAGTCGTTGAGAAGCCTATCGACGAGATTACAGGATCGGCGTGGTGAACAGGATGCTCTCAAGCTTAACCTGCTAATCCTGTCCTCCCGTCGCTGTTAAATCCCCGCCGCAAGTTCTTTGATTTGCTGATTCAGCACGGCATGGTTCTCGGAGTAGTCAACCGGGACGTCGATCAGGTGGACGCCGTCGGTGGTGATGGCTTTTTTGAGCGTCGGTACGAAGTCCTCGGTCGCTTCGATGCGGTGGCCGGTAGCCCCGTGGGCCTCGGCGAATTTAACCCAGTCGGGGTTGGTGAAGTCGAGGCCAAAGTCCTCAAAGCCCATGCCGGACTGCTTCCACTTGATCATGCCATAGGCGCTATCGTTGAGGATCAGCACGACGAGGTTCAGTTTCATCTCGACGGCCGTTTGCAACTCTTGGGCGTTCATCATGAAGCCGCCATCGCCACAGACAGCCACGACGGGCACGTCCGGATGAACCAGTTTGGCGGCCATGGCCGAAGGCAAGCCAGCGCCCATGGTCGCCAGGGCATTGTCTAGGAGCACGGTGTTTGGCTTGCGGGCCTTGTAGTTGCGGGCAAACCAGATCTTATACATGCCGTTGTCCAGCGCCAGGATGCCTTCGGCTGGCATGACTCGCTGGACGTCGGCTACCAGGCGGGGCGGCATGATCGGAAAGCGGGGGTCGTCAGCCGGCTCGCGTAGGTGCATCTCCAGCGCATCTTTAACGGCAGCGAAGCGCGAGAAGTCCCAGTCTTCTCGAGGGCGGACATCGTTGCCGAGCTGCCAGACGCTGTGTGCGATGTCTCCAACGACTTCGACTTGCGGGAAGTAAACGGGATCGACCTCGGCGGAAGTGAAGTTGATGTGAATAACCTTCACACCACCGGGGTGCATGAAGAACGGCGGCTTCTCGACCACGTCGTGGCCGACGTTGATAATCAGGTCCGCCGCTTCAACGGCTTGGTGCAGGAAGTCGCCCGTCGAGAGCGCGGCGTTGCCTAGGCACAGCTCGTGGGTTTCGTCCACCACTCCCTTGCCCATCTGTGTCGAAAAAAACGGGATGCCCGTTTGGTGAACGAACCGTGTAAGCATGCGGCTAGTGAGCTTGCGATTAGCGGCGGCGCCAATCAGCAGCAACGGGCGCTTGGCTTCCTCGATCATGGCCACGGCTTGGGCAATGGACTTCGCTTCCGCCACGGGTCGGCGAGCCTTACTTGCGGGCATCACGGGGACATCCGTCTTTTCGTCGGCAATGTCCTCAGGCAATTCCAAATGAACGGCGCCGGGACGTTCAAGCTCGGCGACGCGGAAAGCTTCGCGGACGCGCGAGGGAATGTTGTCGCCGGACACGATTTGACTGGTGAACTTGGTGATGGGCCGCATCATGTCGACGGTGTCGATGATTTGGAAATGGCCCTGCTTGCTGCTCTTGATCGGCTTCTGGCCGGTGATCATCAGCATGGGCATAGCACCAAGCTGCGCGTAAGCAGCTGCCGTGACGAAGTTTGTTGCTCCGGGGCCGAGCGTCGACATGCAAACGCCCGCTTTACCGGTGAGCCGACCATAAGTCGCCGCCATGAAGCCGGCGCCTTGCTCGTGGCGCGTCAGCACAAGTTTGATGTTGCTCCTCGACAAAGAGTCCAAGAGATCGAGATTCTCTTCTCCGGGTATGCCAAAGATATGCTGGACGCCTTCCGCTTCCAGTGCGGCCACAAAGAGATCGGACGCCTTCATAGGTCTACCGGTTGGGGGACAACGGGAGTTGGAGCAAAGATCTACGCCATCGCTGGATGCAATCAGATAAGCATGGGTCACGCAGCTTAACGAGGCCGGCCGAATAGGCCACAACCTACCGCGTACCTTCCGCAAACCGCAATCCGAGTTCCCAGCACCGCCCGTTTTGGAGCGGTCACCGGGTCCACGCGAGCCATTTTTCAAACAGTCCCTTAACGCGTGGGGTCAGTTTGGTGCGGTTGTAGGCATCCCCGACCTTGCGAATGGCTTCCCCTTGAGTTGGATACGGGTGGATTGAGTTGGCGATTTTCCCCAAACCGACGCCGTTTGTCATGGCGATCGAGACGGCCCCAATCATGTCACCAGCGTTGGGCGCGACGATCGTGGCGCCGAGGATTTTGTCCGTACCATCGGCCACGTGAATCTTGACGAAGCCTTCGGTCTCGCCTTCCAGGATCGCGCGGTCGACGTGCTCCATGTCTTGTCGGAACGTCTGGATAGCGATGCCACGCTCGGCTGCGTCTCGTTCATTCAGGCCGACGTGTGCCAGTTCGGGCGTGGTATAGGTGGCCCACGGGATGGTAAGAGCGCTGGCCTTGGCGCGGCCCATGAACAGGGCGTTGCGAATCACGGTGCGGGCCATGAAGTCGGCCGCGTGGGTGAATTTGTAGGGCGAGCAGATGTCACCTGCTGCGAAGATCCGTGGGTTGGTGGTGCGGAGGTTGTCGTTGACTTTGACGCCAGCTCGCTCATCGAACTCCACGCCCACCTTCTCTAGACCAAGACCTTTCACGTTGGGTGCCCGGCCGACCGCAACCAGGAGCTTGTCAACCGTGAAGTCGTAGCCACCCTCGGCCGCATCGGCCCGCATGCGAACACGGTCGCCGTCTGGCGACAACTGCACGGCTTTACCATGGCCATAGATGTTCACCCCATCGCGCTCCATGGCGGCTTGTACGATCCGAGCGGCATCCTGATCTTCGCGCGGCATGATCCAGGGGTCAGCGTTGACCACGTGGACCTCGGAACCAAAGTTCGCGAAAGACTGGGCCATCTCCACACCAATTGGTCCAGCGCCGATCACTCCGAGCGAAGTCGGCAGTTCGGTCAGCGAGAAGACCGATTCGTTGGTGAGGTAGTCAACCGAGTCCAGTCCATGGATTGGTGGGGCAGCGGCGCGGGCTCCGGTGGCGATCACCGCCTTCTTGAACTTGAGCTTCGTGCCGGCCACGTCGACCGTGTCGGAGTCGACGAACTCGGCGTCGCCGATGAAAACATCGATACCCAAGTCGCGGAACCGTTGAGCGGAGTCAGCAGGGCTGATGTCGGCCCTCAGTTTCCGCATTCGCTCCATCACGGCGGGGAATTCGACCGAAACGCCGTCTGGCACACGGACGCCGAACTCGCCTGCTTTGCGGACTTGGGAAGCGATCCGGGCGGCGCTGATCACGCCCTTTGAAGGGACGCAGCCGACGTTCAGGCAATCACCTCCCATTAGGTTGCGTTCGATCAGAGCAACTCTTGCTCCGAGCCCGGCCGCTCCTGCGGCAGTGACCAGTCCCGCCGTCCCTGCGCCAATCACCACCAGGTTGTATCGGCCCTCTGGCGTTGGGTTGGTCCACTCGGGTGGATGAACGGCCTCTTCAAGCCGCTGGTTGTGGCTGTCAAAAGGTTGAAGCTCAATTGATTTTCCGGCGGTCGCTTCGGCGATAGTGGTCATGGTTTACTCACAAGTTGCGTGTTGCTTGAGTGGCCAACATTTAGGCGATTCGTCATCTTCCGGCCAAGGAGTTGTTTGTCTCTGAGAAGTTGAGTGCAGGTCGCCTCCCCATCTCGCTAGGGAGTCTCAACGTGTCGCGTGCACTTTAGCTTTCAGGCGATGGTTCCTCGGCCGGTACGTATTGCTTGATGGCTGTACCGGCGACCTTGGTCACGTAGACGGTCACAACAATGGTAGCTAGCAGGCCAACGCCTAGGAGAACCTTCTGACCGACGCCGCCTTCGATATTGCCGCTTAGTAAATCGGTCAGGCTTTTCGCAACGGTGCCAAAGTAGACATACATGATGGTGCCTGGCAGCATTCCAATCCAACTGGCGAGCACGTAGTCCTTGAGGCTTACTTTGGTAGCTCCGTACAGGTAGTTCAACACATTGAAAGGGAAGACTGGCGACAGCCGTGTGAGCATCACGATCTTGAATCCCGACTGCTCCACGGCTTTGTCAACCGCAGCGAACTTTGGGAAGTTCTTGGTTTGCTCTTCAACGAACCCGCGGGCGAAGTTTCGTCCAATCAAGAAGGCTGCTGTGGCCCCTAGCACACTGCCAACTGAGACCGCGATGGTTCCGGTCACGACGCCGAACGCGAAGCCGGCGCCGAGCGTCAAGATGGCCCCTGGCGCCATGAAGATGGTGGCCACGATGTAGGCTATGGCAAGTAAAACGGGGCCCCAGATGCCCAGCGACTGGATGTGTTCTAGAAACGCACCGAGGTATTCGCCGATCGGCAGAAACTTAAAGGCCACCGTCAGGCAAACCACAGCAACGATCAATCCGGCGAGCTTTGTCTTGGCGCCAGTCGCGGCCGCCTTGGCGGGTTTCGAGTTCATCTGAGGGCTTTCGTAGTTGGTTGCGATAGGGGCTTCAGCAGACATGTCATGCTCCTGGGTTTTGGCTACGGAGGGTGGGTGGTACGACAAGCGTTACTTCTGTTCGTTGATGCCCCAGTCGTAATCGAGGTAGGAAACACGGACGCCCGGCCTAGTGACGAATTCGCGGGCCTGATCAGTGGCGAGCCACGGTCGAATCGTTTTCAGCTGGGCCGTCTTGTCTGAGCCAAAGTCTTTGGCAAACCAGCTGAGAATGGAGCTTAGCTTTACCGTATTGTTTGCTGAGTCGATCTGAAAATTCTGCTGCTGAGCGAAGAAGTGTTGAGCGTTAGCTTCAAGTTGCTCGTCGAGCGTTTGCGGGAAGTAGGCTTGGTTCAACAGGCGTGGGCAACCAATTGACGCACATACGATCGCAAAGTGAATGCGAGGCTCATTGCGTTTGCGAAGCACTTCATGCTCAATATCGTTAAGGTTGATCACCGCATCGGCGTAGCGGAGCTTCAGATTCTTCCAAATGTTGTA
Organism: Lacipirellulaceae bacterium; assembly: GCA_965263315.1. Classification (GTDB taxonomy): domain Bacteria; phylum Planctomycetota; class Planctomycetia; order Pirellulales; family Lacipirellulaceae; genus JBCCQL01. The sequence continues at coordinate 792,618 of CBDHGZ010000001.1, read as the reverse complement.
GCCCCAGACCTTGGCGGTGTGATTGCGAATGCTGGTGGTGGGATACTCGCGGAGGATGCCTTTGACGGTCACTGCGTTGTAGGCGTTGATCCAGTAGGCGATTTCCGATTCACGATGAGCTGGTTGCTTGGGGTCGACGATTGAGAGGTGGTTGATGTAGGCGTCGAGCTTGGCCGTTGCTTCGGAAGAAGCTTGCCAAGCCTTGTAGTCGACCAGCCCCGTTTCGGTCACAAACTGCTTGAGAAGCTCATCCCACGCCGCGTGGTTGATGCGGTCGTAGCTGACTCGTTGGGAGGCCGATACGGTTTTTCCCACCAGCACGTCAGCCGCCTGGGCCGTGAGCGCGGTCGCCAGGGCGGCGATTAGGGTCGAAATCGTGAGCGTATTGGAGCGGAACATCGGGCTATCCTCTGGATGGCGGTTTTGTGCAGATCTGAGGGGGCGATCAACCTCCCCGTTGCCCCTCTGACGAGCGTCGTAGCGGGCGTCTTACCTGTCGGCCAGTGAAAAGTTCACAGAATTTGGGAACTGTGAAGCCGCTTACACAACAATCGTGCGAGAAGGAACAGACGACTTCGCCACCCAGCCCGTGGGCCTTCTAAGCCTGCTCAAACGCTTCGATCGCGGCCCGGATGGCGTCCAGCTCTTCGACACACTCGGGGCAGATGGCTAGGTGAGCTTCAACCAGTCGCATCGCCTCGCCCGCCTCGACGCCCGCGAGCCGTTTCTCGACAAGCTCTGCCATGCGATCTAGGCAGCCGTCGCAGTCCAGCTCTTCTTCTTCCGTAAGCTCTAGCACCTGCATCAAAGTGCGAACTTGTTCAGCATTCAGCCGTGGCATGGGAAGGCTTTCTGCTAGAAGTCAAATGCGATACGGACATCAACGGATGAGTAACCTTGCGACTTGATCGTGGTCTTCAGGCGCTTCCGTGCATCGTGCATCATTTTGTAAATGGCGTTGCGATTGCTACCGGTGCGTCTGGCGATCTCTTCCTGGGGCATCCCGCCAAGCTCAGCTAGGAGAGCCTCTCGCTGTTTGGCAGTAAGCGTTTGTTGAATAGCATCGGCGAGCGATGAAAGAATCGCCTTCTGCTGCGTTTGTTGCTGGGGCCCTGCCTCGATGTCCGTCGGCTCCAGCGGGCGAGCAATGTCCTCTTGCGAAGCCAGTTGGTCGAGCGAGACCTCGCTCCACTTTCGGCGACGCAGCTCGGTGATTGCCGTGCGAACAGCGACGGTCATCGCCCAGCTGGTGAACTTGCTCTCGCCTCGAAAAGTGTCGAGCTTGTCCAGGACCTTAAGCACGGCCTCTTGGGCGATATCGTCGAAGAATGCATCGCCGTCTGCCTTGCCCTTGAGAGCTTTGGCGAGCCCCCTGACCAGCAGTTGACGCAGATCATCGAGTGCCGCGGACTGGCGGCCAGCTGGATCCCGGAGATCGGACAGCCAGGTTGCGTTGTCGCGGTCCATAGGCTGGTCGCAAGCAAGGATGCGTGGTTTCTGGGTTAGCGGGCGGCGAATCTCCGAGGAGGGCCAATTGCCCAACCGCAGGTAACGGCCTAAGTTTGTCTGATTCCGTTGTTGGCGGGAAGTCTGATCCATCCTAGCAAGTCGGCAAGCTGTGACGTCGCGGTTAATCGCCATCGGAGATATCCACGGATGTAATGCTGCTTTAACGGCGGTACTCCGGGCGGTTGCGCCTACCCCAGAAGACCGGCTGGTGTTCCTAGGTGACTACGTAGATCGCGGGCCCGAGAGTTCACTTGTCGTTGATCGCCTGATCGACTTGCGGGAAAAATCGAGGGCGATCACGCTGCTTGGGAACCATGAGGAAATGATGCTCGGCGTCTTGAGACGCGAGACCCCGGCCGCCTGGTGGCTTCGTTGCGGCGGTCAGGAAACGCTAGATTCCTATGGTGGCGGCTTGGGCGACGTTCCCGACTCTCATCGGGCGTTTCTCGCGTCCTGTGCCTCCTATCACCAGGCTGAGGGCTATTTCTTTGTTCACGCGAACTACGTCGCCGAGGAAGAACTAGCCAATCAGCCGGCTGAGGCACTGCGATGGCAGTCTTTGCAGGAACACTTCCCTGAGCCTCATAAGTCGGGCTGGACGGCCATTCTCGGCCACACGTCTCAGAAAGATGGCGAGGTCTATGACGCGGGCCATCTTCGCTGCATCGATACGTTCTGTCACGGAGGCGGTTGGCTAACGGCAATGGACGTCCGCACCGGCAAGCTTTGGCAGGCTGATCGACAAGGCCGCTTGCGGTAGCAAGCGAAGTGCTGCGACAATCATGGCTCTGTTTCATCGGCCAACTACCATGCGTTGGATTGGGCTTACTTCGTAGCGAGGGAGGTCGATGAAGACCGGATTGAGGCTTGATTCGTGAGTCGTCCCAAACGGGTAGCGCTATTAATTGAATCGTCGAGGGCTTACGGGCGTGGGTGCTTGTTAGGCGTCGCGGACTACTTGCGCACTCATGGCTCCTGGGTCGTCACCCACTTCGAGCGTGGCCAAACCGAAGGGATCCCCCAGGCGATTCGCGAATGGAAAGGCGACGGGGTCATTACCCGGATTGAGAACGCTGAAGTTGCCGAACTTGTCGCCAGTTTTGGTGTGCCCGCGGTCGATCTCCGCGGAGCCATTCGCCCCGACCGTGGCGCCATGGTCGATACGGATCATGAAGCAGCAGCTCGTATGGCGGCGGACCATCTGTTGGAGATCGGATGCCGAACCTATGCCTACTGCGGTTTCCCCGGCGTTGACTTCTCAGACGCTCGCGAAAGGTCGTTCGCCGAATACCTTGCTTCACAGCAGATTCAAATCGCCACCTATCGAGGGCGCCAGTTGATAGAGCAGGCTGCTGAGATTGACCGTCAGGCCTTGGGCGAAGACGAGGGGCAGCGGATTGGTCTCTGGCTGCAATCGCTGCCGGGCCCCGCTGGTGTTTGGGCTTGCAACGACGAACGAGGCCGGCAGGTCGTGGATGCATGTGCGGCGGAGGGGCTCGCTGTGCCGGAACAGGTGGCTGTGCTCGGCATGGACAACGATCAGGTCCTCTGCGAGCTCTGCAACCCCCCGCTAAGCAGTATCGAACCAGACACACACCGGATTGGTTATCATGGAGCAGACCTGCTCGATCGCTTAATCAACGGACAGCTTGCTCCAGGAGAAACGGCCTTGTTTCCACCACTGGGATTAAGGCGGCGCGTCTCCACGGAGTCTTCAGCCGTGGATGACAAAGCGGTAGCCTCGGCAATGCGCATTATTCGCAGCCGTGCCTGCCACGGCGTCAGCGTGGAAGAAGTAGCCGAGGCGGTGGATGCAAGCCGATCGACCCTTGAACGCCGATTTCGGCGTGCCTTTGGCCGCTCGCCGGCTGCTGAGATTGAGAGGTTGCGGATGGCGGAGGCCAAGCTCATGCTGTCTGAAACAAGCAATCGCGTCGCGAGTATCGCCGAGGCGGTAGGATACAAGTCGGCCGCACAGTTTGTGACCGCTTTCAAACGTTACACAAAGATGACCCCAAGCCAGTATCGTGCTTCGAAGCGGGGCTAGCCCCACCTAAATCAAAGTAGGGACAGTCACGATACGAGATCACTAGGAACGACCCCATGTTGCTGATCCGCTTGCTTGCGATTTCCTTGGCCGCTGTCTGCGCGGTCAGTCAGGTTGGAGCGGCGTCGCAGCCAAACATCGTTTTTATTCTGGCGGATGACGTTGGCTATGGAGACTTGGGGTGCTACGGCCAAGAGAACTTCGAGACACCTCGCCTTGATCGCATGGCTGCCGAGGGTCTTCGCTTCACCCAGCACTATGCCGGCAGCACCGTTTGTGCTCCGTCGAGAGCGTGCTTACTCACAGGGATGCACACGGGCCACGTTTACCAGCGCGCCAACGGCCCCTATCAGTTCAGGGAAGACCCTTTAGATCTGACGATTGCTACCCGTCTGCAGTCTGCCGGCTATCATACGGCGATGATCGGCAAGAGTGGCCTTTCTTGTAACAGCGACGATGGAGCCTTGCCAAGTCGCAAGGGATTTGACCACTTCTTCGGTTTTATCTCTCATCGAATGGCGCACCGCTACTTCCCTCCTCATCTGTGGCGGAACGGTGAAAAGGTGCTCTTCCCAAACAATCGCGGCGAGCGAGGTGACACCTACTCAGGGGATCAGTTCCTGGCGGACACGCTAGGTTATCTCGACTCACGTGCCGCTTCAGATACCCCTTTCTTCCTGCACGTCTCCTTGCAGCAGTCTCACGCCGACTTAGCGGTTCCCGATCCGTGGCGGCAGAAGTTTCTTGGTAAGTACAAGGAGCCTGAACGAGTGCGTTCGGGGGGATATCGCCACGAGCCAAACCCAAAGGCAACGTATGCCGCGATGATGGCCTACCTGGACGACTCTGTGGGACAGGTACTCGATCGAATTGAATCGCTCGGTATGTCCGAGAACACCTTAGTGATCTTCGCCAGTGACAACGGCGCCATGTCAGAGGGCGGCTGGAGCAGAAAGTACTTCGATTCGAGCGGTCCTCTCCGCGGCGGCAAGCGCGATCTGTACGAGGGAGGCATCCGCACGCCGATGATTGCCTGGCAGCCAGGAACCATCGCACCAGGCGCCGAAACGGATCATGTCTCCGCCTTCTGGGACTTCGCGCCCACAGCATGCGAGTTGGCCGGGCTCCCGCCGCTGGGTCCCCGGGAGACCGATGGCATCTCATACGCTCCGGTGTTGAAAGGACACGCTGCCAGTCAGCAGAAGCACGAGTACTTGTACTGGGAGTTCTACGAACAAGGCGGGCGGCAAGCCGTGCGGCTTGGTGGTGAGAATCGCCGCTGGAAGGGAGTACGGCTGAGAGTTTCTAAGGATCCCCATGGCCCCATCGAACTCTACGATCTTAGTGTCGATCCGGCTGAGACTCAGGACGTTGCTAGTGACCATCCTCAAGTTGTCGCCAAGATTGAGCGCATCATGGACGAGGCCCACACGGACTCACCGGTCTTCTCGTTTGGCAAGCAGTGATGTCCGATATTGCCAACGCTCCCTCGCTTGGCCTGAGTATGCCTGACCCTTCAGAGACGGACCCGCCTGGTATCGAGCAGTCAGAGTTGGCGGCCCTGACCCGCGTAGGCAAGACTTATCCCGGCGGCACCGAGGCTCTGGAGGGATTCTCGCTAGAGCTGAGAACCGGCGAGTTTGTCAGTCTCTTAGGCCCCTCGGGCTGTGGTAAGAGCACCGTCTTGCGGCTGTTGGCTGAATTGGAGAAACCAACTGCCGGTAGTATCGCCCGCCCTGCAGAGAGCAAGGCTGCTGATGCTAAGCTCAGCTACGTTTTCCAGGAGCCAACACTCATGCCCTGGGCCAGCGTTTGGGACAATGTTTATCTGCCCCTTCGCCTGCAAGGAGTCCGGCGCCGCGATGCCGCCCCTCAGGTGGACGCAGCGCTACGAAGAGTCGGGCTGGAACAGTTTGCCCATGCGTATCCTCGCCAGCTTTCGGGTGGCATGAAGATGCGGGTGTCAGTCGCACGGGCCACTATCAACCAGCCTCGCCTACTGCTGCTTGACGAACCTTTTGCTGCGCTCGATGAAATCACGCGGTTCAAGTTGAATGACGACCTGCTCTCACTCTGGACAGAACAGGGTTGGACAGCCGTTTTTGTCACCCATAGTGTCTTTGAATCGGTTTACTTGTCATCTCGGGTGTTGGTCATGTCCGAGCGACCGGGACGCGTAGTTGACGAGATTCCAATCCCATTGCCGTACCCACGCACCCCAGCAACTCGTATGAACCCCGAGTTCGCCGGCCTTTGCCGACGCGTGTCTTCGGTGCTTGAATTGGTCATGAACTCTGACCAACTGCAGCCGGGATCGCATGGCTAAAGATACCGTTTCCGAACGTCGGCGTGCTGGGCCGTGGCGCCGTCTTGTACCGGCCCTCGCCCCTCTCGTTGTGGGGAGCATTGTGCTCACGGCTTGGGAGCTAAGCGTTTGGTGGTGGGAGATTCCCCGGTATCTGCTGCCGGGACCGATGGCCATTGGCGAATCGATTGGCGCAAACGGCGCTAGGCTCACAGCCTCATGGGCGATTACATTCGGGACGATGCTCGTGGCGCTTGCCGCGGCGGTCGCAACTGGTGTGATGCTTGCCGTGGTCTTCACAGCCTCGCGAGTCGTTGAGCTAAGTCTTTTCCCCTACGCGATCACACTACAAGTCACTCCGTTGGTGGCTGTGGCGCCGCTACTGGTCATTTGGATCGATGATCCCTGGCTCGTCAGACTAGTCTGCGCGTGGATTGTGGCCTTCTTTCCGATCTTATCCAATACCGTGATTGGCCTGCGTAGCGCCGAACCGGGCTTGCGAGACTTGTTCACCATCTACGGGGCGACCACCTGGCAACGCATTCACTTGTTGCTGGTTCCCTCCGCCCTGCCCTTCTTCCTGGCGGGTCTCAAGGTGGCGGTGAATCTAGCGCTGATCGGGGCGGTGGTGGCGGAGTTTGTCACGGGCGCGGCGACCGATCATCCGGGGCTCGCTTCTCTTGTGTTCGAAGGGCAGGAGACCATGGACATCGGCCTAACCTTTGCCGCGCTGACCGTCATCTCTCTTACCGGGATCGCCACGTACTTTGCAACTCACTTGCTGAGCATCTGGCTGTTGAGCAACTGGCACGCAAGCAGCACGAACCATCAACGCTAAGGCGAGAAAGCACTTTCCGAACAACGTGCCGTACCGCTACCATGCACCACATGACTTTACGATTTCGAATCGTCACCTGGCTGGTAGGCGTCGTTGCCGCTCCTGGCTCTAGCTACGCGCTGGATGCGGTCGTCTTTGCCACCAATTGGAAAGCTCAGCCGGAGCATGGGGGCTTCTACCAGGCGCTCGCTGACGGGACGTATCGCGAGTACGGGCTCGACGTGACCATTCGGCCCGGTGGTCCCAAAGTGCGAAACCGTCCTTTGCTCGCAGCTGGGCGCGTTGACTTTCTGATGGGCACCAACCTGCTGCAACCGTTTGACGCGGTCAAACAGGGGGTCCCCACTAGAGCGGTTGCCGCCATTTTCCAGAAGGACCCGCAGTGCCTGATAGCGCACCCTGGCCAAGGCTACGATCGCTGGAGAGACCTGACGCGAGCCCCGTTGCTAATGTCCAACTCTGGGCGATACAGCTTCTTCCTGTGGATGAAAGCGGCTCATGGTTTTGAGCGTCGCAATCTTCGTTCTTACAACCACAGCTTAGGCCCTTTCTTGGCTCACAAGGATTGGATTCAGCAAGGGTACGCCACCGCAGAGCCAAGGCGTGTGGCCGAGGCGATCGGGCAAGAGCCACGCGTGTTCTTGCTGGCTGACCATGGGTGGAATAGTTACTCGACGTTGATCGAAACGACCGATCAGAAGATCCAAGAGCAGCCGGACTTGGTGCAACGTTTCGTCACCGCATCGCTGATTGGCTGGCGAAGCTACCTTGATGGTTCAGATTCTGATCAGGCGAACGAGTTGATTAAGCGAGAGAACCCCACGATGACTGACGGCCAGATTGCCTACTCTCTGCAGGCTATGCAAGAGCGCGGGCTTGTTGACTCCGGCGACGCACGTCAGTTGGGCATCGGAGCCATGCGTGCCGAGCGAGTGCAATCGTTCTTCGCTAAAATGGTAGAGGCCGGTGTTTATCGGGATGGCGAACTGGATCCCACCGGAGCTTTCACGACGACTTTTGTTAACCAGGGCATAGGTCGCCCCGCTGCTGACGCATCGACAATGCAGAACCCATGAGAACTCCATGCTCCGATCCGTTAGTGGCGTCTTGCTCCTTGCTTTCGTGCTTTCAGGCTGCGGGAGCCACCCCGATCCTGCACCTCCGTTGAGCTCAGTGGGAGGGCTGAAGTTGGCGTTGGCCGATATCCGAGCAGCTTTGGAAGCTGGCGACATTGAAGCGGTTGATGCCGTGATGCACCGCAAAGACTTTAGCCAAGGGCTAGGGGCGTTGAAGCAGTTGGCGGAGCATCCCGCCTTGTCTAGTGAGTCGCGGAAGGCGGTCCAAGAAGCAGGTCAGCGCATCCTGTTGGAAGTGAGAAGGGTTCACCAAGAGGCTCCAGCACATGGCGGCGGCGGGATCGAAGCAATCGACGTTCCGTCGGCTATTGGCAACTTTCAGGCAGCGATGAGCGATCTTGAAGCTGCACTGCCGGCAGGTTGGGCGCTGCCTGCGGTTGATGCGGTCGTCGACGAACACCATGGCTCGCATGATTACCAGCAGGGCGACCACGACGAGGCCAGTCACATCCATGCCGGTCATGACCATGCCCATCAAGACCAATCTAAAGACGCTCAGGGCAGCGGCACCCACACAGACCACGGACAAGAGTGACACTCCCCGTTTCGCCTTGCTATGCCCGATCATCCTTACGGCTGGCTAAGCCTTGCTCCACCTCTGGCAACGGTTGTGCTGGCGATTGTCACCAAGCGTGCGACGGCCTCTTTGATAGCTGGGCTTTTTGTGGGCGCCATGATCCTGACTGGTGGCGATCTTGTTCAGTCGACACTGGACACACTTGAGAGGCACTTGTGGACCACGTTCATCGAGCCATTCAAGCTCCGGGTGCTTGGATTTACGCTGCTGATGGGCGCAATGATCGGCGTCATCAACGCCGCCGGCGGAATGCAGGGCCTCGTGCGACTAATCACGCCTCTGGCCAAGACTCGCCGGCGTGGGCAACTCGTGACATGGTTCACGGGGTTGCTTGTCTTTTTCGACGACTACACCAACACGTTGATCCTTGGCGCTACGATGCGATCAACGTGTGATCGGCTCAGGATCTCTCGGGAAAAACTCGCCTACCTGGTTGATTCAACTGCCGCGCCCGTCGCGGGACTGGCATTGCTCTCCACGTGGGTGGCTGTTGAAATCACCTTTATTCAGGATGGCTTGAACGCTGCCGACCCCCAGTTGGTGGGTGACACGACCGCGGTCGGAATCTTTATTGGCTGCTTGCCATACCGTTTTTATATGATCCAGGCGCTCTTGTTCGTTCCTGTGCTTGCCCTACTCGGCCGCGACTTCGGCCCGATGCTGCACGCGGAACGCAGGGCGCTGCAGTCCATGACTCCGCCGCTGGATGAGAACGCTGCCGCCTCGCCGAATAAGGCTTCGCATTGGACGAACGCTGCAACGCCGTTGCTCGTCACCCTTGCTACCGTCCTGATTCTGATCCTCACGACTGGACGAGCAGCGTGCCTTGCTGCGGAGCCCACGGTTGAGCTAAATCTGCGTGAGGTCTTTGGGGCTGCCGACAGCGCCGTGGCCCTTTTCTACGGTTCCTTGCTGGGGGTAATCGTGGCAGGAGCCCTTGCCGTTTATCGCCGGTTGCTGACGACCAGCGAAGCTTGCGACGCGGCTTTCGCGGGTGCTAGGGCCGTGTTTCCCGCTTTGGCGGTGCTGACCTGCGCATCGGCACTATCGAACATGACCGGCAATGGCGGCCAAGTGGTAACGGCGGAATCAGGCTACGCCCTGGCAGGCGAGCGGTTGTATACGGGAGATTTTCTGCAGTCTTTGCTGCCCATGGCAGACGATGGAAAGACCGTGTCTACGGCATTCGTACTTTCTCTTCCAACAATCGTTTTCTTGCTTGCCTCGGCGGTCTCGTTTAGCACCGGAACCAGCTTTGGCACGATGGGGATTCTGCTGCCAGTGGTCGCTCCCATTGCCATGGTCTCCTTGGGGCCGAATGCTGCCCTGCCGGAGTCCCTTTCCGTCACGCCTGAGCCCTTGTTACTAGCAACCTTTGGCGCCGTCTTGTCGGGCGCAATCTTCGGGGACCATTGTTCCCCCATATCAGACACTACCGTGTTATCGTCCCAATCGAGTGGCTGCGACCACGTCGCCCACGTCGTGACACAGCTTCCTTACGCGTTGACGGTTGCTGTCGTCTGCCTGCTGCTTGGCTCCGCACCGTTGGCCTTCGGCGTCAGCGTATGGGTTCTCTTGCCAATTCAAACCGTAGCTCTCGTGGTCATTGCGCGCTTTGTTGGTCGGCAGGTCGAGCAAGGATCAGTCGATGGCAGCCTGGAGCATCCTGTGTCGTGATCAACCTTGCTCCTATCGCCGGCATTGCCACACGTCCCCTCGACGAGGCCTTGAAGCTGATCAAGGGTCGGTTCGACGCGGCACAGATCCTAGATCGCCCGATTGACCTCGACGGAGTTGCTGACTACTACCGTCAAAGCGACCGCGGGTATCGTATGTTCCACTCTCGCGAAGGCGCTTTGCATATCGCTTTGGGGTGCGATGGCCATCGCGATACGAGTGGCTATCCTCGACAGGCACAGATCCTTCTGGAACATCTCGAAGCAATCCATGGCCGACGCGCCATCGAGTTCGGCTGCGGCATGGGCTACAACGTTCGCTGGCTAGCCCAGGATCAACCGGGACGCTCTTTTGTCGGCGTGGACTTGACTGAGGCACATATTCGCTACGCATCCAGGCTGGCTCATGGGCTGCCGAATGCTGAGTTTGCCATCGGCAACTACGAAGCACTTAGTTACGACGATCGGGCTTTCGATGCCGTGCTTGCAGTGGAAACCCTCTGCCAGACGGACAGCCAGGACCAAGCGCTACGAGAGGCACACCGGGTGCTTCGACCCGGGGGACGATTGGTTGTTGTCGACTGCTTCCGTCGCGCGCCGCTGGAGAGCTACCCGGCAGAGCTACAACAGGCGGCACGGTTGGTGGAAAAAACGACGGCAGTGAATGCTTTCGCGGTGGTTGACCAATGGATTGCAATGGCGGAGCAGGTGGGGCTGCGATTGGTCGAGGCCCGCGATCTCTCGTTGGAAACGGAGCAAAATCTTGCGAGGCTGCATTCCCTGGCCGAGCGTTTCTTCAAGATGCCGCGTGCTGCTCGCGCGATGTCGCGAGCGTTTCCACCAAAGTTGCTAGAAAACAGCATCTGTGGACTTCTGATGCCATACACCGTGGGCGGTGGCGCTCACACTTACCAAGCGATTGTTGTCGAGAAACCAGCCGACCATGTCTGAGTTCACCACCGTCGCCAAAGTCGGTTCGATCCCTGAAGGTCGTGGGGAAACCTTTACCATCGGCAAACGCTTGGTGGCGGTCTTCAATCGAGGGGGTGAGTACTTCGCCATCGACGACCTCTGCCCCCATCAAGGGGCGTCGCTGGGCGCAGGTGACCTGGATGAAACTGGTGCCGTCATCTGCCCCTGGCATGCTTGGCGGTTTTGCGTCGCTGATGGCACGTGGTGTGATAACCCCAAGCTGGGCGTGGAGACCTTCGAAGTTCGTCTCAACGGTGAAGAGATTCAGGTTCGCGTGCCAGCAGCCGACTAACCGCCAGTGGCAGCGGCTGCGGCTTCGCCGTGGGAGACCATCGTCGACAGCTTCAAGGTCCCCGTGACAGTAACGCCTTCGACTTTGATCTCGGTCTCCATCTCTTGGTCGATGCGTGAAGATTCCAGTCGCCCCTCGTTGGAATCAAAGAGAATCTCCCCGCCAGAGTCTCGTGAGCGTAGGATGCCGGTGATGGGCTGTTGCTGGCCAACGGCAGAGGCGACTTCCACTTTGGGCTTCACCACGACGAAGGTCTTGCCCTCTACCTGCGTGTCTCCGGCAGACCGGTAGGTCGTAGAGATTTGTTGACGGCCAAACAGGGGGACAACCGCCGAACTCTGCTGTGACCAGGGCGTCTGCGGATCGAGTTCATGGTCGGGCAGCAGCACGCAAATAGGGCCGGCAACACGCTCAGGGGCCGCCGGGATTCCGCTACGATCTTCGCTGAATCGGTTTAGTGCGTCGACCAAATCTTGCGGCGCCTCGACATCAGACATTTCTCCTTGCGCCGAGATCGTGACGGTGTAATCGTGCTCAACAAGTGCCTCGAGCATGGGCGCGACAAAGGCCGCCAGATCGGTGGCGGGCTCGCCGCCCGCGGTGTCGAAATCGTATCCTTGTCCCAGCGGGCCGCGCATGCTGATCTGAACACGGGTCACATCATGAATCATCCGCCCCGCCCCCTTTGGGTCGACGTCGATCACCCGCCAAATCATATCGACCGTCTGGGTCAGCTCCGAGCTTGCTTGGCCCGCCTCGGCTCCATCGATCTGAAGTTGCATCGTCTTCACGATTCGATACGGCAGTTCTTGGCCCGCTGAGAACTTCCACCTAAGCGGCTGGGCAGCCAGTGGCGAACCGATGCTCATCATCAGCAGAGCCAACGTCAGGCCACGCACGCAATACTTCATCGCGATTCCCTTGTTCGGCGTGAGGGATAGTCTAGAGCGAGATCGACTCGTTAGGTTGCGGGGTCAGCGGCTCGGCAGCTGTGTGCTGACGAATCTGCGTGGCCCAGGCTTGGGCGTCCTGCTCAATTGGCGGCCAGGTGTTGTAGTGGCACGGGGCGACCTGCTTGGGATTCAACAACTTCGTAGCTTCCAGCGATTCGCACACGCCCATCGTAAACCGATCGCCGATCGGCAGCACAGCCAGGTCGAGCCCGCCAGCTGCGATCAGCTTCATATCGAGAAACATGGCCGTATCGCAAGCGAAGTAGACCCGCTTGCCCTGGATCAGCAGCAAGAAACCGCAGGCCACCCCGCCGTAGCTGCCGTCGGGTAGGCTGCTGGAGTGGACCGCGGCGGTGAACTGCAGCCGGCCGAACGGCAGATCGATGCCGCCGCCCGGATTGCCCTGCTCAATCTTTTCATCGGCAATGCCCTGCCCTTTGAGCCACTCGCCAACCTCGAAGTTGGCGACCACGGTCGCCCCCGTCCGCTGGGCAACGGCGGCCGCGTCGGCAATGTGGTCAAAGTGCCCATGCGACACCAGCACAAAATCCGCCTCGGCGTCGGCCGCCTTGATCGGCGCCGTGGGCGAGTCGTCCAGGAACGGGTCGATCAAGATTTTGTGCTGGTCGGTGTCGATCGACCAGCAGTTGTGGCCAAGCCAGGTGATATTCATAGCAGGACGGATTCAGCGGGGTTCAATGGTTAGCCACGCGTTGAAAGCATAGTCGACTGCGAGGTACGCCACATGCCGACCACTCTATTCGGGCTCGTCTTTCGACAATTTGCTGAGGAATTCCGAGAACGACTTCGCGACACGGTACAGTTCCGTTTCTGGATCGGCCAGCCCGTGTTCCCAACGCTTGATCCATACCTGTCCTTTCCGCCGACCGTGGGAGAAAGTGAGCAGCAGATCTTCCTGGTCTGCAATGCCTATCGGAATCGATTGCTGCGGTAGAACATCGCGGTAGACCATGATTGCCGAGACGCAGTCGACCTTTCGGAAAGGAGTGGTCATAGGTTCGTGACCGATGCCAAAAAAGCGATCTATCTCTGCTTCTTGCGTGCCTTCACTTGGATGCTTCCACGTGAAGAAAGGGTGGTCAGGCACGCCGCCGTTGGTTTTTTGGAGCAACCGCTTGTAGTCTTCCGGAAACTCGAGCACATCGTCAACCGGCCGAATCTTAGCGGCAGTGAGCTTGTCACCGGAGTCGGTGTACTTGATCCGCGGGACTCTCACCGGCGCTTTGGTGTTGGTCTTCTTCGCCATGCGGATTCACCTACTCAGCTTCAGGAATCGCTTAGTGTCAACGCCGATTCTGACAACCGGTCCATCACGTCCGCAATATCGCATTCATGTTCTTCTTGTACGCCTCGACGCCGGGCTGGCCGTAGGGGTTGATGCCGATCAGGCGGCCTTCGACTACCGTGGCCAGCATAAACATCTGCAGCAGGGCGCCCATGTGGAACTCGTCGAGCGTTGGTACGACGAGGTCCGCCGTGGGACGGTTATCTTCGGCGTAGGCTTGGTTGGTCCCCGCGATAGCAGCCGAGAGAATGTTTGGCAGGGTCTTGTTGGCCAATTCGTTGAGCTGATCTTGGTTGTTGTCGCTCTCGCCAATGGCCAGGGGATCGCGATCGTGGCCCTCGACGATGATGTTGGTGATTAGCTTGTCGCGACGGCCTTCTTGGTGCTGTTGGCCGCGGCTGTGGAGGTCGCGCGTGTTAACGATCGTCAGCGGCAAGGCGCCCTTTTCCTGCTTGCCAATGCTCTCGGCCAGGAGTTGGTCGTACCACAGACCAAGGGCTTCAAGCTTTTTACCCCAGGTGCTGAGGATGCGAGTCACGCACCCTTGGTTTTCCTCGAGCAGGTGGCAGACGCCCGTGTAATCGAGCACCACATTCTCGCCCACCGGAGCGGTGGCGAAGTGCTCATTCATCGCCTTGGCGCCTTCGAGCAGCTTGATGATGTCCAGGCCCATCACCGCGGCTGGTAGCAAACCGACGGCTGACAGCACGCTAAATCGTCCGCCGACCCCGTCCGGTACTTCGTAGACGCTGGGGCAGCCGATAGCCGCGGAGAGGTCAAACAGCTTGCCGCTCTTGCCGGTCACGGGGACAACAAAGTCCCCGAGCTTGGCGTCGCCTGAGAGCGAGCTTTCCAGTTCGCGCAGAAAGATGCGAAACGAGGCGGCCGTCTCTAGCGTGCCGCCACTCTTACTGATCACGACAACGCCCCATGGCTGGGTATCGCTTTCCAGCACGTCCAACAGGCCCTGCGCGGCGTCGTTGTCGACGTTGTTGCCCTCGTAATAGACTTTGGGTCGCTGGTTGCGGAGCGTGGGAGCGACCTCGTTGTAGTAGGGGTGGCAGCACGCTTCCATCAGTGCCCGAGCGCCCATGTAGCTGCCGCCAATGCCCAGCACGACGACACTACCACACGAATCGGCTAGGCGATCGGCCGTGGCGTTGAGCCGGCCCAGTTCGCTCTCGGCGCCCTTGTCCGCGTACTCGGCCAAAAGTCGGTCCGGCAGCAGGTGGAAGCCAGCGTCCAGCGGCTGCTTGGCGGTGGGCACCTCAACGCCATCGGCCCAAAGCTGGGCGTCGGCCAGCACTTCCTCTCGGGCTGCGTTCAGCTTCGACGCCAGGTCTTGGAGTTCTACGGCCGAGGTACCACCGTTGGCGAAGTAGGCGCCGGAGGGATCGTAGCGAAGCATGAGGGGTCTTGGGATTTGGGGCTAAGAGGTTGGGGGATCACGTACTCCAATATCGTCCCGATCCTTCGCGATTCAGCAAGGCGCCACGCCCCTGCCGCCGTCGAAAATCCGCCGGTAGAATGAGCGTGGTATTTGTCCGGATCACTTCCCACCGAACTCCCTTCGCTACCCCATGAACCTACATTCGCTCATTAAGCCCCTGCTCCAGAAGAATGACTCGAAGATCGTCATGTACGTCGCCGATGGGCTGGGGGGCCTACCGCAAACGCCGGGGGGGAAGACCGAGTTGGAGACCGCATCCACGCCTAATCTCGACAAGCTGGCAACCGAGGGCGTTTTGGGCGGTAGCATCCCCGTGGCCCCTGGCATTTCGCCCGGTAGCGGCCCGGGCCACTTGGGGCTGTTTGGCTTCGATCCCGTGGAGTTTTTGATTGGCCGCGGCGCCTTGGAGGCGACTGGAATTGGCTTCCAGCTTCAGGAAGGTGATGTGGCCATTCGCGCGAATTTCTGCACGTTGGACGACGACGGCAAAATCGCTGACCGCCGAGCCGGCCGGATCCCCAGCGAGGAGTCGTTCGCGGTCGTTGAGAAGATCGCTGCCGGAGTGAAGATCGAGGGCGTTGAAGTAATTGTCAAACCGGTCAAGGAACATCGCTTTGTGGTGGTCTTCCGTGGCTCAGGTCTCAGCGGCAATGTGGCAGACACGGACCCCCAAGCCACCGGCGTACCACCTTTGGCCGCAGTTGCCAGGGACGCGGCCAGCGAAAAGACCGCAAGAATCTGCGATGACTTTGTCTCCCAGGTGAAAAGCTTGCTAGCAGACGAGCCCAAGGCAAACTGCTGCACCCTGCGGGGCATCACTGGCAAGCCTAGCATTCCTACTTTTGAAGATGTTTATGGTCTGAAGGCCGCAGCCATTGCCGTGTACCCCATGTACAAGGGGTTGGCCTCTCTGGTGGGGATGGACATCGTTGGCCAAGCTCAGACGCTCGACGAGCAGATGGCCGTGCTGAAGGAGAATTGGGACAAGTACGACTTCTTCTTTATCCATTTCAAGTACACCGACTCGACGGGCGAAGATGGCAATTTCGACGCCAAGGTGAAACGCACCGAAGAGTACGACGCGGCAGTGCCCGCGATTATGGACCTTGGACCCGAGGTGTTCATCGCCACGGGCGATCACAGCACACCGGCCATGTTGGCGAGCCACAGTTGGCATCCTGTGCCGACGTTGCTGTGGGCCAAGAACTGCCGGTGCGACGGCGCCACAGGGTTTGGCGAGCAAGCCTGCTTAACCGGCGGCTTGGGCCAATTCGAGGCCAAGCACTTGATGACCTTGGCGCTGGCGAATGCCGGCCGGCTGGCGAAGTTTGGCGCCTAAAGGTGTCTGTGGCCGTCCTGCCAATCCGCCTGAAGCTTTCCAACGCCTTCCTGGTCGTTGGCGATCGTCCTGTGCTGATCGACACCGGGAGTCCGGGTGAAGCTGACAAGATAGAGCGCACTCTCGCCAAGCGGGGCTACTCGCTATCGGAGCTCTCGCTGATCCTGCTGACCCATGCCCACACAGACCACGCTGGTTCGGCAAAGGAGTTGCGGGCTCGATCTGGTGCGCCCGTCGCGATCCATCCGGCTGATCGATTCATGCTGCGCCGTGGCACCATGGGAACAATGTCCCCCGTGCGCCGGCGCCACCGGCTCTTGGAACTTTATGTGAACCAGCCCTTCGATGGATTGGATGCGGATATTGACCTAAGTGATGGCCAGCGGCTTGACCGCTATGGTTTGCCTGGCCAAGTGCTACACACCCCGGGTCACTGTGCGGGATCGGTTTCTGTGCTTCTTGATCCGCCCGGCAGCGAGGCTTGCCGTGATGCTCTTGTGGGGGACACGCTGATCGGCGGCTTCCTGGGAGGGATGCTGGATCGCCATCGCCCCCGACTTCCCTACTTTGCTGACGACCTAGAGGCTCTCTATCGCAGCCTTGGCAAACTTCGTGCACTGGCCACTGGCAAGTGGTATGCGGGCCATGGCGGGCCGCTATCGGCTCAGCGGGTAGAGAGTTTGTTGGAGAAGCTGACTTAGGGAGACTTCCCGGACCAAAGTTGCTGGTACGGTTCTGCAGCCACAGAACTCCGCGGTCCGGTGTCGCTGGCGCGGCTTTCAAGATCGAAATCTCAAGCCTTACCGCTAGAGGGCTTCAAAATGTGAGAGCCTTGCGCAGGGCGCGTTGTGAACGCGTGCGCTTCGATCCCGGTTGCCTGATGGTAGTCGGCTAGAATTCGGTCAGCGATCGCTGACGCCTTGTCGGCTTCAGCCAGGGTGACCGTGCAGCCACCGAAGCCGCCGCCTGTGATGCGAGAACCGTAGACGCCCCCCTCGCGGCCAATGGCTGCTGCGAGCTCTACGAGCTTGTCGACCTGGGGGCAGCTTACTTCGTAGTCATCGCGCAGCGAGTCATGGCTGGCGTACATGAGTTGGCCAGCGGTTTCCCAATCGCCCGCTCCTGCCGCGTCAGAAAACTGCATAGCCCGTTGATTGGCTCCAACGACGTGGTGAGCTCGGCGGAACTCAACGGGGGTGAGCTTGGACTCGCTGGCGAGTAGCGTGTCCATGGTGACGTCGCGAAGCGCTGTTACGCCCAGCTTCTCCGCTGCCGATTCACAGGTCGCGCGTCGGACTGGGTACTCACTCGAGCCCAGGTCGTGTTTGACGTTGCTGTTGATAATTAGCACCGTCACTTTGGGATCGGTCAGGGGTACCGAGGTAGTTTCCAGAGAGCGGCAGTCGAGCCGCATGGCTTCATCGGCTTGGCAAAGAGCGGAGCTAAACTGATCCATAATGCCACACGGCACGCCCGCGTATTGATTCTCTGCCTGTTGGCAGAGTTTGGCCTTGTCGCGCCCGTCCATGGTTTGGCCGGTCACGGCTTCGACGAGCGTGGCAGTGGCGACTTCGAAAGCTGCGCTACTGGACAACCCTCCGCCGAGTGGCACCGTAGAGAGAACCACCATCTGCAGGGGAAGAGCGTCGATTCCGCGCTGTTTGAGCAGGTCAAACACACCGTAAGGAAAGACGCACCATGCGGGTAGGTCAGTTGGCTTGGCTTCGGCCCCCTGGCCGGAGACGGTGAAGGTCTGCTGCTCACCAATTAGTTGGCTGTACGCAGTGACCTGGTCCCCAGGGGCGCCTGCCGCAGGGCGACCGGCGGCTATGATCACGTATCGCTCGATGGCCATCGGCAAGACAAAGCCATCGTTATAGTCGGTGTGCTCACCAATAAGGTTCACTCGCCCTGGCGCGGCGACCACCCACTGGGGCTGATCTCCATAAGCGGTTGCATACTGCTGTTCGGCTTGTTTGCTTAGTTGCGCGAGAGAGGGTGCCTGATCCACCTGTGCCGCCTGAGTTAATGGGAATCTAACGAGGGTTTCAGAGTTCTTAGTTTGGCTTGCGGTGAGGGCTGCTGTCTAGCGTCTGCTTGAGAGGCCCAAAGATCGACGAGTGGAGTGGCGCAGCTTCACCGTCTATAATCCGAGTCACTCCAGCGGCTACAAAGCCTGGCCGTTTTCCCTACCCTTCCTGCTTTGGAGACTCCCACGTGAGAATCCTGTCTATGTTGCGTGTTGCGTTGTTGCCAACCCTGGCATGCGTCCTGTTGATGGCGAAGTCTTCTTTGGCAGCTCCCGATTGGGAAAACCCTGAGGTTTTTGCCATCAACAAGGAACCGGCCCACGCGACCTTCCTGCCTTATCCGAACGCTGCCCAAGCAGTGGACAAAGTGGGCAGCAGCAAGCCCACCGAGGGTAATCCGCTGGTGAAGTCGCTTAATGGCGAGTGGCAGTTTCGCTGGGTGAAGACTCCCGCCTTGATTCCAGAGGGCTTTTGGCAAACTGATTTCGACGAGCGGCAGTTTGGCCCCATCAAGGTGCCCGCCAACTGGCAGATGGAAGGCCATGGAAAACCGATTTATACGAACTCGGCTTATCCGTTTCCACCTAAGCCGCCCACGGTTGGCAAGCGCTACAATCCCACCGGTTGTTACCGCAAAGAGTTTGACTTGCCCAGCGATTGGACAGGCAAACAGGTGCTTTTGCATTTCGATGGGGTGAAGAGCGCCATGTACCTCTGGGTGAATGGCCAGAAGGTGGGCTATAGCCAAGACAGCATGACACCAGCGGAGTTCAACATCACCTCGTACTTGCGACCTGGCAAGAACTTGGTTGCCGTGCAGTGCATTCGATGGAGCGACGGCAGTTACCTGGAAGATCAAGACATGTGGCGGCTATCGGGCATTTACCGCGACGTCTACTTGATGGCCAAAGAACCCGTCCACCTGCGAGACTTGTTCATTACAACGGACTTGGATGAGAACTACCAAGATGCAGAACTAGCCTTCAGCGCCGTGGTGCGAAATCTTGGTGAAGAGGAGGCGGCGGGGCTATCCGTGGCCTGCGAACTCTTCGATGCCCTCGGAAAAAAGATTGCTGCCTTTGAGGCGTCTACCAGCGCAACGATCGGCCCTCAGGGGGAACTGATCGCCAGAACGGATGAGCCTCTGGCGATCCAGGGGCCCGCACTATGGTCTGACGAGACGCCAAACCTCTATAAGCTCTCTGTCGAGTTGAAGGATGCCGAGAATAAAGTCCTCGAAAGTACGGCCCTGCGATTTGGTTTCCGTGAGGTTGAGATTGACGGCGATGTCCTGAAGCTCAATGGCAAGGCGATCAAGCTGAAGGGGGTAAATCGGCATGAACATGACCCGGACCATGGCCGAGCGATTCCCCACAGTCGGACGGTGCAAGACATCAAACTGATGAAGCAGCACAACTTCAACGCCATCCGCACCAGCCACTACCCGAATCACCCACGATTCTACGAGTTGTGCGACGAGTTGGGGATCTTGGTAATGGATGAAGCAAACGTCGAGTCGCACGAATTCAGAGCACGGAGCAGGGGGCGCGACAGCCTGCCCGGTAGCCGGCCTGAGTGGTTTGCAGCGGGCGTGGCTCGGATGGAGGCCGTTGTGCATCGCGACAAGAATCACCCGTCGATTATTTTCTGGTCGCTCGGCAACGAGGCCGGGTCAGGAAAGACCTTTGCATTGATGCGAAAGGCCGCTTTGGCGATCGACACGACCCGGCCCATTCACTATCAGGATGGTAACGATCACGCCGACGTGTTGGGCATTTTCTACCCGACCCCAGCTCGGATGAAGCAATTGGCCGCGAATCCCAAGGAGAAGCGGCCCGTCGTACTGACCGAATACGCTCATGCCATGGGCAACTCGATGGGTCATTTCCAAGACTACTGGGACGTAGTCGAGAGCGACCCCCAGCAGGCCGGTGGCTACATCTGGGACTGGGTCGACCAAGGGCTTCGCACCTGGACCGCTCGTGAGGAAGAGTTTTGGGCCTACGGCGGCGACTATGGTGACTACCCGAACTCCAGCAACTTTTGCATCAACGGCCTCGTTCAACCGGATCGAAAGCCCAATCCGCATTTGCTAGAGGTCAAGAAAGTTCAGCAGTTCGTCAAGCTGAAGCCTGAGGACCTTGCTAGCGGTACGTTGGCGCTGACAAACGGATACTTCTTCCGCTCGTTAGACTTTCTCAAGGCTCGGTGGGAAGTGATCGCCGATGGCTTGCCCATTCAAACCGGTGAACTTTCGCCCGTCGACTTAGCCGCCGGAGAGTCGATGGCGCTCGAGCTACCTGTGGCAATGCCCGATGATGGGGCCTACGGCGAGTTGTTCTTGAATGTCCGGTTTGTGCTGGCTGAGGATGAGCCCTGGGCAGACGCGGGCCATGTGGTGTCGGAACATCAGTTCGCCTTGCCCTACCAGGCAAAGGAGGCTTCAGAGCCCGAAGTTGCTGGGCTGGCGAAAATCGAGATGACGGAGAAGCGCGATGAGATTCGCCTGCAAGGCAAGGGATTCTTCGTGAGGTTCAACGGAAAGACCGGCGTGCTGGATGAGTATTTCCGTGCTGGCAAGAAGCTCGTCGTCGCAGGACTCGAGCCCCGATTCTGGCGGACTCAGATCGATAACGAGGATGACAAGAGCAATCCGAACAACTTCCCGTCGGATATGTTCGTGTGGCGGAATGCCCACGTCGGCACTCGGCTGGAGTCTCTGCGTGCCAACCAGGTGGCCG
Organism: Lacipirellulaceae bacterium; assembly: GCA_965263315.1. GTDB lineage: Bacteria > Planctomycetota > Planctomycetia > Pirellulales > Lacipirellulaceae > JBCCQL01. The sequence goes on along the minus strand of CBDHGZ010000001.1, from coordinate 771,447 downwards.
ACGGGCACGTTCGCGTCGTTTCCACGATTCGGCTGCCGGTTTGGGCTGCCAAGTACGAGACAGTCTATGACATCTATGGCAACGGCGATGTCCAAGTAACAGCCGAGTTAGAAGGCCCAGGGGATTTGCCTGAAGTCCTTCGCTTCGGCATGAGGCTGCCCGCCGCGCCTTGGATGGACCAGGTGGAATGGTATGGTCGCGGCCCGCATGAATCTTACCCCGACCGCAAGACAAGCGCCTTGGTGGGCCTCTACAAGTCCTCGGTCTGGGGCCTGCGGCATCCCTATGTAAAGCCGCAGGAAAATGGGAACCGGACCGACGTCCGGTGGGTTGCCGTGACCAATCGCGACGGCCGGGGGCTGCTAATTTCTGGTGAGCCAACCGTTCAGTACAACGCGATGAAGTACAACCCGGACCGGATGACCTACGCGCGGCACGACTATCAGGTTGGCGGCAATCACAAGTTCACCACCGTCATGATCGATGGCGCCCAACGCGGTGTAGGTGGCGTAACTAGTTGGGGAGCTCAGCCACTACAGCCGTACCGGCTGCGATCGAATCAGTATCGCTTCCGCTATCGTCTATCACCCCTTACCGGTGGCGAAGACTTCGCTTCGCTGGCGGCGCGCCGTTACGAATAGCCGGGCGTCCGTTAGATCGAGCGCCGATCGTCGCCGCAGGCTAACGTGCCTTTGCCTGCGGCGGCGAGTCCTGCGGCGCTCGGCCAGGCCGCGCTACTGAAGTGTGGGCCTAGGTCCGCCAATAGGCCCACGGGTTCCGCCTCCAGCCAGCGATGAAACAGCAAGCGATCAAAGCGGCGAGATCTTTCTTGTGATTCGATGCCCCGGCGTTGGATCAGCCGGCCGGATCGACACCGTCGATCCAAGGGCCTTCCAGGGATTGGTAAGGCTTGGGAAGGAGTTTGCTGCCGCGATCCCCCGCGTTCCAGCCGGCCACGTGACTCGGCTTGCCACGCTGATGGGAGCGTTCTTCCCAGTCGGAAGCCCAGGAGCCATCTCCGGTTTGGATGTCCAGGGTATCTTTGTCAAACCGAAAGACCTTACCCTCGCGGTAGCTCTTGGCGCCCAATTTGACGACGGTCATGGCCGCCGCGCCAAGTTCTGGCGAACAGTTAACCGCCTCCGGACGGTTGTCCTTGACCGAGTCGACAAAATTCTTGAAGTGAGCAAAGTGAGAGTCTGCCACCTTACCCACCTCGACACGCTCGCTGTTGAGGTTTCGCTCGTGAGTGACGGGCTTGCGCTCGGCCACAAAGTCGTACCCGGTGAACTCTTCGCCGGTACCAAAGACGACGGAAGCGTGATGCCCTCGGATGGTTTGCTTGATGGGCGTGTTGCCACAGCACATGGTCGCGGTGACTAAGCCCTGGACCCCTTCGTCGAAGTCCGCCACCACGGTGGCTAAGTCCGGCACATCGCGGCCATCGTACTCCAAGAAGATTCCGCCGGCGCCAACGACACGCGACGGGAATCGAAGGCCGGTGGCAAGGAGCATTGACGTGGTACGGTGGACAAACAAGTCCGTGAACATCCCCGAGCCGAATTCCCAATAGCATCGCCACTGGGCAAAACGCGCTCGGTCGAAGGGCATTGCAGGCGTTAAGTCAAATTCCTTGCCAAGGAACATGTCCCAGTCGATGTTCGATGGAGTCATGTCCTTTGCAAGGCTGTAGTACCGCCACTGGCCCATGTCGGAGTTGCGGAAGTACTCGGTTTGATACTGCAGGATCTTCCCCAAGTCGCCGACTTGGATTCGCTGGTTGACCGCCTTCCAGACCGGTAGCGAGGCAGACTGCACGCCAACCTGCATGACAAGTCCCGATTCCTTCCAAGCTTTGTAGACGGCCAGTGATTCGTCCACTGTGTGCGTCATAGGCTTCTCGCAATAGACGTGTTTGCCTGCATTGAGAGCATCGAGTGTTTGTCGCGCGTGCCAGTGGTCGGGCGTAGAGATGACAACGGCGTCGATGGAAGGGTCCGCAAGGATCTCGCGATAGTCGCCAGTCTTTTTGGGTTCGACGCCAACGCCTTCGGCGACCTTGCCGGCAGTTTCGTCCCGGTACCGATTGAAGACGTCGCACACAGTGGCGACCTCGACTTGCCCGCTTCCTTTTTGAAGCTTTAAGGCAGACTTGATGTGAGTTTGTGCCCGGCTACCGACGCCGATGAAGCCGAGCCGGAGTCGACTGTTGGCATTGGGCGCTCCCGTAACTCGCATCTGGACGGCGGCATCATCGGCCATCGACTGGGCGGCTGAGAGCGTGGCCGTGCCAGCCGCAGCGGTGTGTAAGAAGTTGCGGCGTGAGATGTCCGTCTCGGCATTGCTCATCGGGAGTTCTCGCTAGTTAGATTGTCTCAATGGATGAGTTGGTCCGCGATCCAACTTGCGGACGTCCTGCTTGCCCCCTAGTTTAGTCACTTCGGTAGGTAGTTGGGATGCTTCTCCCAGCGTGGGGCTTGCAAGACTTGGCGGAGGGTTTGTTTTGAGCGGGATGCCTCAATTCGCAAGCGGATTAGATCTCCAGAGACTAGAGCGTGAGGCCACCGTCAACCGAGTCCATCATTTCCCGGAGATTGACTCGACAAATGCCGCAGCCTTGCTGAAAGCTGAGCAGGACGCAGCACAGCCCTCCAACGGCTTAGTCGGCGAGCTTTTCATCGCGGACCAGCAGACGGCCGGTCGAGGGCGAGGCGACAACCGCTGGTGGTCTGCGCCTGGCGCGTTGACCTTCTCGTTGCTGACGCCGGCATTGGACGTGCGGGCCGAGCGCTTGCCGGTGGTGTCGCTGGTGGTCGGCGTTGCCATTTGCCAAGTGCTTGAGTCATTGGTAACGGATATCGCCGTCCAATTGAAATGGCCCAACGACGTGTATCTTGGCGGCAAAAAGGCATGCGGGATATTGATTGAAACGCCCCCACTCCGACCGCGTCGCTTGGTGATCGGCGTGGGCCTGAATGTGAATAATACGTTTGCCGAGGCGCCGCTCGAGGTCCGGGATCGAGCAACTAGCTTGGCCCAGGTGACTGGCTCCGCCGCCACAGACCTGACCACGGTCCTATTGGCTTGTTTGCGAAGCATCGACACCGGGATCGAACGCCTCCGAGTGAGCGATCCGCTCTTGGCGTCGGAGTGGCGAGAGCGATCTTTCCTAACGGGCAAACAGGTCCAGATTAGACTGCCTAGCCAAGATGGCCATTCGGTTATCGTCGGCCGTTGCGAGTCCGTCGCCCCTGATGGGGCCCTCCTGGTACGGACTCAGGCGGGCGTCAAGGCCTGCTACGGTGGAGAAGTGACTCGTTTTGAGTGATCGTATCGATAGTCGCGGAAAAAACTTTCCCGGCAGCTGACCCTAGCATTCAAATCTTTGCCTCTGCCACTTATGCTGATGGCCCACCGGGGTTGCGACCCTGGGCTTGTCCCTCTGATCAGTACTGCAAGTTTGACTTCCACGATGATTTCACCGCTTGTCGCCCAAGCCAGTGGCCTACAGGGAATTGCCGAGGCTCACGGCTTTAGCATCGCTATTACAGGGATGCTGATTGTCTTCGTGGCCCTGTCGCTGATTACGCTTTGCGTCGCAAAACTGCCTGTGGTCCTGGAGGCCCTGGATCCCTGGCTGCCTGAGCTTGAGCCTCACGGGCCACCGACTCCAGCGGAGCAGTTGCCGCGGGATGAGGAACAAATCGTCGCCGCCATCGGCTACGCCCTTCACAACCGTGGTTCTGGCTAATCGTTTTCCAAATGCGGCGATTGGTCTTGGCTCTGTTCCTTCTGCCCCCTGCCCCATTCCATGCAAATCCTCTTGGAGTTCCTACAAACGACTGGCTTCGCCCAAATGACATTGGGCAATGCCGCCATGCTGGTGGTGGGGCTCATTTTCATTGCTCTGGCGATCATCAAGGACTACGAGCCCCTGCTCCTGTTGCCAATCGGCTTCGGTATCTTGGTGGGCAACATCCCCACCATCGAAGGCATGGCGTTAAGCGTCTATGACGAAGGCGGAATCGTCGTCCAGGATGGTGAAGTCGTTGTCGAACAAGACCCGGATACGCAACAAGATCGGGTTAAGTACAACTTTGGCAGCGTGCTTAGCTACATCTACTTCGGTGTGAGCCAGGGCATCTTCCCCCCGCTCATTTTCTTAGGCATCGGAGCGATGACCGACTTCTCGACGATGCTCTCCAATCCAAAATTGATCCTGCTGGGGGCCGCCGCGCAAACGGGAATCTTCCTTACGCTACTGGGCGCTCTGTTTCTCGGTTTTCCGGTTCGGGAAGCTGGCGCTATTGGGATTATCGGCGGGGCTGACGGCCCGACGTCCATTTTCCTTGCGTCTCAATTGGCGCCCAACCTGTTAGGAGCGATCGCCATTGCAGCCTACTCCTATATGGCGCTCGTTCCAGTCATCCAGCCACCGATCATGAATCTGCTCACGTCACGTGAGGAAAGGCTCATCCGCATGCCGGCGCCACGGCACGTTAGCCAACGGGAAAAGATTTTGTTCCCCATCATCGCTTTTTTGATTTGCACCATGATTGCTCCGGGCGCCATCGTGCTGATCGGTATGCTCTTCTTCGGCAACCTAATGAAGGAGAGCATGGTTACTGAGCGACTGGCCGCCACCGCGCGGACGGCAATGATCGACATCGTCACTATCCTGCTCGGCTTTGCCGTGGGGGCGAGCACGCAGGCACAGACGTTCCTCACCAAACAGTCGATCCTGATCTTCGCCCTCGGCGCCGCTTCCTTTGCGATTGCAACGGCATCGGGCGTATTGTTTGCCAAGCTCATGAACTTGTTCCTGACCGAGAAGATTAACCCCTTGGTCGGCGCCGCCGGTGTATCAGCCGTGCCGGACTCGGCGCGCGTCGTGCAGATGGTCGGCCAAAAAGAAGACCCCCACAACTTCCTGCTGATGCACGCCATGGCTCCCAACGTCGCCGGCGTCATCGGCTCGGCAGTCGCGGCGGGTGTGTTGTGGTCCGTATTGACGAATTGATTAGACACAGAGGCACAGAGAAGACGGAGCGGAAGATGGTTGCTATCGAACTGGAAGATGACGAAGCAATTGTCTTGTTCGACTTCCTGTCGAGGTTTTCGAATGACGACACTTTGTCCATCGTTCATCAATCAGAAGAACGTGTTCTGTGGGACTTGCAGTGCATCCTTGAGAAGCAAGTGGGTAGCCTTTTTGACGGAAGCTTCGATGAAGTAGTGAGCAAGGCACGGCTAAGCGTTGCTGACGAGACTTAGCGTTCTTCTCCGTGTCCTCCGTGCCCTTTGTGGTTATACAAAATGACGAAGAAAAAAATCGACTTCATGTGCACCGCTTTCCGGGACGGGTTTCAGTCCGTCTACGGGGCGCGGGTGTTGACGCCAGACTTCTTGCCCGCGCTGGAAGCGGCGCGGGACGCAGGGATTACTTACTTCGAGGCAGGCGGTGGCGCGCGGTATCAGTCGCTCTACTTCTACTGCCAAGAAGATGCTTTCGACATGATGGACGCCTTCCGCGAGACGGCAGGCCCCAAAGCGAACCTGCAAACGCTTGCTCGTGGGGTGAACGTCGTGGGCCTCGAGTCCCAATCGTCGGACGTCATCAAGATGCATGCTGAGCTCTTCAAAAAGCACGGCATGACGACAATCCGCAACTTTGACGCGCTGAACGACGTCAACAACCTGATCTACAGCGGCCAATGCATTGTCGATGCAGGGCTGAAACACCAGGTTTGCGTGACGATGATGGAGTTACCCCCGGGCTGCGAAGGGGCCCACGACGCCGAGTTCTACGCCAGCGTACTCCAGCAGATTCTCGACGCCGAGATTCCCTTCGATGCGGTCTGCTTCAAGGATGCCTCTGGCACTGCGGTGCCGTCGAAGGTTTACGAGACGATCAAACAAGCCCGCAAGATGTTGCCTGCGGACGCCTACATACACTTCCATACGCACGAGACAGCAGGCGTCAGTGTTTTGGCGAACAAAGCGGCCCTGGATGCCGGGGCGAACGCGATTGACCTTTCGCTGGCCCCTTGTTCCGGCGGCACCTGCCAGCCGGACGTGCTGGTGATGTGGCACGCCCTGCGCGGTAGCGACTATACGCTGGACGTGGACATCGACAAGATTCGCCAAGCGGAAGAGGTCTTTAAGGACTGCATGAAGGACTACTTCTTGCCGCCCGAGGCCGTAGCGGTTGAGCCTCTGATTCCGTGGAGCCCCATGCCTGGCGGCGCCCTGACGGCCAACACGCAGATGCTGCGTGACAACGGCATCATGGACAAGTACCCCGAGTGCATTAAGGCGATGAGCGAAGTGGTGCGCAAAGGCGGCTACGGCACGAGCGTGACGCCCGTATCGCAGTTTTACTTCCAACAAGCGTTTAATAATGTGATGTTCGGCGAGTGGGAGAAAATCGCCGAGCCGTACGGCAAGATGGTGCTTGGATACTTTGGCAAGACGCCCGTCGAGCCCGACCCGACGGTTGTCAAGTTGGCTGCCGAGCAATTGGAACTGCAGCCCACCAAGACACCGCCTTTGGAGTTGAACGACGCTGATCCCAGCAAAGGCGTCGAGGCTGCTCGCAAGGTGCTCCAAGAAAACAGCTTGCCGGAGACCGACGAAAATCTGTTCATTGTGGCCACCTGCAAGGACAAAGGACTGGCGTTTCTGCAAGGCAACGCTGAGCTGGGCGTGCGTAAGGTCGATCCCGCGGCCAAACCTGCAGCTGCCTCCTCCGCCACGGGGACTGATCAGTATCACGTTACCGTGAATGGCAAGCGGTACTTCCTTGCCATCGAAGGTGACAACGTCACGGTCGATGGCAACGTCTATCAGGTGTCGATGGATTCCTCCGGCGGTGGGGCTCCCGCTACGGCGCCGGCCGCGTCAGCTGCGGCGACAACGGTCAAAGCCCAAATGCCGGGTGTTGTCCTGCGAGTCATCGCTTCGCCTGGCACGTCGGTCAAGTCGGGCGAATCAATCATGGTGCTTGAAGCTATGAAGATGGAGGTGCAGGTCGCTTCGCCTGCCGATGGCGTTGTCCAGCAGGTGCTGGTTAGCCAGGGAGATCAGGTCGCAAATGGGCAAGACTTGGCAACCATCGGCTGACGAGGACGGACCATTGCATACTGGTCAGGCTAGCGACGGCGGGCAGCGGCGCTGAGGACTCCACCGATGCCAATTCCCAGCGCGGCGGACGGTTCCGGGACGCCCTGCTGCGACGAGGCTGGCGCCGTGGCGCCGAAGTTGTTCCTCCACACGTCCAGGTCTGCCGCGTCCACAACGTTGTTGTTGTTGCCATCAGCACGCAGGTCCGTCGTCGACCCAAGGGTGTTCCGCCAGAGGGCATAGTCGGCCGCGTCCACGATCGAGTCGCCATTGAAGTCGCCGGCGATACCCCCAGCGACGACTTCTAGCGTGACCGCGTTTGCGCCGTAATTCACCTGCCAGGCTTGACCACTGGCCAGGGTAGGCAGTGAGCTAACCGTATCGAAGGTTCCTTGTAAGGCTCCGTCGAATTGAATGAGTTCAAAGCTGTCGCCAATCGTGAACGCAAGCGGCCCGTTAGCCGTGACCTCAAGGGCCCCAGCCAGCAACAGATCGCCTGAGATGTCCAGTTGGTCAAAGTCAACGCCTGCCACGCCACCCAAGCCAAAGAGATCGAAAGCCATTTCGCCCGTTGCCGTCTGCGCGACGTCACCCGCTATGCTCAAAATGTTCAGCGGTGGGGCAGGCAAGGTTAGCGAAACGTCGTCGATCGAAGCAAACTCGGCCGAACCTGCGTTGCTTTCAAATCGCAGGAAAAGAGACTTACCCACCGCGGTGGGGTCAGAGACCGGGGCAAAGGCGAAAGCATCGCTCGTATAGCCCGACCCAAAGTTAAGACTCGGATTGAACACGGCGCTTTCCAGCGTGACCGGTATCGAGCCATCTAAGTAGTAGATCGTGGCGGTAAACGTGTCGGTGCCCTCGTCCCACTGAGAAGCCCCGGCGTAGGCAAAGTTCATTACGTAAGCATCGCCCAGTGCGATTACGTGGCCTGTGTCTTGAGCAGGCGCGGGCTCATCCACACCATTGCTGTTCAGGCCAACGATACCTCGGAAAGCGCCGGAGTTGGGGTTACTACCATTGCGGCCGTTCAGGGTTTGATTGCCGGTGAAGTTGAACCAGTCGTCGACGTTGTCGAACGGGAAGGCCGTGCCGGACTCAAATCCGCCATTGGCAATCAGCTCGAGCGTGGCGCCGGTTCCCGCCGCGGCGGCAGCGCCGCCGATCTCCAGGCGGCCTTCGTTCACAATTTCTGCCTCGAGCGTGAAAGGCGTCCCCGTTGTGTCATAGGGCGTTTTGACTTCGCCACGGCCGGCGAGCACGCCGCCTTGACGAATCTCAATGGTGCGGACGGTTTCCAAATTGCCCCCGTCAAGCTCTACACGACCATCCTGTAAGATCCGAGCACCGTTGCGGGCTGTCAGTGTTACGGCGTTGTTTACCTTAACGGTCATCGTGCCATCGGAGCCACTGACTTCGAAGGCCAGCACTTCTGAGTTTGCCGACACCACGGTCTCATTTCCGCCGGTCTCGAAGTTGTCGATCGTGGCGATCCAGTTGTTCGCCGGAGCGGTGTTGAAGTTGTTTGCAGCGGTACCTCGGGTGTTAAACTCCGAGCCACCCGCCCAGTTGCCCGCGGCATTCCAATCGCCTGATCCGCCAGTTGGGAGCCAGCTCTTGTACTGCACGATGTGCGTGTTCTGGGCTCCGTTGGATCCGATGTCAGACTCTAGACCCTCGTCCAGAGCGATCTGCTGGAGAAAACTCGCGATGGTTTGTTCCTGGGCGGACGGGTTGTTGAGCAAGTTGTTCGACTCTGAAGGATCGACATCCAGTTTGTAGAGTTCCAGGTTGTTGTTTCCCGTTTTCAACAGTTTGTACTCGTCGAAGCGAATGGCCCAGTCTCCGCTGGGGCGGTCTTCCCAGACCAAGTAGTCGTGCTCGTCAGCTTCCCCACCGGAGAAGAGACCCGCCATCGAGCGGCTATCCAATCCGACAGGGGTTTCGTAGCCAGCTAGTTCGCCGAAGGTGGCAAAGAGATCCGTGTGAGTGCCCTGGTGGGTCGTGTTAACATCGCCGTTGATGCTATCGAGCGGAACATACTGTCCCTCCCAGTAAACGATAAAGGGAGAGCGGTGGGACCCTTCGTAGACGCCGTTTTTGGTTCCACGATAGATGCCATTGCTGTCATACCAGCCATTGGCGCCGCTTGTGGGGCCGTTGTCCGTGCCGAAAATGATCAGCGTGTTTTCGATCACGCTATCGGACTCATCGCCGTCGTCGTTGGGATCACGTAGCGCTTGGACAATGTCTCCGACCGTGCGATCAAGCCGCGTGACCATGGCGCCGTAGTCAGCCTGATTGCCAGTGAGCCCTTGTCCGCCCGAGCTTACGGGGTCGGTGTACATCTGCAACAGCTCGTCGTTGGGCGGATCGTAATCGTTGTGGGGAATCGTGTATTCGCCGTACATGAAGAACGGCTCGCTATCACCCGCATGGTTGCGAATGAAATTGACAGACTTGTCGGCGATCAGGTCATGTGTGTAGTCATTGGTTGTTGGCGACTGATCGACCTGCAAGCCACTAGGGCCATTATCCTCCCACAGGTACTCCACGTAGTAGTTGTGGGCATGAATGTGATTGAGGTAGCCGTAGAATTCGTCGAAGCCCTTTGCATCGGGCGTCGAGTCGGGGTGGGTGACCTGAGGATTGGGGTGGTTGATCAGTCCACTATCGTTAGTGGCAACCGGAGTGAGATCGCGGCCATTCATGCCACTCCCCCACTTGCCAAAAGCCCCCGTGGTGTAGCCGACAGATTGAAGGCTTTGCGCGAAGGAGTAATCCACTGCGCGCATCGCGTTTCCGCCGTTGTTGTTCAACCCGTTGCTATCGACCGATGCGTGTCCACCGTGGAATCCCGTTAAGATGGACACTCGCGTGGGCGCACAGACGGTTGCCGGGGCGTACATCTCGTTAAATCTCAAGCCGCCGCGGGCGAGTGTGTCGAGGTTGGGCGTCGAGAGGTAGGGCTGGCCGTTGGCCTTGCGCTGGTTCTGCCCATAGACCCCCAGGTCGTTGATGCCAAGATCGTCTGCCAGGATGAAGACGATGTTTGGCTTAGGGGGCTGTGCACCGGCAGGAATGGCTAACAGCCATGTCGTGACAAGCAGCAACGCCGATCTCACGGCCAGATTGCGAAGGGGCGAGACGATACGGAGCGATCGCGCAGCGAGCGACATACTCTTTAGATCCTGTTCCTGAAGGTGAGAAAAGCAACCGAGGCGGTCCCGCTTGAGGGAAGCGCATCTCTTCCAGAATACGCAAGAATTCCCAAGTTTCTTAGCAGATAAACGACGGAACCCGTGCCTTCTCGGCCGTTTTGGCAGGTCGCAGCAAGCTTTTCTCCCGATTTCCTCCTGCTAACGAGCTTCCTGGCGAGTAGGCTGATTCCACGTTTCACAAAAGGCGAGCCAGCGCGCCTGGCTTCTCTAACTCTGCTCAATTCTGGTCGGGCTTCCATGGATGATGATCTCCGAGCGGCTGTGCTCAGCTACACCTCTAACGCGGCATACAGGGCCGTGAAGCCAAGCATCATTGCCCAGCGGCTTGGGCTAGCCGGTGATGCGGCTGACCGTCTGAAGAAGATCGTCAAGCAAATGGTTCGCGCAGGCGAACTGGAGTACGGCCCCAGCCATCTGGTGCTCCCGATCGACCAAGAGCACCCCGCGCGAACGAACTTGATGCCCAAGCCAAAGTTGGCTTCCGTGAAGAAGCAGGTGGGCGACCGTTACGTGACCGGCACGTTGCGTCGCGTGAGCAGCGGCGATTGCTACGTCCGTCCCGAGGGGACGCCCGCGTCCGCAGGCAAAGAGGCGGACGTCTTCGTCAGCCCGCGCAACTCGGGCGATGCCGCCAGTGGGGACACCGTACGGATCGTCCTGGGCAGTCGGCCAGGGCCCAAGGGCAAGCCCGAAGGCAAACTTGTCGACATTGTTCAGCGGGCTACGAATCAATTCGTGGGCACCTACTTCGAGCAAGCCGGTATGGGGTTGGTCGAGGTGGATGGGAAGCTCTTCAACGCGCCGATTTATGTTGGCGATCCCGGGGCAAAAGGGGCTAAGGATGACGATAAGGTCGTAATCGAAATGGTCCGCTTCCCGTCCCACCAACGGGATGGCGAAGGGGTCATTACGCAACTGCTGGGCGGGCGCGGCGAGCCTGGCGTCGATACCTTGAGTGTGAAGTTCGAGTTTGGTCTGCCCGGCGACTTCTCTCAGGCCGTGATGGAGGATGCTCGCAAGCAAGCTGAAGCCTTTGATGAATCGATCGACGAGTACCGCCAAGACCTGACCGACGAGACCGTCATCACGATCGACCCTGCAACAGCGCGTGACTTTGACGACGCCATTTCGTTGCAACGGCTGGAAAACAGACATTGGGAGTTGGGCGTCCACATTGCGGATGTGTCGCACTTTGTACCTGCCAAGACCATACTCGATAGCGAGGCGTACGACCGCGCGACGAGCGTTTACTTGCCTGACGAAGTGATTCCGATGTTGCCGGAGATCATCTCGAACAATCTAGCTAGCCTTCAGCCAGACAAAGTGCGGTACGCGATGACGGCGCGTATCGAGTTTACCGAAGACGGGGCTCCCGTCGGGGCGGATGTCTTCAAGAGTGCGATAAAGAGTTGCAGGCGTTTTACCTACGAGGAGGTGGACGCTTACCTAGTAGAGCGCGGGCTCGCCAATATCGACTCAGTGCAGGCTGGCGATGGCTCCCAGGTGATTCAAACACTGGCTCCGCAAGTGGATGAGTTGCTTAGCCAAATGTTCGAGTTGGCGATGCTGCTCCGCCGTCGACGGTTTGAAAGAGGGGCTTTGGAGCTTCATATGCCCGAGATGAGGATTGACCTGGACAGCGAGGGGCGGGTCTCAGGCGCTCACCTGGAACAAAACACCGAAAGCCACCAGGTGATTGAGGAATTTATGTTGGCAGCTAACGAAGCGGTGGCGCAAAAGTTGGCGGATGAAGGGCTCTTGTTCTTGAGGCGCGTGCACGGGACGCCCGATCCGCGAAAGACACGCGCGCTCACGGACTTTGTTCGTGACCTTGGATTCAAGGTCGACAACTTGCAGGATCGCTTCGAGTTGCAAGAACTGCTCAACCGGGTAAAAGACGACCCTCGTAGCCACGCGGTCAATTTCGCCACGCTGCGTTCGATGCAAAAAGCAATCTACAGTCCTGAAGACGAGGGACACTTCGCGTTAGCGAGCGATTGTTACTGCCACTTTACGTCTCCCATTCGTCGCTATCCTGATTTGATCGTTCACCGCTTGATTGACCAGCTCAACCGCGGGGAGAAACCGCGGCAGGAAATGGCAGTCTTCTTGCAATGGGGAGATCACTGTAGCGATCGAGAGCAGCGAGCGGCAAACGCTGAGCGCGAGTTGAATAAGGTCAAACTGCTCAACTACATGTCAGACAAAGTCGGTCTGGAGATGACGGGGATCATTACAGGCGTTGAGAGATTTGGTCTCTTCATCGTCGGGGACGACATCCCCGCGGAGGGGTTCATCCACATCACGGCTCTGGGTGACGACTACTTCAAATACGATCGCGCCACCCACTCAATCAACGGATTCCGCAGCGGAAATTCATTCCGGCTGGGAGATCCGGTACGTGTCGTGGTAGCCGCGGTTGATGTCGACTCGCGAGAGCTCGACTTCAAGCTGCTAGGCCAGCCCGGGAAGGGCAAAGCGGGTAAGCGAAAGCAAGACAAAGGCGGCAAAGCTGGCAGTAAGAAGGGGAAACCTCCGAAGGGTCGATCAAGCAAGCCTGGCAAGAAACGTCGCAAGAAGTAGGCGACCGCACTTTAACGTCGTGCAACCCCTTCCAGGCGGGCGCCAAGGCACTAGAATGCGGAGGATGGCGAGACTGGAGTGCGCCTCCCCGCCAGCCAAATCATCAGCCTGCCGTGGATGCCGCCATCTCTGACCCGCCCCCCTCAATGCAGACAAGCGGACCACTGGCCCAGACTCCCCTGCACGATTGGCACGCTGCTCACGGCGGGCGCCTTGTTGATTTCGCTGGCTGGTCCATGCCGGTTCAGTACGGGTCCATCGTTGAGGAGCATCGGGCTACGCGCACTGCGGTAGGGCTTTTCGATGTTTCCCACATGGCACGTTTGCTTATCAGCGGCCCTGACGCGGGCCCCTTTCTGGAGTCCTTGCTTACGCGTCGGGTCGGGGATTTGAAGCCCGGCCAGGTACGTTATTCACTCGTTTGTAATGAGTCTGGCGGAGTGCTGGACGATGTGTTGGCCTATCGAGTCGAAGTACCCTCTAGTGATCTCTTGGGCTTTGGAATGGTGGTCAACGCGAGCAATCGCGAGAAGATCATCCATCACTTTCAGCAGCATGCTTCTGACTGCGACGTAGCAATCGATGACGTCACGACCAAGTATGCGATGATCGCCGTTCAGGGACCGCTAGCGATTGAGCTCCTCGATCCGATTACTAGTTGCGAATTGACTTCGCTGCGATACTACACAGGCGAAGTGACGACTTTTACCACCGCAGGGGGCCACGGGATTGAATGCTACCTCAGTCGCACTGGGTACACGGGCGAAGACGGTTGCGAGCTGATTTGCCCAGCCGAGGCGGCGGTCGATGTCTGGCAGACGTTGCATGACTTAGCGCAGCCGGTAGGCGGAGGGGCCGTAGGACTTGCAGCGCGTGATACGTTGAGGCTGGAAGCAGGCATGCCTCTCTATGGCCACGAACTGAGCGAACAGAGGAACCCCATCCAAGCGGGCTTGTCCTTTGCCGTTAATCTCAAAGACCGCGCCTTTGTGGGTAGAGACGCCTTGCTGGCTGCCAGCAAAGACCCAACGCAGCCTCTCCGAATCGGGTTGCAGATAGATGGCAAACGCGCTGCTCGCGAAGGCGCCACCGTCCTGCAAGGAGATCAATCGGTAGGTGAGGTTACCAGCGGGACTTTCTCACCAAGTTTTGATCGACCGCTAGCGATGGCTTATGTGAAGCCCTCTGCTGCGTCGGTCGGTGATCACTTGGCCGTTGATATCCGTGGCAAGATGGCGCCCGCAGTCGTAGCCCCATTGCCGTTCTATGAACGCGGAAAGTGAACAGATGCTAGGCGCTGGGTGGAAGGCGATAGCATGTGTAGGACCTCCATCAATGCGCTTCGCGCCTTCCAGCTAGTATCAGCAACGCTATGAACCCTGAAGACCTAAAGTACGCCAAGACCCATGAGTGGGTTGCCGTTGATGGTGACACCGCGACCGTGGGTATTTCCGCTTTCGCGATTGAAGCACTCACGGATCTTGTCTTTATCGAGCTCCCTGAAATCGGCTTGAAGCTAGCCGTCGACCAGTCTTTTTGCGAAATCGAATCGGTCAAAGCGGTAAGTGACGTCTACGCGCCCGTGGCTGGCGAGATCGTGGAAGTGAACGATGCCCTGCCAGACTCGCTGGAGACGCTCAACGAAGACCCGTATGGCGCTGGTTGGATCGTCAAGATCAAGGTTGCCCCGGACACTTCGATAGACGATCTAATGGATCACGCTGCTTATGAAAAAATGTGTGCCGAGGAAGCTCATTAAACGATCGTTCTTCGCAGGACGGTAAAGCCCTCATTGCCTGCGATCTGCAGCTTTCTTCTTCTTGGACCAGAGTCGATGCCCTACACGTACAACACACCGCAGGACGTCCAAGACATGCTCGCCGCGATTGGCGTGGGCTCGATCGACGAGCTGCTGGACATGGTTCCTGAAGATCTGCAGCTAACCCGCCCGTTGGACTTGCCCTCTGCTTTGGGAGAGATGGAACTGGAGCAAACGGTCTCAGCGATCGCTGGTAAGAATCAGCACGCAGGGAATACGGTCTCGTTCTTGGGCGGAGGAAGCTACGATCACTTTATTCCCGCTGTTGTGGACGCAGTTGGATCGCGGGGAGAGTTCTACACCAGCTACACGCCCTATCAGGCTGAAGTTGCCCAAGGCAACCTGCAGGCGATGTTCGAGTATCAGACGCTGATCTCGCGCCTGACGGGACTTGAGGTTTCTAACAGCAGTCTTTACGACGGTGCAAGCGCGGCTGCCGAGGGCGTGCTGATGTCGATCGCCACGACACGCCGCAAGGGGCGGGTCGTGGTGCCCTCGAGTTTGCACCCCGAGTACCGTCAGACAATCGAGACTTATGTTGCATGCTTGGGCGTCGAGGTTGTCACCGTGCCGACGCCTGGCGGTGTGGTGGATGTGGATGAACTACGCACGGCCCTCACCGATGACACCGCCTGCGTCGTGTTGCAACACCCAAACTTCTTCGGTTGCTTGGAAGATACCGACTCGATTGTTCGCGTTACCCATGATGTGGGGGCCTTGCTCGTGGGCGTCTTTGATCCCATTAGCCTTGGCCTTCTGAAACGTCCTGGCGACTGGGCAACGAACGACGGCGCCGACATTGCTGTTGCTGAGGGACAGTGTCTTGGGTCTGCGATGGCCTATGGCGGCCCCTATCTTGGCATCATGGCATGTCGCGAAAAGCTGGTTCGTCGCATGCCTGGCCGAATCGTTGGTCAAACCGTCGATCGTCGCGGCAAGCCCTGCTACACGCTCACGCTACAAACCCGCGAGCAGCACATCCGACGAGAAAAGGCGACAAGCAATGTTTGCTCCAACCAGGGACTCTTCGCCTTGCGGGCTACGGTCTACCTCTCCTTGCTTGGACCGCAAGGTCTTCAAGAGACGGCCAACCTTTGTCTGCAAAAGAGCCGCTATCTGGCGGATCGTTTGTGCGAAAGCAATCGATTTGACCACGCCTTTGCTCAACCTACTTTCAAGGAGTTTGTCGTTCGCGATCGAGAGAATCGCGTTCAAGAGCTTGTTGAGCAGGCGCTTGGCGCAGGGTACTTTGCCGGTGTGCCTCTGGGGCAGTTTGATGCCGAGCTAAGTGATTGCCTGCTGATTTGTGTCACGGAAAAGCGAACCCGGGCGGAGATGGACGCCTTTGTCGAACTCGTCTCGGGCGGCTCCGTCAGTGACTCGCATGTGCCGGTGCACGCGAGTGAACTCTCTACCGACCAAGAACGAGAGATGTGATGACCAAGTACACAATCGGACTGATGGCAATGGTTGCGATGGTGGTCACAGCCTTGGCCGCGCCGTCTTTCTCGGACGATGCTCCAGCGAGCGTGGCGTCAGTCGACCATGATCCCCAAGGACCACCGATCGATTTCTCGGGGCAAATGGTCCTCCTTACTACCAGGATGCCGGGCGGCCTTGAGGGTCACAAGGGAACGTATGTGTTTGTTCAACCTCGCTTGGCTCAAATCGGCGGGCGTTGGTTCCTGACAGGAAAGACCGTCTCGAGTCCCAACAAGCGCATCTTCAAGTACGTCAGCGAACTTGGCATTGCGTGGGAGAACGTGGTGGAGTTTTCAACGTTTACTCCTGAGCAGTTCAAGAAATTTACCAGCGAGGCAATGCAAGGCGACGCCGCCGAGTGACAGTCCGCAACGATTGACGGTCAAAGCAAGCATGAAGAATACACGCGATACGGCATCTCTGTTCGATCTGTCCAAGCCGGGGCGGCGGGCTTTGCGATTGCCTGCTTGTGACGTGCCCGATCAGGCAGTTGAAGATCTATTACCCTCTTCGGCAATCGCCGATCAGCCTCCAGCGTTGCCGGAGCTCTCGGAACCTTTGGTGGTGAGGCATTTTCTGAATCTGTCGCAGCAGAACATGAGCGTCGATACGCACTTCTATCCGTTGGGCTCGTGTACCATGAAGCACAACCCAAAACGCAATGAGCGTGTTGCTGCTATGCCTGGCTTTGCGGACTTGCATCCATACCAGCCGGAACAGTCGCTACAGGGCATGCTTGAGGTTCTGTATGACATGCAGGAGTATCTGTCAGAGATTTCTGGGCTTCCGGCATGTAGCCTGCAACCCGCGGCTGGTGCCCATGGCGAGCTCACGGCGCTTTGGGTGGCGGCGGCCTATTTTCGTGACCAAGGCACGGCTGGTCAGCACGTCAAGGTGCTCGTTCCTGACAGCGCCCACGGCACGAACCCGGCTAGTGCAGTGATGGCCGGCTTCCAGGTCGTGACGGTCAAGACCACCACCACGGGGTCCGTCGACTTGGACGACTTTCGTGCCAAGCTCGACGACCAGATCGCGGTATTCATGATTACGAATCCGAACACGGTTGGCGTGTTCGAGCCTTCAATGAAGCAGATTGCTGACGAAGTGCACGCGCGTGGCGGCCTAATCTACCTCGACGGCGCCAACATGAACGCGATCTTGGGCGTCACCCGAGCAGGCGACTTCGGGGCCGACATGCAGCATTACAACCCGCATAAGACCTTCAGTGGCCCACATGGCGGTGGCGGCCCCGGTGCCGGACCCATTTGTGTGACTGAGGAGTTAGGCCCTTTTTTGCCAGCGCCGGTCGTCGAGCGTTCCGACGTTGAGGGTGTCGCAAAGTACCACCTCAACTTTGAAATGCCCCGCTCGATTGGACGTGTCCGTTCGTTCTTCGGCAACGTCGGCGTGTTGCTGCGGGCCTACTGCTACATCCGTACGCACGGCCCCGACGGCCTACGTCGCGTCAGCGAACAGGCGGTACTAAACGCCAACTATTTGCTCAGCCGAGTCAAGCATTTTCTGCCGGTTCCTCAGGGCGATCGCTGCATGCACGAGTTTGTGGCTACCGGATCCAAACTGAAGAGTGAGAAGGGCGTAACCGCCATGGATGTCGCCAAACGCTTACTGGATTACGGCTTTCATGCCCCAACGGTTTACTTCCCTCTGACGGTTAAGGAGGCGATCATGATCGAGCCGACCGAAACCGAGAGCAAGGAAACGCTCGACGCCTTTGCTGAGGTGCTGTTTCGCGTTACCGAGGAAGACCCCGAATTGCTTCGCGAAGCGCCGCATACAACCGCCATCAGCAGGCCGGATGAGGTAGCTGCCGCACGAAATCCTGTCATGTGTCACTGTTCCGGATGACCAGCTGCCGACTGATCGTTGACGGTCCACGGCCTGGCGATTGGAACATGGCGGTGGACGAAGTGTTGCTCGATGCGGCAGCCACACGCGGCGTTCCCACCCTTCGTTTCTACCAGTGGTCGGAGCCAACGCTGTCCCTGGGCTACTTCCAAAGTTACAAGGCAAGGCTGTCGCACGAGGCGAGCCGGGGTATCTCCTGCATCCGCCGCCATAGCGGCGGCGGCGCCATCCTGCACGATCAAGAACTCACGTATAGTTTGTCGCTGCCAGCGCAAGATCAGCCCTCGGGCGGGCCGGTGGAACTGTATCAAGCCGTGCATGGGGCTTGTGTGAGCATTCTTGAGCGGATGCTCCCCGCCCTGGCGGGACGACTTGGCTTGTGCCGTCCGGGGCTCCGTATGGCCGCTGCCGACGAGCCGTTTCTTTGCTTTCTGAGGCGAAGCGAGGGCGACTTACTTGTGACTGCGGGAAACCGAGACCATAAGGTTCTTGGCAGTGCGCAGCGCAAACGCCGTGGCGCGGTTTTGCAGCATGGCAGTATCCTGCTAGCGAGATCTGCCTCAGCCCCTGAGCTTCCAGGTCTGGCGGAGCTAAGTGAAACGGATCCCCTTCAGGTGTCCGACCTCGTGGTGGAGCTCTCTTCGGCTATCGGCCGCTTTCTTCAACGTGAGCTGCAACCGATTTCGCTAGCAGCGACTGAAGTCTCTGCTGCGGAAAAAGTTGCCCAAGAGAGGTTCCGAGAGCGAGTCTGGACCCAGCGTCGCTAATGACAGCGGCCCCAGTAGGTCGATTTCTTAAGCGGTAGCCCGAACTAGCGACGCGACTGACCAACGGCTCGGATCAGTCGCAAACGCTACAGGCCAAACGGCTTGCGGCTTGTCGGGGGGTTATGCCTGCACACAAATCGGGTAGAATCCCTAGGTGGAAAAGAGCCAATCACTCACGAATTTCGTCTATAATTACAGCATTATCTTGCGTGAGTGTTGTTCTTCTTTTCCCCTTGGTTCTGCGCAGGAGCTGGCATAGCTGATCGGTTCGACAGCTACCGCTGAATATGTTCCGTCGCGTTTTTCGAAGCCCCTACTAGAGGAAGCAACGACAGGCCGTTCGTAACGCGCATAACAACTTATTAGAGCTGACCGGGGGGCAGACTCCTGGGCAGAGGGAAACCCAGTATCGACTCACCGCATCACCTTCCCGCCCTTGTTTATCGAGTCTTTTTTTGATGCGGAACCGAGAAAGGGTCTGACATGAAGTTGAAGGTCCTGGCTGGAGCCAAGCAGGGCGCAGAAATCCCCTTAAAGAAGAGTAAGTTCGTCATCGGTCGGGCGAGTGAGTGCACTTTGCGCGCCGGCAGCGAGGCCATTAGTCGCCAGCATTGCGCTGTGTTAAGACGCGAGAAAGGTTTCACGATTCGCGATTTGGGGAGTCGCAATGGCACTTTCGTGAATGGCAAGCGGATCGAGTCCGAAACGGAACTCACCGACGGCGACCAGGTACGGGTGGGGCCTCTTGAGTTCGTCTTCGTAGGTTCTAACGAGCCGGCTGACTCCTCATCTGCCGGGAAGACCCCCTCTGAGGGGGCGCGGGAAAAGAAGCCTCGCGTGAAGGATGTGGCAGACGCCTTGGAGCGCACCGCCGAGAAGAGCGATAGCGCCACCATTGAAGAAGACGATATCAGCAATTGGCTTCTAGGTCCTGACACAGGCAGTAAGGCGCTCAACGAGACTCAGACCTTTCGCATGGATGATACCCATGCGATTGCCCAGGTTACCGACGCATCGGAGCCCATCCCAGGCGAAGAGGCTTCCGCTGCAGAGGAGCAGGAGGAAGAAGAGTCGAAGAAGAAGCAGGGGAAACCTACTCCTGGGAAGCTGCCCAAACTGCCAGCAAAGCCGGACGCGGAAAACAGTAGTGCAGCTGCGGCAGATATTCTGCGAGAGTTGGCTCGCCGTCGTTGAATCCGCGCGCTCGCTATTTAGCAGGTGGCTAACAAATCAAGCGGCGGAGTCGATCGCCGGGGCAACGACTCCGCCGCTTGCGTTTGTAAGGAAAGCTCGCGTCTGCTAGCCGTCTTTGACCGCCCCCGGTCTGGTTAGGAACCGAACGGCACAGCAGCGTGCGAGAGATCCTTAGACCGGCTCTGCGTGGGAGCAACAGCCAGGTCTTACTTGCTCAGAGGTTTCGGCTAAGCCAGGCTCGGCTGCTCTTCCGCGGCGTCCACGTGAAGACCTTCGGACTCTGCTTGAGCGTCCAGGGCTTCCTGCAGAGCTTGTTGCTCTTGATCGCCACTTTCCGGCGTATCCCCGCGATGGGCTGCGGCTTCGGCGGCAGAAAGTTGCACGTAGCCCAGGCCACGAATGACTTCCAGCACTTCGCTACAGGTAGGAAACATTCGTCCGCTAGTACGCTTATAGTCGTCCAGCGCGTTCATGAATTCCACTTCCGCCTCGGAGTAATCCCGTTCGCAGGTGGTGGGATCGATTTGACGGCGGCGGCTTACTTTCTTGCGGCGTTCAAGCTGGGGCGTTGGATCAGAGGCTTCAGCTTCTTGCTCCTTGCGGCGCGGCGTGCGACGGCGGTCGATGGTGGCTTCTGCTTCGCTTGGTTTGGCTGGCTTAGTGGACTTCTTCTTTGGGGACTTACTTGCGGAAGCCTTCTTGGCGGAGGTCTTGGCTGCGGTTTTGGATTTCGCCACCGTGGAATCTCCTGTGAGAGAGCGGGCGGGGGATGGGGAGGGGTCGATGCAGGAAGCCGGCTGCTGGCGCCGACGGCCTGCAAAGTCTGGGATCGGGTTGCTAGCTAGCGAAAAGGGAGTGATTACGAAAACTTGCCGGTTTGCGTAGAAACGCCAGCTGGATGGAGATTTCCACTTCTGCGGGAAGTACCGGTAAGGCCTTAGTCGCCAGTTGGCGCCCATCCGAGGTTGCCCTGCCCCAGGCGGCTTGCTAACGTCCCGCCCTTGCTACGGCCAGCGGACTCACGCGGAGCCCCTCCGCGGTGCTGCTAAGAACCATTCCACCCGGGGCGAAACGGGAGGTTAGCGACGTGCCACATCGCGTCAAACTGTCAGATGCTCTGCCAAGCCTGGGCTCAGGTCATCGCACTACTTTGCTCGCCTTAGCCGTTGTTGTGGCACTGGGTAGCGCTGGGTGCAACACCGTGACCAGCCAAGCCAAGAACTCGGCGGGGGTGCGTCTCTTTCAGCAGGGAGCCTACCCGCAGGCGGCGGCCGAGTTTCAGCAAGCTATTGCCGCCAATCCAGACTCGGCCGACGGCTACTACAACTTGGCAGCGTCGCTGCACAAAACGGGCGTGATTCACAACCGACCCGATGATTTGCGTCAGGCGGAGGTGCTTTACAATCAGTGTTTAGAGCGAGACTCCGATCATCTAGAGTGTTATCGTGGCTTGGCAGTGCTCCTAACGGAGACCTCGCGCCGTGATGCCGCCTTCCGACTGCTCAACAATTGGGATCGGTCCAGTCCGCAGAATCCAAACCCAAAGATCGAGCTAGCTCGACTGCTAGAAGAAAGTGGTCAGCCCGATCAAGCGAAGGCACAACTGGTTGCTGCGTTGACCGCAGACCCGAACAACGCCCGCGCCTTTACAGCCTTGGGACGCCTGCGAGATCAGGCCGGCGAGTATCGTCAAGCGCTGGCCGACTACCAACGTTCGCTTGAGCTGAACCAGTATCAGCCTGAAGTGACAACAAGAGTAGCAGCGCTTAACGCAGCTTTGGGAACCGCGACGCCTGGTCCTATGGTTCAGCCACCTAGCAGGTTGGCGAATCAATGGCAGTCTTCCGTTCGCTACTGAGCACTCAGAGGGTGGTCCTGTTGCCGTAACGGAAACCTCAGGCAGGATCCCTAACGCTCGTCACCACAGGGCTGGAGTCGATCAGGTTGCTTGGAGCACCGAGATCACTGCACGACAGAAGTGGGGTAAATCATCCGGGCGTCGGCTCGAAACGAAGTGTCGATCGACAACCACCGGTTCGTCTACCCACTCGGCGCCGGCGTTGACCAGATCGTCTCGGATACCCGGTGATCCTGTGACGCGAACGCCTCGGTAGACGCCAGCTGAGATGGGAATCCATCCGCCGTGGCAAATAGCCGCCACAAGTTTGCCGGCGGTATCGAAGGCGCGGACAAGGTCCAAGACCTTGGAGTCCCGGCGAAGCTTGTCGGGCATAAAGCCTCCCGGCACAACGAGGCCGTGAAATTCGGTTTCCTCCATCAGGGCAATGGCGGCATCCGACCGGCAGGGATAGCCGTGCTTGCCGGCGTAAAGTGTGTCCGCATCGGGCCCTGCTAGGGTGACATGGCCACCGGCTTCTTCCAGACGCAACTTGGGGTACCACAGCTCGAGGTCCTCGTACACGTCACCGACAAGCATCAAGATCCGCTTGCCCGCTAGCGGGGCTTCGTTCGACATCGCTCACCTCGGGGTTAGGTCAAGGGTGGAGGTACGCAAGATTCGATCTGTGCTTCTCTTTTCTACCGCCAAGTCGCTTTGGTTTCCACGCGGCGGGGGGGAGTAGGTTGCCCTTTGGAGGGCGACTGCGGACAATGAGCCATAGTCTTTCCTCTCACTGAGTCGTCTTGATGTCCGACAACCACTCACCGCCCGATGATCTTGATCGAGAAGCTTTCTACACGGCCGACTTGGACGAGGATGACGGTGATGATTACGAGTTAGAACCGGTAGACCCCGCGATTCTGGAAAGTGAGCGGCAACGGACGGAAGCGGCGATGATTCGTGCCCAAACGGGCGCCGACATCGATCGACTGGACGAAGCATCTCAAAACGCTCCGCGGCTGGATGACCCGTCGGAAGGTCTCTCTTTTCGATTTCAGACGAAGCACCTGTTGATGGCCACCGCCGGTCTGGCGTTACTGCTATCGATGGGAAAGTTGCTCAAGAGCAACTTCGCAGCCTTGATCTTGGTCACCGTCGTGCTGTTATTGGCAGCGCACGCCTACCTTGGTTGGCGAGATCGCCAACGGCTCGAAGAACTCGCCGAGAAACGCCGCAAGCTGATGGAATTGGATCGGGCGCGCGCCACCCAGGACACCGACGCGGAACAGGCAGCGTTGGAGGAACTCGACGAAGATGAGCAGTCGCTTCGCGAGGCCGCCAAGCCGGCGCCTTTGAAGTTTGCCTTCTCGATGAAGCAGTTGTTAGTTGCGATCACAGCTTCAGCCATTGCGTTAGGCATTCTCTCGTTGATCGGGGCGCCCATTCTGGCGGGTGTTCTGGGGCTGCTAGCGATTGTTGGGCTCGTGATCTTTGCCATTGGAGTAGAAGTGCCCGCAGTGGTCATGCTCGGTTGGTGGGTTGTGTTAGTTCTCTACATTCTTGTGAGCATTATTGGACAACTGCTGCCGAGTGGCGCGCCTGGGCCCTAGTGGGATCGTTGGTCAATTGCCCCTTGATCCAACTGCGGACGTTGGCTTCCAGGAGGTCGAGGGGAACAGCGCCGGAGCCCAGTACCACATCGTGGAAACTGCGAACATCAAAACGTTCGGCAAGTTGCTCTTCAGCCAGTGCTCGCAGCTCCCGAATTTTCAGCTCACCCGTCTTGTAGGCCAGGGCTTGGCCCGGCCAACCGATGTAGCGATCAATCTCGGCACGGATGTTGTGATCGGACATCGCTGAGTTCTCTTGCATGAAGGCGATTGCCTGCTCGCGAGTCCAGCCAAAGTAGTGGATGCCCGTATCGACCACGAGTCTGCCGGCCCGCCAGATCTCCATGGTCAGGCGTCCAAAATCGCTATAGGGGTCTTCGTAGAATCCCATTTCCAGGCCGAGCCGCTCTGAGTACAGCGCCCAGCCTTCGACAAAGGCCGTGAATCCGCCAAACTTGCGGAACTCGGGCACGCCTTCAATTTCTTGCTGAATTGCCAATTGCAAGTGGTGCCCTGGCACAGCCTCGTGCAGCGACAGCGCTTCTAAGGAGTAGAGAGGCCGCCCTGGTAGGTTGTAGGTGTTCAGGTAGTAGAAGCCCGCAGTCGCCCCGTCACCACCGGGGCGCATGTAGTAGGCGCTGGTGGTCTTGGGAGCAATGTAGTCTGGCACTTCTCTCAAGCCGTAGGGCATACGAGGAAGCACGCCAAACATCGTTGGCAACTGCCCGTCGGCGCGTTTCAAAATGTGGGCAGCCTTGGCGAGCAATTCTTCGGGCGTCTTGGCGTAAAACTGCTTGGATGTTTTTAGATGCTCTAAGAAAGCTGCGAAGTCGCCCTCGAATCCAACGCTCTTAATGATGGCTTGCATTTCGCCGCGAATCCGTTTGACCTCGGCTAGGCCGCGCTGATGTACTTCCTCGGGTGTGGTGTCGAGAGTGGTAAATCGACGGACCCGGTGGCGATAGAATTCGCGCCCGTTAGGTAAGGCTGATGCGCCGATATCGGTTCGGCAATTGGGCAGATATTCTGCCTGCATGAACTTTTTAAATCGACGGTACGCCGGCAACACGCTTGACTCGATCGCGGCCCGCGTCTCGGTCCGCAGTCGATCGTGCTGGTCACTCGGTACGGTTGCCGGTAGTTCCTTGAGCGGCTCATAGAGCAAACTCAGTGTCGCATCGCTCAC
Source organism: Lacipirellulaceae bacterium (assembly GCA_965263315.1). Classification (GTDB taxonomy): domain Bacteria; phylum Planctomycetota; class Planctomycetia; order Pirellulales; family Lacipirellulaceae; genus JBCCQL01. The sequence continues at coordinate 746,757 of CBDHGZ010000001.1, read as the reverse complement.
GATGTGGGCGTCAACGGACTCTTCCCAGCCTTCCAAGATTACCGCAGGCAGGGTGTAGCCTTCCCGCACTCCTTGACGAAGGAGTGTTATGTTTCCGGCGGCGTAGTCGCTGAAGGCGTTGAGGCGGGCGATGTAGTTCTCGTAGTCTTGGGTCGTGACCAAGGGAATCTGCTTGGGCAACTCGGGGAAATCGATGTGAAATCCGCCGCGGTTGGTAATGGGAATGAGATACTGCTTATGACGATGCTCGGCGAGGTCGTCTCTCAAGCTTCGCATCAGCATGGCCGCATTAATGCGCGAAGGAACTGACAGCGTCTCTTGGTCAATCGCTTCCAGCCGATCCAAGAATTCAGAGCTCCGTGCGGCGCGCCGCTGAGAGTCTGCCACGGAAACTTTTCCAAGACGGTCGTTGAATCGATGATCTCCGGTGCGTGTCGCGAATAGAGGGGACTCCTGCATTTGGAATTCCCAAGACTCCGCGATTAACTCCGCGAGATTTTCTTCAGAACTTGCCGACGCGCTACTAGAGAAGAACAGCGACGCGCTGGCAACGATCGCTAACAGAGCGAGTGGAGACGAGTAACGTGTTGGCATGGCTGGAGGGCTCACGTTCGTAAGAGGCATTGGGGGCAACCGTCCTTAGATGGTAGTCACCCCAGAGTAAGCCGGAAAGCATAGGGCCGCATAGTTGCGATGGCGACTACTAGCTATGATCTAGCGCATGGAAACACCTTCGCTACCGCCGTACCCTCCCTCGAGTGCGTGGCAAGGTTCCACTTTGGTTGAAGGGCCCGAGGCGGTCGAACAAGCTGCCAAGCAGCTACACTCAGCACGCCGGCTTGTTGTGGCTGGCATCGGCAACATTTCGGTAGAAGCTCAACGCATCGCAGTTGAAATTGCTGATCGACGAGGTGGCGTGGTTGATTGGACCTTAGCGCCAGCGGACGGTGCGGCAATGGTGGCTTACCAGACGGTTGGCGCCGTTAGCGCTACCCTTGGCGAGCTTTCCGAGAGAGCCGACTTGTGCGTTTGCTGGGGTTGCGAAGACCTGGCGTTGGCGGATGAACTAGCAAGCTGCGCTCCAGAGCGGCGTGTCGTCTTTGTGGGCGGAGGTGGTCCTGACGAACCGCGCATTGCCTTGCGAGACGGCGCTGATTATGAAGCGATCGGAGTGCTGCGCGGTCTGCAGCTGGGGGTTTCTTTCTCGCCTGAGGCGGTGCTAGCCGCGACGGGAGCCTCTCTCGAAATCTGGCAGCAGTTATTGAGCGATGTGATGGCCGCAGACTTCGTCGCCTTCCTACGTGGCAAGTCGCTTGCCACGCAGGGGCCAGCCGTGGTTGCCGCCCTCACGTCATTAGCCCAGCACTTCCATGCAAGCGTTCACGCGGTAATCCTCGACGAGCCCGCCGCCGACAATCGACTGGGTGCCGAGAATGTTCTTGCCTGGCAGACCGGCTATCCGATGGCGGTCGATTTCTCGCAAGGCTATCCCCGTTACAGCCCGGGCGAGTATTCCGCGTGGGCAGTGCTTAAGCGCGCTGAGTACGATGTGGTTCTACAGTTGAGCGACGACGGTTACCTTTCGATCGATGGCGTCCAAGGCGAAGTCGGCCTGCGTTTCCAGATCGCTCCGCTCAAGCAAGGTGGTGGATCCTACTACCGATCAGATGGATTGGCTTTGCCGTTGCCGCAGACCTCGCCTTTGCCTACGGCGGAGTCTGTGTTGCTCGGCCTGCTGGATCGTATTGTCGCACTGGATTCGCAGGAGAGCGGCGATGCTTAAGATTCAAGGTGGCAGCATTTATGATCCCGCCAACGACGTGCATGGCGAAGTCCGTGACTTGTGGATCAGTAACGGCAAAATAGTGGCCGCTCCGAGCGATCCGCAGACTCGCCCAGCTAAGGTCATCGACGCGGCCGGGTTGGTGGTGATGCCGGGCGGTGTCGATATGCATTGCCATATCGTGGGGCCAAAAGTCAATGCGGCGCGAAAGCTTCGGCCCGATGACCGCCGGACGAGAGAACAAGCATTGGCGCGCCCCGCCGCGCACGCATCTGCGTCGACTCGCAGTGGAACCCTGGGTAGCGTGCCATCGACCTTCACAACGGCCTACAAATATGCGGGACTTGGTTACACCACGGCATTCGACGCGGCAGTGCCGCCACTCGGGGCGCGGCAAGCTCATCAAGAGTTGGCAGACACGCCGTGCTTAGACAAGGGATTCTTCGTGCTGCTAGGCAACAACCGCTACGCCATGCAGTGCCTACAAGCGGGTGATCACCAGCGTCTGCGAAGCTACTTGGCTTGGCTGCTGCGAAAGACCAAAGGGTTCGCCCCTAAGTTGGTAAACCCGGGCGGCGTAGAAGTGTGGAAGCAGCGCGCCAGCGGGAACGTAGATGGCTTGGACGACACCGTCCCTCGCTACGGCATCACGCCACGGCAGATTATCCAAGGTATCGCTCGAGTCGCTAACGAGCTTGCTCTGCCACACCCCGTGCATCTGCACTGCAATCAACTGGGAATGCCGGGGAATTGGACCACCACGCTGGAGACCATGCAGGCGCTCGAAGGGTTTCAGGCACACCTGACGCACATCCAGTTTCACAGTTATGGTGGCGGCGACGCGGATGAGGCGACGCTGGATAGTCAGGTCCAGAGGCTGGCGGCCTACGTCAACACTCACGCCAATGTCTCGGTTGACGTTGGCCAGGTGATGTTTGGTCAGACGACCACCATGACGGGTGATAGCCCTTTGGGCTATTACCTGCATCGCGCGACCGGCGCTAAGTGGTGCAGCCACGATACCGAACTAGAAGCAGGCTGCGGCGTCTTGCCGATGACTTACCGAAATAAGAATCTCTTCAATGCCCTTCAGTGGGCGGTGGGGTTGGAGTGGTACCTATTAGTGGAAGACCCTTGGCGGGTTGTGATGAGTACCGACCACCCCAACGGCGGTTCGTTCTTGGCTTACCCGGAGATCATTCGTCTGCTGATGGATCGCACCTATCGGGCCGATATCCTCAAGACCTGTCCTCCAACGTTGCTTCAGAGGTGCCAACTAGTTGACTTGGATCGCGAGTACACGCTAAGTGAAATAGCGATCATTACGCGTGCTGGGCCAGCACGTTTGCTCGGCTTGGCCAACAAGGGACACCTTGGGCCCGGGGCTGATGCCGACGTTACTATCTACACGCCTCACCAGAATCAAGCGATGATGTTTGAGCTGCCTCGTATGGTCATCAAGGCCGGCGAGATCATTGTTGAGCATGGCGAAATCCGCGCTGCTCCTCTAGGCAAGACGCTACATGCCGAGCCCGCATCGAAGGAGCCCGCGCCCGACGATCTCGCGGAGTTTTTTGCCAGCCACTACTCGATATCACTGGAAGACTACGGAGTGTTGGACGCGGAAGTCCCCACGTCAGAGGCGGTTTCACGGGGATGATTCATCTCTTCCTTCGGGCTGCCAGGGGACGCGAGCCCGCTCCACACCGCAAATGCGAAGCAAGCGAACGCTGTGTAAACAGCCAACGTACCGCCGCCAACAATCCGTAGCGGTGTGCTTTGGCCCGGCAGCAGCAGGTAAAGACACCCCGCGAGAGTCAACAGAAGCTCTGTAGGCAGAGTCCAGCGGCCGTAGTGGTTGAAATCCCAGTAGGAAACCGGACTAATAAACCGCCAGTTCGTAAGTGGCAGCAGGTGGCGATGGGCGTCGTCATGGTGCAGTGGCAGGTCGCAAAGCATGTGCAGCGCTGCGCTAGTCGCGCAAAGTAAACTCCACTGCCAACCGAACCACCAACTCAATGCGATAATCACAGCCGCCAAGGGGAGTGAGTTGAACCAGTCGAACAGCAGCTGCCAACTAGGTTCAAAGTAGAGCTGCCCCCAAATCTCCTTCTCTGTGCGACCGACGATTTTCTGGTAGGCGTAGAAGCCAAACATCGGCACGTCCGGCAACAGGGCTCCCACCACCAAGGCCGACGTTGCCGGCCAGCCCGGCTTGTGGGGGACAGCGACACAGCTCAGGATGACATGGGCGGGCGTGTTCATGATCTGTTGGTTGCTTAGTGCGAGTGGTGGGAATACCTAGCCACAGGCGATGACTGTTCAGGCAGTTGTCGTCACCAAGATGGTAACGACAGTTTAAGACCCGCTGGAAGCGGCGTCATTTCCGTCCAGAGCTAACGCTTGCTGATAGGCTTCCGGGGTATTGCAGTTGATCAAGCTTTGCATCTTCGGGTCAACCGATTGCAACAGCTCTTCATTGACCTCCGTGACTGCCAGGGCATCAAGCAATGCCATGAGGCTACGCTTGCCCTGCGCTACCAGGGTGTCAGCTACGGTCGCAACGTCAGCTTGATAGGCAGCTAGTAGAGGTTGACGCACTCCCTTGTCAGTCGCCACGGCCGCGTTGCAAGGACCGAGCTGGCCCAGGAGCAACTCGAGAACAGGGGACGTGATCAGGGGTGCGTCGCAGCCGACGGCAATGGCGTTCTCAGCTTCGATAGCATGGAGTCCCTGTGCTAGGGCAGTTAGTGGTCCGCATCCAGCAGCTGGATCACGCACGACCGCTACCGACTGCGGCAGCGTGGGAAGAACTTGTTGCTGCCCCGCAACACAGACCACCGGGCCACCGTCGATTGCTGACGCGACAATCCCAGCAACGCGACTAAGCAGAGTGCTTCCCGGACCGAAGGGAAGAGACGCTTTGTCTTGGCCCATCCGGGCGCTACTGCCACCGCATAGAATGATTGCCCCGCAGTCCATGCTCTGGTACTCCTAGTCCGTCTTTGCTTGCAAACTCTCAACAGGCCAAAGGATCGTCTCGCCAAGGCTTGACCCGCTGAGCAGCGTCTTGCCGTCAGGTGCGAATCGTAGGCTCCGTACCGGCCGGCGATGCTCGGCCAAGGAAGTGAGGGGTTCTGCGGAGAGGAGTTCTTCATGCCTGTCGGGCTGATGGGAAGTTAGGTCACGCACGCTGATCCGACCACTGCTGGTCCCAATAAGTAGACGCGCCCCCGAATGACTGAAAGCCAAAGTCTGTATCAATCCGGACTCCACGCGGTCGCGGTGCGTTTCCCGGTAATCGCCGCCCTCTTTGGTGAAGACCTTCAGGAGGTCGGATTCTGCGTCCTCTTCGGTCGTGACTAGCGCGATCAGGCCCGCTCGACTAATCGCGACGGGTCGGCGCTCTGTGGTTTGCCTGCCTTTGACGAGTTGGGTGGTTGTCTTGACTCGCCCAGACATCACGCCTTCCCATAGCGTCCAGCGCGGAGGGCTCTGAGCTGCGTCCCAGGCAACCGCGCGATTACCTTCCACGGCGCAGCTAGTGCTCGGGGACAGCTGCACTTCGGCCGGCATTGGCAACGCGGTCCAAGAACTCCCCAAATCACTTGTCGCCCCAAGCTGCCTAGTGTTATCTCTTTCCAATAAGGCGACCATCGACTCGTAGTTCGTCGATGCCGAGGCCGCATGGACTCTTGCACACAGACGGTGGGATCTGACCGGTGCGCGGGGATCGTGAGCGTCCCAAGAGCGGAGATAGCCGTCGGAGCCGAGTGTGGCAACCATGGGCCGTTGGCCTGTGGGCACAGGGTAAGTAAGCACAACAGGACTGCGTGACCGCAGCGAGTGGGCCTTGGAGAAATCATCCGCCGGACGCCACGACACAATGCGTGGTCGTTGCCCGCCGGTTCCCAATGCGCAAAAGCGGCCATTCCGCAGCAAGTCGACCCGCTCGAACCCGCTGCCAACTTCCCGCAGAGTAGTGTCGCGGAGGCTCCATAGCTGAAGCGAGCCACTATCGAGCACCATGGCGATTTGGCCGGTCGCGGCAATTGCGATACTCCGTACGCCCGGCGCTGGTAGTGTTCGCCAACGCTCCTCGCTAGCATCCTTCGCGTAAACAGCGTCTCCTTTGGCAGCGATGGCAGCCACAGCAAGACCATCGCAGGCTAGCGAGCGAATCGGTCCAGGTGTTTCCGATAATGGAATTGGTGAGTCGAGGTTTCCTTGCGCATCGACCGTGACTTGAAAAATCTCTTTGGCGCCTCCGGTCGCGGCGTAGCAGAGTTCTTGGCCTTGGACGACTGTCGTTGACAGGAGCTTCAGAGTTCCGGAACCTGCGACGCGGCGGCTGGATCCTCGCTCCAGTCCGTTGTCTGTTACGTCGAATACGGTTACTCGACCACGTGCGTCACCCACCACGAATCGTTCGGAGTCGAGACTCGCAATCGAGTCTGCCGCCAGACCATCTTCGGCGACGGTTTCTCCTGATGTCGTGTCTACGATTCGTACACCCTCCAGACCGGCGACTGCCAAGTAGCGTCCAGAAGGCATGAGATCGAGCTGCAACTCCGTCGGTCTAAGGTTGGGGGCCCATGTGCGTTGGCTGGCACTCCAACGATACAGCCCTGCTTGCTTGGAGTCGCCAAACGACAGCGTGAGAACATCGTCAGACTGAGGGCCGAGTGACCATGATCGGGAGACGGCTCCGGCATCGTGTCCTACGTAGAAATCCGCCACCGCCGTTTTGTCCTCGCTGGGCGAAGTGGTGGCAACTTTGTAGAGGCGCGTGTGACCTTGATCGTCGCCCGTGATGAGCCAGCTGTTGTCTTTCGTTGTCCCCAGAGTCCGTATCGCAGCGTTATCGAGTGATCGCCACTTTCGCACATCGAAGTAGCGATCCAGCGGCCACGCATGGAGGAGTCCCTCTGCGCTACAGGTTAGAAGTGTTGGTTCGCTTGTAGGAGATTCCGCCCAGCAACACGTGCGCAACGAGCTGGCATGACGTACCGGGGGGCGTTCCGCAATGGACCACGAGCCAAGATCTTGTGTCCATACGTGCGCAACGCCACTAGAGGACGCCGTGGCTAGATACCGGCCGTCCTGGGTAAAGTCGACGTGTGTAACGGTCTCGGAGTGGCGGTCGTAGCGCTTGATTGACCAGGGGGCATCACCCGAACTGGCATCAAGCTGGCAGACGAATAGTGCGCCTTCTTCTCCGCCACAGGCCAGCATGGTCGGATCCACCGGGCTGAAGGCGAGCGAACGAGCCGGAATATCGATTGACTGCCTCCGTCGAAAATCTCCGTGGTCTGTGGGCGAAGACCAGATCACGACACGCGATGCCCCCACTGAGCTGCGTTCAACAGCGGCCAGTCGTTGGCCGTCGTGCGAAAAGGCCAAGGACTCAAAAGACCCTACGCCTGCCATGCTGGTTTCTTCTGCTGAATCTCGGAAAGCATCCAGAACGGCGGTCGCTTCTTCCAGATTGATCAGCTGAATCCGCACCGCTAGAGGTGCATGGTGCGCGACCGCCAAGCTCTGTCCCTTGGGCGCGAAGGCCATGGACGTGATAGTCCAGGAGCGATACGGGCTCTTTATCAGTAGCGGTGTCGCATGGCCTGGGCGCCAAATTTCGATCAAGGGGTCACCGCTCGACTGACTGCCGCCAGCGACGGCAACTTGTCCCTCCTCGCCCAAAGCCACACAGCGCGGGTTGTTGACCACAAGTTGGCGAGGTTGAAGTACGTCGAACCGTTCCGGACTGAGCACGTACTTGGTGGTGTACAGCGTTGTGGTTTGACCCTGTTGCAGCAAGGACGCCATCCGCCTGCCGTCGGGCGACGTTGCTGTCGCCACTATTTGCCCCTCCAGATCACTGGAAGCAAAATCAGTGTGACAGAGATAGCGCAGCCGGTCTCCCTCCCAATCGAGATACTCAGGATACTGCTGCTCGATTTCTCGTAGGTTGGCCTTTGCAGCATCGGTGTCGTGAACGGCTAGGGCGGCAGCAGTGAGGGCCAGCTTGGCCGCGAAGGCGCGACGTTGGGCGGCCTCAGCATTCTGCACGGCCAGCAGGCGTTGCTCGTTGGCAAGATCCTTCTGCCGACGGGCCAGTTCCGCGTTATCCTTCGCTTGCCGTTCGTTCTCCTCAGCTCGCTTCCATTGCGCACGAGCGTCTCTGGCGTTTTTCTCGGCGGCGGCCCGTTGGTTGTTAGCTTCTTGCTCATTCTGAGCCGCGCGATCGCGTTGCTCGGTTGCCTCCTGTGCTTTTTGTTCGGCGATGCCGCGCTGATGCTGAGCTTCTTCGGTCAGGCGTGCTTGGGCGCTGCGGGCGTTGTTTGCGTAAACACCGAACCCGAGTAGCGAGACCACGGTTGCCAAGGTAGCCCCAACCGCAGCGTTTCTAGCCAATTTCAGACGTCTGCCGCGGTTGTTGGCTTGCTCCTGGGCGTCTGCTAGTTGGTCGTGCAGAGGCTGATGCTTAGGGTCGCTAGCGTCTAGCAGAGAAAGTCCCAGCGCATAATCGTGCTGGGCCAGCGCGTTCTCGGCATAAGCGAGGCGCGTAGCCTGCAGCCCTTCTGCGGCTAAGTGGTTTTCCGGCCACAAGTCGATCGCATCTTGGTAGGCGAACAAGGCGCGCGCAAACTTTTCGTTCTCGCCGGCTTGCTTCGCTTCGTGAAGCTCGGTAGCGGCACGTTCCGAGCGATCGCGGCTATCGGAGTGGCGCTGACACTCTCGAATCGCAGCTTGGAAGTCTTTGACGGTGTCGTACCGATCGCTCGGGTTGGTTGAGAGCGCTCGGATAGCCACTTCGATGAGTTCGTCAGTCGATTGATGAGGCTCAATTCGATTCATGGCCGCGACGAGAAGTCGCTCGGTTGCGGTTTGGCCGCTGGCTGAATGTGGCGGCTTCCCTTCGAGAATCTCAAAAAGAATGGCGCCCAATAGGTAGATATCGCTCCGGACGCCTATTAGCGGTACGTCGTGGTTGGCCATCTCCGGGGACATGTAGAGAGGAGTGCCACCAAGCGCGAACTCTCGATCACGCTCCATGTGAATCGCAAGCCCCCAGTCCGCCACCAAGACCTCACCATACTCGCCAAGCATGACGTTCTCGGGCTTGAGATCACGATGCAAGATTTGCCGGGAGTGGGCAAAGGCCATCGCGTCGCAGACTTGCAGTAAGATTCCAACGTTTTCCGTCTTGCTCCGTTTCGTGATGCTAGTGTCCCAAGGTTCGCCGGTGACGAACTTCATGGAGTAGAACGGTACGCCGTCCGCTCGGACGCCCAGGTCATGGATGGGCACGATGTTTGGGTGATCGAGCCGCCCGGTGATTGATGCTTCCGCCAGAAATTTCCGTCGATGGCGATCTTTCTTCGACAGATCATCCTTGAGGGTCTTCAGGGCGACCCTTCGACCAAGCGATGTTTGCTGCGCAAGATAAACTCGCCCCATACCACCTTGAGCGATGAACTCGAGGACACGATAGTCAGCTTTATCTTCTGCTGCTGTCTCGGGATAGGCGATTGGCCGTTCGGAGACAGAGAGCTGGGTATCGTCCTCAAGATGCGAGGCCGAGACCCGTAGCGTGGCCGATGGGGAGTCGCCCTGCGACTCAATGCCGGCCCACATCTTCTCGATCTTCTGTTCCAAATCAACGGTTGCCGCTGCGTTGGAGTCCCCAGGTGGCGCTGGTGTAAGTTGATCAAATCTGGTTAACGACGCATCGCCGGCGTGGGTTGCCGGCCTGTCCGGTGGTCCACCATGCAGTGTGGCCTGTTGATCGCTAGGCTGGTTCAGCTCCAGGTCGATGCCCGCTTCTGCTTGTGTTTCAGAACCATCAAACAGGATGGTACCCGCCTCCTCAACAGGAGGGGGGACTTCTGTCAGCGTGGCCGCTTCAGCCCGAGTCGCCGCGCCGTCATCAATAGCTGTGGCACGCTTCGGGGGCTCACTACAAAACGGGCAGGGGCCAGCCGTTGCTTGCCCGTCAGGTAGGTCGGCGCCGCATTGCTCGCACTTAGGCATCTTTGACAGAACAGTAGTTGGAGGGGGCGACGCGGCGGTCGAGGGGCGTTCGATTTAGAGTCTCAACGGAAACGTCCTAGCAAGCCAGCGCCATAGCAGCGCACCAAGCGGTTCCGTTGCGCTATCAATTCTACACAGGGCGAGCGAACCATGACTTATGGGGACGTCGAACGCCGGGAGCGACACGGTCGCAAGTATCACGGGCGCCAGCGGTTGCGGTTCTTGTGCATCGGCGGCGGACAACATCAGCTCAGGATGCTGGCGGAGAGCTCCGGGCAACTGCTGGAACTCCGATCGAGAAACCTCGACCACGGCTCCTGAGACAATCCTGCCCGGGGCCTGAAAAGTCAGTAACCGTGCGTCCGTGCCGGGTTCCAGTCCAACCTTGTTGGAGGAGTCGATCAGCAGGGTTGCTTTGTAGCTCTGGGGCTCAGGGGCTACTACAGCCACGACGTCACCCGTGGCGACCCAAGCGCCAAGATTGTGCTTGTCGAGAAGACGTCCGCGCCACGTCGGGAGCTGATGATTCTTGGGAGGGCCCGCATGCTGTTGGTAGCCAATCAAGACACCCCTGCGGGGCGACCTGAGGATAAGCTCCTGCGACTCTCGTTCCCACTGTCCGAGATTGCTCCGTGCCCGCGTTGCGGAAGCCTCGGCCGTCGGAATCTGGGCCAGCAGCATAGGCTCGCTTGTAGCGCGACGTTGGAGGTTGGTCAGCAGCAATTGAGCCGATGCTAGCTTGCTGCGCAGTTGAATGCCACGTCGGGCCATGGCTGCATTTTCTAGTCGGGCAATCTGCTGCCCGGCCTCCACCCGAGTACCCTCTGGCAACGCCTCGATCAGTCGACCACTTACCGTGGCGGACACTGGCTGGGCATCTCGAAACTCGATGATCGCCGGCGCGCGAAAACTGCTGGAATAGGGCCACAGCAGAATGCCACCGATGAGAAGGCCAGCCAAGCAGGTGATCAAACCCACGCGGCCCCAGCGCACGGCTCTTCGTCGGACGGGGGAGCCGATCAAGGGCATGAGCTTTAAGCTGCCAGCGTACACAACGCCTGCGATGCACGAAGCCACCAGCAAGTCTCCCAGAGGTCGCAAGCCGTTGACGGTTAACATGTGGTGCGCTGCCGCGGTCAGTAAGAAGACGACGAAGACCCGGTACAGCAGCGACAGAGCTGCGAAACTCATTAGTCGCCAGTCGTGCGGAGCGTCCGGCCGACGGTCACCCAGCCAACTCGTCAACGGGCTTATCAGGGAGTGGGTAGCCCGCTGGTGTAAGTTCGAGACCCCGCTGAAGTCACTCAGCAAGAAGTAGCCATCCAGTTTCAGGAGCGGATTGGCGTTGAACAGCAGCGTTGAGATGGTACAGGCGACCATCACGTTCAATAACAACGTTGATACCACACTATCGGTGCTCATCATCCAGAGGAAACTGCAGGCGACGCCGACAATCAATTCCACATACATGCCTGCCGCGGAGACCAGCATCCGCTTCCAACGGCACGGAACCATCCAAACGTCCGTCACGTCGCAATAGAAGCAAGGCAGCAGCGCGATAAGCATCACTCCCATCTCATGGCATCGCGCACCAACGTGCCGACAAGCCAGTCCGTGAGCAAGCTCATGCATGGCTTTCACAAGGATGAAGCAGGCGACCAACAGAGCCACGTTGCTGCCTTGGAGGAAGACATCGGCTGTAGGCAGACGCGTGGCAAGGTCACGTGCCTGTCCGAGAAGCATTAGAGCAGCCACGATCGCCGCGCCCATAACGCCTGCCAGCGTCAACGGGCTCCAAAGCCAGTTCGTTAGTGGCGCCAACGCCCCCAGCAGGCGGTGGGGATCGAAACCTGGCAACCTTATGCAGAGCAAAGACACGAGCTTGGTCCAGCTGGCGAGAGTTTGCTGGCGAACTTGAAGCTCGTGCATCCTTGAACCTTGCTGTGAGCCGCCTGCCAGGAGGAGTCCGCGGCGATGAGCTTCTGCGGCGAAGCCTTGTAGCTGCTCAGTGCGAAGGCGTTTGGGCGCGAAACGCTCTTCGTAGGAACGCTTGATGTCTTCTAGCGTCGAGCGGCCGTCGAAAGCACCAAGGAGGAATTGCTGGTCTGCGCTAAACTCGTGGTAGTCGAGTGACAACGGGTCGCGGACTCGCCAGTAATCACCGAGCGGGCTTTGGCTCTTCGACCAATGAAGATCAGGCCGAAGACGCAGTAGAGTTCGGCTTCTTGCGCCATCACTCAGCGGAGACATTGCTGATCTCCGCGTGCGAAACCAAAGGCGGCTGTTCATTGGCTAGTGCTGTGATCCGTAAGGCGCCACGCAACCCAGGCCGTAAGCGACGGTCTTTAACCTGGAGGTCAATCCAGACCGTGGCCAACGCGGTCACTGGGTCGGCGCGAGGACTCACAAAAGCAACGCGGCCCTGGGCTAGTAGCGTTCTTCCATCCTCCATGGTCGTGGTGAACTGAGCAGGGGCGCCGACCAGGTCCAGCGAAGCCTGGCCAACGGGCAAGAAACCCTCGGCGCGGAGGCGATCGATGCCGACCAAAGTCAGCACAGGATCACCCCGATTGACCCACTCTCCTGGCTGTTTATGCACTTTTACGACTAGACCGGTTACAGGCGCGGCGACGTGGTGATCTTTAAGCTCCTGTTGCGCCAATCGGTAGGCTTCCTGCTTGTGACGCCATTCGTAAGTTGCCATACGCTGATCCTGTTCAGCCCGCTCCACCTCAAGCCCGGCCACTTCAGCTGCTAGCCGCAAGCGGTTGAGTTCGCGGTCAGACACACTACTTGGAGACGCGTTATCAATGGCAATGGCTCTCTGGTGCTCTGAGTCCGCCAGTTCCTTCGACTTAATGGCATGTCGGTGCTTGACGTCGTCCTTTGCGCGTGCTGCCGCTTGTTTCAAGTCGACCAGTGCCTGATTGGCGATGATTGCCGCGCGTCGGTCGTCTACCTCAAGCAAAACTTTTCCTTGGGCTGCCATGGAACCCTCACGAACGAGGAGCTGTTGCAGCAGACCACTCGTGGCCGCAGAAACTTCTATCTCCTGGGCTACGGACAGCATCGCATCGGCGATCTCCAACTGCTGGCCTGCGGGGGGAGCACCGATCACCGACGGAGCGACGAAACACACGACGATGGCCACTAACCGGTGGGCAGAAAGAGCGATTGCTACGTAGGCGTCCATGGGAACTTGCCTTTAGGGTTAGAAGAATCTACGGCGCAGCTCTTCGTACAGCTCTCCGAGCCAAAGGTACCCTAACGAGCGACGCCCACAGGCGACCTGCGCAACAACTTCCGCGCCAGGGCGAAGGTCTTGTGGCGCTTCGCCCACCAAGGTTGCCTCGAAGTGCAAGTGGTTGCTACGTGTTGACGGGTCCGTTTCGCTTGTCATGCGGAAACGTTTCGCAATGGCGCGATGCGGGTCTTCCGGTCGGGCTGCGGTTACGAACCGCAGGCGGACGCCTTCGGCCGAGGCGTCATGGGCCTCTAGAATCGAACCCGCCTTATGATCAGGCGCTTTGAGTGATAGCTGCCAATCAGACTCCAAGTTGGCAACGGTCATGAGCCGCTGCCCCTGAACCACGGGGCGTGCCGTCAGCATTTGCTGCAGGTCCCAGGTAAGCACGGTACCTGACAGTGGACTTCGCACATGGAGCCGGCGAGCCTCGACATCAAGCAGAGCGAGTTCCTGATGGAGCGTGTCAAGCTCTTGCTCGGCAATTTGTGCCTCGGTAGCGATTTGTGCCTGCGTGCGCCCACCAGGACGCCCCGTTATGGTTTCTAGCCGCTCCGCCTGCGCTGCGGCAAGGCGTCGCTGCGTGGTGGCGATTTCCCCCTCCAAGCGAGTTCGCTCGCGATCTAGCCCGGGCGACTTGAGTTCCACCAGTAGCTGCCCCTCTTCGACGTACTGGCCGTGATGCACGGCCAGCTTTGCAACGACTCCCTCGGTTGGTGCAAAGACGTGCCTTTGGACGGCCGGCGTTAGCTCACCCGTTACTCTTACGTTGTATTCCGCTTCAACGAGAAAGAGGGCTGCCGCCGCTGCTGCGAGACAGGTGATCGATATAAGCCCGCGCGGCAGCCAGCGCCTTGTAAGTGCCCTTCGCAATGAAGGAACACGCAACAAGGGGCCCACCATGGGCAAGCGGCGGAGTCTTGTGGCGCGTTCGACGGCCACAGCGGCATGGTCTACCAGCAGCCATAGCGACTGCCAAGATGCATCGAGAGGCCCCTCGCCCATTTGTTCGACAACCAGCGCGGCATGGGGCCGTCCGCGACAGTCGGCAGAGTTCACCTGGCGCTCACCCCCCAAAGGCGGCGGCTCGAGCGGAACGATGGCCAGCCGACGGGCAGCCGACTCCTCAAGATAGCTCTGCAGGGGTTTTTCGATCTGCGGCGGACGCTCTTCAGAAGATTCTTCATAGAAGAAAGCCTGGCGCAAACGAATTACAGCAGTGGCTAACCGGCCCATTGCTTGCAGTTCTTGCGATCGGCCGTTAAGCGTTGTCGAACCACTGGCGGCAACAATACGGAAGCGGGATCCTCGGCGAATTGCTAGGCAGACGCGGTCGCAATTCAAGAACCTGCGGCCTTCATGGATTACCGCCGAGTAAACCTCTTCAGCGGACCATGGCTCATGCACAGCCATCGAGAGTTCGTGGATTCGGGAAACGCTGTCGCGATCCTGATTCCAGTGGCGTAGCTCATTGCGTGACTGGTAATTGGTAGCAGTAGCCGCGACGGCTTCGAGGTAGCGACTAAGGCCACGCAGCGACTCTGGCTTGGCATCTTGCGGCAGATACAGCGTGAGTAGGCCCCAGACCGTACCTGCCGGTGTAATCGGGCAGACAAGCGTGGGGCCGGCAACATGGAGGTCCGAATCGGGGATCGTTATCAATCCCTTGTTGTCCTGATGCCAGTCAGCGAGGCGTGCACGTTCGCGGTCGATTGCCGATCGTCGGTTGCCGAGCAGTGCCTTATCAAGACGATGCTCTTGGAACAAATGCAAGGCTTGCCTTGCGCCAACAATCCACAGGGCGGCTCCGCTGGCTGCTGACACGCGCACCAATCGCTGCAAGACTTCGGCATAGAAGACAGCCGGCTCATGACCAGCACCCGCCAGCTCTCGAAGCTCCCGCAGAGACTGATCAATCTCTTGCCGGATGATCTCCGGACTCGAAGCATTGGTATCGCGGGAAGGGGCTTTCATGGCGATCGGCTGGCACAATCCGGGGCTTCGAGGCGGTCCTTCCAGTGTACACAAAGCGACCCACGGCGGGCCTTTTCCCGTTCACCGAACCCCACGTCCAGACTGCATCCTGCTGGGCTGGCAAGATCGTTGTCTGGCGACCTCTGTCAAAGCTCCCGCTGTGTTCGCCGGGCTTGTAGCACAGCTCCAACCATTAACGCATCGGCATCGGAGGCCTTTCTCAGGGAATCGTCCCAGTGGTTCGCGGCGTTAGCCGGCTCTGCAGAACGCTCTTCGATTGCTGTCGGCAGAGGCAGATCCCAGGGATCGTCAAGTTGCAGGCCACGTTCGCCTGTTTGCTCGGCTTCGTTGGCCCAGTCAAGCCAGGCAGCAGTCCACGCCTCTGCTAAGGCTTCTGTTTGAGACTCCCTGACTAGCTCGGCCGGACCTTGCCCAACATCCATGCCAGCGCCGTGATATGGGGCGACCACACTGCTTCGCTTTTCGAAAGTCGTGGTCTCCGGTTCCGGATTGTTGTTCGAGGTCGCCTTGATTACATAGCGGCCAGCAGGCTGTTCTTGGTCGCTGAGTACCTTCTGCTTGATCGAGGCCACGTAGTTTGCCGGGCCTTCCTCCCACTCCTCCACTTCGCCTTGAATGATCACTACCTCACCGGTTCTGAAGTACTCGGCTTCATCGAGGGGGCCATACTCGATCTGCACGAGCTCTTGGGTTGCGACCACCGCGCGACCGGCAAAGGCTTGTTGTGGAAGCGGCTCGGCGGCGGGTGTGGCAATGGCAACCGGGCCCGGAGGGGCGAAAATGATTGGGGATTCGACGGTCCCCAATTGGTCCTGCAAGATCAATATGGTCTGCGTGGTGGCCAGCACGAAATTGTCACTACGCTGGGGGCTGGCTGAAGCGGTTGGCGTAACCGATCGATTGAGATTCTGAGAGCCGCCCTCGCTGAACAAATTGATGCGTGGATCGTTGAGCACGACGATGTCCGTTGGTAAGTCCAGTGAGGTAACCACCAACGGCTGAGGCCCATAGTCGCGCGTGGCGTTCTCGACATTCAAGAATTGCGGGTTAAAAGCGTGCGTGAATGCCTGAGTCGTAGCATCAATATAGACGCCTTCAATGGGCTCCTGACCTGGCACGCGTGTCACTCCGCCGGGAGGATCGCCTGGCAATTCCCGATCTGCCCACACGATTTGCAAAATGAAGTTTGTCTCTCTGGGGCGACCAATCTCAAGCTCGACAGACTGAGTGAAGCTGTTGTCCGACACGACCAGCCGAGTGGTGGGCGCGCTAGCTAGAGTGTCAGGTGGGGTGACTCTCAGCAAAGCGCCTTCCTTGCTTACCGTGCCCGCCGTAATGTCCGTGACGCCTGTGGTGAAGCCATCGCGGTCGTCATAGCTGAGATAGCCGCTGACGTCGGTCACCACGCCCTGCCCGCCTCCCAGCACGCCGTTAGCGACGAGGTCGGTACTGGCAGTGGTATTGATATCCAAGGAGCCGGCAGCGACTGCGGTGAAGACATGGTCCGTGTCAATCAGAACGGCACGATTATCTGTGGCGCCGTCGCCATCAAACAGCAGGTCTCCCAGCTCTGAGCCATCGGCGATCGTCTCCACAAAGGCGTGGCCGCTGGTGGCTCGGATTCCGTCCGCCGCACCGGCGGGAGCGCCCTGCGTGGCGTCGATAACGCGCTGAACCGACAAATCGCCACGGTTGGCCAGGAGCGTGACTCCGAAAAGACTGTCCACGGCCAAGCGGGTAAGGTCATTGCCGACCAATTCCGTCGGCGCCAGGCCGGTATCGTCGTCAGGATCGATTCGTTCGTCGTTTAGCCTGACCAACAAATCACCAGTGCGGCCTGTGACATCGACCGCTCCTCCAGCCTCCGCCGCAAAGCTTTCCACCTGGGCCGTTTGGATCAGCACTCCAGCATCGGGTGTCTTGAGGCCAAGCGCCCTGGCTTCGAGAACCTCATCGCCAGGAATTGCAGCAGGCGCCTGTTCAATGGCTCCACTGGCCGCGCCCTGCTGCACGGCGGTGGCGAAGTAAGTGCCGGAAACCCTTGTGTCGCCAATCTGAAATCCGCCGATTTCCTGCAAAGAAACATGCTGAGCCACCTGCCGATCAACATCGCCAGGCAACCCCGCATCGCCAAAGAAGCGAACCGTTCCGAGCCGCAGCTCTGCCGGCCCGTCGCCCAAGACGACATCCTCAAAAGGGGAGCCAGTGTCGAACGTCGCGGTCTCGGCTACCGTGATCGAAGCCGAAGCGATATCGGTAATGCCTCCAGTAGCACGCATCGTGAGCTCTCGGACCGAGACGCTATCAAACTCCGTGCTGCTGTCTTCGAAAACGCTAGCGGTGTCGCCCGATAGAGAGAGCGTGCGGAAGTTTGCTAAACCGGCGGGACCAATAGCAATGTCGTCCGCAGCGTTGAATTCAGCCAGCAGCCCCACGATCAACACGTCGTTGGCGTCATCCGCCAGCGTGATATCAGCGCCGGCGGGGAGTGCCGTGAAGGAAGCCGCCCCCGTGACGTTGATCTGGGTCATCGGCGTATCCGTGATCGATCCGTCGCTGGACAGTAAAAGCGTCCCCGCGGTATTCGCCATCGAAATGGCAGTTCCAGGCGCTGGGTCGGTAGGAGCGGTGTCTTCCTGGATGCTGACCGCGCCTGGTGCATTAAAGTTGAGCGTACCCGCCAGGAAGAGGCCTGCATTTCCGATGGTGATCGAGTCGCCGGCAAAAGCCGCCTTGCCTCCCACGATGAGTTCGTCGGTCGCAACGTCGTTCAGTGCGATCCCCGCAGAACCGGCAGTTAGGGTGGCGTCACCGGTTACTTGGACGGACGTCCCGGCGGCATCGGAAACTGGCCCGTCGCTTTCAAGCGTCAGCGAACCTGCGGTGCTGGTCATCGCCAGGACGGTACCGGGGGTGAGGTCCGAGACGGAAGAATCCTCTTGAATCGTGACGGCGCCGTCGGCGTTGAAATTGAGAGAACCCGCTAGGAAGACGCCATCGTCCCCAATGTTGATCGTGTCAACGCTGCTAGAGGAATCGACGGCGAAGGTCGCTTTGCTGCCGACGCTCAGAGAGTCGCCTACTGAGTCGTTCAAGTCGATGGAAACTGCCGAATCAAAGGAGCCGTCATCCCCAACGACAATTGACGTGCCAAGGGCATCGGTGATTGCCCCCTCGCTACGCAGGATGAGCGTGCCAGCGGTATTGCTCATGGCAATTTCCGTCCCGGGCGCGGGGTCCACGGCAGACGTGTCCTCTTGGATCGTCACCAAGCCCCCGGCATTGAATCGCAGTGATCCAGCCAGGAACTGACCGTTTGGTCCAACCGTGATCGAGCCGGTTGGCTCCAGCGGATCGACGGTGAAGGAGGCCTTGCCACCCACGTTCAAGACATCGCCGGCAGTATCATTCATTACAAGCGATGTTGCAGCCAAGAAGCTGGCGTCCCCATCGACAATGATAGAAGCCCCGGTTGCGTCCGTGATGAGGTCTTCGCTGGCGAGGCTAAGCGATCCTGCCGTGTTCGCCATGGCAACTTCACTCGAGTCGTCTTCTTGGATCGTTACCGCGCCGAGTGAGTTGAACTGAAGCTGGCCGGCAGTGAACTCGCCAGTGGCGCCGACGCTGATGTTGGCAGCCGTCAGCGAGGCCTTACCCCCAACGGTAAGCACGTCTGTCGATCCGGCTGCCGTGTCATTTAACAGCAGGTCTCCAAACGCCATGAGACTGGCGTTGCCAAGCACGAAGACCGAAACCCCCGCAGCGTCCGTTATGGCACCGGTCGAGGAGTCTATCGCGAGATCACCTTGAACGTTACTTGCGAAGTCGTTGCGAAACGCGACGCTGGTCTGGTTGCGAATGCTCGCGTCGCCTTGATCGGTAGTGACGGCTACGTTTCCAACGTTCGAGAGGTCTGCCCCAGCGATGGCGAGCTGATCGGTCTCAATAGCAAGCACACCCATTGCGCCCCCAAAGGCGTGCAGGCGAGCCGTACCGGCCACCGATACCGTCGAGTCATCTACGATAGCGCGTTGGCCCAAGTAGGGTGCGGCGGTGTCGGTACTGCGTCCGGCAGCAACTGACAAGTCACCCTGAATCGCGATGCCTGAAAGTAGTACCGCGGATTGTTCGACAACGACGAGGTCCTCCACTGCCGTGCCCGATCCCGTGGCCATAAAGACCAGGTCCGTTTCGCGAAGCGCCCCAGGATTGTCGTTGAAGAAGCGATTGTTCGTTGTGCTGAAAGCAGAGTTGGTCGCGATCCCCAGGTCGTCCAGCAGGATGCTGTGACCATCGGCCACAACAAAGGTGGCGGTCAACACATCCACATCGATACGGGCGTCGCTAGCGGGTTGCTGTTCCTGTTGAATATTGCCGCCCGCGGCTTCGAGTTGCAGGGTGTGGCTGCTGGCTGACGCAACGTCGGTGATTTGAACGCCAGCGATGTTCATGCCATCGATGGTCAAGTTGGCGACGGTAAGATCGGTCGTCGTGAAGAAATCGATCGACCCTTCCCGGACCTCTGCCGCAAAACGGGGCGCCGCATTACTCGATGAGTCAAGCACCACGTTGCCCGAGCCTGACACGCTAGCCAGGAGTTCTCCGGCAATGATGCCGCCCCCACTTTGTGAGATTCCGGCTGATGAAAAGAGCCCTACCTGAGTCGCGAAAAGGTCTTGCTGCAGTGCAATTGAACCGGCCGAGACAAACTTGGCGAAACCGGTTGCCGCGACTTGGCCCGACAGAGTAATGTCGCCCTCGCTGCTCAGCAGGAGATTAGCTGCCGTGTTCGACATAGCAATATTCGTCGCGTCATCTTCTTGAATGACGACGTCGCCAGCCGCGTTGAAGCTCAGCATGCCGGCCATGAACTGGCCGTCAGGTCCCACGGTAATGGAGCCACTCGCATTATCAGGTGCGACTACGAACGTCGCCTTGCCGCCCACGCTGAGCACGTCCGCAGGCCGACTATTGGGGAGATCCGCTGCTGAGTCGTTAAGCGTGATCGAGCTGGCGGCAGAGAAACTTGCGTCTTCAGAGACTTGGATCGTCGCGTGGGCGTTGTCGGTGATGGCGCCATCGCTACTTAGGTTCAGCGAGGTAGAAGAGACGCTCTTGAGGAGGGTCGAGTCGTCCTCTTCAACCGCGACGGCTTTGCCGGTAACCGAGAGCGTCCCAAACTCCGTCTGACCGCCTAGTCCGATGGTTATGTCTCCTCCACTGACGAAGGATGCCATACCGCCTACGGTCAACAGGTCATCGTTGGCAGCGTTGGTGTCGGTGCCGGTATCGGATAGCGTGATGGCTCCTGTGGCTTGGAAAGCTGCATTGCCGGTGACCGCAATGTGTGCATCCGCCACGTCGACAATATCACCGGACGCGGTGAGGTCGAGTGCCGAAGCCGAGACGCGCACCAACATGGTGCTATCGTCTTCCTGAACCTCGACAACCGAGCCTTGCAAACTGAGCTGCCCAAAGGTCGAGACGCCGGCAGCTCCAATGGCGATTGCCCCCCCGGCAACGAACTCAGCGTGGCCGCCAACGTCTAGCAGGTCGGCCGCGACGCCCGCTAAAAAAATAGCTCCGGTCGGGCCAGCCGAGACGGTAGCGTCCTCGGTAATCTGGACTTGAGCGCCCGCCAAGTCGGTCACACTGCCGGATGATTCGAGCGCCAAGGTGCGAGCTTCGATGCCATCAATGCGGGTCCCGCTTGACTCACGAATTACGGCTTCGTCGGCTACGACCCGCAACGAACCGAAGTTGGCAGTTCCCGCCTGGCCGATAGATACGTCGCTCAAACCGCCAAGGTTTGCCAGAAACGCCGCCTGATCATCGATAGTGATCGACTCGCCAGCTGCGTCCGCCAGCGTGATTGCTCCGGCCGCCGTGAAGGAGGCATCGCCACGAACCGCCAGAGAAGGCGTCGTGCTCAGGCGTGACACATCGGTGATGGCCGCGTTGCTGGAAAGCGCGAGCGCGCCAGCTGTGTTTGTGCCTGCGAGGGCCGTGGCGTCGTCCTCCTGAATGGTTACCACTCCCGGAGAATTGAAGCTAAGCGTGCCAGCCGTAAAAGTTCCCGCGTCGCCGAGGGTAATTGACGCCGCCGAGAAAGCAGCATTCCCACCGACAACCAAAGTGTCTCCCACGTTGTCGTTCAGCACCAAAGAACCTGTCGCCGAGAAAGAAGCGTCACCCGCAACCACCAGGTTCGAAGTGTCGCTAATGTCTTGGCCACTGGTTAGCGACAGAGACGTGACGTCGACATCGACAAGGTTCGTGGAGGAAGCCTCGTTCACGATGGCGTCGCCACCCAGCAGCGACAGTGAGCCAAAGTTGGCGGCGCCACCCTGCCCAACGCTCAGCAGGTTGCGTGCGATGATGTCTCCGTCAAAGGTCACCAGGCCGCCTACGGTGAGCGTATCGCTAGCGTTGTTGGCCAGCGTGATGTCTCCTCCACTGGCGGCGAAGGTCGCATCGCTGTTAACAAGAATCGACGCGCCAGCCGTATCGTTAATCCCTCCCGCGGCCTGGAGAAACAGGCTATTTGCAAGTACTTCCGCCAAAGCTACGGCAGGGGTCGACGAGAAGCTCACGTCGTTGCCATCCAATGAGATGGTTTCTGCCAGCACGGCGTTGGTATCGCCCAGCGTAACGTTGCCCGTTGTCGCTGTGAAAAATGCCTGGCCGGCGACCGTCACTTCGCCAGCGGAGTTGGTGACGTCTCCAGAGAGCGCCGTGGCGAGGAGATCGCCCTGAACGACTGAAGCCTTGAAGTCAATTCCCGTTGCGTTGACGATCGTGGCATCCGCGTCTCTGGCTCCTGAAGTCGACTCGGTCGTGGTTACGCCGATCGCCCCAGTGACGGCGAGTTGGTCGAGTACGAGATCGGCGCCGGGGCCGGTCGAGTTGAACTGCGCCATCTGGCCGACCGTAATCAGGCCTTCGTCGGTGATGGCTCCCGCGGACGAAACCGCCAGGGTGTCCGCATCCAGCGTGTCGAGCACCAGCGGCCCGCTGGTTGCGGTCAGCGACACGTTCTTGCCCGCGCCAGCTTTGACAACGCCGTCGCGTTTGAGTCGGAGGCCATCAACACTTTGCTCGGTGATCCTCACGTCGCCTGTCGTGGCGAAGCGAACGTTGGCGAGATCAGCGGAACGAGATTCTCCAATCGAGAGATCGCCGCCATTCTGTGAAGCGAAGACCGCTTGGCCGCCAATCGATAGATTGAGCTGGTTGCCCAATGTGATGCCGTTGGCGCCCGGCAGGCTGTTGCGCCAAATGGCGTAGTCGGCTCCATTGGCGAGGCCGTCCCCGTTGGCGTCTGCCCTGCCGTCTGCGGCGCCAAAGTTATCTCGCCAGATCGCAAGGTCCGCTTCATCGATCACGCCATTGTTGTCGAAGTCCGCGGCCAGGCTTCCACCGGCAAGTCCAGCAGAGAATTGAGCGTCTCCCGTGACCTGTATGAAACTGCTTAGCGCGGTGTTCGCGTCTTCGATCGCGCGAGAAGCCTCGACTTTGAGGGTGCTGGCTTGAAGATCAGCCAAGCGAACGTCGCCACGACCTGCTTTCAGGAAGAGGTCATCGGCCTGGTTGGCTTCTTGATTCGAGTCGCCGAAGAAGTCGTTCGTAGTGAGGCTGAGGCCTTCGGCGCTGTCCTCAATCACCTGCAAATCGCCAGTCGTTTGGAAGCTGAGTTGCCCCAGCTCGACGAGCTGGCCGGAATCGGTCTCGCTGCCAAGGACGCCCAGTCGTATTTCACCGCCGGCACGGGACACGAATACTGCGGTCCCACCGACCTGTACGTCCATCGAGGTGCCCAGTTCGATCGAGCTGGTGCCCGCATCCGATACCTGACCCAGCGCGTTACGAATGGCGGCGAAGTCGGCTGCATCAGCGATGCCGTCAGCGTTGGCGTCGCCCCGACCATCGGTGGCTCCAAAGCTGTCTTGCCACAGCGTAAGGTCGGCCTCATTGACAACCAAATCGCCATTGAGATCCGTCGCCAACTCCCCGGCGACGACGGTCAGGTCTCCGGTGACGCGCAGAACCCCTGTCCCGCCTCCGTCTTCGATAGGCCCCGCAGCTGTGAATGAGACATCGCCGTCGATGTCTACCTGGGTTACCGAAAAAGGCGTTGGCGAAAGGCTGCGGACCAAGAGTTGCGGAACGGCGAAGGGACCGGAACTGCTTTCTATTGAGTCGATGGCAGTAAACGAAACACCAGCTGAGAGTCCGCTGAAATCGGCGGCGGTCAGTACCACACCTAGATCACCATCGTCACGCACACCAACGCCGGCCAGCAAGCCGTTGGCAAAGCCGGCATCGACGAGCAGTGCGTTGGTCCCATCACCGACAATGTTGCCGGTGTCGGAACCTCGCCACTGGCCAGTCCCTAATTCGAACCGGTAATCGTCGCCATCGCGGCTCACCGTCAAGGTGTCTGTGGCATCTGGCGCGGTGAAGTCAAGTTGCAGCGAATCGGCAACGAGAGAGAAGTCGGCATTGAGTAGGCGGCGCGGCTCAAGCTTTAGCAGGGTGAGGTCCGGTTCGTAGAGACGACGACGCGCTGATGGACCGTGAGCTAGTCCGACGCGTCGAGCGCCTACGCGCACCATCCGCAGCAGGTTCAAGAGTAGGGAACGCATAGGGGGGGATGCTGTCGGAGGTACAAGGGCCTATCGCCGTAAGCTCTTGGTAGTCAGCCGTTTCGGCAAAGTCAACTAATTCGTCGCCGGCGCTGTGAAGCGGCCCTAGCCGCTGGTGTTTCGGCGGACGAGCCAGTCACCCAGAGGGGCGCTCAACTGAGACAAGGAAAACAGCAGCCGCGCCTTAGCCGGCAGGATGATCTCGCTCTTGCGGGCTTCGCATGCCGCCAGAATTTTTGTTGCCAACTTAGCGGGATCGATCGCTCGGACTTTGGCGCCGCCGCCCGGTTTACGGGCCTCCGCCGGCAAGCCGTCGGCTTGTTGGTCGTACCGCCGGCCGGCGTCGTCACGTTGAAGGGGGCCGGGGCATACAAGCAGGGTATGTAAGCCCTCCGGACCTCGCTCGAGTCGAAGTTGCTGAGCGAGCGCGGCCAGCGGGAACTTACTGGCCGGATAGGCACCCAGCAAAGGCGAGGCTGTCTTGGAAGCCAACGATCCGATCAGCACGAGGTGGCCGCCAGACCCCGCGCCGGCGGCAGCTTCCAGGAGCGGTCCCGTAGCGTGAGCCAGATCAAGGGCGGCGAGGAAATTGACCGCCAGCAAGCGCTCGAATTGGTTTCTTGGCGTATCGACCACTGCACCACGCATGGAGGCCCCCGCACAGGCACAAGCGAAGTCGAGACAGCCCCACTGATCGACGACCAAATCCGTGCTGCGGCGCGTCTCCCCTTGCAGGGCAACGTCAGCTGTGATCGCAAGGACCTCGCCGCCGAGGGCACGAAGCGTCTCTGCGGCGTCATCCAGCTTTGCTTTGGATCGCCCCACAATTGCTACGCATGAGCCGTGAGCAACCAGAGTTTTTGCAAGGTGGAGACCTAGGCCCGAGGATCCGCCAGTAATCAGGGCTTTTTTTCCTCGCCAGTAGGCCATGGGGGATTCACGCAACATCGAGGGCAAAGCCGGCGTTTCGTGCCGTTTTTCGTCGGGTTGCCATGGTACTCGTACGGAAGGCTGGGTGGCAAACCGGCCCTTGGTGGCGAACTACTCTCGCCTACGTGCCGAACTTCGGCACAATGGGCACTCATCCCGCCAGGCTTTCCTAACGCTCTTGCGTCACACAAACATGCCCGATTCCATCGACATTCGCACCCGCTCTCGCACCAAGATCGTTGCTACGCTAGGGCCTAGCTCTAATTCGCCTGAGGTAATCGCCGATCTAATCCGGGCAGGAGCGGATGTTTTTCGCCTGAATATGGCGCATGGAGGTCCGGACGTTCAGCAGACAAATGTCGATACGATCCGCCAGGTAGCTGCGGACTTGCAGCGGCCAACCGGGATTTTGGCTGACTTGGCGGGGCCCAAGATTCGGTTAGGCCAGGTAGCAAACGATTGCATCTTCTGTGAAACCGACGCGGAGTTCTGGTTTGTTGAGGATGGCAAGCAAGAGGCTGACAACGAGTTTACGTCAACCTATACGCCGCTTATTCGCGAGCTCTCGGCCGGTGATACCGTGATGCTTGCTGACGGCACGGTGAGTATGCAGGTTGAAGAGAAGTTGTCCGACCGCGTCCGATTGCGCGTCTTGCAAAGGGGCGACATTCGCAGTCGCCAGGGCATTAACCTGCCAGGGGTAAAGCTCAGCGCCCCGGCCATCAGCGTCGATGACCACCAGCACGCCTTGTGGGCAGCTGAAGCCAAGGTCGACTACGTGAGTCTCAGCTTCGTCAGGGCCCCCGACGAAGTGAAAGCGCTGCGTGACATTTTGCGTTCCAGTGGTTCCACGGCGGCGGTTGTTGCCAAGATTGAGAAAAGCGAGGCACTGGAACGACTCGATGAAGTGGTCGCTGCGTCCGATGCGGTGATGGTTGCGCGAGGCGACTTGGGCGTGGAGATTGACGTGGCGCAGATGCCCATCGAACAAAAGAGGATCATCAACACTTGCCACCGCTATCAGAAGCCGGCGATCATCGCCACGCAAATGCTTGATAGTATGCACGATTCGCTACGCCCCAAGCGTGCGGAGGTGACAGACGTGGCCAACGCCGTTCTCGACGGCGGCGACGCCTGCATGCTCTCTGGCGAGACGGCCATCGGCCAGTATCCGGTGGAAACGGTGCGGATGATGAATCGTATTTGTTTGGCAACTGAAGCGAGCATGGCGAACGACCCGCCACGCACGGATACCGAGAACCCCGAACCCACGCTGCATGAGATCACCCGTTCGGTTGTCCATGGCGCGGGAGAGATGGCCCATGCCTTGAAGGCGAAACTGGTGATCGTTGCCAGCCACTCCGGTCGGACTGCCCTGGGCCTCTCCCAACAGCGGAGCTTCGTCCCGACGATCGGCGTGAGCACGAGCGATCAGACCCTGCGCAAGATGAGCCTGTATTGGGGTGTGACCCCGCTCCGCGAGGCGCCGGCAGAGAACATGCAAGCTCTGATTCGGCACGCAGACGCCTGGGCTTGCCAAGTGGGGCTGGCCGAACGCGGTGACCGCATCGTCATTGTCGGCGGCAGCCACCTGACCGCCGGCCCTGGCAGCGAGGCCATGGCCAGCGGCGTGCATGACATTGTAGTGGTGCACGAGGTTGAAGGCATCTGAGCCGGGAGTCGAGGTAAACGGCTTACTTCGCAGGCATTGCCGATTGCCTCTTTGGCCGGTATTCTTAGGGGCTTCGGAAAATCCGCCAGCGTAGCTCAATTGGCAGAGCACAGCATTCGTAATGCTGGGGTTGTGGGTTCAAGTCCCACCGCTGGCTCTCTTGGGGGATGGTCAGTAGCAAGACGCCCTCCCCAATTGATCAGCGCCCCATTAGGAGCCCCGATGTCAACCGGATTGTCGACCCCACCAGAAGTTGCAGTAAAGCAAATTGTGCTCTCAACGGCCGCATTCGGGCCCAATGAGATCAAGGACATCACGGCAGCCATCTCGGCCAATTACGCCAAATACCGCGAGCTACGCGAGGCGGTTGCCGAACTGGAAGAGCAGGAGTCTCGCACGCCAGCCACCGCGGCTCGCCTGGGGGTTTGCCTCTACTTGCTTGGTCGTTACACCAGCGCCATCGAGATGCTTGCCAATAGCGACGGCGGCGCTTTGACCCATTACTACCTTGGGCGCTCGAACCTGGCGCTCGACCATTACGGCGAGGCTCGTGCTGCGTACGAATCGGCATCCAAGGCTGGTTACGATCGCGACATCATCGCTCTTGCTCAGGCCGAGGCGTGCCGATACGCCGGTGATGAGCAGCAAGCGCTGGCATTGCTGGACGATCTTTCCGGCGCCGTGGAACAAACGGCTGAGTATCTTTATCAGCGTTCGGCAACGGTGCAGGCCCTGGGCGGTTCGCCAGAGGAAGTGATTGCCCTACTGGAACGAGCCGTCGCGGCCGATGGCGAGCACGCCGGCGCCCTGTTTGGACTGGCTTTGCACAATGACCGCAATGGCAATGACCACGAGGCCCGCGATCTTTACGAGCGAGCCTCCATGCAGTTTCCCACTCATATCGGGACGCTGTTGAATTTGGGCGTCCTCTATGAAGACATGGAGCAGTACGAGCGGGCAAAAGGATGTTACCAGCGCATCTTGGACGCTTACCCCGCCCACGACCGCGCTAGGCTGTTCTTCAAAGACGCGGACGCCAGTCGTGACATGTACTACGACGAGGAAGCACGTCGTCAGCAGGATCGCATGAGCCAAGTGCTCAGTATCCCTGTGACCGACTTTGAGCTCTCGGTCCGTAGCCGCAACTGCCTGCAAAAGATGGGCATCATGACGCTGGGCGACCTGACCGAGACCAGCGAGCAGGAACTGCTTTCCAGCAAGAACTTTGGCGAAACCTCGCTGATCGAGATCCGCGAGATGCTGCATTCAAAAGGCTTAGACCTCGGGCAGTTTGCCAACCAGCGCCGCGATGAAGAACCGCCTTACGATCCCGATAGCCTGTCGGCCGATGAGCGGGCTCTCCTGGACCGCCCAATTGCGGACCTCAATCTCTCGGTGCGTGCTCGTAAGTGTATGGTGAGACTTGGTTTGACCACCATTGGTGAGCTGCTTCGTCGCACGGGTGACGATCTGCTGGAGTGCAAGAACTTTGGCGTCACAAGCCTGAATGAAGTCCGTGAGAAGCTGACTATCCAAGGCCTCAAGCTACGTGGCGATTGATCGGACTGCCGCATGACAGAGGCCGAGACCTCGCCTGCCGGCGCCTCGCATCCTGTTTGGCTGGAAGGTGCAGAGCAGCGCCCTGCCGTTGGGCCTCGCCGCGGCCGGCTTCATACTCCACACGGCTGTGTCGAGCTGCCGGCCTTCATGCCGGTTGGCACTCTTGGTGCGGTTAAGGGCGTCGAGATTTCTCGGGTCCGTGACACCGGCGCGCAGATGGTGCTTGGCAACACCTATCACTTGGCATTGCGGCCCGGCGAGTCGACCATAGCCAAGCTGGGTGGCCTGCACGCCTTCATGGGTTGGGACGGCCCCATTCTTACCGATAGCGGTGGATTCCAGGTCTTTAGCCTGGCTGACCGGATGAAGCTTGACGAGCGTGGGGCGCGGTTCAAGTCCCACGTGGATGGCTCGCCGATCGAGCTTACGCCAGAGCGCTCTGTCGAGATCCAGGAGCAACTTGGCAGTGATGTGGCAATGGTCCTGGATCACGTGCCGTCGCTGCCAAGTCCCCGCGACGTGATCGCCGACTCCATGCTGCGGAGTTCACGATGGGCAGAGCGTTGTCAAAGGCACGCCACCAAGTCAGACCAGTCGCTGTTTGCCATCGTCCAAGGAGGGCTTGAGGAAGACCTTCGCCAGGAATCCGCTGAGAGGCTCGTGGAGCTCGATTTCGCGGGATACGCCATCGGTGGGCTGAGCGTAGGCGAGCCCCCTGAGCAGATGTACCAAACGATAGCAGCCACAACGCCCCATTTGCCGGTCGACCGGCCTCGTTATTTGATGGGCGTGGGAACGCCTCAGGACCTGTTGGAAGCGATCGATCGCGGCGTCGACATGTTTGACTGCGTGATGCCCACCCGCAACGGACGCAATGCCCTGGCATTTACCGACGAGGGCCCGCTGCGGCTCCGGAACCAGCGATACATCGAGGATCCTCGGCCACTCGATGAAAACTGCCCCAGCCCTGCGTCTCAGCACAGCCGAGGGTACCTGGCGCATCTCTTCAGAGCCAAAGAAATGCTAGGGCCGGTGTTGCTGTCGATTCACAACCTCACCTACTACCAGCGGCTGATGGCTGCCGCCCGAGCGGCTATCGAGGAGGGGCGTTTCGCCGACTTCAAGCAGGCGAAGTTGGCGGGCTGGGCGAGAACCAAGCAGCTCGACTGACGCCAGTCTTGAGTTCGGCCAGAAGCCATCAAACCCCCCTTCCCCCTTGTGGCGCTTCACTTTATGATGCGTTGCTCGGCGTCAAAGATGCGGCCCGGCGACGCTCATGTCGTGTCGGGCCGTTTTGCGTTGATGCCGGTTGTGTGGGTGATGGTAGGGCGCTGAGGTCAGTGCCGCATCGGCTCCTGTGGGCGTTCAATGACGGGCGGGCTCTTAGTGCTATCGAACTCTCAATGGCCTTCTCTTACTGACGCGAGTTGGGGTGGATGGTCAGCCCTGGTCACTTTGGCCCAGCAACCTGAAGGTGGTGGCAATCCGCTTAGCAGCCTGTTTCCGGCCATGGTGGCCATCATGCTGTTGGCGTACTTCATGTTTGTCCGGCCACAGCAGCAGAAGGAACGCCAGTACCAACACATGTTGGAGAGTTTGAAGGAAAACGATCACGTACAAACCACGGGCGGCATCTACGGCGTGGTTACAGGCGTGCATCGAGATGCAGAACGAGTGACACTGCGCGTTGATGACGCAACGGGAGCCAAGATCAAGGTTGGCATGTGGGCGATCGCACAAGTCATTAGCGACGACAAAGATAAGCCCGGCGCTGGCAAAGCTGACGCGCCTGCAAAGAACAAGAAATAACCGGCCCCTACCTGGCGTGAGACGTATTCCAGCCGGGGTGAGGGCGCACGAAAGTTGGTTTGGGAATCAATGACGAACGTTAGCGATTGGATTCTTCGGCGGCCTGTGGTGGTGACGTCGCTCTTGGTGGTCTTGCTGTTTGCCTCCCTGGCTGCAGTGCCCAGCACAGCCTCGGCCCAGACTGATGGTGAGACGGCTATTGGTGCCGCAGCCGATGACGCGGCGGCAACTGTGGCCGCGGACGTCGACGACGCCGCAGCAACCGGAGCCGCAGCAGCTGACAGCGAGACAGCCGAAGAAGCTGCTGCACCGGTAAGCGAATTGCCAGGCGACGATACGCCTGCCGACGATACGCCAGGCGACGATGCGCCTGCCGAAGAGGAGGCCGAGTCGAGCGAAGAGCCGGCCGCTGACGACGCTGTCGCGAATGCCGGGGGACAAGCAACAGATACTGAAGAGCCTGTTGCCGGCGTCGATTGGGGCCTAGTTGCCCTAATTCTCGTAGCGCTCGTGGTCCCGGTTGTCCTTGGCAACTGGTTGGGCAGCAAGCTCAAGATGCCTGAGCACAGCTGGAAGCTGGCGACGATTCTTGTCACGTTTACTGCGGCCGCTATCTCCGTCGTGTTGGGAGACTTCAAACTGGGGCCCGACCTTGCCGGCGGGACCACGCTGATTTACGAACTTGAGGACTCCAGCCAACTGGTTGAAGAGGGAGAGGAAACCAAGCAACAGGACGATGGGAACACGGAGAAACGCCGCGTCAGCCTCCAGCAAATGTGCGACGCGATCAAGCTACGTGTCGACCCGGCCGGCCAAAAAGAGGTCACGATTCGACCCTATGGCAAGGCGATCGAAATCATCATTCCGCGCAGCTCGGACGAAGATCGCAAGTACATCAAACGACAAATCACCGACCTCGGGCAGCTAGAATTTCGCATCACCGCCAACCCGCAGTGGTCGGAGGATCGCGATACGATAGAGCGCGCTCTGTCAGCGCCGCCGGCCCAGAAGACGATCAAGATCGGCGAGCGACCGGTCGCCAAGTGGGTTCCCTACCGCCAGGCGGAGTTTGCCGGGGATCCACGTATTGTCTCCCGTACAACCGGCGGACGTCCCGAAGCCCTCGTTCGACTCGACCAATTCAACGTGACTGGTCAGTATCTGACCAACGCCTCCAAGGGCTTCGACGTGGGACGCCCCATCGTCGAGTTCGTCTTCAACTCCAAAGGCGCCCGCTACTTTAGCGCTCTGACGAGGGCCAACTTGGCGCGCCCCGGAGCTCCCGACCAAAAACGTCAGCTCGGGATTATGCTTAACAACGAGTTGATCTCGGCGCCCAACCTGAACTCCGAGATTGGCGCCCGTGGACAAATCAGCGGCGGCACGATGACCGAGGAAGAAGTCGACTACATTGTCGACATTCTCAACGCTGGCAGCCTGCCGGCCGCCTTGAACGAGACGCCTTTGAGCGAGGAGACCGTCAGCCCCACGCTCGGGGCGGCGACGGTTGAGAAGGCAACCTACGCCATAAGCGTCTCTTTGGTTGCCGTGCTTGTCTTTATGGCCCTGTACTACCGTTTTGCTGGGCTAGTGGCTTGCTTGGCGCTAGCCGCAAACTTACTGCTTGTGTTGGGTTTGATGGTGATGATGGGGGCCGCCTTCACCTTGCCAGGCTTGGCTGGTTTGGTGCTGACGGTGGGCATGAGTGTGGACGCCAATGTCCTCATCTTCGAGCGAATTCGAGAGGAGCTAAGCCGCGGCGCTGCTCTGCGGATGGCCATACGCAATGGGTTTGAGCGTGCAACCACGACCATCGTCGACGCCAACGTCACCACGCTGATCGCTGGCATCGTGCTCTATGTCGTTGGCACCGACAATATCAAAGGATTTGCGGTGACTTTGGTACTGGGCGTACTCATGTCCATGTACACGGCCATTTTCTGTTCGCGATTGTTGTTTGAGATTGGCGAACGGCGCCGCTGGATCAAAGAGCTGAATTTCTTCAGCTTGGTAGGCAAAACCAACTTCGATTTTATTGGTAAGCGAGGCGTTGCCCTGGTTGCTTCGTTGGTCGTGATTGCCACGGGTTTGGCAGCCGTCGGCTATCGACAGTCTGGCATCCTTAACATCGACTTTACCGGCGGCACGAGTGTCACGATGGCCCTCACGGCCGACAATGCGATGCCTTTTACTGACGTGGACAACACGCTCCGTGAGACAGTGCTAGCCGAGAAAGACCTGTTGGTGGTTCAGCAAGGCGAGACCGGCACACGATACACCATCAATTCAAACCTCGCGGCTGGTGACAAAGATTCAGATCCCGGTCGTGATCTCGTCACCGAGACAGAAGCGATCATTGCCCAGGCGTTTGAAGGAAAGCTGCTGACGTATAACGTGGATGTCGGGCAGGCGGAAAGCTTTGCCGAGGGCGACTTCACCGGGTCCACTGTTGAATTGGTCTTCAACGAGGGAGAAGAATTCAGCGACGGGGATGGACTGTCGCACGATTCGCTGGTTGCTCGTGTCCAGGCGATTTTGGCGACCCAGGATCACAACACGACACCTGCTATCGAGAATCCGAATTACGAGCAGGGGAGTAGCCAGCGTTTCAAAGAATGGACACTGCGGCTTGGCGGCTTGGAGGTGGCGGAGGCTCAGCGAGTGGCTGACGCCCTCAAGACGGAGCTGGAGTCACAGCCTATCTTCCCGTTGGCAAACCGCATTGGTGGCAAGGTGGCGGGTGACCTTCAGGTACTGGCAATCCAGGCAATCGTCTTCAGCCTGATTGGCATCGTTGCTTACGTCTGGTTCCGCTTCCAAAACGTGGCCTTCGGTTTGGCCGCCGTGGTTGCTCTGGTGCACGACGTCTTGGTCACCCTGGGGGCGATTGCAATCAGTGCCTACGTGGTGACCGCCGTGCCGCCACTGGCGGCAGCGTTGCAGATCGACTCATTCCAGATCAGCCTGCCGGTGCTGGCCGCTTTCCTAACGATCATTGGTTATTCGCTAAACGACACGATCGTTGTCTTTGACCGTGTTCGCGAAGTCCGCGGTAAGAGCCCCAACATCACCGCTGATATGATCAACACTAGCATCAATCAAACCTTGAGCCGCACATTGCTGACATCCGTGACAACGTTGCTGGTGGTTGGCATTCTGTACTTCTTTGGTGGGCCGGGCATCCACAGCTTTGCCTTCGCCTTGGTGGTGGGGGTGATCGTGGGTACCTATAGCTCGATTTTCATTGCCTCGCCAGCTCTGCTGGCTATGGCAGGCACGACTGCTCCGCAGTCGCAGCAGAAAAACTAGGCAGCATAAGCTCGGCCTGGAGGGACGGTCTCGTCGGCCCCTCGAGCCGAAGAGTTTTTCCCTTTTCCGTGAACTACAAGGGCTGTGTCCCGTATCACCATCCAAGCCGACCTAAAATCCTGTCGGCAAAGTCACCGCTTCCGGCCTTGTTTCGCCGGTCAGCGCGACTGAATCCTGACGCCGGTCATTCCTTGCGAAACACGATCAATACGTGCTAGCAAGCTCGGCACGTTGCCGATGCCATGAATACGGAGTGGGGAGAGCAGGACATCGCCCTCCCCGGTTGAGTCGCTTCGAGCCAGCAGACACGGCTCATCTATTTCGGCGACAAGTTCACGGACGGACCACGCAATCAGCGATGGCTGGTCGAGGTGTGCGCAAGGTGCGTGCCGCTAGTCTTCGCGCCCATCCTTGCGAGGCGCCTTCGTGACAGTTCTAGGTAAAGCTCTCTTCTCCTTGCTCCTGGTTGGAGCAGGATTCATCGTCGCTTCTGTGTTTGGCCCGCCGGAGCTAGCCGACAAGCTGGCGGACCAGCTGACACCAGGGCAACCCGTGCCGTGGGGCGACCTGCGCCCCGCGAACTCGCCGAGCGGCCAACCTACCGTCTTTGCCAGATCGGAGGTCGACCGCCTGGGACTCACGGCCCCCACGCTGCAGCCCATTGCACAGGCCCCAGAGTTTGCCCCCACGCCCGCCATGTTGCCTCCCTGGGGCCTTGAGTCGACTGCTCCTTTGCCTCAATTGGGAATTGCCAGCGGCGAGTCACTCTCTGCCGAGCCCTACTTCGCAAACAAACCTGCCACGCCCGCCATTCCGGTAGCTTACAACGACTGGCAGACACCAAAGCAGCCCGCCACGCCAGCAACTGAGCCGATCCGCGACGGTCTCGTGCCGGTAGGTGACCGCGCAGTGAAGCCAGCGATTGCCTCGAGTTGGGTTCGTGAGTCAGCCCCTGAGGCCGGACCGTCTACTTTGGGAACCGACTTCATGGCCCCTGGGAGAGCAGGATTTTTGACAAGCCAGGCGCCTGCCGAGTGGTCAGGTGCTTCGCCTTCCATTGATTCATCGACGGCGGCTCCTTCAGCCGCTGCGCCGCCGCTGTACGGTGCGCCGCCGGCAGTCAGGAGTGAAGAGCGCTGGCCGACGCCAGACCCCTCGCCGTGGAAGCAGCCTCCAACCCCAGCGCGCGGGGCCCCTGCGATTGGAGCATGGGAGAGCGCCGCCTTGGAGCAAAGCTCCGCGCCGCCGGAGCCATCCACCTGGCCCAGCGATGCACCTGCGAAGGTCGTAATGGCTCCTGTCGCAGCCCCGTCGGCGGAGCAGACCACGCGCGTTCACGTTGTCTCCGACGGTGATACGCTTGCTAGGCTGGCTTCTCGCTACTTGGGCGACGCCTCACGCTCGGCAGAGATTTACGCGCGGAACCGAGAGGTGCTGAGCCACCCTGATCTGCTGCCAATTGGCGCCGAGTTGCAGATTGGCGGAGCCGCGGTAGCCAGTGAAACAGGTCCACAATCGACGGCGGGACTCATCTCCATTGAGCACGCGGGACAACCTGTTAGTCGTGTGCCACGTGCAAGGCTACTGGGTCCGCAGCCAGTTGGGCCAACGGATGCCTACGCCGGCTGGTAGCGGCCGTAAGCAACCAAGGGCGTTCGAAGTGGCTTAGTTGCTGCGTCGCTTCGAACGCTCGTATTCAGGTTCAACGCTGTATTGCACGAGAAAGCGGATCATTAAATCTTCCGCGCGCTTGCCTTCCTGCTTGAGCAGCTCGGTTCCTTGCAGTTCGGTCTCGCGGCCGAACTGGAGCAGGGAGGGCAGCTTCCCTTGTTCCGGAGTTGCCGCATCAGGATGGTACTTCTCGACTTGCTTGTAGATCCGCTTGGCATCGGAGGCAAACTTGCGTTCTTTGCCGCCGTAGAGCATCAGCATCGCCACTCGCCTTCTGACATCGGGTTGTCGCAATGCGGCACGCAGATCGAGTCCGCTCAGCTTCCAGCGTGGTGAGATCAGCAACAGAGACTTGACATCTCTCCCCTGCTTCACCGTTGCCAGGTTCTCGATGCTCCAGTCGTACGCGGCGTAGTTGACGCCAACTACGGCGCCGAGGCCCGTGCCGATGATCGCCAAGCGATTGAGGTTTAGCTTGTTGGCATCGTTCTCACCGACGAGGAACTTCCGGACCGCTTCCAGATCGCCAAGCACCATCGCCCTGGTGTCATTCTTGCGAAGCTTAGCGGCTTCGATCTGCCGCGTTCCACTGCCGGGCAACGTCTGGGTCATGCTGTCGCCATGGCCGCGGAGGTCGACCGTGACGACGGCAAACGAGGGGTGGGTGTCCTCGGGTCCAGGGCGACTCAGCCGAGTCGCGAAGTCTCGATAAACGGCGCGGGACTCTTTCAAGTCGTGCAGCATGACCACGGGAGTCGCGTCAGCGCCCGCACTACTTGGAAAATAAGTGACGGTCACACCGACGCCGTCTCTGGTGGTCAGCGTCATATTCTCCGGCTGTGCCAAGCTCCGCCGCTGAGCGACGGCGGATGATCCCTCCAACACAAGCCCAAGTGTCGTAGCCAAGAAAACCGTTTTCGCGAGTATCCGCATTTGCACGTCACCGTCGCAGGAACAAACTGGTAAGATCGGCGGAAGGCCCCTCTAAGGGTCAATTATAGCGGCCCCCACGGCCGAGAAAGGGGTCTCGCGGGCCAGATATGCTGTCGCTCCCGATGGCCGGTAGGCTCAGAGAAGTTGCACTCTTGGGCGATTATGCCGACACTTAAGAGTAGGCGCGGTGGCCTTGCTGGGGCTATCCCTGCCCAAACGGCGGTGGAGGAACGATCGAAGTGGCGGCCCCCTCACGATTTCGAACCTGGCTTCGGGACGCTACCGGTACGGACGAACTACCGGTGGATGGCGAAACAAGCGCGTGGGTCTTGAGCCTGGCGCTACACCTCGTCGGACTCGTTCTGCTAGCCGTCCTAACTCTGCTAATCCCTGGGACGGATCGGTTCGTGCTGACAACGGTTCCGCCCGAGTTGGAAGAAGAGCTGCTTCCAGAAGAGTTTCGCTTCTCGGACGAGCTCCACGATGAAATCGGCGCCCTCTCGGACGCGGGAGCGAGTGAGGCCGAGGCTGCCGCGCCGCTGGAAGCAGAGATTTCTGAAGTCGTCATCCCGCTGGAGCCGGTCAGCTTCACCGGTGATGTCCAAGCATTCGAGATCACCGAGCCGATCATCCAAGGTCCCACGGTCGACGACCACGCCATCAAGAAAGGCGTAGGAAGCGTCGGGGCCACTGGGGCGACGGGAGCTGTTGACCGCATCACCAGCGAGATCATGCTCTCCCTTGATCAAAGACCGACGCTGGTGGTTTGGCTGTTCGACCAGTCTGGCAGTCTTGAGCCTCAGCGCGAGGAGATTGCACGCCGGTTTGACCGCGTCTACGACCAGCTTGGAGTCATTCAAGCCGCTGGTGACGATGCCTTTGCCGATGCCGAAGAAAAGCCTTTGCTGACCGTCGTGGCACAGTTTGGTTCGGCAGCCAAGCTTCTCACTGCCGATCCAACCGATGATCTGACTGAAATCAAGGCGGCGGTGCGGAGCGTCAAAGACACAGATCGCGGCACCAACCGGGAGGGACAAGAGAACGTCTTTACTGCCGTCGGTACCCTGGTTGATAAGTACAAGACGTTCCGCCAACGTAAACCACGCCGGAATGTGATGGTGGTCGTCTTTACGGACGAAGCAGGGGACGATGTCGATACGCTCGATCCGGCGATTGCCATTTGTCGTAAATGGGCTGTTCCTGTTTATGTGGTCGGCGTTCCGGCTCCCTTCGGCCGCCAGGATGCTTATGTCAAGTACGTGCATCCCAATCCCGAGTTTGATCAAACGCCGCAGCGGGTTGCGGTTCAGCAGGGGCCAGAGTCACTGATGTCTGAACGCATCAAACTTGGGTTCCTGGGAGGCGGGCCACAGGATGACACGATTGATTCTGGATTCGGTCCCTATGGACTAACGCGGCTGACCTACGAGACTGGCGGGATGTACTTCACCGTTCATGCCAACCGGCGAACGGATCGCCGGCTGCGGGGGCGAGAGATCGACGCCATGTCGACCTACTTCGCACAGTTCTTTGACCCGCGTGTAATGCGACGCTATCGGCCGGACTATCTTCCTGTTGCGGACTACCGGCAGATGGTTCTGCAGAATCGGGCACGCCGAGCTTTGGTCGAAGCCGCGACGTTCTCTCAGACAACCCCCATGGAACGGGTTCAGACACGGTTTGAAAAAGTGAGTGAGGCTCAGCTCGCTGAGTCACTCACGCGTGCCCAGCGGTCTGCCGCCAAGCTGGAACCGAAACTCCAAAGACTAACGACCACTCTGTTAGCGGGCGAAGCGGACCGAAGAAAGCTGACCAGGCTTCGTTGGCAGGCAGGCTACGATTTGGCGATTGGTCGGGCGCTGGCCGCTAAGGTTCGCACCGAAGGCTACAACACGATGCTGGCTCAAGCGAAGCAGGGCATGAAGTTCAAGAACGAACGGAATGATACTTGGATCATTCGCCCTTCGTCCTCGGTTACTTCGGGCAGCGTGTTGGCCAAGCAAGCCAAGAAGGCCGAGGAGTATCTGACCCGAGTGGTGACGGACCACGCAGGAACACCCTGGGCGATGCTGGCCCAACGAGAACTAGATTCGCCATTCGGCTGGGAGTGGCGAGAGGAGTTCAGCAACTTGCAAGCGCGGTTGGCGCGTCAGGCTAACAACAACAATAACCGTCCGCGGCAACCGCGTGAGCCGCAGAATCTGCCTCCTCGCAAGCCAAATCCCAAGCCGCCAAAGCTTTGAGCATTGGCCTTCCATGCTCTAGCGATTTGCCACGGCGTCGATTGCGAAGTTAGCATTCGGGTCGTGCTTGTAGAAACGAATCGCGATCTCGGTGGCGAGGATGTCGACAAACTGCTTCTGAAACTGTCGTAGTGGTTTGTCTTGGGCTGGGATCCCGCTATTCACGGGAAAGCGGAATTCGCTCACCTCGTCATCCCACAGCAAGGTTCCCCCGTCGGCCAAGTCATAGACTGCCACGTTGGCGTCTGCCGTGCCCTGGTACAGGGTCTTCCCATTGAACAGATCAAAGTGATCCAGCTCAATGCGCACCACCACTTCAGCCCCCAAGGCTTGTCCCAGCGCGCGGTAGTCGTCTGAGTCGTTCTCGTCGAGCCACTCATCCACTTCACGAGGATCGACCACGGAGATGTCGGGCACATGTTCCCTTAGGAGTGAGCTAACCCGTTTGGCGATCCCTCTCGAAGCGCCGGCGTGGCTGTACTCGCTGGCCGATGGAGGCCGGCAAAAGACAACGACTTTGCGTCCTTCGAGTGCCCGACAGTTGGCGTCCACCATGTTGCCACCTTCGGCCAGGTAGATTCCCGTCGCCAGGATTTGGTGTAGGCAGCCGGTAGACGGAACCAGGGCCATCGCCATGATCGCCAGAGCCATTGCCCAACGGCGAGACGTGCAAAGTGGCCCAACGTGAGAGCGATCCATCGCTCCTCCTAAGATATCGCGTGCAAGAGGGAAACAGCTAAGCGGGCGGAGAGTAACGAGCGCTTGCTTGGCTGGCAAGTCGAATGGTCAAAAAACGAGTCGCTACGGCTGCTTTGCTAGCTGCTCTAGCTCAGCAGCGCGGGCGCCGTCGATGGCAAGCCGTTGCACGCGGACTGCTTGGCCCGATTCGGGGTCTGCCTCGACAATCGTGCCGTTGATGCGGACGTCGCCCTCTGCCACATCGAAGGCCGTCGGGTGAGACGTAAGCGTCGTTTCCATGACGCGATCGATCCGGCGACCGATGATGCTCTCATGCGGTCCTGTCATCCCTACATCGCACTGAAACGCGGTGCCACCTGGTAGGATTTGCTCATCGGCGGTGGCGACGTGGGTGTGGGTTCCCAGGACCGCGGTCACTCGGCCGTCCAGGTAGCGGCCCATGACCTGCATCTCGCTGGTTGCTTCGGCGTGGTAGTCGACCAACCGGACCTTCACATCCGAAGGCATTTGAGCCAAACAGTCGTCCACGGCGCGGTGGGGACTGTCGATTGGCTTCATAAAGAGCTGGCCGAGAGCACAGCAGAACCCGACGTCGACGCCGCTGGCTGTACGCACCACCGCCCAGCGCCTGCCGATCGCCTCGGCGGGCAGGTTGGCCGGTCGAACGATGTTTGACTCCGCCTCAAGCGTCTTGCCGATCTGCTTGCGGCGATAGACGTGGTCGCCCAGGGTGATGCCGTCCACTCCAGCCTTGACTAAGTCCTTGTAGAGCGACGGCGTCAGGCCTGACCCACCCGCGGCGTTCTCGGCATTGGCAATCACCAGGTCTAGCTGCTCAGCCACCTTTATCCCACCGACCGCTTGCACAACGATATCGCGACCAGGAGAGCCAACGATATCGCCGATGAAGAGGATACGAATCAAGGTGGGGACGCCGCTTCAAGTGAGGGATCGGATTGAGTGGGTTACCAAACGCCGGAGCTCCAGGATCGGCTTGCCCCATGGCGAGCAAGCCTCGGCAGTTACTTCGCCTACTTGGCCGTTTCGCTGATCCGCAGCTCCCGGATCATGGTAACTTTGATTTCGCCTGGGTAGGTGAGCTGTTGTTCGTAGGCCTGGGCGATATCGCGGCAGACCTTCGCGGCCGAATCGTCGGTGGTGCTCTTGGTGTTGGCGATCACCCGGACCTCACGCCCTGCCTGGATGGCAAAGGCCTGAGCCACGCCGTCGAACCCGGTGGCAATGGCCTCCAATTCCTGCATGCGCTTGATGTACCGATCAAGCGTCTCGCGCCGCGCCCCTGGGCGAGACGCACTGCACGCGTCGGCCGCAGCGCAAATGACGGTATAGGGCATGTCGGGACGGATGTCGTCGTGATGGCCGAGGGCTGCGTGGACCACGGTCTCGTTCTCGCCATATCGCTTCAAGAGATCGGCCCCGATTTTCGGGTGACCGCCCTCGGCATCATGATCGGCAGCCTTGCCAATATCGTGCAGTAGGCCAGCTCGACGAGCCAAGTCGGCATCGAGTCCCATCTCCTCTGCGATCATGCCCGACACCGCGGCGACTTCGATCGAGTGTCGCAGGACATTTTGGCTATAGCTGGTGCGGTAGCGAAGACGTCCGAGCAGCTCAATCACCTTGGCATGGAGCCCGTGTACTCCAATCTCGTGGGTTGCTTCTTCGCCAGCCTTGAGGATCTCAGTCTCCACTTCCTTTTCTGTCTCGACGACGAGTTCTTCGATGCGGCTGGGATGGATCCGTCCATCTGAAATGAGCTTGGAGAGCGCCAGGCGCGCCACTTCGCGCCGGACAGGGTCGAAAGCGCTGACGATTACCACGCCCGGGGTGTCGTCGATAATGACATCCACGCCAGTTGCCTTTTCAAAGGCACGGATGTTGCGACCCTCGCGCCCGATGATACGTCCCTTCATTTCGTCATTGGGGATGTCGACAGTGCTGGTGGTTGACTCGGCAGTATGGGCCGAAGCGTAGCGCTGTATGGACGTGATCAGCAGCTCTTTCGCTTTGGCGTCAACCGTTTCGGCAATGGCTTTCTCGCGTTTGACAATGAGTTTGCCCTGCTCTTCGGCAAGTTCTTTGTCGACGCGCTCCAGGAGCTGCGTTTTGGCCTCTTCGGGCCCAAGGCCGCTGAGGCGATGCAGAGTTTGTCGTTCGACGTCGAGCAGGTCGTCAAGTTCTTTCTGCAGGCGGTTGGCGTCGTCAATTTTCTCAGATAGCCGCCGCTGGTTGTTCTCGACCATCTTCTCTTGCTTGCCGAGTTGATCGGCCCGTTGCTGGAGTTGATCTTCCATCTTGTCGAGCTGCCGTTCTCGTTCGTGCAGTTCTTGCCGGACCTCGTTCGCTTTTTCCTCCGACTTTGTCTTTTCCCGCAGGGCGATTTCTTTGGCTTCAATCTCGGCTTCTTTGACACGGGCGTCGCGTGCTGCGTTAGCCTTTTCAATGATGAGCTGGGCGTCTTTCTCAGCGTCCCGTTTTCTCAGGTAGTCGAGCAGTTTGATGAAGCCAACAGTGATCCCTGCCGAGATAACGGCGGCGATAAGAATTTTTATATTGGGGTCCATAGCGTCTCTGTACTTTCCATCGAGCCGCGACCCATGCAGGACGCATCGCGGTGTGCAATAGCTTGGCAGTTGCGTAATGATTCGCCAACGGAAGCGAGATCCTTCCGCGCGAGCTAAGAGATGGCCTCGATAGCCATACAGCGAGCGATAGCAACCGTGCGGAGGTTACTACGCACGGCCAAGATTCCTACGCGAGCACAACTTAAGCCCAAGCCTCAGGCCTTACGTATCCCATGGCCATCCCGCCCAGCGCCTGATCGAACCGCAGTAACTGGGAGTACCAGGCTCGAGAGAAAGGCAATTGGAATAGGTTGGAACCCGGACGAGATTCGGCTGGCGTGCCAAACTCGGCTGGCTTGCCGAGCGGAGCCCGGCAGGTCCAGAAGTGGGGATCCTTCCAGTGCTGGATAGGACCGCTCGGCGGCAGCCTCTCATCAGGCGGTCCTGCAGAGGAAGGACGCGGCCGAGGCGCGGGGCACGCTTGGTTGCTGCCGCACGCCTCGTCGGGTGTCACCGTGTCATCCGAAGATGGCGGCACCTTGGGGTCATTGTCAACGCTCCGCACGAGGAGCGACGCCAGGAGCGTCACCCAACTCACTCGCCGGTGTGTCTGGCAAGTTGAGACGGAGGGTTGGCTGTCGTGTGTCAACGCGGGAACCTGGGGTTACCCTTCACTTGCTGATATCTCTTACCGCGCGGTGGACCGAACGGCCCTCGCGACGCAGAATGAATAGGGCTGGCAGAGATGAATTCGCTAGAATAAAGGCCAGCCGAGGCGCGTCGTTTTGTGCCGTGGTTTTCGCCACC
Organism: Lacipirellulaceae bacterium; assembly: GCA_965263315.1. Classification (GTDB taxonomy): domain Bacteria; phylum Planctomycetota; class Planctomycetia; order Pirellulales; family Lacipirellulaceae; genus JBCCQL01. The sequence goes on along the minus strand of CBDHGZ010000001.1, from coordinate 704,838 downwards.
GTGCATCGGCCTCTAATCTAGCGAAATCAACTACTTGCTGCAACACGCGATGGCTTCTGGCGACTGATGCTGGTCGAAGCCGTCTTTCGGCTGGTCATCATGCTCCACGACTCTGTGCGTCCTCTTGGTGACCTGGCGACCCAGGTAAGTGCTGCCTGGCCTGTCGAAGCCTGGTCTGCTGTCAACGTGCTGGTCGCCGTGTCCGGTGGGGCGGACAGTGTCGCACTGCTGAGAGCCTTGCTGGATCTGAAGTCTTCTGCTGGCGGTGGCGGTCGTATCATCGTGGCGCATTTCAACCATGCTCTGCGCGGCGCCGAATCGGACGCCGATCAGGCTTGGCTGCAGGCGACTTGCGACCAATTGGCCATACCGTTAATCACCGGACGTGGCGACTGCGGGGGCAGCAGTGAACAGGCCGCCCGCCAGGCGAGGTATCGCTTCCTGGAGCAAGCCGCTGGCCAGTGTGGTGCGCGATTTGTTGCACTGGGGCACACGGCGGATGATCAGGCGGAGACCGTTCTGTTTCGTCTGCTTCGCGGCAGTGGTCTTGCGGGGCTCGCTGGGATTCCCTTCTCTCGACCGCTTTGCGAAGCCGTGACAATCGTCCGCCCTCTCTTGAGAACCACCCGTAGCCAGGTTGAGCAGTTCTTGGCAGAGTCGAGCCAAGAGTACCGGCATGATGGCACGAATGACAACTTGGAATACCGAAGGAATTGGATTCGGCACGAGCTGCTTCCCTTGGCTTGCCAACACATGGGAACGCAGGTGCCAGCGGTTCTTGCAGGATTGGCGACTCAAGCCGAAGAGGCGCAGCTGGTCGTCTCTGAGTTGGCCCGTGCTGTGCTAGCAAAGGCGTTCGCCACTAGCGGCCCTTCTCAGTTAGTGACCGTCGACGTGGACCAACTTGCCGGCGAACCACCACTCATCGTTCGCGAAGCCTTTCGACTGGCTTGGCGCTCGAATGGTTGGGGTGAACAGGCGTTAGGTCGCGCTGACTGGGAGCAGCTAGCAACGCTGGCAACAAGTGGGGCGTCTTCCCAAACGGTGATGCTGCCTCATGGCATCCGAGCCCAGCGGCGTGGCTCGGTTCTCACACTTAAATCCACTAGTTTGCCTTGACTGCCGTCGTGAGCGGGAACTACCATCCCCCGCCGAAAAAAATGTGCCGGCTTTGCGCGCCGGTTCGTATAAGACGTCCTCAAGGAATCGCTCTTCAGTGCGAGGCCTGGTCAATCTTTGTTGGTGGTTCTTCCGTTGGGGCATTGCCCTGGTGTTGATCGCTGCGCTGATTGCTGGCGGCTATCTTTATTTTCAGCTGGATGAAGAGATTCGGCGTTACGCTGAGACCACACTGGCTACCCACTATCGTCATCTCGACGTGCGTGTTGGCAGCGCCCGCTTTGTGCCGGGGCAAGGGGTCTCGGTCTTCAACATTGAATTCTCTGAACCTGATCAGCCAGCGCTTACCGCCGCGCCTTCGCCAACGGCCGGCGCTTCGATTCTCCACATTGGCGAACTAAGCCTGGTCGGCGCTTTTGAATTAAGGCAGTTAATTGATGGTCGGCCCGCCGTGGACGAAGTGGTGGTGCGCCGTGCTGAGCTAACTGCACAGCGGCAGTTGGACGGTAGCTGGAGTGTCTCGAAGCTGTTGCCCCGTCCCGTATTTGGCGAAGGACCGCCTCCGCCACTTCGAGTGCGTGGCGCTTCGCTAGTGCTTAGTGACGCTGCCAGTCCCACAGCCGCGCCGTTGGCAATCAACAACATTGACTTCCTACTTGAACATGGTAGCCCCCATGGCGCCGCGCACTTGGAAGGTGAAGCCACAGCCGGCGTGGCCAAGCGGTTTGTCGTGACGGCTGACCTCAACGACCACACCGGAGAGCTGAGCGCCACGGTAGAACTGGACCGGCTACGACTGGATGACCAGCTGCTGGCTTTTGTTGCGAAGGCCGATAGAACTCAGTGGCAGGGGCTCAAGGCCAAGGCGCTAGCGTCAGGTAGACTGACCCTGGCGAGAGAATCACATGCTTCGCCGTGGAGTTGGGATGGCGCGGTACGCCTTTCGGAAGGAGTCTTGCAGCACGCGGCCCTACCTCGTCCCGTGACCGATCTTCAGGCAACCGTCTCCTTCAACAATAAGACGCTTGCTGTGCGTGACTTGTCGGCCAAACTAGGAGTGGCTGAAGTGCACGCCGCGCTCAATCGCTATGGTTGGCGAGAGAATGCCACCATGACCTGCCGAGCTCGCGCGGTCGGGTTGGTTTTGGACGACAAGGTTCGGGCAGCGCTACCCAGCCAGCTTAAGAAGCTCTGGCGCCGGTTTCGACCGTCCGGCATGGTAAACGTCACGGCGAGTGCTACCTTCGATGGGCAGCGCTGGAAGCCCGAGGCGACCTTTGATTGCCAGGGGCTGGCGGTGGAGGATTCTGAGCGTTTTCCCTACCGCATGACAGGAGCCCGCGGAGAAGCTCGTTTCTCGGGCACGGGCCCCGACAATCAGGCGACCTTTGCTTTTAACTTACAGGGTTTGGCTGAGGGTCAGCCGGTAGCAATAGCAGCTGACTTCCATGGTCTTCCCTGCCCGGGCAGACCAACAACGCCACGCGCGGCAAGGCCCCTGCCCCCCTGCCCTTTGGGATGGGTTGAAGTGACCGCGCCGCGTTTGCGCGTCAGCAAATCGATGTTAGCGGCCCTCCGGCCCCACCCCCATGCCGATCGTATAGCTCAGGCCCTCTCTCCATCGGGCGAGTTTGGCCTTCGTTGGCGGATGGAGCGAAAGCGACCTGAGCAACGACAGCCCAGCATTGAAGTCGATCTCCAAGCGATTGATTGCCGCATTCAGTACGATCGTTTTCCTTACTCGCTGGACCACATTCGAGGTGAGTTGAAGGGGCGGGACAACGTATGGACCTTTCAGGGGCTCGAGTGCAGAGAGGTCAATGGTCCGCGAGTGGTAACCGCAAGTGGTCGTCTAGCGCCTGAAAATGGTCAGCCCGTCTTTCGTATGAGACTCAGTGCCGTTGGCGTTCCTCTTGATGAAGAGCTACACCGCGCGCTGCCCACTCGTGAGCAACAGGTGTGGACGCGGCTAAACCCCCGTGGCCGAGTTAGCCTCACGACGGACGTTGCCTATCGCGCCGGAGAAGCCGCTCCGCGCATCGACCTCGCCGTGGCGCCTTACGACCGATCGGTTTCACTAGAGCCTGACTTCTTCCGCTATCGATTGGATCGACTCGACGGTCGTTTTGTCCTGCGTAACGGCCAGCTCAGCTTTGCCAACGCGCGGGCTGAACACGGTCGGACACGCATCTCCTCGTCTGGCGACTGGCAAGTCTTGCCGTCCGGTGGTTGGCAGTTTCAGCTCACTAACCTCAGCGTCGACTATCTGGACGCCGACCACGACCTTCGCCTGGCAGCACCTCTCGCCTTGCGGCGAGTAATAGACGAGATACAGCCAGAGGGCGCCTTTGGCCTTCACGATGGTCGCCTTGTGTTTACCTACGATCCCGCCATCCCGAATGACCTGCGCACCGACTGGGACGTGCAGCTGGACTGCCACCAAGCTGACGTGACTTTTGGCTCAAGAGTACAAGGCGTAAGCGGTGGCGTACGACTGGCCGGCGCGAGCAACTCGGCTGGCTGTCAGGCTTACGGCGAGTTGCGGCTCGACTCACTATTCTGGAACGGACTTCAGTTGACGAATGTTCGAGGACCGCTCTGGGCCGACGCTGGGGAATGCCTGCTTGGTGAGGGAGTGGCGGCAAAACTATCCTCTCCGTCCCCCGCTCGCATCACAGCCAACGCGTACGGCGGGGCGGTCTCGATTAATACCCGCGTGCTGCAGCAAGAGCGTGCTCGCTACAGCATGGCGATACAGCTTGAAGAAATTGACTTAGCTCGCCTATCGACGGACTACCTGAATTCGGCAACGCCGCTGACCGGGACCGCGAAGGGGCAACTCACTCTCAGTGGCCAAGGGAGCAGCATCTATGGCTTAGAGGGCACGGGCGCTATTCAAGTCAGCGATGCAAACCTCTACGAGTTGCCCGTAGCTGTGGCGATGCTCAAGGTCTTGAGCAATCGCTCGCCCGACACCACGGCCTTTGACGGGGCGAACGCCGAATTTACGATGCAAGGAAAGCACTTGCATTTTAGTCGTCTCGACTTAGAAGGCGATGCCGTTAGCTTATACGGCCGCGGCGAAGCATCGCTCGACAAAGACCTGAACCTCACTTTCCACACGATCGTCGGTCGTAGTACGCCGGCCGTGCCGTTGCTTCGGTCGCTCGTTGGCCAGGCAAGCGAGCAAATTCTTCGGCTTCGCGTGCTAGGCTCGGTCGATCAACCGGAGATTCGCCGCGAAGCGCTGCCAGTGGTTGGCAATGTGCTCGAACAACTGCGCGCGGACCTCCAGCCCAGGCCGCTTTCCCAGCCGGTCGCCTATCCGCAGGCGGCAGCGCTGAGACGTCAGACAAAGTTGCGATAGTTGACATCCATGGACGCACACCACGCTTGAGACCAGGACTTCCCTCCCGAATTGCAAGGAGACCTGACAATGAGCATGGGACCAATCGGAGGCGTTGTTGGCAGTGCAGCCGGAGCGCCACTTTCACAAACCAAAGGAGCTGAAGCCGAACGCTCACAGCGTGACGCCGCGACCCAGGCTACGACCCGCGAAGCCGACAAGAAGGCTGAGCAGTCTTCTGGCGTCGGGCAAACACAGGAAGACCAGGGGGCTTCAGACCGTGACGCCGATGGACGCCGCCTTTGGGAGGCGCCCCCGGATCCCGCAACAGACCAAGAAGAGGCTTCCACTGATCCGTCGCAAAACAGCAAGGCCAAAGACCCCACCGGCGCCTCGGGCGGACAACTTGACTTGATGGGCTAACCCGCAGTCTCGCGATCACGACAATCACGCCATGAAACTCAACGGCCCTCTGTACACCAATGCTGTCAGTCTACCGCTCTGGCTAGGCGTCCGGGCGTGGATGAGCACTTTGCAATACCGGGTGCACTACCAGGACGAGACCATTGATGCGGCTTACTTCTCTAGGACCCCTACCATCTACCTTTTCTGGCACGACAGCATCCTCGCGCCATTGCACTTACGGGGGCACTGCAATGTCTCGATGTTGCTAAGCAAACACCGCGACGCCGATTTTCTCGCCAAGATTGCTGGGCGATTTGGCTTTGATTGTGTGCGCGGGTCGACTCAGCGCGGTGGTGTCACCGCTTTGCGCGAACTGGCTCGCTTGGGTAAGTCGACCCATTTGACCATCACCCCGGACGGCCCCCGCGGACCGCGTCGTGTTTGTGCCGCCGGTCCCATCTTTCTTGCTTCGCGTCTGCAGATGCCAATCGTGGCGATGGGCTTCGCTTACCAGCGTCCATGGAGAATGAATAGCTGGGACCGCTTTGCCGTGCCCAAGCCGTTTTCCAGGGCGAGGGCGGTGATCAGTCGCGCCTTGTATGTCCCTGCTGGTCTCCAACGGGAGGGGCTAGAAGATTGGCGGATTCGAGTCGAGCAAGAGCTGATCGAAGTCTCAGAAGATGCTCAAGAGTGGGCGGACAGTGGCGAGTCTCGCCCCGGTGAGCAGCCTATCCGCAGAGTACGAAAGGCTCCCCCCGTATTGACTGAGCGTCAGTGCTCCGCCGCCTAACCGAAGGTCGGGTTCCCTTAGGGCAGCGATTCGTCAAAATAGGGGTCATGCCCGCCGCTGCCCAGACCGAACAACAGACGCTCACCGTCTCCCAGCTCACGGCCCAGATCAAAGGGCTGATGGAGGAATCATTTCCTGGCGTCTGGGTTTGTGGCGAAGTCTCCAATTTCTCCAGGCCGGCCTCGGGGCATTGCTACTTCACGCTCAAAGATCAGCACGCGCAGATCCGGGCCGTGGTGTGGCGAGGCCAAGCCAGCCGCATGAAGTTCGACTTTGCTGATGGCCTGGAGTTAGTTTGCCATGGGCGCATTGATGTTTACGGCCCACGCGGCAGTTACCAGTTGGTTATCGATCAAGCACAACCCAAAGGCCTGGGCGCTTTGGAGCTGGCGCTCAGGCAGCGGCAAGAGAAGCTGGCGAAAGAGGGCCTTTTCGACGCCGACCGCAAACGCGCGTTGCCAGGCTTCCCTCGACGTGTGGGTTTCGTGACCAGTCCGACCGGCGCGGCAGTTCAAGACTTCTTGGAGGTAGCCCGGCGCCGTTGGCGTGGTGTGGAGATCATGGTCATCCCCGCTCGAGTGCAAGGAGAAGGCTCAGCTGAAGAAGTGGCCGCCGGCATCCAGTTGGCCAACCTCGTCCGCCCGAGTTTGGATGTGTTGGTCGTTGGCCGCGGTGGTGGAAGCATGGAGGACCTATGGTCGTTCAATGAAGAGTGCGTCGTGCGCGCCATTGCCAAGTCACGGGTGCCGACCGTATCAGCCGTAGGTCATGAGATCGACGTGACCCTGGCTGATCTGGCTGCCGATGTCCGCGCGTTGACCCCCAGCGAAGCGGCCGAGCGCGTGGTGCCCTCGGCCGAAGAGGCGCGGGGCCGTCTGGAGTCACTCGGAAGCCGCATCTTGGGCGCCATGCAGAGACACCTGCGCCTAAAGCGTGATCGTCTTCAAGGCCTCGCCAGCCGACGGCCCTTTGCTAGACCCTACGCTCTGGTTCAAGACGCCAGTCGACGTCTCGATGAGTTGCAGCTGGCGGCCACGCGTTTGGTTGGTGTCGCTACTTCGGAGAATCGTAGCCGTGTCGAACGGTTAGCAGGCAAACTGGAGTCGCTAAGCCCGCTGGCGGTTCTATCAAGGGGTTATAGTCTCACCCAGGATTCGCAGGGGAAAGTCGTCCGCTCAGCGGCAGCGCTGAGCGTTGGCGATACGGTCTCTTTGCGATTTGCTGAAGGCGGGGCTCAAACCGAGATCACCAAGACGTTTCCGTAGTCATTCAAGCTGCTGAAGGACCAGCCTCCATGGCCAAGAAGAAAGTCGCCAAGAAGAAAACAGCCGCCACCTTCGAGCAATCGCTCGAAGAGCTCGAAGAAGCCGTTGCCGCGCTGGAGAGCGGCGAACTGGGGCTCGACGAGTCGCTAGAGCAATACAAACGCGGTGTCGAGCGGCTACAGCATTGCCACGAGCAACTCCAACAAGCCGAGCAGCAAATCGCCTTGCTTTGCGGCGTTGACGCAGACGGGAATCCCCTCACAGAACCGCTGGACGCTACCGCGGCGAGTGCTTCAGAAGACCAAAAGCCATCCCGGGCTGGGCGTCGTTCACGGCAAGCGGCCGGGGCGCCGCCGGCCAACGGCGTGGACGATCGTCAACGCCTCTTCTAGAATGCTGTGCAGTGGAAGGGGGGCCAGCAAGCAGGCTTGCGAGGCATCATCCTGGCCGCTGTAGGCTTCGCCCCTGTCCTGCCCGCTCGCCTGCGAGAAGCGATGCTAAATTCCCCTTCGGTCGCTCCGTCTCACCCGCCAACAGCTGCGACCAACCTCTCGATCGACGAGGCCCTTACGGCTGCGCTCGACCTGGGACCTGGCTGTCCGGCGCGTTTGGCCGACGCCATGCGATACGCCGTCTTGGGACCCGGCAAACGACTGCGGCCCCGTTTGGTGCTGATGGCGGCCGAAGCGTGTGGCGGCGAGCCGGCCGCAGCGATGCCTGCGGCCTGCGCCGTGGAATTGATTCACGCTTATTCGCTGGTCCATGACGACCTGCCGGCCATGGACGACGATGACCTGCGCCGCGGCAGACCGACTTGCCATGTGCAATTTGACGAAGCCACCGCCATCCTCGTTGGAGACGCTTTACAAGCTCGTGCTTTCGAACTGTTGGCCACGGGAATCAAGCCTGCCGACCTTGCAGGCCGGTGTTGCGGCGAACTGGCCATTGCCGCCGGGGCCGAGCAGTTGGTCGGTGGCCAAGCGGCCGACCTCGCCGGTATGTTCAACGGCGCCACGACTGATGACCTCCAGAAAATCCATGCCCGCAAGACGGGAGCCATGTTCATCGTTTCGTTGCGACTCGGGGCCCTGATCGCAGGCGCCAGCGATCAGCAACTCGAAGCCGTAACGTCGTTCGCGGGGGCGTTGGGGCTTCTTTTTCAGGTGACGGACGACCTCCTAGACGCCACCGGCGATGAAGCAGCGCTAGGCAAGCGTGTCGGCAAGGACGCCGGGCTTGGTAAAATGACGTATCCCCAGCTACTGGGCATCGAGCAAAGCCAAGCGTTTGCCAAGCAGTTAGCAGACCAAGCACTCGCGGCCTTGGAACCGCTAGGGAAGCCAGGCGAACCCCTACGGGTGCTGGCTCAACAGGTTTTAGGGCGAGATCGTTAACGGGCATGACGCCTTCGTGCTGTTAGGCGGACCAACTATGAAGACCCTCACTCCTATTCTTCCCAGCATCCAGTCGCCCCGTGACTTGGACGAACTTTCGCTACCGCAGCTCGAACGGCTAGCAAGCGAAATGCGGGATGTCCTGTGCAATCTTGTCTCAGCGCGCAGTGCACACTTCGCATCCAATTTGGGTGTCGTTGAGCTATGCATTGCCCTGCATCAGACGTTTGATTTTCTCCACGACCGCCTGATCTGGGATACGGGCCATCAGATCTATCCGCATAAACTGCTGACAGGACGGTTTGCTCAGTTCGATACGATCCGCACCAAAGGCGGGTTGATGGGTTATCCCCATCCTGAAGAGAGCGACTACGACCTCTTCATGACGGGCCACGCGGGATCGAGCGTTTCGACTGCACTGGGCCTCGCCAGTGGCGATCAATTGATGCGGCAGGCGGATGATCGGTGGAGCGTTGCGGTGATCGGCGACGGCGCTTTTCCTTCGGGCGTAGTCTATGAAGCACTCAACAACATCAAGCCGGTGGGCAAGCGGACTCTCATCGTCTTGAACGACAACAAGATGTCGATCTGCCCGCGAGTCGGCGGAATGGCTGACTATCTGGATCGCTTGCGGATGCATCGCATGTATGCCGGCTTTAAGGAAGAAGTCGCCAAAGTGCTGCAGCGCGTGCCAGTCCTCGGAGATCCGGTTGAGCGGTTCCTGGCCCAGGTCAAGGAAGCGGCCAAAGCTGGCTGGCATGGCGGCATGTTGTTCGAAGAATTTGGATTGCGGTACATCGGCCCCATCGATGGTCACAACATCGGGCTCATCCGCAAGTACCTTCGCATGGCGAAGAAGAGCGATGGCCCTATTCTGTTGCACGTTGTTACCGAGAAGGGCCATGGCTTTCGTCCGGCGGCCGAAGACCCGGTGCTGTTCCATGCGCCGCCGCAGTTTGAGCGCAGCGACGATCGTATCGTTGCCATGAAAAAAGGAGGTACGCGGACATTTACCCACGCCGCCTCAGACGCTATTCACCGTGCGATGACTGCCGACGAGCGGGTTACGGTGATGACCGCTGCGATGTGCCAGGGCAATAAATTGGAGCGACTTCGGGAGGACTTCCCCGGACGCTTTTTTGACACCGGAATCTGCGAAGCCCACACGGTGGCGTTTGCGGCGGGGCAAGCCAAAGTGGGGATGCGACCAATCGTCGACATCTACAGCACCTTTCTACAGCGTTCGTTCGATCATATTTTCCAGGAGGTTGCCCTGCAGAACCTGCCGGTCACGTTCATGCTTGACCGCGGCGGGTTGTCCGGACCTGATGGCCCAACGCACCATGGGGTCTACGATTTGGGCTATCTGCGGGTCTTCCCTAACATGACCGTCATGGCCCCAGGAGATGAGTACGATCTGGGGCAGATGCTCGATATGTCATTGGCTCACGATGGTCCATGTGCGATTCGCTATCCCAAGTCGGCCATTGCTAACCAGCCGGGCCAACGGCAGCCGGTCGAGCATGGTCACTCAGAGGTTTTGCGTCGCGGGGCAGACGGCGCTATCTTCTGTGCGGGTGGACTGTTGGCGGAGTGCCTGGCGGCCGCCGATCAACTTGCCGAGCAAGGAATCGAAGTCACCGTCGTGAATGCTCGATTCGTCAAGCCGATCGATACCGATACGCTGTCCGCTGTGCTTGAGACGGCCCCCTTTGCCATCACGGTTGAGGAAGCTGCCCTGGCCGGCGGCTACGGCAGCGCGGTCTTGGAAGCGGCGAGCGACGCTGGCCTCGATTGCACACGTATTCGCCGGCTTGGCATACCTGACGTCTATGTTGAGCATGCCGAACGAGGCGAACTGCTGGCTGACCTGGGCCTCGACGCTGCAGGCATTGCGCAAGCCTGTCTAACGGCCGTTTCGCGGGTGAAAGTCTAAGCCCCGAGGCAGACCTCGTCCGCTGACTAAGTCTCGCGTTAGAATAGGCCTGCTGGCCAATCTCGCTGCCCTTTGCCCGCCTTGAACTTGCCGTATGACTCTGAGTCCCAAAGCCGCGCTGATCTACGACGGCTCGCGTGCGAACCTTCGCGATCGTGCTCGATCTTTGCGACCGATCATCGACAACCATGTCGAGGTGGTCGCCGAACTCGAGGATCTTGACGGGTTGTTCGATCCCGCGGACGCGGAATTCGTGATCGTCATGGGGGGCGATGGCACGATGCTTCGTTCCGCCAGGCTCATGCGGCGACGGCAATTGCCGGTCGTGGCGGTAAATCTGGGCAAGCTCGGCTTCCTCGCCGACACACCGCCAGAGCAGCTTGAAGAAACGCTAGCAGAGGTTGTTGGCGGGCGACGAAAGCTGGTTGATCATCTGATGTTTGAGTGCTCGCTGCTGCGCCAAACCGAGGCGTCTGAAGACGACCTGCTAGCCAATCGCGTGGGCTTGAATGAAGTGGCGGTGCTAGCGGGCGAGCCTTTCAAGATGATCGACGTGCAACTCTACGTTGACGGCAATCTGGCCACCACTTACAGTTGCGACGGCATGCTGATCAGCACACCCGTGGGTTCAACTGCCCACAACTTGGCGGTCGGTGGGCCCATCTTGCGGAAGGACCTGCAAGCGTTTGTCATTTCGCCGATCAATCCGCACACGCTCACTGTGCGGCCCGTGGTCGACACGGCGGATCGTGCATTTGAGATCGTTGTAGCCAATCCGAACGCGGGAACGCGATTGATGGTCGATGGCCAAGTAGTAGGCCCCATCGAACCGGGTGACCGGGTGCGGGTGATTCGCTCGCAGGCGGTCTTCCAGCTGATGGAGATCACGGGCCGCGGCTATTACCGAACACTACGAGAAAAACTCGGCTGGGGACGCCGGCCGAGAGAAGAGAAAAAGCCCTAGTTGGGCATCGATTCACCGCGAGGGTTGTGGATCCTCAGCGGCATCGTCGCCCTCAATTGCCCCTCACGACGCAAGGATGCTCTGTGATGTCTCTCTTTTCGCTGCGCAATCTTGTGCTGGTTGTGGCCGGTACTCTGGTTTCCACTAGCGGCGATGCGGCCGAGCCGGCGAAGACCTACACGCTCCGCTACAAGTTTGAGACTGGCGATGTTGTCCGCTATCAGGTCGACCATCGGGCTAGTATCCGCAGCACGATGGACAAGACGACTCAGCAGGCCCAGACGCGGAGCGAGTCCGTCAAGGCTTGGAAGGTGGTGGATGTCATGCCGGATGGTGAGATCGAGTTCCACAATGTTGTGGAGAGCGTGAAGATGACCAATCGCCTGCCCGACCGAGCTGAGATGGTGTTTGATAGCCGAGAGGACAAGACGCCGCCGCCTGGCTTCAAGGACGCTGCTAGGGCTGTTGGTGTGCCGCTTTCGGCGATTCGCATGACACCCTGGGGCAAAGTGATTGAGCGAGAGGTGAAGCACCGCCAGCCAGCTGCTGACCCCACCGCCCCCATCACCGTACTTCTGCCGGAGGAGGCGATCGCCGTGGGGACTCGTGGGATGAGCCGCAGGAAATCAAGGTGAGCGTCAAGGATGGAGGCACGAAGATGGTGAAGACCCGCCGCCACTTTACGCTGAAGAGCGTCAAGAATGGTGTCGCCACGATCCAGGCAACACAACAGGTGCTGTCGCCGGTGGACGCTCCCATCGAAGCTCAGCTCGCCCAGCGAATGATGAAGGGCACGATCCGTTTTGACCTGCGGCACGGTCGCATCTTAGCCCAGCGGATGGATGTAGATAGACGGATTCTAGGATTTGCCGGTCCTGCCAGTAGCATGCACTACGTCATGCGAATGGAAGAGCGACTGGCGGACAAGTCGACGACCAAGCCGGCGACTAAGCCAAAGACCAAGCGACCAGCCAAGACCGCCTTCAAAGAACGCTCGGTCTTGGTAGGACGCAAGCCAGCCAAGTAGGCTCATTCGCTTAGCCAAGCCTGATCAGCAGGGCGGCGAAAAAAATGGCCCAAAGAAAAAACGTGAAGGTCTGTGGACCGGCGTCTGAGCACTTTTTTCGACCGGTTTTGTATGCCACTCCACACTTCTGGGAGAGTGCTGCAACCGTGGTTTACCGACTTGCGGTGATGGTCACCCAGCGGGTGATCGACTCCGATTGTCAGCCTACAGCTTGAATCTCCAAATTCAAGTTTCTTGTTTGGCCACGCCGTTTTGTGCCAGCGCAATCTATTCCTGACCACCTTCGATGTGCGGCGGCAGGCTGGCGTGTGGCTGGTTTGAAGCTTGCTCTTGTCGCGGTTGCTCTTCTCGGCGGCGGTCTTCTCTATTGCGGGCGTGTGTGGTGAATGCACCAGGGGGACGCGAGCTCCTTGACACGATCTCGCCAATTTCTCGCCTGCGTTCCTTCTATTCGACAAACCAATCGGCAGATTCGGCCCTACCGGAATGTGATCGACCGCAAGTCCTGCTCAATCGTAGGCGTTGAGGATTTCCGCTTTTGTAGCCGCTCTCACGCAACGTACGTGATGGAACGAGATGAACGTAATCCGGCAGTTGCTCACGTGAGGAGCTGCTGCTGTCACAGAATCACACGTTACGGAGTGTTTGACCATGCGTTGTTTGCTATCTGCAGTGGTGGGGACGGTATGTTTACTAAGTGTTTGCTCGACTCCGGTTCTGGCTGAGGGACCGACTGCTGAGCAGTGGGCACGTGTGCTCAATCTTTCAGGCCGTCAGCGCATGCTTAGCCAGAAGATGAGCAAAGAAGCGCTGTTCGTGACCGCAGACATCAATGCTGATGCCTTGCGCTCCGCTCTTGGGGAAACAACCAAGCTCTTTGAAGACACGCTTTCCGCACTGCGTGACGGTAGCGAAGAACTCGGCCTGCCGGCCACTTCGAACGCTCGGATTGTCAAGCAATTGGATAAGGTGCGAGATATCTACCTACAGTTGAAGCCGGTGCTGGATACAGTTTCTGTAGGCGGTGTGCTAACCGCTGATGACCAATCCCAGTTGGCCGCACTCAATGTGCCGCTGCTGAAAGAGATGAACAAAGCGGTGAAGATGTACGAACGATCCGCCAAGAAGGTCCTCACTGGCGATGCTCAAGCAGCCGTGGTGATCAACCTAGCCGGCAAGCAGCGAATGCTGACTCAGAAGATGACGAAGGAATGTCTCCTGGTGCAACTAGGAGTCGAAGCCGAAGCTAATCTGTTGAACCTGCGTGAAACGACATCGCTCTTCGACCGCACACTGAGTGGCCTGCTCGACGGCGACGCCGATCTCGAGTTGCCGGGTACTCAGGACGGCGCCATTCGCACTCAATTGGATAAGGTTTCTGGACTTTGGGCGGATCTGCGTCCTGCCTTCGACGCGGCTCTCGTCGAGACCCGACCTCTGACCGAAGCAGAACTTACCGAGCTCGCATCTAGCAACGTGACGTTGCTCAAAGAGATGAACAAAGGCGTCAAGTTGTTCGAGCAAGCCGCCAAGTAGAGTCTGTTGCGCACACCGCTGCGGCCGTTGTTGGGGTCGCAGCGCTCTTGAGTAGTACATCCTTTGATCTGTCACCCGCCAAGCGGTCGCGATGCATGCGACCATTGAAACTGGGAGCCTGTTGTATGATTCGCCAATTGAAGAAAGCCAAGCTCGGCCACGCCCTATGGGGAGCGTTTGGCTTGCTGCTGGTCTTGACCATTGCCCAGGGCGGAGTGGTTGCTACGCGGGTGGCGGAGGTTGAACGCGTGGGCAACGAGGCTGTCACCAGTATTGGCGAGCTGTCCGTGAAGGCAAGCAGTGTCGAATCGGATGCCGCTCAGACGGCCGACACGGTTCAGGCTCTCGCTCATAGGCTCAAGTCGGGTCTGGGCGAGAGCATGAAGCAAGGGCAGGCAGACATGCAGGTGCTACAGCGGAAGGTTGAGTCTGCGGTTGCGTCGACTAGTGAAATCGTAAGCGAGTTGGAAACCCTGCTCGACTCCGGCGACTTGGATGATGAGACGGCTGGTATTGTCGAGGAGCTGCTGTTCAACGCTGAAGACAGTGCCGATGCCATCCGTAAGGAAGCCTTGCCCGTTGTGCGGTCGAGTGTCGAACGCTTGCAGCAAGCCGTTAATTGCAGTAACACGGCGGCGAAAGACGTTGCCGCCGTTAGTGAGCAAGTCGATGGCTTCGCGGCCACAAGTCGCGCGGCAGCCCTCCAGGCGACGGCTCTCTCGGGCGACATCGCCAAGGGGGCTGATCTAGCTTCTGGCGCCCGCTGGATCACCCTAATGGCTGCCGGTCTGACGATAGCCATCGGGCTAGGTGTCCCGCTGGTGCTGGTGCCGCTGATCGGCGCCGAGGTACGTCGCACGGTTCGCGCAATGGAGGCGGTAGCCAGCGGCGATTTGAGTCAGCGGATTGAACCGGCCGCTTTCGACGAGTTTGTGCGAATCGGTTCCGCTACCAATCAAGCTGTTGCCTCGATGGCCGAAGCCGTGCAGTCGATTCGCGCTGGGTCAAATCAATTGGCCTCGTCGTCGCTCAATCTTGTTCAAACAGCCAACGCCTTGAGCGACGGAGCAAACAACACGACGCAAATCTCTGTCGGCGTTGCTTCTGCGTCAGAAGAGATGTCGATCAGCATGAAGGAAATTTCGTCTTCGGTTGATCGCGTGAGTGGTAGTACACGCGAGATAGCCGCCGCCGCCGACGAAATGCTCTCGACAATTCGACAGGTGGCTGAAGGTGTGGACCGTGCAACCTCGGTCGCCGCCAACGCCACCGAGTTGGTTGAGTCGGGCGGCGAACAGATTAGTCATCTGGGGGTTGCTGCTGGAGAAATTAGTGAGGTCAGCGAGGTGATCCAAGACATTGCCGAGCAAACAAACTTGCTGGCTCTAAATGCTACGATCGAGGCAGCTCGCGCCGGCGAGGCTGGCAAGGGTTTTGCCGTGGTTGCTACCGAAGTGAAAGAGCTTGCCAAGCAGACTTCGGAGGCCACGGAGACCATTCGCGAGCGAATTGACGGCATTCAGGAAGCGTCTGACCAGGCGGTCATGCTGGTGCGTCAGATCAATGATGTGATCCGTCAGGTTCACGAGGAATCGGACGGCATCTCGCATCATGTGAGCGGCCAAAGCGAAACCACTCAGCGGATTGCAGCGCAGATTGCAGAGGCCGCCGGGGCTGCAGAAGTCGTTTCGACCAACGTGTCGCAGACTGCCGAGGCCAGCCGCGACATTGCTCGCTCCATCGCCGAGGTCGATACCGCGGCCAAGAGCACGGCCGCAGCCGCGGCGACCACGCGGCAATCGGGCGACGAACTGACAGCCTTGTCACGCGATCTGGACAACACACTGGCGGCTTTCACGGCGGCATCTTAGGTTCTCCAGGCAGTCAGTCAACGAAGCATCACGCCACGTCCGCTGTTTTCAGTGGGCGTGGCGTTGTTGTTTGACGAATGCCAATGCATGCAGTCGGGGCGAATTTCCGCATTCAAGTTGACATGGCTGAGTGTCCGAATACTGTACAGATATGCAGTATCCTTCGCAAGTCGTTGCCCGTGCCTCTAAGTCTCCTGCCGTGGGGTGCGTCGACTGGCTGTTTCTGGACATGAATGCGTACTTTGCGTCAGTTGAACAGCAGCGTCAGCCAAAGTTGCGTGGCAAGCCGGTGGCGGTCGTGCCGACCATGACCGACAGCACCTGCTGTATTGCCGTGAGCTACGAAGCCCGGCCCTGGGGGGTGAAAACCGGCACCAACGTGGGCGAGGCTCGCCGACGCTGCCCTGGTTTGCAACTGGTAGAGGGACGGCACCAGCACTACATCGCCACGCATCATCAGATTGTCGAGGCGGTGCAAACGGTTTTGCCTGTGGAGAAGATTTGCTCGATCGACGAAATGGTTTGTCAGCTTTCGCCGCCGCATCGCCGAGTTGAAATCGCCCAGCAGGTTGCCGGCAAGGTAAAGCGGGCGATCAAAGAGCAGGTGGGGCCGTACCTGCGGTGTTCCATCGGTTTGGCTCCGAACCGTTTCTTAGCCAAGGTGGCTAGCAATCTGCAGAAGCCGGATGGATTGTCGGCGATTTTGCGCGAACAATTGCCGCATCGGCTGCACTCGCTGAAACTATCCGACCTGCCTGGCATTGGTCGCAACATGGAGCGGCGTTTGGCAAGCCGTGGAGTGACGAGTGTCCGCCAACTCTGTGCCTTGTCTAAGCCGGCGATGCATGGCATGTGGCAGAGCATTTTGGGCGAAGAGTGGTGGCATGCCCTGCGTGGCGACGAGTTGCCTGATAAGCCAATTACCCACCAGACGATTGGGCATTCTCACATGCTGCCGCCCGCGTTGCGGACCGATGAAGGCGCCCGAGCGGTGCTCATTCGCCTGCTGCACAAAGCGGCCGCGCGGCTGCGGAAGCAAGGTTATGTTGCTCGGCGGTTGGTTGTGACGGTTCGTTATGTAGGAGAGTGGCCCACTTGGTCGGTAAAGACTCCCGTTAATCGTTGTTCGGATACGCCAACGCTTCTCAAGGCTTTGGTGGCGCTGTGGGACGAACGCCCACTAGGCGGCGTACCTTTGCAAGCGGCGGTGACCCTGACACATATCGAACTGGCTGCCGGCACGCCGTTGCCCCTGTTTGCGGAGGATCGCGCCGCGATCCGTGCTGCGGAGACCATGGATTCGGTCAATCAAAAGCTGGGTGTCAACTCGCTCTACTTCGCGTCGATGCATGAGACCCGCGAAGCGGCGCCGATGCGAGTCTCTTTTACCCACATCCCGGATATTGATAGCGAGATGGGGGGCAAATAAGGGGCAAACGCATTCAGAGCCGCCACGCGCGGGACGGCGTGCCTACCCAACGGCCAAGGGGGGCTTATAGTGAGATAGGCCCTGAGAAAAAAGCATGAAGAACCAGGCAGAAATCACTGCGAATGAGCCATCTCCCACGTCGTGGGAGGTCGAAGTGTTCTACGACGGCGACTGTCCTCTGTGCCTGCGCGAGATTAATTTGCTGCGCCGCATGGATCGGAAAAAGAGGATCCACTTCACGGATATTGCAGCGGCCGGTTTTGATCCCCAGCCGTTAGGAGTGGATATGCCCACGCTGATGGCAGAAATCCATGGGCGATTGCCCGATGGTGAGATGATCGTCGGCGTCGAGGTCTTCCGCAGGCTCTACGCAGCCGTTGGATTTGAGTGGGCCGTGAAACCGACGCGTCTGCCTCTCGTCAGGCAGACGCTTGATTTCGCATACCGTTTCTTTGCCCGTCACCGTCTCAGGCTGACTGGCCGTTGTCATGCGACCGATGGCGCGTGTGAAGTCGCCAGCCAGCGCTAATTCGTGATGATCGGCGGCTGGGTGAAGGTTTGCCCGAAAGACGGACTACACCCTGGTTGCTCGCAGCATGGTTGCTCACAGCACGGAGCCGCCACAGGAACCGGGGCCGCGGCGACGGGCGCTTTGCGGAAGGGGCATAGGCAACAGCCGGACAGGCTCGTGAGGGCAATGGCCGCCGCACAGGTAAACAGGATCTTGGCCATGTTGATTCTCGCGTGAGGACTTCGCGGGAAGCGGCGTGAGGAAACGGGAGGGAACGCCGCGGGCGCGATTCAGGACACACAAACATGCGCGGCGGCTCCCGGTACGCAATCACTCTTCGCCCTTTTTTCACCAACTACTGGCGCGCTGCACAGGCACATTCGATGCGGCAAGAGAGGTTTCCATAGCCGTTAAAGACAGCCTCTTTGGCAGACTCTGCCGCCTTGGCTGCCGTGTAGACACGGATTGCTGGCTCTCAAGTCGATTCCTTGAGAGCCGTGACAGCAGGCGCCCAAGCTAGAGCTGCCCCGGGATCTCTCCATCAGCACGATGCCCTATTTGTCTTAACAGCGTAGGAGCGATGTCCTCGCTGATGAAGCGACAAGACCCGTCCGCGAAGCAAAACTGAGCGCCCCCATGGTGGGCGCTCCCAAATCCTCCGACGTCGAGCGGCCCGGTAGGAACTGGTTGTTCACTCGGATGCAGCTTCTGCCCCATGATGGGCTGTCGTTCGCGAAATGTTTCGAATGATCCGGTGTTGCGCAGGGAGGCGCGAGTTCCCGAAAGCCAGCCAAGCGTATCCTTTGACGGGAACATTTCTGCGATCAGTACCGTGTGGGTGCTGCCATCGAGGATGTCGTCGTAGCGGACGGCGCTGTTCAAGAAAAGTAACCCGTTGTTGTCTGCGTCGATCGGGGATTCCGCTTCATGATGGCAGCCAGCGTAATTGGTAATGGCAGCCGTTTCTTGCTCGTTTGTTTGGTTGCCTGGATAGGAAGGGCACAACAGGGTCTCGATAACCGCGACACGCGCCCGGGCATTCTCAGGAGCGTAAGCGTCAAGGTCGGGGTCGATGTGTCGTTGCAGCGCGCGTTGTTCCATGTAGGGAAGCAGGTGATAGACCCAGCCAAGGTGCTGCCCGTTGGCTTCAGTTCGAATGGGCCCTTCCGGATTTGTGACACCAGCCGGTAGGTGCTCATGAGTGAACTCATAGTTGTGCATCGCCAGCCCGAGTTGCGAGAGATTGTTGAGGCACACCGTGCGGCGGGCTGCTTCTCGGGCTGCTTGCACAGCGGGAAGAAGCAGAGAGATCAGGATTCCGATGATGGCGATCACCACCAATAGTTCAACCAGCGTGAATCCGCGAAAAGGTCGATGGCAACGTGTCATGATTGTGCCTCGCAGGGAATAAGTTTGAACGCAAGGATTAGGGAGTCTCAGCGGGCTTCGTTGGGACGTAACGGAAGCGGTGGGTTCTTTGAACCGGTGTCTGTGCGTCTGCCGGTAGGGTGGCGACGACGGCAACGGTGCAAGCGACAGCCGACTGCCGCGTCACGTCAATGTGCACGCGCGCCGAGGGGAAGCCTGGCATCGTTCCCGACTCGAGGCGCCACGTTTCACCGGAGTACGAGCTTGTACTACTAAGTTGCCGAACAGCACGCTGCATTCCAGCGTCTAGCAAGAGTTCGACCTGACGGAGTTGGCGTTCAGACCGCACGCGCTGTCGTTGATGCAGTGCTGCTGCGGTCGCGGTAATGGCCAGCGTCGTTGCAATGCATGCGCAGACCAGGACGCAGACCAGCACGACACCATGCCGCTCTGCTGCTGGGCTAGGTCCGGGCGCAGGGTGAGTTCTTGTCACGGTGTGACCTCCTGCCTAAGGATCGCGGTGCGACCGCCGATGACGGTTTCCAATCGCAGCATCACGCGCGGAGGTGAGGCCCCCACAGAGTCGATACCGTAGATCGTCACGACAACGCGCGGCGGATCGGTTAGCAACTCGGCACTAGTCGCGGCGCCTGGTAAAGAGAAGACTTCGCGCTGAGGGACGCCGGAATCCCCCAGTTGTTCTCGATTCACGCGTCCGTCGGACAAGAGGTAGCTGACTTCTGAATCGCCAGGAGTCGCCTGCAGGGTGATGCGGTTCGAGTCATCGGCAACCACAGCTGACTGTGCGCTGCGAACATCATGGCGGAACTGTCGCGCAAGCCTGAGGGACGCATGTTGAAGTTGCTCGTGTTGACGTGCCTGAGCGTGTGACGACATCGCACGATGCACCATGCTCACCGAGACTCCGAGCAGTACGGTTGTAGCGCCCAGTGCAATAAGCAGTTCAATCATTGAGAACCCCCGAGAATGCCTCATGGCAACGGCCCCTCCACGGGACGGTCGGATGTCGTCATGTCGGCCGGCGCGAGCCAGCCCACCAGCGTTACAGGCTTCCGGACGCCAAAGTGCTTCCAGGCCAACGTAAGCACTAATCGCCTACCATCGGCGTCATCGAGTCGTGTGGCCGTTAGTTCGGGAGAGCCTAGCGCGATCTGACTTGCTTCACTACAGGCGAGTGACTCCAGAGCCCGACGTCGCGCGTCTTCTTCGAGGCTGGTCAGTCGATCCATCTGGTTAGACAACTCCTCGAGCGCAACTTGATAGCGGCGGTTGTCCATCTGCAGGCGGCCGCCGCGAATGAATAGCTGCGTCAAGACCGAGAGGACGGCCATCAGCACGAGCGAGGCGATCAGGACCTCGGTCATCATCACGCCTTTGTTGGGATTCGCCGGCGCAGCAGATCGCTTGCTGGATTTGTCGTAAGTACGCATAGGTCAGCACAAATCGCGGATGAGTTTAAAAAGCGGGTCAATTGTTCCGAGCGAGACGGCCAACACTCCCGCCGCAAGGATTAGCACGGCTATCGGTTGTATCAGTTCCGCGTAGAAGTCTAACTGGCCAGCGATACGGCCTCTTCGCACCTCGGACAGTTGTCTCAAGGTCCAGGCCTGGGCTGGCGAATCGACGGCGGTCTCCAGAGCGCGAAGTTCCGCAGGGTCCAGCAGTCCAGCCTGCTGCATTGCGTGCCAAGCGGTCGCGCCTTGCTCGATCTCGTTGCGGGCGAAGAGCAATCGCGTGCGAGTCCGAGCATCGTAGAAGTAGCGAGCTAGCGTGGAGATCGAACCAGCCAAAGGCCTGCCCGCATGCTGAGCGACTGACAACAAAGACAACACCTCTGCCGTGCGAAGACGCACCGCCGACCGCGAAATGCGAGGCAACCAGACGCGATGGACGTAGCCCCACCCGGTTTCGCTATAGAAAGCCCACGCACAGAACAGAAACAGCACCGCCGCAATCCACGAATAGCCGCTTGCAATGCCGCTAAAACCTATCAGGGCCTCAGACATCGGGGAGTTGGAGAGCCCAAAGTCCGCAAAGATCATTTCGAGGTTCGGCAAGATCTTCAACACAAGAAAAGTGATGACGAGCATAGCGACAAGCAAGAAACCTACCAGATAGCAGCCTACATGACGCAATCGATTCCTCATGACGCCCGTCGCTTCGCTGCCCTGCTCAACAAGCAAGGTCAACACTTCAGAGAGAGTTCCCGACTCGACCCCAAAGCGGACCGCAATCGTTTGTTCCGGAGACAGCACGCCGGGGGTTTGTTCTAAGGCATCAGGCAATGAGGTTCCCGCCTGCAGTCGCTGAGCCAGCTTGCGGAGCCGCCAGCGATACCACCAGCGATGGTCCCTAGCAAGCTGAGCGACCAACGGTCCGTACGCCAGGCGATCGCGCGAAGCGAGCGCGAGTATCCGTAACAAGGTCCGTTGTTGAGCCGTCCAGGTGTCTGCTTTCCAGGGAGGCGCTATGAGCGACCCGCGCGACAGCTGGAGGTCGAAGCCCGAGAGCCGGCGTCGGAAAGCCCTCCAGCCGGATTGGAAATTCGGGAACAGGGTACTAGCCATGGATCGCCACTCGGTTTGATACGGGTCAACTCAGAGCGGAAACAAGCGACACCAGAGGCAGCAGTAGCGCTATCAGCACGGTTGCGACCAACCCACCGACAAGAGCAACCGAGACCTGTGCCGCGATGCCAGTCGATGATGCAAACCGGCTCTCAACACGCTCAGCCAAGAGTTCGGCGAAGGCGTAAAGGCGGTTGGACATTGCTTGATGGTCCGCGTCTTTATCATCGAGCAGATGGACCATCGTGGCGGGAAACCAGGTCGAAGACTTTAATGCCGCGAACGGCGTCTCTACCTGCAGATCGTCGATTGGGCTCGTAGCTTCTCTTTCGTCAGCCAGTTGGCTGGCAATTCGACGCAGGAACGGACTTGGGCACGTATGGCCTGCAACACGTAGGGCAACCGGCAACGGCAACTCCGCGGCCTGAGCCTCGCCCAGTCGTCTCGCAAACGCAGACATCTGTGCGATGCTTCGGGAGTTTCCGCTGGCAAACGCAGCTACCAACTTTCCAAGAAAGAGCGGGCCGCGTTCCATCAACCACCACCAAACCGCGTAGACCAAGGCCAGCGTTCCAGCAATGCTGCCGGCTAGCAGCAACGGGTGGTTAATTCTGAGGTACGAGTACGCGAGGACGGCCCGCGTTAGCGGCGGCAACGACAGAGCAAAGTCCCGAAAGATGCTATCGAAGACCGGCGTTACCGCCACGCTGAGAAACCCCAGGACCAGTAGCATCAGGCCTATCAAGACTAGCGGATAGGCCATCACCCGCCGTCGACGCCAGCGACGGCGATCTTCCAGAAGTGACTCACTAAGTACCCGGTTTAGCTGCTGAACGGCGCTGCGGTGCTGCGTGACGCACGCGAGCAATGGCAAGAGTGTCGAAAGGTGAGCGCGTGAATCGCAAAGTTCTTCCGCTGTGGCGCCACGCTGCACCTGTTTGAGGAGACTACGCAAGGCCCTTTGCAGACTGCCCGTTGGTAATTCATCACAGAAAGCAGTTAGCAGTGGGACGAATTCGCTACTCTGCGCAAGCCACTGCTCAACTTTTTCAATGAGCCGTCGATCTGGCGGGACACGACGGACAGCATTAGCGGGCCAGCGAAGGCTCACGACGGATCCCCCTCACGCGGAGCCAGCGGACCGGTTTGTATTTCGACGTAACCGGTCGCCGACGACAAGTCTTGCATCAATGCCGTGAAGGGCGCGAACAAGGCGCAACCATACGCCAGCATGATCCCACCGCCAACTACTAGGGTGGCGACGGTTGGCCCTACGACGCGCCAGAATCTTTCTTGGCGTTGGGCGGCTCGCTTGTAGGTTGCCGCCGTGGTCCGTAGGTTGTCAGCCAGTTGCTCCGGCGAGCCTCGCTCGGCCAGTGACCACTGCAAGAGTGGTGGGAGAGACTCGACCTTTCGTGTGGCGGCTGCCTTGGTTGTTGACTTCTCTACGGCGGGATCAGGACTATCGAGACCACCGTGTGAATCCAGTCGCAGACCCCTTTCTTGGGCGACAGGGACAGCCCCGGAAAGTGGCAAATGGTTTTCGCTCAACCTGGCCAGTTGATCGGCAAGCAGGGCACGATTGGAGGTGCGTAAGAAACCCTTCATCACCGGAGCCCATGCCAACAGTCGATGCCAATCCGCGCGGCACACGAACCAAACAGCAATTAAGAGGAGGACCGGCGCTAAAGGCCCCCAAACTGGCAACCATTCCCGCAGGAAACGCAGGACCAGCAGGCTGAAACTTGGGGGCTGGCGGAGCTGCTGGTACACAGCTTCAAAGCGTGGCGCCGTATAGAGGCACAGGCTGATGGTTCCAAGATAGACCAAACCGCCAATGAAGGCTGGCAACACCATTGCTGCCAGCAGGGAGCGACGCAACTCACGGGGCTCGCCCACGCTCTGCTTCATGGCGTCGAGAGCTTGATCACTGCTAGCCGACGACAATCGTGTCAGCGCTGCGCATCGGTACCGTGCAGGCAACTCCTTCTCAGACTGCAGAGCTTCTTCGAGCGATTGACCCAGGTCAACGCGCACACGAAGCCTTGCTAGCGCCTGATCAAGTATCGCGGACACGCTTTGCTGGCGCTTGCCAACATCAAGCGACACGCCGGCTCCGTCCAGGGCGACAAGGTGCTCGTGAAAAGTCTTGAGTTGCTCGAGGGCTGGACGTTCCATGCCCCTTTAATGCACTTGCCGAGTCGATTTGTCTAAAAAGCCGCAGGAAAAAGCGTTATCGCGAGCTTGGGCTATCGCCGGAGCTGTCAGCATCGAAGTGGGAAGCTTGTTCTAGGCGCAACATGCAAAACGCGTCTAGCAAGGCCCACCCCAATCCCCCTTTGCGGCGCGTCGCCAAATCGCCAGCACGATCCTGGAGGTCGGCAGCTGAGACGATTGCATGTTGCGAAGAGAAACAGGCTTGGCAGATCAAGGCGCCGCAGGGTGGCAGGGTCAAAAGAGCCAGCGCCAGCCAGACTGCCACCCGCCGCCCGCGTTGTCTGGCTCCTCGTTCGCCGGCGGCCTCGATGGTGCGCGGACGCAGATCGTCTGTCGGGTGAACGTAGTTGCCCGCGGAGCGAATCATTGATTCCAGGCTGTCGGAGGGCAGAGCCACGTGACGCAACGGTTTATCCACGAACCACCTCCGATCGGCCGGCTTGAGTTTCGACGACCAGCATTCCTCTGAGTTTCTGCATCCCGTAGCGGTAGCGGCTAGCAGCCGTGTCGGGGCTGATGGCAAGCATTTGGGCGATTTGCGCTAGGGTCATTTCTTCCCAGATTTTGAGTACGACCACTTCGGCTTGAGATGGCGGCAAACGCCTCAGGGCAGTCCAAACGGCGCGATGCGTTTCCTCTTTCTCCAGTTCATCGACTGGACAACGTGTCAACAAATCGCGGAGGTCGCTGAGGAATTGGAGACGACTCCGTTTTCGGAGGGATTGAAGGACTTCATTGCGAACCATCTGCAGCAAGTACGCCCACGGCTGCTCCGCCCCACTTAGCCGCTGCGGCTGCGAGGCGACGCGAGATAGTACCGACTGCACTGCATCTTCGGCGTCGTGCTGGTTGCGAGTAATCGCAATGGCGTAGCGCACCAGTCGCTGGGATGTCAGGTCAAAGAGCCCCCCCAGTGCGGAGGGGCCTGACTCGGCAAGCTCTTTCGCTTTGAGCTGGACCGATCGTGAGAATGCAGACAAGGCAGCCATGCTGGTAAGATGCGCCGCGCACGGCGATTTGTCTATCTTTTCCAGCTTTTTCCAAGAAAAAGAGCAGCCATCCCCACTAAGACGCTGGCGTGGGTTCCGGGCTCTGGAACCGCCAAAGCGGCCGATACGGGGGCCTCGATTCCTGTGCCAAAGTTGGCCCGCCAAGTGGCCAACTGGGCGACGCCAATCGGCCCGCCGTCGGTGTCATTGAGAAGCGATCCCTGGGGCTGCCCAAAATGGTTCCGCCACGTGGCGAAGTCGGCCGCGTCCACGACACCGTCCAGGTTGAAGTCTCCGGGGGTGAGTTTCAGCATGTCCCGCACCAGAGTCTCGACGTCTGCGTCGTCCACAACACCGTCGGCATTCAGGTCAAACAACCAGTCTGAGTTACCGAAGTTGGCGTAGAGGGTCTGCAAGTCAAGTTGGTCGGTCGCGCCAGATCCGTCGAGGTCTCCGCGGCGGACGAGGGCGTCTTGATAGGCGCTGATGGCCGAGCTATCGGCGTTGGCGTCAAGCAGCGCTTGGCCCAAATCAAACAAGTCGAGGTTGGTTATGCGGCCATCTCCATTCACATCGGCGGCGGGATTGAAGCGGGAACCTTGCGCATAGAGGAAGGTTTCGAAAGATCCCGCTCCCGTGACGTCTTGCGCGGTAACGACGCCATCGTGATTGACGTCGGCGACCCCGGCCCCAATGCCATTGGCGAGTTGGACGCCGGTGAATCGTTGAACGTTGGTTGTGCCTGTGACCTCAAAAGACACAACGGTAATCGCGTTGTTGCCAGCCGGCGCGCCAGAAGCAAAGAATTTGAAGAGTCCCACGTCAACCATCTGCGAGCCGCCCTGCCCTGCCTGGGCCAGCGTGATCAGGGCTTCATCCGTAGCGATCTCTGGTAGATTTAGAAATACATGGATGCTATTGGCCGTCAGATCGAGCGATTCAATCAGGATGTCATGATCGCCCGAGCCGCCAGCATTTACAGGGCGGATTTCATCGATTGCCGATTCGGGGGCGAGGCGGTCGACGTAAATTACTTCACGAAAGTCCTGATAAACAGCCGGGCCGCCGTCATCGCGTCGTCGAAAAGCCCGTACGGTGACGTAGTGCTCACCCTCTTCAAGCAGCGAGGTGTCGATCGCCTGCTCGTACAGGCCGTCGCCCGATGCCGATTCATAGCCCGGCTCGCGGACCGTAGTGAACTGTTCGAATCCGTAGACGACGCTGCCGGAATCAAAGTCGACGCCGCTGACAGTTCCGAATGGGTTGATGCCGTTTAGGTCGCGGCCGCCGTCGAAACGGAACAGTGCGTTGTCACCGTCGGCATCTCGATCACGAACACTCCGCTGAACAAGCTGACCATTTTCCAAACGGGTGCCGGATACCGTGACTGCCTGCGTTGCGAGTCGCATGACGAACTGGTCCCCGGTTATCACATGCCGATCCGAGAGGCGTGTGCCGCCGTTCTCAAAATCGTTCTGCGCAGGGGAGCCGCCGGCGATTATCGACACGGGAGAGCTGTCTTGCAGGAACTCAATGCCTTCGGTTGATTGGGGGGTTGGCAGACCATAGATCACGTAGCCCCGGTCACCGCCGTCGTTGCGGGGTACGCGTAGAGTCGCTTTGGTGGGTCCGCCAAAGAAATCATCATCCACGGTGATCAACTCGGGAATGTCGCCATCGGCTATCGATGCGCCGGTCAACTCGACCAGTGTTGTTCCCCAGGGGAGATTGATATCGACACGTCGCTCGTCGTACCCTCCGTCAAGACGATTACTAAGCCCAATCAGTGCGGCCCCGCTGCGCTCGAAGATATAGGTCTCTTTTTCGAGCAGACGCTCCTGGAAATTGCCGCGGCCATGAGTATTCCGAATGCCAACCAACGTCGTCAGTGTCTCCCCATAAACACCACCGAGGGCGTCGCCGCGTCCATCCCGTGGGAAGTCACGCCCGCCACCGTGTTGCTTAGCGTTGAAGTAAACGTTTGCCTGCCCAGGCAGCATGAGTGTGTAGGCGTGCGCCACATTTCCGAGTTGCGGCGGAACATCGTCATGACTCTGGGCAAACTTAATCCCCGCTGAGCCGTTCATGAGTCCATCGTCTTCGCGGTCTAGACTCGAGTTGACAACGTTCCTCCAATCATTCTGCAGGCCGTTGCCAGTGAGGTTTGCCTCCAAGCTGTGAAAGAACTCGAAGTCGAGAGCATCGTAGTTGCTCCCAATTCGGCCAGGGTCTTGATCGTCGATCGTCTTGCGAACAAAGCGACGCACGAGTTCGTCCTGTTGGCCGCGGCCGGCCTCCATGAAGCTGAAAGCGTGGTACTGAGAACCATCAAGGTTGCGGCGCTCACTAGCGCGATAGGTTGCCTGGTCGAAGTAGCCCATCACCCACTCGGGGAAGTGCCAAGGGATGTCGAGCCGAAATCCCTCGACGCCGACATCCTCGACCATCCAGCGCACGTTGCGCATCAAGTACCCCAAGGCGTTCTCGGGCAGAGGATCACCCGCCAGCGGGTTCTGCTTGTTGAACGGGTAGACGGCGATGTCGTTCTCGCCGGTTGACGGGTTGAATAGCAGTATCGGAGGCAGGTCGGTGTCGGGATAGAACCGCGCGTTGTTGGGATCGGGCACGTTGAAGGTTTCGCCAAACCAATCACCCGTGCCTGCTGGCACGTTGCCCGGATTGGGGCCTACCGGGTTGCGGATCAAAGTGTGGTTGCTGGAGTGATCGATATCGATTAGCCCGCCGAAACGAGCGTCGTTCCCCCCTGCAAAGGGACTGTGGAAGTCACCATTCGTGCCGGGTACACCGAAGGGATCCTGGCCGCCGTCAGGGTTCTGCAGGACGAAGCCGGGATAGCCCCCTGCTTCGACGAAGCCGGGAGTGTCGTCGTATTGGAAGCCGTTGTGGTTCCAAACCAAGTCGACGAGCAAGGCGCCGCCGGTGCGCTCGACCCGTTGGGCCAATGAGCGCAGCCCTTTCTCGGAGCCGTAGAGCGTGTTGTTGTCCCACGCCCCTAGATCGAAGCGATCGCGAGGGTCATAGCCAACTGACTGGTTGCCAGAACTCGCACGCCCGGCCGGTGGAACCCACAGGGTTCCATAGCCGGCGACAAACACATCACCGATACGTTCGTATTGGTTGGCGTAGGTCGACTCGTAGTACTGCAGCGATGGCGCAGGTGAGTTGTCGACCGCGGTTGCCAAAGAGACAAGAAAGCAAAATCCCAATAGCAGAGCACCAACAGCGAAGACTGCCGGCCGATTCAGGTCGGAAACGGACATGCTAAGTTCGTTTTAGATGAGGATAACAGGAAGCACAGGGCGGAGAACCCGCGAAGAATATGGTTGCAGCATAGGCCAATTGTTTGACCGCTTACAACGCTTCTGTAGCCGCGCGAAACAATTAAACGGGATTCCGTAGCCCCGGTTGGTAGAAGCCTTAAAGGAAGGCATTTTTTCGCACATTCTTGTCAGTTTCCGATACCAAAAACTGACAGCAGAGTGTGCTGAAATGGGGCGTATTGGGGCGACGGGATGCTAGCGCGCATCGGTCAGTCTGACACGGTTGACGTTGCCTTCGTCATACACGAGTGCGCGACCGAGGCAGTTCGAAAGTCGACTAGCCATAGCTCGCGTCTTTGAGTTGACGGAACAACACCCAACTAAGAGAGTACCCCGTAGGGGAGTCGAACCCCTGTCTCCGCCGTGAGAGGGCGGTGTCCTGGGCCACTAGACGAACGGGGCCGGGTGACTTGCGTATCGGGAAAGAAAGGCAAGCAAGTTGCCGCCAGCGCGCCCGACACGTTAACCGAGTATGAAGATTTTGAGGCCCGAGAGCAAGGCCCGGGCCGGGGCGAGTAGGGCTAGCGATGCCATACGATTGCGGTTTTGCAGGGACTCAGCTTGTAATCCCCTTGGTTAGCTTCATGAAAGCCGTTTCGAGGTCGATTTCCTCTTCGGCAAAGCGGTTCAGGCGATAGCCTTTGGACACGAGCAAGGTCGCTAGGTTCGCCGGTTCGCGGTGCGACTCCTTCAGCGTAACGCGAAGCTCTCCGTTGTGTTCTTCGACGGACGACACGGCTTCGTTGGCGCGGAGTTCCTGGGTGGCAGCCTCTTGGTTCTCAGCAACGTGGACTCTCATCACCAGCTGCTTGCGTAGCATGGCCATCAGCGCGTCAATGGTGTCGTTGTACTGCAGTTGCCCTTTTTCAATGATGCCTACCTTATTGCAGATGTCGGCCAGCTCCGGCAGGATGTGGCTGGAGACCATGATGGTCTTGCCAAGGTCGCTGAGTCGCTTGATGAGGTTTCGCATTTCGATCCGTGCTCGTGGATCGAGGCCACTAGCTGGTTCGTCAAGCAAGAGCACGCTGGGGTCGTGCAGCAGCACGCGCGCCAGCCCCAGCCGTTGGGTCATACCGCGCGAAAGGCTAGTGACTAGTGCTGCCCGTTTGTATTCCAGATCAACCAGTCCCAACACCTCGTCACACTTGGCTCGGCGTGAAGAACCCTTGATTCGATAGGCTGCGGCAAAGAACTCGAGGTATTCAATCACCTTCATGTCGTCGTACACACCGAAGAAGTCGGGCATGTAACCGATCAAGCGGCGGATCTCTTTAGGATGGTTGTAAATGGAATGCCCCCCCACGTAGGCCTCGCCCCACGTTGGCGTAAGCAAGGTTGCGAGAATGCGCATCGTGGTCGTCTTGCCCGCCCCGTTGGGGCCGATGAAGCCAAAGACATCACCCTGCACGAGGTTGATGTTGATGTCTTTGATGGCAAACAACTCGCCATACTTCTTGGTTAGGCCGCGGGTTTCGATCATGGGTAGCGGTTAAGTCGTTTGATGCTGGCGACGAGCGCTGATGTCAAATAAGTCGCTATGGGGCACGCACGGGAAGGACGAACCGATAGTAGACACGATCTCGATCGGTTGAAGGGCTCCAGGGCCGCTCCTGATGGGTTAGTTGGCTAGACGTCTCGGCAGCAACACGAGCCACCAGGATCGCCCTGCCCTGTTGCAGTGCGGGGCTTAGATCGGTGCGCGGAAGCAGCCTGCTAGAAAGTTCCGTGTAACCCGTGGCGGCAAGGGAACGCGTAAACATCATAAGGGCCGCCACGCCATCAGTCGTCATGCCTGTGACCTCCGGCGATCCCTGGCTGGGCGACGTTGTGAGATAGTCTTCTCGTATGAGAGCAGCCAAGGCGATCGGCACCGTCGAGTCGTCGATGGTCACGGTGTCGTCATCAGCCAAGTCTCCTAGGCGCCACGCCCACTCGCCATGGGTAAGCCAAGCATCTTGGAGCACAACCCCCAGGCGATTCGTCAGGCTGCCCTCAGCCAAACGGTAGCCCGACATACGCAAGTCCGCCTCGATTCCTTCGACTGCGGATGCTTGCCAGCGTGCGACGAGAGCCTTTGTAGAGCGAGTATTGATGGGAACGCCAGCCAAGTTCTCACCGCTGCCGCTCTGTTGATACTCTGCGCTCATTGCAGCCAGCGTATTCGCCTTGGCGTCCAGGCCACTTAACCCTGCCCCTGGAACACCAAGCCAGCTCACGTAGTGGCTAGCATCTGAGACGGGCGACTCGTTGGCCCATCGCGGGGTAAGTTGGATGTCGAACCGATTGGCCGAAGGGCTAAAGGCCTGGCATAGCATGAGCCCGCGCGCCACGCCGGACTCCGTATCGATATCGACAAACTCAACCCGGTTATAACGCGGCTGGTCGGCGCCGGGCTGCTCAGCCCACCAATAGGCGCCCAGACCGAAGATCGCCGCCACGGCAGGAAACGTAAGCCAGGTGAACTCCATGCGCTGTGCCATGCGCCTGAGGAAGTAGTAGTCCACGGGGCCGATCAACGTCAAATAGACGAGCGCAGCGCTGATGACTGCCAGCATCGAAGCACTCTGAGCCCCCTCGAAAGAGGCCCCCAGTCGCTGCTGCAGGGCGCCTGCCAAATCGGTGGTCCCGCTGGTCATGAGTGTGCTGGGCGAATTGCTTGCCCGTTGATCACTCGCTGATCGATCGAGGCCACAAACCTTGGCGACCAAGGCGCTACGCCCGCGCCATGACTTCAATGGCTCGCTAGTCAGATTGATGGTCAGGACCACGACCTCACCGAATCCGTATCGCTTGCGGACGACAAGCGGCAGCCGCCGCGCGCTGCCATCGGCATAAGCTTCAATCCTGCCTTCGGTTGTGCCCAACTGAGCGACGGGCAACGCCAACCGTCGACCAGGGGCGACCGCCACATTCGACTCGGAGTATTCCTCAATTGCCGATGGATCTCGAAGCGTGACAATCGAGTCGACACTGCCCGGCAAGAGACGGAGAAGTCCGCTGGGAGGTTGCGCCACGTCCTCCGCAAGGGCGTTCGCGCCGGCCAGGACGAGTCGACCTCCGCCTTGCACCCACTTCTCCAGAGCGGCTAACTGGGGCGAATCGGCATCTAGCGCCATGAGGGCGTCGCTGCCGGCGAGGTCGAGCCACACACATTCGACAGCCTCGTACCCCCAGTGATTGTCTGGCAGTTTCACCGGGTCCGACACAACGGCGACTGCGGTTGGTGATTCACTCTGCCGGCGGATTCTAGACGGAAGCACTGCATCCGATCGCTTCGCGACTTCGACAACCAGGCGACTTGTGGAGGCGCTGCTCTCGGGGGACAAAGTCTGGACTGCCACCAGGCGATGTTCGTCATACAGGCGTGCCTCGACGGCTGCGCCTTTGCGACCCAGCCGCATGAGTAGGGGAACAACCTGTTGTTCGTCCGTCGCGGCAGCACGGGCGGAGTATCGCACGCCCACGCCATCATTGTCGGGAGCGATCAGGACGATCTCCAGACCTGACGCGCCTTCTACCGTTACACGCGCGGGCGTCCATAGTCCACGTTTAAATTGGCCGTCGATGCCGATCGCCACGTCCACGACCTGCGGCGCCGCACGCGCGGCAGTTGAGGTCAGTGCCGTCAGCAACCAGGCAACAAGGAGGACACGCGATCGGCGGGATCGTAGCAAGGAGTGACTCAGCAACAGGGCGGCAAAAAGTGAAGCTGCTTTCCATTGTGCCTGCCAGCGGTCTGACCTGCTAGGAGCGTCGCCCGTCAGCCGACCCTTCCCTCTCGTGCCGAGCCTCAGCCTCAAGGCTTTTCACCCTCGCAGCCGCATATCAACAGCCCGCAGCCGGGGCACCCGGCGCCGTACTTTTCGCGAACGGCCTGCGTCAGGTCGATACCCGCGACATTGGCAATCGTCGTAAGCCAGGCAAGCACGTCGGCAAACTCACCTCGCTGCTCCTCGGCGGTCCCTTCTCGAAGGGCGGCAGCCAGTTCGCCGACTTCTTCCATCAGCCACATGAAAGTCCCGTCGACTCCCCGCTCGATGTCTTTCTCGAGATACATCTCTCGGATCAATGCTTGGAATTCATCAATCCTGATTGGGGCTTCTGCCATGTGCTTCGACAGCCTGTGAGTGCGGCCAATGAGAGGAAGCCACCCTCTGGAGGCGTCGCGGGGAGGTCGCGCGACGAGATCACAGCAGGCGGAGACCTAGTAGACGTCTCGGACGTACCGCTTCTCTTCTTTCAAACGCGCGACGTAGGCCTTGGCGTCTTGGTCGCTCATGGACCCATGCTCGGCAATGATCTTGTGCAGCGCCTTGTCGACATCGCCTGCCATCCGCTTGGCGTCGCCGCATACGAAGAAATAGCCGCCGTCCTCCAGCCAAGCAAACAGCTCGGCGCCCTCTTCTAGCATCCGATGTTGCACGTAGATCTTTTCTTCTTGATCTCGACTAAAGGCAGTGCTGAGCTTGGTCAACAGGCCAGACTCTTGCATGCCAACCAACTGGTCGCGATAGAGGAAATCCGACTCCGCGTGCTGATCGCCAAAGAAGAGCCAGTTTTTACCGCTTGCCTCAGTGGCGCCCCGTTCTTCGAGGAACGCGCGGAACGGGGCGATGCCGGTGCCGGGGCCAACCATGATCATCGGGGCAGCCGGGTCCTCTGGCACGGTGAATCCTGGCGCCGCGTGGACGTAGACAAGCGCCTTGTCCCCGGCGTCCAGTCGATCGGCAATCATGGTCGAAGCCACGCCCTTACGCAGTCGGCCTTCGATTTCGTAAGTAACCTTCGCGACCGTTAGGTGGACTTCACCAGGGTGCGCCTTCGGAGAGCTGGCGATGGAGTACAGGCGAGGTTGAAGCTTAGAGAGCGACTGGGAGAAGGCTTTGACGTCGACCGTGGCCGACTTCGCCATGCGGAGAAGCTCCAGGACGTCGAGCCGATCCAGAGCGTCGTCGTCTTCTAACAAGGCGTTTACCCGTTTCTGCTCATCCTCGTCCGTCGCCGATTCCGCCACGAGTTCGATCAACTCATCGGTGACGTCCGTCAGGTTAGAGGTTGAATACAGGGCGTCTCTCAGCTGAGCTTCAATGCCGTTGGTCGCTACCACGTGCTCCGTTCCATGGGCCCGCAGTGCGAGAAGAATGTCTTCGACCAGCTCAGGACAATTCGTTGGGAATACCCCCAGTGAATCGCCTACCCGATAGGTCAGATTGCTGGCGCCGATGTTGAGCTCTGCATGAACCGTGTGCTTTTTCGATCCCGGGCCGTTGAGATTTTCGACCGTCAGAACTTTGGCTCGGACCGGGTTTCGACGGCCGATGCTAACCGGTGGTTCGGCTTCGGCAGGAGCCGCCACGGCGGCTGAGGCGGGTGCTTCGGCTAGGGCAACTCCTCCGGACCCACTAGCGGTCGGCTGGCTGTTGGCGCTGGCAGTGGCCGAGGCTGGTTCCAAGCCCTCTTTGGCGATCTTCTTAAGCATCCGCGCCGTTTCCCGGCCGCCGGGCGAACACAGGGTGAGATCTTTTTCCTCACCGTCTGCGATGGCAAAAGCGTAGGTGTCGCACATGTAGCCGCAAGCGCCACAGTCCAGCTGAGCCATGGCCGCCATCAACTTGTACTTCGGCGCTTTCTCCTCGGCCAGCTTCATGCGCTCGTCGAGGTCCATGCTATCGTCGTGCCATGGGTAGTCGCCATCGTACTCGTCCTCGGCAACGGCAACCGCGGGGGCAACCGAACTAGCGTCGCTTGCTACGGCCGGGCGGGGCGTGGATGAGACGGCCTGGACTGTGCTGTTTTGAGGAGCGGGTATCGCGCCATTCATTTGGGGCGATGCCAGCAATGCCTCGGCAGCCGCTGGCGCCTGGCCACGGGCGTTCTCAAGTCCCATCCAGCCGGCGAAGAATCCATTGAGCCACGCCCGCTGCTCCGCAGAGAAAGGGGCATCCTCGGGAATGAGTGGTACCGACATAATCCTGTTGATCTGGCTGGCTTCCCCTCAGGCGGGCCCCCGCAGCAAAGACGGGGTCGCATCCTTGCGATCTTTACAATACGGGCGTGCTGGGGAGGTGGCTAAGGGAGGCGGCAGACCTTGGTTCCGTTGGGGAAGGCACTGAGCAAGGAGCTGGTCATTTCAACCCTTTCCGTAACATATCGACCCAACGTCGAGACGACCAGCGGTCGGCAGGGGTAGATTCTCATCTTCCCGGCATCCGTCTACAGCCATTTGAACTGGCGGTGGGCTGGAGATGAGCTACCAAGCGTAACTCACGCAGGCGGCGCTGACCGGCAGGAGGGGGCCGTACGGCCAAAAGCTGAGGCAAATCGCCCCTACAGTGGTCAGCTCGACTCCAGCGTGAGGCGCAGGAGTAAGGCTGGTAGCGGTCGGCGCGGTTAGTTGGCCGTGCCTCTGATTTCCAAGAGACGCCTGCGCCCGCGTCGCCGACCAGGTTTTTTTCTGTCCGGGCTGGCGTAGAGCAGGCGCGGCTTTCTCAGGGCGCGTCGTCATCCGCGGCAACGCGGCTCATCAGGGTACGATACTGCTCAATCGCCTCCCGATATCTCTTGGGCGGCAGCTTGTCGCGCCCCTGCAGAAGATCGTCGGAAAGAGTCGAAATCAGCTGGTTCCAGTCAGTGGATTTCTCTCGCTTCATGTCCTTCGGCTTGCTGGTCTTGACGACCTGGCGATCCTCTTTAATGCGCTTCATGGCTCGTGCTCTTGCTCGTTGAGCGGCCCGCGACATGCGTTGCTGCTCTTGCCGCATTTGGCGCATGGCCATCGCAAGGCCGCCACCGCCGCCACCACCGCCACCGCCGCCCTGTCCGCCGCGCATCCAGTCGTCGATGACCTGCAAGTTGCTGCGGCGATCGGGAATGCCCAGGGCCGCCTCAAGGTCACTCTCTTGCTCCAACTGACTGAGGATTTCATCGAGCGTCGGATCCTCCAGCAACTGGGCAATGGGGTCCTGCACCGGAAGCTTGTCGAGCTCGACGATCGCCTTCTTGATGAGGTCATCGAACTGATTCTCGGCCTTCTCTAAGGCCTCGCTAGCAGCTTCTTGCCGTTGAGAGATGCGCGCGCTGAAGCCTCGCTCTAAGGCAATTGCCGAAGCCAGCTGGTTAGGCGTCGCTTCTTCATCCAGGGTTGCTAGTAGTTCTCGGCAGGCCGTAGCCAGGTCTGACGGCAATCTGCCGTCAGGCGTTTGTAGTAGCCCTGCCAGATCGGTTTCCACATCTGCCAGGTCTCCGGCCAGGGCGTCAGTCGCCGTTGCCAACTCGTACTGCTCAATGGCAACGGCGCCATGGAAGCTGCCCTTGGCCAGGAGGTCAATGCGTTTGATCCAGCTAGAGGTGGCTGTGATCAGAGACCGCGTTTCGGCAAGACGATTGACAATGAACTCGGCGTCACCAGCAAATCCATCGCTGGAGCCAAGACGACGTAGCCGAACTTCAAACTCAGCGAGTCGCTGGTAGAGCGCCTGGCCTTGCGAGAAGATCGGGCGCAACCCGGCGGGAGCTAGTGGCTGGCTACCCATGCGTTGGGCGGCCAGGGCCAACTCCCTCGTGTCAGCTGCCAGCGCGTTGGCTTCGTCGAGAGCGGATCGCAACTCTGGCGAGTCCGCCGTAGAATCCAATGGCATCCACGCTTCAAAGCGGTCAGCCAGACCACCGATGTCTTTCGCCAAGTCAGCCGGTTCGGCCAGGCGGCGCCGTGTGACAATTGATCTGACTGTCGCAGCCCGCGTTGCCGAATCGGGCGCGCTGGCCGTCTGGTTCCAGATGAGAACCTCGCGGGTCAACTCGTCCTGTCGTTCTCGTAGACCGCTAAGTTGATTTCGTAGGTTATCGGCGCCAGAACGAAAGCTGCTCATGAACCGACGCAGCAGACGAGGGTCTTCAGCAAGAATCTTCGCAAGCTCGGCCCGCAGCTCACGACGCATTTCGAGGACTTCCTGAAGCCTTGCTAAGTACTCTTCGTCCAGGTCGAACTCGACCATCTGGCGCCGGAACTTGCTGCCGCGGTCGCCTCCTCCGCCGCCGAGGGGGCCCAGCATGGCGTCCTCGATGAAAACACGATACATCTTTGCGATGCGCTGCGTCGCGTCCGAGAGAGCGTACTCGCGTTTCACGCGCTCGTATTTCTGAGTCAAGCTAGCCAGGCGATCCAGCGCCTGGCCAACTTGTTGCCATCCCTGACGGACGCGCTCGCGGCGCTCGGCTTCGTCCGCTTGGAGCGACTTCCAGAAATAGTCACGCGCAGGGGTCAAATTTGCGGCGGAAATGTCTGCGATCTGCAAGCCGAGAAAGGCGTATGGCGTGTTGTGGGTGCGGCCCTGGAGCTTCCGGGCCACGACTTGAGCCCGCTTCACCGCTTGCTCGGCAGAGCTGATGTCGCGATGGTGCCTAGCCTGCCAGGCGCCGCCTGCTTCGAGATCATCCAGCACGGAACGAGACAGCTTTTGACCACGGAGCAGCTGGTCTTCAATGACTACCAAGTCAGGCGCAATTGCGACCTCGAGTTTGCCTCGCTGTTGGCCTTTAAAGCTACCTGCATACTCGTCCACTTTGATGCGCATTTGGTTACTCGATGCCGTTTGAGCACCAACATCGAGCCGGCGGCGAGTCATCTCGCTCGTTGGTTGGTTGCTGGTGCTTGCCTGGGCGCCAGCAGAGGGTGGCATTTGGAGATTCTTAGCGAGTGGATTGTCCGGCATCTTGCCTTGCTGCGAGGAGCCACCGGGGGCCGAGTTTGCATCCTGCTGTTTATTTGCACTGGCCGATGCGCCACCATCAGCCTGGCTGGCTAGCATGTTGCTATCGCCCGGGAGCTGCTGGTCCTTTGACTCAGCGTTCGTTTCGCTGGCTTGCTTGGAACTCTTGTCTGCAGCGCCGGTGTCCATCGCCTGGGCGATCTTGGACGGGGCGGCTGTGTCTTGCTCGCTTTGGTCCTCCGGGCTTGCTGCCACCAGTGATCTTGCCCGGCTTTGTGTCGATCGATTGGTGGGCTCCTGCGATGCCCCCTTGCCGGAGGGCGCCTCGCCTGTGGGCATCCTGGTAGCACGCTCTGATGGGTCTCTGGGGTCCGAGGTATTCGCGACGGTCGCTCCTGCTGGCAACGAGGGCGTCTTGGCAGGAGCCTGATCCGCTGCTGCGTTTGTTCTGGTGTTTGGGGTACCTGCCGTAGATTGGTTTTGAGGGCTGACCGTGTCATTGCTGGCTGTGTCATCGTCGGCCATTTCGGTGCTGGCCATCGTGGCACTGTCGGGCTTTGGTGTGGGTTGCTCTGCGGGGCGTCCAGCTGATGCGGTTGGTGGGCTCGACGATGTGTCCGCGATACTCTCGGCTGCGTTCTCTGTTGGTCCTGCTCTCTCGCGACGAGGTGGAGTGGTTTTGTCCTGCGCGGGCCGCATGGCCGAAGGCATGCCAGCGCGGGCTAGCGTTTCTGCCAACGGCTTGATCCCGCCCATGGGATCCTTGGTTGGCTCGTCGCTGGTCGTCACAGCCGTATGGTCGGAAGCTGGTGCGGCATCATCCTTGGCGTTGGGTTTGTGTTGTGCAGCCGCGTCTGTTGGGCGTTGCGCATCGGCCAACGTACTTGCCGGCTGTTGCTCCTCTGGGGCTGGCGAGGGCGTTTCCTCAGGGCCTTTGTCGGCAAGTGCAGGAGCCTGTTCGTTCTCTTCTGCCGCGGATGAGTTCTGCGAGGGTCTCTCGGGCACGCCACGACGAGCCGAAGCCATTGCAGTCGCCGCGGGAGGAGGGCTGACAGGGACTCCGGGGCTTCGTTTTTCAATGACGCGGACCGCGTAGCTGAGAGCCGAGCCATCCACGAGTGGATACTTCGATAAATCAAGCTGTGTGGAACCGCGGACTCGCTTTTTGCCGGCGCTGTCCTGCAGATCGATGGGAATGGTTTCAAGGACGATGGGTTCGCCCTCAGGATCCAGAGGCTCCTGCATAATCACGAGTTCGGCTGCCCCAATGCCGTTGTCGTCTTCGGCAATGAACTCAATCTCGACGGTATCATCCGGCGTGACGGCGATTTCGTTGTTGGGCGAGATCACGCGCACCACCGGGGGGCGGTCCGGATAGACCGTCACGCGGGTGCTGGGCGGACGTCGCATCGTTAGGCCGTAGGGCTCCGTCAGCAGAGGCGTCAGTTGAATGCTCTCTGACAGTTCAGTGCGCCATCGATACCAACCATCAGTCCCCTTGGTAAGCGTTATTTCGTGGTCGCCCTGCTGGAGTACCAGGGACTTGAGTTCCGCCGTGGGCTTGATCGACAGCCGTAGCTGGCTGCCCGCAACAGCCGCCACGCGACGAGGCATCTTCTTGATTCGTTTGGTTGGTTCGTGTCGATACTCGGGAGCTGTGATTTCGAGCTCAATGGCTTCGATAGCGGGTCGGTCGGCTACGGTGACTTCGTGCCAGGGGGTTTGCCCATCGCCGCCGCGCATCCGATAGCCAAAAGACTCTTCTGCCTTGCGAATGCGGTGGGTTACCAGCGCGTCGACGCCATCGATGCCAGAAGCCTCCCGAGGAATGAGCGTAATGGTGTCAATGCCACTGTCGGTTGATTCGTTCGCCTCGGGCCGCAAGAAGAGCCGCGCTTCATCTACGGTGGGTCCCGTAAAGGCGGCAGTAAGCATCAAGGGCTCGCCCCTGCCTACGACCGCGTCACCCGGTGAGGCGACAATCTGCGTGGCAGAGATATTGGAACCAGGTGACCAGAATCGTTGGAACAGAACCGTCGTGCGTTGCCAATCGGCAATCACGGCTAGCACGAGCACGAGTGTGACAACGTTCAGGGCTAGGAAGGCACGGATGACGCCGCTCAAAGATACGACCTCGTTGGCGTCAACGTGTCTTTCCCCCCGGACGGCTTCCTGAGTTACCTGTTGCAGCATGGCGGGATGGACTCCCGCACCGGCCTTGGGATCTCTCTTGGCGGACTCCGCGAAGTGGGTGACGGTCGACCAACGTTCCTCAAGGTAGGGCGTTCGGCGATCGACTTCTTGGGCAACTTTCTCCACTCGGCTCGCCTTGCGCAGCGCCAATGCCGCCCAACCAGCGAGTGTGGCGGCGGCCCCGGTGAAGGCCGCGTAGGTCAGAACACTTCTCCATGAAGAGTCGTACAGGGTTGCCAGATAGTCGACCAGCATGGCCAACAACATGGCAGACAACAGCACGGCACAGGCTGTGACAACCGCCGTCACGATGCCAACGCCAGCCATCCTGCGTTGGATGACGCGGAGCTTCTCAGCGATGGGAGTTGGCAGGAGGTTCTTCTGGTCAGAGGCTGACATGGTCATGGCCTTGGGTTTGCGTGGCCGTTGGTGGGGCAAGCGTGTGTGCAGTGCCGGTTGCTACTTGGACTGAGCGGCGGCTAGGTAAAACCTTTCTGCTTCCGAACGATCCACTCGATACACAAGCAGCCAAGAACGAGCACTAAATTCGACCAGCGATTCCATAAGGGTTCGCGCTGGATGGTCTCATTAACTTCCGGATCAAGGGCCGTCAGGCGAAACACCTCGTCGGCAGCCGTAGGTGGCAAGACGAGTCCGCCCGTCAGTTCAGCAATCTGCTGTAGGAGCGGTCGATTCGCCTGTGTATTGATGAGTTCGATCCCTTTGGAAGCCTGCACGGTAATCACGACTCGCGCCGCGTCCTCTTCGGCTTCTTGTTTTGAAAGAGCTATGAGCTTACTCACGGTTGGCCCCGTGGGTACGATCTCGAAGGCCCCAGTGGGAAGTCGATCGAGCGAGCCGACGTAGCGGCCGGGAACCCCTCCGTCAGCCTGCATCGTAACCTGTGCGACTACGTCACCTAGGCTGTGAGCTTCGATAGCAAGCTCGGCATCGCGTAGAGGTCTTCCCTGCTCATCGCTGAGCCAAACAGTAACTTCAACCGGCTGGCCGCGCTCATAGAGATTGCGATCCGTTTCTATCCGCACCCACTGCGAGCCAGCGCCCGTTTGAGTGGCCGTGATCCATCGCAGCAACTGTCCCCAGAAACGGTGGTGGTCGCGGTCGCCACGACGGAAACGGAGCAGATAACTCTGTGGCGCTGCAAGGTAAGCAACGCGGCCAGCACCGATCTGACTCCAACAGCAGAAGGCCCGAGACTGATTCTCCAAGACCAACCTAGCGGACTGACCGGGGCGGTCGAGCATGGTGGCATTGAGCAAGACCTCGGCATTTGGCTTCGGGCGACAGTATCGCGAAATTCCGTAGAGCGGCATCAATCGGTAGGTACTTTCCCAGGCCTGGCGGCTCTCTTCCAGCGTATCGCGAATCATGATCGCAGGCGGCTGTTGCGTGGCGCTGGCCAGCGTCACCGCGAAGGCGACGCGTGAATCGACCGCGGAAGCCTCTTCGACAGGGGCCAAGTTCATGAGTGGTTGGAGCCGATATCCTTGTGGCATGTACTCGCAACCCGCAATCAGGACGAGGTTCCCGCCTTCTTCGATGTACTCTGCCAGTGCCTCCTGTTGATTAACATCTAAGTCGTCTGGCGACAGGTCTCCTAGAATCACAACGTCGTAGCGCGACCAGCCATCGGCGTCGCTCGGCAATTGCCCGGTCGCCTCCAGGGCGCCCGTGGTACGCAACTGCGGTAGCGTTAGGTATTCGTCGAACTCGACATGTTCATCGCGACGAAACAATTGCTGCAGATAGCGATACTCATAGCGAGGCCCCCGATCTGCGAGGAGGACGCGCAGTTTGTCACGGACAACTTCCACGGCGATAGTCGAGATGTTGTTCGGTAGGCTCGCCTCGTCGGCCAGCGGCTCAATCTCGATGTCGTACTGATGAAAGCCCAGTTCCTCGGCTGGCACCCGAAACTCAATCCGGCGGTCAACGCGGTCTCGGTCGACGACTACGGTCTTGCGGTCGATCTCTTCGCCTTCGTGGCGGATCGTGACATGCAGTTTTTCATCACGACAGTCGAAGGCCGTGAGCATGACCTCAATGACCGCCTGGTCCTCGAGGACAACGGCAGTTGGAGCCTCAACGCGATGAATCAGGACGTCGCGGGCAGGCTTAGTGACGCCCACCACGGCAACGTGCACGGGCACGCCTTCCAACTGGGCGGCTATGTCCTGTGGCGCCGGGGTGTCGGGCGTGTTGTGACGTCCGTCGCTCACCAGCAGCACCATGCGTAGGGGTTCCGTGGCACGAAGCTCGGCGAGTCGCTGGAGCGTGCCGGCAAGATCGGTGGTGTGCCGTGCCGCTGCTTCCGGCGACTCCGCAGGAATCGCCGCAGCCGACTCGGCGGCATACGCATTGCGAAGCTCCGCGTTACCTTGAGAGCCATATTCAATGGGCGTGACCAAGTCGTCCGCTGCCGTAAGTTCCCATTGTTCATCGGCCAGCGGTGTAATGGTGTGATCAAAGCGGATTCGGTGGATACGACACTCGTCACGTAGAGCTTTGAGCGGACCCTGTTCCAAAGCCTGCACCAAGCCTTGTGCCTTTTCACGGCGTGTTGGCGTCTGAGCGAGGGCCGCCTCGGTGGCCTGACGCCGGGCTACGTCGCTAGAGACCAATACGGCCCGACGGTGGGCCCCGTTGACCACTTCCGAGAACCGGCTAACGACTTCGTACAGGTCGGTGAGACTCGCCCGTTCACCAAGAGTTGCTTCCTCTTCGATCGCTTGGAGGGCTTCGGCAGCGGGACCTTCGACCAAGCTCAGGATTCTCGCGTTGCGGTCGGCCAGCTGGGTATCGATTGGTTCCAGGAGATAGGAGGACGCGATAAGCAAATCGGCTGCGCGGTCAAGGTGTTCTCCC
Organism: Lacipirellulaceae bacterium; assembly: GCA_965263315.1. Taxonomy (GTDB): domain Bacteria; phylum Planctomycetota; class Planctomycetia; order Pirellulales; family Lacipirellulaceae; genus JBCCQL01. Next base: position 662,952 of record CBDHGZ010000001.1, on the reverse strand, counting down.
GCCGCGGTGGCTTTCTCTCCCAAGCTTGTCAGGGCTTGATGTTGCTGCGTGACCAGCGTCAGCTGATCGGCCGATTCTGCCGCCATTGCTAGCGAAACCGCCGCACGATCGCACGCCGTGATGACGGACTCATCCCCACTTGAGGCCAGGGCCCAACGCGCGTCATCGACTAGCATCTCGGGGTCGGTCTCGTCCATGCTCTCACTAGCATCGACGACGACGGCAATTGACTGAGGAGACGTACTACGGTGAACCGTCTGGCGCGTGGGGCCAAGTAGCATCCAGAACACCGCCGCAATGGCGACAATGCGAAGCAGCCAGAAAGAGGCTGCCCAGAAACGACCGAGCAACTCGCGCTCTCTCCACAACAGCCACCCCGCTAGCGCAGCAATGGCAATCGCCAGGCAGCTGGCGTTGGCGAGCGAAAGCAGCCCTTCAAACGCGAAACGCTCGATTGTTTGTGTTTGTTCGACAGGCACGATTTATGGTGAGTTAAGACAGATCTGGGGCAACTAGGAATGGCTGGTCGTCAACGGTACACCCATGCGACGCCAACTGACTCGCGAAGCCATTAGCAACTCACCGACCAGCAGCGCTGCGAGCAATGCCAATAGGGTCCACCAGAACGGCGCGCGGGACGGGGGCGTAGCAGCGGAAACTGCCTGGGGGTCGGGAGCTTGGTCGTTGAAGAGCCATCCCGATTGAGCGATGATCTCGGTTCGTTTGGCATCGGTGAGCGCATCCAATCTTGATTCCTCAAGCTGGCGCGGTGTCTGGTAGATCACTTCGTGCACCATCTCGCTGCCGGCCAGGAACTGCAAACGGTATTCGCCGGGCACTCTGGTCTGGGTATAGCGAAAGACCCGGTCTGCCATGTCTTCTCTTGTCGCGAGTTGGACCTCTTCGCCTGACGGTGTGACCATACGTGCACTGAGCGTGGCATCGGAGCCAGTCAATTCACTCGTAGGAGCTTGCGCGACGATCGGTGCCCCGGGGGCTAGGTTGTAGCGGCCTTGGGCGGGAGCAGCCAAATAATCGAGCCAGTCGTGGACCATCACCACATACGCTTTGCGAAGGGGCAAGTTGCTCCAAGCGAGGTCCAAGCCGAAGGCTTGAATGATGACTCTGCCTCGCCCAAAGTACCGCTCAATGGCCAGGGGAGCGCCGGTGTCAGATCGCAACAGGACCGAAGCGTCTGCCGCAGTGGTCATGTCCTGCTCTTCCTGCTCGTGGAAAAGCCAGTGACGGGCAAGCAACGTCTTGTCGATGTCCAGTTGCGTGGTGTTTCCCAGTTGGCGGGTGGCGGGGTGATCACCGTCGGGGGGATGAATGCTGGCTTCTCGGGCGCCGGCCTCGTCTTGATAGCTGACGAAGTCGCCGCTGGCGTCATCCTTTGGCAAGCGGTCCAAGGCCATGGGGCACAGGCCTTCCCCGTCGTCGTACCATTGGGCGTTGAATCGATCGGCGTCGATCGCTTCTCCGAGCGTGATCCAAAGACCGCCACCCGTGGCCACATAGCCCCGTAGTCGGTCGATGGTATCTCTCGTCAGCGTCTCGGGGGCATTGATGACGATTGCGCGGTACTTGCTCAGCGGCATGTCGTTTAGCTCTTCAGCTTCAACAACGTCTGGCTTGTATACCGATCGCCATGGTTGGGGCTTGCCATCCAAGTAGCCCAGCGCACCGGTCAGATGCTCCGAGGCAGTGATTTCGACGCCGTCGGAGCCCTCCTCTGCTCGGACAATGAGCACGGGCAGGGAATTGCTGACTTCGACCATCACAGACGCACTTTGGTCCAGAGGTAGATCGTCTTCACTTGTCAGCTTGCATGACAGACGTTGCGGGCCGGGCTTTTCGAGCTTGGCGGTCGTCGACGGCTTGCTGATCTCCCCCGGAGCGATCGCGGGCACTTCGGCGGTGGCGATCACTTCTTCGCCCAGCGACCATTCAACTTTCGTCTCTTTGCTAGGGACGTCACCGAAGTTTGCTACGTCGCAAGTTAGCGTCACCTTTTCACCCTTGCGCACTACCTCGCGAGAAGCCGACGCGCCAGCCACTGCCAAGTTGCTTGGGGCGGCGGTTCCCAAACCACACTCAAGAATGCGTACTTCCATTGGGTGATCGTTTTGAGCTTGCAAGTCTTGCCACTTGGCCCATGCCTCGGTCTCGGCGGCGTAGCTGTTGGCCTGGCCATCTGTGAAAACCATCGTCACACGAGCGCTTGTTAGGTCGGGCACTTTGTATTGCTCTGCCACGCGCAGCGCGCCCAGCAAATCGGTAGACCCCTGGGTCGGGGACATCGACTTGATCACCTCCGATAAGCGTCGCTTTCCTGCTGAGTTCGCCGAGATGGCTTCGGTTGTCAGCCATCGACCACCCGCAGCAGCGGCCAGCACCTGGACTCGATCCTCACCGGTTAAGTCGCCTACCGCATCGATTGCTTGCCGTTTCACTTGCTCCAAGACGACGCCACTGGAGCCTTCCACCGCAGTTGATAGTGAGTCATCGATCACGAGGATCACTTCCCGGCGCTCGTATTGACCTAACCAACTGCCGCTGACTTCGGGGCGCGCTAATGCTAGGACCAAAGCGGCGATGGCGACGACGCGAAGCAACATCAGCAACAGCTCTTCTAGCTTTTCCCACCGCCGACCTTCGCTAACGGCGTCTTCGAGAAAATGCATGGCTCCCCAGTCGATCACATCCACTTGCCGGCCACGGTAGAAGTGCAGCGCAATCGGAATCCCGATTAACGGGAGGGCGAATAGGAAAATGCCACTAAGGAACGACAACTTGGTGCTCCGTCTTAAGCTTTCGCAGTACTACGCATTCCGCTGGACTTGCGGGCAATTCGGCTACGTAGGAACGCCGCCAGGCCGTCGCCTAGGTCCTGGTCGGTTGACAGGCTGATAAGATCACAGCCCGTGTCGGCCAGACTCTTGGTTAAGTGTGACTGGAACGCCTGGAACTTCTCCAGATAGTGCCGACGAATCTCCGTCGGCATGATGTTCAGCCGATGCGAAGATTCGAGGTCTTGGAAGTGCGAGGATCGCTTGAACGGGAACGATACTTCTTCAGGGGCTAAGGTCTGCAGCACCATGACGTCGTGCCCACGGACCTTGTACTGGCCAACGGCTTGCTTGAGCGCCTCCACACCATGGTCTTTACCGTCTCCAAAGCAATCTGACAGGACGATTACCATGCCTCGTCGCGTTAACCTTGGAACGAGCTGGGTCAACGAATTTGCTAAGCCCGATTCTCCTTTGGCTTGAGCTGTCGACAAGGTATCGATCATCCTTGCCAGGTGGCTGGCGCGCGGCATGGGCCGCAGAAAGTCTCGTACGACTCCCTGTCCCCCTTGGCCACCTATCACCGCGAGCCCAGCAGAGTCACGCTGCCTCATCAAGAGTCGGGCCAAGCAAGCAGCCGCCATGCGGGCGTAGTCCCACTTGCTAACGGTCGAACGACCAAACCGCATCGATCCGCTAGCGTCGATGACGATCAGAGCTTGCAGGTTAGTCTCGTCGTCGTATTGCCTGACGTAGTAGCGATCACTACGCGCGTACTGTCGCCAATCGAGTAAGCGCAGGTCGTCGCCATGCGCATAAGGACGAAAGTGTGAGAAGTCGGTGTAGCCGCCTTTGTGAGTCGAGCGATGCTTGCCCGAGAGCATGCCATCCACAACGGTCTGCGACACGATTTCCAAGCCGCCGATCTTGGCCAACGCTTCGGGGTTGGTGAGATCCAGTGTCGGAGTATTGCGCTTGCTACGGCCGCCAGAGGGCGCCGGCTCCTGCCGCGGGGCCTGCTCTTGGCGCTCGGAGAGTGAGCTGACGAATTGCTTAACGCGGTTGGTTGCCACGGGGAATCCCTGCGAACGTCGGCGGTTTCACAACGAAGGGCATGCGGTATTTCTCTTGCCTCTTGGCAGTTGAAGAGCGTCTGACGCCAAGGTGATGCGACTTACCCAGCCGCTGCGGGGTGACGCTCGACCAACGCACGAACGATGTCGTCCGTATCCATGCCAGCCGCTTCGGCGTTGAACGTTGGAATGATTCGGTGGCGAAGCACAGGCAGCGCTACCTCCATGATGTCTCCGGTGGTCACATGGCAACGCTTGTTGAGCAGTGCCCGAGCTTTGCCGGCCAGCAATAGGGCGATACTTGCGCGGGGCCCTGCCCCGTACTGCACCTTGTCTTGCATTTCCGGCGGTAGCAGGCCCTCATCGGGCCGTGTCATGCGCGCCAAGTCGATGGCCGCATCATACACATGGTCAGCCACCACCACTTGCGGCACGAGCGATTGCATGGCGATCAGCTTCTCAGCATCGATGACGGATTCGATTTCGTAGCGATAGCCAGTCGTTTGTCGGCGACAGATTTCACGTTCTTGGTCTCGATCGGGGTAACTGACTTTCACTTTCATCAAGAACCGGTCCAGCTGGGCCTCGGGCAACGGGTAGGTGCCCTCCACCTCTACGGGGTTCTGAGTTGCCAGCACGAAGAAAGGCTGCGGAAGCGGGTAAGTCTTGCCACCGACTGAAAGCTGACGTTCCTCCATGGCCTCCAACAGGGAGCTCTGTGTCTTGGGAGGCGTACGGTTAATTTCGTCCGCCAGGATGAGGTTGGCAAAGAGGGGGCCCTGAATAAAGCGAAAGGCCCTCTTGCCGGTGGTGCGATCCTCCTCAAGGACGTCGCCGCCGGTGATGTCGGCCGGCATCAGGTCGGGAGTGAATTGGATCCGATTGAACGATAGATCCATGAGCTTGGCCATCTGCGATATGAGCAGTGTCTTGGCCAGCCCCGGCATGCCCTGCAGGATGCAATGGCCACGGCACAGGATGGCAATCATCAATTGCTCACTGACATCCTCCATACCGACGATCACGCCCGATAGCTCTCGCCTCATTTGCTGATAGTAAGCGTGCAGCTCATCAACAAGCTGGGTGACGTCCTCGGTGGTGCTATCTTCGGTCAGCACGGCGTGGTTATTGCTGGTCATAGGGAGACGCGGGGGTAAAGAAGGTAGTTGGGTGATTTAGCGGGCAGAGGCTGATGCAGAGGTTTTCTGGCGACGATGGGCTGTTGGAAGCTGTTGGAGAAGGAGTTGCCAGTGCAAATTGTGGTGCGGAGGACCGACGAGCGTCCGGTAATTCGCCGCGGCGTGAACGTTCTTGCCGAGTGCGAACCCAAAAAAGCTAATCTGAGGATTCGCGGCTAGGGTTGTCCGTTGTGGAGTTCTCGATAACGCGCCTGTCTGGTTCTACGGTAGTGTCTTCATCCGCCGGACGCTGTGCGGACTCTTCCTGAGGGGCTGACTCTGCAGTGGCCTCATCCACGGGAGTCGCTTCGGTCGTGACGGGGGCCGCCTCCATCGCGGTGATGACGCCATTTCCATCTTGGTCCAGCGCCCGAAACTGGTCCGTGGCGCCGGCGAATTCTTGGCGGGTCAACTCACCATCAGTGTTGGCGTCCATCGACGTGAACCACTCCGGGGCATTGATCGGCGAATCTGGTATGGAAGCCTCGGGGGCACGCGTCGCTTCGCCCAGCACTTGATGCACCACGGGACCATGCCCTACAGCAATACGAATGGTCAACGGGCGTTCTTCGGCAGTAATCTCGTTGTCGCCGTTGAGATCAAGGTCGCTCAGTAACTCAGGCAAGGCGCGAAGTTCGCTGGCAGTGAGCCGAGCATCGCCGTCAGCATTCAATCTGCGCCAGACCGGATAACCTTCAACCACCGCGCCGACAGCCACCTGTGGCGGACTGTCGGTCCAAGAACGGCTTAGCGTAGCACATGCACAAAGCTCGTAACGGCACGCGCCTGATTCTATCACGATCACTTCCTCCGTCGAAGGAATCTCAACGACGCTGGCCTTCGCGAGGTTGGTCAGCAACACTTCACCTGGAGCGTTACCACTCGAAGCAAACCGAACTTCGGCTCTCATGCCCGGGTGGCTTTCAGGAGATGTAAGATTTGTGTCGCTTGGCGAGAGTTCCAGCAGGGGCCTGGTTGGCGCCACGGCTCGCCCTTTGCCTTTCGATAGCCGACGTTTGATTTCTCTGAGTTCGACGACGCCGTCTTCGTCGATGTCCGCTTCTTGCAGGGTGTTGGTGCAGGCGCCTTGCTCTTGGGGGTCGATCGCACCGTTTCCGTCCAGGTCAAGCAGGTCCCATACCGGGGCTATGCCGAAGCGTTCCCAAGACCGGCCTGGACTGAGCAGCGTGACCGGCGTCCCCGCCGACCACTTTTCCATGAGCCAGCCAACCTCTTCCCGGTCCACGTCCGAGCCAACGGCTGACAAGTAGGACAAGGCACGTCGGCGCAAAGTCGGCGCCACCCGTGTGCGAGTCGACATATCGTCTCCCGACAGTGCCGTTCTTACGGTCGAGATTGCTCCGGCCACTTGATCTCCAAGGGCCGCCTTGCCACTGCGTACCGACTCTAAGATGTCGTCGATCCAGGCGTTGCGCGCCGCTACGTAGCCTAGTCCATCCATATATACGTGCAGCTCTAGCAGCCGTGTTTCCTTCGGACCACGAATCACCACGCGAAGTTGCGAGTTGGCGACGGCGTTTGCCCCCATCATCGCGTCTTCGTTCGCTGACCCGCTGGCTCCCTCGCTACCTGCTACCGCTGACAGCTGTTGGGGTTGATAGTCGTCCAGCGGGTTCTCCTCATCCGCGGGCTGGATGACGATCCCCGGTTGTTGCATGGCGGTGGGTGTCGACGAGCCACGGACGCTTTGGACGCGGCACTTGGCCAAGGGTTCCGACGCCAGGCCGACGACTGGGGAAATCACCCCAAGAGAGAGTGCTAGTGACAGGCCAAAGGGTGCCATCGATTGGAAAGAACCTCCCCAAGAAAGGAAAATAGGGAGGCTACCTACCGTGCCGCGAGCGATGATAGGAGGGGGGAAGCCGCTCAAGCCAGCAATGCTCCTATAGAACTGCCGTCGATGATCGGCACGGGACGGCCGGTGCTTGTGTACTCTTCGGTCTCCGGGGCCACACCCGCGGCGTCACAGAGTGTTGCGAGGACATCCGTCGCGTCCACCGGCTTCTCGACGACTTGCATGCCATCGGGGCTTGTTTCGCCGTACACCTGACCACCTGCGATGCCACCACCACCCAGCACACAAGACCACGCCCTTGGAAAATGGTCGCGACCCGCCGAGCCATTTATCTGCGGCGTGCGACCAAACTCGCCCATCCACAGGATGGTGGTTGTCTCTAGCAGGCCGCGCTCGGCGAGCTCCGTCATCAGTGTCGACCAACCAGCGTCGAGTTGGCCCGAAAGGTTGCGGATCTGGTTAAATCCATCGTTGTGTGTGTCCCACCCTCCGAGGGTGACCTCCACAAACGGGACGCCTCTCTCCACGAGCCTGCGAGCGAGCAAGCAACCTTGCCCAAAGGTTCCGCGGCCGTAGCGTGTGCGGACTTCGTTCGGCTCATTCTCTAGATCGAAAGCAGACGCGGCATCGCTGTTTATCAACCTCAGTGTGCTTTCGTAGATGGTCTGATGCGCTTGTGGCGAAGCGCCGGGGTGGCTGTCGACAAAGCCCTGCTGCAAGCCTCGCCACAGGTCTAGCCGATCGGTCATTTGCTCATCGGTAACCCCAGCAGGGGGCCTCACGGAGTCAACGCGGAGTTGGGCAAACCCCTGCTCAGCCGAGGGAACAGGCGAAACGGTAACCCCAGTCATCCCGTTGCCGCCAACAACCAGTGGGGCATAGCGAGGCCCCAAATAGCCGGGCCCGTGCGCGGCACGCGACAGACTTAGATAGGGGGCGATGCTCACCAGTGGCGGGAGTGCGTCATCGGTTCGGCCTAGTTGCTTGGCCAAGGCGGCTCCAATCGCCGGATAGCGGACAGGCCCGCCCAGCGGCTTGCCGGTGCGCATCAGATGGGTGCCCCGTTCGTGGTCTCCTTCCTTCGTCTGCAGACTGCGAACAATTGCCAGCTGATCCGCGTGCTTGGCAAGCCCCGGCAGGTGCTCGCTGAACCGCATACCAGGCACCGATGTGGAGATTTCCTTGAACTCACCACCGTTTTCGTGGCCGGGTTTGAGGTCAAAGGTATCCGTCTGCGCGGGTCCACCACTCATCCATAGCAGAATGCAACTGCGTCGACGCTGTTGGTCGGCTGCCAACCGGGCGGCAAACGCAGGCGCCCAACCGCTGGCGCTCATGGCGCCAAACGCTCCCATGCTGGCCGCACGCAACCATTGGCGACGGCTCAGGCCCAGCGGTGAGTTGAATTGGCCAGACATGGGCGATTTCCTCACAGGATTGGGGTTTCGACGCAATGAACCATCCGTTGGTTCACGCATGTTGGGGCGATTAGTGATTCAGCGTGAATTCAGCCGTATTGAGCAATGCCCACAGCACATCTCCTAGCCGTTGCTGGCGCTGGGTTGTACCGGACGCGGCAGCCACGTGGGCGCTCATGGGGCCCATTTCCGCCTCGGTTGGCATGCGAGACAAAGTAGCCAGGAACAGTGTTTCGATTCGCTGCTCATCCGTGAAGAAGGGGGCGCTGAGCGACTTCAGTAGGCCACTTATGCGAAGATCGGTTGCCGAATGAATCACGCCGCCATGCATCATGGTCAATGCTTGGGGAATCCCCGCATGGAAGTCGACCGGATCAGCTCCAGGGGCGTCGAACAGCTCGATAAACTGTTGACGACTCGTGTCACCGAATCGCACCAGACCTGCATCGCTTGCACGACCGGCCGTGGCGGCACTACGCGTGGCCACCGCAATACAGTCGTGCAGTTGCTCCGCGGTAAAGGACTTGAGGTTCATCCTAGCGAACACGGCAGTGGCTTCGTCATTCGTTGCAGAAGCGCTAGTTCGCTGATACGCGTCGGAAAGAACAATTTGCCGGACCAGTCGTCGCAGGTCGAAACCGCTACGTGCGAAGTCCAGGCTTACTTCTTCAAGCACGGCGGGGACGATGGGCGGATTCTCGGCTCGAATGTCGTCTACCGGATCGACCAGCCCGCGGCCGAAGAGGTGTGCCCAAACCCGATTGACTACCGCTTGGCGGAACCGTTCGTTGTGGGGGTCAACAAGCCAGGTGGTAAACTGCTCACGCCGGAAGGGAGCGGTGGCCGCGTCGCTTACGGGGATGTCGCTGAGCGGCAACCGCGGCGGGACCACATAGTCCAAATCTGGCAGTCGCACCTCGCCACGGCGGTTATCGTGGACCCGCATCACGGGCGACACCGTTTCAATCTTGCCACGCGGGCGTGAGATCTGAGCAAACATCGCCGCGAAGCCCCAGAAGTCTTCTTGAGAGATTCGCTCATCAAACGGGTGGTCGTGACACTGAGCACAATCGAGCTGCATTCCGAGAAACGTCCGCGATGTCTGCTGGGCGATCTCTTCAGGATTGAGCTTCAAGGCCGCGTAGAATAGCAGCGGACCTGACTCGCTGATGCGACCTTCGGCCAGGAGCAATTCGCTTGCCAACTCGTCATACCGCAAATTGTCTTGGAACCGATCGGCCAACCACTGGTCCAGCCGTTCCGGGCCGCCGTACGGCGACAGGTCGACCGTAGCCGGGATGAGCCACTTTCGCCACACGGTTGCAAAGTGCGTGGCGTGGTCACGGCTGGCGAGCAGTTCATCGACAAGCTTGGCCCGGCGATTTTCCTCTTGCGAATCTTCCAGAAAGACTCGAGCTTCGCTGACCGTGGGGATTCTTCCGGTCAGGTCCAGGTAGATGCGTCGCAAGAACTCAGCGTCGCTGGCAGCGGGCGCGGGATCAACGCCCAAAGAGGCCCAATGGTTGGCCAGCAACTCATCAATGCGATGGGTTAGCTCGGCAGGCCACAGGGGATCGCCCAGCGGCTCAGGCTCTGGCGGGATTGGGGACTCTGTCCGAGGTTGCGGCTCTGACTCAAGCGGCAGCAGAGCTCGCTCAAGAGGATGGTTTGCCGCAATCCAAGACTCCAGAGGAACATCCTGGCTGGGCCGGTAGGTCACTTCCTGTGCATCCTCGGCAACGCCAAGGGCGTGGATTGAATCAGGACCATCCTGTGGGAACGAAAACCGCACGGAGTCGCCCCCATCGGTTCGGTGGGCGGAGACGGGCAGATGCGTCTCGGGATCGAGCAGCAGAATCCACTCTTGCGTCTCGCCGTCAATCAACAACCGTACGGTCAACTCGATGTAACGCTGGCCGTTTGACGACTCGACACGACGCCACGACTCATCGAGCAATGTCGCGGCTTGTGGCTGGGGTTGCCCCTTTGGCGCGCTACTGGCACGACCGCTGAGCAGTCCCGGTAGCAAGCGATTCCAATCGCGAGTCGGCTGCTGGGTCGTTTGTGCACGCCGAACAATTCCAGGCTCGGCATCAGAGTAGCTGAACAGAGTTGTCGAACCCGACAGGGCGCGAACGTATTCAATGCGCCCTTGGCCACTGGTGGCAGAGACGCCCTTTTGCGAGGCGATCCATTGACGGATTTGGGCAACCCCGTCGCGTACGGCTTCGGCATGAACCCAAGGTTGATTGTCGATGGCGTCAATCATGGACGCCCAACTGTAGTTCGGGCGACTGCTCCAGGCAGCCACGGCCAGCAGTAAAGAGGCCGCCGTGACCAGCATCCATGGCCACCGACGGGGGGCTACCGTTGGCTGGGGAGACGCCACCGCTACCGGATCTTCCCCGGGGATTGTTTGCCTGTTGGCACGGGCGTGGCCATTGACGCTTGGAATCGCAGCAGGGCCCAACACGGCGCCAGCGCCCGGCAGTGTGTCGACGCTGGAAGGCTCTTCAACCACCATGGCTGAAGCAAATTCAGCATCAAGTTGTGCAGACAACTCGCCCCCAAACGCATCGCGCAACGGCGGCGACGTGCCAAGGGCGTCACGAAGCAGAAGCTCGGTGTCGCGATCTTCAGGCAGTTGGGGTTGGTTCGTCATGAAAATGCCTTGGCGGAAGTGTCCTAACTTCGAGAGTGCCCGCTTGGTGTTTCTGTTTCTTGAGGAACGAAGTCCTTGGAAGCTGTACTACGATGTTCGTGCTGAACCTGTCGCAACTCGTAGGTTCGACGAAACTCTTTCCGTGCGCGATAGAGAATGGCTTCTACCGACTTGGCTGTGGTTCCCAGACGCTCAGCAATTTGGTTCACGCTTAGCGACTCGGCGTACTTCCATTCCAGTGCCAGCCGATAGTTTTCTGGCAACTGCGCCATGGCGTTCGCCACGTCACAGCGGTGTTCTTCTGCAACAAGCGCTGAATCAGCTTGATCGGGTGATTCTTGATTGCCCCAGTGAGAGACTTCCTCCATCGCTTGGCGATGGCGACCTGACCGGCGGTGGTGGTCAGCCGCCTTATTACGAACAACGGTCCGCAACCAGGCCGCTACTTGGGGAGCATCGCCCCCACTCTCTCTCAGCCTCCTTACCCAGGCCGTCATGGCTTCGGATGTTATGTCCTCGGCCGTGTGGGGATCGGGCACCAGCGAGCAGGCATAACGCCAAACCCACGGCAGCCAACGCCCATACAAGGTCCGCCACGCGTCAGCGTCTCCACGATGAGCGGCGGTGATCAACTGGCCATCCGTCACGCAGTCACAACCATAGAGGAGGAGTTGTCAGCTCACGGTGAAGAATCCAGCATTCTTCAGGTGCCCGCTTACTGTGAGTAGAATCGATCGCCCGAGCGAAAACACTCGAAAAAAAAGTGAACCCTGCCGCGGACACCTCTGTTTACGGGAATTCCCTATCAAACGCGGCTCTTTGGCATCACTCTAGTTGTGGGATAGGGTCGCCAAGGCGCTCTCTACTTGTCGCGCCAGGACCTCAACCTGCGGCGTAGCCATCATCTGGGCATGGTCGCTGGGGATGCTGTAAGTGTCGACCTGCGACGCCAACTCGCCCCAGCCTAACAGCGGATCGGACGACAGATTGCTGGTGGTTGATTGCTCGGCAGCGCGGAACAAGGTGATCCGCCCGGGGTACGTCCCCGAGCGATGCCGGTGAACGGCTTCCACGTTCTTTTGGAAGACCGCGTACACATGCCGACTGGCCGCCAGCTGAGCGGCATCGACCAACCCGGCTTGCGTCGCCCGTTGAGTGAAGTACTCCACCTGAGCTTCTGGATCGAGTTGCCGGAGTTCCTCCAGTGGCAGGTGATCGAGGTCCGGGAACAGGGCGGCAAGCAATGGGGCGAGGTCGTCCTCCGAGAGCGACTCCGCGGGAGGCGTGGCCCCGGAGTCGAACAACGCCACCAGACCAACCTGATCGCCCTGCGCCGCCAATCGAGCGGCTACCCCGTATGCGATGTTGCCACCCAGTGACCAACCGCACAAGTGATAGGGACCCAGAGGCCAGCGCGACTTCAATAGGCCGACATAGTGGTCGACCATCTGCTCCAGAGTTTCGTGCGGCGGACGCAAGCCATCGACGCCCACTGCTTGAACGCCAACGACAGGGCGTTTGTTTGCGAAGTGGCGGGCCAGCCCCTGGTAACAGAAGACTGTGCCGCCCGCCGGGTGGATGCAGAAGAGCGGGGCCAGGTCCTGAGTAGCCTCACACTCGTTCAGATCGATCAGTGAAGAGGCTGCCTCAGCCGCGTCGGGATCCGCGAGCATCGCCGCAAGGTGTCTGACGGTGGGTTCTTGAAACAACGCCGCTAGCGGGACTGCGACGCCGCTGCGAGACTCAATCTCCGCCATCACCCGCACGGCCAACATCGAGTGGCCGCCAAGTTCAAAGAAGTTGTCTTCAGCGCCGATTGGTGAGACGCCCAGTACCGCCTCCCATGCACTCGCCACCAACTGTTGGTGCTCATCCTCGGGCTCCACATAGCCGGAAGTCCAAGCAGGCCTCATGTTGCTAGGTGGCGGCAACGCATCGCGATCTATTTTGCCTTGCACCGTGCGCGGTAAGGAACTTAGCAAGACGAACGCCGAGGGGATCATATACTGCGGCAGCCGTTCCGAAAGAGCCTGTCGTAACTGAGGCGTAAGCTTGGCTAGCCGCTTTTCTTCCAGGGGCTGGTTAGCAAGCGATTGCCAGTCGACACCGTCGGCGACCGGCGATTCTTGGGTAAGCTTGGAAGACGTCCCCGTGTGCGAAATGAGCACGTCATAGAGATTGGGGGCTTGGCGAGACCAGCGGGTCTGAAGGGTGTATTCTTCAGACTCGGGAAGCTTGCGAAGAGCGTCATGCCAATCGTCAGGGTCGATTCCCAGGGGCCTCGCGTCCGGCGCGCGATTGGCGCGGAGGGTGTCTACGATCAAGCCCTCGTCCGAGTCCCGCAACGTTTGCCAGGCGGCGTAGTCGCGATCAACTCGGGGGTTCACGATGTCGTGAACCAGCACCGTTGAAAGACCTTGTTCCGTTACATGACGGAGGATCGCTTGGGCGTCGACGCCTTGAGCAGCGTCAATAGTCTCGGTGGGCAGTGGGCTCGCCGGCTCACCATCAAAGCGAAGTACAGCGTCGTAGCGATATCTCGTGAGCTCGTTGTCAGCAGGGCCCTGTTTCAGCTGAACCTCCACATCCGTCAGCCGAGGAAACTCCGCTTGCAGGGCATCGAGCAACTCAGGGGCCAGCAACATTTCCTCTTCATGTCGCAGCCGGCCTTCGACCCGGCCCAACAGCTCTCGCCGCGTTAGCCCTTTATCAGCGCGAGAGATTTCCACAGCCGCAGCCATCGCTTCATGCAGATGCAGATTCCGCAAATCCCCCAAGAATAAAGTGCCGCCCGTTCGTAGGAGCGGGACGATTTGCCGCAGCACGGTCAGAAGGTAGTCGACCGAGGGAAAGTACTGCACGACGGAGTTCATGACGATCGTGTCAAACTTACGCCCCGCAAGCACGCCCAGCTCGTGAGCTGCTTGTTGATGAAGCTCGACGCGACGTGTCCAATCTTCGTCGCGACCCTCAATGACACCACGCAGTTGGTCCAGGGATCTTGCTAAAAAGTCTGTTCCGACATAGCTGCGGCAGTGAGGGGCCAGGTTCAAGAGGATCAGGCCCGCGCCGCAGCCGATCTCTAGCACGTCTTGTGGTTGGAGTCTTTGGATACGACCAACGGTGGCGTCGACCCACTGCCGCATCTCCGCTTCGGGAATTGGCTTACCGGTGAAGGTGCTTACCCAACCGGTGATGTCGAACTCCACGTCCCTCAACACCCCGGCGTTCTGGTGGGTCTGCGTCATGAGCGACTGCCACGAAGCGAGGTGCTCGTTGTTGTCGACTGCAAGATCGGTGGTCGCAGCCGGCACGAGGTAGGAAACCAATCTCTGGTTGCCGCTCTCGTCGGTTTGCACACAGGTGTACGATTGGTCAACCTGGGGCAGTGACTCTAACGCCGAACTAACTTCACCTGGTTCCACTCGATAGCCGCGGAGTTGTACCTGCTCATCCACACGGCCGCGGAATTCCAGCACGCCCTCAGCACGCCAACAGCCACGGTCTCCCGTGCGGTACATTCGCGCGGGCATGTCACCATTGGAGCGTGGCGATGTGAAAGGGTCCGGCAGGAATTTGGCAGCCGTCTCCTCAGCACGATTGAGATAACCCCGCGCCACGCCGGCGCCGCCGATATAGATCTCGCCCGTTACTCCTAGGGGAACGGGCTGGCGATGTCCATCAAGCACATACGCGCGCAGGTTGCCCATCGGAGCGCCAATTGGCGGGGCGCCTGGTGGCGGTGGGTCGGGCAACGGATACATCGAAAGGCCAACCGTCGCCTCGGTTGGACCGTAGCCATTAAAGAACCGCCGCCCTGTCAGCCAGCGTCGCGCTAGTTCGCCGGTCAGCTTGTCGCCTGCTGATAGAACCGTCTGTAAACCAGGAAGCTTGGCGGGGTCGAGAGTTGCCAACAGCGCGGGGGTGAATTTGGCCATCGTTACGCGCTGGTCGTTCAATAGCTTCGTGAATCGATCAGGGTCGAGAACTTCCTCACGCTGAGCGATGACACAAGCGGCGCCGTTGGCAAGCGCCAGGAGTACCTCGGAGAGTCCGCCATCAAATGACGGTGACAGTGCGTGCAACACGCGATCGTCGGGGGCTACCTCCATCACGGCCGTTTGTGAAGAGACAAAGTTGACGATGGCGCGATGTTCGCACTCCACCCCCTTGGGCTCACCCGTCGATCCTGAGGTGTAGATGACGTAGGCCCGTGAGCGGGGCGTCACGACGGGCTCAACCGGGGGGGAACTCGCATTGATGAGTTCTTCGCAGGTCACCAGTTGGCAATCGGCTGGAGGTTCTAAGGCCGGACGACCAATGACGAGTCTGGCCCGACAGTCCTTTGCAACAAAGGCGAGCCGACCAGTCGCCATTTCGGCATCAACGGGCACGTAGACCCCGCCTGCTCGCCAGATCCCCACCATGGCGATGATACCTTCCACGGATCGCGGCAAGCAGACAACCACCGGCGCATCGGGAACCACCCCCTTATCGATAAGAGACGAGGCAACCGCCGCCGATCGTTGATCCAGGTCGCCGTATGAGAGGGTTTGACCGCGATCGTGGATCGCGGAGCTATCCGGCGAGCACGTCATCCAGTGCTCAATCCGTTCGTGTATAAGCCAGGGCTGCTGCAAGGGGCGTTCGGTTTGATTGAACTGCACAAGGGCCTGTCGTTGTGCCCCGTCGAGCAGCTCCAATTTGGAAACGGCTCGAGTTGGATGCCTCAGTGCGTCGGCAAGTAATGTCTGCAAGGTGGCGATGAAACGCCGCACGGTTTCTTGTTTGAATAGCGACGTCCGATACTCAGCCTGGCACTGCCATTGGTCCCTGTCCTGCCAGAAGAAGAATGTCAGATCATACTTGGCGGTGCCGTTGTCGACCGGCAACGGGGTGATCTCCAATCCCTTGCCGGTGGCGAACTCGCGCGGCGGGTTCTGTACCACCAGCGCCGTTTGAAACAGCGCATCGTGGCTCTGGTCACGGTCTGGCGCCACGGCTTCAATGATCTGATCAAACGGTACATCCTGAGACGACTGGGCTTCGAGCGCTGTCTCACGTACTTGCTGGACCAAGTCGGCGAATGTGGGGTCGTCTGACAGATCGCATCGAAACGCCAGCGTGTTGACGAAGAAACCGATTAGGCGCTCAAGTTCAGATTTTGTGCGGTTGGCTACCGCCGTGCCGACGCACAAGTCGGTGGTGCCGGTGTACCGGCTGAGCCATGCCTGGTAGGCGGCCATCAGTACCATAAACGGCGTAACACCATGCTCTTCGGCGAAAGCCGAGAGTTGCTCGCTGAGGTCAGCAGACAACTCGAAGGGTAGCATCGCCCCGTCAAAATCTTGCACGGCCGGTCGCGGGTAGTCGGTTGGCAGGCCTGCTGCGGTGGGGGCATCGGCGAGTCGCCGTTTCCAGTAGTCGATCTGTTGCTCGACGGCGGATGCGTCGCAGCGCTCACGTTGCCAGTGGGCAAAATCGGAGTACTGGATCGGCAGCGGATTCAAAGGCGTTGCGAGGCATGGTTGCTCGACCGCCGCGTCATACAATGCGGCCAGTTCGCTGAGCATGACCCACATCGACCAGCCGTCGGAGATGATGTGGTGCATGACCAGTAGCACGACGCGATCAGAATCCGATACCTCATAGACGACGCAGCGGAGCAGAGGTGGCTTAGCAAGATCAAACGGCTTACGAGCCTCGGCTCGTAGGGCTTTGATTAGCGATGGTGCCCCAGGCGCCTGGTTTCGGAGGTCAACATACTGTGGTTCGATCGTGACGTGGTCGTGGATCTTTCTTGTCGGTTCACCAGCGCTGGTGTGGTAGCTATAGCGAAGAGACTCGTGCCGTTCGAGAAGGTGCTGAAGTGACCTTGCGAAGGCAGCCTGATCCAGCAGGCCGACCAGCCGCGCGGCCAGGGGCATATTGTAGAACGGATGATTTGGCTCCAGTTGATCCAGCAACCAGAGCCTTTGTTCGGCGAAGGAGAGTGGTGGGTCCGCGTCGGCAGGGCGCCGAGGGATGCGCTGGTCAGCGGCGCGCTGCGAACCCCGAGCGAGAAGCATGGCTTCCAGAGCCGCTTTCTTCGCCGGTGAAAGCGAGGCTAACTGCTCCGCCAAGCTGGACGGCGTGCTGGGTTCCATCTTTCCACTCCGCGAGATGGGGCCCGTTACGAAGCGTGGCCATTGGCGTTGGCGCCAGCTGCTAGATGGTCGATCGCCGGCTGTGCGCCGCTGATGGCTTCAGTAAGCTGAACCCGCAGGAATGCGATCAACTGATCACGATGCGTTTGCTGGAATCGAGCAGGATTCTTTTGCCCCTGGAAATCGATCTTGCGGATCAAGGGCCGTTCGCCCGGATGCTCGTCCAGGCGCCACTCGTTTTCTAGCGACTCACTAATGTGGTGCTCAGCCAACTGTTGGCCACAGGAGAACCGTTGGATTCGCGGGTGGAGATAGAAGTCGTTATAGGCCTTGTTGGGATCGGGCTCGCGGTGGACACAGAGGATTTCATCCAACGTATCGCCGTACTCCATTGTGATGGTGTAGTAGTGGGGCGATTGACCGAAATCGGACTCGTGGGCGTAGTCGACCGCCACTGTGTCGTAGTAGCGAACGTCATCCTCATCAACAACAAGCACGTCGCACAAGAACCCCGGCTGATGCATCAAGCCAGCATTGGTGCTGACGCGCTCGATGATCTTGTCGGCAATCGCTTCGGCCGTCCGTTCGAGTCGGGTGCTTGGCCAAGAGGCATCTTCGTAGCGCGTTTCTAGGATCGAGGCCAGCGACTTCACGTTGAAGCGGAAGCCATGCAGGACGTTGGACATCGTCTTGTGGAGATCACGCATCTGCATGAGCGTGCCGGCGTAGTAGACGTGCGGCAGATTGCTCGATTCCCACGCACTTGTCATATCCGGCAGCTTGCCACAGGCAGAGCTGGCCGGCTGGCAACCATTGCCAAAGAAGACGGGGTCCCAGCGGAAACCGGTGCAGGCGATGATCCGATCATAAGCCAGTTGCGCGCGCTGGCCCTCGGCATGGCTAAAGGTCAGATCCACGACCAATTCTTCGCCGTCTCGCTGGATGCTATCAATCGTGGCGTCGAGAACCGAGTTTTGGCCCTTGAGAATGTAGGTGTCCAGAAAGTCGTTGTTCACGGCTCGCAAGTGGCCAAAGAAGTGTGTCTTCCACGCCATGCGTATCGAGTTGGGGCTACACAGATGGGTAACCCGAGTAGCGCCCACCAGATGGTTAGCCGTTTCAAAGGCCGAGTTACCTTTGCCAATGATCAGTAGTTTTTGATCTGCGAAGTCAGCCGGATCGATCGAGCAGTCCCAGTAGTTTTCAACATGCTCGATGCCAGGGATGTCCGGCACATAGGGTCGCGTTAGACCAGTGGCGACGATCAATGCCCGGCAGGCATATTCGTTTCCGGCTGCGTCAGTCACCACGTAGTTCGCAGCGCGACGATCCCCGTTGGGCTGTTCTGCGGGCTGAATTCTGGTTACCCGAGTTTCAAACTGGATCTTCAGATCAAGGCGGTCTGCGAAGTCTCTCAGATACTGTGCATAAAGTGGCGCGCTGGCGAAGTACTCATCGGAGTACTTGGTGAAGGCCAAGTCGGGGTCGTCGCAGATCAACGAGTTCCAATCGTAGCGGAGCTGGGATTCTCGATCCTGATAGCCGGTGTGGACTTTGTTGATCGAGATTAGCTTCCCGTGCCGAGGGAAACGCTCGAAGAACTCCCCAGCTCGCTGGCCGGCGTCCAGAATCAGGTAGTCGCGTCCCGACTTCTGGAGGAAATGGGCAAGCTGCAGGCCCGCGGGGCCAGCGCCAATAATGACGTAGTCAATCTCTCTTCTCTGGTTCATACAACCTATTCTGTTCGGGCCAGCTCGTTAGCACCACTGGCCGCTTGCGTTTTTCAGGCGCTAAAAGGGGCGCAATTTTGCGGGTTTTGCTAGCGCAGACCCTGTTCCGAACGTTTTCTACCCTCGTACGGCCCTGCGTGGCCTTTGTTACAGCAAAGGTGCGTCAGGTCGCCGCCAAAAAAGAGGCCGACGATTTACTGTGATTGTGCAAGCCGCTCGCTGCGGATTCGCACAGGGTCAAACCTCTGCCGTCGAGCCATTAGCAGGCACAACGCCAGACAGGGTAGGAACACGAGTGCTGCTGTTAGCAAGCGTTCGCTCGTCAGGGGGACCAGCCATAGCGTGGTGACCACTTCAATCGCAATGAGTCCCACCAAGCAGCGTGTGATGGTATCCCTCCGCAGTCGCGAGCAGACCCACGCGCCGAGCGGGGCGCCAACCACTACGATTGGCACGGCCGCGAGCCACATGTTGACCACGCTGGTTGGCGGTTGGCCCCGTACCGCAAAGTAGCAGACGACCGCCACGATCGAGTTGACTGCCATGACGACGACCGACGTTGGCGTAGCAATCTTTTCGCTGACTCGAAAGAGGAGGGTCAGCACGGCAAACAGCATCAAGTCCAGGCCCGAACCGACCAATCCGCTGACGACTCCCCCTAGCAGTCCGGCTGTCAGGATCGCTGAAGCTCCGCGCCAGTCCACCAGTCGTGCCTGAGCAGCCCGACCGTCGAAGCGCGAAGTGGCTAGCAGTAGCACGACTGCAAAGCCGGCCTGGAGGGACGTAAACACGATGCGCACATGAGCGGGTTCGACAACCGGCGCCACCGCCAACAGGCTTACCACGACGCCTACCGCGCCGGCCACGCTGGCTAGTCCTATGGCTCGCCAATCGACGCGGATTTTCATCCCGACGATCACCAACGAGGCCGCAGACATCCCAACCGATTGGACCATCAGCGCGAAGAGCCTGGCGTCTGCCGGCGACACGTGGAGCACTTTGGTCATTACCGGAAAGGCCACTGCGCCGCCGCCCTCGGAACTGGCCCCCGCGATGAAGGAACCAAAAACCATCATCAAAGCCACGGGCCAGTCGTTGGCGAGGACTGCCGCAGCCGATCCAGCGCCTAGCGTCGTCAGCCAAACCGTCCAAACAACAATGGCGACGACGCCGGCGAGCAGCAACGGAGATCGGCGAGCTGGGGACAGGAGGCGGGGCATCGGCTCAGGGAAAACGTGTCAGGCGGGCGGCTATCAGCCGTTGGCCAGGGATTCGAGGAAGGCCGCCGCGTCGTCGTCAGACATTCCATTGAGCTGCTGTAGCAAGTCGCCGGGCAATTCGTCGGTTTGCTCAAGCTGAATGTGCAGAAGCAACTCAGCCCACGCGGCGATGGTAGGCCGCTGGTAGACTTCTCGCAGCGGTGGCTCGGCGCCAATTTCGTCACGCATGCGGACGACCAACTGCGTGGCAAGCAGCGATTGCCCCCCAATCTCGAAGAAATTATCGAACACCCCAACTTGTTCGATTCTTAGCAGCTCGCACACCCACGTTGCGAGTTGTTGCTCCAACGGGCTACGTGGCGGGACGATGGTCGAGGACCGACTGGTTGCCCCGGCATTTTGAGGCAACCGATTGCGGTCAATCTTGCCATTGTTGGTCTTGGGAATCTGAGGCAGTTCAATGAAGGCCGACGGCGCCATGTATCCGGGAAGTCGCGCTGAAAGGTGCTCTAGAAGCACTGCGGGAGAGCACGCGTGACCGTTAGCCGGAGATACGTAGGCAACCAACGCAGCTTCGGCTTGACCCTGATGGCTGACGATCACGGCGGCTTCTCCGACCGCTTCGTGGGACGCTAGCGCTAGTTCGACCTCTCGCAATTCTATGCGGTGCCCGCGCACCTTAACTTGACCGTCCCGGCGGCCACCAAACTCTAGTAGTCCTTGGGCGTTCCAGCGGGCCACATCGCCCGTACGATACATCCTGGCGGGAGACGCACTGAAGGGATCCGGCGGGAACCGCTCCGCAGTGAGCCCTGGACGTTTCCAATACCCATTGGCTACACCGGCGCCAGCGATGACCAATTCGCCCCATGCTCCGGTGGGCGAAAATCTGCCGTGGTCGTCCAACACATAGCACCGAGTCCCTGCAATCGGTCGGCCAATCGGCAGGGACCCAGCGGCGTGATCGATGCGATGCATGGTCGACCAAATGGTGGTCTCCGTAGGCCCGTAGACATTCCAAACCGCGCCGGCGGATTCTAGCAGCTTGGCTGCCAAGTCGGCTGGCACTTCTTCGCCACCGCAGAGCAGAGTCTGCTCGTTAGTGGGACGCCAGCCTGCCGACAGTAGCATGCGATACCAAGACGGCGTGCCTTGCAGGTGGGAAACCGGATACTGATCAAGGAGGGCCTGAAGAGGCATGGCCTCGCTGGCTTGGTCGTCATTGGCGATGACCAGCGTCGCGCCCGTCACCAGAGGCAAGAACAGTTCGAGGACGGAAATGTCGAAGGCAAACGTCGTGGCGCCAAGCATGGCGTGCCCTGGCTTCAAAGCCAGGTCGATGGCAAACGAGCTGAGCAGGTTAGCCACGGCCCGATGAGGAACAACCACGCCCTTCGGCTTGCCCGTCGAACCCGAGGTATACATCACGTAGGCGGCGTCTTCGGCAGAGGGCGTCGGCAAGGCCGTCTGTTTGGGCACCCCTGTCAGAAGCTCCGCTAAGCGTACGACACGCGAATCCACGAACGCTTCGGGTACCGCGTCGGTGTCGGTCACAAGGCACGCCAACTCGGCATCGTCGGCAACCATGGCTAGCCGCGCAGCCGGGTAGCGTGGATCCAGTGGCACGTAGGCCGCGCCCGCTTTCCACACCCCCAAGATAGCCACAGGGAGGTCGATCAATCGGCTCAGCAGCAAGCCCACGCGGTCACCCCGTCCGACGCCCCGCGCCACCAACTGGTTAGCGACCTGGGTGGCTCTCTGCTCGACCTCAGCGTACGTCCGGCAGGCGGCCGAACTTTGCACGGCAATAGCCTTCGGCTGTTGCTGAGCGTGGCTCGTAAGCCGTTGGGTAACGATGCTCGCCGACGGCAGCCGTGACGTGGGCTCACCACCCCTTTGGAGCACTTCGTGTTCCGCCTTGGCCGGTAGGGGCACTTTGCTCAGCTGAAGTGACGGGTTCTCAACAACCGCCTGCAGGACGCTCTCGTAGGTCGCCAGCAGTCGCTGGGCCAGGGGCTCGGGGAAGCGAAACCGGTCGTGGACCAGCTTCACCAATGGCTTGGGGCGGCGGCTTTCGACCACGACGGATAGATCAAAGACGCCCAGTCCGCGATAGTCCGTTGCTGCATCAAGCACTTTGGCGCCGGCCACCCGTTCGATCGAACCCGTGCGATCATCGTGCACGAAGAATGACTGCACCAAAGGCATGCGGCCAGGCGTGCGCGCTTTGTCCGCGGCTTCGACAATCGCTTCCCAGGGCAAGTAGGCGTGGTCCAAGTCGGCCAGCAACTTAGGCTGAAGTTGTCGTATCCATTGGCCGTAAGTAGCGTCGTCGTCGATCTCCGCAAAGAGTGGCACGGTATTGATGAAGCAACCAACGGCATCCGGCGCCTCCAGCTGCCGATTGGCGACCGCCGTGCCGATACCGACATGCCGCTGGCTCGCGTAGCGCGCTAACACCAAGTGCATCACCGACAGATAAATCGTGAAGGGCGTTACGCCGAGCTTGGCTGCTTTGGCATCGACTTGATCGCAAAGATCGCGACTCAACGGGTGGGAGTCGATCGCCACCGCCGCTTCAGAGTTGGTTGGCTCCAGCGGAAGCTCGACCGTCGCCGGCACGTCGTGCAGTCGTTTCTTCCAGTAGTCCGTTGAGACTTTGTCGTCGTCAAAGCTTTGCCCGCGAAGCCCCGTTGCTGGCGATAAGGGCTTGGCGTCGCACAGTGCCTCCAAGTCGCGGAGAAGTACATCGAGGGAAGCTCCGTCGCTCACAAGGTGGTGGACGACCAGCACCAGGGCAACCTCGCCATCAGCGAGGTCTACCAAAGCGGCTCGCATTAGCGGCGGCTGGTTGAGATCAAAGGGGCGCCAAACCCAATCGTTCGACAAGATTTGTTCAAGCGTCTCACCTTCGGCAACCCATCGCTCCAAAGAGATGCGTTTGGCAGTGCTCAGCTGCTGTTGGGGCGTGGCGTCCTGTGTAGTAAATGACAAGCGTAGCGCCAGGTGCCGATCGACTAACTCGTTGATAGCTCGATCGAGACGGTCAGCATCTACTTTGCCGGCAAGACGTAGCGCTACCGGCACGTTGGCCCCGCCCGGGACACCTAGCTGCTCTACCATCCAGAAGCGCTGCTGCGCTGCCGAAAGCGGCTGTGGCTGTGAGAAGTCGACAGTGGCAACTTCGTTTGTTGAGACTCCGTTGACCGGTGGCTGGAGTTCGATGTGAGCTGCCAAAGCCGCCAGCGTCGGATGGTCAAACAGAGTCGCCAGTGGCAAAGTGAGCCCCGTTCGCTGAGCCACTTGCGTCAGCATTTCAGTGACTTGCAAAGAGCGGCCGCCCAGCGCGAAAAAGCTATCATTGCGGCCAACCTCGATGACGCCCAGTGCGTTGCACCATACCTGCGCGAGCCATTGTTCCGTTTTCGTAGCTGGTTGCTCGAATTCGTCCGCCTCGGTGACCTGACCCACCGCTGGCCACTCAGCAAGGACGGTCAGCGTGTTGGTCCGATATTGATCCCAGCACTCCGTCCTTCGCGTCTTGCCGCTAGACGTCTTGGGCAATTCCCCTACGGGAAGCAAGATGACCCGATGCGGCTCTTGGCCCGTTTCCTCAGCCGCCACGCGTCGGGCAATCGTGAGCAGTTGCTCGAGGTCCTGCTTTCGGGGTCGTTGCACCTCTTGCAACAAGACGAGTTGTTCCTGGTTGTTGTGTTCGACAGCAATCGCCGCCCCGCCATCGGTCTTAAAGCCAGCGTGTGCTGCTTGCAAGGATTGTTCGAGATCGTGCGGATAGAAGTTCCGACCGGCGAGGATAATCATCTCCTTACGACGGCCAACCAGGAACAATTCCCCTTCGCGTTGAAAGCCAAGGTCGCCGGTTCGGAAGTAGCCACGTTGTTGGCCACAGCACTGGTCGAACCGCTGGGCTGTTAGCTCAGGTTTTTGCCAGTAGCCTGTGGCAACGCTCGCTCCCCGCACCCACACTTCGCCGACACCCTCGGTTGGCAGACCCGTAGCGGGATCCACCACCCGGACTTCTACCCCGGGGCCGGCCGGGCCGCAGCCTATAACGCGACGACCATCGGGCTTCACCGCAACGCGGGATTCTGACAACGCGACCGGGTCCACGGTCACTTCCTTGGGTGGTACGCCGACCGGAGCGATGCTCACCATGAGCGTCGTTTCAGCCATGCCGTACGCTGGCACCAGCGCTTCTCGACGAAAGCCATAGGGCTCGAATCGCTCGCAGAACCGATCAAGCGTATCGGCCCGCACCGGTTCCGCCCCGGAGACTGCAACTTTCCAACTGCTAAGGTCCAAGCCCTGGCAGTCTTCATCACGGATCTTTCGCAAGCAGAGCTCGTACGCAAAGTTGGGTCCTGCGCTGGTCGTGGCGCGGTAACGAGAGATCGCTTCCAACCAACGGGCAGGACGGCGCATGAAGTCTAGCGGAGACATCAGCACCATCGGCCGATTGGCGAACAGTGGCAGGAATACGCCGCCGATTAACCCCAGGTCGTGGTAGGGCGGCAGCCATTGCACAGCCAGGGCATCCTCCACATCCAAGATGCTTTCCATGCCACGCAGGTTATCGATCAGGTTGGCGTGTGAGATCGGCACGCCGCGCGGTTCGCCAGTCGTACCAGAGGTGTATTGCAACAGCGCCAGCGAGGCGGGCTCATGACGCGGTGCTTCCCAGCCTTCAGCCAGCTGATCGGAAATCGTCTCCACGGCAATGGCGCCGTGGGGGCATGTCTGGCGGAGCAAGCTGTTGGGCTCGCCCAGCACTGCCTGGCTGCTAAGCAGGAAGTCGCACTCGGCACTTCCAAAGATGGCTTGCAGGCGGGGGAGGGTTCGCGCGATGCGAAACGGATCGGGCGGGTAGACCGGCGCCGGCGCCACGCCGGCGTAGAGGCATCCGAACAGCGTCGTGATGTACGCGGGCCCTGGCTCCAGGACCACCAACGCTCGCTTTCCCGTTCCGCCCTGGCGCTGCAGCTCAGCCGCCAAAGCTCTGGCTTGGCGATCGAGTTGACCGAAGCTGTAACGTTGTTCTTGCGTTTCCCCATCTGCAAGGAACGTAAAGGCAGGAGCCTCAGGGTGTTGCGCAGCACGCCACTGCACCACATCGACGATCGTTCTTAGCGACCGATGGTGAAGCGTGTCGGATGCCGCCGAGGGGGGGAGCGACAGGTTACCAGGCCCTGGTCTGTCGAGGGCATGGCCACCACGGTCTTCGTTACCGCTGGCGGAGTCGACGGGGGAGCGGCGGGCTGGGCTGGGGAGGGAATCGTGCCACGTCATCTCTTCGATCCTACTTACCAGGACCAAGGTCGCACACCCAAAGCCCCTCGCGGGAGCCCAATTACTCTGCCTTACGTTGCTCGATCAAGGCGCGGAAACACTTTAGCGTTTCAGGACTTACGTGATGCTCGATCCCCTCGGCATCGATATGAGCCGTTTCCTCGCTCACCCCAATCGCCTGCAAGAAATCGACCACCACCGCGTGTCGCTTGCGAGCCTGATTGGCCAGCCGCCGACCCTTGTTCGTCAGATTCACCGGTGCATAGGGTGTGGTTTCCACGTAGCCCTCGCCTGAGAGACGCGAGAGCGTTTTTCCAACCGTGACATGGCTGACGCCAAACAATCGAGCCAAATCGGCCGCCCGACAAAGGCCTTTGTCAGCCTCGATCTTCGCAATGGCCTCGACGTAGTCTTCCGCGGTCTCGCTGGAATGGTCCGTGCGCGTACGGCGGAAAGCTTGATCAACGGATTCGAGCGGATCGGACATGTTTCGGAGTGAGCATTTCAGGGCGTGTCAGCATGGCCGCTGATTATAGCTCCTGAGGCCGTTTTCATCTTGGCGCCGACACGCGCGGGGAGCTTTTTCGCGGCAACGGTAGTTGACGGCAAGTGTAGCCTTGGGTACATTTCCTGGAAGTTTACCCTAGGCTACATTTTCTCAGGCGGCGGAGAGCTCCCATGTCCCGATCTCAGAATCGCGGGTTTACCCTGGTAGAACTCTTGGTGGTGATCGCCGTGATCGGCATCTTGATTGCCCTGCTCTTGCCTGCCGTACAGGCGGCTCGCGAAGCCGCGCGACGCACACAGTGCACGAACCATCTGCATCAGCTTGGGATCGCGCTGCACAACTACGAAGGCGCCTTCAAGCGCTTGCCTCCCGGTTACGTGTCCCGGCCCTCGGCTGGGTCGGTGGATGATGAGACCGGCGACGCGGCGCCCGGATGGGGATGGGGCGCCTACCTGCTGCCCTATATGGAAGAGTCCACGCTCAGTGATCAAATCAACTACGCGGAGCCGCTTTGGTCGGTCGACTATGCGGGGCTGATTCGGCAGAGCATCCCCACGCTTTTGTGCCCCAGCTCTTCCGGTCCCACTCAGCCGTTCTTGGCCGAACAGGAGGCGAGCGTTCGCGGCGAATCGGGCGAACCGCTTACGATCGCCGGACAGCAGATCCTGCTGGGCCGGTCACATTATGTCGCTAGCCATGGCCAGGAATCGTGTTGGGGAGGCTGCGGTGCGCCAGGGTCCTCGGGAGAGGTCTTCACCGATATTTATACAAGCGCTACCAAGAACGTGATGATTGATGGTGATCCGTCGCGAGTCGCGGATGGGCCCTTCTTCAGGAATTCCTCCACTCGCTTTCAGCAGGTGACGGACGGGCTTTCCAAGACGATCTTTCTTGGCGAGCACTCCTCTGCGCTGAGTGACAAGACTTGGGTGGGCGTGGTGCCGGGCGCCTTTGTGAATCCCCGCCAGGTGGTGCAAGACATCAACTTGCCCGACACGGCTGCCACGTTGGTCTTGGTACATGCCGGGCCGTCTGGCGGTGAACTCGACATCACTGGCGACCCGATTATCCATCCGATTAACTTTCCAACGTTGCACGTCGGTCAGATGTATGCCGAGCACCCCGGCGGGGGGAACGTTTGCCTGGGAGACGCCTCGGTCAGATTTGTAACGGACGACGTGGATCTCTTCTTATGGGCCGAATACTCCAGCATGGATGAGGCGGAAGTCTCGGGGGAGCTATAGCCATGCGCGGATTATGCGATTCGAAAATCTCGCTGCCGCGGCTGTTGTGCTGCTTGGCACTGCTAGGCGTTGCGGGGTGTGGTGGCTATGGCGAGGTCGGTCCGCGGGCCTATCAATATGCCCAAGCGCTGTACACCATTACCAACCTCGAGAAGGCCGAGAAGCTCCCAGGCGTTGCCCAACAAATTGATGCGGCACGGGAAGCGGGCGAACTCTCGCCTCGCGAAGCCG
The DNA here is from genome assembly GCA_965263315.1 of Lacipirellulaceae bacterium. Taxonomy (GTDB): domain Bacteria; phylum Planctomycetota; class Planctomycetia; order Pirellulales; family Lacipirellulaceae; genus JBCCQL01. The sequence goes on along the minus strand of CBDHGZ010000001.1, from coordinate 635,630 downwards.
GCTGGCTGCAGGACATCGTCTCAGCAGCCCGGAAGGGCAACTGGGCCACGGCGAACGCGCAGGCCCGCCGCATCATGGATGCCCAGGTGCGCTAGCTCTTTGCCCGCGATTTGCGGCCAGCGGGAGTCTTGGGAATTTCAGGTGTCCTCCCTCGATTGGTGCCTAAGTTGTTTCCTGGGTATGGTTTATGGCTTTCGGTGGCGCTTTTGTTAAGAAAAGCTGCACTTTTTCGCGTACAGGATCACAGAAATTGGGCGGTTACTAGTAGGCCGACAGCTAGCGGGGGGTTGCTCCGCACTGCCGGCATGGCCCGCTTTTCTGTCCTTATCAATTACTTTTCCACCTCGCTCGTTTTGAGTCGTGCCGCTGCTGGAGGCTGGCCCCTGAGGGCCACTGACAGACACTCATCGTCGCGCGCTGATTCGACCCACTTTGAAGGAGAATGCTCGTGTTTCTGAGATCACTAACCCGTGGCCTGCTGGGGGCCGTTGCCGTGGCTTGTCTAGCCACGCAGTCCGCTGACGCGGGAACCACATTCCGCAACCTCTTTTACGACAACAGCGCAGGCCAGAACAACGGCGGCAATATTGATGTCCCCACCTTCACGTACTTCCGCTCGCTTACTGACGCGGACACCGGTGTGGAGTTCGATATTGAAGTCCTTCTAACGCCGAGTGCCGGTGGCACTCTAAGGACTAACGGTGGCACGACCGACCGTGAGTTTGGTGTTCGCACCGCTGGCAACAACCCTGCGATCGAGCCCGGCGAAAGCGTCACAGCGACGCTAGAAACGGTGACGCTCACCAACGCCAACGGTCTAAACCCAGCTGACATCGACATTGCCTTCGATGGCTTTACCGATGTCATCATTTACTTCTCAGGCAATCTTGGTGATGCCGGCAAGGTGACCGATGGCACCACCGACCTGTGGAGTTTCGAAGGCTCCTTAGACCCTGCGGTGAATGGCGGTAGCCCCGTGACATCGGACGATTCGCTCTTCACATTCGGTGTCTCAGGTCAAAGCGCCAGCTCAACTGGAAACGCGCGAATCGACGTTTCGAGCTTCTTGCCTACAACCCTCGTGGTTGAAGGCGTGGCCCATTCCAACCCGCCGACAGGTGAGAACAATCGTCTCCGTGTCGATGACTTCGGCGTTCAGTTCACGGTTACGGTGACCTCGTCGATTCCCGAGCCATCGACCTTTGTCTTGATGGCGCTTGGCATGGTATCGATGAGCGCCGTGGCGCTCCGTCGCCGGCTGGGTTAAAGTCCTTGCTATTGACAGCCGAGTAGCAAACGCAAGCGGGCCGTGCGATTCGTCGCACGGCCCGCTTTTTCGTGAGTTGCGGAAGTTCATTGACGCGACGCACAAGCCGACGCGACGCACCAGCTTTAGTCCCGCGCTACGACCGGTTCTCGCTTGAGGAAGCCGTAGGCGGGGTTGGAGCGATCAAAGTCTGCGTCGGTCAGGCCCACATTGAGTTTGACATCGGTATAGAGATACTCCTCCATCAGCACCGGCTTGCCGCCTGGCTTCCGGGGCCAGCGGTAGGAAGCATAGCCCAGCGGGATCTGTCGCTCGGTGTCGATAAACACAATAGCGCGATGGTATCGGAAGTGATCACGCGGTCGAGGATGCTCCACCAAAATGCGGGTGCAACTGCGATCGCCAATCTTGGCGTCCTCGAAGAACTGTACTTGGCATTCTTCGTGTTGCATGTCTTCTTTGATGACCTCTACCAAGCGGCCAATCAGACGGTGAAACCCCACGTCGGTGATCGGATAACGACTTTCTTTCAGGGCCAACTCGCTAGTGGGCGCTAGATAAGTGGTCACATAGGCCAATCGCGTGCCACCGCGCCGCACGAGCATTCGCCCTGCATTCTTCCCTTCGAGAAACAAGACTTCCCGGCCACCGAGCGTCTTGGGTTTTTCGAATCGCAGGTAGACACTAAACGGGCTTGCGGGTTCTGTGCCTGCTTCATTGAGTGATTGGTGGCGAATCTTGGCGCGCATGAACTCGTAGGGACGCAGTTTCCCGCCCAGCCTCTCGCGGCGGATGATCCGGCACGTGTAGTCCTGGATATCGGACCCAATGCGCTGGTAAGCACTCTCCGCCATCTGGAGCACGGGCTGGAGCGGGTGCGTGGCGGCTGTGTTTAGATTAGCTGACGCGCCAGCACGCGAATCGAGCGATGTCTGGCTAACCCCGGATTGTTCCTCTGTAGCGGCCGACTCCGCGGCAACGCGCTGCGGTGGGTACCCAGCGATCGCCAACACGAGCAGCAGCCAGCCAGCGATCAGGGAGCGATACATCGTCAGTTCCTTGTTGGGTGGCAGCGGAGACGTGGCGGGCGGTATGCCTTATCTCTTAGCGGATTCCAGTGGGCAGGTCACGGTGATTTGGCCCGCGATTCGCCGCCAGCACAGGTCCCAGCCCCGATCGCAGCGGTTCTTTGGGTCATTACGCGACATCACGAGGCTTGGCTCGGCCAATGTCTTAGAAACGGCCGAAGGTTCGGCTGCGCACGGGCGAATCTGACGATTGCTAGCAGCCTGGCTATTCGGCGGGCGTTTCGACCATCAGAGTCACCGGACCCTGGTTGACGAGAGACACCTCCATGTGCTGGCGAAACTGCCCTGTCTCAACGCTGATGCCGCGCTCTTGGACAGCCTTCACAAAGGCCTCGTAGAGTTGCTCCGCGCGTTCTGGCGGTGCGGCATCGACGAAGCTTGGTCGGCGACCCTTGCGACAATCGCCCCAGAGGGTGAACTGGCTCACTACCAGCATCTGTCCACCAACGTCCTGTAGTGAGAGGTTCATCTTGCCTTGGTCATCTTCGAAGACGCGCAGCCCCACCAACTTGTCCGCCATCCACCGTACCTGTGCCTCGCCATCATGGTGTCCCACGCCCAGTAGAACTAAGAGGCCTGAGTCAATCTTGCCGACAACCTCCTCTTGGACCTTCACGCTGGCCGAAGAGACTCTTTGGAGGAGCGATTTCATGTGGGGTCCATGCGGTGGGACGAAAGTACGGGTGGTCTGATGGTGGTGCTAGACCATCGACTCGTCAACTGAGCCATTGTTCAGCATGGCTTGTCCACTCATACTACTGTGTTCGGCTGTGTGCTTCCTTCCTCAGAACTGTGCTAGTTTGATCACGCTGCTTACCTACTACTGCCTTGCGATCGTTGTTGTTTCCGTCTTTGGCGGGAAGTTGCCACAGTGGCTGAAGCTGACGCACCGCTGGATGGAATGCGCCGTAAGCTGCGTCGCAGGCGTCATGTTGGGGGTAGCTGTGCTGCACTTGCTGCCCCACGCGCTGATGTCAGTCGTTGGCGATACGAACGATCCCCGGCGGTTCATCCCCACCAGTCTGTGGTTGCTAGGCGGATTCTTGGCGATGTTCTTCATCGAGAGGTTCTTAGGTTACCACCACCATGACGTGCCCGAGCAAGAATCTGAGTTGGCCGACGGTCATGGAAGTTGCCACGATCAGGGCCATGCCCACAAGGACTACGCCCGCGACCTTACCTGGAGTGGCGCTGCATTGGGGCTCACCGTGCATAGCCTCTTGGCGGGAGTGGCTTTGGCGGCCAGCGTTCGTCACGGACCTACGCCCGGTTCGCTGGCTGGCTTTGGCACCTTCCTGGCGATTGCGCTTCACAAGCCATTCGACTCTATGACCATTGCCATGCTCTTGGCCCGTGGTGGCTGGTCGCCGCTAGTTCGCGACGTCGTCAATGGTTTGTTCGCACTGGTGATTCCCGCGGGGGCGCTGCTGGCCCAGGTCGGCATCTTTGCCGATGACCCGAGTTCTCTTACCACCGGCTACGCTCTTGCCTTTTCGGCTGGCGTATTTCTGTGTATCTCGATGAGCGATCTGCTACCGGAGCTACAGTTCCACGATCACGACCGCATCAAGCTCTCAGTGGCTTTGATGTTCGGTTTGGTGCTGGCTTACGTGGCATGCCAGTTGGAGACGCACGTCCATCCCGACGGGTCCGCCTCGCTTAACAGCCTGAGGTGAAAGCTGGCGCAGCAACGGCATAGAGACTACTGCGAGTCGCAGGAACACGTGGCCACCCACGGATGGCTGTTTAAGCTTTCTTTTGGGCGCAAGCCGGTCACGCCAATTCAAGAACCACTCTAAACCGCCGGCACGTGCGACTGGGCTTCGATCATGACCGCAGAGACGATCTCGTAGGTATCTGTCCAGGCTTGTTCATGTTCTGCGGTAAACTCTTCCCCCAGGGTTTCCTTGAGCGCCCAAATCAGCGCTTCACCCACCACTGGGTAGTGCTGCGGCTTCGCCCCATAACCGGCGTGACGCTCGGCCAGTTCGCCAAGGTCAATCATCACGCGATTCATATTGCTGAGACCGTTTACCACTTCGTTGAGCGTGTCCGCGAGCTTGCGACGCTGAGCTGTCATGTCTTCAGGAAACAGATGCCGCACCCCCGGTGCGATCTGGAACAGTCGCACGTAGAAGCTCATCATGAGCGTCGAGCTATGCCTGTTGGCGAGGGCCCACGAGGCCTTTAGGGCAGCTTGCGTTGCGTCGGGAATCATGTGGGGCGCGCTGAAGGGGGTGCGTGCGGGATGCCGCCAGAGGTCACGGCACCACAACGGTAGCTCACGAGCAATGCCAAGAGAGGCCTTTGGCGTCAGTGGTGGGAAGCCACCGCAGAGAATTGCAGGGCGGACTGGCACGCTACAAGTGACGCCACTGCGTGTGCATCAGACAGTTACCCAATGCTCTTGCACCCAGGAAACGGATGCAACAAATGTTCCGCCTATGAGCGTTGCGCCCAATCGACGACGCGCCAGTCAATCCAATTGGCGTCGGGATCACCCTCTTCATGGCCATAGAAGCCCAGGTGCCCACCGCTCTTGGCGACCAGGATATCGACCCATTCGCTTCTTGGCGCCCGTAGCAGAGCTTTGACAGGAATCACCGGGTCGTCGGCGGAGACGACAATTTTCGTCGGCACCCGGATGTCGGTCAGATAAGGCGCTGCGCTGGTCTCGTCGTAATAGTGCTGCGCATCGCGGAAGCCATGAAAGGGGGCCGTGATCTGTTCGTCCAACTCACGGATGTGTCGCGGGCGCTTTGAGGTGTCTACCACCGGAGGATCGGGCATGTCCTTCAGCCGCCGCTGGATTTGTCGCCACATGACGGTGGCCAAGTAACGGGAGTAGACACGGCCCGCACCTTGCTGGAAGGATTTGTCCAAGGCGTGAAGGTCGACAGGGGGGCAGACTGCCATGACGCTGGAGAGATGCCCGCACGGCTGATCGCCTAGTCGACCTGCCAGGTTCAGGGCCAACGAGCCGCCCAATGAGAAGCCCACCACATCCGTCGGAGAACCGGGGGCGAGTTGGGCGATGGCTTCCAAAGCGGCGCGGAGATCGTCCCAACTGCCACAGTGAGCAGCACCGCGGGCGTAGCGCTCGCCGACCCCGCATCCTCGGAGGTCGAGGCGGAACGTGCGGACGCCCACCTCATTGAGCTTCCTAGCAATGCGCACCATATAGGGACTGCCGTGGCATCCGCCCAAGCCATGGGCTAGCAGCAAGGTTCGATCACCCAAGTGCCACCCTGCCGGCTGGTCATCGTGCAGCACCAACCGATCGCCATCCGGCAGATCCACGAAGTGACGGACCGCTTGGTAGTCGTGCGGTGGCGAAGGAAGTAGCGCGGCGGCCAGCGTCTGCGCATTGCCACCGCGAATCAGTGGGTGCGGCAGGAAAGATGCTCGGGCGGCCTTCATGGTCGTTTGGGACGATGGCTGTCGTAGCCAAGCGGTGGTTGGGCGGGAGGCCAAGGGTTCTTGGCCGGAGGGACCTGTAGTTTAAGTGGTCGGGCCGACCACTGCTAGCTTGGGTACGAAACTGCCGGCGGGCCGGTTCGCGATAGGCTATCCACTGTTACGTCCGTCGGCCCGTGGTGTTTCACGGAGGAGCGAAACTCAAGGCGCTCCGTTAGCAACGAAAAACGGGCCTTCAACGGATATCGCGAAAGGCGTTCCAGCTGAGATAGCCGAAGATAAGGCCCACCAACAGCATGCCGATGTCAATGAGCATGCTTGCCCCGTCGAACGGGAAGGCCATGATCATGTCCATGCCAAAGGCGACGGAGATAAGACCCGCGACGACCATTCCCGCGATCGTCAGAGCTTTGGCCATCGACGCCGTCCCGTGTATGCGTAGCTTGTTTGCGAGTCAGTCTTTACGGAATTGAACGCCGTGCCAGAGAGGCGACACGGCGCGGAAGATCAGGGGAGGGACGCAAAGTCCGAACAGGCCCCGCTGGCGGTTCCTAGTGCGGGTTGCCCGTTAGTCTCCCCTGTCCTGTCGCTCCAGTATAATTGCCCAAATTACCCTGTCACGGGCCCCACCGGCCGGGAGGGGCTGCGTCTTCTGCCCTGCTTCGCACGGGATTGGGCGGATTGTTCCAATATTCATGTGAGGTTGGCCGGCTAGGTGCCGCGAACGGGTGACTCTAGAATTCTGGCCAGACCTGTCCCCCGGCCGCTTCGATAAGCCCTGCATACCATGACCTCTGATGTCCGCCCCCGTGTGCTGCTTACGATCGGTGACCCGTCCGGCGTAGGACCAGAGGTAATTGCCGGCGTGTGGGCCGACTCAAGGGTTCACCGCATTTGCCGCCCCGTGGTGTTGGGCGATCAGCAAACCATGCAACGTGCCGCCTCGTTAAGGGGGTTTCGAGGATCAGTTGACCTCGTAGCCGCACCTGCCACCGGCGCGTCAGCACAGCGCGCCTTCGAGCTAACTGCAGCAGACTGCCTACCGTGTTTGTCACCTGTTGCTGCTGGCGGCGCGGAACGTTTGCCAGGTCAGGTTGCTTTCGACGCCATTGTTGGCGCCATCGATCTGCTTCAGTCCAGCGACGCAGACGCCATGGTGACGGCGCCGATTAGCAAAGCGAATCTGCAACGAGCGGGACACGACTACCCAGGGCATACGGAGTTGTTGGCCGAGCGATGTGGGGTAAAGGACTTTGCGATGATGCTCTACCTGCCTCCCGGTGACACGACGCATTGTCCGCATGGATTGGGCGTCGTCCATACCACGCTCCACACCTCACTACGGAGCGTCTTTGATCAGCTCTCGGTCGAGTTGATTGCTGCCAAGTGTCATCTGGCTGATCAGGCGATGCGAGCCTTTGGGGCCGAACGGCCCCGGATCGCCGTGGCCGCGCTCAATCCTCATGCGGGCGAACAAGGGTTGTTTGGCGACGAGGAACAGTCGCTAATTCAGCCCGCTGTGGCGCTTGCTGCGGCCGAGGGCGTGGACGTTACCGGGCCCTATCCGGTTGATACTTTGATGGGGCGTGCTCGTGATGGCGAGTTTGACGCGGTGGTGGCCATGTACCACGATCAGGGGCACATCGCTCTTAAGCTGCTGGGCATGCATGCGGCCGTTAATGTCACGCTCGGCTTGCCAATCGTGCGAACCAGTGTGGCGCATGGCACGGCGCCCGACCTCGCCTGGAAGGGCATTGCGGAGACCGACGGCATGATTGCGGCCATCGAGGCCGCCGCCCAACTTGCCCGCGAAAAGGCACGGTAGCAGGCACATCCCCGGCCCATGGCACCAGTCGGTTGGCCAGGGCTTGTACTTGCAAACAACTCGCAACCCACCGCCAAGCCGCAGCAATATGCCTTCATTAATCCCCTACCCAGAATCTGATGCCTGCCTGTTGTACCTCGTGCGACATGGGGCCACGCCCCACAACCTGCAGAAGCCGCCACGTCTGCAGGGCTCCGGCGTGGACGAATCGCTCTCCGACTTGGGGCGTCAACAAGCCGAGCGCGTGGCGGAGCATTTGGCTTCGCGACCGTTGGCGCAGGTGTTTAGCAGCCCCTTAAAGCGTGCTCAAGAAACGGCCCAGGCGATTGCCAGCGCGCATTCCATCAAGGTTCACACCCTAGAGTCCTTGAAAGAAGTCTGCGTTGGCGATTGGGAAGGCATGACCTGGGACGAGATCCAAGCCGAGGACCCAGAAAACTATGCGAAATTCATGAGCGATCCCGCGGCCTTCGGTTACCCCGGCGGTGAGACGATTGCCTCGGTCATGGAACGTACGGCATCGACGCTTGCGCCACTGATGGCGGACTACATTGGCAAGGAAATCGTTGCGGTTGCCCATAGCGTGGTGATTCGCACCTACATGGGATCGCTACTCGGTCTCGATACGCGACAAGGGTACTACGTGCCGGCAATGAACTGCGCGGTGAATTTGGTTCGATGGAAGAATGGCAAGGCGAAACCGGTTACCGTCAACGCTGTTGGCCACCTGATGTAGTGCCGCTCCGTCGGCTCAACTTGCCGGCGCTTGCCCGGGCTTCGAGCATGGCGATTCTTTGTTCGGTTTGGTCGCTAAAGTCGATTCCCTCGGGCTTCTGATAAACAAAGTGCTGTGGATCGACTGGCACATTGAACCGCGGTTTGAGGAAGTCCATCTTTAGCAGCGGACTGGCGCTTTGACGGAACCGCGCGTCTTCAACAATGCTTGCCGTCGATAGCGGGTCGGTGACGCTGCGGTATTCGATTAAGTGAGGAAACAAGTCACGCGCCCCGATAGCTACGAGTACGTGGTGAGGCATACGCTCGGGTAACGCGAGGGCGCCCTCTTTCGGGTCAGCTTTGGCTTGATCGTCTTGTGGTGGCGAAAGCAGCGCGTCACGTTGAGCGGGCTTCCAGCGGCCGATCATGGCGTAGACGGGTTCATTGCGTAGGCTCATTTGTCGCGGCGTGCCGAAATCGAACTTCTCTGCGAGCGCGCCCACGAGCATGGGCAAACCGCCGAGCGTAACCCACTGGTGAGGATTGATCGCCTCGGGGGCCGCGCTGCCGGGGGTGAGATCATGTTGGGGGCCAGACCGACTCCGAACTCGCTCGCGGACGTCGGCCAAATCGATCCGTTTGAGCTGTCTGCGTCCCGGTGAACTGGTTGCGTCCCAGGCCGTGTCGGTCCACAAGTATCGACCGTTGCAAACTTGCCAGACGCGAGTCGTGGCGCCACCGATGCGTCCCTGCAGCACAAAGCTGAACTTTCGCCGGTCGCCCAGCCCGCTTTGCCGGTAGGCGCCGCTAGTTTCTACGATTTGCCCCGCCACTCGACCTGACTGAACCAGGTTGGCAGTGATCGTGCTGCGTCGTTCCAAGGCCACCAGGCAGTTGGCCATGACCACGTTTCCAGCACGGTCCCTGTTGAGGGGACGGTCATCCACGCCCTCGACTTGGATTTGTGCTAGCGGTGAGTCGACCAGCGTCCCCGTTTCCGTCGAAGGCGTTGCTTGAGACCAGCGCTGCAGAAGGGGCATCGCCAGGTAGAGCGCTGCACCCAGCGCCACGAGCAGCACTGCGCTCGTTAATCTGCGTAGGCTGGTCTTCATGTAATGGTTTTAGGGGTTTTGCCAAAGAAACGGCTCGGTTGGGACCGATTCGTATCAGGCGTAGGCATACCGCGCCTGCAGCGATGGCCCCTTCACCGTGAGTGGTGAGTGTCTATCGATGACGGCGGGGATTGTAGGAGCGGCTCGGGGAGGCCGTCTATGCCGCTTGCGGTCGTTGCTAGCAGCGCTGCAAACAGACGCAGTTGAAACAGAGCGGGAAAACAAACGCCCGGCGGCCAGCTAACCGTTGGCCCATCACGAGGGGGGAAACTGATGCGTACACGGCTTTGTCTGACAAACCTGATGGTCCTGGTGGCGGTTGCAGCCGTTGGTTGCGGCGGGCGCTTGGCTTACAACCTGCCACCTGCACAGCAACTCCAGCACCCAGGGCCCGGCGTCGGTGGTCCTGGACCGGGCGTTATCCCGGTGGGCAATCAAATGATGATGGGCGCCGCGGGAGATGCCGCATTCTACGGTCCCGGCGGTTCGACACCGGGATGCGGACCCATGGGTGGCTGCGACACCTGTCAGGTAGGTGGTCCTCAGCCAGCAGGAATGTCCGATGCTGATATTCAGCAAGTCCAATACTGCGAAGGCGGTAGTTGTGGACCTGGCGGCTGCAACGGCGGCGCGGGTGGCATGGCGATGGCGGGCCCCCCTACCACGTCACAGATTGCTTTCGTTGGCGAGGACGGTATCCAAGTGGCTTGGAGCGTTAGCGGGGGGAGCTTGTTCGACTCCGCGCCGTTGGTGGTGCCAGGCCGACAGGACTTTCCCCAAGGCGCTATCTATCGCCTGAAGCTTTCTAACATTCCAGGCCGGCCAGCGGTTTCGCTGTACCCCACTCTGGAAATTGCCCCTGTAACGCCCCGGACCGACGCCTACTTGGCTCACGCACCCGTGCCGGTCCAGTTTACTGAGGAAGACTTCGACCAAGTCCTCTCGGGCAACTTTGTGACCAAGGTGGTCTATCTGCCGGATCCTGAGTTCCAAGAGCTGGCTCTGGCTGGTGTGGAGACCTTGGTTAGCACGCGCCTGGATCCAGGCTGCGATCCCGTGGCGGAAGCAGACAAGCGTGGCTCGATCTTGGCCATCATCCGCATTGGTAACAAGAACCTAGAGACGAACGGTCAACCGACGTACGAAGGCGGCGTCTTGCCCGCTGGTTACGATGAGGGTGATCTGCCCGCCCCGGCCGACTTCCAACAATCGATGCCAGCCGGACCCGATGGTCAGGCGGCCCAATACTGTCCCAATGGGGCCTGTGGTCCCAGCGGCCCGGCAGCCATGCCCTATGGTGCTGGCGGCCCGATGCCTGCCGGCATGCCAACGGCCGGCTTCGCTCCCACGCCGGTTCCCCCACATAGGGTTGCCGGCATGCAGTATGGCTTGCCGATGACTGGCACGCCGATTGGCCTACCTGGCCCGCCTCACATTCCTCACGGAGTGCCTGCTGGCCTACAGAGGCATGTGATGAAGAACCGCACGCGGCATCTGCTTCCGCCTCCCACCAAGCAAGTACAGATCTCGGTTAAGCAACGCCCTGGTCTGAACTACCCGGCGCCTGCCAACCGGATTCACATCGACGAAACGCATCGTGCTCCGCTGAAACTGATGGGCGGCACCCTGCCCGGACCGCTGAGCTTGCTGAAGTCGGCTGTCCAATCGCATGGCAGCAACAACTGCGACACCTGTGAATGAAGAAGGGCCGTTTGTTGCTAGCAAACAGGGCGGCATCTAACGGCTTACTGCGAAATGAATTCAACGATAACGGTCCGACTGCTCAGCCGTTGCCCCTTGTGGGCGACGCACGCCACTGGCTTGATGCTATTGGCGCTGGCGTTGGGAACGGTGCCGAGTTCGCCTCTCTTGGCCCAAGTTCCTCCGCGACATTGGTTGCACGCCGGCGTCATGCCTCCGGGAGCGATTGGCAGTCAGCGGTTGCTGAGCAACGGATCGTTGTCGGGTTATTGTCAGCCGACGGAAGTCTCCGTGCCCTCGGGCACAACCGTGTCGGCAGTCTCGGGAGGCGGATTCACCACCGCCTACGCCGGTTCTTTGAAGGTTGGCCTGATGGTCGGCAGCGTGTACCGGTTCAAGGTCGAAGGCGTCCTGAACGACGAGCCGATCGAGGTGTATCCCACGGTTGAGCTGATCGGCCGGCTCTATCCGCCAGCCGGCAAGGTTCAGGAGTTCCCCATTCCGATCCAACTGACCGATGAGGAAGTCAAACTGGCTGCGGCCGGCGCGTTTGTCACGCGGGTGATCTACGTCGAAGATCCGATGCAAGCTTTGCCGATCGAAGAGGCGGTGGTCGAAGGACGCCGCGAGCAATCGTACTTCGAAGCCCGTCCCGACCAAGACCCGCTACTGGTAGCCGATATGCTCGGTCGCCCGGTGGCGATCCTCCGCATTGGTAGCCGCATGCCAGGCGGCGCTCTGGGCGCCGGTGACCCGCCGATTCAGCTCTCTGACACACCAGATGTTCAACCGACGAACCAACGGCATGCCTTGCCAGAGATCGGTCGCAAGAACGCAGCCTTCGGCGAAGGCAATCTAATCACTTATTGATGACGCCCGTTATGGACACGCTGTCCGACAACCCGAAGAGCTATCTGCCGACCTGGTTTCGCGGGCTGTTGATCGCCTTTGTGATGATCATGCTCTGCTCGTGCCAAGCTCCCTTGGTGGAACGTGGCCTCGTGCGGGAGTCGATCGAAGCTCCTGCGGCGCGCGCTTCTTTGTCCCAAGTTGTGCCAGCGAGCCATGAAGAGCTGGCGCCCGTTGAGGCGCGGCCCGTTCGGCCGCGACCAGTTGAACCAACGCCCGTGGACTCCGTCCCGGGACTAGAGCCCGCGTCGCCCAGCAATCGAGTGGCGATGACCTGCCCGCTGGGCGGTTGCGAGCAGGGCTCGTGCCCTAACGCGGGCGGCTGCGACGATGGCGCGTGTGTCGGCGATTGCCCATCGGAGGCTCCGTGTGGTTGCCAAGATTGCGCCGTCCGTGGCCCCCAAGACGAATACCTCTGCGACGGTGGCGACTGTGGCCTGCCCGTCGGCGTACGGGATGATTGGACCATCGATGGCTTGGAGCGAGAGGATACCGTCGCTCACTACGACACCGTTGACGGACAGGTAATCATCACGCCGAGTAATCGTGTCTGTATCTATGCTCCACGATTCGGCGCAGTGCGGCGGGTGGTGAACGCTACTGAGAGCGTCAATCGCGAGCTGATCAACGTATTCGAAGATGATATGGCGCTGTCGCTAGCGGAGCGCGACCAGCTGGCCGCCACATCACTACAAAATCTGCCGCCGGTGACCAAGATTGGCGAATTGCCACCCAACCTCTTGATCAACCGCCAACAGGCTGGCGAACTGGAAGCACGCGTGGTGATCCGAGAACTGCGGAATCTCATCAAGCCGTACTGCGACCTGCAAGTGGTAAAGCTAGGTCTGGTAGACAATGCTGAGAAACCTTGGCTCGCCAAGGCGACCGTTGCCGCGCTCACATGGACTGGCGATCAAGCCACCCAGGTCACGATTGATACCCAGGCCGCCTCAGTGCTGGTTGGCAACGTGGCGCCGGGTGTCACCTACGCAACCGAGGGTGGCAAGCCTTGTCTCCGGCTTATCAAACTGGCCTCATCGGATCACGCCCACCCTGGCGACGAGATCAGTTTCACGCTGCGGTTTGACAACGTTGGCACACAAGAAATTGGCAACGTGACGATTGTTGACAATCTGACGACCCGCTTGGCGTACGTGCCTGACACCGCCGAGGCGAGCGTCAAAGCGGACTTCTCCACCAGCGACAACGGCGCTGGCTCGCTGGTCTTACGCTGGGAAATCACCGAACCGGTCCAACCGGGCGAGGGTGGCGTGCTGCAGTTCCGCGCTAAAGTGCGATAGAAAACGCCAACGTCTTAAACTAAAGGTACAGCGCTGTTGCGATGAGAGCAGCAACGACGTTGCAGCCCATGACGACGTAGAATCGCCACGGCCGCTTGATGTCGGATGTCCATAGTTGATGTCGTAGGATAAGCCACATTGAGTAGGCCGTCAGAAGTGGTGGAAAGAGCAAGATGCCGATGACTGCTGCGTTGAGCGCTCTTTGTAATAGGCGGTCGGCACGGTCGATTGGCGACTGCTCGTCATCTTGATCCTCACGGATCGGCAGGGGGAAGAGACAACCGCCTCGCCAACCTCTTCAGGACACTCGGGACTGTCGTCTCCATAGTCGAAACCATCGGGTATCGGTTCGTCGTCAAGAACCGTTTGGCCGAGCCGCTGCAGTAAGGCTTCGGCTCGTTCGCCATGTTGCTCAGCAACTATAACCCGCGTCCCCCCGACGGCAGTGCCAAAGTAAGACAACGTGGTCGAGAGGCCGTCGCCCTCCAATCGGGCGACGATGCCCTCATCACCTAGCGCCGCTACCAGCATTTCGGCTTCTTGCGGCGAAAGGTAACTGCCAACGGTCGTCAATCGATCTTCGCTTGCAAAGTTTGGCATTGCAGCACTTCCTTACGAAGCGACGTGATGATGGGTAACATGACGGGGACGTACCTCTGTTTTCCCTCGAAGCCTGCTGTGCCCTATTTCTCATTCGCTCTGATTTGCCTTTTATTTGGCTCCAACTTTATCCTGATGGCCCGGGCCGGGGCAGCATTTGGGCCGGTGGCGGTGGGCGCAGGGCGTGTTGTAGGAGCCGCTACCGTCTTGCTGCTGATTTGGCGACTGGTGACCCCTTCGGCTCGCATTCCCCGGCAGAAGTGGTTTAGCTGTTTGCTTGTCGGTCTGGTGGCCAATGGTTATCCGTATGTTGTTCAGCCCTACTTGATTCGCCAAGCTCTGGCCATGAACGAAGGTGCCGGGCACAGCTTCTTTGGTGTGATGGTCGCCTTCACGCCGCTGCTGACGATCCTCGTTTCGCCATTGATGCTGGGAGTTTGGCCCACGGCGCGGCAAGTCATCGGTGTTGTCGTGGGGCTGGGGTTCATGGCGCTGTTGGTCGACGATGGCAGTCATCGTGGCGTGACCCCGTTGATGTTGCTGTTAGCCTTCAGTGTGCCGCTAAGCTACGCTTGTGCGAATACCTATCTTCGGCGCGAGCTGAATGATCTGCCGGTAACGGCTCTCTCAGCCATGATGCTGCTGGCGCCGGCGTTGCTGCTGGTGCCATTGGCCTGCTGTGATTCTCTGCTCCAGGGTTTTCACCTCGGCGCGCCTACCGAGCCGTTAGACTATTCCACGGCCGTAATGGCAACGGCTATCTTGGGCGTGTTCGGCACGGGACTGACGATGTGGCTCTTTGTGAGGCTGGTTCAGACCCAAGGTCCCCTCTTTGCCGGAATGGTGACTTACGTGGTGCCGTTGATCGCTCTCTCTTGGGGGGCGTTCGATGGCGAGATGATCACCACCCGACAAATGGTTGCGATCACCGGAGTCTTGGCGATGGTAGCCTTCGTTCAATACGGGGCGACCCAACCCAGCGGTGACCTCGACAACGATCCCAACGATTCTTCTTCCGCACTTAGGCGACTATCATCGTAGCAGTCGACTATCACTGGTCATCTAACCCAACCTCTCGCTGACTATGCACCCTTGGCTTGCAGAACGAACGGCCGAATTCGATAGCTCCGGCATTCGCAAAGTGTTCGACCTTGCCGCGAAGCTAGAGAATCCGATCAATCTCTCGATTGGCCAGCCAGACTTCCCCACCCCTGAGCCGGTCAAGCAGGCTGCCATCGCTGCCATTCGCGACGACCAAAACGGCTATAGTCTGACCCAAGGCATCCCGCCCCTTCGCGAGCAGTTGCAGGCCAAAATCGACGCCGAGTATGGTCACGCCGACCGAAAGGTACTCGTTACCAGCGGCACCAGCGGCGCTCTCGTCCTCGCCATGTTGGCGATGGTCGATCCGGGTGACGAAGTCATTGGCTTTGATCCGTACTTTGTCATGTACCCGGCGCTATCGGGCATGGTCGGCGGCAAGTTTGTGCCCGTGGACACGTACCCCGACTTTCGGATCGATCCCCAGCGCGTTGCCGACGCGATAACGCCTCGTACCAAAGCTATCTTGCTCAACACGCCAGCCAATCCCACGGGCGTCTTGGCCAGCGAAGAAGAGGTTCGCGCCATCGCCGAGCTGGCTGCCGAGAGGAACATCGCATTGATAAGCGATGAGATCTATCGCGAGTTTTGCTACGACGCACCTTTGGTGAGCCCCACACGGTGGAACGACCAGACCATCGTCGTGGATGCGTTTAGCAAGTCGCATGCGGTAACGGGCTGGCGCGTGGGTTGGATCCATGGTCCGTCCGCCATTATCGATAAGATGACCGCCTTGCAGCAGTATACGTTCGTTTGCGCGCCGCATCCGCTACAGTGGGGTGCAATACAAGCGATGGACGTCGACATCTCGGCAACGGTTGACCAGTACCGACAGCGGCGTGATCACCTGGTGATGGGACTACGTGACGCGGGCTACGAAGTGCCTGACCCTGGCGGCGCCTTCTATGCTTTTCCTCGAGTTCCAGAGGGGGCAGGCGTTGCCAGCGAGTTTGTCACGCGCGCCATCGAGCGTGAGCTGTTGGTGATTCCAGGTAGTATCTTTAGCCGGAGTGATACCCACTTCCGCGTCAGCTACGTGGCGCCAGCCCAAACGATTGACCGCGGACTGGGAGTCTTGCGAGAGCTAGCCAACGCTTAAGCAGTCCCACGAGTCCGCTGGGTCTTTCTCGGGCGAGAATCCGTAGGATGAGTATGCCAACTTACACAAGGGATCAGCTCTTGGCGTCGCATCACAGGGCTTTTGCCGTCGCGTCCGACCCTGGATACAATACGGCTACTCGATTCTTCCCTCGGAACGCACCTCCCCTGCCCTATCTCATGAAGACGCTCTGCGCGGCCCTTGTTTCAACCATCGTTCTTCTGGCAGCTTCTGGCAGTCTTGGTCAGGAGCCTACCGAAAAACCTCAGGCAGACGCTGCTGAGCAGGAACGTGCTTTGGCCGATGCCCTGGGGATCACCGTTGAGCAGCTCCGCGTCAAGAAACAGATGCTGATGGACCAAGGGCTGTGGGAAAAAGAGATTGCCAAAGCGTTGGCGATGGGAGGCAATCCTGCCGCGCTGTTCAAAGACGACGCCGAATCGAATGTTGAGCCCCCTTCAACCCTGGGGCAGTTGGTCTTCGTACGCAGTGATCGAGACAAGCAGTTTCGACTCAAAGACTACATCGGCAAGAAGAACCTCGTGTTAGTCTTCACGCGTGGCTACTCCGGTGGCGCGATCTGCCCTTTTTGTGCGACGCAAACTGCTCAGCTCGCGGCGCAGAAGGAAGAGTTCAAGAAACGCGGCGCGGTGGTATTGATCATTTATCCCGGTTCCGAACAACATCTGCCAGACTTCGTGGCGGCCGTGACGCGCGAGGATCGCGAAAAAGCGGACGTGTTGTCTGTTGGGTGGCCCGTGTTGTTGGACACCGACCTAGCGGCGGTAAATCTGTTAGAGATTGCCGCCGATCTAGCACAGCCTTCTACCTTTATCCTCGACAAGCAGGGCAACGTCGTCTTTGCCTATGTCGGTCAGAACCGTACCGATCGTCCGTCGACACAAGCTTTGCTCAAGCAACTCGACGCGCTCCAACCGGCTAACTGATCAGCCCGTCAACCGAGTAGCCTCTCCGCAAGATGCGTAGCAAGCCCGCGGCCAGCGATGTTAAGGCCTTTCTACAGGCCGCCGTGGTAGAGAACATGCTGACCACAGCCAGCGCCCGGGATCTGGCTCAGAAACAAAAGCAATCGGACAAGCCGATTGCGGAACTGGCAATTGAGCTAGGTCGTCTAAAGCCGATTCAGGCGGATGCGATTCACGGCCTCATTGCTCCGACCGAAGTGGCGCCGGGCTACGAAGTGCTAGGGCTGCTCGGCCACGGCGCCATCGGTATTGTTTACCGTGCGCGCCAACCGGGGCTCGATCGCGAGGTGGCTCTCAAGACGATTGGCGCCACGCGACTATCCGGGGGTGACGCCAGCGGGACCACGGCCGTGGCTCGCTTCAAGCAAGAAGCTGTGGCTGTGGCCAAGCTCAAGCACCCCAACATTGTCGCTGCTTACGACTATGGCGCCTCCGGCGAACGCATGCATTTGGCCATGGAAATGGTGGATGGCGTTGATTTGGAGTCGCTCATCGAAACGGCGGGCAAGATCGACGAACAAACGGCCTGGCAGCTCGCCCGGCAGGTGGCTGCGGCGCTCGCCCATGCCGTTGAATTGGGCATTATTCATCGCGATATCAAGCCCGCAAATCTGCTGCTGACCGAACCGCCGGCCGGGTACCCGCTGCCGGCTGGTGTGCCGCTGTTAAAGGTCACAGACTTTGGCCTGGCTCGGCTCAACGCAGGGCCAGCCGATGAGCAAGCAACTCGACTAACGCACGCGGGCGCCACGATGGGCACTCCCCACTACATGGCGCCCGAGCAGATCGATGATGCAGACGTGGGCTTCCACGCCGACATCTACGCCTTGGGCGCGACGGTCTATCACATGATTGCTGGCAAGCCGCCGTTTGCCGGTCGTTCCATGATGAAGGTCTTTGCTGCCAAGATGGCCGGCGACGAAGACCCTATCGAAGAACTGCCCGATGAAGTTACTCAACCGACGCGCAACCTGCTGAGAACGATGCTGGCGCACGACGCCACGAATCGCCCCCAGGGCTACAACGAGTTGCTCGCTAGCATCGCCGACGTTCTGCAAGATGCCTCGTTCGAGACGGCAGTCACGGCGCCGACAACGTTGCTGATCCCGCCACCCTCGCCCTCTACCGGCGAGCGTGGCAACGCTTCGGTTAGTTTGCAGTTGACCAGCAACACTCGCAGGGGCCGCCTGATTCGGCTGGGCGGGATCACGCTTCTAGCCGTGGTTGCCGGAGCGTATGGGCTGATTACCAGCCGAGGCCCCGAGCCGCCACCCCGGCGGCTCTACGAAGTGGACCACGATCACGGCGCTTATGTATCGCTGTTTAACGGCTCCAGTGTGCTGGGCTGGCGTGGCCGTCCGGTAATCCTTTCACCACTTGATGGCGAGCATCCCCGCACGCTGACTGTCGCTCAGCAACCACTTTCCCGGCCACTGACCAAGTCTCTGGCGTCGTTGTCAGATCCCGAGCGTTACGGGATTGTCTTCAGCGTCGCGCTCGGAGATGCTCGAGCACTTGAAGTCCATTACGAAGATCAAGCTGGCGAAAGCACCGGCCTTCTCAGGATAACGCAGGATACTGCAACCGTGGGCCACGCCACGACTGATGGCGACTTTGAGGCCCTCTCACCGACGACTCCACTCGCCAACAGTGACACGGCGTGGTTCTTCCGTGTCGAACGTGGCGCCACGCATTGGTTTGTTTACCAAACGAGCCCTCAGCAGCAGTTAGTCGGTTGGGGCCCCATTGAAGGAGAGCCCGGCACGCCACTGCGCTTCCGTGCTCTGGACGGCCAAGCCTACGTGGGTGACGTCGAACTGGTGTCCTTGAAGCCTTTGGCGCCCTAGTTTGCGTCACTCCTAGCGGCGAGACTTTGCGCAGACTGTAGAGACTTGGTTCCCTGCAAGACTCTTCTCATGAATTCTCTGTGAACGCCATGTTCGCTTCGCGTTGCGATTGCTAGGCGACCTTCAGGTCCGCTTCTATAACCAACGCTCCAGTCCGAGCGGTGATCCTTGCTGCCTTCCTTGAGAGGGCAAGGACGCATCGCTTCGGTTTTACTTGAGCGACAAACCCCAAAGGAGGCGGGAAGACTATGTCTCGCAAGAACAACCGCGTAAGCCGTCGATTTGAAAGCCTGGAAGGTCGAGCCATGATGGCTGGTGACGTTTCCGTGGTTAGCGACTTCAACGATACCCTAACCATCACCGGCGATGTCGAGGCCAATCACGTCCTGGTGGAGTCCATCGGTAACGACTCGATCCGCCTAACGGGACTGCCCACGGCGGGCGGCGCCACGACGATCAATGGTCAGGCTTCGGCCACGTTTGAGATCAACGGCTACGACGCTTTCATCCAGCAGATCAACGCCAATCTAGGTGATGGTGACGACGCCCTGTTCTTTCAAGACAGCACGATCGAAACCAACTGGGCCATCGACACCGGTGCTGGGAATGACGATGTCGAGTTTACCGTCACCCAAATCCGCGGCGCCGTGAGCATCACCGGTACCGGAGTTGACGATGTGACTCTCGACACCTTCTTCAACGTGGATGACTTCACGATTGACGTTGAGCAGGTCGGTGTGGTTGACATCCAGGACGCCCGGATCTTTGGTGATCTGACCATTGCTTCAGCTGGCGGCAGCAACGCCGCGACTGAGAGCATCAGCATCAGCGCTGGCACTTCAGCCGACAACATCGCCATCACGCTGGACCAGGCGGGCAGCGCCTCGGTCACCGATTCTTCTGGCGATAGCCTCAGCGTGGTCGCTTTGCGCGGCGGTTCGCACAACGTCAATGTCGAGCGGTTCAACACCAACGGTTCGGTCGTTGTTGACACCCGCGGCGGCGCTGACACGATCCACATGGCGGAGAACAGCATCGGTGGCGGCGTCACGATCGTGAGTCGTGGTGGCAACGACAGCCTTACCTTCGATCAGGTGGATATCGCTGGCGCTGTGAACATCAACACTGGAAGCGGCGTTGACACCTTCTACGCCGACCAAGGCGAGTGGGGCGCCACGACCATCAACCTGGCTGGCGGAAGTGACAATTTCACGATGTTTGACGTCCAGTTCCTCGCCGGCATGAACCTGCGTGGCGGTGGCGGCGACGACAGCCTCTTCCTCAGCGGCATCTCGTCCGACGG
The DNA here is from genome assembly GCA_965263315.1 of Lacipirellulaceae bacterium. Taxonomy (GTDB): domain Bacteria; phylum Planctomycetota; class Planctomycetia; order Pirellulales; family Lacipirellulaceae; genus JBCCQL01. The sequence continues at coordinate 615,357 of CBDHGZ010000001.1, read as the reverse complement.
CACGGTCGACATCCGCAGCGGCGGTGGCGACGACACCGTCGACCTGGCGTTCGCCGACATCGGCGGCGCGCTGAACGTTCGCCTTGGCAATGGCGACGATGAGCTGATCGTCCGCAACAATACGGTTGGCGAAGACGCCCTGTGGGACGGTGGTAACGGCTTCGACACGCTGGATGACAACAGCACGACCGTCGTTGGCGGCGCGCTGACCTTGCTGCGTTTCGAAGACTTCTGATCCCAGCTGTTGGATCAACCCGGCAGTACGCCGGTTCACTATAAAAACGCGGCCCCGGCGACGATTCGCCGGGGCCGCGTTTCGGTTGCTGGGCGACTTTAGGCTTCAGCGGCGGCAGCGTCTGGCGCCCCCGCTCTGAAGATTGAACGTCACCTCAGGTAGTGAGCAGTGGGATGCGGGCGATTGGCGGTCGGGGAAGGCTCAAGAGCATCAATACCCCCTCGCCTAGAGCCATTTGCCCCCTCCTGGTTTATGCCGACTTGGCTTCGGGTTCGTCGGCGCCAAACAGTTTGGCCCGGCCTTCGACTATGTCTTCGGTCACGGTGTAGCGGTTGCCGCGCGGCTGTTCAGGAAGATCAAACATGATGTCGAGCATCACGTTCTCAATGATCGACCGTAGGCCGCGAGCGCCGGTTTCCCGTTCGTGAGCCCGACGTGCGATCGCTCGCAGCGCTTCGTCCGTAAACTTGAGGTCAGCGTCTTCCATGGAGAACAAACGCTGATACTGCTTGGTAAGAGCATTGTTGGGCTCTTGCAAGACGCGGACCAGCGATCCCTCGTCCAGCGGACGGAGAGACGTAACCACCGGCAGTCGGCCAACCAACTCGGGGATCAAGCCGAATTCGATCATGTCGTCAGTGGTGACCTGTGACAAAGCTTCGCCGAGGCTGATGTCATCGGCCACCTCGGCGTCTTGGCTGAAGCCAATCGACCGCTTGCCGAGTCGCTTGCGAACAATGTCTTCCACGCCGGCAAACGTGCCGCCGCAGATGAACAGAATGTTCGTCGTGTCGAGCTGAATATACTGCTGCTCGGGATGCTTCCGGCCACCTTGCGGCGGCACGTTGGCTGTGGTGCCTTCGAGCATCTTCAGCAGAGCTTGCTGCACGCCCTCGCCCGACACATCGCGAGTGATCGAGACGTTTTGGCTTGTCTTGCCAATCTTGTCGATCTCGTCGATGTAAAGAATGCCTCGCTGCGCGGCCTCGACATCAAAGTCTGCGGCATGCAAGAGCTTCAGCAGCAGGTTTTCGACGTCTTCGCCCACGTAACCAGCTTCGGTTAGCGTGGTCGCGTCACCGATCGCGAACGGGACGTTGAGGCTGCGAGCAAGCGTCTTGGCCAGCAGCGTCTTGCCACAGCCGGTGGGGCCGACTAGCAAGATGTTTGACTTGTCGATATCGACGTCGCCCTCGTCCTCAGCGGCGATCAGTCGCTTATAGTGACTGTGGACGGCTACAGCCAGCACTCGCTTGGCGGCGTCTTGTCCGATGACGTAGTCGTCTAGCTCGGCAACAATCTCACGGGGCGATGGCACCTTGCTGAAAAGCGATTTGCTTGAACCGCGTCGCTTGCGCTCTTGGTCGAGAATCGACTGGCACAGTTCGATGCACTCGCCGCAGATGTAGACGTCGCCTGGCCCTTCCACCAGAGGACCGACGTCGCGGTAGCTCTTGCGGCAGAAAGAACAGAAAGCATTCTTCTTAGAGGTACCGCCTCGGCGTGCGGTGCCCAACTCTTTGCCCGATGGCATAGACAACTCCTTTTCCCCGTCCGGCAGCGGATGGTTATCCGCCGCTGTGTGCATCCTATGGTGCCGCTCGATGTTCGTCGTTCTCGGCCGCGCGCCTTAGGGGCTGCCAAGCAGTGCTCAGTACTTGAGAACCACAATTACCGTTAGCAGTCTCCAAAGCTCCGTTCGCCGGGAACGCGAATCCACGCTAGGCGGGGCTTCCTTGTCCACGCTCGTTTCGAGCAGTGTTCGCGTCCTGTTACGCAACGTCTGCGAGTTCCGTTCATCGGTCATCCCCACTTTGGGGTGGAGTCGACTCTTGGTTCGCCGCAAAACCGGCCCAGTCGGTCAGCTTGCTAGCATCGCCCAGCGCGTTGAAGTCGTGTTGCGGGGCTTTGCCATCTAATCGCTGCTCGCCGCTAGCATCCGATTGGCTGGAGCGAGCGGAGTTTCCCAACTCCTGCTCCAATCTGCTTGCTAGCTGCGTCTTAATTGTTCGGTATTCCTCGTCGCTTAGCCCACCCCGGGCATGCAGTTCCCGGAACTTCGCCAGTGAGTCATTCGCTTCTCGCGTGTCGTCGACCTCACCATCGCGCAACCTTGTCACAAGCCAAAACAGAAAGGCCCCTACGGCAAGCGCCAGCGCCAACCCCAACGTCGGCAGCACGATCGGTTGAATCGCGAGTATCGCCATCGCACCTCGCCACGGCTTTCCTAGTCCGAAGAAACCACAAGCTTTGCCCCGCTAGCATTATTGCCGGGCCCTACGCCAGCGTCCACTCGACACCGTTTCCAGCTGCAGAGCTGTGCCTTTTCCAAAGGCGACTAAGGCCCCACGACAGGATCAAGCGCCGCGGACGACCTAGCCGATACGGATGATTAGCAGCCGTTGTGCCGTTCCCGCTCCCTATTGGTCGTTCCCTACCCACGAAGCATGCGAAGTCGCGCCCTGATAATCGCCGTCGCCCTGGGGCTTTTCGCAAGCCCGCCGTGCGCGTGGGGACAGCTCGGGGCAAGCGGAACGTCGGGGGCACGTCTGCCATCGCCCGTCTATTGGGGGCAGGACGTATTCTTGATTCCCTATCAATGGTCCGCCCGCACCGATCAGGCTTCCGCTCAGGAGGTCATCCTCTACTTATCCAATGACCAAGGTGCGAACTGGTCTGAAGTGACGCGAGCGCGGCCCGATGTCCGTTCGTTCCTGTACCGGGCTCCGCGGGACGGCGAATACTGGTTTGCTGTCCGCACGCTCGACAACACGGGCCGCCTCTGGCCCGCGGGTGGCTACGAACCGGAACTGCGCGTGGTGGTGGACACCAAGATCCCGCAACTCTCCAAGCCCACAGCCACGCTCAATCCACAGGGGCAACTGGTGGCAACTTGCATGGCAAGCGATCGTAACCTCGATCGATCAAGCGTGTCACTCTCGGTGCGTCATGCAGGGACCACAACTTGGACGCCTATCAAAACCACCTTCCACCCATCGGCTGCTCCCGGAATGGTGGAGGTTCGCGGAGCATGGCAAGCGCCCGCTGGCGTTCGCGAAGTCATCGTTCGCGCGGCGATTAAAGACTTGGCGGATAATCCCGCGGGGGCAGCCAGCGTGGTTGCCATGTCCGCCAGCACCGGGCCGGCGTCACCCGCCATTGCTCAAGCACCCGCTGCGCCTCGGATGTCGCCGTCACCCTACCCAACCACGAGCGTCAGTACGGATCCGTTCCTAGCAACCACCCCTTTTGAGATTCCCTCAAAGCACACGCCAGAGGAAGCTGCCAAGGTTGCCGTGGCGCCCTACCCTACGACGGCTCCCAACGATCAGCCGTGGCCCGCCGACATTTCCGCCACCGCACCTTTGAATCCGGCCGCGCCCAACACCTGGATCCCCGCTCAGCCCGCAACGCCTCGGGCAGGTGGCCAAGCGTTCTCAAACTCGCCCTTCCGCAACGCCAGTGCCGCCACGCCAGGACCAAGCCTGGCTGTTCGTCCGTCAGAGCAGGAACTACTAGTCGTTAACGGTCAGCAGTTCGCACTCGACTACGATCTAGAGTCGGTGGGCAAGTGGGGCGTGTCGCGCGTGGAGGTTTGGGGCACCCGTGACGGTGGCCAAACGTGGCGTGCCTATGCGCAAGATAGCGACAATCGCAGCCCCGTGAACATCAGCACTCCCGAGCCGGGCCGCTATGGTTTCCGCATCCTCGTGCAGGGCGTCGGCAGCTTGCCCGTGGATCCTCCAGTGCCGGGCGACGAGCCTCAAGTTTGGGTCGAGGTTGACCCGCAGCAGCCCACCGCCCGCATCACGTCGGCCGCTCAGGGCGAAGGCTACTATGGCGACCACCTAATCATTACCTGGCAAGCCGAGGATGCGAACCTCGAATCGCGGCCTGTGGCCCTGTTCTACAGCGCTGCTCCTAGTGGCCCTTGGATGCCAATCGCCTCCAGCCTGGAGAACAGTGGTCGATATGCTTGGCGCCTGCAACGGCACCTGCCCAAGGTTCTTTACTTGCGAATCGAAGCCCGCGACAGGGCTGGCAATCTAGCGATTGACCAAACGCAACAACCCGTTGCACTGGGCTTCTCCCAGCCAGCCGGCCGTATCCGCTCTGCGCGACCGATCGCGCCGTAGCCTCCACGGATCTTAGCGTGTGACGACTATGCGTTGGCGACGTGTTCCGTTGGTATGAACCTTCAGGAGTTCAACAGGGCGCGCCTACCAGAACTTCCACCAAGGTGAATCTTTGCGAGCGGAAGCTCGCTGCAGCCGAAGAAGAGGGATTCGTTCCGGGTCGTAGCGATTCTCGGATGCAAGGCCCTCGATCTGATATCCGAAGAAGTGCAAGAGAGCTGCTTCGCCAAGATCTAGCGGATGGAAAGCGAAGGGATACTCATCTCCATCCTCAACCGCGGGGTGCTCTCCAGCCCAATACTCCCGCTCGAATTCAAGCGGTTCCCCGATGTCTTCAAGGATTCCACTATCCGGAGATAGGCTAAGAGCTCGTACTAGATGCCCATCAACCCAGTGTGCGAAGGCGAACCAGTCCACTACGCTGTGCATCGCATGTAATGTTGTAGTTCCCGCTTTCGCTATGAACTTACTGGGCAGATGTGAGGGATGATCAATTCCGAATTCATCCGCAGCTAGTACTTCGACGTCAGGGAAACAACCCACCAAGAGCTCGTCATCTGGTGGGTTCGTGTAGTACAGGTCCCCGTCATCTAGCGGCGTTAGCGTTTCGTCAGAGAAAAGTCTCGTTGCTAGGTCGAGCGACGCCTGGCGATCGATCTGCGGTATCGCAGCCAATGTGTCGGCGGCGCCTGCGCGAGCGGTTACCAGCATCCATGTCTTCGCACCCATGGCCATCTCGCATTTTGTGGGGCAACGGCAGGTGGCTATCAGCCGGTATGATTGACCGGAACACGCCGAGTCAGGCTACTGCCGTGCGCAGGGTACCACAGCTGCTAAGACGCCACTAGCGCTAGCTCTCGTGAAGCATCCTAGAACTTCACCACGCGGAATTGCGAGCCGAAGAGCCTCAGCCCAGCCGCTGCAAGCAGGAAGCCCAGCCGCTGCAAGCAGGAAGCCCAGCCGCTGCAAGCAGGAAGCCCAGCCGCTGCAAGCAGGAAGCCCAGCCGCTGCAAGCAGGAAGAGGCTTGCACTCACCGGCGCCGAGGCAGGTACGCTGCCAGCCCCAGTGCGAGAACAAGACTGACCGGCTCAGGCACGGCCACCGCCGCAGCGGTCGCACTTGTCGCACCATAGTTGGCTCGCCATGCGGCATGCTGAGCTGCACCGATGGCGACGCCGGTACTGTCGTTGGGCAGTGTGCCTGCCGGATCGCCGAGGTGCGACCGCCACAAGGCGTAGTCGCCGCCGTCAACGACGCCATCCTGGTTGTAATCGCCCTCCAGCAGCGAATCGATAAACAGTCCCACCGAATCGATCCAAATTGCGCCGTTTTGATTGGTGTACTGACCGAAAGAGAAAGACAGCCGCGCCTCAACCGCGCCGGCAGGAGCGATCATCTCCAGCGCATGCTCGTGCCAAATGTTCTCGGCGGTCGTGCCGTCGTGCACAACTTGGGAGATCTGGTCTAGCAGGTTATTCGAATCGCCAAAGAATTCGAGCGTCATGGTTACGTCATTGGTCTTGCCAAAGAGGGTGTCCCACGACGGGGTGCGTAGGTTGGCAACGGCGCGCAGCGAATCGCCGCCCGTGATGGCAACTGCCTGTGAAACGCCGGAGAAGTTTTGTTGGCCGTTGAACTGGCCGAAGATCTTCAGGGCATGCGTTCCGTCCTCCACCACGGCATTGCTGGCGGACACGTTGGGAATGGTATTGCCGAACGTCGTCCACCCTTCGAGGGATCCGCCCGAGTCGTCGAACCCCGGGTTGGTGAGCAAGTTTCCCATCGGATCGGGTGTGGGTGGAGGGGGCGGCGGAGTTCCGTCGCGCTGCCAGTAGCGGACATAATCAACCAGCATCGTTTGAGGGAAAACCGTCGAGCCGTCCGGATCGCCCCCGAACCAGCCACCGACCGCGAGGTTCAAGATGATATTCTTCGGCGTCTCGAAGATCGGCCTGTCGGGCGTTTCGGTGACGACGTGGTAGAGGTTGTCATCCACGTAGAAGCGTATGGTCGTCTCATCCCATTCAGCCGCATAGGTGTGGAAGCCAGCGTGGAAGTCGACCGGCTGGCCTCCTTCGTTGGCCGTGTACTCGTCATACACTAACTCATGCTCATTGCAGCAAGGCCCTGGATTCGTTTGCCAGTGGTAGGCACTCGACACCAAATTCGGCTGGCTGCCGCGGTTCTCCATGATGTCGATCTCCCCGCCCTGCGGCCATGGCACATGGTTCGCGTTCAACCAGAAGGCGGGCCACATCCCTTGGCTAGTTGGCAAATCGATCCGCGCCTCAAAGCGACCTGGTCCGAAAAGATCTTGCGAAGTGACCAAACCGGATTGGTAGGCCTTGCCTTCACGCGGCACGTCGATGGCCGTGAGCTGCAGGTGGCCACCGGAGACCGCCACTTGGTCAGGATGGTAGTACTGCTTCTCATTGTTGAAGCTGTCTTTGCGATCCAGCGCTTCCCAATTGATCGTGTTGAGTGACGTTCCGTCGAACTCATCGTTCCACACTAAGTCCCAGCCAGGGATATCGGGAACCTGACCGTGAGACGGCCACGCTCCTCCCAGCAGGGTGCTGAGTACAGTCGCGGACAGGAGCAAAGTACGGAACGAAAGCGCACGACAAGACCAGCGAAGAGCAACTAGGGGGGACAAGACGCCATCTCCTCAGATAAGAAAAGTCGAACAGGGGGAACTGTTTCACCGTTGTTCGTTTGGCATTGTAGCAGAGAATTCCTCTAAGCAGACCGCATTGACGAATTTGTTGTTATTTGGGTTGTTATTTGAGTCTGAGCGGCGCTGACGGAAGTGCTTTGATGGCGAGAAACAGTTACTCGCCACGGCCGCTCTCTTCCTAATGGTTCGCTTCCAGCTGAACGCCGGGCCCTGCCAGGGCTGCTCGGAATTCCCGCGTCGTCCTAGACAAGAAGTCTGACGCTCTTCTGGCGACTACTGCTTGAGTTGACCGACCCATGGTCCCGCCCGACTTGTGGTATAAATGGCTGGCCTGCGGGATGCCGCGATGAGCGGCTGTGATGAAAAACCCATGACAGCTTCAATTCAGTGAACCTTGTTAGCGCTCAAGAGGAGGACGAAAGTGGAATTGAAAATTGCGGAAGACGAGCAGTACGAGGAACTCGCCAGCGAATGGCAGTACCAAATGATCCGGCTGCTAAAGGAGAAGCTCGACAAGCATGGGGTGGAGCAAAGCAAGGCGAAGGAGATTGTGGGGGAGTTTGTCTTCGACTTTTCCATGGTTCACGATCAAGGAGAAATCAAAGTTGAGGGCGAAGCTTTTAATCCTCGGATTGGCTTCGTCGATTCCGACGGCAATCTGATTTCGTCCGACGAAGAGAGTGATCTTCACGACTACGCGTTTGGCAGCACGGAAGAAGCCTACGAAGAGTAGCCTTATGGATGGATGCGCGGATAACGCACCCTTCCCACGCCGCTTGAGCGACCGAATGCCGGCCTCCCGTTGGTCGGCCTGGGTTCCCCGTTGGTCGGCCTGAGTCAATTGGCTGCGCAGGAGTCGATAGAGCGACGGCTGGAAAGGGTTTGCCGGCAGCTGAGTTCTATTCAAGCTGTTCTATTTTTTCCCTCACCTAACTCTGGCATTGCTCCAAGACTTCGGTGCCAGAAGTGAAGGAGTTGGTTGCCGTCCCCGTTTCCGTGAGCCGAAAGTCCAACGTTTGCCCATCGGTTAGGCCCGCGGGCTGGCGTACACGCCCTCTAGTTCAGGCTGGTCGACGGCAGCCGCGCTGGCAGCCAGAATCATGGCGATAGCCACTCCGCAGCCGGTCTGTAGCAGAAGGCCATCAATTAGCGAGCAAAGCATCTTGCAGGTTCCTGAGGGAGGGAGGCGTCGTGCGGTCAGCGGCAGGCACTGGCTTTGAGGCCGCGGCAAACCTACTCAGTAGTGCCTATCAGGTTCCTAAAGGGTTCAGCAAAGCGACGGCTTCGCGGCAAGGGGCTTCTGCGACTGGTGCCGGGTGTCATCATGTCATCCTCACTGCAACTTCAGCAACGAAAAGTTCCCGTTGCGCCCCTCGCTGTCGTGCCAGACGCCGACCGCGAGGGCGCGATCCAGTTCGGTGGCTTGCCAGTGGACTTGGTAGCTGCAGGCATAGCCGGTCTCGCGTTGCCGGAGGCTCAGCAGCGTCCCACCAGCTTGGCGAAACACGTCACCGGAGAGGATGGCGTTGCGCTGGTGACCCGCGACGGGCCCAACGAACTCGCCCGCTAGTTGGCCGTCGATCTCTCGCAATCGCACGGTGCATTGCTTCACCTCGCCAACCAGCGTATCGCCGATCTCATCATCCCAACGCAGCTGCCAGTGACCTGAAAGCGTTGGCGAAGCAGGGGCGGCCAACGTGGTGACTTCTGCGGGAGGCGCCGCATCTTCCAACCCTCGGGTGGTGTCCGATGGTGGAACCAAGGGGATACTGACGAGCAAGGCGACCGTCGTGGCATTTACAAGCGGAAAAAGCATCGTGTTCTCCAAATCGCAACGGAGGGGGGACCATACCTCCGTTCGACGCCGCCGCTGCTGGGAAGTTCCCAACGGCCGACGGCAATCTTGTTCTTTGGGCCAATCTCAAACCGGGAATTCCAGCGAGTGGCCAGGAATTCTGCGACGTGGCACAAAACGGCGCGGTCAACCTTGTTGCTTGAATTTGGAGATTCAGAAGGTAGGTTGAGAATCGCCCTCTTCCAGGCCAGAGGCAGTTTTCAACTCGCCTTGTCGTAAGTCCTGATTCCTCGCCCGCGCGAAGTGTGAGCTTGACCACATAAGGGGCCCGAAAACATTGCCGGTGGCTCTCCGAGAAGAAATCTGAAATAAAGATTGGGCCAACTTTCTTGATAGGCGGCAGTCCGTCACTGCTGTCCCCATCCTTGCCACGAACTAAGAGCCCAGAAACTGGCCAAAGCACCCTCGGGAATCGACTTCCTCCTCGCGCCGGCAAAGCACGCCGTGGGACCCCTTTGCGCGGTGAGCGGGGACGAAGCGTTCCTCAAACGGGAAGTCTTGCACACCGTTCGGCATCAAGTCTGCGGCCAGGACCAGGGTGACTTCGCCTGGAACGTCTTTGCGGGGAAGGAGGCTGAGTGGCGCGACGTGAACGACGCCTTGTCGGCCGTCTCGCTCTTTGGAGGCGGTGTTCAGGCAGCGCTGGTTGAGGACGCGGACACCTTTGTCACCGCCCACCGCCAGCAGTTGGAGGACTACCTCGCCAAGCCACCGGCCGGCGCCGTGTTGGTGCTGGAGGTCAAGACCTGGAACGGCTCCACCCGTTTGGCTAAGGCGACTGCCGGAGCTGGCGGCTTGGCGCTCAAGTGCCAGGCGCCCGACCGCGGAGCCGAACTAGGCGCCTACAAACGGCAAGTGAAACAGTGGCTCGCCAAACGAGCCGAAGCAGATCATGGCGCCAAGCTCGAACCGGCTGCCGCCGAGACGTTGCTCGATCTGCTACCACTGAGTCTCGGCGTGCTCGATCAAGAGGTCGCCAAGCTCGCCTTGCTGGCTACCAACGGCGCCATCGACGCCAAGCTGGTGCAGGAGCAAGTGGGTGGTTGGCGAACCCGCAAGACCTGGGACATGATCGACGCCATGGCCGATGGCGACGCTGCCGATGCGTTGGAGCAGCTCGATCGGTTGCTGCTAGCCGGCGAGCAACCGATTGGCCTGCTGGCTCAGATTAGCTCCTCTTTGCGTAAGTTCTCCGCAGCCGCTTGCCTCTACTCTCAGGCAGAAGCTTCAGGTCGTCGCGGGTCGTTGCGGCAGGCGCTTGAGCAAGCAGGGGTAATTAAGTTCAAACTGGGCGACGCAGAGCGGCAGCTGAAGCAGATTGGCCGTGAGCGAGCGGCTCAGATCGATCACTGGCTGCTGGATGCCGATTTGGCGATGAAAGGCCACAACAGTACGCCCGCGCGGGCTCGTACGGAACTGGAACGTCTGGTCGTACGGCTCTCAAAGACGGCCGACACCCGCCGTCGCTAGCAACCCAACACCATGCTGGTGGCCTCGTAGGGGGTCTTTCCAGGTGGAAGCCCTGCTCTTGTGGCGGTTTGGGCAATCTCCTAGCATCTGCGGCCCGTAGGTTACACCAGTTACCGAAACCGACGCCGGTTTTGAGAAACGCGATGCTTCGTTCGACAAGACTTTACTGGATCCCGGTGCTTGGGAGCCTTCTGCTGACCGGTTGCCAGTCGCAACTCGGCACCGTCTACAGTGTCGCCTCGGGGCGGACCACGGCGGCTGATGTCCTGCCACCGCGAGTTGAGAGCTCTGGCGTCTCGGCCATGGCAGGCGCCGTGGAGCCGCCGACGGTCACCCAGGCATCGTTCTCCCCTCCGCCGCTAGCGAATTCTCAAGATTCCCCGCCAGCCCAGCCTGCTGTGCCCCTCGCGCAAGCCACGACTCCGCAAACCGTAACCGCTCGCCGCGATCCGCTGCCCGAGCCGACTCGCGAGCAGGCAATGGCCTCGGTGATGGACTACGTTCTGCAGCTTGGCGTTGAAAATCCCGATGCCCAGCAGGTTCTGCTACAGCAACTGCAAGACGCCGATCCCGGGCACTACCAGTTAATCGCCCGGCGATTCCGATCGACGCTGGCTTACAACCGCCAGCTGGGCAGGCAGACTCGTGTGGCCACGGCGCCAAAGCCGCGCGGCGAGCACTTTGCCCCTCCTCCAGTGAGTGTGCCCACCGAGCACAGCCCTGCTGGATCAAGTACCCGCCCGCTTCCAGAGCCAGGCCAACGTACTCACACCTTCTCAGCTGCCGAGCCTGAACAAGTCGAGGACGAGCCGACCAAGGTTACTCACGCACCGGCGTCGAGCGAGCCAGGAAGTGAGATTCGGTTGGTCAGCGCTAACTCGCCCATCGAAACCTCGCCTGTTGGAAACTCACTCGATGGAACCCATGCGCCTGAGCCCACAGCTCAGCCCGTCGAGCCCCGCGACTGGCGTGAGAGCCTGAAGCAAACCATTCAGCTGCTGCAGGCCGCTGCGCCGGATGATCCGCACACGACCGAGGAAGCCTATCGTCATGCGCGGCTTAGGCTGCTGAGGTTGGTGGCCGACGACTTGGACGGGGCGGTTGCTCCCATTCCAGGTCTATCTGCAAGCGAGCAAGACTATTGGTCGAAGCAGCTGTTTGCGGTATCGACCATGCTCGATGCCCGGTCGCAGCCTGAGTCAAACCGCCGTGCTGCCGCAGCCGCTATGCACCTTGGGATGGCTCAGGCGAAGCTGCAGCATATCAGCAGTCTTTCGGTCCGCAATCTGACGTTTTGCGACGAAGTATACGCCTACGGCGCCTACAAGGAGCGAGGCTCGCGGACCTTCCATGCCGGTGACGAAGTGACCATGTATGTGGAAGTAGAGAACTTCCGGACCGAACAGAGCGATAAGGGCCACCACACGTCCATTGGCACGAGTTACCGTGTGCTGGATGCCAGCGGCAACCGCGTGGATAGTGGCGAGTTTCCTGCCGTCCAGGACTACTGCTACAGCCGCCGCCGCGATTTTCACCTGCAGTACGGAATTGCCCTGCCCGAGCGCGTCTACCCCGGGCAGTATCAGTTGGAGCTAAGCCTGACGGACGAATTGGGCAACAAGATTGGCCGCGCATCGATCGACTTTGAGATCGTCGAGTAACAGCGACCCGCGCCTTTGGCTAATGGCTGGGCTAATAGCTGCTAGAGCGGCTTTGAATAGTCCTCTCCCTTTGAGGGGAGAGGCTGAGTGAGGGGTGAAACCTCCGCGATTCTCCACCCTCCTCTAACCCTTCGCCGCAAGGGAGGGGGATTTGAGACCGGCTCTAGGAAGCCTCTTGAGCGCCTAGTGCAAACTTCGCGAGGGTGCTCTGGTAGCGCTGCTTGCCTTGTTCGACAACGCGGCGAATTTCGCGGGCGTTCTCTTCGCTTTCTTTACGAAGCTGAGCAATAGTTTCGAGCGATTCAATCTGGTAGTCGCTGATGGCTTTGACCAGTTTCTCCAGTGACTCGGGGCTAACCGTTGATCCGTAGCCTGCCTTTAGAGCCTCCCGCTCCAACTCGCGGCCAAGGTCGGCGATGTCCTCCAGTGCCTGGTTGACACCGTCCTTCATAGCCTGGGTCGATTGCGTCGCTTCGTGCAGTCCTTGCTGAGAGGTGTAGACCGTCCCCAGGATCGTGAACACGTGCTCGTTGGTGGTGAAGAAGGTCACCGCTCGGCGATAGACCTGGTCCTTTACATCGTGCGTTTGCTTGAGCTTGGTGATCAGCGTCTCGCCGACGTCGTAGCCAATTGCCAGGTTCTCGGCAATGTCCTTCAGTAGTTGGTAGACGCGATCCTCGCGTTGATAGGCATCGTGGGCCTCGTCGCGTTGAAGCTCCAGCCGTGAACGTTCGCTTTCGTCTTCGCCGGCATAGTCCGAGACGGCTTGCTGGGCGGCTGCGAGGGCTTTCTTGGATTCTTCTAGTGTTGGGATTTGCTTTTCGAAGACCTCTCGGGCCAGGATTTCCGCCTCCTTGAGGGCAAAGCGGAAATCGATGTAGCCATCCATAATGGCTTGTTCCCGCTCCAACTGGTCCTTGGTGTCTTTGCAAACCTCCTGGTAGGTTTCTACGATCTTCTCGAACCGATCGTAGGGCGTGCCACGCCGCATCTTCATCCATAGATTCGACATTTTCTCGCCGAACCCAATTTTGCCGTCGTCCAGCTGAGCAATGAGACGCTTGGAGTCTTCTCGCACCGAGTCAAAGCTCTGGCTGATGTCGAGATAGCGATTGCCAACGTTGATGTCTTCTACATTATCGCGGACTAGCTTGTTGAACTCGCTCATATGCTGCACAACGCCGGCAACGGCCAGTACTTTGGCTTCGTCAACGTGGCGAACTTCCTCGAGCAACCTGAGCAGTTCGCTCTGAGTTTCGTCGCTTAGAACGCCAAACTTCTCCAGCACGCCTTTGGCACGGTCGAGGTACTTCTGCATAGAAGAAGTGCCGGCCGTGTTGGCGGTGGCAGGCGCTTGTTGGGTGGCTTCAGCGGCCATGACGAGAACTCCGTGCAGTGGAGGAATTAGCGGGGCGATTGGCTCAAGCGGTTCAGTAGACAATAATCGGTGCCACTCGACAAGTTTTCGTTCCCTCTGCCGAATTCTTGGAATGGCTATCCAACAACAGTCAGCCCCGACCCCGCGCGAGCGTACTGCCGACGCGCGTGAAGATCTTTCCATTGCCGAAATGACCCGCATCATGGACGTCGCTGCCACGTTGCGACGTGAGCGGACGGTGGCCCAGAAGGAGCTCGATCTGGATGACACGAAGCGAATGCTGCGCGAGCGTCTGCTAGACACGGCCCGCGTGACTGGTGATCCCGTCACACGCGAGGAAATCGATGCGGCGATTGAGCACTACTTTGAGACCCAGCACGAGTTTCACCCGCCTGCAGCAGGCATGGAGACCTTCTTGGCGCATCTGTACGTCTTGAGAAACAAGATTGCGATCGGGGCCGCCGTCCTTGGCGGCGGGCTGGCAGTGTGGTGGAGTGTGTTTGGTCTTGGAGTCCTGCCGCAAGGCCGCCGCCGAAGGGGCTTTTGGAGATGGTAGATCGGTACACGCGCGGCAGCGATGTGCTACGGCTACTGGCCTCAGCCGATGGGGCCGTTCGGGCCCAGCTTGGCGAGCACAAGCACGAGTTAGAACGTCTGGAACTGGCCGCTCGGGAAGACGTGCGTCGCCGAGGCGAGCAACTGATGCAGTTAGCCCGCCACTATTTGCCGAAGTTTGACCAAGAAGCGGTCGATGGGGCCTTCAGCGAAGTGCGTCGAGAGCTGGAGAAAATTCTCACGCGGAAGCAGCGTGCTGAGGAAGACCTGCAACAAGAGTGGGATCGTTCGCTTGACCGTCGCCAGCGGTTGCAAGACGACCTAGACGCGGTGACCGAAGAACTCGACACCCTGGTCCTCCAACGAGAGCAACTCGAAGAGAAGCTGGCCGAGGAACTGGAGCAAAGCGAGGTGTTCCAAGATCTCTCCAAGCGAGCCGTGTGGGCCGAGCAGGAACTGGAACGCAACCAGCAACGGGTTGAGGAAAGCAAGCAAGAGGCCCAGGAAAAACTACCTGCTTACCAGGACAGCCGTTTGTTTCAGTACCTCATCAAGCGTGGGTACGGCACGCCCGGCTACCACAAGCGGGGGTGGACTCGTCGCATGGATCGTTGGGTGGCCAAGTTGGTCGACTTCGACAAGGCAAAACGGAGCTATGATTTTCTTCAAGTTACGCCGGAGTTGATGGAGGCTGAAGTGGACCGGCGTCGACTGGAATTTGAGGAACTCATGCGGGAAGTTGACGCCCTTCAGCAAGAGCACTCGGAGCGGCTTGGTCTAGCGAAGGTGCTGAAGCAGGGCATGAAAGTGGGCAAGCGACGCGATTCCTTGCTAACCAAGATTGATGGCGAACAGGACGACTTGCAGCGCTGTGAACATCAGCTTGAGGAGCTTGCCGGGCCTGACAACGAGTTCTACCGACAGGCCGTCGATCGAATGCGACAGTTCTTGGGCGGATTGCATGAGTCGGCCCTAGAGGCCAAGGCCCGAGGTACGGCAAGCACTGCCGATGACGCCATCTTCGCCGAGGTAAGCTGGCTGAACGATCGACTGGAACAAGCCAAGCGAGATGCTGATGGTGTGCGGAGACGACAGGCGGACCTGTCACGAAAACGAGGCGACCTACTCGATCTTGGGAGACGCTTCCGCACCGCAGAGTTTGATTCCCATCGGTCGGTTTTTTCCGCTGGCTATGACCCCCGTCCCGAAATCGAAAGACTGATGCGCGGCGACAGCAGCAAGGAACGCGTTTGGGACGACATCAAGCGCCACCAGCGTTTCCTGCCCAACTGGGTCGAGCGCCGATGGGAGGATCGCCGAGATCTGTCGGACAGCGATTTTTCCTACATGATGGTTAAAGTACTGGCTGAGGCGGCAGGCGCCGCTATGCGTCACGCCGCAGATCAGCATCGTCGCTACAACCGAGGCGCCCGTCCTGGCCATCGTCGGCGCGGCCGGTTCACCAGGGGACGTGGCTTCTAATCTCGATAGACGAGTCGTCAACTTCTGTATGGCCGCTTACAATGCGGCCGGAAGAGTCTCTGGCCGAGTGAACTGCTCGGCTTGCCTGACGTAAGATTTACCAGACCCTTCGCCACCCCAAGGCAACAGACATGCCCGCGAAAGCCTGGTTTCCAATCGCGACACTCGCTGTCGTCGCCCTGTTTGGAGCAATGAACCTGATGAGCGAAGCAGAAACCACCACGTCGCCCGCCGCGGAGCTTGTCCGTGACCAGCCCGATCGGCCAGGGTTGGCAGAGGCCACCTTTGGCTCAGGTTGTTTCTGGTGTACCGAGGCGGTTTTTAGCGAGTTGGCCGGCGTCGTGTCCGTTACATCTGGCTACAGCGGCGGTGAGTCGGGGGACGCTTCGTACGACATCGTTAAACTCGGCCGCACTCAGCACGCCGAGGTTGTTCAGGTGAAGTACGACCCAGCGAAGGTCGATTATCCCACATTGCTAGAGGTTTTCTGGAAAACCCACGACCCGACGACTCCCAATCAACAAGGCGCTGACCGCGGCCCGCAGTATCGTTCCGTGATCTTCTTTCACGATGAAGAACAGCAGAAACTCGCTCTTGAGTACAAGGACAAGCTCGACGCTTCAGGAGCCTTCAAGGCGCCAATCGTTACCGAAATCACTCCCTTCGAGTCGTTCTACGCGGCTGAAGACTACCACCAGGACTACTACGCACAGAACTCGTATCAGCCGTATTGCCAGGCCGTGATTGGCCCTAAGTTGGCGAAGTTTCGCAAGGTGTTTGGAGAACGGCTTAAGGGCGCGGAGAAGGAAGAGTTGGAGCCCATGAAAGAGGGAGGTCCCGAGGCCGAGGAGCGAATGCACGACAAGGATAGGGTCGACAAGGAAGATGTCGATTGGTCTGCGGTTGACTGGAAAAGCAAGCTCACCAAGGAGCAATTCTACGTTACCCAGAAGTCGGGCACCGAAAGGCCCTTTAAGAACGAGTACTGGGACAACAAACGCGATGGTGTTTATCGTTGCGTGTGTTGTGGACTGCCCCTGTTTGATTCCGAAACTAAGTACAAGTCTGGTACCGGTTGGCCGAGTTTTTGGGCTCCAGTCGCCGATGAAAACGTGTCTGAACACGCTGATCGCAAGCTGTTTGTCACGCGCACCGAGATCCGCTGTTCCCGCTGCGACGCTCATCTGGGACACGTCTTCAATGATGGTCCTGAGCCCACCGGGCAGCGCTACTGCATGAATTCGGCGGCGCTGAGTTTCCAGGATCGCAACCACGAGCAGTAACGGGGGCGATCTGCCGTTGGTGATTCTCGCAAGCAGGCGGTAAACTTTGCCGCCCCCGATCGAGGAGAATCTTTGCAATGACGGCATTGCTTGCGCTTACGAGTCTCTCTGATTTCCCCGTCGATACCTGCTTGGCCGTTGGCTCGGCGGCAATGACGGGTTACTTCTGGCTTGTGCGAGTCCGACAAGAACAGCCTGCTCTGTCAGTTCATCAACTCTCCAATTATCGCGCTACGTTACGGCGTAGCGAAACGCCGGGCATGCAGCGGCTCTGCTTGTCGCAACTGGATACGGGTGGTGTCCTGGTTGCAAACCACAGTGTGCGGCAAAACTCTGTGTTGAAGTTTGCCTGCTATTTGGAAACGCCCCACGGTGAAATCGAAGGCGACTGGGGCTGGACCGGCGACGACAAACCACCCTGGAACGTGGGGCCCGAAACAACGATTCCCCTTAGCCCTGCCTGCTTCTTCGACGTTCCCGAAGGCTATCGAGCGCCAGACGACTTGCGGTTCAGGATCGAGCTTGTGACGGTTAGCGGCCGCCGGTTTGGGCACACGCTCTCGCTCGAGGCGCCACGGCGCTAGTCTTCCGCCTGTAGGCGTTTGGCTAGATGCGCGACACATTGCTTGAGCATGCCGGCGGGGCTTCCGTTGTCCTTGGTGCTGCCGACCTCGCGGCGAACTCGCTTTAGAGCCGGGCCAATCTGCTCGATGTGCTCACGCAAGAGCGGGAGCGTATCCAAGGCGTTGGCAGCCTGGATGCGGTCAAACATGTCGGCATCGCTATCAAGCACCGTAATCAAGTGCTCGACTCCGCGAGTGACTAGGTCAGGCTCAACGCGGCCGCACGATAGCATGGCTTCACCAGCAGCGGCGCGGACCGTCGCGTCTTGCCAAAGCGGATAGAAGGACTGCTCGAATTCATTGAACTGCTCTACGTCGATGCGGTCTTGAACCATGCTTTCGTCCATCATGGCAAACACGCGAGTCGCCCAGGTCGAGATTGCAGGATCGTGAAATCCAATTGACATGCCCAAGGCCGTTGCGGTCTCGCCAGGGGCACTCTCTGGCATGGCTTTGGACGCGGCCTGCGCGTAGCGGAGCAAGGAATCGTAGCGATCAGCTCCACCCTCGTCGCGGAATCGTTTGTAAGGCAACTCCGCAGTATCACGATCGCGTTGTAGGACTGCCTCCGGAACAAGTCCCAGGTCACGCGTCGACCGCATTTCCTCTTGGAGTCTCTTGGCGAGATCAGCACGGATCGTTTCGTGGTCCTCGGCAGTCGCTAGAAGGTTGTTGGTTTCGTGGGGATCCGCTGCTAGGTCGTAGAGCTCTTCGATCGGCTTCATTGGAGAGAAAAAAGCGGCTTGCGCCGGCGTCAGTTCCTTCTCGGCATGCAGCCGTCGCCACTCTTTCATCACCGGATTCGCTTCACCATAAGTGGTCCACTGCGCGTAGGTCCGCCAAGGCATGAAGTTGCGAATGTACTTGTAACGCTTAGTGCGTATCGATCGGATCAGATCGTACCGTTCGTCCATGCGGTCGCGGTGGAGAAAGAGATGCTCTCTTTGGGGCCCCAAGTCGGGGCCCAGGAAGGCGCGGCCTTGCATGTAGTCAGGAATTGGAAGTCCTGCCAAGTTGAGCATCGTGGGAGCAAAGTCGATCGAGGATACGAGCTCGTCGGTTGCTGTGCCCGATACAGGTCCTCCGCAAAGAGATTGATACTTCTGGGGGACGTAGACGATTAGTGGAATCCGGACGCCTGAGTCGTAGAGCCAACGCTTACCGCGTGGCAGACTCGTGCCGTGATCGCTCCAGAAGACGACGATGGTCTCTTCAGCTAGGCCCGCGTCTTGCAACTCCTTGAGTCGGTCGGCAACCCAATGATCGAGCCGAGCGATGGTGTTGTAAGACTTCGCCCAAATCTTGCGAACCACAGGCGTGTCAGGATGGTAGGGCGGCAGGACCACCGTTGCAGGGTCGACCAGCTCTTCAGCCTTCAGGCCTTTGATGGAGCTTTGATAGACACCTTCCTGTCCGCGGAAACGGCTCTCATGGGTGCCCATGTAGTTGAAGACGGCGAAGAAAGGCTGTCCTTCCGCGCGATTCTTCCAGTGGCCTTTGCCTGACGACGCATCCCATGCTTTCTTGCCCGCCTTGAAGTTGTAGTCTTGCTTGGAGTTGTTTGTGCAGTAGTAGCCTGCTTCACGGAGATACTCGGTAAAGCAGCGGATCTCTCGTGGAATCTTGACCCGAGAGCGGTGATGGTGGGTTCCCAACGATACCGGATAGACCCCCGTGATGACGCCGCTGCGGACGATCGAGCAAACGGGTGCATGAGTGCAGGCGTTGTCATAGCGAATGCCGCGGGCTGCTAAATCATCAAGCGTTGGGGTCTTGGCAACAGGGTCGCCGTAGCAGCCCAAGTGAGGGGAAATGTCTTCCGCACTGAGCCAGAGAATGTTGGGAAGGTCCGCGCCAGTTGCCGAGGGGATGGCAACGGCTGAAAGCAAGCTGATGACCAACAGGCGAAGCATCGTGATTCTCGCATTGCAGAAGGGATCTGACGGCACTTGTATCGTAGCAGAGACAGACGCGTTAGGGTCGCGCCGGTTGTAAGGGCGATTATGCTCCCACGCGGTGCCCAAGGGGATATTGGTGTCCAAATTCCCAGAGACCTGGCTTGATGCCGAGGTCTCCGACGTCGTGGTGGCCTAGGTTTTAGCAGTTGCTGTCACGTTAGGACCTGTTGGATGCCCGCGTAGGCGGAGAGCGCTATGGACGCTTTTTATCAGTATGTGAGTGATGCCTACACCTCCGCCATTGGCGCCAGCTGGCGCTGGTTTTCCGTACTGAACCGCGAGGAATGGATGGTTGTTCTCGCCGTGGCTTGTGCGCTCGGCTTCCTGTGCATGCGGGGTTATGGCTCGCGTAGTAACTACTAACGACTCGTCCAGTGCACGACTTAGCCATGATTCTTGCAGAGATTCTTTCTTCCGGCTGGACTTTCGGCCTTTCAGGCGCATTCGCCCTCTCGGCGGTTGCCCTGATTGGCTATTTATTCGGGCGGTCTCAGCGAACTTTGTCTCCGGCCGATGGCGACACGCTCGGCAACGAAGAGATTCAACGTGCGACGCGTATCGCCAAGCAACTGGAGCAGATTGCCGATGACTTGCGTCAGGACTTGGCGCTTCATCGTCAGCAGGTAGAGCGCTTCAAGTCCCAGCTGAGGCGGGCCGAAGGGGAAGACAGTGAAGAAGCTTGGCGACGATTGCGCGACGAGGCTGAAACGATGGTCGGCCCCACGTTGCAACTGGTTAGCCAACTCTCTTCTGCCTACGACCGAATTCGCCAGCAGTCGCAGTCTCTGGCCGTCTTCACTGGCGGCCGGACCGACCCTTTGACGGGCTTGGCCAATAGTCGTTCCTTGGAAGAACATTTGGACGTGGTGTTGAGATCGCGCACCGCCGGCGGAGGAGAGTCATCCGTTGTCGTCGTGAGCCTGGATGGTGACAGCGCTACCCGTAGCGAGCGAGACGAGTGCGTCCGACGCGTCGGAAAACAACTCGCGCAGGAGCTGCGGGACGAAGACTTTGCAGCACGGTACGGCGTGGACGACTTCGTTGTCGTGCTCCCGGCCACGCCCGTCGCAGGGGCCAGCGTCTTTGCAACGCGGTTACGCCAGAGCGTTCGACATCAGCAAAGCGTTTCCCTGTCTTGTGGGCTGGCCGAGTCCATGCCTGCCGATACTCCCAAGAGCCTGCTGGCACGCGCCGACTCAGCCGCCTATAGCGCGCGGGCGGCGGGAACCGATTGCCAGTTCATCCACACGGGCGCCGCCATCCGACCTGAGTCCCGGGTGCGTCCTGCTGCCAAGTCTGCTTCTAAGCCCCGCGTACCCCAGGGCCTCGATGCTGGCAACCTAGGTGATTCCGGAACGGACGGTGCCGAGCATGCGACGCCGTCGCCAGCACCCGCTGCTGTGGATTTAGCAGGTCCCCCGGTAACCGGTGGCCTGGTCGTATCACCGCTCGACTGACGCCCGGTGGCAGCGATCGCTGCCCAATCGGCCGGATTGAGCTTCTGGCGGCGGTCCTGATGCGAGATCGCGCATCGCGCTGAATTTGTCGCTACAATCAGGCGGTGCCGTCCGCCCTGCCCGCCCGATTCTCCGCCGGAAGATGACGTTCAAGTTTTCGTGCCCCTCTTGCGGGGAATCAATCAAGGCCTCTTCAGCGGTGGCCGGCAAAGTTGCCAAGTGCCCCCGTTGCGGCGCCAAGCTGCGCATTCCTACTCCGAAGACGAAGCCAAGAGCGGTGGCTGCGGCAACAGAGCCGTCAGCGCCCTCGGAGCCCAGCGGCGGCGGCTTGCCCTTTGACGAAGACGACTGGAACGAGGCTTTCAACCCCTTTCAGTCGCCAGTGGCCGAGGAAAAGAAACCCAAGCTCCACGACTACAGCGAAAAAAAGAAAACTAGTCGCAAGCAACTCCGCTTTGCAAAGTGGGGGCTGATGATGGTCAACGTCGGTCTGAATGCACTGGCGCTGTGTGTCCTGATTGGCCTTGCGTCGTCCATTTTCGTTGGAGTTCAGGCAGCTCAAGTCGCCGCTAACGGTGGCGCGAATGGTGGAGCAGCGGCCGCCGCTCCGGCGGCGCTTGGCGTTGTGGGGATCTTGCTCCTGATGTTGTACGTGCTCGGTGGTTCGCTCATATTCTTAGGACCTTACTTCTGTGTCACTGTGCCGAAGGACACCGGGGCCAAGCAACCAGCTATCGTTGCTGCAATTGCCCAGAGCGCGTTGGTTCTCTTGCTCGCCGTGTTGAGGGCGGGTGCGGGCAGCAGTAGCCCCACGGACATTTTGGTCGTGATCATGATGTCCTTAATCGCTGGCGTGACGTCTTACTTCAGTTTTCTCCACTTCATGGTCAAGCTGGCCAAGCACATTCGCCGCGATGACATTGCCGCGGCGACCTCGATGGTGATTACCCTGGGCGTCGTCGATGCGATCTGTACGGTATGCCTGCTTGCTTTGCCGCCCCTGGCATTGAGTTTTCCTGATCTCGCTTGGATCTTTGGCATACTTGCCTGGGGCATCGGTTTGACGTTGCTTATTTGCGGGTTGATGGCTGTGTGGATGTATTCCGGCACGATTCACAAGCTCTCGATGGCCGTCTAGCGACTAGGCCAGCTCATCAATGAGGTCTGCCGAGACCTTCAGCTCCCCTAGCTCCAGAGTGTTGGGGATTTTCATCCACCGCTCGGGACCATGTTGATCGAGTAGCCATGCGACGACGGATTCTTCGTCAGGCAGTACCAAGGGGACCTGGGCTTTGTTCGGTTCGCCGGCCGTCTCGGCGTTGAGCTTCGTCTTGTCAAAGTCGACCGCGTCGTACAGGCGCTGCGTGATGACGTCGCACAAACCGATGCCCACAGCGTTGCCTTGGGACTCCGTCGAGAGGGACAACGCGGCAATGGCGTTGATGCGCGGCGAAGGCAGATCGGCTGCGTCACTTAGCCCCCGGCGGCCGATGACGTTGGTGTCCATTCCGGTGCCGCTAAAGTTCTTGCCGATCTGGTTGACGATCAGCACGTTGAGTTGCGCCACAGGCAGCGTTGGGAAATACTGCTTCGCATGGTGGGCTAGCAGCTGTGGCTCGCGGCGCAGAATCTCGGCGGGGCGCAGGGCGTGTAGTTCGGCCGTTTGGTCGTAGCCGTCTTCTAGAATGGCCAAGCCGGCAAAGAGTTTATCGCTATCGACGACTACGCGGGCCATGGCAGCCAACGTGGCTGGCTTCTGCGGGGTCGGGGCTGCGTGAAAGGTGCGGGCCGCTTCCAGCTTTCCCAGGCCAACGGTCATCATTTTTGCCAGACCGCTCTCGCAGTGCTTTCCAAACGGCGGACCACCGAAACTGGTGTGCCGCTTTACTCGATTTACCACGAGCACGGCCGCAGCCTGATGGGCTAGGCGGTCCATTGTCACCGGCCCGCTGGGAACCTGACCGAGGGTAACGATGTCCATGGAACTGCGGAGGGGCATTCCCAGCGCGGCCTCCGTCATGCCAAGGCCTTCAAGCATTGCCTGCTGGCCGGTAGCGGTAGCCCCGTTGTGGGAGCCCATGGCCGGAACAACGAATGGCGTGGCGCCGTTCTCCCTCAGCCACTCCCCACAAGCTCGCAGGATTGAAGCGATGTTGACGATCCCGCGGCTGCCTGCGGTAATCGCCACCGGTCCTTGGGGTGGGGCCATGCCTAGGCCATCCAGTTGGTTACGCACCGCCGACCGGACATCGGCAAGCGGGTTGGAAACCAGATTCTGGCGGTAGGACACCAGTTTTGGCGGTAGAAACGAAGGCATCGCGTAGGCTTTGAAGAACAGGACTCGTGAGTGATAATGGCTAGCTTACACCACTAGCCCCGGAACCAAGATGCTCCAGCACGCCACCCGTGACCGCACCGCTGAATTAGAAACGCTGCTTGACGAGCGCATCCTGCTGCTCGATGGGGCTACCGGTACACAGACCCAAGCCTTGGGGATCGACGAGGCCGGCGTTCGCGGCGAACGCTTTGCCGAGCATCACAAAGAGTTGAAGAACTTTGGCGATCTGCTTTGCCTGACGAATCCCGAAGCAGTGCTCACGATTCATCGGCGCTATCTGGCCGCAGGCTCGGACATTGTTGAAACGAACACCTTTGGCGCCAGCCCGGTAGGGATGCTGGACTTCGAGTTTGGCGACGAGGCCGAAGACCTAGCCCGTGAGATCAACACGGCCGCCGTTCAACTCGCTGTGCAGGCGTGTGCTGAGTTTACGGAAAAGAACCCGGATAAGCCCCGCTTCGCCGCGGCCTCGATTGGTCCAACTTCCAAGCAGATGGCCATCAGCACGAAGGTGGACGATCCCAGTTGGCGGGACGTGACTTTCAACGTGATGGTCGATAGCTACTACCAACAGGTAGCGGCGGTCGTTGAAGCCGGAGTGGATATCCTCTTGCCTGAGACGGTGATCGATACCCTAAACCTCAAGGCATGCCTGTTTGCTATCGAAAAATACTTCAGGGCTTCCGGCAACCGCATCCCGGTGATGGTGAGCGGTACGTTTGACGCCGGCGGCGGCACGTTTGTCTCGGGCCAAGGCGTGGAGGCGTTTTGGAACTCGATCGATCACTTTCCATTGCTTTCGGTGGGCATGAACTGTGCCTTGGGGCCCGATGTGATGCGACCTCACTTGGAAGAACTGCAGCGCGTTTCTAAGACGCGCGTCAGCTGTCATCCCAACGCGGGGCTGCCCAACGAGATGGGCCAGTTCGACCTTGGCCCTGCCGGAATGGCGAAGATGGTTGGCGAGTTTGCCGAGCAAGGGTGGGTGAACATTGTCGGCGGATGTTGTGGGACGGGGCCGGACCACATTGCCGCGATCGCCGAGGTGATGAGCAAGGAGTCGCCCCACAAACGAACAACAGTCGCCCCGCTGCTGCGCCTCAGCGGCACGCAGCCTCTTGAGCTGCGGCCGGACGCGAACTTCCTAATGATTGGCGAGCGGACCAACGTCACCGGCAGCCGTAAGTTTGCGAGGCTGATCAAGGAGGAGAACTACGACGAGGCCATCGAAATCGCCCGCGGCCAGGTGGAAGGTGGCGCCAATGTTATTGACGTCAACATGGACGAAGGACTGCTCGATTCCGAAGCAGTCATGGTTAAGTTCCTAAGGCTTATTGCCGGCGAGAGCGACATCGCGAAAGTCCCGGTGATGATCGACTCCAGCAAATGGGAGGTCATCGAGGCGGGTCTGCAAGCCGTGCAGGGCAAGGCCATTGTCAACTCGATCAGTTTGAAGGACGGCGAGGAAGAGTTCTTGCGGAGAGCCCGACTGTGTCGTAGCTACGGCGCAGCGACCGTGGTCATGGCGTTTGACGAAGAGGGGCAAGCCGCTGACGAAGATAATAAAGTGCGCATCTGCAAGCGGGCTTTCGAGTTGCTCACGCAGCAGGCGGACTTCCCGGGCGAGGACATTATCTTCGACCCCAACATCCTGACGGTCGCGACGGGAATCGAGGAGCACAACAATTACGCGGTCGACTTCATCAACGCGACGCGACGTATCAAACAGGAGTGCCCCGGCTGCAAGGTAAGCGGCGGAGTGTCAAACATTAGCTTCAGCTTCCGTGGAAACGACGTGGTTCGCGAGGCGATGCACTCCGCCTTCTTGTACCACGCGATTCAAGCGGGCCTCGACATGGGCATCGTCAATGCTGGCCAGCTGGTGGTTTATGACGAGATCGAGCCACAGCTCAAGGTGCTGGTGGAAGACGTACTTCTGAATCGCCGGGACGACGCCACCGAGCGGCTTGTCGACTTTGCGGAAACCATCAAGGACAAGGGTGGCAAGAAAGCGGTTGTTGACGACTCGTGGCGGCAAGAAACTGTTGAGGAGCGGCTGAAGCACGCGCTGATTAAGGGCATCGTCAAGCATATTGAAGAAGACACCGAGGAAGCTCGTCAGAAGTACCCCAAGTGCCTGAACGTCATCGAGGGACCCTTGATGGATGGTATGAGCACGGTGGGTGATCTGTTTGGCGCCGGCAAGATGTTTCTACCACAGGTGGTCAAGAGCGCCCGCGTTATGAAAAAGGCGGTAGCCTACCTGACGCCCTACATGGAAGAAGAAAAAGCCGAGGCCGGCACGGCGGGGCAAGCACGCGGCAAGGTACTGATGGCCACGGTCAAGGGCGACGTGCATGACATCGGCAAGAACATCGTCGGCGTGGTGCTGGGTTGCAACAACTTTGAAGTGGTCGACATTGGGGTTATGTGTCCAGCTGAGAAGATTCTCGACACGGCCCAGAAGGAACAGGTCGACCTGATCGGGCTGTCAGGCTTGATCACGCCCAGCCTGGACGAGATGGTCCATGTGGCGCGCGAGATGGCACGGCTGGAAATGGACATGCCATTGCTAATTGGCGGCGCCACGACCAGCGCGAAGCACACGGCGGTGAAGATCGCCCCGCACTACGGCAAGGCGGGCGGCGGCAGTGTGGCTCACGTGCTGGATGCTTCACGGTCGGTGGGAGTGGTTGAGAAGCTGATCAACCCTGATGCACGTTCGACGTTCGAAGAGGAGAATCGCAAGCTGCAAGCCGATCTGGTGGCCAGTTACAACAAACGGTCAGCAGTAACGTTGGTTCCTTATGCGGAGGCGCTTCAGAAACGGTTCGCGACGGATTGGAGCACTGTCGACATCCCGACGCCGGAGTTCACAGGCGTGCGGACGCTGGATGATTTTCCGCTTGAGAAACTCCGAGACTATATCGATTGGTCACCGTTCTTTCTGACTTGGGAGCTGCGCGGGAAGTATCCCAAGATATTTGAAGACGAGCACGTGGGCGTCGAGGCCAAGCGTCTGTTTGACGACGCCCAAGAGATGCTTGACACGCTGATCACCCAGAAGCTGCTCACCGCCAAGGCGGTCTACGGTTTCTTCCCTGCGGCCAGCGAAGGGGATGACATAGTCGTCTACGCTGATGAGTCGCGCTCGAGCGAGCGCTGCCGGTTCCATGCCTTGCGGCAGCAGTGGGAGCGGAAGGGACAGAGCGACTTCCGTTCGCTGGCGGACTACATTGCTCCCGCCGACTCGGGGCGCTCTGACTTCTTGGGAGGGTTCGCCGTCACAGCGGGCATTGGCTGCGACGAATTGGCTGCCAAGTACGACGCTGACCACGACGACTACAATTCGATTCTTGTCAAAGCGTTGGCGGATCGATTCGCGGAGGCCTTTGCCGAATGCTTGCATGCCCAGGTGCGCGGTGAGTGGGGCTACGGCACGGGCGAAGCCTTCTCAAACGAGGACCTGATCAAAGAACGTTACCGCGGCATCCGCCCCGCGCCAGGGTACCCCGCCCAGCCGGACCATACGGAGAAGCGGACCTTGTTTGACCTTCTCGATGCAGAAGCGGCTACCGGGATCATGCTGACAGAGAGCTACGCCATGCATCCAGCAGCCAGCGTCAGCGGGCTGTACTTCGCTCATCCCGAAGCCAGGTACTTTGCCGTCGACCGACTCAAGCGTGACCAGGTCGAGGATTACGCGCGTCGCAAAGGAATGTCGATGGGTGAGGTGGAGCGGTGGTTGTCGCCAAATCTCGGCTACGAGCGTGATTAACGCCTAGCCTCCTTTTGTCTGCATCCGCGCTATACCGCTCTGCGTATTCGCTCCTACGGTAGCAATGGAAGAACCCGCTACTTATCGCCCCTTGCGCAGCCGATCAACCCAGGCTGACCAACGAGAGGTCGGCATTCGGCCGCTCATAAGGGGTGGAAAAGCTCGGTTATCCGCGCATACATCCATAGGAGTGCAGAAGATGAAGACCTTTTTGGCGGCAGTGGCCATCGCGAGCGGCCAGTTGGCGAGTAGCTGGGCTCAGGGGGCGGAAGCTGAGCGGGCGCGTATGGAGCTCGCCGATGAAGTAGCAGCCATGCTGTCCGATCTACCCGCGGCGGCATCAACTCTCTCACCGCACAGCCCCGTTCGGCAAGCGATCGAGGCGGGCGATCAAGAGTCGGCCCGTCGCATGCTAGAGTTTCGCCCGTTGGCAGAGGCCCCAACTCCGGAGGGTTTTCCTTCATTTACCCCGGTTGGCATGATCCAACTGAAGACGTACCCCGCCTATCGCAAGGCGGAAGGCCCTGGGTTTTGGCCGCTATTCAGGCACATTCAGAGCGAGAACCTACCAATGACTGCTCCGGTAGAGATGGCGCGTTCGTCTCCCGCGGCTGAGTCTGGCCAATCGCGTGCTCCCATGGCGTTCCTCTACCAACACACGGGGGTAGGCCAAACGGGCCCTGCCAACGGCGTTTCGGTTACCGATGCGGAGCCGACCCTGGCTGTCTCTTTAGGCATGACGGGCCGCCCCACGGCCGCCACCCTAAAGGATGCTCGGCAGCGGCTGGAGGCCTGGCTCGCCGATCACCCGGATTACCGACAAGCCAGTGAGCAACCTTGGAGGTTTTTTGGCTACAACAGCCCGATGGTTCCTGACTCCGACAAGTACTGGGAAGCACAGTTGCTTGTCGAGTTGGTTGAGAAAGCGGCGCTCGAGCCGGCTACCTCGGAAGCTCCCGTTGCCCCGTAATCTCCGATTGCCCTGGAATCTACTGGCATTCATTAAGAATGGCGTCGATAACGCCGTTGCCGTCATAGGTGTCGGCGACTGCTGCAGCAGGGTAGCCGAGTTCGTCCAGCACGCCGGCTGTCAGTGGACTGATGGCGGCTAGCTTGGTCTGCCGCAGTTGGTCTCCAAACAACCGAACCAGCGATCTTGCGATTGCTGAACTGGTGGCCGTGGTCCAATCGATTTTGCCGCTCGACATCGCTTCGGCGATGGAGTCGCTGGGCTGATGGACGTCAACGCTTGAGTAGGCAACCACCTGCTCGACACTACCGCCGGCTGCGGACAGTTGTTCCGCCAAGACCTCTCGACCTCGACTCGCTCGGATCAAGAGAAAGCGTTTAGCGGCTGCCTGAGACGCCAAGGCCTGGGCTAGCGCCTCGGCACGATATTCGTTGGGATGCAGATCTGCTCGTAGGGCGTGACTTGCCAGAGCCTCGGCGGTGGCCGGCCCGATGGCGGCGATCTTCGCCTTGCCAAAGGCACGGGCATCGGTGTCTCGGATACTCATGCGGTCCAGCAGTGCCGTGGCCCCGTTGCGACTAGAGAAGACGACCCAGTCGAACTCCGATAGCCGGTCGATTGCCTGATCGACCGGCGACCAATCCTCAGGCGGAGCGATCGAGATGACTGGTTGCAGGAGGACTTCGGCTCCAAGATGTCGCAAACGGGTGGCCATGTCGTTTGCCTGCTGCTTAGGACGCGTCACCAGTACCGTTTGCCCAAACAGCGGTCGATTGGTGAACCAATCCGCCGCCTCACGACGGCGAGCGACGTCGCCAATGATTGCCACCAGCGGGGGCCGAACTTTGCCCGGGGCGAGGACGGTGCTTACTTCGCCGAGCGTGCAGTCGAGGATTGTCTGATCAGGCAGAGAACACCGACGCACCAGCAGGACGGGTGTATCTGGCGATTTGCCATGTTGCTGAAGTTGGCTGCTCCAGTGGTGTGCGGTGGTGACTCCCATGTAGACGACCAGCGTGCCTGGAAAACGAGCCAAGGCTGCCCAGTCGAGCGCGGAAGACTCTTTGCCGGGCTTCTCTTGCCCCGTGACGAAGGCGACACAACTCGACAAATCGCGATGAGTAACGGTCACCCCCGCATAGGCCCCGGCGGCCACAGGAGTGGTCACGCCAGGGACTACCTCAAACGTAATTCCAGCGGCGATTAACGCATCGACTTCTTCGCCCAGGCGACCAAAGATATTCGGGTCGCCTCCCTTGAGACGCGCAACAGTGCGGCCCGCAAGGGCTTCTTGGACGATCCGTTGATTGATGTCTTCCTGCGACCAAAGTTTGCCCTGACCATGCCGACCAAGGCAATACATCTCGGCGTCCGGGCGAGCCCACTCCAGCAGACGCGTGCCGGAGAGGTAGTCATAGAGCACAATGTCCGCCTGCTGTAGACAATCCTTACCACGTAGCGTTAAGAGACCCGGGTCACCGGGGCCAGCGCCAATCAAATAGACCTTTCCGAGGGATTCTGCCACTTTTAACGGCTAATGAAGGGCATTGAGCGGGTTGTCCGAAATCTATTATTGACTGTGTGGTTCTTAGCCACGAGGGTTGACCCTGAGCGTGGCGGATCAAGGAGAAGCGTCGTAATATGGTGTCGGAGACACCGCGAGGCAGTATGACTGATCCCAGCCCCCCCGTCACCGACAACCGGTCACCCTTGCCCGCCGCCGTTCAGCAGCGGCTGCGGCAGGTGTTTGACCACGCCAATCGCTGCTTTGAAAAGGGCGACCATGACTATGCCCATGATCTGTTCACGCAATGCGTGGCGGAAGACCCGGGCAATCTGACCGCTTTGCAGCACTTTCGAGCCAATCTGGCCAAGCGTGCTGCGGGCACCAAGAAGAGTGTTTCGTTTGGCGGGCTGCTAAACATGTCCGGCCGTGGGGCTGTGGACAAAGCGGTCTCCAAAGCCAAGTGGGAAGAAGCCCATACGGCGGCCTGCCAGGCTCTCAAGAAAAACGACGCTGACATTGGCGTCTTGCAGGCATGGGCAACGGCTCTTGGACAGCAAGGCTACGTGGAGTGTCAGCTTTATTGCTTGCGCTGGGCGCTTGATTGCGACACGACCGATATCGAAACCAACCGACAAGCGGCAATGGCGCTGGCGGGCGTTGGAGAGTTTGATCAGGCCATTGCGTGTTGGCAGCGAGTCCAGCAGAAGAAGCCCCAGGACGAAGAGTCCGCCAAGCAGATTGCTCGCTTGAGTGTTGAGAAAACGATCCACAAAGGTGGGTACGACACCGAACTGCTCAAGAAAGACACCACTGCAGGCAATGGCGAATCGGCCCAGCCTTCAACTCCCCGAGTGGCTGACTTGGCCGCCAAGCAAAGCGATGGTACCCCGCGAGACATCCCCACCAGTGGACCGTTTCGTGATGGAACGACTGCCTATGACAACGGCGACTCAGACTTCGAGACTCAGGAGCGAGAACTGCTGGATGCCATTGCCGCTGCGCCCGAAGAAGTCGATCACTACCTGCAGATCGCCCAGCTGTATGCGTCTGAGAACCGCCTACAGGATGCCGAGCGCCTACTCAACAAAGGCGTTTCCTCAACCAAAGATCCCGCAGGCACGCTCCGAGATCGCCTGGAAGATGTCTATCTCGAGCGTGTTCGGCAGCAGGTGGAAGTCGCCCGCAAGCGGGTTGAGGCCAAGCAAGATGAGGAGTCCAAGAAGCTGCTTGCTCGGATGGTCAGTCAGGCGAACCGGGCAGAGCTGGAGGTTTACACAGCTCGCGCCGAGCGATCTCCCGGTGACACCAAACTGCATTTTGAGCGGGGCATTCGTCAGAAAAGGCTTGGGCAGCACCGTGACGCCATCAATTCTTTCCAGGCGGCCCGGGGCGACTCACGTCGTCTGGCGGAGACTCAAATTCACCTGGGTGAGTGCTTTCAGCACATCGAGCAGTACAAGCTGGCTCTTTCTAGCTACGAGGCCGCGGTCGAGGCCTCGGAATCAGGGGACGAAGCGGTCAGGAAGCTGGCCCTGTACCGAGCAGGCGTCTTAGCGACCGGCCTGAAGGACTTGGACCGGGCCGAGCAGCGGCTCACCGAGCTAGCCGCCCTCGATTTCTCCTATCGAGATGTCGCGGAGCGGCTGGACAAGATCGCCTCGATGCGTAAAGATACGTAGCTTCCCCCGGAGTGGTCCGGGACAGCTTACGCCAGCCCTTTCGCACCCCGTCCTTTACCGAAGATGCCAAACTCTGCCAGCGCCAAGAAACGCCTCCGTCAAAGTGAAGTCCGCAAGGTTCG
Organism: Lacipirellulaceae bacterium; assembly: GCA_965263315.1. Lineage (GTDB taxonomy): Bacteria > Planctomycetota > Planctomycetia > Pirellulales > Lacipirellulaceae > JBCCQL01. Next base: position 584,192 of record CBDHGZ010000001.1, on the reverse strand, counting down.
TAACCACGCGGTCAAAGCAGCGGTTCGGACGCAGGTGAAGAAGGTGCGTAAGGCAGTTGCAGCGGCCGACGTGGCGACTAGCGAAGCTGAGTTTCAGGCTGCTGTGAAGAAACTGGACAAAGCGGCCGCCCGCGGCGTGATGCACGCCAACGCCGCTGCCCGAACCAAGAGCCGGCTTTCGAAGGCGATCAAGGCTCTAAAGAGCTGATTGCCACAGCTAGACGGACACGGCCTAATCGTTGGTCAATCGCCGTTCTTCCCTAGCGTTCGCACAGTTCGAGTGCACGGCCTTCCCTACCACAAGACCTTCTCTGCGTCGAACACGGGGCCCTCGACACAAGTGCGCTTGTAGTCCCAGTCACCATCGGCCTGGTGGATCTTGGCGACACAGCTGAAGCAAATGCCGATGCCGCACGCCATGGGGGTTTCCAGTGAAACCTCGCAAGGCACGCCGTGATCGCGACACACCAGGGAGGTGGCCTGCATCATTGGCTCCGGGCCGCAACAAACCACTTGGGGGGAGGTTGCCCGCGAATCAGTGAGCACCTTTTCCAGAAGTTCGGTCACTCGGCCATGCAAGCCTACCGATCCATCGTCGCTCGCAATCTGCAAATCGATGCCCGCCCCGCGAAAGTCCTCTTCGCCCGCCAAGAGATTAGCCGTCCGCACGCCGTAGCATAACGTGGCCGCGGGGACCGCAGGGCTGTAGCGACGATGTCCCGCATACTGAGCGGTCCCCAGTGCCTCTTTGCCCAGGGCCAGGAACGGCGTCTGTCCGATACCGCCGGCGACCATGATGAGATGGTCGGTGTGATAGTGTCGAAAGCCGTTTCCGAGAGGCCCCCACAGTTCGATCTTACTGCCAGCTTCGCAGGTCGATAGCGGCGTCGTTAGCTTACCCTTTTTGAGGTAGACAAAGTCGAGGGCGACGGCGCGGCCTGCGGGGCCGTGAACGATATCGTAGAGGGCGAACGCTCGTCCCAGCATGGGGTCGGTTCGTCCCGCCAGACGGACCATAATGAACTGCCCCGGCACAATCTCTTGAGCGATCCCAGCTGCGTCGATGCGCATGCGAAACGTGTCTCGGGCGGTCTGCACGTTTTCTAGAACCGTTGCCGGCGCGAAACAGGCTCGGTCGGCATAGTAGTCGGCATGCAATGGCGAGGCGTCACGACTCATCTCTGGCGACCTTTCTGGTTACCCAGCTTTGAGGTTCCACGACTTTTCTTCTTAACGGCTCTTTTCTTAATTCCCTTCTTTGTGGCCGGGCGCTTCTTCGCCTTCTTGGGGGCTGCCTTCTTTTTCTTCTTGGCGGGTTTCTTTTTTATGGGATCACGGCCACCCCGAGAACTCTTCGCTGCTGGTTTCTTCTTGCCGACTCGCTTGCGTTTTGGCGGTATGCCTGCATCGGCTGAGCCCATTTCGACGCTGTCCCGCAGACTTTTCAATTCCCTGGCAGTCAGCGGTCGATAGGAACCGGCTGGCATCTCGCCCAGCCTTACGGGACCAACCGCCACGCGGGTGAGTTTCTGTACCTTGTGATCCACACGAGCCAGGACCCGGCGAATCTCGCGGTTGCGCCCTTCGTTGAGAATAACTTCCAGGATGGTCGACTTCTTACGCTTGGACTTGATCTTGGCGTCGACAAAATGTGCCGTGCCCTCGGCTAGTCGTACACCCTTTCGCAGTAGAGCAAGCGTCTCCACGGTCGGGTGACCGGCAACTTGAACGTGGTAGGTTTTTTCGACGCCATGCCGAGGGTGGGTTAGTTGGTTGGCAAGTTCCCCATCGTTGGTCACCAAGATGAGTCCCTCGCTCGCCAGGTCGAGTCGGCCTACGTTGAACACCCGGCCAACATCGGGCGGTAGGAAGTCAGTGACTCGAGTCCGACCTGAGGGATCGCGCGTGGAGCAGACGACGCCCTCGGGCTTGTTGACGGCAAAGTAGACCCGTTTTCGGGAAGCCAGCGGTTCGCCATCAAGAAAGATCTTTTGCGTTGCTGGGTCGACGCGGACGCCGAGTTCCGTGACAGGCTCTCCGTCAACTTCGACTCGGCCCTCCTGGATCAGCAACTCACACTCGCGCCGACTTGCGACGCCGGCGGCGGCCAGCACCTTCTGCAGCCGCTCGCCTGGGCTATCCGGCTTTTTGGCTCGCGGGGCAACCTGACGTGGCTTCTTGCGCTTAGCGGGCTTTTTGCGCTTGGCGGACTTGTGGCGCGGGGCCGGCTGAGACATCACGGGGAACCTGGGGCACGAGAAACCCCGATTCTATCCATTGCCGGCGCCAACAGACAGTGCCGCCACTAGAAGGCAGGCACAACGGTGGTTGGCTGACTATCTAACAGTCGGCCGCGAACCGCCTCGGGAACGGGGCGTTGGTAGCCACGCGGTCGACCACCAACGATTTCCGGACCGACATCGTCCAACGGATAGGGATCGTGGTAGATGGCCTCGGTCCGCTGGGGGCCTACGGGGCCAGGGTGGAAGAAGTTTGGGGTGCGCGTATAGGGGCTGCAGCCCATCGCACAGGCAGCAACGGTAAGCAGCCCCACTCGATAACCTCGCGCCAGAATCCTCATGAGGGCGAACAGTAGTCGCGATGCCTCCGGGCGCCAAGAGCAGCACTCACAGACGGGCTGTACTCTCGTGCAGAGGCGCTAGCTAGGGCAAGTACATGTCGAGTACTGTGGCTCCGCTGAGGCTGGAAATCTCGGCCGCTGGGCACCCAGCCGGAAGGAGAATGGTCGTCCCAAGAGGCATGGGGATGGCCTCTCCTGCGGCAGTCAGTTGGGCGTCTTGTTGAATAGTTGATAGCAAGTGGAACCGGTCGTCACCACCGATGCTGGCACTGGCATCACCAACCAGACGGCGATCGAGGACAAACTTTTCGCATTCCACCAATCGCTCGACACCGTCGCCCACAGCTTCCGGCTTCTGGGGGCTTACGGGGCCTCGCTCGTAGTCGGTCACCTCGAGTGACTCAGCGATGTGCAGCGGTCGAGGCTTGCCATCCTTGCCGACGCGGTTCCAATCAAACAGTCGAAACGTGGTATTGCTGGCTTGTTGGATCTCAGCGATCACTAAGCCTTCGCCCAGTGCATGAACGGTGCCGGCAGGAATGAAGACACAGTCTCCCACCTGTGGTTCGAAGGCATGCAAGCAGCGGTCACACTCACCTGCTTCCAGGGCGGCAGACAAGGCCGCTCGATCAACCCCGTGGTCTAGTCCGGCGTAAATCTTGCTTCCTGGCTCTGCGGCTAAGACGATCCAGGCTTCCGTTTTTCCTAGATCGGGCGGATCGAGTTTCGCCCCTTGCTTGTCATTGGGATGAACCTGAACGCTAAGGGTTCGGTTCGCGTCAAGAAACTTAAAGAGCAAGGGGAACTGTGAGCGCGACGAGCCGTCAACTTGCGCGTGTTTTCCGAAGATTGCCTCGCCATGCTCATGGACCAGGGTTGCTAGTGTGGTCCCGGCAAGCGGTCCGTTGGCAACGACGGTCTGATCCTGGCCATGGTCGACGATTTCCCAACTCTCGGCGTAGTCATCATCAGCGCCAATCGGCTTGCCCAGCAGCGAGCCCAGCCGGCGGCCACCCCATAGGTATTGCTTCAACAGAGGCTGGAAGGCGAGTGGTTGCATAGGGGGTCCGTGGTTGAGGACTCGTGGTTTGTGCCGGTTACCAGGTTGACGTTGTCGCGGCCAAGAAACGCTTTCGGGTTCTGGCGGTTCATCTGGGGTGGTATTATCGAGAAAGGCGTCGTGCCTGCCACCCTGCCCCGGCCTTCCTGCTCCAAACCAATTCTATCCCGCCTCCGTGCTCCGCAAGCCCGACGAAGACCTGTTCGAGAGTTCGAAGATGTCCTTCGGGGAGCACCTGGAGGAGCTACGGCGTGTGCTGATCCGCGCGGTGCTCGCCCTGGCCGTGGGCGTGGCGATTGGCTTCCTGCCGCCTGTGGGAGCGGGCGTAGTCCGCTATATCCAAGCCCCTTTGCAGTCGGGCTTGGAAGAGTTTCGCAAGGCGCAAGCTCTCGACGAGTTCAATGCCTACGTAAAGCAACGTGCCAGCGACGGCGACCCGTTGCCCGCCGAGGTCGTTCAGAGCGCAATCCTCCGAGCCGAACAGGGGCTGCTGCCTCGAGTGTTGTGGCTCAACCCGCAAGAGGTAGCCAGCAAACTGGCCGAAAGTGGCGTTGCCGTAGAACTGCCGGACGAACAGCAAACCTTGGCCCCAATACCCCTGACCTTCTACTTCCCGCTGTCGGATGATCCCCGAACGCGGACCATCGGTACCGGCGTCCCTGACGCGTTCATGATCTACGTCAAAGCAGCGTTGTTGGTCGGCGTGGTGATCTCTAGCCCCCTGGTGTTCTACTACTTATGGTCTTTTGTCGCGTCAGGCCTTTATGCCGATGAACGCAAGTATGTGTATGTCTTCGCCCCGTTTAGCCTCGGGCTGTTCCTTGCCGGAGCAGCAGTCGCCTTCTTTCTGGCGCTTGGCTATGTCCTTGACACGCTATTTTGGTTCTACGGTTGGCTAGAGATTGATCCGACGCCGCGCATTGGCGAGTGGCTCAACTTCGCCCTGCTGTTGCCGCTCGGTTTCGGGCTTGGCTTCCAGCTGCCGTTGGTGATGCTCTTTTTAGAGCGAATCGGTGTGTTCACCACCCAGCACTACCTGGCTTCATGGCGAATGGGTGTCTTGGTGATCGCAATTGCTTCGATGCTGCTTACACCGTCCGATTGGCAGAGCATGGTGTTGCTTTTTGTGCCGATGACAGGACTTTATTTTGGCGGCATCGCCCTCTGCCGCTTCATGCCGCGACGCACCACGCCGTTTGGTGATCCGATTGGATAGCGAAGTCTACTGAAGACGGACCTTGATGGTTCGCTGACCGCGTCGCTTGGTTGGCTTCAAGCCTGTTAGCAGTTGTTGGTGGTCTCCCTGACCTACCAGCACGGAATAGGTCGTTCTAGCGCGAAAAACGGGCGGAGTGAATTGGTCGCCCCTTAGTCGGAGCGTGTAAGCGACATTGCCGGTTTCTTCGTCAACAACTTGGACCACAGGTCCGCCCCATGAAGACTCCCATACATCTATCGGTGCTTGGATCTTGAGTGTCGGCAGATGGGCCAGAGGCTCCCGGCGGTAGTTGTCTGTCTGCTTGATCGTGATGGGCCAGCCGGCGAACTGCTTGGCGCCCGGCTGAGTGACATCGACGTGTCTCGGCCAGCACTCCATGGTGATTTCACGTGTTGGCTTGTGGAACCGGACCACACCGTACCCCGCGGCCCGGTGGTTGCCTGGCTCGGGGTTGGCATAGGCGTGCATCGTCACCTTGTTGTGGAAACCGTCATAGAAGCGACCCGTAAACGGTAGGGGGTTGCTGCCGAAGTGATTCAGCGGCGCCTCGAGCGGCCACCACCAACGACCGTAGTAATTCACGATGGAAGGGACACAGAAGCTCCACCCCGCATCCTCCCAGTCGGAGACGCCATGGTGGATCACGGTTGCCAGATGCTGATCGCCTGCCAGATGGAAGGCGAAGGCCTTTCGCATGGCCACCAGCGCTCGATTGCGGCCGGCCTGCGGCCAACCATTGGAGTCCATGTCAGCCACCAGCCGGTTGTTCGACTTCCCGTGAATGTGGGCGCCGTTGGCAAAGATCGTTTGTGACAGAACGCATTTCATTGCCGCGCCGTCCCAGTCCTGGCCCCACTGGTCGAGGAAATCGATTTGGCGCTGACCAAGCAGCTTCGCTTCCGGAACGTCAACGACTGCCGGGTCATGGTTCGGATCGTTGATGTGGTCTGGCCGCGGACCGCCGCGCGGCACAAGGCCTAGAGGACCTGTCTTCCATTTTCGGTCTTCAATAATTGCAAAGTCGATGCCACCGACGCGCAGTCGCGTGTAGTACACACCAATGCCCCGCATCACGGGCGTCGGGTCGATGGGGTCGGGCAAGTGGGCAGTCTGTGCTCGCTCAACCATCTTCACGTACTCGACTGGCATCACGTAGCCGCCATCGGCTGCACCTCCTTCACCAGTTGACTTGCGCCCTCCTGCCCCCCACAGGTTGCCTTGGCCAACGTCGTGGTCGTCGGGGATGCAGACCGTGGGGCGATCTTTGATGATCTCGCCAAACTGCCGCCCGAAGAGTAGCCACGCGGCATAGTGGCGTTGATGGTCATAGCTCTGATCTCCAGAAAAGAAGAGCAGGTCAGGATCCTGGGCTTTGACGTTGCGTACGATGTCGGCACGGGGCCCCCGTTCACGGTTTGAGTTGCCCGTGAACGCTGCGACGACAATGGTGTCCTTGGTCTTGGGGTCGGCACGCAAGACGCCTTCGTATTGGGCCCCTGCGGGATGTGTGACGCGGTACTTCGCCGAAGAGGAGCCATCCCAGCCTTCTACGCGAAACGTCGTCATCCAGTGCTGGTCGTCAACCGCTTGAGTCGCCGCGTCGACCCAGCCTTGGCCGCGATCGATTTGCAGCGTCACGTCTCGCGACTCACCCTTTCGTAGGGGGTACAGCTGGGCGGATAGCTTCAACACTCCGGACTCGGCCGTGTAGAGACAGAAGCAGATCACTTGGTCTCGCGCAACGTCGGGAATGGTCAGTTCGGCGCCGTCCAGTTCATAGTACGGGCGGTCAACTTTGGCGGGCCCGGCTGCACGAAGAGCGGCCGCCTCCTGTTCGGTCAGCTCGACTGCCGAGGCGAATGGGGCGAGTGCCACTGTATGTAGCGCTAGGAGAGCAATGCGGATCATCACGAGGGTCGGCCCTAGAATGGCGAGTGAAGTTGGTGTGTGGGTGTGACGTCGTTGGGCAAAGAAATTCGTCAAGCGAACCCTCAGACTTAGCAGCATATCCAGCTAGAAAGGGCAAAGGCGACCGTCCCCGCGGGGTCCAGCAAGTGGTGCGATCACGTGCTACTGAACCTCGACCCACCGCATGATGCGGAGGCCCGCGCTGCCGCTGTTGCCTGCAAGCTCACTGATCTCGTCTTGACTAAGAGCGCGGTTGTAAATGCGGGCGTCGTGCATACTGCCGGTCAAGTCGTAACTTGTGCCATCGTCACCGCCTAGTTGCATCTTGTCGCTTGAGATGCCTATCGTCACTGCGGAGGCCAACGTGTTGGAGTCCTCGACTCCGTCCAGATAGAACTTCACCGTCGAGCCGTCGTAGGTGACCGCTACGTGACGCCATGTGTTCAGAGCCAATGTTCCGGAGGCGGCGTGCGTTATGTTGCCCGACTCGCCGGCCACGCTACCCCAGTTGACCCGGATCTCCGGTTGGTTCGAACTATTGACGAGCAAGGCGTAAGGAGACGCGATGTTGCTCCAAATGATCAAACCATGGGTATCGCCGATGGCGTCAAGACGCACCCAGGTGGCTAACGTGAATTCGTCGTCAACGGGGTCCCAGTTGCCGCCGTAAGGTACGTCTGTGAAGTTGTTCGACCCATCGTACTCGGCTGCGAGTGTCCCCGATTGCGGTCCCGCCTGTCCCGCGGTTACGCCGCTGTTGTGCGTACCATCGTTGTTGTTGAGGGTGCTGTCGTCTGCGATCGTTCCGCTTGCTTCATCAAGCATCCAGTGGCCAACCAGACCGTAGATTTCGGTAACTTCTGCAGCGGTGAGTTCGCGGTTGTAGATGCGCACGTCATCCAGTGCTCCTACGAACCGATGGTTTGTGTTGGCCCCGGTGCGATGTCCAAGCGTCATGGTCGCGGCGGCGTCATCGCTGATCGCATGGCTACCAGTGCTATCGAGCTGGCCATCAAGGTAGATTGTGTACGTGTCGTTGTCGCTGCTATAGGTAATCGCCACGTGCCGCCACTGGTCGACTGTGACGGCGGTAGACGCCATTCGTATTTGTCCGCCGTCGGGGCCACCGATGTCAAAGTAAACGAAGTCATCCGTCCACGCACGCGCTTCCCAGTTGCCGCCAGTCCCCAGGAATCGTGAGTGGGTGGTTGGCTCCGCGTCGTACCGATACCAAAAGGTAATGGTCCCTTCGGCGGGTGGGTCAAAGTCGCTGTCAGTTGTGACGTCGTTGGTCCCATCGAATTGCAAAGCGCCGCCGCGAACGCCGTCCACCCAAGCGGGGGATCCCGTGTTGAAGCTCGCATCGTTGCCATTGCCCGAACTATCTGCCACCGTCGAGCCAGAGCCTTCGTCAAAGGTCCAATGAGCCATCAGGGCAGCCGGTGAACCGCCACTGGCCCACGCCAGAGCTTGCTGGGCGATCAGCAAACCGTCGCTATCAAGTGAACTCCACGCGAAGCTACTTCCCCCCCATGGCAATCGTACTCTTCGTCCGCTAGCGGTGTTGTTGCTGTTGTAGGTGTTGGCCAGATCGCCACCTACTTCGATCACTCCCAGGGCGAGGTCTCCGGAGCTGGCAGTAGCCAGCGTTTCAAACCCCGCGGCCAGAGTCCCCTGAGCGATGCTGCGCGGCTGGGCCGAGCCAAAGATAGTGATGAAGCCCGCTGAAAGGCCGGTCGAGACGGGGTGCGAGTTGTCCGTGACCACAACCTGATTGGTGCTACTCTGCTCGTACCCATCGCTTGTTGAAAACCCCATTTCGTAGTCGAGCAAGAGTTCTTCGCTAACCACGCCCACCGTCGCTTCCCGCAGCTTGTAAGCAACTGAGCTGGCGCCAGAGTCTTCAGGAATATAGGCGACGTCCACCAGGGCTAGGACGGTGTCGTAGGCGCTTTGTGATGATGAATCGACCACGGGATACACGGCGTAGCCCCAGTCTTCAAACTGCTGCTTACGGGCGGTCTCTTCCGAGGTCATTGCGGCCGAGTTTGTGGTCATCAACAGCCGACTGGTCGCCCACCCGTCGACGTACAGTGCATCGACATCCGCAGCGGTAAGGCTACGGTTGTAGATGCGCACGTCGTCGATCAGTCCATCGAAGAAACGACCGCTCTGACCGCTTGGAGCGCCAATTGTCCAGCGCCCACCGCTTACGTTGATGGCCCCCTGGCTTGAGGTGGTCGTGTCGACCAGCACGCCGTTCACATAGAGCAGCCACTGCGAGCCATCATAGACGGAAGCCAGGTGGGTCCAATCCCCGGCCGTGGCGCTCGACTGAGTGTAGACGTCTGAGCCATTATTTGAGCCTGCTAACCAGGTACTGCTCCATGCGTACAGGTAGGTGTTCTGCACCAAACTACCGGTAGGTCCATGTCCGACGATGCAGTGTTGCGAAGAAACGGTGTCGGCTCGTACCCAGGCCGTGATCGTAATTTGACCACTGATTTGCAGAGAACTGGAATTGGTAACGGTAACGTAATCGAAGGAACCATCGAGCTCGATGCAGCCGCCTATTCTGCCGTCGCTATTCCAAGAGTGATTGGTAGCCGTCCCGCTGTTGCCGTTGCCGGAAGAGTCAGCAGCTACGCTGCCAGAGGTCTCGTCGAATTCCCAGTGAGCTACCAAGCCAGTAGTGATGTCCTGAGCGCTGGCAGCGGCACTTAGCAGACCGAGCGTTGCCACGGTCAGGTACACTCTTCTCGCTTGATACCGGCAGAGCATTTCTTCTTCTCGGAGTCTGGCAGGTGCTCGCGCACCCCGGGCGCGGCCTTCTCATGAAAAGTACGACATGCCCAGGCGAGACTCCTGCGACTGTGTCGCCGCACAATGAGTGCCTTGGCCCTCAGTTGCGGGTTGCCCGGTTCAAGCCGGTCGTAGGGGCTAGTCGCATGGACCGAAGGGTCAAGGTGAGAGCCCCGCGGCCTCGCGGAGCTGAGTGGTGGCGTCGAGAGCTGCCTGGCGAACCGCCTCTTGCCAGGCCGACTCACCGAAGCTGGCGTACTCTGGCCGGTTGTAGGCGAAGATCACGCCGCGGCTGCTGTTGACGATCGCTCCCAGGCCTTGGCTATCGAACGCTGGCGCCACGCCCGCGGCGTTACCGCCTTGGGCTCCGAACCCTGGCACCAAGAACCAGGTATGGGGCATCGCTTTTCGTAGTTCGGCTAGTTGCTCGGGGTACGTGGCCCCAACCACGGCTCCCACCAAACCGTAGTGACCCTCTCCTCGGGTCATCTTTGCCAGTTGCTCCACGTGCTCACCAACGTGTCGATAGAGCGGCTGGCCATCGATGAGGCGGTCCTGCCAAACGGCGCCGCCGGGGTTGGATGTCTTGACCAAGACATAGACTCCCGCCCCTCGATCGCGTGCCACCTCGGCAAATGGCGAGAGGCTGTCGTCGCCCAAGTAGGGGCTAACTGTCAGGCAGTCAGCCTGCCACGCACTGCCCGCACCGAGCAAGCCACGGGCGTATGCCTCGGCGGTACTGCCGATGTCGTTACGCTTGCCGTCCAAGACAACTTGGATCCCGTGGCCATGAGCTCGATTGACCACATCCTGTAGCGCGAGCATGCCCGCGGGGCCCAGCTCTTCGAAGAAAGCCATTTGGGGCTTCACGGCGGGAACGATCTCGGCAACGGCCTCGATGACACCAATCGAGAAACGTCGATATGCCTCCGCGCGGCCCTCCAATGAGTTGTCTTCTCGCAAGGCTTCTGGCAACTGCTCCCATCGAGGATCAATGCCTACGATCAGAGGGCTGCGCTTTTCCAGGACTGCCGCTGAAAGTTGGTCGGTAAAGTGAGGCACAGGGTCTCCCGTGATGGCGCCAAAGTTCTCGAAGCATTAACCTAGCCTAGTGCGGAGCCAAACCCAAGCGGTGTTCCTATCTCGATTTCGATCCATGATGACAAGCCTTCCGGAAGTTGCTGCTCTAGCTCTCTTTGCTGGGAGCACTATGGCAATGGGCGGCATGGTGGCTAGGTTTGAGCGAATTCATCCTGACTGGCTAGAGAACGAGTTTCGCCACACAGTGATCGCCTTCGGTGGAGGTGCGCTGCTTTCGGCACTCGCGCTCGTCCTGGTGCCCGAGGGAATCAAACAGCATTCGGCATTCTCGGTTGCGCTATTGTTTGCCGGCGGCGGCGTTGCTTTCTTGCTGCTGGACATTGCTTTGGCCGCGGCCAAGAGTTCAGCAGCCCAGTTGGCGGCGATGCTGTCCGATTTTATTCCTGAGTCCTTGGCGATGGGCGCCGCTTTCGCAACCGGTGACCCTTGCGCCCCGCTGCTAGCCTTGTTAATCGCTATTCAAAACTTGCCTGAAGGCTTCAATGCCTTTCGCGAACTGCAAGATTCGTCCACTCTCCGGGGAACAACCATTCTGACAGCGTTTGGGTTGATGGCCCTGCTCGGTCCAGCAGCAGCTCTTGTGGGGCTCTTCTGGCTTTCCGCTTACCCCAGAGTGGTGGCGGGCATCATGCTCTTCGCCGCCGGAGGTATCCTCTACCTCACGTTCCAAGACATCGCTCCCCAAGCAAAGCTCGACTGCCATTGGGCACCGCCACTCGGCGCGGTGGCTGGATTTCTACTCGGCTTGGTTGGCAAGATGCTTGTTGGCTAGCAGGCTCAGCTGGCGCCATCCTGGCTTAGTACGTGTAGCCGTCGCATTTGTACTTCCTACAAGAACGGGCGATTGCAGGTGCCCGCGGAAGCGCGTGGGTTTGGCTTCATAAAGCCGATTCGCTGATCTTTGCGACAGAATCCGGCAAGCGACACCCAATTGGCACGCAGGCTGCATTGGTAAAACTCGTTGCCAGCCACTTCCCGCAGCGGCTGGCGACTCCTCCGGTGAAGCCACCGACACCACAGACTTTGTCGCCGCTGTAGGCCGACCTCGCCCGCCACGGGAAAGCTGTCTTCGACACGCTTCGCCAAGACGTCAGAGACCCCGGTTGGCATCCTCGCAGAGCCAACCGGGGTCTCTTTGTTGACAGGGGGAGCCGGTCACGGGCGCCCGTCGAGACTGGTTCAGGTCAGATCCACGAGCTCGGTGATGTTGCCCACCACGTTGCTTTTTTCGTAGTTCCCGTCGTCATCGTGAAGCGTCATGGGCACGCCGTTGATGGGATGCAGCATCGTGGAACGGATCTGTGCATTGATGTCGCTGCCCGGTACGACCTTCATTTTGCGACCTGCCAAGAACCGGGGAAGACTCGTTCGCACGACCTCCATCGCTAGCGGTCCCCCAATACACATGCGTGGTCCGGCGCCAAGTGGCAAGTACTCATACAGCGATGGCTTGATCGTTAGCCAGCGGTCTGGATTGAACTGGGTTGGGGCCTCGTAGATCGATTCCAACCGGTGGGTGATAAAGGGCGACCAGACGATGGGGGTCCCGCGCGGCACCTCTTTGAAAGGACCCAGGTCGACCGCGTCAGCGTTGATGCGTTGCGAATAGGACGAAGCGGGAAGCATCCGCATGCTTTCGCGGATCACACGCTCCAGTAGCGAGCTCATTTCCGGCTTGCCAGCCGCGTTGCGATTCCCACCATTTGCGAGTTCTTCACCCAGGGCGCGGCGAATCTCGGGATGTTGAGCCAACAGAAACAAGGTCCAGGTAATTGAGTGGGCTGTGGTCAGATGCGCTGCTGCGAACAAGACGCACGACTGACCCACCAGCTCTTCGTCGCTAAGGCCGCCTTCTTCGTCGTGTGTATTGACCAAGATAGACAGCACATCGTTCCCGGCCACGGGCGCCTCGCGGCGACGGGTGATCATCTCCATCACCTGCGCTTCGAGACCCTCGCTAAACTTCAGCAGCTCCTCGTAACGCTCGCTGAACGTTTGGTCGGGCACCAACGCCCCGATGCCCAACTCATGATTCAGCCGGCCCCACTCGGCAATCTGCTCGCCAACCTCATAGGCCAGTTGGCGTTCCTCCTGCGAGTCGCTCATGCCAAACAGGATGGTGCTGGTCACGCGGAGCATGTAGCGGACCATCTCTTGATTGAGATCCACCTGGTCCCCGTCCGACCAAGTACCGCAGACCTCTTGCGCCATCTTGTCGATGGTGGGCCGATAGGTCTCAATCTGCTTGAGCCCGAACGGCTCTTTCAGCAGTCGGCGGTTCCGCTTCCACTGGTCCCCATTCATGCCCAGCAGGCCACAGGTCACGCGGCGTTGGCTCGATCGTTTCGGCCCGCGGATGGCGAAGAACCGGGTCGGAAAACCGTTGACGTCGCCCAGCAGCTGCTTGTTGTAGACAGGGTCGAAGGTGAAGATCACCCGTAGCGGGCCATCTTGAATCGCAGCGATGGGGCCAAACCGCTTGTGAAGCCGACGCAGGCCGCCCAGCACATCGGCTTGAAAATCGGCCAAGCGCTCTTCGCTAATCGGAAGCCCAGCGATATCGGTCTCTGTCGCGCCGTTAGAGGGTGGCGGGGTCATGCTGCCACTTGGGGGGGAGTTATGGCTGGAGGTTGGCCTGCTCGTCAGTTAGGTGTCGACCACCTAGACGCCGCTGGCGCCGCAAACTGAACGCCGCCGTCACGATCTACCCAACCGGCGAGGTTGGCCCACGCCCTACAGGTTAGCCCGCCCTCCCCTAACGAACCAGCGTCAGATTGTCGCGATGCACGACTTCCTGGTAGGGCCGGTGCCCCAGCAGGCCGGGAATCTCCTCCGTCGAACGGCCCTGGATCAGCCGCACTTCGCTTACCGCATAGTTGCTCAGCCCGCGGGCGATCTCGGTTCCATCTTCACTGCAGAGTGAGACGACATCTCCTTTGCCGAAGTCACCTTCCACTTTGCTCACGCCCACCGGCAGCAGACTCACACCTCTCTCTTTGATGGCCCGCACGGCGCCAGGATCTAGCGACAATCGGCCTTGCGGCTGGACCGTCCAGCCGATCCATCGCTTGCGGCTACTCACCGATTGGTTGCCTGCTAGGAACAGGGTGCCAACCTCTTTGCCAGCCAGGATGTCGGACAGCACTCCCGGCCGCCGCCCGTTGGCTACAATCACGTTTTCGCCGGCAGCGTTGGCGCTGCGCGCCGCTTGTAGCTTGCTCAGCATGCCACCTGTCGAAAGGGTGACGGTCCCGTCATTGGCGCCTTGGCCCACCAAGCCGAGCACCTTGTCGTCGATAGCCTCGATTTGGGGAACGACCTTTGCACCTGCGTCATTCGGGTCGCGGTCGTACAGTCCTTCGACATCCGAGAGCAGCACCAACAGCGGCGCTCGCAACAGGTTCGTAACCACCGCCGCCAGTCGATCGTTGTCGCCCACGCTGCGTTGCAGTTCATCGACGCGCACCGTGTCGTTCTCGTTCACGATGGGCACAGCGCCCAACCGGAATAACTCCAACAAGGTATTGCGAATATTTAGATAGCGGTCTCGCTGATTCAAGTCTTCGGCAGTCACCAGCACTTGTGCCGCGTGCCGGTGAAACTTCTCAAGGGCTTGATTGTAGACCTCGATCAAGTAGCTCTGGCCAATGGCCGCCGCCGCCTGGAGTTGGGCCAAATCGGTGGGCCGCCCCTTCAGACCCAGCCGGCCGATGCCAGCACCAACCGCTCCGCTGCTTACCAGCACCACGCGCCGACCCGCGTCAGCCGCCTTTGCCAGTTGCTCGGCAATGCCCTCGATCCGTTCCAGATCCAGCACGCCCGCGTCGTCCGTCAAGACGCGCGTGCCCACTTTCACAACGATCGTATCAGCAGCAGCGGCGACAGCTTCGCGCGACATCGATCTAGGCAAACTCCGGCCAGGCTCAAGAACTCAAGTGGTGGGGCGCAGCACCTGAATCGACAAGCCCTTGAGCATCGACTCAGTTTGTTCGCGAAAGGCATCCATATGAGGCGCCGCCAAGTGGGCTTCTAGCGCTGCGACGCTTTCCCACTTCTCAATCACCATCACCGTGTCCTCGCCCGCAAGCTGCTGGACGGGAATTGGCGTCGGTTGATCCACGGCAGCGCCATACTCCAGGCACCCTTTCTCCGCTCGGACCAAAGGCGTCAACTCGGCAAACGCCTGGAGGAAAGCGTCCCGCTGGGCGGGAACGACCGTCAGCGTAGCGACTACATGAATCATCGACAGGTTCAGCAACAGGGTGAGCGACGTACAAAAAGAGCCATGCGAGCCAGCCTTGCGGCCCCTCAAGCAACGCCACGGCAAACAACCGCGAGCATACCCTCCCCCGCCCCCACAGGCCACCGGCTAGGGGGATGGGGTACGATAGACGTTCCCGTCCCGTAAGGCGTAGGCAGCACTATTGGTCACCACAAGATGCCGCAAAGCCTAAGCACCAAAGCTAGCCGAGCAAGTCATCTGACCACAAACAAAGAGGCTTCTACTGTTGTAGAGTTGCTCTGCAGCCCAGTAGTCGGGCATGGGCGTGCCGAACAGGCGCGGAATGTCCCCTTGAATTCTTCCAACCTTCGAGGGAGGGCACGTGGCAAAACTAGGCGCTCGAAAACTCTATGAAGCGGCCCAGCGTGGTCAACTCGATCGCGTTAAAGAGCTGCTGGCCGAAGGGTATGACGCCAGTGCCCCGCTGCACAACGGCGACACGCCCTTGCACACCTCGGCAGCGCAAGACTACGTTGAAATTGTTCAGTTGCTTATCGACGCGGGAGCAGATCTCGAGGCAGTAGGCGACTCGGAAATGACTCCCCTCTTTGCTGCTGCGTCGGGCGGCAGTGCCCGAGCAGTTGAAGCGCTGGCCTCAGTAGGAGCCAACGTCAACGCAGACGACGCGCGTCGCACCGCACTGTTCAACGCTCGCTCTCTGCGAGACAGTCTCCAAGTACCAGGGCTCATCGAGGCTTATGATCAGGTGATCAGAGTTCTTGAGAAATACGGTGCGGTCGATTCGATTCCTGCCGAGCAGGTCCTTCGCAACGAAGAGCGATCCGCATTGCCGATGGTTCTTCGAGAACGCACCATTGCTCATCGGCGCGGCGTTATCAGCTTTGATTACGACAATGAGATGCTACTAATTAGAAAGAGCGTGGCGGCAACCTCGCGGGCACTGCAGCAGCTTCGTGACGATACTAAGGTCTACAAGGATGTCCAGCAAAATGGCGCTTCGTTGTCACCGAGTGGGTGCTTTGTCTTTCAGCTTCGAGGCCATTCTTGGTCGGTCGTTGTCTACCAGCATCATCAGGAGAGCCTTGCCGAGGAGGCCCCGCAGCTTTCCAAGAGCATCCTGGGCGAAGTGATCTACTATCGGGTCGAAGACTGCAGCGAGCGCGGCTACGGCGCGATCGACTATGCGCTCTATGCATCGGGCATCGAGCAAGAGCAACTCCGCTTCAATGCGACCGATGCTCAAGAGCCAGTGTGGAGGAAATGGACGCCAGGGGCAAATGGGTTGTCTACACTAGACTGCGACGATCCTTGGCGTATCGTTGATGCGCTTTTTGAAGAACGCAGCGCGCTGGAACCCAACGTAACGTTCGGTACTTTCCTCTCACTAGGCGAAACCAGCGACGCTGGTGAATTGGAGCTAGGCCGGCTATTCTCCGCATTCAAGCGGATAGATTACCTCGCGCTTGAGTAGCTGCGAGAGCTGTGAACGTTGGGCCGTTCAAGTCAGGGCGAATCTAGGGTACCCTGCTAGGGCACAGAGGGTTGCGGCCAAGAGTCAGATCCTCGTCAGGCCCGGTAGCTCAGTTGGTTAGAGCAGGGGACTCATAATCCCTTGGTCGGGGGTTCGAGTCCCTCCCGGGCTATTTGCGTCACACAGCGCACCGCTTCGCAATCCGTCGCCCAAGTCAAGAGGGAGCCCTGACCCTTTCAAAGTTAGAGCGCTGTCTCTAGCGGTGTAACTTGGCAGACGCTAGGCGAGCTAAGTCCGTGCCTTGGGTTGCCGTTCTACAGCCGCACGGCGTTTGGCGATAGCGCGGCGGACGAATTCGCGGCGGCGAGTTTTCGTGGCTGGCTCAGCTAAGAATTCGGCGAACTCCTCGCGAACAAACTTCCGCACGCCCGGCGCCGAGTCGAGGCCGCGCACCCACAGGTACAGTCGCGGGTTCAGAGGCAAGCGATAAGCCAAGGCCCCCAGCCACTGCGGCCAGGTGTAGTTGACGACCTCGTCGAGGATCTGGAACGGGTTGGACGTGCAGTTGTTCGTGCCACAAGCGCGGTACAAGTAGTAGGGCTCGTCCATTGCTGCGCGGTGGCTTCGCTGCAAGGACTTCACTAGTAGCGCCCGTTCTTCACCCGGCTCGAGCAGTAGCGGCGGCGACTCCAGCAGGTACTGGTTCTCGACGGCGATGCGCTCAAAGACCATCTCGCAGGTTGTCATGAAGCGATGGGCGCAGACCAAGTTGCCCCCCATTGCGTCTCGAAAGTTGAAAACGATCCCCGGCGGGCCGGTCGCTTCAATCGAGTAGATGATGTCGCACGTGGTCCGTGTCTCGTTGGGATTGTCCAACGCGGTCAGTACGACTGGAGTCTCTGCGTTGAAGGTGAACCGCGTCTGCACGTGATTCAGCATCGGCAGCCGTCGTTTCGGCAGGCCGCTGGCGTGGAACTTCTGCTCTGGCCCATTGGGGCCCTTCTGCGTTTTGATGCCGGAGAAGTTGTAAGCCTGGCCAAACACCTGATCGACGCCATCCAGCGGAATCTCCGCCCGCCAGAACCTGCCTTCTTCGAAGAAGCCATCGACCGTTACCTGCGTCGCGTTATCCGCGATGGCGCCATTGACGCCGCGGATGGTGATCGAATGGCGACTTGATCCGTCCAGTGGCTGTCCACGGAAGCGAGACCAGCGCGGCATGACCAAGTCCGACGAGTGGGACGGAGAATCGCTAGTTTGGGTATCGCTCATCGCAGCGTCAATCTCGGGCAAGGTTGTCCAGAGTCTTCGGGAACGGTTAGGCTTTCAGAAAGATGTCATTAGTATCGGTACTCGGCAACCTGTGTGGGCGAATGGAGAGGATTTCTATGAACGACTCTCGGCTAGAGTTCATCGAAGTCGCCCACGACAGTCCTCTTTACCACTCGGCGTTGGAACTCAGGGACAAGGTGCTTCGGCAGCCCTTGGGGCTCTCTGTATACGATGAAGACCTTGCAGCCGAGGCAGCGGCTACGCACTTTGCGTTAGCTGATGGCGAGCGGGTCTTTGCCTGCCTGATCGCACTGCCGCTGGGCGATGGTCGGTACCGGCTACGCCAAATGGCCGTTTCCACGGCACTCCAGGGCCGGGGCCTGGGGCGTCGGCTGGTGGCATTGGTCGAGTTGGCACTCCGCCAGCGCGATGCCCGGGAATTGCTCCTCCACGCCCGCGATGGGGCGATCGGCTTCTACGAGAAAGTCGGATATTCGGCGGTTGGGGAGCCCTTTGTCGAAGTCGACATTCTGCACAGGACTATGACGAAACGACTGCAGTAGGGTCGGCTCGCCTTGGTGGCGTCATCTGACCAAAAAAGGGGCAAATTCTGAAGTTTCTTCCTTCAGAAGCTGATGCCGAACCTAGCTATCAGTCTATGGACGTCCACGTTTAGGTAAACGCAGGGCCCATTTTCCTTTTCCCGGTAGTTCCCCCTCATCTCGATTTCTGATGCGTTCTTGGCGTCCGTAAGCTGCTCGACGGCTGCTCAAGGCCTTTTTTCAACCTGTTTTGCCCTCTCCCTTCTACTTCCTCAATTGATAGGAAAGCTGAACTAATGATTCTCACCAGAGTTTCACGAATCAACGCCTTGTTGGTAGCTTCTACTCTGCTCGCAACGGGGATGTTGTTTACCTCGGCTGCCCAAGGCAGTCTTATCACCAATGGTGACTTTGAAGACACTTCTGGTACGTTCCCGACCGGCTGGGATATTACTGGCGGCGTCGCAAGCCAAGAGTCGGGAACCGCACAGAATCTGGTGATCGGCGGTAGCGAAAGTCTACGCGTCTCCGGTAACAACGGGAATGTGCGTCAGACGGTTGGCACTTCTCTGTCTGACTTTGAGTACTCTTTCGATTGGTTGCGTCCGTTTTCAAGCATTTCCAACGCGCGGATTATGAACGCTCATGTTCGCCAAGGTACCGCTACGCCATTCATCAACATGCGAGTGGCTGGCGCCGGAGATGGCGGTGTCGGTGGTGAGCTTCAGTTGTTCAGTGGTGGCTGGCAAGACCTTGACCCCTCGGGGGCGGCAACCGAGCTGATCCTCGCTACGGAGACCTCCTACACCTTCACGATTACCGGTTCTGAGTTCGGCACCGCCTCTGCGTCTTACGACTTGACCGTTGTCGGTGGCACTGTGAATGAAACCTTTACCGGTCTAACTTTTTTCCAGAATGCCCCGACGACGGCCGGTGAACTTGTCGATACAATCCGTTTCGAACGTGGCGGTACCCACGGCTCGGCGACCTACGACAATGTCTCGCTTACGGGAGTAGTGCCGGAGCCTGTTTCGCTAGCATTGGCATTTCTTGGCATGGTTTCGCTATTGCCAATGCGTCGCCGCTAGCCCTACGAAGTTACTGACATGGCTTATATGAAAGAAGAGCCGCCGGCATTTGCCGGCGGCTCTTCTTTTTCATGTCGGTCGTACCGGGTTGGCTCAGGCCTTGCCAAACTCCGGCCGGCGTCGGCCGAGTTGCCCTTGGAGCCGCTGGACAATGGCCGAGTGCATTTGGCTGACGCGGCTCTCAGAAAGATCGAGCGTGGCGCCGATCTCTTTCATGGTCAGCTCTTCGTAATAATAGAGAATGATGATCAGTCGCTCGTTGCGGTTCAGGCCCTTGGTCACCAACCGCATCAGGTCGCTTTTTTGGACTCGCTTGGTGGGGTCTTCGCCCTTCTTGTCTTCGAGGATGTCGATTTCTCGAACATCTTTGTAGCTGTCCGTTTCGTACCACTTCTTGTTCAGGCTGATCAGGCCGACGGCATTGGCGTCCTGGATCATTTTCTCAAGCTCGGGGACGGTCATCTCCATGTGAGCGGCCAGTTCCACTTCGCTGGGGGAACGGCCAAGCTTGGTCTCAAGTTGCTTGACCGCCTCGTTCAGCTTGCTTGCCTTCGATCGCACCAGACGAGGCACCCAGTCCATGCTGCGGAGTTCGTCAAGCATGGCGCCACGAATACGAGGCACGCAGTAGGTTTCGAACTTGACGCCGCGGCTCATGTCGAAGGCGTTGATGGCGTCCATCAAGCCAAACACGCCGGCCGAGATCAGGTCGTCCAACTCGACGCCGTCCGGCAGTCGGCTCCAGATACGCTCGCCGTTGTACTTGACCAGCGGCAGGTAGTTCTCGACCAGACGGTTGCGAAGTGCTTTGTTGCCGGGGTCGGCTTTGTACTGCTCCCAGACAATGGCCATCTCGGCTTGGCGTGCTTCTTTCGCCTTTTGAGCGGCCGTTTGGGGGGCAGCGGGGGCAACCGTCGTCGTAGCCATACAATCCTCCATGATTCAACTATTGGCTTGTTCGATTAAGACCTAGGTAGTCGTCGCCGCGCGAGGGGCAATCATTGCCTGCGCTCGGCCTCTAGGGTTAACCGCTGGTCTCTTCTGAGAGCTGCCGTTCCAACTGACTGCGGACTGACTCGTCGATGGTCGTCTGAGCAATCGCTCCGATCACACCGCCCACAAGAGCCAACGCGAGCATCGCCACAATCGCTGTAGTGATTGTGCCGTCGATGCCAGCTCCCTCTTTGACGCCACGCAGCAGCGTGACGGCAACGCCGAGGTAGCCCATCGTTCCTGCGAACGCCCGTGCCATTCTGGTGACCACTCTTGCCGTAAAAGTCGGTGCAGTTCAGCCAGTTTAACGCCCGAGGGCGCTTCGGTGGCATCAAGAGTGGTATCGGTTGATCGGACGGTGTCACTTGAGCTGCCTGACGAGTTTTTTTGAAGGCGATCGCAAAGACTTCGGCTACAGGTCTTCTGATTCCCGAGAAGCTTCTAGATTCTCTGGCTGAAGCATGCTCCGGATGAGTGTTGCTAGCGCTTGGCTATCGGAGAGCTCTTCCTCGGACGCTCGATCTCGGATCCTTGCTAGCAGGTGTCGCGCGGTGGTTGTATCGATATCGCTTTCAAGCAGACTGGTGAGCGCGTCAAACAAGGCGGTTGGCTGTTCCGCTGTCGAGGAGTGGCCCTCCTCGCACTTTGGCTCATCCACGGGCATCGTGATGCACAAGTCGACCCCAGGAGAACTGTTTTGTAGCTGGCGACGGTACCGCTCTCGATGCTCAAAGTCTTCGAGCCCGGCCTCTGCTACTGCAACATCGGGGTCTGGAGATAACGAAGCCGATTGAGAGGGCTGACGGACCGTCGCTGCAACTTCGATTTGTGATCCCTCCACGACACGACGCAGTAGTCCAGCGTTGACGCGCCGTGTGTGAAGCACCTCGGCATCAGGCCCTAGCTCATCGCGAACCAATCGCAGCGCTTCTTGGATCGACTTGGCTCGATAGGTCTTGATCATGCGATCTGCTGTCGCGGTGGACGCGTCCTCAGTCATACGTCTCCTACCCACTCACCAGACCATGGGTAACGACCTTCGTATCACGGGTCACTTCGTTGAAGCTCAATACAACGACCATTGGCAGGTGATTCTCGATCATCTGCTTAAGCGCGGGCCGAATCTGTGGGCTGACCAGTGCGATGGGGGTATGGCCCTGGGCGGTCAGCTTTTCTGCCTCGGTTCGGAGGCGATTGCACAGTTCTTCGATAGCCTGTGGCGGCATGCGAATGAACAGCCCACGGTCGGTGTGTTCAAAGCCACCCCGAATCTGGTCCTCGAGTCCGGGATCGAAGGCGACCACATTCAACTGCCCTTCGCGATCACGATATCGCGTACAGATTTGCCGCGCCAGGCGATGGCGGACAAACTCGGCCAAGAGCACCGGGTCTTTGGTCCGGGAACCATGATCACCAAGAGTCTCCAGGATCGTTGAGAGTTGGCGGATAGAAATCTGCTCTCGCAGCAATTGCTGCAGAACGCTCTGTACTTCGGCCAGGGACATCGTGCCAGGAATCAACTCGTCGACGACCGCGGGGGACGTGGCTTTTAGTTCGTCAACCAAGTGCTTGGTGGCGTCTCGTGTAAGCACCTCGTCAGCATGGCGGCGACAAATCTCAGTCAGGTGTGTGGCCAGCACAGCTCCTGGTTCGACGACCGTGTAGCCGAACATCTCGGCCTCGTCTTGTCGGCCTGGCAAGATCCACTTGGCGTCGGCGCCGAAGGCGGGGTCTTTGGTTGCGATGCCGTCGACTTGCCCGGTCGTCGCGCCGGAATCGATTGCGAGCATCTGCCCAGGCTCGAGTTCTCCGACAGCGATCGGCATGTCGGCGATCTTGATTTGGTACTGATTCGGCTCCAGTCGCATGTTGTCTCGGATGCGAACCTTCGGCATGAGAATTCCAACCTCCGAGGCGATGTTCTGACGCACTCGTTGGACGCGCTCAAGAAGATCGCCTCCACGGTTGGGGTCGGCCAAGCGAATCAGCCCGACGCCAAGTTCCACCTCCATGGGGTCGACAACAAGGTAGTCTTCGATTCTCTCCTCAGGCTTGGCTTGCTTCTCTTCCTTGGCTTGCTCGGCTTGAGCGGTCGCCTTCTCGGTTTCCTTGCGAGTCATCACGCGTGACAGCACTAGGCAAGCAGCGCCCAGAGTCAGCAAGGGCATCCTTGGCAAACTCGTGAAGACAAGCACTGCCAGGAAGGCGCCCGTTACGGCCAATGCTTGGGGGCGGGCAAACAGCTGGGTGAGAAACTCTTGTGGCAGGTTGGTTCGCTGGGTGCTGCGAGTCGTGAGCAAGCCCGCGGCAAGTGACACCAGGAACGCTGGCACCTGGCTGACCAGACCATCGCCAATGGTAAGCCGCGTGAACAGGGCGCCAGCTTCGGTGACGCTCATGTCATACTCGATCATCCCAATGATCAAGCCGCCCACGATGTTGATTAGCGTAATCACGATGCCGGCAATGGCGTCACCGCGCACAAACTTACTGGCGCCGTCCATGGCGCCGTAAAAGTCCGCTTGTTGGGTGATCTCTTCGCGGCGCTGCTGGGCTTCTTTCTCGTCAATGATGCCGGCATTGAGATCCGCATCGATGGCCATCTGTTTGCCGGGCATGCCATCGAGCGCGAACCTGGCGGCGACCTCGCTGATTCGCGTGGCGCCCTTGGTGATCACCAGAAATTGGATCACGACAATGATCACGAAGATAATCACGCCGACCACAATCTTGCCGTCGCCAGCAACAAAATCAGAGAAGGCTGTAATCACTCCGCCAGCAGCTTCCAGCTTGTCCGTTGCAGCGCGGGTCAAGATGAGTCGCGTTGTGGCGACATTCAAGACTAGCCGAGCTAACGTGCTGGCAAGCAAGATCGAGGGGAAAATGCTGAAGTCCAGCGGAGCCCGCACGTAGATCGTCGTTAGCAACACAATCACGGAAACCGCAATGTTGCCAGCTAGGAGCAGGTCCATCAGCGCAGGAGGCAGTGGCACCAAGATCACCAAGACGCTGGTGATGATGGCGACCGGCAGAATGAGGTCTTGGACACGGTGCAGCCATGGCGGGGCTCCCGCGATCGACCCGTTTGCCATAAACGCTCCCAGCGACCAGTGACTTCATAGACAGAGTCGAAAACACGCCGTCGGTGCGCGGGCGTTTTCGATCGCGGCGGACGTTATCGTAACTGGTGGGGGGTGTCTAGAGCGGAGCGGGGAGCGACAAAACGCCGCTTGTCAAGCTCTTGTCTCGACGATCGAACAGCGCGATACTGCGGCAGTGGCGCAACATTGCAAGCGCTGCCACCATCCCTACCTCGCAGCATGAGGAGACACGTCGAGATGAAACGGGCCAAAATAACGATCGTGGGCGCCGGCAACGTTGGCGCCACTACCGCCCATTGGTGTGCCGCCGCTGAGCTGGGCGACATCGTTCTTCTCGACATTCCTGGCGACTTTGCTGACATGCCGCGTGGCAAGGCGCTAGACTTGATGGAGTCGTCGCCGATCTTTGGTTTCGACTCCAACATCGTAGGGACCAACGACTACGCTGATACGGCTGGTAGTGACGTTGTGGTCATCACGGCTGGCATTCCTCGTAAACCAGGGATGAGCCGCGATGACTTGCTAGCAACCAACGCCAAGATCATGGGCCTGGTTAGCGAGCAGGTGAAGGCCACCAGCCCTGATGCGGTCGTGATTGTCGTGAGCAACCCGCTGGACGCCATGGTGCAGCGCTGCATGCAGGTGACCGGTTTCCCACCGGCGCGCGTGATTGGCCAGGCCGGTGTGCTCGATACGGCGCGCTACCGAACGTTCCTGGCAATGGAGCTGGGTGTAAGCGTCGAAGACGTATCAGCACTTCTGATGGGTGGTCATGGCGACACTATGGTGCCCCTGGCTAGTTGCACGAGTGTGGGCGGGATTCCCGTTACTCAGCTCATCAAGCCCGAACGCTTGGAGGAGATTATCGATCGTGCTCGCAAAGGTGGCGCCGAGATCGTTGGATTGCTCAAGACAGGCAGCGCCTACTACGCTCCTGCCGGCGCCACGGCACAGATGGTCGAAGCAGTTATTCGCGACAAGAAGCGGCTGATCCCCTGTGCCGCCTACTGCGACAAAGAGTACGGAGTGGGTGGCTACTATGTCGGAGTTCCCGTCGTCCTGGGCACGGGCGGTGTCGAACGCATTATCGAACTGGATCTGAACGAAACCGAGCAGGCCGCTTTTCAGAAGAGCGTAGACGCTGTGAAGGGGCTCGTCGAAACCATGGCCGGCCTCGTTTAAGTTGATCGTCATTGGCTTCACCCGACGGCCACGCTAGCGGTGCTGGCGCCATTGCTGGTTGCGTTGACTTGTCTGCGTCGCTGGTATATCGTCCGGCCGCAGCGGCATCGCCAAGATTGCTTCTTGTGTCCCACCCCGGCGACTTCGCGCTGGCTGTTTCCCGCCCCTGAGAGACTCCTCACAAATGAATCGCCTCGAAGCCCCTTCGCTGTCAGCTAGCCCGTCGTTCACCGCTAGCTCGATCGGTTCGCCCACGTTGGCGGGATACCGGCACGAGGAGTTTGGTTCGTCAGGTTTGTCTCTCGACAGTGCTGACGCTTTGGCGACCTTCACGCCCGTGCATTATGAAGAGGGATATGACTATCCCCTACTGGTGTGGCTGCACGGCGAGGGGCAGAGTCAGCATGACTTGCCGGCAGTCATGGCGGGCTTAAGCGTCAGGAATTATGTGGCAGTCGCCCCACAGGCGATTGAATCGGCCGCGGCGCCATGGCCGCAAACGGCCGATGGCATTCACCGCGCAGAGGAGCGAGTCGCCGCGGCAGTCGACAACGCTATGGCACGATTCTCCGTGAATCCTGAGCGAATTGTCTTGGCAGGCGCTGGGCAAGGCGGGACGGCCGCACTCAGGATTGCGTTGAGTTGCCCGCACAAGATTGCTGGGGCAGCCTCTTTCGACGGCGCAGCGCCCATGGGGCACACTCCTTTTAGGAACATCAAGTCGGCGCGTCACTTACCGCTGATGGTTGCTTTGGGAAGCGAAAGCGGTCGCTACCCTCAGGCGCAAGCCTCTCGCGATCTGCGGTTGATGCACTCCGCCGGCTTATCAGTCGACCTGCGCGTAGAGCCAGGCGACGGCGACCTTACGCACACCATGCTAGCGGAGCTGAACCGCTGGATTATGCAAACTGTGTGCGGCGCCAATCTGATTTGCTAGCGTCCTCTTCTCGTCGCGTTATCTTCTGGCAGCGCTTCTGGATGTGCGGCCCTGCCCCGGACGGGAAGCCGCTGTTCTTTAACGTACATTGACACTTTCTACGATTCTCTTGTAGAAGCTGCTCGCCAACGCCTGCGCACGATGCCAGGTGGGCGCTCTGCACGGCAGGAAGCCGGAATCGTGGCCACGTCAGAAGAACAACCCGAAGGGGACGCACCTCCCAGCCGCTTCTCGATTGCGGGACTGCGTGCGTGGGCCACGGGCAGTCCTTGGCGCAGCGCGATCATCGCTAGCGCCCTAGGTGGCCTGATGATTGGCACGATCGGTATCTGGTTGGTCTTGGCCGAGTTGGCTACTCCCGCTCCCCAACCAAGCTTGGCCGACGCTCTGAAGGCACTCGACGAGGGAGATCTGGAGCTTGCCGAGAACGTAATCAGTCGACTGCAAGACCAGCAGACGATTCTTACGAGAGACTACGGTGGCCCCCTTTTCGTTCTGGGAGCTATCCGTGCGCGAGAGGCGGAAGCTCAATGGGCTGCCGAACGTCGGCGCCGAGACTACTTGATTGCCGCAAAGTACCTGGATGAAGCTCGGTCACTTGGCGTTCCCGAGGATCGCAGTTACGAAGCGCTCTTCTTGCTGGGCAAATCTTTTATCGGGAGCGATCAGCTCGAAGAGGGCGTGGATGTTCTGCTGAAGGCTTTGGAGAGTGATCCCACCCATGAGTCGGAGATTCACCAGCTCTTGGCGCGTGCCTATTACTTTGCTGGTAGGCCTGACTATGAAGCTTCGATAGGACATATCGAAAATGTGCTTGCCGGCGATAGTCTGTCGGACGAAGTCCGGGGCGAAGTCCTGCTTCGAAAGGCGCGAGCTCTCTCTCGCTTAGGCAAGCACGCTGAGGCACTCGATGTCCTTCAGCAACTGCCGCCCGGGGCGGTCGCTGCCTTGAGTCAGCTGGTTAGGGGGCAGGTGCTCGTGCGCTCTGCCAGTCAGGAGAGGGACGCGACGCGGCGCGAGCCCTGGCTCCGGCAGGCCGAGCAAGCGTTGGTCGAGGCGGAGCGACGCGACAAGTTGGCAACCGATATCTCTGGCGACTCTCAGTACTTGCGCGGGAAAATCGACGAATTGCGGGGTAGGCCAAGCCAGGCAATGGACCGCTATTTGGCTATTCGCAAGCGTTTCGGCATGTCCGCCGCCGGCATCGCAGCATCGGCTGCTGAGGGCGAGTTGCTTCGCTCGGCAGGCAAGGCCCAGCCAGCGCTGGATGCCTACCGTCGCGCGATCGATGCCGTCGAAGAGACTTCCCATTACCAGAGTGAGCTGCTGTCGCTGGCTGACCTGCGCGTCCTGATTCTTGGGGCTCATGGCGGTTTTGTCGCCAACGAGCAGTATGCGGCGGCGTTGAGCTTGATCCAGCGCATGCATTTTCTGTTCGACGAAACGCGCCGTCTGGAGTTGCGATCAGATACCCAACAGCGTTGGGGCGATCGGCTAGTCGAGGAAGCAGCGGCGAGTAAGCGGCCAGTGCCGCGAATGCTCAGTGAAGGGCGCCAGCACTTACGCGAAGCCGGCTTGACCTATGAAGAACTGGCCCAGAATCGCTTTGCGACGAATCAGTACCCCGACGACTTATGGCAAGCAGCCCAGGCTTACTACCGCGGGCAGAGCTTTACCAGTGCCAGCAAGGTTCTTCGCGAGTATCTCAAGAACGAGCCCCAACGCAAGAACGCTCAGGCGTTGTTGCTCCTTGGCAAGTCTCTGCTTGCGCTTGGAGAGGCGGAGGAGGCAGTCGACTCGTTTGAAGAGTGTATCGAGTTCCATCCAAGCGACGCAGCTACTTATGGCGCCCGCCTTGCTGCGGCGAAAGCCTATCGTGACCTAGGGCAGCCCGAGCGCGCGGAGGCTCTGCTGCGTCAGAACTTGTTGGGTGGCGCCATCTCGCCGCGAAGTCCTGAATGGCGTGACTCGAAATTCGAGCTGGGAACTTTGCTTCATTCGGTAGGGCGCTATACCGACGCCATTGATCACTTAGAAGAAGCGATCACACGCTACCCTGACTCGCCAAAGACCCGGATCGCGACTTACCTGGTCGCTGAGTCCTACCGTCACGCGGCTGAAGAACCCATGAAGCGGTTCCGTGAAGCCAAGGCCGTGAATGAGCGAGAGAACAACGAGCGTCTCTTTCGTGAACTGCTCGGCAAAGCCAAAGACTACTATCAAACGGTTCAGCGCGAGATCAGTCGTTCGACAAGCACTGATGCGATGGACCAAGCGATGCTACGCAACTGTTATATGCTCAAAGGATCGGTGCTGTTCGATTTGGGGCAATACAAAGACGCCGTGGATGAGTTTTCCAACGTCTCCGCGCTGTATCAGAACGAGCCCTTTGTCGTGGAAACACTTGTGCAGATCTCGAGTTGCTGGCGTCGACTAGGCGAGCCCGAAAAGGCGCGAGGCAACATCGAACAGGCCATCGTCGCGCTGAAAAGGATGCCTGACGATGCCGACTTCCTGGCGACGACGACCCGCTCCCGCAGTGAGTGGGAGTCCTTACTGAACGAAATTCGAACCTGGTAAATCCTGGCAAGCCTGACGCCCCACGCTAATGTCCACGCCCGCAACACAAGTCTTGGCCGAGCTGATCCGCGAAAAGCGGCGGGTTCTGTCGCAGTTGCACCTAGTCGGAAAACGGCAGGGGGAACTTGTGGCGCTGGGCGATGTCGCCGCGTTGCTGAAGCTCCTTGCCGCAAAACAGAAGCTATTGGCCGGTCTGCAGGCGCTGGAGGCACGACTCGAACCCTATCGAAATGAAGACCCTGAGCAACGCAACTGGCCCACGCCTCAACATCGTACCGCTTGTGCCGCCGACGCCGACGAGTGCCGACGTCTCTTGGCGGAGATTATGGAAATGGAGCGAGCTCATGAGCAGCAGATGATGCAGCGCCGTGATGGTGTGGCGGAACAGCTGCAGCGCGTGCATGTGGCTCACGGCGCCAACGACGCGTATCAGGCTCATCGAAGGCCCACCAAGCCCGCGCCGCTCGTTTCTGGTGAGTCACCCAGTAGCGGCATCGATTTAACCAGCGACGTTTGACCAGCTAACAACTCGTACCTCAGGCAAGTGACGACTCGGCATGGAAGCCAGGCAACAACAAGAAACGCAGGCTCAGGGGCCGCCCGAACTAAGTTTGTTTTTGGGCGATGCTGGCGCTGATAGTCCTGGCGTGGAGGGGCCTGACCTCGGCGAGCTGCTCGATGCGTGGCGCTCGGCCACGGATCGTCTCGAGCGTACCCACTCGCTCCTCCAAGGCGAAGTGTCGCGATTGACTCACGAGTTGGAGGTGAAGAACCAAGAGCTAGCGCGAAAGAACCGTTTGGCAGACCTCGGTCAAATGGCGTCGCATGTTGCCCATGAAGTGCGAAACAGTTTGGTGCCCGTCACCCTCTATTTGAGTTTATTGCGGAGAAACTTGGCCGGCGACCCTGCTGGTCTCGAAACCCTTTCCAAAGTTGAGGCAGGGTTTACCGCCCTGGACGCTACCGTGAACGATTTACTTAGCTTCACCGCCCATCGTCAGCCACATTGGCAAAGCTTCCTGGTGTATGAGCTAGTCGACGAAGTGTGTCAGTCGATGGCGCCACAGCTTGAAGCGCAATGCGTTGACGTCGACCTTGACGTTCCGCCAAACACGCTGCTGACGGCAGATCGCGAGATGCTGCGGCGCGCTGTTTTGAACCTGGTGATTAACGCTCTGGACGCCATGCCCAGTGGCGGTGACCTTGTCATTACCTCTTACGATGGTCCTACGGGCTTTGAGCTGGAGATTGCCGACAGTGGCCCCGGGCTAACCGACGAACAGAAGAAGCGACTGTTCGAGCCCTTCTTTACGACCAAGCAACAAGGGACGGGTTTGGGCCTGTCGGTCGTGTACCACGTCGCAGAAGCACACGGCGGCATGGTCGTTGCCGACAACTGTCCTGAGGGCGGCGCCGCTTTCACGATCAAGATTCCTCGTCAAGCAATGGGAGCCGCGGCTTGAGCGATTCGCTGTCAAATTCGAAGTCGTCAGCCCGGCGCGTGATGGTGGTCGACGACCATTCGTCGGCCAGGCAGTCCGTGGTCGATGTGTTGACCTTGGCAGGCTACGAGGTCGTTTCCTGCGCCAGCGCTGTCGAGGCGCTGAATCGGTTGACGACCGCAGTGGTTGATGTGATCGTCACCGACCTGCAAATGCCGGGCATGACCGGACTAGAGTTTATCGAGGAGCTGTCACGCCGTCAGGTAAACGCTCAGATCCTCATGATCACGGCCCATGCCAGTGTCGCGACGGCGGTGGAAGCCATGCGACTGGGAGCGTTTGACTACCTTGAAAAACCCTTTGACGCGGTGCAGCTCGAG
The DNA here is from genome assembly GCA_965263315.1 of Lacipirellulaceae bacterium. Lineage (GTDB taxonomy): Bacteria > Planctomycetota > Planctomycetia > Pirellulales > Lacipirellulaceae > JBCCQL01. Next base: position 554,290 of record CBDHGZ010000001.1, on the reverse strand, counting down.
CGCTCGGTCGAGCAAGCTTGTCAGCGAGGTCAGCTGCTCTTGGCCGATGAGGTGACAGTCACAGCGCCTTCCATGATCGGTGATAGCGTCGTGATGCGCGATCTCCGTGAGCAGATTAAACGCGTCGCGACGACGGACGAAACGGTCTTAATCTGCGGTGAGAGTGGAGTCGGCAAGGAGCTTATCGCTAGGGCGATTCATCAGCAAAGCCAACGGCACGCCGGGCCCATGGTCAGCCTCAACTGCCCCGTGCTTTCTGAACAGTTGACCGAGAGTGAGCTCTTTGGTCATAAGCGAGGCGCTTTCACCGGCGCCGACGAAGATCGCATCGGGCGATTTGAGCAAGCCCAGGGCGGTACGATCCTACTTGACGAGATCACGGAGATTGGGCTCCATCTGCAGGCCAAGCTCTTGCGGGTGTTGCAAGAGCACACCTTCGAGCGTGTGGGCGATAGTCAGTCGGTGCCACTCGATGCCCGCGTGGTTGCCGCCACAAACCGCGACCTGCATACCGAGGTGCAAGCGGGGCACTTCCGCGAAGACCTCTACTTCCGCCTGGCAGTGTTGCCATTGGCGGCGCCGCCGTTGCGAGCCCGGGGAGGAGACGTCATTCAGCTTGCCGAGCACTTCCTCTCCCAAGCAGCGGCGCGGACGGGCCGGCCTTGTGGTTTGACGGACGGAGCTTGTGAGGTACTGCTCGCGCATGCCTGGCCCGGCAACGTTCGGGAACTACAGAACATCATCACCCGGGCTTGCGTGCTGGCGCCCGAGGATCGTATCGATGCAGATCTCATTCGTCCTTGGTTGACGTCCACTACTGAAACGAATCACGGCAATAGTCGTCTCCCCGAGGGTGTGAGCCTTGCCGAGATGGAGCGACAGATGATCATCGCCACGCTGGAGCGTTTTGGTGGCCATCGACAGAAGACTGCCGACGCGCTGGGCATCGGCGTCAGGACGTTGAGCGGCAAGTTGCGATCCTATGGCTACGCTCCCCGGGAGAGTTTTTCCAAAGCTGCATGACGTGATGCGCTACGGCAGGTCTTGCCGCTAGCAATCGGCAAAAGGCGCCGGTGGGCGATGGTGAGGTAAGAGTCAATTCGAGTAATTCAGGCAATTCACCAGAAGGCGGCAAGCTGTAGAGCCGTGGCACGATGGTTGCTGTAGTGAGAGACGCGTCACTTTGACAAGCGAGGCAATGCGATGCTAGCCAACCTATTCAGCGGGTCGACCGTCGATGTCTTGGAGCAAGTGGTCAACTTCTCCCAAGAGCGTCACGGCGTATTGGCCGGCAATATTGCGAACCTCGATACCCCTGGCTATAAGACTCGCGACCTCTCACCTGAGAAGTTCCAGGAAAACCTCCGCAAAGCGATCGACGCACGAAGTCAACCGCCAAGTCCCGGCAATTCAGTTGGAGCCATTCGCGACTTTGACGACGTGCGCGAGTCGCTCAAGAGCATCTTGTACCACGACGGCAGCGATGTGAGTCTCGAAAAACAGATCGCCGAGATTTCCAAGAACCACGGACAACACAACCTGGCCATCAACCTTATGGCAGCGCAGTTCCGATTGCTGCAAGCCGCCATTAGTGAACGAGCCGCTTAAAGACGATCACACGCTGCGCATTGAACCTGCAAGGCGACTTGGAGTGAGAGCATGTTTTCAGCATTGGACGTGAGCACGAGTGGCTTGGTGGCGCAAAGAACGCGCCTGAACGCCATCTCGTCGAATCTGGCGAACATCTCAACCACGCGGGACGAATCGGGGCTGCCCAACCCCTACCAACCGCGGTATGTCACGTTTGCGACGGACACGAACGTCACGACTTCAGGTGGTGGCGCGGGCGTACGCGTGGGTACGGTGGAGTACTCAGCTGAGCCGCCCAATATGAAGTACCAGCCTGGTCACCCTGACGCCAATCAAGAGGGTTACGTCGCCTACCCGAACGTCAACATGACCACGGAGATGGTTGACGCCATCGAAGCAACACGTGCCTACGAGGCAAACATCGGCGTTATCGAAATCACCAAAGACCTCGGCTCCCAGTCGCTAAGAATCATCGCGTAAGGCCCCGTCCCCTGGCCCGCACGAGCGTAGCCATGCAGCCCCTATCTTCAATATCAATCAATTCCCTGCCGTCCGTTACCGGCGCGCTGACCAACGCGCCTCAACCCGCGGAGTCCGAGGGCGCCTCGTTCAAGAACTTGCTGATTGACTCCATTCAGAACGTCAACAGCATGCAGCAGCAAGCGGATCAGGCAGTGGAAGCAATGTTTACCGGCGGCGACGTTAATCCGGCTGAAGTACTCACGGCGGTGCAAAAAGCAGACCTCGCTTTCCGGCTTACCATGCAGATGCGAAACAAGGTGATGGACGTCTATCAAGAGATCAAGGACATCAGAATCTAAACGCTTCCGTCCACCGGCTTGGGGATGTGACTGGGGCCAGCTTGTGATGGATTGTCGCAATCGAACCATAAACGACCGCGTTAGGAACCTTACTTGAACGATCTGATCCGCCAAGTTCGTGAACTCTTCGAATCCATGACTCCCGGTGCGCGCCTCACCGCTGGGTTGCTGGTGGCGGTTGTCGTGGTGAGCCTAGGGTTCCTATTCCAGCAAACCACTGCGGGGCCCGATGAGTATCTGTTTGGCGCCGAGCCGCTCTCAGGTAGCCAGATCAACGCAATTTCCGCCGCCATGTCGCAGGCGGGGTTGAATGACTTTGAAGTCGAAGGTTCGCGGATTCGGGTGCCGCGCAGCCAGCGCCATGAGTACATCGCGGCAGTGGCAGACGCCGGCGCCTTGCCGACCGGTGCGAAGGACTTCATGTCCAAAGCGTTGGAAAGCGATATGTTCATGCCGCGTGAAGTGAAACAGCAAAAAATCAAGCTTGCATTGGAACAAGAGCTTTCCCATGTGATTGGCTGGTTTCCGTGGGTGCAGCAGGCTTCGGTGATCTATGATCTCAAGTCGACCAGAGGCCCACGCCCGAAAGAGGTCGGCTCAGCAACCGTCAGCATCATGCCGGCTCCTGGACAGGAGGTCGATGGTCGGCGGATTCGCAACATCCAACGGCTCGTCGCCGGGGGATTCACCAGCATGTCCCCCGAGGATGTGACCGTGAACAACCTGGGTGGTGAAGATTCCTTTGGGGGCCTGTCGGGTGGCGTTGATGCGGGAGAGTTTGAAAGCCCTTATCACCGTGAGCGGGTGCGAGTTGAGAACGAGGTGCGCCGCAAAATCCTGTCCGAACTCAGCTATATCCCCGGGGTGCGGGCCCAGGTGAGCGCCCAGTTGGATGATCGCGTGGAGACGCGCACCTTCGATACGCAACCCGATCCCCAGGCGGTTTCTATTGGTGAGACCACATCCGTTGAGGAGATCACCGAAAGCACGAAGGACAACGCGGCCCGACCAGGTCTCACGAGTCAGGGGCCACGTGGCGTCGGCAACGACAACGTTCCACAACGAGAGAACTCACGCACCGTACGCAACGAGACGGGCTCCACAACCAATGTGGTTGGTGAGCAGAAGAAAGAAGAAGTGCGCATCGGGCTCGCTGCCAAGGAGATCCATGCGAGTGTCCAAATCCCCCGCGACTATGTGATCGATGTTTGGCGGCAAAAGGAACTGCTCGTCAACGGTAAAGAGCCAGACACCATCGATGTCACGAGCCTGAAGAGCATGGAAGATGAGCAAGTCCGTAAGGTCCAGCGGGCGGTTAAGCCCCTGTTGCCGACACAACTTGGCGAAGACGACTACCAGCAAGTAAACGTGGTGGTCTTCGACACGGTTACCTCCGAACCCCTGCCAGCGCCATCCCTAGCGAACAATGCGCTGGGCTGGTTATCAAGCAACGGGCAAACGCTTGCCATGGTTGGTGTCGCGATGATCAGTCTGGTCATGCTGCGATCTTTCCTCAATGGCTCTTCGGAGAGCGATCCGGATGCTCCCGCAGGTCCGATCTTGCAGTTGAACTCTGACGGCGAAGTGGCGCTTACCGCCGCAGGCAGTGCTGGTGTTGATGAGAGCGGCGATGAAGATAGCGAAGACAAGAAGCGTCGCTTGAAGCTCCGCAAAGCAGACTCGCTGGCAGACGACCTGACTGAAATCGTTCGTGAAGACCCCGACGCGGCGGCTGCCATCCTCCGCAGTTGGATTGGTAAAGCTAGTTGACGGAGCTGAGAAACCGGTTCTCTCTCGCCCCTTTAGAGATAAGACTTGAGCACTACGACGGACAATCCGACCGCGATTCGCAAGGCCGCGATCCTGATGCGGAACCTGGAACCTGAAGCCGCCGCTTTACTGCTGGCGGAGTTGTCCCCGGGCGAGGCTCGCGCCGTGCGGGCAGCGATTCGGGAACTCGGTGACGTTGATCAGCATGAGCATCAAGGAGTCGTGGAGGAATTGCGTTCCCGTGCGAACTCTCCACAGACCATTGCTGGAGAGAACAACGGTGTCGAGCTGCAACTCAACTCGGTCGCCGCAAACCAGGCTGAGCCCGAACCAACTGTCTACCACACGCGGTATGCCGTTGAGTCGTCAAGCCATGACAATCCGTTTGCCGCGGTCCCGGAGCTTGACGACGTTGATGCCGCGACGCTGGCTAAGTACCTGGTTCGAGAGAACGCCGGCGTGGTGGCGGTTGTGCTTTCCTATTTGCCGGGAGACCGGGCCGCAGCGGTACTTGCTGAGCTGCCATTTGGGTTGCGTGTGGAAGCCATGGACCGCCTGGCAGAGCTTGGGGAAGGAGATACCGAAAGCCTACGCGTCTTGGCGGCTGACCTAGCGCGATGGATTCAACAGCAGCGCAACGAGCAACGCCGGCAAGCGACGCGCATGGCGGCAATTCAGGGCATCCTCGATGCGACCGCGCCGGACAGCCGGAATGGATTGGTCGACGAACTCTCTCAGCGCGGACGTGATTGGGCTACTGCACTCTCGGCGTCGTCGACGGATGCTTCCGAGCCAGAGGCGCCTATCGAAGCGCAAGTGCCGACCTCAGCGCGCCATGACGAAGACGAGTTGGTGGTTGAACAACCTGCGAATGTAGACAACGCTGAACCGCAGATAGCAGTCGTTGATACTAGCGATGAGGTCGAGTCGATCACGTCACCATCGCTCCGGCCGTTGTCGGTCCCGTTCGAGGTATTCGATCGGCTTGAGGCGCCGTTGCTTGCTCAAGTCATGAAGCGTACGCCACCTCGCCAATTGCTGTTGGCTTTGGCCGGCGCCACCGAATCACTGCAAGAACGTATCGAAACGCTCATTCCAGCTCGCCAGGTGAAACAGCTGCGACGACGCCTGGAGTCGCTAGGCCCCACCAGTCTGCGTGAAGTCGAGCAGGCCCAGCTCAGCATGGCGCGCACAGCAAGTGACCTTTGGGACTTCTTCTACGGGAAACGCGCGGCTTAAGGTCGAGAGAGGTAGGAACCGATGGCAACAATCATCAAACAGCACCACCAACAAGAATTGCCTGCGGGGCACGCGGTGCGCGGCGTTGCGTTTGATTTCCAGGACTTAGCGGGGCATGCGGATGAGTATGTCGACTCGGTTCGTCGCGAAGCAACAAAAGTCGTGCAGCAGGCTCAAGCAGAGGCAGCAGCCATTCGGGCCCAGGCCGAGCAAGCGGGCAAGCAAGCTGCCGAGGCCGCTATCGAGCAGATCCTCAACGACAAAGTCGCTAAACAGATGAGTACGCTCCGCCCTGCCCTGGACGGTTTGGTCACCCAGCTGGCGGATGCTAGAGGCGAGTGGCTTGATCACTGGGATCGTTCAGCGATCGACCTTGCCGCCAAGATGGCCGCTCGCGTGGTGCGTGCTGAGGTAGCACAGCGCCCGGAGGTCACCGTCGAGTGGATTCGCGAAGCCCTCCAGCTAGCGAGCGGGTCGAGCGCTATCACCGTTCGACTTAACCCCGCTGACTTCGAGAACCTCGGCGCCCAAGTAGAACAGCTGGCAGATTCGATGGGCAAGCTAACGGAGACCACTTTCGTGGCAGACCCTCAGGTAACCCTTGGTGGTTGCCTGGTAGAAACGCGACACGGCGTCATCGACCAGCAAATCGAGTCTCAACTCAACCGACTTGTTGAAGACCTGAGTTAGGGTTCGAGAGCGAAGCAACAGGCAGTTTTTGGAAACCGAGGCCAGGATGGCCATGGACGAGTCTCTCAGCGAAGCCCTCCCCACAGCGCTCAGCGGTAGCGTGGTGGAAACCGTTGGCATGACGGCTGCCGTGGCGGATTTCCCTGCGCCGGTAGGCGCCCTGGTCGAGGTCCATCGGGAAGCCGGAGGGCCCATCGAAGGCGAGGTCATTGGATTTCGCGATCGGATGACCATTGTCTATCCCTTCCAAAAGATGACCGGCGTACGGCGCGGCAGCCTCGTCCGTTTGACCAAGTCCAGCCGTCGCCTGCGCGTAGGGGAAGGGCTGCTAGGGCGTGTGGTTAATGCTCATGGGCAAACCATCGACGGGCGCCCGCGACCGATGCTCACAGCAAGATGCCGTTTGGATCGCCAGCCGCCGGCGCCAATTGACAGGCCACCGATCGATCAGCCGCTGGCGACGGGGGTTCGCGCTATCGATGGCATGCTCGCCTGCGGGCGGGGGCAGCGGCTCGGCATTTTTGCTGGGTCTGGCGTCGGGAAGAGTGTGCTGCTGGGTATGATGTCACGTTACACCGAGGCCGATGTGATTGTCATTGGCTTGGTGGGAGAGCGCGGCCGCGAGGTCAACGAGTTCATACAGCGAGATCTTGGTCCCGAAGGTTTGGCCCGTAGTGTGGTGGTGGTCGCCGCCAGCAACGAGCCGGCGCTCATGCGGATGCAGGCCGCTTATACAGCTACGGCGATTGCCGAGTTCTTTCGAGACCAAGGGAAGAACGTCTTGCTGTTGGTCGACTCGATCACACGCATGGCAATGGCCAGCCGAGAGATTGGCCTCGCCGCTGGCGAACCGCCAACCACACGGGGATACCCGCCCTCGACCTTTGCTTTGCTCCCTCAGCTAGTCGAACGCGCTGGCCGTGGCGCCACGGGTAGCATCACGGCTTACTATTCCGTGTTGGTCGAGGGGGACGATCCCAACGAGCCCGTTGCGGATACGATGCGAGGGCTGCTCGACGGCCATGTCTGGCTCTCAAGAAAGATAGCCGCCGAAGGACACTATCCCGCCATCGATGTCCTGCAGAGTGTCAGCCGGCTGATGACGCAGATTGCTCCCAAAGACCACCAAGCCGCGGCGCAGACCGTGCGGAGCATGCTGGCGGCTTATGCCGAGCATGAAGACTTGATTTCGATCGGCGCCTATCGCCGCGGCAGCAACAAGACCGTCGACGCTGCGATTGCTTCTCGCGACGCTGTTAAAGAATTCCTACGTCAGCCATTCGATCAACAGGCGACGCAGGTTCGCCAGCAGTTGCTAGAGCTTGCTAAACGCTGTCAGGCGACTCCCGCGGTGGCGCAGCCAACCACGGCCGCACAGGCAGCTCCGGTGGCTCCCATCACGACCCCGCCGATCGTTCCCGGTTCCACCACGCCAGCAGGCTAAGGCATAGTCCCTACGGTCTAATCCGTTATGCGTCCCTACCAATTCCGCCTTGAAACGGTCCGCCGCCTGCGTCAATCGCAGCGCGATGACCTGCGCGGCCAGTTAGCAGACGGCTACCTGGCGGCGGAAAAAATTGCAGATGAGATTCAGCGGATTGAAGCAGAGATTACCAGTGAGCGGGCCAAGCAAACGCAGAGCGTCGCGGCGTCTCACTTGAACGTGAACCAGCTGTTGGATTCTCAGCGCTACGAAGTCGTTCTCAGGTCCCAGCAAGCAGATCTTCAGAAGAAAGCCAAGCTGGTTGAAGAGGAGATCGAACGCCGTCGCCAGGCGGTTGTGGTCGCCGAGCGAGAGGTGAAGGTGCTTGACACCCTGGATGACCGGCAGCGCGAACGCAGCAAAACGGAAGCGAATCGGGAAGAGCAGAAACTTAGTGATGAGATGGCGGGTATCTTACGAGACCGTCAAGATCGCCCAGCAAGATATGCCGAGGGGGGAAGCTAGCCCATGCGCATGCTTGGTTCACTCGTCAGTTACTTTTGCATTGCCACGGTGCTCTCGGCATCGCTGGGGTTCGGCTACCTATGGCAGACTCAGCGTCTGGACGACGAGAAGATGTTTCGCATCATGGCCCTGGTGCACGACGTTGATATTGAGAGCTTAGCCGCCGAAGAAGCGCCGGAAGAGCTGGGCTCGCCGGACGAGGAACCATCGTTAGAGGACGTTGCCCGCTATCGCGCGGTGATTGAAAGAAACTATGAAGTGAAGCAAGATGCGTTGCGTCGCGGTCGGCAGATCTTTGATCAGTCTTACGAGCAGATCAAGGAAGAGATGCGACGCCTGGCGGAAACGGTAGCCGACCTCGACAACCGAATTCAGCAAGAGGGTGAACTCTCTACCAAGGAAGCGATCTCAAAGGTTGTTCGCGATCTCGAGTTGGTGGGACCCGACATCGCCAAGGACCTTCTGCGACGCACACTAAAGCAGCCTGAGGGCATGAACGACGTCATTCTGCTCATGAATGCCATGTCGACCGCCAAGCTAAAGAAGATCCTGCAGAAGTTCCGCACAGATGAGGAACTGGACGACCTGCATGAGATTCACAAGACCATGCTCGAAGGCGGTCCCAAGCAAGCGGTCATGGAAGAGGCGCTTGAGCACCTCAAGAACTTGGAGTCGCAACGCTAGCCCGGGCGCGGAGTGTAAGCATGAGTAGCATTTCAAGCGATATTACGAGCCTGTTGGCTATTGGCGCCCCGGATGCTCGCGGCAACGAACCGGGGTCCGCGCCTGGATTCGACCAGCAGCTTGCTGAGGCTGCGCAAGAAACAGCACCTAGCACGCCAAGCACTAGCGAACGCCAAGAGGCTTCCGCGGATTCCGAGCAAGCAGCGGCGGCCGACGACCCGCTACCTGCCAATGACCCGTCTACCACAGACGAAGAGTCGACACCCGAGCAGGGGCAAGAGCCGTCAAGCGGATCCACGTCTGCTCCGACAGAGTCCGATCAGCAAACAGAAGACACCGCCGAGAGCGGTGAGTTGGTGACCGTGGCGTCGATCGTGGTCGAAGAAGTTGCCCAAGAGCCCACAGAGCAGATAAGTCTTGAAGAGCCTGTGACGATTGAGGTCAGCTCGCAGGCGGACAGCGAAGCTGATGGAGAATCTGCCCAGCCGCAGACCCTCCAAGCAGCATTGTCTGGCGAACACGGTACCGACGGTGAGCAAGCCGAGTTGCCGTCCAGTCCTAGTGAATCGACGAGCGAATCTCTTCAGGCTGGCGTTCAAGAAGCTACGGCTGGGGAGGCCTCTGCCGAATCGGAGCCTACCGCCGTATCAACACCGCCCTCGCAAGAGCGTAAGCAACACGATCCTGAAAACAAGCCGGTTGTGGAAGAGGGCCCGCAACAAAGTCAAACCGTCTCTGCTAATAGCAAAACATCTACGGGATCGGGCGAGCACGCGGAGGCAGAACAACCGCGGCCGGCGGCGAGCGAGTCTGGCAGCCAGATTTCCGAAGCAACGGATGAGCTCTTTGAGCTGCCGGAACACGACACCACAGAGTCGATTTCTAAGGGCGCCGAGCGCAACGCCGGACGCGAGTCTCCCCCCACCGCCGAGTCCTCCTCGCCAGCCGCGCAGACTAGCTTGCCTGAGAGGTCCGACGCCAATGCACAACTTACGCGCCTTGCTGCCGGTAGGTTGCCGGCATCGCAGGCAGATTCCTCAGGTGGGGTCGATCAGGCTCCTCGTGTCGACGCGGCGCGCTTTGTTGGCCGGGTGAGCCGAGCCGTGCAATCAGCACAGCAGCGCGGCGGGGAAGTCCGTCTACGCTTGAGTCCCCCCGAGCTCGGAGCCTTGCAGATCAAGTTGACGCTGAGCGACGGCACCCTGACTGCCGCGCTCGAGACCGAGACCGCCGCCGCCAAGAACCTGTTGCTCGATAACCTGCCCGCATTGCGTGAACGTCTCGCGGAACAGGAAATCCGCGTCGAGAAATTTGACGTCGATGTCCGCGATGAAGGCCGCGGCGGAGATGCGGGCGATTGGCGCCCGGACGATCGTGAACAAGAGAATCAACGTCAACCGCCTAGCAGTTCCTCAACTGAACCCTCTGCAGAATCAGCCGCCGCCGAGGCCGCTTCAGCTTCGCCCACAGGCGTCGCTGCAGCTGATGGAGCCATTAACCTTGTGGTTTAGCCACCACGCAAAGCATGCGCACCGCGCAGTCAAACGGAGTATGAGATGAGCCAAATCCAAGGCATTACGAACCAGCTGGGCGCCACGAGCGACTCGCAGGCGAACGACGCCTTTGCAGGGCTCAGCACACAGGCGTTCCTGGACCTGATGATCGCCGAGCTTCAAAACCAAGACCCCCTCAATCCGGCCGAGAATGAGCAGCTGCTCAATCAGATCTACCAGATCCGTCAGATTGAGTCCAACGACGCGCTGACCAACACGCTCGACTCGATTCTCCTCGGGCAGAACGTTTCTAGCGCCACCAATCTGATTGGCGCTGACGTTGTGGCGCTCACCGACGAGGGCGAGCGCGTCAGCGGCAACGTTCGCAAAGTGACGATCGACGGCAGCGAGCCACGGTTGGACTTGGCTGTCGACATCGCTGCCCAGCGTGGCACGGTTGATGGCGGGTTGGCGTCAGGGCAATACGTCTACGAAGTCGTATGGGAAGACAATTCCGGAACGCAGTTCAGTGTCGAGGTTTCTGCGGATACCGAGAACTTCGCCGAGTTTTCGGGCTCCGTGCGATTGAACAATCTGCCGCCAACGGACAGCGTCAACAAACGCGTCTATCGCACCGACGCCACAGGACAGGGCGAACGCCAGCTAGTAGCAGAGTTGCCGGGCATCTCCACCAGCTTCACCGACGCCACGGCAGACATCGACCGTGGCGAGACGCTCACCGGTCCACGGCAGCAGCTCTCATTCGCTCGCAAGGCGACCGTCTCCTTGAACAATATCTCGGAGGTCACCCCTCCGCAGTAACGCACGTGACTCGTGACTAGTGCCTGGTGCTAGTTGCCGATCCGGAGTCTTCGCAATCGCCAGGCAAGCGTCACGGACAATCAATCACGAAACGGAGTTCCGTCATGGGTCTGCAATCTGCTTTGACGACGTCGCTCACCGGCCTCCAGGCCGCTGAGACCACGATCGATGTCGTTGGTAATAACATCGCCAACTCGAATACGGTTGGCTTCAAAGAGTCCGATACGATCTTCGCCACGCAGTTCTTGCAAACGATCAGCATTGGCTCGGCGCCTAGTACGAACTCTGGTGGCACCAATCCTCGGCAGATTGGTTTGGGTGTGAAGGTTGCCCAAATCTCGCCGGACTTTACGCAGGGCACGATCGAGATTAGCTCCAATCCGCTGGATGTTGCGATCCAAGGGGATGGCTTCTTGATCGTCCAGAACGGTAATGACCGTCTGTATACGCGCAACGGTCAGTTGCAGTTGAACGCCGAAAATGAGGTGGTGACGTCTACCGGGCAGCGACTGCTTGGCTATACGGTCGATGACGACTTCGATCTATTGACGGATAACCTTGTCCCGCTGTCGATTGATCTTGGCGCGGAGCGTGTGGCTCAGGCGACGTCCACAGCCAGCTTTACCGGTGTGTTGAACCCTTCGGTCGATATCGGCTCCGCGCCCTCCGTTTCGCAGTCTATTGTTCTCGGCGACGGTACGATCGCTCAGCCTCCGATAGCCACCGGTCAGTCGCTAGATGGGGGAGACTTGTTAGAGGCGGAGCCTCCTGTGACTGCCAGCACTTCGGGAGCCGCCACCAATGCAGGCGCGGGGCCGGGTGCAGGGAGTGTGCGCTATCGGGTTGTGTTCTTGGATGAGAACGGTTTTGAGAGTGCCCCCTCGGCTGAGATTACTGTCGACAACTCGGGGGGGACAGGCACGGTAAACCTGACTGGCATTCCCACGGGAGCCGGCGATTGGACCCACGGCCGTCGAATCTATCGGACGGAAGCGGGCGGCGCCGACTTCCATGTGCTGACGACGATCTCCGACAACACCACAACCACGCTGGCCGATACCACCGCCGACGGTGCCCCCTTCAATACTGGTAGCACGCTCGATACCGCGCTGATCGAACCAGGCAGCTATAGCTACTACGTCACCTACTACGATCCGATCAACCAAATCGAGACCCGGCCAACCGCTCAGATTGGGTCACAGTCGCTGACGACTCCAGGCGGACGAATCCGCATTGACCTGGACGACCTAGCTCCGGGCGATGCTGCATTTACGCAAATCCGCGTGTACCGAAATACCCTAGCCGACAGCGCCGTCTTCCGTCGGGTCGACACCGACACGAGTCCCATCGCGATTGGCTCCACGAGTTTTGTAGATAGCGTGCCCGACTCAATCTTGAATGACTCGGTTAGCCCACGTGCCCAGATCGACCTCGACGGTCCGCCGGCAGGCTCAGGTAACCGATTGGTCGACCTGGTGGTTCGCAATGGCGATACCTACGTGGAAAACTTCTTCCAGGCCGGCACGCTTACCTTTACCGCTGAGAAGGATGGCGTCTCGCTGGAGCCAAAGACTCTGGAGATTACGGGCGACCCCACCGTACCTGGTGGCCCTGGCACCTCGGTCCTGGAGTTGATCGAGTTCATCCGTGACGCGACCGGAATCGACACCGAGTCGGACGTTCCGTCGGTGCCCTTCCCGACCGCTGGCAACGTGACGATCAACAACGGGCAGATCGTTATTACCAGCAACCTGGGTGAAGAGAATGCGGTCAACATTCCGCTCACTGGCTTCCGCCTACAACCAACCGGCCAGGCGTCTACCAGTACCCTGCCCATCACCTTCTCAGAAACCCAGCAGGCGAATGGCCCCGGCACGTCGACGGAACTGACCGTCTTCGACTCGCTGGGCTTGCCATTGAGTGTGCGGATTACGTCGGTCCTTGAATCGACCACTCCCAACAGCACGGTGTATCGTTGGTACGCATCGAGCGCTGACAACGAGCCGCTTGGGGGCGTCAGTACCGTTGTTGGCGACGGCCTGCTGGAGTTCGACAGCAATGGCGACTTGGTGGCCGCCACACAGGACCGTATTAGCATCCAGCGAAATACGACCGCTTCGGAGTCTCCCCTCGAAGTGCAGCTCGACTTTGGGTTGCTAAAGTCGCTGGGCGAGACGGACGCCAATGGCAATCCGATTAGCTCGTTGAACTTCGCCAGCCAGGATGGTTTCCCACCGGGTGTGCTGACGGACTTTATTATTACTGACGATGGTCTCGTGCAGGGTCAGTTTAGTAACGGCACTCAGCGAACCGTGGGGCAGATCGTGATGGCCCGCTTTGCCAATAACTCCGGCCTGCAGCAAGTGGGCGATAGCTTGTTCAACATCGGCGTCAACTCGGGAGAGCCGATCTTCGCGACTCCCGGTAATGAGGGCGTCGGCGCCCTCACGGCTGGCGCCGTGGAGCTTTCTAACACGGACATTGGGCAGAACTTGATCGAGCTTATTCTGGCGTCGACCCAGTATCGAGGTGGTTCGCGAGTCATCACTACGGCTCAAGAACTGCTGGACGAGTTGCTCGCACTGCGACGATAGATTCGGCCTCCAAAGGTTCGGTAGTAGCGGTTAGGGCGGAGTCGCGTAGGTTAGCTATCGGCTAGCAACTAGATCCCCGTCGCCTGACGCGAGCTACGGTTGGTAGGAAAATCTGCGCCCGCCGCCGCTGCGCGGTCCCGGCGTGGTTCACCTGTAAGGGTTGTACCGATGATCAAAGTCACGCGACTCGATGGCGAAGTGTTCTTGTTGAACGCCGAGCTGATCAAGTACGTCGAGTCGCGGCCTGACACCTTCCTGACGCTCACGACGGGCGACCGTGTCGTTGTGGCCGAGGATCCCGATGAGGTGTTGCGACTGGTTGTTGAGTACCAACAAACCAAGAACTTGTGGCCGGGCGGAGCGAAGGCTGAACGGTAAGTGGCTCGATTGTTGAATCGCTGCGGTTGGTCTTCGCCGCCTCCCCCTGAATCCTGATTCGTCACCATGGACATTGCCTCCGGAGCCGGAGTCTTCATCGCCGTTGCCCTGATTCTTGCTTCCATCGTGATCGGTGGTGGCAGCTTTGCGGCGTTTATCGACCCCGCGTCGGTCATGGTGGTGGTGGGCGGCGCCATTGCCGCGACACTCATCTCTTTCCCGCTTGGGAACTTCTTGAGTGTCTTTGGCGTGACCATGAAGGTGTTCTTCAACGCGACCCCCGACGTTCCCGGCATTATCTCTCAGATTGTCAGCCTCGCCGAGGTGGCTCGTCGTGACGGGCTATTAGCCTTGGAGAGCAAGGTTGAAGAGATCGAGCATCCCTTTATCGTGCTCGGCATCCAGATGGCCGTGGACGGCGCTCGGCCCGAGGTGATGGAAGACATCATGCGGACGGACATCGACGCCACAGCCACCCGTCATATGGATGGCAAGGGCCTGCTCGACTGCATGGGCCGCTTCGCGCCAGCTTTTGGAATGATCGGGACGTTGATGGGATTGATCATCATGCTCGGTGACATGAGCGACCCCTCCAAGATTGGCGCCGGTATGGCGGTTGCGCTGCTTACGACCATGTACGGCGCTATCGCGTCGAACGTGGTGTTCCTGCCGTTCGCCGAGAAGCTTGGCTTCTACAACAAGCAAGAGATTGTGGCGATGGACATCATCGTCCGCGGCATCATGGCGATTCAAGCTGGTGAGAATCCCCGGGTTATCGAACAGAAGCTCAACACATTTATTCCGCCCAAGCAACGTCCTACAGAAGAGGCGGCATAGCGACTCATGGCTGTTGAAGAACCCGAAGATCCTGGGATTCCCGAGTGGGTTGTCACCTTTGGCGACATGATGTCGCTGCTGTTGACGTTCTTCATCATGCTGGTGTCGATGAGCGAGATCAAAGAAGAAGAGAAATTCCAAGCCATGCTCGAGAGCATGCGACAGCAGTTTGGACACGAGGCCTCGATGGCCACCATGGTGCCTGGTGAGATGACACCGCGTAACTCGAACCTATCGACCTTGGCGAGCATGGGGCGTGCAAAACGGCAAGACATTATGCGCGGTGGCAACCCGGTGAAGTCGCCGCGCGGCGAACACATGCGCGTGCAGACGATTCGCCCCGGCAAGAACGCTACCAAAGGGGGCGTCATCTTCTTTGAAGAAGGCTCCGCCGAGCTCAGCGAGCAAAACAAAGTCAGGCTGAAGATGGTTGCCCAGCAGATTGCTGGTAAGCCACAGAAAATTGAGGTCCGCGGCCATACTTCGCGAAAGCCCACCAAACAGGGCGATCACTGGGGGCTGAGCTACGAGCGCTGCTATGCGGTGATGCAGTACCTAGTAGAAACGGGCATCGATCCCGAGCGGATTCGTTTGGGAGCTGCCGCGGCTAATGAACCCATCGACGAGGGTTTCGACGTAGAACACCGCAAGCGAAACGCACGTGTGGAAGTCTTGATGTGGGACGAAGCCGTCGGCGCTGCGACATAGGGGCCGTCGAGCTTCACGAAAGAAGAGTATTGCCATGGCAGACGAGAACAAAAACCAAGACGAGCCCAAGAAGGCGTCACCCCTGATGACGTTGCTAAAGGCGGTGGCCTTTGTCTCCGCCTTGATCGTCGTGGAAGTCGTGGCGGCCTCTTTCTTGATTCCCAGTCCCCAGGACACGGAGCAACTGGCCCGCGATCTGGCCTCTGCTAAGGCCGGCGAAGAGGCTCCTCAGCAAGACGACGGCACGACGATCACCGAAGCTCAGACGCGCACCGAGGAGGAATCGGTTGAAGTTGAGATCGGCCCCTTCAGCGTTACGCGTTACAACCCCGAGTCGGACACCTCGATCAATATTGATTGCGAGCTGTACGCAACGGTGCTAGCAGAAGAGGCGGGCGAGTTTGACACCCAGTTTGCTAGCAATCGCAACCGGGTTCGCGACCAAGTGACCGTTACGCTCAAGAGCGCTGAGTCAGCCCAGCTTTCCGATCCCGGGCTGGGCTTGATCAAGCGGCGCATATTGGAGAAAACCAACCGCGCTTTGGGTAAACCGCTGGTGCGGGAAATCCTGGTGACACGGTTTAACTTTGTTGAGCGCTAAGTCCTGCCGTCGATAATTCGCTAGCGCAACATTCGAATCGGGAAGGGAATCCCATGGCAGACGAAGACAAGCAAGTCAATCAGGACGAGATCGAGGAACTGCTCCGTCAAGCTGGCGCTGGAGCCGGCGCTGCGAGCAGCGACCCGCCTCCCAGTGCGCCTGGGGCTGAGAGTTCTACCGCTCCAGCAGGTGGGGACTTCGCGCTTGATCAGTCGGAGATCGAGGCGCTTATCAATACAGCGCCCACCACTGAGCAAGCTGGAGCGACCTCTGCGCCGGGCCCCACAACTCCACCTGCGATGTCTGGCGCCGCGCCAGCCGTTGGCAGTACCGCCTCGGATGTTGAACTCCTGTTGAATAAGGCCGAACAGGCGATTGCCTCGATAGATGGCCCCGCGGCTGAATTGCCACCAGGGGTTCAACCTTTCGACCTTGAAGACTTCAGCGGCACGCCGCCAAATCGCGAGGCGGCCACGCTCGAACTCGTGCGCGATGTTCAGCTCGACCTGAAAATCGAACTTGGCCGCACTCGTATGCACCTTGAAGACGTGCTGCGTCTGAAGCAGGGCGCTGTGGTGCCGTTAGATAAGCTTGCTGGCGATCCGGTAGACATCTACGTCAACAGCCGACTAGTGGCTCGCGGCGAAGTGCTTGTGCTCAACGATAACTTCTGCGTTCGCGTTACTGAACTCGTTGCTGGTGAGTCAGCGGTGGCCTGATCCCGCGTGCTGGCGTTGCTGGCGTTAGTTGCCCTGGCCCCCGGGCCGCAGCTGTTCTATAAGCCTCTTCACCATCGCCGGCAGGGTCGCCGGGCGGGGTGCTCTTGATGGAGGCAAGGATGCCACGCTGGCTGCTGATTGTTGGGATATTGATAGGGGGAGGCGTGTCGGCAGCAGCTGCTGACACGTTGGACCTGCTCCCTCAGTGGCCAACGCACCGCGCGCGTCCCGCCATTGCGCGTGGTCCTACCGCGGCGCCCGCGCCACTACGAGTGCCCGACTCGGCTTCGCCGATAACGACGTCCGCGCCACACCAGGACCCTGCAGTTCAGCCCAGTAGCTATCAGGGTGCGCTGGAGTCAGAATTGCTGCTCGTGGGCGCCACTACCGAGTCTTCGCCTAGTGATCGTGGCGGCGTCAGTCCTATGGACGAAAAGAAAGCAGCCACGTTGCCGTCGAATTCGATGGTCGATCCGCCCCTGACCCCGCTCCAGCCGGTCGTAGAGCCGGCAGCGCCGCTGGTAGATGCCGCCCCAAGAGACACCAAACGGCGCTTGTTGGGCGCTGTACCAAGCCCTCCGGCCGGAGTCACTTCGGCTTCGCGTCCTCCGATGTTGGACTTGAGCTGGAGCCAGCTTAGCAGTCAATCGATCACCACGGTTGGAGCGTCGCTGGCGGTGGTGCTCGGCTTAGTCTTTCTCCTAGCCTGGGTGTGGCGTCGTGCGGCCCCGCGCGCCAGCCGCGCTTTGCCCTCGGAAGTGGTTAGCGTGGTTGGTCGTATCCCCTTGGCCAATCGTCAGATGGCGCAATTGATCAAAATCGGTGGGAAGCTCGTGTTGGTTAACGTGACTCCCGAAGGAGCCGAGCCGCTAACCGAGATCACGGATCCCGAGGAAGTGGCTCGCCTGTTGGGGATTTGCGAACAGAACAATCCACACAGCGCCAGCATGGCGTTCCAGGAAGTCTTTGAACAGCTGAATCGCGAGCCAGCAGCGCCAGGGTTCTTGGGTAACGAAGAGTCGTTGATCGATCGTCAGAAACTGGCGGACGCCTACGCCAACACGCCGGGAGGTCGGGCCTATGCTTGATCGTTCTCCTCTACGAATTGGCGTGGGCTGCGGAGGAGTTTTCCGTGTCGCGGTTGCGTTGTTCATGACGATGGGGCTCGCGGGATTGGCTCTCGGCCAAACCGCCAGCACAACGGGATTGCCAACCATCGAACCCTCACCAGGTCTGTCCCCTTCGCCCTCTTCTCTTTTGCCAGAAGTCGGTGGGCCCGAGGAGTGGACCAGCCCGGACCAGCTCAGTTCCACACTGCAGGTCATGCTGCTGCTGACCGTTGTCAGTCTGGCGCCCGCTGTGCTACTGATGACCACCAGCTTTGTTCGCATCGTCGTCGTGCTTGGACTTCTCCGGCAAGCCCTGGGCACGCAGCAGTTGCCACCTAGTCAGGTGATTACGTCGATCGCGTTGTTCGTAACCATGCTGCTGATGGCGCCGGTGTGGACGCGAACCTACGAAAACGGCATCAAGCCCTACACGGAGGGTCAGATCGGTATTGAGGAAGCTTTCTCGCGTGGGGTCGAGCCCATTCGTCGCTTCATGGCGGATCAAATTCAGCGCACTGAGAATGATAACGACGTCTACCTGTTCCTCAGCTACCTACCTGAGGAGGTGGCTGCCATGGACGAAGCGGAAGCGAAGGGTGACGACTCATTTGCCTATGCATACTACGCCCCCGAAGAAGGGGAACGGCTGGTGCCAATTCAGGCGCTGCTGCCTGCCTTCATGCTCAGCGAGCTAAAAACGGCATTCCTGATCGGTTTTCAAATCTACTTGCCGTTTGTGATCCTCGACATTGTGGTTGCGAGCGTCACCATCTCGATGGGCATGCTGATGCTGCCGCCGGTGTTGATCTCACTGCCCTTCAAGTTGTTGCTCTTCGTGCTGCTTGACGGGTGGCGGTTGATTATTGAAATGCTGCTGGAGAGCTTTACGGTCTTTGTCTAATAGCAACCTTGCGCACTCGCCGCGCGTTGTCTTCAAGCGTGTTATTCCCGTCATGTCGCCCGAAGTTGCTGTCGATCTTGGTCGCGAAGCCCTGTACGTGAGTACGCTGGTTGCTGCGCCGGTTCTCATCGCCGGCGTTGTGATTGGCCTGGTGGTAGGGTTGATTCAAGCCCTCACCCAGATACAAGAACAGACAGTTGCGTTTGTCCCCAAGCTAATTGCCATGGTCTTGGCCTTAGCGTTCACCCTGCCGTGGATACTGACCCAGCTGTTGGAGTATTCCCGCAATTTGTTTTTGAGCATCCCTGAGAATCTCTAAGACCAGGCTCTTGCCGACGAATGCTCGGCCCAGGTGTACAATCCACGGTCGCGTGTCATGATCGAGTCATTCCTCCTCAATCAGACCGCTTTGTTCACGCTGGTGCTGGGGCGGATCGGGGGACTTGTCGCGACGGCGCCGCTGCTCAGTTCTCAGGCGGCGCCCGTCCGCGTGCGAGCTTTGTTGGCCGTAGCCCTCTCGATGCTGGTGACTCCGCTGTATCAGGCCCCAGCGGCCGTACAGCAACTAAGCCTGCCTGGTTTTGCTCAAATGATTCTTGGCGAGGTACTGATCGGCCTGTTGCTAGGACTTGGCGTCACCATCTTGTTGTCAGGCGTGCAACTGACGGGACAAATCGTTGCACAGATGAGCGGTATGGCCATCGGAGATGTGTTCAATCCCGCGCTTGACAACAACGTGTCGATCTTCACCCAGCTATTTTACTTTGTCACGTTGGCGTTGTTTGTGGCGATCGGTGGCCACCGCATGACGCTGGAGGCATTGATCCAGACGTTTGAGTGGGCGCCGCCAGGCGAGGCGCATCTTGGCGACTCCTATGCAGAGGCGTTCATCGCCCTGGCGTCACAGAGCTTCCAGCTGGGCGTCCGCGGGGCGGGGCCCCTGCTGATTGCGCTGTTCCTCTCGACGGTGGTGCTTGGCTTGATTAGCCGCACGCTGCCTCAGATCAATACCATTGTCATCGGCTTTGGCCTCAACTCGATGCTGACGTTGGGCGTTATGTTTCTTTCGATTGGCAGCGTCGCATGGACTTTCCAGGAGCCCCTGGCGGCTTCGCTAGAGATGCTGGTCGAGGCAGTCAAAGACGCCTCGACGTCAACAAGCCAACAAACCGTATCCTCTAGCCGCTAACGACCTCTGTGGCCGAACAATCGGGTGAAAAGTCGTTCGACGCCACACCGCACCGCCGGCAGGAGGCGCGGAAGAAGGGGCAAGTTGCGTTCAGTCAGGATCTTGGCTCCGCAGCCCTACTGTTGGTCTCCGCCGTTCTGCTGCGGATCTACGGCAGCGGAATTGTCGAGGCCGCTAGCCAGGTGATGCGGCGGCAGCTAGGTGAAATTGGCTCGCTGACGATCGATCGCAATCAAGTCATCAATGAATCTCTCCAGCACGTTCAGCTGCTCGGCATGGTCCTGCTGCCCGTGTTGGGCTTCCTGTTGCTGGCCGGGGTCGCTTCCAGCGTTTTCCAGACAGGCCTGCTGTTTGTGCCCGAAAGGTTGGCGCCCGATTTCTCACGCCTGAGCCCTCTGCAAGGTTTGAAGCGCATCTTTTCGGTTACTGGCTTTGCCAGACTTGGATTTGGTCTCTTCAAAGTCATTATCGTGGCATGTGTCAGCGCCGTATGCCTGTGGTTCCGAGCTGGTGAACTGCTGCAGTCCAATTCGCTCTCGACGGCCGATCTGGGCGCACTGCTCGCAACGATCACGCTGGACACGCTATTGTGGGTAGGAGGCGCCCTGCTCTTGCTCGCGCTGGCGGACTACGCCGTGCAGCGATGGAAGCACGAGCAAGATCTGAAAATGACCCACCAGGAAATCAAGGAAGAGATGAAGAACCTGCAGGGCGACCCGCAGGTGGTGGCCCGCCGGCGGCAGATCCAACGGCAAATGGCTCTAAACCGTATGGGCGATGCGGTGCCAAAGGCGGACGTCGTGGTCACCAACCCCACTGAATTGGCGGTGGCCCTGCAATACGATCCCGAAACCATGCGGGCGCCAATCGTGGTCGCCAAAGGCGCTGGCGTGATCGCCCAGCGTATTCGGCGCCTGGCACTGGAAAGCAACGTGCCAGTGGTCGAACGCAAACCGCTGGCGCGATTGCTCTACAAAGAGGTCGATATCAATCACCCGGTGCCCGACGAAAGCTACGCGGCGGTGGCCGAAGTCCTGGCGTATGTCTATCAGCTCAAGGGTAAGAAACCGCCCAAGCCGCCACGGGCCGCCTAACGTTTCCCCAGTTGTGTCGTCGACAAACAAGAAAGATTGACCATGATTCACCGCTGCCTAGGGCAACTTGCTTTGGCCGCCGTTCTCGCCGGCTCGACCGGTTGCATAAACAGAGGCGGCGTTTTCCGATCCCTCGCAGACCTGCCAATGAATATGGCCCGCGACACGATTGCCAACATCAACGAGCAACAGCGCCGCGAAGCCGGCGAACGGGCCGACGAGTTTGCTTGGGAAAAACGCGCCGGCGAACAGAGCGAGGCTTGGCAGTAGCGCGATTGGTGCTAGCCTGACGAACAGCAAAGCTCCGGCTGGCCGTACCACTCGTGATCGATGGTCTTCATCAGCAGAGCGGAGCCCAAGGTTACCAAGTCCGCTGGGCAGAGACATCGATCATCGAAGTAGCTCGATAGCCTATTTCGTACACCGCAGTTCTCATAGCGTGGTTTTCGGTCAATGCATCGCTTCGTATCCAAACCGCTGCATGTACCAGCTCCAGCGGTTGTTGATTTGCTCGCGTAGCTCGGGATTGATATCAAGCTTGTTGGGCTTGTATTCCTTAAGCGTGGCGACGTACTCCTCAAGCCGGGGCTGCATGGCGTCGTAGCCGGCCAAGTCCAGTTGGTCGTAAATCCGCTCGACCTCCCCCAGCGGATCGGCAGCCACATCCTCGTAGCGCACCTCGCACCAGTCCTTCTCGGCAACCGCCTGTCGCTGTTCATCAAAGTCGCGATACATTCGCTCGTAGCTTTCGAAGATGAACTCATCCATCTCGGGTCCATATTCCTTGCGGAATTGAAATCCTTGGGCCTCATCCAGCGCCATCCAGGTGTGCTTCATCGAGGGAAAGATGGCGTAGGGGTGTCGGCTGATGTGGATGAACTTCGCCCCTGGGAACCACTGGGCGAGGAGTTCTACTCTCCCGGTGTGGGGCGGCGATTTGAGGACAAGCCGAGATCGCTTCCGCTGCGTTAGTGCTTTGAGAAAGTAGGTCAGTGCGTCGCGGAATGCTTGCCGATCCTCCGGCGAGAAGTCTCGCGAGTTGAGCGTGTCCATGCCGGGAGTCGGCTCGTTTGGAAAGGCAGTCCGGTAATAGGTAGTGGGGGCCCCCATCGACACCATTCCGAATTCATCCTCCTGCGGGCGCTGAAACCCGGCCGCCATGTTGTCCATCGGCCGCTTGCGAGGCAACAAGAAGCTGAACAGCCGAGGAATCACCTGGCCCGTTACGAGGAAGTGGTGCGGCGCGAAGCACTCATAAGTGTTGGGATAGGCGAACCGCTCATCGCGAATCATCAACTCATGCAGATGCGTCGTACCGCTCCGCCAATGGCCGATTAAGAAAATCGGCGGTCGTTTGATGGAGGTCTGCTCAATAGCCCGGCCATAGAACAGCTGTTGGCAGCGGTAGAGCGCGGAGTTCCACGGCGCCATCTGGCCGTAGATGGCCGCCATCGCCCATCGAGAAGGGTGGATGCGATAGCCGTTGCGGCTCAGCATGCGAAAGTAGGCCCGCGTCCGCATGCCGGCCCAGAATCGCAGAGCCCAAAAAGGATAGCTGTTGGTGGGCGGCCTTACAGGCGCGGTGGGCGTGGCCGTTTGCGTTGTGCTATCCATAGAAGCCAAGAACGGTCACGTCAGAAGCGAACAAGGGCGACGCCGCCATGCAGCGATCAACTTACGGGCAACACCCGGGCTGAAAAACCATTGTAGGTCGATGCCACGGCGAGTACGAGGGCGTCAAGACGATCCCTCGTCTGCGCTCTGGGCTAGTGAATCGAACGCTGTCGGGTTGGGCGATTCAGAGAGCCGCCCACGAAGAGATCGCTCGAAAGCCGCATCCGCTTTATTGTACCTCCAGATGGCTACGCAAATGGCAAGCAGCGCCATCGCAAAGAGCCCTCCTGCTGCTATGCCGCCAAAGGGCGTGGCCGCTTTCGGCGGACCAAGCAACAGTGGCGCACGCCCAATTAGCAGTGGCGCCAGTTGGCGTTTATCGTGACTTGGGACTGGGGAGTTTGTTGTGGCCTTGCGCGTTCGATAGGCCCACCTCTTGAAGAAAAACCCTGCCAGTCTTACCTCCTGCTCGATGGAGTCTCCTGTCGGGAAGCCGTCAGGAATTTCCAGCACGCAGAACACCAGCGGCAAGTTCTGCGAATCGTGCGTGTAGAGTTCGAGCTCATAGTACGCTTCAACGCCGTTTGGTGCACGGTTCGATTCTGCCTTATCGAGAGTCGCCGCCTGTATGCGGACGGCGCGACGCACCGTACCGTCAAAGACGAAGAGTTGTCCCCTTTGACGAATGGCGTCGTTGAACAGCGGCGCGACGGAGTAGCGGCCGTCGTCGGCGCTTTGCAGGACGACTTTGGCCAGCCGCGCTGGCAGTTCCTGACGCCACGATGCGGCGTGCCGATCGAGGTTGCCGCGTGCGAAACGTGCGAGCTGCCTAGCTCCAATCTGCTTCGTGGCGGAGAGAACCTCGTAGAAAATGTCTGCTTCGCGACCGATCAGCCGAGCGCCGTCGACAACCGCATCCAGGCCTCCCACATCCACTTGCAAACTACCAAGCAGCGTGTGGCCGAAGTTGACCGAGCCCCCCACGGCAGTTGGCCACCAAGTCACGTCCGAGGCAACCAGACCTGCTCCTATCCTGACGCCTAGCGCCGTCACGGGCTGCGGTAGCGTCTGTTGGTCTAGCCATGCCCGCGGCGCCGCAAGAGTGAAAACGCGGACCAAGTCGTCAGGGGCTTCTGTGAGTCTGACTGTCAGTTCGTAGCATTCCGCCACTCCCAAGCGGCTTGCCATTTCGCGAGGAACGCTTAGTTGCCGGACAGAGACAGCCTGGCCCGTCATCACTCTGGCGGGTGCAAGTTCCGCGCTGGCAGCGTCCGCCAGCAGGTGTTCTAGTCGTCGCAGTCTTTGGGCTAACCTCACGCAGCCTTCCACCGCCTGCGATGAGTCGACCGGCCACTCAGCCGCCAAAGTCGCTCGCTGCTCGGGGCCCCAGTCCGCTAATGCTAGGGCCTCCTCTAAAGGATTGGCGGCCTGATGGCCAGAACTTTGCTGACAGACCAACGCCAAGAAAGCCAACGACACCAGGTGTATCCGCACCTGCTTGCCAGACTTGAAATCAGGCGGCAGCATATTACTCCGCCTCGCTACTGGGAATCTCGATCACGATGGGGCCGTCATGAGCAGCGTGGCTCGCCGCTGGTGACGAAGCGCGACTTCTCGTGAGAAACCACCCCAACAGGCACAGGCTCACGCCCGTTGCAGCAGCAATCACGGTGAACGGATCGAGTTCTTGCGGGGCGTCTGCAGGCGAGGCCACGGCTGGAGTGTCAAAGCGAACCGATCGCACCAACACTACCGGCGTCACTCCAAGGCCGTCTTGCCAGCGGTACGACTGGTTCTTGAAGAAGTAGCCCGTTGCTGTCGCCGGTAGGCGCACGTCACCTGCGGGGGCTTCGCTCGGAGGCTCGATGGAGTAGAGCGTCATGGGCCATACTTCACCCCCCTGGGGCTGGAGTATCATGCGGTGTAGCGAATGGATTCCCAGATCGTTTGCTGCTGGTGTTACCTGTTCGATCCGCCGGATGGTTCCCCGAACCTGTACCGGCTGACCACGGTAGTAATCAGGTTGGCTGACCAGTTGCGCATAAGTGGCTGGCGGAGCTGAAACATTTGGTTCAATTCCTTTAAGCAGTCCCAAGACATAGAACCAAGCATCCGTTTCCTCTTCGCGGAAGAAAGTGTTGTCTTGGACAGCAGCAAAGCGTTCTCGTTGGAGCGCTGTGAGAGTCTGCGGCAGCGGGCTGGCGTTCCTTACTGGCGGGGCTTCACCAGAGACAGCTTCGTCCCCGAAGACCCGTTCAAGTTTCGCCACGAAGCCAGGGCTTTGTGCTTGTCGCATGGCGAGCAGCACGAGGCCCAGCAGCCCAACCAACATCAAAAGCCGCCACTGCTCTGGTCGAGCCAGATAGTTCCGGGGCCGATGCTCTGAGGTGCTGGTGAATCGAAACATTGGTCCGTCGGCGCCGGAGTTTTTCCATCCGCCGTGCCATTCGTTAATGGTGCAACTAGCTCTAATTCTATTTCTGGTAGGGGTTTGCGGCAATCTTGGTCCGTAGCGGTGTTGCTGGAGAAAAAGCAAAAAGCTGGGAATAGACCGGCAAATCCGCTACGAAGATACATACGGAACAGAAAGTCATGCCACGCAGCGGGGCGACGGCGGTCTTGCGGAACAGGGCTGTCGGCGGGCTCCAGCGTGGGGAGTATTACTCCGACACCAGCACGGAACAGGCTGGTAGGAGAGGCAACGGGTGGCGCTTTCGCGGGCCGATTTCCACGTCCTGATCGAAGAGCACGCCCCGGCTTTGTATCGCTTGGCCTACCGATTGGTGGGCGACGCCCATGAAGCCGAGGATATTGTGCAGGAGACCCTGCGCAGTGCTTGGAACAGCAGGCAGCGATTCGAAACAGGGCGAGGTCCTCGCGCGTGGTTAGCGTCGATATTGCGTAGGCGGGTTGTTGATCGATGGCGGAAAGTGGGCCGGATGCCCTCTGCCGTTGGCGACCTCGCGCCGGAAGTCCCCGTGGATGCGGCGGATCCGTTGGCTCTCGAGTATACCGACGAGATGCAGTTTGCCTTGAAGCAGCTTTCCCCTGAACTCCGAGAGTCGTTGCTCTTGGTGATTGTGGGTGAGCTAACCCACCAGGAAACCGCTGACACTTTGGGGGTGCCCCTGGGCACGGTCCTGTCACGTGTCAGTCGGGCCCGCCGGCGGCTTCGCCAACATTTCCTCGCTGTAACCAAACGTTAGCAAGCTTTGATACAGGCCAGCAACCTCGCTGACCGATGTTTGCTACGGTTCGGGACTTCTCCTGCAATTCGACCTCCGTGCGCTCGCGTGCTGCACCGCCCAAGTTACGAACGTTGAGAGACGAGGGGCCAGGCAGGTGCGGCTAGCAACACGTGGGGTGTTGCTCATGCGTACCTATTGACCAATCGGATGATCGGCTCGTGCGGGCTGACCCATCCTCACAAGCTGGGGTACGGGAGTTAGCGATTTACCATGTCTGCGAATCCACTTGATTCATTTGGTGCTTCCGACAGTGGCATCCTCCATGGCTTGGAGGGAATGCTCTCTAAAGCGGCGCGTCTCGATCGCGGTCACGGGGCCGCAAACAACTCTTCCTTAAGCCGACAAGAGCTACCCACGGCTCGCACGCCGATGGTTCATGCGGAGTTGGAACAGGAACTCCTCGACGTTCCTTTGCCGGAAGGGTTTCTTCGTCGAATGCGAGACGCCATCGACCAACGCTAGGTGGGTCGGAATGGGGTGGACGCGCGAACTGCACGGCGAGCTTGGTAAGCCTGTGAGACTTTAGCGGCTGTCTCGACGCTATGATGATGCGCTCGAAGCCTCACATGCCTAGCGGTCTCCCTCGACGTTGGCCTATCATGCGTACACTTCACGTGTTTGCCCTTCTGTTCGGAGTCTCCCCCAGGGCCGCCGTCGCTTGATGTCCTTCAACCGTTTACATCCTTGTTTTGTGCTTGCGCTGGTAGCCTGCGCGGCCGTGGCCGATGCACAGGCAGTCGACGATGACATCCGCTTTGTCGAGGCAATGCGGCGACAGGGCTACTTTGAACTTGCGCTGGAGTACCTGGATCGAGCAGCCAATGACGGCGCTGTCGGCCCTGCCCTGCTTAAGCGGATCGCTTACGAAAAAGCGGTGACCAAGCTCCAGCAAGCGCGGTCCCTGGCAAGCGCCATCGAGCGCGAGCGCGCGGTCGCCTCGGCCCAAAGATCGCTGGAGAAGTTCCTCGGCCAGACCGCCGATAGTGAATTAGCCGGCGAAGGCAGCGCCCGACTGGCAGATGCCGTCGCGGAGCAAGGCCGCCAGACGACGGCTCAAGCAGAGCGTATCACCGATCCCGCGGCCAAGGCGGAGCGGAATCGCCGGCTACAAGACGCTCGGGCGACCTTCGATCAAGCACGCGATTTGTACGGCCAAGCGACCGAACACTTCGACCAGGCACTAGACAAACTGAAAGCGGTAAGACCAGGTAGTCCTGACGCCCAGCGACGAACCAGAGTGCGGCTTCGTTTGGCCAGCGCGCGCGTCATGGCGGCCCGAGCCCTCTTTGACAAGGCAAAGACCTATGCATCTGGTTCAAAAACCTACAAGAAGCTGATCGATCAAGCTGCCGAGGAGTTCGTTGCGCAAGCTGATGCGTACCGTGATTGGCCGATCGGATTGTTGGCGGCGCTGTACGAGGGCCGCTGTTACCAGGCCAATGGACAGCACAACCTAGCGATTGGATGCTTTGAAGAAGTCGTCGTCGCTGATAGCGAGACCCCGGCCTATCGAGAGCTCGTCACGCTTGGCCATACCTACATGGCCGCGAGCCGGATTGCCGATGCACAGCATCAGAAGGCCTTTGACGAGGGCACCGCTTGGCTGCGAGAACTGCGGCTTGTCGATGCTCCCTCAGCTACGGCTGCGCTGAAGTATCAAGTAGGCGAGGCGGCCCGCCTGTTGGCAGAGGGGGCCACCGGTAGCGAAGCCAAGCGACTGCGGCTGCGTGCCCGGCAACTCCTGAGAGAGTCTGGAAGGGTCACGAACGAGTTCCAGCAGGACGCTCGCGCCAAGCTGTCTGCCCTCAACCGGCAAATCGGCGAGGCCGAGCGACCCGCGGAGACGTTTGCCGATGCGTATCAAGCCGGCAAGGACGCCGTTACGGCCATGACGGTTTCTGGCCTCGCTGACGCTGGAAATACTCAATCGCCTGCCAAGGGAATTGAACAAGAAGCGGCCCGCCAAGTGGCCCGCGATGCCTTTCGCACCGCATTGCTGCTGGTGGACGATGAGACGCCATTGGCCCGAGTGAATGAAGCCCGTTACTGGCTCGGCTATTTGTACTGGGAGAGCGGCGATTATCTTCGTACCGCGGCTGTCAGCGAGTATGTGGCTCGTTCGTTTCCTGATGATCCGGTCGCAGAACGTTGCGCGCGGTTGGCGCTGGCCTCACTGGAACGGTTGTTCAACGAAGCCCAATCCACCAGCAACGGCGACCGCAGCAATGACGCCTTCGAGGTGGTCCACTTGCAGCGGGTCGCCGAGTTCATTGCCCTGCGCTGGCAGGGGGATCCGCTTGCCGATGCGGCACTGACGATGATGCTCAAAGTCGCGTTGCAATCAGGCGACCTGACAACGGCTCGCGAAGTCGTGGCCAAGGCGCCGGAAGCAGGTCGCGCGGCGCTGCAGATGAAGTTGGCCAATGCGCTTTGGGAAAAGGCCAGCCGCCAGGCGGTTGCCGCCAACGGAGACGCTGCCGTAGTCGCTGCAGCCCAAAGCACAAGAAATTCGGCGGCATCATTGCTGAAAGAGAGCTTCGCCAAGTCGAAGCCGAACGGCAACGTGACCATCACGGAAGCCACTTCGGCCCTTTACTTGGCCAAAGCCCTGCTGGGCGAGGGCGATGCCAGGGCGGCGATCAAGCAGCTCAAAGACAAAAAGCGTGGTCCGCTAACACTTGTCGATCAGCGGCACGCGAGCGTTGATCGACCGGGCTATGCGAACGAGACTTTCAAGACTGCACTGCAGGCCTACGTCTCCGCCACCCCGCCGCAGACCAAGGCAGCACTGAACATCATGGACCGCCTTGAGAAGTCGGCCGGTCAGGATAAGAGCTTGCTAACGCGTGTCTACTTTGGCCTCGGCTTGCAGCTGCAGCGACAGATGACCGACCTGGCGGCGACGGGGCGATCGGCCGATGCCGCTCGGCTGGGTAAGGCCTTTTCTGCTTTCCTCGAAAGACTCAGCGATCAATCGCAGGACGCCGACTGGGTCACGCGGCAGTGGATCGGACAAACCTATTTGAAACTGGGTGATGGGCTTACCGAGCAAGACGCCGACGATCGTCAGAGCTATTACCGTCAAGCGGCTAGCGTGTTTGAGTCCTTGCTTGACCGCGCTGCGAAGCAACCAGAGTATGCGCCTAGCGCCAACTCCACTCTGGCGGCCAGGATGCAGCTAGGTCAAGCACTAAGGAAGACCGAAGACTTTGCCGGCGCCATCGAGGTCTTCAGCTCCCTGTTGATCGAGCGTCCCATGATGCTTGATGTGCAAAAGGCCGCGGCTTCGACCTATCAAGACTGGGGCGCTGCCGACGACGCCGACCAACTCATCACCGCGATCCGGGGCGCCCGCATCTTGCCAGAGACGGGCAAGAATCTCATCTGGGGATGGACCAAGCTTGCTGGCATTGCGGGGCGGGCTTCGCGGAGCCGGCCTGAATATAAGGACTTATTCTTTGAGTGTTGGTTGAATGTTGCCACGTGTCGTACGTTGGCCGCGGAAAAAGCCACCGGCGCCACGCGTGAGAAACACTTGGCAAGCGCCAAACGCACCATCCGTTCAGTACTCAGGCAGTATCCCGAACTTGGTGGTCCGCAGCGCTGGCGTCAGTTTGATCGACTCGTTCGGCAGCTTCAGCAACTGGCCGGCGAACCGACGGACGGCTTGGAGGCGTTCAAGTCATGATTAGTTCAACAAATGAGAGTGGCTTCAGCATGTCGCATCGGTGTGGGTCTGCGCTCGTCTGCCTGGTGGCGGTTTTGGCATCGTCAACTGTCTTTGCCCAATCCGACCGGGTGCGGACGACCAAGGGAACCGAGACCGGCGAAGTAACCAAAATGACGGCGATAGGCGTCACGGTTACGCGCGGTTCGACCACCAAGGAGGTGCCAGTTACTGAGATTCGTAGCGTTCAGTTTGCTGACGAACCCTCTGAGCTGACCCAAGCAAGAGTCAACGCCCGCAATGGCGGTTACCAGTCCGCGCTGAAGAAACTCCGCGGCGTTGGCGGTGACATTGCCAATCCTTATGTCAAACAAGACTTGGCGTTTTATCGCGCTTACTGCTTGGGCAAGCTTGCTCTGCTTGGCGAGGGTGATCCCACTTCCGCCGGGCGTGAACTCAATAAGTTTCGGCAGCAGAATCAGCAGAGTTTCCACTACCTGGATTGCTTGGAGTTACTGGGCGATTTGCTAGCGGCAGCTGGCCGTTTCCCCCAGGCGGAGAAGATGTATGCAGAGATGGCTCGTGCGCCGTTCCCCGCCTACAAGGCGAGAGCTGGTGTCCTGACCGGGCGCGCTCTGCAGAGCCAAGACAAGCATGACGAGGCGGTGCGTCGCTTTGACACCGCCATCGGGGTCGCCGGTCAGGGGCCAGAGAACAAGAGCCAACGATTGGCCGCCCAACTTGGCAAGGCCGTAAGTCTGTCTGCTACAGGTAAAGTTGATCAGGGCGTGAAGCTCGCTCAGCAAGTGATCCGCGATGCGGATCCGGAGGACCAAGTTCTGCTAGCCCAGGCCTATGCCGCCTTGGGAGCGTGTTATCGAGAGGGAGGCAAGGCGAAGGATGCCCTGTTTGCCTATCTGCGCGTCGATCTGCTCTTTGCAAACGTCCCTAGTGCTCACGCCGAAGCACTTTTTAATTTAGCTACGCTTTGGGAGTCGATCGGAAAACCTCAACAGGCGAGGCAGGCTCGCAACACCCTCAAGCAACAGTACGCAGCTTCGTCGTGGGCAAAGAAGCTTTGACCGTCTATCAGCCATGGCGGAGGCGAGGTCGCTTTGCCGACCTTCTCCTCGGCAACTAGACTGGAGCCTTCGTCGCGACGCGCCCACACGAAAAGAAACCTCTCACGCTCCGGTCAGGAGACTTCGATGCCAACAACCAAGACGCGGTTCCCTTCAACTGCCAACTACGTTTGGTTGACTCTAATGGTCACCATGGCGGTGCTGATGGGGCCTGCTCCAGCGGCCCTCGGCCAGGATCCGCAGGACGGTGCGCCGGCCGCGGCGCAACAAGACTCGGGAGAAACCGTCACGACTCCCGGGACAAAGAAGAGTCTGCTTGTCTGGGCTGCAGAGTCGCTCGGCTATGGCTACAGCATCGTGTTTCTTTCGTTGTCCTTCACGCTTGTGGCGTTGTTTGTCATGAACCTCTTGCAAGCCAGTCGTGGCAACGTGGTTCCGTCGGAGTTGATTGAAGGTTTTGAGGAACACCTCAACGCGCAGCAATACTCCGAGGCGTATGAGTTGGCCAAGGCGGATGACTCGTTCCTGGGAAAAGTTCTCTCAGCGGGCCTCTCCAAACTCTCAGGCAATGGCGAGTACGGTCAGGCCATTGAAGCGATGCAGGAGGTGGGGGAAGAGGAGAACATGAAGCTGGAGCATCGCCTCAGCTACATGGCTTTGATTGGATCGATCAGCCCAATGATTGGTTTGCTGGGAACCGTGCAGGGTATGATCTCCAGTTTTGATGTGATCGCCAATGCCGCGGGCACACCCAAACCGTCCGAATTGGCCAGCGGCATCTCGACTGCCTTGTTTACGACCTTGGTAGGCCTGTTTATCGCGATTCCCGCAATCGCTGCTTACAACATCCTTCGCAACCGGGTTGCCCGCTTGGTGCTTGAAGTAGGAATCGTCAGCGAAGGACTCATGAGCCGCTTTCAAAAAGTAGGCAGCAAGTAGGCGCGGACATGAAGTTTCATCGTCGAAAACAACTTGAGTTGGTCGAAGGCGACATGACGCCGATGATTGACATGACTTTCCAGTTAATCGCATTCTTTATGGTGCTGATTAACTTTTCGGAAGTGGAGCAAGACCAGCGGATCAACTTGCCCGCTAGCGAGTTAGCCAAACCGCCTGAGGTGGCGTACGAAGAGCCGCTGACGGTACAGATTACCAATGCCGAAACAGTGCTTTTTGCCGGTGACGAGTGGGAAGTCGAGGCCTTGATCACCCCACTCAAACGCGAAGCACAGATCATCGAAGCCTATGGCGAAAGCAAGAGTCTTTCCGACGTGACGGTCATCATTCGTGCCGACGCGACGGTCAAGACCGGCAAAGTGCAAGAAGTGATTCAACTTTGCCAAGAAGCAAAGTTCGAAACGTTTGCCCTGCGGGGTAAGCAAAGCGACGAAACCACCCTGATACTACCGTAGGACGTTTCCCCGCCCCAGCGACCATTCCAGTGACCATTCATTTG
Organism: Lacipirellulaceae bacterium; assembly: GCA_965263315.1. GTDB lineage: Bacteria > Planctomycetota > Planctomycetia > Pirellulales > Lacipirellulaceae > JBCCQL01. Next base: position 522,036 of record CBDHGZ010000001.1, on the reverse strand, counting down.
GCCCCCGATCAAAGGCCAGGGGCTACTGCGAGTCGCAGGAACACGTGGCCACCCGCGGATGGCTGTTTACGCATTTTTTGGCTCAAGCCGGTCACGACAATTCAAGAACCGCTGTAAGTCACCATCGCCATGAAGATCCGCCACGCCGATCATCGTGACAAGATTGAATTGCAAATGACGTCGATGATCGACATCGTCTTTCAGTTGCTGATCTTCTTTATCATGACGTTCAAAATCGTTCTCCCTGAGGGCGACTTCAACATCCGCATGCCCCTGGCTTCCGAAGAGACGGCCGCCGACATTGACGAGACGCCTGCCCTGAACCTCCGCTTGCGGGCCAATGACGATGGCACACTGGCTGCCGTTCTACTGGGAGACATCTCCTTTGGCGCGGAGTCGGATAGCTTCGCGCGGCTGCATGCTCACATTCGCGGCTTGGTAGACGACTCGGGAGGGCCCGGCACGGCTGAGGAGCAGGAAGTCGAAATTGACGCCGACTATGACCTGCGCTACGACTACACGATTCGTGCCATCACCGCGCTGAGCGGCTACATCGAGAATGGTCAACGGTACTCGCTGATCGAAAAGATCAAGTTCGCCAAACCGAGAGAGTAGCCACGCGGACGGGGCCTAGCGTGCACCGTCGCTAGGCCCGCGGGTGAAATGCGGCGTGGACTTTCTTTAACCTGCTGGCGTCAACGTGTGTGTAAATCTGTGTCGTCGCGATGCTGGCATGACCAAGCATCTCTTGCACCTGTCGCAGGTCGGCGCCACCGGATAGTAAATGCGTGGCGAAGCTGTGCCGCAGGCTGTGTGGAGACAGTTTTGCCGTCACGCCAGCCACCGCAGCCGACTTCTTGATTAACTCCCAAATCCGCTGGCGATCCATTCGTCGGCCACGTGGGGAGAGAATCAAATAACTCGATTCGGGGTCGCGGCGCTTGGCAAGCTTAGGGCGCTCGTGTTTCAGATAGTCTTGGACCGCGTCAATAGCCCTTTGGCCGATCGGCACGACGCGTTGTTTGTCTCCCTTGCCGTGACACACGCAGTAACGTTGGTCAAAGTGAACGTCTTTGAGCCGCATCACGGAGAGTTCCGATACGCGACAGCCAGTTGCGTAGAGGAGTTCCAAGATCGCGCGATCCCGGCGCCAAAGTGGCTCGCCACGCACCGGGGCCGCGAGGAGTTTGTCAACCTGCCCTGGTGGAAGCACCGTGGGGATACGTTGCCACAGCTTCTGAGCACTAAGCAAGTCTGCCTGACTCTCTTTGAGCAACCCTTCCAGCTGGAGATAGCGGAAGAAGACACGCAGCGACGCCACATGCCGGGTCACACTCGCTGGCGCCAGACCTGAGTCCTTCAACCAAGCAGGGTAGCCGGATAGGTCTGAGACCGTCAGCCCCGCGATGCGACGACCAGCCAACCACTGAAAAAATCTCCGCAAGTCTCGCCCGTAGGCGGCCACCGTGTTGGCAGCCATGTGGCACTCTGAGGCGAGGTAACGCAAGAAGTTCTCGCGCAGACGAGCCTGTTGCTCGGCGGCTTGAGTGCGGCGGGGCTTGATCGTCTTCTTTCGCGCGGCCATACCAAGAAGGATCGGCGCCAGCCAACCGCCCTGGCCACTAATCCGCCCTGCTAGGTATGCTGTCACCGACCCTGACGATTACGCGAGCCTGAGGGCCGGCGCCCGCTACTTACTCTCGACCGCTACTCCTCATGCAAGACATCATCCTTGAAGAGCCTTACGAGTTCGTCCCCCCCATCGAGTCGCGGTTCTGGTGTTGGTTTGTCCGACTGCAGCTCTATGGCTACCTGCGGAAGAACTTCAACGTCCATTCGTTCGACTGCCGGCAGGTCCAGAAGCTGCAAGAGTCCCTCGACGCAGGCAAGAGCGTACTGCTGGCGCCCAACCATAGCCGCCTTTCCGACCCCGTCGCCTTGGGGGTTCTGTCAGAGAAGGTGGGCGCCGAACTCTTCGCGATGGCCAGTTGGCATCTCTTCAAGGAGGGCTGGTACCAGCGGTTCATGATTCGTCGGATGGGCGCCTTCAGTGTTTATCGTGAGGGGAACGATCGCCAGAGCGTCAACCAAGCGATCGAGATCCTTATCGCCGGCCGACGCCCGCTCATTATCTTTCCTGAAGGCGCCGTCAGCCGCCACAACGATCTCATGATGGACGTGATGGATGGCCCCGCGTTCATCGCGCGGCAAGCAGCCAAGAAGCGCGCCAAAGAAGGCCTGCCCGGCGTGGTGATTCATCCGGTGGCCATCCGCTATTCCTTTGACGGCGATCTCCAGGCGGCCGTGGAGCCGGAACTTGAACGCTTTGAGAAAGTCTTCAGCTGGCAGCCACAGTCGCACCTTTCACTGACAGAGCGAATCGCCAAGATCGCCGAGTCCGTCCTGGCGCTGAAAGAAGTCGAATATCTGGGCTCCGCCCGTTCGGGCGACCCGCACGAACGCGCGGAGCGCCTGATTGTGGAGGTGCTCCACCGTCTGGAAGAGAAGTGGGGGACCCGCGGCAAAGAGAAAGGTCTTGTCTCGCGTATCAAGGCGATTCGCACCGTCATGCTGCCAGACATGATTGCCAAGAAGGTATCGCCCAGCGAACGTGAATCACGCTGGCGCGACCTGGCGGCCTGTTACTACTTGCAGCAGATTGCCCACTATCCACCAGGCTACATCGGTGGCGAAAACAATTTCCCCGAGCGTATTGTCGAAACGGTCGAACGACTGCACGAAGACTTTGATGATCGCATCGACTACAAAGGCCCCATGCACTGTACGATGGTGGTTGGCGATGGCATCGAGGTTAGCCCCAAGCGCGATAAGTCTTCCGACCGCGACCCAGCCATGCAAGAGACCCACGACCAGCTCCAGGCGATGCTCGACCAACTCGTCGCCGAGCGTCGCCAACAGTTAGCGGATCGGCAACCAAATCGCTAAAATCTCCAGCCAAGCACCAGAAAAGTTCGGCCACTCACGCTGCGTTTCAAATGCCACAGCAAGATCTCTTTGCCGACAACGGTGACGCCCCTCAGCCGGTGCCTCTTTCCCAACTGACCAACGGCCAGGAGGCAGATTTCTTCGCCCTGCTGGCGGACAAAACCCAGCTCACCACCAAAGACGGCAAGCCCTACTGGCGGGTCACTTTCCGCGACTCCAAGCGAGAAGTCAGCTTTCCCGTCTGGAGCGATGCCCCGCTCTTTGCTGCGGCGACGGACGAGTGGCAACTTGGCGAGTTCTACAAACTGCGTGCCCTGTATCACGAAACAAGCTACGGCGCCCAGCTTGATATCCGCCGCATCCGCCCCGTGCAGGATAGCGATCGGGACGATGGCTTCGACCCCGCCATGTGCCATCGTCGTTCGCAGTTCAGCGCTGAAGAGATGTTCGACGACTTGGTCGAACTGGCTCATGACGCTATCGATGATGGCCCTCTGCAAACACTTGTCGTCGGCCTGTTGCAAGAAAACCGCGATAACCTGCTCGTGTGGCCCGCTGCCATCCGCAATCACCATGCCTTTGCCGCGGGATACCTGGAGCATGTTCGCAATGTCGCTCGGCACGCGGTGCAAATCGCCCGCAACTATGCCGATCTCTACCCGGACATGACCCCGCCGCTAGACGTGGGCATGGTCGCCGCCGGCGCTATTTTGCACGACATTGGCAAGCTTCGCGAACTACGCACCACCGCCGTCGGCGCGGAGTACACGGCTGCCGGTTCGATGATTGGCCACATCCTGCAGGGCCGCGACATGATTCGCGAAGCGGCCGCCGACCAAGACTCGCCGATCGACGCCGAGACCTTACTACGGTTGGAGCACATCATCGTCAGCCACCAACGCCTGCCCGAATGGGGGTCGCCCAAGCCACCGATGACGCCCGAGGCGCTGATCGTCCACCACGCCGACGACCTCGATGCCAAGTACCAGATGATGCTCACCATCCTCGTCGAAGCCGACGGCGACGCCGCCATGACCCCGCGGAGAAACGTCCTCGGCCACGAAATCTACCGCGGTGGGGAATAACTCACCAAGATGCGCAGCCAGATCGCAGCGGATCAGACGAAGAAGCGAAGGCAGGCAGCATCCCCCCTCCACTCAGGGAGGAGCTAGCGGAGGGTGAAACGTACAACGCCCACAGGCTGGTGCGTTGCGACCGGTCGCCACGGTTGTCGCGCTTCGACTACATCCGCAGCGTCGGCCCGGTCACGGGCGTGCGTCAAATCAACGCCGATGGCTCGCCCCTGACCAAGGTGTTCCGCGGCGCCGCGTCCCTGGCGTATCAAAACTACGATGCCAATGGCTATGTGGGGCTGAAGGCCTTGGAGTTCCTCTCGGCGGGCGTCGACCAGTCCAGCACGCCGAGCTACAATGTCACCTACGCCGACGGCAGCTCGAACACCTTTTATGGAGAGACAAGAAGCGAAGAATTCGCGCTCTCGGCCGCTGGCGGGGCGCCTAAAATACTCGCTGCGGCAAAGCCACTCTTAGCGGCTAGTAGAGGAGCGACGAGAACTCTGTCAGTTGCCCCAGCAAACGTTGCGAGGACAAATGCCCAACTCGTTGACGATATCAGCACGAGAGCAGGCCAGTGGGCTCAGCGAACGAGGCAGCAGACCACGCTTGCCAACGCGAGCCCCCAGACCATCGGAGTCAAGCAACACGACTACGCTCGCCGTGTTCTGGACCGGTACCAGAGAATCTACGGCGATCGAGGCTTGAGTACCGAGGTCCGGTATCTAGACGGCTTGCCATGGCAGCCCGGCGATCCGCTGAAAGGCTCGATCCGCTTGGATGTGGTTGAAGGGCCGCTTCGCAGTCCCACGGCCGTTTTCGACTACAAGTTCGGGAACGCGGGGTTGACCACGGGGCGTGTCAATCAAATCCGGGCCGGTGCCGGTTTACAATCCAACGTTCCGGTCATCGAGGTGCGGCCGTAATGCCCATGCAAGAACTGACGAAGAAAGAACTCGCGGCCTACTTCGAGGTCTATCGTGACGCCTTTCCCGACTGGCAAGTCGAGCACGGGGTTGTGCTGACTCGGACGCTAGGCCCAATCGCTCAGAACATTGCCTTTCAAAGCCTAAGCTATGGTGCGTATCGGCCGGAGTGCGTGATTGCAGTATCCGGCCCGCCAAATCGCGGATCACGGCTACTGCATCAGATGCTTGACGTAAAGCACCGCCAAGTAGAGCGTAGACAGCACGCCACCGAGTGGCCTCGCGTACTCAAGGCGATAGAAGAGCAGTTCCTGCCGAACGTCCGCCGACCACTCGACATCGCCGAGGTAGTGAGTTTAGCGGAGGAATCGGCAGAACACGAAGGCATCGAGAACATCCGCTACCTCAACGGGGTGGCGATGCTCAATGCGTATCTTGAACGGTTCGATCGGGCCGCCGAGTGGTGCGGCCGAGCCGTGGCGAGCCTCGAACCGAGTGGCGACGAGTTGGTGGGGTGGCAACGCGACCAAGCCGATTTCGCACGGCAGCTTAACGGTGCGATCGAGCAGGGACGCGGCGAACAGTTCGTGGCTGAGATTGTCGGCAATCAGTAGCTGCCGGTAATCCTTAGCAGGCTCGAAGGCTTGAGTGTCGGGGGTCGAGTCCCTTACCCACCGGCAATCAAACCCGCCCGCCAGAATCTGAGCCCTCTCTCAGCCCATAGGGCTCTACCACCCGGCAATCAGACCGGAGGCTCATCCCCGCCTCACCGGACCCCACCCGCCTCAGAACAACAGAGGCTGGCCTGTCGGATTGTCGGGGCCATGCTGCTTTACTGACGTCCGCCTGCTCGCGTGGATGAGTTGAAGTTTCGAGCCCTAAAAGCAGTCGACGGAGCAGATCGGCGTTCCTTCGTTTGCGTGTGCTGGGACGAGCCCGACTCCGCAATCCGCTGTTCAACGCGCTGCTACTGCCCGTTGTATCTAGAAAAAAGGCTGGGTGGCCAGGAATTCTCAAAAGTGGATCAAAACGGCGCGCTCAAAATGGTTTCTTGAGTTTGGCGATTCAACGTTTAAGTTGAGAATCAGCGTTTCTCACTTTGCAGACGCGTGTCGACGTAAGTCGGTAAACGACGGTCGCGGGCCGCGCCGTGAAGTGTGAACCAAGGCACATTGGAGGCGAAAAAACTCGCTGGCAGCTGCCGCGAAGGCCCCTGGCGTTTTTTCTTTGGGCCAACTTTTTTTGCGAGCAGCCTGCAAGCAGTGGCCTACTCGAAGGCTAGCGAAATCACTTCCTGTTGGCCGTCGATCATCGAAGGGCCGAGGCTGACGTTCACTTGGCTGCCATCGGGCAAGCCGACGCCTTCGCCATCCTTCAGAATGGGGCCCTTCTCCAGCACGTAGTGCGTCACGTTGTAGACGGCGCCCGCCAGCTGCTGGGGTTCGCCCGCAAAGGCCGGCACCTCGAACTCCCGGTGCCCCAGCGGTTCCAGACCGGTGGTGAACAGGCAAAAGCCGGTGTCCGTCTGCGACACGCGGAAGTCGATCCACAGGTGCAGGGGTAAGTCGTCCCGCGTCATATGCCCCGCCACGACGGCAAAGTCTACCGGCTTGTGGACCTGAGAGCTGGGCCCCCACACCAGACCGACCGACGGCGTGGTGGCCGCCAGCGCGGCGGTGAGCTGCGTAAGGTGCGTGGCCCGCTCGATGGGATCCTTCGCCTCGTCGAGCAGTGTGAGGAACAGATGCGACGTGTGGTCCCGCATGGCGTCGGCCGCCTCGGGCCAGTACCAAGCGGTCTCGCAGGGACCTTCGAGGTTCGACCACGGAATGGCCCGGTCGACCAGCGTGTAGTTACCCGTCGCCTCGCCATAGGTGAACGTCACCCCGCCATCGGTCTGGCTAGTGACGGCCAAGGCTGGGGCATCGGCGAATCGCTCGGCAAGTTGCCCGCGAATCGTCTCAGGGCTGGGCAACAAGGGCTCGGACAGCGCCACCAACGATAGCCAAGGGGTCTTTAGATTCATGATGTCTAGCTTGCTTGTTTGACCGCTTCAATCACCCGTTTCCGCCCGTCCAGATCGCAGATCGTCGGCCGGGGCTCCAGATGTGCCGTCTGCTGGACCAATTGCTCAACGCGGTCGGCAATCATCGGGCTGATTTCCATCAGCAGCAACCCGCCCGCCTTGAGCTGCTGAGCCGCCGCCGGCAACAGCCGCTCGATCACCGCGGTGCCCTCCGGCCCACCGTCCAGCGCTGACCGGGGCTCGTAATCACGGACGTCGCTGTCCAGGGCGGTCAGCTCGTTGCTAGTAATGTAAGGAGGGTTGCTGAGGATGTAGTCGAGCTGCATCGCGGGCTTGTTGGCCGGGAACAGGTCTGCCTCAAGAAAGAACGTACGATCCGCCACGCCGTGGCGCTCGGCGTTTCGTTTGGCGACCTCCAGGGCGGCCGGCGAGATGTCCGTCGCCAGCACGTTGGCGTTCTCCACGTACTTGGCGGCACAGATCGCCAGGATGCCACTGCCCGTGCCAACATCGGCAATCTTCAACGTGCTCGCAGCAGCCGCCTCTTTGACCCGGTCGGTCAGCGTGACGACCAACAGTTCCGTCTCAGGCCGCGGGATGAGGGTGTCAGGCGAGACTTCAAATTCCAGCGAGTAGAACTCCTTGGCTCCCACCAGATAGGCGACCGGTTCCCCCTCGCCGCGGCGTTTAACCAAGGCCTTGAAGCCGTCGCGGATTTCGGCTGAAGGCAGCTCGTCAAAGGCGGTGTACAGCTCGATGCGCTTGCAGTTCCGGGCGTGGGCTAGCAGCACCTCGGCTTCAAGCCGGGCTGAATCGCTGCCCTGGGACGTGAAGAAGTCGGTCGTCCACGACAGTAGCCGGCCGATCGTCCAGGGGGCGGAGTCGCTCATGCCACGTCAGTCCAGTCCGCCCATCTGATCGCGTTGCTGCTGTCGATCGTGGTCAATCATCGCGTCAGTAACCATCTGCAGATCGCCGGCGATGATCTGGTCGAGCTTGTGAAGCGTTAGTCCAATACGGTGATCGGTCAGGCGGTTCTGGGGGAAGTTGTAGGTGCGGATTCGCTGGCTGCGGTCGCCGCTGCCGACCAGCGTCTTGCGTTCATCGGCCCGTTTCTTCTGCTCTTCCTGCTGCCGGTGGTCGTAGATGCGGCTCTTCAGGACGCGGATCGCCTTGGCGAGGTTCTTGTGCTGGGACTTCTCGTCCTGGCACTGGACGACGATGCCGGTCTCGTGGTGGGTGAGTCGAATGGCCGACTCGGTCTTGTTGACGTGCTGTCCGCCCGGGCCGCTGGCGCCGAACTTATCGACGCGGTAGTCATCCGGTTTGAGATCGATCTCCACGTCTTCGGGTTCCGCCATGACCGCCACGGTGGCTGCCGACGTGTGGACTCGGCCTTGGGTCTCGGTCTCGGGGACCCGCTGAACGCGGTGGCCGCCCGATTCATACTGGAGCTCGCGAAAGACGCCCTCGCCAGCGACGCCAAGCGAGATTTCCTTGAAGCCACCTAGCTCGGTGGCGCTGTGTTCCATGATCTCGATCTTCCAGCCCTTTTGCTCAGCGTGGCGCTTGTACATTTCGTACAAATCGCGAGCGAACAAGGCTGCCTCGTCGCCACCGGTGCCTGCGCGAATCTCCATGATGCACCGGGTTCGGTTGGCGTCGTCGCCGCCGATGGTGAGTTCCAGCAACTCGTCCCAGAGCGATTCCCGCTCAGAAACAAGTTCTGGCAGTTCCATTTCCGCTAGCTCACGCATTTCGGCGTCTTTGCCGGCGATCATCTCGCGAGCCTCGGTCACCTGTTGGGTGACCTCTTTGAAGCGCCGATATTTGGTGGCAAGCTTGGCAAGCCCGCCATGTTCGCGAGCGGTTGCTGCCAGGCGCTCGCCATCAGCCAGGACCTTGGGATCGACGAGGTCTTGTTCAAGCTGCTCGAAACGAGACAGTTTCGATTCGAGAAGGTCGCGCATAGAAGGGGAAAGCGGTCAGAGGCCAGGGGTGAGGAACCAGCCAGCGGTGTTGCCCGAATGAGGGACGGGCAATCCGGGCTACGAATCACTCCCAGCTACTTCTTGCCCTTCTTGCCAAGGCTTGCGTAGCCGGCGCCGGAGAACTTCTTCTTGAACTTATCGATCCGGCCAGCTGAGTCGACGAACTTCAGCTTGCCTGTGTAGAAGGGATGGCAAGTGCTGCAGATGTCGATTTTCAACTCGGGGCGAGTGCTACGCGTCGTGAAGGTGGTCCCACAGCCGCAATGGACCTGGGTGTCCTGGTAGTTGGGGTGAATGCCTTCTTTCATCGTCGCGCTCGGTAGGGTGCTTGGAAGTGGAGCTCCCCGGATGGGGCGGGGGCTGTTTCGCCGGTTTCTCTGCAGCGAGCCCAGCATTCTATCGCCCCCACCGCAGGGGCTCAAGCCCTGGCACGGCGGGCATTTAGGTGATCGACGAAGACCGTGTCAAATACCAGCTGCAACATGTGGTAGGCAATCATAGGGAAGATGGCCAAGCCGCCAAATTCGAGTGCGATCGCCACCCCCACTGCCAGGGTTTTCTGACTTCCAGAGATCGCGACTGCCAGGGCTTCTGGATGGCCCAGTCCCACGGCGTGGCTCAGCTTCCAGCCGGCTAGCAAGAGAGAGACGTGCACCGCTGCCGACGCCCCGGCAACCAGCAGCCAGTCACTCCAGCCGATAGTATTCTCCATTTCGGTAAGCTTGACACCAGAAGCCACCGCCCCGATGAGAGCCATCGTCAACACGCCCACTTGAGAGGCGAAGCTGAGCGATTGTTTCGTGGTGGACGCCCACTGTTGGACGGCGGCCAACTTTCGCAGCAACTGCGCCGCCGCGACAGGCAGCACCACGCAGAGCAAAAGTTTGGTGAGTAGCCCTGAGTAGAAGCCTTTGGTGGCTGCCGTATCCCCCAGCAGTAGCCAGGTCCAAAAAGGGATTATGATGAAAGAGGCCAGCGTCGTGGCGAGAGTTACGACCACTGCGATGCCATCGTTTCCTCCGCCTCGCCGCACCCACACGGCTGCGGAGGCAATCGTGCATGGCGACGCCGCAGCGACCACCAGGCCGATAGCAAAATCGTGGGACAACACGGCCCCTGTAAGCTTGCCAAGCAGCGGCGCGGCAACCATGTTCAGCAACAAGGCTAACGAGATGGCCCGGCCAGCGCCTGCAGCTTGACGAACAGCTCCCAAGTCGATGGGCAAAGCCGTGACGAACATGATGGCGGCTATCAACCACGCGCGCGGCATCGCGCTGGTGTAAGCCGACAAGGCTGATGCACCGAGCAGACCTACGGCTAGGACGGCAATCAGGCTTGCGAGAAACCAGAAGCTGAGCATCTTGCGCCACATTAACGCCTCAGCCTGGAGAGAGCCACATGTCGGGAAGCGGCATACTAATCAGCCGCCTTGGAATGGCCGCCGCCGGCCAGTGACCGGGCGCGGAGGCGATCGCCGTGACGTTGAGGCGAGTTGCTGGCTTCAAGCAACTCGGCTGCTTGTTTCGTCTTGCCGAGTGCTTCTAAAGCTCGGGCTTGATTGTAGAGTATGCCGTCTAGGCGACGACGGCTGTTCTGGTCGCCTTCCGCTTCTCGAAGACGAATCAAAGCAGAATTGTATTCGCCCAGTTCGTACTGCAGCAGGCCAAGCCAGTAACTTGCGTTCGCTTTGGCTTGGGAATAGATCGTTCGTTTTTCTTTCGGGACGCGTTGTAGTTTGCTGTCTGAAGGTCGCACCGAAGGAGCCATATAGAGTTGACCGGCTGCGCGATGATCGTTAACGGGTTCACGGAGAGCATCCTGCTGCCGACCTATGTCGGCCGGGTTCTCCAGGGCTCCGCGAAAGTGCAGCATGCGGGCCTTCCACAGCCGTGGTCTCCAGGCGAAGGGGCGTATGCTCACAGCGATCGCATTGCGGGTAGCTCGCCCAAGCTCAAGCCGTCCAGAAAGCAGCCGCATTGGTTCCGACCACAGGCGAACGGTACTGACCGAGGGTAGTTCTGCGAGTTCGGCAGCGAGGGAATCCGCCTCGACCGCCAGGGACATGGCGTCCTGGGCGGTGAATTGTTTCTGCAGCTCTTCGGCCCGCCAAGACAGTGAAAGGCTATCGCCCACCACGTTGGCTATCGCACTGTTGGCCGCGGTTTGAGTGATGGGGTAAGGGGCATCTCGTAGGTCAAGCTCGCGTAGCAGCCCCTCCTCAGTTTGCACTTCCGAGAGTGTCGCTACACTGCCGGCGCCCTTTCCTGGAATTGGGAGGCCGAGTTGCGGATCGAAGAGCACTAGCGACTTCTCGTGGAGCACTCCACACCACAACCAGGGGGAATCGGAATCGGTCTGTTTCAACTCCAGCACACAGGCGACCAGTCGCTGCTGGCGGCACAATTCAATGAAGACCCAGGCCCGTTGCGCGGCGGATCCGCGGCCGTGAAGTAACGTTTGCCAGGGACGGTTGGCAACCATAACAGGGTCGTCACTCAGAGAGACGTTGCGTACGCTCCAGTCGAAGAGGTCCGTCGCTTGCGCGATTGGATCAAAGCTGGAACCTCGGGCCCAACTGCCGATGTCTCGCAGCCAGATTGCCTCTTGCAGAAGTCGACCATCGTGCTCGGCAAAGCTAGGACGCGCGAGGGACGCCTTCGAGAAGGCGGCGCCCGGTTGTGCTATATTCTCATCTTGCCGCGCCTGAAGCGATTCAAGAAGCTTGGTAGGAGTCCAGCTGGCGTCCCGTTTGCGGCTGCGGATCCACTGGTTTAGCTGCTCGACAACCTGTGATAGCGCGGCCGCGTCTGGTGTGGGCTCCCAGGCCAACGGCGGCGTGCCTGTTTGGGCGTACTGATTTAAGCTGCTACGAATGGCGTTCATTCGATCGTCGGTAATCCGCCAAACTTCCATCCGGAAAGGCCATGCCACGCCAGGCAGCATGGGCACAATCTCCGCTGGTAGTGGGGTGCCTTCAGGTGTGTTGCGCCCAGCGGCGCCCAGCTGTTCGACAATTCGCGAGACGAAGTCTGCCGGGTAACCTACTTTTTGGAACTCTGCGACGATCAAGGGATCGATACGAGAACCGAGCTCGATCGCGGTTCGCGCAGGGATACGGAGTTGATCAGCGATCCTTAGGCTGTGCGGGCCCGTGACCTGGGTGACGCGGAGTTCGACAGGCTCATGGGTTAGCACATTGGGATCGAGTTCTCCGGTTTCTTTGAGTCGCTGTCGCGTCGCCGCATCGGGTAAGAGATAGCACTTCAGCAAGTCGCCCGGCTCGATCTTGGCCCGACGGAAGTCTACGTTGCCAGCCGGCACGGTCAGGTGGTTTGCGGTTCGAGCTTCCGAGCCGGGTGCGGGACCAAGAGTCGCCATGACGTCGCGACCATCGCGGCTTGAAGTTGCATCCAATACCACGACTGGCGGGCTGAGCTGCAGGGGGATCTGTCCTGGCAGGTCTCGCAGCTGGGTCGTGACAGCCTTGATCAGTGTCTTGGAGGTGGTTAGCTCGCGCTGGCGGGCAGCGTCAGCGGCTGCCCGTTTGCTCTGGGGTCGAGATTTTTCCCAGCAGCCGGTCGTCAGTATCAAGACGATCAGCCACGCAGTGCCGATTGAGAGCAGGTGGCTATTGGCAGGAGGGCGAGCCATGGCAGGCGGGTTGGTGGGAGAGGATGGCATTTCCGCGATGGCTTGGTCAGCTAGCTGAAGTTGAGGGCGCCCGCCGCGAGGGAAGCCTCTCGCACCGCTACGAGGCGTTTGACGAGCGCCGGCAGCGAATCGAGGGGAACCATGTTGGCGCCGTCACTGGGAGATTGATCAGGCCGAGGATGCGTTTCAAGAAAGAGTCCATCGGACAGCAATGCCATAGCGGCGCGGGCCAGCGGCTCGACCATTTCTCGGTTGCCGCCAGTAGCGCCACCACCGGCTGCTGCCCCAGGCCTCTGAACGCTGTGGGTTGCATCGAATACCACCGGCGCTCCGAGAGACTGCATCAGCGGAATCGATTGCATGTCATTGACCAGTCGCCCGTAGCCAAAGAAAGTGCCGCGTTCGCACAGCAGAGCATTGCTGCATCCTGAGGCACGCAGTTTCCCTACAACATGTTGCATGTCGGTGGGGGCCATGAATTGGCCCTTCTTCACGTTGACCGCCTTACCGGTCTTGGCTGCTGCAACCAGCAGGTCTGTTTGTCTAGCCAGAAAAGCAGGCACTTGGAGCAGGTCGCAGACTTCCGCCACGGGCGCTGCTTGGGCGGCTTCGTGAATGTCCGTAGTAACCGGAAGACCTGTGGCCTGCTGCACCTCTTGCAGCAGACGCAGTCCTTCATCCAGCCCAGGACCTCGGTAGGCATCAATACTGGTGCGGTTAGCTTTGTCGAACGAAGCTTTGAAGACTGGATTGGCCTGTACGTCATCGGCCGCTCTTCGGAGCGTCTCGGCGATTTGCAGGGCAGTGTCGCGGTCTTGCAAAACGCAGGGGCCTGCAATCAGCAGCAATGGCTGCTGTGCCCCGCACGAGTAAGGGCCGACCTTGGCGATTCGCTCTGGCATGGAAGGATTCTGGTGAACTTGGGAACGGGAGTGCGTAGCCTAAACGGAACTCGTGTCGAACCCAAGGTGTTCTGCTGAGAAGCGAGATACGAGCAACGAGAGTCGGCCCGGTTCGACCGTCACGTCGACAGGTAGCACGCCACCCGGATCGCCATCTAGTTGATAGGGAACTCCGTCAGCTGTCGATTCAATACGGAAACTTGGGCAGCGGGCAGAGGTGACGCTTTCCACCTTTTGTTTCCTGCGGCGCAGCACGTTCCAAAGGTACCACAGACCGGCTGCCGTTCCGCCACGCTCGAAGACGCAGACATCCAAGAGATGGTCCTTGCCGCAGGCCTCAGGGACGATAGGCAAGCCTTGCGCGTAGCGGGGTAGATTCACCCCGAACACCCAACAGCCAGTAGTCTGGCCCCGTTCGCCATCAGCAGTGGTCCAAGAGACGGTCATGGGCGGGTACGGGTACTTCCGCACTGCGTTGAGGATGGGCTTGGCGTAAGCCAAGTGGGTGATGTTGCCATCTCGCTGGGCATGGACTTGCCTGACCACCTCCGCATCGAATCCTGCGCTAATCATCAATGCGAACAGTCGACCGCCAGCTTTTCCAGCATCGAGCTGAATAACGACGCCGTCGTCGAGGAGTTTGCCGATATCGGTAGGACGTCCGCGATTCCGCGTGTACTTGGCGAGTAGATTCTCGGTTCCGGTCGGAACAACAGCGATAGGCGTACCAGGCGGCGTGCCGTTGAGCAGGGCTCCTGCGGTGCCGTCCCCGCCAATAGCCACGGCCGCCCGGAGATCGTTGTCGCTTGTTAGCTGCCGCGCGATTCGGGATAGGGATTCGATATCGCCGGTGGCTTCGACTTGTAGCCCTCGCGCGCGGATCTCATCAAGAACCTGTTCGGCCGTCTGCTTGGCTCGGCCGCTACCAGCCTTGCGATTAACGGCAACGAGAACGGTCCTGGCCTCAAGCCTCTGAGGTCTTGCAGAGCGGAGAGAACCAGGGACGCTGGCTGAGAACGCTGCTGCAGTTTCCGTCAGGTTCAGCGGATTGTAGGAATCGCCAGACATAACGTGTGCAGAACTGGGGCGGCCAGGATTGAAGAGTACTAGTGAAAGTGAAGAGGAGATTGCCGCCAGCCTTGAACGCGAGCCCTTCGGTACCGGCGCGGGGTCGATTCAGGCCCCGTCTCATTTTGGGCCGTTTGGCACGAACTCCCAAGGCCGATTGCCAACGCCGGCTGGAGTTGTTGCGTGCTGCGGCGCCGTGCCGCAAATCGTTGACCACTTCACCTTAATGATACGGGCGCTAATGCCGCTTTGTTGGCCACGATACCGCTTTCTTGCGGATTCTTGTCTCACCCTAAGGTCATATAATTCAACAGGATACGGCGATCACGAGCGCAGGTCGTCCACGATAGGCCGCCCTGCTGGCACGAGGGCTGCTTTTCTCGAGGGCACGTAAGCTGCGTCGCTCGGTGCTGCGGCTTGCGGACAACTTCACTGGCCCGCGGGGCCTCGAATGAAATCCGTCCGAGGGGTTGAATAGCCCCTGACCCCTCGGTCAAGTCAGCACGTGCTGGCTTCATTCGAGGCCCGCTTTTTTTTAGGCTCTGCGTCGCTGGCATCCGCCGAAGGCTGCGAAGCTGAGACAGAGAACGGACAAGGTCGATGGTTCCGGCACTCCAGCAATGGCTTGTGAAGCGGCGGCCGTAGCCAAGAAGGAGTTTCTCCACACGGCGTAGTCGGCACCGTCGACGATGCCGTCCGCGTTACCATCGCCGGGGATGCCGATGCCGGTGCCTCCGAGATTGTTTTGCCAGACAATAAAGTCGCTGTGGTTCACGATTCCGTCGTTATTGTAGTCTCCGCCGCGTACGGTGAGCGTGATGGCTGTGTTTGTCTTGGTGGCCTCCCACAACAGCGAATCTCGCAAGGTGGGCAAATTGAATTCCGTAAAGTTGGCCTGAATGAGGTCGGCATCAAGCACAACGAACTCATCACCCAAGGAGGGTTCAAATCCGTTCAGCAACTCAACGTCTAGACTTCCCTCGAGTACGGCGATTCCATCAACAATGAGTTGATCATGCTGCGTACCGGCAGTTGTGCCGGCGAGCTGGATTTGAAGCGATGCTCCGGCAAATTGGCTGTAGTTAGTCGTTGAGAAGCCGCCGATCTGATTCCCCGGCGCGAGCACGCCAAAGTTGTCGATTCGATTCGGAATGGCAACCCCGTCGGCGACTCCCATTTCGACGCCGGCGTTGATAGAGAATCGCCCAGGGCCTGTGAACCCTGCCCCGCTGTCGATGAAGAGGTCTTCGCTTAAGAACAGATTGGAGTTAGGCACGTCTGTCAATGTCCCACTGCCGAGGTAGTCGGTTCTCTTAGCCTCAACGATCTTGAACAGATCGATTTCGCCTTGGTCGTTAATGAAGAAGGGGGCATCCGTGAGAGCTCCGCCATCGATGATGCCATCGTCATTGAAGTCGGGATTGAAATTGGAAGTCCTATGGGCCGAGATGAAGTCCACCAAGTCCATGCCATTGCCGACGACCTGCGCGAAAGTGGTGAAGCCACCATTCTGGAAGTCTAGGTTGGGTCCGTTGTTAGCTAGGTTGAAGAACCATTGGTTAGAGGCTGTATTGGGACCGGAAGAGAGTTTAGCCATGCCGAGCGTGCCACGCACATTCGATCGCGTCCCATCAAACTCGTTCACAATCGTAGGATTCGCAGTCTGGGGATTGCCATCAAGATCTACCAGGGCACTAGTGTCTACCGACCAATCGAGGGGAGCCGGCTCACTTTGCCGAACATCTTGAAAGCCACCGCCTTGGAGCACAAAGCCTTGAACGGCGCGATGCATCAGGACGTTGTCGTAGAGGCTTCCCTCCACGTACTGCAGGAAATTGGTCGTTGTGATCGGGCGGTCGTCGAAGAGTTCAAGGAAGATGGTATTGAGCGCGGCTTGGCCCGTCGCGGTGTTCATTTCGAACTTCACGTGAGTCGATTGCGCGACGACCGATGCGCTCAGAAGCAGAAACAAGCCCAGTGAGGCTAGCAAAGGGTACGTGTCGCGTAGGGGGGGGGGAGTTAGCATGTTTGTACACAGTCAGGGTGTCTGCGTGATGCGGAGCACCAGCAAGCTTTGGTAAGGGGTGCGTGAGTTCCATGCACGCGGGACTAATGAGCATCAGTCCCTAGATAGACGCATCTTAATTCGACTCGAAAAATCTGTCTACGAATCGAAAGGCTCGATAACCGCTAAAACTGTTAAGATCGGGTGAGGAGCCTATATTCGTGCGTCACACGTCGGTTTGAGGAGCCTTGAAGCCAAGAGGAACTAGGCTGCTTGACCCTTGGGCAGCTCTTCGTTGGGGTCGGTTTGTTCTTTGCGTCCCCAGAACAGCTTGGTGAGCTTGGTCCGCGCATAAGTCGCTGACAGCCGCTCTCGCCACGAGCCCCATGCATGATGAAGACCGTAGGCGACGCCGCCGTTTAGCAGGATGAGTCGCTCGTTTCGCCCCCGCAAGCGATGCGGGTTGAAGACGGGACGCGGCTCCACCCGTACGCCGCGATATCTGTGGCGATTAGCGAAGAAGACGCGGGTCAGTAGCCCAGGCCCGGTGGACTTGATCACATCGTGATAGTTGTCTGTTTGTGGCGGGCGTTGAATGAGGTCGTCGAGAACGTCGCGCCAGAAGGGATGCTGGGGAGCGGACGCCATCACAAAGTTGGAGACTTGATCGAAAGAATCACCATGGTGGACATCGAACTCCATGCCTAGCACGAGTGATGCGCCAGCAAACTCATAGGGGCGGAGAAACTCATAATCGAGATCGCAATAGAGTCCGCCGAAGTCATGCAGCACGACATAGCGAATGACGTCCGCGCGCATGATGCCCCGCTCAAAGTTGCGAAACGCGGGCCACAGTTCCGGATGATGCTGTTCGACATGGCTGTCGGCGCGTTCGTTGGACCACATGATGTAACGCCAGTCAGCGTGCATGGCGCGCGTGGCGGCTACGGTATGAGCCCAGCGATCAGGCGGAGTCTCTGTCCGCCAGGTTTGGTGTAGGATGGCCGGGATGGACGGATCGCTATCCGGTGTGTCCACGATGGTTGCCCCTGGTGTCGTTGTTTTCTAGGCAGCGGCTAGTCGGTCTTGATTGAGTAGTTGCTTGATGGCGTGCTCAACCATGCTGGGCGATAGATCCCGCATGCAGCGATGGTGGCTCAATGGGCAACTCGGCTTCATGCACGGCTGGCACTCAAGGTTGAGCGAAAGCGGGATCTCTTGCTCGTAATGAGTGCGCGTCGCGGCAACGCCCGTGGGACCAAAGAGCGTGACCACGGGCTTTCCAAAGGCGATAGCGAAGAAGCGGGGACCACTGTCGGTTGATACCAACAACCTGCTTCGCTGGATCACGGCCTTCGAGAGTCCTAGGGGCACGTCCCAAGCGTCAGGGCTGGGCCAGTCCGCCAAGCTAACCACCCGTTCGCTGGATGCTTGCCTGACGATATCCCTTGCCGTGTCGCGCTCGGCGGGCCCACAGTTGACCAGGACGGAGTAGTCCAAGTGGACAAGCCGACGGGCGAGTTCGGCAAAGTGTTCCGCGGGCCAGTTCTTGGCCGCGCCAAAGGCGCCGCCGGAGTTGAAGACGATCACCCGATCACCGTCTGGCAGTCCCAGTTTCTGCCATACGTGGTCGGCTTGCTGTTGGTCCTTCGGCGTGGTTTCGAGCTGGAGCGTTGGGGGCTGCCACGAGCCGCCGGCTGCGTAGGCGAGGTTCAGATAAGAATCGATAGCTGGGATGTCGAGTCGCTTGCCCTTGCGGCGAGGCTCAAACAGCTTGGTCGTGAGTAATAATGAGCGACCATCTCTGGCGATGCCAATACGTTCTGGCGCGCCACTACGCCACGCCAGCCACGCGGTCTTGAACGAGTTGGTCAGCAGTACCACTCGATCCGCCCGGAGATCACGCAACTGCGACACTGCACCTGGCAGTTGCTTACCCTTGCGGAGCGGCACCACGGTGTCGAACCAGTCGAGTCCTTCGAGAACGTCCGCAACATAGGGACGCATGACGCCAATTAGCTGATCACCCCGCCGTTTGGCTTGGTCATGCAGTGACCTCAAGGCGGGCGTTGCCATCACAACGTCGCCTATCCAGTTCGGTAAGAAGACAGCCGTGCGCATAAATTAGCATCTGGTGGTGCAACGAAGGCGAGCAAGTTAGTAGATTCCGAAGGGGCTAGCAATAGTGATGCCAGCGTGTCCAAACGGGACCGAGGGCAGCGATGCTAGCGGCCGATCGTCTTGCCTTGGTGCGCCATTATCGGCTAGCCTTCCGCTCCCGGATCGCTCACACTTTAGCCTCGCTGGTCTCTTCCAATGGCTCTCCCACCGTTTCTACGCCGTTTGACCCGTAGCCGTCCCGTCGGTGCGATCGAGTATTACTTGCGTCCTGGGCTCAAAAAACAGTTTGGTGGGCCGTTTAACGGCCAGCAGTTTCGACGCCAAGTCTTTTGCGAACTTGCTGAGGTCCTGGGTTTCGATGGTGTCATTGAGTGTGGCACCTACCGCGGCACGACCACGCCATTGCTTCAGCAAGTAAGTGGCGTGCAGGTAGACACAGTGGAAGCGGACGGTCGGCTGTTTGGCTATTGTCAAACTCGCTTCGCGCGGGTTCCCAGGATCAAGACCCACCACGACGACAGCCGGTCGGCGCTTCGTAGGCTGGTGACGGAGCCTCGCCTACAGGGACGCCGCGTGTTTGTCTATCTCGACGCTCATTGGAGGGAGGACTTACCTCTCAGGGAAGAGTTGGAAATCCTCTTCCAAAGTGATGTCAGACCAGTCGCTCTGATCGACGACTTCCGAGTGCCCGGGGACGATGGATACGGCTTTGACGACTATGGACCTGGCAAGCGGCTTGATTCGGACTATCTCGATCGGATTCCGAGCTTGGAGCTCAGGAGGTTCTTTCCGCAAATCGAGTCGAAGCAAGAGACCGGTGGCCGTCGTGGCTGTGTCGTTGTGGCGACTGGCGCCGAGGCCGCCGCGATTGCAGAAGGGTGCCGCACACTCCGTGAGCAGGTGTTGGCAACACGACATCTGCGGTCGAGTGCCTAGCTTACCGCGATTCCCCGCTCGCTTAAATCGCGCGCCAGCTGTTCGGTCGAGGTGAACAGCACGGCATCGATTCCCATTGCCCGTGCCCCGGCAACATTCTCCGCACGGTCGTCAGTAAAGAAGATCTCTTCCGGTCGGCAGCCCGCTTGCCGAATCGCTTGCTGATAGATCACTTGATCGGGCTTCATCGATTTGGTTTCGAAGCTGGTGATGAAGATTTCAAATGCTCGGTTCAGCGTCGGGTATCTTCCATCGAGTACGAACCGCCAGTGCCAAGCGTTAGTGTTGGAAAGTAGCCCTAGGCGGTAGCCTGAGGTCGCTAGGCGATCGGCCAGCTCATGGGTGGGGGAAATGGGGGCAAACATGTCAGCGCAGGCCTGCTCCAACGCAGCGCGCGGTGGCGACGCCCGCGTGGCCTCGCAAAACCACTCGTAATACTCGTCTACAGCGAATTGCCCTGCCTCGAATCTCCACTGCGGATCGGTGTGGTCGCCGTGTGGATACAGAGTTTGACGCACCAGGCTCTCTGGCACACCGGTGACGGTGGCCATTTGTCGGCACATCTGTTCATTGGAAAAGGTGAGCAGAACATTGCCCAAGTCGAAATAGATGAATCGTGTCGTCATGCATAAGCCCAGTGTCTAGTGGCGTAGTGACGCTAGTAGAGCCAACCCACAGCCCGTTCGCTAGCGAACCTGCGGGCGGTACAATGCTGTCCTGCAGCGGACGCCCTTACCGCCAAGGCTTCGTCTAGCCGTTGGCGTCGGGCCTACAGCTCTTGTTTTCCTGCTTCCTCCGTTTATCAGCACCAGCCATGCTCAATAAGTACAGCAGCCAGATCACGCAGCCTAAATCGCAAGGCGCCAGCCAGGCGATGCTCTATGCGACCGGAATGACCGAAGCAGACATGAATCTCCCGCAGGTGGGGATTGCCAGCGTCTGGTACGAAGGCAACAGCTGCAATATGCATCTGCTGGATCTAGCAAACGAAGTCAAGTCAGGCATGGAGCCAGCCGGCGCTGTGGGCATGCGATTCAACACCATCGGTGTGTCGGACGGGATTTCCATGGGCACCAGCGGGATGTCGTACTCGTTGCAATCGCGCGACCTGATTGCTGACAGCATTGAAACCGTGATGCAGGCCCAGTGGTACGACGGGCTGGTCGCGTTGCCGGGCTGCGACAAAAACATGCCAGGCTGCGTCATGGCCATGGGGCGGCTCAATCGACCGGCCATGATGATCTATGGTGGCACCATCAAGCCAGGGTTCACCAAGTCTCCCTCCGGTGAGAACGAGAAGCGAGACATCGTTTCTGCGTTTCAATGTTATGGCGAGTGGCTTGCGGGGCGGATCACGGAGGACGAACGAAAACAGATCGTACAGAAGAGTTGCCCTGGCGCCGGCGCTTGCGGCGGCATGTATACCGCCAACACCATGGCTTCGGCCATTGAAGTGATGGGCATGACGCTGCCCTACTCTTCCAGTATCCCGGCTGAGCATCCTGACAAACTGGCTGAGTGTCGCCAGGCTGGCAAGGTGATTCACAACCTCCTGGAGCAAGATCTCAAGCCGCGAGATATCATGACGCGCGCGGCCTTTGAGAACGCCATGGTCTACATCATGGCCGTTGGCGGTTCGACCAACGCCGTGCTGCACCTGCTGGCCATGGCGCGCAGCGTAGAGGTGGAACTGACGATCGACGATTTCCAAGCCGTTGCCGACAAGTCACCGTACCTGGCAGACCTGAAGCCCTCTGGCCGGTTTGTCCAGGAAGAACTGCATGAAGTGGGAGGCACCCCGGCGGTGATGAAGCTGCTTCTCGAAGCCGGCATGATTGATGGGGCCTGCCTGACGGTGACTGGCAAGACCGTTGCCGAAAACCTTGCCGAACTGCCAGGCCTAGCCGACGGCCAAGAGGTGGTCCGTCCTGTCGACCAGCCACTAAAAGAAACGGGGCACATCCGCATCATGAGGGGCAACTTTTGCCCCGAGGGGGCTGTCGCCAAGATTACCGGCAAGGAGGGTTTGGTGTTTACCGGGACAGCCAACTGTTTTGACAGCGAAGAGGAGATGCTCCACGCCCTCGAGGAGAACAAAATCAATAAGGGCGATGTCGTTATCATCCGCTACGAAGGCCCCCAAGGAGGGCCAGGGATGCCGGAGATGCTAACCCCCACCAGCGCCATCATGGGCGCGGGGCTCGGCAAAGACGTTGCGCTGATCACCGATGGTCGCTTCAGCGGCGGTTCGCACGGGTTCATCGTCGGCCACGTAACGCCAGAAGCGCAGCTTGGCGGACCCATCGCGCTGGCACAGAATGGCGACAAGATCACTGTCGACGCGGAAGCCAACCAGATCACGATTGACCTCAACGTGGACGAACTCGCAAAACGCCGACAGCAATGGACAGCCCCGCCCTACAAGGCCACGCGTGGCACACTCTACAAGTACATTAAGAACGTAAAGAGCGCCAGCGAAGGCTGCGTAACGGACGAGTAGTCCGTCCTCCGGCAATCTCTTCATCGAGCAGCCACTGCATGCGGGAGGCAGCAGGACCGAATCCTGAGGTTGGTACTGCAAAATACACTGGCACTCCGTCACCGATTTTTTCGCGTTTTAAGGCTAAGATTTCTTGCGTGCCAGTGACTTTGGGGAACTCAACGTTGGGTCCACAGTGTCTCTTGGCGCGTAAGCGAATTTTTTTGGTCGCTAACAGAGGAAGTAATCCACAGGGCTGATTGCTATGATGGGAGTTGAGTACGAGATAGTCTTCACTTTCCCCCATGACGCACGAGGCTGTATTCATGCGTGGCTTGGTTTTCTTTGCCTTGGCCTTTGCTTGCCTTTTCCAGTCATCCTTTACCAGGGCCTTGGCCGGCAGTCCTGAGACTGCGGGTATGGTCTTGGTTGAAGCCGAGGCCTTCGACGACACAGGTGGCTGGGTTGTCGATCAGCAATTCATGGACTTGATGGGCTCTCCCTATTTGTTGGCCCACGGGCTCGGTCAACCGCTGCCTGATGCCACCACCAAGGTGTCTATTGCCGAGCCGGGCGAGTACCGCGTTTGGGTGCGGACTCGCGATTGGGTTGCTCCCTGGGGCAAGAAGGGGGCGCCGGGGCGTTTTCAATTGCTGGTGAATGACACTGCCTTGGAAACAACCTTTGGTACCGAGGGCGCCGAGTGGCACTGGCAGGATGGTGGCGTCATAGAGGTTGGCAGCGAAATGACCTTGGCGTTGCACGACCTAACCGGCTTCGAGGGGCGATGCGACGCGATTCTTCTCTGTCGAGATCTCGACTACGAACCTCCGCATCATAGTGAGCAGCTCGCGCGTTTGCGAGGAGCGTTCCTAGGGTGGAGCAACGAGCCTGGCGACGGTGGCGAGTACGACTTGGTGGTGGTCGGCGGCGGGATTGCTGGTACTTCGGCTGCCATTACCGCGGCCCGGCTGGGCCTCACGGTTGCCCTGATCCAGGATCGTCCGGTCCTCGGTGGCAACGGTAGTAGTGAAGTGCGGGTCTGGCCTGAAGGACACACCAACCAAAAGCCTTATCCACGGGTGGGCGACGTCGTCAGTGAGCTTGTTCGCAAAAAAGGCAAAGGCGACGGCAACGCTAAGGGAGCGGAGGTCTACGAAGACCAGCGAAAGCTCGATCTAGCACTGGCCGAGCCGAACCTTACGCTGATGTTGGAAAACCGAATGAACGCCGCTACCGCCTTGGAGGGCCGGATCGTCTCGGTTGTGGCACAGCACACGCGCAGCGGACGGCGAATGCGGCTGCATGGCAAAATGTTCCTCGACTCAACCGGGGACGGCGTCCTGGGAGCGCTCGTAGGAGCGGACTTCGAAATGAACGAAGTTCGTCACATGGGCACCAGCAATCTGTGGAATGTCGATACGGTGGAGAAGAACGAATCGCAGCTTCAATGCGAATGCGAAGATGATGACCCGCTGTCTTTAAACTTTACCGCAGCCAAAGAGCCGCAGCCCTTCCCACGATGCCCTTGGGCCGTCGACCTTACCGATGCCAAATTCCCCGGGCGGAAGAATCATCGTGGGCAATGGGGAGGAAGGAAGCCCTTGGCTAACTTGGGCGGCTGGTTCTGGGAGTCAGGGTTCGACAAGCATCCTATATCCGACATGGAGTGGGTCCGCGATCAAAACCTGCGCGCCATGTACGGCGCCTGGGACGCCCTAAAGAATGTCGATGGCCTGTATCCCAATCATCGACTGAAGTGGGCCGCATTTGTCGCTGGCAAGCGGGAGTCCCGTCGCTTGCTTGGTGACCTGGTTCTAACGGGTGATGATTTCCGTAACCTCACGCCGTACCCGGACGCGGCCTTCCCCTGCACGTGGCACTTGGACCTGCATCTGCCAGACACCAAGTTCTTTGAGACCAACGATGAGCAGGCCTTCATTTCACGCGCGACGGATTCTCCAGAGTACCGCTACAAAGGTCCCTACTGGGCTCCCTATCGCTGCCTTTACAGCCGCAATGTCGATAACCTCTTCATGGCGGGACGCGATATCAGTGTTACCCATGAAGCATTGGGAGCCGTCCGCGTGATGCGAACGTGCGGCATGATGGGAGAGGTGGTCGGCATGGCCGCCGAGATCTGCAAGCGTAACGATTGCCTGCCTCGAGATGTTTATTCTCGTTACTTGGCAGAGCTGAAGGAGCATCTAGAGAAGGGAGCTGGCAAAGAAGCTCTCGTTCCCGCAGGGGGAGCCTGACCTGCTCCGAGTATCGCTGTGTGTGGTACGCTTGAAGGACCGCCGCTCTAGCGGCTGACTCTTGGCCCGCGCAGCGCCCAAATGCCCGATTGGTTTGTCGTTGAACTGCTCGTTATCCTCACAGCTGGCCTCGCGGCCAGTGTGGTTTGTCGGCGACTAGGCGTTTCGAGCATTGTCGGGTACCTAGCGATTGGTGCCGTGCTCGGCAGCGGCTTGTTCGGCCCCCTGGGCCGAGAAGGGCACGAAGTCCAGCTGCTGGCCGAGGCAGGGGTCTTCTTGCTGCTCTTCACGGTTGGATTGGAGTTTTCACTCGATGAACTCCGGCACTTAGCCTGGCGGTTGCCCGTAGGCGGTGCGCTGCAGATGACGCTGGTTGCCGTGCCTGCGTTTTTCTTTGGGAGCTGGATGGGGCTCACTTGGCAGGGAGCTGCCATGCTCGCGGCTGCCGCGTCGTTTAGCTCTACCGTCTTAGTCTTCAAGACCCTGGCTGAGTTGGGGCAGGCTGCTACCCCTCACGGTCGGCGTGCGATAGGAGTTCTGCTCTTCCAAGACGTAGCCCTCGTACCGTTGTTGCTAGCGGCTCCCCTCCTCACTGGCGACACCCCGACCGGTTTTTTTGACCTCATCGTGTTGCTCATCAAAGCAGTGGGCTTTGTGTCGGCGGTCATTTTATTGCGCCGGATCCTCTCGGGTTGGTTGGTGCCCCTGCTGGCAGGCTACCGTAGTCCTGAGTTGGTAGTACTACTGACCATCGTTGTGCTGGGGCTGACCACCATTGGGGCCGGCTTGGCGGGGCTTCGGCCTGAGTTGGGAGCCTTCGCCGCGGGGACTGTGCTTTGGTGGCAACCGTTGGTCGCCACAGATTGATGCGCTGGTGTTGCCCTTCCGGGAGACCTTCGCTGCCGTTTTCTTTGTGGGCCTTGGTTTGCTGATCGACGTGCGGATGTTCTTTGCCACGCCGCTGCAACTGTTGGCGATAGCCATTGCCCTGATCATCGTAAAAGGCGTGGCGGCGGCCATTGCTGTACACGCCACGGGGTTGGGCCGAAGGGCGTCGCTTGGTGTAGGGGTCGGCTTGGCGCATGTCGGCGAGTTCGCCTTTGTATTGGGGCGGGTCGCTGCGGACAACGGACTGGTTCAACAGCGCGACTACAGCCAATTCGCGGCTGTCGCCTTTCTGTCCTTGATGGTTACGCCGCCACTGCTAAAGCTGGGGTTGAGGCTGGTTGGAGGGGACGACGCGTCCGCCGCGCGTGGTCGTTCCGGCGTTCCAGCAAGCGAGCTAGACCACGCGGTTGTGATCGGCGCCGGCCCTGTAGGAAAGCAGGTTGCCAGTTATCTCGAGACGCAAGGCGCTGACGTTACCATGGTGGACCGAAGCCCCGTTAACTTGTACCCGTTTGCGCAAGCGGGAATGCAAACCGTAGCGGGCGATGCCTCGGATCTGACGGTACTACGAGCTGCTGATGGGGAAGAGGCTGCTGCGATTGTGGTGTGCGTCTCGTCCGATGAGAGCGCGGAGCGGATCGTCAAGCAAACCAAACTGCTGAATCCATCGGCTCGGCTTCTCGTACGTTGTCGCTTCGAGACCAGCGTGCGGAAGTTCAAGCAGTTGGGCGCCGATTTCGTGGTGAGTGAAGAGCAGCAGGCCTACAGCCGTCTCATCGGGGAACTGCGGCGCGACGATGCGTAGCAAAATCCCCTATGGCAGGCGGGCGACGATCGCCGGGGGCAACGAGTAGCAAGCCGCTTCCTCCCCGTTCCGCACGTAGAGCTTTCCGCGGCAAATGACGGGGTGATTCCATGTGATCGAGCCCTCTTCCAACGCCCGGAAGCGTCCGCGCTCGACGTACGTCTCCGGATTGGCTTCAATCAACACCACTTCGCCCGTCTTCTCAGTCGTGGCGACCAGTAGGCCGTTCTGCGCGTCGAGTACAACTTGACCGTGACCCAGCTGTGCCTTTCGCTTGACTCGCTTCGGCCATGTCGGCTTGCCGGTCGCCGCATCGAGGCACGTGAAGAACTTCTTGTTAAAGCCATACAAGTGACCGTCGTAGAGCACCATGTCGTTAAAGTAGGGCAGCATGTCCTTGCTGTACCACAGCATTTCGGTGGACCACTGGCCCGTATCGTCGCGGGTGACGCGGATCGACTGCGTGCCGGTGTCGTAGCCGGCCGACAAGATGACAGTCTGCTCGTCGATGACCAGCGGCTGGATGCTGCGGTTGAAGTCACCGATGTCCCACTCGTAGAACCACAGCCGCTGCCCTGTGGCGGGAACAAACGACTCGAGCCCTACGTTGCTGGCCATTAGCACCTGCTCGACACCACCCATCGTGGCCAAGTGCGGCGAACTGTAGCCATGCCAGCCAACGCCTTTGTTCCAGACCAAATCTCCGTTACTGGTATCGAAGGCGTACACCGCTTGGTTGATGCTAGGCGAATCGGGGCTCTCGGGTTGGGGGTTGCCTCCATACGCAATGGCCACTTCTTGGCCTGAATCGAGGGTGACCACCAACGGAGAGCTGGCAAAACCCCAAGTCGGCGGCGACTTGAGGCTGGATTCCTGAACAAGGTTGTGTCGCCAGACGGATTGCCCGGTAGCTGCGTCAAGACGCTGGACATCGCCATTGGCGCCCGTCACGTACAGCGCACCGCCGGCGAAGGTGGGGGTAGCGCGAGGGCCCGGTCCTGCAACGGACTCTTCGAACCGCGTTGGCAAGTGCGAAGACCAACGCTCTTGGCCTGTGGCCGCGTCATACGCAACTACGCACTCTTCGTCCCCGAGTTGTTCTTGCGTAAAGAGCCAGTCGCCAACGACCGCAAAAGATGACCAGCCCGGCCCAATCGCCCGCCGCCAAACCTGCCGAGGGCCTGTGGGATCCCATCCAGTCGCAAGGTTTCCAGCCTCCAGCCGACCGTCTCGATTGGGACCTCGAAACGCAGGCCAGTCGCCATCGGTGGTTGTGATGGTTTCAACCGCAACCATCGTGTCGGTGCTTTGGCTGGCTTTTTCCGCGATCCTCAGCTCTTCGCTACTTTGCGTCCACCGGGCGGAAAACTTGGGTCGCATGTCGCCGTCCACCCCGTAGTAGCGAAGCAACGAGGTGCCGACCAGGGCTGAGCCGATCACCAGATAAACTGCGACTCGCTGTCCCTTCCAGCGAAGCGGAGTGGTCACCAGCAACGCCACCAAGAGAGCAACAACCAGCCAGGGGCCGATTAGAAACACCAGCGGGAAAAAGGCGTTGGCCCCTCGCATCGAATCGTGAAAAAGGACCAGCGAGCCAAGTGCTGCCGCTGCAGCGCCGGCAGCCACGGTGCCTATGCGATCAACCCATGGCACGCGGCTGGCAAACAGCCACCAAGCAAGCAGCAACGGGTAACCGACGAAGATTCCCATCATGACAAACAGAAAGCCGCTGGGAGACTCGGGTGCGAGCATCGGTGGCAGCAGCAACGCTACCCACATCAGCCCAGCCAGCAGAACGCCAGGCCAAACCCTGGCTACCAACGACTGGGTGTCTGGGGAACGAGATTTGGAAGCAGGTTCTTGTGCGGAGTTTTCGGCCATAGGGCTTCCTGAGTCGAGGGATAGTTTGGGCATTTTACCGCTCTCCAAGCCTCCGTGAACCGGGCCCACGAGGAACAGGGAGGGCCAACCGCGCACCAATAGGGCTATGAAGGCCGCAGGTTTACCTAACTTCTCTTGCTGCGGTTTGCATCAATCGTCAAGGTCCCGCCATGAGCGTCCTAGCTGCTAGCGCCGTTTCCCTTCTCCGGAGAGCCCGCCGTTGGCTGTTCTCGCGGATTCGATCGATCAGAGACGGCCATGGTGGGGCGACGTTGGCTCAGTTTGCACAACTCCCTGTCCAGAAGCTGGCGGTGCGCATTGTGAACCGCCGCTGCCGCTGGTTTCACTGGGCTTGGCCTCACGGCCGCGGCGTTAACTCTTCTTGCGACTGCGATCTGCAGTTGTTGGTGCTGCCGGGAGAGGGGCGCTTTAGTACTCGCAATGAAAGCCGGGTTGTCATAGCCCTTCCAGGCGCCACGGTTCCTGCCGGGATCGTCGAGCAGTCGGACTTGGTTATCCACTCGACCGACCGAGTGAACACTCCTGAAGAGCTTTTTCGAGAGCTGCAGCGTGGCCTTGCCAAGGTTGCTTAGCGGCACGACCTTCTCGTTGCGACATTGGGCGCTATAATCGGCTTCGGACTCTTGCCGCCCTCCCCGATATGCTCGCCATGTCTCTTGCTCCCCCGAGTCAGCCCCGCACCCTGGCCGAACTGCGCGATACTGGCTGGAAGAGTCGCTCCGTTAAGCAGGAGATACACGACAACTTTCTCCGCCGGTTGCAGGCGGACGAAGAGCTCTTCCCGGGCATTATTGGTTTTGAGGATACGGTGATCCCGGAGATCACCATCGCCCTACTTGCCCAGCACGACTTGCTCTTCCTGGGCGAAAAAGGCCAGGCCAAGAGCCGTCTGATGCGGCAGATCGCCACGTTCTTGGATGACGAGATCCCGTTTATTGATGATCCAAAGATCCCGTTGCATGACGATCCTTACCGGCCCATCACCAAGCGGGGCAAACAGATTGTTGGTAGTGTCCCTGCCGACGAAGTGCCAATCGGCTGGTGGCGGCGTGAGGATCGCTACGCCGAACGACTGGCGCCTGGCACCAAGTTTGCCGACATCATCGGAGAGATCGACCCCTCGCAACTTGTGGGAGGCGTCAGTATGGGAGCCGAAGAGGCTCTTCACTTTGGGCTCATCCCGCGGATGCATCGTGGCGTGTTCGCGATGAACGAATTACCGGAGCTTGACGAGCTCGTTCAGGTGGGCCTGTTCAATATCCTTGAGGAACGGGATGTCCAGATCCGAGGATATCCCATCAAGTTTGACCTGGACGTGATGATTCTCTTTAGTGCGAATCCAGCCACCTACAACCGTAGCGGCAAAGTGATTCCGCAGCTGAAGGACCGCATCGGCGCGATCGTTCACACGCACTACCCGGTTGAGCGCAGCCTGGGTGTGCAAATCCTTGAGCAGGAAGTTGACTCCAGCAATAAGGTGAAGCGCAGCACGAACTCCGAGGAGTCTGAGCGTGCCGATCATGGGGCAGGCCCCGTTGTGCAAGTTCCTTACTTTATGAAGGAACTGATCGAAGAAATCAGTCGAGCGGCACGCCAGTCTAAATTCATTGACCATGATTCAGGAGTGTCGGCCCGGCTGTCGATAGCCAACTATCGCACAATGATCGCCTCAGCAAGACGCCGAGCCGCTGTGTTAGGAGAGTCGCCCGCGGCGCCACGGATTAGCGATCTGGGACATCTCTACGCCAGTTCTTTGGGGAAGTTGGAGCTCGATTTAATGGGCTCCCACCAAATGAGCGAACGGCAGGTGCTGGACGCGGTGATGGCCGAGGCGATCACGACCGTTTTTGGCGAATACGTTGACAAACATGGCTTGCCCGAGATCGCCGAGGTTTTCTCGCAGGGCGTCAAGATCGAGGTTGGGGACATGCTTCCCTCGTCCGAATATGCCGAGCTACTTCAACGCGTACCGCCCATCTGGGACAAGGCGTTTGAGGTGAATGCCTCGGAGAATCCCGCTGTGCGGGCAAGTTGCGTGGAGTTTGTATTGGCTGGCCTCTATGCCACGGACCGCATTAGTCGTAGCCAAAGCCACGGCCGCATCGTTTACGAGACGTAGTTCCACAAGAGGAGATTGCGATATGGAAACCCTTGCTGCGATTGAAGCCCGTCGGGCCGTGAAGCACTACGATCCGCAGTTCGAAATGCCCGAGGCGGACGTCGCCAAGCTCATGGAGCTTGCGTTGTTGTCGCCCACTTCGTTCAACATCCAGAACTGGCGCTTCGTTGTGTGCCGAGACTCAGAGGTGAAGAAACAGCTTCGCGCCGCTGCTTGGGATCAAGCACAGGTGGAGGAAGCCAACCTGACGATTCTACTTTGCGCAAAGCTTGATGCTCACGCCGACGACCCAGCCCGCTACTGGAAGGATGCCCCTGAGGCGGTCGCTCAGATGCTCGTGCCGATGATTGGCCAATTCTACGACGGCAACGACGCCCTTCAGCGAGATGAGGCCATGCGGTCGATTGGAATCGCTTCGCAGACGATCATGCTTGCCGCCAAGGCGATGGGTTACGACAGCTGTCCGATGATCGGCTTTGACCCGGTCAAGGTAGGCGAAATCATCGGTTTGCCTGGCGGCCACGTGGTGGGGCTGATGGTCACCGTCGGGAAGGCGCTCAAGCCAGCCCATCCCCGAGGAGGGCAGTTGCCAGTAAGCGAGGTGGTCTTTACTGATTGCTTCCCCGGCTAACTGCCGGTCAGGCAAAGTTCATGGCGTCGTTGATCATGTCGAGGTAGAGAATCTGGAACAGCCGTATAATCATCCAGATGATCAAGCAAGCGACGAGCGCCCCGATGGCGAATCCGAGGATGACCGTTAGCGTCTTCATTGCCGAGATCGCTTCTTCCTCATACTGCTGAGACAGCCGAGCCATCGAGTCAACCAGTTGCCCACTCTCCTCGGCAACCTCAAGCGCGTCGAGGAAGTGGGCTGGGAAGATGCCCGTGGAGCCCATCGCCGCGGACAAAGGCGATCCGGCCGCCACGAGATCGGTCACGGCTTTAGTCCACTGCTGGTAGTAGTTGAGTCCTGTGGCGCGAAGGGCGAGAGGCACGATTTGTCGTAAGTCGAGCTCGGTATTCAGCGTTAAGTGCAAGACCCAGGTGAGCCGAGCGAGGCAGATTTTTTCGATACAGGGGCCCAGGCTTGGCGTCTTCATGACCAGCCGCTCGACTGGCCTCGACAGCAGCCAGCCGCGACGGAAAGCGAAGATCAGTCCCGCAATCGTCAGGCCGGCAAGCACGATCATCTGGATGTAGAGGAGCAATCCGCTGCTACCGGTCACGCCGAAGCCCAAGATATCGATCGGATCACCGTTGAGTCGTCGGGCGCCGACCGCTCCCAGCACACCAATCAGGATGCCCACAATTACCAGGGCTGCCAGTAGTTGCAGTAGCGGCCAGGTCAGACCGACCACCAGCGCACGAGCCATCTCGTGCCGTCTCTGATAGTGGTCGCTCAGACGATGAAACACTTCTGCTAGGCTGCCAGTCTTCTCGCCGATGTTCACCATTTCGAGAAATAGACGCGGAAAAACGCCTCGCGTCTGTGTCAGGGAATCGGTTAGCGTGTCGCCACGGGCGACGCCTTGACCGACGGTAGCTAGCGAAGACGCCAAGGAACCTCTTGCGTTCTCCGTTTCTCGCTTCCAAATGCGACGCAGGTCGATGCCGGAATCAATCGATAGAGCGAGGCGATGGCACAAATCGGCCAGCCGTTTGCCATGGAGACGAGTAGCAGCAAACATTGCGATGTAGATTCTGGAAGTCGACGACAGAGAGAACGAATCGTGGTTTCCCTGTGGCGTCCCTTCGACCAGGGCAAAGAACTGGGAAGCCAGATCGTATTCTAGCAGCTTGTGGCCGCCCAGACCGCGCTCTAGTTGTTGCTAAAGCCAAGCTTCGTCGCGGTAATCCGACCTAATGGGTTCTTGAGCAGCTCAGCGCGACACTGCTCGCACAGATCGTAGCAAACTTGTTGGTAGACGCCGCCATCCAACTCTTGGTCGGACACTTCGTCCAGGCGCTCCAACATTTCATCGATCGCTTCCAGGTGATCGACTTCCTCTTCATCGGACTCAGCATCTACCGCCGCATAGACTTCAAGTCGCACCACGTAGCGGTTTTCTTTTTCCGTATCGATTCGGCGCTGACAGCCATCACACGTGAAGTGAATCATATCGCGGCGTTCCTCGGTTGCGAGGGCAAGAGAGGTCAGCGGGCTAGCGTGACTGGCTAGCCTGCTGACGTTTTCCATCCTAATGACAAGCGGCAACGCCAAGCAAGACAAGCTTTGGGATTTCGCGATCGGCGCGACGGCGATGCCATGGATTGATTTTTACCCGTTGGCAGTCTAAGGCGTCAGGAGCTATCAACGTTGCCTGCCCCGTTGGCGGCAATAGCTTGTGAGGGCTGGTCCGTCGTCAAATGGAAGAATCGATGAAGAATGCCTGGGGGCCTTAGGTCAATCTGGTCTGTGTAGCGCGGGCTGTTTAGAATTAAGGGACACAAGGCAGGTATGAGATCATGTTCCTGCGAACCGTCACGGCCCGAATGGGTCTGACTTGAACTGAGTTCCGAAGGCAAGAGTCTCGTATCGAAGATTGCTAAGACCGCTACCCGACGCCCTACCCCGGCGGAGGCGACCGCCTCCGTGTTTGACCAAGCCCCACGAGAGAGGCCGATGTCGACCGCTGCAAGCCCGGCTTTGAATGCGAGCGTTCTGGTACTAAACCGCAATTACATGGCGGTTCACGTGGTCGATGTCCGCCGTGCCTTCGCGCTTCTGCTGAGAGAATTAGCCGAAGTGATTCATATCGAGGACGGTCAATACGCGAATTATGACTTTGCGTCTTGGCGAGAAATCAGTGAGCTTCGTTCGGAGTTCAAGGAACCGGACGCAGATTGGGTTCAGAGCGTAAACTTCGAAATCCAGGCTCCGCGGGTGTTAAGGCTATTGCACTTCGATCGAGTGCCGCGTCAGCGTGTGAGGCTCAACCGTCGTAACCTGTTCGCGCGTGACAACAACAGCTGCCAGTACTGCGGCAAGAAGTTCCCCACCAGCGAGCTAAGCATCGACCACGTGGTGCCGACTTGCCGTGGTGGCCAAACGACCTGGGAAAACGTCGTGTGTGCTTGTGTCCGTTGCAACGTTCGCAAGGGTGGCCGGACTCCGCAAGAGGCCAATATGAAGCTGCAAAAGAAGCCCGTGCGCCCGAAGCGGAGCCCGCTGCTGTCGATCAAACTGGGAAATCCCAAGTACGCCAGCTGGAAGGCCTTTGTTGACTCGGCCTACTGGTCGGTTGATCTGCAGTAGGCTCACGTGGCCAGAAGTGTCTTGAGTCGATAACTCTTGTGACACGCAGAAGCCCGTCACGACTATTTGTCATGACGGGCTTAATTGTTTGCTGCTAGCGTGTGCTACCGAAAACTAGTTATCGGCCAGAGGCTCTTTCTTGTCCGTGATCACTTCGCAATCAGGCGCCTTTTCCGCGTTGAGCTCGATGTAGCTCTTCCAGTCCTCGGGGACGTTGTCTTCATGGAAGATTGCCTCGACGGGGCATTCCGGTACGCAGGCTTCGCAGTCGATACACTCGTCCGGGTGGATGTAGAGCATCGTCTCGCCCTCGTAGAAGCACTCTACCGGACAAACCACCACGCAGTCGGTGTACTTGCAGTTATCGCAGGGCTGACATACGACGTGTGGCATATCGATTCTTCTCCAGCGGTACGCGAGACATGGTCCTGGACGAACGACAGGAATGCCTCTGGTGCTTCAACTATTGGGTAGGGCTATTTAGAGGTCTTGCGTTGATGGTCGACCGGCTGGTGACTTCCGTCCGTAGAACGGGCTGGGCGTCACCGCCCGTGCGTAACTGTCTAGTTCGGTAGAACTTGGGACCAAAGGTCAACCTTTCTCTCGGGCATCCTAGGAGGGAGATATTCTAGTGTCAAGCGGCTCGAATCGCGAACTTGCCGCGAACGCAAGCCCCAGTTATAGTTGGTTTTAGTGAGTGTCGATGGACTACAGGACACACCGGATGAGCCGAATCCAGGCGGTTGCCCGGGACAGCGATGTTTTGGAGCCGGCGCCGAGGGATGGGGCAGCTATCTGAGGCATCCAGCAAGGCAGGGGCATTGAGCAAGGCGGCAGCAGGCCAGGTGCTGTACCCTTGCTACCCTACTCGTGTGATAAAGGTGACCGCCTGTGGCGCTGTCTGATATCGACCGCCAGCTGCTAGACCGCTGCCTTTCTGGCAAGCCCCAAGCTTGGCAAGACTTTGTTGATCGCTACATGGGTTTGGTGACCCATGTCGTGAATCATACCGCACAATGTCGGTCCATTCGCATGGATCCGTCAGATGTTGAGGACCTGGTCTCAGAAGTCTTTCTGGCGGTAATTAAGAATGACTTTGCGGTGCTGCGCAATTTCCGCGGCCAAAGCTCACTGGCTACCTATTTGACCGTGGTAGCACGGCGGGTTGTGGTTGCCGAGTTGATGAAGAGTATTTCGGCGCGTTTCTCTCAAGTCTCGACCGAAGAACCGGCCGTGGTTGCTCCCGGGGCGGAACAACGAATCAGCAACCAGGAAGAAGTTCAACAGCTTCTAGATCGCTTGGAAGGTCCCGAGGCTGAAGTCGTGCGGCTTTACCACTTAGAAGGTAAGTCCTACGGCGAAATTAGCCAGCAGACCGGCATGCCTGCCGGCAGCGTGGGGCCCACGCTAAGCCGTGCTCGCTCTCGCCTGCGAGGCGGCGCCCAGCCAACCGGCTGAGCCTATCGATCGAGCGCGCCGTCAGGTGTCGCTGCACACCTTCTTCGTCACCGGCTTAGCGGCGATGCGCTCTGGAGTACGACTCCACCCGCCGGTAGTCCTTGGTAGCCCTGCGTGGTTGCTGGCAGGACGGGTGCTGTAAGGGCGCCGAGCTGAGGGATCGAGGCTGCCGGTCTGGTTTGAGTGACGGGCATCGCCGGAGTGATAGCTGCCGCCGGCACTCCTTGTATGGGAAGTCCATCGCTGCGACCCAAGTCCACTAAGGGATATCCTTCGCGAGTCGGCATGACCCAATGTTGTTGAGGGTTAGAAATAGGGGCGTTCAGAGTGACCGTACCTGTGTTGATCGTCAGTGACAAACTGGCACTGGGCATGGTGATGGTTACTCTCTCCGGGATCGAGGCTTGCGCTGTAGGGTGATAGCGGAAGTCTTTGGCCACCGCGCTAGCTAGTAGTTGCCCCTGAGCGTTGTAAACGTGCTGTTCAAGTACCCAAGCGCGCGACGGATCGACTACGG
The DNA here is from genome assembly GCA_965263315.1 of Lacipirellulaceae bacterium. Taxonomy (GTDB): domain Bacteria; phylum Planctomycetota; class Planctomycetia; order Pirellulales; family Lacipirellulaceae; genus JBCCQL01. The sequence goes on along the minus strand of CBDHGZ010000001.1, from coordinate 486,709 downwards.
TCACGCGATGCACTGAACCGGCATTGGCGATTTCGGTATGGCGTATCTCCAAAGTGCCATCTGCGCGCGGGAGTGGGCCCTGGTAACTAGCAGCGGGGTTCAGTTGAACGAGCCCAAGAGCGTCAATTACCCAGGAAGGATCGATCGGCAACAGCTGTGCCGCGGCGGCGCTGGGTTGATCGTGTCGCGCGAAGTAGATGGCTGGCGGTTCGTTTCGCTTGGCCCACAACCAGTACGTCTCGTCATTGCTGCCCAGGTCAACTTCTTCGCCCGAAAGTGCGGTGCCGGCTTTGAGTCGAAAACGCTTCGGCTTTTCCAGAACTACGCTACCTCGCAGCAAGGGCAACCCAGGTAACCCTGGCATCGTGAAGCTGGCGTTGGGCGCGGCGTAGCTGCGCACGCTGGCGCTGTTTCGATTGATGGCGGTTACGATTTCCGCCGCGGTCGCAGCAGACGGGATTACCTCCGGGGCAGCGGGCCCTCCAGCGGATAGGCCGCTGCCTGATCTCGACAGTCGGCAGCCCCCAGCCGGGACCAGCAGCAGTAGACCGCAGCCGATCAGGCCAAAGCTTGCTAGGCATAGGGAGCGTTTCTGATTCATGCCGCGTCTGCGTAGAGGAGTTGGTTGAGTTCCATTTGGATTTCCGCTGCACGATCGGTCGTCGGCGCAGAGACTGGTAGTTTGTAAACTTCGTCTCGTCCCGGGCAGTAGACGGTCAGCTGCTGTTCTGGCTCGTCAGCTGGCAGTTCAGATGACAGGACAGCCGTGCTTGCGACGTCCAAGCGAAAGAGCTTGCGACGTATCAGGAGCAACGCGAGAACATAGCGGGCGTCTGCGCGGTCGGGGCAATCGGCCCATTGATCGAACAGCCCGAGCAATACCTCATTAGGCGCTAACTTGGCTTGGCTGCCATCGGTGGTCGCCATACGCGACTGCCACCAAGCCAAATCCTTGCCTTGCTCAGACTCGGTTCTTTCTTCCCATGCTTGTTGGCAGTAGTCTTCACGGCAAACGCCTTGGTCGGTCATCCGGAGCACCGAGAAGAAGACTTCGCCGGCCTTGAAGGAATGGTCGGTTGCTGCGCAGCGCCGAGTACAGCGTTGGACGTCGTAGTCGATCACCGCGTTTTCCTTCAGGTTTGCAAACCCAGCGCGCGAGCGCGTGGCGAACCCTAGGGAAAGATGGGTATCCGTGCAAGATCGTCAAGCCGTGCCCGGGCCTTAGCTAGCAGTGAAGAATCGGGAGTCCGTGCCGCCCGGGCCAATTGGCAAGCGAATCGGCTTTGCACAGCGAGGGCACCGGCCTTCGTAGGCATCCCCCGCTTGGTTCTTATAGATGCGCGTGTACACGCTACAGCACTCGAACTTGACACCCAGATAAGACTGAGCAGAGTCCCCCTGCCCTTGTTCCGCAGACGCGGGCTGGTTGCTGGGATTCGCTTCGCTCGAGAGATCCAGGCGTTTGCCTTTCATGGCGACATTCGCTTGTCGTCGGGTTGCAAGGGCCTTTAGGTCAATTGTCTTGAAGTTCCGGGCTTCTTGGTAGACCAATCGGTAAGCTCCGTGGTCAACTTGACCGCGCACGGGTTGCGGCGGTTGGTTATGTGGAAAACGGGGCGCCAAGATTCTGATTCTGAGGACGAATAGTATCTGAACGCGGCGATGTGGTACGCTTTGTCCACCAGCCAAGTCTTCTTCTCTGGAGGGCCTGATGATCGATTTGAACCGACCTTCCGCGTGCTTAGCACAGTCTTCGCAACTGTGGGCCGAACTGCAGGACTTTAGTCTAGACGATTCTTCAGCTGCGATGCCCTTCTCCAAGCGTTTGGCTCGCGAGAATGGATGGTCTCATGAGTTCGCGCTCCGTGTGATCGAGGAGTACAAGCGTTTTGTTTTCTTGGCCATGACTACGGGCCACACTGTTTCGCCGTCAGACCAAGTTGATCAAGCGTGGCACCTGCACCTCACCTACACCAAGAGCTATTGGAACGAGCTGTGTAACAAAGTCCTGGGTAGGCCGCTGCATCACGGACCCACTCAAGGTGGTAACAGCGAAACTCACAAGTTCGAAGAGTTGTATCGCCAAACGCTAGCCAGCTATCGCCAAGCCTTTGGCGAGCCCGCGCCAGAAGACATTTGGCCTCCAGTCGGTGTGCGCTTCTCAGAGGCAAGTGAATATGTCCGCGTTAGTAAGCACCGTAACTGGATCGTCGCCAAACCACACCGCAGTCGGCGTAGCTCGATGGCTATGATGGGGCTCACGGGTCTTGGCGTCGCTGCCCTGCCTGTCGCGACCCTAGAAGATTGGTTGACTTTCCCCTGGGTTCTTCTTGTAGGCCTAGGCATCGCGGTGGTACTCAGGCTGGTGCTTGGAAAAGGTGGTGGCGGCAGCGGTTGTGGGGGATTCTTCGGTTGTGGTGACGGCTGCGGGAGCGGTTGCGGAGGTGGCTGCGGTGGCGACTAGATAATCGGGTGAACCTTGACCCACTCTCCAGGGTCAGCCAGAATAGAACCATGCGTGCCACCCTCCTATTAGCCCTGCTCCTACGACTTACCCGTCCCGGGGCTTAGGGTTCGTACGCCACGATTTGATCGAGCGACCAACAACGACCCCGGAGCCCCAGGCTTCGGGGTTTTTTTGTTGTTTGGACGTTTACCGTGTTGTCCTCAACCCGGTTCGTTCCCTCGCCAGAAGCGACAACCCACTAGCCACAGACCACACCATCATGCGTCAAATCACCATCTTCGATACAACGCTTCGCGACGGCGAGCAGTCTCCAGGCGCCAGTATGAATCTGGCCGAGAAGCTGGAGGTCGCCCAAGCGCTTGTGGATCTTAAGGTTGACGTCATCGAGGCCGGCTTTCCCATCGCCTCGCCCGGTGACTTTGAGGCGGTCCGCGAAATCGCTCAGATTGTCCGTGGCGTCCAGGTATGTGGCCTGGCGCGTTGCAATGAGAAGGATATTGACCGTGCCTGGGAGGCGCTGGGCGCCGCCGAGCAGCCAAGAATTCATGTCTTTCTGGCGACCAGTGCGATCCATCGTGAGTTCAAGCTGAAGATGGGCATGGAAGAGATCGTACGTCGAGCGGTTGCTGGCGTTGAGCGAGCCAAAGGCTACTGTGAGAACATCGAGTTCTCCCCGGAGGATGCTGCCCGTACAGAACCCGATTTTCTTTGCCAAGTCGTTGAGGCCGCGATCGCCGCCGGCGCTACGACCGTGAACATTCCCGACACGGTTGGCTATGCCACGCCGACCCACATGGGCGGTGTGATCAAAAACCTGGTCGACCGCGTTCCCAACATCGATCAAGCGATCATCAGCGTGCACTGCCACGACGACCTCGGCCTGGCCGTGGCAAACAGCTTAGCTGCGGTTGAGAACGGCGCCGGACAGGTTGAATGCACGATCAACGGCATTGGCGAGCGGGCCGGCAACTGTTCGTTAGAAGAAGTTGTCATGGCGCTGCGCACTCGCGGAGACTATTACCAATCAGACACGCAAATCAATGCCTCACGACTTGTCCCCACTAGCCGACTAGTTTCTGGGATCACTGGTATGCGTGTCCAACGCAACAAGGCAATCGTGGGACGCAACGCCTTTGCTCACGAAGCGGGCATCCATCAAGACGGTATGCTAAAGGAACGAACGACCTACGAAATCATGCGGCCAGAGGATGTCGGCTTCACCAAGACCGACCTTGTCCTCGGGAAGCACAGTGGTCGAGCGGCGCTGGGCGACCGCGCTCGCTCGCTGGGCTATCATCTCACCGATGAGCAACTGATCGAGGTCTTTGAGGAGTTCAAGCGACTCGCCGATAAAAAGAAAGAGGTCTACGACGCCGACATTGCGGCGTTGATCGATAAACGCACCGGCGGCGCTGCGGAGTGGTCGCTCATCTCTTATGACGTGAAAGCGACGACCGAAGGTGTCCCTGCTGCCAGCGTCACGTTAAGTCGCGAGGGCGGGCAAATCACGGATACTTTTTTCGGAGGCGATGGACCGCTCGATGCGATCTTCAACGCCATCGAGAAGATCACAGGAGTGAGTGTTGTAGTCCGCGAGTTTCGGGTGCACAGCGTCTCGCGAGGCAAAGACGCGCAGGGAGAGTCGACGATTGAAGCGGAGTGCGAAGGTAAACTCTATCGTGGACGCGGCGTATCGACCGATACCGTAGAGGCCAGCACACTGGCGTTCTTGGATGCAATCAATCGCGTAGCAGCCGGCGCCGGACAGGATATTGATGGCGCCCGTGACACGATTTGACGAGACCATGGCGGCCTCGATCGTGTGCTACTTGATAAACGCAAGCCAATAGAAGACCCAGCCGGAGATTGAAGTCAGCACTAGGTCGGCTGCCGCCAAGCGTGCCCAGAATCGATGGCTCGGGCTATGCTGTCCCGGTGCGGGAGGTGAAGGGAACTGTCTTAGTGCACGCACAATCACCACAGGCCAAAGGACTGCCGTGCTGATTGCAAATGTGAGATGGACATAGAGGGCATTCCAAACGGCGGGAGACGCTGAGCCCTCTAAACTACCAGCGGCTCGGCTCTCCCATCCGAAGATCCGCATTTCAATTTCAAAGGCGGTGACGGCGGCCAGCAGGACCCCAGCAAGTGTGAGTTGCACGCGCTTATGCAGTTGGAACCTGCCTCGGCGGATTTGGTAGATGCTCCACGCCAACACAAGGAGGACAACGAACATCGCGAGGAAAACCACATCGAGCATCAACGAGGCTCGTGTCCCTAAAAAACCCTCCGGGCCGGGAAAGTCGAACTCTAAGGTCTCAGTCTGAGCGAGCATCGAAGCACCCTGTCGCGATTGCGGGGAGTTTGACGACGCAGAATCGAGCGCCTCGGCCGGTGAAGTCGTTAGGCCGACGTTCTTCTATCGACGGGGGCGACCGTGCAGCACTTGTGGAGTAGGATAAGCCCCTACAACCGGCCGAGTGGCGGAATTGGCAGACGCAGCGGACTTAAAATCCGCCGGGGGGTAACCCCCATGGGGGTTCGAGTCCCCCCTCGGCCACTGTCTTTCTGGGGGCGCTTCCTAAGAAGTCGCCAAAGCATGCTCCGAGCAGCCTCCGCCAATTGCTCGTCTTGGGTTGCCTACGGCGAGTCACGGGAAAACGTGGCCGACCGCGGATGGCTGTTGAAGCTCTTCTCGGCTCAAGCTGGTCAGGCCAATTGAAAAACTGCTGTATGGGCGAACGTGGCAAACCCCACAATTGCGAAGGGGGAGAGCCTTCTGTCAGGAGAGGCGCATAAAAAACCCTTCCGCGGACGAATCCGCGGAAGGGTTAAAAAACCTGGCGATACCTACTTTCGCACTGGTAGGCACTATCATCGGCTCCGGAAGCTTAACTACTGTGTTCGGAATGGGAACAGGTGTTTCCTTCCGGATATGGTCGCCAGAAGAAACTTGGCGGGTGATAAAGCCACACCAAGCTTTGATTTGGCAGCGCCGCAATCTTATCGACTTTGGCAAGCAAGAGTGACGCTCTGATTTGTCTCAGAGGTAATCGTCTAGCATTAATCGATGACTCTCGTTTGAGAGAGCGTAGGATTAATGCGGCCAAGCGTTCGTCCGTTAGTACCGGTTAGCTGAATACATTACTGTACTTACACATCCGGCCTATCAACCTGGTCGTCTTCCAGGGGACTTTCGAGCATTGCTCAACGAAACCTAATCTTGAGGCGGGCTTCACGCTTAGATGCTTTCAGCGTTTATCCGTTCCGACCTTAGCTATCCTGCCGTGCCGCTAGCGCGACAACAGGTACACCAGAGGGTCGTCCTTCTAAATCCTCTCGTACTAAAGAAGAACCCTCGCAAGTTTCGTACGCCCACAGTAGATAGGGACCGACCTGTCTCACGACGGTCTGAACCCAGCTCACGTACCACTTTCATTGGCGAACAGCCAAACCCTTGGGAGCTTCTTCACCCCCAGGATGTGATGAGCCGACATCGAGGTGCCAAACCGCTCCGCCGCTATGGACGCTCGGGAGCGATAAGCCTGTTATCCCCGGAGTACCTTTTATCTGTTGAGCGATGGCCCTTCCATGCGGAACCACCGGATCACTAAGCCCTACTTTCGTACCTGCTCGACTGATAAGTCTCGCAGTTTAGCACCCTTCTACCTTTGCGCTCGATGCGTGATTGCCAACCACGCTGAGGGTACCTATTGGGCTCCTCCGTTACTCTTTGGGAGGAGACCGCCCCAGTCAAACTGCCCAACTGACACTGTCCGCTGCCTGGTTTCACAGGAATCAGCGTTAGAACTAAACCATGAACAGGGTGGTATTTCACCAACGGCTCCTCCCGATCTGGCGACCGGGGATCGAAGCCTCCCACCTATCCTACACAGTACATAGCACAGCCCAATATCAGCCTACAGTAAAGGTTCACGGGGTCTTTCCGTCTAGCTGCGGGAACGTGGCATCTTCACCACGACTACAATTTCACCGGGTCACTGGTTGAGACAGTATTCCTCTCGTTACGCCTTTCATGCAGGTCGGAACTTACCCGACAAGGAACTTCGCTACCTTAGGACCGTCATAGTTACGGCCGCCGTTTACTGGGGCTTCGGTCGGGAGCTTCGCTCTAATGAACTAACCCTCTTACCTTAACCTACCAGCACCGGGCAGGCGTCAGACTCTATACATCCTCTTGCGAGTTAGCAGAGTCCTGTGTTTTTGATAAACAGTCGGAGGAATCGATTTACTGTGGCCCACTCGCGTGGGCATCCCTTATTGCGAACTTACGGGATCATTTTGCAGAGTTCCTTAACCAGTGTTCTCCCGAGCGCCTTAGACTACTCGTCTCGCCTACCTGTGTCAGTTTTAGTACGGTCGCCTGTGCTTCAACCCTTAGAAGCTTTTCTTGGACGTCTTTCACACAACATACTCATCTAGGGAGTTAGCCTTGCGGCAAGGGAGATTTCTAATCCTCCCCTTGTGATCGGGACGCCGTCCCCTCATCGGTCCACACAAGCGGCGCAGGAATATTAACCTGCTATCCATCGACTACGCCTTTCGGCCTCGCCTTAGGAACCGGCTAACCCTGGGCGGAATTACCTTCCCCAGGAAACCTTAGGCTTTCGGCGGGCAGGATTCTCACCTGCCTTATCGTTACTCATTCCGGCATAATCACCTGTAGAGCCCGACACCGCTCCTTACGGTACGGCTTGTATCTGCTCTACAGCGCTCTCCTACCAATCTTTCGATTCTACGGCTTCGGTTCTATGCTTACTCCCGTTCATTATCGGCGCAGAACTGCTCGACCAGTAAGCTGTTACGCACTTTTTAAATGATGGCTGCTTCTAAGCCAACATCCTGGTTGTCACAGCAGTTCAACTTCCTTAGTGACTGAGCATAGATTCGGGACCTTAGCCGGTAGTCTGGGTTGTTTCCCTCTCGACCGCGAAGCTTATCCCCCGCGGACTGACTGCCGAGATAGTTACATCGGTATTCGGAGTTTGGCTCAGAGGGGTACCCCGCGAAGGGCCCGCCTCCAAATCAGTATCTCTACCCCCGATGCATAGTTGCTCGACGCTAGCCCTAAAGCTATTTCGGAGAGAACGAGCTATCTCCTGGTTTGATTAGACTTTCACTCCTCCCCACAAGTCATCCCCTCAGTTTTCAACCTAAGTGGGTTCGGTCCTCCACGCGGTACAACCCGCGCTTCAACCTGCTCATGGGTAGATCACCAGGTTTCGCGTCTACCGCCAACGACAATGTCGCCCTATTAAGACTTGGTTTCCCTGAGGCTTCGGCCCGTAAGGCCTTAACCAAGCCGCAGACGGTAACTCGCCGGATCATTATGCAAAAGGCACGCCGTCACACATGAATCATAGTGCTCCGACCGCTTGTAAGCGCATGGTTTCAGGTTCACGTTCCTCCCCTAGCAGGGGTTCTTCTCATCTTTCAGTCGCCATACTGATTCACTATCGGTCATTAGGGAGTATTTAGCCTTACGGGATGGTCCCCGTGGGTTCAATCCGGGTTTCACGTGACCGGACCTACTCAGGTACCTCTCGGGAGATTGCTGGATTTCGCCGACGGGGCTGTCACCCTCTATGGCGCCACGTTCCAATGGCTTTGGCTACCCAGCAATTTTGTGACTCCCATGTGAAAGGCCCTACAACCCCGCCGAGGAAACCTCGACGGTTTGGGCTGATTCCCGTTCGCTCGCCGCTACTGAGGAAATCGATTTTTCTTTCTACTCCTGCGGTTACTTAGATGTTTCAGTTCACCGCGTTTTATTGGGAACCCCGGGATCATCGCTTGTTTGTCAACTCCCCCGGGCATTTCGCAGACTTCCACGCCCATTCTCCTAATGCCAAGACATCCCCCATGCGCCCTTAGTAGCTTGGCCACATTAATCGAACGCTCTCACATTGGCTTAGGTGACCGAACCCCAGAAGGAGTCGAATCACTTGGCCGCAGAGAAAGCTCCGAGCAATGTACTACTAACCCGAATGAGGCATGATTAGACCTCAAACGGGGGTAACGATTACTACTCTAAGGACAAAAAAGAGCTCGGTTGAGAATGCGTCACTCACTCCGAAGGCCATCGCCATGCTGCAAAACACGGTTTGGTCACCGGAGTACGCATCCTCATCTTAAGATGCCACTCTTGCTTTCTGCCAAATTGTCAAAGATCCGCTACCGGCCACATTCTGCCGGATGCCAACAGGCCTGCCACGCGGTGTCACCGAGTGACGGGATTGGCGAGGGGAAGAGAGACAGGAGGTCTCCGTTCTCCTCGGCAATCGCCCAGCCTAAATGGCCGTTGTCCTGCAAGACGTTCTTGGCGATCTGCCAAGTTCGTGCTAGCTGCCGTTCCCTTGTCGGGAGCCCCAAATCTTAAGGGCGGCAGGGTCGCTGGTCAACACCCCGTCGGAAAAAACCTGGACAGTTTTCTTCGGCACTTCGCGGTCTTGACTAGAGAGCCAAGTTCGAATGTGCGAGAAAGCTGGTCCGGGACCAACCACGCGGTAGATCGGGCGATTCTAAAGAAACCGGCCCCTCTCGCAAGGGGCCGGTTTGCACTTTCTGAAAAGAAGTTGCGAAAGAGGTGCGTCTGGCAGGCCCTAGGTAGGCGAATCGCGAAGCCTATGACGAAATCCCTGCGGGCTGCGGCTGGCCAATGGCTTGCTGTGCCCGCGAGATTAGACTGGCGGCAGTGTCTTGTGCTGACCACTGTGCGACACCGATATTGGTGGCCAGGCTGAGTTGGTCCTCGCCGATTGGCACCGAGCAACCTGCCAACGCGGTTGTCGCGCGAGAGGCGATGTTGGCGCCCGCTTCTACGTCAGCCGTTGGTAGCATGACGACAAGCCTTCCGTGGTCTAGTCTGCCCACGAGATCCATTTCTCTGAGAGTGCTTGTCAAGAAAACGGCTACCGAGTCAAGCGTGAGAGTTGCCACCGCCTCGCCGTATTCCGCGATAACCTGATCATAGCCCTCGAACTCAACGGCCATAACACACAGAGGCTCGCCGGTGCGTTCGCTGGCTGAGATCCTACGTCGAAGCTCTTCAGCGAACATCGTTCTCGTGGGCAGGCTATCGAGGACCTGTGTTGCGACGCTCTCGGCAGCTGCTGGTATGGGGCTTGGCTTGACCGCGGCGGAAGTACCGACCACCGGGACGCATAGTTCTCCCTCATGCAGGTGGCCGCAGTTGCGGCCCTCGTCTTTGGACGTGTAGAGGGCATCGTCTGCGCGCTTCAGGATGCGAGCCGGGTCGTCGAATTCGTTTACCTGGGCCAGGCCAACACTGGCAGTCACGCTCAGGGTCTTGCCTTCAAAGTTAATCCGCAGTTCTTCGATAGCCTTGCGCACCCGCTCTGCTAGGCCGCAGGCATCGCGAGCGACGGTGGCGGGTAGCACAATCGAGAATTCTTCGCCGCCGTAGCGGCAGGGAATGTCCATCTCACGGACCGTGGCCGTCAACGCCTTGGCGACGCCGCGGAGTACTTCGTCACCAGCTTGGTGGCCGTGCGTGTCGTTGAATTTCTTGAAGTGGTCGACATCCAAGATCATTAGAGAGAAGGGCGTGGCCTTACGCTTCCACTCGGCGAAACGCTGAGCAAGATGGTCGTCGAAGGCCCGGCGATTCGCTAGGTTTGTCAACGAGTCGGTGCGAGCTTCCGATTCGTGGGCCTTGATCTCTTCAGCCTGGGCTTGGATTTGCTGCTCGGCTTTAGATAGCCGTTCTTGAAGTTTCGCGTTAGCGTCGATGATTTCCTGCAGTGCTGAGGAGACTTCTGCGGTTTGCTGCTCTACGGGGGCAGTCTTCAATGCCTCGAGGTCGGCATTGATCTGTTCCACGCGTGTATTGTGCTCGCCCACGTCGGAGGCAACCCCGGTGGCTAGGTCCTGCAAGCGTGCTGAGGCGAAGAGGGCTCTCTCAACCGCGAGTCGGTCTTGCAGGGCCTTCTCGGCGTCTGACGGGTCCTCTGTAGAGGCGGCAGAGGGTCTTCCGCCCAAGAACCAGCCACCAGCAACAAACCCTACTCCTAGGGCGATTGCAGCAAAGCACAGGTTGACCAGGGTAAGTGTTGCTGAAAAAGCCAAAACCATGATGAGGTCCGTTAAGTCTTGGGGTTACTGGGGCTTTGCTGAGTGCATTCGGGGCATGGAGACAGGAGGTTTTCTGCCTATCGAACGTGCAAAACTAGGTTGCCCCAAGACAGAAGCAAGTCGCGGCAGCGTGCTGGCTAGGAATCAGTGCCGGAAAGCTCCGCGCACGGATTCTTGTTCGGGATGTAGGGTTTGTCGTGGTCGTCCCGTCTGCTCCGCTTTGCATCCGGTTTGTCTTGTTTAGGCAGGCCGCTCCTCCAGGTGTGGTCTAGCGCAATCCATCGATGCCGGCTGGCATCGCCTCACGGTCGGTCCTAGGTTTCTGAGTCAACCCGTGTGGTTGGTGGCGTTTGGTACCACAAGTGTTTCGGGATGGCAGGAACCCGTGACCACCAATCGCTTGGGGGCAGCGGTCCTATGCGGGTTTTTACGGATTCCGATTCTGAGTACCTTCCGAGCGAGCAAGAGCTGCGCGCCGCATGTGGCGCGGCGGATGGCTTGTGGGAGTGGTGGGCCGATCGGGACCAATGCTGGTTCTCTTCTCGCGCAGGGGAAATGCTGTGCCTCGATGCAACCAAACCGCCCGAAGGTCTAAGCGAGTTCGTTGATCGGGTTCATCCCAGTGACGCCAAGGCTTTCAGGCAGGCCGTCTCGGCCTGCGTCGATCAGGCCACGGCGATCGATCTTCAGTGCCGTGTTGCTATCGAGAATGATGAGTATCGCTGGTTTCGATTTTTCGCTTCACGCATCCAAAATCGAGCATCAGGCCAGCTCTATGTCTCGGGTGGTGTGCACGACATACACGAGTATCGCTTAGCTTCACAAGAGGCACGCGACCGCCAGCATCAGCTCATGCAACGGCAGCGCATGGAGGCCATCGATTGTCTGGCTGGCGGTATTGCCCACGAGTTCAACAATGTCTTGCAGGCCGTGAGTGGCTACATCTCGTTTGCCAGTGCGGAGCTGGATGCTGAGTCCCAGGCGTTTCGCGATCTTGCCCAAGCCAGAGAAGCGGTTGGACGGGCAACCCAGTTGACTCGCGACCTTCTCGGATTCGCCCGGGCACAAGAAGAGGGGATGCAAGCTACGGACATAAATGACGTAGTAGAGGGTTTGATTGACTTGCTACGTCCGGTATTGGGGGCGGACATCGAACTCCGTCTGCGACGAACAAACGCCAAGATGACTGCGAAGGTAGATGTCCTCGAACTCCGCCAGGCACTGCTAAACCTTTGCCTAAACGCACGAGACGCGATGCCAGAAGGTGGGTGGCTTTCGATTTCCGCCGAGCGTTTTCGCGTTGTCGACCAAGGTGCTGCCGGTGCCCTGGACCCTGGTGTTTACTGCAGAATCTTTGTGACAGACACCGGGTGTGGCATACCCAATGAATCCCAGCGTCAGGTGTTCGATCCCTTCTTTACAACGAAGGAAGCTGGCAAGGGGACCGGGCTTGGTCTGGCAGCAGTATACGGATTCACTCAGCGTGCGGGCGGCGGCGTCGCCGTATATAGCTGTGACGGCACGGGGACGACCTTTTCCCTCTATCTGCCTATCGAGGAGATCGACGTGGATTGCGATGCCAATACCGAGAAAAGCGGCGTGGACGGGGGGAGCTTGGGCTGTGTGCTTCTGATCGAAGATGATACGCACGTCCGAGAAGTAACGACTCGTATGTTGGAACGCGCCGGCTATCGGGTCATCTCTCGAAGCGACGGCGAGACAGGGTTGGAAGCCTTTATCGAGAATGCCCACGACATCTCGCTGGTGCTGGTAGACGCCGTCCTGCCTCGGCTAAGTGGAAGACGCGTTTATGAAGAGATCAGGCGACTCCAGCTAACCGTGCCGATTGTCTTCTGCACTGGACACGACCCTGCTTCCGTCCATGGCGAGGAGGCGGGCAAAGTTGGCGACGCCTTACTCGCCAAACCCTTTGACTACGATCAGCTGCTCAAGACGATATCTGAGTTGGTTTGCGAGCCGGTCAAGACGCACGCTTCGGCTGGCGCGGTAGTCCTGGACGGAGGCCATTGACGTGTTTCGAACTCTGGTAGTCGACGACGAGCCACAGGTTCGCGACTTAACAAATCGAGCGCTCACTCAGTGCGACATTCCTTGCGACACCGCCCACGATGGCGAAGAAGCCATGGCGCTCTGCGAGAATGGGGACTATGACTTAGTCGTCACCGATCTGCGGATGCCGAAGAGGCATGGCCACTCGTTGGCGGTCGAACTACTAAGTCGGCCGAACCCTCCGCATGTGATGGTGGTCACCGGGCTGGCAGAGCCCAGGCTTGTGCGCGACCTCATGTCACGGGGCGTCGAAGACGTCTTGTATAAGCCCGTCGATTTCAATGTCCTGGCGATGAAAGTCCTAGCGCTGTCGGAAAAGAGTAGCCGATCGCAGGATGCCAGCAGGTCGGCGCAACCGATGCCGAACGTCACCGCCCCTCCCACAGAGTACCAAAAACTCAATTTGGTAGAGAAATCGCTTTCGGAGCTGACGGAGATCTTCGAAGAGTCGCTTACCGGGCTCTTTGACTTCGAGGAAGAGTTGAACGAGCTTCCGAAGTCGATAGACGAATTCATCACTCGTTTTGCCCAGCAAGAGGGTGGAGACTCTGATGGCGAGTCTTCCAAGTCGGCTAGTAGCGCACGTGCACAAGAACGCCTGCGAACCGAGGCCGTCGCGGTGGCCGTGCCCGTCACTAGGCGCTTCTCTCCAACGGGCGATCCCTTTCGGGTCGCAATTCGAGATGTGTCCGAAGGAGGGATCAGGCTCCTCCACACGCGGGCCACGAATGCGAAATACCTGGCTCTAAGCTGGAATGCGGATACGTTGCCCAGCATGCAGATTCAGGTTGTTGCCAAAGTGATGCGTTGTCGCCCGCTCAGCCCGTTCTACGACATCGGCGGCCAGTTCGTGATGTCTGACTGACCACCATCATGTGGCTTTCGATCACGACGAGAAAGAGTGGGCGATACTGGATTCGAACCAGTGACCTCTGCGGTGTGAACACAGCGCTCTAACCAACTGAGCTAATCGCCCGGGATGATTTGAAAAGGTTAACGTCTTCGCCGGAAGGACGCCAGTCGTCAGCCGAGAGTTCGGCTAGTTGTTGTCGCTACTGGCAGAAGCTGATGTGGGGGGCGTGAAAGCAGCGCCGGTGGGCTCTTGCCGGTCGTCGTATTCGATGCTGTCGGTCGGCTCGGTGTACATGGCTTCTCGCACGCCATCCTCAACGCCTTGCATGCCCTTCTTAAACTCGGTCAGACTCTGCCCCATCGAGCGCGCAACAGATGGCAATCGGCTGCCAAACAGCAGTACGGCGACCACACCGACGATGATCATCTCAGTAGGGCCAAGGCCGAACATTCATGCTCCAAACTAGTGAGTATCCCGTCACGCATTTGTGTCTACGACTTGTCTTCGGGCGAAGAGCCAGATTTGTCGTCGATTCCTTTCATCCCCTTTTTGAACTCCGTAATGCTGAGTCCAAGCGATCGGGCAAGACTCGGCAGCCGTGTGCCAAACAGAAGCAGCACGATCACGAGCAAGATGATCAAGGAGGTTGGACCGAAGCCAAACATGGCAGGACCCGTGGGGGCTTAAAGGTTCGCGGGTGTCTGGGAAACGTCCCCTGGGCACCTTGTTTAATCGTAGCCTAGGAGGGACTTGCGTCAAACGCCTGAGCACTCCCGTCCTGGCTGAGAAGCGGCATAAAGGGGTAGAATTTCGCGTGTGGCGCTGATCATCACTCACCTATCGGAGCCGGCCCGCAGACGGGCGGGCAGCGATCCAGGGGTCGCGGGCCACTTGTTGGGCGTCGTAGCGGTAGTAGACTTCCAGGCACATGGTGGCCAGGGCCGTGGAGTAGACCCGCCCGCCGTAGCCGCCCCACAGGGTATTGGGGCTCCAGCTTCCGGTGTTGGGACCTTGCTGAATTTGACTGGCCGTTAGGGTACGGGTCATCGCGTCATTCCAGGTCCGCCAAGCTTGCTTAGACCGCATGCCCGCGTCTCGTTGATGATGCAATGCCAGTGCGGCGTAGTACCAATAGTAGAGATTCGGCCGCCCTTGTCCGGGGACGGCGCCAACCAGATGCAGAACCGCTTCATCGGCAGCTTGCGTTCCGGCCATTGGCCAGCCAAGGATCTGCCGACAGTAGAGTGACTCGGCAGTCATGGTTCGGCTGACGGGGCCGTGTGGCTGGTAGCACGCCATGCCCCCTGCCCTGCCCCGTCGAGTGGAACGCACGAACCGTTCGATGCTGGACCAGCAAGTGGGTGGGACATCGATGCCGCCAAGTTCGGCACTTCGCAGTGCCATGATGATCCAACCCATTTGGCTCATGTCGCCTTCGGCGCCAGCGGCGTAGCGCCATCCGCCGCCGGCGCGATCTTGCCTGGCGACGAGAAAGTCCACGGCACGCCGGACCGCATTTTCTAGACGCCGGTCATCTGTGGTTGCCGACGCCTCGGCGAGCGCGAACGTAGCCATGGAGTGGCAGTAGGTTTGCGCGTAAATGGCGGCGTCGCCCGCGAGTCCGCCATCGCTCGCCTGGCTGCGCATCAGGTAGCCGAGTCCCGCGCGGAGGTTAGCGGCATAGTGTCCCTGCTCATGGGTGTTGCCAGCACCCAAGAGGGCCAACAGCGCGAGGCCCGTGATGCCTGTGTCCGCCTTGGCGCCGGCGCCACGCCGATTGTGGCCGAGCGTTTGCGTCTCCTGGCCGGCTGACCAGTGGCTGGCGTCCCAGCGG
Organism: Lacipirellulaceae bacterium; assembly: GCA_965263315.1. Taxonomy (GTDB): domain Bacteria; phylum Planctomycetota; class Planctomycetia; order Pirellulales; family Lacipirellulaceae; genus JBCCQL01. The sequence continues at coordinate 471,370 of CBDHGZ010000001.1, read as the reverse complement.
CCATCGCGCGCCTGGGCCGAGGCGAGCCAAGCTAAGCCCGCGGCGACTGCCTCTTCCGTAGCACGGCTCCCGCCTTCCTCTTCGACGAGCTTGGTGCGTTCATCCTCTGTGCGGGCCGAGTAGGCCGTTGGCAGAGTCGTCGTCGCGACGTAGGTCGGAGGTTGAGAGCTAGGCTGCGGCAGCTGCGCAGGCGCGACCTCCGTTGGAGACGGCTCGTTCCTGATGGGGGTAGTCGATTGCGGGGTTTCTGCCAGGGGCGTCTCGGCCGAAGGCTCGACGATGGCTGTCGCTTCGGGGCCTGTTTCTGCCGGTGTTGGAGGCGGTGATGGCAACAGCGGTGGTGCTTCCATCAGGGGAGCTGACGAGAGTGTGTTAGGCTGATCTAGTGGAACTTCCTCGGCAGGATCCGAGTCGTTTGGAAGATCGGGCTCAGGTACAGCTTGCTCGGGAACGATTGCGGGCTCTGGTGTGACCGGAGTCTCGTCAACAGGTTCTTCGACAGGGATTTGCGAGCGCATAACGATTCGCACTTTGATCGGCGCAGCTGACTGCTCACCGTATGGCGCGGACATGAAACGCACGGTCGTTGCCAGGCAGATGAGCGCTAGATGGGCAATGAGCGACAGCAGCACGTAGCGATGCGTGGGTCTGTCTCGGCCCCACGATGTGCGCATCAGAACGAGCAACACGACTGTCAGTAGAGCCAGCGCTGCCCATAGCCCCAGATACAGCGCTGGCAAGGCGGTAACGCGGCTCCACAAGGTTGCCAGAGGAGGGCTTACCATGTTGGTGTCCCTTTGGTGGTCTACTTGAGCGTCGAAGCCGCGGCGGCCAACTCAACAGGGACGCTCAGCTCGGCAACTCGAGCTTCCCGGCAGGCAGCCATGGCGGCGGCAATATGCTGGAAAGGGCACCTCGCATCCCCTTCGATAACAACCTGCACGTCGTCGCTCTGAGCGGTCGCCTGGCTCAGCTGCTGGGTAAGTTGATCAAGAGTGACCGATTGCTTGTCAAGCTCCACATGTCCGTCAGCAAATACAGACACGGTGCGCGGCTTGGCAGGCGGAGTGGCTTCGCCTGCCTGGGCGGTGGTGGGTAACTCGATGTCGATGCTTCGTTCGACCTCGGTGAATTTGGTTGCCACCATGAAGAAGATAACGAGCAAAAAAACCACGTCGATCATCGGCGTCAGATTGACGCTCGTGGTTTCGTCGGGCGTGGTCTTAAGGGGCATCGGTCAAGCAGCCTTTTTACTGCGTGGCGGCTTGGGCATCGACTTGCCCGCCTCAGCGGAAATGAGATGAACCAGTTCTTGGCCGCGACGATCGATCTCCATTACCAGACCGTCGACCCGTCCAACGAAATACAGGTACAAGATCAACGCAGGAATGGCGACGGCGAGCCCGGCCGCGGTGGACAGCAATGCCTGGCCTATTCCGCCCGCCAGCATTTCGGGACGACCCATTGCCGAGTTGCTGGCGATCTCGTCAAACGCCGCCATCATGCCCCACACGGTGCCAAGCAATCCGAGCAATGGGCAGACTTGAGCGACGCCGTTGATCACTCTGAGGTTCCGCCGTAGCGAGTTGGCGGCTCGTTCCCCTTCGTCCAGGATCGCCTGTTCGACTTCTACAGCGGACTTGCCCCACCGCAGGATGCCAGCCTCGAACACGCGGGCCACATGGCTGCGGTTCTCTTCGCACAGGATCAAGGCGCCGTCGCGAGTTTCGCCTTCGCGAATCTGCGACAACACACACTTGATAAAGGGGCCAGGCGCCACGGCCCCACGTCGCAGCGAGACGAATCGCTCCAACGAGACAACCATCATTACCAAAGAGGCCAGCAAGATTGGCCACAACAGGGGGCCGCCACCCAGCAGCATGTCGAACAAACTACGGCTCGCCGCGGGGGCCCCTTCCACCTGCTGTGCGGAAGCCGAATTCGCAACGGTGAAGACAAACGCGACGGCGGCAAACAGAATGCGTGGAGTCATCGCAAATTGCAGAAGCCAGACCCACTGGGAGCCCGGCTTCGCGCCTTTTCTTGGATTGGACGAAATCGCCAAGTCTGTCGGCTGCCGGCTAGTTGGCACACTCGCCAGGGTCGCCACCCACTCGGTGAAGGTGGTTGTGGTCGATGTACACCACTTCGCGGGCGTCGATGTCACGCAAAGTATGAGGCACCGGCCAACCAATCCGACGGACATCCTCGAAGTAGATGGTGCACTTGTAGTGGGCGTGGTGTTGTTGGGCCGGGCCGATCAACGGATAGACGCGAACCGGGTCTACATAGTCAGCAATCTTGCACTTGACGATGCGGACATTGTTTCGTTTGCGCTCCCAAAGCATGGGGATGCCACCTTGAACAGGTAGCGCGCCTTCGAGGGCTCGCATGACTTCGTCGTCGCTAGGCTCGTCGAGAGCGATCGGAGGACCACCTGCTGTGATCGGCCCGAGAATGGGAACTCGCTCGTAGCGTTCCTTTTTCCAGAAGTCGTCTTCTTCCTTCTTCTGGTAGAAGGGACTCACAGGAGTTGGGATCGCCAAGATGCCCAGGCTGGGGCCACCGCCGGTAAGGCCCCAGAAGCAACCCGTGGAGCTAATCGAAACGCTGGCCATCAACACGGCCAGGGCTAGCATTTGTGGTCTGGAGAGAACGTTCTTGCGCGACATCGCAACGAGACCTTGATTACGGTGGGGGGAATCCGTCGCGCCGCAAGGGGCTCGACGGTGATTCACTGCTCTTGTTATCGAGTGAAGCTGGGGCGAACTTGCGGATAAATCAGGTTGTGCGGAAAAAACCGCCGCATCCCCCGCGCGTGCCTGCTAGCACCTGCATGAAAAAGCCCTCGGCGAAGCGGTGCTCGCCGAGGGCTTGTGATCGCTCTGCTGGTCTCTCGCAGGCAACTAGTGTTGCTGATGGTGGCTGAAGTCAAGATGCCACCAGCCGTCGTCCCATTCCAATGCCACCTTGCGCCATCCAAGCGGCACTTGGGGGTAGGGGTAGAACGGACCAATGTAGGGCCACGCGGTTGGCGAATACTGGCGAGGATACGTCACTGCCGCGTAGTTCGGATGCGAGGCGTAGCTTGGCCAAGCGTAACCTGGCATGCTGGGGCTGTCGTAGCTCACACCGCTGGCGCCACCCATGCCACCGGCGGGCCGATAACCTTGGGCAGCCGCCGCGCCGTAGTTGGCGGGGCGGACATTGCGATGGGCAACCTGCTGAACGGGCGCTTGGCCTGTGCGGGCGAACGGTACCGGCATTCCCCGGCGTGCTGGCTGAGGACGAGCAGCCATACGGCGCGGCGCCGGCTCGCGAAGAGGCCGAGGTTCCATCACCTGCTGACGTTGGCGCCGATAAACGACCGGCTGCTCTGCCGAGTCGCCTTCTTCCTCGCCGTTGTCATCGAGCGAGAGCAACAGTCCTTCTGAGGCCTCGCTAGCAGCCGTTTCCGTGGCTGGCCGCAGCCGTTTCGGCTCCAGAGTGGGTTCCGCCACGGGCTCGCTCGGAGTGATTTCAAGCTGATTGACGACGCGTGTAACGCCATTAACCTGCTTAGCGAGCTGAACGGCCGCCGCCGCTTGATTTTCGTCAGTGACCGAACCAACCAGCCACGCGACACCTTGCTTGTACTTTACGCCAACCCGATAGTTGGTCAGCTGACCACTCTTGTGAATTTGGCTGGCGACGCGCTGGGCCATCGCCTTGTTGTTAGTCGTGCTAGCGGTTGATTCCGCTCTGGCGCTGGCTGGCCAGAGCAGCGCGGCCACAGCCAGAGCTGCTATCCAGTGACGTGTCGACATCTCCCCCTCCGGAATGTTCTGAGAACAACTCAGGCTCTCGCTGTGGCCGACCTCCAGGAAGACACTCCTGCCAGGCGGGCCATGAATGGTCCAAAACGCAGCCGACGGGTCTGATGACCACGTCGGCGAGCAGGAGATGCTAGCGGCATAAAAGCCGCGCAGCCCACGTTGCTCAGCACTACGTTTCGGCTACGGAAGGTAGCGAAGGGGAGCTTTTTTCCGGTTTTGTCGGTCGTTCGCCCGAGGCGATCCCAACGCTGGCGCCGTAGGCTCTACTCGTCCGCCGTAGAAAACTGGTGTAGCACCGGGTCGAAACCATCTGGACGTGAGTCGATGACCGTCGTTACGACCATGGTTCCAAGAACTCCTGCCGAAAGAATGGAGAGCCGCAGTTGGTCTCCGCCCGCCATCATGGTGCCTACTGCTAGCAATGCAATGGCGAGAAACCCGATTCCCGTGATCGCCTGCATGGCAACATCGGTTCGGGTTCCAATGCTAAGCCGCGTTAGCAGAGCGGCCAAGATTCCAATCGCGTGTAGCGTCAACCATCCCGCCAATGGCAGGGTCTCAGGCCATTGCATGCCTGTCTCTCCTTGCGAATCCATTCGCCGTCCTCGCGACCGTCGCTCGATCCTTGAGCCGACGTCTGAAATCGCGGGTACGCTTGCCAAGACAAAGCGACTTGCGTGCCGTTGGGCCCAATGAAAGTCTTTTTCTTCAGGCCCCGGGCGTAGTTTGCCTGGCGAGCGGGAATTTAGCGGCACGGAGCTGATCTTGGGAAGAGCAAACCCTTCGGCCACAGTCGCTACGAACATGAGAAGATTTGCAGGTTCTGCAATTTGAGGAGCACTTCTGCCTTGAGGTGGTATGCCCTTTGCCCCTCTTCACACCCCTAGGTGATGGCTTTCGAACGCCGTCTCAAGGGGACAAGACTCCCCGCCAGCCACCAGAGCTGCGCTAACAGTGCGAAAACCCTCACGCGAGGGGGACGCCAGAGTTCCGCGCGTGCTACTGGTGAAGGACACATTCCGCGCGGATCGCACGCGCGGTCACAACTCAAACAAGCAGCCAGTCCACAGCGGCGAGTCGCTTGGCGCTGGGCGAAGCAATGCGCCTAGTTATGCCCTCCCACTCGTCGCACGCAGGCTCTCGGTTCCGTATGCGCGGGCGTCGGCTGGTTCAGTTTCGCTAACGAAGGTGCCGCAATTAGCTGCGTCGAGGAGTCCTCTGCGCTTCTACAGCTTGCTTGCACGCGGCAGTTTGGCACGCGATGGGCGGTACGGTGGTCGCGCGGTTTCACCAAAATGGTGAAACGGGGCACTGTTGTGGTGCGCTGATGCTAAAGCTTGACACTAAGACGACTTATAGCCCCGGCAATGGATCTGTCATTTGGGGGCGGTTCGCGAGACCGACGTAACCACATGCAGTATGGGGACTTAGCAAACGTCACCAAATCGAGGATTCTGGGTGCGAGCTGCTGCCCCTTCACGGCCCCGCTCGCTGTCTTGTCTTGGTTTTTCTTCCAGCGGGATCGTCGAAACGAGTTTACTCCGACGGACTTGTGTCGATCGGCCCAACCCTATGGCGGTAAGAGGCTCCATGCTGGCACAAAGCTTGCACCCGCGATGCGACCACAAGGAGTTGTTATGAATTCTTGGCGCTCCTCTGAATCCACTCGAATGTCCGGCAGCGAAACGGTTGAGGGATCACGATCATGTTGCACTATGCCAACCACGAGTTTCATGGTGACGACCACGAAGAAGTCATCGCCTTGGAGTGTGAGATTCGTCCGCGAAAAAAAGACTACACGCGAGGGCGAGCCATCACTGCTCAGCGGCGGCGTGCCAGTCGCAAGGCACGTGGCGTGGAATGTGGCATGGCTTCTCGGCGAAACAAGCGACTCACCTGGTAGTTCCGAGAAAGACCCTACCAAGCTGATTGGCTAGCGAATCAGTCGCTTGAGTTCAGCGTCCAGTTCGGCGACGTGCAGATTCTTCCGGACCACGCGGCCCTTCTCGTCCACCAGCACCATTAACGGCAACGTCATCACGCCCATTTCCGAAGCGAGTTGGCCTTCCAGTCCACCCTCGTCGTAGGCGTGTTTCCATGGGAAGCGGTTCTGTTTGAGGTAGGCGGTAGCCGAGGATCGCTGAGCGTCGAGGTTCACTCCGATCACCGCGAACCCGCGATTTGAGTACCGCGAATAGAGTTGTTGAATCTGGGCCATGTCTGCCTTGCAAGGCTCGCACCAGGTGGCCCAGTACTGGAGTAAGACGACTTTTCCTCGGTACTGAGAAAGGCTGATCTGGCCACCACTCAGAGCGGCCCCGGACAGGGAAATCGGTTTGCCAATCGAATTGAGGCGCCTTACAGCGCCCGCCGCTTTCCTACCCCGGGGCGTGGAGGAAAAATCGCTGGCAAGCTTTTGATACCAGCGTTCTGCTTCCTCTTGGCGTCCGGCAAACTCTTCGGCCATGCCTAGTTGCAGCAATGCCTCGGCAGCGTCAGGGCTTGCCGGATGAGCGGAGACAAACGCCTGGAGTTGCTTGAGCCATGCTTCTTGGACTTTGGCGTAGTCTTGCTTAGGGTCTTGGCTTTTCAGGCCCCAGTCGGCCCAAATCGCTTGGAACTGAACATGGGCCATCAGGTTGGAACTAACTCTCTTCCGAACCAATTCGGCCGCGAGATCCTTTAATGCCTTAGTTCCTTGGGGGTAGCCTCCCTCGACTACGGCAGCGCTCAGCATGTCAGCCAACTGGCTCCACCATTGCTCGCGCATTGTTGTATCCTCTGATGCCGACGCAAGCTGCCGGAGCAGTTTAGCCCGGGAGTCAACCAGTTTGACGCGGTCTTGCGGCGAGGCTGATACCATCCGCGTGTCAAGTTTCTCAAGCTCTTCCATCAGCGACTGCATTTGCTCGCTAGGGGGGGCGCTGCCAGCGACGCCCGAGGATCCTCCACTGCTAGCCAGCGAGAAGACACCGGCCAGTTCAATGCCGTCACTACCTACTTGGGGAGCTTCAATCAATCGCCAGCCACTGGCGGTTGAGAGCATGGCTCCCACCTGCACTTGCTCGGGCTTGCCGCCATTGTCCAGTAGCGCCGATGCGCTCTCGTAGAGCATAATGTCGCGCGTGGCGCCGTCGGTTCCTGCGGGAACGGTACCAGGACGAGGTGCGCCAAAGTCGACGAATCGGCTATCACTTGTGACGACTTTCTGGCTGGCAATCAGTTTGCGGAACTCGCTGGGCGCCGCGCGCAGCTTCTCGCGGAACCGCGCGGATAGAGATTTTCCAAGGCCAAGCCTTTTCAGCTCAGCGGGAGTGATGAGCAGGCGATCAAACGCCCCTTGGTCTCGGTTGCGAATCGCTTCAACGAGTTCCTCGGCGGCCTCATGCGCGGAAATCGCACGCCAGCGATCGATCTTGCCATCCTCATTCTGATCCATCCCCCAGCGAGTGCCGCCCGAGTGGAACCAGCGATACTGGTCTGCTTTCTTATTGAAGTCTGCGTCAATGTCGCGATAGACCTCAACGCCGTCCTGGTAATAGCTCCAGATGTCGACCAAGTTGTCGCCATTGGTATCAATGAACCTGCGCAGAACTTGGCGGTCCTTGGTTCTGACGACCCACGCGGTCGATTTCCCGCTGTTTTCCAGCTCAACGGAGCAGGTGGCCACTTCTTTGCCACCGGGAATGGTGTAGTCGACCTGAGGCTGGATGGGGGCATGCCCCAAAGCCTTCGCTGCACTTGGCGGGGGCGCTGCCCCGGCGAAGTCCAGACAAAGAAGAAGGCATGCGAAAGCAACTACAGCGACCGGCAGGCGGGGCATCGGGCGGCGCCTCCTGGATGGGGGGAATTTCTACTTGAGCACGAGCCAACGACCCGCGGCGCGGATTATTCCGCGGGATGGCTTGCGAGTACAGAGCGATCTGGCCCTCGGTGCCCTAAGGCGAATTGCCGGCGGGGCCAGAAAGAACTCTTTCACGGAGTGCCCGTTTGCGTTTGACAGCAGGCGTGGGTGGCCTAAAATACCGGGTCTCGGCGAAGACGACCGCAGCTCGCGTGTAGGTTCCTCTTCACCGGGCGTGTAGCTCAGTTGGTTAGAGCGCAGCCCTGATAAGGCTGAGGTCCCAAGTTCGAGTCTTGGCACGCCCACTACCTGTGCTGCAAGGCGTTTCTTGGCTTGTCCTTGATTTCGGCCAGCATGGTTTTTCCTAGTATAAGGGGGGCCTCAACTGACGGCAGTCACGAAGGGGTCACCCACAAAAGGGGCCGTAGCTCAGTTGGGAGAGCGCCAGCTTTGCAAGCTGGATGTCGCCGGTTCGAGCCCGGCCGGCTCCACTGTTATAAGTCCTGCCTAGAGCCCGGCTTGGCGTCGGCAGGATCGGATTGGCTTGTTGGGGGCGACAAGCTCTAGACCATCTAGCTGCTAGACCATCTAGCTCTAGACGCGGCTGGCCTCTTTCCTACCGTGCGATGGTGCTTCTAACCAGCGGTACTGCGTGCCTGGTTTAGCCGCGCTCTTGCTATAGCCGTTTGTCCGGCCTCTCCCCATCTCCGGCCTCTCCCCACAAGTGCGGAGATCTCTCGCCCGTAACCATAGGTCATCAGCAAGCGCCCCCGGCAGGATTCGAACCTGCGACACACGGTTTAGGAAACCGATGCTCTATCCCCTGAGCTACGGGGGCACGTGTGCTCAACCTCTCTTTTCGCAAGGGCAAAGCGCCAGGTAAATCGGGGAAGCACATCACCCAACGCCGGAACCCCTCATTGGGACAGTTCTAGCGCCGACTTCAATTACGCGACCCATCACCGCGGAACCGCTTCAAGGTCTCAATAGACTGGGCGAAGCCCTGCTGTACTATTGTTGCAAGGTCGCTGCACGTACGCGAGCGGGAGAGCCCTCGACTCTATCATGAGCACTCCCAAATCATGAGCATTGCCAAGCAGATCGAGGGGAGGACAGAGACTCGGTTCAAACACCCACTCGCGTGTGAAAAAGCTAGCTCCTCCTGGCAGTCATGAGGGTGCAAAATGACAAGCAAAGAAACCATGCGGTGTGTGGCTCAGGTACTGAACCTATGGCAGAAGGTAGGCTCGAACTGCCAAACGTAATGAGCCAGGTCTGGCCGTCGAGAAGGTTGACATTGGGATCGAAGTTGTCGGGCAATCGACTTCCGGGTGCTAGGGCTATCTCGGCTGATGTACCAAAGGTATTGCGTAAGCGAGCGTAGTCGGCACCATTAACTACACCATCGCCATTGAAGTCTCCAAGTATTGTGTCGGGTACTGCGGCGATCACCTCATAGCTGACAGGGATTTGGATCAGCGTATTCTCTGCGGCGAGGCTGCTGGTGCTTACCTCGATGGTGCCAGACTTGATGCCAGGCGTGCTGGTATCAAACTGAATGGAGTGCACGTTGCCGCCGCCCAACGCGAGATCGGTACCGGATGCGGAACCGATCAGGCTAAGATCACTCGTTGTTGTTGAAATCGTGTAGTCGAGTTCATCAGCTCCGATGGCGGCCAAGACGTCTGCTGCATTGGACACCGTTACATCAAGGTTGAACACTTCGCCTACATCGAGCGTCAGCGGGATCGTGTCCGCCACCGCGTCTAGCACCGCTGGGAGCTGGTAGTCGGCAACCACGGGCAGGTGGTCGCTGAAGTCATGGAGTGCGTTGATAACTGCTGCGGATTGCGATCTGTTCGCGAAGGTCGCGTTTATGGCTTGATTGAAGGTGTTCCCATCGTTTCCGAAGGCGTGGTAGGAATGCTCTGCGCCAGTGAAGCCCGCGGAGGTAGGTCCGATGTAACTGACTCCTTCGCCGTCTAGCAGGTCATCGGAGTTCAATTGGAGATCGAAGCGGTCGTCAAGGCCGCCTGGCACACCGCCGTCTGGCAAATTCGTCGAACGGGTCGACTGCGTTAGGTGCTCAGCGACTCCGCTGTTTGGCCAGGACGGCAGGGCTATCGGATCATTCGCTGGGCCCGCTGAGAGCGTGCTGTAGCCTGCCTCGCCGCTGGACTTGAAATTGAAGTCGCCCGCAAAGATGACGTTCGCAGCGGTACTAGATCCTTGGAGTGTGTTGATGATGCCGTTGGCATGGTTCGCCAAAGCAGTTGATTCATTGCTGCGGACCGATGCCGAGCCCGCATCAAAGTGTACGCCATAGAGGTACAGTTCGGCATCCGGGGAAGAGTAGCCCACTGGGCGGAACCGTGATAAGTGGCTGTCTCGATTGCCTGTTGTGCTGATGGCTTCTTCTGACAATAGGGTTACCGCGGAGGTGTCGTAGACGACGCCGACACGATCGACGCCGCCACTGACGATCGCAGCTTGGTAGCTTGATGTTCCATAGAGGGAGTTCATCAGTGCTGCGATATTCTCGGTGGTATCGACGATTTGACCCGCATCAAGTTGGCGAGACTGCTCTTGCAGGCTAAAGATGTCAACACGCTTGGCCACTCCGTTTCGAGCAGTGGTTTCGATCGCTGACATGATGGTATTGAACAGGGCATCATCAGCAGCTGTCAGCGGCTTGTCGAGCGTGTTGTAGCTTACAACTCGAAGTTGAGCGAAAGCCGGTGAAGTAATTGCAGCCAAGGCCAGCGCGGCTGCTGTCGTTAGAAAGGAGCATCTAGCATTGGGCATGGGGCACTCAGAATAAAAGAGCGGGGCGACGCACATGGCGCCGCCCCGCTGGTGATGATAAACCGCTAGCGAGGTAAACCGTTCGCCAGCAGGTCTTCCATTAGCTGCGGCGGCGGATGGCGAGGCCAGCGAGGGCGACGATCATCGTGAGGCCAGCAGCGGGCTCAGGAACACTAACCGATGATGCGACTGCTCCGGGGCTGCCACCACCGAAGTTGTCGATCCAGACTTGCAGGTCTGCGGCGTCGAGCAGGCCGCTGCCGTCGCCGCTGCCGTTTGGCTCGGCGCCACCGAGGTTGTTACGCCAGAAGGCGTAGTCACCACCGTCGACCATGCCGTCGCCGTTGAAGTCACCAGCAATGTTGCCAGACGAGAGGAAGAAGAAATCGGCCACATCACCAAAACCATCACCGAAGAACAGCGAGATACTGTCATCGATGTTGTTAAAGTTAGTGGTGATGCCGGTGTTAACGTCAAGCACCATGATGTCGTTCTGGAAAGGCGAGCCTCCATCGGGACGCATGAAGTAGACCAAGTCGTTCTCGCTGTCGTAGGCAGACCAGTGGCCACGCTCCAAGAAGGCGCCGTCGTTACCCTCCTTGGTTGGCGTGGTGATGATCTTCTGGCCCCAGGCACCGAACTGAATGCGATCGTCTGCACCGTCATCGTAGGAAAGAACTTCACGACGAATCACCGAGGGCCTCGTGATCGGCACCTACGGTGCCAATGCCAGCGTCTCCAAAACCGGACTCGACGATGATGATGTCTCCCGTGTCCTCGTCGATGAAGATGTGGTCGGCTTGACCATCGTTCAGCGAGGAGTTTACGAACGGGTCGTCATCAAGAGCGAACGACGTCGGGAAGGTGGGGCCACCGCCGACGGCGTGCTCGGCGTAGCTGTTGGTATCGATGTCGTAGAATGCGATGTCGTCGCCACGCGTGGTGGCTGAGGAGTCGCTCTCGGTAACCCAGAAACCACGGCGACCGCTGACAGGGTCTTCGTAGTAAGCCATCGATTCGGGCTCACTGTGACCAGTTGCGACGCCACCGACGAAGTCCTGATTCACCAGGCCGATAACTGTGGATTCCCAAGATTCAGTGGTGCCGTTATTGAAGCCACCGTTGCCGTTGTTGCCGGCCGGGGCTGTGGCAAATCCAGGCGAAGTGTTAACGCGATTGAGCGTGCGGTAAGCGTGGTCCGTGCTCACGTCTTCCGCAGAATCGGCAGCCGAAGAGTCATCAATGAGCAGCAGAGTGTCGCTGTCGACAAACTCAAGCGAGTAGTCGAAGAACCCTTGGCCAGTGTTGTTCTTGGCCACTTCGCCAATCTTCTCTACGGAGCCAGCAAGCTGGAACGTATTGCTATGTGAGCGGTTCACGTCGTCAAAGTGCAGGCCGGCACCATACTGGATACCAATGCCATACGTGATGTAGTCGTTGAAGCCACCAGCAGCAGCGCCACCGGGCACCGTTGGAGCGACCCCACCGACACCAGGGGTTACGCCAGCGGTAACTGTGGTACCTTCGAAGTTGGTGCTCCAGTGATCGTAGACTGCCTGGAAGTCGATGCGGTACAGGTCGAGGTCGCCCTCAGTGTCGTTTGGAGCATCTCCGGTGCCCGTGTCGACGCTGCCCTGCGTCCCGCTGTCAAAAGCGAGCACGTAGACGTCGCCCGTCGTAGGGTCAACGGTGATGGCATCGAGTTCTTCGCCGTTGTAAGAACCGATGGCACGCTGCTCACCTGGAATGTGAACTGAGAACAGCGGGCTGGGGTTGGTCACGCCAAAATCGTCGGCGTCGTAGAAGGTTACCGAACGACGCGAGTCGCCGAACCCGGTGACGTTCTGCTGATTCATGTGGACAAAAAAACCGCCAACTGGCGTCGCTGCCAAGCTGGGGGCGGCCAAGCCTGCCAAAATCAGGCAGGCCAGCGCTGAGCGGAAACTAAGGGACATGTGGCGCTTTCTCCTCGTTAGCATTCATTGGTTAACAACCAGCCGCCTCGAGTGGCTGTCACAGATCAGTGTTGAAACAGGTCCCGCCATGGGCGGCATGGACGGTTTGCAGACGCAGCTTCAGGATTCTTTGGGCGCGAATCCTGCGTAACGTGCCCGGGGGGGATAGGCAGAGGCAGGGTCCAACCAACTTCGCCTACCATGGGCTCAACGCATCCGCTGGCCCGGTCCTGACCTTGGGCGTGGCCACAGACCGGTCTGCGATTCGGAAAGATTATGGCAGTAGCGGCCCAGCTTGTGGCTAAGAAAAGATGAAATTGTCAGAAAAATTTCTCGCCGATTTCAACGCTTCAGCTTCGTTCAAGGCTTCGGCCTCGCGGATCAGCGCAAAGACATGGAAGCATGCGGTGATTCCGCCTGAACTTCTTAATGAAGCGTTAACAAACCTCGCTTTGCCCTGGTCTTGTTCCACGCATATCGCAAGGTGACGAGTGACTTGGCGGCCGAAAAGTGTCTTAGATGCTTGCTACGCTCGCGTTTAGGGGGCACAATCGGGACGCCGCTGGCAAAAGCTCGCCTCGCAGGTGTCGCTTGGCCCCCCGCCACCAGGGGAGGCCGGCACGACTGAGGCACCCTCCGACCTTTCCCACCCATCTTCGGGAGATGAGTACATGGTGCGAACGAACAAGAACGGATTCACCCTCGTTGAGTTGTTAGTTGTCATTGCGATCATCGGGATCTTGATTGCGCTGCTACTACCCGCTGTGCAGGCAGCACGTGAAGCAGCCAGGCGAGTGCAATGCGTCAACAACCTGAAGCAGCTTGGCCTGGCTTGCATTAATTTTGAGAGTGGAAACAAAGCGTTCCCGTATGGGCGAAAACTTGGAGAGTTCACGCGAGCAAGTGACGGGGTGATTCTCTCGGGTTATACGAACTACCAGAACCTGCTTGGCGGCACTTATGGAGATAATACGTCAGTGCATGTTCGGATTTTACAATACCTTGAGGGCGGGATCATTTACGACCTCATCGATTTCGATCAACGCATCGGTGGACCCATGCTGCAGAACGGTAACATCGTTCACCCGAACTACCCTGCTTTTTCTCAGGCTGGCGACTTGTTCATCTGTCCTTCGGACCCAAACACTGGGGCAATCATTTCGGAGAACAACTATTGCGTGAATTTCGGTGGCTCGACGCCATACGCTGGAACTGGCAGCTCGAGTGATATGGGGGCGCAGCAGGCGGCAAACAAGCAGGATAATAACGAGATCAGTTTCAGCGGTAATGGAGCATTCCGGATGGGGAAAGGGGTTCGTCCTGGGGAATTTGAAGACGGGCTGTCGAAGACTGCGCTCTTTTCGGAGAGAATTAAGGGTACGGGCTCCTGGTACAAGTTGGGGTAATCCACCGCCTGAGCCCACCGCTGCTGAGATCGTGTATGTTGGAAATGACTTCGAAACAGTGGATGAACACTGGGATGCTTGCTTGGCAGCCCAGCCTGCCGGAAGCGGCAGGGTCTTCTACGGATGGGGCCGCTTTTTTCAGGGAGACGGCTGGAGCAACGGATGGCCTTTTGCGGGTTACGCCTGTTCACAATACAACCACATGGCTCCACCCAACTGGGACAAAGTCGACTGCGGGTTTAGGACTTCGATTCCAGACACACCCGCGGAGAGGGCCATCCTGACAGCGCGCAGTGCTCACTCCGGGGTTGTCAATCTCTGTTATGCAGACGGACACGTTGAGACAGCCTCCGACGACGTCGATCCTGTGGTTTGGCGGGCAATAGGTTCTCGGAATGGCGGAGAGACAGTATCTGGGGGCCTGTGAGTGTGATGGTGCGAATAAAGCTCTTGGCAGTTCTGCTCGTCTTTATCGGGGCACTGCTTTCTGGATGTGGCAAGCCTGATGATGCATCTCTCGCCACAAGGTCGAAGGCGAAGGTAGAAGATGCTGCTGCTGCGCTTGATGCGGGGAAAAATCAGGAGGCCCTGGAGCAACTCAAAGCGGCTCGTGCCATTGGTGGTCTTGGTCGCGGTGAGGTGATGTTTAAGGCCATTAGGTGCCAGGCAGTCGCATATGCCAGATTGGGAGAACACGACCTTGCTGCACAGGAAGTCGCAGCGCTCTTCGAAGTGGCCCCTAGCCCGGCCGAAGCCCTGATTGTTCAGAGCTATTGCTATGAAAAACAGGGGCAGATGTCTCGCGCGAAGGCGGCATATCGGAGGGCTAAGTCATTTGATAAGTCCATAGTGAGAATTACGGATTGACACATCCGAGAGCTCGATGAGTTGGCCTGTATTGAGCTCTGCCTGTAGCTAGGCTTGGAGACGTGTCACGGCCATTGCGACCAAGCAAGAATCAAGGTAAGCAACTATGCCCAGCGAACAGTCCTCTGGCTTTTCTTTCTTCCGAGTCTTGGTAGTCGCCGTTCCGGTAGCGGCGATCACCTACTTCGCTACCAACTCCTGGACCAGTTCCCTGAGTGGCGACGCCCAGGCGGAACTCCAGAGGAACGTCTTGCAGGGCATGCTGACGCAGTTGCAGCCCGCGAGCTTGGACTCCGACTTCAAACTGGTGGATTCGGACGGCGACCTGCTGGCCGATTCGCCGACCGACGCCGCCATGCTCCAGCAGCCCGAGTCGCTAGTCTTCTCCTACATTGCTGAGGGACTGCCCGATGGCGAAGAAGCAGACTTCAGCAATTGGAGCGAATTGCTCGACAGTTTGTCCCAAGCGACGGGGCTTCCCGTTACGGCGAAGCACTATCAGAAAGTCTCCGAGCAGCTTGCCGCTTTGCGTGCTGGAGAGGTTCATCTGATTGGTCTTGGTACGGGTGCGGCGCCCCTGGCCGTTGAGACCTCAGGATTCACCCCTTTGTGTACGCTGGCTCACGGGGATGGCAGCGTAGGTTACACCATGCAGTTCGTCACCAAGGCGGACAGTGGCTTGGAGAAGCTGAGCGACGTTGCTGGCAAGAAAGTGGTTTTTGTCCGCCCCACTTCCAACTCTGGCTTCAAAGCCGCTTTCGTCCAACTTCAAAAAGAGGAAGGTCTTCTGCCGGAGCAAGACTACGAGTGGAGTTTTTCGCTCTCGCACGAGGATTCGATCCGCGCTACGCTCGCTGGGGACGCTGACGCCGCGCCCGTGGCGAGCGACATTTTGGTCAAGATGATCGATCGGGGCGACGTCTCCAAGGATGACTATCGAATCATCTACGAGTCGGAGGCTTTTCCGCCAGCCGTGCTGGGCTGTGCCTACAATTTGCCCGCAGAGCTGATTGAGAAGATTAGCGAGGCGCTGACCAGCTTCGAGTGGAGCGGCACCGGCTTGGAGAAAGAGTTGGGTCCGATGGATGCAGCCAGCTTTGCCCCCGTTAGCTACAAAGACGATTGGGCCAATATTCGCCGCATCGATGACACCGTCAGCGAAATCTTGGGTAGCAAGTAGCCCTTTGCTTACGGCAGCACTTCGGCAGGCTCCGGAAGCTTTTCGTCTGCCGCCGGTATCTGTGGAGAGGTCCGCGTTGAGACATCTTCGTCCATCGTCATAGGGACAGAGAACGCGCTGCCCGTTTGAAACCCACTGGGAACGGGGCCAGGGCTGATCACCGGGTCTCGGCTCACGTAGTCTATTTGAAGTCTTCGCGATTGGCGGCGTTCATGTGCATCTTGCCGCGCGGCACGGGGAGCACCGCTCTCCGCCAAGAAGACGCCGTTGTGATCGAGCAGGGTTCCCTTTTCGTAGTGCACATTCTTAAGAGCCAGCATGTATTCAACCTGTGCCTGACGATATCGAGACTGGCTGTCGGCTTGGCGACGCTGGGCATCGAGCACGATGTCGATACTGGTTCGCACGTCCTGGAATCGCTTGGTCAGCACGCGCACTTGTTCGTCAGCCGCGCCCAGTCGGTTGTACTGAGCCATTAGCACGCGGTAGGCACGTTGCACGTCGGCGACGGCATTGCTAAGCCCGAACAACACTTGTTGTTCCTGTTCCCGCAAGACGGCTGTCTCGCGGGCCAGCGCCAGCTCGGCATTGCGGACGGCGCTGTGTGCGCGTCGAAAGCCAATCGGCACCTCAAGCTCGACTCCCAGTTGCCACTCGCTGTTGTCACCATCTCCTAGATTGCCCCAAGCACTGGCGAACTGAGCATTGCTTTGCGACACCAAGGCGTTGCCAAACCCTCGCTGTCGCCCGCGGGCAATCACATCAAGCCTGGGCGAGAGAAAATTCTTGCTGGCTGTCAGTTCCAACTCTCGTCGCTTGATCTCCCATCGCTGACGCCGCAACTCCGTGCGTTGGCTGAGGGCATCGACGGAGCAGGTGTTCCAGTCGTAGTTGATGGGGGCGCTGATGGGTTGGCTCGTCGGTCGGATTAGCTCACCGGTGGTGATTGGCAAGCCCATAATCAGACGAAGCCGGCGTTCGGCAACTCGGATTCCTCCCGTGCTGCGGAACGAGCCCCCCGAGGCCCCATTGTCGGTTCGCGTCCCGTCGATCAGCCTTCCATAGAGCGAGTCTTGTACATCGGATTCAAACCGCCAGTACTGCTCCTCGGCCTGTAACTGGTTCTCTGCAGACTCCGCGCCGCCCTCCGCTCGACCTTTGGTGATTTGAAAGAGCGTCAGCGCTTGATCCCGTGCCGATTTCTTAGCTTCGAGATCATAGTAGGCGAAGTACAAGTCCCAATAGGCGTTTTCCACGTTGCTAACTAGGTCTCGCACACCAGCTTCGAATTCCGCAAGGCTGATATCGGTGCGGATGCGAGCGAGCAACACGCCGTTGAAGGCGCCGGGTACGCCGTTGGGCCCGGCGACGCGGTTGAAGTCGCTGCCGGCGCCCCGCCAAAGAGGTTGCCTTACTTCCAAGTCGAAGTACGTCGTCCAGGACCCACTGGGATCGCCCGCGCCGAAACGATTGCCGACGAAGTTATTAAAGTCGTACTCCGTAACGTGGCGAACGGCCATTTGCGTGCCGGTCGCGGCACGCTTGCGAAGCTCTACGTTGTAGCTACCCAAGTCTTGTACCAAGATGCCGTTGGTTCCCAGAAACGTATTGTTGAAGACGCGGTCGTTGTTTTCCCACAAGGCGCTAGCCTGCAAAGTGGCGTCAAAGTCGCTGAGCGCAGCTTCTTCACCGAATCGAGGGTCGGTGTGAGCAAGTGCTGGTGCGAAGGCGCTACGCGCAGTGCCAGGAGATCGGAGGACCGTGCCGCCAAGATCTCTAAGGACTTCAGCGTGGTTGAGGGCCAGTTGAACGGCCTCTTGGAGTGTCAGGTCCCAGTAGGTTGTCTCCACACCCATCGACACCGCTGAAGGAGCCAGTGAAGAGGCTGACTCGTGTCGCAGGCAGCCATCGGGACACGGCTCATCCATCTCTAAGTAGGAGGGATCACTCGGCGCGAGGCGGCTCTGATGGCACGGATCGCAAGACTCAAAGCACTGATCCCCGCGCCACAGGCTGCAACCCGGTACGCCCAGCATGACCGCCGACGCTGCTAGCACAGCGGCGAGGCAGAATCGCTGGTTGATTGAACAAGAAACGTGCATGCGGTTGAAGTCAGTGCCGTTGCGAGCTAGCTATGGAGAGGGAGCGCACGGGTTCCAACAGCAGTGATCGGCGCCCTTTGTCCTCAAACTCCATGTGACCCGGAGAAATTGCCCTGATTGCCTGGTTGGCATGACTCCTGCAAGCCTTCAAGCCGTGACCTTAGATTCTGCTGAACCGTTACAAGCGGATCGTCGATAATAGGAGCGGAGCTGCGCCGTTCAGTACGCGGTGTGGCATGGCAGGTCGGGGGATTTGAGATGACAGCTAGCTACAACCGTGCGCTGCTGACGCTTTCCTTCACGCTGCTGCAGGCCTGCGGTCATCTAGTGAGTGCAGAAGCGACCTGTGATGATCTCTTCGACTCGCTCGTAGCAACGGCAACGGTGCCGGTGAGTCTTTCCCAAGAGGCCTCCGCTGCTTCAGGGGAACCTGACCTGGCCCATTTGTACGGGCACGATGCTGCCGTAGCCGAAGCGGCCAAAGTTGAGCCCCTAGCCGTACCATCAGCGGCCCCAGACAGTGGCGACCTGTTCTTCTTGGCGGCGGGACCCACTAACGCCAAGGATCGACTGCAGAACACGGAAGTCATACCTGCCATTGCCGAAGTGCCGGTCCGCAAACTGCCCCAACTGACTTCCATCTTTGAGACCTCTGTCGACGTGACGCCGGTCGCGCGCGCTTTTGACGAAGACGCCGACGAAGAACTGTCATCGGTAAGGCCGGCTGATACGGCTGCACAGCAGTTTGGCGTCTTCGATTCGGCCGTTCTGGGGGGGAACGAGCGAACGCGTTTTCCGATGATGTACTACCTGTGGCATACACCTGCGACGCGACATAAGCCGCTCTACTTTGAGCAGCCAAACATCGAGCGTTACGGAACGCATGTCGGCAGCAACTGCTTCGCATCCGCGGTGGCCACGGCTAAGTTCGTTGGCCAAACCCTGTCGTTGCCCTATCAGATGGGGGCAAACCCGCCGCGGGAGTGTCGCTACACACTCGGAGTCTACCGTCCGGGCAACTGCACTCCTCACTTCTTTCATGCTTCGCCACTCAGCAGCAAAGGGCTGCTGTATCAGGGGGCTGCAGTGACGGGGCTGGTGTTCCTCTTTCCTTAGTTGCACGGACGGGCGGTATTCTAGGTCGCCGGCAGGCTTCGTCGCGTTCGCGTTTGTCGGGGTATCTGACAATGCCTATACTTGGCCTTGGCACGTTGCGGCATGGGGGCCTTTGCTATTAACAGCAACCGTCGCGCCGTCCCTGCCAAGGGATCGGCAGCGTTGACCGAAAGCCCAAAATGGCCGATGACTTGAGTTCCCGCCCTGCCTCTGATGATGGCACGCCTCCAATCGACTCGGAGGAAAATCTGATTCGTTTGGCGCTGGACGGCGACGCCACGGCGCTGGAGCAATTGCTCTTGCGCTACTACGACCGTTTGCTCAACTATATTCGGCTTCGCATGCCCTCCAATCTGGCGCGGCGCGTTGGTCCTGAAGATATCCTGCAGCACACCTACCTGAAGGCTTTTCGTGCCATCGGTTCTTTTGAACCGCGCAGCGGCTACTCCTTCTTTGCTTGGCTGAAGCGGATTGCTGACAACGAGCGGAACGATCAGCTGAGGAAACTAGGACGGGAGCCCCTTGCCGCACCCACGCCACCGGAAGGGGGGGCTGAGAGCTCTTACTTTGATGCCGTGGGTAAACTGGCAGACGACGACCCCACTGCCACCGTCCTAGCGCGGCGACGGGAGTTGGTCGCCATTCTGCAAGTGACCATCGCCGGTCTCAAGCCTGAGTATCGGCAAGCAATTCAACTTCGCTATCTGCAGGGCGTGTCGTTCGAAGAGGTGGCTCAGCAAATGGGAATCTCAGACGGACAGCTGCGCGGCCTCTTGCATCGCGCGCGACGAGCAGTAAAAGATGAAATTCGTCGTCTGTCGCATATCGTGTGAGTCGTTCCCACGCTTCTCAATCAAGCTGTTGCGGGACTGCCTATGAGCCTGGCTGACGAATCTTCTAGCAAGCGGGCACAAGCTCAGGCGATCGTCGAGCAGGTGATCGCCCGTAGGCGGCGTGGAGAGCTGCTTTCCGATGAAGAAGTTCTGCAGCGGCATCCAGAGCTTCTAGGCACGTTGGAGAGTTTGCTTCGCAAAGCCGCCAAGCTGGAGAGTTTGCGCCCACAGCAACACCCTTTAGAACAGCTTCTGCAGCAACTGAATACCGACCCCCATCTCTCGGCGGAAGAAGATGTAGCAGCTACGGGGAATGCCGAGTCGCTATCGTTGGCTTCCGTGCCAGACCTTTTCCCGGTGGCCAATGCGCCTGACGAGCTTGACGCAAAAAGCGGACCGCGCATTACGTTGGACGGGGGAGTTTCCTCCGTCGAGCGGAATCCTGATAGATCACCTTCCACAAATCCCGCGTCGGACGGGGATGCTCACTCTTCGCACCTTACCTGGAACGAGCCATCAGAAGCCGATGAAGAACCGACCGCAAACCTTCATCAAGCGCGCGCCAAGAAAGACACCCAACGTTTCCGGCCTACGATCCGTGCGCCGATGGCGCTTCTGACACTCGTTGACGACGGACGGCTTGATGGCAGGGTCGTGCGGCTGACGGCGGCGCAGACGATCATCGGTCGAGAGGGGGCAGACGTCGTTGCCCCTCACGATGGGATGATGTCTGCAATCCACGCGCGCATTAACCGCAAACGCGAGAGCCGCGATTGGCGATGGATACTCGAGGACTTAGGCAGCACGAATGGCGTTTTCATCAAGGCGAAGAAGGTCCGACTGCGCGATGGGGACCAGCTGCTGCTTGGAAGTCGGCTGGTGCAGTTTTCGCAATCACAGGATGAGCCCGCCGCTGCCACGCGCCTGAATGAAGTCACGCCGTCGGGGGGGGGCAAGTCGCTCCAGCTTACGGGTGATGAGCAATGGCTCGGGAGGGATGTTTCACTCTGTGGCGTTTTCTTGGCGGGCGATGCCATGCTGGAGCAACACGCTGCCCGTATGCAGCGCGAGCCGGGTGGTCGGTGGACGATCGACAGCAATGCCTCGGTCAACGGCATGTGGGTCCGAGTTCAGCAGATCACGCTTCAAAATGGCAGCATGTTCCAACTGGGTGAGCAGCGGTTCCGCTTTCATGCCCCCTAGTAGCGGGCTCCACATTGTTTGCGGCCCCATGCGGGTGGCCGAGGCGTGGTTGGGCCGCATTGGCCCTCCAGCGCGTTGCTGCTAGCTGCTTCCCTCGGATTGCAGCTGTTTCATGGAGATCCGAAGCACCGGCCAACTTTCTTCAATTTTTCGCGCGCGCGGCTGCGAACCTGCACGTTGTCATAGTAGCGAGGCTGGTGCGGATACCTTTCCGCACGGGACACCAGCTTCCCGGCAGCCAACTGGCCCTTTGCGGTCAGTCGGTCGGAACAGACAAGAGGCGGGCCACGGCGGGGGCCAAGGCCGACGGCATGACTTTATCTAGCGCTATCTACGAGCTTCTGGGCATCCCCCTGGAGCAACAGCCGGCCGATTTCTATCGTCTGCTGGGCTTGTCGCGCTTCGAGCGAAACAGCGAAGTCATCGCTAACGCGGCCAGCCGCCAGATGCTCTTTGTCCGCCAGCTCGCTGCTGGTCCCTACGGCACAGTTGCCCAGGAACTGCTGGACCTGCTCGCGGACGCCAAGTCTTGCCTATTGGATCAGCATCGTCGCGACGCCTACGATCTGGAGTTGCGCCAGCAAATGACGCCAGCTCCAATAACACCCCTGGGGGCACCCCTGGGGGAGGCTGGATGCGAAGATCAAGCCCCTGCCGCCTTGTCGGTGTTTGCTGACTGTGGGGACCCACCGGTCACCGGGCCTGATACGGCCGGCTTTGCTGACTTGCTGGATAGCCTCGATGCTGTCGATCTGGAAGCGGCAGAGTACGAGACGGATCGTATTCTGCCGCCGTCGGGCGAAGGCATCGACAGCGGGCTTTCCGTCACCTCTGCGTTTGGTCCCAATCCGGGCCGACGCGTGATGGCGCCATTTGGGAAGCCTTTGGATGCAGCGGATTTCGATCCGAGCCTGACTCAGCGACAGTGGGTCATCGGCGCGGACTCTCGTTGTGACGTGGTCGTGCGATGTCCTTACGTATCGCGTCGTCATTGCCGAGTCTCCGAAGCGGCGGGACGCTACTGGGTGGAAGACTTGGGATCGCGCAACGGTACCCATGTGAATGGGCAAGTTGTGCGTGGCAAGATTCCGGTCACGGGGGAGGACCTCATTACGCTTGGTACCTTAGCCCGCATGCCCTGGCCGCCAGACGCCGCCGGGAAAGAAGGTGAGAGCCACGAGGTCCGCATCTTGCGAATCGGGCGCTCGGCGACGAATGACATTACGCTTAGCCACGCCTCCGTTTCGCGCCGTCACGCCCAACTGACGATCTTGGCGGACGAGATTCTGTTAGAGGATCTCGGCTCGACCAACGGCACATTCGTAGGGGACTCGTCGTTACGCATCAACCGTTGCCGGGTGCAAGAGTCAGACCTGGTGAGGATTGGCAAGTTCCGCCTTGCCGTGGGACATCTGCTACAGAAGGAGTCGGTGGCCTAACCGAGAGCAATACAAGTCCTATCGCATTCAAGCCCTCCATAGTGGTGACCTCTGAGGTCGTCACACGGTCTTCAATACGACTGCGGTCGGCCGATCTGCCGGGCCGTCGGTTCGCCCCACCGACGCCGGTGGTCGGTCGGCCGTTTTTTTCTGCGCTTTATCGCGGTAATTGAATTGGCGTGACCAAATAGAGCCCAACAATCGCTTAAACAGATATCCGCGAGTGGCTAAGTGTTCTTGCGACTCGCAGTAGTCGGCCCGTCAGGCCCTGGCTCCCCTCTGTCGCGCTCTCGGGCTATGATCGAGTCTACAGCGTGCGTGTTACCGCTGATCTCCCATGCCTTCTTGCCCCCAGCCTTCCGCGGTTCGCAGCTTGGCCAGTGTTACGCTTACCAACGTCTCGAAGACTTACGCCGGCGGCGTTGACGCCGTGCGAGAGGTTTCGATCGAGGTTGCCGATGGCGAGTTTGTCGTGCTGGTCGGCCCTAGTGGCTGTGGCAAGAGCACGACGCTAAGGATGATTGCAGGATTAGAGGAAGCCACAGCGGGTGACATTCACATCGGCGATCGCCGCGTCAACGACGTCGAACCAAGCCGACGGGACATCGCCATGGTGTTCCAGAACTACGCCCTCTATCCGCATATGACGGTGCGGAAGAACATGGAGTTTGGCCTCAAGATGAGGCGGACTCCCAAGCGCGAAATCCAAGACCGCGTCTCTGATGTAGCGTCACTCTTGGGACTCGAAGAGTTGCTGAATCGTCGGCCTGGCGAGCTGTCGGGCGGGCAAAAGCAGCGGGTGGCGTTGGGGCGCGCAATCGTCCGACAACCAGCGGCCTTCTTGTTTGATGAACCGCTCTCAAACCTCGACGCGAAGCTTCGCGGTGAAATGCGCAGTGAGATCTCCGCGTTACATCGCCGACTGGGCGCCACGATGATCTACGTGACACACGACCAAGTTGAGGCGATGACCTTGGGTGATCGCTTGGTGCTGATGAAGGACGGCATCGTCCAGCAACAAGGTACGCCGATCGAGGTCTACAACCGCCCGGCGAATCGTTTCGTGGGGACCTTCATTGGCAGTCCTGTCATGAATCTAATTGAAGGCAACGTGAAAGGCGGAGTCTTCTGTTCGTCGGGTGGCGATGCAAAGTGGGCACTCACAGGCGGTAGCGAAGGACCGAAGCTGCTAGGGGTACGCCCAGAAGATCTCATGCCGTGCCGCAACGGCGAGCCGGAGTTCGCCAAAGCGCTGATTAAGGGGGTCGAGCGGCTCGGCCATGAGACGCTGTTGCAAGTGGCGATCGATCACCAGCCTTGTGCCGTGCGTCTTTCTGGTGACGCCCCCACGTTGGAAGACTCTCTTACTCTCACGATTCGGCCTGACGCCACGCATCTTTTCTCCCTGGACGGACACGGAGAGCGGCTCGCTTAGTCGGGAGACTTCCGTCTGCTGGACGGCTTGCTGTTTACCGCGTTTTGGCCGGAATTCGATACCAGTCTCGCGGTGATCGCGCCTTGTTTCGATATCGCCGCTGCGCGTCTCTCTTCTTTCGGACCACCGGACGGTTTTCATCAATGGGTAAGCGATTTCCCACGTCTTTCTCGCTCTCTCTCTGCGTGCTGACATTTTTGCCAGCGTGGTCTGCAGCTCAGGAGCCGATCAATGTGGGCTTCTTGTGGCACATGCATCAGCCAACGTACCGACCAGGACAAACGATCCATCAAACGGAGCAGTCCGGGGACTTCACCTTCAGCATCTACGATGTGCACAACTCCCGGCTGGGCCCCTACACAACATGGCCCAAGGATGCCATTCAGGCGGGGGCCGGCTTGCCCCACTTGGGGGCGTCGGTCTCGTTCTCTGGGTCGCTGATGCGCAATCTAAACCAGCTGGAAGAAGCGGGGGTTGGGGGAGGCATATGGAACAACTGGCAGAGTCCCTATCAACAGGCTGCTGCTCTGCAAACCGTGGAAGGCAATCGGCGTCTTGATCTCGTGAACTTTGGTTTCAACCATCCGTTGATGCCGCTGCTCGACACGCGCGATATCCGTATGCAGATCCGGTTGCAGAAGCACATCCACACCCAAACCTGGGGCGCCAGCGTACCGTTTTCTAAGGGCATCTTCCCGCCGGAGACCGCGTTCTCCACGCGCATCATCCCTGCTTTGGTTGCTGAAGGCATCGAGTGGTCCATCGTGGATAGCATTCACATTGAACGGGCTGTCGAGAACTATCCCCACACGGATGCTTCAAATATCTACGCACCGAATCGCGCCGACCAGATTAACCCCGCAATCCCCGATGAGCAGTGGCTGCAGCTAAACGGTTTGTGGGCGCCAAGCAAAGTAGCGGCGCCCTTTGCTTACCGTCCTCATCATGTTCAGCATGTTGATCCCGCGACGGGACAGATTAGTAAAATCGTCGCTGTGCCTGCAGCTCGCTACGAGGGCAACGAGGATGGTCGCGGCGGCTTTGGCGCGCTGCAGTATGAAGAGGTCATGGAGCAGTATCGGCAACTCAACACGGACCCGGAACATCCCATGTTTGTGCTGCTTCATCACGACGGCGATAACTTTGGTGGTGGGAGCGAAGCCTACTACCACGGCAACTTCAACAATATGGTCAACTGGGCGGCCAACAACGCCAACTACGACGTGACGACCATCCAGGATTATTTGGATCGCTATCCTGTAGATAGCGGCGATGTCGTCCACATTGAGAGTGGGTCGTGGGCTGGCGCGGACGCGGGCGATCCCGAGTTCAAGAAATGGCTAGGCGACCCGGACCCCACCACGGGCTGGAGCCCAGACCGCAACAGTTGGGCCGTGTTGACGGCAGCCAAGAACCATGTCTTTACGGCTGACGACCTTGCACCTGCCACAAATCTGGACAACATCATCGACGGCGTGGGAAGTCCTACCGAGCGTGCCTGGCATACTTTGCTGCAGGCTGAGGCCTCTGACCACTGGTACTGGGATGGCACCGAGGTATGGGATAGCAACGTTACGCTGGGGTCCAACCAAGCGATTGCCAACGCTAATCAAGTACTCAACGCTTTCTCGGGCGTCGAGTCGACGCCACCAACGGTCTTTGTCCCCCAGCGAGAAGCCTACAATCCGGGCGGCGACGAGTTTGGTTCAACCCAACCTAGCGACTTTGAGGTTTGGACTTATGCCTACGATGTGAGTGGCCTGCAGAGTGTCCAACTTAAGTACCGGCTGGATGGCGACGGAACCAATCCACTGGCTTCGACACAAAACGAAACCTACGCCGGCGGGTCAGAGGTGGGAGACTGGATAACCATCGACATGGCTTCCAGCGACGTCAGCCCACCAGCTGGTATTCTCACGCCGACCGAGCGTGCCCTTCGCTTTGGGGCCACGATCGCTGGCCACGAAGAGGTGTTGGTTGACTACTATGTCGAGGCAGTCGACTCCAACGGAAACCTGCAGCGAACGGACATACAGCATGTTTACATTGGGTCCTCGTCGATAGTGGGTGGCGACCGCGTCTCATTGCATCCAGGGCTACCCACAGCGGGGGAACTTGTCTCGATTGAGTATGATCCGGCGGGTGGGCCACTAGCTGGTGCTGCAAGTGTCTACGCTCATGTGGGCTACAACGGCTGGGCTCAGATCAATGCCAGCGATTCACTGATGACTTGGAGCGAAGATGACGCCGTGTGGCGACTCGACCTCCCCCTCGCCTCTGATGCGACACAACTCGACTTGGTTTTCAATGACGGAGCCAGTGTCTGGGACAACAACGGAGGCGCCGATTGGCACTATAACGTGGCCGGTGGGGACCCAAGCGTGGAGTTCATCATGGATGGTCAACTCGACCAGGGAGCCCTCTTGATCGCGGGCGATGAAACTCGTGGCTTGTGGGCTAGGGTTGATGGAGATCGTCTGTATCTGGCCACGAACGACGCTGGCGAAGGTCAAGACATCTTCATATATCTGGCTGACGAGCCGGGAGCGATGACCGACGCCAACTGGGCTAAGTCAGGTCAAGTCGCTAGCTGGGACGCCTTCTTGGCGGACGAGAACGACAATGATTTCGAGGGCTGGTTCGACGCTGTTTCCGCACAAGCGGCAACTGCGGAAAATGGTGGGGTTCTTGAGGGGGTTATTGATCTACGGCAGCAGTTTGGCGAGTTACCTGGAGACGTTTACCTGGCCGTTGCCGCCTTTGCCACGGCGGACGGTGGTAGTCTCGTTTCGGCACTGCAACTCCCTGTGTCCCTGGATGGCGATGGCAGCCTTGAGGCAAACGAGTTCATTCGGTTGGCAATCGCCAACGTATTGCCGGGTGACTACGACGGCAACGGGACGGTGGGGCTAGAAGACCTAGCAATTTGGATGCGGGACTACGGTTCAACGACTCAGCTTGCGGCAGATGGCAACGGGGACAGTGTCGTGAATGCGGCCGACTATGCGTTTTGGCGCAACCGCTACCAAAGAGCACAGCCAATCGGCAGCCAGCCGACCCCTGAGCCGGCAACCGCGACCTTGGCGCTCACGCTGCTATGGCTAGCACTGGTTATGTCTCGGCGATAGGGCTTGATTTACCGCCCCTGGGGTTAGAAATTCTTGGGCAGGAATAACCTGACCAAGTTTATCGATCCTTAGGCGCCTTGCTTCAAGTTCCTGCATACTGTCGACCCGCTGCTTTCGAAGCGTTCCGTGAAGAGTTGACCGACATTGATCGGCCTCAAGGGCTGCTGCGCGCCGCCACAGCGATTGCGATGCATGCAGACCAGGAAGACTGCCGCGATGAGGTCGTGCGAACGATCTCCCGGCTTGCTGACTCGATACACATCAGAATTCAGTCGGAGTGTGATCAAACCAAGCTGGCTCACCTGCACGACGTGCTGTTTGACGTGGTTGGTTTTCGTGGCGTGGAGCCCGAAGACTACTACAATCCATCGCACAGCTACTTGCCTTGTGTCTTGGAGATCCGGCGAGGGATTCCGATTTCTCTCGTGCTCATCTACCGCAGCGTGGCGGAATGTCTTGGACTGCGCGTCGAAGGGGTGAATTCTCCAGGGCATTTCATGGCGGCCGTCATCTGCCGAGAGACCGTAGGGGAAACACTGCAGTATGTTGATCCGTTCTACGATGGCGCTTTGCTGACACGCGACGAGGCCCTGCTTCGCATCGAGTCGATTACGGGAGTCATTCCTCCCGACGCGGATCCTTTAGCATTCGCGACGCCAACTCAATGGCTGCTTAGAATACTGGGCAACCTTCAGGCCATTTTTGCCAGGCACCAACAAGAGCGAGACTTGCTCGCCATGCAGGAATTGGAGTCGCTGTTACCTCCCTAGCTGCGGGGTGCCTGCGACGGTTTGCCCCTTGGAAGGCAAAGTCAGTGTAGACTTACAGCATGCTTGCCAGTCGTGCCTGTTTCCTGCTTGCCCTTGCTCTGTCGACCTTAAGTGAGGGTGGCGCCGTTGCTGATGTGGTTGTTCTGGCCAATCGCGCACCACGTTCCGTTGATGTGCGGGTGATGCGCTCTCAGGGCGCGCCTTCTGACCTACGCTTGGCCGCAGGACAGTCTAGACCGTTCTTTAGCGACGGTGGCCTAAGGGTCAGTTTTGTCGCCGGAGGGCGGCAGCAAACTTTTACACTCCTTCCCAATACCGCTGCGTTCTTCGGCGAGACTCGCGAAGGAGAGATTGGGTTGCAGCACCTGGGTTTGGGGGAAGACGAAACAACCGCTTCCGGGCACTCCCTGCCCGCCTCGATTCAGCCCCGCGGCGACGCGGCGATCACGGTATTGGTGCTTGTGGACGACGATGAACCACACCGCCGGCAGATCTGGGAGCGTCGCCTACGCGACCGAGTACAGAGGGCATCTGAGATTCTGTCAGCCCATTCGGGGATCGAGTTCCGAGTTGTGGGCGTCGCAACCTGGCAGTCAGACAACTCGAAAACAGACTTCACCGAATCCCTGCGAGAGTTTGAGTCCGTGGTTAGTCCCGGCAAGGCGCGCCTGGCACTGGGCTTCACCAGTCAATACGAAGCCCGCCGCGGGCGTCTGCATCTTGGCGGCACGCGGGGGCCCCTGCGCCGACATATCTTGCTACGTGAATGGTCTGGCGTCGTTAGCGAACGCGAGCGATTGGAACTTCTGCTGCACGAGTTGGGGCACTTCTTGGGGGCCACGCACAGCCCCGAGCAAAGCAGCGTGATGCGCCCTGTGCTTGGCGATCGTCAGGCAAGACGGAAAGACTTTACGGTCCGATACGACCCCGTTAACACGCTGATCATGTCCATGGTTGGCGAAGAGATTCGCCGGCGGAGAGTGACAAGCTTTGCTCAAATGACAAGCGGCACGAAGCTGCGATTGCGGCAGATTTACGCCGTCATGCATCAAGCCATGCCCAAAGACAACTCTGCTAAGCAGTTTTTGCAGCGCATCGGTAAACCGCGCCGAGTCACCGTTTCTGCGTCCAAGCCTGTGAGGCAAGTCCTGCAAGCCATTGCCTCCGCGGCAAACCGGAACGCCAGGCTGCCTGAGGTGCGTCGGCGCGAAGGAGATGCCCTCACGGAGCACTATGTACGTGTCGCGGCGAAAAACGCAATTTCATTGCCAGAAAGTCAGCGAGCCAAAGTCTTCTTGTTGGCGCTGGGGATCGCCATGGATCCGACCGCGACCGTGCGATCTCTTCCCGCGGTAGGCGACTTGGCGAAGTCGGTAGAATCTGCCGCAGAACGCAAGGTGAGGATCTCGAACCTGGGCAAGCCGGCCATGGAGAGTCGTCATGACTTGGCGACGCACTTCTTCGTCTCAGCCCTGATTACGGCCGCTAGCGACGCCGCCACCGCAGGCCGCATGGGAATCGCCAAAGAAGTGATCGACATGCAACGAAGCAGCGGTTTCAGTTTCGCCGACATAGCAGCCGATCGGGCCGGCATCCGCTTCGCGGAATCGGTGCTTTCCGGCAGGCTGACTCTCACGCGACTGGCCGACGGCTTTCGCGTACCGATCTATATGCCAGCGGTGGATGACCTACCTGAGGGATTGAACGCCGCGCAGTTCATCGAGCAATTTGGGGGAGTTGGCGACGAGCGCTTTACACAGCAGCTTGAAGCGATCCGACAGCGGATCAACGCTTTGCCGCCATATATGGTGCTGAAGATCGTTCCCTAATTGGGAGCGATGGGGCGTTTACCGCGGCTTGGCACTTGCAGGCCAGCGCGGCATTCCCGATCATCTTACCAGCGTCCACGCCTCTCCCTTGCCTGCCTGCCTGAAAGGACTCTTCGTGTCCGAATCTGCCGTCGACGGAACCTGTGACTTTGGCCTGATTGGTCTTGCCGTGATGGGCGAGAACTTGGCCCTCAATGTGGAAAGCCGTGGCAATAAGGTGGCGGTCTACAACCGCACGACCAGTGTCATGGAAGAGTTCATTGCAGGCCGTGCTGCAGGCAAAGCGTTTGTCGGCGCCAAGACGATTGAGGAACTCGTCGCTGCCTGTAGCAAGCCTCGCAAGATCATGATCATGGTCAAAGCGGGCCCTGCGGTGGATGCCGTAATCGAATCGCTGAAGCCCTACCTCGACCCGGGCGATATCATCATCGACGGCGGCAATACCTACTACGCAGATACCGAGCGTCGCACCAAAGAAGTGGAAGACGCTGGCTTCTTGTTTTCCGGAACCGGAGTCTCTGGTGGCGAAGAAGGCGCGCTCTTGGGCCCTAGCCTGATGCCTGGCGGTTCGCCCGACTCCTGGCCACACCTTAAGCCCATCTTCCAGGCGATCAGCGCCAAGGTGGGTCCCAACGAAGACATTCCCTGCTGCGAATGGGTTGGTCCCCGCGGGGCCGGGCACTACGTAAAGATGGTGCATAACGGGATTGAGTACGGAGACATGCAGTTGATCTGCGAAGCTTACTTCCTGATGAAGGAAGCGCTGGGCCTGACCAACGACAAACTCTACGACGTCTTCGCCGAGTGGAACACCGGCGACCTTGATAGCTATTTGATCGAGATCACGCGCGATATCTTCAGCGTCAAGGACGGCGATACAGGCGAATACATGGTTGACAAGGTGCTCGACCGCGCCGGCGCCAAGGGCACCGGGAAGTGGATGAGCCAACTGGCGCTTGACCTCGGTGTGCCAAGCACGCTAGTGACCGAAGCCGTTTACGCCCGCAGCTTGTCGGCGCTGAAGGACCAGCGCGTACGCGCTGCCGAATCGCTTAACGGGCCCGCCTCCACCTACAACGGCGACAAGGCGGATTTCGTCAAGCAAATCAAAGACGCCCTCTACGCATCAAAAATCGTTAGCTACGCGCAGGGCTTTGTCCAGCTGCAGGCTGCCGCGGCAGAGCATGATTGGCCGTTGAACTATGGCGACTGCGCTCTGCTATGGCGCGGCGGGTGCATCATCCGTGCCGTGTTCCTAGATCGCATCAAAGAGGCTTTTGACGAGAATCCAAGTCTAGAAAACTTGCTGCTAGCCCCGTACTTCCAAAAGGCGGTCGACCAGGCCCAAGCCGGCTGGCGCCATGTGGTAAGCCAAGCGGCCTTGCTCGGGATTCCCACGCCCGCGTTCAGCACCGCACTGGCCTACTACGATGGTTACCGCCGCGCCACGCTGCCCGCCAACCTACTGCAAAGCCAACGTGACTACTTCGGCGCCCACACCTACGAACGCACCGACAAACCCCGCGGCGAGATGTTCCACACAGAGTGGCTCGAGTTGCGTAAGCCAGTTGTGTGAGAAGAGACAGAACCATGGAGACACTTAGGGTAGGGAAGACCAAGAAATGGGATTGACATCTAAGCAATGTGATCTCGAAGCCTTCGTTCCGGCGGAGTTTAGCTCCTTTGAGGATCCGCAGACGGCCTTGCCATCCCTCGCAAAGAATCCAGATGCGATGGCCGCAATTGCGGCATCCCTCGCATCTATTCCGACATCTCATCGGATGATTAGCGGTGATGCACGGGCGATGTGCCTTGAATCTGACTCAGTTCATTTAGTCGTTACTTCGCCTCCCTACTGGACCCTAAAGCGATACGGGGATGTCGAAGGGCAGTTGGGGCACCATGAAGACTACGAGAGCTTCTTGCTGGAGATCGACAGGGTTTGGCAGCATTGCTACGACATGCTCGTACCAGGTGGAAGATTAGTGTGCATCGTTGGCGACGTTTGCTTGTCACGCCGCAAGAACAACGGCCGTCACACGGTTGTTCCGTTGCATGCATCGATACAAGAGCACTGTCGGCAGATAGGCTACGACAATCTTTCCCCTATCATCTGGCATAAGATTGCAAACGCAGTCTACGAAGCTGACGGCAACGGAGGCGCGTTCCTTGGGAAGCCCTATGAGCCTAACTCAGTAATCAAGAACGATATCGAGTTTATTTTGATGGAGCGAAAGCCGGGGGGGTACCGAAGCCCTTCCATTGCGAAGCGGGTCTTGAGCTTGATTTCAGATCATGACCACAAAGAGTGGTTCCAACAAATATGGACTGGACTAACGGGCGCTTCCACACGAAACCACCCAGCTCCCTATCCAATTGAATTGGCGGAGCGGCTGATCCGCATGTTCAGCTTTGCCGGGGACACAGTCCTTGATCCATTCCTTGGTAGTGGTACGACCACCATTGCTGCTATGAACTCCGGAAGAAACAGTGTTGGTTACGATATTGATCCGGACTACTTGAGGAAAGCGTACAAGCGAGTGTCATCTCACCGAGATATGTTCTCTCGAGCAGAGGTGACGTTGGATGGATAGGAAGCTCCAGACTGGCTTAAAGAGAGCCGTTAAGCACTTCTGGGCGACTCGAGATCGTCAGAGTTCGGCGCAAGGTACTTCGTCGGGACGGAAGGACACGGGAAGTCGTTCAGCGGTCACTGGAGGTAAACACTTAGACGGCTTTACCGAACTCTGCCGCGGAATCTGTATCGAAGCAGGCATCCCAGACGCTGAAGTTTTCTGGAAGTCCAAAAGGAAGTTGCCAGGTTTCTATCGGGCCGAGAAAGACTGGGACTTGATCGTCGTGGCTGGGGAGCAGTTATTGGCTGTGCTAGAGTTCAAGGCCCAAGTTGGTCCATCTTTCGGCAACAATTTCAATAACCGCACGGAAGAGGCGTTGGGAAACGCTACTGACCTGTGGGCCGCATATCGTGAGGGTGCCTTCAAGCCGTCTCCAAGGCCCTGGCTGGGTTATTTGTTTTTGATCGAGGACTGCGCGAAGTCAAATGCTGCGGTGAAGGTGCAAGCCCCTCATTTTGATGTCTTCCCCGAGTTCCAAGAAGCTTCTTATGTTGAGCGTTACGAAATCCTGCTGACAAAGCTGCTGCGCGAAAGGCTGTACGATGGCGCTTGCTTGATCTTGAGTACGAAACAGAAAGGACTCAAAGGCGGCTATCGCTGCCCGTCTGAGGAAATTGGCTTCAGTGCGTTTGCTGCCAGCTTAAGTTCGCATCTCATGTCACATGCCAGGCGATGTTAGGGCGCTCCTCAGCGGTTCCTCAAGAAGGCCCAGAAGGCTTCCTGGGGAGTGTTGACGGAGAACGTCCCGAGAGAATCACAGTCGCTCTCACCAGCCCGCTAGACTCACACTCCGTTTTCAGGTTGGCCATTCCGTGCCCTCAGTGACACCGTGGTGAATTAATAACATGCCCCAAACTTTCGTGATTTTCGGCGCCTCGGGCGATTTGACTAGCAGGAAGCTGATTCCCGCGCTCTACAATCTGCGTCGCAAGGGGCGGCTGCCTGAGGGGGCGCGGATTGTGGGCGTAAGCCGTACTCCGTTCTCGCACCAAGCGTGGCGGGAGAAGCTGGCCGTCACCACCGAGAAGTTTGCTGGTGAGAACTACGACGCCGAGTTGTGGGCCAAGTTCGCGCAACAGATTTACTACCAGCCGGGCGATATTGGCCAGATCGAAGACTTCCATCAGCTCCGTGAGTTTCTCGACGAGCTGGAGCAGGGCGAAGACTCGATTCGCGTCTATTATCTGTCCACGGCCCCCCGTTTCTATGAGCCCGCCATCAAGCACTTGGGCGAGAGTGGCCTGGCGAGTGAGCCCGGTGACTGCTGCCGCCGCGTGGTGATTGAGAAGCCGTTCGGCACCGATCTGACCACGGCTCGGGCGCTCAACAAGTTCGTCCACAATCATTTTGACGAGCAGCAGGTCTATCGGATCGATCACTACCTAGGCAAAGAGACGGTACAAAACCTGTTAGTCCTGCGGTTTGCCAATACGATTTTCGAACCGATCTGGAATCGCAACTACATCGACCACGTGCAGATCACCGTGGCCGAGGAGGTGGAGGTCGGCAGTCGAGCAGGTTATTACGACTCCGCCGGCGTCATGCGAGATATGATCCAAAATCACCTGCTCCAACTGCTGATGATCACGGCCATGGAGGCGCCCGTAAAGTATGCGGCGGACCCCGTGCGTGACGAGAAAGTAAAAGTGCTGCAGGCAGTCAAGCCGATGCTGCTCGAGGATATCCGCCGAGACACGTTTCGCGGTCAGTACCGTGGCTACAATCGCCATGAAGGCGTGGAGGCGACCAGTCGCACCGCCACGTTTACGGCTCTAAAACTCTGCATCCACAACTGGCGATGGCAAGGCGTGCCGTTCTACCTGCGGAGCGGCAAAGCGATGAGTTGCCGAACCACACAGATCGTCATCCAATTCCGCCAGCCGCCTCACATGCTCTTTGCCGAGGGGCCGCGGAATTCCGTCGATTCCAATCGGTTGGTGATTCAAGTGCAACCGGGCGAAGGCATACAGATGCACTTCCAAACCAAAGTGCCCGATGCCGGCATGAAGATGCGGCAGACGGACCTCGACTTCAATTATCAACGCGAGTTCAAAGGCGCGAGCATGCCGGAAGCCTACGAGCGGCTTCTACTGGATGCCATAGAGGGCGACGCCAGCCTGTTCGCCCGTGCCGACGAGGTCGAGGCGGCCTGGGGCATCGTCGACCCGATTCTAGAAGGCTGGCGGCAAAGCGATAAGCCGACTCTGTTTGGCTACGATCCGGGCTTCTGGGGGCCCGAGGAGTGCACCGAATGGATGAACGAGCAAGGCCGCCAATGGTTCGACATCTGCCCCGTGCTGCATTAGAGTGAAGGTGGCGGAAGGAGAGTGAAGAGGCAGTTGGTTTTCCGCAGGGAACCTCCACCAATCGCTCATCACTTACGCCAGGCGCTGCAACATGGCTGCTCCTCCGAAACCGAAGTACCTGATCGAGTATATCCCGCTCGCCGACTGGGCTTGGCGAGAGATCATGCTGTACGGGTTGCCGTTGGTCGCGGCGACCATCGCGGTGGGCTGGCCCGGTCCTCCCTGGTGTTGGGTCGCAACGATTCCCGCGCTCGCCTTGCTGGTTCTACTCTGGTTCTTTCGCGATCCGCTGCGCCGCCCGATCGAAGACGCGGCCGCTTACCTGGCGCCGGCAGACGGAAAGGTGGTCGAGATCACCAGCTTGGAGCAGTACGATTTTATCGGTGGTCCAGCGATTCGAATCAGCATCTTCTTGTCCCTCTTTGACGCTCACATAAACCGCGCTTCGCGCGCTGGGCGGGTTTCCGAAATGCACTACGAAGAAGGAGCGTTCCGAGACGCGCGGACTGCTGAGAGCGCCGAACAGAACGAGTTTCTCTGGATCGGTTTCGAAGAACTTGATGGTCGCCGTCATGCTCTCCGCCAAGTAGCAGGAGCTGTGGCGCGGCGGATCGTAAGCACCCTCCAGCCTGGAGAGGATGTCACTGCGGGCGAAAAGATTGGCATGATCAAGTTTGGCTCGCGGACGGAGTTAATCGTCCCGGCAGACCGATTGCTCACGTGCAAAGTGGGCGACCGCGTGAAGGCTGGCCTCAGTGTCTTGGCCCGCGCCGAATGAACAGGCAAGAGTTGCTACGGGCGCTGCCTACGTTATTCACGCTAGGCAATTTGGCATGTGGGCTTGCCGCAACGGCCATCGCTGCCGGCCCATCCGCCTTGCCGGGAGCCACGTTGGATGTCGCTTGTGGGTTAGTTCTTCTGGCGCTCCTCTTGGATGGGATTGATGGAGTGGTCGCTCGCAGACTTGGCGTGGCAAGTCGATTTGGTAGGCATCTCGATAGCCTTGCGGATATGGTCTCGTTTGGCGTGGCGCCATCAATGCTGATCGTGACGGCATTGGAGCTGCCATTGCCAGTCGGTTGGGCAGCCGCCTTGGTCTATCTCGGTGCGGTAGCCGTACGGCTCGCTCGATTTGTTAGCGAGCCAACAACCGTCGGTTTTCGTGGGATGCCGAGTCCAGCTGCCGCGATGATGGTCGTTGGACTGGTCCCTATGCAGTTTACGTTCCCGATTGCTTCGGCAGTCTTGTTGTCATTGCCCATCCTGATGCTTTCGCGAATCGAGTTCCGGCACCCGGCCTCGTTAGGTTCAGGGGCAGTGGTGAGTGCACTGGCCGTGGCCGCCTTTGCTTGGTGGGCCGCTGGGTCGGGCCCGACTGTGTTACTGGCTGCGGCTGCCTATTCAGCCTGGGCGATGACGGCCGGCCATTCGTTGAACCCGTTGGCCCATAGACGGCTGCCTCAGAACCCCGACAATGAGTAGCTGGCCCGTTATCAACCGCCCTGCCCTGCCATGTTTACTGGTCTCGTCCAAAGCCTCGCCCCCGTTGTTTCTCTCCAGCCAGAGGGCCCCGGCATACGCCTTACGGTTGAGGAACGATCGATTGCCGAGGCGGCTTCGATTGGCGACAGCGTGGCGATCAACGGCTGTTGCCTGACGGTGGTGGATTTAGCGGGCTCTGCGTTGGCTTTCCAAGCCGGTGGGGAAACGCTTTCCCGTACAAACCTTGGGGACCTCGTCGCCGGTGATCGCGTCAATCTCGAAGCCGCCCTCCGCGCTGGTGACCCGCTTGGCGGCCATTATGTGACCGGGCATGTCGATGCGCTGGGCGTGGTTGATCAGGTCTTGGACGACGGCGATTGGTCTGACTACTGGTTCCGCGTGCCCGCTCAGCTGACCAAGCAGATGGCCAGCAAAGGATCCGTAGCCGTGGACGGCGTGAGCCTGACTTTGGTTACCGTCGAGCAGGAACGGTTTAGCGTATCGCTGATTCCCCACACGTTGGCGGCGACAACGCTGGGGACGCGCCAGCCGGGCGACAAAGTGAACATTGAAACCGACGTGCTTGCCAAGTACGTCCAACAGCAATTGCAAGCCACGACTTTGCCGGCAGGAGACGGATGAACCGCCAGACCAAGTCTTACCTGATGAACAAGCTTCGCGAGATTGGCGTGGAGCCGGCATCGCGGCACGGGCAGAACTTTCTGATCGACCTGAATCTCGTGCAGTTGATCGTCCGCTCGGCGGATCTCGGGCCGAAGGACGTGGTGCTAGAGGTTGGCACCGGAGTCGGGTCGCTGACCACGCTCATGGCGCCCCTAGCCGGTCAGATCGTCACGGTTGAGATCGATGGCAACCTGTTTGAGCTTGCCAGCGAGGAACTCCTCGCCCAGCCGAATGTGACGATGCTCCGCATCGACGCCCTGAAGAACAAGAACCGCTTCGCACCGGAGGTCATGCAAGCCGTTGGTGAGGCGCTGGACCGAGTGCCGGAGGGACGTCTCAAGCTCGTCGCCAACCTGCCCTACAACGTGGCGACGCCGATTATCTCGAACTTGCTCACCTGCGAGCACACACCACATTCGATGGTTTGCACCATTCAGAAGGAACTGGCGGAACGGCTGGTGGCGGAGCCTTGGTCAAAAGACTACGGCGCCTTGAGCGTCTGGGTACAAAGCCAGTGTACGGCGGAAATCGTGCGGATCATGTCTCCAAAGGTCTTTTGGCCCGCGCCCAAGGTCGAGTCGGCGATCGTGCGGCTGGTGGTCGACCCCGAACGTCGTGCCGCCATTCCCAACCGGCAGTACTTTAAGGACTTTACTCGCGCGCTATTCCTTCACAAGCGTAAGTTCTTACGGGCCAATGCCGTTTCTGCTCTGAAGCATCATCTCGATAAAGAACAGGTCGACGCCTTGTTGGCGGAGATGCAGTTTGGCCCCGACGTCCGCACGGAGCAGATCGACATTCCCACGCTGCTCCGCTTCACCGAGCTGGCCCGCGCCGCCGCGCCGGATTGGTCGTTGTAAGGACCTGGCTCGTGGCGACATAGTAGAAGCTTGCCGCAGCCATCCGGAGTTGCCGGAGCGAACTAATCTGTCTCCTGAGGCCTTCTCCAGTTACACTGGGGGGACGGGCCAGCGGAGCCAAGAACCCCTCAGGCGTGACATGCCATTCATTGAGATGACCGGCGAGACCCTCGACAAGATCATTGCCGAGGACGAACTTCACCACGACGACCTACCGGCCGCCGGCGTGCAGGGTGGGACGATTGTGCGAGTCAACCCGCAGGGCGATATCGAAGTCCGCCGGCCCGAGGGCTGGGATGTGATTGGCGGCCTGATTGGTGAGTTCGAGCAGCGCCTGAAAGACGAGACAGGTCTCGATTGGGCCTGAAGCAGTGGTTGGCCTGAGCCGGTTGGCCTGAGCCGGTTGGCCTGAGCCGGTTGGCCTGAGCCGGTTGGCTTGGATGGCTTGGCCCGGCGTTGCTGGTGTCCTGGCGCTAGGCTGCGCCTTCCAGCTGTTGCTTGAGCTTTGCGACCGCGTGCTGTGGCACGCGAATGCGGCCGCGGACTTGCAGAAAGGGCGCCTCGCCGCGTCCCAGGATGCGGCGGAGCTCTCGCGTGGGCATACCGAGTTGGTGTGCTGCCTCGTCTAACGAGAGCGTGCCCGCGAACGGATTCTCGCGGTGGCGGGTCGTTTTCTTCATTGGGGCCATCTTGGTTCTCCGCCTGGAGATGGGGGGACGACTTCCTCGCTCCCAGAATTATACCGGTTATCGCGGTTCTCCGCCCCGCAAGACCTGAGAACCCTTGAACCAGCCGATTAGGGCGGCTCCTAGGCCATGCCCAAGGTCTTCAAACTGCTAGATTACAGAGTCCCTGCCGAATCCACCCTTGGTCCCCTCGCCGCCAACATGTCCATGAGCCCCCGTACCGCTAGCATTGATCGCCAGACCAGCGAGACCCAGATCACGCTCGATGTGAACCTGGATGGAGCAGGCGTGGCGGATGTGCAAACGGGCGTAGGGTTCCTGGATCACATGCTCACGCTGTTTGCCAAGCATGGGGCGATCGACTTGAAGGTCCGCGCGGCAGGCGATCGACACATCGACGATCACCATACGGTCGAAGATACCGGCATATGCCTCGGACAAGCCATCAAGCACGCGATTGGCGACAAGTCTGGCATCCGGCGGTATGGTCACTTCACCCTGCCGATGGACGAGACATTGGTGACGGCCGCCATCGACCTCAGCGGCCGGCACTATCTGCACTTTGGTGCGACGTTGCCCACGCCCAAGATCGGTGCGTTCGATAGCGAACTCGTTGAAGAGTTTTGGCAAGCGTTTAGTGGCAACGCGCTGTGTAACCTGCACATGGTGCTACATCATGGTCGCAACAGCCACCACATTGCCGAGGCTCTTTTCAAGGCCACCGGGCGCGCACTCCGCATGGCGGTAGAGCACGACCCCCGCATGCCGGGAGTGCCGAGCACGAAAGGCTCGTTGGACGGATAACGGGCTGGCGAAAAAAGATGGCACAAAAAAATCGCGGGGTGCTCTCCCAAACGCCCTGCGATTCGTTTTTTTGCCCGCTTATGTGAGTCCCGTCACACTTCTCAGGGCGTCGCTCTACCGATGCGCAACGACTTACGATGATCGCTAGATAGAGTGTGATGGAATCTGATTCTCGTTGTACCGCGCGAATCTCCAAATTCAAGAAACGCTTTTGAGCGCGCCGTTTTGATCCAGTTTTCGAAATTCTTGGCCAGTGAGAGTTTTGCGGGGATTGGTTTCCAGGCTACCAATGACCGGGGCGAGAAGTCCGCCCTGGTCAAACCAATCTCTGGCCGTCGGGAACGCGAGTAAGGGTAGCGAGCAGCTGGTTCTAGTGACCAGCGGCTGGAGACGACAGACGGCTCAACGCTTCGGAGGGGCCGAAGCTACCGCTCTTCTGGCTTGGCGGGTACTCCTCAAATGTTTTGACGAACTTCGCCACAACCGATTGAGCGGGAACAAACGTCCACATTTTGTCGGCGTACCATCGGAAGTACATCTTCGATTCTCGCATAAAGCGCTCGAAGGGGTCCTGCCGGAGGTTGACGACGTAGGGCATGTTGACCGTGCGAAGCACCGAGTCCTGGAGATTTCCTTCCTGGATGGCGAAGTGGATCTTCCAGTCGTTGACCCGGACGGCATTGAGGTTGGCGTTGTCGTCGAAGTAAAAGACTTCCTTGCGTGGGCCCTCCGGCATCTCTCCCTTAAAGAAAGAGGTGAAGTCATGGCCGTCGAGATGGGTTTTGAATTCCTTCCCGTCAGCCGCGTGCCCATTCAGTAGCTTCTCTTTGATGTCTGGTTCGCCCGCGGCTGCGAGTAATGTTGGAGCCCAATCTTCGTGCGACATGATGTCATTGAAGACCACTCCCGGCTTAATTACCCCCGGCCAGCGGACGACGCAGGGTACCCGCATTCCGCCCTCCCAGGTCGTGCCTTTCTCGCCGTGGAAGGGGGTACAGCCGCCGTCGGGCCAGGTCATAACCTCGGCGCCATTGTCAGTGGATACGATGACAATGGTGTTATCGGCGATTCCTAGGTCGTCCAGTTTTTCTAGTAGCTGCCCGACAACCCAATCGAACTCGGCCATTCCGTCGGCATAGAGTCCGTACCCTGTCTTGTCTTTCCACTCCGATGACAGGTGGGTAAAGACGTGCATTCGTGTCAGGTTGTGCCACAGAAAAAAAGGCTTATTCGCCCCGTGCGAACGATCGATGAAGTCTAGAGAGTGCTTCAGTAGGTCTTTCTCGACAGTCCTCATGCGGTCACGGGTTAGTGGGCCGGTGTCCTCGATCGCCTGTTTGCCAACCCGGCCGAATCGAGGGTCTTCTGTGGGGTCGTCGCGGTCGGTTGACTTACAGTGCAAGACACCCCTTGGCCCGAACTGCTGGTAGAAGGTCTTTCCGTTTGGCAGCATCAAGTCTTTTGGATACTGAGGATCTTCCGGTTCCTCTTCTGCATTGAGGTGGTAAAGGTTGCCATAGAACTCATCAAAGCCGTGCCGAGTGGGGAGGTACTCGTTGCGGTCTCCGAGATGGTTCTTGCCGATTTGAGCAGTTGCGTAGCCGTGAGGCTTCAAGAGCTCGGCTATGGTTGGGTCTTTGTCTTGCAGACCTTGTTTAGCCCCTGGCATACCGACCTTCAGCAGGCCGGTGCGGAAAGGGTGCTGGCCGGTGATGAAGGCAGCACGGCCGGCGGTACAGCTCTGCTGAGCGTAGTAGTCGGTGAATCGCGCGCCTTCGTGGGCCACGCGGTCGATATTTGGCGTCCGGCCGCCCATCAAGCCCTGGTGGTAACAACTGAAATTGTTCCAGCCGATGTCATCGCCCCAAATGACGAGGATGTTCGGCTTGTCCGCTGCTTGGACCAGTCCACAAGGCGCAGCGCTTGCGATGAGTGCTAGGCAAACTACAAGCGGGATTCGATGGGTCATGCTGCGTCTCCAAGTCGTGGAAGAAAAGCGAGTCCGTCTCATCGACAAGACATACCAGAGACCGGTTAGGCGCGATTATACCTAGAACGGGGACGCGGCCTAGCAACGTTCTTCCCTGAAGCATTGACTCAGTAATGTCTAGCATCTCTCTACCGCTGCGTCGTAGTAATGCTTTGCTCGGCATTCTGTAGACCCGGACAATTCTGCCGCACGACGGTGGGTTGCCGCAACGCTTTGTCGAGGTGCTGGAAGGTCGGAACACCGGCGAGGTCCTTGATCGTTTGGCCTAGAAGCTTAAGTGACATTCGCAAACCTGATATGCGATGGCAACCAAGCGATTGCCACTGACCCTAGTTCACAGCCTCTCTCGGTAGTTCGTTTGAGAGGTTTGCAGATTCAGCAATTACCAGCAGGCTTGAGTGGGCCGCCATCTGCTCCATCCTGTTGTCTTGGCAGGGGTTGTGACCCCGGTGGCGGCTTTGGTAGGCTAATTCGATTGAATAGGCAGGTTCGGAGGTCACGGCTGACTTCTGGATGTGGTGATCTTGAGTGGGCGAAATTGATTCGATTGGCGAGCGCAGCATGGGAAGTGAATCTGGGGCGAGCGGTTCGGGGGCGGCGGACGTGTTCGACGTGCGGAAAGTCCGCAAGTTGGTCGAACTTATGAACGACCACGAGCTGTCAGAGATCGACTTGAAGCAGGGCGACCAGCGGATTCGCCTTCGCAAAGGGGGCGAGCCTGTGGTGATGTCGGCGACGCCCGCTGCGGCGGCTCCAGCTCCGGCGGCTGCCGTGCCGGCAACGCCTGCCGCGGCATCGGCCCCCGCCCCCGCAGCGGCCCCCAGCAGTGACCCGGGGGTGACCATCGATAGCCCGATGGTGGGCACATTTTATCTGTCGTCCAGTCCTGAGGCGGCGCCCTTCGTGAAAGTGGGCGATCAGGTTGGCCCCGATACGACGATCTGCATCGTCGAAGCGATGAAGGTCTTTAACGAGATCCCGGCCGAGTGCTCTGGCAAAATCGTAGCCGTGCTGGCTCAGAATGGCGACGCGGTGGAGTTTGGCCAGCCGCTGTTCAAGATCGAGCCGAGCTGATAGACGACCAGCCCTTTCATTGTCATTGCGTTTCCCTCGTTTCGTCCCTTTCGTATCCCCTTCGCTGCTCGATGTATCAACGGATTCTTGTCGCCAACCGTGGAGAGATCGCCCAACGGGTGATCCGCGCCTGCAAAGAGCTCGGCATTGGCGTGGTGGCGATTTATAGCGAAGCGGACCGTGGCGCCCAGTATCTGAAGTTGGCCGACGAGGCTTTTTGCGTGGGCCCGGCAAAGGCGGCTGATAGTTACTTGAAGATCTCCAGCGTGATCAGCGCGGCGGAGATTGGAAACGTGCAAGCGATTCATCCCGGGTATGGCTTCCTGGCGGAGAATGCGCACTTCAATGAGATTTGTCGCAGCTGCAAAATCGACTTCATCGGCCCGTCGGCTGAAGCGATGGCCAAGCTGGGTGACAAGAACGAAGCACGCGAGTTGGCCCGCGCAGCAGGCGTTCCCGTGGTGCCGGGAAGCGAAGGCTTGGTGACCGAAGAATCTGAAGCGTTGCGGTTTGCTCATGAAGTGGGCTTCCCTGTTCTGATTAAAGCCGTGGCTGGCGGCGGCGGCAAAGGGATGCGAGTTGCCGGCAACGACTTGGCCCTTAAGTCAGCGCTGCAGCAAGCGCAAGCGGAAGCCGAAGCGGCGTTTGGCAACGGGGCGGTTTACCTAGAGAAGTACGTGGAGCACCCGCGGCATGTCGAGGTGCAGGTGATTGCCGATCACCATGGCAACGTGGTGCACCTGTGGGAACGTGACTGCTCCACCCAACGGCGGCATCAGAAGCTGATCGAGGAGAGCCCCAGCCGGAGCATCTCGCAAGCTACTCGCGAGGAAATGTGCGAGGCCGCATGCCGGTTGATTCGCACCGCTGAGTACACCAATGCGGCGACGGTCGAGTTTATCGTTGATGGCCAAGGCAACTACTACTTCATTGAGGTGAACGCTCGCATTCAAGTTGAGCACCCTGTCACGGAGATGGTAACGGGCATCGACTTGATCAAAGCCCAGATACGGGTTGCCTCCGGCGAGCCGTTGCCCTTCACGCAGGAGGATGTCGTGGCGAGAGGCCACGCCATCGAGTGCCGGATCAATGCGGAGGACCCAGCGAAGAACTTCCAGCCATCGCCTGGACGGATTGAGCGGATGGTTGTGCCGGGCGGTTTTGGGGTGCGATGGGAATCACACACTCATAGTGGCTACTCCGTGCCGCCGTACTACGACTCGATGATTGGAAAGCTGATTGTCCATCAGCCGACGCGCGAGGAGGCGATCGCCACCATGCTGCGTGCCCTGGCTGAGTTGCAGGCGGATGGCATCAAGACGACCAAGCCGATTCATCAAGAGATCCTGAGCCACACGGCATTCGTGGAAGGTCGGATCGATACGACCTTTGTAGAGCGGACCTTCACCGCGTAGCGGGCGAAGTGCGGTTTGCGACCCGCCCTGCAGTTTCTGCCGGCGGCAGACTTCTTCGAAATCCCTGCTCTGGGGACCATTAACGATGCGGCCAATCGCCGCTAAGATAGCGGGACTACGAGTCCCCCGAACCCCCGAAGACCTCCGCAGCCGATGTCTACTAGCACCCTTTCGCGTCCCACTGCTCCCCATGACCAACGGATCAAACGCGTGGCGATCCTTTTCGCCGGTGGCCCCGCGCCAGGCGCCAACGCGGTAATCTCTGCCGCCGCCGTTTCGTTCCTGCGGAATGGCATTGAAGTGGTGGGCGTCAAGCATGGCTACTCCGGGCTGATTCAATACAGCGAGTCGAGCCCGTTGGTGGAAGGCGAACACTATGTGATGGTCGATCATCAGATGCTTAGCCGCACTCGCAACCGCGGTGGCATCATGATTGGCACCGCGCGGGCCAACCCCGGCAAGAGTGTGTCGGCCCCGGCCCACTTGGAAGACCCTGAGCGTTCGGCGCCCTTGAAGGCCGTTTACGATGGCCTTTGCTCGCTGAATGTTGACGCGTTGATTTCTATCGGCGGCGACGACACGCTCAAGACGGCCAACAAATTCAAGATGTACCAGGACCGCCTGCCTG
The DNA here is from genome assembly GCA_965263315.1 of Lacipirellulaceae bacterium. Taxonomy (GTDB): domain Bacteria; phylum Planctomycetota; class Planctomycetia; order Pirellulales; family Lacipirellulaceae; genus JBCCQL01. The sequence continues at coordinate 427,078 of CBDHGZ010000001.1, read as the reverse complement.
AGGGTTCGCACAAGATCCCGGTGGTCCATTTGCCGAAGACGATCGACAACGACTACCGTGGCATTGACTTCACGTTCGGCTACTTCACCGCGGTCGATTTCTTGGCCCGCGAAGTGCGCAACCTGTTGGCGGACGCGGAGGCGAATCGCAACTACTTCCTCGCCGAATCGATGGGTCGCAGCGCGGGGTGGTTGGCCTTTGGCGTCGCCATTGCCGGCGAAGCGAGTTTGGTGATCAGCGTCGAGGATATTCAGGGCAAGTACCGCACGACGGAGGAATTCACCACGCCCAGTGGTGAGACCAAAGCGCGAGCCGTGATGGACATGGACGAGGTCATCAAGCGGATCGTGCTGACGATGACCACCCGCGAGCGCGAAGGCAAGCAATACGGAGTGATTGTCATCGCCGAAGGCTTGGCCGAGCTTTTGCCTTACAAGTATGTCGAAGGCGTTGATCGCGACGAACACGGACATCTAAACATCTCGGCGGTCAACTTGCATGAGCTCTTCAGTCGAGAGATCGAAAAGGCCTATGCTGAGCACACCGGTAATAAGCGATCTGTGAAGCCCGTGCAGCTCGGCTACGAGGCACGATGCTCGCCACCGCATGCGTTCGACGCCATGCTGGGCAGCCAACTAGGTGTGGGCGCCTACCGGGCTTTGGTCGAGAACAGCCTGAATGGCGTTATGGTCTCGGTTGAAGGACAACTGCAGCTCACTTACGTGCCCTTTGAGGAATTGGTTGATCCCGAAACGTTGGTTACGGTGGTTCGCTACATCGAGCCTGGTAGCGACTTTGCCAAGCTGACGCGATTCCTCGAGGCGTACGTTAACGAAGAAGAGATTCGCTAGAAGGATTCAGCCTGCGACCAGCGACTTGTGGCTAGCAACTCGCAGCGAGACGGACCTCTCTTTACGAGCCACAATCCCCAACCGATGGGTCACCTTCCCTATGTCGTTCCCGCAGCCGTTTTTTCGTTGGCGTCCGCATCCTTGGCATGGCTTGGAAGTGGGGCCGGAGCCGCCGGGGATCGTCTATGCCTACATCGAACTCACCCCGTTCGATCGGGTGAAGTACGAACTGGACAAGAAGACTGGCTACTTGCGCGTTGATCGTCCCAACCGCACCAGTGCCTTCGCCCCAACGCTCTATGGTTTTATCCCGCAGACTTTTTGCGGCAAGCGCGTGCAGGCTTTGATGCCTGGCGCCGTGGCGGGCGATGGCGATCCGCTGGACATTTGCGTGATCAGCGAGCGCCCCATCACCAACCCCGAGATCATTCTCAAGGCCCGGGTGGTGGGCGGTTTGCCCATGCTGGACAACGAAGAGGCAGACGACAAGATTATTGCCGTCTTGGACAACGACGCCATGTGGGGCGAAGTGGACGACGTAGAAGACTTGCCAAAAGTGCTGGTTGATCGTCTGCGGCACTACTTCAGCACGTACAAGTCGCTGACGCCCGAAGAGGCCGCCAAGGTTCGCATCGATCACGCCTATGGACGCGAGCAAGCCATCAAGGTCGTTAAAGCCGCGATGGCGGACTATGTCGAAGAGTTTGGCGAGTAACGGCTCGCCGTCGCTCCGTAGCGCCGCCTCTGAAGGGGCGGTCAGGTTTCACCGCTGGGCAGAGGGTGGCCTTCTCCCGCTCAGCCGACGAAGCAGTCATCCCATTGTTTGGGCACGTCCGTCAGGACTTCGTGGCCCGTCTTGGTGATGAGCACGTCGTCCTCGATCCGGACGCCGCCCCAGTGAGGGAGGTAGATGCCAGGTTCGACCGTGACGATCATGCCCGGCTTGAGGACGTTCTTCTGATCCCGTGAGAGTCGAGGCGCCTCGTGCACTTCCAGCCCTGTGCCATGGCCCAGCCCGTGGCCAAAGTGCTTGGCAAAGCCAGCCTTGCTAATGATCTTGCGTGCCACGGTGTCAATCTCTTCGCCAGTCTTGCCCGGCTCGATCGCGGCGATGGCGGCAAGCTGAGCTTTGAGCACGATGTCATAGATCTTTCGTAGCTTGGCTGGTGGCTTGCCGGTGAAGACCATTCGGGTGATATCGCTTACGTACAGCCCCGAGTTGGCGCCCCAGTCAACCAGCATGAAAGGGCTCTCCTTCACTTGCTTGTCAGAGGGGATGGCGTGGGGCAGAGCTGCCTGCGGACCGACGCCGACAATCGGCTGAAAGCTGAGCCCCTTCGCCCCAAAGCGTCGCGCCTGGTACTCCAACTCGCTGGCGACCTGTTTCTCGGTCGCCTCGGGAGTAAGCCCGGCGCGGACCACCTCAAACGCGCGGCGGGCCTGCTGGCAGGCGACCCGAGTTGCGGCGATCTCGGTCTTGTCTTTGACCACCCGCAGCGTTTCTACCAACTCGCTCTCAGGCTGCAGCGCTACCTTTGGCAGAGCTTCGCAGAGCTTATTAAAATGGCCCACGGTCATCGTATCCGCCTCAACAGCCAATCGATCAACGCCAGCCTTTTCAGTCGCTGTCGTGACAGCGGCCAGCATCGTCTCCCCGGGGCCGCGAATCAGCACGGGCAAATCGGGGCATTCGTCTTCCAGCTCGGTTGTGAAGCGAGAATCGCTGATCAATAACTGATCGTCGAGCGTCACCAATAAATAGCTGGAGTCCCCTTTGAAGCCAGTTAAGTAAGTCACGTTGAGAAACTTCGTGACAAGCAGTGCGTCAGCCTTCTGCTTCTTGATGAGCTGACGTAGGCGGCGAACTCGGGCAGCAAAGTCGGTCATGGGGGGCAGGTCCTGACGCGCGGGCACGGTTTCTTGGGAGGCGGTGGGCTGCATTATGGTCCGCGTCACGGTTGACGCAACCATGCAGGATGATGGGCTCCAACTGGCCCTGACGCCTAGCAGCCGGCTGGGACTCAATGAAAGCAGCCCGGTTGCGGCAATGGCTCACAACCGGGCTGCGCCCCCCTGGGTAGATCGGTACGGCACGATCCAGCCCCCCCGGAATGGCTCGTGCGTGTGTTTGTGTATCGGAACAATCGTCACAATCGATCCAGTCGTTCGCCCCAGAGGGCGGTGATTTCCCTATCGCTAAGCTGCGGATCCGTCCTGGGGCAGCATGTGGTCGTCACAACTGGTTGAATCGTCAGAATCGCTCATCAGAATCGGATGATCGAGCCGATCAAACCGGTTAGGCAAACCTCGCCAGCGGGGGTGAGGGCTGCGCACCGATGTCGGCTGTTTGCTAGCACCCGGTGGTGATGGCAAACGCTTGTGGAAAGGATTCCCACGTGTCACGTATCGCTTCGTTCTGCGACTGGTTGTTGAAGTCGCCGTTGATTTGGGGCACGCTTGCCTGGCTGCTGTTTGATGTCACCGTGCAGCAGTACGGTGGCGATTGGCTGAACAGCTACTTCACGGCCACCCAAGTGCACCGCGTGACCACGGCAGTGTTCTTTGTGGCCATGGCTTCGCTGGTGCTTCGTGGCTTTAGCCTGCTAGGACAGTTTGGCGTGTTCCAGCGGTCGCTGCTCGAACCGCTTCAGGCTGGTGGCCAACCAGTCGAAGAAGCGAGCCGGATGCTTGAGAAACTAGAGCAGCAACCGAGTTGGTTGCACGGCACCTATCTCTACCGCCGTTTATACGATTCATTGGAGTACGTTTGGCGACGTCAGTCTGCTGACGACCTGGAATCCCATCTGCGTACTTTGGAAGATGCTGACTACAGCCGGATGTCTTCCGGCTATGCCATGGTGCGCGTGGTTACTGGCGTGGTGCCGATCTTGGGCTTCCTGGGCACGGTCATTGGTATCACGATTGCCATCGCCCAACTGTCGCCTGACCAGTTGGAATCATCCCTCAGCCAAGTCACAGCGGGCTTGAGCGTGGCGTTCGACACCACGGCGTTGGCCTTGGCGCTTTCCATCCTACTAGTGTTTGGCAAGCTGGTGGTGGAGCGCACTGAAGAACAACTCTTGGTCAAGACGGGCGAGCGAACCAGTCGCGAGATGATCGGCCGATTCGAACAGTACGGCGCGGCAACCGATCCCAACGTCGCTTCGATTAACCGCATGTGCGAACAAGTGGTGCGGGCCGTGGAGGTGATGGCGGCACGCCAGGCTGATCTGTGGAAAACGACCATCGACGAAACTAACGAGCAGTGGGCTCTGGCTACTTCCACGGCGGGCAAGCAGTTGAACGAGGCCTTTGCCGAAGGCCTGCGTAAGAACCTTGAAGGCCACGCCACTGGTCTCACCGATGGCGTGCAAGAGCAACTGGCACAACTCAACGCCAACTTGAGCTGGCAGGCAGGTTCGCTTGTCGAAGCCGCCACAAGCCAAACTGCAGAGCTTACGAAGGCCGTCTCCGATCAAATCACAGCCGTTCGCGATGGCATTGGAGCACAGTCACAGCTGACTGCCGATGCAGTCCAAGCTCAAATCTCGGTGCTCACCGAGGTGGTTGAGCGCAACAGCAAGCAACTCAACACGGGCGCCGACGAAGTGCTTGGCAGTCTGCGTGGCGGCCTGGAGCGCATGGCCGAGTTGTTGGTAGAAGCTCTACAGAAACATGGCGAAACGCTCACCGATGCGGAGCAAGAACTAGCCACAGAAAACCGGCGACATCTGGGCGAGGTCGAAGCCGCCCTGGGTGAGGCGATGGTGCTGGCAGCCGATCGCCAGGAAAAACTCATCAGTCGCAGCGAGCAGCTTCTACGCGGCATGCAAGACGCGGTCTCAGAGTCCGCCGGTGCGACCATTGCCCACCAGGAGCAACTAGTCAAACAGGGCGAAGTCTTATTGAAAGTGGTCGAGACGACTGGCCAAGTCGAGGCTTTGGAGACTGCCTTGAATCGGAACCTCGACGCTCTAGGCCGCGGTCAAAACCTGGAAGAGACTTTGATGAGCCTGTCGGCAGCGATTCAACTGCTCAGCGCGCGAGCAGGCCGCGGAGGTAGTGACAGTGCCGGGCAAGCTGCCGCTTGACCTTCAGCTGGCAGTTGCGACGAGCATTTCCCACTTTGTTGATAGGTTAAGGCAGCTGTGAGCCGTTCCCGGCACAACTCGACCACTGATTCGGTGTCGCTGTTCCCCTTCTTAGCGGTGCTGCTGTGCACGATGGGGGCACTCATCATGCTGCTGGTCGCAATGACGCACGTGTCACGTCGCCAGGCGACCGCTGACCTGGCGTTAGAGCCTGCGGAGCAGGCACTGGCTTTGAGTAGCGAGCCGACGCCAAATGAGGCTGAAGTCGTAGCTCGGGAAAAAGAGTTCTCGGAGGCGCAGGCCGCGCTTGAACAAGCGGAGGAACAACAGAGCCAGGTTGCCCAAGCCCTTCATGAAGATCAACTGCGTTTGAGTCAGGCTGAGGATCACATCCGCCGGATGACGGACCACTTCGCATCCCTGCAGTCTGCCATCGCGGAGTTGTCGGAGACGGAAGCCGAACACTACGACGACCAAGCATTGGCCCAGCGGAACTTGTCACGCATCGAAGACTTGGTCGCCGAAGCCCGAGCCGAGATCGAAGAGCTCAAAGAGCAGGCAAAGTCGAAGAAAAAACACTACTCGATCGTTCCTTACAAAGGCTCCAAGGGCACCCGCCGGCGGCCCCTCTATATCGAGTGCCGCAACAACCGGGTGTACCTCCAGCCTGAGGGAGTTGAGCTCACAATTGCCGACTTCCAGCGGCCGCTTGGAGTTGGTAACCCGTTGGCTGCAGCACTGCGGGCGTCTCGCGAGTACTACGTCCGTGACAACCCACAGGCTGGATACGATCCCGACGCCGAACCTTATCCCTTGATCCTGGTGCGGCCTGACGGAATCGAAAGGTACCTAGATGTACGTGAAGCCATTCGGAGTTGGGACTCTGATTTTGGCTATGAAATGGTTGACGGGGAGTGGGAGCTCGATTTTCCCGCTCCCAACCCAGAGCTGCATAGTCTGCAAACTCGCGCGGTTGTTCGTGCGAGGATGCGGCGCGAACTTCTTGCCAGAGCTGCACCGCGTGTCTACGGCGGAGGCGGTGGTGGTGGTTACACCGGTGGCTCTAGTCGCATTCCGACGAGCACCCGTCCGCCTTCTTCGGGCAAGCCGTACGATGGCGCCGTGCTCGGGCAGTCTTCTAACGGCCAGTCGGCTCAAAGAGCACGAGGCGCCGTGCCGAGTTTAGCCACCGGTCGAGAAGGCAACCAACCGGGGCGTTTTGGCGCCACGGGCGAAGGTGACCAGTCAGCCTTTCGTGGCAGTGATCGAGTAGCGGCTGAGCGTGCCTTACAGCAACAAGACTCGACGAAGCCCTTTGCAGCCGCGCAGACGGGTGGTGCCGCGTCGAAGCCTCCATCGCAAGACGCACCGGATGCTAGGCAGAACGCTGGGGCGCAAGCAATCGCGTCCGCAGCTGGTCAGCCTTCGCCTCAGGCCGGTGCAAACCAGCAGGGTAGCCCAGGCCAACCCGCTTCCGCTGGATCGCCCTCCAGCGGCGCTGCTTCATCGACAAACATGGTTCCGGTGGCCGTCTCGCGAGGAGCAAACTGGGCCGTCGATCAGAAGTCACCTCAGGACATCGCCATCCAGAGATCGGTGCAGGTCTTGGTTCGCAATGATCGGCTTGTCCTTCTGCCAGGCCGCGATCGGTCCTCTCGGACATCAAGTGCCGAGCGTCGAGGAAAGACGGTCTACTTGCAAGGCACAACAAATAATGGTCTGGACGAGTTCGTGATGACGGTGCAGCAGCAGGTTAAAGGGTGGGGGATTGCTGGCCAAGGACTCTATTGGCGGCCTGTGTTGATGCTCAATGTGGCCCCCGATGGCACACGGCGGGCTCGTGATCTGGTGCAACTTCTTCAGCGGAGTGGGATGGATGTTCGCTTCGAACGGACCGCTGCCCTGCCCAGCACAGAAGCCCCGTCGGGAGGCGCCAACCGATGAGACGCCAAGTAACCGATCGAGGTGAGCTGCCAGGCCAAGACTCGTTCTTGGACATTGTGGCCAATATCGTCGGCATATTGATTCTGCTGGTGATGGTGGTTGGGCTGCGGGCTGCTCAGGCGCCACGGCAGGACAGCCCCAAGTCTCCAGAGCAGACAGTCGTGGCCGAGGCTGAGCCTCGGGCGAAGCCAAGCGCCGCAGCCGCAACCAGCGTGAGCGAAGAGGCATTGGCCAATGTGGTGCGCAAGGCGTTGGCAACGCAAGCCGATCTGAAGCAGCAAGTGGTTAAAGCAGTTCGTTCTAAGCGAGAGCTGCAGTTGCGGGAGGCGGAACGCGTCGAGCTGGCCACGCTGATCGCCGGTGTTGAGCAAGAAATCGAGCAGCGCCGACAGCAGATGGACCAGCAGGAGCGAGAAGACTTTGACCTACGTGCGAAACTGGGCTCCGCGCAGCAAGAACTCGATCGGCTTTCTCGACAACGGATTGCCTTGCTCTCGGTTGAGCCGGCAGTCGAAGAGTTGGAAAGCCGACCGGCTGCTGATACGGATCACGCCACGCCGTTGGCAGAGCTCGTGAAGGGGGAAAGTCTCCATGTGAGGCTCGCTCATGGGCGTGTCGCTGTCATTCCTCGCGATCAGCTGTTGGATCGACTCAAGGATACGGTCCAAGATGGTTTGTGGCGTTACCACGACGGCAAGCCATTCTCGCTAACCGAAGGGCCGATGGACGGGTTCATGGCGACACTGTACGGGCAGATGTACCAAACTCAGACTCAGCGCGGCCTCGCGACGGGGGTTCGTTTCTTGGGACTTGAGGTGAAGCCAGAGAACCCACAAATCGGAGAGCCGGTCGACAATGCGGTAGAGGCTAACTCTTGGTTTATGTCCCGGGTACGTCAGGCCGCCGGTCGGCAAAAGCAGACGATTATCGTGTGGACTTACCCCGAGAGCTTTAAGCACTACCGACGACTGAAGGACGCGCTCTTCGACGCGGGCTTCAGCGTGGCCGGCCGACCGATGCCCGCCGGCGAGACGATTGGGTGGTCGCCAAATGGCACGAAGAGCGCCGCGCAGTGAGCCGGATGGAGCCAACTCATCGTTGGTGCGGAATAGGCGTCAATTAGACCTCATCGCCCAGTGGTGGCAGGGCGTGGTCATTGGCGAGGTCCGCAATCGACACAGCTGACAGTTCTTTTCTGGCCACCCCGGCAACGCGATTCATGGCATCGAGCATGCGCTCGCGAGCTTCGTCCGGCAGACCCTCAAGCGGCGGGATGCTCGGGATGATCGGGTTGTCAAAAGCCTCGAAGACGTCGAGCAGGGAGATTTCCGCAGGCTCCCTGGCTAGCAAGTAACCGCCTTCGACGCCACGGACCGAGCGGAGAATGTTGGCGCGAACCAACGATCTTAGCACCTGAAGCAGGAATCGAACTGGCATCCTGCCATCTGCTGCGAGCTTGCCGCAGGCAACGGGCGAACCCGGCGAAGCTGTCGCGAGTTGGAGTATCGCTTGAACCGCGTAGGCGATTGTGCGCGAGATCTTCATACGCGCGCCCCTTTGTAGGAGGAGACGTCGGCAAAAAAAAGCAGCGGCCATGCTGCCGGAACGAAACGATTGCATAACCCTGATGCATTAGCGTGGCGCACCTGGCCAGCACTACGAGACCGCAGCAGGGTTTGCGAATCGCTTAACCGTGTTCTGCGCAACCGTCAGGCTTAGCGACGAGGAGATTTCTAAGGTGAAAAGCGAAGCGTTAACGCACAGCCCCAAAGCTCGGAGCGACGCGTGTCTTTGCTTCAGTTCTAACTAGCTCTACCTGACGCTGCGCGTTGTAGCATGGTTTGCGATGGCGCGTCAAACTTTATTCGGAAAAGCGCCACGAAACGGAAAAATTGTGCCTCACAGCGACGGCGTCAAGTTGAGCACTGTCGGGTTGGCAGTGATCGGGACTTTGCCCAACTTGTTCTTGTCACGGCGTCTACTCCCCAGCGGGTTCGCTAGTCGAATGCTGCGGTGGTTCTTTCTGGTACAGGGTGCACAGGAAGATGGCGGCGGCGCCGACGACCAGTAGGCAGTCGGCGATGTTGAAGTTTGGCCAGCGAACTTCGTTGCTCCACTGCAGCAGAATCCAGTCGCGCACCGCGTAGATCGGCTGATGATGGCGATCTGGTGCGGCGGCCCAGTCTTGCCCCCAAACCAAGTGATGGAGCCCGGCGCGATCGTAGAGGTTGCCCAGAACTCCACCCAGAATGCAGCCCAAGATAATGGTTAGCCGTAGGTCTTTCGCCGCCCCAAACCGGAACAGCCAGAGGGGGATCGCTAACGCAGCAATGACGCTGAGGAGGGCAAACCACATCTGGGCACCCTGTCCCATGCCAAACAAGGCGCCTTCGTTCAAGCTGAGTTGAAAGCCTGCGTACTGGGGCCAGATCCAGTGAATCTCGCCCTGTCGGAGCTTCGGCCAAGAGAACATGGCGTGTTTGGTGGCTAGGTCGAGACCACAGCCTGCCGCAGCCAGCGAAAAGAACACGATCCAACGGTTTGCGGGGACTCCCGCCATCTGCTGCTCTCCGAGGGCCAACCTTGCGGGGTCGGTCTTATAGTCACGATCCGCGCCCGGTACGCCAGCGGGCGACTCCGGGCAGGTTCTAGCAGCAAATCGCCGCAAGACCTACAGAGATAAGACTTATTCCGCTGCCAGGAGGGGGGGGCAATTGCGAGAAAAAACAGCACCCCGTTGGCGCCTGGACCCGCGAGTCTAGCTACCGCCTTCAAGTCGCTCGGCGCATTTTACGCAGAAGGGGGTGAAAGGAATTGCGTTGAGACGTGTCTTGGGGATCACGCTATCGCACTCGACACAACGGCCATAGGTGCCAGCTTCGATGCGAATCAGCGCTTCTTCGATCGCCCCGAGCGTGTCTTCCTCGGTTTGGACCAAGCTGAGCGTGAATTCCTGCTCAAAATTGTCGCTACCAAGCTCTGCCATGTGAATTGGCATCGTGGAGGCGTCATCGCCCTCCAGGCCAGACTTTCGCAAGGCTGAGTCGGCCATGGCCGAGACGTCGCCGCGAAGACGAGAGCGGAGAGAGAGGAGCCGCTCCTTGTAGACCTTCAAATCAGCTTTTTTCATCAGGTGATTCTCGTCGTGACTTGCCCCCTTCAACAGGGGAGACAGCGCCTAAGTGTGCCGAGACTCGTTATCATAAAGTGCCGACGCGTCCTGGTCTAGCAGATGAGCCAACGCGGACCTTCCTTGTGGGAACCGAGTTGGCTGGCTATACTCGTTGTAAGTTGTTTTTGTTAAGGGCTTTACGGATTATTCTGCGGTTCTGGTGGCCCAATGCTGGCTGCAGTCAGGGCCGCCTTTATCTTGGCAAGCGAACCCACTGCGAACTCTGACACTCATGCTTCAAACCATGACAACGGTCGCTCGACAACAGTGCATCATGCCCAGCTGCGGAGCGACTTACGATCTGGACGAAGTGCGCACCAGTTGTGGTGACTGCGGCGCGCTGTTGGATATTCGTTACGACTGGGATGCGTTGCCGGTTCCCGACTCCCTCCGTTGGTTTGAGAAGAAATGGGCACGCCGTAACGAGCCCCTCGAGCGCAGCGGGGTCTGGCGATTTAGGGAACTGTTGCCCTTTCCCCCAGACGACAAGATTGTGACCATCGGTGAAGGTCAAACTCCCTTGCATCTCTCGCCTGGCACCGCTGCCTACACCGGCATCGCTCCCGATCTGCTCCATCTGCAGTATGAAGGCATGAATCCTTCGGGCAGCTTCAAAGACAACGGTATGACGGCGGCCTTCACCCATGCCCACATGACTGGAGCCCAGCGGGCTGCGTGCGCTTCCACCGGCAATACATCGGCATCACTAGCGCTCTATTGCTGTATGAGCAAGCTGATGCAGGCGGTGATCTTTATCGGGTCGGGCAAGATTAGCTACGGCAAGCTTTCCCAAGCTCTGGATTACGGCGCGCTGACCATGCAGATTGCCGGAGACTTCGACGACGCCATGCTCCGCGTTCGTCAGGTTGCCCAGAAGCTGGGGATTTACCTGGTTAACAGCGTGAATCCCTTCCGGTTGGAAGGCCAGAAGACGATCATGTTTCGAATTTTGGAGAGCCTGAACTGGGAGGTCCCGGACTGGATCGTTGTTCCCGGTGGCAATTTGGGCAATAGCAGTGCTTTTGGCAAAGCGTTCTACGAACTGCACAAGCTTGGCCTGATTGACCGTAAACCGCGACTAGCCATCATCAATGCCGCGGGTGCCGATACGCTCTATGAGCTTTACGAGCAGCGTGGACTCCGTTGGAACGGTGGTCAGCCTGACATGGGCGTCTTGGATGGCTACTACGCAGAACTCGACGCCGCGGCGCAGCGGGCCGACACCATCGCCAGTGCCATTGAAATCAACCGACCGGTGAATCTCTTTAAGTGCCTCCGCGCCCTGGAGTGTATGGACGGAGTCGTCCGCGAAGCGACGGACCAAGAAATCCTGGATGCCAAGAGCCAGGTTGCCAAGAGCGGACTAGGTTGCGAGCCGGCTAGTGGGGCCAGTGTTGCAGGGGCCAAGAAGCTACGTGAGGAGGGCGTCATTCAAGACGGCCAGCGCGTCGTTTGCATCCTCACAGGCCATCAGCTCAAAGACCCCACCGCCACGGTTGCTTATCACACCGCTGACCAAGCGGAGTTCGATCGCGTACTAGGGAGCCGAGGCGTGAGCCGGGCGGCGTTCGCCAACCGCGCGGTGCAAGTAGACAACGACCTGGACGAAATCGTTCGCGCCATTCAGTTGAACAGCTAGCCCCCCAGGACGAACCGTCAGCTAGGCCAAGGAAGAGCGAGAACAACGGATGCCAACGAAAGTAGCAATTCATGGTGCCGCGGGACGGATGGGCCAGCGGTTGGTGGCGCTGGGCGAAGCGGATGATCAGATCGAAGTTATCGCCGCGCTGGAGAACAGCTTTAGCCCTCACGCCGACAAAGACGCTGGCGAATTGGCCGGCCTGGGGCCGATTGGCGTAGTTCTTTCACCGGCCTGGCCAGAAGCGGTTGACGCCGTGATCGACTTTTCCGTTCCCGAGGCGACCGACGCCTTGGTTGATCAATGCGTCGAACGCAAAGTTCCGCTGGTCTTTGCGACCACAGGCCTCACTGAGGTGCAGCAGAACAAACTGCAGGCGGCAGCCAGCGCAATACCCATCTGCAAAGCTGCCAGCATGTCCACGGCAGTCAACCTAACGATGAAGCTTGCCGAGCTTGCCGCCAGTACGCTAAAGGATCAGGCGTCAGGGGTTGATGTCGAGATCATCGAGCGGCACCATCGCTACAAAGAGGATTCGCCCAGTGGTACCGCCTTGGCGTTTGGACAGATCATTGGCCACGCGATGGGCATCGGCGGTGAGACCCATGGCAGGCACGGACGCCCCGGTGAGCGCCCCCGCGATGAGATTGGCTACCACGCGGTTCGTACGGGCGACAATCCGGGTGAACACACCATCGTGTTTGGCCTGCTAGGCGAAACGATCGAGCTTCGCGTCGCCGCTACCAACCGGGACTGCTACGCGACTGGCGCGCTTAACGCCGCTAAGTGGCTCCAAGGCAAGCCACCCGGCATCTACGACATGCAGGATGTGTTGGGGCTCAAGTAGGCTTGCCGCGATTCCCTCGGGGCCTTCACTATGGCGAAGTGTGACGAAGGCTATCTGTGTGAGGTGTGTGGCGATGACGTGGGCAACATGGTCGACAGCGACCTGTATCTTCGCTACGTCATCGGTCGGGTCGATCCAGAGGTTCTGCATACCTCCCCGGAGCGCCATTTACGCTGCAACCCGGCTCTCTCGCAGTACATCGTGCATGAAAAGTTTCCTCCCGTGCGGTGCGAAGGGCCGTTCGACAAGCAAACGCTTGATCCGCAGCAAGTTGCGGCGGAAGAATCGCTGGTGACCAGCGGCTGGCTCCGCCTTCGCGAACTCTCCGGGACCGAACTGCCCATCAAAGACTATCCCCTCCCTGAAGTGGTGGATCAGATGCGTCGCGCTTTCGGGCACTGATCCATAGTGTCTCGGGGTTGTTGGTAGCGCAACTTGTAGCTGATAATCCCTCGCATGAACGAAACTCCCAACGGCGGTTCTGACGCCGCGAACCCTTTTGAACCGCCCTTGGCGCCGTCATCGACACGAGTCGAGGGCGAACTGCCGCCGCTCATGCAAGATCGTTCGTTCTGGGGAATGGGGATCACCCAATTTCTTGGAGCGTTCAATGACAACCTCTTCCGGCAGTTGATCCTGTTACTAGCCACGCCCAGCGCTGCGGAACTCGTTGCAGCGAAAGCGGCTGGAAAAGAACTGCACGACTATCAAGGCGACGCCACGATGGTCTTTGGCGCGGCCTTCCTGATCTTCTCCGGTTTCGCTGGCTGGTTGGCGGATCGTACCAGCAAGCGGAAGCTCATCATTGCCAGCAAAATGGCTGAAGTCTTGGTCATGACGCTGGGCATGGTCGGGTTCTTTTTCTTCGACATCATAGGCCTTCGTGGCATGATGGTGGTCTTGTTCCTGATGGGCGTGCAGAGCGCTTTCTTCGGGCCCCCCAAGTATGGAATCTTGCCCGAGATGCTACGCGACCGCGATTTGCCGCGCGCCAACGGCGTGTTTCTGATGATGACGTTCGTCGCCATTATCTTTGGTTTGGCGCTGGCTGGCGTGTTGCTTGCCTCGGGCATGGAGGCGGTGGCCGAGGGCCAACAGGCCAACCCAGCAGGCCGAGTGTGGAAAGCCTCCGGCGTGTGCGTGCTGATCGCTCTGCTAGGAACGGCAACGGCTTTCTTGATCCGCAAAGTGCCGGTCGCTGTGCCAGGAGCCAAGCTCGGTTGGGAAGACTTGCTGGTGCCGCCTAGGATGTTGCGACTCGTTTGGCGGGACAAGCAATTGCTCTACGCCCTGATTGTTACCAGCTCTTTCTGGCTACTGGGTAGTATCGTTCAGCAAGCAGTCAACGCGCTCGGGTTGTCGCAACTCGGACTCAACGAGCTCAACACCAGCATTCTGGCGGCCATGCTTGGGGTGGGTATTCCGATGGGGTGCGTCGTGGGCGGATTCTTATCCAGGGATCGGATCAACCCGCGGGTCGTTACCACTGGCGCCATAGGCATGTTGATATGCTTGGTGCTGCTGAGCCTACCGGGGGGGCCCAAGAACCATCTGCTTGGCTTCTGGGGAACGATTCCCGTGTTGATTTTGCTGGGTTTCTCGACGGGGATGTTCGTGGTTCCCATCCAAGTCACGCTGCAGGTCTTGCCGCCGCCTCAAGAGAAAGGACGCATGATTGCGCTGATGAACCAGTGCAACTTTGTCGGAATCATCGCGGCTGGCTTTATTTTCAAAAGAGCGTTGGAGTGGCTCGTTGCTGCCGACTGGCCACACAACATCGCCTTCTTGGTTACCGCCGGAATTATGCTCCCGATCGCGCTGTTCTATCGCCCCAAAGAAGTACAACTGGGCAACTAACTAAGCGTTGGGCCGCACCCGTCAGGACGCTACGGCCCAAGCGTGCCAACAGGCCAATGGAATGATGCAAGGCCGATTCTGGGCCAATCATCCCCCCTTCTCGGTACCGACCAACCTGCGCGGGACGCCGGGACTTGCCTACGAAGGGAGGCAGGTACAGGCGCTTAAGAGTGCGAAGCCAAAGTGCGCTGCAGCTCACACGCTCTGCTAACGATGGTGGCGCCTACAGCGGTTCTTAAGCTGGTGTATCCAGATCGCGAAGTGGTGATTGGCGTGGCGAGGCGGGCGAAGCAGGCGACGGCGTGCGTCGTCCATGCAGCCCAACGCCGCCACGGCAAACACCACGCAGCGAGGTGGAAGCAACAACGCAAGAATCGCTGTAGGGACCGTTATGCAGGCGAGTTGAACCAGCGCCCCGTCCACGCACCCACTGTTAGCCCGATGCCACCAAATAAGCAACAGACCGCATAGAAACAGGATTCTATGAACCCCGTCATGGCTTCGCGTTGTGTTGCTTCAAGGAATGCGAGCAAAGAGATCGGCAAGCCATACAGCAGCAAGAATGCTCCGAGTATTCCGGCTAGAATCCGAAACGACAGCCTGGTAACAGGGGTCTCCATCGCGTAGCCCTCCGAATCAGGTACTAGTTAATGGCAAGTCCGCTGAAAGCGTCGTTCCTGTACTTATTGGTATCAAGGATTTCGCAACCATTGATGCCAGGTGACTCACTCAAGTAGGTCGACACTCTTCTCGATCGCCCACGCGCGGGTGTGCGGAAGAGACACGCTGCGAACCAATCTGCCACTATTATATCGCTCAATCAGCCTTCCGTTAACGGCCATACAGGAAGTCCGCCAAACGAGCGCCGCTGTTTGGCGGACATGGAGCAGAGCAAAGCGGGAATGGGGCTGAGCCTCATCTTCCCATACCAATTCCGGCTGGCAGAACCGCAAAAAAGAGTGAACAGGCGTGGCCTGTTCTTCTGTAAACTTACCACAGCGGGAGCAGTATCCTCGCTCCGCAGCTCATCGCTTTCTACCACGCAGTTAACTGGCGACAGCATGAAGTACTCTCTCAGCGTTGCGATGATGTTTGGCCTATTCACGGCTCGGGCCGCGATGGCAGTCAGTTTGCCCGTAGCCAACCCAGGTTTTGAAGACATCTCTGGCGAATCGCCGGCGTTTGAGTTCACCTTTGGCCCCATCAACACGGACTGGCAGCTCTACGAACAGACGCCAGGATTAACCAGCGGCGGCGCGGGCAACGATTACTTCATTGGCACCCTGACTCCCCAGCTTGATCCAGGGAATCCGGGGCAATTCGCCTTTTTCCCGAGCGGCGCCGCCGAGGGACAGCGGGTGGGCATCGCCTTCAACAATGCCGCGACCGGCGGCGGTGGCGAGTATGGTCTGCAGCAGACGCTGTCCGGCTCAACCCTCCAGCCCCTTGCGCGCTATCGTCTGCGAGTGGCGATTGGCAACATCGCTTCGGGCGACTCTACCAACTTCGGCTTCTTCAACCTCGATGGCTTTCCCGGCTACCGGGTCGACTTGCTAGCAGGCGACCAACTCGTTGCTTCCGACAACAATACGTTGGTTGGCGCCATCCTCGACGGGCAGTTTGCGGAGAGCGAATTCAGCTTTACGACCGGCGCCAGCCTGATCGTCAACGGGCAAGAGCTGATTGGCCAACCATTAGGCATTCGGTTAGTGAATCTGAATGTGCCTGACCCAAGCACGCCGACCACAACCACTGCCGACTTAGAAGTCGATTTCGACGATGTTCGACTCGATGCGTTCGCCGCCGGCGATTACAACGCGGATGGCGTAGTGAGCGGCGCCGATTACGCGGCTTGGCGGAACACGCTGGCTTCCACAACCGCTCTGGCAGCCGATGGAGACAACTCCGGCCAGATCGACGCCGCGGACTTGAGTGTGTGGACCAGCGGTTTTGGTGGCACGGACGTTGGGCTGGCTGCCGCTGGCGAGATTGGCGCTTCGCCAGAACCGAGCAGCGTGTGGCTTGTCCTAGTGGCAACCGGTTCTTGCGGACTTAGGAATCGGCGGCGGTGCTGATTTCAACCAGTTCCCCGTCGCTGGGTAGTTGGTCAGCCATCTTGCGGATGTCCTGCGTGATTTTCATCGAGCAGTACTTTGGTCCGCACATGCTGCAAAAGTGTGCGCTCTTAAAAGTGTCCTGCGGTAACGTCTGATCGTGATAGGCACGGGCCGTTTCCGGATCGAGCGCCAGACGGAACTGCTCGTTCCAGTCAAACTCGAAGCGAGCTTTGGACAGCGCATCGTCGCGATCCTGCGCGCCGGGACGCTTGCGCGCGACATCCGCCGCGTGGGCGGCGATCTTGTAGGCGACCATGCCTTGCTTGACGTCTTCCTTCTCAGGCAAGCCGAGGTGTTCCTTCGGTGTCACGTAGCACAGCATGGCCGCACCATGCCAGCCGGCCAATGCTGCCCCGATGCCACTGGTTATGTGGTCGTAGCCCGGGGCGATGTCGGTGACCAACGGACCAAGCACATAGAACGGGGCGCCGTCGCAGACCTCGATTTGACGCTCGATGTTCATCTGGATTTGGTCCATCGGCACGTGCCCGGGGCCTTCGACCATGACCTGCGTGCCGCGCTCACGGCCGCGCCGAGTGAGCTCACCAAGAATGTCCAGCTCGGCAAACTGGGCGGCGTCACTGGCGTCTGCAATGGATCCCGGTCGAAGACCGTCGCCCAGGCTCCAGGTTACATCGTACTGTCGCATGATGTCGCAGAGGTCATCGAAAGACTCGTAGAGGGGATTCTGCTTGCGATGGGACATCATCCACTTTGCGATTAGCGAGCCGCCTCGGCTGACGATCCCCGTCACACGATTCATGGTGTGCGTCAAATGCTCCAACAAGATGCCGCAGTGAATCGTCATGTAGTCGACTCCCTGCTTGGCTTGATGCTCTACCATGTCGAGAAAATGCTGTGGCGTCATGTCTTCGATTTCGCCGCCCAGTTCCTCTAGCATTTGATAGATAGGCACCGTACCGATAGGCACGGGAGAGGCGGCGATGATCGCTTTGCGGATCTCGTCGATGTTCTTGCCCGTGGATAGATCCATCACGGTGTCGGCGCCAAAGTGCACAGCCGTGTGCAGCTTATCCAGTTCACCCTCAATGTCGCTCGTCACCGCCGAGTTGCCGATGTTGGCATTCACCTTGCACTTGGCGGCGATGCCGATGGCCATGGGCTCTAGCGCGCCGGCGGCATGGACTCGGTTGGCCGGGATCACCATTCGCCCCCGTGCCACTTCCTCCTGGATCACTTCAACTGGCAGCTTCTCACGCTCGGCTACGTACCGCATTTCATCCGTCGCGTTACCAGAACGGGCGTGCTCGAGTTGCGTAATCGGGGCGCTAAGTGACGGACTCGACATCGCGGACTAACCTCCAAGAAAATCGCGGTTCTGCGCAGCCTTCCGCATGCGTAAACCGTTGTTAGTAATAAGCTTGGGTTCCATCCTACCGTTAGCAGGGGGGGTGTCAACGCGGGGCTCAGTGGTTTGCTCGCCCCAAACCAGCATGATGGCGTGGAGATGGCAACGTGTCGCGCGGCGATTCTGTGGATGGGCTTTCCAGCGATCTTGGCGCGCCGAGACGGCTTAGCACGAGCTTGTGCACGCTGGCTGCCCTGTCATGATCCTTCGTAACACCAAGATGATCAAACGGCAGTATGTGCGTGTCGCTCACACCTGCCAGTCGGCCCCGCTTGATCGCGACTACGCCGTCGCCGAGTCCGTCAACAACTTCATGGAAGTCGCTTACATACTTCTCGTAGCGAGCGGCACTACGCTTTGCGCGTAGCCGGGAAAGCGTTGCGACACCAGCCGCAGAAATCTGGTTGCGTAGCCCCAGGCTGGCAGGGCCTTGAGAGCCTAAGAGTATCGTGTAACGAACGTCAGGGTTCCTCGGACGATCGTTAAGCCCACGCAAGAATGCTGACCCTGGTTGCAGATCGTGGCTTGCCTGGCCCAACCCGTCGAGAATGGCATTCTTTGCCCGCCGCCAGGGGCTTCCTCCGCTGCGTGCAAACCCATGTTCCCAGACGTCGGTGCCGATGGCGTAGTCTGCGAGTTTGGAGCCCTGAGTGGGGGGAGCGATCATGACGAGGGTCGCCACGTTGCCGGGGTCGAGTGATGCATCTTCAATGCAGGCACGCGCGACGAGCCCACCCATAGAGTGAGTGACAAAGGCGATCCGCGACGCGGGCCACTCCTGGGAATAACGCTGTAGCTCCTTCGCTAGGAGCGCCGCGGACTCGCTGATCGCTTGATCATTGGGATAGGCAAACGCTCCGCATGAATGCCCGGCCGCTGCAGCGGTTTTCTTTAGCGTGTCGAGTGACCTGGGCGACGCGTTGTAGCCATGGACAAAGATGACCAACGGATTGGTCGTTGGTTGATCACCATCCAAATGCAGGCCGTAGCGATCGCTTCCCTCTTTGGCCATGAGGCGCTGGCGATACGCAGACAGCCACGAATCATCAGCAGTGGCTGCGGACCCACCGGCTGTAAAGAAGCAGCTAACCGCCATCATGGTGACGAGACGGCAGACGACAGCCAGACGATGGAGGGGGCTGAGTAAAAACATCGACGGCATTGTTGCCTGGCCAATGAAGGCGGCAAGTGTGGCGTCGGCTCGGTAGCTACTCGGCGGTTTCAACCTCTGATGACTTCAGGGGTTGCGTGAAGCGCAGGCTTGCAGAGCCGTCGGGACCCGCGGCCCCCACCTCTTCTAACGCGGTCCAGAACTCAGCCGGCGAACCAACCCTTGTTCCAGCGACGTGGCTGATAAAGACGCCCGGTCTTATCCCTTGTTTCCATGACAGGCTTTCAGGATCAACGTCAGCTACAACCACGCAGCCGGCCGGGTCAATTAGGCCCTGACGCGAGGCGGACGCCAAGAGCTCTGGAGGTACCGCCGTCGCGTAGTCGACACGCATTCCACGCCAAGTTGACGCCGGTACGGTCACAACTTTCTCTCCTGCCGTGTAGTACTTTCCAAGCACGACCTCAGTTTGTTTCGAGGCGCCGTTGCGGGAGTAGTCGACCGCGACGACAGCTCCGGGGGGCTGACTACCAACCAGCAACTGGAGCCGATCGGGGTTGGGTACCGGCTGACCAGCGATGCGGGTAATTGCATCGCGTGCTTGCAGGCCAGCACGTGACGCGGGTCCCCCCGCGTAGGCTTGTTGAACAACAATCCCCTGGGCAACCCTTGTGCCGCTGCTTGGCGGGCTCGCAGAGAAAGACACGCCAAGTAGCCCGTACTCGACTTCTCGTCCCTGTTTGAGTGTTTGGAGGATGCGGCGAAAGGCAGGGCTAAAGGGGATGGCATAGCCGGCGGGCTGCTCGTGACCTGCGATTACTGAAACGGTCGTGGTCAGGCCAATAAGTTCTCCGCGCATGTTCACAAGAGCGCCACCGTTGGCGTTCCAGCCGAGCTGGGCGTCCGTCTGGATCAGCGAACCAAAGTGGTGTAGCGTCGTTCGATAGTCACCGCGCCGATCATCCTTCGCGTTGTTGAGATTTACCTGAGGACTAGCTTTCTGGGCAATGTTGGTCACTCGCCCATAGCTAGCCGTAGGCTGGCCGTCGCTAATCACAGCGTGAGGATTGCCAATCGCTACGACGCTGCTTCCCTTGCGAAGACTCTCCGCTTTCCCGACGGCGAGCGGCTGAAGGGCGGCTCCCTGAACGGAAAGAACCGCTAGGCCACTTCTGGGGTCGGCAGCTCGAATCTCCGCGGCGTGCTGGTCTCCGCCAATGGTAGTGACCGTGTGCCGGTCGCCTGGATTGACGACCAAGTACTGGGTGACGATCAGGCCTGCTTCATCAATGACAATCCCTGAGCCAACTGCCGAAGCGGGCTGTTGGAGTGATTGGATGGTGCGCAAATCTCCAAAGGGATCATTGCGAGGTTGGATCAACAGAGCACCACGGCTGCCGTTGGCCGGCGGTTGCCGTGAGATGGCCACAACGGACTTCTCACATCGCTGGATCAGCTCTGCGAGCGCAATGTCGAAAGCTTCCAGTGACGCAAGGCCAACGGCGCCAGGCTGCTGAGCATGGCATGACTCGAGCATGAGTAAGGACAGCAGCCAAGACAGCAGTGTGGTGGCGACTGTTAGATGCGTTGGTCGACTACTCGTCATGATCGTCGAGGTCTTCGCCTTCTCGCGGTGGTTCTGACGTGAGGAGGTCGTCAAAACCCCCGGCAGCCAAAATCTTCTCTTTGATCTCATCCGCCACGTTGGGATTTTCATTGAGGAATGCACGGGCTTTTTCCTTGCCTTGGCCCAGTTGTTGATCGCCGTAGCGGAACCAGGCACCGGTGCGGCCGATCACTTTTTGCTCGGTTCCAAGGTCGAGTAGGTCTCCTTCGTAACTGATGCCATCCTTGTGCATCATGTCGAATTCAGCAACACGGAACGGCGGGGCGACCTTATTCTTGACGATCTTGGTTCGCACTCGCTGGCCTACGACCTCTTCACCATCCTTCAACTGTCCAATCTTGCGAACGTCGATCCGGCACGAAGAGTAGAACTTCAAAGCGCGGCCACCGGGGGTCGTTTCGGGGCTGCCGAACATGACGCCCACCTTTTCGCGAATCTGGTTGATGAAGAGTACGGCCGTCTTTGACTTGGCGATGGCGCCGGTGAGCTTTCGCATGGATTGACTCAT
The DNA here is from genome assembly GCA_965263315.1 of Lacipirellulaceae bacterium. Taxonomy (GTDB): domain Bacteria; phylum Planctomycetota; class Planctomycetia; order Pirellulales; family Lacipirellulaceae; genus JBCCQL01. The sequence goes on along the minus strand of CBDHGZ010000001.1, from coordinate 405,945 downwards.
CAGGCGTGCCTGCAGGCCAACGTGGGAGTCGCCGATCTCGCCATCAAGCTCTTTCTTGGGCACCAGCGCGGCGACCGAGTCGACGACAATAATGTCGACGGCATTGCTTTTGACCAGCATTTCGCAGATATGCATGGCCTCTTCGCCGTGACTGGGCTGACTGACCAGGAGAGTCTCCAGATCGACCCCCAATTTCTTGGCCCAACTCGGGTCCAAAGCGTGCTCAGCATCGATGAAAGCCGCGATGCCCCCTTTCTTTTGAGCTTCGGCGACGACGTGCAGGGCGAGCGTTGTCTTGCCGCTCGACTCGGGGCCATAGACCTCGATGATCCGACCCTTGGGAATGCCTTGACCGCCCAGGGCGATGTCTAGCGATAGGCTGCTGGTGGAGATGCCTTCGATCCGGCGATCGGATTCGGCACCCAGTGGCATGATGGCGCCTTCGCCAAATTGCTTCTCGATAGCAGCGACGGTGTGCCGCAGATCATCACTGTTTTCCAGCACCGATTCGATAGCCGTTTTGGACTTTGCCGCCTTTGCGTCCTTCTTGTTTCCGGCCGATTTGGAAGGGGTTTTTCCTCGTTTTGCCATGTTGCTAGCGTTCTTGGGAGAGCCGTTCTTGGTGGGAGTTGTCTTGGGAGTGGCTGTGGCGACCATGGGACAAGTCCTTTATCTGAAAGGGGTAACGCAATTGCAAGGCGGCTCAAGGAACGGTTCCAACGAGCAGATGCGAAGTGTACTGTACGCATGGATACATTATCGGTGTTCGCATGTTCATGCAATAGCTGCGGCAACTTTTTTTGGACGTGCAGACCATCCAGGGCGTCGCCCGCCGTCGGTTGGGAAGTTATTGATGGATGCACGGATAACGGACCTTTCCCACGCCGTTTGAGCAGCCGAATGCCGGCGTCCCGTTGGTCGCCTTGGGCTCATTGGCTGCGCAAGGGCGACAGAAGAGAATCAGCCGAGAAAGAAGGGCTGCCAGCGTGTTGGCTACTGCCAGTCGCAGGAACAGATGGCCCCCTGCGGAAGGCTGTAGGCGCTTCTTGAGCTCCAGAGGGTCACGCCAGTTCAAGAACCGCTCTAGCCCAATAGCGGGCAGGTAGCGAGGACGTGGTACTCGGGGCCCTCTTTGAGAAGTTCGCTAGCGAAGACGGTCACTTCGTCTACCGCCATGACGCCGGCGTCAAAGTCGTCCATTGACTTAAGCTGCTGGGACAGCCCAGGCGATGCTGAGCCGGAACGGCCAGACTTACCCACGGTCAAGTGCGGGACGTAGCGGCGATTCTCGGCGCGGAAGCCAAGTCCCTCAAGTTCCGACTCAATGGCATGTTGAAGAGCGGTTAACTCTGAGGCCCCTTGGCCAGCTCCAATCCACAGCGTGCGAGGGCGAGCGAGATCGGGAAAGGCCCCAACTCCTCGCGCTTCAAGCTTGAACGGCTCCCAATCGGCGGCGATCAGACCAATTCGTGTGCAAGCATCGGCCACGTCCTGGTCTGACAAGTCACCCAGGAACTGGAGCGTGTAGTGCATTCCGTGAGGCGTGACCCAGCGGAAGTCATTGACGAGTGGCCGAACTCGCTTGACGAGGTCGCTGGCACGCTGGCGGACTTCTGGCGGCGCGGCGACGGCGATGAAGGTTCTTGTCTTGGCCATAGGGGCGTTAGGAAGGGCCGGCTCAGAAGCTGAGCATCTTGCGATAATTGGCCAGCCGCTGTTCGATGTCGTCGCGCGTGATTTCCTTCATTCGCGCTAAGCCAAATCCTTCGACATTGAAACTAGCGGTCAGCGTGCCATAGGCCATGGCGGTCTTCAGTTCTTCTGGCGTGAAGCCGTTATCCTGCTCGGCCAGGTAGCCCATCATGCCGCCGGCAAAACTATCGCCGGCACCGGTTGGATCAACAACCTTCTCAGTGGGATACGCAGGAAGGACGTAGGTCTCATGCTCGCTAAAGAACATGGCGCCATGTTCGCCCTTCTTGATGATGACGAACTTGGGGCCCATATCTCGAACCATGTGTCCCGCGAGGGCCAGGTTTTCGGTGCCGGTGAGCTGTTTTGCTTCAGCGTCGTTTAGCACCAAGCCGTCGAGTTGTTTCATCAGGGCGTCGAGGTCTTCCCGCTGGGTATCGATCCACAAGTCCATGGTGTCGGCTACGGCCATGCGGCGGCCGGGAACCTGGTCGAGCACGGCTTGCTGCACGGCAGGGACGCCATTGGCAAGGAAGACATACTTGGCTTGCTTGTAGGGCTCGGGGAGGACAGGATTGAACTCACCGAAGACATTCAACTGCACGTCGAGTGTCTCGCGGTCGTTCATGTTGGGCAAATAGCGGCCCGTCCAGGTGAAAGTCTTACCGCCCTGGACGACTTGCAACCCGGAAGTATCGATGCCCCGACTCTGGAGCAAATCGGTGTGTTCGGCTGGCCAGTCCTCGCCTACTACGCCCACCAGCCGTACCGGTGTGAAGAAGCTGGCAGCATAGGAAAAGTGTGTTGCCGAGCCGCCTAGCAGATCGTCGTGACGACCTCCTTGAGGAGTTTCGACGTTATCAATGGCAACAGAGCCGACAACAAGCAGAGGCATAGGTTGAAGGGGGGCAGGCAGAGGGGGACGGGAAGATCAAGGTGTTTCACCTTGCTGCAAGCTGGCAAGTATCGCGGTAGCTGAGGAGATCATCAACCCGCCAAACGTGACGACGTCAATTGGCCGCCCAAGCCCGAATCGAGGATGCCGCCCACTCGGCTAGCAAACGGGCTCCTTCGGCGTTGGGATGCAAGTGATCTGGGAACAGTTCCTGCCGTTGTAAGAGCGGCCCATAGGCATCGATCATTGGCAGCCCCTCCTGCTGGGCAATGGCGATCACTGCAGGACGAACCACGCTGTCGAGCGTCTCGACGTCAATCTCGCTAGGTCCCTCAAACAGGTGAGGCAGAAAGACTGGCGGCGGGGTGATGACAACCACACGTGCATCAGCCGACTGGAAGTGCTTGATGAGCGCCAGGTAGTCGCTCTTGAACTGAGGCAACGCTGGGGCATTGGCCACCTGAGCGTCGTTTGTTCCAAGGGCTAGTAGCACTGTCTCTGGCTCGAAGCGATTGACAGAGACAAACGACGGTGTTTTCCAATAGGGCTCGGTCGATTCTCGCGAGACTGCTGCACCACTGTAACCAAAATTACGGACGCGGAAGCCATCCCCGAGCATGTCTTGCAGCACGGCTGGATAGCAATCTTCGCGGCGATTCTTCAGCCCCAGGCCAAAGGTAATGCTGCCGCCTACGCAGGCGACACGGCGCGGCTCAGTAGGCATTGGGCTCAATCACCTCTTGGCCATCCACGGTAAGCAGCTTGCCAAAGAGGGTCGGATCGATCTCTGTTGAAAGAAACTCAATATGGCCATCAGCGAAACCCGCGAGGAAGCCGCCCGGGTGCGGGCCACCCAAGCCGCGCGTGGCGTCTCCCTCGGCAGGCCGAAAGTCTGCTGGCTGGGTCCACACGGCCGCCAACGAGTCGGGCGCTTGGAGGATGGCGATGCTCTTGCTGAGTCCATCCACGCACTGTCTCATATGGCGAACTCGTGGTGTACCACGAAATAGGCTGCTCTGACCCACGACGCCAAGGTAGTGGGTCTTGCCACTTTCGGCCAAAAGGCTGGGCGAACTAGGATCGAGAAAGAAGCTCGGCATCAACGGGATTAGTTGTTTGTTGTGTTCGCTATCCCATGGTTCGTCCAAGTGAAACTGCTTGTACAGTTTTTCTTGACCCAAGTAGGGCAGAATACCCACACGCCAGCTCAACAGCGGTTGGCCCTCTTTGCTGTAGATGGCATGAGGTGGAAAGCTGCCACGGGTGGCTTCATAGTTCAACAACGCCAGCAATAGCTGTTTGAGATTATTCGTCGACTGGTTTCGCCGGGCAGCTTCTCGGGCTGCTTGGACGGCGGGCAGCAAGAGAGCGACAAGAATGCCGATGATCGCGACTTGAGTCATCTGACCCTGCGAGCCGCCGCCAAAGTCAGGCTCGAACAGCACGAAGCTGTCTCCCTCTCGCTTCGGGAGGAAGCTGTTATCGTAGCTGCCAGACATCCGATCGGCATAAGCTGCCATGGCTCGTTCCACGGGGTCATCACTGGCGCGCATCCTGGCCAAGCTCTCTTCCATATCGGCCCGCATCTGCTGCCGGACAGTAGTGATTCCTTCTTTGATGAGTTGTTCCAGGCGATTCGCTGACAGGGCTCCTGCCGTGTGAGCCACCAGTCGTGACGGACGCGAGCCATCGACGTTAATGCTCAGTTCGGTCGAGTCGAGCAACTGCGGAACTTCGAGAAACTGCTGGTAGGCCGGCGGTACTTCCTTTCTGACGGCCATCAGGCCGAACTGGATCAGCGGGCGCAGTTTCTTGAGATCAACTGCCGCGTACAGGTCATCCTCAGACAAGTGTTGGCTCGCCATGTCAATCAAATCGCTGGCGGTGGCTGACTCGCTCGCCAGCCACTTTCTCAGCATCGGCTCGGTGCCAACCAGCAGAGTGTTGCCTTTGGCCAGAACCGAGGGCATGGCCGCTTCTTGGCTGACTAGTGCCCTAAACCCCTCGATTTCTCCCAGCTTGGTGTGTTGGGTCAACTCGGGTGCGAGCCGCTCCAGGCTCCACGGCTCAGTGGCCTCGATCGCGGCAGCGTAGTACAGTAGCGGCCCCATCGGCGGCTCTCCGACGACCACGGCACGTGTGATCTCGCTTGCCTTTACCCCTAAGAATTTCTCGCCCGCCGCATCGGCGACTTCAATTGGCAGCATCGCCAGAGCGGGGTTCGTCAGCACTTGCTTTGGCCGGAGCGAGACAACTGCCACCGACTCGGGGGTGAGATAGGACACGGACTCGGCGGAGCCGGCGGCCAGGGCAGCTGGGCTTTGTGCCTTTACTGCGGCCAGCGGGGACAACACGACTGACCAAGCAAGCAGTAGACGCATGGCCACGGATGAATTGGAAGGACGCATCAAGAAAGTCTCCCGGCTAGGTCTTAGACGTGGCTGTAGGGCATGATACTGGAATGTTAGACGCTCTGAATCAAGAAAACCGTTGTAGAAACGAATAGCGGTGGCATGGCCCAAGATACCTACAATTGCGAGAAGTGCGGCACGGAGATTCCCCTATGGCCGGGTTCCCAGGGAGTTTTTTGCCAGCACTGCGGCGCTGAGCAGCATTGGGCACCTGGTCCTGATGGTGAGCAAACAACCGAGCCATCGCTCGGACAGCCAGCCAGCGATCGGCAAGCGCACGACGCGGAGCCGCTGTTGCCGATCCCCGACGGGCTGGAGGTGAGCGACGATGGCCGTGCCCTAACGATGCGCCGCCGTTGGTTTACTCCCGCAATACTCTTCTTGGTGTTCTTTTGTATTGCTTGGGACTCTTTCCTGGTCTTTTGGTACTCAATGGCCTTTGGCGATGACAATGTCCCGTGGCTGATGATCGTGTTCCCCGTTGCCCACGTAGCGGTGGGCGTGGGGCTCACTTACCTGACAATCGCAACGATTTTTAACACGACAACGGTTCGCGTGGAGCGTCGCCGCTTGAGCGTGTCTCACGGTCCGATTCCCTGGGTGGGCAACCATCGGCTCGATCTCTCCGCGATCGAACAGCTTTATTGTGAGGAGTCTCGGAGTACCAGCACTAGCAAACACGGGCACACCACGACGACCATCACGTTTGACGTGAAGGTCGTGCTCAAGAGCCGCAAGAAGGTGACCTTGGTCTCGGGGCTGAAGACCGTCAACGAGGCCCGGTTCTTTGAGCGCACGATTGAGGGCTATCTGGGCATCCAGGACCAGCGAGTTGCGGGCGAAGTCTGATTCTCTTGTTGTGAGGCGGACTCGCGCAGAAGCCAAGCGGTTTTGCCTGGTGACCCTTGACCGATCAAGGATCTGTGAGACTCTCTTTGCATCCGCGCGCACGGTCCATTCACCTATGAAATCGACACCCTGCGAGAAAGCTAATGAACGCCACAACCCGTCCACGCCTCCTGAGCCTTCCCGCTGATGGTAGGTCTGCTGGTAACTTAGTCACCGCTGTTTTCTTAATCGCGCTTGCCTCGACCACTTCTGCCGCGATTGTCACGATTGACATGACGGGCGAGACGCAAGCAGGCACCACCGGGAACATTTTCGACTACGATGTAGGCGACGAGGTCAGCTTCTCTCTGACGTATGACACCGATGCCACGCCCAGCAGTAGTTTCGCAAGCCGTGTCTCTTATCCGGCCACCGCGACCATGTCTTTCGGATCGCATACTTTCTCTGGCGCGGCGACACTCGATGTGGGAACGGGTTCGTTCGGACGAGTGAACTTCACCGTTACCCCGCTCTTCGATCCGGCTGACCCTTTTACTTTCATCGCTACGCCGGGCGGAAGCTCAGCTAAGGCTCTGGGTCCCGGGGCCAACTACACAGGCCCCGTGACCTTTGTAGATCATCAGCAGAGTCCTAGCCTCATGGACTTGTTCGCTCAAGATGTCTTCTGGGCATTTCGTCAGGGCGGCTTTTCCCTTCTAGATGTTGCCTTTCCCGAAGAAGACTTTCCTGGCCTCAGCCTGGGAGTGCCCGTGGCAGAAGACATCCGCTTCGCCAGCCAGAATGGCGCTTACTACATACCCTCCAAGACAGAGCCGGGACGCGTCGACCTGGAGAGGATCGCCTACCGATATGACCGCGATACCGTAAGCATTTCGGTCTTGGGGGTTCCAGAGCCAACCGCCCTGTCGCTGGGGGCAGCCTGCCTGATGGTCGCCTGCGGTGTGCGGGTCCGCCGCCGTTGGTGATTGGGTATTCTGTCTCGCTGACTGGACGTGTCTGAGACGAAACTTTGCTGAGTTTGTCCCGGCGGCACGTAGACAGCCCCAGGGTGGTTATCTAATTTGACTCATTCGGCCCAGGGTGTTGGCATCCTGCGGCCCATGTCCACTGCCATATCCCCCCCGCAACTCTGCCGAGACTGACACACATGGACAAGAAATGGACCGGTGTCCTGCCTGCTGCTTCAACTCAGTTTAATGAAGATGGCGCCTTGAATATCGACGCCACTCTCGACCACCTCGATGCGATGGTCGACGCTGGCATCCATGGCATGGTCATGCTCGGCACCGTTGGTGAGAACTGCTCGCTCAGTATCGACGAGAAGGTTACCGTCCTCAAAGCCGCCGTCGAGCGGATCGGCGGTCGGGTTCCCGTGCTTACCGGTGTGGCCGAGTACACCACCGCGCTGGCAAGTTACTTTGCCGAAGCAGCGGCCGGCGCGGGCGTCGATGGTTTGATGGTGCTACCAGGCATGGTCTACAAGTCGGACGCGCGGGAGACCATCCAGCACTTCCGCACGGTAGCGTCGGCAACCGATTTGCCGATCATGTGCTACAACAATCCGGTCAGCTACGGCGTGGACATTCAGCCCGAGATGTTCGCCGATATGGCGGACGAGCCAAAGTTTGTCGCCATCAAGGAATCTTCAGAAGACCCGCGCCGCATCACCTACTTGCGAAACCTGTGCGGTGATCGCTACACGTTGCTGTGCGGGGTCGACGACGTGGTGCTCGAAAGCTTGGTGTTGGGCGCCGAGGGCTGGGTGTCTGGCCTCGTGAATGCTTTCCCTGCCGAGAATCGTTTGTTGTGGGACCTATTCCAAGCCGGCCGAATCGATGATGCCGTGGAGGTTTATCGTTGGTACACACCTCTGCTGCACCTAGATACGCTGCCTAAGCTGGTTCAGTACATCAAGATGGCCAACGCCGCTTGTGGCTATGGTACGGAGCACGTCCGCGCCCCTCGGTTGCCAGTTGTGGGGGAGGAGCGTGACCGGATCCTCGGCATCATTAATCGTGCTATCGAGAACCGCCCCTCTGCCGAGAAGTACGGCCTGACGGTCGGCGCCTGATTCTTTTCCCTCCGTCGCCTGCTAGCCTGCAAGGTTGTAGAAAGGTCTGCTATGCACCCGGTATGGATCGACTCTGCTTGGCGTCCCGCCCAGGCAAGGGGGGAGTTCGTTGCCAACAATCCCCGCACGGGGCAAACGCTGCAAGACGTTTATCCTGTCAGCGACGCAGCGGATTATGAGCTGGCTTTGCAGGCTGCCGTGCGAGCGGCTGCTGAGTTGGAGCAGATTCCGGCAGAGCAAATCGCCAAGTTCTTGGATCGCTACGCGGAGCGGATTGAGTCTGCCGCTGACGCCCTTTGCAACCAAGCGGAACTCGAAACGGGTCTCCCTGCGACCCCCCGTTTGAAGGATGTGGAGCTTCCCCGCACGGCCAATCAACTCCGCCTGGCGGCAACCGCTGCTCGCGCGCAGTCGTGGCGTCATCCGATTCGGGATGATTCGGCCGGTGTCCACTCTTGCTTTGGTCCTGTGGGTCCGGTGGTCGTCTTCGGCCCCAACAACTTTCCGCTGGCCTTTAACGCCATCTCCGGAGGCGACTTCGCCGCCGCGATCGCGGCGGGCAACCCGGTCATCGCCAAGGCTCATCCGGCACATCCCGGCACATCGCGATTGTTGGCTGCGGAAGCGGCAGCGGCATGCGAAGATGCCGAGTTACCCGCCGGGTCAATCCAGATGCTGTATGGATTAGAAAACGAGGCCGGTCTGAAGTTGGTAGCCGATCCACGCGTTGGCTCGGTTGCCTTCACCGGTAGCCGCCGCGGCGGGCTGGCGCTCAAAGCGGCCGCCGATGCCGTTGGCACGCCAATCTACTTGGAGATGTCCAGCGTCAATCCGGTTTTCTTTCTGCCGGGCGCTTTGCAAGAGCGTGGTGAAGAGTTGGCTGCCGAGCTGGCGGGGAGTGTTCTGCTGGGCGCAGGTCAGTTTTGCACGTGTCCCAATTTGGTGGTCTTGCCGGCTGGCGACGCCGCTGACCAATTTGTGGGAGTTGTTCAAGAAAAGCTGGCAGGTTCGCCCACCGGCTGCTTGCTAACAGCAGGGGTGTGTGAGGGCATGGCGGCATCGGTCGCCGCCTTGCAGTCGGCAGGGGCTCGCCTGTTGACCGGTGGCACGCCGGTCGAGGCCGACGGGTTCCAGTTTGCCAACACTTTGTTAAGTGTTTCCGGAGAAGCGTTCCTCTCCAATGCAGGCGAGCTGCAGACCGAGGCGTTCGGTCCCGCTTCGCTGGTTGTCATTGCTGATGCAGCGGAGCAGTTGCTAACGATCGCGGATCAAATCGAGGGCAGCCTCACGGGCAGCGTTTACTCATCCACGGGCGGTGAAGACGACACTTTGGCAGCCGACCTCATGCGGCGGCTCCGTCGCCGTGTGGGCCGCTTGCTGAACGACAAAATGCCCACCGGCGTAGCGGTTTCGCCCGCCATGAATCACGGCGGTCCTTTTCCTGCAACGGGCCATCCTGGCTTCACGGCGGTTGGCATGCCCGCTTCGATCCGCCGATTCACGAAACTCGATTGCTACGACAACGTCCGCGAGCATCGTCTCCCAGCTTGCCTTCAGCCGTAGCCAACGAATGTTGCGAGGCGCCGTCGCGTGACTATCTCGCCCCCCACCAAGCTGCGGGTCATCGACTCTCACACCGCCGGCGAACCAACGCGACTGGTGATTGAGGGAGCGCCGGATTTCGAAGGCGATATGGCGGCGGTGCGGCAGGTCTTGTCGGACCAGGCAGACTGGATTCGCACGTCGCTGACTCTGGAGCCCCGGGGAGCCCCGTGGATGGTGGGAGGTCTTCTCGTGGCGCCCACTGACCCTCGCAGCGCGGCCGGCGTGGTGTTCTTTAACAACGTCGGCTACCTGGGCATGTGTGGCCACGGGCTCATAGGCCTCGTCGCGACGCTCGCCCACATGGGCCGCATCCAAGTGGGGGTTCATGCTATCGAAACTCCAGTGGGAGTGGTCGACGCGACACTCCACCAAGACGGCTCGGTTTCCTTCGAGAACGTCGTGTGCCACCGCAGCCAACACCAGGTTACCGTCCAGGTGCCTGGTCTTGGGCCCGTCACAGGCGATATCGCGTACGGCGGCAATTGGTTCTTCTTGGCCAACGACCCCGAGCTCCCGGGCCGCAGTCTGGCCGAGCTAAGCGACCGCGCACAGCGAATCATGCTCGCCCTGCGAGACCAAGCCATTACTGGCGATCGCAGCGCGGAGATCGATCATGTCGAGCTGTTTGGGCCACCGACGGAGCCTGCCATAGCGAACTCCCGCAGCTTTGTGCTCTGTCCAGGCGGTCAATACGATCGTTCCCCTTGCGGCACCGGCACCAGCGCCAAGCTAGCTTGTCTGGCAGCAGAGGGGCGACTCAAGCCGGGTGAGACCTGGACCCAGCAGTCGATCACTGGCGGTTTGTTCCAGGCCAACTATCGTGAAACAAAGGCAGGCATCGTTCCCACCATTCGGGGCCAAGCCTTCGTCAATGCTGAGGTCCTCGTCACGTTTGATCCGAGCGATCCTTTGCGACACGGTTTTCTTCCAGATTCTCCCACCTAAGGTCTGCTCGTGTCCAAACGTGGATCGGCCCTCGTTGTTGGAGGGGGACTTATTGGGTGCTCAGCCGCGTACTACCTGGCGGAACGTGGTTGGCAGGTGCATTTGCTGGAGCGCGATCACCTGGGCGCCGGCGCCTCCACCGGGAATTGCGGCTACGTTTGCCCCAGCCACGTCATGCCGCTGGCGATGCCCGGAGCCGTGGGGCGGACGCTCCGCACGATGCTTGGCGCCGATTCACCCGTGGCGGTACGCTGGCGGGCAGATCCCGCCCTTTTCTCTTGGCTCACGCGCTTTGCGTTGCAATGCCGTCGGGGGCCCATGCTTCGTGCTGCCGAGGGGCGCCATGCTCTGCTGGTGTCCGCTATGCAGTTGTACCGAGGCCTGCTTGACCAGGGCCGCCTCGATTGCCAATGGCATGACGCGGGTCTGATGATGGTTTACCGTTCGCGCAAGGAGTTTGACGCCTTCGCCCCGATGGCCGACCAACTACAACGTGACTACGAGGTCAAAGTCACACCCTATGCCGACGATGCTCTGCTGCAGTACGAGCCGACCCTTAAGCCGGGACTAGCCGGCGGCTGGCATCATCCGGGCGACGCTCACGTCAATCCGGCTCAGCTGCTTTCTTCACTGCGGCGGCTGCTCGTCGAGCGTGATGTCATCATCGAAGAGGGAGTGACCGTCGAGTCGCTAGACATCACTGGCGGAAAGCTTCGGCAGCTACGTACAACGCAAGGACTGAGGTCCGCAGACAGCGTGGTGCTCGCGACTGGAGCCGAGACACCCGCCTTTGCCAAACCGCTGGGCTGCAGGATTCCCATTCAACCTGGCAAAGGGTACTCGCTAACCCTTCCGGCGAACGGCACCCCCTTGCCCCAGGTTCCGCTGATCTTCGAGGAGAGCCACGTCGCCGTTACCCCCTGGGAGGCAACGCTGCGGGTTGGCTCGACGATGGAATTCGCCGGCTACGACCGCACGGCAAATCCATCCCGGGTGAGCCTGTTGATGCGTTCGGCGCGCGAGCACTTGCGAGCTGTGCCCAGCGACGCCGGTATCGAGCCGTGGGTTGGATGGCGACCCATGGTCTATGACGGCCTGCCCTGCATCGACCGCACGCCGGCCGCCAGCAATGCGTTCGTGGCAGCTGGCAACGGCATGATCGGCCTAGCCACGGCCCCCGCCACCGGCAAGCTGGTCGCCGAGCTAGCCACCGGCGAGACGCCCCACATCGACCCAGCGCCGTACTCCATGCGGCGTTTCTAATCGGGTTAGTTACTGCCGTCGTCAAAGTCACCAGCGCCCAGCAGAATGCGATTCAAAGGGCCGCCACCAAGCAGCATCTCATCCAGGGCTTGATCGACATCATTCAGCGACAAACAGATCCTCTCGGCCCCAGGCTTCGCTTCGAGATGGAACTGCACTGAGCGCCGCATGAGTTCCTTGATGAATGACGCGCTAACGCCCTCGGTGCGAGATACCAAGTGCTCGAGAACGTCCGAATCCAAGTGGGAACCCGCGGCGTACATGGCCACGAGTTTGCGACGTCCCGAGGCGTCGGGCGGGGGGAATTCAACGGCCTGATCGACCCTGCCCGGTCGCGCAGCCAGCGCCGATTCGATAGCTTCAGGGCGATTGGTGGTCATCAAGAACATCACCTCTGCGTCCTTCTTTAGACCATCCATTTCGTTGAGCAGACGATTCAGTAGAGACTGTTGGCCTGGCGAAGAGTTTTCGCGGCTCTCGGCGATTAAGTCGACGTCTTCCAACACTACCAGCGTGGGCTGAATCAAACGCGCGAGCGTCATGTACTGCTCTAAGAGCCCGACCTGTTCGGCAGTAATAAGCAGCGTGCTGTGGTCCTTTAATTCACTGAACAAGAAGTGCAGTGTATGCGTCTTGCCGTTTCCAGGGGGGCCGTAGAACAGGAGTCCCTTCTTGGCGGCCAGTCCTCTCTCTGAGAGCGCTCCGCGCTGCCGGGCGAAACGGATCACGTTGCGCTCCAGTAGGTCAAGGGTGGCCTGTGGCAAAACCACCTCATCGCGAGCGACGCTGCGCAACTCATGGACTTTGAGGGCTGTCGAGGCCCCGTCGTAGCCATCCCCATGCTCCAGCGACAATATCTTGCCACGATAGCTCGCCATCTGCCGCACCGACTCTTCGATAACCTCGAAGAACTCAGCAGCCAAGTCATGGCCGACCTCATCGGCGTCATCTTGGCGACTGCAGAATTCCAGATTCAGCATCCGTTTCACGCCGCAGTCGTCGTATAAGCTGCTAGAGGTCCACAGCACAACATGGTTCTGGATAGAGTCGGTAATCAGCCACATGGCATTGCGCACGCAGCTTGCGCTCTCGTCTTCGCCCGTGTCGAAGGATTCGAAGTCGACAGAGGTGGCGGATGTCCCTGAAGAGATAGCCAAGAACTGGCTCAATGTTGTTTCCTTCATGAAGCTCGTTTCGACCGGTACCCCCAGGCGAACCGACTTCCTCCCAGCAATCCACCGCTCAACGCCTCGTTGAGCATCGAGCGCCACATGGTAGGGATAGGATCGTCGATGCGTCGCCAAAGAGGTCGAGCCCCACACAGAGAGGTGGCGCTTTATTTTCAGGGGAAGCAAACGAGATAGCCATTGATAGACTCCTGCCAGCAGAGCCAGCACAGCGACCGCAATTACGGCATTACCCAAAGCAGCCTCCGGGGAAAACGGGCCAGGAGCCAAAAACCAAGAATGATTAGAGAGGACAGCCGCCAACACCTTAGGTTCGCACTTGGGCAGCTGACTATTTCCCGGCTTGTTTTCCCCAGGCGTCGCGGAGCGTCACGGTGCGGTTGAACATGGGGGCTCCGGAAGTTGAGTCGGTCGGATCCGCGTAAAAGTAGCCGAGTCGTTCGAATTGGAATCGCTCGCCCGCGGCTGCGTCCTCCAGCGCAGGTTCGACCTTGGCGGTGACCGTCTCCAAAGAGTGTGGATTTAGATTGTCGATAAAGGTGCCTTGTTCAGTTGGCGGGGTGTCGGGGTTTTCCACCTTGAACAGGTGATCATAGAGACGCACCGGGCAGTCGACCGCCGTCGCTGCGTCGACCCAGTGAATGGTTCCCTTAACCTTTTTGCCATCGACTAATGCCGACGTATCGGGGTTGAATGAGCAACGCAGCTCGACGACTTCGCCGGCGCCGTTCTTGATGACCTCATCACAGGTGGCGATTCCTGCTCCGCGAAGCCGGACACTACCGCCTGGTTTAAGGCGGAAGAATTTCTTGGGCGCCTCTTCCATGAAATCTTCTTGCTCGATGAACAGCTCAGTGCCCAGCTTCACCTCGCGTTTGCCGAGATCGGGGTTCTGGGGGTGATTGTCCAACTGGCAGGTCTTGACCACCGGGCCTTCGACATCCGTCAGGACTACCTTCAGCGGCCGAAGCACCGCCATCCTTCGCGGGGCCACTTCGTTGAGGTGCTCGCGAACCGCGTCCTCTAGCCACAAGAGATCGATCGTGCTCTTGAACTTAGTGACGCCGCTCCGCACACACAGGGCCCGAATTGCTTCGGGCGTGTAGCCGCGGCGTCGGAGGCCACGGATCGTGGGCATCCGCGGATCGTCCCATCCAGAGACATGCCCCTCTTGCACTAACTGCAGTAGTTTTCGCTTGCCAAGCACCATGTAGGTGAATGCGAGCTTAGCGAATTCGATCTGTCGGGGGCGTCCGTGGGGTAACAGATCCCGTTCCGACAGGCGATCGAGGTACCAATCGTACAGCGGTCGATGGTTTTCGAATTCCAGCGTGCAGATGGAGTGCGTGATGCCCTCGATCGCGTCTTCTTGGCCGTGGGCCCAATCGTAGGCAGGGTAAATGCGCCAGGTGTCCCTGGTTCGCTGATGATGCAGGTGCTTGATGCGATACATCACCGGGTCGCGCAGGTTGACGTTTGGCGACGCCATATCGATCTTCGCCCGTAGCGTTTTTTCGCCATCCGCAAAGTCGCCCGCTTTCATCTTGGCGAACAATGACAGGTTCTCCTCGATACTGCGGCTACGAAACGGGCTCTCTGTACCGGGCTCGGTTAGGGTGCCGCGATGTTCGCGCATCTGATCAGCGTTTAAGTCGCAAACGTAGGCGTGCCCCGCTTTGATAAGCTCGACTGCCCAGCCGTAGAGCGTGTCAAAGTAGTCACTCGCGTAGAACAGGCGGTCCTGCCAGTCGGCGCCCAGCCAGCGCACATCGTCAATGATCGCGTCGACGTACTCCTGCTCTTCTTTAGCAGGGTTGGTGTCGTCAAACCGCAGATTGAAGCGCCCGCCAAACTCTGCCGCAAGGCCCGCATTCAGGCAGATGCTCTTGGCGTGACCAATATGCAAGTACCCGTTTGGCTCCGGCGGAAACCGGGTGTGGACTTGCTCGGGCGTGTACTTGCCAGTGCTGAGATCCTCGTCGATGAACTGCTGGATGAAGTTGCGCGAAGCGGGTTCGCCTTCGGAGGCGGAAGGGGTGGCGTCGTCCTGAGCCATGGTGATTGCTGCCAAGGAGGGTTGGGGGGCGGGCGATAGCCCCTAACTGTACCAACCTGCTTCCTAGCGAGGGAGCCCGATGGTGATCGGTTGCGGCTGGACAATCCTCAGCTCAATACCATCGACCGGCACTTCCGCCGATGCATCGATCGTCACGCTCGACGGATCGGGGGCGTCTTCGGCCCGCAGCCAGAAGGGCTCCACTTGGACTTGGTTCTTACCAGGGCGAATGTGCTCCAAGGTGAAATGGCCCTCCGCATCGGTCTCAACTTCAGGGACGAAGTAGCGGTCTGAGAGCCCATCGGTGGGTACCGCGCGCACTCGCTTACCGGCTACCGGTTGCCCATCGCTGTCGACGACCCGGCCTTTGGCGACCGCCGGCTTCGTGAGCGTGAGGCGCATGTCTCCGATTACCTGACCAGGTTTGGTGCTAAGGGGCTGCGAGACACCGTTGGCCCAGCCTCGCCACTCGCGGAACTTACCGTCATGGGCCACCAAGTTGTATTGCACGTCGCCGCTGGCGGGCAGCTTGATCTTGAAGTTCCCTTTCTTGTTTGCCTGTCGGCTATAACGTGTGTCGCCCGTTAGCGAATTGCCCGTGCCCGTTCGGGCAGCAGAGACCGTAGCTCTTGGGATGGGAATGCCGGAAGGCGTTACCACGACGCCAGTAATCGTGACGCAGGGCTCGACTTCGATAAGGACCTCGGGCATGCCGCGGTAGATGTTGAACTCCAAGCTGTCGATGTTTCGCTGAAACTGCTTGGGACGAAAGCCCTGTTGCCCGGCTCCATTGCTCGCTTGGGCGCTCCACCACC
Source organism: Lacipirellulaceae bacterium (assembly GCA_965263315.1). Classification (GTDB taxonomy): domain Bacteria; phylum Planctomycetota; class Planctomycetia; order Pirellulales; family Lacipirellulaceae; genus JBCCQL01. Next base: position 390,156 of record CBDHGZ010000001.1, on the reverse strand, counting down.
GGGCGTAGTTCCCGGCAATAGCGCTCGGTCGCCAATTCTTGAAGCCGATGTTGAATTCGAACTCGCCGTGGGTCATTCCCTTGATGACGATCTTTCCCCGCTCATCCGAGATGCCCTGGACACCCTTCTGTTGCCAATTGAACAACTTGATTCCCTCGACGGGCTCTCCCGTTTCGCTATCAACGACCTGTGCTCGAAACTCGATGCCTTCGGTGGCACGCAGCGTGAGGGTTCGCTGATCTCCCTCTTCGACTTCTAAGTCGTCGAATCGCAACACACCGGCACGTGGATCACGGATGAGTAAATCGTAAGTGTCGGGTTCAAGATACAGCCGGTAGGAGCCGTCATCTTCAGTCGTGGTGGTGGTCCAAACCTCGTCAATGACGACCTCCGGATTGCGGATCGGCCCCCGTCGTGCTCGGACCTTGGCGCCAGGCGCGGGGTTGCCCGAGCCATCCACCACGGTTCCTTCCAGATAGGTGTCATTGCGCATCACCACTTGCCAGGGGTCGCCCGTTTCGTCAGCCGCCTGACTTTCTGACGACATCCGATCCGCAAACAGCCTCGGGCCGTAGCCCTGCTTAGTGAACTGCACCTGAATGGGCTTGCCAGGTTCGATATTGGTGATGAGAAACCTGCCCTGCTCGTCAGAGCGGACTTGATTACCCTTCTTTCGGTACCAAGTCCAGGCGTCTGCCAGCACTCCTTCGAGTGGCTCTCCGTCAGCATCAACGACCACACCTTCGAGAAAACCTTGAGCCTGGAGGTCTGGGATAGGACCCTGTAGCAGGGCAAACAGCAGGATCGAGTAAGGCAAGATGCGCAGGGAGCAGGACATAGTGCGAGGCCTGTGAAGTGTGCGTGGGAAAAGGACAATGGGTAGTCGCTTGCCCCAGTCATTTCACGCAGCCATCCTAGCGAGGAACTGCTTGATGGGACTTCGGGCCTGAAGAATCTCGCGAAAAAACGTGCCCAATTTGCTTCTGCCGCGTTGGCTACTAATAATGCCGGCATAGGTTTGCCCATCAGCGTTGGCGTCTTTGCCCGACGGTTTTTGTTTCCCCGTTCATGAGAGCTATGCGATGTCCCGAATTCTTGCCTGCTTGGCGGTCCTGTCCGCTGCTGCTGTGCTGAGCCCTTCTACTGCCGAAGCCCAGCTGGTCACCTATTACTCGCCGGTGGTCGCTGCTCCCGCGCCGGTAGTTAGCTTTCCAGCGAGGACGGTGGTCTACCGCCCGGTTGTTGCAGCTCCTGCCCCGGTGGCGTACACGGTTGCTCGGCCTGTGGTAACGACGACCGTGGCGCCTGTCGCCTACACACGCACCCGCTGGCGGCCACTTCTTGGCGGAACAGTGACTCGCGTCCGCTATGGTTATGCTCCGGTGACTTACTACAGCTACTAGCGGCTGGCTAGGAAGATAGAGCTTTGCAAAGCCAAACGCTTTTTTTGCGTTTGGCTTTGTTTATGCGCACGGTTGCATTACTAACGGGGGGCCGGCACAATGCTTCCATTATCCCAACGTTGGGTTTGGCGCCCTGCACTCTTGCCAGAAGAATCCCATGATCGTTACGAATACGGAGACGGTTCCAGGCTATCGTATTGCCGAAATCAAAGGTTTGGTGCAAGGCAATACGGTACGGGCCAAGCACGCGGGCCGCGACATCGCCGCTTCCTTCAAGAACCTTGTGGGCGGTGAATTGACGGGATACACCGAGTTGCTGACCGAGTCGCGCCGGCAAGCCTTCGAGCGCATGATGGGGCAGGCCCAGCAGCTCGGCGCGAATGCCATCCTGAATGTCCGATTCACCACCAGCGCGGTTACCGCGGGGGCCGCTGAGTTGTATGCCTATGGCACCGCCGTAATTCTTGAACAGGGCGCTTGAGGAGCAGGCCGATGGGACTCATCATTCAGTTGGGCATTGTGCTTTGCCTGCTAGCGATTGGTTTCTTCGCCGGCAGCTACTTTGAAGGGCGACACTTCAAGCGTCTGCAACGCCGTGAAGCGACCCATCAAGGTTTTATCGTTAGCCAAATCAAGTCTTTTCCCGGAGCCATCGCCTCAGGGCAGCCGCCCCAGGCTTTCTTTGCCGAAGCAGTCATATCGAGCGACTACCTGAAGACCTTTCTGTCAAACATCCGTAAGTTCTTTGGTGGTGAGATGAAGAGTTATCATTCGCTCCTGGAGCGAGCCCGCCGCGAGGCCTTGATGCGAATCATCGAACAAGCCAGCGCTGCCGGCTACGACACGGCTTGCAATCTCCGCTACGAGACAGCCGACATCGGCGGAGCGACGAATCCTCGCCGTGGCGTCGTGACCGTTGCCGTCATCGCGTCCGCGACCGCATATTGCCGAAAGCCTTCGGTTTGAGCGCGGCTGGAGCCGTTGATGGTGAACGAGCCTAACGAGGATGCGGGTTCTGGGCAGCGTAATCCCTTTGCTGCCAGCCACGCCGGCAACGACGAACCGACTGCGCCGCGAAAGCCGAGCACCGACCCCTCGATCGAACAAGAGCCCTTCATGCAGGGCTACTTCGTGCCTCCGTCATCGGCCGAGGACGACGCGATGCGTCGCATCGCACCTGATTCGGACAACCTTTCGGTCGATGATGCCGTGGAGCACACGGTCTGGGACGAGCCAGCGCTAACGACCAGCATGGCCGGTTCCGCGCCGGCGGATCAGCTGACTTACGCGCGTTGGCTGCAACAGCGGCTCAGCGAAACCACCGTCCAGCAGACTTGGGTAACCACGTGTTGGGTGGCGGCGTCCGCAGGGGTGTGGGGGGTTGTTGGCGCCTTGATCACCCAAAGCAGCTCCGGCGGCGTGGGCTTCGGTGGCGCCATGGCGGCCATCTTGCTTGCTCCCGTAACGGAAGAAATCACCAAGATTGCTGCCGCGTTGTGGGTTGTTGAGAAAAGGCCCTTCCGCTTTGCCTCGGCCGCGCAGATTCTCTTCTGTGCGGCGGCCGGCGGGCTGGCATTTGCCGTCATCGAAAACCTGATTTACCTAACGTTCTACGTACCAGCGCACGGCCCTGGCTACGCTGCTTGGCGGTGGATCGTCTGCACCGCGTTGCATGTGGTTTGTTCGACAACTGCCGGGGTGGGGCTGGTTCGCATATGGCGGAGCGCCATCAACCAGAAACGCCGGCCAGAGTTGGCCGAAGGGATGCCTTGGTTTGCCGCGGCCATGATCTTGCATGGCCTCTACAACACGGCTGTCACGTTGGCTGAAGCCGCGGGCTTGCTGACGTTTGATTGAGCCTTGTAGCTCGCCTCGACACTAGGCTCCAATGAAGCAGGGTAACTCTACGCCATATCGCGGTCCGCTTTGTCGCTCTTCGTTGCTTCCGTGCTCGTTCCAGCCGTTTGAGAATGGCGTGACCAGCTTGGGCCTACATCGGTTCTTGAATTGGCGAGACCAGCTTGAGCCCAAAAAAAGCTTAAGCAGCCATCGGCGGGTGGCCACGTGTTCCTGCGACTCGCAATAAGAATTGCTCAAACAGCCGTCAGCGAGTGCCTGCCTGTTCCAGTGGCTCGCAGCTGTGTTCGGCCACGATGCTTGAAGCAAGCCCTGGGTGCCTGAAGAGCTTAAGGGACGCTCGCATGAGAGCTAGACGAAAGTTCTCCCCAGTCGGCCGTGAAACTGGCGTTGCACTTGGGGCACTTCACTTTCTGTCCGAGGAATTTAGTCGGGGCCAGCTTACTGTGATCGCACTTAGGGCATGCCAGCTTGACCTGCAACTGGCCCTCGTCAATGGCTTCAAAGGCCTCGGCGGGCACGCGTACGAATTCGATGTCTGAGGATTCGAGCCGGACGAGCTCCTCTTGGGTGATGTCGGTGTCGTCCGCCAAGCGATTTGCCATGCGACGCACTGCCTGTTCAAACAGGTTACGGACAGCACGGCCATTGCCAAAGTGCCGGTCGCGCTGTCGGTACTCCCATTCCAGCCCTAAGAGAATCTTCAGTCGCGCCGCCGCGGTCACCTCATAGCGATTCTTGCGACACATCAGCCCAAAGATCTGAGCAAGCTCCAGGGGTGTGTAGTCGACAAACTCCAGTCGGCGGTTGAACCGGGACGAGAGGCCCGGGTTGCTCCGTAGTAGCTCCTGCATCTCCACGGGATAGCCAGCCAAAATCACGACCAACTGTTCGCGGTCGTCTTCGGCACGCTTAAGCAGAGCCTGGACCGCTTCACGACCGTAGGGGTCCTCGCTCTTGGACGCGACTAGGCTGTAGGCTTCGTCAATAAACAGCAGGCCGTCGAGGGCGTCGTCGATCCTCTTGTTGGTCTTGGGGCCCGTTTGTCCGGCGTACTCTGCCACCAAGCCAGACCGATCAGTCTCCACAAGGTGGCCTTTTTCCAGCACGCCCAAAGCGCGAAATACCTTGCCTACGATTCGTGCGACGGTCGTTTTGCCAGTGCCAGGGTTGCCGGTGAAGACCATGTGCAATGCGATGTCGGTCTCTGGCAGGCCCGCATCCTCGCGTCTTTGCTGGAGCTTCAGGAAGTTAGCGAGTGAGCGGACTTCGTGTTTGATGTCCGATAGCCCAATCAGTTGGTCGAGTTCAGCCAGTGCTTCTTCGACCGTCGGAACGGGTTCTTCGTTTGTGGTGGTTGGCTTCTTGGGAGCGCTGGAGCGGTGGCCAACAGGCTGACGCGATTGAGCGTTCTTGTCACCTCTGGTTGCCCCTGCTCGTTTGCCACTGGCGGCCCAAAAGTCCGTAGAGTCTGCCAGCGCCTCTTCCATCGCGGCTTTGCCGACGGCGTTGGCTTGATCGTGGTCCTCGATTTCGTCGACTGGCGCCTCGCGGAGGTGGCCAGTGATTTCTTCCTCGATCGACTTGAGAGTCGCTCGCTCGGCGTTGTTCAGGTCGCCATCGCAACGCGCTACGAGGTTTGCCAATCGACTTACGAGTGTTTCCAGTCGGCCAATCCGGTCACGCAACGGGGCGACACGATCAAAGGGCCTGACCATGCTGTACCAGCGTAGATTGGCGGCCTCGGCTGAGGCCTTCTTGATGGTTTGACGCAGTTGATCACCGCTAAGCCACTGGCCAAACAGGTGATGACACAACACCTCTGCCAGAAACCGCTCCTGCTTGCTCCATTGGCGATCTGCCTCACAAACGGCCACGTAGACCTTTAACACCAGGGCGCGGTGGAGGTCGTCCATCAATTGGACGTAGTCTTGCTGGTCATCGGAGAGTAGTTCAGCGTGGTCCCGGACCACGAGTTCGCCGCTGGAAACGTACAGCCTGCGGCACTCTCTGAGGGTACGACTAAAAAGCGAAGGGCGCGAAGGAAAACCAGACATGCGGACATTATGCCGGGCTATCGGCGATCAGAACAGGACAGGGAACGATTGACCACACGCGAGAGGCGGCGCGAGTTTCAGACCAATCCTTTGCGAACCGCCCATACGGCCGCTTGTGTTCGGTCCGAGACCCCCACCTTGCGGAGGATGTGTTGCACATGCTCCTTGACCGTTTCGTAGCTGATTCCCAAAGCTTGTGCGATTTCTTTGTTCGTGAGCCCAAAAGCCAGTTGTTTGAGGACTTCACTCTCGCGTCGGGTCAATGGCGCCTCGATGTCATCTTCCAGGCGGGGCGCCGCCAAAGCGCCTGTAAGCCGCCGCAACTCCTCGCGAGACCAGCACGACTCGCCCGCTGCTGCCGTCCGTAGCGCCGAAATCAGTTCGTCTCGTGTGGCGCTCTTTAGCAAGTACCCAGAAGCTCCCAACGCCGAGGCTCGGGCCACAAACGTGGGGTTGTCGTAACCACTAAAGATGATAGCAGGACAGCGGAAGCCCCGTTCGCGAAGCTGAGTAAGGCACTCCAAACCATCGGGGCCTGGCAGTCGGGCATCGATGAGAATTAGGTCTGGTTTTGCTTCGGCGCATTTGGCCAAGGCATCGGCCGTGGAGGAAGCCTCCGCGGCGACCTCAAACTCCGAACCCCCGACCATGGCTCGAATGCCAGCACAGACCACGGGATGATCGTCAACGATTAGCAGCCGTGTTGGCATGGCATCGTATCAGAGTTGGGGGGGGAAGAGGACACATGGCTGGGAGTTTGTCACCGGCACGAGCGGCTGTCGCCTCGCCTTGGACTTCTTCCTGGCTACCGCATCTTAAGGGGCGCTGCACGCCCCCCACAGGCGCCAGCACTCGCCCCCCACTGTAGCAGCATTCGCAGGAAACCGAAAGCGGATCGGAAGCCAGGCAAAATGCTTGCCCACCCACGCGGCAGAAGAAACAGCGAGGTTTACGAATTTCCCGGCATATCGCATACTCAGCACCCGTTTGGGCACATCTTGAACGCCATGATGCCTCGCCAGCCCCTGGGCGATACGGATTGGTGGACGCAGTCTTCAGAAGCACATCGATGGCGCCCGAGGGCTGCCGAGCCGAACGTTCGAAGAGTTGGGAACAGCTTAATGCCGCGACTTTCAATGAACGAACTGACCACCTTTCGGTGGACGTTCGAAGAGGATGTTCTGCGTTACCAATCTGCGGGCTACCAAGCGATTGGCGTGTGGCGCCGCAAGCTTGCCGACTTTGGCGAGGAGCGTGGCGCCGAGCTGCTAGCCGACGCGGGGATGGCCGTCTCCAATCTGCTTTGGGCAGGCGGGTTCACAGGCAACGATGTGCGGTCTTTGCCCGAAAGCTTGGCGGATGCTAAGGCAGCGATTCGGACTGCGGCGATGCTTGATGCTGGGTGCTTGGTGCTCTACACCGGTGGCCGGAATAATCACACGCAGAGTCACGCCCGGCGGCTAGTGAACAGCGCTGTTCAAGAGTTGTTGCCAGTAGCGGAAGACTATGGCGTGACGTTGGCAATTGAGCCAATGCATCCCGCCTGCGCGTCGGAGTGGACGGTCTTTACGGACTTGTGTTCTACGATCGATTTTGTCGCGGAGTACGATTCTCCCTATCTGAAGTTGGTCTACGACACCTACCACTTTCCATTGCCGGAGATTGACCCTGGCTTGCTGCTCAGCATGGTTCCATTACTGGCGGTTGTGCACTTAGGGGACACACGCAGGCAGCATGGCATTGATCAAGAGCGTTGCCTGCTGGGAGAGGGCAAGGCGCAAGTCGAAGATGCGGTCGCCACACTCCTGGCGGCGGGCTACGAAGGGGACTTCGATGTTGAGCTTATGGGGCCAGCTATCGAAGCGGCGCCCTACTCAGAGATCCTTAGCGCTTCGCAGCGGTTCTTCTCGCAAGCCGTCACAGCGGTAACCGCCTAGGGTGTTAGCATCCCTTGCCGCGCCGTGAGCAGGGCATTCGATGGCTCAACCGCTACAAATCACGGCGCTCATCACAATTCCTGCAGAGGAACTCCGCTTCACCTATGCACGTAGTTCAGGCCCGGGGGGGCAGAACGTAAACAAGCTCAATACCAAAGCCAGGCTTCATTGGAATCTGAGCAATACGGCCGCATTGCCCGCAGGGGTGCTCCAGAGACTTCGCGATACTTACCGGACGCGTATCAACGAGGCTGGAGAAATGGTTGTCGTCAGTGAACGGTATCGCGAACAAGGTCGCAACGCACGAGATTGCTTGGAAAAACTCCGCGCGATGGTGCTTTCGGTGGCGACACCACCCAGACATCGCAAGAAAACTAAACCATCGCGGGGCGCAGTTGAGGCTCGGCTGAAAGCCAAGCGGCACAAGTCACAGCGGAAGCAAAACCGGCGCCCGCCAAGTATAGATTGATCCCACCTATTGCTACTCAGCTTCGTGCGATGAGGTGAGTCAGCCCTGCTGCGAGGACGCGGGGGCTTTGGGCGATCTGGGGCTCCTTTGGACCGCCGTTTCTCAGCAGCGCAATGGCAAACCAGCGGCCGGTTTACGTTGTCTGTTGGGTTGGCTGTTGCTAGCAGGACCAGTTTTTTCTTGGAGAATCGCGTGCGGCTCGTTATGCTCTACGGAATCGCAAGCACGCTAGTCGGGAAGCCGCGAGTTGCTGCGTTCTCATCTCATACGTAGTTCATTCGACGAGCGATTTCTAATCTGTGTTCATGTAGTTGGCTGGAAGGCCAGCTGCTTTGGTTAGGCCACCCGGTCGGTTTGCGTTGTCATCAAAGCTGTCGCTGATTTTCGCCGCGCGCTGGGGCGGCGTGGGGGGGAAATCGGCAGCACAATGCAATGACGTTGGCGTTGCGATAAGACGCGGCTGTCCGGTCCAGGCGTGATCCCTGCAGCAAGGTTGCTGCGCTACGATGAAGGAGGGTGATTATGTTGTCCGCATCTGTTACGGACTCGTCGGCTAGTGTGAGCTGGATTGAGCATCAGACGCTCGATCACATCAAGGGTGCCTTGCGGGTGACCTTGGACTGGGAGGCTCCCTCGGTGAGCCAAAGTCGTAAGAAGTCCAGCGTTCGCTTCACGTTGCAATCGTTTTGCCGCCACTTGGAGCGTGTGATGGCCATTGAGGAAGAGGATGGCTACCTCGATGTCGTTGCCGAAGAGAAGCCGTACCTCGAGCATCGGCTCAAGGATCTGGCGAATGATCACCATCGTTTCCGGGCTCGTATCCGCGAACTAGCGCCGCGCTTGGATCAAGTGACTGATTGGCAAGAAGAAGAGTTCTGTGAGATCTGCCAAGATATTCGTGATCTGCTAGCGGATGTGGATCGCCATGATCAGCAAGAAGTCACACTGCTCCAAGAGACGCTGACCATGGACGAGGGTGGAGAGGGTTAGCTAACTTCCCCCCTCCGATCCCTACGACCCATATTGTCGCAGTACGCTCTACGCCAATGTCGCTTCCTGCAAACGCGGCCCTAGCCAGGGCCGCGTTTTTCTTTTGCCCGGCCACAGGCGCGGCTGCCGTGCGGCCAGAGGGCAGCGTATTTTATGCCTCGCCACTCTCCAGGGCCGTGGGATACAATAGAGGTGAGGCGGGAATGTCCCACCCTGCGGTAGTATCCGAGGAACTATGGCGAAGAGATCTGACCATCTTGACGACTTTTTGCGCGACTGGGCCTACGAGTTCGGGGAAGTCACCGCTCGGATCGCCGAGGGCAAAGACGGGCGCGAAGTTGTTCAACTGCGAATCGATATGGGCATCCTGCAAATGGAGGCTGCCGGCCGACCGGACGGCTGGAAACCCGAGGGCTTTGATACCTACTACGACTACTTGCTTTCCGTCGCCTTTGAAGATGGTGAGGAGTTTGAGCTCGACAACGAGCGTTGCTTGCAAGTCGATCGCGAATTCGTGCAGTTCTACCACCGACGAATCGCTTGGCTGGCCCTCCGTGAGTTTCGCCGCGCGGCGATCGACGCCGACCACACGCTGGCTTTGATGGACTTTAGTTCGGCCCACGCCCCCGATGAGGAGTGGGCAGACCTTCACGAGCAGTATCGCCCGTTCGTATTGTTTCACAGGACCCAAGCGTCGGCCCTAGCGGAGATCGACGATCTCAATCCTGAGGGCGCCATCGACGCCATTGACGAAGGACTCCGACGCATGCGGGATGTCTTCGCCGAGGCAGACATGGAAGACGAGTTTGAGGATGATGATCTGGTGCTCAAGCTTGATGAGCTCAAGCAAGCGTTATCGGATCACTATGAGCTTGAGCCCTCTCTCAGGGAGCGCTTGGCCGAGGCGATCGCCAGCGAGGAGTACGAACTGGCGGCCGAACTACGTGACAAAATGGCAAGCCGGCCGCGTCGCAAGATGTAGCCGCGCGGTGGGCGACGACCCCTCCAGCTGCGCTGTTGCCCTCGACGACGCAAAGCGAGAGCCCTGAAAGGCTAGCGGCAAGACCGATCGTGCAGCCGGAAGGCGATGATTGCTAGCGTTTTGTGGCATCTTTTCAATCTGCTTGCAAATGTTCACGTGGTGCTGAACACGCTGGTGCCATCGTCATACGCCTAAGCCCTTTGTTGGCTGGCACTTCGCACAGAATCGCCAAAAAGTTGGCGCCCTTGGCACGCCGCCTGCGTAATGCTTTACGGGGCGAACGGGGGTGGTCATCGCAAGTCGGCATTTTCATAGGGCCGGCAGCGTGGCCAGCAAGATGGGCTTAACGCCCAGCCCTGCCGCGGCACGGCGCCGCGGGGGAAGCGTCTCAATACCAACCAAGGGAGTGTGCCATGTTGGTCCTAACACGGAAGCAACAAGAGAAGATTCAAATCGGCGATAACATCACGATCACCATTCTGCGGACCAAAGGAAAGTCGGTCCGGCTGGGGATCGAGGCCCCGGGGAGCGTCTCTGTCCTCCGAGGCGAATTGACTCACAAAGAGCAATCAGCTGAGGTGCTGGCTGCCGAGCACCTTCATGAGCCAGAGTCGAAGCCCTCCGCCCCGAGCACTCCTACTCGCGCACAGCGAACGGCAGACTGGCCGACGGAAAAGGCGACGAGCGACACCGCTGTATCGCTGGGCCGAGTTCCCAAATCGCGGGTGGCGACGGTGCTGCCGGAACTGCTTGGCGACAAAATGCTTGGCAAAGCCGGTCCACTCCGTGCGATGCTCGATCGCCGTGCCACCGCGCCGCAGGCTTAGCGTTATCTTCGTACCGGTAATGGCACACCAGGCGGCGGGGCGCCGCCTGGGTTAGTTGTGCCGCCAGGAGCGCTCATCACGGGAGCTGGCAAACGCTGGCGCAGAGGTAAATGCGAGCTAGCGGTTCGTGTCGGCCTGTGGGCTTGCGGCTGGTCGACAAGGCGCACGTGACCAGGTGACGCATAAGGCAGGTTTTCCAGTTCGCGTAGTTGCTCGAGCAGCACGCGCCGGACTTCAAGGATGCTCTGCGGATGTCGGTGGACCGAGACATGATCTGCCGGCACCACAATTTGCGAAGCAACACGCGGCAGGTTGTCTAACCGAGCGCTGGTGAGGGAAACAATGCCGTCGCCCTCCTCGTCCAGCAGCTGGTTGACCCAACTGTCTGGTTGTCGACCAACGATGTTGTGATAGGTCACCCAAGGGCCCGGCTTGGCGGACAGCAGGACTGGCAGCAAGGGAGACTCTGGCGCCAGTGAATCGATGCTAGTTCGAATGTCTAGCGCCGAATGAGGCCGAAAGTAGTCACGGTTCTGGGCCAGTAACTGCTCGCGGCCCCGCATCAATCGCATGGGCGAGTCGATTAACTTTCGGCCCAACCACCGCGTAAACCCATTGGCGAACTTACTGCCACGATGCGGCGTGCCGATCGTTACGACTCGCCGGACAGAAGAGTTGGGTCGAAAGAAGTAAGCCTCCGCCAAGCCATCGTAGACGTCGGCCTCGGCGTTTAGCTCCTGGAAGGGCCGCTCGCTATTGATTCGCCAGAAGTCGCGGCCGCTGTCGACGCTCTGCAGTTTGGAGACGAGTCCCCCCATGCTGTGGCCGACCAAGACCATCTGATCGAGAGCCGGCGCTCGCTCGCCGGGATCAACTTTTTGCCTGAGGTCGGCGATTTCGCGACGCAACTGCGAGGCGCTCACCCAAAACGGCTGTCCGGTGGGGTAGAGGTAAGACCAAAACTGGTAGCGCTGGCGGATGTCCGGGTCGCTACGTAGATCGTTGTACATCTCCATCCAGGTAATGGGGCTCGACCACAGCCCATGGACCATCAACACCGGCATCTTTGCCGGGTCGTAGGGCTCAAGCATATAGAGCCCTTGCAGCTGCCGTACGCTATCGGGCCTCAGCAGGCCTAGCGTGGAGATCGCCTGCTCCTTCAGCCCTGGCTGGTTCAGGAAGTAGGCCAGCGGGGTGCTGAGGTCTGATTCCAGCGGCGCCTGCCGACCTGCGATCTCCACCGTTTGCGTATCGAGTGTGTCATGCAACTCCAACACAAAGCGGGGTGAGCCGGCAACGCTGGTCGGATCAGCCGTCGGACCGTGAACCTGATCGGGGTAGGTGATGCGCAACAGCGCGGTGACGGGAAAGCAAAGCTGACTTGGATAGAACTCTTCGGCAGGATCGGGGTCGTCGTGCGGACGCCGCATCGCGATCAACGGCACCCCTAGCCCGTAGGTGTGGTAATGGTTCCGTAGTCCTGCCACTCGATAGTCGCTGACAAACTCAAACCGATCAAAGTCTTCGTCATGCCAGCCATTGCTGTAGAGCACTACATCGAACGAACAGGTGTGGGTCTCAGTGCGAATCGTTCTACGATCACCGGGGCGCAGTTCGCCTTGCTGCTTTACCAACCTGAGGAGGCCTTCCAATGATTGGTTGTACAAGTCGCATGCGCCACGGAATTGAGGATCGTACGGATTGCAATCAAGCACCTGACGGTTCGTTGTCTTACCGAGAAACCTGCCCTGCTCAATTCCGCCGAACAGGTACTTGTGGCAGTGCAACAGAGCGGCGCCGTAAAGGTCGGTAGCCCTGCCGGCGTCCGAACCCTGCGCACGCTGGGCTCCCAAATAGGCCAGCTCTGCCATGGCAAACTCGTGTTCGTGCCGGGTCTCGTCTGAGGCGTATCTGGCCAGTTCTGTGATGACCTGTTCGCGATCATTGTCCAGGCGCGATTCCAAGTCGTATCGCCGCAAAAGTTGGGCTGTCCTCGGCGTCGGTTGAGGGCCGCCGGGATGCAGCGCATCCAGCCGATGGGCAAAGGGATTTCGTGCCGCAGAACGCACTGAAACCCATTCCGGCTCAGACGAACACCCGCCAAGCACGGCGCAGCTTGCCACAAAAACGCTCACCAAGAGCGTCCTCAGCCAAGCCCAGCGAATAATTTGATCCACAAGCACCGAGCTTCCCTGCAGCGGTACAGTCCTCAGACACCTAGGCCCTTTGCCTAGACAGGCCGCGAATGCTAGGAAAAAATCGGACCGGGATCAATGCCAGCAGCGATTATGCTGGCAGCCATGTTTTTTGCGTTCCGATCGCCGCTAGCCTCGACACCCTCGGGAGTTGTTCCAATGTCTGATAACCCTTACCGGAGCGCACAGACGCCTGGTCGCGACTTGCCAGCGCGGTCGTTTCGAACGACGCCAGTGGTACTCGTTCTGGGTGTTGCGGGTGTTGCGCTGCTGGTCATGCTGCTGCTTCCCGCCCGTCGCGGCAGCCCCGAAGCGGCTCGACGAGCCATTTGCCAGAACCAGCTCAAGCAGATTGCCTTGGCGCTACTCAATTACGAAGCGGCTCACGGCGCCTTGCCGCCCGCCTACACGGTTGATGAGCTTGGAAATCGCCTGCACAGCTGGAGGACGCTGATCTTGCCTTACCTGGAGCAGCAGGCCCTTTACGACCAGATCGACCTGACCAAGCCTTGGGATGATCCTGCGAACGCTGCTGCTCGCGGCACCATTGTGGAGTGCTACTTGTGCCCCAGTGCACCCTATGCCGACGAAACACTAACGACCTACTTGGCCGTGGTGTCGGACTCGTCGGCGTTCTCCGGAAGCACAGGCCGGTGCAGCGATACCTTCACGGATGGGCTCGCCAATACCTTGCTCGTGGTCGATGCTCACTTCAATCATGCCGTGCATTGGATGTCACCTACGGACATCGACACAGCCACTCTACTGAACCATGATTCGGAAAGACCGACGCATCACATGAACGTCATGAATGTCGCCTTTGCGGATGGCCATGCTGAAGCACTTCATGGAGAGGTGTCTAGAGAGGCGCTCGCGGCGATGGTTACCATCAACGGTGGTGAGAGCCTGGAGCGGTGAGGGCTTGAATCTCCAACACTGCCAAAGGCAGTAGCCAACTGAGCCATGCAGCGAGCGGGTAAGTCCCGTCTAGGTTTAGTTCATCGGCCAAGCCACCCATCAGTCGCAGCACGACAGCCGATGCGAGCAAGGCATAGCAGCGCTTCATCCAGCGGCGGTGTGCGTCCAATCGTCGCCAGCGGGCTTCCCGCCATCCCATGCCGGTGCAAACTGCCGTTACTAGCGCGAGTGTGGCGAATCCCGCAACGGTAAGGTGACCACCTGGAGCATACCAGGCCATCCAGAGTCCGCTCAGCGCCACAAGAAACACCAAGAATACTTGGGCACGCCCCAACAGCCGGTGCGCCTTCGGGAAGGCCTGTCTTGCTGAGGTACTGAGGAGTACCAAGCCTGCCAGAAGGCTTATCGGGCCTGCAAGAATGTGCGTATAGAAGGCCCAGCGATAGCTGCCATAGAAGTACGCTTGGCGACCCAAGAGAAAGTCAGATCGAAAGTCTGGAGGAAAGTAGTTGCCGAAGCCACCGGCGATTGAGCCCACTGCGACGCAAACCAGGCCCGTTCCAATCGCTGACAGACTCAGTCGCTTTTCAAGGAAGGTTCTCATCCTGCCGCTCTCCCTGCAACCGGAAGCAAACCGTCACGCCCCGCGTTCTTTGGCAGGCGCTAGGCAAAGCGGTGAGTTGGTTCTGGACGGCCGGGGCGGAAGTGTTGGGAGGTCACGGGGGTGATCTTGATGCCTTCCGCCTGGGCTAGTTCGGCGAGTACGGAATCGAGCGATTCAGCGAGTTGATCAGGATCGCCCGCTACGCGAGCGTTGATGACCAAGCGTGCATTCTCGGCTGACTGCTCGGACGGGAGCGACAATTCCACAGGGCCATCGCTCGAGACGAGGTTTGCCACGCAGGTCTGATCGCCAGCAAACCCCAGCACCTTGATATGGGCAGGTTCAAAGCCTTCTGCCACGGCTCTGGTAGCCAGTCTCTCGATCACGGAGATCGCTAGCCGATCGACATCGAACTCACCAACAGCAGAAACGTCCGCGGTCGCATTGAGCCAAGCCAGTTCTGCTTCCCCTTCCGCGTAGATGTCGTAGTCGACCTCCATAAAGGGCTGGTTTCCATCTCGGGGGGTGTCGAGCTGGTCGACGAGCGCGTCAAATCCGTCTCCCCGCTTGCCGCTGCCCAAGATGACTGCTTTGCCAGGCAATCGCTGTCTTACCAACGCCGCAAGCTGCTGCGCTATGGCGCTATCGAGGGTGTCAACTTTGTTGATCACCACGACATCTGCTTCTTCCAGCTGTTTAAGGAAGATGTAGGCCGCCTTTGGTGAGAACCCGGCAGGTTGGTTGCCGAGAATCTTTCTGCCATGTTCAGGTTTGCAGAGCACTGCCAGGCGGCCCACTTCGTACCGATCGCCGTGAAGGCTGCGAAGCGGCTCGATGACCGTGGCAACTAAGTCAGTGCAACTACCAACGGGCTCCGTGATGATTACGTCAGGCTGCTGATCTGCCCCAAGGCCGGCGAGCGTCTCGACCAGATCGTCAAACTTGCAGCAGAAACAGGCGCCAGGGACTTCCCCAACGGCTAGCCCTTGAGAGCGAAGCGACTCGGTGTCGACCAAGCCATAAGCCTGATCATTAGTCACAACGGCCACCGACTGCCCTTCTGTCATGTAGTGGCGGGCGAGCCGGGCGATAGCGGTCGTCTTGCCGGCGCCGAGAAAACCGCCGATCATCAGGAGGCGAGTCTTGTTCATAATGGTCTCGCGGGGCTCTTTGTTACCAGCCGGGATTATAAGCCCGGCAGCCTCGCGAAGCGATTCACCCCTGACCACAATCGTAGCCTGCCATCTCTGAGTTGACCCCCCTAGCAATCGATGGTGGCGATCCGGCGGTCACTTGTGGGCCGTTCGAGTGGCCCCTTGCTGACGACGCGGTTCGGAGTGCGCTGGACGAAGCTTACCAGTCAGGCGACTGGGGCCGTTACCACGGGCAGCGATGCGAACAGCTCAAGCAAGAACTGGGCTCGATGCACGCAGCGCCACATGTGCAGTTAACGTGCTCTGGCACGATTGCGGTCGAGTTGGCCGTGCGAGCAGTTGGTGTCCGGCCAGGCGATGAGGTCGTGCTGGCTGGCTATGATTTCCCGGGCAACTTTCGGGCGATTGAGGCGGTGGGGGCTCGGCCAGCGCTGGTCGATGTGGAAGCGGGTGGCTGGTGTTTGGATGTGTCGCTCTTGGAGCAGCTTGCTCAGCAATCGCAATTGCCTCGGGTGACGGCCATTGTCGTTTCGCACTTACACGGTCAACTCGTTCCTATGCAGCGCCTCATGCAGCTTGCTGCCGAGCACGAGTGGGTCGTGGTCGAGGACGCCTGCCAAACGCCTGGGGCCGTGGTTGATGGCAAGCCAGCTGGCAGTTGGGGGGACGTGGGCGTCATGAGCTTTGGTGGCAGCAAACTGCTCACCGCAGGGCGTGGAGGAGCGTTGCTGACCGGCGACGCGGAGATTGCCCAGCGGATAAAGCTGCATGCTAGCCGCAGCAACGATGCCTATCCAATGAGCGAGTTGCAAGCGGCGGTGCTGTTGCCGCAGTTGGAGCTCTTGGATCAGAGAAACAAAGTGCGTGCTGAGAACGCTCGACGGCTGCGCCGGGCAACCGCCGGGATTACGGGATTGCAATCCCCGGCGGAGACCCGATCGCGCGACACACCTGCCTACTACAAACTTGCGTGGCAAGTGGACAACAAACGACTGCGGTCGACACGTAAAGAGATCGTCGCCGCTCTCCAGGCGGAGATGGCTCCGATCGACGAAGGATTCCGTGGCTTCGCGAAACGCTCTGGCCGGCGTTGTCGAAGACTCACTGAACTAACCAACGCTCGGCTTGCTGCTGAGCAGACTCTTGTGCTCCATCACCCAGCACTTCTTGCCAGGCCCCACGCCGCTGACCAAGTGGCAGCGGCGCTAGGCAAGGTGCTGTCGCGCATTTCCATTGACTAGGTCCCTCGTGGGGATCCCAATCCAAACTCTTCTCTGTTCCGGGTTAGCCGACGACATAGGCAGACAATCCGTGGTCGCTCAAGTCGCCCGGCGGAATCGCCTTGTTGAGCTGGACACGCTTATGCGTCACGGTGTAGGTCTGGCCCGTCAGTGGCTCGGTAGTCTTGGTCTCAGCGGAGGCGGCTGCAGGTTGTTCTTCAAACTCTTTAGCGGCCTTCTCTAACTCGCCGCGGAGAATACGGATATCGCGCGGGGCTTCGATTGCCAAGGTCACGCGGTTACCGGCGACACGTCTCACCTCGACGGTGATGTTCTCGCCGATGCAGATCTTTTCGGTGGTCTTTCGACTGAGTACGAGCATGGTCTTCTCCATTGTCCTTGCGTGGTGGGCGTGACTCCAAGTCCGGGGGAGCCGCCGCTGCGTGTTGCAGCACTTAAGAGAGTTGCAAAACGGGTGCCAGATGGTTGTCCGTTTGCGGGCAGATGGTACGAACCCAGGTAAACTCCGAGGAAAACACGGCAATAAAATGCATAAGCCGTTGTTGCTAGCTGTCTTGCGCCAGGCCTCAGATGGGCCAGGGGAGTCTCATTCCGAGACGCCGTTCCGAGATTGAGACGGTTGGCGGCTTGCCTGAGAGGCGTTTTCCCGACAGCTTGTTGGCTGCTGCCATCATTCCTTTCCCGCTCCCGAGAGTCTTTGGATGCCCGTCCCGGAACTTGATCATGACGCCTGCCGAGGGCGCCAGAAACGTTTCTTAGAAAGCTTGCCAGCGCTCGGCGCCGACGCCGCGGTGTTGACTCGCCGTGAGTCAGTACAGTGGCTGACGGGTGCCTGGGTAGGGCCACTCTTCCACCCAGCGGCCGTCATCGAAGCCAGCGGCCGAGTCACGCTGGCAATGCCGAGCCGCAAAGCCGGTACGCCGTCGGTTGCGGATGAAGTGGTGACCTACGAAGAGAAATGGCTCTCAACCATGCGGGACGCTCCTGACCAGAGGGCGGCGAGCCTGGCATCCCTGCACTCCGCGTGTGCCGACTTACCAGCACGAGTGGCGTGCGAGTTTACCGACGCGCCGAGGCAGCTGACTGAGCAATGGAGTTGCGCATGGGTCGACATCGACGCCACGATGTTTCGTCTGCGACGCCGCAAGGACCCCGACGAGTTAGCTCTAATGGCCAAGGCCAATGAAGCCAATCGTGCGATGTATGCATTCGCTCGGGACACCATCCAGCCTGGCGCCAACGAGCTTGATGTTTACAACGCGCTGCATCGCGTTGCCGTTGCTACGCTTGGCGAGCCGCTGACTTACTTTGGCCAAGATTTTCGGTGCGCAGCACGCGGCGGGGCGCCACGCGATCGGCGAGCACAAGCGGGCGAACTCTATATCCTCGACCTGGGGGTCGGTCTCCGCGGCTACCATACCGACAACGCGCGGACTTTTGCCGTTGGCGGCAATCCCACTGACCAGCAACAGCAGGCCTGGGAGAAGTTGGCCACCGTGTTTCCTGTCATTGAATCGGCAGTGAAACCAGGGGTTTCTTGCAAAGCGATTTTCCAGCAACTTCACGAGATGCTGGCTGATGCCTCTCCCTGGGTGTTCAACCACCACTTGGGGCACGGGGTGGGGCTGGCCCCGCACGAAGGGCCTCATCTGAATCCCAACTGGGACGATACCTTCCAGCAGGGAGATTACTTCACCGTGGAACCGGGGCTCTACCACGATGAGCTCAATCACGGCATCCGGCTGGAACAGAATTATGTGGTTACGAGCCAGGGCGTCGATCTCCTCACAGACTGGCCTCTCGAGCTGTAGCGGCGGAGCGCCAGCCGTCTTGATGGGACCGGCGGCAGCGGCGTTCGCTCTTGCCGGCGCCAGCGTAGTCGTCTTGACCCCGTGGGCAGACTCTCTAGACTCCCGCGCGAAAGCAGACTCCCGCGAAACCCCAGCACGGCAGACTGGGATGGCTTCGTGCCCGACCGCTAGCGAAGAGATTGATATGCCAAACGGCTTTGTCGATATCCACTGTCATCTTGTGCCTGGCATCGATGATGGCGCCCGGGACGCGGCCGATTCTCTCGCCATGGCGATGCTAGCGGTTGAAGAAGGGATCAAAACGGTTGTCGTGACGCCTCACCAACTGGGATCCTTCTCCAGCAATACGGGCGATGAGATCCGCGTCCGTGTGGCCGAACTCCAGGAACTGCTACACAGCAATGACATCCCTCTGCGCGTGTTGCCTGGTGCCGATGTGCGAATTGATAGCGGAATGGTGCAGCAAGTGCTCCAGGGCGAGGTCCTCTCGCTGGGCGATCACCGCAAGCACGTGCTGCTCGAGTTGCCGCACGAACTGTATCTACCGCTTGAACCCTTGCTTGATGAACTGGCTAGCCATGGCATGGTGGGCATCCTTTCGCACCCAGAGAGAAATCAAGGCATCTTGCAGCGGCCATCACTGATAGAGCCGCTGGTAGAAGCGGGGTGCCTGATGCAGGTTACAGCAGGCAGCCTCAACGGCGCCTTTGGAACCTCAAGCCAATCGCTCGCCGAGCAAATGTGTCGGCGCGGATTGGTGCATTTTCTTGCCACGGACGCGCACGGCCCTAAATCGCGGCGGCCCAAAATGCGACAAGCCTATGAGCGAGCTCGCGAGTTGGCCGGACCCGATGCCGCCACGTTGTGGTGCAGCACCTTTCCCCGCTGTGTGGCTGAAGGGAAGGATGTGCCGGGCGGGGTTGTCCAAGTCTCGGCTCCAAGGCGATCAATGTGGTCCCTGCTGAAACGTGCGGCCTGATCCCCTTCTCGCTTTGACTTGCTAGCGTGTGCGTATGCCGCCTTGGTTGTTTGCCGCCCGATGCCTAACCGTAGCGCTGCTGCTAGTGGGCGGGGTTTGTGTGGTCCGCCCTGCGCGTGCCGGCGAACCGCCGGTATGGACTGACAGCAGGCAGCTTGGACCCTTCATTGTCCGCGCAACTTTTCCCCTGGACGCGCAGCAGAGCCTGCTTGAGGAATTGCCAAAGCTAGAACGAGAGCTTCGTCGTGTGCTTGGGCTTTCGCCATGTCGTCAGCCGATCGAAGTGCTTGTGCTGGCGAGCGAGGAGCAGCACCGGGCTCTGCTGAAGCAGCGCTTTCCGGGCGTGCCCTACCGTCGTGCCTTGTTCGTCAAGCAAGCTGGGCATTCCACAGTCTTTGCCTACCAGCACGCGGAGCTTGCTATCGACTTGCGACACGAATGTACGCACGCCCTGCTGCATGCGGATTTGCCGATGCTGCCGCTTTGGCTTGATGAAGGGCTGGCTGAGTACTTTGAGATGGCAGCCCCCGAGCGACCGTTTGGCAATCCCCACGGAGAATCGCTGCGCTGGAACATGCGTCTGGGCTTGGTGCGCAGCGTCAAGGAATTGGAGACGCGCCGAGAGCTGCCGGACCTAAGCGGCCGTGACTATCAGTTCGCATGGGCTTGGACCCATTTCTTGCTGCATGGTCCTCAAGAAGCGACCGAACAGCTATGGGCCTTTCTGGGCTCCATTCGTCGCCGCGAACCACCTGGTCGACTATCTGAACGCCTTGAGCAAGCGCTGCCCGGTTTGAATCGTCGGCTTGTTGCCCACTTTCGCGCATGGTCCCGACTCCGGGTGGCCGAGAAGCCCTGATGCGAAGCCAGCATCGCCCTGCTGGCACGCTTGTGGCATTCCGCTGTTAAACTGTGAGGTCTGCGAAGACTTGCTCAGCAATTCGCTGGATTGCTTTCAAGTGCTTGGCTCGATCTGTCCGATGCGGTTACTGATTCTCCAAGCGCGCCCGCCGTGTGCGAGGGTCCCCGATAAAGAAGCTTGACCGCCCAGGTAAATCGCCTGTTTGGTGGTGTTGATTACAAGGACGGGTTTCCAGAACTAAGGAAAGGTCGTAACCCATGAAGATTCGTTTCGCTCAACAAGCGGCCGCCATGCTTGCGTGTGTGGGGATGCTCCTGCCGCACAGCGTTCTTGCTAGTGCCCCGGCTACGACGTTTTCGCAGCAAGACATTGCTCTCCGCGAGGGAGGTCTGCTCGTCGGCCAGGTAGTCGACGCCCAAGGCGCCGCGATTGCTAGTTCGGAAGTCTCGGTCCTGTTCGGCGATGCCGAAGTGGTTCGCACGAAGACCGACAAGAATGGCGTGTTTGCTGCCAAGGGACTCCGTGGCGGCGAGTACCGCGTGATCACGGCTGGTGGACAGGTTGCTTACCGTTTGTGGGCTCCTCAGACCGCCCCCCCCGCTGCTAGCAAAGGCGTGTTGATTGTCAGTGGCGATCAAGTCATCAATGGCCAGTGCAATACCTGCCCTCCGGGATACGGCGGTTGCAATTCGTGCCCTCCGTCGGGCGGTGGATTGGTTGGCTGGATCAAGAGTCACCCATTGCTGGTTGCTAGTGGCGTTGCCGCTGCGATCGCCATTCCGCTGGCTGTGGCCGACGACGACGACGCCAGCTGATTGATCTGGCGAACCAAGAGAACAAGGCAACCCCGCGGATCGACGCGCACCAGCCTCTGCTGGCGCCCGACGGTTCGCGGGGTTGCTCTTTTCGTACCGGGCAGGGTTCGTTAAGGTCCGCCGCGCTGACGCCGGCTGTTGATGGCGGCAGCACCTGACTGTCTGCTACTTTGCATCCGCAAAAGGTGCCCGATCATGCGATTTCCTGCTGCTCCTAAAGCGTTACTCAAGGTCTTGATGGTGTTCCTGGTGGCGAACCCCCTAGTGGCAGCGGGGCCACTGGCAGATGAACAGGAGCCCGCACCCACGCAGGAACGTCTAACGAGTACCGATGTGGCGCTGACCAGCAACGGCTTGCTGGCCGGTCAGGTCTACAACGCCAAAGGGCAAGCTATGCCGGGCGCCCAAGTCTTGCTGTTCGATGCGACGGGCCAAGCGATCAAGGGGGTTACCAACGAACGGGGCCAGTTCGCCTACGCAGGCGTGTCGTCTGGCGTCTACTACTTGCAGGCCGGTGGCCAAGTACAGGTGGCGCGCGTATGGCCCAGTAACATCGCGCCCCCTTCGGCCAAGTCGGGCGTGCTGCTGATTGGCGATCCTGAGGTTGTGCGAGGTCAGTATCACCCGCCGTCGGGCTTCAATGCGTTTGTGGCTAAGTCAAAGCGTGTGATGACCAACCCCCTGGCGGTGGCTGGTGTCGTGGCTACCGCGGTCGCTATTCCCGTCGCAATCCACAATGCTGATGACGGCAGCTGATCGCGGCCGTCATCGCTCGGCTTTTCTTTGCACGGACGGTCTACGTCGAGCCGATGCCTTCTTGCGGACAGTGGCGCTCAGGGTGCGCGACGCACGCGGCAGGGAAGCACGCGAGGCGAAGGATCATGGCGGCGGTAGGCAGACTGCGTTACATCTATCTCGCTTTTCTCTCTAAGCCACGAGAGCACCGCAAGCTCTATCGCACAGCAAAACAGCTGCGCGTCAGGAAGATCGTTGAACTGGGCATTGGTTCTCTCGAGCGTTCGCTTGATTTGATTCGAGTGTGCCAACGTTTCTCACCTGGCGAAACGATTAGCTATACGGCGTTGGACTGGTTCGAAGAGCGCTCCAGCGAACGAGAAGCGCTGTCGCTGATCGAAACGCATCGGCAGGTCAAGGCAGTCGGAGCTGAGGCACGACTGATGCCAGGCGGACCCGTTCAAGCGCTGCCAGCGGTCGCTAACAGCCTACTTGGCACGGACCTACTGCTGATCTCCTCCCAAGCCAGCCGCGAGAGCATCGCAGGAGGCTGGTTCTTTATTCCCAGGGCCTTGCATCAGCAGTCCGTTGTGCTGCAAGAATGCGGCAAGGCAAGCGGCGATGCCGACTGGTCCGTCGTCGAGCCCCAGGAAATCGAGCAGCTGGCGTCGAGCGCCGCCAGTGCTCGCGCTGCTTAGGATCGCGGCTCGCCGAATATCGCCGAACCCTTCATGCGAGGGCTTGTCTCTCGACTTATTGGCCATCCACCCTGGCCTCGTGGCAGAGTGGGCTGAACAATTGCGCGCGAACCAACTATGATGTACTAGCGTAGCAATGGCCATTCCGGCGTGGCCGGTCGGTCCTCTGGGGGCGGCCACACCCCCGATCCCTCCCTTCGGCTGTGCGACATGAACGATTCGTCGCTCGAAAACGCAGAGACGATCGAAGCGCCCTCACCTCTCGGCGCGACGACGCGCCCCCTGGGTAAAAAGTCGGGCACTCCTACCGATCGGGTTCGGCAGGCGGCTCGCGGGATGGTTGCTCTGGTCGAAAGCGGCACGCCGCATATGACCAGCGAGACGCGGGATCTGTTGCGAGAGCGACTCTATATCGCATCCGGCACGTTCTTCGGGGGCTTTGTTGCTTTCTTGGTGTCGGGCCTAATTTCTGGCACCTCTTGGGACAAGGGCGTCTTTGTCACCCACTTGATTGTGACCGTCGTAAGCGGCGGCATGGTCGCGCTGCTAGCTCGCCGGCGCGATCTGTCGCTCACTTGGCTCCGTTTGTCTGAGTTGGTGGTGTTTGGAGTTCCCGCCGTCTTTTTCTTGCTCATAAACCAAGCGCTGCTGACGCGCACAGCCAACGCCGCGGAAGGCGCCCACCTGCCTGTTGTGGTCGTGCCGTGGTTGGTTCTGATTTTTACGTACGCGCTGTTTATCCCCAACACGTGGAAGCGCGCTGCACTGGTTATCGCCCCCATGGCGTTGGCGCCGATTGCCGTGCTCTTTTTTCAGCTCTATGGATGCCTTGGCTTTCAGGCCTGCATGCGTAGTGACCTCTACGATGACTACTTCTCCAGCCAAGTCATGGTGATGAACTTGGCGTTTTTCACCTCGACGATTGGTGTCCATACGATCAACAACCTGCGTCAGCAGGCCTTTGAAGCTCGGCAGCTGGGCCAGTATCGCCTGAAGCAGAAGCTGGGAGCTGGAGGCATGGGCGAGGTTTACCTGGCTGAGCACCAGATGATGAAGCGACCTTGTGCTGTGAAGGTGATTCGGCCGGAGAAAGCCGGCGATGCGAAGATCTTGGCGCGGTTTGAGCGCGAGGTTCGCTCGACCGCCAAGCTTTCGCACTGGAATTCCATCGACATCTACGACTACGGCAGCACGCCAGATGGAACGTTTTATTACGTGATGGAGTACTTGCCGGGTCACAACATTGGTGAACTGGTTGAGGGCTACGGCCCCTTGCCGCCCTCGCGAATTGTGTACCTGATGACCCAGGTTTGTCAGGCGCTGGCGGAAGCCCATAGTCAGGGGCTCGTGCATCGCGATATCAAGCCGGCGAATATATTTTGCGCTTACCGCGGCGGCGAGTTCGACGTGGCGAAGCTGCTGGACTTTGGCCTCGCCAAGCCCTCGTTCGAGCAGACCGACGCTACGCTCACGCAAGAGGGGGCAATCACGGGGTCGCCCCTGTTCATGTCGCCGGAACAGGCCACGGGAGAACGCGAGGCGGACGCGCGTAGTGATATCTACTCGATGGGCGTGGTGATGTACTTCTTGGCCACAGGCCGCCCGCCTTTTGACTATGCCCAGTCGGTCAAAGTGATCATCGCTCACGTGTCGGAGGAGGTCGTGCCACCACGCACAATTGACCCTGCGATTCCTGTGGCTTTGGAAGAGATCATTCTCCGTTGCTTGGAGAAAGATGCCGATCATCGCTTCCAGGATGTCAATTCGCTGCGTCAGGCCCTGGAGGATTCAGGACTTTCCCAGGGTTGGTCAAGCGCCCATGCCGCACATTGGTGGCAGGGACACGGATGCCCCGAGCGCAAAGCAATGGCAGCTGCCGCCATTGAAGCCGCTGCCCAAGGCGCGGCCTGTCCTTGGCCCCCGGCGCAGAGTGCGGAGCCCGATTCTGCGATGGCCGTCTCTTAGACGTCGGCTTAGCACCACACAAGACCGCACGACGAGACGTGGTATGCCTCGGCTAATTCCCAAATGGGTGACCTACATTTCGCTCGTAGCCTTCTTGGTTGGCCTGGGGTCGGTCGTCGTGGGTCCTCCGGTTCTTTATGCGGTCGCGGCCGCTTCGGTTGACGCCGAGCTAGCTCCGGAGCAGCTGGCCGATGAGCAGGTCAGAAACGAATTTCAGCAGCAAAAGACCAAGGAATTGCTGGACCAGCTGTTCTGGGTCTTTCCCGTGTGCGGCGCCCTGGGCTTTAGTGGGGCCATCGGTCTGCTCTTTGTCTGGGTCTCACGACCTTTGGGAGACGATCTTGACCAGGCTCCACCAAGCCAGAACGCCCCAGTCGCCAGCAAATAGCAACGCACGGGACCGCTACCAGACGGTGAACCTGTGGCTTAGACTAAGGGTCTCGGCTTGTGCCGGTTGGCTTTCTCGATCACGTGATTCTCTGACCCTGCGAACATGACTGCATCGGCCCCCCGTACCCTCTTCGAGAAGATCTGGGACAACCACGTTGTCCATGCCGAGGAGGGCCGCCAGACGATTCTCTACATTGATCTTCAGTTGGTTCATGAAGTGACGAGCCCGCAGGCTTTTGAAGGTCTGCGGATGACGGGCCGCAAGGTTCGGCGGCCTGAACGCACCATTGCCACGGCTGACCACAACGTGCCAACCACGGATCGCAGTCTGCCGATTGCCGATCCCGTTTCCAAGCAGCAGATTGATACGCTAGAGAAGAACTGTGACGAGTTTGGTATCCAGTACTATGGCCTGGGGCACATCAACCAGGGCGTTGTCCACGTCATGGGACCCGAGCTTGGCTACACACAGCCAGGCATGACCATCGTTTGCGGTGACAGCCACACCAGCACACACGGCGCGTTTGGCGCGCTAGCTTTTGGCATCGGCACCAGCGAAGTCGAACACGTTCTGGCTACGCAAACCCTGCTGCAGTCGAAACCCAAGACGCTCGAACTGCGGGTTGATGGCCAACTGGGGCCGGGAGTCACGGCCAAGGACGCGGTGCTGTACCTGATTGGTCAGCTGACCACATCTGGGGGTACAGGCTATTGCATTGAGTACACCGGCGACGTGTTTCGCAATCTGTCGATGGAAGGCCGCATGACGGTTTGCAATATGTCCATCGAAGCCGGCGCCCGTGCTGGCATGATTGCTCCTGACGAGACCACTTTCGACTACATCAAAGGCCGTAAGTTTGCACCGCAGGGCGCCGACTGGGACGCCGCCGTTGCCAGTTGGAGAGAATTGGTTACCGACCAGGGCGCCAGCTACGATAAGTCGCTCACTTTCAGCGGAGCCGACATCGCCCCACAGGTCAGCTGGGGCACCAATCCAGGCCAGGTGGCAAGCGTGAACGCCGCGGTCCCGAATCCAAGCGACTTCTCCGATCCAACGGAGCAGAAGACCACCGCCAACGCCCTGGAGTACATGGGCATTGAGGCGGGCACGCCGATTACCGATTTGAAGCTCGATCGCGTGTTTATCGGCAGCTGCACCAATGGCCGGATCGAGGATCTCCGCGCCGCCGCGGCCGCCGCCAGGGGCAAGCGGGTGGCAGATCATGTCGACGCGATGGTTGTGCCAGGCTCGGGAGTCGTCAAGCAGCAAGCCGAAGAGGAAGGCCTCGATGCCATCTTCAAGGAAGCCGGGTTCGACTGGCGCGAAGCGGGCTGCAGCATGTGCCTGGCAATGAACCCCGACAAGCTTGATCCCGGTCAACGCTGTGCGTCCACTAGCAACCGCAACTTTGAAGGTCGTCAGGGCCGCGGCGGTCGCACCCACTTGGTAAGCCCCGCCATGGCCGCCGCTGCCGCGTGCGCGGGACACTTTGTTGATGTTCGGGAATGGTCTTGAGTACCTGTCTTTACCTTTCGCCCAAGTGCCGCCTCCTATGAATCCATTCACCACACACACCGGCTTGGTCGCGGCGATGGACCGGGCCAATGTTGATACCGACCAGATCATTCCGAAGCAGTTCCTCAAGCGAATTGAGCGGACCGGCTTTGGCGAGTTTCTTTTCTGGGACTGGCGGAGGAATGAGGACGGAACCGAGAACCCCGACTTCGAGTTAAACCAACCCGCAGCCCAGGGGGCTAGTGTGCTACTGGCTAGGCGTAACTTTGGCAGTGGCTCCAGTCGTGAGCACGCTCCTTGGGCGCTGGAGGACTACGGCTTTCGCGTGATCGTGGCGCCGAGCTTTGCGGACATCTTCTACAACAACTGCTTCAAGAACGGCATGTTGCCTATCGTGCTGACGGAAGAGCAAGTGGAGGAACTTTTCCAGCGAGCTGCTCAGCATCAAGGCTACGAGCTAACGGCCGACCTGGAGAGACGCGTTCTGAAGGATAGCCATGGCTTTGAAGCGGCGATCGACGTCGACGAATTCCGCCGGCACTGCCTGCTGAAGGGCCTGGATCACATTAGCTTGACGTTGGAGCACGAAGACAAGATCGCCGCTTACGAGGCTTCGCATGGGATCGGCGCTTAGGGTCGCCACAGCAACCGCTAGCTGGCTGATCGCAGCAGCTGCGACGGCTGAGCCCTCTATCGAAACGGTTTCAACAGGCTTGCAGCAACCAGCGGGAGTTGCCGTTTCTCAGGGCGATTTGCCCGGCGACCTGCGCCTTGTGGTGCTGCAAGCCGACGGTGGTCTGATAGCGCACCAGCCAGGAGGCGGCGCCAAAGAACTAGCCCGCCTGCCGCTTCAGGATTCTACGCCCCACGAACGCGGCCAGTGCTTGCTAGGGCTAGATGACCGTACCCTCGTGGCGGGCGTGGGACTTGGCAAGCGTTCCCAGCGTGCGTTATTGGGACTCCGTTTCCCGCCAGGCAAGCAGGCCCACTCTGCTGTACGACGTGACTTGGTGCAAGAATTGATGCCCGATGATGCGCCAGATCAGCCGGGAAAGTATCTCTCACTGGCATGCAACAGTCGCTATGTCTACATCGTCTTAGCCCACGAAGGTGGCGGCGGTTCCCTGCTGAGGGCCCGACATACGGGCAGCAGGCTTAGTGGTTTGCGACCCCTGGCAACGGCTGGTGAGTTGCCTCCTGATACGACGCCTCGCGCGGTGACCGTTAGCCCGCAGGGCCATGTGGTGGTTGCCGTGGAGTCGCAGGGTAAGGAAACTCCGAGCCAGCTCCTGTTCGCCGATCCGGAGCTCACCGACGCTTCGGGACCGCCATTGCTCATGGAACTAGACACTAGCGGAATGGTTGCCTTGGCCTACGCACCCCAGGTACGGCCGGTCAATCGCCGGCTCTACGCTCTGATCAGTCAGGCCAATGGCTCCAAGGCAAGTGGACTCTACCGCATCGATGCGGCGATCGTCGACGGGGTTCAGTACGGCGCGGCGGTTCTCTTAGCGGAGTTGGAGAATCCAACCGCGATGGCTTTTGGCGCCGCGGACGAACTCTATGTGACCACAGCCGGCGATGACGGCGCGCTGCTTAAACTCAAGGACCAGTTTTAAAGGCGATCAATGGCCACAAGACGCGAAAAAATCGAGGCCATGTTGGCGGACGATCCTCAGGACACTTTCCTGCGCTACAGCCTGGCGATGGAGCTCGACAAAGAAGGCGACCACGACCAAAGCCTCGTAAAGCTCGCCGAGCTTACCAAGGACCAGCCACCCTATGTCCCTGCTTTCTTCATGGCAGGCCAGCAGCTAGCGCGGCTCGACCGCGTCAATGAAGCCCGCGACTACCTCCGCAATGGTATTGAAGCCGCCCGCATTCAAGGCGATTCCCACGCTGCCGGCGAAATGAGCGAGTTCCTGGCCTCGCTGGGAGCTGCCGGGGAGTGACCAGCGGACACCGCGACGAAGCATCGTGCAGAAGACCCCTTCTTCACTTCTTGCAGGCGGCTGCAACGGCACAGGTTGAGCACGAGTCGCAACCGCCCTGCCCTTTGGCGGCTTCGGTTCCGCAGCCGGGGCCACAGCCTTCAGCAAGTGTTTCAGCAAAGCGGCCAATTTGTGCAGTCGCCTCGTACGCCTCGGCAAGCTCGGTCGTTAGCGACTCCGCTTCTACGGGGGGCTCGCCTAGGAAGTGAAAGTACAGTCCGCGCCCATCGAACAGAAGTTCGGCATCAGTAAGCACTGCGTCGATTCCCCGTTCGAAAAGCAAGTCGACGCAAGCCTGATACGCTTCGTTTGCGCGGCTCATCAATCGCTCGGCTAGTAGTTCGTCTTCGGCAGCCATTTCGCGGAGCAATTCGCCATCTGCCTGCCCCTGCGACGTCCAGCCAAGCACCTCGCCCACCTCCAGCCCACGAGGCGTACGGACAATGACCCGCGCGCCGCGCGGAAAACGCAGCGCTTCGGCAGAGCGGAAGCGGCCAACGTGGCCATGAATGCCAATGCGTACCAGATGCATAGAAACTTACGGGCGAAAAGGAACCGACCAGACTCTACTAGCTTACCCCTTGCGGGAGCGGGGAGACAGTCGAGATACTAGAGCCGTACCAACCCACTTTTGAGAAGAGCAGCATGCCCGAAATAGCTCCCGCATCGACAAGCCCTTGGCACGAACTGGCCGACCAAGTCCTGGCCGGCGACAAGCTAACCGCTGAGCAGGCTCAAAGTATCCTTGCCTGCCCCGATGAGGAGCTGCTTTCATTGTTGGATGCTGCGTATCAGGTCCGTCGGCAGCACTTTGCTAACAAGGTGCAGCTTTACTTCTTGATGAACGCAAAGAGCGGCCTGTGCCCCGAGGACTGCGGCTACTGCTCGCAATCGAAAGTCTCCGATGCCGAGATTCCCAAGTACAACATCCTTAGCCGTGACAAGTTGCTAGATGGCGCCCGCGTGGCTGCCGAGCGGAACGCCAAGACGTACTGCATTGTCATTTCCGCCCGGGGGCCCAACGAGCGCGAGATGAAGGCCGTCGAGACGATCGTGCCAGAGATCAAGCAGCAGTATGGTCTGGACATTTGTGCTTGCCTGGGGCTGTTGTCGAATGAGCAGGCTGGACGGCTGAAAGCATGTGGTGTGGATCGAGTGAACCACAACCTCAACACCAGCGGTGAGTACTACTCAGAGATCTGCTCCACGCACTCTTTCCAGGACCGCGTCGATACTCTCAAAGCGGTACGCGATGCAGGCATGGAGATGTGCAGCGGTGGCATCATTGGCATGGGTGAGGAAGCGGCCGATGTGGTCAGCATGGCCATCGAATTGCGTGAGTTGGGCGTGCAGTCCATACCGGTGAATTTCCTCAACCCCATCGACGGCACTCCACTGAGCGATCACGGCAAGGAACTGAATCCCCGCTACTGCTTGAAGGTGCTTGCGATGTTTCGGATGGTGAACCCCGATCGCGAGATCCGCATCGCCGGTGGGCGGGAGATTCACCTAAGAAGCTTGCAACCAATGGGGCTCTACGCGGCGAACTCGCTCTTCGTGGGCGACTACCTGACGACTGAAGGCCAAGCTCCCGCCGCCGACTATGCCATGCTCGAAGACATGGGTTTTGAGGTCGCTAGCAATGCTGAGGTTGCAACAAGCTAAGTCGCTGCAAGGTAAGGCTCAGGTGGTACTCGCCTGCGTCGAGAAGGCTTCCCAGGTTACCAGGGGCCCCTTGCTTACGCATCCGGAAAAAAGCTGCTAATTGATTGAATTGGCGCAACCGGTATCGCCGATACTTTCTCGACAGCGGGCGGGCTCTCCGTCTCCCCTCCCCCGGGGCCGCTACCGCTTACCGAATTCTTCGCAAGGATGCGCAAGATGACGCTGCGACTAATGCCACTCATGTTGGGCCTGGCGGTTGCCTGTTCGCTCGTGGCTGCTTCCCCGGCCGCCGCTCAAGAAGAAAAGCCGGCTGGAAGCTTTGCGGAGCGGCTGTCGAAGTTTCGCTTTGGTTGGCGGGACAGCGCGGACGCCGGTCCCCGCCGGATTGCTTCCAAGCAAGCGGTTCGGGTCGCGCCATCCGGCTCTCTTGCCCATGGAGCCACTGAGCAGTCCGCGCCCCTGCCTAAAAGCGACCCGATTGCTCCTGCTCCGACGAGTTCATCGTACCGCAGTCGTCTACCGAGTCTGGATCCCCGCAGGTTGTTGCCGGGTGACCTGTTTGGCGATAGCGACGGAGCAGCCAAGTCAGCGACATCTGACCAAGCCGCTCGCCAGGCGCAATCGCCTGCAGTACGACCTCGCAAGAGGAGTGTCTCGGGACCCTGGAACAACGGCTCCGCGCGGGCTCGTATGATGCGAGATCTCCGGCAGCAGAAGCCGGAGCAAGAAATCGCTCCAACCAGATCAGTGGCTACCACGGGTCGCGCCGTGACCGGCGCTAGTCGTACGCTGGCGGATGCTGCGCGAAGCGTCGCAGCTCCAGAGTCTAAGACTCGCTCCGCGAAGAGGAAGGCGACGCCTTTGGCAAGCAGCCGGCCTGAAACGGATGCCTCCGCACCACGGCGTCCACCGGCGAGGGCCGGAAGTATTCTGTCTGGCAACGCAGCGACTACGAGCCCACCGCCGCGGAGTGAACGCTACGGCGCTGGAGATTCGGGGCAGCCGCCAGTAGCTACCAGGGTCGATACTAAGAACGACCGCTACGCATTGCCGACGACGCCAAAGCAAAGTCGTCCCGAACGACGGTCCTTCAACAAGTCGCTTGCCGCGGAAATAGCCCGCGAGATGGCTGCCCAGGTAGAGGCTGCGGCTGGGAACGAAAAACTGGTCGAAAGCGAGACCGTTAGTAACGTCGTGAAACCGGCGGTCAAGCCAGCTGAAAAGCCGGAACCCGTTGCTAAGGCCACTCTCCAGGCGAACGCTTCAAGCAAGCCATCGAATCCGCAGCCGGAGTTGTCCCCGGGACGCACGACTCAGGGCAATCGCTATGGTTCTATGGCGGCTGATTCCGACCCAGAGCTTAACACAGACGACGGAGCGGAGGACTCTATCGCGCGAGCAGCGTTCGCGGATTCCTTGAGCAATGAGAAAGAAATCGCTCAGACGCCAACGATTCAGCTCAAAAGAATCGAGCCGCTTGCATCACCAGCAGGACAGACCGAGGGCTCCGCGTTTGGAAGCGCGTTTGCTGGCCGGGACGCCAGGGCGCGAGATCTGCTGATGATGGGACAGACACCGATGATCGCTTCTCGGGTGAATGGTCCGCGGAGCATTGTTGTTGGGCGTAAGGCAACCTACAGCGTGGTGCTCGCTAACGTGGGGCAGGCGGGTGCTGAAGGCCTTGAAGCCCGCATCTTGGCGCCGGCGTGGGCCGATGTTGTCACGACTCGCGCCACACGTGGAGCGATTAAGCGAGACCCATCCAGCGAGACTCCAGGCCTGATCGTATGGCAGCTGGGCGATTTCAGCTCCAAGGAAACGGCAACGCTGGATTTAACACTGATCGCTCGACAAGGCACGCCTATCGAGTTAGCGGTGGATTGGCGCCACGACCCGGTGGGCGGCAAAACGGTTGTCGAGGTTCAGGAACCCAAGCTTGAGATGGCCATTTCCGGGCCAGACGAGCTGCTGTTTGGCAAGCCACAACGCTACCGCCTACGATTGAGCAATCCAGGCACGGGCGTAGCTGAGGGCGTCGCGGTCAGCCTGCTGCCGCCCGGCAAATCTACGGCTCAGGCTTCTCGCCATATGGTTGGTGACATCGAGCCTGGTCAATCCAAGATTCTTGAAATGGAGTTCACTCCCAGGCAAGACGGAGAGCTTGCCATCTTGGCCAACGCTACGGCCCAGGGCGACCTGGCGGCGAAAACCAAGAAGCAAGTTCTGTGCTTGAAGCCTGGTCTCGAGGTTGACTGGCGAGGACCGGCACAGAAGTATTCCGGGTCGGCTGCCACGTACTACTTTCGCGTGAGAAACCCCGGAACCGCCGTTGCCGAGAACGTGGTCTTTACCGTTGACCTGCCCGCTGACTTCGAACTGGAGGCGACCAGCCGCGGGCAGACCTACGCTGCCGCCACGCGCACGTTAAGCTGGAGCGTTGGGTCGCTCCGCCCTGGAGATGATCGTTATTTGCAGATTCGCGGCGTGGCCAACGGAGCGGGGCTGCAGAAGTTCCCGTTAGCTGCTGTGACGGGCGATGGTCTTGCAAGCCATCGCGACGCTGCCATAACCGAAGTGGTAGCTATGGCCGACTTGAAGCTGGATATCGTCGACCCTCGCGGGCCGCTGCCAACGGGCAAAGAGGTGGTCTACGAGGTCCACGTTAAGAATCGTGGCGCCGTTGCAGCAGAACAGGTAAGCATTGTCGCTCTGTTCTCAGACGGCATCGAGCCCACAGCGGTGAACGGCACACGCTACCGGGCTACCGACGGCCGGGTGGCAATCGATACGATTGGCAAGCTCGCTGCCGGCGCCGAGAAAGTGATAAAGATCACCGCCCAAGCCCAGCGCGCCGGAACCCACATTTTCCGTGCCGAAGTCCTGTGTCGCGATCTTGAGCTGAAGCTGGCGGCGGAAGAAATGACCAAGTTCTATGTCGAGGAGACTCTCGATCTGGGCGGCGGATCGCAATCGGTTGGTCAGCTGGATCGGTTTGTCTATCCGCGGTGAGGTCTACTGCGCGACATCGTCGATTGCCAGTGGATGCTCTTTCTTAGGGTCGGCGATTCGAATGCTCTTGCGACCGGACAGCAGGTCATCAATGAGGTTGCCGATTAGCTCAGCACGCCAACCGCCCGCCAACGTAGGCTCCTGAGCATCCTTGCCGGCAAACCCTAGCCGGTAGGCAATCATGTCGCGAACATCAGTTGCGGTCCCGGTGAGGCTGGCGGCCATCGACTCGTTTCGGCATACACTGTTGATGGCGGGTCCCAGGACTTGCCCAAGCAAGTTTAGCTGCGGCGGCGGAGACTTGTGTCGCTTGGAAACCAGATCGTCGACTGGCGCGTCGAGGCCCTGCTGGACGCGACTTGCGATCGCGGGCACCGACTTCTTGAGCGATCCGTACTGCATGCCTCGCACAGCACGAATCTTGTCCGGATCAGCCGTCTTGCGTTTGGCGAGCTCGACAATCAGATCGTCACGCAGGATGCGCTTTGGAGGCAAGTCGCGGCGTTCTGCTTCTTCTTGACGCCAACGCCATAGCTCTCGGACGATGGCCAGATTCCTTGGCCCCAAATTGCCCGAGCCCGATACCTTTCGCCATCGTTCGCGAGTCCGCGCCGCTATCACTTCCTCGACAAACGCGGTGGTCTCTTCAGCAAGCCACGCCGCACGGCCAAACTGGTTGATGAGCCCCGTGATCTGGTCGTGCAAAGCAAACAGGTGGCGAACATCTTCCAGGGCGTAGTTGATTTGTTCCTCGGTCAATGGACGCCGCCGCCAATCGGTCCGCTGCTCTCCCTTGGCTAAGCGGACGTTGAGGAATCTTGTGACGACGGAACTATAGGCTGCCGGGTATTCTGTGCTGCAGAAGGCCGCCGCAAGTTGCGTGTCGAAGATGTTGGCCGGTGGCCGGCCGATTGCCGAGAGTGAGAAGTTGATTTCTTCTCGGGCCGCGTGGGCGATGGTGATGTGGTCCCCATCCCCGAGTGCTTCCCAAAAGGGAGTCAAGTCGCTGACCTTCTGAGGGTCGATCACAGCCATGTGATCGCCAACGATGACTTGTACGAGGCACAACTCCGGACGGAATGTGTCTTCAGAGACGAACTCGGTATCAAAGCCGATGCGGTCAGCTTGCTTCATGCGGCCGCATAGCTCATCCAATTGAGCAGCCGTCGTGACGTTTTGATAGGACAAGGGGCGGGGGGGGTAGACGGTGCAGCGGCGGGGTGAGTCCTGATTCTAGAACGCGATGCCGCCGAGACCTAGTCCACCCTGCCCGTTGTTGCTTACCCCACGTGACGCCAAGCCACAAACAGGAGTACTGGCAGCAGGAAGACACAGCTATAGCCAATGTAGCCAAAGAAGCTGGGCATCCTGACGCCCGACTGTTCGGCAATGGCCTTGACCATGAAGTTGGGGCCGTTGCCGATATAGGTCATGGCGCCCATGAAAACGGCCCCCAAACTGATGGCCACCAACACGGTTTGGCTCACACCAGTGCCGCTCACCATCAGGGCTCCTTCGGAAGGTAGCGACTTGGCTGTTTCGAAGAACACCAAGTAGGTGGGAGCGTTGTCCAGAACACTCGAGAGCCCCCCCGTGACCCAGAAGAATTTGGCAGGCGAGTCGACACCCAGCTGATCGCCATTGAGCCCGAGAATCTGCAGGGCGGGTTGCATGCAGATAAAGATGCCAACGAACAAAGCGGCGACCTCGACGATTGCGTGAAAGTTAAAGCTGTTCTGCGTGCGGACCGAAGCCGAGCCGAGTCCTAATGAGAGCGCCACTAGGCCGAGCTGAATGATCTCGCGGAAGTACATCCAAGGATGCCAGGCTTCGCCCAATAGCCAAGCGGTGCCCGGCACCGTCTTACTGGGATCGAGGAACGCCACCGCAGCGACAACGCCCAGCAACAAAGGTGCATTCAGCTTCAAACCGCTGAAACGCAGTTTGCGAACACGTTCGATGTCTCGCTCGCGATCGCGAATCGTCTCCTGCGGGTAGTGATAGAAGTTGTCCAGCAGCAGATACACCGCCAGCAGCAAGCCATTGCACAGCAGCCAAGGCTGCCAAAGGCCTAGCGTCCAGAAAAAGTCCACGCCATGCAGGTAGCCGAGGAACAGTGGCGGGTCACCAATCGGCAACAAGCAGCCGCCGCAGTTGCACACGATGAAGATGAAGAAGACGACGGTGTGCACAACGCGTTTGCGTTCGACGTTGGTTTCCAGCAAGGGCCGGATCAGCAACATCGCAGCCCCGGTCGTGCCGATAAAACTAGCTAGCAAACCACCCACGGCCATGAAGGAAGCGTTCGTTGTTGGCGTGGCCTGTAGGTCGCCCTCGATGCGGATGCCGCCGCTGATGGTGTACAAGCTGAAGAGCAAGACGATAAACGGAATGAACTCATTTAGGATGGCGTTGCCAAGGATCGTCTTGACGAAGCCCCACTCGAAGACGGCGTCTGTGGCGTCGGCCGTGTAGTGTGCCGGGAAGTGGCCTTCGATGGGAGCATCATGCAGAAAGCCATAGTAAGCCAGCGTGACTAGAGCCAAGCAAGCGGCTACTTTGAATCGGTTGGTGTTGGACTCCCACCAATGCTGCGTCCTGGACAACAGTGGCAGGACGGCAATTGAGCCCAGTAGCAGGATAAAAGGAATGACCGTCCAAATGGCTGGGGCTTCGCCGGGAGCGTGGCCTGCTTCTCCATGGTGATCGGTTGCGTGATGATCTGCCCCGTGAGCTGCCTCGGCGGCGGTCTGCGCGGTCGCCGTAGCATGGGCCGCCATCTCGTGCCCCGCTTCGTGATGAGCGGCCGCAGTGATCATGGCGGTCAAGTTTTGCGGGACGCCCATCCAAAGTGCCGCCAGATAGGCAAGCAGCACGACAACGATGCCCTGTACGACGCGCGTGTTGTCGTTCCCATGATCCATTGGACTCGCCATCGTCAGGCCATCGGTGGACATCGTCTTCGCGGCTCCTTGTTTGCAGCAAGTGCTTGGTAGGACGGTATGAGCGGACAAGAGCCGCCCATAATCCCCTGGAGTCGCAGAACGATCCTGTTTCGTCGCGGTCAAGTTGAGCCAAGGGTGTTGCTCTAGGACCGCGAGGGTGGTCTGATCGTTCTGTGTGAGCCTAGCGGCCGTCCGGGGGTAAGTCTATCTCTGTGGTGGAATTAACGGCGGCACGCCCAGGTGATGGGGGCTCACGCCAGCTGACCGTGCTGTTGTCTCCAGATACGTTAGGTTATCCCCGGGAGCGCCCTCCCAACTGCCCGTGCAAGTGACCGCACTCGGCTGCTGGCAGGGCGGCAGCACCCTGCAGATTGGTACAATCGGACCCACAGGAGTGCATTGCAGTGACCGTGCCGGTTGGCCAAGTCGACTCCTGCCGCGCGGACAGCCGGCCTACCCTTGGCAACGTGAAGCTGTTAGTCAGCGTTCGAAACGCTGCTGAGGCACTTGAGGCCGTTGCCGGCGGGGCTGACATCATCGATGTCAAGGAGCCAGAGCGAGGGCCTTTGGGCCCCGCAAACGCCCGCGTCCTGCAGTCAGTCATTGACGCCGTGGCGGGGAGATGCCCCGTTACAGCCGCTGCGGGAGAGCTCGCCGACTGGAGAGGCTGGCTTTGGCCAAGGCGCCTGCTTAGGCAACTGACGCTAGTAAAAGTCGGGCTTGCTGGAGTCGCGGGAAGTGATTTCCAGGTCCCCCTGTGTGCGGCTCAGCAAGCATTGCCCAGTGCCAGCTCCTTGGTGGCCGTGGCCTACGCGGATAATGAGCAGGCCTCGGCACCTTTGCCGGAGCACCTTGTCCCCGTTGCCGCCGTGACCGCAGCCAAGTGGGTCATGATCGATACTTGTACTAAGAACGGCAAGCCACTGTTTCAGCGTCTGGGCCAAGAGCGCGTGGCGTGCTTCGTCCGGCAAGCAAAAGAAGCGGGGCTTCAAGTCGCTTTGGCGGGGCAGCTTTGCGTCGACAGTTTGCCCGCCGCGGCGAGCCTTGGGGCAGACGTGGTTGGTGTCCGCGGGGCGGCTTGCCGGGGCGACCGGCTGGGCAGCATTGATCGCGGAGCCGTGGCGGGGCTGTCTGACACCTTGAGAAGTGTCCGAGCGTCACAAGGCTCACTTCCAGGTGCAAGCAAAAAAACTTGACATGACCATCAGATTCTTCATACTCGGGCCGTCTGGCGGGGCAGCCAGTCGAGTCTCCCGAGCACTCTTGGCGGCACGTATGCTCGAGGTTTCGCACAGTTTGCGGCGATTTTCGTTGCTGCACTGGCGGCCGATCAGACGACTCACGGCTCCTCTTCCAGGTGGGATGAGCATTGTAGGGCGAGGGTGGTCGCAGCCTGCGCCATTTCTACGCCTGCAGTTACTACACGTTTCCTTAGAAGGCATTAAGGAAGGAAGGCACGCGCCTGGCACGTCGGTTTGCTGCCTATTGTCTCTCTGTTGTCCCCAGGGACGTCGCAGTTCAGCTTTTCTGAAGAGGGCGTTCTGCAAGAGACCCCGGCAGCGACGGTGACGTAAGGATTGCTTGGCGTTGTGAGCGAGCTGCCGGCACGGTGTGGTCGGCGCGAGACTCGGGAGTTATCCCTATGCACGACATCGTCCAGAAGTCGATCCTGCAAGCGATCGAACAGGGAGATTGGAATTATGAACCGCAAGAACTTGCGAGTGTCAACTACAGCTCTACCTCGGGCAATGCCGGGGAGCCAAGAAAAGTTGAGCATCTTGGCCGATCGTGCTCGGCGCGGTCTTCCCCTCTGGCATGAAGAGGACCGTCGAAGCTACGATGAAGCCGGCGACGCCTAGCCAGCTCCTCACCGCCGGCGCTCGGCACTTGCTGTCGACGGCCTGTCGTCGCCCGTTGTCACACTAGGACTCTCTGACGAACGGTTGTACCGGTTATGCCGAGCTTCGATGTATCAGTTCCCCACGCTCTGGGCCGCGAGCAAGCCACCGAGAAACTCAAAGGTTTTTCCGAGCACATCCAGCGGCAGATGGGCGATCAGGTTTCTGACCTGGAGCAAAGCTGGGAGGGAGACTCTCTGAGCTTTGGGTTTACCACATTCGGCTTTCGCATCGCGGGCGTCTTGGATGTGGAAGAGGAATCGGTGCGCATCCATGGCGATCTTCCCTTTGCCGCTGCGATGTTTAAAGGGAAAATCACCTCCTCCATCGAAGAGCAGCTGACCAAAATCTTGCGGTAGCCCTTCTAGGCTCGCGCGATCTGCTTGCGCTTCCGATACGTCTGATACGTTTGTGCTGATTCTCCGGAGCCCTGACAGCCTGCAGGGGAGTTCGCTGGGAGCCTTGGCAGCGTATTGACCACTCACGCCGTTTGACACCCAAGGCGAGTAACGTAGCTTTCGGTGTTACTCGCTCTGCTTGATCAGAGTGCACGAGAGGAATAGAGCTTGCCCCACTGCGACCGCATAGTTGGGCTGCCAAGGAGCTTGAAACACGATGAGCGCACGAGTTCTAGTTGCCGACGATTCCAGCACCATGCGGAAGATCATCCTCCGTTCCCTTAGCGCCGTGGGCATCCCCGCTGCCGTCGAAGCGGCAGATGGAGAGGAAGCGGTCGGGCTATTCAAACCAGGTGAGTTTGATTTGGTGCTCACCGACTGGAACATGCCACGCAAGAACGGTCTTGAGGTGATCCAAGATATTCGGAAGCAAGACTCCGACGTCACGATCATTATGGTGACCACCGAGGCCGAGAAGTCGCGCGTCCTGGAAGCCATTCAAGCGGGTGTCTCCGACTATCTCGTCAAGCCGTTTACAGCAGACATGCTGCGTGAGAAGCTCGAGAAGCACGGTTGCTAAAGCGAGCACTAAGCCACGGGACCCACAGCTCACGGTCGCCGCGCCTTGCGCGGGCGACCGTTTGTTTATTTGGCGACGCCTGTTGAGACAATCAACGTGTGATCCTGGATCGAGAGACTCAGGCCAACGGCCGCCCCGATCTGCTCCAGTACCTCCGAAATAGGCGCCTGGCTCACCTCGATCGATATGCGTTTATCGAGGTCTTGAACTTCAAGCCCTGTAGCTTTCATTCCGAGACCGCGGGCCAACTGTTTGACGATAAGGCGCGCGGGCTGTTCGGCTACCTTGAGCGATATGCGCTTATTCTCTAGAGGACTGCGCGTTCTGACGTTTGCAGAAGCACTCAAGCTGTTGGCGCCTTGTAAGTACTGCTCCAGCTCAAGGTGCTCTTCAAGTTTCCCGGTCAGCAGCCACCGTGAGCCATTAGCTTCGAGCTTCGCTCCAACCACAAGTCGCCGAAAGGCTTCAACTGAGGCTTGGCTGTGACGCGGCAAGACATGCCATGCTGCAACTTCAACGGGCCGCTTTACACGCTGAATCTCGATGGTTTCGCCATTGGGCGCGGGCTGCCATTGCAGGTCGAAACCGGCCAGCAGTATGGTCAGCTGAACCCCCAGAGCGGCGCGGGGCAGATGTCCCGCTGCCCAGAGATCGTGGGGGACGAGTTCGCGGTTTGACAGCTCTAGTTTGTTACGCCTGGCGAGTGTTTCAAGGATGGCCGCCGGCTCTGCTAATTGCCCCCACTCGCAAGCAATCGCCTTGCGGTAAAGCGACCGTTTCTCTGGCGGTAGCTTGGCTACTTGCTGCATTGAGCGAGCATGCAATGTGCGCAGTTCGCGGACCGTTTGTTGCGGGCCGAGATAAACAATGTCTCCCAGCCAAGTAGCGCCGCGAGAGCCCCTTTGCCCCGTTGGTTGATCCTCAAGCGCTCTGCGAAGCAGGTCGGCCGGTGTGTCGGTTGCTGTGAGTGATATCAGGGTGGTCGGGTCAAGCCGTCGATCGAGGAAGATCGACTGCCCCGAGGCGCTGCTCAGTCGCCGGGCGGCTGCTGAGATCGGGGTGTGCTGCCAGTGAACGTTAACTTCTGAAACACCGCCAGAGGTTGAATTCTTGGGCAAGCCAAAGAGGCTGCGAGACCAACGTTCGGCCGCTAGCGACGGGGCTCCGCTCGAAACCATCGCCAGAAAGAGGACACAGCCACACGAGATCTCCGAAGCGCGAATCAATGGCTCAGCCTTTGACGGCTACTGCGTGGGCTATGTGGAAATCCGGCAACAATCGGCTTTGGAGCCCTTCCCTTTGAGCCTCCTAGTCTAATCCAAACAGCGCCAGCCTGCGCGTCAGATTTTCCGTGCACTAAATGATCTTTTCTTCGGCGGGAGGGCCCCGGGAAAAATTCGTTGTGCTCTTCGCAGTTGCGATTAAACTCGACGCTTAGGGCAACGCGGCCGGCTGTGCGGATCGTGAGCTTTGGCCTTGCCCAGCTGGTCGGCTCGGGGACGGCCCTGACCGTACCAGGTCTCTCATCTAGATATTGGCTCTCAAACAGAGAAGAAGTCCTTGGGGGCTGGAATCCTTAACGCTTTGCGTGAGTCATCAGTCCGTCCATTGAATAGCATCAACATGGCAGTTTCGTAGCTCCGTAGCGAATGCCTTGAAGGAAGACTAGCCAAGTGAATCACCGTTCGGATTGCGCCCCCGTCATCGTCGAGTTCTATCAGCACTACCTCGACGACCAAGACTCTGCTGAGTTTATCAAGAGTGTGGCTCGGCGCTACACATGCGCCACGCTTGAGCGAATCGCGGCTAGCGGAGATCGCAATGGTCGTCGAGCCGCGGTGCTCGCGCTGGGGTATATGGGGGATTACACGTCCAATAATGTGATGGGCAAAGCTCTGGTGGATCGCGATCGCGGCGTCAGAACACTAGCCGAGAATGGCATTCGCGATTTGTGGTGTCGTTCCGGTAGCCGCGAACAACGCCTGTCATTGCGAAACATCGTCAGGCTGAATCAGACCAAGCAGCCTGCGGAAGCTGTCCGCCTTGCCACGGACCTGATACACGAATCCCCATGGATCGCCGAGGCCTGGTGCCAGCGCGGCACCGCCTACTATCACCTGGGTGAGTACGATTCGGCGATCCGCGACTGCCATCAAGCACTCGAGCTCAACCCTTACCACTTCACTGCCGCTGCCGGCATGGGCCAGTGTTATCTGTTGCAAGACAATCCCGTGGCCGCCTTGGAAGCCTTCCGTCGTGCCCTGCGTCTCAATCCGAACATGGAAGAAGTTCGGGCGCAAGTCATCCGTCTTCAGCGGGCCATTAAGGGCGAAGGCTAGTCCTACTGGCTACCTGTCTATCGGAAGCGGGGGCTGTGGGGCTTGCTCATCGCTTGGCGTACACCTTGGGCGTAGCCTTCGGCGTTTGACCAGAAGCGATTCAGCGTTTGCTCGCTTGAGAACAGGTAAAACGTACCGCGGTACTCCAACGCATACTTGCGCTGCCCTGGAGTCATCTTGCCGGATTCCATGGCCAGTACAGGGTCTGAGCCCGACAGCGCCGGGCTGTACTCGTCTGGCTTGGTAAGGAATTCATCACGGTCCGCCTCAGACTTAAACAGGTAAGTCCGGCCGCGGTGGATGGCGCCCCACTTCACATCGCCGCGAACCCACTTCCATTCGCGCTTCATGGTTACCGGACAGTAACCTTCAAACCCAAGCGGCGCCGCCCCAGCGGGCAATTGCGGTGCTTGCGATAGCTGTGACTTGGCAGCAGGCTTCTTTGTGGGTAGTTGTGGCGTCGCTGGCGGGTTTAGGGGCGCTCTGTTCCCGGCGACCATGGTCGAGCCAGGCTTCGCCTCCCCGGGAGCGGCAGCTGCCGTATCCACAACCGGCGGCATGTCATATCGAGAGCCCGTTGAAGCGGTTGCCGGGGAAGCCGTGGGGTTGGGCGCTGGAGCCTTTGCCGAGTAGTACGGATTGTTCGTCCTTACGGGAGGCATCTCCGGAATGACTGGCGTTGAGGGCGGAGCAGCCTCAACAGTGGCCGGCGGCTTTGGTTCGGCCGGGATGGCCAGCTGAGCATAAGGGTTATTCACCGACGCGTTGTAAGGTGACTGCGCGGCCGCCAACTGGAACCCCGCGCCGCCGCGTCTAGCGTAATGACTGGCGATCCCGGCCATTTTGCCCAGGTAAGCCGTGGGCGTGGCGGGGCTCACAAGCTTCTCCACAACCTGCCCCTGCGGGGTAACAACGACATCCGTCGGCACTTGAGTAATGCCAAACGATTGAGCGATCGCTGGTACCTCGTTCGCATTCAGCTTTACTGGGACATACTTCTGGTGAACGGTACTGGCCACGCTAGGTTGGTTGAAGACGCGATTGTCGAGCACACGGCAAGGACCACAAGTTGGCGTCGCAAAGTGCACTAGCACCAGCTTGCCCGTCTGCTGAGCCTCTGCTTTTGCCGCCTCAAGGTTCTCAGCCCAGCGGATCCCGCGAGAGTAGTCGGTGGCTGTGTCAATAGGTGGTTGGCCGTGAGACAATGACGCGGCTAAGCCTACGGCCAGCAGGACGAACAACGGCAGACGGAAAGTCGACATGACCAGTCCTTGGTGGAGGGCAAACCGTGGCCCTGATTGCTTCAGGCCACGTCCGAACTGAGGTGTTGGCACGCACGCAACAAGCCCCTGGGGCCTGTAGTCCGCGCAGTAATGAGTATCGGGTTGGTTGGGTGCTACGCTTTGGGCAAACTGTGGGGATTGATCGGAATCCGGCGATCAGGTCAGGCGTACTGCCGTCACGGTCGTCAGCTTTCGCCCCGGGAATTGCCCGAAATACTTGCCTCGAATGAGCTTGACACCGCGGGGGGGATGTTGAATACTTGCGGCAGTGAAAAACGTCCTCGCCGATCTGGCGAGTTTTCGCCCTCACCAGCCGCGGATACTAGCAATCTGCATGCGGCATGTTGTCTGGGAGGTCGGGTGACGGGGTTGTCCGGTCTAAGTGGTCCGGTCCGACCCGCAGGTCTTCCCGCACAGGCTTGGTGAGTTTGGCTAGCAACCTTTAGCAGCTTGATTGTCTGCCGCGGCCCCTTGCGTCGTTTCGGGGCTGTCCACAGCTTTGACGAGGTAGTTGTCAAAGTTGAGGTTAGTGGTTGGCCCCACTCCGGTGGGGCCGGTTTGGAAAGTTTCTTTCGTCTCCCAATGGTGTGAC
Source organism: Lacipirellulaceae bacterium (assembly GCA_965263315.1). Lineage (GTDB taxonomy): Bacteria > Planctomycetota > Planctomycetia > Pirellulales > Lacipirellulaceae > JBCCQL01. The sequence goes on along the minus strand of CBDHGZ010000001.1, from coordinate 347,051 downwards.
GTGTCGCACGGTTGTTGAGGCCGTAGTCTGACCCCGGGTGGGACTGCATTTTTGCGTTGTCTTTGCTGATGCATCGTTTTGTGTCGGCGCCTCCTTTTTGGCGCCTTCGCTGGCTAGTTGCCGCAGCTCAGTAGGCTTCGCGCACCAATGGTGAAGAAGTTGGCTTTCTCAGAAGTGTCTTAGCGCACAGTTTTCCTTTCACTTGGGTCGTCGCTCCGCGGAGTCGCCGACCATCGACGCATGTGAGCGTCCCCCTAGCTGCGGTGAGTTTTGCTGAGTTGAGACTCAGGTTTGCCAGGAACGGCCGAACTGACCCAAAGCGTTCTATGAGAGTTTGATCTAGTTATGGCGAAGAAGAAGCAAGGTGGCAGGTATCGTGGCCGTCAGGGCGGACAAGGTGGTCAAGGTGGCGGCCAAGGGCGAGGCTATCGCTCGGGACGCAATGGATCGGGCCCTCGTGGTCGGCGGCGCAACTACAACAACAACCAAGACAGCCGCCGTGACCAAGGTCCGGCCGACGATGGCAAGCCACTGCCGCTGACTCCCGGCTCAGGCGTCTTGGAGATGCATCCCAACGGCTACGGGTTCTTACGCAACCCGTCGGCCAATTTCACCCGTGAGCGAACCGATCCCTTCGTTCCTGGGACCATGATTGAGAAGTTTGGGTTGCGCGAAGGCGTGCTCTTGAGTGGTATGGTCCAGCACCATAAGCGAGGGCAAGGTCCACGTTTGCGTGAACTGCTCGACGTGGACGGCATGCCGCCGGAAGACTACCTGGCGGTCAAGGGGTTCGACGATCTCACACCCATCACGCCCGAAGAGTGGCTTCAGCTTGAGACGGGGCCAGAGCCAATCAGCACCCGTGTGGTTGATATCCTCACCCCGCTGGGCAAAGGGCAGCGAGCATTGATTGTAGCGCCGCCGCGTACCGGCAAGACGGTACTCATGCAGCACCTCAGCCAGGCGGTCTCACAGAATCATCCTGACGTCTCAATGATCGTGCTATTGATCGACGAGCGTCCGGAAGAAGTGACGGACATGCGCCGCAACGTCCGCGGAGAAGTATTCGCCAGCAGCTTGGACCAGGATGTAGAAAGCCACGTCCGCCTGTCCCAGCTGACGATCGAGCGCTGCAAGCGACTCACGGAAATGGGCAAAGACGTCTTCCTGCTGATGGACTCCATTACCCGACTTGCCCGTGCCTTTAACAAATGGGTGGGCAACACAGGCCGCACGATGTCCGGCGGCGTCGATATCAAAGCCATGGATATCCCCAAGAAGCTCTTCGCCACGGCCCGGGCCTTCGAGGAAGGTGGTTCGCTGACGATTGTGGGCACCGCGCTTATCGACACTGGCAGTCGGATGGACGAGCTCATCTTCCAAGAGTTCAAAGGCACTGGCAATATGGAACTAGTGCTGGATCGCAAACTATCAGATCGACGCATTTGGCCCGCGATCGACATTGAGCAGTCCGGCACGCGTCGTGAAGAAAAACTCTTGCCGCCTGAGCACCTGCACGCGGCAACGATGCTCCGCCGCACGCTCTCCAGCCTGCATCACGTGGACGCCATGGAGCAACTCACCTCAAAGCTGGCTAAATTCAAGTCCAATGAAGAGTTCATCAGCCTGATTCAAGGCGCAGCGGACTAGACGCATTCGGAGCCGCCAAGACAGGTCTGGGGCTTGGCGCTTTGCCGTCCACATCGCTTAATAGCGTACCCAGACAGGAACCGTGGCGATTGGAGCTGTGTCGGTCGCCAGATGGAGGGTAAGCGAATTGGCTAGCGGCCTGATTGGAATTCAGGTGCCGGGCAACCGGTTGCGGGTTCGAGTCCCGTGCCCTCCGCTCTTCGCACAACGCGGCGCCAGCTTGCACAACACCGCGTTGTCTGTTGGCAGGTAACGACTTGGGGCGGCACTATCGGTCGCCTGCCGATTCGCCTTCCGAGTCGTCCGTCTCGCACACCGTTGTACCGGTTTGCCGGGTTTCTCGTTACGCGCGCTGCGGATGGGTGGCACTGATGGGCCCCTGGTTTGGGCGCCACGGGCTCCACTAGTGGCAGAGCGAGCTACGCTCGGATTGCCCTCCAGAGCTGTCTAGCCAGCGGGGTTCTAGAGTATGGATTTCTGGCAGGCTTTAAGCAGAGTCACTACTGCGAGTCGCAGGAACACGTGGCCTCCCGCGGATGGCTGTTCATGCGTTTTTGGGGATCAAGCCTGTCACGCCATTTCTAGAACCGCTCTACGCAGGCAGCCGTGCTCCGGTTGGCAAGATACGCTCGGTTACTTCGGGCGGCGGACTGGTTGTCTCGTTCAGCTCCAGCCAGGCCTCGAAAGTGCTTACTTCCGACGTCGGCGTCCGTTTGGCTTCGATTTGCTTCATCACGCTATCGAACGCAGCTCGACCTAGTTGCGTGGTTTCTTGGCAAACGGCAGACATACGAGGGTGAATAGAGCTCCGCATGTCCGTGTCATCAAAGCCCACGATCGAAAGGTCGTTGGGGATGCTCACGCCTAGTCGGTGTGCTTCGTTGATCGCTCCAATCGCAACCAACGGATCCGCCACATACAGAGCCGTGGGGCGATCGCTTCTGCCCAGCAGATGTCTGAGCAATTGGGCCCCGTCGAGCCGATGCGGCGGCACGCGGCACACCAGAGTCTCGTCGGTCAGTCCGTTCTCTTCCATGACCTGACGGTAAGCCGAGAGTCGGTCAAGGTGGTCACCATCGTCACGTTCACAAGCCGCAAAAGCGACGCGACGATGGCCGATCGATACCAAGTACTCAACCGCCTGTCGGCTAGCCGCTGAGGAATCGGCATAGACGAACGACAGATTGGGGCATTCGAAGTGATCCCCTAGCACTACCAAGGGCAACTGCTCTGTGGACCAACTCGTAACTAGTCCCCGTTCGCCTGAAGTGCAGCGAATGATGGCGCCGCGGATGCCCTTGCGTGCGAAAAACTGCTTGAGGGTTTCGTTGGGAGCCTTATCGCGGTTGACGTCCACGATCGAGAGGTCGTAGTCCGTGTCCCGCATGGCGTCGACCATCCCCTCAAGGCAGGCCGAGTCATAGGGGGAGCCTACGGTAAAAGGGCCGGCATACATCAGGGCAATGGAGTCCAGTGACCTTCGGCCAACCGCAGGCGTGTAGTTGCATGCTTCGACGGCCTCATTGACCTTTCGTCTCAGTCCTGTTGCGACGCCCTCCGCGCCGTTTATGACTCGAGAAACAGTGGCGATGGAGACCCCTGCTTCTTTCGCCACATCTCGAATGGAAGCCATAGCGTTGTTCGTCGTCTGTTTTCACCAGGTTTGTAACTGTTACTTCTGATTCTGCGTCCATATGTCCGCAAAGTCAAGGCAAAAAGGTGGTCAAACTCGCAGGCCTGACTACCGTAGTGCATAGGCGTTAATTCTCTTCATTTACTCTTCACAAGTGTTTCAGGAAGTTTTTCTCAATTTGCTTGACACCTGACGTTCGATAGATACAATCGGGGAACAGTTACGGAAGCGTTACTTTTCACTCCTTGCTTTTCACCGTGGCTAATGGCCAGCTTTTCAGGCCCGCCTTGCTTGTTCCGGCTTGCCGCTTGGCTGACCTAACGTCCTTTTCTGCGTTTCGAACTTATCCCAACTATTACGAGACATGGGCCTCAGCTTATCGGCTCGTGCGTACTTTTCTGTTCGCTTCGTGCGAGCTTTTCACCTGGTGGAGGAAGATCTAATGAATCGTTTTTATGTTGCACTTGTGCTGAGTGCACTTCTTGTCCCCGCCGCGAGCGCGGTAACCGTCGGAGTTGACACGTCGGCCGCTCCTTGGATTGGCTTTATGAACGTGTCGGAGCTTCCGGCCAATGGCGGCGGGTTTGTCTTTGGCTCAGGTTGGGGCGTGTCTGATTTGACCGCTACGTTTGATGATCCCAACAACACCCTGACGTTGAGCCCGAACACAATCGGCGATCCGAACGAGTTCTGGTACCAGAACACCAGTGGCACCGCTCCCGATCCGGTGAATCCAGGCGGCCCCGGGCAGCTGGGCAACAAAATCATGGAAGCCAACCTGTTCCAGCAGGTCACTGGCGACTTTGCCGGCCAAACCGTGACGTTTGAAGGCGAGATTCTCTCCAACACTTATACGAGTGCACACACGGCCTCGATCTTCATTCGCGACTTCGCGCCGGACTTCTCTTCTTTCAACGACATCACCGTACCGGCTGCTCCAGGTGCCTTCAGCATCAGCTTGGCCACGATCAATGACCCTGCCCGTCACGTGCAGTGGGGATTCCAGAGCGTTGGTGAGAATGTCTGGGTGACGGACGTGGCTCCGTTCGGAGCGGTTGTCATAGGCTCAGTAAATCCTGTTCCTGAGCCCGGTACGTTGGCCGTTTTCGGAATGGCGTTGGCGGGCTTTGCCGGCATGCGTCGTCGTAGCTAGGGGGTTTCGTTAGTGCTGGGCCATCGCCGGGGGGCGTGCGGACCGCCCCCTGGCCGGCTCGGGACACGATGTCGCGGGCGAGTTGCTGCCGTGTGTCGAGCATTGAGCTGAACCGTACGCATTCCTGGGTCTCTGGCGTTGGGCAGCGCCGGGCTTCTCTTCAACTTGGACAACTCTTCAAAGGCGAATTGGATATGAACCTTTCTTTGCGGAAGCGCGCGTTGGCGAGCTTCGCGGTCGCCGCCGCTCTGGCGACAAGCAGCAGCCTGATTGCACAGACCGTTATTTTTGAAGATGACTTCAACGGCGCTGGTGATGTTGACATCACCAAGTGGCGTTTGCCGTTCGATACCGAAGGCAATTTCGTCGGGCAGACTTTATTCCGCGGCGACACGACCACGGATTTACCTCAACAGTCCGGGGGATCCGTAAAGTTGACCCTGGACACGTTTTCACCCGTGGACCCGGGCAACGCTTTTATCGGTCATGACTTGCTAACCAAGCGAAACTTCGCCCGTGGTGGTGGTCTGCGTATCGAGTCGCGCATGCGTCTTGATCCGGCTTCCATTCCATCTGGCGTAGGCGGCGTGGTGAACGGCTTCTTTCTGTTTGACGTCACTCGCGACAGTCCCCCCGGCGCCAACAACCTAGTGCGGGATGAAATTGACTGGGAACTGCTTACCAACGAAGTCCGCGACGGCACGGACCGTCCGGCAACCAATCTTTGGAATGATGGGCCGTTTGTCGGTCCCGGTTCGGGTGGCAGCTTGATGTTCGAGAACGAGGTGGCGGTCGACCTGACGGCATTCCAGGACTACCGCATCGATTGGACCCCGAACCGCGTTGATTGGTTCATCAACAATACGCTCGTAAGAACTGCCACGGGTGCGGACGTCCCTGACGATCCGATGAAGCTGCACTTCAATATTTGGGCGGCAGATAGCGGGTTCACCGATGCCTTTGATGGCGCCCTGCTCCCTGCGGCAACGGTAGGAGCCAATCAGCAGATCATCTCAGAGGTCGATAGCGTTACGGTCACGCGATTCAATACCGACACTTCGGCCAACTTGCTCAATAACGCTAGCTTCGAAAGTGCTTTGCCTGCCGAGCAGCCGATCGACATTCTTAACGCGTCCGTTACTCCCACGACCACGGATCGATGGATCAAGTTTGGCAACGTCTTTGTGGAAGGCGACACCGGCTTTGGCTCTCCCGGTCCCGCACCGGACGGGATCTTCGCAGCCAAGGCATTTGGTCCCTTTGGCAGCCCAGGGGACGCATCAGGTCTTCTGCAGCGGGTAGCTGCTGCACCTGGCGAGGAGTTCGAGGCATCTCTCTTTGCTGGTACCGGCGCTGCCGACAGTATTCTTGGGACAGATAACTTCAATCTCCTGCAGCTGAGGTTCCTGAACAGTGCGGGGACCATTCTGGAAGAAGCTTTTGCTGATCCTAGTGAGATTGTCCAAAGCAACAGCAACGATTTCCCGCTGCTTGATGGACGCGATCCGCTCGCCACAAATGATACCTACTTCGAAGGTGTCGTTAGCGCCATTGCTCCGGCGGGCACGGCATTTGTTGAACTAGGCATTTTCTTCATCCAGCTGGATGAAGATGAGGACGGCCTGCTCGACGGTGGCGCCACTTGGTACGACAACGCCTCGCTGGTGAAACTCACCGCGCAGGCCGCCGCCAATCTCGTTGGAGACTTCAACGGCGATGGCGTCGTCGACGGCGGTGACTATGCCTTCTGGCGAAACAACCTTGGGACGGGTGCGGAGTTGGCAGGCACCGGGGACGGCAGTGGCACACTCGATGCTGGTGATCTCCCGTTCTGGGTTGGCAACTTTGGCGACTCGTCAACGCCGGGGGCCATCACGGCTGGCGTGCCCGAGCCGACAGCCGTTGTTCTTTGCTTGTCGGTAGTGCTGCCTTGGTTGGGTGGCCGTCGTCGCGTGTGATTTGCTTCCTCGGGGCGCCGCCGCGGGGCGCCCCGAGCTTTCCATAATCCTGAGTCTTAGGAGAGTCCGCATGCTTGCTCCTGGTGCCCGGCGTCGCAGCGCCTTCACGCTTGTCGAACTGCTGGTGGTGATTGCCATTATTGGGATTCTTGTTGCCTTGCTCTTGCCTGCTGTCCAGGCCGCCAGAGAGGCGGCACGAAGAATCAGCTGCACCAACAACATGAAGAACTTGGCCTTGGCATGCCACAACCACCACTCGGCGATGGGCCATTTTCCCATCAGTATGGGGTTCAGCCAGGCTGACTCGAGCCGGGGCTTCGGTCTTGAGGGTCACGGCCCGGCTGCTGGTTGGATCATCCAGGCATTGCCGCAGCTGGAAGAGCAGGCACTTTATGACCTCTTCAAACAAGGCGGAGCGTTCAATGGTTTTTGGACCGTCGGCCGCGGTCGTAGCCCAACGCCTGGTACAGGGCTGGGATCCAATGAGAACGGAGTCGTTGTACCCGAGCTGATGGCGACCCAACTGGAAATGGTGATGTGCCCCAGTGATTCGCAGGCCGGAGAGCTATCAACGGAACAATACGGTTGGATTGATGTTCCGGTAGCCCTGACGAGCTACAAGGGCGTGGTTGGCGATACCGTGGTTGGCGAAACCAACGGCACGACCTTTACGAACGAGGCTTCGCAGTATCCGAGCGGTGTCTATAACAAAGCACCGGAGGTCTTTACGACGGCTAACGATTGCCATCGTGACACGCGCTGCCGAGGCATCTTCTTCCGTCAGACGTGGCGCCGACCGGTCAAGTTTTCGCAGATCACCGACGGGACGAGCAACACGTTTATGATTGGTGAAGACGTGCCCGCCTATAACTTTCACTCGGCCACGTTCTACTCTGACGGTGATTGGTGTAGTTGCAACACCCCACTGAACAACCAGATCGGCCTGCCACCCGAGACCGTAGACCCTGCGTTCTGGTGGGAACAACGCGGTTTCCGCAGCCTCCATCCGGGCGGTGCCAATTTCGCGATGGCCGACGGCTCAGTGCGATTCGTTCCCGAGTCGGTTGACAACGTCCTGTATCGAACGACCTGCACGCGTAATGGCGGTGAGGTCGTGTCGGAGGAACTCTAGCCCACTTTGCTGAGGGAGGACGTTATGTGCCGTCTATTTGTAAGAGCCTCGACAGCCGTGGTGCTGCTGTTCGCGGTTGGACTGCTAAGCGGCTGTTCTGATTTGACCGCGCAAGTTGGCGGGGTCGTGTACTTGGATGACAAACCCGTTGAATTGACATCTACTCAGCGGGGTATGGTCGTGTTTCGTCCGGTTGCTGGTGGCGCCACCTGCACGGGCTTGGTGCAACCGGATGGTTCCTACCAGATCGCGACCGGTGGTACACAGTCATTGGCGCCGGGGGACTACTTGGTTTCTGTACGCATCATTCAACTGGTCGAAGCTGCAATCGAGAACGAAGCACCCTCCGGTAAGCCGATCACGCCGGCCGTGTATGGTGATCCTCTCACGTCGGGTCTGACTTGTATGGTTAAGAATGGAGGGAATGCGTACGACATTGATCTCAAGTCTTCAGCAGGGCCGGCCGAGATCCAGCCAGAAGCCGCCTCTGAAGAAGTGGAACTCGACTCATCGCTCGATCTAGAACTGTCCCAAGAGTCGGATGATACCGAGACGGTTGATGCTGGAGCTGAAGAAGTGGGAGATGAAGATGGTGAAGAGTAACCGGTCTGAGCACCGTTGCACTAGATCCCGACACGGTATCGTGTTCATGCTTCTGGTGTTGGGCGTAGCGTCACTTCCGGGCTGTGGTAATGGTCTTTCTGACGTGAGCGGACATATAACTCTCAATGGGCAGCCACTGGTGGGTGGTGGTGATATGCGTACGACCGTCTACTTTTTCCCTGAGGGCGGAACGGGCGCCCCGGCAGTCGGCCTCACGGACGAGGACGGCAACTACGTAATCCAGACGGGCTCTCAGGAAGGCGTGATGCCGGGCAGCTATCTGGTGACCATTTCTGCCTCGAAACTCATTCCGCCCAGAGTTCCAGGGGAAGCCGCTGGTGGCAAGCCACTCACGCCCCGGAAGTATGCCAACCCTTCCACATCGGGGCTTCGCGTCGAAGTTGCCCCAGGCTCCAACGAGTTCGACTTCGCCCTTGAGGGCAACCCACCAGGTCGCCGTCGTCGTTAGCGCGGAGTACTCAGCATTAGTATCTACTGTCAATTGCGTACTTCATGCTGGCCTACCGTGGGCTTCCTGCGCACGACGATGGCGGCTGTGCTTTTCGTCAGTTCGTCGTGCATTGTTGTTGCGCACGCCGAGCCACCTGGGTGGAAGCTTGCCTGGCAAGACGACTTCAACACTCTCGACGAGTCCGTGTGGACTTTGGTCGACACGAACGACCCCACCAACGACTCGCTGCAAGACTATCTGCCTGAGCAGGTTTCTGTCAGCAAGGGGAAATTGGTCATCGCATCGCAAGACATTCCTTCACGGGGGTTGCCTTACCGGTCCGGCCAGGTGGTCTCCAAATCGGAGCAACGTCTTGGTCGTTGGGAGATTCGCGCCAAACTGCCTACCGGCCAAGGTATGTGGCCCGCGATTTGGCTGCTGCCAGAAGTGACTGCCTATCCTTGGCCCGGTGGCGGCGAGATTGACATCATGGAGAACCGTGGCGATCAGCCCAACGGCACCAGTTGCGCTTTTCATTTTGGAACGCGAGAGCCGTACTTTCACGACTTTGTGTATTCGCAGCAACAGACGCGCGTCTTGAGTGGCGCCCTGGTGGACTACCACAGGACGTTTCACACCTATGCCGTGGAGTGGTACGAAACGCACCTGAACTTCTATGTGGACGATGTCCACTACTACACGGTGCATGATGAGGACGTGGACGGCTACCTTTCGCAGCACACGGCGCCAATGCAGTTGGTCCTGAATACGGCCATCGGAGGCACTTTCCTACAGAATCCCGATCCGACGTCCACCTGGCCTGATACCCACTTAGAAGTCGACTGGGTTCGTGTCTACGAACCCAAGCCAGGAACCTTCCATGCCGTCCATAAGAATGGCAGCTTCGAAGCCAACAACGGCTCTCTTTCCGCGTGGAGTGTTTTCGGTAATGAGCTGATCCAGAGTCCAAACGTTGGCATAAGTGCTCAAGTAGCTCTTGATGGAATTGCGTCGCTCAAGCTTTACGGAACCTTTGAGTCGGAGCCCTCCTACTCAGGCGTAATGCAGGGGATATCCGTAGAGGGCGGCCAAGAGGTTGCCGCGACTTTGAAGGCCTTTGTGCGATCCCAGGACAGTATTGCTGATACAGACAACTCAGCGACTCTCAAGATTGAGTTCTATAGCCGCTTCGGGGCCAAGTACGGCAGCGCGCAGATGCTGGACATTGCCACGATGACGTTTGCCGATGGCGATGTTCAGGAGGATGCCTGGCTAGATGCTTCGCTGAAGGCCGTTGCTCCGGCGGGTGCTGTGGAAGCGAGATTGGCAATCGTGTTTAGCCAGCCGACCCAGGCTGCCGGCGCCGTTCATGTGGACGATGTCCGCTTCGGGGTGGTGAAAAAGGCCGCTGTCCTGGACGGCTTCAATGGCGCTCGTGTGGTGCATGCAGCCAATGACGTAGCCTGGCGAAAGAGCTCCCAAGGCATGAGCGGAATTATCGACACGCGCGACTGATACAGCTTAGATCAGCTTAACAAAGAACAAAAAACCAACGGTTGAACCCGATGGCTTCATTGACAGAAAACACCATAAGACGCTTGCTCCTTGCCATCTTCCTCGCTGGATTGACGCCGGTCGATGCCCGAGCGCAGGCTACCGGTCCGGTAGTTGAGCAAGAGCCCTCCTCTGCGACGGCGTCAGCGCTCGATGAGGCACAACCGGCCGTTGAGTCACGGCCGGCTGCATTGCGATTCGACTTGATCGCGGGTGACCGGGAGCACCGCATTACGTGCCTGCTCCAGCAGATGACCCTCGCGGAAAAAGTCGGCCAGCTGGTGCAAATCTATCCGCCAAACGACAAGCTTAATAAGAAGCTTGCTCAGCAAATTCGAAACGGTGAAATTGGCTCGGTCTTCTATCCTGGCAACGCTTCGGTTTCTCGTGAAGCACAGCGCATTGCTACCGAAGAGTCGAGGCTAGGGATTCCCCTGCTCGTGGCGCGAGATGTCGTTCACGGCTTGCGAACCGTTTTTCCGATTCCGTTAGGGCAGGCGGCGACTTGGAATCCTGACTTGGTCGAAGCTGCGGCCATCGTTGCCGCCCAGGAGTCGCTGTCTGAAGGGATCAACTGGACGTTTGCTCCCATGATGGATGTCTGTCGAGATGCCCGCTGGGGTCGGATCGCCGAGACTCTTGGGGAGGATCCCAAGCTAGCAAGCGACTTGGCCGTGGCCATGGTGCGTGGATTCCAGCAAGAGGCCGATGGCCGCCCGCAGGGAATTGCAGCCTGTGCCAAGCACTTTGTTGGTTACGGGTTTACCGAGGGTGGGCGTGACTATAACCGCGTAAGCGTGTCGCAAGCGGACCTCCACAACCTGCTCTTGCCCCCTTTTGAAGCTGCGATCGACGCCGGTTGTCGCACCTTGATGACCTCGTTCAGCGAGTTGAATGGCGTGCCAGGCACAGCACACTCTCCGTTGCTGCAAGGAACCCTCAAACGGGACTGGGCTTTCTCAGGTTTCGTGGTTAGCGATTGGGCCTCGATATCGGAGATGGTCGTTCATGGCTACGCAAATGATAAGCCTGACGCGGCTCATGCCGCGATGATGGCAGGGGTGGACATGGACATGTGTAGCACTCTGTACGCAAAGCATCTTATCGATCAGGTCCAACAGGGATTGGTTCCGATCGAACGGATTGACGACGCGGTTCGTCGCGTCATTCGCACGAAAGTCGAATTGGCCGGCAACTGCGCCCAAGGCGAGCAGTATGGCCTACTGGCGCAAGAGTCCTTGGACGCAGCCCGAACCGCGGTTCAGCAAAGCACCGTGCTACTGAAGAACAGCGGCGCCTTGCCATTGCCAGTTGCCGATCTTGCGCGTGTGGCGGTCATCGGTCCCATGGCAGACGCTCCAAAGCAACAACTCGGTTGTTGGACATTGGACGGCAAAGGCGAAGACAGCATTACTCCCCTGATGGCTCTACGCGATCGTCTGCAGGGGCAGGCCGAGGTCGTCTACGCGAAGGGCGCCAAGAATACCTTTGATTCTGACGAAAGCGAAATCGCCAACGCGGTAGAGGCCGCTCGCGGTGCTGATGTTGCTTTGGTCTTCTTGGGGGAAGACGCGACGCTCAGCGGCGAGGCTCGTTGTCGCGTGTCACTCAGATTGCCTGGTGTTCAGTCCCAGTTGCTTGAAGCTGTGGCGGAGACCGGCACACCTACCGTGCTGGTGCTGTTGTCAGGCCGTCCGTTGGCTTTGACGGAAGAAGTAGAAATGGCCGAGGCCGTACTGTTCGCTTGGCATCCCGGCACCATGGCGGGACCGGGTATCACCGACGTGTTGTTGGGAGACGTCTCACCCTCCGGTAAGCTGCCAGTAACCTTCCCGCGCAGCGTGGGCCAAACGCCGATCTACTACAGTCATTCGAATACCGGTCGACCAAGTCCGGAGGGCTACCGGCCGTTGATTGGTTCTGGCGAGGAAGACTTGGCCGATGGATTTCAGTACCGTTCCCACTACCTCGACGAAGAGTCGGGACCGCTCTTTCCGTTTGGCTACGGGCTTTCTTACACCGAGTTCGGCTACAGTGACTTGCAAGTCAGCCCTTCGCAGTTGAACACCGGGGGCCATCTAGCGGTTTCCGTGACGGTGGCCAACTCTGGCGATCGAGCGGCAGTGGAGGTTGTCCAGCTCTATACCCGAGACACGGCAGCTCGTTTGGTTCGACCGGTCCGCGAACTGAAGGCCTATCGTCGCGTAGCTCTTGAGCCCGGCGAGTCGAAGGTTGTCGAGTTCAAGATTCCCGCGGCTTCGCTGGCTTATCACGACAACGCGGGCCAGAAAGTGATTGAGCCGGGCGAGTTCGAGATCTACGTCGGTGGCGATTCGACCGCAGAGCTCAACGGATCGTTCGAGCTTATGCCGCCCCCTACCGAGATCGCTCCACATACCACGCCCCGATTGCCAACTGCCATCAAGCAGCGTCCTCACGTTCATTAAGCTTCCGATGAGCTCCAAGCTTTCGATGTAGTTGCTGCTGTCCGATCAAGAATAACTTGGCAGTGGCAGAGCGTGAAACATCGGTCACGCCGCCAGCCACTTACCATAGTCGCGGAAAGAAACGGCCCCGCGATGTGGCGAACTCGGAATAGCCACTTAATTGGGCCGCAAGTTGTGACTCTTCCTGGCGAGCGATGGCTTCATAGGCGAACCGTAGCAACGCAAGATTCACGAGCAGCCAGAGCGATCCACTCATCACCGCTAGGCCTGCCAGCGCGAGGAGGTTGGCCGAGTACACCGGATGGCGAACCCAGCGGTACGGACCTTCGGTAACCAGACGGTTTGGCGCCCGCGCTTGATCGCATGGTGCAAACTGATCGCTAAGTGTGCGTAGGGACCATAGCAGCAATGCTCCGCCCAGACCGGCCACTGCCAGGCCCATACAGCGCAGCGTCAGGTCGTTATGCCACAACAGCATCCAATCACTGTGCGAATAGAGCGTTGCCAGTGGGATCGTAAACGAGGTAATCTTCAGGTAGCGATCCAGCACCGTAAACCAGCGTACGGTGGGCATTGCTTGGCGTGGTGAGTTTGCCGCGGCAGCGGTTGATCGTGAGTACTGCCACAGGAAGATCGCAGCTCCAACTAGCAATGCGGCAGCAAAAAAGACGTTGGGGTTCATTCTTCTGGGACTTCGACTCGAGTGGCAACCTCCACCGGCGCGTCGGCTGGCTGGATCTTAGGCGCCAGCCATCGGCCAAGCGGCCCCAGCAGCAGACTGGGAAGAAAAAGTAGATCGCCAGCAAGCGCCGACAGCAACAGTCCTAGCATGAACCAAGCAAAACGTTGTGTGGGTACAAAAGTACTGAATCCATACACCATGAGCCCCAATCCGCAGATCAAAGTGGTTTGGGTCATGGCCAGCCCGCACGTGGCATAGCATGACTTCACCGCTTCGATAGGCGATGCCCCCTCGGCTAGCCGGCCTCGCCACCAAAAGAGGAAATGGAGGGTGTCGTCCACGGCGATTCCCAATGCCACGCTAGCGGTCATCACGGCGCCAATGTCGACGGGACGCTGCAACCAACCCATCAATCCAAACATGGCTAACGTCGGAAAGAGATTTGGCAACATCGCGACAAGGCCGGCGCCAATCCCTCGCATCACGAACATCATTACGACGGCGACCAAGCCGAACGCCGCCAAGAAGCTGCGGAACAAGCTTGCGAGCAACGCCCGCTGGGCCTCGTAGGCCACCGGTAGACTGCCCGTGTAGAAAGCATGGATGCCTGTCTCATGCTGTTCGTCCAGCAGCGGCTGGAGCATGTTTCGCAGTCGGGTCAACACCGCGCCGTAGTCGGATTCAGAATCGGAATAAGCTCGGGCACTGATTCGCCAGGACCTCATGCCATCAGCTCGGCAGACATAATCGGTCTGCTCAAGCTTCGTCATTTCATGCTTCAGGCGTCCTCGCACAAGCCCACGGGTCACGGTGCTACGCCCACCAGCCTTGGGGATGCTTGGAAAGAAGGTGGCTGCGGAGATGGCTCCGCCAAGCTCGCTGCTGGAACTGATCCGCTGCTGAACGTCCGCGACGAACTCGAGCTGACCAAAGTCGTCCAGCGAAGAGTCATCGGGAAACTGCAGGATCACTTCTACCGAGATGAGCGGGCCAACACGTTCTTGTAGCCACTGGTTGTCTGCCAACACGCGACTACCGCCAGGGAAGAGCGACTCGACACTGACCGATGTTTTCACACTGCTCAATCCCCAGGCGAACAGGAGCATCGATGAAGCAAACCCGAGAGAGATAACCAGGGGCCAGCTACGCACGAACCGGAAACAGGCGTCAAAGAAAGGGCCTACCAGGGCATGAGGCGTGATGCGAGATCGACTGTTGGATGAGGCGGCGCGAGCCAAGTACTGCATAGCGCCAGGTAGCATCACCAGCAAGAAGACCAAGCACAGGACGACGCCGAGTGAGGAGATCATGCCAAACGTGCGAATCGGCGATACCTGACTCAACACCAGCGACAACAGTCCGATGACCGTCGTTGCTGTTGCAAGGGCGCACGGCCAGTAACCTCGGCGGATGGCAAAGCGCGTTGCACGTTGGGGACCTACGGTCGCTAGTCCATCGCGGAAATAATTGGCCAGATGGACTCCGGAGGAAGTCGTTAAGACAAACACCAGCGCAGGCATGATTGTCAGCACGGCGTTCATTTCCGCGCCAAGATAGCCGACGCTCGCCAAGACGAGCGCCTGGCCATAGAGGGCAACCAGCACAATGGCGCCTGTCATCAGTGGAGAGCGGAGCATTGCAAGACACAGCAACGCCGCGAGAGCTGCCGACGGCAGCGATAGCCGATCGATCGCTTGCACACTAGCGGCGTCAATGGCGGCGCCATCTACCGGAGCACCAGCGACGTGAACTGCCGACTCTTCAGTCCCGGTGACTCGGCTGGTGGTCCTGACGATGGCAGAAATCACCTCTCGCCGACGGACCGCGCCTTCGAAAGTTAACGTCACGGCCAGGCAGGTCGATTCGCCGTCCTCGCCGATGAACGATCCCTGCAGGCGCCCGATTGCTTCGGAACGGGTTAGCCCAAGTCGACTGCCGAGAATCTTCCTCAGCAGTGCCGGACCGGTCGCGACACCACTGACGCAGTTGCGGTAGAGTTGAGCCTCGGGGTCTTGTGGTGAAGGGTTAGTAAGCGCCTGCGCGACAGCTTGTACACTTTCCTCGCCAAGCCGGCAGCCTTCGTAGCTCAGAAGCAGCACGTCTTCGCAACGAAACTGCTTGCGAAACCAATCGTAATCACGCCGATAGGGCAGCGAGGCGGGTACCCACAAAGCGGGTGAATTAATCATGGTTCGCAGCGTTTGTTGGCCACGGATCGCCAAAAACGGCAGCGAAATGAGCAGCAAGGCCAACGCTACGAGGGCGACGCGTTGATAAGGGCCGCCTGTCGAGGGTCGCTTGGCCATTACAGGGAACCGCGCCTTGCGGAAAAGAGGATCAGCAGTCGCGCCCAAACCCGATTCGAGCCAATTGCAAACGCATCGCAATTTACCTATCTTGACCGGGGTTACACGAGCTACTGATTCTTACCCTTCAAGCGAGCTCATGCCAAGTGACTTCGCCTGTGCCCCCCCCCACCGCCTCCTCGGCAGCCGATGAGCAGGTGAGTACAGACCCAGCGCCAGCTGCGGGACAAGCCGCGGCCCGGTCAGCTGATACCCAACTCGCCCGGCAAGTGCACAGCTTGGTAAAGGAGCTGATGGCCCCACGGCCGCTCATCTACTGGGCAGATTTTCTAACCACGCTCGCGGTTGCTTACGCCGCGCTGTGGCTGTACTTGGCTTCTCCATTGCTGGCGATGGGGCTTAGCGGCACCTTGGCCAAGCTAGTCGGTTTTCTCGTGGCGGGATTCGCGCTGTATCGACTCTCCGTGTTTACCCATGAGATCTCTCATTTTCGGGCAGGTACCTTCGGTGGCTTCCGCATCACGTGGAATGCCCTGTTTGGTGTGCCGTGGTTGATGCCTTCCTTCCTGTATGGGGACCACGGTGCCCATCACGTCAACCATTCCTATGGCACACCGAGTGACTCGGAGTACTATCCGCTGGGACGAGGGCCACTAAGCCTCGTGGCTGGCTACTTTGCTCAAACGGTATTCTTGCCCGTGGGAGCTGTCATTCGGTTTGGGCTCTTGGGGCCGATCTCTTACGTGTTTCCGGCTTGCCGAGCCTTTGTCTGGGAGAAGGCGTCCTCAATCGCTTCAATGAACCCCAAGTATCGTAGGCCTAGCCCCAAGCATGCCGACCGACCAGAGATCGTTGTCGCGGAGCTGGCATGCTTCATCTGGCTGCTAGGCGTCAGCTGTCTGTTTGTCGCGGGAGTGTTACCGTGGCATTGGCTTGGGGAGCTTTACCTGCTCTTCGCTTTTGTCACCTTAATGAACTATACACGTGCTCTAGGATCGCATCGCTACTTGAACGCAGGCGAGCCCATGTCGTATCGCGATCAGATGCTCGATTCGACAACCATTCCTGGATCGCCATTGACCGTTCTGTGGGCCCCGCTGGGGATGCGCTATCACGCGCTGCACCATTTGGTGCCATCGCTTCCGTACCACGCTATGGGGCTGGCTCATCGTCGCTTGATGGAGCAATTGCCGGTCGACTCGCCCTATCGAGACACGCTCCGCAAGAGCCTTGCTGCGGCAGTCGTCGATGTTGTTCGTAACGCCAGTCGCGGCGCTCGCCCGCAAGCCCATTGACGCGCCTTCGCGCTTCGCACCCTCGACGCCATGAACGACCTTGTCGATCGTCTCGCCCAGCTTTCGCCCGCAAAGCGGGAGATGCTCGTACGTTTGCTGCAAGGCAAGTCCGGAAATGAACCAATAGCCATCGTCGGCATGGCCTGCCGCTTGCCTGGCGCGACTGACCTTGAGAGCTACTGGCGGTTGATTACCGAGGGTCGCTCGGCCGTGACAGAGGTTCCCGCTTCGCGGTGGGATGTTGATCGCTTCTATTCCGAGGTGGAAGCTCCTGGCAAGATGACGACCCGCTGGGGCGCGTTTGTCGATGACGTTGATCAATTCGATCCCGCGTTCTTCGGCATTGCTCCGCGCGAGGCTTCTCGCATGGATCCCCAGCAGCGTTTGCTGCTGGAAGTCGCTTGGGAGGCAATCGAGAACGCACTCATCCCGGCCGATCAACTGGCTGGCGAAAAGGTGGGGGTTTTCGTTGGCATTGGAGGCACGGACTATTCCAAGATCCCTTCGCACTACCGCAACTACCTGGAGCAAATCGACGCGCACGTGGGGACAGGCAACGCGCTTTCGATTGCCGCCAACCGGTTGTCTTACGTGCTGAATCTTCGTGGCCCTAGCCTGGCGGTCGACACAGCTTGTTCATCTGGCTTGATTGCCACGCACTTGGCGATCCAGAGCCTGCGACGCGGCGAGAGCGACGCCGCACTAGCGGGCGGGGTGAACTTGATCCTATCCCCAGAGACAACCATCGCCTTCTCGAAAGCGAGGATGTTGTCCCCTGACGGTGTTTGCCGTCCGTTTGATGCAGCAGCCAATGGCTACGTGCGCGGGGAAGGCTGCGGCGTCTTGCTTCTCAAGCGGCTTGAAGATGCCCGCCGGGATGGCGACCCCGTCTTGGCTGTAATCCGTGGTAGCGCCGCCAACCAAGACGGTCGTACTTCGGGAATCACCGCGCCCAACGGCGAGTCGCAAAAGTTGCTGATAAAGGCCGCGTTAGATGATGCAGGTCTCACGCTCACCGACATGACCTATCTAGAGGCTCATGGAACTGGCACGCCGCTTGGTGATCCGATTGAGGTTCGCGCGCTGGCCGAGCTTTTCCGTCGCGAGCATGAAGATCAGCCCTTGTGTCGCATTGCGTCTGTCAAAGGCAACATCGGACACACAGAAACGGTTTCGGGGGTTGCGGGCCTCATTAAGGCCGTGTTGATGCTTCAGCATCGCGTGATTCCACCGCAGGCAAACTTCCAGCAGATCAATCCACACATCGATCTGACCGGTGCTCGTCTGGAAATTCCCACCGAGGTTTCGGAGTGGCGCCCAGTCTCCGGGACCCGGGTGGCAGGGGTAAGTTCCTATGGTTTCGGTGGTGCCAACGTCCACGTCTTGCTGGAGGAAGATAGCAACGCCGCCCACGCGCCCTTGCCTCAGCTTGACCGACCGCTGGAAGTTGTGGCGTTGTCGGCTCGCACTCCCAAAGCTCTGGCGGAACTCGCAGAGCAGTACGCTCAAACGGCAGCGTCTCTACCAGACGACCAACTACCGGCGTTTGCCACCGCCGCCAATCGTGGTCGTTCTCGGTTCGCCCATCGTGCGGCCGTTATTGCGGGCAGCAGCGGTGAGCTGAAGACTAGACTCCAAAGTCTAGCAACAGGCCAGCCAGGCGGCGGTGTCTTCCACGGTCAGGTCGACGGGACGAAGCGCCCCCGCGTGGCAATGATGTTCACCGGGCAGGGTTCTCAGCAACCTGGCATGGCTCGCGATCTGTACGAGGCGGAGCCAGTCTTTCGGCAGGCGCTAAACGAATGCAGCCATCACTTGGCGCCTCATCTAGCGATTCCTCTGCTGGAGGTTCTGTACGACGACTCGCTCACTGAGGAACTGAACACAACGGCCTACACCCAACCGGCCCTTTTTGCGGTGCAGTACGCGCTGACCGCGTTGTGGAAGAGTTGGGGGGTCCAGGCGGACATCGTTCTGGGACACAGCGTTGGCGAGTACGCCGCGGCATGTGAAGCGGGAGTTATGAAGCTGGCCGATGCCGCGCGGCTAATCGCCAAGCGGGGTTCTTTGATTCAAGCTTTGCCTCGCGATGGCAGCATGGCGGCCGTACCGACGAATGGCGAGCAACTCCAGCGCATGTTGTCAGAAGCAGAGGGCGATGTCGACATTGCCGCTTTCAACGGGCCGACCAGCACCGTCATCTCCGGCTCCACGACGGCCGTTGATTCGGTTTTGTTTGCACTGAACCAGCGTGGCGTGGTCGGGAAAAAGCTAAACGTCTCGCACGCCTTTCATTCGCCTTTGATGGAGTCGGTGCTGGACCCCTTCCAAGAGCTTGCCGAGCGAATTGATTATGCAAAGCCAACGGCACGGTTTGTCTCAACACTGCTGGGCGAGCGGATCGACAATGGCGAACTAAACGCCAGTTACTGGCGGCGACACATCCGCGAAGCGGTGCGGTTTGAAGACGGTGTTCGTCGGTTGCTCGAAGAGGAGCCTGATGTTGTCATCGAGATCGGCCCCGCGCCACAACTGCTGAGCATGGCTAAGCAGTTTACGGCTGCCGACGGAGTCCAGTGGCTGCCGTCCCTGCGTCCCGGCATGCGCGACCATACCGTGTTGTTTGGGAGTGTCGCCAAGCTGTTTGCTGCGGGAGTTGATGTCGATAGCAGTGTCGGCGGAGTGTCGCCCCTGTCCGTATCGCTGCCGAATTACCCTTTCCAGAAGAGTCGACTGTGGCTCGATACAGATGAGAGCCAAAGAGGCACACCTAGTGCCGGGGGCGGTCTTGTGACCGGCCAAGAGGTTCATCCCTTGTTGGGCTGCGAAGCGCCAATCGCGGGGGATGAGTCCTTGTTTGTTGCTGAACTCGGTGGCGAAAAAACGAAATACCTCAGAGAACATGTCGTTCAAGGTTCTCCGGTGGTTCCGGCTGCGGTGTATGTCGAGCAGGCGCTGGTCGTCGGCGCCCGAAGCTTCCCGGACCAAGCTTTCCAAGTCAGCAACCTGGCGATCGACCAAGCTCTGTTCTTGCCAGAGTCGACCCCCGCGCTGGTTCAGGTACGAACGACGCAGCAATCGGGTGTGGTTGACCTACGAGTCGATAGTGGCTGGCAAGACGCAGATACAGATAAACAGGGCGCTGGCGAATGGCAGTGGTCGCGTCATGCCGTGGCGGAGATCGCTGTTGCGAGCGAATCTGGCAAGGCGCCCCGCTTTGACTTGCAACAGCTGCTGCGCGAGTGCGACGATCGCCAAACGAGCGAAGACTTCTACCAACTCATGGACGCTCGTGGCCTGAGCTATGGTCCTGCGTTTCGCGTGTTGGGGGACGTTTGTCGTGCGGCTCGGCACGCGGTGGCAGAAGTCAACCTGACTCCCCAGGTCCAAGAGCAGTTGAAGGCTTGTCAACTCCCGGCAGTGCTGGGGGATGCCTGTATGCAAGCCACGGCGGCCGTCATTCCGCGCGAGCCAGACGGCAGCTACTGCCCGTCGACCTATATGCCGACGCGGGTCGATCGGCTGCAACTCTACGGAGATCCCGGCTCCGCTACGCATCTGTACGTGGAACGAACGGCGCCCGAGTCAGACGATCTCCGGCCTGAAGCCGTGACGGCCAACGTGTGGCTCGTTGATGCCGACGGCACGACTGTTGGCCATTTCGTTGGCGCCCGGATGTCGCGAGTCGATCGGGGCACCGGTGGTGGCCAGGACCTAGACTTGGCCAAGGCATCGTATGCCGTCTCGTGGGAATCGGCTCCCTTGGCTCCGGCGATGGATGGCTCGCTGGGTGAGCGCGGGGCTGAGGGTTCGTGGCTCCTCGTTGCGGATGAGGGCGGCTTGGCCCAAGAACTTTCTGGGCAGCTGGCGGCCAGGGGGGGCGACTGCCACCGGGTTTGCCCCACAGATCTGTCCGCGATCACATCGGCCATCAGCAATCACTCCGACACGCTTCGTGGCGTGATCGACCTTGCCGCGATGGACGGTTCCGCCGGACGAGTTGATGTTCGGCATTGTGAGCGTGCTCTGTCCCTCACGCAGGCTTTGGCCCGGGTCGGCCGGAGCAACCTACCGCAGCTAACGTGGGTAACCAGTGGAGCACAGTTGGCTGGCGATGGCGACTTTGTCGAACCCTCCGCAGCCGCGTTGTGGGGTTTCGGGAGAGTGGCTGCCAATGAACACCCTGAACTCGGTTGCCGACTGATTGATCTTCAGCCATCAACCGATGATTCAGAAGGCGCGGTTTCCGTTCTGTTTGAGGTGCTCACCAAGAACCCCGAGAAGCAAATCGTCATCCGCGAAGGAGCTCGCTATGCGGCCCGACTGCGCACGACGGATCGGCTCGCGAAGCCCGATGACGAAAATCGACCGCTCCTGCCGATTAGCGGTAGCTATCGAGTTGAGCTGAGCAAGGCGGGTAGTTTCGACGGCTTGATGGTCAAACCCCTGCAGCGGACTCCACCACCCGCAGGGCATGTCGAAGTTGCTGTCGGCGCGACGGGACTCAATTTCAGCGATGTTCTCAAAGCGCTGGGGCTCTATCCCGGCATCAAGGATGACCTGGTGCCTATCGGTATCGAGTGTGCCGGCGTTGTGACCGCCGTGGGAGCAGGCGTTGATCGGCTTGCCGTGGGTGATCGCGTGATGGGGGTCGCCCCCTACAGCTTCGGGTCGCATTGTACGACTGCCGATCACGCGCTGGCCCCAACACCCGCCAACCTATCTGATGAACAAGCTGCGACACTGCCGATTGTCGCGCTAACGGCCTACCACGCATTGGTGAGACTCGCCGACTTGCAGGCCGGTGAGCGCGTCTTGATCCACGCTGGGGCTGGTGGGGTTGGTTTGGCGGCGATTCAAATTGCGCAACACCTCAAGGCAGAGATCTTTACGACGGCCGGTAGCGAAGAGAAGCGTCAGTACCTGCGGGATCTGGGGGTGGAGCGGGTCTATGATTCCCGATCGCTCCAGTTTGCCAAGCAGATACGCCGCGATACTCAGGGCGAAGGCGTCGACGTTGTCCTCAACTCTTTGCCTGGCGCGGCGATACGAGAAAGCCTCCGGCTCCTGCGTGCTTACGGCCGTTTCTGCGAGATAGGCAAGACCGACATCTACGCCGACCGCGCGCTGGGGTTGTCGCCTTTCCAAGACAATCTATCGTACTTCGCCATCGATCTGGATCGCATGTTGCGGCAGCGGGCGTCCTCTATCCGCGGTCTCTTCTCGGACGTGATCCGATTGCTCGACGAAGGAGCCCTCAGGCCACTGGAACACACCCGCTTCAGCTTTGCCGACACGCGCGACGCGTTCCGTTACATGGCACAGCGGAAGAATATTGGCAAGGTCGTTGTTTCCAAAGCCGAGAGCCGCGGTCCCGAGCCTTCTTCTTCCAAGCAAGATGCCTTCCAGGGGGCATGGCTGGTGACGGGGGGATTGGGGGCGCTGGGGCTGAAGGTCGCAGAGTGGCTGGCCGATCGAGGTGTCCAACGCATCGGCCTCTTATCCAGACGCTCACCCCGAGGAGATGCCGCCAAGCGAATCGAGCGACTCCGCACGCGTGGCGTCGACGTTGTTGCCTTGCAGGGAGATGTCCTGGAGCTTGATTCGTTGCATCGCGCGGTGAGCCAGCTGCAGGCGACGGACGTCCCGTTAACGGGGGTCCTCCACGCGGCGGGCGTCCTTGAGGATGGCGTGCTCTATGACATGACCCAAGAGCAGCTGCACCGCGTGATGGCGCCCAAAACGACAGGCGCCTGGAACTTGCACCTGGCCACTCGCGATCTGCCCCTTGCCGAATTCATCTTGTTCTCTTCGGTAGCGTGTGTGCTCGGGTCGCCAGGGCAGGCGAACTACTCGGCCGGTAACGCTTACCTGGATGGCCTGGCTCATTGGCGACGCCATCAAGGCTTGCCCGCCCGCTCCATCAACTGGGGACCATGGGCTGATGGCGGAATGGCCGCCGCTAACGATCAAGAAGCCATACGCGGCATGGAGTTGCTCGCTCCAGACACGGCACTGGCGGCCCTGGACCGCGTCCTCCAGACGGACACGACGCAAGCTTGCGTCATGCTCCCTCGATGGGACGCATTGCTTGCCGGCGCCAATCACATCCCGCCACTGTTGTCGGCGATGGCTAGCGACGCGATGGCGGATGAATCTCGGTCAGGTGTCGATCAAGTGCTCCGCGAGTCCTTGCTCGAAGCGACGGGCGATGACCGCTTTGCGAAGCTGCGCACGTTCTTTCTCGATGAACTGGCGAAGATCATGGGCCTGGCGTCTGAAGAGCTCGATCCGACTCAGCCGCTGAACTCTATGGGGCTCGACTCTTTGATGGCGATCGAGCTCAAGAACAACGTAGAGACGCGACTCGGGGTGGTGCTGCCGATGGCTCGGTTTATGGAGGGTCCCAGTGTTGCGGACCTTGCCGTGCAAGTAGCGGCGCTACTGGACGAGACGGACGAGCCGTCGCCAGCCGTGCCGGCCGCGCAGCAACAGGCAGGTCGGTTGCCTCTATCGCACGGGCAACAGGCGCTGTGGTTCCTTTATCAACTGGCCCCCCGCAGCACGGCGTACAACATAGCCGACGCCGTTCGGATCCGGGGATCGCTCGATCTCAGCTCGCTGGAAAAGACCATTGCCGATTTGGTCGCGCGCCACGGGGCATTTCGAACCACGTTCCACGCGGATCAGGGCCGTCCGTACCAAACCGTCCATGACGTCAGGCCTACGCCTTTAGAGATTGTTCCAGCATCCGGATGGACCGAGGAGCAGATCGCCCAGCGCATAGGCGAAGAAGTGCATCGACCGTTTGACTTGGAGTCGGGACCGCTGTTCCGCGTTGTGCTCCTCGGTGTATCAGAGAATGAGCACGTGCTGGTCTTTGCTCTGCATCACATCATCGCAGATTTCTGGTCGCTCGTGGCTTGCACGGACGAGTTCCGGCAGCTGTACGATCACCACGCCAACCGTCAGCCACTTGCCCTGCAAGAGAAGCGGTATTCCTACGCCGACTTCATTCATTGGCAAAGCGATTTGCTGCAAAGCGAGCACGGCGACCAGCACTGGAACTACTGGCATGAGCAGCTTTCGGGAGAACTCCCCATCCTGGAATTGCCAACCGATCGGCCCCGTCCCCCACTGCAAACTTTCCAGGGAACGCTCGCCTTTCGCTGGCTTGATGAGTCACTAACCGGACAGCTCAAGTCGCTTGCCGAGCAACGTGGCGCCACACTGAATATGGTGCTGCTGGCTGCCTACCAGTTGTTGCTGCATCGCTACTCCGGGCAGGACGATCTTGTGGTTGGTCTCCCTACATCAGGGCGTAGTCGAGCCGACTTTTCTTCCATCGTGGGATACTTCGTCAATCCGGTCGCAGTGCGGTCGAGGCTAGACGGGAACCCCTCCTTTGAGGACTACTTGCAGCAAGTGCGGCAGCAAACGCTTGGCGCTTTAGAGCACCAAGACTACCCGTTCCCAATGTTGGTAGAGAAGCTACACGTTCAGCGTGATCCTAGCCGATCGGCGCTCTTCCAAGCTTTGTTCGTCATGCAACGAGCTCAGGTGATGCACGATCAGGGATTGACCCCCTTTTTGATGGGGCAGTCAGGGGCGTCGCTCGAACTGGCAGGGCTGACGTTTGAATCGATGACGCTCGAACATTGGACGGCCCAGTTCGATGTTTCTTTAGCTGCCTCCGAGGCGGAGGGCGGCGTTTCCTTGGGGCTCCAGTACAACACCGATCTGTTCGATCGAGAGACAATTGAGTCGCTACTAGACAGCTACCAAAGGTTGTTGCGTGACGCGGTGGCGTCACCCAGTCAGCCGGTCGGCCAGTTGCGCCTCCTGTCGCAAGCAGACCAAACTCAGCTTCGCACTTGGAACGATACCCAGCGCCATCCCGCGGAAAGTCGACCGGCTCACCAGCGCGTGGCCAAGCAGGCGGCAAAAGCTCCGGACGCTGTGGCAGTCGTTTCTGGTACGGAGCAAATCACCTACCGGGAACTGAATGCCGCCGCCAATCGTTTGGCCAGGCATCTCGTTGCAGATGGCCTGAGTGCTGGTGGTCGCGTGGGTATCTGCCTGCCCCGCAGTATCGATTTGGTTGTCGCCATGCTAGCGACTCTCAAAGCGGGAGCTGCCTATGTGCCGCTTGATCCAACGTATCCCAAGAGTCGCTTGGATGCGATTCTCAGCGCCGCGGGCATCTCGCAGACCGTGACTTGGTCCAACTACTCCGCATTGCTTGCCAATGCGTCGTGTCCGATGTTAAGTCTTGACGAACAGCGGACAACTTTGGCCTCGCTGTCCGCCGACGATCTTGACTTATGGGGTAACGATGAAGATCTGATTTACGTCATTTTTACCTCGGGATCGACTGGCGTTCCCAAAGGTGCAGGCGTCACCCACCGTGGATTCGCCAACCTGCTGGACTGGTATCAGGACGAACTTGGACTGACGGCCAACGATCGTGTGCTGGTGGTCACGTCACATGGGTTTGATTTGACGCAAAAGAACTTCTTCGCCACCCTGGCTGCGGGGGGCCAGCTGCACCTGTCGCAGTCGGAAGTCTACGATCCGGAAATCGTCCGTCGTGAGATCGCCGATGCCGGAGTCACCGTTCTGAATGGCACGCCTAGCAACTTCTATCCTCTGGTCGATCCCCGCGCTGCTGACCGTTTCGCGACGCTAGAGAGTTTGCGAATCGTCGTACTGGGAGGCGAACCGGTCGACACTAACAGACTACAGGCATGGCGAAGCTCTGGCGCCCCGTCGGCAGTGATCAACTCGTACGGGCCCACTGAGTGTTCCGACGTCGTGACGCGCCGTTGGCTTACGCAGGAAGACTTTGAATCCGATCGCCCAGTGTCGATCGGAACGCCAATCGGTAACGTCCGCGCTCACCTTCTAGATTCGCGGCTTGCAGAAGTCCCGATTGGTTCGACCGGCGAACTTTGCCTGTCCGGCCACTGCCTGGGCGCGGGCTACATCAATGATCCCGAGCTCACCAAGCGTCGGTTTGTGCATCTTGATACAGGAGAGATGGTCTACCGCACGGGCGATCTTTGCCGCTTTCGCCCGGATGGTCAAATCGAGTTTGTCGGACGCGCTGACGACCAGGTAAAGATTCGTGGTTTTCGCATCGAGCTGGGAGACATCGAGCAGGCCTTGGCGGACCATGCTGATGTTGTCGAGGGCGCCGTGGTTCTCGATAAGCAAACCGAAGGGCCACCACGCTTGCTCGGCTATGCCGTGCCCCGACCCGAGGCTGGGCTCGCTCCGGGAGACTTGAAGGCCTTCCTGGCGGAGCGTCTCCCAGCGCACATGGTCCCGGCTAACATCGTGTTGCTGGATGGACTTCCACGGACTACGCATGGCAAACTTGACCGCCGGCGACTGCCGCGCGTCCATGCAGCAGAACAACGGCCGGCTGATTTTGTGCCTGCAGAGGGAGAGCAGGAGCGCAGGCTTGCGACGGTTTGGGGAGACGTTCTTCATGTCTCGCAGGTTGGCCGACATGACAATTTCTTTGACCTCGGTGGCGATTCACTCCGTTCGATCGAAGTCGTCGCCCGCTTGGCAGCCGAGGGCTGGCGGATCAGTCCTGCGCTCATGCTGCAGCATCAGACGATCGCTGACCTCGCGCCATTGGTTTCTCTAGTTTCTCCGCTCGGAGAAGAGAAAAGCCCGGAGAGCTCAGGTCCGATTCCGCTAACGCCGATCCAACGTTGGTTTTTTGAGCTTGGCTTGAGTCACTGGCGTCAATTCAACCAGTCCGTCCTTATGGAGACACCCCCTGGGATTGATCCCGACGCGCTGTGCCAAGCGTGTGAAGCCCTGGGCAAGACTCACGAAGCCTTACGCTTGCGTTTTAATTGTGATCAAGACCTCTGGCAGCAAGAGGTCACAGACCGTTCCCGCCTGATCTTCCTTCACGAACAGTTGGGAGAGGATCCCGCACAACGGTTTGAGCAAGTACAGCAGAGCTTCTCGCTGGAGGATGGCCCGCTCGCGGCGGTGCTCTTCCTAGATGGCGGAGCCGACAAGCCGGGCAACTTGTTGATTTCGCTCCATCACTTGGTGACCGATCCGTACTCGACCCGGCTGCTCTTGGAGGACTTACAGACCGCTTATGTGCAAGCATCTACCGGCAGTCCGATTGCGTTGGCGCCGGTGGCCACGCCGTTGGCTGGATGGACCAGGGCACTGGATTGCGCGGCCAAACATGAGGAAACGGCCGCAGAACTATCCCGGTGGGAAGCGATTCTTGATGGGGCGAGTTGCGAGTTGCCAAATCGCACGGCGGGACAAAACACGGTAGCTTCGGCCAAGACCATCACGTTCGAGGTTGGCGAGCAACAAACTCGCAGGTTGCTTGATCACGCCCAGCAACCGTCCGTGTTGCTGTTGGCAACGCTCGCGGAAACGCTCCAACAAGGTCACGCGCCTCAGTTAGTCGACGTTGAACGTCTTGGACGCGACACTTTGCCAGGTTCCACTGCCGATGCTTCCCGCACTATTGGTTGGTTGGTGAGCATGCACCCCTTTAAGCTGGCTACTGGGGCGACCCTCTCTGACACGCTTGGGCAAGCTGCCGAGACATGGGCACAAATCCCACGGCAAGGTATTGGGTATGGCCTCTTGCGATACAGCCAGACGACTGCACGACAAAAGTTTGCGGGGACCGCGCCCGCGATCCGCTTCAATTATCTTGGCTCCATGCACCAAGCCCGAGCCAGTATCGCTCAGGCCTTTCGCCCACTCGACTTACCAGCCGGCAGCGGCCGCAACCTAGAAGACTTGCGAACTCACGAGTGGGAGATCGATGCCGCCGTGCGTGATGGTCGACTGGTTGTCAAATGGACCTACAGCCAAGCAAGGCATGAGCCGCACTTTATGCATACGCTCGTAGATCGTTTCCAGCAAACGCTGTTCGCGATCCTAGAAGCCAAGTAGTCTTGGCGTGGCTTAGCTGCCAGATGCTTGGGCAGCCTTGATCCTATCAAGCATGCGTCCCGGCGACCCCATCGCATTGTAGCCGCCGTCCAGGTGCATAATCTCGGCCGTAATCCCGCTGGACATATCCGACAACAGGAAGGCGCCGCACTTGCCCGCTTCTTCGTGGGTCATGTTCCGGCCCAAGGGCGCCATGGCTTCGTAGAGGCCGAGCATTTCATCGACTCCAGCTCCGCGACCCGAGATGGTTTGCATCGGGCCAGGGCTCAATGCGTTGACCCGAATGCCGCGAGGGCCCAGGTCATAAGCCAAGTACTTGGTCGCCGAATCGAGCGCCGCTTTGCAGACCCCCATCACGTTGTAGCCAGGCACGGTACGCTCTCCGCCAAAGTAAGTTAGAGTCAGAACGCTGGCGCCGTCGTTCAAATACTCTTTGGCGGCGTTGGTGATCGCCAGAAGACTGTAAACGCTAATCTCCATGGCGAGCTTGAAGCCGTCACGGCTCGTTTCAATCGTGTCTCGTTTGAGATCGTCTGGCAGAGCAAAGGCAATCGAGTGAAGCAAGAAATCCATCTTCCCGAACTCGCTGGCGCATTTGTCCACGATAGCGGCAATATGCTCATCGTTGGTGGCGTCCATGGGCTGGACGAACTTGGCCTGCGTGTTGCCATCGGTCAGCTTTGTCAGCCGATTGAGGTTCTTCTTTCGCTCATCGTCAGGCTTGTCCGGCATGTAGCTGAACCCGCACTCGCCACCTCCCTGCATGATCTGGTCCGCAATCGCCCAAGCGAGGGATTGCTTGTTGAACACGCCGGTGATGAGTCCTTTTTTACCTTCAAACAGGCCTGGCATATCGGGAGAGCTTTGGGGTGACGGGCAGTTGCTGGTGACCACGCATCGTAGCAAGGCGCGGCTGCAATGCGATAGCCCCAAGTGTTGCGATCTTGACTCTAGCAGCGCACCCGGAATGATTACACCAGAACGGCTCCCATTCGCCTTTTCCCTACTAGGGACGCATGACAGATAACGACAGAAAAACCACTCCCAACTGGCTGGACGTGCTGCGCTCTGCCCTGGACGCGAAAGACGGATCAGCGGCAACGCGAGAGGTGCTGCTCGCGCTGAAGTCTTGGGGGCTCGAGCGTGCTGCGCTGCTCCGCCCCGAGCCGCCCAATTGGTTAACAGTCGCCACGATACCGGAGGCCCTACAGGCCCCGCTCGAGTTGGCGGCAGATGCCCTCGATTCGGAAGCCGTGGAGCAAAGAGACGGCTGGCTCGCTGCTCCGCTTCCTCTTGCTGGGCCAGCACAGTCCCTAGTACTGGTTGCCCAGGGTTCCCCCACAACGGTGCAGTTTCATGCTTTGGCTGACAGCGTCGCCACTGTGCTTGGCCTTATCGAACAGGTTCAAGGCCTTGCCAAGCGGTCCGATCAAATGGCGCGACTGCTATCGGCCACAAAGAGCTGGCGTGCCGCGAGCGACCTACGTTCGCTCCTAGAGCAAATGGCCGAGTCCGCGTGCCAGCTTTTTGACTCCGATCGGGCCAGTATTTTCTTATGGGACAAACCCAAACGCACGCTGGTCGGCCGACCTGCGTTAGGGGTCGAGGGTGGCGAGCTCCGCATCCCTGACGACGCAGGCGTAGTCGGAGCTGTGTTGCACTCAGGGCATCCGCAGCGTGTTTCTCCCAGCAATGAAGAGGCGATCGACCGCGCAACCGACAAGAAGACCGGTTATCAGACCGACACGCTGCTGTGCGTGCCACTCATCGACCGCACTGAAGGCCAAGGCCAACTGCTGGGAGTGTTTGAGCTTCTAAACAAGCGGCATGGCGTTTTCACCGACCAAGACGAGCGCGGGTTGGCCGACCTAGCTGACTACGCCGCAGTCGCCTTGGCCGCCACCCAGCAGTTCGAAGACTTGCTCGAACGCCACGAGCAAATGGTCGATCAAGCCGCCAGCGGCGCACAGCTCTTGGGGCAATGCTCGGCTATCGGGGCGCTGCGCGATACGATCGACCGAGTAGCCGATACTGATCTGGCAATTCTGATTTTGGGCGAAAACGGATGTGGCAAAGAGGTGGTTGCTCAGTCGCTGCACTATGGCAGCCGACGCCGCAACGAGCCGTTTGTAGCCGTCAACTGTGCGGCGATTGCCGAGTCGCTACTAGAGAGCGAACTCTTCGGCCATGAGAAAGGCGCCTTTACGGATGCTCAAGAAAGCCGAGCAGGCAAGTTTGAACTGGCGGCCGGCGGAACGATCTTGCTCGACGAAATTGGCGACATGAGCCTTAGCGGGCAAGCCAAACTGCTCCGCGTGCTGGAGGAGAAGACGGTTGTCCGTGTGGGGGGCAGCGTACCAATCGAGACCAACGTGAGGGTACTTGCCGCGACGAACCAAGATCTAGCAGCCCTGGTGCGCGAGAAACGCTTTCGCGAGGACCTCTATTTTCGCCTCAACGTCGTCTCGATCGACCTGCCGCCGCTGCGGCGACGAGGTGACGATGTTGTACTCCTTGCAGAGCATTTCCTTAGCGGTTTTTGCCAATCGATGGGTCGCCGAACGCCCAAGTTCACGGCGGCAGCGCGCAAGCGGATGCTGGCCCACCGCTGGCCCGGCAATGTTCGTGAGTTACGAAATCTTATGGAGCGCGTTGCGTACCTGTCGACGGGCACGAAGGTCGAGGCCGACGATCTCGCCTTTACCCTTTCACCAGGCGGTGAAAGCGACGACTTGTTGGACTGCGGGTTACCCCTTACAGACGCCACCCGCATGTTTCAGGAGCGATTCATTCAAGCCACGATCAAGCACACCGGCGGCAATGTCAGCCATGCTGCTAAGCAGCTGGGCGTGCATCGCTCGAACCTCTATCGCAAGATGAAGCAACTGGGAATGGACGCTGACGAAGACCAACCCACAGCCGACGCTCTAACCAAAGAATAAAGCCGCCGCAGATGCCTCTGCGGCGGCTTGGAAGATTGTCTCGTTGCGGGAGGTCTGGCGGCAGACTCACTCGGAATCACTTGGTTCTTCCAGCAAGTCCTCAAGTTCACCAGCCGGCAATTTGCTGTCGGAGATCCGGTCGCCGTACGTGGGGCTTTCTTCATCTTCGGCATCGGTTTGTATTTCGGCTACGGTCTGCAGCGCTTCGGTGATCTTCTCAACATCCTTCTTGTCACCCTTATCAAGAAGCTTGCTAAGCTCGGCTCCGTAGGCGTTCATGTTCTTCTTCTTTTTCTTGCCTTGGTGACAAACAACGCATTTGGCTTCCTTCTTCACCATTTTCACGAAGTCCTCGTCCTCGTTCTCTTCCAGGTATTCGGCGACGAAGACCTTCATGAATTGAGGAAACGCGAAAGAGGTCGAAGGGGTGAGCGACATCACGCAGACAGCGATCAACAAGCAAGCGACAGTGCGGAGCATTACTTCCTCGGCAGATGGGGCGAGCGGGCTACAGCGGTCGATGGGACAGCGACAATGGCCACAGAAGGCCACGGGCGGGAACTTGGTCGGAGCCGGGCAAACGCCCCTCCGAGTCTTCTGCCTATTCTACTTCATCGGCCCGATGAAGCGAAAACCCTCAAGCAGCCTGCCAGCCGCAGCCTGAAAAGGGAGATAAAACTAGGGATGACAGGAGTCGAACCTGCACTCCAATAAAGGAACTGGAACCTAAATCCAGCGCGTCTGCCAATTCCGCCACATCCCCTCGGCAACCCGACAACTATGTCGCGGGCCGCAAGTTATTGCTAGTCATAGTATTAGGCCGTAGGTCAGGCGAGTCAACGCCGTGTGCGGGGGCCCTCGTCGGCGCTACTGAGCTTGGCGCGGGTTGCTTTGTTACTATCGGACCGCGCCTTGGGCTTCCCTAGCCGCCTGGTCGATCGTGGCAATTTTCCAGAGCGTGCCGTTACTGCGGACAAACATGCCTCCGTCAGCCGCGGCTGGTGAGCCGTAGATCGAGGTTCCGAAGTCGCACTCAGCAAGCTTTTCTCCGTTTCCATCGGCGTCAAGGACGAAGGCCTTGCCTGCTTCGTTGATGCAGTAAAGTTTGCCTGCGGCCAACAGCGGCGTCGCCCAGAACGTGCCTCCCAGTCGCTTCTTGAAGAGCTTCTCGCCATTCTGCAGGTTCACCGCCTGCAGAATTCCGCCGCGGCCGATGATGAACACGCGCGACTGGGCCGCATAAGCAACCGGACTCGGGGAGCCCGGTTTGACACCGGAAGCTTGCCAGACAACGTCCATTCCTTCGGCGGTACGCCTCAGAGCCGAGAGTCCGCCTGCTGGCGAAAGCACCATGCCTTCGTAATCGGCTGAAGACGAAATCGAAGCGCCTTCAAGAGGCTCTTCCCACAGCGGCTCTCCGGTAGCTGTGCTGAGCATTGCCAGGCCATTGCGGCCTTGCAGAAGGACGCCAGTGCGCGACGCCATGGCTCCTCGGTAGGGCACAATCAGTGGGGAGGCCCAGTTTGACTCTTTGTCTCGCGGCATCTCCCAAACCGTCTTGCCGCTCTTGGTGTCGTATGCAGCCGCAAAGGCAGACCTTTGGCATTCGCACTGTACGATCACGACACCCTTTTCCACCGATAACTGATCGACTACCGGTGAAGAGGCCATGCCAATGTCGTTACCCAGCCCGGCATGGTCCGACGTGAGTTCACGGATCCATTGCAGGTTGCCGTCCAGGTCCAGGCACACCAAGTCATTGGATGAGTAGAAGGCAAAAACGCGCTGGCCATCACTCACTGGCGTCGGCGCCGCGACGCTTGATGTGCGATAGCACAGCGTGCGGCCGGTAGCCCAAAACTGGCGCTGCCACAGTGGCTGGCCAGTCATGGAATCGAACGCCAGCACGTGAAGCCGATTGTTGTCCGCACCGCTGGCGGCCGTGACGATTACCTTGCCACCTACGACGATGGGGCTCGAAACGCCGTTGCCAGGCAGTTCTGCCGACCACGAGATGTTCTCACCGGTCTCCACCGACCAACTGACCGGCAAAGAAATTGTTTCCGTGGAGCTACTTCCGCCGGGCCCGCGGAACTGCGGCCAGTCGTCGGCGATGGCAACACTTGGTGACAGGCTGAAGAGGGCGAGCAGGATCAATCGAATTGTCATAGCAAGCAAGGTTAGGGGTGAAACGGAGCGTTGCGGTAGGTGGCGAAGTGCGGCAGTAAGTTAGAAGACGTCCAGCATGTAGCCGTTGAAAGCCGTAGCTGCTGGTTGCTCTGCCAACGGCGTGCCAAGGCTATCAACCACGCGAAGTCGGACATCCCATTCCTTCTCCCAGGGCATGTTTTGCTCGTTTTGGCAGACCTTCACCAACACGGTGTTCTGGCCTTGGCGGAGCACCGCCTTTGCCCGGTACTGATCGAAAGCGGTGCCCGAGTGATAGGCCTCGTTCGAAGCGATGAGTTCGCCGTTGAGCCAAACTTTCGTCGCGTTCTTCGATTGGTAGCGAATCTCGGCGTCGCCTTTATCGGCGACAAAGACAGCGAAGGCATACGCCACGGCTTCCTTCTCTTTGCCCAGCGCCTTGATAAAGTCGACCTCTCCCCCCTTGCCTTGCGCGGTGACTACCTGCCAGGCAACTTCCCCCTTCTTGCCTTCGTAGTTGGCGTCGGTGCGGAACTCGGTCTCCGGTGGATAGGCGGTGTCAAAGTGTTCCAAACCGGTATTGTCAAACGGACCTATTACATGCCAATCACGTAGGAAACCCATCACGGCTGGTAGATCAACTACTTCACCACGTTTCTCGAGAGCTGACTTGATCGTTTCAAGTTGGCTAGCGTCGCGGGCGGCCTTCAAAGCTCGCTGGTAAGTGGCTCTCTGGGCCTCTTCGTCTGACTCAAGCTCCGCATCGCTGAGCAATTGTTCCACGGCGTCGTATCGTAGAGACATACTCGGGTCATTCAACATACTTGCGAGTAATGTTGACTTCTGACTGGCGTCTTGGCGAACAATCCACTCATAGGCAGTCCGCCGCGCTCGGGGCGATTGCGACGTGTCTTGCAAGAAAATCCGGAGTTCATCAACCGGAAGTTGTTGGTCGCGAGACGAAGCCTCGCAAGCGGAGTCCACGGCGGCACGCAGCCAGTTTTCGGCCGTCGAGTCGGCATCTTTCATCGCGAGCAGCATTGCTGAAATGGCCCCCGGACCACCGCTGGCCAATCGTCCCCAGGCGGCTTGCGCTTCGGCGGATGCCCCTTCGGTGCCTGAGACACTCAGGATCCGCTCTAGGTCAGTGCTTTCCGCACCTTCGGCAGACGACATACCGGTGAGAACCATTGCCGCAGTGAGCGTAACGAGCCACGGCTGGCAGCGCCAACGTGTTGAAGCCATCGAGTGTCTCCCCGAGATAAAGCGCAGGCGATCTACTTGACGCCAACAGGAACGATTACCATGGCACAAGTTACCCGATCTTTGGGCTGCTTGCATCCTTGTCGCTGACGAGTCGTCCCCTCTAGCCATCACGACGCCATGAAGAAAGTCAAAACCGGTGGCGGTTGGCCTGCTGTCTGGTACACCTGGCGGAAGGCCCGCGAGGCGGGGGGGCTACGCAAGTTTTGGCGTGCCCTTCGCACTCGCAATGCATGCAAGACCTGCGCGCTGGGCATGGGCGGCCAGAAGGGAGGCATGGTCAACGAGGCCGGACATTTCCCCGAAGTCTGCAAGAAATCGATGCAGGCGATGGCTGCCGATATGCAAGGCGCGATTCCCAGGGACTTCTGGCAGCGGTTTGGCGTCAGCGAGATGCGCGCCATGTCTCCCCGTCAGCTGGAGCACTCTGGCAGACTTGCCCAACCGCTGCTCTATGAGGCGGGGACGGGGCACTATCGTCCGATTCCTTGGGGCGATGCGCTGGGCCGCATTGCAAACAAGTTGGCGGCCTACAAGGCAGAGGAGACCTTTTGGTACTTCAGTGGCCGCAGCAGCAACGAAGCCGGCTTTCTGCTGCAACTGTTTGCTCGGCTGTATGGCACAAACAACGTCAACAATTGCAGCTACTACTGCCACCAGGCTAGCGGGGTAGGACTAACCAGCGTTACTGGCAGTGGCACCGCGACGATCGTGCTGGATGACCTCGATCACGCTGACTTGGTGTTTGTCATCGGCGGCAATCCAGCGTCGAACCATCCGCGATTGATGCGCACCTTGATGGAAATTCGTCGACGCGGTGGCGAAGTGATCGTCATCAACCCACTGGTTGAAACCGGTCTGGTCAACTTTAGCGTTCCCAGCGACGTGCGGAGTTTGCTGTTCGGTAGCCAGATCGCCAGCCTCTACGTCCAGCCCCACATCGGTGGTGACTTGGCGTTGCTCACGGCCGTGGCCAAGCGCATCGTCGAACTTGGCGCCCACGATGAAGCGTTTCTTAACGACCACGCCAGCGGTTGGCCCGAGCTGCAAGCATCGCTGGCCGCTGTCAGTTGGCAAGAAGTCATTGCCAAGAGCGGTGTGGAGCGCAAGCAGATCGATCAAATCGCCGATCGCTACGCGAAGTCGCGCAATGCGGTTTTCAGTTGGACCATGGGCATCACCCATCACGCTCACGGTGTGCAGAACGTTCAGGCCATTGGCAACCTGGCTCTGCTCCGCGGCATGGTCGGCCGGCCGGGCGCGGGCTTGATGCCCATCCGTGGCCACTCCAACGTGCAAGGCATCGGCTCGGTTGGCGTGACGCCCAAGCTGAAGGACGCCATCTACGATCGCCTCAAGCGGCACTTCGGCGTGGAGCTTCCCACCGCGACAGGCCGCGACACTATGGCCTGCATGGAAGGCGCCGCGTCGGGCGAATTGAAGACCGGCTTCTGTCTGGGAGGGAATCTCTACGGGTCGAATCCCGACTCGGAGTTTGCCGCCCACGCGTTGACGCAACTCGACCAGTTGGTGTACCTCAGCACCACGCTCAACACGGGCCATGCCCACGGCCTGGCGAAAGAGACGATCGTCCTGCCGGTTCTCGCTCGCGATGAGGAGCCCTATCAGACCACGCAAGAGTCGATGTTCAACTACGTCCGCCTTAGCGATGGTGGCCCAAGTCGGTTGGCGGGCCCGCGGGGGGAAGTCGAGATCATCGCCGACATTGCCCAGCAGGTTACCGACCTGCGAGCGGACAACACCAGCAACCTGACGGCGGTCGACTGGCAATCGATGCAGGACACGGGCCGAATCCGCCACGCCATCAGCCAGATTGTGCCTGGCTGGGAGCAGATTGGCGAGATTGATCAGACCAAAGCAGAGTTCCAAATCACCGGCCGCACGTTCCACGCCCCCCAGTTTCCCACGCCCGACGGCCGAGCGAGACTCCATACTCACGACGTACCGGAACTTCGCGGGCATGGCGACGGCGAGCTGCGTCTGATGACGATCCGTAGCGAGGGGCAGTTCAATACGGTTGTCTACGAGGATCATGACCTGTATCGCGGTGTCGAGGGGCGCCGCGTCATCCTGATACATCCGCAAGACTTGCGACGCTTGGCTCTGGAACCGGAGCAGAAGGTGACGGTGCGCGGTCCCGCCGGTAAGATGGAGCACGTTCGCGCGGTTGCATTTGACGAAATTCGCCCCGGCAATGCTGCCATGTATTACCCCGAAGCAAACGTGCTGATTGATCGAGCGGTCGATCCCCGCAGCAAGACGCCCGCATTCAAAGGGGTTGTTGTCACCGTCACCACACAGCCTTCTGCTATTGAAGTAACGGCCCTCACGTAGTCTCTCTGTCCCGCCTCGTAACCCCCCTCACCAACCTGCCGCCATGCTTATGCGAGTCACCGTTTCGTCGTTGTTCTCTGCGGCCATGTTTGTTTGCAGCGCAAGTTGCGTGGCCGACGACTGGCCCCAGTTCCGCGGCCCCAACCGCGATCTCTCCAATGCCGAGACCGGGCTGCTGAAGGAGTGGCCCGCTGAGGGACCGCCGCGAGTCTGGATGTTCGAAAACTGCGGAGTCGGCTACTCCGGACCCGCTATTGTGGAGGGCCAGCTCTACATCCTTGGTTCGCGCGATCAGCAGGAGTGTCTGATCTGTCTCGACGTTGACACAGGCGATGAACTCTTTGCCATTCCGTTGTCTGCTGAGTATGAGAATGGCTGGGGCAACGGTCCACGCAGCACGCCCACCGTCGATGGCGACCGCGTCTATTGCTTGACCGCCAAGGGAACGCTCGCCTGCCTAGGGGCGCACGATGGTCCGATCCTCTGGCAAGTAGAGATGCAAGACTTCGGCGGCAAGATCCCCACCTGGGGTTATTCTGAGTCACCCTTGGTTGTCGGCGATTTGGTGCTATGCACCCCCGGCGGTGAGGAAGGCGCTGTCGTAGCGTTAGATAAGGCAACCGGTGAAACTCGTTGGCAGTCCACCGACGCAGCCAGCGGAGCCCACTACTCATCGATCATTGCCGCCACAATTCATGACCAGTCGCAGTTCATTCAGCTGCTGCCCAAGAAGCTCGTCGCGTTGGCGCCAGCCGACGGCAGACTCCTCTGGCAAGCGGAATGGCCGGGCCGCGTGGCCGTGATTCCCACGCCCATCGTGTCCGACAACCGCGTCTATGTGACCAGCGGCTACGGCATTGGCAGCATGATGGTTGAGGTCGACGCCGACAACAACGCAACCGTGGCCTATCAGAACAAAGTCATGAAGAACCACCATGGTGGCGTCATTCTCTTAGATGGCCACATCTACGGCCACGCGGACAAGACCGGTTGGATGTGCCAAGACCTGCAAACCGGCCAGCGCGTCTGGCGCGAGCGGCAGAAGCTCGACAAGGGCGCCCTCGGCTACGCCGATGGCATGCTCTACTTGCAAGGCGAAGACTCCGGCACGATTGTCCTGCTCCGTCCCAACACCGACGGTTGGGAAGAGCACGGCCGCTTCACGCTCGACCCCCAAACCGAGATCCGCAAGCCCAAGGGCCGCATCTGGACTCACCCCGTGGTTTCGGGCGGAAAGCTCTACCTGCGTGACCAAGACCTGCTTTACTGCTACGACGTGACGGCGAAGTGACGGCCGATAACTCTACCCCCAACGCCGAGCGTCTCGACGCGGACGCACTCGTCAACGTTGCCGACGTCCTCCAGCAGATCGCCGAGGATCGCTCGGTCCTTGCCGCCATGCCTGAAGACGAGCGACAGCGACTGCTGCGCTACGCCAGCCAAGTCGCCTTGCCCGATCGCCAAGCCCGCCGGCGGCTGCGCAAGGCGTTTCATCAGAAGAAGCAGGCCGCGCAGGAAGAAGTCCGCGCCGAAGACGAGCAACTGTTGGCCCAGACCGGCATTCGCCGGCAGTACAGCGTGCGGCAACTTAAAAAGCCCGAGCCGCCGCAGCCGACCCTCGAACAAGAGCCAACCGCCAGCGAACCTCCCCGACTCAAAGCAAAGCGGGCCTGCTACACCTGCAAGGCCCCGTACGACGAGGTGCATCACTTCTACGACGCCCTCTGTCCGGAATGCGCGGAACTCAACTGGACCAAGCGCAACCAAACGGTCGACCTGACCGGCCGCGTGGCAATGGTCACTGGTGGCCGCGTGAAGATTGGCTACCAGGCCGCGCTCAAGCTGCTTCGCGCCGGCGCCCACACGGTAGTCACCACCCGCTTTCCGCGAGACGCCGCAGAACGGTTCCTCGCCGAGGAGGATAGCGACGATTGGCGCGCTCGCCTCACGCTCCACGGCCTTGACCTGCGGCACACGCCCAGTGTCGAAGCCCTGGCCGATCATCTTGTCGCCACGCTGCCGCGGCTCGACTTCATCCTGAACAACGCCTGCCAAACGGTACGTCGCCCGCCCGGCTTCTACGCGCACCTGATGGAAGGCGAACGCCGCCTGGCTGATGCTCTGCCCGCCGAAGCCCAGCCACTGCTCGAGTCGTACGAAGAGCTCCGCGGCCATACGCCCCGCACCGGCGCCGAGTTGGTGACCGACGCGGTCAGCGCGATGGCGGTCGACAGCATCGCCGGGATCGAACGCGCCGCCGAGTTATCGCAAATTCCCCTTGCCCCCGGGGACCATGACACCAGCGAATCGCTCTTCCCCACCGGCCAATACGATCAGGACCAGCAGCAGATCGACCTGCGCAGCGTCAATAGCTGGCGGCTCCGCCTGGCGGAGGTGCCCACGGTCGAACTGCTCGAGGTGCATCTGGTGAACGCCGTGGCGCCGTTCCTGCTCAACGCACGTCTCAAGCCGCTGATGACTCGCGTGCCGTCGCGCGACAAGCACATTGTCAACGTCTCGGCGATGGAGGGCGTTTTCTATCGAGCTTACAAGACCGATAAGCACCCGCATACCAACATGGCCAAGGCGGCGCTCAACATGATGACCCGTACGTCGGCCCAGGACTACGCCGCCGACGGCATTCATATGAACAGCGTCGACACCGGCTGGATTACCGACGAGGACCCCGCCGAGATCGCGGCCCGCAAGAAAGAAGAACTCGGCTTCCACCCCCCGCTCGACATCATCGACGCCGCCGCACGCATCTGCGACCCCTACTTCTCTGGCCTGCTAACCGGCAAGCACCTCTGGGGCAAGTTCTTGAAAGACTACCAAGTGGCGAATTGGTAACGACCCGGCAACGGACCACGAGCGACCGTCCTCGTCGCCCGCATCACCTCCGCAGACTTATCTCGTTACCGCCATCCCCTCACGACGAACGCTAGCGGTATCGAGGTTTAGCTAACACAGGAGAGAGTTTTCGACGGAGCCAGAATGTCCCCTTTCATTGCTCCACCCCCCAACCATCCCTGATGCCCGGGAGGGTGGGGTTCCGGGGTGCGGTGATGAGCCGCCTGCTGGATTGTGGGTGGTAGAGCCCTATCCGCTGAGAGCGACCTCGGATTTTCGAGGGCACCCCACAATCCAACGTGCCCGGCGTCGGGGCCGGTCGGGATCAGCGGTTGTTGGGTTGTCAGCAATCGAGGACGCGGCGAAGGCTGGGTTGTCAGCTTGCCCGAGGTAGGTATCAGCGATGGCTTATTGCCCAATCTGTGCTGTCACGTGCCTCAACGACCGATACGCACCTGGAAAAATCATCGCAAGACAGTTCTTCTGAGATCAAGTCATCGCTGGAGCGAACCGCGACAATTAGGCAATCGATAGTTTGCTCAAGGTTCTTGGAAAAGGTGACTAGATCGGACCAACTCATAATCAGTCCGGTTGGCTTACCCTTGACCAGCGACTCGAAGTCGGGCATCGCCATTCCGTTCGGGGCGGCACCTATCCCGTAGTAGAAGAGGATCGACCAAACTAACCCTTCACCGTCGATGTCGTGCAATACGTCATGTAGCTGCACACGCGAACCGTCTTCACGAAACATCCCAATAGTTTGAGTGACCATCTCTGTCATTGCAGGGGTACCGCCGGTCCGTGATATGGGCTGCCGCCTGTTGGGTTGGGAAGCCAGTAGTGCTGGTGGGGATTTGCGTGATTGCCCGGCCTTCCGTGGTCGGTGAAATCCGTGTCCCGAATCGGACGAAGTTTGCCATTGCTGTCGTAATCCCACTCGCGTCCCTGAGTGTATGTCCCCTTCCGACCTTCCCGGGTGCCCAGTTGGGTATGGGGGTACTGGCTGTCCGGTGTTGGAACACCATTCTTATTTCGAGGAAGTTCTCTCGCAGGGCGATATGTGCCAGCAGGGTTGCTTGGGGCTTCAACTCTTGCAGCAACAGTCCCGCCGAACTCTGCGGCGTCGTCTATCTTCGTGCCGATTTTCGATGACCCACGAAGGGCGGCTCCGAAATTGGGTGCGAACCCTCCTGTGAGAATGTTGATCCCTAAACTCGCCGCCGCAGCCGCCTTATTTAAACCCGAAGACGATGGGTCGAGCAAGACCGCCAAGTCAATTGCTTCGCCAACTCCGGGGATGAAGCCCGCGACAAACAACGTGCCTGCAACGTAGTATTCGCCGTTGCCGCTTGATGGCGTAGAGCGTTGGTCACTCCTCGGACCGTATTTGCCTAGCTGCAGGTCTCGAAGTCCTTGTTGGATTGCTGACCGCGACTGCGCTAGACCTGCCTTATCATTACTCCTCGCCCGCGCTCGATCAGCCCACAGCCGCTGCAATTCTTTGCTTACGCTCCCGAGATCGATCTCTCCGCGATCAATGCCATCGAGAACCCCGGCTATGTAGTCTTCTTCTGTGATCCCAAGGTCGGCCAAACTGATGGTGATTGGCTTCGGGTTGACAGGAGCACCACCCGTCGTTTGGGGCTGGTTGTTGACTGGGTATATGGGGTAGCCCCCGATCGGCGTGCGGGGTTCGTCATGGGGGTCAGTCTCCACGACGTCGGCGTAGAGGACATGGACACGCACCGTCTCCCCAGACCGCCATGTCTCCCCATGCACGACCCCCTGATCGTCGGTCCAGATTGCGGCATGGTAATTTATGTCCCCCTCATAGTTATAGTCTGGCTCTTCGACACCTGTAACGTAATGGAATTGTCCGCTACGGGCATTCTGGGCACTTGAGTCCCCGATGGCGGTGGTTGCGATCGAAGTCGTCGTTGATCCAGACTCCGTACTGAACGTGCCGGTCTGGACCTGTTTACTATCGTGCTGAGTAGCCAACCGTTCCTGACGTCAGGGAGGGTGGGGTTTTGTGGTGCGGTGATGAGCAGGCTGTGGGGCTGTTGGGTTGTGTAGCCCTATCCGTTGAGAGCGAGTTCAGTTTTAAACAACTCAACCCGGGAGGAGTTCAACCCCCAGGCAATGAGCAGGCCCCCGATGGTATGATCAGCAGAGCCCTATGCTCTGTGAGCGAGTTCAGATTGTGAACCGCCGGATTGTGGCGAAGTCAATCCCCAACAATCCAACCTACCAGGGATCAGCGGCTGCCCCGTGCCGGGATTGTTGGGTGCTCAACCATCCAGGGTTCCTCGGCCCGTTGGATGCGGTGCAGGTTGGGTTGTTGGAATGCTCTACGACACCTCAACAATGCCGCCAGTGTGTTCTCCCGTTGACAGATCAACTTGGAAGCTGATGAAATCTTCGTCTCGGATGTCCCAGGTTTGGCCCGCAATGAAGTCATCTGACACTTCGGTAATGCTTAGCTCGCTCCAAGCCAGCCTGTCTGTCTGCCAGACAACTCCATCTGGACCGAGTGCATACATCTCCG
This sequence comes from Lacipirellulaceae bacterium, assembly GCA_965263315.1. Classification (GTDB taxonomy): domain Bacteria; phylum Planctomycetota; class Planctomycetia; order Pirellulales; family Lacipirellulaceae; genus JBCCQL01. The sequence continues at coordinate 305,128 of CBDHGZ010000001.1, read as the reverse complement.
TGTAGTTAGCGATGACTAATAGGCTCTTTCGTGGGATGGGAATCACTTCACATATGGGGGTGATACCAACCTCTTCCCAGACGGCTGGATTATCGACGTTCACGAGGTAGCCATCACCCTGAACAGTCACAAAGAGCGTGTCGGGGTCAGGGTGAGTATACAGCCCCGTCTTGACACCCTTCGTGGCGGTTTGGCCAAAAGCAAAAACGCCAACCCACGGTTCAGAAGAATGGGGGATTAGTTGCAGGATTAATCCATCCTGACCCGACTCGGTTGATCCACCTGGGTAATAGTAGCGTTCTGTCGCGGGAAGACCATCGAGCAGATCACATTCGTAGTTCCTTGGAAAGCTCTCATCAAGTTGCATAGTGGCCGCCGTCTATTTCGGGTTTGGCTTAAAGAATCGGTGGATGATGACCTCCGTCTTCCCTGACAAAGATGGTCTAGTGAAAATCTCGAACACGCCATCTCGGCCGTTTACTGTCCCGGGTAGACGATATTGGATCGAGTCGTTACTGAGGCCAGCTTTGTCTTTGTTAAAGAAATTGGGCACCTTCGTTCTTTTGCCGTTCTTGAAAATGTCGTCATTAAACGACTCGGGGAAATTGTGGAATGGGCCGGGTTCGTCTGCACGGCGTGCCAACTCACGAGCCGAATAAATCCGCTTGGGTTCGGGAACATCGACATTGATTGGGTCAGCGTGACGGCTTGTTCTGGCCGAAGTGTCGACGCCTGCTTCAACGACATCGTCGGCACTGCTCCACAAGCCCTTCGTGCCGGTCAACAAGCCAATCGCGTTGACGACTGTAGTCCCCGCTCTGCTTGGGGCAGCGAACTTCTCTAGTCTTTTGGTGGCGCCTTTGCTGGATCCGCTGGGGAGATTGTCTGCCGCATGGAATACTCTAAGGTTCTTTCCGAGTGCGCCGAAAGCCCCCACGCCTGTCAGGGCGGCCTCCAGTTTGCGGCTGCCGACTTGATCAGCCGTCAGCTTGCGGCCGCTGACGACGTCCTCTTCCAGGGCGGCGTCCATGGCCGCCTTGACTCCCGCAACTCCTGGCACGAGGCCACTGCTGGTTGTCTCCAGAAAAAAGGCCGGGTGGCCAGGAATTTTGAAAAGTGGATCAAAACGGCGCGCTCAATATGGTTTCTTGAGTTTGGCGATTCAACGTTTATGTTGAGAATCAGCGTTTCTCACTCTGCAAGCGCGCGTTGACGTAAGTCGGTAAACGATGGTGCGACCGCGACTCTGGAAGTGTGAGCGGGCTCACATTACCTGCCAAAAAACTGCGGCGGAGTCGTTTTCAGAGGCCCCCGCGATTTTTCTTTGGGCCAACTTTTTTCGAGGGAGCCGTGGGCGGTGGGCAGTCAGAGTCGTTTCTGACAGGTACCGCCTGACTCTCATGCAGCTATTTCAGCTGCTTCTTGCTGCCGGGGCCGCGGGCGTGATCGAGCGTCGGCTTGTCGAGCGGGTTGGTCGAGCGGTGCGCGCTGTCCAGAGAGATTTCGTAGTGAGCGACCAATTGATGCCGCTCGTAGGACAGCAGGTACAGGTGCACCAGCTGCGGATCATCCAGGTCGCGGTGGATCACCGGGCCGTCGATCGCCATCGAGTGGTGATCGATCCACCGGCTCTGGTCGTCCAGGACAAAGCTGTAGTAGGGACTCTCCTGCGGCGGGCTCGCCAGCAGCGCGGCATAGTCCTGGTAGAACGGCGGCACGCCAATGCCCATCGGCATGTAGACGCCCTTGGGGTACTCGTTGCGTGCCAGTTGCGGGGCGGCCATTAGATCGAGCCCGCCGACAAGCAACCGGCTCACCTGGCCGTCCACGCCCCGGTACTCCAGCTCCAACTCATCAAGTGTCTGGCCGTTGAGCTGGGACTTTACCGTGCGATGCGTGCAGCCGACCAGCGTTGCAAGCCGGCCATAGTCGTTGCCCCACGGCTTGGCGGTATCGTAGTAGCCGGGAGGGGTGAACGTGGCGAAGGTGATCGAGTCACGCCGCTCGACAAAGTCGCTCCAAGACCGCACCCCCGGCGCCTGGGTGGTGCGGCGTTTGCGGATTTGCTCGCCATGGAAGCAAATCGGCTCATCAGGATCGAACCGTATGTCGAGTGGTTGCTCCGTCTCAACGTTGCGGAGCTTGGCGAGCGGGATCTCGTTGCCCGCTGGGTCAAGCCAGTGCTCCATGCGGTAGAAATTGGCGTCCTCCCAGTAGGAGAGGCCCGTGTTCTGCTCCCACAGCCGCTTGTACTCGCCCATCGGGAAGGTGAACCATCCCTGATAGTACATCTGCTTACCGGTTTCGTCCTTGGTGAACAGCAGCACCTCCCACAGCCCGGCGTTTAGGCAGTTCTTGGCAAGACTCGCCACGGCCAGGTTCTCGCCTTCCCAGCCATCGCCGCCGGTAATCTCGACCTGCGGGCCCTGGGCGTCGAATTGCACCTGCTGACGGTTCCACTCGCGGTCGGTGAGGGCAATTCGCCGGAGGCCGTCGTGCTCCTTGGCGTAGGCCGGCAAGCCGGGCGTCATGAGGCTGACGTCGACGTTCTTGAACGTGACTTTGGCGACATGGTCTTCTTGTGGCTCGAAGATGAAGTCGTAATGCGACTCGTCCCGGCGCACGAGCCTCAGCGTGCGGCCGTTGTATTGGGTGTAGTGCGTGCTGCGGCCGGCGGGGTCTTCACCATACTTGAAAGGCTCCAGCTCCTGGACTTCGACGTGGATCTCCTCACCAGTCGTATACCGAGAAAAGAACCAGCCGGCGCCGGCGAACGCAGCGATTGCCAGCACGGCAACCACGCCAGCGGCGGTGCGAAGGCGGTTTCGCGAGTGCCGAGGCGCTTTTGTTAGTTGGGGGAAGGTCAACCGGAGCGGAGGCGGGCATGGGAGGCCTGGAGGGTTGGCGAGGGGCGAGCCGCGTGCCCCCCAAACGTGGTCAGTCGGTTACGACGGCACGCTCGGTAGCACAGCGCCTGCGGGCGGTTGACTTGGAGCAGGTGGGAAGACGGCCCTGTCCATGCCGTAGCGGCGGGATTCTTGCAGAAACGGCAGGGCGCTTCGAGATCACTCTGGGGCTAGTCTGGGGAAGGGCTCGTCTGGGGAGGGACGCTATGGGGCAGGTTCTTTGGTAGGTGCTAGCTTGGGCCTGAGCACCATATGCACTGGCGTACCCAGCGGGGGAATCCGCTCCGTGTAGGCCTCAAAGAGTCGGCTATCGTCCACATTGGTGCTCTGGAACGGGACGTCCAGCATAGCAGAACTAAAGTTGGAGACGCAGATAAAATAGCCTTCCTCGGCAATGTAGTATTCTTGTCCCGTCTCGGGGTCCTTCCACAGGCCGCTTCCGCCAAACACCCATGGGTGAGTCATTTCCTTGCCGGTCCGCACATCGCGAACCCATTGTTGTGCGCGCGTCTGTTGCATAGTGCCATCTGGGTCCCGCCAACGCATCTCAATCTCGATCTCGGTGCCGGTGGGAGGCTCGTACTTGTCGACCCAGCGGACCGGGTGGCCTGGCTCGGCGCCGAGTTTCAGCAACGCGGCGTGTGCCATGTAGGCTTGGGTGTTGGCAGAAACGATCGACTCGTGTTCCAGGGTGTTACGGGTGCAGGCAAGCATTTCCAGCACGGCTCGTCGCTGAGAAATGAGTCCGCCAATGATTACCTCGCCACGCTTCTTGTGGATCCAGATTTCGTAGTCAGGAGACAACCTCTTGGCGCCTGCCGGCGGAGGTAGCGGCTCGGGCTCGATAGGAAGTTCCGACGTTTCCGCCTCAGCAGTGGCGGCCGAGACATTTGCAGACTTGTCGTCAGACTGGCTGCTCGCTGCCGCCGTCTGCTCGGCGGTTTCGCCTTGCTGTTCCGGGGCTGGCGACGGTGTGCTCGTATCGGGCCCAGCGCAGCCCAGGGCGGCTACTAAGCTGCAAAGGACGCAGAAAGCCAATCTCTTGTCACGTCGCTGCATGGAGCGCTGACTAGGACGGGCGTCTGCGGGACGATAGACTAGCAATAGCGGATCGGCGGCCGCATCCATGGCGAGTTCCGTGGAGGTGCTGTGCGATGACGGGCAGCCAGTAGGTTGGCCACCCCCTGAATCATATCGCAATCGAGCAGCCCCGGTCCATGTGGGCCGTGCCACGAACTGGCGGGGTTTGGCGACCTTAGCAATCCTCGAACGATTAGGAATCACCGCGTGTCGATAGTCACCAAGGAAGGATCTTCTCGCTCGCCGGGCGGGAATGAACAGCCAAGTCTAGCTACCCTTAGCGAGCTACCTCCCAAGCAGCTTTGGCATAGTTCCGCACCGTCAGAGGTCCGTTCCGGAGTAGGGTCGAGCACAGACGCTTGGTCGGCTTTTGCCGACCAAGTCAAATCAAGAGACGCCGCGGGGCGGGCAAAAGTGGGCACGCTGGCTACCGTTGCCTGGGGGCTCGCTACCGATTCTCCCGTGGCCGCTCGGCTAGAACGTATTGGTAAAGGATTTGCAGGCAAGGATAAGAAGTTAGCATTCTCCAGCGAGGCCGAAGCTTGGCTTGAGGAGGTCGCTTCCGAAGGCGAGAGTAGCAGTGTGGCCTTGGCCATACAGAGCGTAGGGTGGGCTTATGCGATGCCTGCCGCGGCGTCACTCCTCTCGGAGGGACTGTGGTGGCGTGTCCTGGAGCAACTGGGTGCCTTGGTTGAGCATGCCCGGGATGCTTCTCCGGGAGAGCCCGTCGGCGCCGATGAGTCTTTGGTCGACCAGTTGCTGGCATGCGAGGCACCGCTTGTCCTCTCCGCCTTGCTGCCCGAGATCGCACCCTTGCGTGCGTTGCGTAAGCAAGCAGTGGCGTCCCTGACGGAAGGTGTACTCGCACTGACTGACGGCGAGGGACTGCCACCCGCCCGCTGCCTGGCTCAGTTGCCATTGCTCGTCGCCTGCTGGACACGTTGCCGATCCATCAGTGAACACACCGGCAAGAAGTGCTGGGATGCCAGCGCGGAGACGCAATACGAATGGCTGGTGCGACAGTGTCTCCGTCTGGCACGCCCTGATGGCTCGTTCGTCTTGAGCTCAACGGCAACTGGTTGCCTGCCAATGATGCTTGAGGCTCTCCAGTTAGCGGGCGATGAATCAGATGAGGCGGCAGCGGTCGTGCGTTTGCGACCCAAGCCCAAGCTAGAGGCCGACGCCGAGCTGCCCGATCCAGCCGTAAACTCAGAATGGTCGAGCATCGCAGTTCTCTCCGCAGGCTGGAAACCAAAGGCGCCACGGCTGGCAGTCAGCTACGAAGGTACGGACTTGCGAGTCGAACTGATGTCCAGCGGCCAGTTGTTGTTTAGCGGAGACTGGCCGGTGGATGTGAAGGTCGAAGGCGCCCCGCTGGCGCCGATTGACGACTGGGAAGAACAGTGCTGGTTCAGCGATGACGAGAGCGATTACTTGGAGCTGTCAATCGACCTTGAGCAGGGAGTTCGGCTTGAGCGGCAGTTCTTTCTCACACGCGATCATGGCGTTGGCTATCTGTCAGAGATCGTACTTACGGACCGCGAAGAAGCCGGTGCCATCGAAGTCACCACGCTTCTGCCACTGGCCTCGGGCGTTAAGTTCAAGCCAGAAAAGGAGACGCGCGAAGGCTGGCTTGCCGTAGGAAAGACACGGCTAGCGGGAGCGGTGCCGTTGGCGCTGCCCGAGTGGCGAGACGACCCCCGGCATGGTGAATTGACGATGGTGGATGACAGGCTCTGTCTGTCGCAAACAGCGATCGCCCGTAATCTGTGTGTTCCGCTAATGTTTGACTTCAAGACCAGTCGCTTCGCCAAACAACGTACCTGGCGGCAATTGACCGTTGCCGAGCAGCTTGAGAAAGTGCATCCCGATGTGGCGGTCGGGTACCGCATGCAGTCCGGCAAGGACCAATGGGTTGTCTATCGCTCCTTGGATGACGCTGCCAATCGGACGATCATCGGAGGGAACTACGCGTCGGAGTCTTTCATTGGGCGCTTCTTGCCGACAGGCGAGATCGAGGAATACTGGGAAGTCGAGGACGACTGAACGTCTCAAGTCCCAGCCCCGCCCCTTGCGCATGACTGCCGACGCAGTAACGATTGTCACCCAGAACCTTCTGCAAATCCGCGAGCGGATTGCCGAGGCATCCCAGCGTTGCGGTCGGCGCGTGGAGGAAGTCACCCTGGTGGGCGTCGCCAAGTATGTCGATGCGGCCACCACGGCTTGTCTCTTTCGTGCGGGCTGTGTGGATATCGGCGAGAGTCGGCCACAGCAGTTGTGGGAGAAGGTCGCTTCCGCTGAGCTTTCCTCTTTGCCGATTCGCTGGCATCAGATTGGGCATCTCCAGCGCAACAAGGTCGCTCGAACGGTTCCCTTGGCCACGCTGATTCACACCGCGGACAGCGAGCGACTGCTGCGAGCGATTGACGCCGCTGCGAATCCACCGGTAGTTGTTCCCGTTTTGCTCGAAATCAATACCAGTGGCGACATCGAAAAGCATGGCCTGACCGCAGACCACGCACGCGAGCTGATTGGCAGACGCAGCGAGTTTCCGAACTGTCGGTTCTCGGGTCTAATGACGATGGCTGCTCGAGAAGGAGGGGCAACGGTGGCCCGCAAGAACTTCGCTTCGCTGCGGCAGCTACGAGACGAACTGCTTCCTGGCGGAGATCTTTCGATGGGGATGTCGGGGGACTTTGAGGAAGCAATCGCCGAAGGAGCGACCATCATTCGCGTCGGTTCAGCACTTTTCCGTGGGCTTCGCTAGAGGCGTATCTCGACATGGTAAATATCACCCGAAACCAAACCCGCGAGGTTCGTATCGGTTCCGCCACGATTGGCGGTGGCCACGATATCGCCGTACAGAGCATGACAGCGACATCGACACAGGACGTTGCTGCGACCGTTGCCCAGGTCAACGCTTTGCACGAAGCCGGTGCCGGGGTTGTGCGGGTGGCGGTTGACAGCAAGAAAGATGCAGCGGCGTTGGCTGAGGTACGCGTTCAGACTAGAGCCAACTTGGCTGTTGACTTGCAGGAGAACTACCGCTTGGCTGAAGTGGTGGCGCCGCACGTCGACAAAATCCGCTACAACCCCGGACACTTGTATCACCACGAGCGCGAAAAACCATGGCGTGAGAAGGTTGAGTACCTGGTTGACGTGGCCAAGAGTAACGACTGTGCGATGCGCGTCGGAGTGAATTGCGGCAGCGTTGATCCTGCGAAGAAAGCCAAGTACGACCCCAGCGATTCCATATCGCCGATGCTCGAGAGCGCCTTGGATCATTGCACGCTGCTCGATGAACTGGGCTTCACACGCTACTGTGTCTCGCTCAAGGACTCCGATCCGGCCAAAGTGGTGGAGGTCAACACCCGATTCGCGGCAGAGAGGCCCGACGTGCCGCTGCACTTGGGCGTAACGGAGGCAGGTATGCCGCCCGACGGCGTTATCAAGACGCGGATCGCCTTTGAGCAGTTACTGGGGCGTGGCATAGGGGACACGGTCCGCGTGTCACTCACGGTGCCTAACGACCGCAAGCCGGAAGAAATTGAAGCGGGGCGAGGCATCATCAGCGATGTCTATGCTGGCCGCGTGAGATCGGTCGTCGACTACGGACTTGATACGCTCAACATTATCAGCTGCCCCAGCTGCAGTCGGGTGGAGAACGAAGCTTTTGTGGATCTGGCCGCTAGCGTCAAAGAAATGACGCGTTATGCAGCGGACTACGCGATTACGATTGCCGTGATGGGTTGCCGCGTGAATGGTCCTGGTGAAACAGACGATGCCGATCTGGGCCTATGGTGTGGCCCCAACTATGTGAATCTCAAGCGGGGCGAGGAACCGCTCGGCCAATTTGGCTATGACGAGATTCTGCCTAAGCTCAAGCAAGAACTCGACCAACTTATCGCGGCACAGGCTTGATTGGATGTCGTTACTTGCGGCTCCGCTTGCGCTTGCTGGTTTTTTTCTTGCGGAGCATCTGACTAACTCGCTCCGCGTAGCCACGATCTAGCCGGGCTAGTCGAGAGCAACGCAGATCGAGCGTTCGGTGCTCCTTCTTGATAGTCTGCACAAAGACGAACGGGAGGCAGACGTCCAATACATGAAGTGGTTCTTGTGAGCGGCATGGTCGCAAACGCACTCGGATGATCTGTTCTTGGCCATCAAGTGGTCGATCGAAGTACCACACGACAGCCGGATACTCGACTTCCACGTCGAGCACGGCCACGTAGTCCCCGACCGCCACGTCTTCAGGGGCGAGCGGCTTGGCGAGCGTCGGTCGGGCGTCAATGGTGGTGTGGCTTGCCATGACCACATAAGACCCTGCGAAGCATTGGCAGGTTCGCGTATCGGTTGCGATGCGTCACCGCTGACGGTTGTACCCTTCGAGTGAAGTGGTTGGCGAGGCGGCTGCCTGGCTAGGAACCGCGAATTGGTCCCAGGTTCGTGCTAGACGCAGACGGCACAACTCGAAGCGGCTGCCTTGATGAAGTCTTTGTCGGTGGGGGAGCCGGCAAAGATCACGACATCGCCCTCATAAAACGACTCGAACCCGCGGGGGCGAATCACCATCTCGCCGTCGGCGCGTTCGATGGCGACGAAGACCAGACCCTCGGCCTGCGAGCCAAACTCTTGGATGGTTTGCCCAGCGAGTTGGGAACCAGGTTGAATGATCGTTTCGCCCATTTCAAACTGACGTCGGTCTTCGCAAAGGGCGCCCATGAACTTGCTCAACCGGGGGTTCAAGACGGCGCTGGCGACCGTTTCTCCGGCCATCTGGTGGGGGGAGACGACCAGCGAGGCTCCCGCCCGTTGCAGTTTTCGGGCAGCACTTTCTGCTTCGGCACGGCTGATTACGTTGCACTCGGGATTCAAGTCACGAGCGGTGACGGTGATGAACATGTTCTCGGCGTCTGAGTCCACAGCACAGACGATGCCGCGGGCGCGTTCGACGCCCGCTTTGATGAGCGTGTGGTCGTCACTGGCCGAGCCTTGAACAACCAACAACCCATCAGAGATGGCTTGTGCGACGCCTGCCTCTTGGTGTTCGATGACGACGCAATCGAGACCGCCGAGTCGAACTTCTTCGCAGATGGTGCGGCCCATGCGCCCGTAGCCGCATACGACGATGTGATCTCGGCAGGAGGCGATTTCGCGTTTCATTTTTCTCCTCAGTGCCGCATCCGTGTCAGCGGCGATCCGAACCAGCGTGGAAAGCGAATAAGTAAAGACACCAAAGCCGGCGAGCATCAGACCCGCAGCAAAGTACTCGCCTTTGGGAGACAAGCCATAGTCACCGTAGCCGACGGTCGTCATGGTGACGATCGTGAAGTACAGGCAGTTCCAGAAGCTCCAGCCGTCCTCTATTAAATGAAACCCGAGCGTGCCGACTGCCATGATGCCGATCAGCAAGAGGCCACAGCGGACCATCGCCTTCATTTCGGAATCGGCGTCGAGCTTCATAGGTCGGAGCTTCGAGGTGAGCTACTTCTTGTCAAATCAATGGACAAGAGTACCTCGCTCCCATGGCGAGCTAGCTAGAGGTCAGCCTAGACCGCGTATTCTACGCAGCGGCATAACCGTCACGACCCGGCTTAGCGGAGTGGCGGATCGTACGTCCGTCGGCCGCACGCCTTGGCTATGGTTTCTCTGCCGGTGTCTCTACTCCTGGAGACGCTACTTGCGGCACGGTTTGGATACCGCCGGTAGCAGCCCACTCAAGGCTACGAAGCAGTAGCGTCTGAAACCCAGGGTTTGCCATCGAGTTCTTGTCATGTCCCAAGACAAGATTGACCCCCCGCCCTTTGCCGCGTTCGGTACTCATGAGAACCGGAGCCTGCGGGCCAGGGTCGCGATCATCGCCGCTGGTGTCAGCGGTGGCGAGCACTTGAAATTCTGAAGTTGGCTCCATATCGCGCCATAGCTCATCGAAGATTCGGAAGGGCTGAACGCCGGCCGTGAGGGGGTGGTCTTTGGCGGGCGTCACCAGGAACTCGTGCATCTTGCCGTGCCAAGTGACGTCCTTCCGCCATGTGGCTCCGACCAAGGCTTGGAAATCTTCCCAAGGGTAATGCACCGAACTGCCAGCGTGAACGACGACAAGCCCTCCGCCAGCTTCGATGAATTGCAGAAAAGCCCGTTTGGTCTCGTCGTCCCATGGGTCTTGGTCAATGTTGGGCCAGACGCTCCAGTTGCTCAGCACCACGTCATGGTTTGCGAAGACTTCGGGTTCCAGCTCCCAAGGTTTTTCGTGAACAACCAACTCAAAGCGACCTGAGTCCTTGATGAGTTTGGAAAGGACAGGCGTCGTTTCCTTCCAGTTGTGGTTGTTTTGACCCGTCATCATGAGGACGCGGATCGGTGCGAGGTCCGCAGGGGCGGGTACAAGTGGCATGCAGCCGACCAAGATACTGACGGCGATGTAGATGGTGAGCGTGCGGGGCATGGACGATTGGGCCCAAGGAGGGGGGGATACAGGAACCCCTCATCGTAGGCCACGCATGTCCAGGGAGTCAAAGGTCCGTCAGCAAGCTTGGCGGGCGCCTTGGGCCCCTCGCCGGACGGCAGCACTTCAACCAGGTGAGTCCAGATACGGGTCCTGACTCATCTGGCGCTGCATTTTTTGCCGCTCTTTGTCGTGGTAGAGCATGACTTTGCGGTCGCGGAAGTGGCGTCGCTCCACGCGCTGTTGAGCTCGCGTGAACATGGCTTCGTAGCCCGTGAGCTGGCCGGAGAGCTTCTTGCCGCGCTCGGTTAAGCTTCTCGCGCGTTTGGCGCCAAATCCCAGCAACAGGATTTCGTCGTCCAGGGATAGGAACTGACGGTAGGCGCCGGGATCGCCCTGACGTCCACACCGGCCAATCAGTTGGCGGTCGATCCGCCGGCTTTCATGTAATTCCGTGCAAACGACATACAACCCGCCCAGTTCATGGACGCCTTCGCCTAGCCGGATGTCCGTTCCCCGGCCAGCCATATTGGTTGCCACGGTTACTTTGCCCTGTTTGCCTGCCTCGGCTACGATCTCCGCTTCCCGTTCGACGTGTCGGGCGTTGAGAATCGTGGCTTCAATGCCGTGCTCGGCAAGCTGTTTTGCCAGGTGCTCGCTCTTGTCGATTGAGCGAGTGCCAATCAGCACAGGCCGGCCGGCTGCGTTCTGCTGGACAACGTCTTCAACGATGGCGGCCCACTTCTGATCGGAGGTGCCAAACACCAGCGTGGGCAACTGTTGGCGGATGGGCGGCCGATTCGTAGGGATCGGGCCCACCATGACGGAGTAGATTTTGCTCAATTCTCGCGCGGAGCTCATCGCGGTGCCGGTCATGCCAGCTAAGCGATGATACCGGAGGAACAGATCCTGAATCGTAATGCGAGCCGCCTGGGCTGTTTCGAAGGTCACCTCGACGCCTTCTTTGGCTTCAATCGCCTGATGGATGCCGGCGCGCCACTTGCGGCCTTCGGCCAGTCGGCCGGTGAATTCATCCACAATCACGATCTCGCCATCGCGGATGACGTAATGCCTGTCTAGCAGCATCTCGCGACCGACCTTTACCGCGCGCTCGATGTATTCATAGATCGATGACAACGGCAAGGGATTGAGCGCTTCGGGTTTGGCGAGCTCCCGAACGAGTCTCCGACCTGCCAGGGTTAAGTCAACGCGTTTCTCTTTGGTGTCATAGTCGTAGTGTTCGTCTTCGGAGAATCGCGACTCGATCTCGGCAGCCCAGCTATAGGCCTCTGCAGCAATTTCTTCGTCTTCGCCTGGGGCGGCGCTGATGACCAGTGGCGTTCGTGCTTCATCGATCAGGATGCTGTCCGCTTCGTCGACCAGCATGAAGTGCAGCTCTCTCTGCACTGGTTTTTCGCCTTCAGAAGACGCACCACCAAGCATCTCGCCGAACAAATCGCGATGCCCTTCCTCGATCCGACGTTTCAAGAGCCTATCGCGGAGGAAGTCGAAACCCATCTCATTGGCGGTGCCGTACGTCACGTCGCATGCATAAGCCTTGCGCCGCTCTGGCTGTGGCTGCTGAGCTTGGATCACGCCGATCGTCATACCAAGGGCGTTGTAGACCGGCTCCATCAATTCAGCGTCGCGACGGGCGAGGTAATCGTTGACGGTAGAAAGATGAGCTCCTTTGCCGTCGAGCGCGGCGAGATACATCGGCAACGTCGCGGTCAGAGTCTTTCCTTCCCCCGTCTGCATTTCGATGATCGAACCATGATGCGCGGCAGCTCCACCCAGCAATTGAACGTCGAAGTGACGCATGTTCTTGGTGCGTCGAGCCGCTTCTCGCACAAGCGCGAAGCCCTCCACCATCAGGCGGTCCAGAGGTTCACCACTACGAGCGCGATAGCGTAAGGAGAGACTCTCCTTGCGGAGGTCATACTCACTGAGTTCCTGTAGGCCTGGTTCACGTTCGGCGATCAGCGGGATATAGCCTGCCCAACGAGCTAGGCGGCGCTTGACCGAACCACCGGCAAGCGCCTGAACCTGGCGAAGAGGACCGGTAGGGATTGTGGCCACGGCTGATCAGCTGGGGGGGATGGCAAGTCGTAGAGGTACCAATCCTACGCCATCGGCGCTGCCTAGAAAATGACCGACCGGGCTCAGAGCCGCTGCAAGGACGGATCGCTGCTACGCGAGCGGAATCCGTCGGAGGCAGGCGGTTGGGTAGCTGATTGAGTTGGCAAGTAGGCTGGGCCTGTGGGTAGCTCTGTGATTCTTACCTGGCCCGTTGGTGAGCCGCCAGCGGCAGGCGTCACAAAAGTCTGCTGTGGAGCAGGATACCCTGGCAGTCTGACACGCGGCGCGGGAGCAGCTACAGGAACCAGCTGCGATGACGTCGGTCTTGGCGCCGAGTTGCTCGCCACAATGACCGGGCCCCGCGGGGCTGATCCTGAAACCCAGGGAAGGCCATCGGCCGAGGGAACCTCTGCTGAGAATATCGGGGCGGTGGCACTGGTAGGGGTCAGCGTCACGCCAACTGGCGCGCGCTCAGCAGCGAAAGGTTGGCTTGTGGGGATCGCAACCGCGCGGTTGGCTTCTGCGGTTGCAGGAGCTGCCTGAGCCACGAATGTTGGCTGGGGCGCGAAGGTAGTGGCAGGAGCAAACCGGAGTGCCGAGTCGTCAGACGGAACCGCAATGGCCGCTTCGGTGTAGCTGGCTTGCGTGACCCGCGGGCGTGACATGACCGGTTGGGAAACTGGTAGAGTTGGCGCTAAGGTACTTTGGGCCGGGGGATTAGCGGGAAAACTCGTTGCTGCAAGGGCCTGGGGACCTGCAGGGAATGCGCTGGGGGTCACAGACGCCCCGCCTTGCATTACAGGCAAAGGGTCTCCCTGGTAGTAGGGCTGCGCTGCACCCGGTGGCAAAGCCCGCGTCGAAGGGGGAGGCACGCGATCGGCGGTGAGAAAGGGACTCGGGGCTCCCTGCCGATTGGTGCATCCAGCGCTCGCCAGCACACCAAAGAGCGACAGACCCAGCAGCAGACTGATGGACGGACCTGGTAGCAGCGCTGTTTTCACCAGCTCCGATTGGTGCAGCTCTGTTCCTCGGACTTCATACATCGTCTGAGCATCCTGCTAGGGTGAGGAGAAGGGACTCTCACAACGGGCGCAGCCGTTCGATCGCTTCTTCGGGCGAAGATTAGGAGCCTCACGCCAAGACGTCTAGAGCGATCGCCAACCGTGGATGCTGGGCGTTCTGCTGAAACGCAGACGAGCCGGGCGTCGCCCCAGAAGACGCCCGGCTCGCGTAATCAAATGCTAGCTTCTCAGCAGGCTTTAGTGAGCTACCTGTAAGATAGCAGAGCGCTCGCTAGCGTACGGGTTGTTAATCACCAGGGGGCCAGAGGACGGTTCCTGTCCGACGGTTGTCTCGGGTTCTGGCGCCGGTTGCTCCGTGGAGCTATTGAAATAGGGATTCACAATCTCGGCTGGCTGAACCGCCGCCAGTGGATCGGGGGTTCGCACATCGCCCGGATAAGGCCAGGGGCTGTGGCCATACGTGCGGGGCACCGGATAGCTATAGTAGACCGGTGGGTTTAGGGCGAAGTAAGGCGGAACCGGGATCTGTCCCGTGCGGTACAAGTCCCAAATCGTTGTCGTGCGGCCAAAGCCTCCGCCGAAATAGAGACCCCCGGCATAGCTGTTCGGAAAACCAGCCAAGGCGGTCGACTCACTTGCAATGGAAAGACCCACTGCGGCTACCGTGAGGAGCAAGACTCGTTTCATCGTAAGGTTCCCAAAGAGGATGCTGGTATTCCGCGATTTCTGCAGGAAAGGGCAGAGTTAGGCGTTAATATCCACGCTAATTGGTACGTGGTCATTCGCCAAATAAAAAAACTGAGGAGCGATCAAGTCGTTGAATACCCCCCGGGAAATCACGAACTGGCTGAAGCAAAGGGCCTCTGAGCTTGGGTTTCAGCTGTCAGGGGCGTGTGCGGCTGCTTCGCCGCCTGGGGCGAGCCGATTCGATGAGTGGCTCGCCGAGGGCTATGCGGGTGAAATGCACTATCTCAGCGAGCGCCGGGACGCCTACCAAGACCCCAATCGAGTGCTGGAGGGCGTGCGGAGTCTCCTAGTCCTGGGCATGGCGTACCGCACCGCAGAGCCTGCTCGCGCATCGCCTGGCCAGGGGCGGGTTTCAACATACGCTTGGGGCGAACAGGATTATCACCAAGTCATGCGCAGCCGGTTGCATCAGCTTGCCGACGACTTGCGAGAGAAGGCCCCAGAGGCCAAGACCCGTTGCACCGTCGACACGGCGCCAATTCTGGAAAGAGACTTTGCCCGTATGGCCGGTATCGGCTGGATCGGCAAGAACACACTTCTAATCAACAAGCCGCGGGGAAGCTACTACTTCCTCGGTGCATTGTTGACTGATCTGGAATTGGTCTACGACCAACCAATGGAGGTGGATCACTGTGGGACCTGTACCGCTTGCTTGGACGCTTGTCCCACCGATGCCTTCCCTGAACCTTTTGTCCTGGATGCAAGACGCTGTATTAGTTACTTGACCATCGAGTCTCGTTCGCCGGTGCCCATGTCGCTGCGAGAAGGGGTCGGCGATTGGCTGTTCGGTTGTGATGACTGTCAAGACGTTTGTCCGTGGAACAAGAAGCCAGTTTCAAGCGAGGAGTCCGCCTTCATGCCTCTGGCGGGAATGAATCCCGTGGAACTGGCCGAGCTGTTCACCATGGAGGATGAGCACTTCCGCGAGCGGTTCCGTCATACACCGCTCTGGAGGGCCCATCGCGAAGGGCTGCTGCGCAACGCGGCAATTGTGTTGGGCAACTGTCCGACTGAGGAAGCGCTGCCTGCCTTGGTTAAGGGCCTTGGCGATGAGCACCCGATGGTGCGGGGTGCGTCGGCCTGGGCTCTAGGGCAGTTGGCCAGCGACGCCGCCACCGTGGCGTTGGAGGCTCGGGCGGTTTTTGAGTCGGATGCCTCGGTGCTGGAGGAGATTACCCAAGCTCTCGCCACGTCTGAGGCGTCCGGCAGAGCTTGACCTACCTACAGCTGCCCTCGCAGAATGGGGCTATGTGGCACCAAGAGAAAAAGCTTCGTATCGGTTCGTTAGAGCTCGACTTCCCGGTCGTTCAGGCGGCGTTGTCGGGCTACAGCGATGCGCCAATGAGGGTAATTGCCCGCCGGATGGGGGCGCCCTACACGCTCTGCGAGGTGATGCTCGACAAGTTCGTGGCAGAGCTTAAGCCGCGGCGAAAGAACCGCCACTTTCTCTATGTCGCTGACGAAGAACACCCTGTCGGCGGGCAACTCATGGGAGCCGATCCGGAGCAGTTTGGGCCTGCCGCTCAGCGCATGGTCGAGGCAGGCTTTGACGTTATCGACATCAACTTTGGCTGCCCCGTCAAGAAGGTCCTTGGCCGTTGCCGCGGTGGATTCCACCTTAGCCAACCTGACGTGGCCCTGGAGATTATCCGTCGCGTCCGCGACGCGGTGCCTGATGCCATTCCCGTGACCGTCAAGATGCGACGTGGCATCGACGACACCCAGGAAAGCCGTGAGAAGTTCTACACAATCTTTGACGCAGCGTACGAGCACGGGGTGTCCGCCATAACAGTTCATGGACGGACCGTCATGCAGCGTTACGACGGGCCCTCTCGTTGGGAGTTCCTGCGAGAGTTGAAGGAACACGCCGGCGATCGAGTGGTGCTGGGCAGTGGAGACTTGTTTGACGCGCAGGCGTGTCTCGACATGATTCGGTACACGGGTGTCGATGGGGTGACCGCGGCCCGCGGAGCCATCGGCAATCCTTGGCTTTTCTCGCAAGCACGTGCGCTGGCGGCCGGCCAACCTCTGCCACCGGCGCCGACGCTTTTTGAGCAGCGTGAGACAATTGCTGAGCACTATCGGCTGGCGGAGGAACTGTATGGGCCCGAGCGATGTGTGCCAGATATGCGAAAGTTCGCTATCAAGTACTCCAAACTGCATCCCCAGGGTGAGCAGGTTCGGGCTGATTTTGTGAGCGTCAAGCAGGCGGGCGCTTGGCGAGAAGTACTCCTCAAGTGGTACTCGGAGGACGGTCCGGGACTGCATCCAGAAGTTGAGGAGCCTAATCCGCTTGCGACCAATGCGCTCGATCTAGCAGGTGAGCCGGCGCGGGCTCTTTGAACGAGCAGCTCTGTACTTAGAACTTTAGGAAACCAGGCAAGTACCCGCGCAGTCGGTCGCCCACGCTACGTTCCTCCACCTCCTCTTCTTTCTGAAGCTCCTCGCTGCTGTCACGCCTGGTCGGTTGCTTGGCGATCCTTGTTGCGGTGTCGTCGATTTCAGGCGTGTATCGAAGCAAGAATCGAGGCCAGTAGCCCTGCAAGATCTGATGGCATTCCAAGAGTTTGCCGGACTCCAGGGCGCTCTCGGCACGATGAATTGTTCTCACCAAGGCCAGTTTCTGTTTTGCCGAAGTTCTGCCTAGAAATTCAAGTGGAAACACCAGGTCGTACATTTCCAAGTGGTCGACTTGGAGGGTCCCCGTGCCAATGAGATCGAATCCTAGCCGAATCGATTGGTTCGCTCCGATCGGTAGGTCGTCGACAGAGAAGACGAAGGGTCGCCAACCGGATCCGCTGCTAGTGATCTGGTCAGCAGGGACCACGGTAAAGCTGCGGTAGCCTTGCCCCATTTCAGACAGCCATACGCGAAGCCTAGCGCCCTGACTTAGGTCTTGTCCACGCACACGAAAGACGGTTGCCAGTTGCCCCGTGGTGGGCATCGCGAAGGGGTTGCTCTGCACGCTTGCTTCACCGTGCGTGCTGGTGAGTATCAAGCATCGCTCCCCGTGTGCCGCTGGCTGATCAGCAGGCAGGTTTCCTCCGCTGGTAGATTCCGACGATTGCCAGCCGACCACTTCACCACCAAAACCTAGGTCTTCAAACGAGGGGTTCGGGCACTGCCCGTAAGGGCTCAGCGCGTTCAGATTGCGTCGCTTGAGTTCTGTGATCCGATCCCTCAATTGTTGCTCAACGCGAGGGTTCGTTTGCAGTCGAAGCCCAGTGGGTTTGACGCCAGCTTGGTCGAATTGAAGCAGCTTGACTTGGTAGGGTGCGAGGGTGGCTTGGAGCACGTGCTCTCCGGCGCCAAATCTCTGGGGCGAAGTCGTGGAGTCCAGGACGGGGACCACGCCACAGGCTACGCGAGTACGCAGAGTCAGGCTGACGTCGACAGCCCAGGGCGAGGGGTTCGTGATTGCCAACCTTGTGCCAGCAACCTCCCTGTGTGCAGAGACGGTAATGGGGTTTTCGCGGAGGCTTTCAGTCGCCGTGGTGGCGAGCGGCACTTGTTGAGCAATCCGCCTAGCGGTTATGACGCGATCGTCTAGAACCAACGGCAATGAGTCTCCGCCCTCAAGAATCACCTCTGGCATAGGGCCCGATGTCAGGGCGGCGTGAGCCGCCAAAGTCTCATGGCTGGTAGGTGCAATAGCGAGATCGGCGCTCGTGCTTTTGCCATCAAATGGATTGGCTTGAGCGAAAGTGCTCAGGCGGTCTCGGAGCGTCGGTGAGTTGAGACAAACGCCGCTTCGAACGACGGTAGATGCTTCCAGTGCCGCGTTGGATGCAAGCAGAGTCGCTTCCTCTTCAAGTGGTCGCGTACCTGTCAGGTACCGAGGATGACCAAGGATGATCGAAGGGTGCCGGCTAAGCTGGGTGATGTTCAGACCACGGGCCAATAGAGCCCCTGCATAGTCGGGTTCGCGATCCAAGCGAGGTCTCAGACTTCGCGCAGAAGCCCCGCGAGCAAGACTTTGGTCAGGGCAAACTAGTAGTCGCCGATGGTTGCCGCTGTGCGCCACAAGATCAGCGAGCTGATAGTAAAGTTTGGCGATCTGTAGGTCTCGCCACCGTCCCCAGGGCTCTTTCCAGGGGCCTTCAATCGCAGCGGCGTACATTGCCGTGGTCGGTTGAGCAGAAGCTGGCCAGGTGAGATTCGAATCGGCCATGAAGCGATTGAAGATGTCATTCGTTAGCAGTGCATCCTCGTCTCTCACTGAGGCATAGTCGCCTTCGGAGATCTCGATCGCGACGCCGGCCAGCGATTCGTGATGCCCGTAGCGAGTCAGCAGCTCCTCGACCGTTGCCTTGATCAAAGCCTGTGCTTCAACTGACAACGCGGACAAACGGGGTGAGCTTGTTCCCTGTGATCCTTTTTCCAAGGCAGGGAGACTCTCGAAACGAAGACTCGGCACGAGTCGTAGACCGCGGCGATCAAACTCCCGGCACAGCAGCTCAACTGCATCCTTCTGAGGTAAGTCAGCCGCGCCAGTGACGGCATACTCGCGATCCAATCCGCACAACTGAGGCAGCACTTGGCTGGGGTAGAGCGCGCCTTCTGCCGAGGCAACCGTAATGACGGCTCCGGTGTGTCCGGCCAGGCCTGCGTAGTCGGCCAGCCGGACGGCTGTCTCATAGTATGTTTGCCAGTCCTCGTGGGCGGCTGCTTCCGCCAGGGTCGCTCCGAACAGCCCGTCTAGGTCCGTCGAGGTGTGCACTGTCAGGTGATTTCGGACTGGAGATGGCGTGTTCTGCTCTAGCCACTGGCTGGCGGCAAGGAGGCGGATTCGCCCATACCTAGCTGCGACGTCCGACCTACCGTTGCTGATGACCAACAGTGGGGATTGCGAGCGAGGCCAAAACAACTTTCGAACGGTCTTCAGTTTGCCGTCGTCTGTATCAGATTCACCAACCACGATGCCAGCCGACGAACCGAGCGGGCGAGCGTTTCCATGGTTGTCCTGGTCGATGACGGTCAGAACCAGATGCTGAGGAGAGTCGGTCGGGTACTCCACCTCCAAGAGGTAGGGCTGCCCAGGTTCACGGATTGGTGCAGGATAAGCTTGCCACGCCGAGTCACCCGGCGGCCGCGGTGGCAGTTCGACAAGTTGACCCGTGGGGTGGGCCACAACCTTAGCGGGGCTGTTACCAAGGGGGCCTTCTGGCAGCCAGGGCGCCCGCCGCAGCCATACCCATCGGGGCAATCGGTCCCACCAGTGTTTGTTGGTGGGGTCGATTGATTGAGTCACGTTCCAGTCGGCTGGCGTTTGCGGTCGCTTCAGGGCGTCAAACACCACCAGCTGAAGACGCCGTTCCGCTACAAGGGTCCCTGTACTACCAGGCAACCACGCTTTTACCGAGCCCGGAGGACGAAGCGCCTTGATGTTGACCGTGTAAACCCCTTCATCGGCCGGCAAGGGGACTTCGACGCGGCTGTTCAGCGATCCTGATACGGGCGTCGAACGCCGCGGCAAGTCGGACTCCCACAGAACTTGGCCCTGTCTGGCGCGGGACAAAGTGACGCTCAAGTCCAACGGAGCGCCTGTCGGTAACTGAGGCAGCACGGCACCGAGACTGAACGTGAACTGCTCGTTTGGGCTGAAGATAAGCTGATCGCGATCGGTTTCAACGCGCAGTGAGTCTGCCGCTAAGCGCGTTACCTGCACCATGGCGCCATCGCTACCCAGCGGTCTGCTCACGGGCCCAGCCAACACGTCGCGAACGGGGATCGCTAGGGAGAGTCGACCGTTACCAGTCTGCGTAGCGAGACTGATCTGCAACTCCGCCTCGTCCGACGAGGGGACGTTTACGTCGAAGGCGAGTCGGCTTGCAGAGCGCTGTTGCTGAATCTGGACAACGCCCTCGAAGATCTGGAGATCTCGCGCGGCATCGTATTCAGTGCTCAGCAGCCCCAGAGCCGACAAACCACCGCCCAGAGCAGAAATCTGCCCCTGCCACCGACAGGAATTGGGGCTGCGAAGTGTGATGCGAACACGGTATTCGCCACGCCCTGTCGCAGGGCCACCAGGGCTAGGTTCTTGTGCGACGGCATGACTCGCTAGAACCAATAGCCCGCAAAGTATTGGCAGGCCGAGGAGACTTGCGATTGGTCGTCTATATGGACGCAGCCGCAGCATTGAGACTTCCCTGTCTCGGGTCCGCTAAACGATGGCGACGCTGGAGCCACTGCGGGCATCCTGCCCTCACCGCTCAGCCATCGCAAAGATTGCCCCAGATTGTACTTGGGGCAAGCGATAGCGGCTAGATCGGTGTCTCAATCTGCCCGAGGCACTTATTCAGGCTGCCCATGAGTTCGGAGACGACGTCTGGCTTCAACGAGGCAACATCATTCGCTTCCCAGCGGTCGTCCGGCTTGACGTACAGTTTCGCGCCACTGTCATCCATTCCCGGGCCAAGCAGAGACCAGTCAAGAGTGCGCAGCGCAGGACGATGGCCCAGAAGCACAGCTAGCTTCTTCCCCCGGTGGGCGACCTGCGTCGGGAGTGACACTTCGCCGGGCCCTGCTGGCGTTGCCAGCAGGTGCGCTAGGTCTGAGTCCACATAGAGTCCTTCACTGATTCGACCGTATTGGGTGCTATCGAGGGTCTGCGTTAGGAACGGTAGGTGGCGAGACTCTGAGTAGGCGCCCGCTTCTTGGAGGCCAATTCGGCCATGTTCACCAAGACTGAATCCCCGCACACCCAGCAAAGCGAACGTGTAGTTTCCGTCAGGGTATTTGGCCTGAAGGACATCCAACAACCCGCCGAGGCAGTGATCCAGAACGACTACTTGTGCGGCGTAACGGCACGCCGCGGCGAAGACCCCGTCGGGATTTGCTTGTCGATCAATGCATGCTTCAGGCGGTTTGACATCGGCGGCTGGCATGGGATCGTCTTCGTCGACGAGTTCAGCAATTAGCTCAGCAGGTGCGTCCCAAGGGCCTGCGAGTCCCTGGCAATGAAGCCACAGCAACTGAGGACCTGCTGAAAAGTCCATCGCCTCAACCGCCTGCGCGAAGCCAGCAAAGGTGCTGGCTAACTGGGTATCAAGAACCGTTGCCGCGGGCTGGTCGATCGATAGCAGGGGCAGCAGGGTAGAAGCCTGGAACTGGCTCACTACATCATGTTTCCACAGGCCGGGCTCATCGGAGACTAAGTGGCTTGTCTGCCACAACGCTTGCTGGGCTGCCGTTACATCGTAGATATGCTGTGGATTCGATGTCCGGGCAAACGCCCACTCGACGAGGCAGGCTCGGCTTGCCAACCGATCAAAGGCGGGAGTTGATCGCCACGTGTTGCCATAGGCCCCCAAGGCGGAAGCGCGGAGTCCGTCGACGGCCAGCACAATTCTTACGTCGCAGGGCATGGTGGGGTGGCTGTTGGCAAAGGGATCAACACCGTCAACCAGCCTAACCCACCTCCCGACACAGACCCAGTGGGGTGGATTGATCAGTCGTTAGGTTGTCGCCATCGGGAAGGCCTGTTTGCGCCATTCGCCCCATACGAGTTGGGGAAAGACCCACGCATCCCTCGCGTAGCGAGCTGCCAGTCGACGAGGTTCGCTGGCCAGCCGGTGGAGCCACTCCAGACCCACACGCTGCATCCATTGAGGGCTTCGCTGCTTGTGCCCCGCTAGGAAGTCGATGGTGGCGCCCACGCACAATGCCACCTTGGCCTGGAGTCTGTGCTGATGTTCATGGACCCATAGCTCTTGCTTTGGAGCTCCGAGGCCAACGATCAGTAGATCGGGCTGGGCGGCTGCAACCGCCTGCAGGGCGGCGTCGGTCGCGGCCAGGGACTTTTCAAAGCCCAGCGGCGGACAGTGGGTGCCGACGACTTCCACACCTGGGTATTGCCGGGCAATATGTTTAGCTGCCAAGTCGGCAATGCCAGGGCCAGCTCCTAGTAGAAACACACGCAGCTTTCTTCCGGAAGAACTCCGAGTTGCCGCGAGCACCGCTGGCGTCAAATCGCTGCCAGCGACGCGTTCTGGCAGCTTGCAGCCCAGCAGGCGTGAAGCCGCGACTAACGGTGCTCCGTCAGCGAGGACCAGCGACGCAGACTCATAGGCGGCGCGAAGGTCTTGGCGAGCGTGATGCATCACAACATGATCAACGTTCGGGGTCACCACAAATCGACAACCGTCCGTGCTAGCGTGCTGGCACCAGTCGAGCACTTGCGAAGTTGCTTGTTGGAGCGTAACGCGATTGATCCGCATGCCAAAGATCGCGGCGATTGGTCCGATTGGCCGCTGAATCCTTGTCGCAGTCTGTGGCGCTATCTTAGACGGCTCGGTTGCAGGAACACCCTGGCATGCTCTTAGGCGGACTCGCCGTTCGCATCCCACACCCAGACCGGCCACCACGAACAGCAGCCACTGATCGGTAAAGATGTGGGTCAAGTCATGGAACAGAGCCGATGTTGAGTAGATCGTAACCGTTGCCACCAGAAGAAGGCCCAACGAACGCTCATAGGATTCGGCTAGCGGATGGTTAGACAGCCGCCAACCGCAGACAACCAACCCGCCGAGGATGCCCACGTAGGCCGCCATCCCCAGCATGCCCGTTTCGGTTAACAGTCCCAGTAGTGTGTTGTGGTGATGAAGCTCTCGAAGGCTTTCAAGCTCAAAGGGTTGAGAACGATCGGTGAGATAGGACAGCTTCTTGTCGTAGAAACGACCAAATCCCACGCCAGTTAACGGACTGTCGCTGAACATCTTCCAGGAGACGTAAGCGAAAGCGGTCCGCTGCTGAACGGAGTGCTGAGAGACGCCACCCGAGTCTTCGCGTTGCAGTTGAAGAACACTTTGCCACAACAGGGCTGCCATGACCAAGCCAGCAATGCTCACGCCGCCGAGTACTGGAGCCCGTAGACGACGCGGCAGCTGGATCGCTAGCACGGCGACTCCACTGGCCGCCAAGCCAAGCCATGTGGATCGGGTGTAGGTCAAGAGCACGCCGATCGCCATAAAAGGCAGTGTCGCCAGCAATGCAACTTGAGTCCATCGGCTGACATGGGGAAACAGTGCCCATGTAGCCCATAGGCACACCGACAAGAAGATTCCCAGGCTAACCGAGTTCAGCGCCGGTCCCCGTGCGCGTCCGAAATGCAGGCCAAGCTCAGGATCAGCAATGAACGTCGGGAAAACGATTGACCACATTCCGGCTGATTCGGCGAGTGCGGTGAACGCAAGGTAAAGGCCAAGCGCTGCGAAGATAGCCAACACGCATCTCGCGACGCGGCTCGTGACCTTGCTCTGCCTGGTCACCAGGAACAGCAATGCCGGTGCCCAGAAGCTAACGGCCAATCGCCAGAGAGGCGATTTTGGTAGGAAGTCTCCCTCGGTTGGTCGATTCAATAGGGCACTTAGCGTGAGCCAGCCAAGAGTGATCGCCAGCGCCCAATCGGCGCCGGAAACTGGCGTACGCTGGATCCTGCCTTGCCACAGCCTTTGTCCAAAGAGTGACACCAACGCAACCAACGCTAAGCGTTCGGTCGTGACGGTGATCGGACCAAGGTCAGCGTTCCAGAAGCTGTGGCCAAAAACGTAGCCAATGACGACCACCCCCACGGCCACCACTGCCAGCGGCGCCTTCTGCCCCATGAGGTAGGAACAGAGAAAGAAGCCTGCAACGAGGAGCAGAACCGCGATGGCCATAAGCAACACAAGGGGGTGGAGGAGTGGCAAGCACGACGCGTCGCAGCGAGAAACCTCAGGCTGAGGCGGTTGGTTGGGACCAGCCTCCGGTGCTCACTTCCGACCAACCACACTTGTCGTCCAACGCAGGGGCGATGAAAGAGTCGGACTGAATTGACTGCCACGTCGCGAGTTGTGGGCCTTCGGCCTGCGGAACTACCGTATCGGCCTGAGCAGGGGTCGGAGCATGCAGGCCGTACACCAAGCCTAGACCAAGTAGCAGACCGCCAAAGCCTCCGGCCAACGTGACAACCACTCGACCAGGGCCCAGGGGATTGGTGCCGGCCTCTACCGTGTCAACACGTTCCAATACGCTGACCGAGCTCGCGCCAGCGCTGTAGGCTCGGGCGTCGGCAAGCTGGGCTTCTGCGGCGTCGACCAGCCGAGATTGATTCTCGACTGCTGCGACGAGCTGCGAGTAATCGGCGCGACGCAGCGCCAATCCGCGGATTCGCTGCTGAACCCCCGAAAGCTCGGCCTTGAGGGCAGCCTCACGTTGGTCGGCGAGCGATAGCTCCATGCGTACTCCGGCGATGGCGGAAGGCAATTCGCTTCGCAGTTGATGAGACAGGAGCTGCTGGGCGTGGTTGATGGCCACAACGCTGGGATGGCTTTCTGATCGTGATGCCTTGAGCGAAGCTGCTCGAATTTGAGCGTCAACCAGACCATCCTTGAGCCGCTGGATCGCTGGCTGCAAAGCCAGAAGAGAGGATGGGGTTGCTAGCAAGCGTCCCGGATCGGCTTGCGCTTGTTTGAGTGTCTTGAGTAATTGTTCGTTACGCTGTCTTGTGGAGGTATTCTCTCGAAGAATCGCTTCGATCGAGAGCACCTTCTCGGCAAGTGCGCCACGACCTCCTGTGGGTGAGATCAGGTTGCGAAGGTCGGCCAGATCGGCCCCAACTTCAGTCTCTAGCTGGGCAAGTTTCTGAGTTTGCTCGTGCAATGAGCCACGCGCCGCTTCTGATGCGTGCTCTAGCTCGACGACCATTGAGGTAGCCTGCTGGATCCGCAAGTGCTGCATCCGTTTCTCGAGTTCATGGCAGACTTGATCACAGAGTTGCACAGCGCGGTCAACGTTGGAATCAACCACCGATAGATAGAAGACTTCGGTTGCTCCAAACTCCGATCCGCCAGGCGGAGTAATCTTCAGGTTCTCGCGCAGCTGGTCGATTTGCGACGCGGTAGGCTTGGCCGGAGTCGAGGAAAACCAACCAGGCTTGGCAACGGCTTGGAGGGCAGCGCTGATAACCGTGCGACTGCGGGCAACTTCGAGCAGCGTTTCTTGCACGGTGCGCAGTTCAGAAAGATCGGTGAACTTGCCCAGGCGTTGCTCGTCGTACCCGGCCGTTTCGCTCCGAACAATCAGGCCCTGGCTTGCTTGCCACTGCCGTGGCGTCACCAGGGTAACAACGGCGGTGAGGACCAAACCGGCTAGGGCGGGAGCGAGCCACAGCCACTTGTGGTCTTGGAGCAGTTTGAGTGCGACCGAAGGAGTTAAGCTGGCACCATTGCTGTCGTGCATAGAACGCTCGCAGGGAGTCGGAGTTCAGGCGGTACACCGTTGCGTGAGATGCCTGTGGCAAAGCAAAGGGGGCGCCCTGCCGGCGTTTTTTTCCAGCGTGCTCTGGCTTGTGGTTGTAAGTGCTTTGAGAGAAGCAATTTGCGCCGAATCCACTGGGGGCTCCATCGGCATCGGTCTCTGCTGATACCTCCTGCCCGTGTTGCGGCAAGAACTCATCATGTTGCCCTGGGGCAACGCTGCGAGCAGCGATTTCCAGGCTTTTCTCGTCAACACGGTGTTTGGCTTGCCTTTCGCACAGGGTACGGCAGATTTGTGCGACTCCTCCCTCCTAGGAACAGCCACGCGTGACACTTCCAGCCACAGTGCACCGTTACGATTCGCTTGAAGCAATTGCCAACCTGGCCGAGGCGTGGAATCAATTGGCGTCAGGTCATGCCATGCGGTCCTACGAATGGCATTCCTGTTGGTGGAGCCACTACGGCCAGCAAGAACTCTGCGTGCTGACAGTGGTAGACGCCGATGGAACTCTGATCGGCGTTGCCCCCTGGCGAATCGAACGCAGCACACGACAGGGTTCGGTGTTGCACTGGCTAGGGGATGGGGAAGTTTGCACTGACCATACAACCGTTCTGGCCCGTCCCGGAAGAGAGGACGTCGTCGCCCAGGCCCTCGCAGACTACTTGGTCGACATGCAGGATTGGGATCTTCTTCAGCTCGACGATATCGATGCGGACGATCCCATCATCGAGAAGTTGATATCGTCACTGCGCGATCAAGATTGCCGAACGCACGCGCAGCCTGCCGGCGCGTGTTGGGCAATCGGGTTGCCGGAAGACTGGGAGACGTTCCTGGCGCGTCAGTCTAAATCGCATCGTAAACAACTTCGCCGCGCGGAACGCCGAGTTCTTGAGTCCGATGCTTGCCAGTGGCATTCCGTTGCGTCGGCCGATCAATGGCAACAGGCGTGGCCTTTGTTTATCGACCTTCATCAGCGCCGTCGGCAGAGCCTGGGAGAGCCTGGTTGCTTTGCCTCGCCACGGTTTGAAGCCTTTCACACGGAACTTTCTCAACGCCTTCTGCATAAGGGTTTGTTGCGACTGAGCTGGCTTGAGTTACACGGCAAACCCGCTGCGGCCGAGTATCACTTTGCCGGCAGTGGCTCTTTGCTGGCTTACCAGGGTGGCGTTGATCCCGACATGCTGGACGACGAGCCTGGTCGGCTATCCATGATCGCCACGCTGAAAGCCGCCCTTGAAGAGGGGGTCGCGACGTACGACTTATTGCGTGGTGATGAACCGTACAAAGCTCATTGGCGCGCCGAACCACACGCTACCGTCCATGCTCGCATTGTCCCACCGCGACGCACGGCTCGTGTTCGTGACAATGCTAGTCGCCTCGTTGGCGCGGTGAGAACGGGCGTTCGTTCGCTCCGTGGCAAGCTTTCCTAAGCCATTCCAGGTCCGAGCTCTTGAACCTTCTAAAGCATACCGCACTGGCCGCGTACTACACCGCGTCTTTGCCGCTACGCAGTGCGCAACAAAGGGCAAGACACCGCCAGGGTCAAGAGCCAATCAGCATCTTGTTCTACCATCGCGTCGCGGATCAGCATCCCAACGCATGGACCATGTCTACCGACGACTTTGCGCGTCAGATCGACTGGATTCAGCGGCATAGAGATGTCGTGAGCCTCTCCGAAGCGCAGCGTCGCGTCGCGAGCGGCCACAACGCTCGGCCTACAGTTTGTCTTACTTTTGATGACGGCTATGCGGACAACTGTGACTTTGCTCTGCCTCTGCTCATCCGCAGGGGATTGCCGGTCACTTACTTTGTGTCGTCAGACCACGTTCTTGGCGACCTGCCCTTCCCGCATGACGTCGCGGCGGGGGTTAGCCTGCGTCCGAACACGCTCAGCGAACTACGCGCGATGGCGGACGCTGGTGTGGAAATAGGAGCCCATACTCGTACGCATGCCGACTTGGGCAAGATCGTGGATGACGATCTGCTGGTAGCGGAAATCGCTGGATCGAAGCAAGACCTTGAGCAGGCGCTTGGCAAACCGGTTCCATTCTTCGCATTTCCGTTTGGCCTGCACGAGAACCTATCTGCGCGAGCCTTCCAGGTGGCTCATCAAGCAGGCTTCGCGGGTGTTTGCTCCGCCTACGGGGCCTACAACCTGCCGGGCGATGATCCCTTTCACCTGCAGCGCATTCATGCCGATCCGGAATTGGTGCGACTCAAGAACTGGCTGACCGTGGACCCCCGTAAACGATCGATCCAGGCCTACGATCCGGGCGACTATCGTCAACGGGACGAGCGACCCTTATTCCCCGCGGACGAGAACCAAGTGGGGGCATGCCATTAGCAAGTCGCCATCCAATTCGACGAGCCGCGGGCCTCTTCCTGACACGCTGACGTCGAGCATCGTGATCCTGCTCGTCGTCAACATCGTGCAGCGTACGGTCGGCTTCGGCCGTGGCGTGCTCTTCTGCCGGTGGCTTGACGCCGAGGCGCTGGGGCATTGGGAGATGGCTTACGGTTTCTTGCTGTTGGCCGCGCCACTAGCGGTGTTGGGTCTGCCAGGTTCGTTTGGCCGTTACCTTGTCCGTTACCGCGATCGCGGCCAGCTGCACGTGTTCTTGCGGCGCACAACCTTTTGGGTCTCGGTCTTGGCGACATCAGCGATTGCCTTCATTTTTGCTAATCGTGGTTCCTTCGCACATCTTGTCTTTGGAGACTCTCGACATGTCGTCTTGCTGATGATTGTGGTCGGCTGTCTAGCCACCGTCATCTTGCACCACTTCTTGGAGGCGGTATTCGCGGGTTTGCAGCTCTTTCGCGTTGTCTCTGCGATGCAGTTCTGCCAGAGCATGGTGTTCGCAGCAACCGCCTTAGGTTTGGTGGCTTATTGGAGCGCGACGGCTGACAGTTTGGTCATCGGCTATGCCGCCGGCTGCTTGGTGGCGTCGACAAGCGTCATTGTTTGGGCCGTAGCGTCGGGCATGTTTCGAGACGACGAACGCAAAGCTATCGACGCGCCCCCTCATCGAGAATTCTGGCCGCCGCTCATGCGGTTCGCCATCGGCGTCTGGGTGGCCAACCTGCTTTGCAACCTGTTCGGAATCATCGATCGCTACATGATCGTCCACTGCGGGGCCTTTGATCGAGAAACCGCCATGGCCCAGGTTGGCAACTATCACACCAGCGCCATTGTCCCCCTGCTGATGATCTCCGTGGCGAATCTCCTAGTGGGGGCGATGACACCTCACTTGAGTCACGATTGGGAACTCGGCGACCGTCAGCGCGTTTCGCAACGCGTCAACCGTACTCTGCAGCTCGTTTCGCTGGTATTCTTGGGAGCCGGCGTGGCGGTCTTGCTCGTTAGTCCGTGGCTCTTCGAATCGGCCTTTGAATCGAAGTACGCTGCCGGTCTCGCTGTTCTGCCATGGACGGTCGCATCTTGCGGGTGGTTTGCTTTGTTGTTGATCGCTCAAACGTATGCCTGGTGTGCGGAGAAGACCCGGGCCGCATCGGCTCCGTTGGTGTTGGGGCTGGTTGTCAATGTCGCACTGAATCTGATTTGGTTACCTCTGTGGGGACTGGCCGGCGCAGTCGCGGCTACCGCGGTCGCCACGCTGCTCACGCTGTACTCGCAGCTTGCGGTTAACGAACGCTACGGCATGCGGCTGTCTCCTTTGACACTCTTTGCCTGCTGCTGCCCTGGTCTGCTGATCGGAGGCATCTTGATTTCCATGACCGGCTTCTTGGCCTCTTTGTGCGTGGCTGCGATGGTGTGGTTGTCGCAACGACAAGCCGGGGCGCCATGGTTGTCGACACTAGCACGATCTCAGCGCTAATCCTCCCACAGAATGAGACGAGACCATGCCCCAGCATCATACCGCGACCAAACCGATGCGAGTGCTGTTCCTTGTAACGAGCATGCCGGTAGGCGGCGCGGAGACTCTGTTGGTAAACCTAGTGCGGCGGATGGACCGCAAATTGTTTGCACCTGAAGTCGTGTGTCTCAAGCAGCGAGGTCCGCTGGGCGAAGAGCTAGCGGACGAGCTACCTGTGCACTCCGGCTTTACCACTGGCAAGCTCGATCCCCGGGTTCCTTGGCGATTGGCTCATCTCTTCCGGCGGCGGAAGGCCGATGCGGTCGTGACCGTTGGCGCCGGTGACAAAATGTTTTGGGGCCGAATCGCGGCCAAGCTTGCCGGAGTGCCTGTGATTGCTTCAGCACTCCACAGCACGGGCTGGCCAGATGGGGTTGGCCGGTTGAATCGCTTGCTTACCCCATTGAACGACGCCTTCATCGGAGTTGCTAAACCTCATGGTGCGCATTTGGTTCACAACGAGGGCTTCCCGGCAGATCGGGTCCACATAATTCCCAACGGTGTGGACATCCAAAGATTCGTCCCGTTGTCGGAGAGCGCCGCTATCCGCGAAGCGATTGGCGTCCCTGTGGCAGCGCCCACGGTGGGCATCTTGGCAGCTCTCAGGCCAGAGAAGAACCACGAGCTTTTCCTATCTGCCGCCAAGCGAGTCGTCCGACAGGTGAGCGACGCCCGGTTCGTCGTGATCGGTGATGGACCGCGGCGGCAGCCACTGGAGGAGCTGGCCGGTTCACTCGGATTGACAGACCACGTTCATTTCCTTGGCAATCGTAGCGACGTCCCCGAAGTCCTTGGCGCCATGGACGTCGTAGCACTGACGTCACACAACGAGGCGAATCCGGTTTCGCTCTTGGAAGCCATGAGTGTTGGCAAGCCGGTCGTCTCGACCGACGTCGGATCGATCCGAGAGACCGTTCAACAAGGGGTGAATGGTTACCTGGTTTCTGCTGGCGATGAGCCCGCGCTGGCGACTCGTTTAGTTCATTTGCTGTGCGAGCCGCTAATCGCGAGTGAAATGGGCAGACGTGGACGCCAGATCGTACAGCGAGATTGGTCACTTGATGTCATGGTAGAAGGTTACCAGCGGCTGCTGGCGGATCTCTACGCCACGAAGACTGGGATACGCCTTTGCCACACGCCCGTTCCCGCGCGAACAAAGGAAGAAGGGGCGGTCGAGGCCCCATTGGAAGCGACCTGTGGCTAGCGCCAATCGCCACTCGTGCTAGGGTCTCCGAGCAGTCATAATACGCCCCAGTGCGGGGGCATGGGGCCCCGACTCCAGGCTTTCAGTGCGACCGCTTAATGGTAACCGAGTACCTCCTGACCTTTACCGCCCGACTGCTTAGCGGCGCCAGCGTGCGCTGGCTCGATAGTCAGCCCGACACCTGCCAAAGGGTCTACTTCGCGAATCATACCAGCCACCTGGATGTCGTGCTGGTGTGGTCCGCTTTGCCGCACGTCGTGCGCACGTTAACGCGCCCGGTAGCAGCCAAGGATTATTGGAGTCGTGGTTGGTTACGTCCAAGACTGGCACGCGTTTACAATGCCATGCTGATCGATCGCCGGGCGGTCAAGGTGCACCAGAGTCCGGTCGACTTGATGATCCGAGAGATCGGCAGCAAGTACTCGATTATCATGTTCCCCGAAGGGGGCAGGCAGAGTGGCGAGGAAGTGGGCGAGTTTAAGAGCGGCCTTTACTACCTCGCCAAGAAGCGCCCTGACCTGGAATTGATTCCCGTATACCTAAACAACATGAATCGGGTGCTGCCTCGCGGCGAGTACCTACCCGTTCCGCTGCTCAGCTGCATTACCTTTGGGCCGCCCATGTGGCTGGAGGCCGGCGAGAACAAGACCAGCTTCCTGGCGCGAGCTCGCCAGGCGGTGCTCCAACTGAGCGACAACTACGAGGAAAGCAGGCAGGCAGTCGTGGGCGGTTGAGTCTTCCCCTCTAGGGAGGAATTGGTTCCCCTCGAGCTTGCGGTGACATGGATCAGCAAAACTGGGCACTCGCAGCCACGGTGGTGGGACTCCTCGCCCTGGCAACCGCGGTCGGTCGCATCTTGCAACGGCAGCCGCAGTTGGGCCTCAATCCCGCCGCGGTCGAATCCTTCAACGGGCGCTTGCGCGCCTGGTGGGTTATCTGCTGCTTGCTGCCCGTCGCGTTTCTTAGCACGGGGCTGACCGTTACGCTTTTCGGCCTGATCAGCTTCTGGGCGCTGCGCGAGTTCATCACCCTTACGCCGACTCGCTTGAGCGATCACCGTGCGCTGTTTTGGGTTTTCTTCCTCTTTGCTCCCATGCAATATGTGCTGGTCGGCTTGGACAACTACCGCGGCTTAGACACCTATCCGCTCTACAGCGTGATGATCCCTGTCTTTGCTTTTCTGTTTATTCCGCTCCGCGTTGCGATTGCGGGCGATCCGCGCCGGTTCTTGGAGCGTGTGGCCAAGATCCAATCAGGACTGTTAGTTTGTGTCTATTGCCTTAGCTTCGCTCCCGCCATCTTGAAACTGCGGTCCGACTTGCTAGATCCTGGAGACGCGGGTCGGCTGCTGTTCTTCTTCGTGTTGATCTCTCTGCTGGGTGAGGCCATGCAGTTCGTGTGGAGTCGCCTCTACGGACGTCACGTGATCGCTCCGGAGATTAACAACTCGCGCACTTGGGAAGGCTTTCTGGGCGGATCGTTGTCCACGGCGCTGATCGGACTGGCGTTGCACTGGGCGACGCCGTTTGAGCAACTTTGGCACACGGCCCTCGTTTCGACCTTGATAGCGGTCATGGGGCTGGCCGGATCGATGACGATGTCCGCCATCAAGCGAGACCGCGGAGTCCGTGACTACGGCACGCTTGTAGAGGGCCACGGCGGCGTGCTCGACCGCATCGACGCTCTGTGTTTTGCGGCTCCCGTGTTCTACCACGTGAGCAAGTATCTGCTTACTGCGAGCTAATACGGGCAGCGCACGGTGCTATCGCATGATGGTGCGTGGACCGCGCGACGCGTCGTAGACGCTTCCGACCGCTCGGCTTGCACCGGGCGTTTCTGCCGCCATAGATGTATAGACCGATGCTTCAGGGGCGATGGACCGAGGCCCTGGCGACGCCACCGCTACCGCGGGGCTCTGTTCGACAGGCTGCGGTGCGGTATGCGATGCCACCACGACGTCTGGCTCCAACGCCAGCCGTGGCCGGCCTTGCTTTACCCAGGCAAGCCACTGACCCTGCAGCTGATACAGACTGTCGTGCCCGTAGTGATCGCGCACCGCAGCAGGCCAGTCCTCATCCTCCATGCCGTCTGCCAGGAAGTCCATGAAGGCATGCTTGCCGCGACGCTCGATCAAGAACGTTGCTACCGAATGCCCTTGGGAATAGAGAGGCAAGACTTCTCGTGGGTACTCCTTCATCGCAAAGAGCTGGTGAAAGGGAATGCCACGGCCTGTCTTTAGAAAACGAATAAGCATCCGCTCTTGCTTGCCAATCTCGCTGGCGTGTTCAACCGTGGTGCAGGCGCCTTCGTCGGCCCAGCGGGGCAGCGGCTGGCGAAAGTGGCTGGCGAAGATGGTGTGGGTGATTTCATGAGGAAGCACGCTATCGAGCACTCGTTGTCGTGAGCCTTGCACCTTCATATCCCAGCCGAACACCTCCCCGCGGTCGAACACGAAGCTCGTTTCGCCACCAGCTCCCAGCTGTGGCGAGACACGCGCTTGAATGGGGCATGGCTTGCTCCAGGTCGGCATTTCTTGGCCCAGCCACTCGTTGGCAAGTTGTTTTCGCCACTGCTCGGCAGACTGCCCGATCTCGATGGCCAGCTGCTTTGTCGGCGCCTGGACGACGAAGTTCTTCGTCTGGTGACCAGCCCCTTGGGCCCCTAAGGCATTCGCTACCAAAGCCGCAAGCGCGGCTAGGCGAACCACTTCAAGTGGTAGAAGGCGAGCATCCATGCTCCACTCCTTGCTGGGTCGATTGAAGTTGGCGCGAAAGGATCGAACCCCTCTCGCCGATGGGGCAGCCATCCCGGCTGCCGGACTCTCACGGGGCCGGAAGACTACCACGCTCACATTGGAACGACCTACCCCGGTTTCAGAGACGATCGACGTTTTTCTGTGCTAGCGTGCTTCAGGCACTGTTTTTCTTGTAGAAGTCGTCAAGGAACTGCGTTCCCTCCTGATAGCAGCGCTCGATTGAGGAGCCAAGGAACTTCGGGAGGGGAACATGCGGGATGCACTTGGCGGGGGCACGGCCCTCCTTTTAGCGATCGGTCTTTCGGCATCGGCATGGGCGGCAGGCCCTGGAGTGCCGAGCCTACCGAGCGAGTCCTTCGACTATGTCGGCTATGCGGTCAATAATCTTCCGAGTTGGTATCAGAATCCCCAGCTGAACAACGCGAACAACACGCCCCTTGATAACCCGATTACCAATGCAGGGGCCGAGTTGGGCCGCGTGTTGTTCTACGACCCACGCCTGAGCCACAACAACGGCACGTCGTGTGCTAGTTGTCATGTCCAAGAGAACGGCTTTAGCGATCCCAATCAGTTCAGTGTCGGCTTCGAAGGGGGACTCACGGGCAGGCATTCGATGGGTCTTTCCAACGCCGTCTTCTACCAATCAGGCAGGTTCTTTTGGGACGAACGAGCTGCAACGTTGGAAGATCAGGTGCTCGGACCAATTCAAGACGCAGTGGAAATGGGTTCAACTCTCCAGCAGCTCACCGGTGAGAACTCTGCAGAGCCGGGTGAGCTTGAGCAGACGGAGTTCTACCCTGAGCTCTTTGAGCGTGCCTTCGGCGACAGCCAAATCACCAGCGAGCAGATGGCCAAGGCCATGGCACAGTTCGTGCGGTCCATGGTGACCTACCAGTCGAAGTTCGATGAAGCGCTGGCCGCTAATCAGCTAGGCGATGTGCTTTCTAGTGATGAACTGGCTGGCCACACGCAGTTCAATCGCTCCTGTGCGCGTTGCCATTCTGGCAATGCACAGGTCGCAAACCAAACCCACAACATTGGTCTTGACGCGGTGGATGACGACCCAGGCGCCGGCGATGGAGAATTCAAGGTGCCCTCCCTCAGGAACATTGCAGTCCGTGATGGCTTCATGCACGACGGTCGGTTCTCAACACTCGAAGAAGTCATCGAGTTCTATAGCACCGGCATTCAGAATAACGCTAACCTAGCGAACGGCCTGCCCGTCGGTGGATTCAATTTCAGCCAGACGCAGAAGGATCAGCTGTTGGCTTTCTTGAATACTTTGACGGATCAAGCCTTCCTTACCAGTGAGTTGTTCGCGGATCCCTTCGTGCCGCTAGCGGGCGACTACAACGGCGACGGGGTGGTGGATATCGATGACCTGAGCGTTTGGAGTTCGACCTTCGGGCTCTCAGACGGTGCGACCACCGAGCTTGTGCTTGCCGATGGCAACCTGGATGGCGTAGTTGATAACGCTGACTACGCGGTGTGGCGAAACAACCTGGGCGCGCGCTGGGACGACCAACCCTTGGTAGCCAGCTTGGTCGCTGTCCCCGAACCTCACACGTTCGGCATGCTGGTTCTTGTCGCGTGGTTTGGCGCCGGCGGCTTCTTGAGAACAAGAACAGGGATGCCAGGCATGCCTACTAGTCGATCCGCTTAATCCGGGTCACGCTCAGGCGGCGGGATTGCTATGATGCATTTGCATGCATAGCTCCCCACGAAGTCGCCGCTGATGAGTTCCCTTCGCCTGTCTATCATCATTCCGACGCTCAACGAGGCTTCGGTCATCAGGGCGGCTGTGGAGCGTGCTTGGCGGCTGAATCCCTGTGAAGTGATAGTAAGCGACGGCGGCAGTAGAGACGGTACGACAGGTTTGGCCAACGATGCGGGGGCCGTCGTCGTTACAGGGTCGGCGGGGCGGGGGCTCCAGTTGAACGCCGGGGCGGCAGTGGCAACAGGAGACTTACTGCTGTTCCTGCATGCTGATACCTGGCTCGATCCAGCTGCTGCCACGCAGCTCGCCGATGCCCTGGCAGAGTCGCGTATCCAATGGGGGGCCTTCCGGCAGAGAATCGATGCCACCGGTTGGCGCTATCGCGCGTTGGAGGCCGGCAATGCGTGGCGGGCCCGCCGATGGCGAACCCCCTATGGCGACCAGGCGATGTTTGTCTGCCGAAGTGTCTTTGATCGCGTTGGCAAGTTCCCTGAGCAGCCCATCATGGAGGATGTCGATCTATCGAGGCGGCTGCGGCGGCTGTCGCCTCCCGAGTTGTTATCCGGACCGGTTCATATTTCCGCTCGACGGTGGAAACGCAACGGCGTCGTTCGGCAAACGGTGCAGAACTGGACGCTCTTGGCCCTTTGGCGACTGGGGTTCTCGCCCACAACTTTGTTGCGTTGGTACCGGCCTCACTCTCCACTCGTAAACACACAACCCGCGGAGACGGACTCAAAAGAGGAACTGCCGGCTCTGGAGGTCACTCGATGAGTTCGCGAACCTCTGGTTCGCTCAGCTGTAGGATGGCTTCAGGCAAGTCGCCATGCACGGCCTCGAGCTTTCCGCGGCCCTCTTCCAGGCGGGCGTCAACCTCTTCTCGAATGTCAGCGTGATCAATCTCCCAGACTCGCTTCTTCATGTCGGCATCCATGGGCGCAAGCTGTCGCACCACACGAAAGCCAATCCCACTGGCAGGATACTCGGTATACCACCAAGGACTTAGCGGGATGTTTGGGTCCGACATCTTCCACTCCGGGTCGTCTGACGGAAGGCGTGTGGCAATGCGGCAGTCGCCAGGGTTGCTGTCCCAGAAGCCCCCTTTTGCAACTCGCGGATAGGCTCGGGTGGGCCACGATACGGCTGCTGACCAAGACACTAGCTTTTCAGGTGCGGAAGACGTGTTGTTCTGCTGGCGGTGCTCGTCGAGTACCCATTCCGCCGCATTGCCTAGCATGTCGTGCAGGCCCCAAGCGTTGGGCTTGAGCTCGCCAACAGGATGTGATGTGTAGTCGCCATTTTCTACCGTCCACGCATACTCTGAAAGGTTTTTCAATGAGATGGGGCCTGCGGACCCGGCCCCAAAGGCCTGCGCGCCATTGGCTCGGGCGGCGTGCTCCCACTCCGCTTCACTTGGCAGTCGATACTCGAGGCCGGTGATGGCGCTGAGCCACTTGGTGTACTGCTTTGCTGCGTAGGGGGTCATTGTCACGGCCGGCAGGTTGGGCTCCTCGCCCGATTCATAGGTTGTGCTGGGGTCGTAGAGAGCGGTGGGCGCCGTCACTCCATCCACGTGGCTAGGTTGGCGACGCACGGCTTGCCACAAAGCCTCAAAGCGTTTCAGAAGGGGCTCAACTGATGTGGCTTGACGCTCGCGGCGTATGGCAAGCTGCCGTAGCTGATCGAGCTGCGCAAAGCTCTTGTCCAGCGCCATGTACTGCCAATACTCATTCCAAGAAACTTCGTACTTGCCAACCCAGCGCGGCTGGACTTGTACCTTGGTGATGGGAGAGGTTGGGTGCTCCGCGTCTTCCCCGTACTCATCGGCTCCACTTCCGACCTCAACCACGCCGGCAGGCACGGGGATCATTTCAAATCGAATCTCGGTGCCTGGAATCGATTGGAAGTAGGGCGCCATGTAGCCCCGGTCCGTTTTTATGGACGGCCCGTCGTTTGGCGGGTTGGTGGAGAAACCTACGACATCACCACGTGCCACCTGGCTGCACCAGCCTGCGAGTAAGGCTAAGGAAACGAGCACACGGAGAGACAAGAGCTGCTTCATCAAGCACCTGAGTGGCAAGGGTTTAGTTGCGCACCGCTGATCGAGATGCGCCGGCGGGAAAACACGAAACGCAGGTGATTATGACTGCTACGGACGGGAAGGCAAACAGCCGCGCTCGGCAAGCAGCTCAGTCAATCTTTCCATTGGCAGGCCAACGACATTGGACTCGCTACCGCGAAGGATGCTGACAAAGCTCAAGCCGTCCTGGTATCCGAAAGCGCCTGCTTTTCCTTGCCACTTGCCGGATAAGAGGTAGGGTTCGAGCCACCTGTCTCCAAGCGGAGCCATTTTGAGCGTGGTAACTGCCACTTCGACATGAGGTCGATCGCCATTTCCCGTGTCGAGGTAGAAGCCGGTGAGCACTCGATGCTCTTGGCCGCTCATCGTTTCTAGCATGGCTCGGGCGTCGTCCACATCACGTGGTTTGCCCAGAATGGCGCCGCGACATTCGGCCACGGTATCCGCGGCCAGGACGATGGTATCTGGGCTGGCAACGCGCCCGCGCACGTCTTCCCCTTTGCGACGAGCCAACTCAGCAACCAAGTCCTTGGGTGAAAGTTCCGCCAGAGCGGTTCCCTCGATGCGGTCGGGTTCAGCAGAGTCGCTCGGCGTCTGCACCTGAAACTCAAACCCAGCGTCTGTCAGCAACCGCCTTCTGCGGGGTGAGCTGCTTGCTAGAATCAGTTGGGACATCGCTTGAACCTCACATGATGGCTGGCGCACGCTGGCCGTAGCTCGCATGGCTGGCAATTCTCTGAAAGTGCTTTACGAGGATAACCACCTGCTGGCGGTGGAGAAACCGCCAAGTCTGGCGACCATGGGCGCGAAGGCCGGCTCCCCTACCCTGCTCGAGCATGCCAAGCATTACATTGCCCGAAAGTACGACAAACAGGGCAACGTTTACCTTGGGGTGGTGAGTCGATTGGACGCCCCAGTTACCGGAGTGGTGTTGATGGCACGCACTTCAAAGGCCGCCGCGCGGCTCTCTGCCGCCTTTCGCGAGCGAGAGGTGTCCAAACAGTATCTTGCTATCGTAGAAGGCGAGCCTGAATCCGCCGATGCGACCATCGTGCACCACTTGCGCAAGGACGAACGGCATCGCAAAGTTCATGTGACGACGTCCGAAGCGGAAGGGGCACAGCGGGCCGAACTCTCTTATCGCACTCTGACCACGCATGGCCAGAACAGTTTGCTTCTCGTCCAGTTGTTGACCGGCCGCAAGCATCAGATTCGCGTGCAGTTGGCCAAGATTGGTTGTCCCCTCTTGGGGGATCGTAAATACGGATCGCGGGTCCCACTGCGGGTGGGAATTGGCTTGCACGCGTGGCGGCTGTCACTCATGCATCCGGTCCGCAAGCAAGAGCTGGTGATTGAATCGCCACCACCAGGCAACTGGAGCCGGGAGTGGAGATCGCTGGCGGAAGACAGCGTTGCCTCGCTGGCTGATTGACCAGCATGTGTCATAAGGTACTGTTTGGCAATGGCTTAGGGATGCGCGGCTTCGCTTGGTTTGCTTGGCGCACAGGCTCTCAGTCCGTTAGAGTAGATTTCGTAGTCGGCGTGAACGCGCCACTCCCCATGGCACTCAGGCGGAGCACTTCCGTGGCAGGATCTGCTGAAAAAACGCTCTTCGAGAGAGCGCTGCTTGCCAGTCGACTAATCGATGCAGCAGCGCTGATGGAGGTGGCTCGGGAGATGCCCGATGATCCCACCATCGTGGGCGGCGCCGCGGACGACCGCCTCGCCCAGCGACTTATCGCTCGCGGATTGCTAAACCAGTGGCAGATTGAACAGCTGCGGGCGGGCCGCACCAAGTTCACGCTGGGCCCCTATCTGATTGTTGACGCCATTGGCAAAGGTGGCATGGGCCACGTCTTCAAAGGCCGCCATGAGTTATTAGGTCGTATTGAAGCGATCAAGGTGCTGCCAAAATCGCGGAGTACGCAACAGTCCATAGCCAACTTTCAGCACGAGATTCGCGCCCAAGCTCAGCTGGATCATCCCAACTTGGTTCGTGTTTTCTATGCCGACAAAGACGGGGATACCTACTTCCTGGTTACCGAGTACGTGCCAGGTGTCGACCTGCGGCGGCTCGTCAGAAGATGCGGCGCGCTGAGTCCCGATCAGGCGGCGTGGATCATCGCCCAGGCCGCTGACGCTCTAGAGTATGCCCATCGGCGTGGGCTTGTGCATCGTGATGTAAAGCCGGGCAACTTGCTGCTGCGCCCTGATGGTGTCGTGAAAGTAACGGACCTTGGCCTGGCATGGTGTCTGGAAGATAGCTTCGGCGCAGCGCCGGGGGGGAGTGGCAAAGTGGTAGGAACTTGCGATTACCTTGCCCCAGAGTCCATTATTCAGCCCGATCGCATCGTCCCGGTTAGCGACGTCTATGCGCTGGGATGTACGCTTTACTATGCCGTAACGGGTAAGGTTCCTTTCCCGGGGGGAAATGCTGCTGAAAAAATGCGGCGCCAAAAGCACGACGAACCGATTGGGCCAAGAGCATTCAATAATCAGCTGCCTTTGCCCCTGGCCGACCTAATCGCCGGCATGATGGCAAAAGACCACCGAGAGAGAACCGCATCGGCAGCGATTGTTGCTGAGCGACTTCGTCACTTTGTGCGTGATGACACCGTTGAAACGCTTTCGAAGCTCATCGAGCAGTACACGCCAAGCGCCCGCGGGAACACGCGGCCTGAAAATGCCGGAGTCGATGTTGGTGAGACGCTCGAGTCGCTAACCGTCGAAGGTATGGATGCTCCCTCAGAGGCTTCGGGGCAGGTTTCCCAAGGCACCGAACCGGTTGCCGATTCTCTGCAAGAAACGAC
Organism: Lacipirellulaceae bacterium; assembly: GCA_965263315.1. GTDB lineage: Bacteria > Planctomycetota > Planctomycetia > Pirellulales > Lacipirellulaceae > JBCCQL01. The sequence goes on along the minus strand of CBDHGZ010000001.1, from coordinate 265,170 downwards.
CTCTGAGGTTGGGCCACAGCCAGTGCCGCTTGGTCAGCCGGAAACTCCAAGACGCGGAGATTGGATCGTCTGGGGCATTTCCATCGCGGCGCTTTGTGCCTCGCTCGCGATTCTGCTGGCGGCGTGGTTCAAAGCAGGCTGACGGGGGGCTAATAGCCACTCAGCTTGGCGCGAAGCTCGCGCACTTTGTCGGTACCCAAGAATGCCCCAAGCACGGCAGCCGTTTCGCGAAACTGCTTGTCGATGCGGGCTTGAACGGTCGGGTTGTCGGACTTTGACTGTTGTTGGACACGATTCAGTTTCTGGCTGAATTGGGCCCGACCTGGCATGCCGTCTAATTTCTCAAGCAAGGCCAAAGCTTCCTTGCGTTTCTTATTTTCGATCATGCCCTCGATTCGAGCGGTAAGAATGCTGCGCCGAGCGACCAGGTCGATCAACTCTTCACGCAGCAGACTCAACTTGGCTTCGGCTTCCAGCCGGGCCCGTTCGTCGAGCAGTGGAATCTCCACCAGATCGATCGCCCCGGCGGGAATGGGAGCCTTGGCAACCACCTGAGAGCCACTCTTGATGAACACCATCTGGATGGCCGACTTGCCAGGCTCGATCGTCAGTAGTCCCTCCGTGTTCGAAGCGCCAATCGGAGTTCGCTTGTCTTCGTCACCATCCTGAACAAAGGCTTGATAGCCGGAGAGCGGTAGGTCGGGCTGTTCTTTGGCGTGTAGTCGCAACTTTGTCGATGCCTTGCGAGGATGAAGGCGCACGGCGTAATACTCCACGCGGCCGCGGCGCCGAACACCAAAGGGCCGTTTGGTATGGCTGGTGATTGACGAGTTCAGTAGTTCCGGCTCATCAAGCTGCTGGGTGTCTTCTGCTGAGCTAGTTGCTTCTTGAGGATCGCCTACGATCAAGTAGGTCCAGGGGGCAACCTGGATGCCATCTTCGGCGAGCTCTCCTTCGCGGTTCGTGCGACGCAGAACCGGTAGCAGCACGTCGCCCTTGCGAAACCACTTGGGAGCTCCGGCACGTGTTGGCAGTTGGGAGCCCCGCACGGAGAGCGTCGCTTTGTCACCCGCTTCACGATCAACGTTGAAAACAGCAATCGGCGAGAAGAGATCGCACAACAGAGCAAAGGCTTCGTCGCCGGCAGCGCTAAGTTGCCTACATGAGGTTTCTTGCGGGCGATCGACTCGTGCGAGCAAGCGATCGCACTCGCGGCCTGTCAGCTCAACTCCACGCAAGGTTTCGCGGACAACGATGATCATCAGCTTGTCAGCTGGCGGCGAACCCTCCTCGACCATCTCCAAGAGCTCGTCGTTAGCGAACCCATTGATGGCCTTGATGCGCTGGTTGCCTTGGAGTGATTCGACTTGCAAGTCCCAGATAGGACCGATGGCGGCGTCGGCTCGCTCCCTAAGGTGCTGGACCAAGTCGTCGGCAAAGCTTTGGCTAGGCACGCTGACGGTTTGGGCGGCCAACAAGACGCGGATCCTATAGGGAGTTAGGGTCCAGTACTTGGAGTCCGCCGCGCCCAGCGTACTGGCACCGCCACCCAATAAGAGGCATGCGAGAAGCGTGGCCGTCAGTCGTAGGCGAGGCAAAGTCATGAACACTTTGTGCTTAAGGACGGCGAGCGACGCTCAGCTCTTTGCGCCAGTCGCCCACACTTTGGTAGAGGTGAATCGTTGATGCCGGCGCGCCGATCAAGTTGCGTCGATAAGCGTAGTAGTTGCCGGTTTGCCAGAGGGGAATCACTGGCAAGTCACCCGCGGCCAGCTCATGAATATCACGAAGCGTAAGGTGTGCTTCATTCCAGTTGCGTGCATCGTCCAGTCGTTTCAAGGCTTCAAACATCGGATCGCTGCAGCGCCCCGCCACCCCGTTGGGGCCAAGGACACGCATGGCGTCGACGGCGGGTTCCCAGGCCGATAGCTCAGCGTAGCGGAAGTCAAACTCGGGGTCCTCAGCCAGTAACGATTCGGGAGACAACTCGACGAGCTCGAACTTCAATCCCAAAGGAGCCAATTGCCGGACAATGGCCTGACATGCCGTCCTGGCTACGGGGTCGGTTGAGTGAGCCAGTCGAAACTTTGGCAGCGGGGGCAACGGTTCTTCTTCGACTTCGTCCTCTTCAGCTGGCTCCTGGCCTTTTTTCGGTGCGGGTTTGTTCTTCTCTCGCTCGGCACGTTGGACATTGGCCCAGGCCAATCGGGCAAGCAAGGCCGCTAGGCGGGGTTCGTACGGACGCGGTCGTACGGCGTCGTTGTAGCCATAGCGCACTCCGTCGCTTAGCGACATGCCCGTCGGGAAGGGCCCACTAACCACCTGATAGCCTGGTAGGCGTTGGTCAGCCAGGATCATCTTGTTGAGCACCCACTCGCGATCAATGCCGTAGCAAACGGCACGGCGCAGTTCACGGCTATCGAGAATCTTCTGATGGTGGGTTGGAATCAGCACATGCACCGTCGGCAGCCGATACTGTCCGACCAAGACGTCCTTGTTCTCTCGAAGCGGCGCTACTTGCCAGGGGGCGACACGGTCCAACAGGTCGATGTCTCCGTTGATCAGCGAGGTCATGGCCGCTGCGTCTGACATGAAGGGACGCTCATCGATGTTGGCCACGGCCGAGCCTGACGTGAGAGCTTCCAGTTGCAGCGTGTTGTCTTCTTTGTCCGTAGCGGGAACTGCCCGGTAAGATCCGTACGGTGCTGGCAAGTTGCATGCTGAGAGAGGCACATCATGCAGCAAGGCTTCCGGTCGTACGTGGGTTCGAGATAGCTCAGCCACGACGACGTCCGGCTCAGGAGTGAGCACGGCTCCCAAGACGTGGGAAACGACTGGCAGGTGCTGCGAGTCGCGTGGATTACCCGCGCGAAGTAGCCAGCGTGCCACTGCCCCCGCTGCATCAAGTGCGGCCGGTGAGCGCTGAGGGTAGTCCAGGACGGTGATCGAGAGCTCTCGGCCGGTGGCGTCCAGTCCCACAGCACCAATCGGAGAGGCGTAGATGCCGCCCTCTGTGCTATAGTCAGTAATGCGTGTCAGCGTCTGCGCCGCAAGGAAACCGGTTCTTAGCGATGCCGGCGAATCAACCCGCGGAGATAGCGGCAGCGCGGCAGCGGTGCGAACCCCGACCACGACCGTCGGATTGGCGCGCTGCACCAGCTCCAGCAGCTGTCTCGCTCTCTCATGTTCTGGCCAGATGGCCAAGGCCTGCGTCGCGGCGGTGCGGGCCGTACGGTAATTCTTGGCACGAAAAGCCCGCGCGCCCTGATTCACCCGGTCATTGGCGCCCTCTTGAAACCTGACTCGCCAACGATCCACGACAGTTAGCGAAAGGTTGGCGAACTCTTGCTCGACAACGTCTAAGACACTTCGCGCGGTGCGTAAGTCTCGTTTCTTGACGTGGCCTTGGATGATCTGATCCGCCACGGTGTCTACAGCGCGTGCCAGACCATTGGCTCCTGGCTGTTCTTGGTACAAGCTGGCCAGAATGGCGAGGGCGCGGTCGTATTCGCCATCTCGAAAGGTTGCCAGTGCGTTCCGTTGCAAGTAACGGCTTGTCGCCTGGGCCAGGCCCGGCATGTCGGGGTAAGACTTGTGCAGTCGCAGAAAGTAGTCAAAGGCATCATCAAACTTGCCAGCTTCGGTCAGCTTCATCGCCTCAGTTAAGATGATCTGCTCAAAGAGCTCGACTCTTGCGATAGCGCTCCAAAGTAACTCGTAGGGCTGACCGGGGCGGTCCACCAGCCGCACAATCAGTCGGCCACTGGGCAGAGGGCTGGGCACCTGCCGTCCGGGAAAATCGATGGTGCGGACCTTGATGACTTCATTGTTGTTGGCCGCATTGAGTGTAATGCGGTCGAAGGGTCGTTCGTCGTAGATCTTCTTCTGCCCGAAGGCTGGAGCCACCACGACGACCAACAGCAATGTGGTGGCGCCAAGCGTTCGGACGAGAGGAAAAGTGAATGCCATGGCCGGGTTACCATTCCTTTGCCGGCTGAACCAGCAGCAGAGCCCCGTCGGTGGCTGAATAAGCTATGCGGCCATTCAACGTGTGTCCCTTTAGAGCCAATCCCTGACCAGTGTCCGCCTGGGACACCACCTCGCCGTCGCTCAGACGGCGACGAGTCAGAGCTCCGTCTCGGTGGGTTAAGACAAAGTCGTCAGATTCCATGCTCGGCGAAGCCAACAGTTCCAGCGCGGCGCACTCCAAGGACCACTTTGGCTCTTCAGGTGTAGCAGGATCAAGGCAGGTTAGCTTGCCTGAAGCGTCCGCCAGCAGAAAGTGATCACTTGCAGCATAGGGGCCCCACACGACCGACGACTTCATAGGCGTTGCGCTAAGAGCCTCCAGAGTCGCCGTATCATAGATCAGCAACTGCCCTTCTGAAGTGGCGACTGCTGTGTGTGAATCGGTAGCGGCGACGCGGCTTGTAAGCTGACCTGCGGACAGCTTGGCCTCGGCAATCGGCGCCAGATGGGGGCTGGGGCTCGTGGCTACCTGCAGCGTGTAGAGCGTACTTTCGCCATCGCTTACGACGATCGACGGCTTGCCATCAATCTGACTGGGGAAAGCCGCCCGCCAACGACGTGCGCCGCCTGGAGCCAGCTGGGGCTGAAAAGGCGCCGCGAGCGTCTCTCCTGTCACGCCGTCGACGTAGGCGATTTGGCCGATAGCCAGCAACGCCAGCCACCCCTCACCAAACGCAATTGGTGGCTCGGTCATGGCGCCAGGCAGTTCAAGCGGCTGCAGTGAACTGGAACGATCGTCGATCCCCAATGCTTGTCCTGAGAGGCCCGAGGCATACAGAGCGCGGGAGTCGGTTGCTTGTCCAACGTCTAGCATCGTGTTTCCGTCTCCACCAACCACCGTACTCGTGACACCGCTGCTGAGCGCCAGTTGGTCGATCAGAAAGACCTTGCCGGTGGCGGTCGCGTAGAGCAAGCCGCCTGCTTTCTGCGAAGCGACAGGTGGCCCCGAGGCGGGTGCGGCAATGTCAGTCTCCCAATACACCGCGCCGGTCTTAAGATCCGTCGCTGCCACGGTGGCTCCGGCGCGCCCTCGCCTGCGCCGGACGTGCACTAAGACGCCGTCCGCTACTTCAAGGGGGTGGACAAAAGTGTCGCCCCGAAACTGATCTTTCACGTCACGCACAGGCAATCGACTGCCGGCCGGCTGGATGGAGTAGCGAGCTAGCCCCGTGCTGGCGACCCACAACTCTTGGTTGATAACTGCCGAGTACAAGTTGGAGCGTGGCTGGCGCTTGGCAGCGCGCGTACCCAGCAACGTCAAAGAGGTTTCGGTGTCCTCTGAGGAGACTTCGTAAACGCCGATATGCCCGGAGTTGGTCATTACTGCGAAACGCTTGCCAAACACTTCCGCAGGCCCGGTGACCAAACCCGGCAAGCGGCTTTCAGTGCTGTCGCTGCCAAGCAACGTGCGATCCACCACGCCTTCGCTGTCGGTACCCATCAGGTGCAGGCTTGAGGTCGCCGCGCCGTCGTTCTCAAAGATCACCAGGCGGTTTAGGACGACCGAAGGCGGCGCCTCGACGGTACCTTTGGCATGTCCCAGGTAGTACACGCCCAGGCAACTCAAGTCTTTGGCGTCGAGCGTGTAAACACTTGAGTGCTCGCCTACCAAGTAAATGCGTTGCGCTTCAGTGTTCACGGCGGGTGCAGAACGCAGGGGCTGGGCGAATTGAACGTAGCCCAAGCCACTTCCTGACGAGGCTTCTACGATGTGGAGCTTGCCTGATTTCCCGGCCGCCAGAATCTTGTCTCCTAGCAAGACGGGCTGAGCGGTTTGGTCTTTGAGGGGAGAACGCCAAACCAGTTTGCCGGTCGTGGCGTTCACGCGGACCAGTTCCTCCCGTTTCGCGTCCAGTAGCAGGCAGTCATCGCCCACCATGACCGGCATGGCGTCCTGCAAAGAAACACCCACTGGCCGCCGCCACAGCAGCTGTCCATTGCGACGATCGAAAGCGTAAGCGGCATTTTGGTAGCGGACGACGGCAACCCCGCGGGTTGGAGCTTCCGCCTGGCGCCGTTGATCGGCCGTGGCGACCGCAGCAGAGACCGCGGTCTCCGCTTCCGTCGTTCTTGCGTTGGTTCTCTCTTCGACGAACTGGATCCCTTTTTTCTCTGCTTGCGATGCGGCAGCCACGGCGGCGACCAGCTCTTCGTCTTCCGCCTTTTCAGGATGTGCCTTCACAAAACCGGCGTGAGCTGCGTAGGCCGTCTTGGTGTCGCCCGCTTCGACAGCCTGTTGCATCGTGTCGAGCGTTTCAGCCAGGCTCTCTAACGCTTGCTCACGTAGCGCGATTCGCGCCAGGACTTCCTTGATCTGGTTCAGCTCTTGCTTGTTGCGGAGTCGGCTGGGGACGTAGTTGGTGCGCGTGCTGAGGACCAGAGCTTCCTCGGTGAGCGCCACATACTTTTTGATCTGCTCCAGTTCCTCGGCCGCATCTGCTCGGGCAGCTAGGTCTTTGGCCATGGTCGGGAGGACGCTGGCAAGGTCCTCCTGGATCGAGGCGAATTCACGCTCATCTTCAATTTCCGGAAGCTCTGTCTGGGCACGTTTCAGAGCCTGTTCACTATTGCTGCCCGCGATCTGGCGAATACGGGCGATGCCCAGCGTGACCCGGGCCTGGCTATAGCCTTCGTGGCTTTCGAACTTTTCGCAGAAAATCTCGTAGTCCTGGATCGCCTGCGCGTAGGACCCTGCTTCGTAGGCGGTGCGGGCCGCTTCGAGTCTTTCGTCGCCGCTTTCGGTAAAGAAAAGGTACAGGAAGAAGCCTATTCCCAGCAGAATGATGACCAACCCGCCGCCACCGAGTAGCATCAGCGGCGTGTCGAATTCGTTCTCTCCCTTTTTCTTTTTCTTGTACTTCTTCTTGCCCTTGCCGCCGCCGCTCTTAGTGGAGGGCTTCTCCTCGGGCACCGAGAACGGATCGTCGCCAGCCGACTTCTTGGCGCGTTTCTTCTTGGTACGCTCGGGCTTAATGGTCCGCAGGTTGGGGTCGGACGGTTCGGCTCGCTTCTTGCGTGGCTTGCGCGGCGGTGCCGAAGCAGCCAGCGCTTCGTCCGCTTGCTCACGCGTTAGATGGCCCTTGTCCACCAGGAACTGCGCTAGTGCCCGTGGCGAAGGGACAGACGAAGAGCCCGCCACCTTGTCGCGGAGTCGTTTGATGATCGACTCCGACAGGACGCCCTGCTCGGCGAGTTTTTCAATGAATCGTTCGGCTCCGACCACGTCTCTTTTGCCTACGGTGGGTGCACTAACTGTGGCGGCCTACAGGTCGCCATCTTCGTAGATCATCAAGCTGACTTCTTCCATCCTCACATCCTCGGCAGCTCCTGCATCGAGCGCAGCCACCATGTACTCGTACGTTGCTTCCACGTGCGCTTGAACGAGCAGTTTGCCCGGGCCCTTGCCAAACTTGCCGCCCTTGCCTTCGCGGGCCTTCCGGACAAGTTCCCGCATGTCTTGCCGGCTGCGGGCTTCTTTCTCTTCGTCGTCGAAGACCGGTGCGCTTACCCAGAAGATGTTGTCCTCATCCAGGCGGACCGTGACGATGTCCTTCTCAGGGTCTTCGACAACTTGGGTAGGGGCTGCCTCGTCGTCATCGACCGGCGGCACCTCCATCGCTTTCTGCAGTGCGAACGCGGCGGTGATCATAAAGAAGATCAATAGCAGGAACGTGACGTCCACCATCGGCGTCATGTCCAGATCGTCTTCTTCGTCTTCGTCCTTACCGGAACGGAGATTGATCGCTTCTGCCAACGTCAGGGTCGCTTTGCTAGGGGGGGTTATTTGGGAGTGAGCACGGCAAGGTGAAGCTTGACGCCCTCGACTTTGGAAATCGAGGCCATTACGCGCTTGACTTCGCCACACTTGACCGACTTGTCTGCCTTGATGATGACGTCCGTCTTGCCTTCGGAAGACAAGCCTTGCTCGACTAGTTCGCGGATCTCTTTGCGTTGTTCTTCCAGGTCATCGGTCAAACGCTTCGTTTCGTCCTTGCCATCCGCGTTGTAGATCGGCGCGCTCTCCAGGCCTCCCTCGGCAACGGTGAAAACGGTCGAGGTAAGCTGACTGACCGGGGCGCCATTGCTGGCGTTGGGCAGTTCGATGGCTGTTTGCTTATCGGGAGTGGAGGTCACCAGGAAGAAAATCAACAACAAGAACGTGATGTCGATCATCGGCGTGATGTCCATCTCATCATCGTCCCGCCGCTTTTTGCGGATCGGTTCGGCTTCCTCGTGTTCCTCGAGGATTTCATCGAGATGTTGGGGCATGCTCATGGGGGCGGCTCGCAGCAGGCGCTAGTCTTCAATCAATGCTGCTTTGGCCGCCCGAGGCGTGACGGCGACACCGTCCGCTTCGTGTTCAGCCATTGCCGCGCCCAGCGTATCCATCAGGCGGCTCAAACCTTGGGCGATCAAGTCTTCCATCTTGCGAATCCGCACATTGATGCTCGCATTGCAGAGCACCAGCGGAACGGCAATGGCCAAACCACAAGCGGTGGTGATCAGGGCGAACATAATGTCGGCCGCCATTTGGCCCGTATCGACATTGGCCCCGCCCTCGGCCAAGTTGGAGAAGGCGCCCATCATTCCAACGACGGTGCCAAACAGCCCGATCATTGGGGCGCTCTTAATCACGGTTGAGACCCAGCTCAGGCGATGCTCGATGTCCGCCAGCACGTCCTGTTGAAAGCGATCCACCATCCGCCGCTGCACTTTGGGGAGACCCATGTTGCGGTTCTCAATGGCGTACAAGGCCAGTTGCGGCATCGCCCGACGGTCGTCTTCACAGATCTCGGCCGCGGCGCCAAAGTCGCCATCTTCCAGTTCAGGTTCGATCTCCTCGAAGAACTCATCCTGCTCCAGTTCATTGGAGAAGCGCGTTTGAGCCACGCGGCGCCAGACGAGCACCACGCAGAAGGCCCCCCAAAGCGCCAGCGCCGCCATCGCGACGTAGACAATGTTGCCAACGAGCCAAAAAAGTGTGTCCATGGATTCTCTTTAAACGCTGTGCGAGACCTCCAGCGCCCCGGTCGGGCCACTGGCGGGGAAGCTAGTAGTATAGTTGCTCTTCGACGGAAAACTCGAACCGGCTGCCTTTTCGGGTAACGTTGAAGACGGTGTGTTCAATGGCATCAATCGGCTTGCCAGCCTGGCCGGCGTGTCGCTCTTCAGCCACCACGAGCAATGTGTAGGCCTCGTTGGGGAGAAACATGCCGGTGAACTGCCCGGTCCCGGCAATCCCCGCCTTTTCAACCAAGCGTTGGTTCAGTGTCCGCAGCTGGCCGGCCACATTGAACATGTAACGCTTCTCCTGGCCGTACTTGCCTTGCCGCGTATCGGGCTTGGCGTTCGCGAACCGACTGGCGTAGGAAACGTTCGGTCTGCCAGGTGTAAAGACGCCGAGCTCAATCTTGTGGAAATCGAGAAACGCCGCATACTCCGCCAAGTTTGCTACATCAAAGTTCAAGTCGCGTCCCCGAGACGGTCCCCCCGTTCCTCCGCCAGCCTTCCGGCTATCGCCAAGCCCACTCCCTTTGCCCACGGTCTTGTTGGCGTCCAGCGCCTGGTCAGACAACATAGCGACCTTGGACGATTGGGTGCTGGTCAAGGCGTTCAAGGTATCCATCAAGGATGGTTCGGTTAGCTCCGGCGCATCCTCCACCCCCGGAGGCTCGATATCCTGGGCGACGCCCATGGCGGCTTCCTCGGGGCGGTCACCCGGCTCCAGCGGAGTTAAGGGAATGGGAACCGGCTCGCTAACAAACGCCCGGGCGAAAAAAATGATGAGCAACGCTATGAAGGTGACTCCCGCCATCACCAGCATTGAGACCAGCAGACTCGACGCGCGGTCGTAAGAACTAACCTCTAGGCGGTAGTTCTCGCGTCGCTCTCGGCGGATGGCAGCGGTGCTCATAGCGGCAAACGGGGAGGATGGCGGCAGATAAAACGGATTACTGAATCGTCACGACGGCATTTGGGCGCACGGAGCGGTACCAGGACTTCCATTTGTCGGCGACTTGATTCTGTGCCCGCCTTGCTTGGGCTTCGTCTTTACCAGAGTCGTAATTGTCTTTCAGACCAAAGCCGTCGAAACGGCGACTGATAAAACGCAGGGCGTCACGAGCTTCAAGCGTCACCCGCCGATCGGGATCGGTCAGAGCAAAGATCAGAATTGGCGCCTGATCCAGCTTCCCGGTGCGGCCGAGCGTGCGGACTGCCAGCAGGCGAGCTGACGGGGAGCCAGTCCGCACCACCTGACGCAGTCGCTGCTCCGCAGCCTCATCAAGCTCGCCGGTGAGAATTAAGGAGGAAGGATCGCTCGCGAGCTGATCGATCTGAGACTCGTCAACGCCGTCAAGCATTCCCATCAGGTCGTCGAGTGCTTTCTCGGTTTGCTCCACCACAAACTGCCCTTCGACGAGCTTCATGCCTGGTCGTGGCTTGGGCAGGCCAGCGATGCCGCGTGCCACGTCGCTCAACCGAGCTCTGATCATTTGCTGTGTCGAGCGGACTAGGAAGAGCACGCCGAAGGCCGTATCGGGGCCATGACCACAGCCGGTGCTCCAGGCACCCTCAGGGCTCTGGGTGGTCTTTAGGTACTTAAAGCCGTTGTTGTACCACTGCGGTTCGTCTTGGGGGTTGCCTTTGAGCTTCTCGTCAAAACTCTTGTAACGCTCGAGAGAATAAAGGTAGTAGACGTTGTAGCGGCCAATGTCTTGCTTGTAGTTCTTGTCCATCCAAGCGTCGCCTCGCCTTAGGGACGTGAAGAGTCCCTTGCGATCGAGATTTCCTGAGGAGAGGTTGTCCGCGCGTTTGCGCTCCTTCTTCTCAGGGTTGGCTAGCCGCAAAGCGGAGGAGATCGGCTTCTGGCGCGCCTCCGGGTCGTTACCAGACTCCAGCATGCCAAATAGGTCGGCGGAAATCAGAGTGCTGCCCATCGCAGCGGCAACCATCGAACAGGTGATCTCGCTTTGTTTGACATTCCGCCCTTCCTTAGGCAGCTTGCCTTGGTAGCCCCAAGCGCCGCTTGGATCCTGGGTCTTAAGGAGCCAATCGGTAAGCCCCACAACCGACTGCGAATCAATGCCGAAACCGTTGTTGTGGGCTTCCCAGTAACTGAGGGCTGCATACTGCGTTTGTGAGGTGTCGCCGGTCTCTTTGCCGTCGTAGCCCCAGCCGCCGTGTTCTTTTTGTCTTTTCTTCAGGGCTCCCAGGTAGTAGTTCACCAAGTCGCCATACTTCTTGCCGCCGTACTCGCACAGAAAGATGATGGCTAGGCCATTGCTGTACATGTCATGCGGCTTGCGAGACTTGGTGCCTGCCCGGCAGGCGGCCAGCGCTTCGGCCACCTTGGGATGCTTTGGTTGTGGCGGCTTGGTCTTGAGATAGGCCATGGCGATCAGGCACTTGCCGCCCAGCCGAGGCTCTTCCGACTTATCCAGATAGGCCATCGCCTTTTTGATGACCGCTTGGACCTCGGGACTCTGAGGAGTTACCGCCGAAGCCATCTGCGGCGCGCTAGCCACCAGAATGGCGATGAGCAACGCCACCGCACGAGTTGCGCGAGTGGTTTTTGCGCGACTGGATATTGTTAGCACTTTTGAGCCCCTTCGCTCCGCATGGACGGAGTGCGTTTGCCAAGAACCGGGCGACCTGCCATCTGTGTAGACGGCGGAAAGCGCCCCGCAATGCGGGGCGAACCGAAACGCGGGGTAAGCAAACCGCGGTAGGTCGACCCTTAAGCTTTCGGCCACTAGTCTTCCGGGCAGCCCAGCGGAGGGGTCACCTGTTCCAAGGGCGGCCTCTCAATTCCCTAAAACATGTTAGTTCTCCGATTCAACTATTGTCAACAAGACGAGTTACGCAGAGTGGGGGGATGCCCTGAAGTCGAGAAATCACTAGCCGCTGCGGCGGATTTCCTTTCAGATATTTTGCCCTCCTAGCTAGAATGGAGGTGGTGTCGTACGTCCCTTTGAGTTGCCGCACACAGAAGGCGGTCGAGGGTCGGAGAATCCTTCATCGTGAGGTCTTATGGCGGGAGGCATTGGCGATGAGCGTAAAGCGCGTCTTGGTAGGATTGGGTCTCGAAGCCTGCTCGGAAACAGCTACGCGGTATGCCCTGGAAATCGCAGAGCGATTTGACGCGGAGCTGACCGGTGTCACGTTGATTGATACCCCTGCCCTGACGCACACCGGCCCCATGCCAATTGGGGCCGGCGCCTATGCTCAGCAGCTTAGTTCAGACCGCACCGCCAATGCCTATCGGCTCGCCAGCCGGCTCGCGAAACGCTTCCGCCAGGCATGCACCGCTGAGCGGCGAACCTACGAGCTGCGGTGCGAAGAAGGCGATCCCCTGGAATCGCTGATCTCGGTCGCTCGCTACCACGATCTGGCCGTGCTGGGTCGTGACGGTCTGTTCGAGCATGGCCTGATCGACGAGCCCTTGGATGGCTTGGCGCGCCTCGTAGGGGAAGGCATCCGTCCCATTTTCGTTGCCCCTCCTGGCTACACGCCCATTCGTCGGGTTCTTATCGCCTATAGCGGGTCGATGGAATCGGCTAAAACGCTGCGCCGATTCACCCAGCTGCTCATGTGGCCCGAAGCGGAGGTGATGATCGTCCACTTCGCTGATCGAGCAGATGCAGCCGAAGGCAGCGACCTTCTCCAGGACGCGGCTAGCTACTGTGCCGCCCATGGCGTGACCGTGGAGACGGAGCTGCGCTTCGAGCAGGCCCGCAACTCCCTACTGCCGTTCGCCGACGATGTGGGCGCCGACTTGATTGTCATCGGCAACAGCTCGCGGCGGTTGCTCCTGAGGAGACTCTTCGGCGACACCATGCTTCGTGCCGTCCGCGATGCCGAGTTGCCGTTGTTCCTGTGCCAATGACCACAGGCATGGCAAGCTGTTGCTGGCGAGCTGTGGCGAACTCTTATGTTGCCAGTGCTGTCGGTTATGTCGGCTGATGACGAGCTGGCGACGGGCCCACGCTCTTTTCCAGGCATTTACAGGCCGTTCGCCGCGGGTATGATGGACCCTTCAGTAGTCGACAGGAGTTTCGTTCCTGATTCGCCTGCGACACGAGGACAGGTAGCTCAGTTGGTAGAGCACGGCCCTGAAAAGGCCGGTGTCGGCGGTTCGAGCCCGCCCCTGTCCACTTCTTTTTTGATCCCGTTTGTTCCATCCTGCGGGATGGTTTCTCTACGGTCTTCTGGCGGGATGACCGGCAAGGATCGGCCGTTTGTTTGGCTGCTCGCCCCAGTGGTGACCCTGTTACGCTGGCCGTCTCACTCCTGCTATCGTCTGACGCGGGCGTCCGGAGCAAAAAAAAAGCCGCCTACGAGCCGCCAGCGCTGGTAGACCAGTTAGCTGGGCAGCTCGAAGCGGCTCTGTGAATGCAGTCCGGCTAGGGCTTGCGGGGAGCAGGCCCAAGTCTCGATTTGCAGGCGACGCGGCGACTTAGGCCATGTCCTTTAGCTTCTTCAGGGGACGAACCTTAACGACATTGGTCGCGGGCTTCGCCTTGAAGATCGTCGGTTCACCGGTGAACGGGTTGATGCCTTCCCGCTCCTTGGTGGCCGGCTTGTGCTGGACCACGATCTTGCAGAGACCGGGAATCGTGAAGGTCTTTGGACCGCGGCTGCCAAGCGCCTTTTCGATCTGTTCGCTCAGGGCGTCAAAGACCTCGCCAACTTGCTTCTTCGTGAGCCCCGTCGCGTCGGCGATGTTGGCGAAAATTTCTGTCTTGGTCGGGGGTTTGGGAGCGGCTTTCGCCATCGGGTTGGATCCTCCACTCGATTAGTGCGAGTTGCGAATAGGTTGCGGGTTGCAGCGGCCGAAGTGGCATGCCACCGCGACGGCCCGTGATTAAACGGCCGGCGCCAGCAAAACGCAAGCGGGAAAATCAGCTCAGACCCTGGAAAAAAAGGCCTAAGGAGCCAGATCGAAGCTTGCGTTCGCCAGCCAGTGGGGCGTAATGACACCACCAGAGCAGGCCGTACCGTGTGAAACATAGCATCGATTTGACCGGCGGGTCTTCTTCCGCGGGACGATGGGTATTCACGTAGACAGAATCGTTGGGTTATGCCGTAAGGTGTTTTAAGGCAGTGGTTTGTGGCAAGTGTAGGCGATTGCCCCGGCTGGATGCGATCTCCAACACACACGGTAGGCTCTGTCAGAATCGTTGCTATTAGCGCACTCGGAACTCGGAGCCAAGCGCTTCATTCGAGTTGTTCCGATTGCAGCGGAGGCATAGACTCAGAACAGAGCGGGCGGATTCCAAAAAAACTGGGAAAAGCACGGCTTTGAGGGCCAGATGTGGGCTCTTCTTGGCGGTCATCCCACCCATTGGGGGGTATTGGTCTTGAGGAGTTTGCTCGCCAGAAGCGCTTGGGGAAAGCTGTTCGCCCAGGGGCGACAGGAGATTTGGCGACTCGTCCTTGCGCTAGCTTGGCTAGCTGGCATGGCCTTGAGTGCCCCAGCTCAAGGAAATGAGCAACCACCGACTGCCATCGATCTCCATGAACTGTTCTACGGGGCTCACCTGCCCCGTGATCGCACTGCTTCGCGATCTCTCCAGTTGGCCCAGGAGCTCCTCGATCAAGAACGCTACAGCGAAGCGATCCCCCTACTGCTCGGTGTGTTAAACCGTGGCGACGACGCTTTCGACCTTCTAATGCGCGCCGATCATGCAGCACCCACGAGCCTTAGGACGAGGGCCGCTGATAGCCTGCAGTCGCTTTCTTCAGCGGGCCAACGGGCGTATCGGTTAGAGGTAGAAGCGCGATCGCGCAGGGCCATACAGCAGGCGGCTAAGGGCGGTGACGTCGCGTCATTGCTGCGGATCGTGCGCTCGGTTCCGGGAACAGACTCCGCCGCGATGGCCCACTGGCTCGTTGCCATGGCGGCCAGCGACGCCGGGGACACCGATTACGCCATTGCTGCCTTGGATCGTGTTGCCTTGTTTGACAAGCGACAGAGCTTTGAACCGCAGCGTGCGCTCCTGCAGGCCAGTCTGCTGACCGCCAGAGGTGAAAATGAGCAAAGCCTTGAAGTGATCCAATGGCTGTCGGCACGCGGTTTTGGAGCGGCGGAGGTCGCGCCAGGCGTTCCCATTCGAGATGCTTCAGGGGTGGCTGAGTGGCTGCGGAGACAGCTGAATCGATCACGGCCGCTGGCTACGCCTGACGATGCTAGGTGGCATATGGCCTATGGGGGACGGCAGCGCAACCCGCAGCGCTCAGCCGGTCCCCCCCATCCCTGGGCCCGCTGGACAGCGATGACCCTTGCTAACCCGGCGATGGAGGACGAACTCACCCAATACGCTTACTTCTTGGAGTCACACAAGCGGCCGGTTCCCACCGTCGCCCAACCAATAGCGCAAGAGGATCTCGTCTTCATGCGAACTCCGGAGACGATCGTTGCGGTTGACTTTGATAGCGGCAGGCGAGTCTGGGAAACCCGCCGCCCGATTCTCCCAAGTCCGTCAGTCTCGCAGCAAACCCGCTCTTCAGGGCGATCTGAAGGGGCCGACGAAGAGCCCCTAACCAGACAGTCGCTTCGCACGTGGTTCGACCCCGTATCGAATTCCCTGTCATGCGACGAGCGGCACGTCTACGCCGTTGAGCCGATCGCCGGCCCCCAGAGGCAGACGGAGCGCTGGTCTCCTTTTGCGCTCCAAAGGGGCCAATGGGAGCAACTATTGGGTGCCTCGCGAAATCGTCTCGTCGCGTACAGTATTCCAACCGAAGGCAAGCTAGCCTGGACACTTGGAGGTGTGGACAAGGGCCCGCTTTCGCAAGCCTTCTTCTTAAGCGCGCCTATGGCCGTTGGCGACGACCTGGTTGCGCTGGTCGAAATTGAACAGTCTGTTTGTTTGGTTCTTCTCGCGCCTGAAACTGGCGAGCTCCGCTGGAAGCAACCCCTGGTGAGCGTCGAGCGAGGGGTCGCCCAAAACAGTATGCGACGGTTCGTGGGCGGAGCCACCGCGTGCTCAGGTGCTCAGGTTATTTGCTCCACGGGCGCGGGTGTCGTCGTTTGCGTGGATCTGCTGTCGAGGTCTCTTGTCTGGGTTGATCGTTTTCCTGCCGATAAAGGACAGCGGACCACCGACACGCGGCCTTGGCGGCGTCGGCCACGTGATGTTTGGCCACAAATGGTTGAGAAGACCTGGCTGGAGAACCGTGTGCTGATCACCGGTGATCGTGTCCTGGTTGCCTCGCCAGAGTCCCCGCTGCTCCACTGTCTGGATCGTTTGACAGGTCAAGTCCTGTGGCGTACCAAGCGTGCGTCAGGAGCCCTCTTGCTGGGAGCCGACCAGGGCGTGGCGCTCGTTGGCGAAGCCCAGGCGATTCGCGCAATCCAGTTGGAAGACGGAACGACCAAATGGCGAACGGCTCTGTCACGTGACGCGGTTCTTGCCGGCCGCGCCGTGATCTTTGCGGACAAGTTGCTTTGCCCCTTGTCGGATGGATCGCTCGTGCTGATCGCCACCGCTGAGGGGACGCCGGCTGGTCAAGTGGTTTGTTGGTCTGGTGGCGGTGCTGGAAACCTCATAGTTCATCGCCAGTCCTTGCTGTCGCAGACCTTCGCATCGTTAGACCGATATGATCAGGGCGACCTCCTGCTGGCCACGGCTCGTGAGCAGCTCCAAGTGGATCCCTCGTCCGTGGACGCGTTGTGCGTTCTTGGTGAAGCGCTTCTCAGCGAAGGAGCGGTTGATGCCGCCGTTGATCGCTTTACCGCTGCGTATGAGGAGCAGCCGACCTCGGCTTTGGCTCGTGATCGCTTGCGGCGCGCGCTAGTGACGCGATTAAGGCAAACGGGTCCCAATGCGGCAGACTTGGCCCTGTTAGAGCCGCTGGTCACGAGTTCCCATCAGCGGTTAGAACTGCGCGTTCAGGCTCTGGAACTAGCAATTCGGCAGCGTGAACTGGTGCGCGCCGTGACCCTTGCTGAGGATCTGATCCACGATCCGCCGCTTTTTGATGTGATGATCAGCACCGATGCTGGCCATCTTGTCTCGCCGATTCGCCGCGTGTCTGCGCTGCTCGCGCAGGCGTGGCAAGCCGCCGATGCCGCCCAGCGATCGGCAATCGGCTCAAACCTCCGCTCGGTTGCCGAGGGGCTCACCTCGGCGGAAGAATTGACTCGCTTTGCCTCGATCTTCAGCGGCTTGCCAGAGGTGGCAGACGTGGAGTCGCGCCGGCGGCAGCGGCTCCACGAGGAGCAGCTTTGGCTACCTCTGGCAATGGCAGAAGCTACAGCTCCGGCGGGAGACTTTGTGAGTCAGAGTTACGGCTCATACCGTAAGAGTCCGACGGACTCGCATTGGGCGACTAAGCAAATCGTGGCAAAGGTGTTCCCCGATGCGCAGGCGAATGCCCCCAACCGTTTCCGAAACTCCCGGGGGCGGACCTTGGGGCTGCGGCCTGTTGTTCTTCGCCACACCTTCTCCAGCGAGCCTGAACCCTCAACAGGAACCCCGATCGACCGATTCCTGCTTAGTCTCGAATCAGCAAGTCTCCTTGGGCTCGATGATCACGGACGCACCGTCTATCGCACGGACCTTTCTGGAGCCGCCGGAGCTTATCTGCGTCAAGGTCGTTCGAGTGCTCAAGTGGAGGCCTGGCGACTGGGCCCGTGCCTCTATATCGCCGCAGGCGAGAACCTCGTGGCCATTGAGACTCTCAGGAGCCACTCTTCGGATGATCGACGATTGTGGTCAACGGAAGCGCTTTCTCAAACGCTTTCCAGGCGAGACAGGGGCTTCGCGGACGGGGTGGCAAATCGCGGACATAGAGCGGTTCAGTTTGACCCAGCCGCGCCGGTCGAGATTGTCGCGGCAACTGCCCAAGGCATCGTCTTCCGAAAAGGAGACGCGCTGCTGGCGGTCGACCCTCTCGATGGCAGCTTACTGTGGCTTCGGCCGGCGGCCCAGCTGTCCGAAATGGTGTTGGCTGACCAACAGCATCTTTATGTGGTGGCTGAAGGGGGCGCTGGTAAGCGATTGTCGCTGGTTGATGGCAGCGATGCAGGAGACTGGCGTCCTTTCTCGGGGAGACTGCTCTGTTCCGAAGGGGGCAATGTGGCGACCTTCGTCCGCGGGCCGAAGGAGTCCGTCCTCAAGGTTGCTGACTTATCCACAGGGGAGGAGCTTCTCCAGCGTAACTTTAGGTCACCTACTCAAGTCAAGGTGGTCGATGGAGCCCTTGTCCTGTTGTCGGCCACAGGGATGCTCGAGCTGATTGACACGGCATCCGGTCAGCTGTTGCTAGAGACCGAGTTGCGTCTGCCGCGAACGCCCCGCGTCTTCTTACCCCAAATACGACGCGGTCGGCTGGTCGTTACCCTCGGCTATGGGGCCGCTGCAACCAAGCGTTCTCGCGGAGCCACGGCACTAGACGCAGGCCAACCGTCGGTCGAGGCGATGCCGTACGAAGTCTTTTGCCTCGATATCCAGTCAGGTCAGCGGGCTTGGCCACGCCCCGTTTCGTTTCATGGTCGCGCGCCTCTCAGCCGGATTCCTGAGGCTTGTCCGCTGCTCTTCTTTGGAGCGAAGAAGGACACTCGGGTCAACGGGCGGTCGGCTTCGTCCACCAATTTGCTGGTCGTTGATGAAACAAGCGGTCGCACGATCTATCGAGCCAATAATTTGAGCACCGACGCCACGGACCAGTATCGCATTTCTTACCTGGCGGGGCGTTCTCCCCAGGTTCGCATTTCCGTGCCAGGAAGCGAAATTCGATTGAGCCCCAGTGAGTTTCCTGCACCACCATCGCCACCCTCCAGCGATGCGATCGAGACAGGCGCTGGTTCGCGGTCTGTCAGTGGCATTGTCCAACAGTTTCAGCAGGTGTTTCGCTTTTCGATCCGGCCGAAGGCTGAGCAAAACGCACCACCGGCTGAGGACGAAGAATAGCATCTCTTGTTCGCGGGCTGGCGAAGGGCTCTTTTCCTGTTGACCGAGTATTCAATTAGGGGAATGGGAGGCCGCCGCGTATGATGGAAGCCAGAGGTATGCCGCTATTATGTCGGCCGCCATCTTCTTATAGGCATCTAGAAAGGGAGAACGGAATTGCCCCACTCGCTTGCGAGCTTTCGATGGGTGCTCTTCGCAGCGTTGGCGATAGGAGTGTTTGGCGCACTTGGCCAAAACCGGTTGGTGCACGCCGCCGATCGTGACGTCGAGCAAACCGTAGACCGAGGACTAAGGTGGCTCGCCTCACAGCAGCACCGTCTGGGGCACTGGACGGCTCAAGGTCGGTATCCTACGGCGATCACATCGCTCTCTGCCTTGGCGCTGCTGAGCGAAGGCTCAACGCCCAATCAGGGCCCTTACTCAGACAGCCTGAGAAGAGCGGTCGACTACCTGGTTCGGCAGAGCCGGCCAAACGGTCTGATTGGCGACCCCCTGCGCGATGATCGCTACACGTACGGTCACGGCTTCGCCATGCTGTTCTTGTCGCAAGTCTTGGGGGAAGAGGAAGACTACGAGCGAAGGCAGGAACTGGTGAGCGTTCTCGAAGCGGCCGTGCGTTTCACTGCTCAAGCTCAGACCAGTGCTGGCGGTTGGGGGTATGTCAGCGCCAAGGACGGGAACGGTTTCGATGAAGGCTCGACCACGATTACCCAAGTGCAGGGCTTGCGGGGTTGTCGCAATGCCGGCATCGCCGTCCCGAAGGAGGTGATCGACAAAGCCGTTCGCTATATTCATGGCTGTACCCTCAAGGATGGTGGCGTGCAGTACAGTTCAAAGGGCGGTGGGGGAAGGCCTGCGATTACCGCTGCGGCCATTGCATCGCTCTACAGTGCGGGGGAGTACGATGACGATTTCGTGCCCCGCATGCAGGAGTACTGCCGACGGCATCTTGGGGTTCACAATCAAAGTAACTATGGCCACTGGCACTACGCCCACTTCTACTATTCTCAAGTTCAGTACCGAGAATCTGGCGACGCTTGGCGGGCCTACCGCAAAGCGACTTACGCCAAGTTGGTCCGCGAAGCGAGCCCAGCTCGAACGCCAACGGGCGATGGGGTGACCTGGGGCCAAGGTTACATTGGCAACGTCTACACAACGGCTCTGAATCTCATCATCCTTCAGTTGGACAATGCCTGTCTGCCGATCTATCAACGCTGAATGGCACATTACCCCACGGAGCACTCCACTTGAACGATTCCTCGAACCATGTGCCTGAAGACCTTGTTGGCCGCATGCAAACCGCCAGCGATCAGATTCGCGAGCAGCTCGCCAAGCTGATCGTTGGCCAGCAGGATGTGATTGAGCTGCTGCTTATCACCCTTTTCTGCCGTGGGCATTGCTTGCTGGAAGGGGCGCCAGGCTTAGCCAAGACGCTCCTTATTAGCACACTGGCTCGTTCGCTGAATCTCACTTTTAGCCGCATTCAGTTCACCCCCGACTTGATGCCGGCGGACATTACCGGCACCGAGATCATTGAAGAGAACCGCTCAACGGGGCAGCGAGAAATGCGGTTCCTGGCGGGGCCTATTTTCTCCCACGTCATTCTGGCGGACGAAATCAATCGTACCCCGCCCAAGACCCAGGCGGCTTTGCTAGAAGCCATGCAGGAGCAACAAGTGACAGTCGGCCGCATGCGGCATGGCATCGGCTCTCCTTTCTTTGTTCTAGCCACGCAGAATCCGGTTGAACAAGAAGGCACTTATCCTCTGCCAGAGGCGCAGCAAGACCGCTTCATGGTCAAAGCACTGGTGAACTACCCCACGTTCGAAGACGAAGTCGAGGTGGCTCGCCGGACGACGATCAATACGGACGCCGAGGTACAAGCTGTCTTGTCTCCTGAGCAAATCTTAGATCTGCAAGCTGCGGTTCGGAGCGTGCCGGTGGGCGAACACTTGATGCAGTATGCCGTGGCGTTGGTTCGTGGTACGCGCGTGGGCGAACCCGAGGTCACCGACATGGCTCGGCAGTCGCTGTCCTGGGGAGCAGGCCCGCGTGCGGTACAATTCTTGATCCTCGGCGCCAAGGCCCGCTGCTTAATTCACGGGCGCCCGCATGTGTCGGTCGAAGACATTCAGGCGCTGGCCAAGCCTGTGTTGCGGCACCGTCTGTTGTTGAATTTCGCCGCGGAGAGCGAGGGCGTTACACCTGACGATGTCGTCGACGATCTGTTGAAACGCACGGCAACTCATCCCGAGGGCCTTAGCAACGATCCACGCTTTCAGGCTGTCTTGAACTAGCTATCACGTTACCGAGACAATAGCCACGCCATGCCAGCCGACCCTACCATTGGCGCCGCCGTGCTCCCCGAAACGATCCGTCGCATCGGTCGGCTGGAGGTTCGCGCGCGTCAGGTGGTGGAGGGCTTTCTTAGTGGCATGCATCGTAGTCCCTACTTCGGACAGTCGCTGGAGTTTCGCGAGCATCGCCAGTATGCCCCCGGTGACGATCTGCGCCATGTCGATTGGAAGGTGTGGGCCCGGCAAGATCGCTACTACGTCAAACAGTATGAAGAAGACACCAACTTTCGTGGCTCACTCTTAGTAGATCGCTCGGCGAGCATGGCCTACGGCAAAGGGCCTCTGACCAAGTACGACTACGCGGCTACCGCTGCCTGCGTGATTGCCTACTTGCTGCTGCGCCAAAACGATGCGGTTGGTTGCCGCGTCTTTGATGACCAGGTACGAAGCGAGGCACCGCTGCGGTCCAATCGCACCCACATTAGCACCATAGCGGAAGCCCTTCGAGGCGAACCGGCCGGCAAGAAGACCGACCTGGGGGCCGTGTTGGCGGGAGCGGCCGGCTCGATTCCCCGGCGCGGGCTCGTGGTGCTTGTCAGTGACTTGATGGGGGATCTCGACGCCCTCCGCCGCGGGCTGCAGCAGGTTTGCCAGCGTGGCCATGATGTGATGGTCCTGCACATTTTAGATGACGACGAGATCGACTTTCCTTTCAACGGAGCGACGCGCTTCGTGGGACTTGAACAAGACCAGGAAGTGGTTTGCAATCCCCGCGCCCTGCGTCAAGGCTACCTCGAAGCCATGCGTCGATTTCTCGATCAATCGCGTCGCGTCTGTTTGTCTCAACGGGCAGACTACGCATTGATCCGCACCAGCGACCCGCTCGATTCTGCGCTCACGGCATTGATCGGCAGCCGAATGCAAACTCGGCGCGGTCTTTGAGGCAATTTCCCTTCCTCCAAGCAACTGACGTGGCTTTCCAGTTTCCTTCACTCCTGTTGATCGGCTTACCCTTGGTGTTGGCGCCGATTCTGATCCACCTGCTCAACCTGCGTCGGCAGCAGCGTGTGGAATGGGCAGCGATGGATTATCTGTTGGAGAGTGAGCAACGTAGCCGCACGTGGGTAAACCTTAAGCAATGGTTGCTGCTCGCAGCTCGATTGCTGGCGGTCTTAGTCGCTGTGCTGATGTTGGCGCGTCCCTGGATCGAAGGCGGACTAGCCCGCTGGTTGACCGAGCAGCGTGTCCACCACCTAGTGATCCTTGACGACAGTTACTCGATGTCCGACCGCGGTAGCGGTGAGGCTGCTTGGGAGCGCGCAAAAGCCGCGGTGGAACGGATCGCCATGGCAGCTCAGAAGAATCCACGGCATCGCGTCTCTTTGGTCCGAGGTTCTGCTGGCATATTTGACCCGGATGCCGAACCAGAGTCCGCAGTGGGACCAGCTGAGATCACCGGCTTGGTCAACCGCTTGCGCGCTGCGGTTGTGAGTGAGTCCGCCGTCTCGCTGGTGGATCTCTTGCAGCGAGCGGCCCACGACGCCACGGACTTGAGCGACGACAGCCCCGTGGTTGCCTACGTAATCTCCGATTTTCGCAAGCGGAGTACCGAACCCGCAGACCGCTTCAGCTCTTCGATGGCCAAACTGCAGGAGGTTTGCTCAACCGTCCAGATTGCCAGTTGTGCCACACCGCATCAGGAGAACCTGGGCATCACCAGGCTTGCCTTGCGACCAGGACCACAAGCAGCAGGGGTTGAGTTGACCGGTGAGGTAGAGGTGTTCAACTTTGGTCAGCGGCCCGCCAGCAACGTCACGGTCCGGCTCACGCGAGATGGCCAGCCGCTGCCGGCGGCTCAGTTGAAAGAAGTCCCGGCGCGTCAAAGCGTTGTGTATCGGTTTCCGGTGCTGTTCAACACCTACGGTGACCACGCTTTGGAAGCGGAGCTAGAAGAGGATGCGGTGGCCATCGACAACCACCGCTACTTTGCGGCCCACTTCCCTGCTCATCGCAAGTTGCTGCTGGTGGATGGTTCGCCAGGCGGGTCCGAAGGCTTAGCGTTTGCCACAGCATTACGACCAGCCGATGACCGAGGCGACCTGTCGACCGGGTGGATGCCAACCGAGATTTCCCCTCGTGAGCTTACGGACAAGGCATTGCAAAGCGCGGCTGCCGTCTTGCTGTTGGACGTTCCTCAGTTGCCTGGCGAGGCGGCCAAGCGTTTGCACCAGTTTGTCGGCAGCGGCGGCGGGCTGTTGATGCTGCTGGGCCCCTCGGTCGATCGGCAGCATTACAATCGCCAGTTGTTCAGGGGCGATGACACCGGCGTGCTGCCAGTGCGACTTGATCGCCCCACTCAGGTGGAGCACCCGGCGGAGAGGCAGCTGGGAGATGTCTTGGCGATGGAGCATCCTCTATTCAGAGTTTTCAGCGGCGATCGCAACGGTTTCCTAGACCTGCTTCAGGTTGACTTCTACCAGGCCGTCTTTGCGCCAACAGAAACGGAATCTGACCAGTTGCCCGCGGCGCCTTGCCGGGTGATTGCCACGCTGAAGCACGACGCCACGCCGCTGATGCTTGAGTCGACGATCGGCAACGGCCGGGTGCTCACGCTGCTTACCTCCGTGAGCCGGCCGCGCGGCGTCGCCGAGGGCTGGAGCAACCTGGGGCGATCGCCCGTGTTTCCCGTCCTGGTGAATGAAATGGCCGCCTACTTGGCCCAGCCAGGTCTGCAGCAGCAACCAGCGATTGTGGGGCAACCTTGGCCCAGCGATTGGCAGCCGACCGACCCCAGCCGGTTGCCAATGAAAACCGCACGTGATGGCGATCAAACGACCACCCAAAGCGAGTTGCGAACTCCTGCGACGGCAGGCCTACGGAGAAGGTCGCCCGTTGAAGCGAATCAATCGGCCGATGTGCTTGCCATCAATGTCGACTCCCAGGAAGGAGACCTCCAAGCCGACTCGCTGACGAGTTTGACAGCCAGCCTTGAAGGCCTGGGCGTTCTCATCACTCAGGTCGATGATCTGCTGACCAGCGATCAGCCAACTGCGCAAGCGGGAATTAGCAGAGGTCTTGGCTTTGCTCTGCTGTTGTTGCTGTTGTTCGAGCGTTGGTTGGCGGTGCTGGGTAGCTATCATCAACCGGCCAGCGCAGGGAGGGGCGCGTGACCTTTGCCCAAACAACCGCCGTAGAGATTCCTGCCAAGAGCTATCACTTCAGTTGGACTCTGTTGGAGTGGCTTGACGGTCGACCAGGACTGTCCCTGGGGTTGTTGATAGCGGTTGTCGCGTTGGTGGTTCTCAATGCTTGGCTCTACCAGCGCGAACGTGCCGCGCTGCCTGGCGTGATATTTGCGCTGCTGGTCCTGTTGCGACTCGTTGCCATTGCTGGAGTCGTCGTCATGCTGTTGGGGCCTCAGCGACAGCACGAGGAAGAAGTCGTTCGCCCCTCTCAAGTGGTTGTGCTATTAGATGACAGCCTCAGCATGGCCATGGCGAATCAAGAGGCGCTCTCCTCCGAGCCTGCGACACCGCGTTGGCGTGCGGCACAGCAACTGTTGTTCGATGAGAAACTTGCCGAGCAACTGGCGCAAACCCATGAAGTAGCCATGGCCGGGACTAGTGACGCCGGAAGGCGAGAGCTCCTGCCAGCAAGCGCGACGAGAGACACCCCTCCTGCCTCCGAGGGAAGCGACCAACAGGTCGCAGCCCAGCGTCAGGCACCGCCAGCGGACGCCGAGAGCGGCTTTCGACCCGCGTCCACCGAAACCCGCTTGGGGGACGCTCTGCAAGCGATTTCCTCCGCCTACTCGGGCGAACCGCTTGCCGGCATTGTGTTGCTGACCGACGGCAGGCAGAACGCCGGCGTGGCGCCGGCCGACGTTGCTGCAGAAGTCGGCGTGCCGGTGATGACCATCGGCTTCGGTCCTCTGCAAGCCGATCCCAACGTGATTGTCCGCGACTTGGTGGCGCCCAGTCGAGCGTATCCCAACGACGAGATTGAACTAACCGCCATCGTCGAGCAAACAGGAGGGGTCGTGTCGGGCACGACGGTCTCTCTTTACAGAAGACTTGAGTCCGAGAACCCCAGTGCCGAGGTGTTGCTCGATTCGCAGCGTCTTACTTGGACGGACGCGACGACGCCCGTTTCGATTTCCTTCAAGACGCAGCCAGACAAGCCAGGCCAGTACCGTTACTCGGTCAAAGCCGCGCCGATTCCCGCCGAGCGGCAAGAAGACGACAACACCCACGGGGCCACTGTGGAAGTGGTTGATCGCGTAACCCGGGTCTTGCTTTGGGCAGGGGGCCCCAGTCGTGACTATCGCTTTTTGCGAAATCAGTTGCAGCGGGACGACGCGTTCCACGTCGATGTGAGGTTGCAGTCTGCTTCTCGCTCGGCGTCACAAGATGCGAGAAAGGTGCTGAGCGGGTTCCCAGAAAACCTGCAAGAGTTAGAAGAATACGATGCCGTCGTAGCGATTGATCCCGCTTGGTCGACGCTAGGCGAAGACCAAGTCCAAGCCATGGATCAATGGATCGCTCGTCGCGGTGGCGGCCTCTATTACGCACCGGGGCCGGTGAACGCGCCCAAGTGGCTCCAGAGAAGCCCAGCCAGAAGTATCTTGGATTGGTTACCTGTGGAGCTGCCGGATCGGTTGGGCATGTTGTCCGCGCCTTCCTCCGGTGCGCTGCAGGCTCGGCCGGTCCAGCTAACTCGCGCGGGTACCGAAGCTGGCTTCCTGGCGATAGCGGGCGGTCGCGAATTGAGCCGCGACGCTTGGCGAGTTTTCCCCGGGTTCTATCGTGTGAATGCCCAGACGGCTGTCCGCGCAGGCGGCACCGTCCTTGCGCAAGTTGACGGCGATGCAGGTCAGCCGCGGGTGGTGTTTGCTGAGCAGTTCTACGGCTCCGGTCGCGTCTTTTACTCAGGGACGACCGAGCTGTGGCGACTGCGGAAACAAGACCCGAAGTTCTTTGCGGCCATGACAACGAAACTGCTCAGGAGGATTTCCCAAGGTCGCCTGCTCTCGAATTCACCCGCCGGCAGCTTGCTCTTCGAGCGCGAACGATACGACCTGGGGACGACCATGGTGTTGCGTGCTGTGCTGCCTAGAACCGAGCGTGCTGTTGCTAGTGCCGAGATCAAACCGCTGAAAGCCGACCTGATTGACCCCGCCGGGACAGCGATAACGATTCAGCTGAAGGCAAGCAAATCCCAACGAGACACTTGGATAGCACCCGTCTTGGCTGACCAGGAGGGGACCTACGAAGCCGTCCTGTCGCCACATGTTGATCTGCTTCAGACGTCATTGGACATGGCGCCATCTCGTTTGAGTGCACGCGCCACAGTCACCGTGCCGCAGCTGGAGAGGATTCACGTGACCAGGGATGTTGCGGAGCTGCGTGCTATCGCCGCCGCATCGGGCGGGCATTACTACGCAACTAGCGATGTGGTTCTGCAAGGGGATGCGGACCTCCCTCCCCTAGCCCAAGCGATACCCTCACGCGAAGAAACGCAAACCTTGCTGGGGCAGGTTGACCAGCACTTTGCGAAGCAGGTTTCCCAACTGCTGTTAGGAGTGATCTGCGGAGCGATGCTCTTAGAATGGCTCATTCGCCGCCTAGCACGACTTGCCTGAACGAATTCAAATCTTCACGCCACGACCGATGTCTTCCGACCTCCAAGCATTGTTCGCTCGCCTCCGCGCCCGTCTTCGAGGCGCGTTAGTGTGGGATGCGTTGGCAAGCCTGGGAGTCGTTGTCGGTGCGGCTTTTTGGCTTGGCTTGGCGCTTGATTGGTTCTTTGAGCCATCCCCCTTGATCCGAAAGGGGGTACTTGCCGTTTGTAGCGTTACCATGCTGGTGTGGCTGGTTCGTGGTCTGCTTCTCCCTTTGCTGAGGTCACTACCAAACCGTGAGTTGGCAATGCTGGTCGAACAACGCCAACCGGCCTTTGCCGACTCTCTTGTCACGGCCGTCGACCTGGGAGGCCGCAGTGGCACGGCGACGGTCGCGGTCGATCCTCAATTGGCGGCAGCCACTCAGCAGCACGCGATTGGGGTTCTTCAGCGCTACGGAGACCCTGAGCTGGTGAATACGGACGGGTCGCGACGAAAGACTGCCATGTCGGCAGCCTTTCTGGTGGCGTTGTTGGCCTTGACGATCGTTCGATATGAAACGGTAGCCACTTACATGAGTCGTCTCGCGCTCTCTGCTGAGCCCTGGCCCCGCAGTGTCCGGTTGGTGTTGGACGGATTCAGCCGCGGAGACGACGGGGTTTGGCGTAAGAAGATCGCCAAGGGAGATAGTCTCGATCTTTCCGTCCGTGCGGACCTCACCGGCGACTTTATCGACCCCAGACAACTCTGGCTTCGCTACAAGTTGCCGGGCGGGTTCATGACCAAGAAGGGGTTCGCCCGTGTGGGTCAACCCACTGCCGGTCGCGACGCCCATCAGCTCTACGAAACGTCGCTCGACGACATTCGAGCTGATGTCCGTATGCAGATCTACGGAGGCGACGGCCGACTGGGGCCCATTCTGGTCCAAGTCTCCCCGCGGCCAACCGTCACGGCCGCCAGATTATGCGTGGTGCCCCCGGGCTACCGCGGCCAGGGGCCGCGGTACGTCTCGGCTTCTGCGCTAGCGCCGTTGGAGCAAGGCGTGGCGCTCAGCATTGACTACTCCGCCAGCAAACCCATCGCGCAAGTGAAAGCCGCTTGGCGAGGCGGCAACTCGGTCGAGCCACTGCTGACTCTGCAGCCTGGCCAGCGGACCTTCAGCATCGCCTTGCCAGCTTTGCTTTCCGGTGGCGTCCTGGAGACTGAGCTCGTCGATACCGAAGGCATACGATCGGCAGAACCTTACGCTATCCCCATCTCGTTAGAGCCTGACGATCCTCCTGAAGTCGACTTCAAGTTAGTTGGTGTGAGCACGTTGGTGACCCCGGATGCCAAGATCGAGTTTGCCCTAGAGGCTTCAGACGATCATGCCGTGGCTAGCGCATGGGTCGGACTTCAAGTGGATGACGGACCGACCGAACGCATTGATCTCAAAGATCCCACGGAGCGTGTTGCTAGATTCGCAACAACGTCGGTTCTTGATTTACTTACGCGGCGTTTCTCCGCCGGACGCGATGCCGGACGTTTGGAGCCAGGGCAGCAGGTTTCGCTGCTTGCCCATGCTGACGACTTCTACGACCTGACCACCTCGGACCGAACTTCTTCAAGTCAGCACTACCTGCTCGAAGTCGTTACTGTTAATCAGTTGTTGGCACGGATTGAAGAACGCGAGATTAATCTGCGTCGTACCTTTGAGCAGGTGTTGGACGAGATGCGAACCGTTCAGCGCGCCATCATCCATACGGACCTCTCCGCGTTTGACGACGCGACGACGCCAACACCTACCGACGAGGCTTCCCGCCAATCAGAGCTTCGACGCGCGAGGCTCCGCGATAGCGCCATGAAAGTAGGCGTGGAAACCGCCGCGGTAGGCGAAGCTTTCCAGGCGATTCATCTTGAGCTGTTACAAAATCGCGTGCCCAACGAAGATCTCATCCAGCGCATCGAAGGCAAGATTGCGAGGCCTCTCGCGAAGCTGCATGGGGAGCAACTGACTCAGTTACAACAGGCTGTTGGGCAGGCCAGCGGCTCTCCGCAGACCGAGACACGCGTTGACGTGCGTTTGCTAGCGAACTCGATTGTCGAGCAGATGGAATCGATCTTGGAGCAAATGAAGTCGTTGGAGACCTACAATGAAGTCTTGGCGGTATTGCGACAGGTGATCGACGATCAGCAGCGAGTGCTTCGCGCTACTGAACGAACCCGGCGTAGTCAGCTGCGTCAACTGTTGTTGGACTGATCGTGGTGCGAGGTGTGATCAGAATGATGGGCTACGACTTCAGCAGGTGTGTTTGGATCGCCACGCTTGGTGTGGTGTTGTTGGGCGGCTCTTATGCTTTGGGGCAGTCGCCGAACGACCTAGCGGACGACCAGGCGGCATTGTCTGCGAAATTTGAGCGCTTGCAGACGCTAGCCAAGCGGATTGCGGAACTAGCAGAAGCCGAAGACCCCGAACGAGCCGAGCAGCTCCGTCGGGCGATCCGCAAAAGCCAAGAGCTTGAGCTATCCGCTCGCCTCCAGGCCATTGTGACCCTGCTGGAAGAAGAGCAGCTTGCCGCAGCGGCGCGAGACCAAACATCGCTCGCCGATCAGTTGCAAACACTTCTCGAAATACTCTTGGCTGATCCCAACGAAGCACGAATCGAGAAAGAACGTAGGCTGCTGAAAGAAGCTTTGAAGCGGATTCAGCGACAGATTCTCATCCAGCAAGAGCTTCGGCAATCACTCTCTCAAGGAGCTAACGACGCCAACGCACAGAGGCAGCAGGAACTGGCCAAAGAAGTTGACGCGTTGAAGACGGACCTGCAAGCGGGTGCACCATCCGTTCCGGCAGACCCATCCTCTGAGGTGGACGATCCCGCTGGCCAACCTTCGGCCAATTCCGGAGAACCGACACCCAAGCAACGCGCCGGCCAGCGGCTCTCAGCTGCGCAGGAGAGCATGGAACAAGCCGTCGAGCAGATGGAACAGGACGATCAGGAACAAGCCCAATCCAATCAGGCGGAAGCGCAGCGGGCACTAGAAGATGCGCGCGAGGAAATCGAACAAGCGCTGCGTCAGCTCCGTGAGGAGGAGCAGCAACGCAGACTGACAAAGCTGGCGACCCGACTCCGTAGAATGCTTGCGGAGCAAACGGAGATTCTCACGTTGACCAAGCAAACGGAGGAGGATCGCCCCAATCGGGGGCGTAGGGCCACCCGGATCGCCGCCTCCGGCCTGGCGAACCGTCAAGGTGAGCTGGTCGCCACGGCAGAGGGCGCGTTGCGGCTGCTGAGAGAGGATGGCATGTCCGTTGCCTTTCCTGAGGTGCTAGCTCAAATCCGAGAAGATATGCAGGGGATCCAGCAGCGCCTCGACGCAGTGAAGTTGGGGGCCTTCACGCAGCGACTTGAAATAGAGGTGATCACAAGCCTTGAAGAAACGATTGAATCACTCGACAAGACGATCGCAGACCTAGAGCAACGCCAGCAGAGCGGCCAACAAGGGGCCCCGGGGGGATCGCAGGGTGAGCCTCCAGTGGTCGACAAGCTTGCCGAGCTTCGGATGATTCGTGCCGTTCAGGCGCGAATCTTGCGTCGTACCAAGCTGTGGGAAGAGCTGCGCAATGACGGCCAAGCGGACCTGTCTGAAGCTACCGAGCAACTAGAAGCTTTGGGCCAGCGGCAAGAGGCCTTGCGTGACGCGCTGCGTAATCTAGATCGGTAACAACTCTCCAGGAATCATCGCGGCGTTGCCACTTTGGTTGGCGCCTGTGCCACCCACTAAGGCACGATAGTTGCAGCCTGACGCTGTTTTGCTTTGCAAAAGCAGCTGGTTCCAGGGTTCGCGTTGCTCGTTTCCCAGGTTTGATTGATAATCGGTACAGCCTGCTGCCACTAACCTGAAGAGGCGATTTCGTGTGCCGGTCCAACCCGTGCGGTATGCTCTGCTCGATTTTTTTGGCGACCATCCTGTCGTCGGGGTCGGTGACTGTCCACGCGCAGCAGGTGGCCGAGCATTCACTGGCCGTAACAGAAATAGAGGACTGGGCTTCGCGCCGCTTGGATCGTGCTGACAGTGAATCGCTCCAGGCCGCTCTCACTGAAGCACTGGCCGCTTTGAAAGGAAGCCCTGCCGATACCGAGAGATTTCATCGTCTGTTGGTCGCTGTCGACCCACGGCTGGAGCCCTTGCTGGGGCCTCCCTTGAAAGAGAACGCTTTGCCCCCAAATGGGCCGCCGCCTTGGTTGCTGACTGATCAGGTTCCGGCCTCGATCCGCTCGCATGTTGCATTGCATGTCGCTGGGCAGTTGCATGCGGCACGATACTACGAAGAAACTCTGGAGTGGCTCACTTGGGTTGTCGCTCAAGAGACCCTCAGCCCGCACCTGTTGCACTACTACCGTGCAACAGCGAGCCAGCGGCTTGTTCGCCTCGCGGAAGCGCGAGAAAGTGCCCAGCTGTTGATCGACGAGCCAGGTGGCGCACAACGGCGCCATTTAGCAGTCGCTAAATTGATTCTTCACGACACTGAGCAACAAGCGGAGCCTGAGTCGTTAGATCACGTCGCCCGCCAGATGCAGGACATTCGTCGGCGTCTTCAGCTCGGCCGTTCGGCGGAGCCTGAGCAAGACTTGCAGCAAACGGTGCTCGACGCGCTGGACAAGATGATTGACGATGCCGAGAAACAACAACAGCAGCAACAGCAGATGGCCGGCTCTGCCACTCCAGCTGCCCCTTCCCAAGCGATGCAAGAGAGCCGACCTGCGGAAATGAAAGGGGCCGGCGAGGTCGATCGGCGCGAAGTTGCGGCCGGGGGTGATTGGGGGGCGATGCCTCCCGTGGAGCGGGACCGCGTCTTGCAGCAGATTGGTCGCGACTTTCCGGCTCATTATCGCGACTTGATTCAAGCTTACTTCGAGTCGCTGGCCAAGCAGCGCGGCCCGAACCCCCGTCAGCCTGGGAGTTCCTCGCAACCGTGATTCCCGATCCCAGGAAAGCCATTGCGCGGGTGTCGTTGCGAATTCTAAACGCAGCTGCGGGGTTGTTGCTGCTAGCCACGGGAAACTTCTGCCTGGCTGGGGAAGCGTCTTCTCTTAGCGGTCTGCGGGCGACTTGCTCATGGAGCGGCCAGTTGGCGAGCGGTCAATTGGTATCTGCCTCGCAGGATCGGATCGTTATGGAAACCGACGGAGGTCCGCTTTCCATTTCGGCTGGAGAGCTGCCCCAACTCACACGCGCGACGGCCAAGTTGGATGCTGCGCCAGGCACTGCCGGGGCGAAAGGGCGCGTTTGGTTTCGTGAGGGGTCGACGCTTCCCTTTACCTCTATCGTTGTATCACCGCGCGGAGAGGTCCAACTAGAACTGGCCCTGCCGGTCAGCGGCGCCTCAGCGACCGTTCGCACTTCCCTGGATCATGTCGCGAGTCTCCGGCTACTGCCCGAGATCGTTGGAACAACCGATCGTTGGCAGTCTCTAAGGCGTCTTCAGCCAGACCGTGATTTGATTGTCACGCCACGACGAGACACCTCTTCGCTGGACTACTTGGAGGGGTTCTTCGAGGCCGTGGATGAGCAAACCATCTCTATCGTATTGGACGATGAGCCGATCTCAGTCAAGCGTGCGAAGGTTTATGGCGTTGTGCTGTCTGCCAGCCCACAGCCAGACCTTAGTGAGTGGTCTGACGCAGGACCACGGATCATGGCTGCTGGGGGGATTGAGCTTCGATCGAGTCGTTTTAAATTACTGGCCTCGAAGGCGTTGCGAGTGGAGTGCGCGGCCGGCTTCTCGCTGGATCTGCCTTCTGTAGAGCTCCACAGCATTGACTATTCGGCTGGTAGAGTTGCGTACCTGAGTGACCTTTCGCCGGAGACTTCTCATCTGCGACCAATGTTTGGTTTGCCGACGGCCAACGATCACGTCACACCGCTGCCAGCCTATCGGCCGGATCAGTCGTATTGGGGAGGCCCGTTGACGATTCGCATGCAGCCAAAGGATCCTTACCTCCGCGAATTCGCCAAGGGTTTGTCATTGCGGAGTGAATCTGACGTCTCCTATCGACTTGATGGCCAGTATCAACAATTTGTCGGCGTCGTAGCTCTGTCTCCCAGAACCCCCATCGGCAGAACTCTGCGGGCCCGATTGGTGGCTGACGGCAAACCCATTTGGGGGGCTGAATTCACCAGCCAGACTGCCGCGGTTCCCGTTAGCGTTTCTGTTACAGGTGCGGCTGTGCTGAAGTTGAGCATCGAACGAGTCAATGGCTTCGACGGGACCCTGCACCTGGGCGACGCGAGGTTGTTGCGATGAACCCAGGCATTCGATTCGCCGCCATGGCGACACTGGGCGTTGCCTTGGCGGGGCATGGCAGCTTTGCTGCTGCTTTTCAATTGGATCCTGCGGTTGAGCAAGCCGAAGCGCAGCGCGTTGCTGTCGCGGCAAAGATCACGCCAGCCACGATCGCCATCTTTGATGGCAAAGGAGAAGGCGGCGGCTCTGGAGTGATTGTCTCGCCTGCAGGATTCGCGGTTACCAATTTTCACGTCGTCGCCCCGTGCGGCCCCTTCATGAAGTGTGGCTTGCCGGACGGCAGGTTTGTTGATGCGGTATTGGTGGGGCTTGATCCGGTGGGCGATGTCGCCGTGATTCAGCTGCTGCGCAAGGGCGGCGATGACAAGCCTTGGCCCGTCGCCTCATGGGGGGACAGCGATCAGGTGGCTGTTGGCGACGAAGCATTTGTGGCAGGCAACCCATTCCTGTTGGCTACTGATTTTCAGCCCACCATTACCCATGGCATCATTTCTGGTACGCATCGATATCAGTATCCTTCTGGCACTTTGCTTGAGTACACCGATTGCCTGCAGACGGATGCTTCCATCAATCCAGGCAACTCCGGTGGTCCCCTCTACAGCGGCCAAGGCTTGCTGATTGGCATCAACGGCCGGGGTTCCTTCGAGAAGCGTGGCCGCGTGAACGTTGGGATTGGGTACGCGATCTCTGCCAATCAGGTGCGCCGGTTTTACACCCACCTGATGAGTGGTCGCATTGTCGACCACGCCTCGCTGGGAGCGACGGTCCGCACTGCTGCAGGAGGACGAGTTGTCGTTGATAGAATCCTGGAAGGGAGCGATGCCTACCGGCGGGGGCTGCGACCGGGTGACGAAATCGTGCGTCTTGGCGGCCGAGAGATCCAAACGGCAAACGCCTTGCAGAACATCGTGGGAACTTTCCCAGCTGGCTGGCGCACGGTAGTGGTTTTTCGCCGCGGCTATGAGCAGCGAGAGGTGGTTGTTCGGCTCGAGCGCTTGCATGGTGCAGCGCAACTGGAAGAACTGGTCTCTGCCCAATTGGCCAAACCAGCCCTTCCTAAGGGAGATGCAGAGCCTCAGCACAAGCACCATAACAGCTACATCGCTCGCCCAGGCTTTGCCAACTACGAGTTCAATCGCCAGGAATGTGCTCGTGTCCTCGGGGCATGTCCTCAGCGTGGTGAGACGCTACTAAAGTCGTCGAGTCTGCGTCTGGTCGGCAACGAAAGCAATGGCGACGAGGTCAGCATCACACTGGATCCCCTTCGGGCCAGCTATGAGTCACCAAGGGGTCGCTTCTGGGCCGATACAGGATCTTCATTGGATCGCCAGCTTTCCCCACCAGGCTCGGGCGGCCTGTTGGTTGCCCTACAGTTGTGGCGTCAGCTGCTTGCTTCTGGCGAGTCGGTCCTGGGCGCCCAATACTACGGTCAACTACCCTGGGGAGACGCGCTGTCACTCTACGATTGCATCAGCTTGAATCATCAAGGCATTCTTGCCGACTTTTACTTTGACTCGTCCAGTGGCAACCTGATTGGCGTCGAGCTGGCGCCGAACCGGAGTACGGAACCTTGCCTGCTGCAATGGAGTGATTTCCGCTTGGGCGCGAGAGGCAACCTGCCTGCGCAACTTCACGTGCGAATTGGCGACGAGGATTGGGACGTGATTCAATTGCAGAGCTTCACCAGCGAGACACCGTAAATGCATTGCGCATTCCTTAAGTATGCCCTGCTGTTCGCGCTGCTGTGCAGTAACGAACTTGCCCAAGCAGCCATGCCCGCAGCGGGCCTCTCAGCCGCCGCGAAGGTCGTCAAGGTCTACGGCGCCGGAGGCATGCGGGGTCTCGAAGCTTATCAGTCGGGCGTACTCATACGCTCCGATGGATTGATTCTCACCACAAACAGCCTGGTTCTCGATCAAGGCGAAGTGACCATCGTGCTCCACAACGGCGCCCGCTATTCTGGCCGCGTTCTGGGGGCTGATCCAATGGTTGATATTGCGCTTGTCCAAATCGATCCCGCAGGCGAAACGCTCAACGCGTTTGATCTTGCCAGCGCACCCGCCGCTGTCGTCGGCGAGCCGTTGCTCATCCTCGCAAACGCTTTCAACGTGGCAACGGGCGACGAGCCTGTTTCGGTGATGCAGGGAGTGATCGCGGGCATGGCGCCTCTCCGCGCGTACCGTGGCCAAAGAGAAAAAATTGATGGCGCCGAGGTGATCATCATCGATGCTGTCACTAGCAATCCCGGGGCCTCAGGTGGCGCCGTGGTTGACTATCGCGGCAACCTCTTGGGGCTGATTGGTCGCGAGTTAAAGAGTCGTGTCACCAGCGTCTGGTTCAACTACGCGCACCGTGCCGAAGACCTCGTTACGCCGGTGGAGCGGATTCTCCAGGGGGATGCTTCCAGGGCAGTCTGGTCGCAGAAAAAGTCGCCCCATGTCGATCTCCTCAGCGAGTTTGGCTTTGTGTTGGTGCCCGAGATTGTCCCCCGAACTCCCGCCTATATCGACTATGTTCGCCGCGGTTCGTCGGCCGACCAATCTGGTCTCCAGCCCGACGATCTGGTTGTGACGATCAACGGATACGTTGCGAGTTCCACGGCAGAGTTTCAGCGGATCGTGTCGTTGGCGCCAGCGGGGCAGCCACTGCAGCTCTTGCTGCAGAGAGGCGAGGAACTTGTGGAGCTAGTGCTACCTGCTGCGGCCCCTGCAGATTTGCCAGTCGACGGAGATCGTCGCTAAATGGCTGCCCTACCCCTTCACACGTACCTGGCAGCGATGGCCTTGCTAGGGTTCGCCCTGCTGAGCTCCCTCGCCGCGGCTGCTGAAGAGAACTTTGCTCATCAACGTGCTCAGTCGATACGCTCCGCTGTTGAGCAGATAAGAAAGTCAGTTTGTCAGTTGCAGCCATTTGGCGGCGCTGTCGAGCTAGCGACCGCCAGCGTTACGGCGCCTACAAGCGGTGTGGTTCTCGACGCTGATGGCCTGATTGTCACAAGCAGCTTTGGCTTTGAGCCGCCCCCGGCATCGATCGTGGTGACGTACGATGATGGCACACGTGCCACTGGCAAGCTGCTGGCCACCGACCACAACCGCCGGCTGGCGCTGGTTCGCGCTAGCCGAGGACCAACGGATTCCGCAACGCCGCTCACGATGGCGCTATCGCCCCGCGTTGGCGAAACGGTTGTGGCAGTGGGTCGAACTTTTCGAGCCGACGAGCCAAACCTGGCAGTCGGTATCGTCAGCGCGCTGAATCGACTCCACGGCCGAGCCGTGCAAACCGATGCGGCTGTTTCTCCAGCCAACTATGGGGGGCCTCTCATCGACCTGTCCGGCCGCGTTGTTGGCATTCTCACGCATTTGGCCCCCAGTGAAGGAGGACCAGGTGCGGGAGCAGGCTGGTACGACTCGGGCATTGGGTTTGCTGCGAGATTCTCCTTAGACGAGCCTCGGCTGCAGAGGCTGCGGAGCGGAGAAGATCTCTACCGTGGATTAGCCGGCGTCGCCTTCGTCAAAGGGATTGCTTACGACACTCCGCCCAAGCTGCTTACGGTTCATCCCGGCGGACCAGCCGACCGCGCAGGGCTAAAAGCGGGCGACGTTATCCACAGCGTCAATGATGTCACCGTAGCCTCCGTTTATCAGTATCGTGCCACGACGGATGCCTTGGATGCGGGGCAGACCGTTGTCTTAAGGGCCAAACGAGACCAACAAGACTTGCGGGTGGAGGTTCCCCTAAGCAAAGAGTTGCTTCCCTATCGGCATCCCTATCTGGGGCTGGTTTTGAAGCGTGGGTTGGATGGGGATGACGTGGCCGCAGAAGACACGTTGCCAAAGCGAGTCTTGGTCGCCGCGGTTATGGCCGACAGCCCAGCCGACCAAGCGTCGATCATGCCTGGTGACGCGTTACTGTCGATTGATGGCGACCCCCTAAGTACGCGAGCCGACATGATCCGAGTGCTGGCCGCCCGATCTCCTGGCGAGAGAGTCTCCGTACTCTGCCAGCGTGATGGGACAGAGCGAACCGTGGAGCTGACTTTGGGAAGCCTTCGTTACGCACTTGCTGCGTCCGATGGCAACAACACGGAGTCCGTGCCGGTCAAAGAGGAGGAACGGGGCGTCGATGGTCGAACGGTCAAGCTGTTCGTTCCGCAGCTCGAAGGCGAGTCCCTGCCCGCCTTGGTCTTACCGGCCGTGGCGGACCCACGGATGTGTCAGCAGGTGGCTTCAGGGGGAGTTTTGGTTGCCAGCTTTGACTTGCCGGAAGGTCAGCCGAGTCTCGAAGCCGAGCAGGCCTTCCTGACGGAACTGTTGAACGCGATTTCTAGTCGCCCTGATGTGGATGAGAATCGTATCGCGGTTGGCGGTGAAAAACGAGCAGCGCCTTACGCCCTAGCGCTGGGGCAAGCTTTAAGGAGCCGGTTTGCTGGGGTTGTCTTGCAACGATGGTCAGGTCGGCCGCCACGGCTTACCTCTAATAAGCCAGACGATCGTCTGGGAGTCCTCATCTTGGATAACAAGGCGCGCAGCGACTCACTGCGGCAGGTGATCGACGGGAAAGGCTATCCGGTCCAGGTCGCTCCGCTGGAGGACGAGTGCCCCGCGGTTCTGAGCAGTTGGCTACAAGCACTCGATCAGCTCTGATCTGTGTCCGATTCTTGGCTAAGATGAGCTAAGAGTTCGGGGTCCACTTTGCACTTCACCGTGCGACGATCCAGTCCCACCACCTTGGCGGTCTGTTCGTAACTGCCCAGTCGAGCATAAAGGGCCGTGCAGTAGCCAGAGACCAACTGTTCGGCCGAGAGCGAACCATCTATGGCTCCGCGCAACCACTCCGGCATTGCTGAATCATGGGCGCCCGTGCGGGGTCGGTACTCGCGGCGTACGAGGATATTGCGAACACATTGCTCCAGCTCACGAATGTTCCCAGGCCATGGATAGTCTTCTTTCAGTGA
Organism: Lacipirellulaceae bacterium; assembly: GCA_965263315.1. GTDB lineage: Bacteria > Planctomycetota > Planctomycetia > Pirellulales > Lacipirellulaceae > JBCCQL01. The sequence continues at coordinate 227,063 of CBDHGZ010000001.1, read as the reverse complement.
TGAACTGACCCACGCCAGCACTTCTTCCGCTAATACAGAAGACTCCTCTCCCGCCAAGCGGTCAGCGATCAACTTTACGAGACCCGCCAAGGCCTCGGGCCGATCATTGAGCTGCTCTCGTAGCGAGGGCGTCTCGATTCGATCCGAGCAAAGTCGGTAGAAGAGGTCCTCTCGAAATCTTCCTTCGCGCATCTCACTCGCCAAGTCACGGTTAGTGGCGGCGATTAGCTTGCCAGCGAACGAGCGTTCTACCGTCTCCCCTAGACGACTAAAAACACGTCCTTGGACGACCCGCAGTAGCTTGACTTGGATGGCTGGGTCAAGTTCGCCAATCTCATCTAAGAAGACAGCGCCACTTGCTGGACATGCCTCAAGCCAACCAACGCGATCCGCAGCTGCGCCGGTGTAGGCGCCACGGCAGTGGCCAAAGAGTTCGGACTCAAGCAAATTTGCCGACAGAGCCGACAAGTTGAGCGGCAAGAAACCCTCATCAAGCTTCTCATCAAAGGCAGCTTGTTGCCCATCAAAGGAGACGTACTGCGAGAGTCCAATCGCCCGGGCGACAAGTTCTTTCCCCGTGCCGGACGGCCCTGTGACAAGCGTAGAGAGGTCGGCCATCCGGTTGAATAACGTGCGGCGATAGCGGCGCATGTCGTGGGTAAAGATGGACTGCCAAACCATCCCCCGCAGTCGTGCGGCCGGCGCCGAGTCGCCTAGGATGCAGTCGAAGATATACCGAAACGCCCTGCGAACTTGATGCAAGCATGCGAACAAGTGCTCCGGAGATTTACACTCAAGCGACGCACCTGGTAGCGAAGAAAAGAAATACTCGTAGTCGCTCTGGAATTTCCTCCAAACATTGCCAACGGCCCCTCGATGACCCGCGAAGCCTGCCGGCGACAGCGTGGTCATCCAGCGATAATAGAGCACGTAGCTAACAACATCCTCGTACGGCCGCACTTCGCTGGCTTCAGGTTCAGAGCCAGTCACCAGCGCCTGCCGCATCCGTTCGGCCACCTGTTCAGCTCTAGCAGTGAGCTTGGCCACATTCGGCCGTTCGGTATGCGCGGTCGCTGCCACTCGGCTCCAAGCGACGTTCTCTTCCGGCTCGAAATCTCCTCCAAGAGCGTTCCGCTCAAGTGCAATCCGCTCTGGATGAAAGGGGTTGCAGTAAGCCAGTTCGGAGAGTGCGGTGAGGAAACGGGTGTCTGCTGGGGCCGTGATGGGCATCGGATTTCGCTGCGCATTCAATGACAGGGGGGTGTGCATTAAACGTACTTCACGATTCGTATTCTAGCGATTCACGTGTTCGAGGGCGAAATGCAAAGTACTAATTTATAAAGGGTTACAGGAAATGCTTGGGTTGGCATCAAGCTTGCAAATGTGCCTGCAGGTGCGGCGAGCGTAGACAAGTGACTAACTCGGGGAAACGAAATGAAAGTCTCAGCAGCGGAGTTCGGAGAGGTTCTCAAGCGAAGCCATCAGCGATTCGTTCGTTGGAAGGAGCAGAGCCTCCTGAGCGATAACCAACTCGACCAGATTACAGCCCATTACCGGGTCTGGTGGGAAGATCTTGATCCCAGCAAAGACTACGCCCATTGGCTCAGTCACGATACGTGTCAAGACATGGTGGGTCTGCAGGAGGGCGCCGACTGTCAGGAACTGGCGTTCTTGGCCGCCCAAGTTCGGCAGCATGCGGCCGCAGATCGGCTCACTTCCGGAGCCGCCGCGACCTGCCTCAGAGAAGTCGAGCAACAGATGGCTGCGCTGGGCGTCGCCAAGCCAGAGCAAGGGCCACCGCAGCGAAGCTTCGTTGAAATGCTCTTAGACCCACGCAGCTTACAAATACTAATGGCCTGTGGCGGGGGCTTGTTGGTGTTGGGGCTCGTCATTTGGCTGGCGCTCATCGGGGTCTTCGACGAACCGAAGGTGGTGGCTTCGATCATGGGCAGCGCCAACATTGCGATGCTCGCAGTGGGGGCAGGGATGGTGCGCCGCACACAGCACACGATGGCGGGCCGAGGAATAACGCTGCTTGCCTGTCTCGTTCTGCCGCTCAACCTGTGGTTCTATAACGCCCAGGGCTTGATACGGCTAGAAGACGGCGGCCACCTGTGGATCCCTGCTCTAGTGATCTGCTGCCTCTATGCCACGGCTGCTCGGCTGCTAAAGGATGCTACTTTCGTTTATACGCTAGTAGCAGGTGTGACGATGACGGGGCTTCTATTCTTAGCGGATCAACAAGTCCAGCGCCTCTGGGAAGTCGTTTCGCCCGCAGCGTTGATGATTGGTGTTGGCGTGGCGTGCATTCACGCCGAGCGGCTTTTTGCTCCCGGCGAAGGCCCCTTCAGCCGACAGAGCTTCGGCCTGGCCTTCTTTCGTGCAGGGCATGTCGCGCTGATGGCGGGCTTGTCCGTCCTGATGGGAGGACGCCTGGTCGGACGCTTCTATGAAGAGATATTCGAGAGTCTCGATCTCTATGCCATCCCGGATGTTGCTGTGGTCGCCAAAGCTCAGCTGGTCGCCCTGGGATTGATTGCCCTGGCTAGCTACACCTATGCCTACTCCCAGGTGGTGGTGGACCGGAGCGGCCGCTATGCCTATCTCGCCATCTCGACCCTCGTGTGGTGTGAAATCATCGCGCTGGATGTTTTTGGTGTGCAGGTCACCGAGCAGCTGTTAGTGGTGATGCTTACCTCGGCCGCGATAACGTCCAATGCCACAAGCGCGCTGGCCACGAAGCTGGCTAGCAAGAAGGCGCTGCCCCATCAGAAGCAGCCCAGGCACACGCTCGCCGACGGCTTGGGCGTGTGTGGAGAGGTCTTCCTCTGGCTAGCGGTCGGTTTGGGGGGATGGCAAGCGACGCGGTGCCTGCTCGGCTTCGAGGGACTGCTTTCGTTCACTTTCAGTCCCTTCTATGCTCTCGCCATGTCCGGCGTTGGCCTGACGGCGTTCGCGGCAGCCTGGCAGCATGTGGCACAGAAGCGACATCGCCTGTTCGGGAGCGTCCTGCATGTCGGGATACTGGCAACGCTACTCGCGGCGTTCGGCGGCTTGCAATTGTTGGGCTTGGAGTCCCTCGAAGCGAGGCTACCAGTCTTGATACTGCTGCCGCTAGCCACCATGGCGATCAGCCGGGGGCAGTTGGAGACGCCTCTCGGCAGAAACCTCCGCAGCGCTGCTCAGGTCCAAGCCGTCTTGCTGCTAGGCGTGGCAGTCATGGCTGTCGTTGGCCTTGGGCCCGCGCCTGCAGCCGCTTTCGGGCCCTACGCTGAGCTGTTGCTAGGCGTCGCCTTTGCCCAAGCCGCAGCGTTGTTTGGTTGGGTGGCTCGCTACGGGAAGAAGGCGACCCTCGCGCCAGCCCTCGCTGCCGTCAGTGGTTGCGCCGCAGTGTGGCAGTGGCTCTGCTTCGTCGATTTCACTACGTACGCCCCATTGCTGGCCATCAGCGTGGTCGGTGTCGGCTGCCTCGCCGTGGCTCGCATGGCAAAGCCAGCAACCAACCAAGACGGCGAACCAACTTCTACAACAAATCTCGCTGCCGTCGGTACGGGATTAGTCCACCTTGGGGGCGCCGGAGGCGTCCTGCTGGCGATCAATCGCCTGCTGGCTGGCGAAGCGGCGGGGATGCTGGCCGCTTTGTTGATCGGGCAGTGCCTCGCCAGCGTCGTTGGCGCCATGCTCTCCAACAAGGGGGCCCAGCGAGGGCTCTTCATTGTGGCGGCCGCTAGCCTCGCCGCTGCCTTGGCAACCATCAATGCGCTGTCGTTGCTGTCCGCGATGCAACGCATGGAACTGCTGATCACCGGCGTCGGTGGCGCCATGTTGGTTGCTGCTCACCGAGGCTGGCGTCAGGAGTCCGGCCAGACCAAGCCCGAGATTACCTTCAGCCTAGCGTTCGGCAGCCTACTGTTCGCCATGCCCTTCACTCTGGGTCTGCTGGGTGAGCGGCTCGACCCAGGCCAAAGCCACTGGGCCTGGCTGCTGGCTCATGAAGTTGGCGTTTTGTCCATTGGTCTCACTTTGCTGGGCGCCGGGGTCCTGTGCCGGATTCGTTCCACCACACTCTGCGGTGGAGCCACTCTGCTGCTTTACGTCGCAAGTCTGGTGATGCTGATCAATGTGCCCGATCAGCTCCAAAACGTCGCGGTCTACATGATGGCTGGCGGCGCCACGTTCTTCGCCACAGCGGTGCTGCTAAGCGTTTATCGCGACCGGCTGCTGAAGATCCCAGACCGCGTCCGCAACGGCGATGGCGTCTTCCAAGTCTTGCAGTGGCGTTGATCGATAGCCCCCTGAAAGCTACCTACCCCCGCTCGCTGGCGCCGGCCACCCGTTTCCCCGGGGCCCCGCCGGCGGGCGGGTTTCTGTTCTTATACCAAACCAAGAACCGCTGTCGTGGGGGGGGCAATTGAGGAATAATCAGAATGTCCCCATGGCTTGTACCAGATGATGCTCACCATCCTCACCGTAGCCGACGGCGACGCCGCCATGACCCCGCGGAGAAACGTCCTTGGCACGGAATCTACCGCGGTGGGGAATAACTCACCAAGATACGCAGCCAGATCGCAGCGGCTCAGACGAAGAAGCGAAGGCAGGCAGCATCCCCCCTCCGCTCAGGGAGGAGCTAGCGGAGGGTGAAACGTACAACGCCCACAGGCTGGTGCGTTGCGACCGGTCGCCACGGTTGTCGCGCTTCGACTACATCAGCAGCGTCGGCCCGGTCACGGGCGTGCGTCAAATCAACGCCGATGGCTCGCCCCTGACCAAGGTGTTCCGCGGCGCCGCGTCCCTGGCGTATCAAAACTACGATGCCAATGGCTATGTGGGGCTGAAGGCCTTGGAGTTCCTCTCGGCGGGCGTCGACCAGTCAAGCACGCCGAGCTACAATGTCACCTACGCCGACGGCAGCTCGAACACCATTTATGGAGAGACAAGAAGCGAAGAATTCGCGCTCACGGCCGCTGGCGGGGCGCCTAAAATACTCGCTGCGGCAAAGCCACTCTTAGCGGCTAGTAGAGGAGCGACGAGAACTCTGTCAGTTGCCCCAAGAGGTAACTTTGCCCGTCCGTTGGGTAGCAGCGACCACGCACTCGATTTTGCATCCAGGTATGCAGATGACTTGGACGCTGTTGTGGCTTCACGGATGCGGGCGATTGGCGTGCCTGAAGGTATGATTGGCGGCGTCACTCAACAACTCGGAGGGCGAAGTGGAGCATTCCAGCCGAACGGGCTAGCTGGCGGCAACGTCTTTGGTCGTCGAATTAATGTCGACGCCGGCGTATTCGACAGCAACCTAGTACCGAATAACCTATAGCGTAACGGCCGCCTGCGAACGCGGATTGATGCCGTCATTGCTCATGAGTACGAGGAAGCAATCAGCACAGCCGGAAACGTGTTTTCGCGACATAACCAGGCACTTCGTAATGGCCCAACTACGAGCCTTGACATTTCGGACGCAGCCAGAGAACTGCTTCGCAGCTATCAATGAGTAGAGTCGATCATGATTCATAAGCTACTAGCAGGTCACTTTGATGTGGGTGCCGTGACGAATTCAGGGCTGCGAAGCGTCACGCACGAGATTGATATGGACGTCGTCTCTGGCATGATTGATGAGGCAGGTCTGGACCGTGATGGGCAATCATTCTTGATCGGTGGTGACCGGGCGACATGTGCCGATGGCTACGTAGAATTCCCTTGGTTGAAGACCGGCGTAAACCACGATTCGGTCGCGTTTATGCTTGAACTGAACAAGAAAACAGGATGCGTCTTCGTCGACTCCGGAAGCGGTGAGGTCGTCGACACTGCTGTGTTACTGGAGAGTATTGGCAAGTAAGGGCCAACAACCCAGGCTCCCAGCCATCGCCGATCCTCTGCGTCCTGGATTGTGGGGTGCCCTCGAAACCCGAGGTCGCTCTCAGCGGATAGGGCATACCTACCCACAATCAAGCACACGGCTCATCACCGCACCCGCGGGGACATTAGTGGGGGCATTCTGCTGTAAGGGGTTTGAATGGGGCATGCTGCTTTACTGACGTCCGCCTGCTCGCGTGGATGAGTAGAAGTTTCGAGCCCTAAAAGCAGTCGACGAAGCAGATCGGCGTTCCTTCGTTTGCTTGCGCTGGGACGAGCCCGACGCGGTAGCCCGCTCCTCGAGGCACTGCCACTGCTCGTTGTATCCACAAAAATGCCGGGTGGCCAGAAATTCTGAAAAGTGGATCAAAACGGCGCGCTCAAAATGGTTTCTTGAGTTTGGTGATTCAACGTTTATGTTGACAATCAGCGTCCCTCACTCCGCAAGGGCGTGTCGACGTAAGTCGGTAAACGACGGTGCTACCGCGACTCTGGAAGTGTGAGCGGGCTCACATTACCTACCAAAAAACTGCGGCGGAGTCGTTTCCAGAGCGGCTCGCGATTTTTCTTTTGGGCCAACTTTTTTTCGCGGCACGGCAGGCCGTCGCTAGCGAACCGCGTTCACCAGGTGCCTCATCGGTTGTCGCGGGGCCCCCCGCCTTGTCGAAAGCCTCCCAAACCACTACAAAACAAGCCCAGACCTCGTAGCTCAGTCGGTAGAGCAACGGACTTTTAATCCGTGGGTCCCGCGTTCGAGTCGCGGCGAGGTCACTCCTATTGGCCGGGCGGAACCTTGGCCTTGCGCCTTCCTTGTGCACCCGCTTAGCCCGTGCTGGTTCCGCTACGCAGACTGCTGACGACGCTCGTCTTCTTTCTGACGACCTGCGCCACGGCGGCCGGGGTCTACATGGCCCACGGCTGGGACCCGATTGACGCCATTTACATGGTGGTCATCACCATCTTTGGCGTCGGCTATGGCGAGGTCCGGCCGATCGATACGCTAACGCTTCGCACCGTCACGATGATGCTCATCGTCGTTAGTTACGGGTGCGTCATCTACATCGCGGGAGGGTTTGTTCAGATGGTGATGGAAGGCGAAATCAATCGTGTGATTAATCGTCGGAGGATGACTCGCGGCATCGAAGAACTTGCGGGCCACACCATCCTCTGCGGGTTTGGCCGAGCTGGTAGGATTCTGGCGGAAGAACTCCAGCGGGCGGGGGCGCCGTTCGTGGTGGTTGACCAGGATGGTGCGAAGCTCAGCAATGCGGAGGCCCTGGGGATGCTGGTGCTGGAGGGCAACGCGGTCGAGGAGGCCGTCCTAGAGAGCGCCGGCGTCGTGCGAGCGAAAGTGCTGGCTACGGTGTTGCCCGACGACGCTGCCAATGTCTTCATTACGCTCACCGCTCGCGAACTGAACCCCGATCTGGAGATTATCGCAAGAGCGGAAAACCCCTCGACGGAAAAGAAGCTCATTCGCAGTGGCGCCACCCGCGTGGTTCTGCCAGCCGTGATTGGGGGGCAGCGAATGGCTCAGCTGATCACCCGGCCAGGAGCCGAGGAAATGTTGGCGTCAACGGACGGCAACGTCGAGCTTCAACATGAGCTTGGCTCAATCGGCATGAAGCTCGACGAGTTGGCGATATCGCCCGGCTCGCCGCTCGACGGACAGAAGGTGGAGGATATCGAGCTGAAGGGGAACCGAAGTTTCCTGATTGTCGCGGTGCGTCGGAGCAACGCGGAGATTGTGCTGGATCCCCCGGGGGATTGTCCTCTGGCAGGCGGAGATACGGTAATTGTCCTCGGCCACGCCGGCGAGTTGCCTCAGCTGGCAAAGCGATATGCGGCTCCGAAAGAGATTATGTACCGTGGCGCGAAAATGACTCTACCGGAGTGAAGCAGCGGAAAATGCCTCCAGCAGACAGACGACGGACAGGCCGGCCGTGCTCCGGCGAGCGTCCAGAGCCTGGTGTCAGCCGCGTTGCACTCTAATAAGGCTTACAGCTGGCACGAGTCGCTGCAAGTAACGAGGCTGAATGACCTGTATTCTTAGCAAAGCCGAGGGGCCGGCTCTGACCATCGTTGGGTACAGAGCCGGCCCCATCTAGCGATGGTTGCCGTTAGCTACAACGCCGCTAAGGCGTCGTCAATCACGCTTACATCCGCCTCGGACGATAAGACCTCGGTACTCACCTGGGTGTCGTAAACCGTGAAGTCGTGGATCTCACCAGAAAAGTAATCACGGAGGTTCAGCTTTTCGCCGTTGCGAGTTTTGGTGCTTGCGCCAAGAACGAGAGAGTTGGTGTTCTCGGCAATGCCCTGCGTGAATTCTTCTTCAGCGTCGATCAGAAGCCCGTCGAGATACAGGCGGAACCCTTCCGAACCGAACGAGATTAGCACACGATGCTCTTCGCCAGCTTCGATTGCCTCCAAACTCGAACGAAGGACCACGCTCCGCGTGTCGGACTGAAGTCGGACTTCAAGTTTGCCATTGTGCAACTGGGCGGTCAGGTGCCCGCCGTTCTGCAGGCCGCTGTGATCCTTGCTAAAGAGGGTTTGGCGTCCTTGTGTTTCTTCCGCCGTGAAAGACAGAGCAATCGAGCCAGACTCGAGGGCCAGAGTCTCGTTGTGCTCAACCTGCACGTACTCCTTCTCTTCCGCGTCGAACAGTAACGTTTGTCCGGTTGCGAAGATGGCGTTTTGCGGGAGTGGTGCTTCGTTGACGGTAGGTAGTAGCCAGCGGGATTGTCCGTCGGTGACCAGTGGGTCGCTGTGACGTGGCGCGAGGGCTTCGCCCAGCTCGCCGATGGTGTCAACAATGCCCAGATTGGCATGGGCGTGAACCGTGTAGTCGCTTTGGCGAACCAAATCGCCGTACACGGTGATGGTGCCAAGTTGGTCCTTGTTGTGGGCTCCAGCGTTGCCTTGATTCGACTGCAAGTGCAAGACCGAGGCGTCCAGCACGCCATCGTCATCGGTGTCGTGATGCGTCAGCTTGTAGACTTCAACCGTATGACCGGCAATCTGAATCGTGTCGCCTTCGGCGCGATTGAAGTCATAAATCACTTCGTCTCCCAGGCGCTCGACCCAGTGGTCATGCACCTCGTTGTTTTCACCGGTGACGCCCTTCCAGTCGATGGTGCCATCGTCGTTGACGTGCTTAAAGAGGATTCGCTCTTTGGCGTTGATCAGAATCTCGAAGCGGAACGTATCGGCTCCGCTGCCACCAATGAGTAAGTCGTCCGAGGCGATGGGCTGATACGGATAGAGCGTGCTGGTGGTGGGGTCCACTTCGTCACGCGGGTCCTCCCCAGAGTAGTCTTGAGCAATCACTGGCTCACGACCGTCGCTCCGGCTGATCAGCAAGTCGTCGCCGGCTGCTCCGAAAACAACGTCCTGGCCATGACCGCCAGACAATACGTCCGAACCTGATGTGCCCACAATGCCATCATTGCCGTAGGACCCATCGACTAGTGAGCCATTTAGTTGTTCACCGTCTTCGGTGCCGACGAGCAAGCCCTCGATCACGGTGGGCTCGGCCAAAGGAGTTAGGTCGAGACCTGCGAGTTCGGCCACCGCATTGAGTTCGAGTTGATGGTCGTAAACGGTAAAGCCGTCGATGGAGCCCGCAAAAAAGTCACTCAGGTTCGCTTTGTCGGCGTTGCGCGTCCATGCATTTGCTCCTAGCACCAACGGATTGTTGTTGGCGGCGATGCCTTGAGTAAAGTCAACTTCCGCATCGGCGATGAGGCCATCCACGAACAGGCGAAACCCGTCTTCGCCAAAAGTGACGGCCACATGATGCTCTTGCCCCGCTACGACGGAATCTTCTGCCGAGCGGAGCACCACACTCTTGGTAGCACTTTGCAATCGGACTTCGATGCGTCCATCTTTGACCCAAGCGGTCAGGTGCCCGCCGTTCTGCAGGCCGCTGTGATCCTTGCTAAAGAGGGTTTGGCGTCCTTGTGTTTCTTCCGCCGTGAACGACAGAGCAATCGAGCCAGACTCGAGGGCCAGAGTCTCGTTGTGCTCAACCTGCACGTACTCCTTCTCTTCCGCATCGAACAGTAACGTTTGTCCGGTTGCGAAGATGGCGTTTTGCGGGAGTGGTGCTTCGTTGACGGTAGGTAGTAGCCAGCGGGATTGTCCGTCGGTGACCAGTGGGTCGCTGTGGCGTGGCGCGAGGGCTTCGCCCAACTCGCCGATGGTGTCGACAATGCCCAGATTGGCATGGGCGTGAACCGTGTAGTCGCTTTGGCGAACCAGATCGCCGTACACGGTGATGGTGCCAAGTTGGTCCTTGTTGTGGGCTCCAGCGTTGCCTTGATTCGACTGCAAGTGCAAGACCGAGGCGTCCAGCACGCCATCGTCATCGGTGTCGTGATGCGTCAGCTTGTAGACTTCAACCGTATGACCGGCAATCTGAATCGTGTCGCCTTCGGCGCGATTGAAGTCATAAATCACTTCGTCTCCCAGGCGCTCGACCCAGTGGTCATGCACCTCGTTGTTTTCACCGGTGACGCCCTTCCAGTCGATGGTGCCATCGTCGTTGACGTGCTTAAAGAGGATTCGCTCTTTGGCGTTGATCAGAATCTCGAAGCGGAACGTATCGGCTCCGCTGCCACCAATGAGTAAGTCGTCCGAGGCGATGGGCTGATACGGATAGAGCGTGCTGGTGGTGGGGTCCACTTCGTCACGCGGGTCCTCCCCAGAGTAGTCTTGAGCAATCACTCGGCTCACGACCGTCGCTCCGGCTGATCAGCAAGTCGTCGCCGGCTGCTCCGAAAACAACGTCCTGGCCATGACCGCCAGACAATACGTCCGAACCTGATGTGCCCAGTATGCCATCATTGCCGTAGCCAGTATCAACAGTCACGGAGTCGTAGCGAGACATCCACAGCACATCGACAGAATCTGTCCCATGCAGCATTCCGTCTACCCAGGTTGGCTCGTCGAGGGAAACAGGTTCATTGCCTGCGAGAATCGCTGCTTCCTCTAGGCCAACTTCGTCTGTGTAGACGGCAAAGTGACTCATGGAGCCTTCGAAGAGGTCTTTCAGGTTCAGCTTGTCACCCGTTCGTGTGACCGTGCTAGCGCCAATCATCAGTGAGTTGTCGTTTTCTGCGATGCCCTGTTCGATGTCGACTTCCGCGTCGGCGATTAGTCCGTCGACGTAGAGGCGGAAGCCATGCTCACCGAAGCTGACGATCACATCGTGTTGCTGGCCTTCTAGGATGGCGTTCTCGGCCGATTTCAGATAGTAGCTCTTGGCCTCGCTTTGTAAGCGCGCCTCAACGCGGCCATCGGCGACCCAGGCGGTGAGGTGACCTCCTTCTTCGAAGCCTCGATGGTCTTTGCTAAACAGCGTCTGGCGTTGGTCTACGTCCTGCAGGCTGAAGGTTGCATGAACGGCGCCCTCTTCAAGGGCAAGTTCATCAAAGTGCTGCACCTCAACGTAGCTCCCTTCGGGACTGGCTGCGGGTAGCGGATCGGTTAGCACCAGTGCAGCGTCGTCCGTTACGTCCGTGGTGTTGACCGAAGCGCCATCGAGAACCTGGCGCACTTCGAGTGTTTCGAAGCGACGGGTTTTGCTTATTTTGCGTTGGCGAGCGCTTACCTGCTTGCTTCTGAGTGACGTGCGCGCGTACCTTCCACCTAGCCTCTTCTTCTGGCGTGACATATCTGCGATCCGTGAAATGGGGATAAGAAGCGGGTTAACACCCGCGGGAAACAACGTCGCCCCAAGATCGCCCCAAGAATGCCTGCAATTAAAAAGGGGTTTGCACGGTCTGTCAACAGAAATCAGAAACAAACTTTCTGTGCAGAGAGCTTACAGCGATTCTTGCGTTGTTGTTTCCACCTCGCTGCGTGGTGTTTACCGTGGCGGCGTTGGGCTGCATCAACGACGCACAGCGTCGCCTGCTGCGCCCGCCTTGCTACGCCAATCACCACTTCGCGATCTGGACACACCAACGCAAGAACCGCTGTCGTGTTGCCAAGACTGGCAGGTTCGAGGCGTGCGCGCATCGATGAATGCACTGGTAGCAGTCGAGGCCTCGCTGGTAGGGCTGGCGGCTCTATTCAAGCGGCGCGACGTCAACCGTGACGCTCATCGAATGATTCCCGCCACCGACGTAGACGCCCTGAATAGGGCAGATGTCTGAGTAGTCACGACCGAAGGCGATAGAGACGTGGTCCTCGCCTGGCAGGGTGTCATTCGTCGGATCGGCATCCACCCAGCCATCGCTGCCGCAGTAGAGCGAGACCCAGGCGTGTGAGGCGTCGGCGCCCACAAGCCGCGGCTTGCCTGGAGGTGGCGTTGTGCGCAGGTAGCCACTCACGTAGCGAGCTGCCAAGCCGAGAGAGCGCAAGCAAGCGATTTGCACCTGAGCAAAGTCTTGGCAGACGCCCGCACGCTGCTGAAAGGCTTCGAGCACGGGCGTGGTCACCGTGGTTGCTCGTGGGTCATAGCGAAAGTCGGCGTGGATTCTTGTCGTCAGCTCCCGCAAGGCGGAGATGATTGGTCGGCCTGGCATGAATGAAATTGCGGCGTAATCGGCAAGCTCCCGCGTGGTTGGCACCAAGATCGAGGCAAATGCGAATTGATAGGGTGGCACCCAGTGCTCTGGCTCTTGATCTGTAGGTAATTGGCTGCGGACTTGTTCCCATGGTTGGCCCTCGCCAAGATCGGGGTCTGGAGGTTCAACGGTTACCTCGCTGGTGGCGCTAAGCGACAGTCCCCAGTGGGCTTCCTCGATAGAGAAGTAGTCCATCCGATTGCCGAAGGCGTCGACGCGCCGAGAGATGTCGGTCGGTTCAGGGACGATGATCAGACGGTGGCTTCCTAGCCGCTGGCGGCCAGTGGATCGGGGAGACAGGTGAACCAAGTTGTGACCTACCGCCACGGGCTCATCGTAGGAGTACTTCGTTGTGTGATTAATGCGATATCGCACGGGCCTGACTCCATCACAGCGGGGAGAGCTGGCGAGGCGCGCCGGCATGGACCAAGTACTTCATGGAGACCGCATCGGAAAGCACGGGAAGTTCTTTGCTGAGCATCGTCAGCAGGTCTGCTAGAGGCTCCGGTTGGCCAGTCTCATGCGCCTCGGCCATTGATGTCACATCGACCATGCGGATGGCGTGAGCCATCGACATTGCCAGTCGCTGCTCTTTGGCGGCTCCCGGCGCTTCGCCAGCGCTGCGCGGCAACTTTCCGACGTGGCGTTCCAAGGTCTCTAGCTGGAACGCCAAGCTGCGCGGGTTCGAGGCGTCGGTGATTAGAAGATCGAGAACCGCCGCGAGTTGCAGATTAGCTCGGTAGCGATAGCGATATGTCATCAAGCTGTCGGACGTTTCCAAGACAGCTTCAAGCAGCCCGCGGGTAATCTTCGAGGGTTCGATGAGACAGGCGGCAAGTACATCGACGAGCTGAATCGCTCTTTCCACACGCCGTCCAATATCCAAAAAGCGATAGAACTGAGTGCGCGTCATGCCTTCCACAACCATGCCGCCTACGGCCGAGAGATCAACGATCAACTCATCGGTGGCGTTAATTAGGTTCGTCAGGTCAGAGTCCTGGCCATTGTTTTTGAGAGACTCACTCACTCTCAGCAAGATTCGCCACGTGTCGCGAGACAAACGATCGCGTACGTTAGTTGCCGAATAGAAGACAGCGTCAATCGTCGACGCGAGAGAGCCGGCCTGGCTGCGGTTCAAGGCTTGAGCGAGCAGTGACTGTTCTACCAGGGGCAATCTTTCGCGGAGTTTGTCGACGGCGTAGCCTGGCTCGATTTGTCCCTGAACCGCCAGCGCGCGTACCAAAGCCGGAAGCTCAGCGATTTCTTGAGGTTCGCGCTCGTCGGTTAGACGAATTGCCACCGCACGCAGTAGTCGGGCTTTGGAATCGGCACGCTCAAGATGACGTCCCAGCCAGTAACTGTTGTCGGCCACACGACTCGGTAACTCGGCGCCAATGCGAACCAGCTCGATGGGGTCTCCAGCGGCGGGCAGCAGGCTGACTGGCTCGACTGGTTCGTCACTGGTGATCCAAACGTCTTTGCTACCTTCCCCGGACAGTACGGAAGTCTCCAGCGGCTCCAGACGAGGTGTGGTTCGTGCAAGCGCACCGTCGAGGACATGCACATCATCTGCATTGCGGACGGCAAACGCCCGCAGGGCAACCCTTGCGGTCTCAATCTGTCCATTGCGCCAGACGGGAGCCGTAGATCGCTTGACTAATTCTTGGCCCACAAAGGCGCGCGGGTCACGGCGAATCAAGGCAGCTCGCTCTTCTTTCGGCAAGTCGCTCAACTCGGCAGTTAGCAAGCTCTCTTGGCCACGTTGGCGATAAGCGCGCTTTAAGACCAAGGTATCGAGGTTGTTGAGCACATACTCAAGCGAATCGGCATCTCCACACCACCAGGTGGCGACGCTTGGCAGGGTAAGCTCTTCTCCTAGTAGCTCCTGACACAGCCGCGGCAAGTAGGCCATGAACGCGGGCGACTCCACTAAGCCACTTCCCAAGGGATTCGTTATTGCGAGGCGTCCCGCCCTGACCGTTTGGATAAGCCCAGCAACACCGCAAGGCGACTCGCCTCCTAGCTCCAGCGGATCGCACACTTCGGTATTGGGTCTGCGTACCAGCACATGGACGGGGGTCAGTCCTTCAAGCGTCTTGAGCCATAGCCTCCGCTTGCGTACCGTCAGGTCCTCACCCTCGACAAGCGTATACCCCAGATAGCGGGCCAGGTACGCGTCTTCAAAATAGTTGGCGCTGCCAGGGCCCTGGCTAAGGATGGCGACCCGGGGGTTCCGTACGTTCTCCGGAGCGATCCTCTGCAGGGTATCCTGGACTTCTGAGAAGTAGCCCGCTAGTCGACGAACGTGACAGTCTCGAAAAAGCTCGGGAAGCATACGCGAGACCACGATGCGATTCTCCAGCGCGAACCCCACTCCCGACGGAGCCTCGGTACGGTCAGCAAGGACCCACCACTTGCCGTCAGGCGAGCGCCCTAAATCGGCTGCGTAAGAACCTAGTAGCGGTGCTGTGGGATAAGCCCCCTTATCATCGGGCAACAGCCGCAGCGAGAGGCGATATCGCGGATGGGCATACAGCAGGTCTTTGGGTAACAGGCCAGTGCGGAGCAGGTCCTTGGGACCGTAGAGGTCTTTAAGAACGAGGTCTAGCAGACGGGCTCGCTGAGCAATCCCGCTGGAAACCGATTGCCATTCGCTTCGATGCAAAAGCAACGGCAAGGGGTCGAGCTCCCAAGGGCGCGGGTGGCCTTCCGTCTCACTGTGGGGGCTGTACGCTACGCCGGTCTCTTGGATCAGCCGCCTTGACTGCTGCCACCGGTGATCGAGGGTCGAGGACCCAATCTGAGATAGCTTGTTGGCGAAAGCCACGAGATGGGGGCGGGGCGTACCGTCTCCCGTAACGTATTCGTCGAAGAGCTCTGACGAAGGTGCGTAACGAGCGAGCGGAGAATCCCCTTCGCCGCGCAGGGTTACCGTCGCCGGCGTGGTTGTTCCATGGTTGCCGGAGACGGTTTGCCGCTGGCTTTGCATCACTGTTTGCCGCGTCGCAGATCAAGCGTAAGCGGGAACTCAGGATTCCCTTCCAGGGGGGGTATTGTAACCGCACCCGGCGTGTGACCAAAGCTGAAGAATCGGGTCGCTCGTCGGCTTTCGGCTTCCAGGGCGTTTACCGGGAAAGTACCCGGGTTGAGACCACCAGGATGGCCCACGTGATACTGACAACCGCCCATGGAACGCCCCATCCACTCGTCCACGAGGTCGAATGTCAGCGGGCCGTCGACAGTAATCGTGGGATGCAAACAACTTGGCGGTTGCCAGGCACGGTAGCGAATCCCGGCGACGTATTCTCCTTCCACGCCCGTCGGGTGCAGCGGCACGCGTCGCCCATTGCATGTGAGGACGTAGCGCGGATCGGTCATCCCAGATACCTTGACCTGCATCCGTTCGATGGATGAATCGACATAGCGTGCGGTGCTGCCTGCGGCATTTTCCTCGCCGAGCACGTACCATGGCTCCATGGCTGTGCGAAGCTCAACGTTGACGCCCCGTTGGGTGAACGTTCCGACTCGGGGGTAGCGGAACTCGCGATGCGACTCAAACCACTCAGCTTCAATCGGGAAACCAGCGAGTTGGGTCTCCTCGATCACGTCTTGAAAGTCTTGCCATACGAAGTGCGGCAGCATCCAGCGATCGTGAAGCGTGGTTCCCCAGGCCACCAGCGGCGTCTCATACGGCTGCTCCCAAAACCGCGCCACAAGGGCCCGCAGCAAGAGTTGCTGTGTGAGGCTCATCCGGGCGTGTGGTGGCATCTCGAAGGCGCGAAACTCGACCAGACCCAGGCGACCGGTTGCGCTGTCTGGCGAAAACAGCTTGTCGATGCAGAACTCGGCGCGGTGGGTGTTGCCGGTTCCATCAACCAGGAGGTGGCGAAAAACGCGGTCCACCAGCCACGGTGGTACGTCGCGTCCAGCTTGAATTTGTTCGAAGGCGATCTTCAATTCGTAGAGCGAATCGGCTCGGGCCTCTTCAACACGCGGCGCCTGACTGGTGGGGCCGATAAACTTTCCAGCCAGCAGATATGACAGCGATGGATGATTCTGCCAATAGCCCAGGAAGCTCTTCAGTAAATCAGGCCGGCGTAGCCAGGGACTATCAGCCGCGGTCGGTCCGCCTAGTACGACGTGATTACCGCCACCGGTGCCGGTGTGTGAGCCATCAAGGTCGAACTTCTCAGTTCCCAGGCGAGACTGTCGTGCGTCTTCATACACGCCGGTGGTGATGTTCACGAGCTGATCCCAGCTTTCGGCCGGGTGAACATTCACCTCGATTACGCCCGGATCGGGCGTGACTTTGATGTGCTGCAGCCGAGGGTCGCTGGGCGGCAGGTAGCCTTCGATCACGATCGGGGTTCGTAGCGATTCGGCCGTCTGCTCCAGAGCAGTCACCAAGTCGAGATAAACTTCGAGCCGATCTGTTGGCGGCATAAACACATGGAGCGTTCCGCCACGAGGCTCGACACACAGTGCTGTACGAATCACGCCAGCGGGGTCTTGGTAATCGATGTCAAGCTTGTACGGCTCGTCACGCTGCAACCAGTTTTCCTCATTGTTGGCCGGGCCTTCCTGCTCTGCGCCCCAGCCATGGCGACCACCGTCGGCGCCGTTCGTGGCGTGGTCATGGCTACCGCGTGACTGGGTTACCACAGCACTACCGCCAACTATTCCGGCTGCTGCGGCGGGCTCGTACCGTCGACGCAGGGCCTCGTAAGCAGGTAGGTCAGCGAAGCGATCAAACGCGTCTTGTTCAAAGAACGCGGGCGCTGGCGACCCTTCGTACAACAACCCTAGCAATGGCAACCGGTAGCCCATGGCGGAGTCGCCCGGCGTTAGGAACATTTCCTCCGATCGGACGACCCAAGCGCCGCTCCGCCAGCAGGGATTCGATTCCCACCAGCAATACTGCAACGGCAGCGCCACGCCCACGGGAGCGGTTAGGCCCTGCTCAAAGACCTTTACGATACGGAGTCGCTCTTCTTCGTCTTCCAGCTTCGAGTCAAGCGGATTGACGTTTGCAGGTAAGCGTCGCTCTCGCCAGGCGTAGTACATTGAGTCTTCATAAGCGTCGATGGCGTGATCGCGATTCACGCTGAGTCGATCAGCCAACTCGCGGGCAAACCGACGCGCGTCCTCGATCGTATGCCCCCGAGAGACGCCATCCTCGGCAAACAAGGCATCGTTCTTCCAAAGCGGCTGACCATCCTTCCGCCAGTAGCAGTGCATTGCCCATCGCGGTAGCGACTCGCCCGGGTACCATTTGCCCTGACCAAAGTGCAACAGCCCAACGGGGCCGAATCGCTGCTTGAGGCGTAGCAGGAGGTCATTGGCAAGCGTTTTCTTAGTGGGCCCAACGGCCGCGGTCTGCCACTCGTCACCATCCATGTCGTCGATAGACACGAAGGTCGGTTCGCCCCCCATCGTCAGGCGGACATCCCCCTGCTCTAGGTGCTTGTCGATCTCATGGCCAAGCGACTCAATGCGTTGCCATTGTTCTTCGGTGTAGGGCTTGGTAACTCGTGGGTCTTCGTGTACCCGGGCAACCGACATTTCGAAGCCAAAGTCGACGTCGGTCGGTTCATGGGCGCCGGTGATGGGGGCCGCCGACACTGGCGCCGGCGTGCAGGCCAACGGGATGTGGCCTTCCCCTGCAAACAGACCCGAAGTGGGGTCGAGTCCCACCCAGCCGGCGCCTGGCAAATAGACCTCAGTCCAGGCATGCAGGTCGGTAAAGTCTGCCTCGGGGCCGGAGGGGCCGTCCAAGGATTTCTGGTCGGCGGTGAGTTGGATCAAGTAGCCCGAAACAAAGCGAGCAGCGAATCCCAAATGCCGCAGGACCTGGCACATCAACCAGGCGGAATCGCGACAGGAGCCTTTGGATCGTTCGAGGGTTTCTTCGGCCGATTGAACCCCGGGTTCCATACGGACGACGTAGTCGATTTCTCGTTCCAGGCGTTGGTTGATCTCGACCAGAAAATCGATGGTCTTGCGGGGCGTACGATCGATCGAGCCTAGCAACGTATGCAGCCTCGGCCCTGCCGGGGGTAGCGCGAGATACGGCTTGAGATCCTTCTCCGTCTCCGCGTCATAAGTGAAGGGGATTTTCTCGGCGGCTTCTTCCAAGAAGAAGTCGAAGGGGTTAATCGCTGATAGTGACGCGACGAGATCGACTTCGACCGTTAAGTCGCTTGCTTGTTCATTAAAGACACATCTCGCCTGGTAGTTGCCAAACGGATCTTGCTGCCAATTGAGGAAATGATCTCCGCCACTCACGCGCAGCGAATAACTCTCAATAGGCGTGCGGCTATGTGGCGCGGGGCGCAAACGAATGACCTGCGGGCCAAGCGTAATCGCCTGCGCATAGCGGTAGCTGGTCTTGTGATGAAGGGCGACGTG
Source organism: Lacipirellulaceae bacterium (assembly GCA_965263315.1). Lineage (GTDB taxonomy): Bacteria > Planctomycetota > Planctomycetia > Pirellulales > Lacipirellulaceae > JBCCQL01. Next base: position 208,224 of record CBDHGZ010000001.1, on the reverse strand, counting down.
GATGCTCATCGGATGGGCTGCTAGGGGCGGGTCGGGCTGGCGGGCCACGTGGGGCAGCGCGTCAGCTAGCGATTAAGGGGGAGGTCGGCATCCGTGACCACGGAGAAAAAGTCTGACTGCAGGGCTTCGCCAATCTCATTCAGGCGAGTTTGGTAGCGATCGATGTACTCGTGGAGGCCCTCGGTAATGACTTCTTCAATACTTGTGTAGTCCATATCGGCACGGAGTCGCCCGGCTAGTTGCTCCGAACGGCAACGAAACGTGCCGGGGCGGCTACCAGTGATCTCACAAACCGATTCTTGAGCATGAATGACACAGAAGCGCATTGCACGGGGAAAATCTCTGTTAAGAATCAAAAAATCCGCCACCCGATCCTGCGTGATCTGACCATGCACCTTTCGGTACATCGTCAATGCGCTGGTCGACTTCAGCAGGGCGTTCCACCGAATCAGGTCGAGCGGTGATCCAATGTCACTGGCGTCCGGCAACAGGTGGTAATATTGGACATCCACGATCCGAGACGTCTTGTCTGCACATTCGAGTAGCCGGCCCAGACGGGCAAAGTGCCAGGCTTCACCGTGGGACATGGTCGAGTAGGTCAGCCCCACCAGAGCATGGCTCGCTAACTTCACCTCGTCGCAGAAGCCCGTGGGCTCGCCCAGGCAGGAGTCGCTCTCCGCCGCGGCCCGCACGGTCAGGTAGAAGCGGTTCATGCGCTCCCACATCGGCGTGGTTATCGATTCTCGAACGCTGCGGGCGTTTTCGCGGGCGGCGCCAGCGCAAGAATAGATTGAGTTGGGGTTGCGGTCATCTAACATCAGAAAGCGTAGGACCGCCTCGCGACGCGGCTCACCGTACAGCTCGGTGAAGAGCTTCTGATCACCCGTCGTGGAGACTAAAGCCGCCCACTGCTGGCCGTCTCCCGAGGCATCACCCAGGCTTAGGTTGTAGTTTACATCGATGAAACGCGCGACGTTCTCAGCCCGCTCGATGTAGCGGCTCATCCAGTAGATCGAGTCAGCGACGCGGCTAAGCATGAGAGATTGAGCTGTATTGGTTCGCAGTGTTGGTTGCAGGGAACGCGCCCTGGAGCGGGCCTAATTCTTTAGCACCCATGTGTCTTTGCTACCGCCTCCTTGCGAGGAGTTCACCACCATCGACCCTTCCTCCAAGGCAACCCGTGTCAAACCGCCCGGCATGACGTACACGTCTTCACCAGACAAGACAAAAGGTCGCAAGTCGACGTGCCGAGGCGCCAAGCGGTCGCCAACCAGTGTAGGCACCGTCGACAGATTTAGCATTGGCTGAGCAATGTAGTTGCGCGGGTTTGTGCGAATGTGATCAGCGCAGGCCGAGCGCTCTTCCTCCGAGGCAGTTGGCCCCATCAAGATCCCGTATCCGCCGGACTCATTGGTCGGTTTGACAACGAGCTTATCGAGGTTGCCGAGCACGTGGTCTCGCTGGGTGGGGTCGGAGCACAGGAAGGTAGGGACGTTGTTCAAGATGATGTCTTCGCCCAGGTAGTAGCGGATGATATCCGGAACGTAGGCATACACGGCCTTATCATCGGCAACCCCGGTGCCTGGAGCGTTAGCTAAGGTAACATTGCCAGCTCGGTACGCTCTCATAAGTCCCGCCACGCCAAGACAGGAATCGGGGCGAAAGCACTCGGGATCCAAGAAGTCATCGTCGATGCGTCGGTAAATCACATCCACTCTGCGCAGCCCTTTGGTGGTCCGCATTGAAACGACATCGTCAATCACCACTAGGTCGCTACCCTGGACCAGCTCGACACCCATCTGTTGTGCTAGAAAGGTGTGTTCGAAGTACGCGGAGTTAAACACGCCGGGCGTCAACACCACGGCCAGCGGTGTATGGGCGCGATTAGGAGCGCAGGCCAGCAATGTTTCCAAGAGCCGCTCGGGATACTCTTCGATCGAGGCAATGGAAACCCCGTCAAAGACGCGAGCAAAGCTGCGCTTCATGATCTCGCGGTTCTCTAACACATAAGAGACGCCCGAGGGACAGCGCAGGTTGTCTTCGAGGACGTAGATCTGCCCATCTTTGTCTCGCACCAAGTCGACGCCGTTGATGTGGCACCATGCCTGATGGGTTGGGCTAAAGCCTTGCATCTCCGGGCGGTAGGTCTTCGAACTATGCAGCAGCTCCTCGGGAACGACGCCATCTTTGATGATGCGTTGATCATTGTAGACATCATCAATGAAGAGGTTCAGCGCTGTGACGCGTTGCCTCAGGCCAGCATCGATACGGGACCACTCATCGCCGTCGAGCACGCGCGGCATGATGTCGAATGGCCAGATTTTCTCCACGCCGGCCTGGTGGCCATACACATTGAAGGTGATGCCGGAATTGCGCAATTGCAGTTCAGCGGCCTGCTGGCGGCGGGAGAGCTCGTCGAGGCCAAGCGACTCCAGGCCAAGCAAGAAATCTCGGCAGGCCGTACGCGGGCGGCCTTCACGGTCAAAAGTTTCGTCGTAGCCGGGCGAAGAATAGTGCATCTTTCGGCTGGCGCCCCAGAGGGAAGGATCGCGACACGCCGCCTGGCGCCAAGCTTAAGGGCAACGGCGCCAAAAAGATAGGCGTCGTCGCCGCGCGCAAGAGAAATCCGCCAAGACTTACGTGTGGGCAGTCATCTCGGACCACCCAGATGACAATTCAGCAATTGGCGCGCCACAAAAGGACGCGGAGTTCTGAAACTTACCGAGGCGCTACTGCTTGTCGGGCGAGCCATCTTCGGAAATCGTTGCGCAGCTTGCCAAACTGGCGGCGATGGCTTTCAAGGCGATGTTCGTTGCCTCTGGCGAAGCGATCACTTCGCTGTTGATCACCACTTGCATGCGGACAAAGTTGTCTTTATCGGGCCGCCACATACCGTAGATCGATAGCCGGGAAACGGTTTTACCATCTAACTGGAAATCTCCTTGGACCACGTCGCTGACTCGAAGGTCTGTGCGTCCAGCAATCGGTTGAAACTCGATCAATGATTTGATGCCGGTGTTCTCTTCGATTCGCTCTGCGTAGAGAATGCACTGCGAAGCGAGCGAGTCCTTTTCCGCTGCAGGGAAGCGTTCCAGCGAGTAAACGATGGCATCCTGGAGAGCCTTGTAGTCGTAGACAATAAAGGCCGCGGTATCGCCCTTATGAAATTGTGCATCGACGCGTGCATTTTGCGGCAAACGAATGGAGCCGAGGCCGGAGAAAAGCGGCTGCGGTTTGCCTAGCTGCAAGTGCTGGCCTGCAGGCTCCAAGGGAAGCCACTGCCACGCTGCGGTCACTTCCTGCAGGATGCTGTCATCAGAAGGGTCGTCTAGTAGGAAAATAAGACGCCATAGTCGCTTGCCGCGGACGGCAACGACAATGGGTGATGGTGTCTCGGATCGTTCCGATCCCGTTTGGGGGGGAGCGTCAAGCCGCACGGCAGAGCCGCCACCCAGTCGAATGGCGCTTCGCTTGTAGCCGCGTTGCTCAAAACTGGCGGCTGCTTGATCAGCGGTGAGTCCTTGTGGAACCGGAGTCATTTGAGCGGTGAATTGCGACCAGTCGTCAGGACCAGCGTCTGCAGGAGTCCAACGCGCCAGAAAGCCCATAGGCGGATTGTCCTGCTCTGCAGACCAGCCTTCAGGTGGGCGAAACTGCACGCCAAAACTGGGAAACACCGCCATTCGCGGAGCCGAATTCTCTTCCGTGTCGGGTTCGACCTTCGCGGGTTCCTTGTCCGACGATTCTCGTGTTGCCGGCGGCCTGGGCTGCGCAGACTCATTTCGGCAAGAGAGGCTCAAGGTTACTAGCGCTACAACACTTACCAGTAGCTTGGCGTGCGCGCGTTCGAGATCTACTGATGATGACAAGGCGCCGGTCTTCCTTTGAAATCCAACCGATTGCCCAATGTGGTGGGCACAAAGAGCTAACCTCACCATTGTAGCGGATTCCCTAAGTTCTGCCTTGCCCTCGCCTGCCCTGCATGGGGTCGAGTAGACTGTGGCACCTTACTGCCAGTTAACCTTGTCTCTCCCCGGCGGACGACTTTGTGGATATTGCCTTGATGATTGTGGGCGGCTTTGTCGCCCTGATACTTGGCGGCGAACTCCTCGTGCGTGGCGCATCGAGCCTTGCACTAGCCGCGAAGGTTTCTCCCCTCGTGATTGGCCTTACCGTGGTTGCGTTCGGGACCAGCGCTCCTGAGTTGGCCGTTTCCGTAAAGTCTTGCTTTGAAGGCGCTACGGACTTGGCGATTGGAAACGCGGTGGGGAGCAATATCTCTAACGTCTTGTTGGTGCTCGGGGCTTCGGCCATAGCCGCTCCCATGGCGGTTCACTCGCGATTGTTTCGCCTCGACATCCCCGTGATGATTGCCGCAGCGATCGCCCTTTATTTGTTGGGGATCAATGGTGAGCTTTCGCGTCTGGAGGGCGTGGGACTCGTCCTGGCGATGTGCGCGTACTTCTATTGGACGATCGTCAGTGGTCGCAGGGAACAAAAACTGCTCGAGGCGGAGCTTGAAGACGTCAGCCCTCCGGCCGGACCCAAGACGGTCTTGGTGGCCGCCCTTCAGGTAATTGCCGGCCTAATCTTCTTGGTGGGGGGCGCCGATTACCTTGTCCAAGGCTGCACGAAGCTGGCGCAGATGTTTGGCGTCAGCGAACTGGTGATCGGTCTGACCATTACTGCCATCGGCACTTCATTGCCGGAATTGGTGACCTCGCTCATGGCGGCCCTGCGCGGCAAGCGCGACTTGGCTGTGGGCAACGTCGTGGGTAGCAATATTCTCAACATCTTGGCCGTCCTGGGCATCTCTAGCATCGTGGCGCCCGAGGCGATCGCTGTTGGCCGCGATGCGATCACGTTTCACATTCCAGTGATGGTGGCCGTCTCTATTTGCTGCCTTCCGGTCTTCTTCACTGGCATGGCGATCGTCCAGAAGGAAGGCGCGTTGATGCTAGCGTACTACGTTGCGTACATCGCGTACCTTGGTTACGGAGCCTCCACAAGCCCGCCAACCGAACCATCCGCAACAACGGCTGTGATCTTCGTAATTCCACTGTTGCTGATGGCCGCCGTGTCGATCCTCTCGTCGCGTGCATCGAGTGAGAGCTAGCTGCCATGATCGCGCGGTTCGTGCTTAAGTCCCTCAAGCCGTGAGGCCGATTGTAGGGATTAGGCGGAATCTCTCGACTCGCTGACTGTGCTAGCCCCTCCGCGGCAATAGGATCTATGTTCGTGCCGCAAAGACTGGTTGTCGTCCTGCTATTGCTGGCCGCAGTGCCCGGGTGCAAGCGAGCATTCTACCGCCAGCAGGCTGACTCCGAGGTCAATTGCCTGGTGGACTCTAAAGCCGCTCTGGTTGGCTCAGAAGTCGGCACGCTGAGGATCGACATCGATCCCCGTTCGCGAATGTACTCACCAGAAAATCCGGACTGCCCCGCAATGCCACCGGACGACCCTGTGGCCCATGCTTTCCTAGAGTGTGTGGACGGGAAACGGGGAGCTCGGACAAACCGCTGCGCCCAGCGAACACCCTACGTTGAGAATCCTGGCTGGCTGGCTCATCTTCCTAGAGCGGCTGACGGCGTCTTGGAACTCGATTTGACTGGCGCGGTTGGTGTCGGTCTCGTTCACTCAACCGATTTTCAAGGGGAGCTGGAAGAACTGTACCTGTCAGCGCTGGACGTCACGTTCGAACGTTTTCGATTTGATGCGCAGTTCTTCGGTGGTTCTTCCGTTTTCTTCACTGCCGACGGTCGCGACCGCAACGGCTCGGGTAGCTCGTCAAGCTTGCTAGAGGTTGATCCTTCGCGTTCTGGCAACCGATTCAGAACGGAGAAGCTCACCGCCACCGGTGGCGAATTGGTTGTCGGGCTGGCGAACTCTCTGGTGTGGCAGTTTGCCGGGTCAGATAACTACACCAGCAACACGTTGCTTGACTTCTCTATTGTGCAGCCCCTATTGCGAACAGGGGGGCGTACCGTAGTGCTTGAACGATTAACCATCGCCGAGCGTGCTTTGCTTGCTAATGTCCGTAGCATGGAGCGATTTCGGCGCGGCTTCTACTTGAATATCGCGACTGGGCGCGATCCAGGCGCTGGGCCCTCGCGTCGCGGTGGTTTCTTTGGGGGGAGTGGCCTCGACGGATTTAGCGGTGTTGGCGGTGGCGGCTTTGGTCGCGTAGGAGGCGTGGGCGGTGGTTTCACCGGAGGAGCAGGAGCCGCAGCCGCAGGGGGATACATTGGCTTGCTTCAACAAGGTCAAGAGCTACGCAATCAGCGCGCGAATATTGCCGCACTGAGAAGCAGTGTTGATCAACTCCAGGCGTCCTACGATGCCGGCCGTATCGACCGTTTTCAGGTTGATCTCGCCCGGCAAGCTCTGTTTGACGCGCAAAGTCGCCTGTTGAGTGCCGAGGCTGACTTTCAAACCCAGACCGACAGCTTTCTCGTGAACCTTGGCTTGCCACCAGATATTCCGATGCGGCTTTCGGATCCCTTGTTAGACCCGTTCCAGCTGCGCTCCTTGGAGCTGACGAGCCTGCAGTCGGAGACGGCCGAAACGGCGGCGAGCCTCCGCGAACAGGCAATCACTCAGCAGCAAGAACAGCAGACCCCAGAGACCTCCGTTGCGGAGGAACTGCCAAGCGGACCGGCCATTGCCAGTTCTCCGGCTGTCGAGCCACAGCTCTTACCAGGTGTCGAGCACTTGGATGCGACTGGTCGTCCTCTTGCACCGGCTGCCCTCAAGCTTGCTGCCGAGGCGTTAGAGGAGTTGGATCGCGTCGAAGCGGACTATGAAATGCTGTTAGAAGCGTTGCCCGCCCGAAAGGAACATCTTCAAGAATTAGGTGGTAGGGAAGAGGTGAACGTTGCGCAGATCGAGGCAAACTTGCTGTCGCCTGATCGGCTCGAGCGACGTATCGAACGCCTTCGTCAAGATATGGATCTGGTAGGCAACCGGCTGCGTGTGATTGCCCAGGCGTTGCTAGAGAAAGAAACCTCGCTGTCGGCAGCGGAGCAAAGGAAGCGTGTCACAGAGTTGTCCTCATTGCTATTGGAGCTGTCGCTGCTCCAAGCGCGTGCTCGCCTTGATGCGATTGATATCGATCCGACCGATCTCTCTGACCAAGACGCACTGGCGATTGCTAGCCTGTACCGCCGCGACTGGAAGAACGCACGGGCTTCATTGGTCGACGCATGGCGCCTCGTAAACTTCAACGCCAACAATCTCCTCAGCGATCTGGACATCACCTTTAGCGGCGACATGGGTAATCTGGGAGACAACCCTTTTGACCTGCGCGACACTACGGGCCGGTTGCGAGTTGGATTAGAGTTTGATGGTCCCATTACGCGGCTCAGCGAACGGAACACCTACCGGCAGTCACTCATTGAGTATCAGCAGGCTCGCCGCAGTTACTATCAGTTCGTTGACCGTGTTTCACAAGGCCTGCGGGCGTCGCTGCGACAGGTGCGGCTGAACGAGATCAACTTCGAACTAAGGCGCGAGGCGGTATTGGTGGCGATTGCTCAGGTTGACCTCACTCAGCTGCGTTTGTCTGAGCCACCCAAGCCGGGCGAAGAGTCACAGTTCAGCAGCACGACGGCCCGCGACCTCGTTCAGGCTTTGAGTGACTTGCTCAATGTCCAGAATGATTTCCTCAGCGTCTGGGTAAACAACCATGTCCAGCTACTGAACCTGGAACTCGATCTAGGGCTGATGGAGCTGGACCAGCAGGGTCACCGCATGCCCCTGGCAATGCCGCTGGGTGCATATCGAGACGCGCTGGTGTGCCCCCACGAAGGCGGTCCCGAGCGGCTGCCAGCGGACATCGCGTTACCCCCGTGCGAATTGAAACTGCCGGATGATTCATCCCCTGAGTTGCTCATGCCAGACGTTGCCATGGGTGCCCTTGGTAACCCGATGGCATCAGGGTTCGATTCTGCGTTGATGCCCGTCAGCTACCAGCAACTGGGGCCCAAGCAGTCGCCCAAGGTCCGTAGGTTGCCGCTGCCTTAGGACCGGCCTCTTTGCAGCAAGAGAAGCCACCTAAAGAGTACTATTGCGGCCGATGAGCCTAGGCCAACCAACGAGTCCAGCCGGATTAGCAGCGACTTGAGAGTAGCGGACTTGCGGCGACGTCATCATTCATCATTTCTTCGCTGGGCGTTTGGCGTCCACATTGCCTATAATGCCTTTATGGGAATCCCGAATCCTCCACGATGTTGCTCACGCGCGCCGAGTCCACGGACTGGCGTGATCCGCCTGATAGTCGTCCTGGCGCTCGTTGTTGCCGCCTTGCTGGGCGGTTTGGCTTTGCTGGAGATTTCGCCGCAAGCATCACCAGTCAGCAAGGCGGTGTTGTACGAAGTCCAGCGCGATGATTTTGAGCTCGTCGTGACCGAGCGCGGCGAGATCGAGTCTTCCGGCGACGTGGAGATTCGTTCTCAGGTAAAAACAAAGAATCAGCCTGGCTTGGCGATTCTTAGAATTGTTCCCGAAGGTCTGGATGTCGCGGCAGGGGACTTCCTTGTCGAGTTGGATTCTTCTGCATTGCGTGAAGAGGAAACGCTCCAGCAGATCGCCGTGAACACGGCTGAAGCATTGGTTGTCGAAGCGCGGAACCTCCACGAGACCGCCATCATCGCCAAGCAAGAGTACCTGGAGGGGACTTTCGTCCAGGAGCGCGAGACGCTTGAAAGCGAGCTGTTTGTTGCCGAGGAGAATCAAAGCCGCGCCGAGGAGTATCTCCAGTACAGCAAGAAATTGGCTGCCAAGGGGTACGTGAACGAACTCCAACTGGAAGCCGATGAGTTCGCGGTCGAGAAAGCCAAGAAGGAGGCCGACGCCGCGCGAACCAAGCTGCGTGTACTGGAAGCCTTCACTCGTGAAAAGATGATCAAGCAACTGGACAGTGATGTACGCATCACCAAGGCGAAGTGGCTGGCTGAAGAGAACAGCTTGAAGTTGGAGAAAGACAAACTGGCTGAGATCCAGGATCAGATTGCCAAGTGCGTGATCAAGGCGCCTCGCGCGGGACTCGTCAAATACGCCCACACCAACGACCGACGCGGATCGGAAGACTTCATCGTGGAAGAAGGCGCGGTAGTGAGAGAGCGGCAAGTCATTATTCGGCTGCCTGATTCAACGAGTATGCGTGTGGCAATGACCATTAACGAGTCGCTCATTCAGCACGTAAAACCAGGCATGGTTGCCGAGATTCGCCCGATTGGTTCCGGCGGCGAGCCACTGCCTGGCACGGTTGATTATGTGAACCAGTACGCGGAACCTTCCGGCTGGCGGAAGGCAAACGTCAAGGAGTACAAAGCCTATGTGAAGGTGGAAACCTCTTCCGCTATTCTTCGCAGTGGAATGACCGCGTCAGTGACCATACGGTCAGCCTTTGAAAGCAACGTACTACAGACCCCGGTGCAGGCCGTGTACATGCATGGTGGTGCCCCCTACTGCTTTGTGCAGCAGGGAGATCAGCTCACAGCTCAGCCAGTGGTTTGTGGCCAGACGAACGACAAGTTCTTTGTCATCAAGCAGGGACTAGAGGAAGCTGACAAAGTGGTGCTGAACCCTCGGTCCGTTTTGTCATATGTCTCCCTGCCCGAGCTAGAAGGTCGCGACCCGGGCATGCCCAGCGGGAGTCCTGCATCAACTGAACCCCAGGCGAGCCCCTCGGCCGAGCCAGCAGGAGTCGCCAAAGTGGCCAAGCCCGTTCCAATGAAGTCGGGCGCTGTCGGCGGCTGATGAAGCCGGTTACCTCTGCCTTGTCCGTAGCCAAGGCCTGATCTTCTGGGCTCGTGTATGGTTTCTCCCCCCCCCGCGAAGACTCCAGCAGTCAGCGTTCGCAACCTCTGCAAGGACTACTTGCTAGGCGAGACGGCGGTACACGCGCTCCGCGGCGTGTCTTTTGAGATTCCTGCAGGCGATTATGTGTCAATCATGGGGCCCTCAGGATCGGGCAAGAGTACTCTGCTGAATCTGCTGGGTTGTTTGGATCGCCCTACTTCTGGCGAGTTTTTCTTGGGCGGCCAAGACGTCGCCCAGATGAGCGACGACGAGCTTGCAGAAGTCCGCTCAACACGACTCGGCATGGTCTTCCAGTCTTTTAATTTGCTCCCCGCATTAACGGTGCTGGAGAACATTGAGTTACCGCTTTACTACAGTGGCCGCCTGACAAAAGAGATGTCGCAGCGCTGTGTCGCTCTCGCAGAGCGCGTCGGGTTGGCGGAGCGCCTAGATCACCGTCCCCGCGAGTTGTCTGGTGGGCAGCAGCAGCGCGTAGCAATCGCGCGTAGTCTGGCAAACGACCCGCGTTTCATCCTCGCCGATGAGCCGACTGGCAACCTGGACTCGGTGACCACTGGTGAGATTCTTGATCTACTGGCCAGCCTCAACGAGGAAGGCAGAACGCTGGTGCTGGTTACCCATGAAGATGAGGTGGCGGAGCAGACCAAGCGCAGGCTCGTCTTGCGAGACGGGCTCGTGGTGTCAGACATCGTAGCCCAGCCGGTTCGGCACACCCCATCGGAGGCAGCAACATGATGGGCGGTTGGCTACGGACCGTAAGGCTTAGCATCAAGAGTCTGTTGCTGCATCCCATGCGTTCCGGGTTGACCGTGTTGGGCATCCTGATTGGCGTGGCCAGCGTTGTCTGGCTACTGGCGATTGGTGAGGGGATTAGCCAGGCTTCTCGGGCGCAGATCGCGAATCTCGGCGCTAAGAATATCATCGCGCGCACTATCAAGCCAACAAGCGACGACTTTGATGGCGGTGGCTATGGATTGACCAGGCAAGATTACGAACGCCTAGTCGAAACCGTGCCAACGGTCGAGACCGTGCTGCCTATCCGAGTTGTAGAAAGAGAGTTTCGTCACCTGACGAGGCGTATCGAGGGACGACTAGTCGGATCGACGCCCGATTACGTCGACCTCTTGCGAATGAAAGTGGATCGCGGGCGGTTTATTACCGAGGCGGATCTGCACAGCGAGCGCAATCATTGCGTGTTGGCAGCGGAGACTTCAGATCGTCTTTTTCCGTTCGGCGATCCGATCGGGGAGGCGATCATGGTCGATGAGGAGTTCTACACTGTTGTCGGCGTGATGAAACCAAAGGCGCCAACCGCAGGAATTGGAGGTTCACTCGCGGCGGAAGACTTTTCCAGCGATGTTTACATTCCCATCACGACCTTCTGGCGCCGGCTTGGAGACATGATGGTTACGACAAAGCCTGGGCAATTCCTGCGCGAGCTTGTCGAACTTAGCCAGATCTCGCTCCGCGTGGAACACGAAGACGATGTCCTCAAGACTGCCTCGTTGGTAAACGACACACTGGCGGCCCATCACAGCATGGACGACTTCAGCATTGTGGTGCCAATGGAGTTGTTGCTCCAAGCAAGAACAACTCGCCTCATGTTTATCCTGTTCCTGGGTCTGATCGCCGCTATCTCACTCGTTGTGGGGGGCATCGGGATCATGAACATCATGCTAGCCACCGTTACCGAACGGACCAGAGAGATTGGCATCCGTCGAGCTTTGGGAGCAAAGCGGCGCGATATCGTTGGCCAGTTCCTGACTGAGAGCGTCGTGTTGGCGACCGTTGGTGGCGTGCTGGGTATCATCGGCGGACTGTTCTGTCCGCTCGTTTCGAATGCCGCCCGATCGGCTATGTTTGAGCTCTTTCCGGAGTCGATGGCGGCGCTGCCAGAATTAATTCGGAATCTGCAGCCGCGGCTGGTCATGTGGTCGATCCCGCTGGCGTTTGCCATTTCCGCAATCGTGGGCGTCGCTTTCGGCGTCTATCCGGCCGTGCGCGCCGCCAGGCTGGATCCGATAGTTGCCCTGCGGCATGAGTAGCCGCGTCTTCAGATCGCTTTACCCACGAGGCAAACCGCACCGCTCCGTTAAGGGGCGTTTTCCGCTCACCTTCTTCAGCCAGTCCTCGTTCTCTAGATACCAAGCGACGGTCGATCGCAGCCCTGCCCCGAATTCAACTTGAGGCTGCCAGTTGAGCTGCTCACGGCTACGCATCGCATTGATCGCATAGCGACGGTCATGGCCGGGGCGATCGGTGACGTGCTCGATCAACCGTGCGGACGTTCCTGTTCGGCGTCCCATTCGCTCGTCAACGACCGTGCAGATCTGCCCGACGATCTCCAGGTTCGTTAGCTCGCAGTCTGCGCCAAGGTTGTAGGACTGGCCAGGCTGGCCATGCTCTAAAGCCGCCAGCAGTGCGCGGCACTGATCCTCAACATACAACCAGTCTCGCACTTGCAGACCGTCTCCGTAGATGGGTAACGAATGGCCGCGTGTTGCCTGCAAGATCATCAGTGGCACAAGTTTCTCAGGCAGCTGGTAGGGGCCGTAGTTGTTTGAGGAGTTGGTGGTGATTGTGGGCAGGCCATAAGTTCGCCAAAACGCATGCGCTAAGTGATCGGACGCTGCCTTGGAGGCTGCGTAGGGCGAATTCGGCGCGTAGGGACTGTCTTCAGTGAACGGGGACCCGTCAGCTTCGAGGGAGCCGAAAACCTCGTCCGTAGAAACGTGAAGGAACCGGAATCGGTCTCGATCGGATGATGGGAGCGATTCCCAGTAGTTAAGGCAGCTCTCCAGTAACACACTGGCGCCGAGCACATTGGTCCGGACGAACGGCTGCGGTTCATCAATAGACCGATCGACATGTGACTCCGCCGCTAGGTGCATGACTGCGCTGGGGCGATGCTTGGCCAGTATCTCTTTGATGAGACGGGCGTCGCAGATGTCGCCATGCACAAACCAGTGCCGTGGGTGGTCCTCATGCTCCGCCAGAGATACCAGATTGCCGGCGTAGGTCAGCAGGTCCACGTTCACGAGCACAAGTTCTGTCTCACGTAGCAGCAAACGCACTAAGTTGCTGCCGATGAACCCGGCGCCGCCGGTGATGAGGATAACTGAGGGATCGATTGACACGGATAGCGCACCACGGTTCATGTGAGTTGGACCGACAGACTCGTAACGCTAGTGTAGCCTGTCCGTGTGTTGCCAAACCGCCACACGTTGCCAGAAGACAACGCCTACCCCGCTCTCAGGCAGAATTGGGCGCGGAAATCGCGGGCAATAGCGATCTAATCGCTCACTGAGAGCGGCGGCGCCTCAGTTGCATCGTCGTGAACCATTGCTTCTCTTCATTCGCCAGTTCCTCCGCTCTGAGGTGTTATAGTGCGCTGTCTAGTCGCCTTGGCTCTCTTGCTCGCAGCCTGTGTCAGCACAGTGCATGCTGTGCCCGTTGTGCGCGTGCTCGATGATCAAGGCGCAAGTCATCACGGAGTTGTCGATGCAAGAACGGATGAATTGCTGCTCTGGCTAAGGCAAGACCAAGAACACGCGTCGCTTGCGACGTCCGTTCTTTGGAGTTCGATCGTTTTAGCAAAGGTTGATGATGAAGAAGTGAACGTCGCCGATCTCCGCCAACGCATCCCCAAGCTCAAGTCGCTTCGTGCGAGCCTCGACGTACTGCTCGGTCCCGTCGACATAAGGCCATATCAGCAACGACGGATCTACACACGCAACCGCGAGGCGGCAGCTGCGATCTCGATACGGGCGTGTCTGGCAAATTGGGATCGGGACGCTCAACCTGACGGTATCGAGTTGCAGCTGATGGTTTACGATCGCTTCGGAAGCACGATTTCTGCCCGTGGCGATATGTCGATCACATTAACCGGACGCCGCCTCACCAGCCGACATCGTTCCGAAGTTGCGACACTTGCCCGCTGGTCTGAGCCGGTTGCCGTCAGTCACTTTGGCAAGTCTGGCAACGCCGCTCGATACCGTTTACCGTTCCGCGGCTTCGATCCCGAGGGTCAGCTTGGTATTGGGGACGAAGCGGTGATCGACGTTTCACTTGGCGTGTCCGGTCAAGGGCGATTCGCGACGCGTGCGCCGCTGCTGCTTCGGGAGCTACCGCTGATCGAGGATCGACTGGAGCGGCAAACGGGACGACTTGCCTTTCCCTTACCTTAGAGGGTCGGAGGCGTATCCGATTCGCTGTTCCGTCGGTCTTCACCGCTACGACGATCGGTAGCTGGCTGGCTGGTTCTCTTGCCAGGCTCAGGTTTTTCAGCCCCTGTAGCCCGTCGGTCTTCTTGTTCTCGCTTCTCGATAAGCGAACCAAGGTCTTCCGGTAGCTCGAGACGGTTCGGCATCACGCTTCTCCGGTAGCTGGAAGGCGGGAGGTGGAAAGCATGCAGGTCTTAGCGGCGAATAGGGCCTGGCTGGAATCGCTGCGCGTGCCAAAGGCGGAGAGGTCGCTTGGCGACTTCCGGTGGGCACTCACATCCACTGAGATCTTCAGTCTCGATCGCGGGCAGTCGTCGTGGCGTCCAAGACACGCTTGGTTGGCAACTACGGCAGCCAGGTGCATCGTACATACACATGCATGGCGGCCGGTCACGAATCGTATCGTGCAGCTGAGGCTCGTAAGGTCGTGGAAAGCGACATAGCGGCCCATGCGTAAGTGGGTCCATCGTTCGCTGAAGTTCCTGGTCGTTGCGAGCCTGCTGAGGGGGCGCATAGGGAAGTACATGTGGCATTAGCGCCACAATGATCTCGCTACGTCGCTTGATGACCTGGCGGCGCTGAAAGAAGAACCCGGCGTAAGGCACACTGCCGAGCAACGGTACCTTGCTGATGGTCGTGCTGTCACGCTCTTGAATGAGCCCGCCGATAACCATGCCTTGACCGCTGGCAAGCAGGACGTCAGTTTCCAGCTCGGTTGTTTCTTCTTCTGGCAGGCCGGTGTCTGGATTTACGTCCCCACTGGAAACCTCTGGCTTGATGCGCATCAGCACTCTTCCATCGCGCGTGATTCGCGGCGTAACCGCCAGGACAACACCGACGTCCAGAAACTCAACGCTTTCCAGTGTGCTTGTTTGGGTTGTGGTTGTCACGCGGAAGCCCAACTGCTCGCCGATCTGAATTCTGGACTCTTGGCCGTTGAGCGCCATGATTCTTGGCGACGCCAAAGTTTTGGCGTCAGTGGTCGAGATCAATGCCTCGATGACTGGCGAGAGGTCACCGCCAGCGGCTTCGATGAAGAAGCCCGGCGATGCAGTGGGATTCGCTAAGCCCGCGGTCCTCAAAGTGATCGAGCTACCAGAAGCACGCGCGATCGCCTGCAAGTCGACGCCCGCCCGCTGATCGCGGTCGAGGTCAACTTCAAGCAGATGCACTTCAATCATCACCTGACGCGGCGGCTGGTCTGCCTCGGCCACGTACTGCTCGATGCGATCAACGTAGGGCGCCAAATCTTCAACAACGACCGCTTCCTGGGTACGGCGGTTATCGGCCGAATTGGTCTCTAACACCCATGACTTACCAAGTGGCGAGAGTAGTCCTTTTACGGCCTGATCAATGTCAACTGCCGATGCGAAGTCGAGTTCCAGCAGGGCGACTCGCCGGCCTTGCACGTTTGGCGGCAACCCCGCAGCCTCGGAGATGCTTGTGACGTAGATCACTTCGCCACTCTGTGCCCAGGTATACCCGCTCGCGGATAGTAGCGAATCGAGAGCCTGCTCGATAGGAACTCGCTCTAGCGACGCGGTAACGGGCACGTCTGCAGATGCTGCGAAAACCAGATTAAGACTTCTCGCGTCGGCGATCATCGCCAACACGTGTCTGAGAGGAGCATCGCGTACCGCGAGCGAGATTAGCCCCTGTTCGTCGGCCACGTTGATGGCTGCAGGGTCGCCAACGCCTGCAAGTGGAATTGTGAAGCTTGTGCGGCCGGCAGGTACGGCTTCAGAACTGGTTGCGCCGGGAGGCGGCAACGCCTCGGCAGGCCCGGTTACCGAACCGAGCAGTCTTCCCAGAGCCCCCGCCACGCCATTGCTCGTTGCCGAGCTTTCGTGTTGGAGGTCACTCAACTGGGCAACCCGCGGTGGGCTTATTGCTTCTTGAGCCTTCGCTCCGTGCGGAACGGCCGCTATCAGCAGACCCACCAGCCAAGCGACTGCCGGCTGGTTCGCGTAGAAGCGGGTTGTGGTCCTGAAGTCCTGCACTTTAGCCCTACTGCTAAACAACCTGTTGCGACGCGCAATCAGTTGGTCGCTTTGCCCGCCGTATCGAGAACGACGCCCTGTGGCGTGATGTCTACAACCTTGTAACCACACACGGTGTCGCCAATACGCACTTCTAGGTCTCCGATCGTTGCGATTTTCTCCCCGCCGGAGATCACGATCATCGAGGTCCCGGCGTCCTGTAGCTGCTGGGGGCTTACTTTGGCAGAGACCATCGTGGTAACTAATGCTGCCGGCTTAGCTTCTGGGGCGGTTTCGCTCAGAGCCCATCCAGGCTTTCCAAAAGGATCGTTCCGAGCGGCCTCCGGTAACGACATCGTGGGCCAGTCGGCTGGCGCCTTCGCACGGGCTGCGGGCTGTGTGGTCTCCCGTCCTGGCTGTGCCCTGTTGGAAGCCACTGGCCTGGCTGATCGACTGCGACGGACTGACGCAGGCTGGTGATCGCTCCCGCCAAGCAACGCATTGGCCCACACACCGACAAACAGACAGCCCAACATGGCGATCGAGATGATCTTGCCACGGGATACGGTTTTTCTGGATCCGTGCTTGCGTCGTGCGGCGCTCATAGGCTGGCGGTGGATCTGGAGGTAGGTCCTGATTCCAGGCCGAAATAAATGGTGTACGAGACTTCCATAGGATAACGATCGGCCGCGTCGGAAGATTCAATCTCTAGCTGCTTGATTTGTTTTGCTCGAGGTGTCGCTTCCATTGCTGCCAGGAAAGCACAGATGCTCCGATGGCTGCCTTCGGTGTTTAGCGTGATATCGAGTTCCGCGTGCTTCAGGAGTCGTCGAACCTTGCCACGTCGGTAGTCTACGATTTCGAGGCCCTGCTCAGCGGCGATGCTGCTGGCGGCTGCAAGGAACTCTGACTCCTTGGACTGATCAGGGGTTAAGTCGCGCGAACGACCGATTCGCGACATCAGCACGTCGATCTCTTTCTGCAACTGGACATGCTGGCGACGCACTTCGATGGAGTTGGCCAAGATCTTACGTAGGTGATGGGATCGAAGCTCATCAGCCAGCTGCTGGTCACGCAGCGGTTGGTGTGCGGCAAAGTAGAAGACGCCCGCCAACAGCGCAATCACCAGCGCTCCGACCATATGGGTCAGGGCTACGAATAGTCTCGGGTGAAGTGATTGTGCGGTTTGCATAATTCCTGCGTTAGCGTGCTAGAGTGCGCATTCCACCTGGAATGACACGGCTGCTTGCTGTGCTATCATTCGCGAAGCGGTGGAGCCAAGCGTCACGTCACGAAAGATGCCCGAATGTCTCAAGTGTTCAACAAGCCTCGTGACCGACAGGTTGTTGAGTGCGGCCCCTTCGAGGTTTAAGACTTGTGTGGCATTCTCACTGCCGGCTGCGGGGCGACGTTCATACTCCATCGATTCGATGAATAAGTCACCTCCTGCGTAGGCCGTCGCTTTGCCGAGCTGCCCTACCAGGGTTAGCATGGATTGATTGCTAGCAAGCTCCAAGGCAAGCTGTTCGTCGGCCGTCAACGTATCGATCTTTGCCTTCAGCACACGGATGTCGCTAGCCAGTTGTTGCACGGGCTTGTGTTGTGCTTCTAGTGCCGCCAGGTGCTGAGCAGTCTGCTGGCATTGCCAGACTTCCCACGCAACGACAGCGCCTCCGATCGAAGCGACCACTATCGCAACCCTCAGCCACAGGGATCGTGCTTCGTGAATGGCCCGGCGACGAAGAGAGGTGCTAGGCATCAGCTTTAGTTGGCGACTCATCTCTAACGGGCCTCCCAGGGGAGCCCCGATAGGGCGATGGCGGAGGCGAGCATGCAGTCGGGAGCTACTCTTGTTGTTTCGTCATGGGGCAGTTTCCACGGCTCCAGCAGGCAGTCCGCTTTCTCGCTGAGTTGACGTTCTTGCCTCAAGGCGCCGCCGCCACCGAAGAGATACACTTTGCGTGGCGCCAAAGACTTTCGCTGGAACCGCAAGTGCTCCAGCGTACGGGCCAACTCTAAGCCAAGCTGCTCTGTGATTGGCTGTACGAGTTCGTTCACGAGTTCCAAGAGTTCACTATCTGAATGGCACAGCAGCCGATAGAGGTCGCCTCGATTGATATCGAGTTCTTCACACAGATCTTCTTCTAGAGTTCCCAGAGCAGCATTGCGCAGCTGACGGACATAGGCAGGCTTGCCATTAATGACCGAGCAGTACATGGCGCCGCTGTGACTCCAGTCCAAGAGCCCCAGGGCTTTGCCGTGATCATGGGAGGCAGCAAGGGCGACGGCTCGTGACAAAGTGTGCGGCGTAGCGTCAAGCGTTCGGCATGACAAACCTGTCGACAGGAAGTCGTCACAAAGCTGCTCCGCGGCGCTGACCGAAACCTCTAGCGTATACCAGAGTTCTTCCTTCGAACTGGAGTCCGCGAGCCAACTTTGCCGGCAAGGCTGCGGTGTCGCAAGTTGCTCCTTCACATCCGCAACGTCTCCAGCGGCAACGTCGCACTGCGACATGGAAAGCACTCCTGCACAGCGCCGCGTCTCGAGCTTCCCGATTGTTGCCAGAGCGCTTTCGATCTCGTGGCGAACGGAGTTCGGCGAGTCACTACTGATGGGGCTTGAGCATCGAGGTACGATGGCTGCACCCTTCAGCCGTGGGCGACCGTTCTTCATGGCTAACTGCGCAACCTTGACGCACGACGCGCCAACGTCAAAGCCGATCCAACTATGTTGCTTGCTGAAGAACATGCCTACTCACCTACCTGTTGCTCAAGGCCCGCCCTTTGCCACGGTTGCAAGATCGAAGACCGGTAGCATGACAGCCAACACAACGACAGACACAACAACGCCCATGACCACCGTAATAAGAGGCTCCAGGGCGCTAACGGCAGCACGGGCCGACGCCTCGCCTTCCTCCTCAAAGTACGCGCCCACCATCAGTAAGACTTCACCCAGTTTTCCGCTCTTCTCAGCTGTGCCAATCATTTCTGCCGCGGCGGCGGGAAAGACGTCGCTCTCCTCAAGGCACTGAGTCATACCTCGCCCGTTTACGACGGCGTCCTCAAGTTCGCCAATCAAGTCTCGATAGACGAAGTTCTTCATCGACTTACCGACAAGCTGAAGCGATTCAAGGAGTGGCACTCCGCTCTCGATCATCAGGCCCATGAGTCTGCACATGCGAGCGACAGCAAGTTTCTGACTGACTTTGCCAATCCCAGCGCCTTGCACCAGGAGGCGGTCGTAGAAACGCTTGCCTTGCTCGGTGAAGCGGGCGGAAACTGCAGCTGCGCCGCCTCCCACCACCAGCGGAATCCAGAGCCACCATCGGACGGCAAGCTCATCCGCCACGCCCAGCAGAACCTGCGTGATTGCCGGCATGGGGGTCTCGTACTGCTCGAAGATCTCCGCGAACTGTGGCAACACGAACATGACCAGGCATGTGATTACCACCGTTGACACAGCGGCCAGCAAGATGGGGTACACCAACAAAGAGCGCAGTGTGCGAGTGAGCCTTAATTCGGACCGCTTCAGCTCAGACAGCTGTAGGAAAATCTCTGGCATGCGGCCGGTGGCTTCGCCCGCTCCAACAGTCGCAACGTAGGCAACATCGAACACCTTGGGATGACGCTTCAACGCCTCGGAGAAACTGACGCCTGAAAGCACGTCGTCCCGTATCTGTTCGAGAACGTCCGCGAGAGCAGGCCTAGTGCACTGGGCAGCAAGCGAGCCCATGGCCGTTGCAATATCGACGCCCGAGCGCGTCATGATAGACAACTGGGCCGTGATGTCAGCGACATCCTGCTGCCGGACCCCGGTACTCCAGCTTCGATCGGAAGCGTGCTGCGAGTCTGCGAGGGAAACTCGATCGCCGTTGCGTTCAACCGCTTGAGCGGACGAGAACGTCATGCCTTTCAGTGCCAGGTCGCTCATGATACCGTCGGGTTAGGCCTTCATTCAAAGAACGCAACCCGCGCAACCTCCTCAAGGCTTGTGATTTCTTTCTCGGCCAGGGCAAGGCCGCAATCCAACAGGGTCTCTTGCCCTTGGCTCTGTAGTCGAGCTCGAATCTCACTTTGCGCAGCATCGGCCCCGATGAGGCTGCGCATACCCTCTTCGATTTCGAGCACCTCATAGGCCCCGGTTCGTCCCTGAAAACCTGTGTCGTAGCACTCTCGGCAGCCCTCTCCGCGTGCAAAGCCACGTCGTGTGTCACCTGCGTAGTGAAGTGCCTCGAGGTATTCGCGGCTTGGATAGTGGGTTGTCCGGCAGTGGGGACAGATCGTGCGGAGCAGCCGTTGCGCGACAACGCCAGCGAGCGCAGCGGCCAGTTTGTAAGGCTCCACGCCCATGTCGCGCATTCGCGTCATGGCGCCCGCGCTATCGTTGGTGTGTAGTGTGCTGAGCACCAAGTGGCCGGTTAGTGCTGCCTGGACCGCCACCTGTGCGGTCTCTGCGTCGCGGATCTCGCCAACCATGATTACATCGGGGTCTTGACGAAGAATGGACCGCAACGCGGAGGCAAAGGACATGTCCCGGGCAGATTCCACCTGTACCTGGTTCACCAGTTCGATCTGATACTCAACAGGGTCTTCTACCGTGACAATGTTCTTGTGAACGGACTTAATTAATTCCAACGCCGAGTACAGCGTCGTTGTCTTACCGCTGCCGGTGGGGCCGGTGACCAGTACCAAGCCGTAGGGGCGAGCCAGCATGCTCTTGATCGATGTCAATGCAGCGCCAGGGATTCCCAGTTCGTCAAGGTTGAAAGTCAGGCGTCCACGGTCGAGGACACGCAGCACGACTTTTTCACCCAGCACCGTGGGAAGCGTGGAGACGCGCAGGTCAACTTCTTTCCGGTCGACGATGACCTGGCATCGGCCGTCCTGAGGGAATCGTTGCTCGGCAATGTCTAGCTTGGCCATCACCTTGATACGAGACACCATTGCTGGATAGATGTCTCTCCGCGGGCGTAGCATTTCTACCAATTGGCCATCGATCCGAAACCGTACGATTCCGTACTTGCGGCTTGGCTCAATGTGAATATCGCTGGCCCCTTTGCGGATTGCCTGCAAGATCAGGTAATTGACCAGGTTGATGACAGGGCTACCATCAACTAAGTCTTGCACCGATGCCGCGTCGACCTCTCCGATGTCTTCTTGGAGTTCGACAGCCTGCTCATCGAGATCCGCCGTGACGCTGTCTACTTGGAAGTCGTCTTCGTAGCACCGCCGCAGCATGCGATCGATCGACGATCGGAAAGCGAAAACCGGCCTTACCATGCAATCCGCCACCCGCTCGATCCGATCAATCAAGTCGAGGTTCAAGGGATCGTCTACGGCGACGGTCAACGTGCCATGAACGTGGAACATGGCCAAGGCGCTATGGCGCTCGGCAAACTCACGCGGCAGCGTTCGCACCACAGCTGGGTCGATTAGGCCCTCGCGTAGTTTGACGGCCGGAGTGGAGAGCTGGCGGGCGATGTGCGGCAACAACTGTTCTTCACCAGCAACGCCCATTTCGAGCAACGTTTCACCGAGCCGCTGGCCTCGCTTGCCTTGAATCTCAAGGGCCGCGTCCAGGTCCTCAGGCGTGATCAGGTCAGCCCCAATGAGTTGCTGACCCAGGGGGCGCTTTTTCTGACCGGCTTGATCGACGGCTGCTATTTCTGAGTCAAGCGGCGCTGTCAGCGCATCGATTTCCGTAGCGTTGGAGGCGAGTGTTTGGCTCATCGTGAGAAACTCCCCACGGCTGCTTTCGCACTGGGAAACACCTCAAACTGCTCGCCGACGCCCGTGGCGGTAAGGATATCTGCCACCAAGGGCCGTGGCCCGGAGAGCTTCACGACGCCACCTCTAGCGCGCACTGCTGCGCGGGCATCAAGGACGGCTTCCAGTCCGCTGCTGTCGACCAAGGGGACATGTGACAGGTCCAAAACGAACTGTGGCAGACCACGACCGACCGGACTATTGAAGGCGCTCAGCAGCCCTTCAGCGGATTCTGCGTTGAGAGTCGCTTCCACCGACAAGACAGACACGGCGCCTTGCTTTTCTAGGCTGATCACGATGACGCTCCTGCGGGAAGGGGCAGCGTTATGGTGAACGTACTCCCTTCGCCTACGACACTCACGGCAGTGACGTCCCCACCATGCAGGCGAGCAATCTCGCGTGCGAGCGAAAGCCCCAGTCCCGTGCCAGCTTCGTTGCGCACTTGGGGGTCTTCGCTACGGAAGAACTTGTCAAAGACTCTTGGCAACTCATCCGGCGAGATGCCTACGCCAGTGTCCGCAATGGAGATCTGCAAGTGCGTCTCGGTCATCTCAGCCTTGAATCGCACCCGTCCGCCTTCGGGAGTGTACTTTGATGCGTTGCCCAGCAGGTTGACGATCAAGGCTGAGGTCTTGTCTTTGTCGAGTTTCATTTCGCCAAGCTTTGGCGGCAGCACCACCTCGAACTGCTGCGACTTCTTCAGCAAGAGCGGGCGAACTTTCTCGGCGGCTTCTCTCAAGAGTCGTTCGAGTTCGACATTTTGCCGACGGATCGTCAACGAACCAACTTCCATGCTGCTGATGTCGAGCAGGTCATCGACGAATCGTGCGAGTCGAGTTGCCTCGGTGTTGATCGTGTTGCAGAACTCTTTTTGCTGTTCGGCGTCTTCAAGATCGCACACGGCGAGGGTTTCTGCGTACGCCTTTATGTTCGCCAAG
Source organism: Lacipirellulaceae bacterium (assembly GCA_965263315.1). Classification (GTDB taxonomy): domain Bacteria; phylum Planctomycetota; class Planctomycetia; order Pirellulales; family Lacipirellulaceae; genus JBCCQL01. The sequence goes on along the minus strand of CBDHGZ010000001.1, from coordinate 185,497 downwards.
GGGGTTCTGAGCTCATGCGTCGCTGCGTCGATAAACTGATCACGCGACTTCTCAGCCAACTTCTGCTGGGTGATGTCGCGGATGCACCACACCGCTCGGCCCTGGCTTCCGTCCAAGGGCTGGCGCTCGACGCGTAGTACCCGCAAATCGTCCCCGTCCCCTGCTTCAAGTTCCGAGATGTGGGGCGTGAGCGTATCGGGGATGACGATCTCGTCCGGCTTCTTGGCCGAGTCCCGCAATGTTTCAAACAGGGGGCTGTCGTCGAGCGGCTTGGTCGAGTCCATCGCCAGTAGAGATGCTACCGCAGCGTTGGCGAATTCAATGCGGCCTTCGGCATTGGTAACCGCAATGCCTTCGTGCAGACCTTCCAGCACGGCGAGCGATTGCGAACTGCGCCGCGAGTTGAGCGCCAGCTTAATCCGCTGGCGCAGTGGTTCGTCGCTGTCCGTCTCGTGTTGGTTGGTTGCGTACTCGATCAGCCGGTTCCAGCCCGTGGAGATGACACCGACGTTGTCAACTGGGGCGAGAGGCAGTGATGACCCGGTAGGTGTGCTCGCGATCATCGCCAATTTTTTTTCAATCACCTTTAGAGGTGCGGTGAGTCGCCTTAGAACGAATGCCCCCGCGACAATCAGTGCCAGAGGCAGCAAGACCGCCAGGGGCGCGATGTCGGCTACCTCGAGCAGAACACTAGCGAAACCTGGCTCGCGCATGGCAATGCGAAGGTTTCCGAGTTGCTCTCCATTGGCGTTTAAGTCGACTCGGTACTCGCTCAAGAGACCGTAGACATCGCTCTCGTAGCGGATGCCTTCGACACTACCCCAGCGGAGTTGGCTTCCTGAGGGTTCCGTTGCTGGGGCTTTGACCAGCGGGCGCGTTGTATGTGCCAGGTATCTGCCGTCGGCGCCGACGATGCAGCAGTAAGCCAGGCGGCCCTCCGACTGCGCCTCTTCCACTAGCCTTTGAAGGCTCTCGCCTTGGTTGCGAAGCAGGCTCATCTCAACGGCCGCTGCCAAACGGCCAAGGCGAGAGAGGCAACTGCTCGTCGCCCGATTGCTGAGAACTCCTTGAGTGGTGGTCAGCAGACCAACCGACAACCATGCTACGGCGACAACGCAGAACAGAAGATAGTAGGCAACTACCTTACGCGAGAATCCGGCCTGGTCGAGGTTCCATTTCATAACCCATATTCGCCGCTTTGCAGCTACGATCGTCGGATGTCATTTGCCAATCACGACGCGTATCCGATGGCGATACGGGCTACCCCTTGTGGCAGACCACGCGTCTACGGCAGCTTAGGTTACGGTAAATGCGGCGGCGGGCATCAACTCTTCCACTAGCCGGGAGACCTCAACGGGGCTGAAGGGCTTGCCAAGCACGTGGTCGACACCAAGTTGCTGCGCAACGTCCTCGTGGCTAAGCTCCAGTGCCTTAGCCGTTAGCAAAATCACGGGCGTGTCAGCGAAGTGAGGTAGATCACGGGCCGCGCGGATCAGCTCCACGCCCGTGAGTCTTGGCATTTGCTGATCGGTGATTAGCAAGTCGTACCGGTTCGCGCGGAGTTTCTCGAGTGCCTCGTTTCCGTCCACCGCGGTGTCAACGTCGTAGCCGGCTCGCTCGATTGCAAAGCGAGTGACTCGCAGGAGAGCGGGATTGTCTTCTGCTATTAAGACGATAGGGCTGGTATCCATGCCTGAAACCTCAGGGGGCTAAGACGGCAGCGGGCTGAAGATCACAGTTCGTCGTAGTTGACTGCGGCGTCGCTTGCCGTTGCGCTGTTCAGGGCGCAGATAAAGCTGCCGTCATTCGTGCTGAAAATCCAGCCGTTCGCGGGCGAGGCGACGCCTGCGGGATCGGCAGCCGTGCTCGGAGTGACCAAGTTGTTCATAGCGCCTACGGGGCAGTTCGGGAAGTCGCCACGCAGGTAGGGGGCGAGCAACTCATGGAAGTTGCCGGAGCCAGTGCCATCGCCGGTACAGGCGGGCAAGGCGCCGCCGTTTTGAGCGGCATAGAGTTCGATCGCGTCGCGAACAATCGACAGAGTTTGACGCAAGCCGTTGTCCGTGGCATCGCCAGCCGTGCTGAATAGCTTAGGCGCTGCGACCCCGGCTAGGATGCCCAGGATCATGATCACAACGACCAATTCAACAAGGGTGAATGCTTGACGCTTCTTCATGGCTTCTACTCCGCAGTCTTCGTTCTTTGCTGCCCGTTGAGAGCGAATAGGGGGTAACTCCTAGAGTTCTGCGCAAGGATAGGCCATAAGCTGTCGCGTGGAAGCCGAACCGCCGGCGGATTCCCGCTTTGCAAGGTCTGGTATTCGTAAACCCCGCAGTGGGCTGCTAAGACAGGTCGTACAACCGGCAGAAGAGAACGGACTGATAGCTTTGGGCTGACAAAATGCCCTAGCATCTGGATCAGTCGGTACGGCCGGCACCTTCAGCACAAACCGCTTCGTAAACACGCAAAAGCTATTTTGCGCTGTGGCGCCTGAGAGAGATCAACAGAGGCCGCCTAATTGGAAGCCGCGCTCACGCCACCCAAAGAGGCGGGGTCTCGGTTGTCTTGGACCCAGTCTTCGCGCGTATAGTGAATAACCGAAGTATCGGTCTCGCGAACCTCTAGACGCGACAAGCGAAATCCCATCGCCGTGATCTCGGTAAAGAGATGAAAAGCGAGATTTTCGACGGTTGTTGGGGCTGAAAACTCTTTGAGTCGCAAGCACTCGCCCGTGCGCTTCATGTGACCCTGCAAAGTCTCATACAGGGGATCAGCCGTATTGATCAGCATCGAGTGATCGTAATGCTCTTTCAGGAAGGGCTCGATCTTATCGTCAAAATCGCCAAATAAGGTCGACAGCGCCCCGTGGCGATCCACTTCAAAGAAACAAGTCAAGCCGTAGCGGTGGCCATGAAGGTTGCTGCACTTGTCTTGCAGCTGCTCGTTTCGGTGAGCTGCGTAGAACTTGTAGTCTTTCTGAATCAGCATGCCTGTGCTCCGGCGCCTGGAAACCACCAAGCCTTATTCTAGTCCCTTGCACGGATTAAAGACATGACCTCAGCCCGGCTGGAAGCACTCGTCTTGAAGACTCCACGGACGGCACTCGTGACGGTTTCACTACCAGGTTTGCGAACGCCACGGATCGACATGCAAGAGTGCTCTGCCTGTACCACGACCACGGCGCCGGCGGTGCCGAGCTCTGACTCCATCAAGTCGGCAATTTGCTGGGTCATGCGTTCTTGCACCTGGGGGCGGCGGGCCACTTCATCCACCACCCGAGCCAGTTTGCTCAAGCCGGTTACTTTGCCGTTGGGAAGGTAACCTACGTGAGCTCGTCCACTAAACGGGAGCAGGTGGTGTTCGCACATGCTGGTGAACGCGATATCACGCACCAGCACCAGCTCGTCGTACGTTTCAGGGAACGTCACCCGCAAGTGGCGGGCGGGATCGGCTCTCAAGCCGGAGAACATCTCGGCGTACATCTTGGCAACACGTTTGGGCGTGTCGAGCAGGCCTTCACGTTCAGGGTTCTCCCCTACCGCAGCAAGTATCTTCCGTACCGCGTCCTCGAGCGCCGGGAGGTCGACGTCGTGAGCCGCAGCCGCGGATTGTGCAATGCTGCAGCAGGCATCGTTGGGCTCGGCCAGGGTCAAACGGTCCGACGCATCTAGTCCAATTGCCAACGTAATGCTCCTAAGAAAGGGATGATGAGACCTCAACGGCGGCCGTCTGCACTGGGAACATGTGTGCGATCCAACTGTAGCGCGAACGCTAGCGGACGGCAAGCTCTAACGCGCCGACTCGTCCTGCTAAGGGTGTGGCCAAGCAAAGGGCCGCCAGCACGAAACGAGCTGGCGGCCCTGGCGTTGACGCGAAATTCTGCCGAAACGCTGGCTAAGCGCCTCCGGCGTATTCGGCTTCGAAGAATGACTTGCTCTCGTCGATCGTGGGCTTGATCGTCCGGGCGCCTTCTTTCCAGTTTGCGGGGCAGACTTCGCCGTTCTTCTCGAAGTACTGCAAGGCTTCGACCATGCGCAGTGCTTCCTCGACACTTCGACCAAGCGGCAGGTCGTTGACCACCTGATGACGTACAATACCTTCCTTGTCGATCAAGAAGAGACCACGCAAGGCCACGCCACCTTCGAGGAGAACATCGTAGTCGGCGGCAATTTGCTTGTTTAGATCAGCAAGCAATGGGTATTGAATCTGACCAATTCCACCCTTCTCCCGCGGCGTTTCGCGCCAAGCAAAGTGCGAAAAATGGCTGTCGACCGACGAGCCCAAGATTTGTACGCCCAGTGATTCAAACTTCGAAGCCGCATCCGAGAAGGCAATGATCTCCGTTGGGCATACAAAGGTGAAGTCTAGCGGGTAGAAAAACAGCAGGACGTATTGGCCCTTATAGTCGGACAGCTTGACCTCTTTGAAGGATCCGTCCGGCATGACTGCCTGGGCGGTGAATTCCGGGGCGGGCTTCTGGACGAGGACGCTCATGGTTTTGGGATTCCTTGGCGGGGGCCGGGGCCGGAGGGCCGGGGCCATCAGTTGTAGGGGCGGGAAGCGAAAGCCAGCACGGCACTTTGGCTCGGCGGGAGGCGCGTCAAGCAACTCTTCGATCGTTTATACGCACGACTGCCTGGAGAGCAAGGCCCGTTGCCCCTGGCTCTAAACAAACAAGGAGCGTTCGCCCCGCTGGTAGCGCGCGATGTAGTCTTTCACCCGGACCTTGCGGGCCGTGTTCTCTGAACTCATGTACCGAATCTTGCCGAAAATGGGGCGTTCTGGACCCCAGGCACGATCGTAGCGTCCCAGCACCCAGAAGATGCCGCTGTAGCTGTTGGGGTTTCGTCCATCGAGTGCATACTTGTTATTCAGCTGGAGCATGACGGACAGCGCCTCTTGGGGCGTGGAAGTCCACTCCAATATCTTCTTGCCCCACAGCATTCGCAGATAGTTGTGGATTCGGCCTTCTGAGACCAGCTGCCTCTGGGCAGCATTCCATAGCGGGTCGTGTGTGCCAGCCTGCTCAAACTCTGCCAGCGAATAGAGGTGCTCTCGGGGATCACGGGCGTGCTCATCGAGCGTGCGCCGTGCCCACTCTGGGAGCGACTCGTAGCGATCGTAATCGGTGGTCAGAGCACAGCGGTTGTAGCCCAGCTCTCGCCAGGTGATCAGCTCGTCGACGAACGACTCGAAGTCTTCACCACCACCCCACCAACCTTTCGAGCTACCGTTCGTCTTCTCGCTCAGCCTGCCAGGATGCCAGCCATCCCGCCGAGCCGCTTCGGCAAAGACCTGATGAACGGACAGATGGCCAAAGTGCAGATAGGGCGACAGGCCGCTTGCCGCTTCGACCTCAGGTTGATTACGTTTTTCACTGTAGAGTGAAAGGCGATCGGCGACGAAGGTTTCGCAAAGTTGATTACCAGCGACGGCTCCGCCCTGGGCGAGTCCCGGCAGAACGCGGTGGTCAATGGGTAAGTCGCCCAAGTTTTGTAGCAAACGGCTGGGCTCAGCAACTGGCCAGCGGCGTTGGATGTCTGCTGGTAGGCGTGGTGGGGTTGGCAGCTGCCGTCCAGCAAACGGCTCGGCGGCCGGCGCGGCAATCAAATGCGGGCGTAAGTTCTTCTGCAAGAATCGGCGGAAGTCGAACGCACGTGAAAACACGCGATCGGTCGCACGCATTGGCCAGATGCCGTTTGAGTCGACTAACTCAAACCGACAGCCAATCTGGCGGCGTGCCGTACGGAGCATGGCAGGCAGAAAGAAGCATGGGAAGTCGTCGCTAACGACCACAGCGGCCCGCTCGGCGAGTGCTCGGAGCAAGCCCGATCCGGCGCCGCTCGCCGGCTCGACGTACGGATAGTACAAGACGCCCGGCTGCTGGAGAGCGGCAGCGTTGTCCGCCATGCCTTGGATGACGAAGCGATGCAGTCGATCACTGGCCCAGGGGTAATCGCACCGCAACGCCTCCAGCACGATCAACGGCTTGCCCTGTTCTTGGCACCAGTGCAGCGCCCTATCGAGACTGTAATTCCACCGCGCGCGCCGATTGGCAATCATCCAATACAGCACGTAGTCGCCATCGGCGCGAACCAGTCGGTCACCAAATGTCCGAACACGTTCATCGGGAACCTGGCTGAGGAGCGGAGAGCCTGACATACGAGAACTACAAAGAGCACGGGCTGCTTAGGAGCAAGACTATAGCGGCCAGTGCAGCGCTGGCCACAGGGAAGAAGTCCGCGGCTAAGAGCAAGAGCTGGGGATCAGGGACTTGAACCCCGACTAACGGAATCAGAATCCGTCGTGCTACCGATTACACCAATCCCCAAGTCCTTGTTTTATAGGGTTTCTTGCGGCCGCCGCCAAGTCGGAGTTTATCAACAACAACCGCCACGACAACCAAAACTGTCTGGTTGAGAAGTCGGCGGCAGCAAGCAGGAAGAACGTCGAGTTGACAGAGCCGTCGTTTCACAACAAAGCTCCGAAGAGTGCCGGTATGTTCTTCCAGACCCACATCGAATGCCCCTTTTCGGCCCGTAGCTATGCGGACCATCGTGCCAGAGAAGCCGTGAGCTGCTTCGGAAGCTTCGTCAGCGGGATAGCGGGCGAGGTCCGTACTACGGCAGGATGACGGGGCGTGCCACTTTCGCAGCGCCTTGGCCTGCCCTATCATGCAAAGCTTGTTTGAAGGGCTTTTTGCCCTGCGTTGGTTAGCATTCTTCCGTCATGCTTTTGAGGGATCCCAGGCGATGGCCTTCCTCACACTCGCCCAAGGTGTCGAACCGGGCAAGCGCTTCGATCTTGCGAACGCCGAGTCAGTGATCGGCCGCAGTGGCGATTGCGCGATCGCCTTGGACGTCGCAGCGGTGAGTCGGCGGCATGCGGTGGTGCATGCCGAAGATGGCCGATTCTTTGTCGAGGATTTAGGGAGCCGGAACGGCACGCTGGTCAACGGGCAAAAGATAGTTGGCAAGACGCCGCTGCGGGACGGCGATCGCATCTTGGTTTGCGATCAGGAGTTTTCCTTTCATCAGGACACGCCGCTGGGTCTGACGGGAGAGTCGGACTACGCACCTGCCGGCACGACTCTCACCCAGGCGGGGGGGGGGACGCAGGTCAATGACGAGGGCGAACCAGCCAGCGTTATGGCAACGCTCGATCTGGGGCAAGGGTCTTCCAGCTTGACGCTGTCGGCCAAGCCGGAAGTCAAGCTGATGGCATTGCTGGAGATCAGCCAGAATCTGAGCAAGGCGGTCTCTGTGCAGGAGATCCTGCCCAAGGTGTTGGATAGTCTATTCAAGATCTTCGTCCAAGCGGATCGTGGTTTTATCGTCATGCGTTTGGAGCCCGAAGGCCCGTTGGTCACGGTTGAAGAGAAGGCTCGCAAACGTTCCGAAGAGGAGAAAATGAGGATCAGCCGGACGATTGTCCAGCAAGCGATGGATTCGCAGCAAGCGATTCTGTCGGCCGACGCGGCGAGTGACGAACGGTTTGGCATGGCGCAGAGCATTGCGGAATTTCAGATTCGTTCAATGATCTGTGCACCGATGATCAATGCCGATGGTGAATCGATCGGGGTGATTCAGGTCGACACCCTCAATCAGCGGAGCCGCTTCACGGATGAAGACCTCGAGGTGCTGGCGGCTGTGGCGTCGCAGGCGGCCGTGGCGATTGACAACGCGAGGATGCACGAGCAGGTTGTAGCCCAACGGGCGTTGCAACGAGACTTGGAACTTGCCAAGCGAATGCAACGAGCGTTGTTGCCCTCTTCCCCTCCCCAAGCGCCTGGCTACCACTTTTTTGATTACTACGAGTCTGCCCGGCAAGTGGGCGGCGACTACTACGATTACATCCCACTGTCGGGCGGGCGGTTTGGCGTGGTGGTGGGTGACGTTGCAGGGAAAGGGGTATCCGCGGCGATCTTGATGGCCCGGTTATCGAGCGACGTGCGGTTCTGCCTGGCCACCGAGCCCACCCTTTCAGACGCAACCAAGAGGATCAACGAACTTTTCTGTCGCCAAGACTGGGAAGATCGATTCGTGACGATGATCCTGACAATTGTCGATCCGGCAACGCACGAAATGTCGATGACGAATGCCGGCCACATGCCCCCGATGCTTCGCGGCGCGGGCGGGGAGGTGGTCGAACTAGCGGAAGAGATCGCCGGTCTCCCGCTGGGCGTGTTCGACGAGTACGAGTACGAGTCGATCACTCGCACCTTTGCTCCGGGTGACTTTCTGACGATCTTTACCGATGGCTTCAGCGAAGCAATGAACCGTGAAAAAGACCTCTATGGGCTTGAGCGCCTCTCGGCGGCAATCGGCGCAGGCGGGCTGGGCGTCGGCGAGATTGGTCAGCACGTACTGACCGATGTCCGCAGCTTTGTGGATGGCTATGCCCAGAGCGATGATATGTGCTTGGCCTGCTTCGGCCGCGACGAGTAACGCGCGCCGCGCTACGGTACGGCGATTGCGTCTGCTAGTGCCAAGTCGACAGCTTCTTGGTCTTGCTCGGCTGCTGGGTCTTGTGCCAGTGATTCATCAGCGAGAAGTGTGACCTGTGCACCCGCGGCCGGCGACTGGTTGAGTTCGAAGAGAGCCAAGTCCGAGGCCAACTCACCTGTGTTGGAAAGCGGCTCTTCAATGTAGCCACTCTCGGCGGACCCTGTCGGTGTGCTTGGTAGTGCGGCAAAGCTAGCAGCTACGGGAGCCAGGGCGGATGCCGAGGCATTGAAGCGCAGCCGACCGATCTTGCCGGCGCCGATGTCCGCGTAATACATCATGCCGTCGGGTCCCATGGTCATCTCGACGACCGTGCCGACGCCGCCGGTTACCACGAGCGTTTGCAGCAACTCGCCGTTGTCGGTCACCCGGAGAGCACGAATCGTTGGATCGCCAAAATCGGTAAAGAAAGCCGTGCCTTGGTACTGAGCCGGATAGAGCGTCCCCGTGTAGAAGTCGCCAATGATGGCCGCGACGCCACCGTCTGAGTGGGATCGCGACCACAGTGGCGGGGTGGCGTTGTTGTTGGCATAAAACACTTGGGCTTCGGAAAGGTCCCGATAACCGCCCGTTTGCTGGTTGGCGCCGGCGCCGCCCTCGTACCACGGCCAGCCAAAGTTCTTCCCGCTCCGCTGTCCTGCGACGCCGGTGCCGGTGTTGATCTCTTCCCAGGTGTTCCAGCCGACATCGCTCACGTAAGGTTCGCCAGTTGTGGGATGGATCGCCATGCGGAAAGGATTCCTCAGGCCGTAGTGGTAGACCTTTGAGCGATTGCTATCGGGATTGCTCGGCTCGTAGAACGGGTTGTTGGAAATGCCCTCGCCGGTGTCGGGATCGATCCGAAGCACTTTTCCGGCCAGACTGTCGAGGTCTTGCACCCGAGCGGACCGCGGATCGACCCGACCAAAGCTGGTACCGTCGCCGTTGGTGACAAACAGCGATCCATCCGGAGCAAAGCCGAGAGCACCAATCGAATGCGAACGGCTGTCGACCGGGATGCAGTCCTCCAGGCCAGCGCACGTGGCGGGTAGATTTACATTGTTGGTGCCGTCTTGGTCGGGATCGGGGATGTTCGCCCAAGTGCTATTTTCGCCCAGGATGATCTGGGTGCTTCCCGGCACGATGGTGCGGTAGCCGTTGTTGGCGTCGGCCAAGACCCGGATCAATCGTGATACTCGGTTGCCCGCGCCATCGGGTCCGGCCAAGCCCGATCTCGACAACGTCTCAACGGGGTCGTACGTGTAGAGCAAGTAGACCCAGGGCGTTGCGAGGAAGTCAGGATCGAGTTCCAGTTCCAATAGGCCGCGGTCTTGGATGTTGTTCACTTCGTTGCGGAGATCAATGAACGGCGTTGGCAGCAGCTGTCCATTCTCTGAGACGCGAACCAGGCCATCTTTTTGCGCGATAAACATTTGCCCTGTGGGGGCGAACTCGATGGCCGTTGGCTGGTTGAGTCCGGTGATGACGTCCTCGCCGCTAAAGGCGCCGTCAGTCGGGATAACTTGCTCGCTATAGAGTTGCGAAGTGGGAATCACTTGCTGAGCTTGCCGGGGGCTTGCCCAACTGAGCTGGGCAACGGCGTCTCCGCCGTTCTCGTAATACTCCATGCGGAGGGAGTACCTTACACCTGCCGAGAGGGTAATGAATCCGCTGTAGGTCGTGACGTTTTGGTCGATCCACTGGTCGACCAGCAGTTGATCGTTCACCCACAGTCGCACGCCATCATCGGCCGTCACCAGGAAGGTGTATACCTCTGAATAGAGTGGTTGGACTTCTCCCGTCCAGCGGATTGAGAAGTTGTCTCCCGGGACGGTGCTGGCCGGCGCGCTGCGGCCCCAGTTGAAGTTGACCGTGGTGTCGGTCCGGGTGAGCAGCAGATCCGTGAGCGTCCGGCCATTGAAGTATTCACCCTTCAGCCCAATGCCATCACCGGGCGACGGTTGCTCGTCGTCGAAGATGGAGATAGTTGTCGTACGGGGCTGCCCTGCGGTAGCGCCGGTAACCCGGTCGATGGCCAAGTTGAAAGCTTCCGTCCCCTCGCCTAGCCCGTCGTCTAGGATTGTTATGTTGACTGACTGTTCAGTTTGGCCATCGGCAAAGATGACGGTGCCTGAGCGTGAGATGTAGTCCTGTCCCGCGACGGCGGTGCCTGGCACAGTTGTGTAGTCGACAGTTGCGACGCCCTCACTGCCATCGGTGCGGACGAAGGTCACCGTCGCGGTGCCGTCTGGTTCAGCAACAAGGTACTGAGTCTGTCCAATGCCAATCACGCCCGGGTTTTGTGGCGGGGACTCAAAGGCAAGGTAGCCGTTGCAGTGGAGGCGTTCGCTTTGTTTGAACCCCGGGGCACAACCGGTGGCACTGTCCCAAACACCGGTGGAGAAGACGGACGAAGCTTCCGACTCGTAAACCACACCGGCAACGGTGATGCCGTCGACATCGAGGTTCTTGTCGGCTCCCGTTGCCGTGCGCCCATCGTTAATGAAGGCGACGCGGATGCGGTCAGCAGTTACCTGGGTGGGGTGCACATAGTTGAAGGTAACGAACTCACGCAGCCGGGCGTTGCCTTGGAAGTTGCCCCACTCGCGAACCGTTTCGCCGTCAATCTGCAGCGCCATCCGTTCTTCGCCCGTAGCGCCGGCTGCGCGGATGCTAATCGCTGTGGCGTCAATCGGAGCGTAGATGAACGATCCATTGGCGTTGAGCATCTCCGTCTCGTTGAAGTTCGACCGCCAAGGCGTCCCGCCGGTGGTGTCGACGGTTGTGAGCACGGTCGAAGCTTCCGATTCGTATCGCACGCCCCCAAGCAGAATGCGGTTCACTCGCAGTGCGCGACTTTCGCCGGCGGCACTTTGTCCCTCGTTCACGAAAGCCACGCTGATCTGGTCGAGCGTGACCTCGGCAGGGTGGACGTAGTCGTAGCCCACAAACTGTCGCGTTGCGGCATCGCCGCCGATGTTGTTCCAGGTTTGCACCACCACTCCATCGATGCGCAGCTCCATCGTTTCTTCGCCGGTTGCGCCCGCGGCGCGGATTTGGATCGTGTCGCTCGCCGGGGCATAGCGGAAGTTGCCGTTGCACGCGAGCGTTTCCGACTGCTTGTAGCCTGGCGCGCAGCCGGTGGCGGCATTGTGAGAACCGGTTGAGCGGACGCTGGCAGCCTCAGACTCAAAGACCTCGCCTGCCACCGTGATTCCGTCGACTCTTAGGTTGCGGTCTTCGCCTCCAGCGGTTAGCCCGTCGTTGACAAAGGCCACGCGAATACGATCGGCGGTCACGGTGTCAGGATGGACATACTCGAACGACACAAACTGACGAGTGCTGTAGTCGCCCCCAACGTTTTCCCAAACCTGGACGGCTTGGCCATCAATCCGCAGCTCCATGCGTTCTTCGCCCGTGTCCCCTGCAGCCCGGACTTCGATCGGTGTAGCGGCAAGCAGCTGCCGGGGCTCTAGATGCTCAAAGCGCGCTTTGCGGTGCGTTGAAGCGCTCACGGCAGCGGACGCAGAGGAGCGTCGAGAGGACATTCGCTTGAAAGGTATCATCGGGGCAACAAGCAGAAAGGTTGTGGGCTTGGGGGTTTTGCGGCGAATGCGCAAGCGTGATGGTATCCTGACTACCCCAGCGTTGGTACCTTTTTCCCATCATTTCTTGGTTGCTGGCCTAGAGGAGGTCGCTTGGCGGCTAGGCTTGACGTTCTGCAAGCAGTGAGCCGTTACCTGGCTACTGGCCTGGGGTTCCATTCCGGGCAGGCGATCTTAGAGGACTCTAGCGGGAGAGGACTATGTTCAAGCAGCAACGCGGCTTTCTGATGGCCACAGTGGCCATGCTACTGGCGACCACTGTCGATGGCGCTGAGTGGCCACGGTTTCGCGGGCCAGACGCTTTAGGACGCGGGATTGGTGCCCAAGCTCCGCTTAGTTGGAGCGAATCGGAGAACCTCCTCTGGAAGACCAAGCTGCCTGGCGCGGGGTCTTCTTGCCCCATCGTTTGGGGGGATCGGATCTTTCTCACATGCTACACCGGGGATGAGAAGAGCCTGCAGCGTCGCGTGATCTGCGTTCATCGAGCGACCGGAAAGATCCGCTGGGAGGAAGCGGTCGAGAACGAGCGATCGGAGGATCCCTACAACGGCTTTCTCACAGAGCATGGTTACGCGACGAACACGCCCGTTACCGATGGTGAGCAGTTATTCGTCTTCTTGGGCAAGTCGGGTGTCTTGGCCTACTCGATGGACGGAAAAGAACAGTGGCGCGTTGATGTTGGCGCCGAGTCAGGTAGCCGCCGCTGGGGATCGGGCGCCAGCTTGTTGCTCTACAACGACTTGCTGATCGTCAACGCCAGCGAGGAAAGCCAGTCGATCTATGCCCTCGATAAAGCTACTGGCGAAGAGCGCTGGAAAGTTGAATCCAGCCGACTGGAGCTTTGCTACAACACCCCTACCTTGGCCAAGTCGCCCAATGGCAGCGACGAATTAATTGTCCCAACGCCAGAGGAATTGTGGTCGCTCAATCCTGAGACAGGCAAGCTGCGCTGGTACGCCACGATCCCGCTGGGCAGCAACATCTCCCCATCCGCCCTCGTGGAAGACGGCATCGTTTATATCTACGGAGGTCGCCGGCCTGGAGGCGCCGTTGCCGTTCGTATGGGGGGCAAGGGAGATGTGACAGACACTCACATTGTTTGGACCAGCCGCGACTCAAGCTACGTCGCGACGCCGCTCTTGCACGATGGGCGTCTATTTTGGGCTAGCGATCGCGGTCAGGCGTTTTGTGTGGATGCGGCCACTGGCAAGACCCTTTATCGTGAGCGGCTTGATCTTAGATCCGGGGGGCGCCCCGTCTATGCATCGCCTGTTCTTTCGGGCGACCGAATCATTGTCCCAAGCCGCTACGACGGAGTGTTCGTATTCTCAGCGGGACCGGAGTTCAAGCAATTGGCTGTCAACAAGTTCGATTCGGATGATAGCCAATTCAACGCAACGCCAGCGCTGGTCGATGGAGAACTCTTCTTGCGATCAGACAAGTATCTTTACTGCGTGCGAGCAGAGTAGTCCGTCTTAGAACCCACCGCGTGGCAACGCGATACGCTCTGGCTGGCCGTTGTCACTTGGCGACGCCGGCTCGACCGGCGTGCGTGGCGTGGGTCTGGGGGGCGTCGTCACCCGCATGGGCACGGCGGGAGCCATCGCTGGTGCGGCCCCGTAGTAGACATCGTGAGGCACAGCTTGCAACGCACTCATCGAGCCGTAGACATCGGGTGCGTAGGTGGACGACTTTGGCGGCCGCAGTTTGTACTGGATTGGTTGACTAGCAGTCTCTCGCAAGAGCGGCACCTGCAGCACGAGCGGGGCGTGGTAACCAGCGCCGTTTCCGTAGCCACAAAACTGCCGTAGGCTGCTGGGCACATTGAACGGTCCCATTGCACTGGCAGGGCTACCCAGGGACAAGCAGACCATCATCGCGGCGGCAGACAAGAGCGAATTGCCCAAGGATGTAGCTTTCATGTCCGGTTGCCCCAGCTTGCGTGAGAGACTTGCGCGCAAATGGCGCCTCACTGCGTGCATCGAACGCTAGCGTTCGATGCGGCCACTCTCGGTTGGCAAAACGTGGGACTGCCCCGTCAAATGCCGTCACAGGTGGGGTCTGGCGAAGGGCTGCCGGAGGGCGCGAACATAGGGGCCAATAGGCCTGTGACGCTTTGGCCTGCCCATTTCGGCCCTTACTTAGGACCTTGGGTAGGCTCCCCAGTTTGTTGGCAATCAACGCCCCCGTCGCCAACGCGAGGGCAGATTCAGCGCCAGTTGACTTCCAACAGATTCTCGACCCGCTGAACTCCATCCAGTCGACGGACGGTTTCCTGGGCCATCTGCTTTTCAAAGAACGTTCCCACTTGGCCATGCAAGCGAATGGCGCCTTGCTCGGCTTCGATCCGCAGGCCCTGTGACTCGAGGTACGGGCTGTTTCTGAGGGCGGATTGGACAAGGTCAACTAGAGGGATCGAAGCGGGCGCGGCGGTGGCGTTCGACATGATGCTCGCTGGGGCGGGAGGGCGCGGGCGGCGTGGAGCCAGGGGCAATGGCAAACCAGCCCTGCTGGAGCCGGTTTGCAACAAAAGCTCCATCGGCCCAAGCCGCCTGCGAGCTAAATGGCGGATGCTTTGCCGAACAGAGAAAGTCCGCCGCGTCGAACGAATGTGCCGCCAGTGTCGGTTGCGCCGGCATGTTCCAAGCCAGGCCCCACACGTACCTCGAGTTTGGGGCCGCGGCCTCTTAGCACGGCTTGATGAACGCGCTACGGGCTTAGCTGAGCCATGAGGGGCTTTTACCTGCGGCGGGTAGATGAACGACTTTGGCCGAAGTAATGCCTTGGACGGCCCGCACGGCATCCAATGCCGCGGCGCTGGGCTCTCCATCGACATTGAGAATGCCAATCGCGCTGCCGCCCGGCTCGGCCCGACCTACCGCCATTTGGGCAATGTTTACGCCCTGCTCTCCAAGCACGGTGCCAACATGGCCAATGATGCCGGGTACGTCCTGGTGTTGGAACAACAGCAAGCAACCGTCCAGGTACGCTTCGAGCCGGAAGTCGTCCACGCCCACGAGGCGCGGCATGTTTTCTCCAAACAGCGTGGCGACCACCCGGTGAGTGGCCCCGCCGCCGGTAATCTCAGCGGCCATGGACGAACTGAAGGCGCCGTAGTCGGTGCGAGATTCCTCTACGATATCGATGCCGCGTTCTTTTAGCAGCACTTCGGCATTAATGAGGTTCACTTCTTCGCTCATGGCGCCTTCGAGCAGTCCGGCGGAGAAGGCGGACGTGAGCACCTTAGTGTCACGACTGGCAATCTCTCCGCGGTAGAGTAGTTTGCATCCGGTAAGGCCGCTGGGCTGCATGCCTGCGGCAAGCTTGCCGAGTCGGTAGGCGACATCTAGGTAGCCACGCAGAGACTCCAACGTCTTGGGGTCGAGTGCGGCCACGTTGACCGCACACTTGATAGCCCCAGTGTTTAGGTATCCGATTACAAGTTCTGCCGCTTCGACCGCCACCTGGGTTTGCGCCTCTTCCGTACTGGCTCCTAGGTGGGGCGTGCAGACCACGCCTGGCAGCCCAAACAGTGGGCTGTCGGTACAGGGCTCTTCCGGATAGACATCCAGAGCAACCCCGCCCAACTTGCCAGACTCTAAGCCGGCAACCAGAGCCGCTTCGTTGTAGATGCCGCCGCGGGCGCAGTTGATCAGCCGCGCTCCGGGCTTGATCGCTTCCACCTCGGCGGCATCAATCAAGTTTCGTGTTTCATCGGTTAGGGGGGTGTGCACCGTTAGGTAATCGACCTTGGGTAGCATGTCGGAAACCGTGCTCACGAGATCGATTCCAAGCTCATGAGCGCGTTCCTCCGACATGAAGGGGTCGTACCCGATGATGTCCATCTCCAGGCCTTGAGCTCTGGCGGCGACAGCTAAGCCGATGCGGCCTAGGCCAACCACACCCAACGTCTTGCCTGCCACTTGGGTGCCCATAAATTTTTTGCGGTCCCACCGGCCTTCGATCAAGCTTTGGTTGGCAACGGCAACGTTGCGGCTCATGGCGAGCATCAAAGCAATGGTTTGCTCGGCCGTGCTGAGCGTGTTTCCTGCCGGCGTATTCATGACAACGATGCCCGCCTTGGTGGCTGACGGCTTGTCGATGTTGTCAGTGCCGACTCCGGCGCGGGCGATCGCCTTGAGTCGCGGCTGCCCTTCTAGCACGTCGGCGGTGAGCTTCACGCCGCTTCGGCAAATGGCGCCGTCGTGGCCACGAAGGGCTTCGCGAAGGTCTTCACCTTTGAGTCCCGTCCGTACTTCGTAGGTGATACCCTCGGCTGCTTCCAGCAGATCGAGGCCTTCTTGAGCGAGATCATCGAGAACAATGACGGATGGCATTCTTCAGTCAGTTTTGGCAGGAGGCACGAGGAAGTAACTGCTTCATGGGGGGCGACACCCCCCCTATTGGGACGCATTCAACCGTGAGAGTTCACAAAATCAAGCATGAAATCGCGAAGCTTCTCCACGCCGGCAACCGGCATGGCGTTGTAGATTGAGGCTCGAATGCCACCGACGCTGCGATGGCCCTTCAGATCTGTCAGCCCGTTTTCTTTGGCGCCTGACAGGAAGGCGGAGGTTAACTCGTCGCTAGGCAGATTGAACGTGACGTTCATCACGCTACGGCTGTGGACTTGTGCGTGGCCCTTGTAGAACTCAGCGTTCGCATCCAAAACGTCATAGAGCATGAGAGCCTTCGACTTGTTTTGCTCGAACATGTTCTCCAGGCCGCCGATGTCGTTAAGGAGCCAGTCGGTAACCAGCTTGTTTACGTAGATTGCAAAACAAGGCGGCGTATTGCCTAGCGACTTTTCGTTGATGTGGGTGTTGTAGTTCAGGTAAGCAGGCAGACTGTCGCTCGAGCGCTCGGCCAGCTCTTTGTCCATGACCACAATCGTGACGCCTGCGGGGCCAGCGTTCTTCTGGGCACACGCATAGATCATCCCGTAGTTGTCAATCTCCAGGTCCCGATGCAAGAAGTCGCTGGACGCATCACAAATCAGCGGCACGTCCTCCGGTGGTTCGGGCTCGCCGTTGAACTGCACGCCCTGAATGGTCTCGTTGCAGCAGTAGTGCAAGTAAGCAGCATCGGCACTTAATTCGAGGTCCGATTCCTCAGGAACATGGTCATAATTCGAGTCTTTGGCGTCGAACACTACACGTGTGGCGCCAACCTTCTTAGCCTCTGCTAGAGCTTTCTTGCCCCACGACCCGGTCAAGATGTACTCAGCGGTTTGCCCCTGGCCAAGCAAGTTCATGGGCGCCATCGAGAATTGCAGCCGGCTGCCTCCCTGCAGGAACAAGACGGCGTAGTCGTCGGAGATGTCCAGCAGTTGCCGCAGGTTTGCCTCTGCAGACTCAATAATGTCGGTAAAAGCGGCGCTGCGGTGGCTGATTTCCAGCACGCTGGCCCCCACACCGGGGAGTGAGAGCATTTCTTCGCGGACACGCTCCAGCACAGGGAGCGGCAACACAGCCGGGCCGGCTGAGAAGTTGTAAACGCGGTCGGTCATGGCAGTCGTGTCGAGAAGGCGTTGGAGAGACATTATCCGTAAAGGCTCTACGAGCAGGTTATTTTAGCGGGGGCATGGATACTTGGCGATGGGGCGAGCGGCTCGTCGGCCGTTCGGACAGAGGGAACGATCCTCCAAGCAAAGGCCACGCCGGGGCCGACTGCCCTGGCGGACAGGTGGGGTAGCAAATATCCTCACAGAGACCTTCCGCCCTGCACCGCCCACCTTGCCTTGCGTGTCTGAATTGGCTTCTCTGCGCTCTCTCTATGCCCGCCTGCGGACCGCGCTCGACTCTCTCGGCCATCGGGGCGCGTTGCCCGGCGGCACACTGACGATCTTGCTGGCGGGAATCGTCGGGCTGCTCGCCGGGTTCGGCGCCGTGTTGTTTTCATTCATCATTGACACCGTCAGAGAGTTTACGTTCGGGGCCGCGACACAATGGCGCGGCGACTCGGGTTGGTGGAACGTGGGCTTGCTGCTTAGTCCTGTCGCCGGACTCTTGCTTGTGTCGTGGTTTACCCGCAAGTTTGCGCCCGAGGCACAAGGCGCCGGCGTTCCAGAAGTCATTACCGCTGTGGCGCGGCACGACGGGGTCATTCGCCCTCGTGTTGCCCTGGTAAAGATTCTTGCCAGTGGCGTGACGATCGGCACTGGCGGATCGGTGGGCCGGGAGGGACCCATTGTTCAAATCGGATCGGCGCTGGGCAGTGGCGCTGGTCAATGGCTCCAGCTCTCGGCCAAGAACATTAAAGTGCTCGTCGCCGCGGGCGCTGCGGCCGGCATTAGCGCTACGTTTAATGCCCCGCTAGCCGGCGTGATCTTTGCCAGCGAGATCATCCTGGGCAGCTTTGCCGTGGAGTCGCTCACCCCCATTGTGTTGGCCAGCGTGATTGCGGATGTCGTCCAGCAGCACGTGGGAGAGCACCGCTTCGAGCCAGCCTTCCAGCAGCTTGAATTCGACTTTGGTGGCGCTTGGAACCAATTGCCGAGTTACCTATTACTGGGTCTCGTGGCGGGCTTGGTGGCTGCCGGTTTCGTCAAATTGCTGTATGGCGTCGAAGACTTAGTTGCCCACTACCTGCCCAATTGGTGGAAGCGAGCAATCTTAGTCGGATTGCTAGTTGGTGGAGCCGGCGTGCTGTATCCGACTTCTCCCCCCGGCTTGTCGCAAGCATCTCAGGCAGCGCTGGACGAAGGGCATCTTCGCGAGCCGCCTCTAATGGGGGTCGGCTACGGCGTTGTGGATCACGCGCTCCATCTGCACAGCGAAAGCGGGCAGACGGCGGATGTGGCGGCCTTGATCGACATCGCTGCCGAACGCGGCAAGCGTTTTGTGCGCGGCGAGGCCCAGGCTGACAAAGCTGTTTGGGTGCCCCGCGCAGACATGGTCAGCCACCTGTGGTGGCTTCTTCCTTTGGTCTTCCTCAAACCCCTGCTGACGAGCCTCACCCTGGCCGGCGGGGGGTCGGGGGGCGTGTTCGCGCCTTCTTTGTTCCTTGGCGCCACGCTGGGAGCGTCCTTCGGACTGATCATGAATCTCCTGCTGCCCGAATACAGCCACTCGCCAGGTGTCTATGCGATTGTTGGCATGGGCGCGGTCGTTGCGGGCACGACACAGGGCGTCCTGTCGGCCATCGTGATTGTTTATGAAATGACGCATAACTACCAAGTCATGTTGCCCATCATGGCTGCGGCAGGACTGGCGAGCTTGGTAACGCGGCTGATCGATCCTGAAAGCATCTATTACAAGAAACTCAGTCGCCGGGGAGAGCACATTGCCAGAGGGCACGACCTGCACAACCTAGACCACATCATGGTCCGGGATGTCATGATTCGCCACTTCCCGACCCTCAAGCCCGAAGACAATGCGATGGAAATCGTCCGCATTGCTCGCGATCACCCCGACATTGAAAGCCTGCCGGTCTTGCGCCCCGATGGCAAGCTGCTGGGAATCATCCGCGCCGAGGACCTGCACCGCGTGTTGGACAGCGATATCTCTCCGACTCTGGTAAATGCCGAAGACATTGCCCTGAAAACACCCATCTCGGTGCATCCTGCAGAGAACCTTATCGAAGCAATGCGGGACTTTGGGGCGCGCGATGTTGAAACTCTGCCCGTGGAAGTGGGGCACGGGGAGAGTCGTCGACTCATAGGACTGCTATTGCGGGCCGATGTCATCCGGCGTTACCGTCAAGAAATGCTAGTTCGACGCTAGTTATTTCTGCTTCTTTCTGAGCAGGAACCTCACCCGGATGGCCGATGACTACCTCTCGTCGTGGCAATTCTCTACAAGCGAGATGGATTATATGAGGTTTGTCGCAACTTTTGTTTTTGACTGAAGTGGCTAGGGGTCGATCATCAATGGTAGATCTCGAGCCACCTGACGAATGCATCCGGGCGGCAGTAGCCCACCGAGAGACTAAGACTAGTTCAGCCCCTTGCCGCTGGAGACACCTACCATGAATCTCACGCCCCAGATGTGCACAGAGCTTTCCAGTATGGCCGCTGCAACCGATGAGCCATGGGAGGAACTCCTCCTAGAAGCGCTCAGCGAGCTCCGGACTTTGCGTAACATCGACATCGATGAAACATCGCAAAGTGGCGATGTTGCCTACCTTTGCAAGGCGTAGCACGACCAACCATGACCTGCAACGGCCGCAATGGTCTACTCGTGCACTGCTGCCTGGTCAGTGTGTATCCCGCACCACTTTTCCTGCCAACCTGATTGAGCTGCTCGCCACTGAGTGCGAAGGCATGTCAGCAGAGGCTCAGTTTGCCTTGCCGCGGTGGGTGCGCCTTTCTCATGGCCGGTGGTACGGCGGTTCTTTACTCGAGACCTGCTTACAGCGGTTCTGAATCGGCGTGGCCGGCTTGAGCTCGAATAATGCCTAAATAGCCATCCGCGGGTGGCCACGTGTTCCTGCGGCTCTCAGTAGGCACTTGCCCCCGGGTGCGCTAAGCCACCCAAGGTCCGCCTCCCCGGCGGCCGCAAGATGGGGTATGCTCTGGCTTTAAGTCTCCGGCAACTCTCCCCGCCCTTCTCGATAGCGACCTTAGAAAATGGCAGTATCCGATCCGCTTGGCGCTCGCGATTCCTTTGACACCGGTAACGGCCACGCTGATTTTTTCCGGCTTTCAAAGCTGGAAGATGACGGACTGACCAAGGTAGCCGCCCTGCCGTACTCGATTCGTGTGCTGCTGGAGTCCGTACTGCGCAACTGCGACGACTACGTTGTGACGCAGGAGGATGTGAAGGCACTGGCTGCATGGGCAGACAGCAAAGGATCGGCGCCGGTTGAGGTCCCCTTCAAGCCGGCTCGTGTTGTGCTGCAGGACTTCACCGGTGTGCCGGCTGTGGTTGACTTAGCCGCTATGCGGTCTGCCATGAAACGATTGGGCGGTGATCCCAACAAGATCAATCCGTTGGTGCCTGCCGATTTGGTCATCGACCACTCCGTGCAAGTCGACCACTTTGCGGGTGACGACGCGCTGGACTTGAACATCGAGCTGGAGTTCTCGCGCAATAAGGAACGCTATGAGTTCCTACGCTGGGGTCAGAAAGCCTTTGACAACTTCCGGGTCGTCCCGCCCGGCACGGGCATCGTCCACCAGGTGAACCTTGAGTACCTAGCCAAGTGCGTCTTCGTTCGCGATGGTGTCGCCTTGCCCGACTCGTTGGTGGGCACCGATAGCCACACCACCATGATCGATGGTCTAGGCGTGGTGGGCTGGGGCGTTGGTGGCATCGAGGCCGAAGGGGTCATGCTTGGCCAGCCTATTTATATGCTCATGCCAGAGGTTGTTGGCATGAAACTCACGGGCAAACTACCGGCGGGCGCCACGGCAACGGACTTGGTGCTCACCGTCACTGAAATCTTGCGGAAGGAAAAAGTTGTTGGCAAGTTTGTCGAGTTCTTCGGCGAAGGCGTGTCAAACATGTCCTTGGCAGACCGTGCTACGATCGCCAACATGAGCCCCGAGTATGGCGCCACGATGGGTTTCTTCCCCGTCGATGACGTCACGCTGGGCTACTTGCGTGGTACGGGAAGAACCGATGACGAGGTTCAACTAGTCGAGCGCTACTGCAAAGAGAATCAGCTATTCCGTCTCGATTCCGCCCCAGCGCCGGACTTCACCAAGATCGTCGAGCTCGATATGTCAACGGTCGAGCCGTCGCTCGCCGGTCCCAAGCGACCGCAGGACCGTGTTTCACTTAGCGCGATGAAACAATCGTTCAATGAGTCTCTCCGAGCGGATGTCGGCCCGCAAGGGTTTGGGCTAGATGACGCTAAGCTGGCCAGCACTGCCACTGTCCAAAACAACGGCCACTCCACCGATATCACGCATGGCGCGGTCGCCATCGCAGCCATTACCAGTTGCACCAACACCAGCAACCCCAGCGTCATGGTCGCCGCCGGCTTGGTTGCGAAGAAGGCAGCCGCCCGGGGCCTCAAAGCCAAGCCCTACGTCAAGACAAGCCTGGCCCCTGGGTCGACGGTTGTAACCGAGTACCTAGAAAAGTCAGGCCTGGATAAAGAGCTGGAAGCCGTTGGCTTTTACACCGTCGGCTACGGTTGCACCACGTGCATCGGCAACAGTGGCCCGCTACCCGAGCCGGTGGCAAATGCCGTGGTTGAAGGCGATTTGATTGTCTCGGGCGTGTTGTCTGGCAACCGAAACTTCGAAGGCCGCATCAATCCTCACGTCAAAGCCAATTACCTGGCTAGCCCGCCGCTGGTGGTGGCCTACGCCTTGGCCGGTTCGACCGACCTGGATCTGCTAACGGAGCCAATTGGCCAAGACGAATCGGGCGCCGACGTTTTCCTAAAAGACATTTGGCCCACGCACGAGGAAGTGCAGCAAGTCGTATCCGCATGCGTCTTGCCCGAGATGTTCCAAGAGCAGTACGGCGGAGTCTTTGAAAAGAACCCCAAGTGGAACGCCATCGAAACCACCGAGGGCGATCTCTACGATTGGAACGAAACCAGCACCTATATCCAAGAACCGCCGTTCCTGGCCACGCTGACGAAGGAGGTCACCTCCATCGCACCAATCACGGGTGCTCGCTGCATGGCCGTGCTGGGTGACTCCACCACCACAGACCACATCTCACCGGCCGGCGCTATTGCTAAGGATTCCCCCGCTGGCAGGTTCTTGCAAAACGCCGGCGTTGCGCCGGTGGACTTCAACAGCTACGGCTCCCGCCGCGGCAACGACCGCGTGATGACCCGCGGCACGTTCGCAAACATCCGCATTCGTAACCAACTGGCCCCTGGCACCGAGGGGGGCGTCACGCGCTACTTGCCTACTGGCGAAGTCATGCCAATCTACGATGCGGCCATGAAGTACCAAGCCGATGGCACGCCGCTCGTAGTTTTGGCGGGCGCCGAATACGGCACGGGCAGCTCCCGCGACTGGGCCGCCAAGGGCACTTATCTGCTAGGAGTCCGGGCGGTGCTGGCCGCCAGCTACGAGCGGATCCACCGCAGCAATCTGGTGATGATGGGCGTCCTGCCGCTGGAGTTCCAAGACGGCGCCACCCGCGAGTCGCTCGGGCTAACTGGCGAAGAAACATTCGACATCCCGGACTTGTCGGACGATCTCCAGCCGCGGCAGACCATCACGGTCAAAGCGGACGGCAAAGAGTTCCCCATGACCGTCCGCATCGACACCCCCGTTGAACTCGACTACTACCGCCACGGCGGCATTCTTGCCTTTGTGCTTCGGAAGCTGCTGGGCGACTGAAGCACGGACCTGCCGACCCAGTGAGTCGGACCTGTTTCGGTTCAACAGCCGAGCCAAGATTAGCTCTCCTCCGTCGAATACGCGGACATGGAAGAAACTACCCCGCCGGCTACTGGCCCGCTCGCTCGTTGGAACGCCATCCCGCTCTACTTGCGGATCGTCATCGCGCTGTTGTTGGGCATCGTGGCGGGGCTTGCGATGGGTGACAGCGCCAAGCTGATGGAGATTCCCAGCCATCTGATATTGCAGTTGCTCGGCGTGCTCGCGCCGCCGCTGATTCTGGTGGCGGTCGCTCATGTGCTAATGACCTCCGAGTTTGGCGGCGGCAAGGCAGTGCGACTGTTCTCGCTGTTGATTCTTAACACCGTAGTGGCGATCGCCATCGGCCTGGTCATTGCCAACACATTGCGGCCAGGCGAGTGGTTTGAAGGCGCCCCTGCCGAGGTGGTTGCCGAGCAGCTCGAAGACGAGGGGCCCAATCCGCTCGATCTGCTGCTGGACAAGGTGCCCAAGAATATCCTGGGCCCGTTGGCCAATCGTCAGAATATCATTGGCGTGATCATCATCGCCGTCGCGTTTGGCTTGGCCATGCGGGGCGTCAAGTCTCGCCAAGTCGCCACGGTCCAGGATCTGGTGGAAATCGCTTACGACACGCTCCTGGTCGTATTGCACTGGATCATTCAACTTGTGCCGATCGGAGTGTTCGCGATCGTTGCCAAAGTTGTTGGCACCGAGGGATTTGAGCCCTTTAAGCGTCTGGGCGTCTTTGTCGTGGCGGTTGTCATCGCCTTGGCGTTGCAAACCATCTGGTACCTGGCCCGCATTCAGTTCTTCTCTTGGGTACGACCGCTAGACGCGGTGCGTGGCGTGCGCGATGCGCTGGTCATGGCCTTCTCTACCAGCAGCTCCACCGCCACCATGCCGGTCACCTACGCTTGCCTGAAGGAAAAAGTTGGTCTGCGCGAGGAATCTGCCAGCATGGGCTCACTGGTCGGCGCCAACTTCAACAACGACGGCACCGCGCTCTACGAAGCGATGGCCGCCTTGTTCGTCGCGCAAATGATCGGCCAAGATTTGACGCTCACACAACAGTTGATTGTGGTGCTGACGTCGATCATCGCCTCGGTTGGCGCCGCGGGCATTCCAGAGGCGGGCATCGTCACCATGACGCTCGTCTTCACCGCCGTGAAGCTTCCCATCGAGAGCATTCCGCTATTGCTCACCGTCGATTGGTTCCTGGATCGCTGTCGTACCACCATCAACGTGCTGGGCGACGTCAACGTGAGCTGCTTGCTCGACGGTCGCGAGAAACCCGTGGTATAAAAGTCACAGCTCGCACGCCCCGTCCTCATACGGAGGTCACCACGTGGACTCGCAGTTCAAGACGCTTTACGCCTTCAACCTCGCCTACTGCGAGAAGCTGATGAGCGATATCCCCGACGACCAGATTCGGCTCCAACCGACACGGGGCGTCAATACTCCGGCGTGGATCGTGGCTCACTTGGCGGTCACTTCGGACTCGGCCTTGCGTCTGTTTGGCAAGTCTCCCCGGTTGCCAGCCGAGTGGCATACTGCCTTTACTCGGGGCAACGAGCCCAATGCGCCGGATGCTCCCACGCCCAACAAAGAAGACTTGCTTACCGCCCTACGCAGTGCCCATGCCGCGCTCGAAGCCGAGTTGCCTGGCGCCGACGTCACGGTGTTGGCGGGGCCCAACCCGCTTGCGTTCCTTGCGCCACACTTGCCAACTGCCGGCGATCTGCTGGCCCATGTGCTCTCGACCCATGAATCTCTACACCTGGGCCACCTCTCCAGCTGGCGGCGTCAAATGGGCCACCCGCCGCTGTTTTGATACAACAAGTTGGAGCATTCCCTTTTCACCGCAACTGTTATCGAGAGCGCCCGCTGTGCCTGCCAAAGACTTGCCCCCCAACCCGTTTGCGTCGCCTTTGGCGCATGATGAAACGCCTGGCTACGTCGATGCTGACATCGAGGCTCGTCGCCATCAGATGCTAAGCCACGAGGCGTCCGTTAAATCGATTGGGACTCTGTACTATCTGGGGTCGGTCTTATGCATACTCTATGGACTCCTCTTACTAGTGGGAATGGCTGTTGCGCTGGGTCAAGGGGGCGGGCCGGCGGAGTTCTCCATCTTCGCGATTGTCACGGTCTTGCTGCTTGGGCTTGGCGGCGTTCAGTTCTGGATAGCGGGAGGCTTGCGCCGGCTGGATCCCGTGGCCCGCATTCCAGCAATCTGCCTCGCCGTGATCGGCTTGCTTGGATTTCCCATCGGCACCCTGATCAGCATCTATTTCCTCTACCTGCTGGGTAGTGAAAAGGGTCGTCAGGTGATGAGCAAGGAGTACCAAGCTATCGTCGCTGCGACGCCACACATTAAGTACAAGACATCGATAATCGTCTGGATTTTTGTCGGTCTTTTGGTTGCACTCGTGACACTGGGAATTGTCGCAGCTGTTCTTAACGGATAGCCCTGTACTTCAATGCGCACGTCTTGAGAAACGGCGGTGACGAGCCTGGGGCTCGCCACCGCAAGAGTCGAGTGGGTCGTCCGAATCATCGATTGGTGGCTAGAAACGACTTCGCCTTCGCAGCAGCAGGTTGCCTGTGGGCAGCAGCACCCCCAAACTCCCTGGCTCGGGCACGGACTGGCCATTGATGAAATCGAGTACGCCTTGCAGCTTGGGGGCAGTAGACAGTGGCTGGCCTTCGTACTCCAGCAGTCCCCAACTGCCGTAGATCGTGCTGCGATCCATGGCCGTGTAGTGAATAAAGTCTTGGCCGCCGGCCTCCGCCCAGTGCTCAAGGTAGCGGCGGTAGAGGTCTCGCATCTCAGGACGGCGATTGAGTTCGAACAACAGGTTGGTCAGCTCGTCATCCTCGTGAGTATCAAACCAGTTGACGTAGTGCTGTCCACCTTCGTAGGCGAACAGCATCAGGTTGGCGTAGATCGGCTCACCTTGCTCGTTGGTGGTATCGCTTAGCAGGTCCGCATGCGCGTCAATGAACTCGAATGCGGTTTGCAAGTCTTCTTCAACCCAGGCGAATCGCTCTTCCCAGCTCGCTGCCTTCCAGTCGGCAGCGGAGCGAGTTCCCGGATCGAAGTCAAAGTCGCCAGGGTTGGCAGCCACCGGACCGCCAAAGTAAGGAGCAATCGCCAACGCGTCAGCGTTCTGATAGGCGTTGTTGTATGCCAGGATCGTATGCGTCGAGAAGTCATTAGCCGCATGCGACGCCAACACACGAACCAATCGCTCCATTCCGGCTGGGTTGCTACCGCCTTGCGTGAAGACATCCTCAAAGATGTCAAAGACCTGACTGGAGCGATGGGCGTAGAAGCTCAAGGCCCCTTCGTAGTCCTGTGGCAAGCCGATGGTCGCCGCTTGCTGGCGTGAGTACTCGTACTGCGGGTAGATGGTGTTCCATACTTCATTGGAGTATTCAATGCGCACCGCAAGGTCTTGGTGAAGCGTATCGCGAATCAAGGTCGCAGCATTGCGCACATAGTCATCGGTTGCCCGATGTGGAATGTTGATCCAAGGATGAGTGTTGGTTTGGTTTGCGTGCGAAATCATATGCTCCAAGGCCACTCCGCGATCAAGCGTGCCTTGTGTACTGTCGGTTGGGAGAGGGCGCGTGGACCAATCGGTTATGGGATTCTCATCATCAATCACAGCCCAGTCCTTGTAGCGGAAGGAACCCGCCCACGGATAGCTCTCAACAAACGCCTGGCGAAATGGTGAGACGGGCGATTGTCCTGTGTAGTCAGGCTCGCGCTCGACTGGTACCAAACGAATGTTACGTACCGGATTGCTGGGACTGGTCGATGTAATGAGCACGCCTCGGTCATCGCCTTCGCCCGTACGAGAGTCAGGCGGCAAACGAAATTCTACGCGGCCAGGAACGGCGGAAATGATATCGCCCGCAGCCGCGAATAGCGGTTGGACTTCGCCTTCTCCATCCCAAAGCAGCACGTGGTTACCGCGTGGGTAGCCTTCAGGGACGGACCACAGGCCTTGAACCACATGCCCCGGAGCAATGGTGGTGGGGTAGCCCTGTGCGTTGAAGCTAACCGACCCAGGATCTGCTTGCGCCCAGTCGGCCCCAATGCGCTGCGCGAACAGCGGCTGTAAATGATTCGTCGCATCCGTAAACACCGCTTGGGTCGAATAGTAATTCACTCGCTGTAGGCCGACACCAACTAGTGGCTGAGCCAGAGCAAGCCCGGCTGGCATCGCGGAAGACGCCACAAGAAGAAAACGAAGCATTGAGAGACTCCTCTCTGCGCCCAACGTCGCCGCCCCTGCTCGGCATGCGTTGGAACTTGGTGGCACGCTCTCGACAAGAAGGGCGAGAGCCGCACTATCCTCATCGTGCCGTTGGCCAACAAAAGCGCCAACAGCTAGTGACGTCTCAATTGGAGAAGTTGAGGCCCATGTCTCAGAATGCGGACGTCCCTGCGACTCCTATGCTGAGCTGGGATAAGACATATTCTGTTTCAGGCTGACGCGCGCATAGGATTATTCCCAATGCGTCATCAAATCGCATGACAATTCTGAGACAAGACGGAGGGCGCAACTGGCCGAAGCCGTCCTCCCACACTGGGCTGCGTCTGCGGTTCTGCACTAGGGCTAAAGACCTACCTTACAGGGTAGCGCGCCTTCTTCGCTGCCAGGTGGTTAACACTCCAGCGAACAGAGCGCACAGGGCGGATGTAGGTTCGGGGACAGCTCCCACCTGCACTCGAACAAAGTCCGTGACGCTGTTGTTGGCCCATTCCCAGTAGAAGATGCCTGGAGTCAGGCCCAGCGAGGCGAAGTCGGTATTGGAAAAGGTCAGGGATCCAGAGATTGGGTCGCCAGACACGTAGTTGTTCGGCAGCCAAACCTGATGAAACGATCCTGCATCGACGTTCTCAAAAGAAAAGTTGTCTCCGGCTCTCGTGCCTCCCGAAGCTTCCCCATTGAAGGAAGCCTGTATCGTGTAGTCCACGTTGTAGTCGTCTGCCTCGCCGGCCACGGAACGAATGAACGTGCGATCCCCTTCGAAGTCGTTTAAGTAAGCATGGCGATCGCCATGCTTTCCCAAAGTCGAAGCCAAGTTGATGGAGCCAGAGAATTCGAACACCACGTCTCCTGCTTGCTCCGTGACTTCATAAGTCACGCCAGCGTGAGCTGGAGCGGCGGTTACGAGGCAGGCAGCAGCTGTTGCGAGCAGGAGGTGACTCTTCATTAGACGTTCCGGCAAATCGTGGTGTCAGGGGGGAAGCTCAAGGCCAAGCGGGCACAACGACACCAGCCGGCGTTGAGCTGACTGGTGGCCACGTTCTATAGCCGAATTTCCGAGTCAGCAAGCATCTTAGAAGAAGACCTCCCAAGAAAGTGCGATCGGTTCTGGCATCCACAGTAGAAGACTCTTGTGTGACACCAGCCAGCCGTAGCCTCAACTGCTCACTGCAGATCACGCTAGCAAGTCACTTGGGTCTCCACGCGCGGTTCGAGCCTTCAGAAACGTATGCCACTCATTCACGAAAATCACGCAGTGGCCAAGAATTTCTGCGGGTGGCACAAAACGGCGCGCTCAGAAGCGTTTCTTGAATTTGGATATTCGTGCGATAGGCTAATAATTGCGGCTTCCTATCCGGGAGCCGGTTCTTGGCCACGGATGACGTAAGTCATTATTTGATGGGAGCGTTCAGTGTGAGCCGCTTCACATAAGGGGCCGAAAAACTCCTGAGGCGGGCTCCTAGAGTAGGGCCGTCAGATTTCTTTGGGCCACTTTTTTCCCTGGTCGCTAGCGGAGCGTTGATCGCCCAACGCGAGCTACCGCCAGTCGCAGCCCATTCTAGGGCTCCCGTTGGTCACGCCGTTTGATTGATGCAAGCGTGGGATAACGGACCTTTCCCACGCTGTATGAGCGGCCGAATGCCGGGCTCCCGCTGATCGGCCTGGGTTCCTTGGCTGCGCAGGGATCGATAAGAACCGCTGTAGTCAGACCCGGCTGGATGAGTATCATTTGCGCAGTCGGTGTGCATTCGGTTGCTCATTGGCTGAATGCCCACCGGTTCCTGGCGGTTAGCCCCGTCTTGCGGCCCTGTCCCTCCCACCAACCCCGCTCATGAGGTCTCGCCATGGCGTTGCTTCGCTCGCTTACCGACAAAATCTTCCCCCATGGCAAGCAGGTTAGCATCGTTGTCGAAGCTCCACGGGCGACTCCCGTGGGGGAGAGCCTGTACCTGGCTGGCGCCTGTCCGCAACTCGGCGAATGGTCTCCGACCGGGCGAAAGCTCAAGCAGACCGACGTGGGCGTCTGGGAAGCCAAGTTCCGCGTGCCAACCGACCAGCCCCTGGAGTTCAAAGTGACTCGCGGGAGTTGGGACCGCGTGGAACGCCACGCCGATGGCTCCGAAACCGGCAACCACTACGTGGACCCTCAGTCACTGGGCGGCGTGTCGGTGATGCACCGCGTCGAGAGCTGGTCTGACTTGAACTAGGCGGCTCCCGCCTCAGGAGACCGGTAGCTAGGCCAATGACAGTCGGCCCGAGAAACCCAGCGGCGCGAACGACTCCGTCTTGAGGGGATCGACGAGCTTGACGGCCGCGATCGTATCGTAGCGAAGCAGAATGAAACGGGCGCCAAGCGAATCCGGATTCTGCCGCTCCAGCAGCACCATTTCCGGCTTGGTCATAAAGCCTTTGAACGGCATGGCTTCGTTGAGCGTTGTGACCACAATACCCCGACGAGAGATCGTCTCGGGCCAGTTGTTAAAGAGCTGCTTCCAGCTTTCGTCGACCGTCATGACGGGCATCCTTGTAGGGAGATTGCGATACTCTGGTCCCTAGGGCTAGTTGGCCTCAAGCTGGTGCTCTGCAAGCCATTTATCCAGGTCGACCAATCCTGCTGCGAATAGCTCGCAACGTATGTCATCGGCTTGTTCTTTCGAGAATGCCTGCCCACCAACAATTACCGGTACCCCGTAGCCCCGATCGATCACCATTTGGTTGTGTTGCTCGACAAACCCTTCGGGATTCTCGAGGTGGGTCGCGCTGAGACAAACTAAATGAGGCTTGCGGTGCTTGATGGCGCCAGCGATCTCGGTCAGCGGCAGAGCGGAGCCTGCCATCACCGTCCTCCAACCACGACTCAACAGCACCAACTCAACCAGTCGAATGGGCACCTCCGCGAAGTCTTGCTCGGGGGTCACGGTTAGGGCTAGCGAGGCTTCTGCCGGCGCTGGAGGAATCCACCGCCTCAGTTCGTGGAGCACGGTCATCAGGACTTCGCAGGCTCGCCGCTCTTGATGCACGGACAGCTCGCCCACGTGCCAGCCTTCGCCAATTTGCCGTTGGGCCGGGCCGATCAACTCGTCGCCAAGCTCAACTATCTTCGCACCCTGCTGATAGAGCCCCAGAATTAGCTCACGGCAAGCCTGTTCGTCTCCCGTCAGCAGGGCAGTGAATAGCTCGCCGACCACCTGATCCGGCCGCCTTCGGGCTGAAACCGCCACCATGCCTAACGCAGAGGGGTCAGCCAACTCCTGTCCCGTTTCGCGGATCAGTTGCACAACCGAGGAGAGCGGCAACTTGCGGTGCCCACCGGCAGTTCGACCAGAGCGCAGCCGACCGCTATCACACCATCGCTTGACGGAGGATTCGCTCACGCCAAGGGCGAGAGCGACTTGTTTGGGGGTGAATGTGGTAGTGGTCGGGGCATTTTGAGACATCGGCTACTCTGTCGGACTTGGAAGCTACAGAAGCCATCGGCGCTGATGGTGAACGTAATGCACGGTTTACGTTCTTGGCAAGCTAGATTCGCTTCGAAGCGATGGCCGGGGGCCGGTCATTGCCTATTTTGCCAATTCTTCCGCCTCGTCCTGCTTGCCAGGCCCACAGCGTTGCTGCCTCTCGAACCTGGGGTCGCAAATGCGTAAACTTGTAGGGCGTTGAGCGAATCCCTTTTCTCATCCTCCAGCCGCTTTGGGCTGGCTGAGGATTTCATCCTTGGATTAGGAGCCACCTCTATGGCTACGGTTACCCCGCTTGTTGCCCGTCCGACCGTAAAAGAGACCCAATGCTTCATCGACGGCAAATGGGTCGATGCGGCAAGCGGAAAGACCTTTGCCACGATCAATCCCGCTACGGAGGAAGTGGTCGCTGAGGTCGCTGAAGGGGATGCCGCCGACGTTGATCTGGCCGTTGCCGCGGCCCGCCGAGCTTTCGATTCCGGACCATGGCGAACCATGGATGCCCGCGACCGTGGCCGCTTGATGTATCGCTTGGCGGATCTCCTTGAGGAGGAAGCGGATCAACTGGCGGCGCTGGAGACCTTGGACAATGGCAAACCGATAAGTGATTCGCGTGCGGCTGACATTCCCTTGGTCATCGACTGCATCCGTTACTACGCTGGCTGGGCAGACAAGATTCAGGGTTCCACCATCCCCATCCGTGGGTCCAATTTCTGTTACACCCGTCGCGAACCGGTGGGCGTGGTCGGGCAGATCATCCCGTGGAATTTTCCGGCTCTAATGGCGGCTTGGAAGTGGGGCCCTGCGCTTGCCGCGGGCTGCACGATTGTCATGAAGCCGGCTGAGCAGACGCCGCTGACTTGCCTGCGGATGGCCAAGCTGGCCCAAGAGGCGGGCATCCCCGATGGCGTCATCAATGTTGTGCCTGGCTTTGGCCCAACGGCAGGGGCTGCCATCGTCGAGCATCCAGGAGTCGACAAGATTGCCTTCACTGGCGAAGGGACCACGGCCAAGATCATCCAGCGTGCGGCCGCGGAGACAACCAAGCGGCTAACGTTTGAGTTGGGTGGCAAGAGCCCTGATCTGATCTTTGCCGACGCCGATCTTGAGGCTGCCGTGGCGGGCGCCCACTTTGGCCTGTACTTCAATCAAGGACAGTGTTGCTGTGCTGGCAGCCGGGTCTACGTTGAGTCGACGGTCTACGATGAGTTCTGTGACCGGATGGTCGACAAGAACCAACAGCGCCGAGTTGGCGATCCATTTGATCCTGCCACCCAGCAGGGGCCACAAGTGGATCAAGCCCAGTTTGACAAGATCATGAAGTACGTTGACATCGGCCAGCAGGAGGGCGCTAGCTTGCTTTCAGGCGGTGGCCGAATGGGAGACCGCGGTTACTTTGTAGAACCAACACTCTTTGGCGGGGTGAATGACGATATGCGGATCGCCCGCGAAGAGATTTTTGGCCCCGTGATGAGCGTCTTGAAATTCAATGATGTCGATGAGGTGGCCAAGCGAGCCAACGACTCTGACTTTGGTTTAGCTGCTTCGATCTGGACCCGCGATATCGCCAAGGCGCATCGCATGGCGGCTCAGGTGCGGGCTGGCACAGTGTGGATCAATTGTCACAACGTGTTTGACGCAGCGGCCCCGTTTGGTGGCTTCAAGTCTTCTGGCATCGGCCGCGAACTTGGTGAGGCTGGCCTGGAGGCCTACACCGAAAACAAGACGGTTACCATCTCGATGGCCTAGCCAACCATCTCGTTGGTCTAGCTAATGGTTGTCGGTGTGGCGGCGCTTTTCAGCAGGTTGCGCCACGTCTTGCGCGGAACCAGGGCAATTGCGATCAGTAACGGATGGCTGTAGACGACGGCCCGCAAGATGATGAGTTCAACGGAGACTTTGTCACTGATCCCGCCGTAGGCATGGAGGCCGACGCCGAGTTCATTGACGCCAAACCAGCTCCAGGTCGTGCAGATATTCCCGGCCACACTAAGGGCCGCCAGGCCACTGGAGCTGACCATCTTGCCCCAGCGCGCATGGAGCACCAAGGCATTCCACAGGACGATGATCAGCGCGCCGTTCTCTTTGGGGTCCCATCCCCAAAAGCGGCCCCAGGAGTTGTCTCCCCACAAGCCGCCAAGAACCGTGCCGACGAAACTAAAGAGGATGGCGAAGCAAAGTGTGCCATAGATCATCTTGGGTAGCGTCTTCTCAGCCTGGGCCTCAAGGTTGCTCATCATGTGGCTGCGTATCAAATAGATCACTCCCAGTCCGCCAGCCACGTAAGTCGCCGCGTAGCCTAGCGTGATGCAGACCACGTGCGTCGCGAGCCAGAACTGCGTATCGAGGACTGCGACGAGCACCGTGTAGGTGTCACCATCGAGTGAAAGTTGATGGCCAATCAGCAACGTGATGAAACCAAATACCGACGCGAGCAGGCTGCCGAGTCCCATTCTGAAAATGCCTTCGAAGGCGAGCCCTACGAAGGTTACCGCCCATCCGATAAATACTGCCGAAGAGTAGAGATTGGTCACCGGTGGCCGCCCTGAAATGTAGATGCGGCCGATGATGGCAAACGTATGAAACAGGAAAGTCACGGCGATAATCGCAGTGGCCGATCTGCCAAGGCTACGAGGCCAATACAGCCACGAGAGAGCACACAACACGAAGGCCACGACATAGGAGGCGCAGCAGTAGTAGAACGGACTGAACTGCGTGAAGAACTTCTCGAAGCGGATCTTGGCTAGGTTCAGTTGCTCTTCCGATTTCAGGTCTGCTGCCTCACCAGACTTGACCGCTGGCCTAAGGATCTGCTCGTACTCTGAATTGATTCTCTGAAGCTGGCTGACGGCGGAGTTGAAGGCTAGTGCGTCTTCGTCGGCGTAGGCGATTAGCGCCTGGGTGAGTGCAGCGTGGGCAGGCGTTGCGCCGGCCGCGTCGAGCCGCGCGAGCAACTCGCCAGACTCTTCTCGGAAAGCCTGGGCGGCGATGGGTGGCGAGCTAGCAAAGAACCGCTGTAGCCCCGAGATGGCTTTCTCTCGAACCCCCGGAACGCTGCGAAACAGACCATTCAACTCAGCTTCTTGGTAGGTGAGCCACTTGCCGTCGGGCGTGCTAGGCGGAATGGCGCGCGGCATCTGGCGCGATGATCGCTTGCTACCGCGTCGGGCTGCGTCAAGCGTTGCCAGTTGAATGTCTTCGAGCATCTTGTCCGGCGATTGACTGAAGCGGATCGGTGCGAACGCTCCGGCCAGCGCGTGGTACGTGTTGAGCCTGCCTCCTAACTCAGCCATTTTCGCCTGGAAGGTGGACCACTGGCTCTCATCGGATTGGCTGAGGAGGTCGAGCTGTTTGCCAATCTCCGTGCGATTGGCATTGTCGGCCCCCATGACTTCTTGGTAGCTGTAGCGAAAGGATCCAGGTCGCGGTTCGAGCTTTAGCAGGTCTAGCACATCGAGGTTTTCGATTCTGAATACACGATGATCCTGGCTACCCTGCTTGTCTGAAATTAAGCCCAGCATCCACTCCATCGCTGGCAGACGCTCGCGGTTTTCTGAATCCTTGGGCGGAAGCACTTCTTGACGGGTAGACAGGTACTGCAGGGTGTTTCGGGCGAGTGAGTCGTAGGGCTTGATGCGTCCGCTGTCTGCCAGCGGCAAAGCGCCAAAGTCCGCGATCCGCATCTCCCCGGGGGGAGTCTTAACAGGCCTCGCCTTACCGAGCAGATAGAAGCCCCAGACTAGGCCAACGAGCACGGGGACCCATACGAGCGTCGACTGGGCACGTTGCGATAGCGTTCTTTGCTGGGCGACGTCTTGTTTCTGCTGGCGATTGGCTTCTTCGGTACGACGACGCAAGAAAGTTCCTAGCGTAAGGCCGAAGTGCGCCAGCATGCCGAATGCCACCACCATGCAACTTACGTAGGGGACCATCCAACTGCCATTGGTTACGACCTGAAGGACTGTGCCCCGTTCGCTGCGGCGATCGAAGTCCTGTTGATAGAGCGTATCTCCGCCGTAGCGGAGCGGATTGTTCATATAGATATCGAGTTGCCGATCAACGTTACGCGTGGGATCGATCAGCTGCACTCTCGAGCGAAAATCCTTGGCCATGTTCGTGGCCATGTAACGCTTGTATTGGAAGTCCAAGAGCTTGATCGAATATGGCTTGTAGAGCCGTTTGAAACGTAGTTCCATGCCGTAGGTCTTATTGCCCACCGTGACCTGTTGCTGCGGCACCATGCCGATCTGGGGACTACGGAACACGGACGCTAGGTAGACGCCCACCGATTGGCCGGTCTGTTTGTCAAGCACTTCGACGTACGTCGAAGGCTGATTGACGCCAGCACCAGAGACTCCAGAGACCGAACCCACAGGCGAGGCCTGCATCATCAAGCCAGCTCCCACGGTGGCGGGATTCATCGAATCCAATTCTTCGCTGGCGCCGATCAATACCGAGTTCTCATGAAAGCGAAGCACGCGCAGGTCGACGGGCAATTCAGCATGGCTGATGAGATTGCTTCCAGCACTGGCAAGGTATTGCTGAGGCACTACCGACACGCGGGTATCTCCCTTGGCCGTTGTCTCGACGAAGGCCAGCTCGGTGGTGCGAATGTCTGTCGCGTAGTTGGTCGTCTCTCCCTCTGCGATGTGCATTTGGCCTTCGTCCACGTCATACGTCGCCAGTTCACCCAGCATCAGCAAACCGACGCCACCGTGGAGCAGCACCATGCCGGCTCGCTTGCCGAAAACCAGGTAGCAGCCTGCAAGGAGGACCAAAGTCGAGACGCTCGCCTTAGCCAAGTGCCACAAGATACGGAGACCGGCGTCATCGAGCTGCAAGGTGGGGTTCAGAAAAAGCCAGACGGTGACCCCCACGACCGCGAAGACCAGCAGCGCAGCGATGATCCACTCCGGTAACCTTATGCGGCTGTAGGCGTTGATGAGCCAATAGAGTCCGGCCAGTGCCGAACCGGCCAAGAGTGCCCGCATGGTGTGCCATAGTCCGTTGGCAAGAGGTGTCGAGATGTCGCTCTTAATGGCATCCCCGGCGCCACTGAGGATTACGGCAGCCGTGGCAACCATGCCTAGGGCGATCACCATCAGGCCGCCCGCGAGCCTTGCGCCGCGTGCGTTGGCCTTGAACCGGATCGCATGCGCGGCGGTCAAGTTCAGCAGCATCAGGGCGCCAAGAGTGATGCCGCCAGGAAACGGCACGCTGCCTTTGAGCCAGGTCCAGTCGCCACCGAAGGTCATACTGGCTAAGTGTCCGATCGACTGCAGCTCGATATTGGCCCTAAAGACGCGAAAGTGGGTTTTGCGGACCACGTGCCACACGTCGTGATCGACCTGAGCCAAGGTGCCAAACAAGACAAGTAGTATCGAGAGTGCGAAGAGGACGACCGTCAGCTTGAGCGAAGCGAGAGCTTCAGCTAGCTCGCGCAGCAGGTTCTCTTCTCGCTCGTTCGCAGGCGTCCTGGCGTCGGGCGTCGACGGACCTGCCTGAGAATCTGCGGGGATTGCTTCGCCAATCGCCATGCTTGGTTACCCCTGCTAGGGAGCCTCGCTGCTGAATCGGATGGACTCGAGCCAGCCCAAGAAAGCTTGCCGCTGTTCTCGAATCGTGCCCTCCGGGCCATCCAGTTTGTAGAACCACACCTGCGCCCCGCGGGTAGACATCGCGGCGAGCATCTCGCCGTTAGGGCCTACCAGTTCGACAAGTTGTCCCGCCGCGCCCGCGAGATCGAACTCAGTGATCTCTTTGTCGAGCTGCTCCTGAGTCACGGGCTCCAAGCCGACCTGGCCACGCCATCGATTCACGTTCGCCAACGGGTCGCCCATAGCGCCGGTTGCGGGGAAAGCAAAGACTTTCACGCTAGGGGCGTCCCGATT
Organism: Lacipirellulaceae bacterium; assembly: GCA_965263315.1. Taxonomy (GTDB): domain Bacteria; phylum Planctomycetota; class Planctomycetia; order Pirellulales; family Lacipirellulaceae; genus JBCCQL01. The sequence goes on along the minus strand of CBDHGZ010000001.1, from coordinate 148,502 downwards.
ACCGGCCGTGCGCAAGTTCGCCAGCCTCATTGGAGTGGGCGCATCTTCGACCCAGCCTTCGGGAAGGTCGAAAGTAAAGGGCGTCGACTTCTGGTCCGCCGAGGCTGTCGCTGGTGCGTCCAACGTCGCCATGCCATTGGCGAATGGAGCCCTGGCGTTCAATGGCGGCATGCCCATGCCGCCCCCAGGAGACCAACCCTCAATCTTCATGGCGACAGAACCTTCTGGCGCCGTAGCGAGCGGTCGCGTGAGCTTGCTGAGTTGATCTTGCGTTGTGGGGCCTAATTGCATTTGCCCTCTCCAACGATTGAGGTTGTCCAGCACCAATCGCTGCCAATCGTCTGATGAAGAGAGACCGGTGACGGTCAACTCGCATGGATCACCGTCGGTTGGCGGTACAATCGTATTGAACCTCATGCCGCTAGGGCCGCGTTCGGTCCACCCCTCCGGAAGCTGCCAAGAAGGTTCAGTTGCCTCGCTGGCAAACGAGATCGAGTCCAACAGGGTATCGACGGCAGAAGAGATCTCAGCCGTCTGTTCGGCGGTTGCGGTCAGCTTGAAAAACCAGGCCCGATCGGGGCCACGCACGATTGCCGCCAGCATGGTATGCGTGGGGTCGCCCTGAGGTTGCGCGCTGGTCGGTGGTTCCTCTGTCGACGCCACCGGAGGCACCGTGTAGCTGCGAATCTGATCGCTACCGCAGCCGGTCAGCAGGCAGAACAGGGAAACAAATACAAGGCAACGCGAACGCGCAGCTTGGCGAGTCAAAAGGCGGGGCATGGCTAACTGACGGGGGGAGAGGGCCTGCGCAATAGACGCGGACCAAGACTCTATTCCCTGTAGTATAGAGCCGCACAGGCCAAGGCGGCTACCCGATCGTGTTGCTTAGCTCGCGTTGCCTAGCGGAGTTCAGGCTAGCGGAGTTCAGGCTAGCGGAGTTCAGGCTAGCGGCTACTTGCCGAATATGCCCAGCAATCCGTCAATTACTGCGCTTGAGGTGCTGTAAGATTCCTGCCAACTCCAAATATTGCGGACAACGTCGACCATCATCACGCCACAAACCGCCATCAATGTTAGACAGGAGCCCAGCCCAACCACGTTCCAAGTAGAAAATGCCGCTTCGTCCGCTGCGGCTGGCGCCGTAGGGGTTGTTGCGAAACCAGTCTGTTCAGCGGCTTCGAGTCCCATGACTCCGGCGCCCAGTAGAACGTCTTCGCTGGCGTCGTCTTCTTCGACAGCATCCAGAGCAATGATTTGCGAGCTGTCTTCTTCGTCGTCTTCCTGGTCCTCGGCAATGGGGGTGAGCAGGAAGTCCTCGGCCGGCGCCAAATCGCCTGACGGGCTCTCGGCTTGCAGTCCACTGCCGATGGGGTCAATCTCGCCGAGATCGATGGAGGAACCCAGAGCGGAGCCACCCAGCGAAGCATCATCCAGCGCAATCCCACTATCGGATGGAATCAAGTTGATGCCGCTGTCTCCGCCCGCCAGCGTAATGTCGCTGCCCGAGTCTCCGAGAACGAAGTCATCATCTTCGTCGTCAGCCAATTCGATCGAGGAGAGCCCGGTTAAGCTACCACTGCCGGCCTCGGTGTCGATGTCTAGCGAAGAGATTCCCGTAAGACTGGCGTCGCCGGATGAGGCACCTTCATCGCCGCCTAATCCGGAGAGTCCTGCCAGTCCAACATCACTTTCTGACGGAGCTAAGGAGAGATCCGAATCGCCCGCGGCCTGCTGAGCTTGCTGTGCCGCCTGGGCAGCGGCAACATCCTTTGCTTCCAGGATGCGGCTCGACTCGGCCTCAAGGTCGATCTCAAGTTCTTCGAGGTCTTCAAACTTGCCAGAAGGCGCAGCAGCGCCTGGGATAACCTCGGAGCCAGCCGGGTCCGTCGAGAACACGTCGTCGGACGGATCGGCCAGTCGGACGTCACTTACGGCAGCAACATCGCTTTCCGAAGGCGCCAGCTCGAGGTCGTCGTCCTCGTCCAATGCCAGTTCCGACTTGCCGATGATGGTGCTCGGCGGACGCGGAGAAGTCTCGCCGAGTTCAGCTTCGCTCAACAAAATCGATTCGGCATCGTCGCCCGAGCCCTCAACGTCGAGAACCAAGTCATCGTCCTCGGTGTCGCTGGAGTCTGGTTCGACGGGTGCGGCTTCGAGTTCGTCGCCCTGCTCTTCAGCGGCTACGGTAGGTTCGTCTATCGAACCAAGGTCGGGATCGCTGATTTCTGGCGCGTCGGCCAAGTCAATCGACTCACCAACCTCGGCGGCGATGTCGAGATCGCCCAGATCTTCCATGCTGCCTAGTTCTAGGTCGCTCTCTAGGGACTCTTCGGAGGGTTCTTGACCAAGACCAGCCCCGAAGGAGCCTATGGCAGACTCTGCCCCCAGATCAGGGAGACCGTTAGCAGCAAGACCGTCGATCTCTTCGGAGCGAAACTTCCAGCTTGCACCATCGCGATAAGCGCGCAGCTTGCCTGCCTCGCGGAGTTCATTGAGGCGATCCTTAGGAACTCCCAACTGCTCGGCAGCGTCATCGAGTCCAATAAACTTCTGAGCCATGCCTACCCTGTTCTGATTTAACTCTCGTGCTGCGCGCAGTTCACGGAAGCATCACGAAGCTGCGAAGATACAGCCCCGGCCTCGGCACACAACACTCTGCCTGCCCTCATTCTAAAAGCCGAGCTATGCGATTCAAGCTAAATCCAGTGGAGCTAGTAGGTTCGGACAATTCTAAAGTTCGGTGCGATCGGACAAACCGCTTCAGTATGACCAAGTCTTTCCGTTAGTTCGCTGGCTCGATACGTGTTTGCCACTAGTCTGTCGCAGGGAAAGCACGAAAGACAACCTGCACAACCCAGGTGTTAATGGTTAACTTACTCGGCATGGATGAGATTGCAGAACGCTTAGAGCACGCCGTGTTGATCGCCAAAGAAGCCGGCGATTTGACACTCAAGTACTTTCTGAATAACGACTTAAGTGTCGATCGCAAGGGGGACGGTTCACCCGTCACCGTGGCAGATCGTGGGGCCGAGGAGCTGCTTCGCAAGCGGATCTCTGCGAGATTTGCGGATGACGCCATCCTGGGAGAAGAATTCCCTGAGCAACCGGGCACATCTGGATTCCGCTGGGTGCTCGATCCAATTGATGGGACGAAGTCGTTTATCCATGGGGTGCCTCTTTACACGACCCTGATTGCGGTTCTTGATGAGCGTCAGACCAGCCCCGGAGAGCCGGTGCTAGGGGTGATTCGGGCGCCCGCAACTGGAGAGGTGGTTTTCGCCCGATCAGGAGGGGGCTGCTGGCGGGCTCAGGGCGAATCAGAGCCGGAAAAGACCCATGTGACGACTCAAAAAAGGTTTGCTGAGGGGTTACTGCTAACGACGGACGTCAGCGACTTTGCCGAAGACCGGCCGACGGACGAGTCCCGTGTGTACCAGGAGCTGCAGAACCGGGCTCGATTGACGCGAACTTGGGGCGACGCTTACGGTTACCTCATGGTCGCCAGCGGTCGCGCCGAGGTGATGATCGACCCTTGGATGAGCCTGTGGGATGCGGCTGCCCTGATGCCAGTGATCCAGGAGGCAGGCGGCACCTTTACGGACTGGCAGGGGAAGCCCACGGTCCATACCGGAGACGCGATTGCCACAAATGGCCTGCTCCACGATGAGGTGCTGGCCGTGATCCAAGGCTAGACGACGTCGCTTGGGATTGCAGAAGACGCTAACTGCTTTATACTCAGCAGCTTCCGAACCATCCCCCAGCCCCAACCGGATCGATTGATCGTGCCCCGGCCCCGATAGGGCGCATCCTGGGCACGTGCTGAGAACAAGGAATCGAGTCATGGCGCGACAGTGCGAAATCTGCGGCAAGCAGGCCCAAATGGGTAATCAAGTGACGACCCGTGGTAAGAAAAAGTATCTTGGGGGTGTCGGCACAAAAATCACCGGCATCACTCGTCGTCAATTCAAACCGAATCTCCAGCGTGTGAAGATCACGACCGAGGACGGCCAGAATCGGCACGCCTGGGTATGTGTTGCTTGCATCCGTGCTGGGGCGATTAACAAGGTTGTTCGTCAACAGCCCTTCGCGGTACCGGCCAGCGCCTGATTTTCTTAGTCCCTGGCGTTTCATGCCGACTTGCCAACGCCTATCCAGCGTGCTTGCCAGGCTGAGGCAGGAGTACTTCCATGGCCATTGATCGCGAGGCGGTAGAGAAGGTTGCCCTGCTGTCTCGGTTGATCCTGTCGGACTCCGAGTTGGTTTCCATGACCGACCAGCTTGGGCAGATTGTTGGATACGTCGATCAGCTCTCGGAGGTAGATACCGAGGGCGTGCTGCCGATGGCTCACGCCGTTGAGATGAGCAACGTGCTCAGAGCTGACGAGTGCCAGCCAGGTTTGCCGCGAGGGGAAGCTCTTGCCAATGCTCCTCGCAAAAGCCGTGATGGCTACTTGGTTCCCGCGGTGTTGGGAGACTGAGCGCTGCGATGTCGTTGATCGATCTCACTGCTGGTGAGCAGCTTTCTAGGTTAGCCTCGAAAGAGGTTTCCTCTACCGAACTCACGCAGGCTTACGTTGATCGAATCCTGGAGCTGGATGGCCAGGTCGGCGCTTTCTTAAGGTTTGATCCTGACTCTGCGTTAGCCCAGGCCGCGCAAATCGATCAACGACGAGCAAACGGGCAAGCTTTGGGGCCTCTCGCTGGCCTGCCTGTGGCAGTAAAGGACGTGCTATGCGAGCGTGGCGGCACGACCAGCTGTGGGTCGCGCATGCTGGCAAACTTCAAGCCGCCCTACGACGCGACGGTGATTGCCAGGCTAAGAGAAGCGGACGCCGTACTCCTAGGCAGAACCAACATGGACGAGTTCGCCATGGGCGGCTCGACTGAGAACTCGGCGTTTCAGCCAACACGCAACCCCTGGGACTTGGGGAGATCCCCCGGCGGATCGAGCGGTGGCGCTGCGGCTTGCGTTGCTGCTGGAATGGCGCCGTTGTCCCTTGGCACAGACACCGGAGGCTCGATCCGTCAGCCGGCGGCACTTTGCGGCGTGGTGGGGATGAAGCCTACTTATGGACGGGTCAGCCGCTTCGGTCTCGTTGCGTTCGCCAGCAGCCTTGATCAGGTGGGGCCTCTGGGCCGCACTACGACGGATGCAGCGATGCTTTATCAGGCAATCGGGGGGCACGATTGTGCCGACTCGACGTCCCTCGAAGAACCGCTGCCGCCGTTGCTCCAGGACATTGACCAGCCGTTATCAGGGTTGAAGGTAGGCGTCGTCCGCGAGCACTTTGCCCAAGGGCTCGACCAAGAGATTCAAGCGGCCGTTGAAACAGCTATCGAAGTCTACACGTCGCTCGGGGCCGAGGTTATCGAGCTGTCGTTGCCGCACAGCAAGTATGCCGTTGCCACCTACTACGTGATTGCACCCAGCGAAGCGTCTAGCAACCTAGCTCGGTACGACGGGATCCACTACGGCCATCGGGCGGACGAATCCGCAGTGGAGGCAGAGCTGCAGGCGCTACGCAAGCAAGCCCTTGAGGCCGGTGATCAGGCGGCCGCCGACCGCGTTGAATCGCGGCTCGTGCGTTTGTATCGGCAAAGTCGAAGCGAAGCATTCGGGCCTGAAGTCAAGCGGCGCATCATGCTGGGTACCTACGCTCTTAGCGCTGGCTATTACGATGCGTATTACCTGAAGGCCCTTAAGGTGAGAAGGCTGATCCGCCAGGACTTCGATCACGCGTTCGGTAAGTGCGATGTGATCGTCGGCCCTACCACTGCGTCGCCGGCCAGCGAGCTCAACTCGTTTGATGGTGATCCCCTGGGCATGTATCTGCTGGATCTCTACACGGTCAGCGCCAACTTGGCCGGCTTGCCAGCCATCAGCCTGCCTTGCGGCATGACGGAGTCTGGCCTCCCAATCGGTCTCCAGCTAATAGGCCCCGCGTTAGAAGAGGGGCGGTTGTTCCGTGCTGCACGCATGTATGAGTCTGCCACGGAGTGGTGGAAGCGGAGGCCAGCGCTCGGCTAGGCGAGTAATCATGTCCGACTACACAACAGTTATTGGGTTGGAGGTCCACGTGCAGCTTGCCACCAAGAGCAAGCTGTTCTGCCCCTGTAGCACAGCCTACGGCGCTGAGCCCAATACACAGACCTGCCCCGTTTGTATTGGGATGCCAGGTTCCTTACCGGTCATGAATCGAGAGGCAGTCAGGTTATCGATCAAGACCGGGTTGGCCCTCAACTGCGAGATTGCTGAGTTCACGAAGTGGGATCGCAAACAGTACTACTACCCTGATCTGCCAAAGGGCTATCAGATTAGCCAATTCGATCTGCCCATCGCTGGGGCGGGCTACGTGGACATCTTTGATGCGAAGGATCGTTTTGAGCCAAAGCCGATTCGCCTCATTCGGGCTCACTTGGAAGAAGACGCCGGCAAGAGCAACCACGACGAGTCGAGCGGCAGCGGGTCGAAGGGTGATTCGACGATCGATCTCAATCGCACAGGGACACCGCTGTTAGAGATCGTCAGCGAACCCGACATGAGGAGTTCTGCCGAGGCAAAGGCCTACCTGACCGAGCTTCGACTCCTGCTCACCTATATCAAGGTTTCTGATTGCAACATGCAGGAAGGAAGCCTGCGAGTCGACGCCAACGTTAACCTGCACCTTGATACGGCCGAAGGAAAGGTGGCCACGCCGATTGTTGAAATCAAGAACATGAATAGCTTTCGCGCGGTGGAACGGGCGATCGACTATGAAGCTGCCCGGCAGTATCGTGCATGGAGCGAAACGGGCCTGCGGCTGGGCCAGGCGCCCAAACAGACTCGTGGCTGGGATGATGCGGCTGGTAAGACCACGCCTCAGCGTGAGAAGGAGGAGTCAAGTGACTATCGCTACTTCCCCGATCCCGATTTGACCCCTGTCACCAACACGCCTGCGGAGATTGAAGCCGCGCGAGCTGAGTTAGGTCGCCTGCCAGCTTCGCTACGTCAGGAGCTACAGTCCCAGCATGGGCTGTCGCTCTACGATGCTGATGTGCTGGTGAACCAAGGTTTATCGGTCGTTGATTACTTTCTGACGGTCGCCCGCGAAGCAGCGGACTCTAAGGCAGCAGCAAACTGGGTTACGCAGGATGTGCTGCGGGTGCTCAAGCAACGCGAGGCGAGCATCGAGAGCTTTGAGCTCTCGGCAGAGCAGCTTGCGGAACTTATCAAGCGGATTTCAGCAGGCGACATTCCCAAGCCTCGCAGCCGGGAAGTCTTCGAGACGATGCTCAGCGACTCGGGTGCGTCTCTCACCGTCGATCAAGCGATGGATCAACTAGGGATCGTCGAGGTAGACGACTCGGAGCTTGAAGGCTTGGTCAAGCAACTGCTGGAGGCCAATCCCAAGGTGGTGGCCGACGTTCAAGCAGGCAAGCAGCAGGCCATCGGTTCTTTGATTGGACAGGCGAAGAAAAGCAATCCCAATGTCGATCCTGGAAAGTTCCGTCAGCTCTGCCTAGAAATGATCGGCGCTTCGTAATCTCTGCAGCCCCGACAATGTCCCAGCGGCCTCTGATTACGCTTACGACGGACTTTGGTGAAGGAAGTCGCTACGTCGCGGCCATGAAGGGCGCCGTTCTCTCGGTAAATGCGGATGCCCGGCTGGTTGACGTCACGCACGGTGTTCCGCCGCAGGATGTCTGCTATGCCGCTCGACTGATTGCCAACACCCTGCCCTATTTCCCCTCCAACGCGCTGCATGTGGTGGTGGTTGATCCCGGGGTCGGGTCGCAGCGATCAATCATTTACGCCGAGATTGGCCACTGCCGCATTGTGTGTCCGGACAACGGATTGCTGACGAACTTGGCGGATGTTCATAACCCTCGTAAGATAGTGGCCATTGAGGAACCGGAGTATTGGCGGACCCCGGTCTCTGCGACCTTCCATGGCCGCGACATCATGGCCCCCGTGGCCGCCCACCTGAGCCTCGGCTTGTCACCAGAGCGACTCGGAACGCCTCGTGATCGGTTGGTACTGCTCGAAACCAAGAAAGCCGTCAGAGAGGCACTCTCAGAGGATTACGGCGTGGGACAGAAAATCACAGGCGAGATTGTCGAAATCGATTCCTTTGGCAATCTCATCTCAAACATTACCGCGGACCAATTGGCTGACTGCCCCCGCGACAGCAGCGTCGCGGTGCGGTGTGACGAGCACGAGACCGTGGGCATCTTCCAGACTTACTCCGATCAACCCCCGATGACGCTCGTTGCGCTAGTCGGCTCCAGCGATACGCTCGAGTTGGCCATTGTTGACGACAGCGCCAAGATCATGCTCGGCTTGGGGGTTGGCGCTCCCGTAACCGTTTCTTGGTAGCGCTGGCGCAACCGCGCCTCCACATTCTTTGCGCCGCGTTTTCCGTGGTACTTCATGACGCACCCTTCCTCTGCTCAACTTGCCGACTGGGACCAAAGTCACTTTTGGCATTCCTTTACGCAGATGCAGCAATACGTGCCGTTGGTCATTGAGCGGGCCGACGGAGTGTGGCTACACACTGCCGAGGGCCAGCGGCTGTTGGATGGCGCTTCCAGCATGTGGTGCAACGTGCATGGCCATAATCACCCGGCCATCAATCAGGCCGTTACTGAGCAGTTGCAGCGGGTGGCGCATTGCACGTCTCTTGGCATGGGTTGCGACACCACGATTCGCCTGGCTAAACGCTTGGCCGGACTCGCCCCAGGCGATTTGACGCGTGTGCTGTTTTCTAGCGATGGGTCTTCGGCAATTGAGGTAGCGCTCAAGGCGGCCTTTCAGTACTGGCGGCAATGCGATGCGCCGCAGCCGGAGAAGACGAAATTCCTCGCTTTTGGAAACGCTTACCATGGCGACACCGTCGGCGCAGCCAGCGTGGGTGGCATCGGCCGCTTTCACGCGCTGTTTGATCCGCTCCTGTTCGATGTGGTACGCGCTCCCCTGCCCGACCGAGAAGACCCAGCAGCCCAGGCCCCTTCAAAGGGAGTCGCCGCCTACTTCCTGGACCAAGTGGAATCGCTGCTCCAGCAACATGCCAGCCAACTGGCTGCCGTCGTCATTGAACCCTTGGTGCAATGTGCTGCCGGTATGGTGATGCATCCGCCGGGGTTCCTCGCGGGGTTGCGAAAGCTGGCGACGGATCACGATGTACTTCTGATTGCCGATGAGGTAGCCGTTGGCTTTGGCAAAACAGGCGCTCTGTTCGCTTGTCAGAAGGAGAGTGTTACTCCAGACTTCCTGTGCCTTGGCAAAGGGCTAACAGGGGGCTACTTGCCGATGGCAGCCACTATCACTTCGGACAAGGTCTACAGGGCCTTTCTGGGGGATGCTGCCTCGGATCGGCAGCTCTACCACGGCCATACCTTTTGCGGCAATCCTCTCGCTGCCGCGGCCGCCATGGCCAGCCTCGACCTGTTCGAGCAAGGTTTGCTCGAAAGCTTGCCAGCCAAGTTCCAGCAGATTGGCCAGTGGCTTACCCGCCTAGACCAGCATCCCGCAGTCCTCAGCACGCGACAGACCGGCATCATCGCCGCTGTTGACCTCAAGCAAGACGCGAACGCTGCATCAGCCATTGGGCTCCGACTAGCCGCCGAGGCGCTTTCGCGAGGCGTTTGGCTCCGACCGCAGCCTGCGCGCTTTTACATCATGCCCCCGCTGGCAATCAGCGGCGACGAACTCGATCACCTGTTTGCAGTGATCGACCAGTCGCTGGCTGTGGCCTCGCGTGCCTAGCCGCTATGCCGGCTTTGCTTATCAACTTGGCACGGGGGGCTTGTGGTCTTCCTGGGACCCCTGTCGGCCGATCTTTGTGGGGCTCGTAAACCATTTCTGGTAAAGGCTTTAGGCTGTAGTTCCTGTTGTGAGACATCGGTTTGGTACACCGGTTGCTCTCTGGCGAAGCAGCTAGCTGGGTAGAGCCGGGTTTCCAGGAGGGAACCGCTTCTACCGACCAGTACTGCCACGGGCGGCAGGGGTGACCGAGACGCAGGTGGAACAGCGGACGCGTCGGAGTCACCTTTCGAACATCCTTCTGCAACGCACACGAACAAGGTTTATCTAATGGCTATTGCTCTCAGACAGAGCAGCTTGGCGGCATTGATGCTAGCCGGCCTGCTCACACTTTTCATGCCGCCCTCGGCGGCCTTCGCCCAAGATCCCGAGGGCGAAGAACCAGCATCCACCGCCGACGCCGGCGGTGAGGAAGAAGCAGCGGATATCGATCTCGGCGTCGGTTATGCACTAGACAACTTCGTTCTTTTCATTGCCGCCGTCTTGGTTTTCTTGATGCAAGCTGGCTTCGCAATGGTGGAGTCTGGCTTCAACTCATCGAAGAACGTGGTAAACATCTTGTTTAAGAACTCGATGGACCTCTGCGTTGGAGTGCTGCTATTCTTCTTCGTCGGTTTCGGCATCATGTATCCGGACCTGTACGAAGGCTACACCATGATGATCCCCGGTTGGCTGGGCTTCGGTGGCGTTGGCCTCGACGCTTACAAACCGGCTGCTGACCGAACTTTCAGTCCAGAAACCGACTGGTTGTTCCAGGCCGTTTTTGCAGCCACTGCTGCAACGATCGTTTCAGGTGCTGTTGCTGGCCGCATGAAGGTTGGTGGCTACATGATCTATAGCGCCATTCTTACCGGCCTGATCTACCCCATCAGTGGTTACTGGAAGTGGGGCGGCGGTTGGTGTGCTGAAATGGGCTTCCAAGACTTTGCTGGCTCCGCAGTTGTACACGGTGTCGGCGGCTTCGCTGGTCTCGCTGGTGCCATTGTCTTGGGCCCGCGTTTGGGCCGCTACGTTGATGGCAAGTCGGTCCCAATGCCAGGGCACAGCCTGCCGCTTGCGGCCCTGGGCGTTTTCATTCTCTGGTTCGGTTGGTACGGCTTCAACCCGGGTAGCCAACTGGCGTTCCAAAGCACGGCTGACATCGATGTCACGATTCACTGTGCCGTCACCACTACGCTCGCCGCTGGCTCTGGCGGTTTGGTTGCAACGCTGCTGAGCTGGGTGATGTTTGGTAAGCCGGACCTCTCGATGGGGTTGAACGGCATTCTCGGTGGCTTAGTAGGCATTACGGCTTGCTGTGACTGCATGAGCTTGATGCAAGCGGCACTGATTATTGGCCCTGTTGCTGGTGCCTTGGTGATCGCCGGTGTTCTGATGCTTGATAAGCTTAAGATTGACGATCCTGTTGGTGCCTGGCCCGTTCATGGTTTGTGTGGCATATGGGGTTGCTTGGCCATCGGAATCCTTCCCAACGACTACCTTGGGGCTGACACAACCTTTATGACTCAGCTGATTTGCACGGTTGCAATTTGTGCTTGGGCTTTTGTCACCATGCTTGTCCTGTTTACCGTCCTCAAGGTAACTGGCTTGCTGCGGGTTTCGCCAGAGGAAGAGCAAGCTGGTCTCGACGTGAGCGAGCACGGCATGCAGGCCTACGGCTGAGAAACGTTGTTAACCACGGCGAGCGATGGAATGCCCGCCGAGTAGAGATTCGCCTGGTCGAGGGCCGAGCCCTTGGCCAGGCAACCGACGAGAGGTTCCCACCGGCTCGGGCGAGTTTTCCGCCTGGCCCGCCCGAGCCGGGAACCGATCGTTTGCTGCCCCCAGCGGTTGAGAGGATTGAGGAGTGGAGGCTTCGATCGCCGAACCTCTTCTCCTGAGTCCTCTCACCATCCATCAATCCAACCGGTAGTCCCGTTAGGCCTGGGCGAGTTTTCCGCCTGGCTCGCCCAGGCCCCGGGACGCTTTACTTCCGTGACTCCACACCAAGAGCGTGATTGGCGTACGGAGGCCTTCTTTTTGCCGGCCCTCTGCCGGATGTGCTTGTCTTGCCTACGACTTGCGATGCCTTGCCATCCCCGGCCCTGTTTGCAACCGCTCGCCATCCGACGCCGCCGGCGCGATTGACTGAGCCAGAAGGATGCCCCAAATGGCGTGGGTGGGTTATCCGCCTGATCCGCCCACGCCGGGGTATCCGTATGGCCTTGGCAGCGAGTCGGTAGCTAGGATTCCGGGGCGTAGGCAATGACCCATCGTTGCTTGTAAACTGGGCTCTTACGGGGGCGATCTGCCTAAGCTCGTCGCCCGCTTCCTTCCTCGTGCCCTCCTGATTGCTGTCCGCGCCCTCTATGAAGTTCATCATCGCTATTATTCAGCCCAGCAAGCTGGAAGACGTCAAAGCCGCGCTCAGCGAGGTAGAAGTCGTCCGGCTCACCATCATGGATGTGCAAGGTTTCGGCCGGCAGAAGGGGCAGACGGAGGTCTACCGGGGTAATGAAATCTCCGTGAACCTCCTCCGCAAAGTGCAGCTGCAGATTGCTGTAAACGACGAATTCGTCGAGCCCACCGTCAATGCCATCATCAACGGCGGCCGCACGGGCGAAGCAGGGGAAATCGGCGACGGCAAGATTTTTGTCCTGCCGTTAGAGGATTGCGTCCGCATCCGTACCGGCGAACGTGGCGCCGAGGCGATTTAGCGATTGCCAGAGGGGACCGCTCAAGATTCGAGTTACCTGTTAGGCACCCGCTTCGAGATCGGAGCGTCAGCGATTAGCGGCTCTGCATTGCCACACGAAGAGCGCCGCGGGCGCGATCGATGTCGCGTTGACGCAGGGTGACCGCCTCTTCACCAGAGGCCTTGGTTGCCAGGGCCGCTTCCAGGTCCTTCTGGGCTGCTTGGGCGTCGATCTCCTCGATAGGTTTCGCGCGGTTGGTCATTACCGAGACCACGTTGTCTGCGATCTGGACAAATCCGCCGTCGACGAACAACCGCGTCGTTTCACTTCCCGATTTAATCCGGAGCTCGCCATATCCCAAGCGACCAATCATCGGTGCATGATTGCGGAGCACGCCCAACTCTCCATCAAACAACGGGACCGAAAGAGAATCGGCAGTCGTGTCGACGGCTGTCTCCTCGGGAGTGACGACGACACACTGGAGCGAGTTGTTGCTGGAATCGGCCATGATAATTTGTCGAGGGGGAGCACGCCGGAGGGGTTACTTCTGCTGGCTCTTCTTCCACTGTTCCTCGGCCTGCTCGATGGGGCCGACGTACATGAACGAATCTTCCGAGAGATGATCCCACTTGCCGTCGCAGATTTCGTTGAAGCTGCGGATCGTGTCTTGAATCGAAGTGAACTCGCCCGGCTTACCGGTAAAGACCTCGGCCACGTAAAACGGCTGGGAGAGGAACCGCTCGATGCGGCGAGCACGATGCACCACCAGTTTGTCTTCTTCAGAGAGCTCATCAACGCCCAAAATGGCGATGATGTCTTGCAGTTCCCGATAGCGCTGCAGCGTAGTTTGAACGCGGCGAGCGCAGTTGTAGTGCTCCTCACCCACGTATTGCGGATCGAGAATCCGGCTCGATGAAGCGAGCGGGTCGACGGCTGGGTAGATGCCTTTTTCTGAGATCGAGCGCTCCAGGTAGATGAAGGCGTCGAGCTGACCGAAGGCTGTGGCCGGCGCGGGGTCGGTTGGATCGTCAGCAGGCACGTAGACGGCCTGTACTGAGGTGATGGCGCCGCTGGTGGTCGAGGCGATTCGCTCCTGGAGGGCACCCATCTCGCTGGCCAAGGTTGGCTGATAACCCACCGCCGATGGCATACGGCCCAGCAATGCGGACACTTCCGAGCCGGCCTGCGAGAAGCGGAAGATGTTGTCGACAAACAGCAGCGTGTCGGCGCCCGTCTTGTCGCGGAAGTACTCCGCCATCGTCAAAGCAGACAAGGCGACTCGGAGACGCGACCCCGGCGGCTCGTTCATTTGACCGAACACCATGCAGGTCTGGTCGATCACGCTCTTGCCGGTGTCGCCGATCTTAGCTTCCTGCATTTCGAGCCACAGGTCGGTACCCTCGCGGGTGCGTTCTCCAACGCCCGCAAACACCGAGTAACCACCGTGCTGGGTTGCGATCCGAGCGATCAACTCGGTAAGGATAACGGTCTTGCCCAACCCAGCGCCACCAAACAAGCCGGCTTTGCCGCCACGCACGAACGGGGTGAGCAAGTCGACCACCTTGATACCAGTTTCGAACAGTTCAGTGGTCGTGGAAAGATCCGCCAGTGGTGGAGCTTCGCGGTGGATAGGCCAGCGTTCTTCGGTTTCAACAGGCCCTCGGCCATCGACCGTCTCACCGGTCACATTGAAAACGCGACCGAGTGTCGCTTCGCCAACGGGCACACTTACGGGGCTGCCGGTGTCGACCACCTCTTGCCCGCGGATCAGGCCGTCGGTGCTCCCCAGTGCAATGCACCGAACGCGGCCACCACCTAGGTGCTGTTGGACCTCCGCCACGAGGTCGACCTTCACTCCCTTGTGTTCGGAAGTCACGGTCACGGCGTTGTAGATTGGCGGCATCGAAGCTTCGTCAAACTCGACATCAAAAGTAGAGCCGATGATCTGCGTGATGTGGCCAACGTTTTGTGTTGCGGTAGACATGGCAGGGAGTGGTGGTTGGTGGCTTTGTGGCTGGTGGGGGTAAGCGTGGTGCGAAGGGCTAGCTCAACGCCTCGACGCCACCCAACAGGTCCATCAATTCAGATGTGATGCGGCTCTGGCGAGCGCGGTTGTATTGCATGCTGAGTTGCTTGATCAGATCGCTTGCGTTTTCCGTGGCGCCTTTCATGGCGACCATGCGGGCAATCTGCTCGCTGACCGCAGAGTCCAGGAAACACTTGAAGAGCTTCACTTTGAAGCTGGTCGGCACGACCTCTTCCAAGATGCTCTGAGGTGAGGGGAGGAACTCATAATTCTCCGCGGCAGAATCGTCTGGGGAGCCCTCGCCAGCGTCCAGCGAACCCAGCGGTAGCAGGGTCTCCACGGCAACTTCTTGCCTGGCAATGCTGTGAAACTTGGTGTAGACCACATCGAGGCGGTCCAACTCACCGTTGGCATAGGCGCGCAGGTAGCGGTCAGCAATCGGTTCGACTTCGTCAAACAGCGGCCGATCTTCAAAGTCGGTAAACGACTCGTTGATATCGATCCCACGGAAACTGATTCCGTTGATGCCCTTCTTGCCGGAAACCTCGAGCGAGAAGCCTGGTACCGTGGCCATTAGCTCAGTACGCACGCCGAGGCCAGCGCGTATCACGTTCCCGTTGAAGCCGCCGCAATATCCGCGATTGGCGGTGAGCATCAATAGTGTGGCGATCTTGGGCTCGGGCCTCGGTTCTAGCAGCGGATGGCTAACGCTTAAGCCCGCGCGGCTGAGGTCGGAGACAAGCTTAGTGACCCGCTCGGTGTAGGCGGTAGCAGCCGCAGCACGATCCATCGCTTTCTTAAAGCGTGCGGTGGCGATCAGTTCCATCGTCCGCGTGATCTTGCGGATGTTGCGGATCGACTTGCGTCGCTTATCGAGTTCGCGAGGGTTGGGCATCGTGATTAATAGGTGTCAGGGCGTGGCATGTAAGGCAAGCTGGGGCGGGACAGATCGATGAGTCCCGACCGGCCGTCGACTAGGCGCTGACGGTTTCTGCTTGCGTGCTGCCCAGGAACTGCTTGTTGTAGAAATCCACGGCTCCGTCGATCTTTTCCTTGACCTCATCCGTCAGGTTGAACCCGTCGGCAACGGCTTGGCGCACCTCGGGCATCTGGTCACTTAGGAAAGTAACAAAGCCCTTCTCCCACTCTTGCACCTTGGGGGCAGGAATTTTGTCGAGTCCGCCAGTTGTGCCGGCGTAAATCAGGATGATTTGATCGACCGCTTCTAAGGGCTCGTATTGTCCTTGTTTGAGCAGTTCCACCATGCGGTAGCCTCGGTCCAGGCGTGCCTGAGTCGCTGGGTCTAGCTCGGTGCCCATCTGGGCGAACGATTCCAGTTCGCGGAACGAAGCGAGGTCCAGACGCAAGCCGCCAGCGACTTTCTTCATGGCCTTCTCTTGAGCGTTGCCGCCGACGCGCGATACCGAGATACCTGCGTTCATGGCAGGCTTCACCCCAGCAAAGAACAGGTCCGGCTGCAAGTAAATCTGGCCATCGGTGATCGAAATCACGTTGGTGGGAATGTAGGCCGAGACTTCGCCTTCAAGGGTTTCGATGATCGGCAAAGACGTCAGTGAACCGCCGCCGAGTGCCTCGGACAGCTTGGCCGACCGCTCCAGCAAGCGGCTGTGGCAGTAGAACACGTCTCCCGGAAAGGCCTCGCGACCTGGCGGGCGACGCATTAGCAGAGACAGTTGTCGATAGGCGACGGCCTGTTTGCTGAGGTCATCGTAAGCGATAAGCGCGTGGCCGCCGTTCCACATAAACTCTTCTGCCATGGCAGTGCCGGAGTAAGGGGCGACGTACTGCAAGGGCGCCGGGGCACTGGCGCCGGCCACGATGACAGTCGTGTAGTCCATTGCCCCGTGCTCGCGAAGCTTCTCCACAACCCCAGCAACCGTCGACTCCTTTTGGCCGACTGCCACGTAGAAGCACTTAACTCCCGAGCCCTTTTGGTTGATGATGGCGTCGATCGCGATGGCGGTTTTGCCGGTCTTGCGGTCGCCGATCACTAGTTCCCGCTGTCCGCGGCCAATCGGGGTCATCGCGTCGATCGCCTTGATACCGGTCTGCAATGGCTCGCAGACCGGCTGCCGTTCAGAGACGCCCGCGGCGATCACTTCCACAGGGCGTCGGTTGTTGGTGACAATCGGGCCCTTTCCGTCCAGCGGGTTTCCAAGCGGATCGACGACGCGACCTAGCAGTTCATCACCAACCGGGACGCTTAGCAGCTGCCCGGTGCTCTTGACTTCCTCGCCTTCCGAAATGGCCAAGTAGTCGCCAAGGATAATCACACCGACAGAGTTTTCTTCGAGGTTGAAGGCCAACCCGATGGTGCCGTTCTGGAACTCAACCATTTCGCCGGCCATCACGCCACTGAGACCATAAACCTGGGCGATGCCGTCACCGACTTCCAGGACTCGGCCAACCTCGCGCACATCGAGCTGGGCGTCGTAGTTGGTGATTTCTTGCTGAATGACCGAGGCGATTTCGTCGCTATTGAACTTCATCGAAGCTTTCCTTGTTACCTGGAGTCCCTGGCGGTTGCCAGCGGCAGGTCATCGGCTTGTGGCCGGTGAGTACGTTGAAGGATGCCTGCAATCCAGGCCCTGTGCTTAGTCTTCGTTGGTAGAAATAAAATGCTCAGGTGAGTTTTCAATTTTCTCGATGGCGCGATCGACGATTGACTGACGTGCCTTGGCGAAGATGGTGTTGAGGGAACCATCGTAAACCGTATCGCCAATGCGTAGCTTCATGCCGGCGATCATGTCAGGGTCAACCCTGGTGTGGACGACCGGCACAATGCCAAGCTTGTCTCGCAAGGTGCTGTCGAGCTGTCCAAGCAGAGCATCGGTAAGCGGCGTCGCCGAAGTGACGTCGACATGCACCAGGCCGTTATCACGATTAAACAGGTCCTGTGCTTGTTGAGCGACCGTACGGAGCAGCCCGAGCCGATTGTGAGCAGACATCACCTTTAGCGTGTTCAACACAACCGAATTCACACGTCCGCCAAGAACCCGATCGATCAAGCCGACACGCTCTTCGTGAGACAGGAATGCCGAGCGAATCGCCACGCCGAAGTCGGGGAAGCGATCGAGGACCTCTTCGACCACCGCCTTCAACTCTGCCAAGGCATCGGCGCCTGAGGCATCCTTGCCCGCTGCGTCCAGAAACGCTTGGGCATAGACGCGAGCGAGCTGCTCACCGGTGACATCCAACACCGTGTCATGTCCGCGGGTTTGGGAGGCGTCCGTAGCCATGGTGTGAGAATGCCTAAGGGAACAGCAGTGTGAGGGACTCAGTGACGACTTGGGTTAGTTGCTACTCGGTTTGGCACTCGCCAAACGATTGATCGCTTCACCAACGATCTCGCCCTGGCGTTCGGGCGAGATGTCTTGCTTGACGACCTTGGCAGCCAAGTCGATGGCCAGGTGGGCGCTCTCTTCGGCCAAATGCTTGATTGCTGAATCGCGCGCTTGCTCGACTTCTCGCACGGCCCGCTGCTTTTCTGCTTCAGCAGCTGACTTCGCCTCGGCGATGATCTGCGACTTAGTAACCTCCGCATCGCGACGGGCTTCGTCGAGCATCGCTTTGACGTCGTCCGTCGCAGCCGAAATCTTGGCTTGATGCTCAGCAAGCAAAGCTTTGGCTTCATCGTGCTTGGCAGCGGCCTCAGCGATGTTGGCATGGATGCCATCTTCACGGGCAGCCAAAGCCTTGACGATGGGGTCCCAAGCCGTCATGCGCAGCACCGTGAGGAGGCCAATAAAGATGAAGAGCGTCCACCAGGCAAGGTCGACGTCCGTCTCTAAAGGATCAGCCTTCTTACCGCCGCTGCCATGGTCTGTCTCCGTAGCGTGAGCTTGGTCATGAGGAACGTCACCCTCTTGCACAGGGGCCTCATCTGCTACGGCCAGGTTTGCAGCAAGCGCGAGCGTCAGCGCCAGCGTTAGTCTTGCAATCATCAGTAGAGCCTTTAAACAGGGCGTGCGTTGGAGGGCCTACAGGGCCAGTCATCGCCACCAGGGTTACCATCGAGAGCGTTAGACGCCGGCGATGATGAAGCCCAGGATGATCAGACCAAAGAAAGCGGCGCCTTCGATTAGAGCAGCAGCGATAATCATGCCCGTCTGGATGTTGCCAGCGGCTTCCGGCTGACGGCTCATGGCTTCAACCGCTTGGCCACCAATGCGACCAATGCCCAAGCCTGCGCCCAGGATGACGAGGCCAGCGCCAATACCCAGGCCGATCCGACTGTAGCCGAAGCCATCGGTAAAGCCAGCTTCAGTAGCTTCAGCTGCAGGCTCTTCTGCGCCATCTTCCGGGCCCTGTGCCAAAGCGGGCGTGGCGACGCCTGCCACGATCAGAAACAACAAAGCGGTACGGATCCAAGTAGCCACGGATTCTTCTCCCGTAATCAAAAAAGTAAACGCTGAATGTTAACTCGAAGCCGCAAGGACCCGCTTAGTGAGGGTGAACTGCAGCGCCGATGAACAAGGCTGATAGGAACGTGAAAATGTAAGCTTGGAGGAACGCCACCAAGAGTTCTAACAGGCTTAGTGCAACTGAGCCCAGCAGACTGGCGGGAGCCACCCCCCACCACACGACGGACTGTGCCGATGCCGCGATAAAGCCCAGCAATACTGCCAAGACGACATGCCCCGCCAACATGTTGGCGAGCAACCGGATGGCGAGCACAAGGTGTTTGATAAACAGCCCCATGATTTCAATGACAAAGATCAAAGGCACGAGGATGATGGCGATTGGTTTCGGTAAGTCCATGTGCGGGACCTGAGCCTTGAGGAAGCCAATGAACCCCAATTCTTTCGAGCCGGAAGCAATCACCATTCCAAAAGTTAGCAGGGCGAGCACGCCCGTTACGGCCAGCGAACCGGTCGGTGATCCCATCCACGGCAGCATGCCGAAGAGGTTGCAACCTAGGACAAAGAAGAACATCGTCCACAGGAATGGGAGAAAACGATCGGCGTCGTGCTCCCCAATCGCGGGACGTGCAACTTGATCGCGGATATAGACCAGGAAGGTTTCCAGCAGGTTGGCCAACTTGCCTTTGGGCCCTTTGCCACCGCGGATGGCAGCCGCGAGCCAGCCAAAAATAGCAACGCAAAGTACCGCCACAATCAGTTCGATCGCCATGAACTTAGTGAACACTAAGTCCAGCGGTTTGACTGAGTTGTCGATCAGAGCGACGCCAGTGTTCGGCTTCCACACAGCCTCGTAAACGGGCGTATGCGTGTGGTGATCGATTACGACGTGGCCGTCTTGATCGACAAGTGGCTTCGCAAGGGGCTGAGGCAGGAACACATGGCCCGGAACGCCATCAGCGTGCCCATCACCGTCCGCATCCTCATTTGCCCAAGGCGTAAGACTCTTGGGGATGTGGAAGTACGGCGCGTCCTGCGTATGGCTGAACAGCTCTTCGGGCGATAGCGGATTCTTGCTTGCCATAGGTTTTCTGTACGGTTGAGCTGCGAAGGCATCTCAGCTTGACGCGCGGCCCTTACTTGAAAAGCTACGAGTCGAAGGCGGAGAACCCGTAAGTATCGTCGGCGCGGACAAAACCTCAACCGCTAACAGGGCGAAGTAGTAGGGCATCAACGAAAAAGCAATCACAGGTCCCGTCAATCCGCTGGCCGGGAGCCAACTTGCCCGCATGAGGTAAAGCGACAAGGCCCCGATAACGGCCATCCTGACGCCCAAGCCGGCAACAACTGGTGTCCAAACGGACGAGGCAAGGGCCGAAAGCTGGCGATGCGCCAAGTAGCTGATCTGGCCCACCGTCAGAAAGACGATGGCCACCGCCGACCACAATCCCAAGCAATCAGCAGAAGCAATAGCTGCCAACGGCGCGCCTACCAACCAAGTTGCCCCGATGGCAACGAAGAGCATGAACGAAGTTGGCCGAATGCGATCCATGGAGCGGCGAGTTGCCCACCTTAAGCCAGTTGGTACACGCTACTGGCTTTGGCGGTGACTATTCATCCTCACGGGAGTGATCAAACTCAGGTTGGCTAGCTTGTGCAGTTTTTTGCGGCTGCGTGGTATCTGAATTCGCTAACTGAACAAGACGCCACATTCCAGCCATCATGCCGAGCAGGAAACCAAGCGATGTCAGCGCGGGTGTCCAGCCCAATTGCTTGTCCGCCCACAGCCCAATCAGCCCCGGGACCACCATGCCAAAGGCAAGGGTGATGATCCGGAAAGCCCACTGGTAACCTCTTGCCAGTGGAGAAAGCTCCGCGGGGTGGTCAGCCACCTGGTTACCACCTCTTCGTAAACTTCTGCTGGCAAATGACTTGCGAGCTCACTGCTTGTGGAGGTCCGATCACTGAGGCGAGCCGGACCGTGTCCCTTCCAGGGACTCACGCCGGACATCCTGGCCGCGCAACTTCTTTCTGTCAACGCCCTTCCGGCGAAATTGTGCTTTTTTTCACAATGTGACTCGCCACCTGCCTTCGCAGGCGAGGGCGCGGAGATCAGCAGCGAGCAGCCGAATACTGGAAGCGATTCCAAGGTCTCTATGGATGCGAATCCATGATAGGGACATGGCCCGAAAAAAACTTAAGTGTTGGGCATTATTGGCTTTAGGTTCATTGTCGATTTGCATGATCGACCGCTTCTGATTATCATGAAAATTCACGATCAGCTCTTTCGCGGCCTGTCTGCAGGTCAAGCCCGGCCTTAAGCCTGCGAAGAATCTGGTCGCTAGGACCCGCCGTTCTGCGCTCGGTTTACGTGTGCTCCTACCGTGAGCCGCTGCCGCACCTGCCCCAGCGCCGGACAGCTTCCGGTTTCGTGCGAGGGATCCGCACTCCGTTTTACCCAGCAAGGTGGAGCTCTGCGACACGATGACAGCCTCAGCACTGCGTTCATATACCTGTAAGGATCTCGCTCAGATGGCCCGACGCGAGGGAGTGCCAGGTTGGCATTCGATGCGTAAGGATGAGCTGGTGTCGGCCCTTGTGCGTGCGGCGAGGAGAAATCGCAGCAAAACGAAGCCTTCAGGGCGTGTCGCTACAAATGGGGCCGCAAAGAAGTCCGCTGCAAAACGGCCCAGTCCCGCGCGTCGAAAGATCCAGGCGAGGATCAGCGAAATCCAACAAAGGCAGTCGGAGCTGAAGGACCTCGGCTCGAATGGTTCCTCAGGCAAGGCCGCCGCCGACCGGCTGGTTGTGCTCGTGCGTGATCCTTACTGGCTGCACGCTTGCTGGGAGCTGACGGCAGCGAGCATCCAGCGTGCTAAGTCAGCTCTGGGGCAGCATTGGCACAGCGCCAAGCCTGTGCTTCGCCTGTTCAGCGTAGCTGCTGACGGCGGAGCGAAGATGCAACGAGAAATTGAAATCCACGGTGGTGTCAGCAACTGGTACGTTGATGTTCAAGACCCGCCCTGTGGATTTCGCATGGAGATTGGTTACCGAGCGCCGGGAGCCGACTTTTACTGCTTAGCCCGAAGCAATAGCGTTACTACTCCCGCCCCTGGCTCGGCGGAGACGGTCGACCGCAATTGGGCCGACGTCGCTGATAACGCGGACCGCATCTACGCCATGAGTGGCGGCTACTCACACGATGGCGCCAGTCTGGAGTTGCAGGAGCTGCTAGAGGAACGATTGCGTCGTCGGTTGGGTCGGCCTTCTCAGACGCGGTTCGGCCATGGTGCGGCAACGCCTGGCGCCGGTGAAGAGCTGCGCCTGGCGATAGACGCAGAGTTAGTGGTTTACGGCTCGACTGATCCCAACACGCACGTAACCGTGAAGGGTGAACCGGTTGCCGTTCGCCCCGATGGGACTTTTGCCGTGAAAATGCATCTGCCCGATCGCCGGCAGGTCGTGCCTGTCGTGGCGGGATCGAACGATGGAGCAGAGCAAAAGACGGTCATTCTAGGTGTCGAGCGGAATACGAAAGTCTTGGATCCGGTCGTTCGTGAGACCGCATCTTAGCCTCCTCTTTTTTGTAGACAGATCCGCGGACCGGCTGTTTCGCCGTTTGAAGGCAGTGCGGCGTCCGTTACGATCTGTGAAGGCCCGGCTTCGACGCGGGTGAATTGCTTCACATGACTCTATTGCGGTGCTGCCGTGTCGTTCGATATTCGCCGCCTCGTCGAAGGATGGGACTTTCAGCCGGACGAAATCACCGTCCGTTCCATCAAGGGGGATGACGGTAAAGAAAAGCTGCAGCTAAGAGTCGATTTGGGCCTGATGCAGCTGGAGATCGATGGTCGACCTGATGGCAGGCTTGTTCATGGCCAAGAGTCATGGCTTGATTGGCACCAGCTACAGCAGCGGGAGCATGATTCGGCCAATCCCGACGGGGCCCCCTATCAGCTCGATTCGGAAGACTGCGCGGAGTTGATGCGCGAGGGCGTGCAATACTATCACCGCTATATCAGCTTCTGGCATACCGAACGTTACGAGTTGTGCGCCAGAGATACTCAGCGGAATCTTAACCTCTTTGAGTTCGTTCGTAGCCATGCCAAGTACGACCGGGACAAAGTGCAGTTCGATCAATGGCGGCCTTACGTGACGATGATGCATACGCGCGCTGTGGGCACCCCGCTGGTTGAACTCCAACAGTGGGACGCCGCCGTCGGCGCCATCGAGGCAGGCATACGGGGAATTGAGCAGTTCTTAAGCGACTATGGCCAGGAATCGGAAGCCGAGAAGGTGGGAGAACTCGTGTTTCTCCGCCGCTGGAGGAAAGAGATTGTGTCTCGCACTAGCGACGGTTCTGGCGCCGAACAAGATTCAGACGACCCCGTGGTCATGCTGCAAGCAAGCCTCAAGCAGGCCATTGAAGAGGAGCGCTACGAGGACGCGGCTAGCCTGCGTGACGAGCTGAGTCGACTAGAAGATCCACCTCCACCAGGGACCTAGTCACGTCATGAACGGCTCAGAGACGAGGTCGCTGTCGTGTGTCCAGGCAGAGCAACTCACCGCGCTGCTGGAAAGCTACGGCTCGTGTGCGATAGCGTTCTCAGCCGGGGTGGACAGTACCGTCGTTGCCAAGGCGGCCCAACTCGCTTTGGGCGCCCATGCCATTGCGGTGACGGGCGTGGGGCCAGCTCTGGCTGAAGGCGAACTCGAAGAGGCCCAAGAGTTGGCCCAACTGATCGGCATTGAGCATGTCGTGACGAGTACTGACGAGATTCGGGACGAAGCGTACACGGCAAATGCCACGGACCGTTGCTTCCATTGCAAAACGGAACTCTATGGTCACGTCCAAAGAATCGCAGAGGCGCGCGGCATCCGTACGCTGGTCAATGGGGCGAACCTGGACGACCGGGGCGACTACCGGCCGGGGATGCAAGCTGCGACAGACTTTGCAGTCCGGAGTCCTCTTATCGATTGCGGCGTTACGAAGCAGCAAGTCCGCGCGTTGGCGGCCCACTGGGGCTTGCCCGTAGCCGAAAAACCTGCCACGCCCTGTTTAGCGAGTCGCATTGCGTATGGGGTCCAGGTGACGCCCGATCGGCTAAGACGGATCGACCTCGCTGAGCAGTATCTCAGAAGCTTAGGGCTGGTCGATTGTCGGGTTCGGCTGCATCAGCAAGGGCTGGCTAGGATCGAAGTTCCGTCTACGGCCATTGAAAAGCTCGCCACGATGCCCACCAGAGAGAATCTGGTACAGCGCTTCCGTGAGCTTGGCTTCGAGTACATCACGATCGACTTACTTGGTTTTCGGTCGGGGAGCTTGAATGCGGTCATTCCGCTAGAGTCGATTGGCTCCCCTGGACGGAGTCAGAAATAAAAGAAGCCACCGACTGGCTAGCAGTCGATGGCTTCTCTCTTGTTGCGAGCGAGAGTCGTGTTCAGTAGACGAACACCATATCGATACCAAACGTGGTTTCGTTGTCACGGCCGTCGCCATAACCCGCGTCCGATGGCGTCCAGTCGTGGCGAACTTCGGGTCGAATCACCACGTTAGCGTGTGGCTTGTAGTTGAGACCGTAGGTGAGCTCATAGAACGACTGGCTGTCGTTCTTCCACCACTCCATCCGAGTGCCCACAGCGACGCAGTCGTTGAGCGTGTAGAACAGGTACTGATTGATGCCGATCTGTTCTTGACCGATCTCGTCGATATCTACCAAGTCGCTCTGGAAGACATAGTTCAGGTTGTCCGTCAACGCAACGTCGAAGACCAGGCTGTGGCTATAGCCGTTGCGGCCATTGGAGCGGGCACCAAAGTTGCCGGCGGTGGAAATGTACGTGAAGGTGATGTCGTCTGTGACCGAACTGCTGAAGCCACCAAGCCAACTCGAACCACCTTGGGCTTGGTCGAAGCCGGTATCCCAGCCAAGCGTCCAGCCGCCGTAGAACTCAATGTTCTCCATGCCGCTGTAGGTGGCCAATACCCCTGTGTGGGTGAAGGGCTCACTGTTGAACATGGTCAGCGCGTGGCTGTAGAAGAAGTTGTCCGGCGCCGTAACTACCTCGTAGCCGACCAACGTGTAGAAGTGTCCCGCAATGACCGACCAGTCGCCTGCAGCCAATTCCAAGTAGGCCTGTGGCATGGCCCACCCGTACTCGCCGTGGTTAAACCCTTGCGAGAAATCCCAATGGCCACTGTCATTGCCAAACGACTGCGTTTTCTGAGCGTCAGTACCGTACATGATGTCAAACCGGAAGCCCCAGTCGACACCGTTGCTGCCGTCGGCCACCTTTTCTAGCCACAGCCATTGCTGATGCAGGTTTAGTTGATTGGGCACATCGTTAAAGGACAGTACATCGCCAAACTGAGTCGACAGAGGTGTCTGCTGCGAGTGATAGCCAATTTGCGTCCACATGCCAAAATCGATGAAGCAGTTTCCGCAAGGATCGATTCTGCTCTTAAGAGAGCATGGCTCGCCCAAGTTGCAGTCGCCAAACAGGCAGCAAGACGTGTCGCATCGGTCACAACAGCAGGTTTGGCCACATCCGGGCGCTGAGGCGCCGCAGTGAGATTCTTGCAGGGGAGCAGGCTCGTAGGCGGGCACCGGGGTGGGCTCGCCGATGGTGTCGCTAGGTGAAGACTCCGTGCCCTGGCTGTAGTAGCTGTCGTACGGCAGGACCGTGGGCGACATCGAGTCAGGCTGGACAACGCCCAAGGCGGCATCAAGCGCTAGTGCGGGGCAGGCCATCGTGGCGGCCGCCATCCATGCGGTAAGGGTGACTTTCATTCCATGACTCTCCGCGTCGAAGGAACCGGGAGGGAACCGCGCTACACGGAGCGCGTCCTCCAGCCTCGGATCATGGCCTTCAAGGGACTAGCGCACCCTGCAAACGCGCGCAAGCATGGCTTGCTATCGGTGCTATCGGCGGCTTTGGCGTTGAGGCGAAATAGAAAAGGCCTGCGAATGCTAGAAGGATGCGAAGGCGTGGCAAACCTTGCGGTCTGGTGAAGAGTTTCTGTCAGGCCTTGCGCTGAGCACTCTCGCTAGGTGGTCTGAGCTGGGTTCAGCACGTCAGCGAATAGGGCATCCACGAATTCGTCAGGCAAGAAGGGCGCCAGGTCCTCATGCGATTCGCCTAGCCCGATGTACTTAACAGGTAGCCCTAGCTGCTGGCGGATGGCTACCACCACACCGCCCTTCGCCGTACCGTCGAGCTTGGCCAAGATGATACCCGTGCAACCGGCGGCTTCCGCAAAGTTGCTCGCCTGGCTAATACCGTTTTGCCCCGTGGTGGCATCGAGTACCAGCAGCGTTTCGTGCGGAGCTCCTGGGCAAGCCTTGGCAATCGACCCGCGAATCTTGGTTAGCTCCGCCATCAGGTCCCGCTGCGTTTGCAACCTACCGGCTGTATCCACAATGCAAACATCAACGCCCTGGCTTAGCGCTTGTTCGGAGGCTTTGTAGGCGACCGTCGCCGGGTGACTGCCCTGCTCTTCTTTAACGATGCCAAGGCCCAATCTCTCTGACCATATCGTTAGCTGCTCGACTGCCGCGGCACGGAACGTATCTCCTGCGCCGAGGAGTACGGACTTGCCCTGCCCTTTGAACATGCTGGCTAACTTAGCAATAGAAGTAGTCTTGCCTGCCCCGTTCACGCCACAGACCATCACGACCGTGGGGCCCGATTCAGCAAAGTCAATTGGCGATTCAGGCTGTGCCATCATCTCCTTGAGTTTGGCCTTGAGCACTTCGACAATCTCTTCCAGCTGTACGACACGGCCGCGGAGTTGAGTGGCAATCTCTTCAACAAGCTTCTCAACGGAGTCCACCCCCATATCGGTGCGGTAAAGAATGCCACGAATCTCTTCAAGAAAGTCGTCGTCAATAAGACGGCCTTCGCTCTTGAAAAGGTCACGGATGTCCGTCTTGAGCAGATTGCCAGTCTTCTTAAGGCCCTGCTTGAGTTTATTGAAGAAGCCCATAGAGCTGATCGGTGGTCAGAGGCGTAAAGGAGGGGGACAGCTTGCCAGTAATTGTCGAGGCGGGCGTTGCTAAGCTCAACCCACCAGCAGAAAACGCAAAGACGCTCCGCACATTAGCGGCGCGGCAGCTTGTCGAGAATGCCATTAACGAAACCGGCGGAGTTGGCACTGCCAAACCGCTTGGCGAGCTCTACCGCTTCGTTGATCGCAACTGCAGGCGGAGTATCACTATAAAGCAGTTCGAAGGCGCCCAGGCGTATCACGTTGCGGTCGGTAGCCGCCATGCGGTCGAGGCTCCAGTTGTCGGCAACTTGGGCAATGGCCACATCGAGTTCGGCTTGATTGCGCCGAACGCCAAGGATTAGCGAAGTGCAGAACTCCCGGCCTTCTTCACTGCCCAGCCGGCCCTCGACAAATTGCTGAAGCTCCGTGGCCGTTTGACGAGGGTTCACATCGTCCTCAAAAAGGATCTGAAGCGCCACTTCGCGAGATCGACTTCGGGCGGACATGGCTAGTTGCTCAGCTAGGTGACTCGCGACAAGGCTGGTTGGAAAACGGTCGGGTTGCCGCCCTTACTTTGTCGGCAGGGCTTGCAGAAGACCAACCATCTTCAAAGCGGCCTCAGCGCACTCGGCTCCTTTGTTGCCTACGTCGCCACCGCTACGATGGATCGCCTGTTCCATGGTTTCACAGGTTAACACGCCAAACAGGATTGGCAGCGAATGCTCAGTTGCAATTCGCATCAGCGCGTCGGTCACTCCTTGATTGATCCAGTGATCGTGTGACGTGTCTCCCTTGATGACGGCACCCAGAGTCAAGATCGCACCATACCGACAGGTGTCTGCTAGCCGTTGAGTCACAACGGGCAACTCCCACGCGCCGGGGACCCAGACCAAGTCAATCGCCTCGTCGGGGACTCCCGCTTCAGTGAAGGTCGAGACGGCTCCATCGGCCAGCTTTTGCGTGATGGACTGATTCCATTGGGCGACGATCACAGCGAACTTGGTATTGGGCGAACTGCCGGTAGCTTCAATAACGTTTGGCAAGGTGCGCAGCCTCGGACTCTAAGGGCAAACTAGGAAACGACGCCGCATTGTCAGCCCACGTGGCTGATAACGCAATCCGTCTCACGCTTCCTTCATGCTCATCAAGAATTCGGCGTTCGTCTGCGTCTTTCGAAGCCGTTTGGTCAGCATGTCCATCGCGTCAGGCGGATTCATTTCACTCAGGACGCGACGCAACAGGCTCACCCGGCGATACTCCTCGGGGTCCATCAGCATTTCCTCACGGCGCGTGCCAGAGCGATTGATGTCGATGGCGGGCCAAATTCGCTTGTCTACCAACGACCGTTCGAGCACGATTTCTTGATTGCCGGTCCCTTTGAACTCCTCGAAGATCACTTCATCCATCCGGCTGCCTGTGTCGATCAGGGCCGTCGCGATGATCGTGAGCGAGCCTCCCTCTTCGATTTTGCGAGCAGAGCCAAAAAACCGCTTGGGCCTTTGCATGGCATTGGCGTCAATACCGCCCGAAAGGACCTTGCCGCTTGAGGGGCATTCAGAGTTCCAAGCCCGCGCCAATCGCGTGATGGAATCTAGGAAGATCACAACATCCCTGCCGAATTCGACCATCCGCTTGGCCTTCTCGATGACCATTTCGCTAACCTGCACGTGGCGTGCGGCGGGCTCGTCGAATGTACTGCTGATGACTTCGCAGTTGGGGCCTTTGACTTCCCGCTCCATGTCTGTGACTTCTTCGGGCCGCTCATCAATGAGCAACATCATCACGTACGCGTCGGGGTAATTGGCGAGCACGCTGCGCGCCATTTTCTGCATCAAGATCGTCTTGCCAGCCCGAGGCGGGCTGACGATCAGACCTCGCTGACCAAAGCCAATCGGTACGATCATGTCGACAACGCGCATGTCAACTTCTTCGGCGGACGACTCCATGCGGATACGCTCATCCGGGTGGCAAGCCGTAAGGTCATCAAACGAGACCTTGCGATTCAATTGATTGGGGTCGTCGCCATTGATCGACTCTACCCGCAGTAGGGCAAAGTAACGTTCGTTCTCCTTGGGCGGACGAATCGTTCCCGCCACCGTATTGCCATTCCTGAGATTGAAGCGGCGGATTTGGCTTGGCGAGACGTAAATGTCGTCGGGACAGGACAGGTAGTGGTAGTCAGGGCTGCGCAGAAAACCGAACCCGTCTGGCAGGATCTCAAGAGTCCCCTCGCCAAACATCATGCCATTGAGCTTCACCCGCGCCTTGAGGATGCGAAAGATCAGCTCTTGCTTCTTCAGGCCAGCCGCGTCGTCAATCCCCTCGGAGTCGGCAATCTCCATCAGGTCCGGCATCGTCAGCTGTTGCAGCTCAGCAATGTGGATATTGCTATCTAGCTGCTTTGCCTTGCCGAGCGAGGGCCCGGCCCGGCGGACACGCTCTGCCGCCTTGTCGAGCTCTTCCGCCATCGACAGCGGTTCTTCCCGGTCGAGCTGGCGTAGCAATTCGGGGTCGATGTGAGGGGGATTCGGCTGCCCTTCTCGCCGCTTGCGCGGATAGGGCGCGCGGGCGCGGTCCTGCCTGGACCCGCGGCCAGTGCTATCGGCCATGACTAATTTTGCTCCTGAATAGGAAGAGTCGGAGGGGGCTCTGTGGGGAAACCCGTGAGCCGGAGGGGGGGAGCAAGCTCCTTTGCGTTGTGCTGAGCAGACTAGCGAACGTAGTCGATTGCTACAGCAGCGAGGGGCTTACTAACAAACAGTATGACAAACGTGGTTGCAATGTGGGAGACAAAAATAACGGTTATGACGGATGATTTTGCAAATAAACGCCAGTGCCGGCGATAGGGAAGCCGTTCTTCGGATACCCGGCGTACTCAACCTTCCAGGTTCGGCAAGATGACGCGGTTCCAAGTCGCCGCTACGGCTCGGGACAAGTCGGTTTGGTCGCCCCCATTTTCGATGACGACGTCCGCATGGGCCCTCTTTTCTTTGATCGGTAGCTGCGCCGCCTCGCGCCAGGACAACTCATTGCGGTCCCAGCCCCTCTTGGCGGCCCGCTCCCGGCGCGCAGCTTCGGGAGCATCGACAAAGATCAGCAAATCGCAGTCCTTGGCCCAGCCCGCCTCGATCAGCAGCGGAATATCGAGCACGACAACTCGTTGCCCCTGACTTGCGAATTCAGCGAGCTCAGCTGTGAGCAGCTGCCGTACTTTGGGGTGAATCAACCCTTCCAGAAACCTTCGCTCCTGGGCCAGTTCGGGTTCAGCCCCAAATACGCGCTCAGCGACTTTGCGGCGGACTAGCATACCGTTCGAATCGAACGGGTCATCTCCCCATCGCTGCCGAAGGGCTTGTCGGACGCCAGCATCGTCTAGAGCCTGATGGGCGGCCTGATCGGCGTCTATGATCGCCGCACCGTGGTCGACAAGAAGCTGGGCCACTCTTGATTTGCCGCTGGCGATGCCTCCCAGAAGACCAATCGTGAACATGGCTTATTGGTCATCCGCTGGATTCGAGGCCTGCAGCTGCTTGTACTCGCCGTTGATCCAGCGGGCCAAGTCACTTTCATACCAGCTAGAGAAGCGACTCTCGCACGGGCCTCCAGGCAGGTTGGTCCAAGCCCCATCCACGCCCAAATCAGCAACGAAATGGTAGCTCGGGGCGAAGGTCGACTCGCGTGTCGCGGTCACCATCAAATGGCCTTGGAACGGCGTTGCGTGACAACCTGGCATCGGCGTCAACGCGGAACGGTAACCCAACAACCGGCCGGTAATGCTCTCGCCCATGAAACGATTAACGAAATGAAAGGCGTTCCGTTGTGACCACGGCTGGACGGGTTCTGAGGCAGCCCGCTCAGCCGCTGTGCGGATCAGCTGGCCTTTATCGCGCCCGTTCCACCAGGCAGAGGTAACTTTTCGGAGGGTTCGGTCTGCCGCGGTGAGCACTAGCGAAGAAAAGCCGAGTCGAGTCGATAGATAGAACATGCGCCGCCACCCAATGCCTTCTGCATGGCCAAATACTTCCAACAGCACGTGGCGATAGAAGTGTTGAAAGAGCGTCGCTTCGGTGCTGTCTGGCGTGTAGCGGCAGTCCCAACGCTCGAGGCTCTCTTTGAAGGGGCCTTCCTCTACGTGGGC
The DNA here is from genome assembly GCA_965263315.1 of Lacipirellulaceae bacterium. Classification (GTDB taxonomy): domain Bacteria; phylum Planctomycetota; class Planctomycetia; order Pirellulales; family Lacipirellulaceae; genus JBCCQL01. The sequence continues at coordinate 117,492 of CBDHGZ010000001.1, read as the reverse complement.
GAGCAACACTGGCAGCAGATCTTCAGCATGCAGGCTGGTGACGTCGTACTGTAACTGCTGCATTTCTTCTACGCTCGCCCCAGCGAGCTCCGTAAGCCGCTGAGCAATGCGACGCTTGCGATAGTCGGGCAGGCCAAATCCATGAAGCGGCGGTCCGTCAACACGATAGAGTTCCTCGTTCGCGCTGGCGACAAAACCGATTGGCGGGTCGTACTCACTAGGTAGTAGCTCCGGCGCTACGGTGCCCCGCCAGTGATTCGCTGCGTCCCAGGCTGGCTGAGGAACCAATCCCGACTTACCTTCGCCACGCAGTGGCAACCACCCGCTGGCTTGCTTTCCGATGTGTCCCTCGCGATCGGCAAAGACCCAGACCAGCGAAGGATGAGGCGACTCCCGAACCAGGGCCATGGCGGATTGGGTGTCCGGCGCCTGGATCACATCCAGCCAAGTTCCTATCGACTTCTCTGCCCCGGGGCGGTTTCCGATCCAGCTGACAGACAAGTATTTGCCAGGTTCATCAGGGACACGAGCCAGGATGCCTTGGCCATTCTCGTAAACGATGTCCTCGGTCGATTCTGCCCCTTTGCGCTCGACAGTCTCGTCGCGACGTTGGAAATCGTGCCAAGCGTCGCCACGGCGATACTGCCAGCCAGTTTCGCCACCGGGCCGGCAGTCCTCGATGAAAAAGTCGCTGGTATCAGCGTGCATGTAGGTCACGCCCCACGCAAGTTGCCGCGTACGCCCAACGGCAAACAGGGGGCAGCCTGGCAGCGTGGCGCCCAGGACGTAGGGGGGACGGTTGGGATCCTCATCCTGCCAATCCAGCACAGCCTCGTACCAAATGGCAGGCAACCGATTGACCTCCAGGTGCGGGTCTGACGCCAACATGGCAGCCCCCGTGGCGCTACGCGCAGGGCTCACCGCCCAGGCATTGCTGCCAGCCAGTCGTGGCAGGTCGGAGAGCATTTCCAAGGCGTCGTCTGAGAGCCGTTTGTTCATGCGGATGTCGCGGAGTGGCTCGAAGTCGATCCCATCCAGATAAGGGCTGAAGAGCTCCCGAAGTTGCTGGTCGGCGACGCCCAGTTGGATAAGTTCTAGCATTTGCCGCTCGGCGTCCTGCTCGCCGACGGCCAGGCCGGCAAAGCTCAGCAGATTGCCGATTAACAGTACGGCTTCAACGTCCCAGGGCTGCGGCTCGAACCCCGTGAACCACATTGGCAGCGAGGAGCCCAGCATGGACTCGCCTAGTTCCTTAATGCCGTCATTGACACCTCGGCAGTACCATTCGATCTGCTCGGCGACTGGCGCCGCCAGGGCGGCGGCTTCGCGTTTGAGATGGCGGTAGAGGCCTGCCCGTCTGAGGAAGAGGTCCATCTCCAGCAGCTCGGGCTTGTTGGCAATTCGCTCAGCGGCTCGACCGCTGGCCACCGCTCGGGCGAAGTACATCTGCGTAGGCCGATCCAGCGCGTGCAGATAGCCCAATGCGTACAAGGCTTCGTGCCACGTGCCAGCAGACACGTTCGGCACCCCCGCATCGTCGCGGAATGCGGTAAACTCAACGCGAGCGTGCTTGAGGATGAGCGGTTCCATCGCAGGTGAGTCTACGGGCTAATCAAGAATCATGGCAATGCGAACGGGGCAGCAACGGCAAGCCGGGCAAAACAGCAGTCGACTTGCCGTTGTGGCCGTCTATCGAGCCTTGCCGTTTATCTCACCGTGGTTGATTGGGTTTCTCGCGCTGACGGTTTTCCCCTTTGCAGCCTCGCTGTATTGGAGTTTCTGCCGATATGACCTGCTCACGGAGCCCCAATGGGTAGGCGGAGAGAACTACCGGCGGCTGGCCGAAGAGCTTTGGACGGGCGGGCCCTTCGGGCGAGCATTGTGCAATACCTTCTACTACGCAGCGATTAGCGTACCGGTTTCCATCGCCTTGGGGGTCTCGCTGGCGTGCCTGCTGTCTCAGAATGTCCGAGGAATCGCCATTTACAGGACGCTGTGGTTTCTACCATCGATTGTCCCGGTGGTGGCGACCGCCGTCTTGTGGATGGCGATGCTCGACCCGCAGCAGGGACTCGTGAACCGATTGCTGGGCGAACGGCTCGCTCAGGGTTGGCTAAACAGCACGAGCGAGGCCGCGTGGCCACCATCCTGGCCCGATCAGGCGAGTTCGCCCGGTCGCGTGTTTGGCTCCAAGGATGCTTTGATCCTGATGAGCCTCTGGGGGGTAGGCAATTTCATGGTGATCTACCTGGCCGCCATTGGCGACATCCCCATGGCGATCTACGAAGCGGCCCGACTGGATGGAGCAGGTCCGCTGAGGAGGTTTTGGCATGTGACGTTGCCAATGCTTTCGCCGGTGATCTTCTTCAACCTGGTCATGGGTACCGTTCAGGCGGCCCAGGCGTTTACGCAGATCTACTTGGTTAGCGATGGCGTAGGAGATCCCGCGGGCAGCACGTTGTTGTTGTCCCTGCACCTGTTCCTGGCGGCTTTTCGTGACCTGGAAATGGGTTACGCTTCGGCCATGGCGTGGAGCTTGTTTGTCCTGGTGCTGATCGTGACCGTCTGGCTGTTCCGCACCTCCCGGGCGTGGGTGCACTACGGCGGCATTCGCTGATTGGCAGCAGGAAAAAATGGCCCAAAGAAAAAACGCGGGAGGCCTTTGGCGGGGCTGCCAGAGAAGTTTTTTCGCCTCCAGTGTGACGTGGTTCACACTTCGCGGCGCGGCCGGCGACCGTCGTTTACCGACTTACGTCAACGCACGTCGGCAGAGTGAGAAACGCTGATTGTCAACATAAACGATGGATCGCCAAACTCAAGAAACCGTTTTGAGCGCGCCGTTTTGAGGTACTGGCCGGTTAGTGTGTGGGTGACTTGAACCGGTCGGCGAGTCTCTTATCTTCCGCGTCATGGACGCGATTGAGAAGCTTCGTTTTGAGGCCCGCGAGAAGCGGGACCGGGCGATCAAGCAGGCCAAGGCCGAGTACAGCGACGCGCTGAAGGCGATCCGGTCGGTCAAGCGAAAGCTCCGCGGCACTCAGCCTCAGACGCGGGTGCGTCGGCCGGAGTCGTCGGAGTTCTCGGCCATGTCGGCCGTGGCCGCCGCGGAGGTCGTGCTGCGGGAGCGGGGGCCGCTGACGCTCGTCGAGATCGCCGCCGAAGTCCAGGCGAGGGGCTGCCGGGCGGCGGACGAGCCGCGGAAGCTCATCAACAACCTGAGGGCGAGCCTCAAGTACCACGCGACGCGGTTTGAGCTGGGGAAGGATGGGCGGTGGGTGAGTCTCTGAACCTCACGAGTCCAGGAAAGTCGTTTGCCGCTCAATGGTGTCTGGAGAGCCTTCGATCGCTAGGTCACACAGCTTGTCTAACTCGCGACACTTGCTGGCATATTTAAAGACATACTGAACAGTTTCATCTCGCCACTTTCCGGTCATCACATCGCAGACAACGCGTGCGGTTGCCTTCGCCACAGCGTGTGCAGCCTTGAGAAGATCGTCTAGCAAGATCTGCTGCGACTTGAAGGGCTTAATCTCTGCATGGTTGAAGACACGGTAGAGAATGAACCTATTGCCATGTGAAAGTACAGTTTTCTTTCGGCCTGACGCGTCCTGTCGCAACTCCTCCAGCGTTTCGAGTACGGCTTTCGAGATCTGAGATGCGCGCCAAACAGTCTCAGCATCGATAGCACTCGGAAAGATCTTGGTGTACGGCTCTCGGCTGGTGCTTGCCCACAAGCTGCTCACGTACCTCTTCGCCTGCGTTGCGAGCTCAACATCCCCGAGCGCGCATGCTAGGGCCACGGCTGCATCAACGAACAGACACGTTGGGGCGGTGTTGTCTTTAGGGCTATCACCAGCCCGGAAAATGTAAACGCGGCCATCGATCGCCATGTCACGACGGATTCGATGCTGCAGCGGATCGAGGGCCACAAAATCCCGCGAGTCAATGCGACGTTGTGTGTTCAACGCGCGCGTGAGCGTTGCTGAAAAGTCATCCGGTGCGTCCTCAAGCGAGATCAACCGAAGCGGCAACCGAGCATCGGGGTCAAGATTGCTGCCATCTCCTGCGTGTCGCCAGATGATTCCTATGGTCTGAGCACCATTGACGATACTAGCTCCTTCGCAATCAAAAGTGCCCTTGGCTCGGTTGTCTCCGTGCAAAGGCCGCTTGATCAGCTTGTCACACAGCAGCGTAGCACCGTTATTGAAGTACCAGAAGTTATTCGGCTCGTTCTCTAGGGTGTGTTGCAGTGATGCAGTCAGTTCTTCATCGCCAAGAAAGCTTCTCAAGTTGCGATGAAATAGATCTGTACCAAATCGTGACCACTTGAGCACTTCAGCAAGAGGCACGCGTCCGTAGTAAGCCAACGGTGGTCCGGCTACCTTGGCCCATTCTTCGAGTTCTACCGCAATGCAGATCTTCTCTGGCTCAGTCGCTGCAGAAATGGTCTCGTAGAGTCGACCAACAGTAAACTCTTCTACGAACACAAGATCATCTAATCCAGCAATCCTTACGGTCTCCGATTCAACGTAAGATCTTGCTTTCGGCTCGAAGCAGTCTTTCGACGAAGTCGCGAACACTACGCAGAACTTCGTCTCACTGTCGTTGGCAGCTTCGTCCACGTCATCGTAAAACGCCTTTAGTCGTTCATTGGCGCTTGAAAGATCTAACGATAACAAAGACCGCAATCCCCCAAGAGTCTTGATCGCGTCTGTCTCTGAGACTCTCCGCCCCCCGTTGCTCGACCACTTCCCCTGCACGACATATGCGGTCTTGGCTTCTCGGTCATAGTGGAAGGCGTCGACGCCGAGGTCGTCGAATCCGTCACAGACAGTCTTCGCTGCAGTAAGGGGGTCAATTCGGCTGAGTCGTGCGACGGTGTGGGCAACCAGGGATCGGCTCAGGCGGTCTTTCTCAAGATCTTCCTCGCTTCGTTTCTGTTTTACGTCTGACAAGTCTATGTGGCTGCCATACGTATCCAGCAGATACTTAGCGATACGGTTGAGTGCGAGGCTCATAATCGTCGAGAGTCGGCGTTCGTCCGAACCAACAGGTAAAACTTGTGTCTATCGCTGCATGTCTGATCCAGCGTATCACTTTCAGCAGCGGGAACCTTTTCAGAAACGTCCTGGAAAGTGGCCCGCGTCTCGGCTGACGCAGCAGTCTTATACGCTGTGCTAGGGGTCCGTCTTACGGATGGGTTCGACTCCCCCTCTTTCCGCTAAGTTGCACGCCTCTTGGCGGCTCTGATGTTTCCCTCGCCCAAGTGGACTGGCCTGCCGTCCGCTGCACGCTCGATCAGCCAGCTCAGAGGCTGACAGCCGTACTTGAAAGCGAATCTCTCGCCGGTCGGAGTCTTCTTTCTTCGGCCTTCCGCGTGATTCTGCCATGCCGCGAATTGTACAGACAAAAAAACTGCTAGGCAAGCCCTTGTGCACGCCACCTTTTTGTCTGTACAAATAAATGGTGCGAAAAAGCCCCGGAAGGACGGCAATCCAACCGGGGCATAACCAAAACTGGCTTTCGCTAGCCTTGGCCTGAACACCCTTCAGTCTAGCGAGAGCCCCCACCGGGAGCAAACTCGCTATGGTCGTCCAGACCTGCCAGCACGAGCACACCGCCAAGCACGGCAAGGACCGCAACGGCAACCAGCGTCTCAAGTGCAAGGCGTGCGGCGCCACGTTCAACCAGCCCGAGCCCCGCCCGCTCGGCAATCTCCGCCTTTCGATGCGGGAAGCGACGACCGCCCTCGGGATGATGCTCGAAGGGATGAGCCTGCGGGCCATCCACCGGCTGACCGGCATCGACCGGGAGACGCTCGGCGACCTGATCCTGGTCGTCGGTGAGAACTGCCAAGCGTTGCTGGACAGCTTGGAGGGCATCGAGGCGACGGACGTTGAGGCCGACGAAATCTGGAGCTTTGTCGGGCTCAAAGAGAAGCGTCGCGTCGACCGCAACCGCAGCCCCGAACTGGGCGACTCGTGGTGCTGGATCGCGATCGAGGCGAGCACGAAGATGGTGCTCGCTCACCACGTCGGCGAGCGTGACAGCGAGTCGTGCTGGGCGTTTATGACCAAGCTCCGCCGGGCGACGGTCGGCCGTTTCCAGCTTTCGTCGGACGGCTTGGCCGCTTACCGGATGACGGTTCCGTTCGTGTTCCGCGGCAACGTCGACTTCGCGCAGCTCATCAAGCAGTACGCCTCGACGCAGGTCACCACTCGCTACAGCGCCGGCACACGATAATAGGCGCCGAGCGGAAGCCGCGGATGGGGCAGCCCGACCTGGAGAAGGTCTGCACGTCGCATGTCGAGCGGCTCAACCTGTCGCTGCGGATGCACCTGCGTCGGTGGACGCGGCTGACCAACGGCCACAGCAAGAGCCTGGACCACCACAAGCGCGATGCTGGCGATCTTCTTCGCGTGGTACAACTTCTGCCGCGTGAACACCGGCCTAGAGGACAAGCAAACGCCTGCGATGGCGACGGGGCTTACCGGCAAAGCGTGGTCGCTGCGGGAGTTGCTGGAGAACGCGGCGGAGAAAAACTTCTGACCCACACACTAGCCGGCCAGTACCCGTTTTGATCCACTTCTAAGAATTCCTGGCCACCGCGCGTTTTCTTTCTGCCACTGTCGCGCGATACAGAATCCGCTGACGGCGAGTCGCAGGTAGGCATGGTCACGGTGGTTCAAGCGCTTCTTGGGGGCAAGTTGGTCACGCCGATTCAAGAGCCGCCTAGGCAGCAACAGAAGGCTTGGCCACATGGTCGGCTCCCAAGCCATCGACCAGGTTCGCAATGCGGGCAAACGGATCTTGGCCCTCTTCTGGAGTCGTGCCAAGCAGATCGAGGATGGAGTCTTGCAGGAGGCGAGCCGAGTGAGAGTCTCTCCGAGCCACTTCGTCGAGGTAGATGTCATGCATGGCAAGCGAGGCAAAGGCCCGCTGCCCGTGAAGCTTCCGATTGCGAATCTCCATGCCGGCCTCGGGGGTTTCGGTTTGGATCCGCTTGGAGATCTCATCGAGCGACTTAGCAGTTCCCTCCAGCAGCAATAGAAACTGATCGCCAAAGCAAAGGGCTGTGCCACTCACGCCGCTGAGCCAGTGACGGCTCGGGTAGTCCTGGCATACGGAAAGCACTTCGCTGGCGGCAACCGTAGGTCGTTTCTGGCTGAGGCAGACGAGGCGGTGAATCGACATGGGTCTTCTCCGGAATCCGAGGTGTCGGAAGCGTGAACGAAATGAACGTTTCCTCTTGCTGAAACCTATCCCAAGAAGCGCTGCGGGGCACCGCAATTCGGCTGGAAAGCGTTCAAAACGTTCTGGCGTTGGTGGCGCTAGGCCACCGTAGTCCCGAACGAAAACTCTTATGAAGAAACTTCTTGCGGCGAGCAGCGCAATGGGGATGCGTAGTTACCGACGCACGCGGAGTAAGGGTGCTAAGCAGAATCGTGCTGCCATATAGGCTTAGTGGGTCTCGGCCGACCAGATTGGGGGAAGTGCTCAGGACGACGCCTCCTTTGCACTTGCCGGGCCGGCCAAATCAGCGTCGGAGTTTCACGCCGAGGAGTCGAAGAAGTGGGCTCCAAGCCGCTGAGGGTGGTCCAACCGCTGTTAGTTAGGGGGCTGCCGACGACCTGCCTAACGTTACGCATCACCGGGCGGCGGCGAAAGACTTGCAGGAAAACGAAAAAGCTGACCACCGCCGCTCCGGTGCATGCGATGGTTATCCGCCGTCATTTTGCCACCGCGATAGGATTGACAACCAAAGTGATTGGTTGACCGTTGAGCGTTCCGATCGTGTGAGGTTTTCCAAGCGGAACGGTGGAATCGACCGCCGTCACGTCAAGGAAACTCTCGAGCGACGTTTTGTCGTCCAGCGTGTACGTTGATGGCCCGCCGACGGATTGCCCGGAAGGCCCCTTCAGAATTACCTGTGTCGTGAAGCTCTGCTCGCGATTGCCCAATGGTTCATCACGAGTAGCGGATAAAGAAACGAGAAACGTACCGTTTGAGTTAAGGCTATCAACGATCAGCGTTGATTTGTCGTCTCCGACGGCAACTTGGATCTCTGCCTCGTCCGGCACCTCGAAGCGAACTTCTGCTTCCTTGTGGTCAGGATCTCCGGTTGCGTCGCTTGCCACGGACAAGTCGTAGGTTGTCGCAACCGGCTTAGAGCATCCGACAGTCAAGAGAACGCCAAGCGTTAGTAGATACTTCATGGCTCTTTTCCAAGGGTGAAATGGGTTTTCAGCAAGCTATTCGATGCGAATCAGCCGATCTTGGCGAGAATCGAAGAAACTGCGGATTTCAGTCGGATAACAAGAGTTCTACGGCACAATGCCGCATATTCACTGACAGGGGGTGTTATATGGCATTCAGCCGTGTATCACATGCCTGCTCCCGTTCGACCCCACGACGGAACTTCTTTCCTGCCACCAGCTTAACGTTGGCAAATTGCGGACGCAACCAACGGCAAAGGCGGCGTCGTGCCGTATAACACGCGGGGTCGCCTGGTAGACAGCGGCGGTGGGCAGCGCCTACGGAATGGCGGGCGTTTACGCCGCTGAGGTTGTCACAACCTCGGTCGAATTCGAGCCCCTTGAATCCGCCTCGGCTCCATCGCTCGACGCATCCTAGCAGAGGTTCGCTAAGTACAAAGGTGTGACCCACCTGGGCCATTTCGATGCTGTCCCGTTTTGGCTGCTCTCAATCGGCAAATCGGCACTTTGATTTTGCGGGACGCGTTGCTGGGACCAGATTTCCGGCGTTTCAGGCCGTTAGCTCTCCAGTTCCTGCTATTCCCAAAAACGTTCGTTTGATGGGACAGCCGTCCTTGGCGTATCTCACGGCAGCATTTTGCTGAGCACCCTGAAGCGCCAACTCGTGTGGGCCAGTTACCGATGGTTCAGGCGCGGGTTCTACGCGCCGGCGAGCGGCTGCAATTCAAGAACCGCTCAGAACTCTTACTGCGAGTCGCAGGAACACGTGGCCAGTCGCGGATGGGTGCTTAAGCGTTTTTCTGGCTCAAGCCGATCGCGTCATTACAAGAGCCGCTGTTGGCAGCACGGCCCCTGTGGCTCACCTGACCAGGCTGGATGCCTACCGCCGCCTGATCGGTAAAGCGGCCCACAGTACAGAGATGAGCAGAAGCAAGGCTCCTGGCTCGGGCACGACTTCAACTGTCAGGTTGTCGATGGCCATGACACGGGAGTCTGTCGAGTTGTCTGTGAGCGTGATCTTGGCAATGTCGCCCGCGGGCGACTCCCAGCCGGTGAACACCATTGCGGTTCCCAAGCCAAAGAGATTTTGTGTTCCGAGTACCGAGTCGGCCCCATCGAGAAACTGGACCGCAATGCTCCAGCCTGTACTAAGGAAACCGGTGGCCAAGAGTCCCGCCTTCTTACTAGGGGCTGAGAGCTCAATCGTGATGGTCTCGCGGTCTGCATCGGTGGAGAATTGCTCGCCCGTCACACTCGCTGGCGACGTGAAACCGAAGTCTTGATAGCGCAAGAAAGTAGTGCCCGTGGCGAGGGTATGGCCATCGACGACATGAGGCGAGGGAACCTGAAAGCCTAGGCCAAGGTTATCGAAGTCACTTACTTGCGCTGAAGGGCCGAAGTCCCCCTCCCCGATGATACCAGCGCGAGCCGTGGACTGGGTGAGGATGCATGCCGTCAGAAGAGCGGCTGAGAGACTCTTGAAGCCTAGCGAGGCGTTCATAATGCCTGACCCGATGGGAGAAAGGAATTGGGGAAGACCGACAGGGTCTTGCCGGTGGATTATGTGACGAACGGAACGACCTCGCAAGAAAAAACGCGCCCGAAATTGTTCAATGTCAGGCGGCGTGGAGTTCGTGCTCCCGTTGGGCGAGCAGCTTCTTGCGGTACCGGCTCTGGATGACGTCGATGGCCACCAAAATGGCAATGGTGAAGTAGAACGTACTCTTGGCCATTGGTTCGACGTGGTAGGTGAACAGCTGGAGGTGGGCCAGATGGCCTCCCTCGCCGACGAGCATGACGCCAACGATGAACAGGATGAACAAGCCCAGGACTTCGTACATCCGATTCTTTTTCAGGAACTCGGAGACATGATCGGCCAGCCACAGCATCAGTAAGCCCGACAAGACGATTGCCGTAGCCATGACCCAAAAGTTTTTTGTGAGGGCCATTGCTGAGAGAATTGAGTCGAAAGAGAAGATGAGGTTCATCAAAACGATCATGAAGATCACCGCGCCGGCAGACTTGGGTTTGGTTTTTCCATCGCCCTCGATGTGGTCGACAGCGAGCAGATGGAGCACTTCCTTCACGGCGGTGTAGAGAATAAAGGCGCCGCCAAAGAGTGTGATGAGGCTATGGAAAGTAAACTGGCCGTAGAGAATCTTGTTGCCTCGCTCTTCGTAGCCCACCTTCCATTGGCGGTCACCGCCGGCGTGCTTGTCCGTTAGCGCTTCTTGAGCCAACGCCTCTCCGCTTCCTTGTTCTAGCTGAGCGGGTTCCTCTAGCTGTGTTGCGGAGACTTCCCCCAGGTCGAGCGTAAACATCGGCTCCTGGAGGTAACGGATGGCGCTCATGATGACAAACAGCAGGACGATTCGCAGGCCAATAGCCAACAGAATGCCCATCTTTCGTACCCAGGCCTGCTGATCCTCCGGGGCGCGCTTCGACTCGATCGAAATGTACAGCAGGTTGTCAAAGCCGAGCACGGCTTGCAACAGAATCAGCATGGCCAAGGTCGAGAGGCCCGTAAAGCTAAACAGGTAGAGGAAGTCGGTATCCATGGTGCGGCCGTTTGGCGAGCGAGTTGGGAGGTTTGCTTAGTGGACTGCGGTTGGTAGCAGGCTTATGCTACGGCGCAGAGACCTTCGTGCGAACCTCAAAGTTGCCCCGGGGCAACTGGCTCTAGTCTTGGGAGGTAGGAAATGAGCGTCTTTGAACTGTGGCTGCCGATTCTGTTGGCTGGCTTGGCGGTGCACGTGGCCAGCACGCTGGCCTGGATGGTGCTGCCCCATCACAAGCCTGAGTGGGGCAAGTTTGATGGCGAGGACGAGCTGTTGAACCTGATTGACCAGCAGGGCAACGCTGGGGAGCAGTACCTTTTCCCCTTTGCTCGGAAGCCGGCGGAAATGCAGGCCGAGGAGTACAAACAGAAAGTTGCCCGTTGCAGGGGTACGCTCGTGGTTTGGTCTGCGCCTCCGAATATGGGTGCGAACATCGGGCTGACCATCGCCCATTTTTTCCTGGTGAGCTACGTGATTGGCTACTTGGCGAGCTTGGCTTTGCAGCCAGGGGCAGCGTTTCTGGAGGTGTTTCAGTTCGTATTTACCGCGGGCGTGTTGGCCCACGTGTTTTGTGGGTTGCCTCATGTGATTTGGTTTCGCCGCAAAGTGGCCATGGAAGTGCTGGATGGCTTGGCCTATGCCTTGATTACCGGACTCGTCTATGCAGCGCTGTGGCCCGCAGGTTCCGTTTAGGATTCAACACTCGGCCCAATTGTCGCCAGTCTTGATGTCGACTTTCAGTGGCACTCTTAGCGGCATGACGTTTTGCATCTCGTCTCGAACAAGCTGCGCGAGTTGGTCAAGCTCCTCGTCGGGCGCGTCGAACAGTAACTCATCATGAATCTGTAAGATGAGCTTGGATTGAAGCCCCTCGGCTTGCATTCGGCGATACACGGCCAACATTGCCAATTTGATCAAGTCAGCCGCTGCGCCTTGGATGACCGTGTTGACCGCGGTCCGTTCGGGGAGATTGAGTTGCAGCGGCGCCGGCCGGTCGTCAAACAGTCGGTCTTTGGGCCGTTCGATCTTTCGCACACCAGCAATCGCGCGCCGGCGGCCGAGCAAGGTTTCCACATAGCCATCTCTCAAGCATGACTGGAGCGTGTCATGCATGAAGTCAGAGACCCCCGGATACCGAGCAAAGTAGTCGGCAATGAAATCGGCTGCCTCTCCCTTGGGGATGCCCAGTGACTTAGCCAAGCCAAAGGCACTCTGTCCATAGATGATGCCGAAGTTCACGGCCTTGGCGCCGCGACGCATAGCGTCATCGACTTCTTCCAGCGGCACTCCGTTCACTTGGCTGGCGACCAGCGTGTGGATGTCTTGGTCGTCAACGAAGGCTTGGCATAGCGTTTCGTCCTGAGAGTAGTGAGCCAGCACGCGCAGCTCTATCTGGGAGTAGTCCGCAGCAAGAAGTTTCCAACCCTGTTGGCCAGCGATAAACGCGCTGCGAATCTCACGACCCTCGGCAGTGCGGATGGGAATGTTTTGCAGGTTCGGGTCGCTAGAACTTAGCCTGCCGGTGGCGGCGACAACCTGGTTGAACGACCCATGGACACGCCCGGTCTCCGGATGGACCAGATCCGGCAATGCATCGACATAAGTCCCCTTGAGTTTGGCGTATTGCCGGTGCTCGACAATCAGGCGCGGTAGCGGGTGCTGCTCGGCCAGTTGTTCGAGCACACTGGCGTCGGTGCTGGGGCCAGTCTTGGTTTTTTTTAGCACTGGCAAGCCTTGCTCCTGGAAGAGCACTTCGGCCAACTGTTTGGGCGACGCGATATTGAACGGGTGGCCGGCGATTTCTTCAATCTGCTCCGCCAGCTCCTGCAGGCGCTCTGCGAAGCGTTGGCTCAACTCTTCCAGCCGAGCTGTATCGATGCGAACACCGTTCCACTCCATTTCTGCCAGCACTTCGATGAGCGGCGATTCGACATCGCTGTTGAGTGTCGACAGGCCTTCGTTGTCGAGGCGTTCGGCAAGAATTGGCAGCAAACGGAGCGGGACATCGGCATCCTCGGCGGCGTAGTTGGCGACCGCAGTCACCGGCGACTCGTCCATCCGCTTCTGGTTCTTACCTTTGCCAATCAACTCGCTGATCTTAGTCGTAGTGTGACCCAAGTAGCGATTTGCCAGGTAGTCGAGATTATGATTTCGCTCGCCGGCATCCAGGAGGTAGCTGGCAACCATGGTGTCGAAATCGATCCCGGCCACCCGAACCCCAGCGCCGCGTAGTACGACCGCGTCGTACTTTAGGTTTTGGCCGATCTTCTTTATCGACGCATCTTCTAGGACAGGCCGCAGCAGGTTGATTGCGGCCTGTGGCTCAATCACGCGATCGCCAGATGGCCCACGGACAGCCACGTAGGCCGCTTCGCCAGGCGCCCAGGCAAAGGAAAGCCCTACCAACTCCGCTTCTCGGGGGTTGATGGCGGTTGTCTCGGTGTCCAGGGCAATCAGCTCTTGATCCTTAAGCACTGTGACCAATTCAGTCAGGGCTTCGGTGGTGTCAATAAGCTGATAGTTGGATTCCCATGGTTGCTCTTCCACCGTTGGGCCAGCGCCAATCTGCGTTGCCTTTTCCGCTAAGCTGCGAAAGCCAAAATCGGCAAAGAGTTCCTTGAGTGCGTCGTGGTCCACCTCGCCGATCTGCGCGGACTGCCAGTCAAATTCGACCGGTGTGTCGGGATCGAGTCGCACCAACTTGCGGGAAAGCAGCGCTTGCTCGCGATGCTCTCGGAGGTTTTGCTGGGTCTTGGCGCCGCGGGCACGATCAGGGTTGTCGAGCACCGCCTCAAGCGTGCCAATCTCGTTCAACAGTGTCGTGGCTGTCTTTGGTCCGATCAGCGGAACGCCCGGGACATTGTCTACTTTGTCTCCCACTAAGGCCTGGAAATCGACCACTTGGTCGGGACGAATCCCCCAGTCGGCAGCCAGGGCGACATCGTCATACACGTGATCTTTGCGAATGTTGTAGATGGCCACGTTGTCGGTGATTAGTTGGCGACAATCCTTGTCACCCGTGACCAACCGGCACGTAGCGCCAGCCGCATCGCAACGGGCGGCGGCCGCGGCGAGTACATCGTCCGCTTCGAAGCCGGGCACAGCAATTAGGGGGATCCCCAGGGCGGCTACAATCTGCTCGATCTTGGGCAACTGGGACCGTAGTTCATCTGGCATTTCGCCACGGTCTGCTTTGTAGTCGCCAAACAGCTCGTGCCGAAAAGTGGCGCCCGGGGTGTCGAAGGCGGCAATCAGTCCGTCTGGCCGCTTTTCCTGGATCAAATACAGCAGATCGCGGGTAAATCCGTAGACCGCATTCACTGGCTCACCGCGAGGACTCGTCATGCCGGGAATGGCGTGAAAGACCTGGAAGATGAGCGAGTGGGAGTCGACCACGTAGACGGTCGAGCCCGCGGGAGGGCCTGGCTGCGTGGGCGTAGAAGTGGGCATCTGCCGTCGGGGGGGAATAGAAGCGTTGCGACCGTCCGAAGCGTTATAGCCCGTTCGTTGACACGCGTTAATCCCCCAACTAACTTGGACTTAGGCCGAATCAGGCCTCCCGCCCGCGACAACGCGATTCGGTCGACATCGCACCGCGTCGTCAGTCGGGGAAGTCGTCCCAGGGAACATGGCGCACGAAACGGCGCGTATCTCGTCGCGCCACGACCGCTACGCTTCTCAAACGACGCTGCTCCCGAACGACGCCGCCCTTTCGCCTTTTTCATCGCAACGAAGCCGAACTAGACGCATGGCCGCTCGCCAAGACCAAACGCTGCAAATCTTTGCCATCATCGCCACGGGAGCTGCGATCGTTTCGATCGGGTTCTTGGTTTATGTGAACCGGCTGAAGGCGGACTACCGACAGCAGGCTGAAAAACTCCAAAGCGACAAGTCGGCAGAAGCAACCAAGGCCCGACAACTACAGAATGAGAATGAAGCTTATCGCCAGTTCATGGGCATGGGCCAATTCGATAGCCTCGACGCCGTGCAAAAGCAATACGACGAGGACATGCAGAACTTTGCTTCCACGTTCCAAGAGTCTGATCGCGTTTATCGCACGATTGTCGCTCGACTGGACGCGGAGAACAAACGCAGCACCGACCAAGAGTCGCAAGCCAAGGAGCGAGAAAAAGAACTCAAGCAACGCCTGCTAGCAACGGAAACGGAGAAGGACGAGCAGATCAAGAAGTTTGAAGAGACGCTCAAAAAGGTTGAAGCCGACGCCGCCAGCGAGCGGAACAAGTTCAACGCCGCGCGAGCCGACTTGGAAGACAAGCGGCAGGAGCTTGTTGAAGCGATTGAACGCCAGCGAGATTCTTACGAGACTCAGGTCGAAGGGCTCAACACCCAGGTCGCCGATCTCAATAGCCAGCTTGCCAAGGCGCTCAAGTCACGGCAAAAGCTGCTGGATGAGCGAGCCAAGGACGATCCCAGCTTCGAAATTGCGGATGGAGCCATTGCCTGGGTAAATCAGGCTAATCGCACAGTGTGGATCAACATTGGACAAGGTGATTCGTTGCGCCGTCAGGTGAATTTCAGCGTCTACGAACAGACCGAGGCTGACGCCGGCAAAGCGCCCAAGAAGGCGAGTATCGAGGTCACCCGCATGCTAGGGGATCACATGGCCGAAGCACGCATCATTGATGATGATGCACGCAATCCGATCTTGCCGGGCGACTGGATTTATAGCCCGCTCTGGCATCGAGGAAAGCAAATTCGCTTTGCTTTGACCGGAGTCTTGGACCTGGATGGGGATGACCGCGCCGACTTGCAACAAGCCAAGGACCTGATCGCCCTGAACGGCGGCGCTATTGATGCGTCTGTCAAAGAGGACGGTTCGTTCGAGGGAGAAATGACCGTCGAGACGCGCTATTTGGTGTTGGGCGACTATCCGGAGAAGCCTAGCCAAGCGAATCTTCGCAGCAGTTGGGAAGCGATGACCAGGGAGGCATCAAACCTTGGAGTCGATACCATCACACTGCAAGAGTTCCTCAACCAGATGGGGTACAAGCCGCTTGATCGCACGGTTGTCTTGGGCAGCGGCTCGCGGGCCTCGGACTTTATCCCGAAGCCTTCCAAGTTCCGTCCACGTACGCCTTACGCGACACGCTAGCTTTTTACAGCAATCTGCTGTGGCTGCTCGCCTTGGCCCTTCGCAGCTTGTTTGTCGTTCGGCTGCGTCTTCTTCTCGTGCTGTTTTGCTGGTGTCGGCGTTGCCTCCTCGAACAGGATGCGCGCAATCGCTTGTAGCTCATCCGCGTCTTGCTTTACGGCGTCAGCAAGCGATTCCCGCTCGAAGAGCTCGGGCCGAAGGAAAAGCTCCCCCGGTGTTTCGACAGGAGAGGCTTCCGCTAACTGGTTCAGCAAACGTCGATCGCGACGGTTGAGTCCGTGCGTGCGACATAGTTCTCCAAAAAGCCGTCTGGGGCTTGGTTTGCGTCGTCGGGTCTTTTCTCGATTGGCTGCCCAGTTTAGTGCCCAGATTCCCACGCCCGCGATGGCCACAATAGCGCCCAACATGAGCATCTCGCCCATATCTAGCCGCGCGCCTCGGCCCGAGAAGTGATCGCCCATGCGTGACCAGTTGCCCGTGGCAAGGACAGCCCGCGAACTAAGGGCGTCATACGCGCTGGAAACCTTGGCAATCATGCTTCGCTGCTCCCCTGCTGGGCCTGCAACTGGGACAGCAGGTTTTGCGCAACATTGAGGCTGTCCTGGCTTCGCAGGCCAGCTTCGGCAGCCGCGACGACGGGGGGTTGCTTATCGTCCAGCGCGTTGGTGAGTGCCTCGATAGCTCGCTGCTCGTTGCTGCCTCCCAATGCGGTTGCTGCAGCTACACGAACAAGTGTATTGCTATCCTCGATTGCCGCGATTACCTGGTCCAAGACGCGGTCCACAACCGCCATTTGGTGGATCAGCTCAAGCGCATCATGGCGTCGCTCCGCGCTGGGCGCTTTCAGATCGGCCAGGACGTACTCGATTGCTTCGGGATCAGCACGCCCTACGAGTCGCCCTGCCAGTGAACGTTGTTCGGGGCTAAGCTTCTCGAAGACATCGCGGTAGGACTCAAAACTAAACTCACCCAGTGCTTTCTGAGCGGCCTTGACGACGACCTCTGCCGAGTGATCCAGCAACGACACCAGATGCTTAAGGGCGTTGGGATAGTTCTGCCGCCGAAGCTGACTGGCACTCACGGCCACCACCTCTGGGAAAGTGTCTTTGAGCCCCAACTCAAGCAAGCCCTCAATTTCTGGGGCCTTCACCCGACGAATCGCCTCGCAAGCAGCCACTCGCCCCAGGTCGCCGCCTTCCCTTAGTAGCATGCTGGCCAGTGCTATCCGGTCTGCCTTGTCGGTGTCACAAGCCGTTTGCAAACGCATGGCTGCCGATTGCTCGGCAGGGGTGAGCTGAAGTAGTTTCTCTCGCTCTTTGGGAGAACCCCATGCAAAACCTTTGAGCTTCTTGGCATTGTAGATTGCACGCACACCGGGGCGCGGTCCGACATGCCGCAGGAGGCGCTCTGTAAACGTCTGGTCAGACCGTTGGCAGGCGATGTCTAGAACCAGCGGCAGCGCGTCTGCATCTTCGATCGATTGAATTAGCACGTCCATGGCTCCAAATCCATGGCTACTCCGCAAGCCGTCCAGCAACACTCGATGGGCAGCGTGTTGTTCATCACCAAGGATCCGCTTCAGCACGGAGTTGGTAGAGGTTGTAAGCGTAAGAAAGGCGTCAACGAGTTCCAGGTTCTGGTGTTCTTGAAAGCGGTCAACGGCGTTGCCCAAACTAATCATCGCCGAGCGGCGAGCGAAGGCAGGGTCCTCCGGAACGGCTTCTCCAAGACGCTTAGCCTCGACGGTTGTTGCCAGCGAACGCGCCAGACGCAAAGCTGCAGAACACAAACCGGCAGCGAAGTGATGGTCTGGCCGGATAGCCGTATCAACGATAGGGCCCAGCGTGTGGTGATCGTCGGCGTCGATTGCGTAACGACAGGCTCGACGGCAAAGGACTTGGTCGTCGCCTTGTAGTGACTGGATGACCACGGGGCGGAGTCGTTTGGCGACGACCGGTGTCGCCACAGCACGTCGCACGTCAGCCTGGCTATCGCCAAGCTTTAGTAACAGCTGGCGATGGGAATCCTCATCCGACCGAGCAGCCAGGCCTTTGGCGGCGCCAACGCGCGCGGTGGGCGATGAAGAGCGGAGCGCAGCGGCTAGCACTTCGGTCGCCGCCCCATTGGGAGTGGCGACTAGAGTCAGGAGGCTACGCTTGAGGCCAACAGTGGGAGTCGCGGCAGACATTTGCTGATGGAGACAGGATTGCAAACAGGGCCGGATGGCTCCGTGTCGCTAGCATCGGCGCAGGTGCGGCGGGGTCTTCACCCCATTTGCCGGGTCTGCCGCTCTGACGCGCCTTGCTCAGATGGCCGATCTCCACCAGACTGGAGGCTGAAGCATGTCGCAAGTCGCTTCCCTCCAACGAGTTCATGCCATGTCGCAGTCCCGCCCCGCAAGAACCATCTTGGATGTAGAGTATTTGCCGATCCGTGCGAAACTGTTGGAAATCGCTGCCGCTCTCGACCGAATTGACCGGGGCGAGAATCCTGCGACTCACGACCCTCGAGAAGAGCAACTGCGTCGAGGTATCCAGCTGCTGCTGGGTGAAGGTCCCGACCGTGCCCGTCAGGTGCAGCGGCTTTTCAGTCTGCCTTACGATGAGCAGTGGCGCGAAACCTTTGGCTTGAACGCCCGCTCCTGATAGCTGCAATCAGCACCGAACTATTTTGCCTGATGAACTATATCGACCCCCACATCCACATGGTGTCGCGGACCACCGACGACTACGAGACCCTTGCCAGAATGGGCTGTGTCGCGCTAACCGAGCCGGCATTCTGGGCCGGGTACGATCGGGGCAGTGTTGATGGTTTTCGAGACTACTTCGAGCAACTCACCGGGTTCGAGCCACGACGTGCGGCGCAATACGGCATCCAGCACTACACTTGGCTCTGCATCAATGCCAAAGAGGCTGAGGATGTGGCGCTGTCGCGCGAGGTGATTGCCATGATCCCGGAGTTTCTTCAGCGGCCCGGCGTGCTTGGGATTGGAGAGATCGGGCTCAACAGAAACACCAAGAACGAGGCGACCGTCTTCCTAGAGCATATGGAGCTGGCGCATCGGCTAGACGAGCTAATTTTGATCCACACTCCGCACCTGCAGGACAAGTACGCCGGCACGCGGATGATCCTCGATATGCTGTCCGGCGACACGCGGACTAAGCGCGACCGCGTGTTGGTTGACCATGTGGAAGAGCACACGATTGGCCATGTGCTTGAGGCAGGCTATTGGGCAGGAATGACGCTGTATCCCGTGTCGAAATGTACCCCCCAACGCGCTGCGGACATGGTGGAACTGTACGGCCCGGAGCGTCTGCTGGTTAACAGCGCCGGCGACTGGGGGCCCTCCAAGCCAACGGCCGTGCCCGATTTTATCCTCGAAATGCGCGGTCGCGGACATGAGGAGTCTTTGATTCGTAAGGTCGTCTATGACAACCCTCTGGAGTTCTTTGGGGGCTGCAAACGGTTCTCGTTCACGCCTCGGTAGCGGGCGGCATCATCGTTAGGCGCCGGCCTGCATGTACACTTCTTCGTAGGGTTGGACAACGACAAAGCCGTCGCCTTCAAATCGCATTTGAAAAGAATCTCCCGATCCACGGCCCAAGAAGGTCTTGAAAGAGACATCGGTCTTGAGTTCCGGTTCCAGATTGCCTGACCAGGCGACAGTGGCGTTCGGATCCGTAAACACTGGAGCGCCCGGTTTGACGGCAAGCGTCAAGGGATCGTAGTGCGAAGTCAGCGCCAGGAGGCCCGTTCCTGTGAGCTTGACGTTGAACAGGCCCCCTGCGAGTACGCCCGTCAGCCGTTTCATCATTTTGATTTCGTTGTGCAGACAGGGCTCGAACGCTAGGACATCATTCCCGTTGACGTAGAGGGATTCGTCGTTGAGTTCCAGGACGGTGATCTTCTTGGCTGAGTCCGCCAGGTAGACCTGGCCGCAGCCTTCGGCCTTGGTTAGCCGGCAGCCCTCTCCGGAGATGGCCTTCTTGAACAGGTTGCCAATTCCTTGGTCGAGAATCCCTTCGCGTGTGAACTTCACGGACCCCAGGTAGCTGACCATGGCGCCCATCTTGATCCAAACAGCGCCGTTGAGATTCACCTCAAGCATGCGCTCCGTCTCGAACTCAAAGAGTCCTTGCCCGCGGTCCTCTTCCCGCGTCTGAAGAAGAAACTCGTCCAGCGTATAACGATTGCTCATGATGGCTCACGCGTTGAGGTGGCTTGCATCGTTGTAACGGGGTTCGCTCTGAGTGGCATGATCTTGTGCCGGGCTCACCAGTGGTGATGTGACTGCTGGATGGGTGTTGGGGTCCCTTACACACCAAACTGCTGGAGCACCATCTCGCATATGTCGACGTCGGCCAGGGTGCGCTCCACAAAGACGCCTCGCTGGGAAGAGAGCATCACGCCACGTTGCGACTCGCTGCGAGCCGGTGCGCCGTGCGAGCCGCGGACCAGCGTGGCATCCAGCGGTGTAGGACCGAGGCCTGCCTTCATCGCGCCGGCATCGAAGTGCATCTCTACTGGATCGTATCCCGGTTTACGATGGATATCGACCGTGCGCGCATATTTGGGAGCTAGGGCATCGTCAGTCCACCAATAGTACGCCTGCCAGCTGTTTGGATCGGAGACCAAGATCACATCGCCAGAGCGGTCATGGTTGATCTCGTACTTGGCTTGATCGTCCCGCGTTAGCACTTCGGCAATGCCAGAGGCGCCTCGAAACGTCTCGACAACTCGGCCAATATCTTTGGTTTCGCGCACGAAGATGTGAGCGTGTTGATGGTCGACTAACGCCCAGGCGGGCGTTGCGGCAAAGTCGATGACTTCTCGTCCATCTTCGTCAGAGTTCACCAGCAGAAGGCCTGCTTCCCTTAGTAGGCGATTGGGATAACAAACGTGATCGACCGGTGTGATGGCATACTCGCTAGCAACGAGCCACAGCAGAGCATCTGCGGCAAAGGTCGCCGACAACCCCTCGATCAGTCGGCCCAACTCAACATCTAAATCACGGCAGGCTTGGTGAGCCTCGGGCGAGTCGGGCCCCGTCTTCTGAGCAGCGTAATCAAGGTGCGGCAGGTAAACGTACGAGAAGCGCGGTTGGTGTTGTTGGGCACACCAGAGCATGGAGGAGACAATCCACGCACTGGAACTGATTTGTGACATGGGGCCCCAGAAGTGCTGCAACGGAAAGTGGCCAAGGGCGTCACGCAGTTCGCCATACAAGGGTTCTGGCTTCGTGTAGCACCACAGCGACTCACTGCCATCAGGGTTGTGAATCGGCGCCGGGGTGCAGACGAAGTCGGCGCCGCAGCCCTTGGCCAGCATGGGAAACCATACCGCAGTGGTCAGTGCGGGGTCGTGTTCTTTGAGCCGATCCCAAATCTGTGGCTGCTCGACAACGCGGTTCCAGGCAGTCCACATTTCGACGCCGTGCAGTTTGTCTTCGATCTGATCGCGCCAGAAAAAACCGTTGGCAATCACCCCGTGCTGGCTCGGCGGCAACCCGGTTGTCATGTTCACCTGAACGGGACACGTGACTGCCGGAAAGCTGGCGGCCAAGGGCGCCTTGTCGCCCTCTCTTGTTAGCGCAGCGAGGCGCGGCATCCGGGTGAGATCAACCTCGCGCAAACCTGGTATGGAAAGTAAAACGACGCGATCAGGCATAACGAGCGATCAAGGGCGAAAGAAAGTCGTAGGCTTGCTGAGCAGCACGGACGCCATCATGGCTATGCCGGCTGAGCTCGACGTTGATGGGGCCAGCATAGCCGATCTGGTGCAGGGCTTCGATGATTGGCGGAAACTCGATTTCCCCTTCTCCAAACATCAAGTGCTCGTGCTTGCCAGCCAGCATATCTTCGACGTGGATATTCGTGATTTCAGGTCCGCAGTTCCGAATCTGATCGGCAATAGGGGTCTCTGCGTTGCAATGCAAATGACCGATGTCGACGGTCACATGGGGCGGAGTTAGCGACGGCCCTGCCTGGGCAATCTGAGCTTTGACATCGAACCAGTCTTGAAGTGTCTCGACCAGCATGCCAGGCTCCGGCTCGAAGGCGAGCGTTACTTCTTTCATGTGAGCATGTCGTAGAACCGGCAACAGGCCATCGATTAACCGCGAGATAGCAACCTGATCCGTGGCGGCATCCCGAACCGCGCCGGACCAAAGAGAGACGCAGTGGGCCCCAATCAACTTGGCGGTGTCGATGGCTCGCTTGAGAAACTCGACGCGACGAGCACGAGGTTGCGGGTCGGGCGACACGAGCGTGGGCTCGTGCTTTTGGCGCGGGTCGAGCAGGAATCGAGCGCCGGTCTCTACCACAAGCGTGAGATCGTACTCAGCCGCTAGGCCGCGGAGCTTGTCGGCTTGGCTCTCATAGCCATGGCTATAGGGATTCAAGGCGCCGTGATCGAGCGTCACCGCCACGCCGCGATAACCGATACTAGCCAGTAGTTCAACGGCGTCGCTTAGCTCATGGTGGGCCAGGCCGTTGGTGTTGTATCCAAGGATCATGCGGTTAAGTCTGTCGGATGAAGCGTGCCATGAGCATTGTCGGCGGCAGCAGTGCAAATATCGCCAAACCCCAATACGGCCCCACGTATCCCCATGCCAGCGCGGCGTCGATCAGGATGATGGACTGGATTGCATTTCCCACAGCGGCTTGGATGTGCTTGGGCGTTGGTTGCAGAATGGCAGCGACGTAGCGACGGGCGATCAGCAGGGCGATGACGCCCCAGAGGACTAGCCAACGCGTGTTTGATAGCCCTCCAGCCAGGCCACCTAGTTCTAGTGACGCCCCGGCCAACCAGCTGAGCGCCACGCCGCTCAGGAGCGAGGCCCCGATCAGTGGCATTCGCCGGTTCGTGGCTGCTTCATTGCGGGCAAACATGGTCAGTCCGGTTACATAGAGCAGCACCCCGAAGGCGACCGTAAAGGTGAGAAAGAGAGGAGTTGGCGTGTTGCCGGTCGAGCTACCTAGCCAAACACCCAGGCTAGCATTAAGCGCTCGGCAGGCCCCCATCGCAAGTGGCGCCAGCGGAGTTTCTTTGAGGCTGCTGTTGTAGACTAATACGCAGACGACAAGGAGCGATGCGACGACCAACGGCGACCAGTTTTGCGCCGTATTCGCGGTGACCGCGGCGCTTAACCAGCCGGCGGACATCAGTCCCGCCCCTAGTGTTGTCGCCGTTTGGCGAGTAACTCTCCCGGACGGGAGAGGCCGCGACGGCCTTTCCCGGGCGTCTCGCTTGGCGTCGAAGACGTCATTGAGCACCATTCCGCTGAGGTAGATGAACACTGACGCGAGCGTTAGCGGTCCACTGATCGCAAGCGGCGATAGCGAGCCCGTGGCCACGATCATCCCCATCCATACATCAGCAACGGCAGTCAAGACATTGGAGATGCGTAGCAGCTCGGCGTAAGCTTGCAGGCGCTGAAGCATGCCTACTCCGCGGCCACGAGAGGTTGAAGATACGCCAGCGCCTGGCGTGCGGCGCCGTCGGGATCGTCACCGTAGGGATAGAGTTCGACCGTTAGCCAGCCATCGTAGTTGGTGTCGCGGATGGCCTGGACCGTGGCTTGGAAGTCGATGGCGCCGTGGCCAGGGATCAGGTGTTGGTGCACGCGCGTTGCAGCGATATCCTCCAGGTGGTAGTGCACGGTGTGGCCAGCCATTTTCGCAACCCAGTCTTCCGGATCCTCACCCACACAGTAAGCATGCCCGATGTCGAAGTTGAGCCTTACGAGTGGAGAGTCAATCCGTTCCATAAACTCTTCGTACTGACCAAACTGTTCGATGAGTAGTTCTGGTTCTGGCTCGATGAGGAGCGGAACAGCTAGCGACTCAGCGACTTCAACGCATGGCATTAGTTCTTCGTAGAAGACTTCGATGGCTTCGGCGCGCGATTGCCCTGGAAAGTCAGGCCCGCCCGGTTCGGTGCTGATGTGGGGGGCTCCAAGGTCTTTGGCCAGATGCAGAGCTCGCATCGTATGTTCGCGGCGGATCGCTCGATAGTGGGGATCGGGATCGGTCCAACTGGGATGCCAGTAAGGCTGCCGGGGATCGGCGATTGCGTTCATCATGAACGCGTTGATGTTGGAGATCGCCATGTTGTGATCGTCCAGCGAGCGACGGATGGCTTCTACCTGGACCGGCAGTAGGCCCGAAGGCCAGGCGTGCGGTACATCGGCCAGCAGTTCGATGCCGCGATAACCCACCGCGGCGATCCGACGGATCGTCTCTTCGATGGGGAAACTCAAGTAGGCGTTAGAACTGAACGCAAGTTTCATAGCCGTCTCGCCACAAAGGCGATCGTCTTCGGGCCGCGGCGGGTTAGTAGCAACGTAGAGGCGTTCTCGCCACGGAGTCGGAGTTGGCGCCGCAGAGTATCGAGATCCATTCTCGCGCCGCGCTGTTTGATCTCCAGTGTACCGATGCCGCGCTGATGAAAGTAGCGGGCCAGTTGTTTGGGTCGCGGCGACAACATTTCCTCGATGAGAAAACCCGACAGCATCGGCGAGTCAACATCACTGGGCCCCGTAAGGTAGCCTGACTCGCGACTCATGCGTTCGATGCCGTGATGATTGGCGATCCACCCGTCGAGTCCGGCGGCGAACACCGCGGCGTCTGGCTCGTAGAGGCACTGGCCGACTTGCTGCGCTATGGGAGCCGGCTCATCTGGCACGCCCTTCACGGAGCCAAGCAGCTCGCCGCCAGGCGCCAACGCGGTAGCGCGACGCTGCCCGGGCGCGCTGGCCAGCGCACCAGACCACGCCACCAACTGCTTACATTCGCCAGCGCGGCTGATCCATTCCAGCTCGCAACGGTCTTGCCACTGCTGCGGGGGGTCGGATGCGGGCGCTAGTTTCATTGCTGCGTTGGGGTTCTGTTGCAACAGACCATCGAGTGCCGCTGCGGTCGGTGAATGAAGTTCGACGCGCGTGGTCTTTCTCCCGTGAGGGCGACGGTCGGGATCGATATGCCAAGCGTCGAATTGGGCGACCTGCGTGTCTTCAGACGGCTGGCAGGCGATCTTGCTGGTAGAGTCTGAAACTACGCGCGTGTTGGCATGGGCCAGCGCCAAGGTCTTCGGGCAGAGGTCAACGCCGGTCGTTTGCCCACGACGGGCCAACGCCATGAGGTCGCCCCCTATCCCGCAGCAGAGATCTACCACCGAGTGATTGCCGTTGAATCGGCTCGATTTGTACCGTGCAATCGCTTCGTCGGTCGCCTGTTCGAGCCCGACTCGCGTGAAGAACATCCGATGGGCAGCGGAGAACTTCGTGCGGGCACGCTGCCGCAAGTCCGCTTGCTCTAGCAGTAGATGGACGCGAGCTGTTGCAAAGAAACGGCGCAACTGGGCAGCCTGCTGATGGGCGAGATGAGGAGAACTCGCAAGGCCATTTAAGACCTCGCCTGCCTCGGGCCCTACCAGCCATTGATAGTCGGCCAAATTGGCCTGGGCGTCGGCTACTCGGTTTGACGACATGGCTCTAGTTTTCGCGGGTAGGGCCGCTTTGGCAAACCCTAACGTTTGTTCTCAGGATAACTACTGGCACTCCCCAGCTACCTCCAGCGCGACCCATTTACCGAAGAAGACGAAGAGGTACTGCATAAAACATAAGTCTCCAGGTCAACAAGAATCATGCTTTCTCGCCCCGTAATAATGACCGGCCTGCTAGGCGCTGCGGTCGCCGGGCCGATTGCGATCAACGAAGGCCCCAAGCATTGGCCAGGGTCGGGCCAACCACAGGTCACCAATGCTGCTCCTGGAGCGCTGCCGACGGTTTCGCAACCAGCGGCAGCCAGTTTGCGTTCGCCAAATAGCCCCGGTTCATTGATCTACGAGAGCCCTGCCCCAATCGAAGGCGTAGGCTTCGTGTCGCTGGCGGAACTGTTGCGAATGGATGTCACCAAAGAATGGGTGTATGCCCGGTGGGCGCGAAAAACAACCGGTCTGGCTGATCCGGGCCTCTTTGGCGTACGAGTCCCGGTGGTTACGGGTACCGCGATGACGGACTTGGCGGGGTCTTTGTCTTACTATTTCAACGCCCAGGGGCGAGTCGATCGGCTGCGCTTTCATGGTCAAACGGCCGATACGACAGCGCTGCTAAACATCGCCCAACGGAACTATGGCATGACGCCGCAGCCGGGGCTGGCGGGAGAGCAGCTCCTCCAGGCCTTCGAGAACGGCAAGGTGCTATGCGAACTGAGGACTCGACCGGATTCGGTGCTGTGGTCAACGTCTCCGCACAACAGCTTCGTGATCGATCTTGAGCTCAACCGGCCTGGCGCCGGTCAATATGTAAGGCCCCGGCAGCTGAAGCCGCAGCTACCGCCAGAGCCAGAACAGCTGGCCACCGAGGCGCCAAAACCTTCACCTAGCGGCGCAGAGACCGATCAGCCGGTCACCAAAGTAGAGGAAGTAGCCAATTCGCTTCAGAACGCCAAGCGGCCGACCTTTCGTTGGCCCAACTGAACCGTGGCTGACCCGTGAATCCCGCGTGACGGTCTTGCAGAAACTTGCTAGCCTCGGCGAATGGCTGACAGAGCGACCAAGATCGAAGTATGTGCCGAGCGGGATTGGCAGCAGGCTCTCTCGCTGGTGCTACAGCCGCTGGCTCCGAATCTGCGTGGTCCTCTGATCGACTCGCTAGCCCGACTCAAGAATGAACCACTCGGCCCCTTGCAGGCCTTGGTCGTGGCTCGCCAGGACGATGACCTTGTCGGCGCCCTTTGGGCTCAGCCTCAGCCAGGACGAACGGCATCGGTTTGGCTACCACAGTTCTCTAGCGACGCGATTGCTGACGTAGGCAACGCGCTTCGCTCTCGGCTGCTAGCCAAGGCTCTTGAAGTTGTCGATGCTTCCGGAGTGGTGCTCTGCCAAGCATTGCTAGAAAACCAAGAGTGCCCCGAACATAAACTGCTGCTGGATGCCGGCTTTGCTCAAGTTGCCGAACTCCAATACATGGCTTGGGACGTGGCCGGAGCGGCCAACGCGAGTGCAAGTCTCCCCAAAGAGCTTTCCTTCACCTCTGCTGCTGAAGTTTCGCCCGAGAAGCTGGAACAACTGGTCCAGCGGACTTATGCACAGACCCTAGATTGTCCCGAACTTGACGGCTTGCGAGCAATGCCGGATGTGCTGAGTGGGTACCGTCAGACAGGCGATCACGATCCCGAACTCTGGCAGGTGATCCGTCACGGTGACCACGATGCCGGCGTGCTCCTCCTGACAGAGCACCGAACTTCTCAGCAGCTTGAGCTCATCTATATGGGAATTGTCCCCGAGCACCGAGGCTTTGGGCTGGGGCGCATGGCGGTGGAAAGGGCACAGATGTTCACTCAACAGCGCGGTGCGGATCGCCTTGTCTTGGCGGTGGACGCGCGCAACAGTCCTGCGCGAGACGTTTACCAGAGCGCCGGCTTCGATCCCTGGGCCAGTCGATTGGTGTACGTTCGTTCGCATTAACCTGCGCCGCGCGTCAATGAGCAACGCGGGAACACTTTATCCACCGTAGGGCGCGGTCCATGGAGAAAAAAGTAGCTGCCTATTCTTCGGCTTCAATCGGTTTTTCACGGTGTTGATGAGGCCAGCGGCAAGAGTTTTATGCAGTGGCTCGCATCGTGGTTTGACACCCGTGCTAGCACGCTTACAATCGGCCTCCTACAGTAATGAAGAACAGGTTAACGACATGTTTGACTTGCCAAGCCTCAGCCACGGCAAGTTGGTAGTCGGAGTCTTTTGATTTCGCGTGAAGAGCCCCATGACGGGGCGGCGGGCGCTGCAAGATTCTCTTGCAGAAAAGCGTTTCCTTGACGGAACGATTGCGCCTGTACCGCGCGAGAAGGAGAGCACAGGACGTGGTCACGGACGATGTGCGGCGAATCGCGAGGCTCGTCGATGAGCTTACGACCGGAATCGGCGAGCGGCGTTATCGCACGTGGTTCGATAAGCGAGTGCAATTGCGGTTAGACGGCAGCCAAGCTCTTGAAGTGACCGTTGGCAGCCCCTTGGAACGCGATTGCCTGCAGGAGCAGTTTTCGGCCGATTTACAGCAGGCTTGTCTTCGTGCCGGAGTTGGGAGCCGCCGAGTGGTTTTTCGGGTTGATGCTCCAGAGCCATCCGCCGGCGTACCGCGACCCATGCCGCGCGAAGCCACGGTTGGCCCGCCCTGCCCTGAACCCACCTCGCCGGAATTGGCTGCAGAAGGAGCAGCGACGGCCGGCTTTGATCGGTTTGTGGCGGGACGTGGCAACGTGGCTGCCCTTGAGGTGGCTCGCCAGATTGCCACGGGGCAACGTGTGGCGTCTCCGCTGCTGTTCTGGGGACCTACCGGGGTTGGCAAGACTCACTTGCTGCACGCAATCCGAGACGAATCACGGCGCCGCAGCCGACGGGCCCGAGTTGTCTATCTGACAGCAGAGCAGTTTACCACCGGTTTTGTCGAGGCGGTGCACGGGCGAGGGTTGCCGGGGTTCCGCAGTAAGCATCGTGGCGTCGATGTGCTTTTGCTAGACGACCTTCAGTTCTTCCTCGGCAAGAAGAAGACGGTCGAAGAACTCCAATATACGCTGGATACTTTGCTGTCCAACGGCGCTCAAGTCATCCTGGCATGCGATCGTTCGCCAGCGGAACTGCGTGGCCTTGGTAGCGAACTGGCCTCTCGACTAGGAGCGGGGGTTAGCGTCGGCATCCAATCTGCCGATCAAGAAACTCGCCGTCAGATACTACAACAGCTGGCCAAACGCGATGGCGCCGAGTTGAATCAGCACGTCGCAGAGGTCATCGCCGCCGGGGTAACCGGTGGCGCTAGAGAGCTTGGCGGCGTGCTGAATCGACTTCGCGTGGCCAATGATCTCCTAGGCGAACCGATGGACGAGAAGGCTGCGCGGAAAATCGTTGACGAATCCAACCGTCAAACCACGCCGCGACTGAAGCTTTCTGACATTCAGGGGGCCGTATGCCGTGTCTTTGGCGTCGATCGTCAAACACTTCGCTCGAACAAGCGAACAAAGTCGACAACCGAGCCCCGTATGGTGGCAATGTGGCTTTCGCGCAAGTACACCCAAGCAGCGTGGAGTGAGATTGGCGAGTACTACGGCCGTAGGAGTCACAGCACCGTGATTTCAGCTTGCCGGCGGGTCGAGAAGCTCATCAATCGTTCGAGCAGCGACTGTGCCTCGGGAGTGAGTCATCACTTGCATGACGCTCTGCGGCAAATCGAGGTCGAGCTGCGGACCGCTTAAGCCTCTTCACCAGCGAGGCTAACGCACTCGACGTGTGGCACGTCGTTGACGATCTGTGGAAAGAATGGATCGATGATTCCCTCTGCCGCTAGCTGCTGCCACTGCATGTTGTTGCAAGGGTTCTCAACAGTCCGAGACTTCAATAGGGTCAGCCGAGCGTTGAGTAGCACCGCCACTCTTGCGGCAATTGAGTCGCTCGTCACCTCCCAGCCGATCGGGAGCGTTCGCCCAGAGTGATTTGGTTCTTGGTGGCGCAGGAAATCGGCCGTTTGGAACAATGTTGCACCGGGCGCTCTCATGCGGTCCTTGACCATGCTCCAGCTGTTTGTCAGCTCCGCGCTGGGTAACCAATGGGCAATCGCCTGGGTGTTGGCGTCCATCATCATGATAGCTGCCCAGTGAGCGTCATCGTGGTGTAGTAGTGACTGCATGTCGATCCGACGCAGCCCATCAACTGCTTCGCCTCCACCTACGATGATGATCTGGTGAGTGTGTGGCTTGATGTTTGCCTGTCCCGCGAGCCACTCTTGTAAACGTTCGGGTGCCTTAGTAGCGCGGAGCAGGCTTCCACCAATCTTCACCACATGAGACTTCATTTCTTACCGCTCTCTCTTTCGCAGAGAGAGGCTACGGCGTAAGCCGGGGCACAATAGGACGGTTGGGTGCCAATCAAGGACGCTAGCGAGAGCACGTTGGAGCCAAGGTCCAGTTCTGATATCACCCTTTCTGCGAGCCATGCACCACTGCCCGAGAGGACCAGACAGGGATGATTGGTCGTCGATCCCTGCAGCGCTTGTTGCAGGGCGACTCTCAAGCGTTCCTGCATAGCGTCCAAAATGTAGAGCGACGCAACACGCGCAGCTTCTAGATCGAAACTAGCAGCATCTTGACAGATCATTCGTGCCAGCCTGGCAGTTGCATGTGCTAGGTCTGCTGGTCGGCCATCGGCAGTTTCGATGCGCTCGGCTACCTGTTCGTAGCCTGCCACCAGAGCCGCATCCCCGGTAGTAGCGAATAGCTCGGCGGCCACGGGGCACAGGCTGCCACGATATGGCAAGTGATCGACAACGGCGCACACTGGCGTGCGTCCTACTCCCATATAGAGCAGCTGGCTGGCCAGCAGCCGATCGGTATCGGTCTTGGCATCGGTCGACGGCACACCATTGGCGAACGGAATGACATCCGTCGTCGTCGATCCGACATCGATAAGCCAGCCGGCCCCCTTACAAACCCTCGCGACGTAGGTTGTCAGAGCATGCCAGTTGGCAGCCGCCAAACCGCGCCAGTCCTCGACAGCTTCATGTGCCTTGAGAAAGCCTCCATGGTTAAGGCTGTAATACCGGGTTTCGCGGCCCCTTGCGGCCTGTTCCGTCGCTTGCACGATGGCGGCCACGCCGTCGGCCTTGGTGGCAAAGCAGTCGGCCAACTCGCCAGTCATGGTAACGGCGAGACCTTGCTTTGTGGGCGAATGACGGACCAGACTCTCGATGGCGCTGCAGAGTTCGTCGGGACGTTCCCATAGTGCGAAGGGGACATGTAGAGCGTAGCCATCTGTCGCAGCGGCTTTCAAATTCGCACCACCGATGTCCAGCCCCAGCCAACGTGCCTCGGTGGTCATGCTGTCCCTTCCTCCAGGTAGGAAACGGCGCCGTCGGGACTAAACTCAAGAGGCTGCGGGTCAAAATCCAAGGTCGTGTCTTGTCCTTTCGCCACGGCCAGCATTTCATGCGCCAGGTTCCTCCATGACGCAAAGCGTAACCCTACGTAAGAGGTCGTTAGCCGTGGGTTTACTTCGATCACGTAGTCCTCAGCACCACGAGGATCGGCTCCAAGAACGAGATCCACTCCCACGTAGCCACGAGCTGTGGGCAGAGCCTCGACGGCTTGGACGGCCAATTGGGTAGCTCGCGATGCGAGACCCGCGGCCAGCTCGGTTGTACCTCCTAGGTAGCGAAGTCGACCGTCAAGAGAAAGACGTTGGCGACAAGGAGGGAGAGGCCAGATTCCTGCCGGCCCCGTAAGCAGTGACACGCTGGCGGTAATTCCGGGCAACAACGGTTCGAGGCGCTGCGGGCCAACTCGCGGAGGCGCGTCCTGGGGACCAGTCAAAACATAAACCGCTTCAGATCCAGCACCATCGGTTGGCTTGATCACCGCCGGGTACACCTGGCCTTGTGGCAGCGAATCGTCTTCCTCAAGTCGGTGACCATCGGGCACAGGGACACCTGCGGCAGCAAGCCTCTGCGCTGTCTCATGTTTATCGCTGGTCACGGCAACGAATGCAGAGTCAGGCGAAATAAGTGAAGCCTGATGGGCCTCTGCCTCAGCAACAGCGTGGCTAAGGACGCCGTCAATCTCAGGAGCGATCAACAGCACGGCATCTGCTGATCGGCACAACTGGGCGAACACCTCGTTGTGTTCTGATACGGAACCTACGGAAATACGATCCGTGCCCGGGGTGCTGATTTGCACCACGCGCAGATCCTGTAGCAGTGAGACTTTGGTGTTAGAAACCGCGGCAAAGTCAGCGGCCACGGCCTGTACCATGGCCAGGCCTTCGACGAGCAGAGAGTTTGGCAACGGCCCTTCGTGGGTCAGTAGCCCGCCACCAGTAACCCATTCGTAGACAAAGACGTGCATCAGTCTCGCAGCCGGTGGTCGCGACCGCCGGCCGTTAGAAGATACCTAGCTGGTCCCGGGCGTCTTCAGTCATTCTCTCGGGCGTCCAGGCGGGCTCCATCACTAGCTTGATATCGACTTCACCCACGCCGTCCAGCTTCTTGACCGCATCGTGCGACTGGCTAAGCAACTGTGGTCCTGCAGGGCACGCCGGGCTGGTCATAGTCATATTGACCTGTACATCCTCGGCACTGGCCTCTTCATTTGGGGTGATGGTCACTTCGTAGATCAGACCGAGGTCGACAATATTGACAAACAGCTCGGGATCGATGACCTCTTTCAAGGCCTCGCGGACGGTGTCTTCAGCCAGGGCCATAGCGTACCTCAACGAAATCAACGCAGTCGGGGGGGGGATGACGTATTCTAGCGGGCTAGCCGCGTGTGTGTAGTGAGTCCGGCCTTGCCTACCGACTGCGAGTCGCAGATACACGTAGCCACCCGCGGAAGGCTTGTTAAGCGGTTTTGAGCTCAAACTGGTCACGCCAACTCAAGAACCGCTATAGGCTACCGGTTCTTGGCGCTATTGAGCGATTGCGTTGCCCCCATGAGTATCTGCCGGCCGCCACTCATCACGCCATTGCAGCAGGGGCTGCTGTTGGTCGCCAAACTGGAGGGGCAACCAAATGTATCGAGAGTCTTTCAGGTCGCTCGGATTCCAACGATCCGCCATAAAGACGAAAGCCCCTGGCTGGCCAGAGATGGGCAAGACGTAGGTGCTTTGCGAGTTGAAAGTCTTATCGGCACCGCGCCCTTGGCAGGGATTGCCTAGCTCTTCCCACGGCCCCCAAATGGAATCTGCCATGGCAGACCGCGCAGGATTCGGGGCCCATGCCGTGCAGCCCGATGCGATGAGATAGTACTTCCCCTCGCGTTTGAAAACGGCGGGCGCCTCCATAAAGCGATCGACGAACAGGCGTTTGTACTTGCCTGTGGGGCGCTGATAGTCGTCAGACAGCTCAGAAACGTGCAGCGTAGCGTTGTCTTCTGAGGAGTAGAAATGATAGGCGCGGCCGTCGTCGTCGACGAACAACGCCTGGTCGCGAGCCATTTGGCCACGGTAGTAGTCTCGCGGCAGGGCGACTTCCTTGTTGTATGTTTTTTCTTTGTCTGTCGTTTCCAGTGGCCAGACGCCTTGGTTGGGGCGGAAGCTCCTGACGTAGTTGAAGGGCCCCGTGGGCGAATTGCTCACTGCCACGCCACTTCGCGCGGCGCTGTAGTCCATGGTGTCTATGTGAAGCCACATCACGAACTTATTTGTCTTGGCGTTGAAAATGACCTTTGGGCGCTCCAGTACTCGATCGCGATGCAGATCATGGGTTCTGTCGTCGGAGACGGCCGGCAGGACATTCCCTTCGTTTCTCCAGTTGAGTAGATCAGTCGAGCTGTAGCAGGAGATGCCAACCACGTCGACGCGCGAGCCGCCCCACTCTTTATTGCAGTCGGGAAAGTGTGTTTCGCCTTCTTTGATCTCGCCATACCAGTAGTATCGGCCTGCATGGAACAGGACGCCGCCGCCGTGCGCGTTGATGGGATGGCCATCCGTATCAAGCCAAACATCGCCAGGCCGGATCGTCTCTTGTTCGTCAGCATCTGCAGGCGTGACGACGACAGACAGGCAGCCCAACACGATGAAGAAAATGCTTCTCAAGTGAGAGACTCCAAACACAAGAAGGTGAAACCTAGTCTTTGACAATCTGATCACCAACGTAGATACGATAGTCTTTGATGCGTCCCCCAATCGTGGCGCGACTACCCGCGCGAGGCACGTAACGAAATCCTGTCAGCGTGCGGGTCTCTCCCAAGTCGATGACGAGCCGGTGTGGATGCTTCGGTTGCTTTGCCTTCCATTGCGTATGCCAGTGGTTGGCTGTTTGGCCGTCTATGGCGTTCTCGGCTGTTCCATCCTCAGCGATCCGCTCTTCGCTGGTCACATGAGCAATGAGCCAGCCCTCGTGACTCATTAGCGACCCGCTCGAGTCGAGGAGGTCAAGCTCCGCGACTGCCGCAAAGGGTTGGCCACCATAGGCGTTCAAGGTCTCTAAACAGAAGTACCGCCCCGAGACGGATTGGTCGAACCGGATCGTTTGCGACTTGTCGCCACGCTCAAATGTTGCCTCCCGCACAAGCGTGTCTTCGCTAAGTGCGAGCTCACGATTTGACCGGCTGGGGCCAGCAAAGTCGAGATCGGGTCGAAGCTCAGACATGATCGGTTCCTTAAGACCGCTAAGCGTCGCGGTGGTCGGTCCCAACAAATCTAGCACCACAACTTCGTTCTCCTCTGCGTGCAGCCATACGCCGGGCAAGTACATGGTTTGCGAAGGACCAATGTTCCAGTAGCGACCCAAGCAATGGCCATTCACCCAGGCGACGCCTTTGCCCCAGTTTCGCATGTCGAGGAAGGTATCGCCCGGCGACTCGACTTTGAAGCTTGCTCGGTAGAACGCCGGACCGACTACTGTTGCCTTGGAAGCCTCGTAGGCAAGGTTGCCGAGCATCTTAGTGTCCAGGGGTAGCTTGAAATGATCCCAACCCGTCAGCACTTGAGCAGGCTTGCCAGCAACCTGCAGCTTGACTGGCCCGTGCATTCCTTTGCGATCGTGCACTTCCTTCCCAAAGTTGACCCGGCCCATCGCGTTCACGAGGATATCGAGCCGTTGCGGTTCCTCCCGCGCGGGGACGTTCACCTCATACAGTCGCTTGCGGCGATCCATGACGCCAATCGGCTTGCCATCGAGCGAGATCCAAGCGGCATCGTGCACCGCTGCGGCGGACAGTCGGCCCGCTGGACCGGCTGGCAGGAGCGTGCGATATAACATGCAGCCTTGGGCTAAGTCGTAGTCTTCGAAGTTACCTGGCGTCTCGGCATAGAGTGGCTCGGGGAGATGGTCAAGCAGTGCGGCGCGATCCGTCAGCTCGATAGGTTGGACCGCAATGACTTGTTTCGGAGCCGGCGGCTCGGGGAGCGTTTCTCCTTCCTGGAGGTAGCGACTGAATAACTCACGTGTTCTCTCAAACTTTGGCGTCACCCACCCCGCTTCACTGATCGGGGCATCGTAGTCGTAGCAAGAAGTGTCTGGCTTGAAAGGCCGGTCGGCTCCGCCCCAGAATCCGAAGCTCGTGCCACCGTGGGCCATGTAAATGCTGAAGGAGGCGCCAACGTCAAGCATGTACTCCAGTTCGGAAAGGTAGCGCCCCGTGTCACCTGTATGGTGGGGGTTGCCCCAAGTATCAAACCATCCGGAGTAATACTCTCCGCACATCAGAGGCCCTTTCGGCATGATCTTTCTCAATGCCGCAAAGCCTCCTTTGGGGTTGGAGCCAAAATTGACGACGGAAAAGAGGTCTTCCCGATAGCCATTCTTCAGCTGCCAAACCGGATTACAGTCGAACAAGGGAACTTCGAAGCCAGCGTCGAGAAGTGCTTGCCGAATCTCGCCCATGTATGCAGCGTCGCTAGCATAAAAGCCGTACTCGTTCTCCGCTTGCACCATCAGGATGGGCCCGCCTTGGGTGACCTGCAGAGGTCCCAGGACGCGCCCCACTTCCTTCAGATAGGCACGCGCGGCTTCCAGGAACCGAGGATCACGCGATCGAAGCTGAATATCCTTGTGCTTCAGCAACCACCACGGGAGGCCACCCATTTCCCACTCAGCACAGGCATAAGGTCCTGGGCGAAGAATGACCCACAAGCCTTCTTTTTGCGCGAGCCGGCAGAACTCGGCAACGTCAGCCCGGCCGTCCCACGTGAACTCTCCCGGCTGTCGCTCATGGAAGTTCCAAAACAGATAGGCGCAAACCGTGTTGAGTCCCATGGCTTTGCACATCTGCAGTCGATGCTGCCAGTACTCGCGTGGCACGCGCGTGCTATGCAACTCTCCACAACGAATCTGAAACGGCTTGCCATCAAGCAGAAAAGCGTCCTCGCCAATCTCAAAGGTGCGGCGAGAATGACCTGTTACTTGTGCACGGCATTGCTGAAGGCAAAGCAGAATGGCAAGACCAGCAAGAGCGCAGCGCGTGGTCGTCAGCATCGGTGGGGGCTCCCGGGGGCAAGAGATGGCGCTGATCAGCTCACAGCTACGAAAACGTAGCCATCAAAGCGCGCTTACCTAGTTTAGCTGAAACGCCAACGCTCTTCAAAGTGGCAGTGCAGCCAGTTGCGTTGCACTAACTGTCGCAGAGTTTGACCCAGACCAGATCCTCAGAGATCTTTACCTCGTGCGAGCGCGTCGCCCGAGTGGCAGGCATTGTCAGGGCCTGGCCTGTGGCTAGATCAAACTTGGCGCCGTGACGAGAGCACGCGATTGTCGATTCCCGTGGGTCGAGGGGGCCATCGCTCAGGGGGCCGCCGTCGTGGGTGCAGACATCGTCCAGAGCGTAGAAATGCCCCACCGCATGAATAAGCACTACCGGCTCATCATCTACCTCAACGAGCGTGGCGGACGGGTCGGTGAAGCTTGCTACGGCGCCAACGGAAACAAAACCGTTCATTGATCGGACAAGTCCTGTACCCTGGCGCCGATGGCTTCGCCCAGAGCGTCGCGGACGCTTTCAATCGTAATGCGATCAAATACCTGCTGGAAGAAGCCCGTAACGATCATCCGCACCGCTTCTTGACGGGTGTAGCCACGGCTCATGGCGTAATAGATCATCGTGTCGTCCACGCGCCCGCTGGTGCTGCCATGCGTGCAGCGGACGTCATCCGCTTCGATTTCGAGTCCAGGGATCGAGTCGGCCCGAGCGCTGGTCGTTAGCATCAGATTGTCATTGCGCTGGTAGGCGTCCGTTCTTTGGCCTGCTTCGTCCACTTTGATCATGCCACGCCAAACCGTGCGGGAAGCATCTTGCAAGGCCGCCTTGTAAAGCAGGTCGCTGCGGCAGTAGGGCGCCTCATGGTGTTGGTGGGTGTTGTAGCAAAGGTGTTGCTTGCCTTGCGTGAACATGACTCCGTTCACCTGCGCTTCGGCATCTTGCCCAGCGAGGGCCACCCGCTGATTGACTTTCGCTAAACGAGAGCCTAGCGCGCCGATGGTCCATTGCAACTGCCCCTGGCGCTCAACCACCGCTTTCTGGTGGGCGAAATGCCAGGTGCGGTTGTTCCAGTTCTGAAGGTTTACGTAGCGGAGCTTCGCGCCGGCACCCACCACGAGTTCAATGGTTCCGTTATGCAGGCCGGCTGCCTCGGGATCGTCGCTGGCGGTTTCCATCAGGAGCGTTGCTTCAGCGCCTTCTTCAAGCACCACGAACGTCTTACTGAAGTCACTGCCGCCGGCCCCGGCGAGCCGCGAAAGGGCGTGCAGCGGTTTCTCCAGCCGCACACCTTTGGGCACATAGAGCACAACGCCGCCGGTCCAGCAGGCGTCGTTGAGCATGGCAAAGCGATCGTAAGTGGGGCTCACGACATGCCGTTCAAAAGCAGCTTTGAGGGCGTCGCCTTGCTCTTGAACCAAGTGGCCCAGTCCGCCAAAGAGAATCCCTTGGCCAGCGATTTCAGGATCGATGTCCGAAAAGACAGCGCGTCCGTTGATGGACTCGAGGCGACCGCCAAGATCAACGCCTTGCGACAACAAACCAGCATGGTTTGCCTGGACGTCCGATGGCGCCAAAGAGAATTTGTCTAGATTGAACAGGCGGATGTCCGTTCGCATCCACTCTTCGTCATTGCTGGCTGGCCAACCCGCAGAATCGAATGCAGCCCAAGACTGCCGTCTTCTCTCGGTAAGCCAATCAGGTTCACCCGCACGTGGGGTTAACGCCGCTTCGGAAAACGTGGAACTCACAGTCGCCGACATCATGGGTTTCTCGCAAAGTGGACGCGATTAAACGACAGGCGAAACCCTGACGTCCGCGGTCGACACGCATTAAGGGAAATTGACGCGAAAGACGCAGCCGGGACTCAACCCACGCTGCCTTCCATTTGCAGTTCAATAAGTCGATTCATCTCAACGGCGTACTCCATGGGCAGCTCTTTAATGAGCGGCTCGATGAAGCCCGAGACGATCATCGAGCTCGCCTCCGCTTCGCTAAGCCCGCGACTCATTAGGTAGAACAGCTGCTCTTCGCCAATCTTTGAAACCGACGCTTCGTGCTCAATTTGCACGTCTTGCTCTTCAACTTCGATGTAGGGATAGGTGTCACTGCGGCTCTCTGGATCAAGGATCAGCGCGTCGCATACCACATTGCTCTTGGAGCCCACGGCGCCATCGTCCACCTTGCACAAGCCACGGTAGCTACTGCGACCGCCGTTCTTGCTGATGCTCTTGCTGATGATCCGGCCAGAGGTGTTGGGGGCTCCATGGACGAGTTTTGCGCCTGCGTCCTGGTGTTGGCCCTTACTGGCAAACGCGATCGAGAGAATCTCTCCGCGAGCGCCCGGCTCCATCATGTGGACCGCTGGGTACTTCATGGTCAGTTGGCTGCCTAGGTTGCCGTCGATCCACTCCATCAGAGCGTCCTGGTAGGCAACCGCTCGCTTGGTGACCAGGTTGTAGATGTTGTTGGCCCAGTTTTGGATCGTCGTGTAACGCGCTCGACCATTCTTCTTGACCACCACCTCCACCACGGCTGAGTGCAGGCTCTCGGTCGAGTACATTGGCGCCGTGCATCCTTCAACGTAATGCACCGCGGCGCCTTCATCGACAATGATCAGCGTTCGCTCGAACTGGCCCATGCTCTCCGCATTGATGCGGAAATAGGCCTGCAGCGGGAACTCAACGGTAACGCCAGGCGGCACATAGATGAAGGATCCGCCCGACCACACGGCCGAATTCAGTGCCGCAAATTTATTGTCCTCCGGCGGAATGATTTTGCCGAAGTACTCACGGAGAAGCTCGGGGTGTTCCTTGACGGCCGTGTCGGTATCGGTAAACAGGACACCTTGGCGAGCAAGGTCCTCTTGAAGCGAGCCGTAAACAACTTCGCTTTCGAACTGCGCCTTAACCCCTGCTACCAGTCGCTTCTGCTCCGCTTCGACAATGCCCAGCTTGTCGTAAGTCTCTTTGATTTCAGCGGGAACGTCTTCCCAGTTGGTGCTCTGACCTTCGGTCGGTTTCAGGTAATAGTAGACATCGTCGAAGTCGATGCCGATTTCACCGCCCCATTCAGGCATGGGCTTGGATTCGAAGATCTCAAGTGACTTGAGGCGGAAGTCGCGCATCCACGCCGGTTCGCCCTTCATCTCAGAAATCTGACCAACGACATCGCGGTTCAAGCCCTTGCGGGCTTTGAAGACACCAGTAGTCTCCGTCACAAAGTCGTACTTGTTGATCTCGCCGACAACGTCGTTATCCACTTCGGTGGTCGGTAGGGTATCTGTAGCCATGGCGGCGTTTCCTGTTCTGTCAGTCGCGATTCGTTAAGCGCGGGCTGTTGGCGTTTAAACGGCCACAGCTCCATCATCTTGCATCTCCGCCTCAACCTTGGCTGCCTCGGGGTGATCGGCACGGATGCGATCGTAGCCTTCGGTGTAAAGCTCTTTGGCCAATTCCACCCCACCGGTTTCCACAATCTTGCCGCCCAGCATCACATGGGTGAAGTCAGGCGTGTTGCTTTCCAGCAGCTTGTCGTGGTGGGTGATAATTAAGATGCCCATTTCGGCGCCGCCTTCGGTCTCCTGGGCAATGGCGGCGATCGACTGGCTGGCCAGCTTCACGGCGTCCACATCCAGACCGGAGTCCGTCTCGTCAAGGATGGCGAACTTGGGGCGTAGCATGGCTAGCTGAAGAATCTCGGCACGCTTCATCTCACCGCCAGAAAAACCATCGTTCACATAGCGACGGGCAAACTCGGTATCCATCCGGAGCTGACCCATCTTCTCTTTGAGCTCCTTGCGAAACTCACGCATGGGGATCAGGTCTTCGCCTTCCTTGCGATCGGGATTACGTACGTTGGTGGCGGCGTGGCGAAGGAAGTCCGCCAGTTTGACTCCAGGAATGGCCATGGGCCGTTGGAAAGCCATGAACAGACCCGCACGGGCTCGCTCGCTGGCGTCCATTTCCAGCACGTCTTGGCCATTGAGTTCGATCGAGCCGCCCGTCACTTCATAGGCCGGATGTCCCATGATGGCGTTGCCAAGCGTGCTCTTGCCAGAACCGTTGGGACCCATCAAAGCATGGGTCTGCCCCCGCTCGATGGTCAAATCGACCCCCGTAAGAATTGGCTTGCCTTCGACGGCTACTTGGAGATTTGTGATCTTCAGGGTTTCAATCATGTCGCTTGTATTGTGTTACGAGTTCTTTTGCGAAGGTCGCCAAGAATCTGACAACCTAGTTCTCTGGCAACCGAGCGCTTAGTCAACTGGCGAGCTGGGTTCGAAGGAGCAGCAACCACCACCATCAAGGCGGCACTCGGAAAGCTTCACTGTCTTGCCAAGTACCTCCGACATCATCATCCGCTCCATCGCGCAAATGCTACGATCCTTCTCAGCCAAGTCGGGGTAAGGGCAAGCCAAGGCGGTGATGATTGGCAAGTCGCCAGATTCATCAACCATGAACGGCACCTCTCGCTCGGCCATGACCTTGGTGAGCTCTTGCATCCGCCCGGCCAGATCGTCGGCCTGAGCTGTGCTAGCGTAGGAGTCCGCCAAACGTTTGGCCAATCGTTTCAGCAGGCCTACGCGTACCTCCGCATCTTTCACCTGGCGAATCTCATCCCACAGGATGGCAGCCAAGTCGTAGTAGTTGTCCCCTGCAAACCGTTCGCCTTTTTTAGTTAAACGGTACTTGTGGCTTGGGCGGCCGCGACCACCGCGCTCCAGGACGCGGTCGATGAGCCCTTCCGCCATCAGCCGCGTCAACCGCTGGCGAACGGCCGGCGCCGTAACGCCTAGCAACTCGCAAAGCTCCGAAATGCCCGCCGACTGCTCACGCCGAAGGTGGTCCAGCACCTCACGGTCTGTTGAGGTGCGATCGGCGATGTCGGGGGCTGCTGTGCTCACGGTTACAGCATGATATCGGGAACCAGCTTTTTGACAATTGGTGCTTTCTAAAATAATAGAAAAGCAGATCGCGACGTAAAGTGTTGACTGGCAGAGGCTTATTGATTACCACAGGCACTGTCAGAAGGTGGAAATGCGCGTTTGTCGTCGCCGGAACGTAACAGCCGCACGCGATGACCGTCAGAGAAGCGGCCCCTTCCCGACCTATCTCCCCCCCTCGGATTCGACGATGCATCGCCCTCGCCACTTTCGCCAAACCACCTGGATGCTCACCCTGGCCGCCGCGCTAGCTGGCTGGCCGGTCAGCACGGCCTCGGCTCAGCCGAACGACGCGGAGCCCGCAGCGGCTGAGGTCGGACCGGACTGGGAAGAGCAGGTAGACGGCTGGTTCGGCGAGAACATCGTCGCTCCCCTTGCGACCGCTTTGTTCTACGACTTTGGGAGCGGGCCCTGGACCGAAGAGGTCATGGGCGAAGACGGCCAGGTCACGGAAGTTATTGAACACGAAGGTTGGCTGGGAGCCTCGGTGCCGTTTGTGGTCGCTTGGCTTATCCTGGGCGCGACTTTTCTCACACTCCGAATGG
Organism: Lacipirellulaceae bacterium; assembly: GCA_965263315.1. Taxonomy (GTDB): domain Bacteria; phylum Planctomycetota; class Planctomycetia; order Pirellulales; family Lacipirellulaceae; genus JBCCQL01. The sequence goes on along the minus strand of CBDHGZ010000001.1, from coordinate 76,160 downwards.
GTTTCATCAACCTGCGTGCGTTCGTGCACGCCGTGCGCGTGACCAAAGGAGACTACGATGATGAAGATGACGAAGGGGAAGTTTCCCACTTCCAAGCCCTCTCTAGCGCATTGTCAGCCACCGTTGGGCTGGGCAACATTGGTAGCGTAGCTGTCGCGGTTGGTCTTGGCGGACCGGGGGCCATCTTTTGGATGGTTATCTGCGGCTTGCTGGGCATGACCAGTAAGTTCACCGAGTGCACACTTGGCCAGATGTACCGGCGAGTTGATCCTGATGGTCACGTTTCCGGCGGTCCCATGCGTTACCTGTACGAAGGACTGAGAGACAAGGGGATTGGCCCCCTCGGCGCGGTGCTTGCTGGCTTCTTTGCCATTCTTTGTGTCGGGGCATCGTTCGGTGGCGGGTGCGCTTTTCAGGTCTCCCAGTCTCGACTGGCCGTGAACGTAGCTTTGTCGGAAGCCTTTCAGATCGACCCGGATGTGCTTGACAAATACGCAGGGGTTTATGGCGCAGTGATGGCCGTTTTGGTGGGCATTGTCATTGTTGGGGGAATCCGTCGAATTGCGGCAACGGCTGAGAAGATTGTTCCCCTGATGTGTCTGGTTTATGTAATCACGGCGTGTGTCGTCCTGGGCATGAACTACACGGAAATCGGCGCCGCGTTTCGATTGATCTACGAGCAGGCTTTTGACGCGGATGCCGCCTTCGGAGGAACGATCGGAGCTGCGATGCTAGGCATCAAACGAGCGGCCTTCTCAAACGAGGCTGGGGTGGGCTCAGCAGCGATCGCGCACTCAGCGGCCAAGACGAAATACCCCGTTCGGGAGGGGATTGTTGCCTTGCTGGAGCCGTTCATCGATACCGTGGTTATCTGCACGATGACCGGGTTGGTAATTGTCATCACCGGCGTTTACGAAGACCCTGCCAACAAGGCCATCATCGACGGCAACCAGGGCGCCGAGCTGACCAGCCTAGCGTTTAGCTCGGCGGTGCCTTGGTTCAAGTATGTGCTCGCCTGCGCCGTGGTGCTGTTCGCCTACTCCACCATGATTTCATGGTCCTACTATGGCGAGCGTTGCTCCACTTTTCTGTTTGGGCCCGCGGCATCCATGCCCTACCGTTTGGTGTTCTTAGTCGCCGTTTTCTTTGGGGCCATCATCAAGGCGAAGAACGTGCTCGATTTTAGCGACCTGATGATCCTCGCCATGTCGATCCCGAACTTGATCGGACTCTACTTGTTAAGCGGCAAGGTTAAACTCGCCCTGGACGACTACTGGGTTGCCTACAAGATGGGCGACTTCGACACGACCAAGTAGCAGCCACTACTGCGGTTCTTGAATTGGCATGACTGGCTTGAGCTCAACAAACGCTAAACAGCCATCCCCAGGTGACCACGCGTTCCTGCGACTAGCAATAGGCGCCTGATCATCATTGACCGATGGCAACCAAGTACTCTTGCCGCCTGCCATGTTCGTCACGAGCAAAGCGGTGATAGAGACGTCCATCCCCGGGCGTGGGGGTGGCGAAGGCGGAGTTGCCGAGTTGATTCTCTGCGAGTAAGTCAAACCGATCCGGTGTGGCTCGGATGACATAGGTTGTGCCTCGTTCGCTGGTAACGTAGAGGTTGCCTCCCACCAGCAGTGGCGAAGCGCTGTAACCGCCACCGCGTCCTAGCCGGCTCTTCCACATCTCCTTGCCGTCCGTTCCCCGCCAGCAGTAAGCGACGCCGGAGTCGGCGATCCCATAAACAAAACCGGCGTGAGCCAGCAGTGATTGCTCGTAGCATTTGACATTGTTCCGCCACACGATGGCGTGGTCGCCTGCCAACTTCACGCCCAAGGTGAACGGTTCTGGATAACCGCCACTGGCATAGGCGAGCCCGGTGCTGTCGTCCCAGACCATTGTGCCGCAAGTCGCTTGCGTGGAGCCCTGAACCGACCACAGGGACCGCCCGGAAGTGGCGTCATAGCTCGCCAACAGATAGTTGCCCGAGATCAGTAGCTGGGTCTTTCCAGCGACGGACAGCCGGGCGGGCGAAGAGTAGGACAGTTGGTTGGGTCGGTTTGCCAGCCAACGACGTTTGCCCGAGGCCGCGGCTAGCGCCACGATGCCACTTTCGCGGCCATCGTATTCGCTGGTGACGATGACGAGGTCGTCAACGACGACCGGCGACGAGCCGAAGCCAAACTCGTATTGCTGAGGTGCGAAGCCAATCGCCCGCTGTTGCCAAAGTCGATTGCCGTCCAAATCGAAGGCAGTCACCCAGGCGGCGTCCTCGTTGCAAAACAGCGCAAACACTCGTTGACCATCCGAAGCAACCGTAGGACTTGCATGGCTGTTGTTACCGTGAATTCTACTCGGCAAACCGCCTTGATGAGCCAAGCTGCTCTTGAGCAGCCGTCCGGTTGACCGATCGACCACCAGTAGCGACTGCGTCTCCGCGGCTAGATCGGCAGTCGTCAGATAGATGCGATTGCCAACCAACGTGGGTGACGAGTGACCTCTGCCCGGTAGTGGCGTGGCCCACGCCAGTCCTTCGGTCTCACTCCACTCGGTTGGGGCGCTGGCGTCCGTCGGCGCGTGGTTGTTGCCGCTAGGACCGCGCCACTGCAGCCAGTCCTCTGATCGCGCATTGCTATGGGCAAAGGCAAAGCTCAGGCCGGCTGCCAACAGGACGATCTTCTGAGTGCACTTCATCGTTACTAGAAACCTCCATGAGGACCCCCAACACACTTGTAACGGATCATCCCCGCTGGCACCAGTTAACACAGCGGTTAGAGACGAGGCTTCCCGAGCGAAATAGCAGAGCATGATCGTTTTTCGCTCGATGGTCGCTAGCAGCGAGGGAAAAACTGCTCAACGACCTGTAGAAACTGATCTGAAGTCTCGATGGTTGCCACATGCTTGCGGAACTCGCGGGCACCGCGGCGACCTTGGGCATAACAACACGCGTACTTCCGCATCAGCACGGCGGCGCGCTCTTCGCCAAAGCGCTGCACCACCAGGTCAAAATGGTGGAGGAGCAACTGCTTTTCTTCTTCCAACGTCGGGTCGGGAGGAATGGGCTCGCCCCGCAGAGCGGCGGCGGCCTGCTGAAAAAGCCAAGGTTTGTTCAGACTCGCCCGAGCGATCATGACGCCATCGACATCGTAACGGCGGAAAGCGTCCACAACGCGCTGAGCCGAATCGAGGTCCCCATTACCAATCAACGGGATCCGCTTTAGGACCGGTTTGACCTCGGAGATAAGATCCCAATCGGCTGAACCGCGAAACATGTCGGCCGCGGTCCGCCCGTGCAGGGTGAGGGCGGCTGCGCCGGCGTCTTCGACAATCTGGGCCACTTCCTTGATAACAATCTTGTCGCGCGTGCAACCGAGCCGCGTTTTCGCCGTTACGGGAGTTGGTGCGCAGGCTTCGACAACCCGCTCGATGATGCGTCCCATTCGTTCGGGCTCCCGAAGGAGATAAGAACCGCTATGCGCCTTTTCGGTTACTTGTCGAACGGGGCAGCCGAAGTTGATGTCAACCACGCTGACCTTGTATTCTTTGGCGAGCCTAGCGCCCACTTTGGCCATGGTGTCGGGATCGTTGTCCCAGATTTGCACGGCCAGTGGGCGTGGCTCATTGGCGACTCCCCACAGGCGATCGGGGTGCTGGGCCTCCTGCTCGTCCAGCCAAACAAACCCCTTGGCGTTGACCATTTCGGTGGCCAAGAGTCCTGCCCCACCAAACTCGCGCACAATCTGCCGGAAGGCGTAGTTAGTAAAACCCGCCATCGGCGCCTGGAGAATCGGCGGATCGACGACTAAATCGCCAATACGCAGCGGCGGGGCGAGAACTTCCGTAGCGATTGACATGAAAACAGCGGCAGGAGGGGGCTTAACGCAGCCCCGATCCTGAGGGCTGCGGTTGGCGGAACGTGACCCCAGCTCCATTGCCAGACGGAGATGCCGTCGAACTGGTCAGCCGGGTTCCGCTTCTTCCAATCAGCATAGCAACAAGACGACCGCTGTCGATTCGCCCGGGGCGCGAGAGCTCGGTATATCGCGTAATCCGGCGGTTGTAGTCCTTGGCGATTTGCACGTAGGCACGTCGGTTTAGAGCTAGTAGCTCCAAGGCACGAATCATCCCGGCGCCGGTCTGACTCGGCTGTTTAGCAACGGACTGGACCCATGACTCGGCGCGAGCAACGGACTGAGCAGCTCCTCTTAGCTCCGCGAATCTCAGCGGCAGCAACTCATGCAGGTGCTGGGCCTCTAGCGGGCCGCCAGCGGGGAAGATCTGTGCGTACTTGGTGTCGTACTCGCCGCAATACGGTAAGTCGCCAGGCAGGCCTTCGGTCGATCTTCCCATCAGACTGGCTAGGCGCTCTTGGCTTGCGACCGCGGCTTTCTGGGACGTGCCTACCCGAACACTCAGTTCGCGTGACGCCTGCCGTAGTGCTGAACTGACCGAAGGCAGCCTGCGCTGCAGGCGGCGAAGCTCTTCGGCTTCGCGCAGGCCCAGGTAGTAGTCAGCGACGGAGGCGCAAAGATCCCAGTAGGCATCAATCCGGCGTGACTGGTCGCCACGCGAAGGGGCCCCGGCAACGACCTCCGCCAACGTCAAGGGTGAGCCTCTCAGCTCCGAGTTTGCTGGGGCAGCGAGCATCGCGCTGATAATCCCCTGAGGTCCCGTGGCCACCTGGGAACTGCGTCCACTGGCACTTCGCGCTTGCGAAGAGGCTGTCCCCGCCAAGGGCCCTGCCCTACGGCTGGGACTCACTCGACGGCTACCAAGCGGCTGATTAGCAGGCGATGGAGGGTTCGAGGTTGGGCGGAGCGGTTCATTCGCTCGTGTTGGAGGGGGATTGCGGCGCTGGCGTAGCGGGTTGGCAGCACCGAGCGGCTTGGGAGGGTCCAAGGGCGGAGGAACGGAGCCGCTTCCGTAGCGTGCTAGTGGCTCGGCTTCCCGGCTGCTGGTGGGAGCAGGTGGATCCGGCGAAAAAGCGTCGCTCAGATCGCTAAACGGGGGTGGTGAAGAGCCGTAGCGATCCTGGGCCTCAGCCCCACTGGTCAGACCGATAAGAATCAGAGCGTAAACGAATCGCCACATAGCGCGCCTCCGTGCGCAGTTGAATTGCATGCGCCGAGACGATCTCAAAGCTTGCGGACAACGTCAAGGCCGATTGGGTGCTAGCGAGCCGACCTTTGGCATACTCAGTCGAGTTCTTCGAGCCAAACTCGGAGCTCGTTCTCGTACTCGCTCCACAAGTCACCACGCACGAGGGTGCGCTGAAACTCCGCCAGCCCCTCGGGTCCGTTATCAGCCTGCTCGGCACTCGCATAGCGAAGCATGGGATCTGGCGCCGTTAGCTTGCGGCAGATGGTCATCAAGAGTTCGCTGTGCCTGACGTCTTTGGGCAAGATCGTGCCCAGCCTCTGAGGCAACGTTCGCTTCGCTTCCAGCAATTTGGCGTAGTCGTTGATTCCGGCAAACAGTGGTTGGCCAGCTAACATCTCAATCAACACATAGCCCAAACTTGCCAAGTCCGATCGGGGTGTGAATTCTTGCCGCTCTAGCATTTCAGGCGCCGCATACTGAGGCGTGCAGGTCCGCTCAGACGGCATATTGTTCAGATCGATCGCGGAGCCAATGTCGATGAGCTTCGCATTGCCGGTTCGCTTGATCATGATGTTCGATGGCTTCATGTCGCCATGAACAATTTCTTCGCGATGCAGTGCTGCCAGACCAGCCAGGCAACCACGAATGATCGCCACCGCCATGCCTGGCTGCAGGCGCGGACGCACCGGACCGCTAGTGACGATCACATTGTTGATGTACTCCCAGCGACGGTTGCTCACTCGTTCACGGGCCCGCTCATACATTGCGGCAGTAAGCAGGATGTCGAGGTCGTAGCCGTCGACCCATTCCATCTCCAGAATGCGAATCCGATTTCGCTCGATAAAATTCTGCACGTCGAGCAGGTTGTCATGCTGAATCTGAGCAATGCGGCCGTTGACGGCTGCCATGCGCTGCATGGCCTCGGCATAGCCGCGTTCGTCGAGATAGCGCTCGGGCGAGAAGAACTTTAGAGCTACGGGCAAGGTAAAAGCGTCCGCTCCGCGGCGTTCGCTCAAGTACACCACACCCTGGCCACCGGTGCCCAGCAAACGCTTTAGGCGAAGATGCTCGGTCCAGCCGAGGCGGTCGCTGTTGATCAGGTCGTTGTACCTGCCAAACAGTTCCTCAGGACACTTCTCGACGGGCCGGTCGCCGTGGAAAGTAAGCGTCCTTGTTTGTTGAATTACCGTGGTGCTCATGCGTTTGGGGGGGTAGTCTGCGTCGGCACGAAGAAGAGATGCCTGTACCGCTTCGCGCGGGGCCGATCGCGGGGGTGGGGTCTCCTTACCAATGTCTCCTTATTATTGTAGTTCCCCGCCGATTGGCGAGTCCACTGCTGTCTTTGGGCGTTTTATTCAGAAGGGGGAACCTGCTGGCGCCACAGCGCGTCTTCGGGACTCGGGAAACCGAGTCTCTTGTCAACGAGGTTCACCAGTCGCTTGCCTTGCTGAAACCTCATGAGATTTTCACAGAACAGGTTGGTCATGTCGTCGATACGGGATACCCGCTGCCCGCCGACATGAGGCGTAATAATCACGTTGGGCTGATCCCAGAGTCGGCTGTTTGCTGGTAGCGGCTCAATTTCGGTCACATCCACCGCGGCGCCGGCCAGGTGGCCCGACTCCAGGGCGTCGATCAACGCCTTTTCAATTACTAGTGGACCTCGTGCAACATTGACGAGGGTGGCCCCCTGGCGAAGGCTTTGCAACTCACGTGGCCCAATCATCCCACGGGTTTCGGCATTCAGTGGAGCCGCCAAGATCAGGACATCAACGCGTGGCAGCATATGGTCCAATTGGTCAGGGCCGCCTAGCCACTCAACAGAGTCTGGCTTCTCGCTGGGGTAATAGTCCGTGGCATAAATCTTCGTTCGAAAACTATGGAGAGCATCTGCCAGCCGGCGGCCATTTCCACCTAAGCCCACGATTCCGACTGTGGCGCCACTCAGATCGCGCGTTGGCCGCCGCACGAATTCACGGGTCTGCTGGGCGCGGAAGAATGTGGGAAGATCACGAAGAGAACCCAGCAGCAATGCAAAGGTGTGATCCAGCACTTGCTCGGCCAGGATGCCTGATGCGCTGGAAACGACCACGTTTGACTCAATCACCTCTGAGACAAGGCAATGATCCATGCCGGCCGCCGAGGATTGAATCCACTGCAAGTTGCCTCGCGAGATGGTTTCGTCCCATGGCACAGGGACTTTGGCATGCCCGCAGTAGATATTTGCCGTGGGCAGTAGCTCGCCAATCCTCTCCTGGCCCGCATCAACAACCTCCCAGTCCGCGGGACAAGCCGTGCGGATTTGCGCCAGATGCTTTTCCGAAACGGGATAACACAAGACAATTCGCATGCGAAAGCCTCTTCCTGGCTATGATTCCAAGTCGTGTGCGTTGGTCAGTTTCATCCGTCAGTGACGCTGCAGGGTTGGGTATTCGCTCGTGATGTCGCAGCGCTTAAGCTAGACTGCTTGTCAAGCTTACTAGTCTTGTCGTTTGAAGCCCCAGCCGGAGCATGCGCTGGCTGTGCTAGTCCCGATTCTTTAGGGATCAGGCTGGGCGGTTTTTAGTGGGAGCGTTTTCTTGCAGCGATCGACCGTCCATCTTGGCGTGGGTTCGATTGCCGCTATCGTCCTGCTCCGGCTGGCCGTGGGGTGGCATTTCTACAGCGAAGGCATCAAGAAGTTTGACCCCGCATTTACTTCGGCTGGTTTTCTCAATGGGGCCAAGGGTCCGTTGGGGCCGACCTACCGATCCTTCGCTACCAGCCCGGGGAACTTCCAAGACAATCTTGCCATCCCACGGCGGTCTGTGCCACCTAGCATCCAGCAGCAGCAAGCTGAGGCTGCCTGGATACAGCAGTTGGCAGCCGGGACTTTGAAGCCTGCTGACGACGGTCAAAGCCCGTTGATTGAGTTTCCACCGCTTAGCCCCTACGCAGATTGGGCTAACGCAATCACCAACCAGTGGGCGAATAAGCGAAACGTCGCCGCAAAGCTTCTAGCAGGCGACCTCGACGCAGCGGCAAGCCCGGAAGAGTGCTTCAGAGAATACGTCCTGCGCCTTGCGAACTACCTAGCAGGGGAATCAGACGCAATTGGAGAGTATCGTCACAAATTATGGCGGCTAGAGGGCATGGGGGAGAACCGTGGCGCCGCTCTGGCTGCCTACCAGCGTGAGCGCATCCGCGACATTACTTCCGAGACCAATGGTATTGCCTGGAAATGGAAGACGGATGTCGCGAAACTTGAGGCTGAGTATGTCATGGCACTTTCCCGTCTGCCTGGCATGCCGAAGGACCAAGACCTTGTCTTCTCGCAGCTTGCGCCCAAGACGTGGCTCGATTGCATTAACTTTGCTGTGAAGTGGATCGTAACGGGCGTAGGCTGCTGCATGCTTCTAGGCATCGGTACGCGAATCGCTGCCGCGGTGGGGGTGATCTTCCTGCTTTCGGTCATGGCATCGCAGCCGCCGTGGAGTCCCGGAGCCGACACCTCGTACCTCGGCTATCAATTGGTCGAGACAGCAAGTTTGACATTCCTGGCTGCGGTCGGCGCAGGACGATGGTATGGGCTCGATGGTGTGTTGCGGCGATGCTGCAGCTTCTGTTGCGGGCCAAGAGACTAGCCAACGCTTCCACCAAGAAATGACGGCGTCTCAGCCGTGTACCAGAGACGAGAATATGAACCTCACCGATCAACAGAAAGCGATTGGCAAAGAGAACTTCGATCAGGTCGTTGGCACGACACGTCGAGACTTCTTCAAAGATCTACTGGGCGCAGGCGTGGCCAGCGGCGCCGGTTTGGGCGCCATGTACTTTGGCTACGAGAAGACCATTGGCGGCGATCCACTCCGTGTGGGGATCATTGGAACGGGGGACGAAGGAGGCGTGCTGATCGGCGCCCTGAATCCCCAGTTCGTCCAGGTCATCGCGATTGCGGACATTCGCCCCTACAGCATTCATCGTGCCTGGCATGGTGATTGGTATACCGACTCGGCGTTGAAGGCGCGGCCCGGCTTGATTGCGGCGCAAGGCGGTCAGTATGGCTACAGCAATCAAAGTGAAGCTGAGACCAAGGTTGCTGTCCACCAGAACTACGAAGACCTTCTCGCTGATCCACGTATCGAGGCGGTAATCATCGCACTACCGTTGTGGCTACACGCAGAGGCGTCCATCAAAGCCATGCGTGCGGGCAAACATGTCCTAACCGAAAAGCTCATGGCTTGGAACGTCGCCCAGTGTAAGGAGATGGCCCGAGTTGCCGATCAAACCGGATTGCTGCTAGCAACGGGCCACCAGCGCCACTACAGCGTGCTGTACGACAACGCGGTCGACACAATACGACGCGGCATTATCGGAGACATTCACCACATCCGCGCCCAGTGGCACCGTGGCAACCTGCCGGGCAAGGATAGCTGGCAGCCGTCGCTGCCGGTGCCACTAATCGACGAAGAAGCCATGAAGAATGGCCTCCGGGCCGCCCGCAAGCAAGGGCCAGCGCAGGAGAAGGCATGGAAGCAGACCAACAAGCTGATCGATGAGTACTACGCTTGGCTAAAGCGAGCCAAGTCGCCCGAGAAGTATGGAATTCGCGCCCCGAGCGAGATCGCGAAATGGCGAATGAAAGTGGACCAAAAAAGGGCTCAGCTTTCTGACATTGAACTGGAAGAGACTGCTGGGCAATACGGCTACGAGTCCGGGGAATTGCCCGGCGGCTACCAGCGATCAGCGGTAGAAGAACTCATTCGCTGGCGCCTGTGGAATCGCACAGGTGGTGGGCTAATGGCGGAGTTGGGCAGCCACCAATTGGATGCCGCTGGCATCTTTATCAGCTCGCAATTCGAATCACCCACTGGCAAGCGGGCCAAAGTAAACCCTCTCAGTGTGATAGCTGTCGGTGGGCGCCACCTTTTCCCGGAAGATCGCGAGACGGACGATCACGTCTATTGCTCGTTTGAGTACCCCGGCAAAGAGTTCTATCAGAACAATGATCCCCAGGAGGGACGAGGTAGCGTCGCCGACCCCAGCAAGAAAGTTGTTGTCACCTACTCCTCAATCAATGGCAATGGCTTCGGCGGCTACGGCGAAGTCGTCATGGGGACGCAAGGCACTTTGATTCTGGAACGCGAACAAGAGACCATGCTGTACGCAGGCTCTAAAGTTGATACGCGTGTCAATGTTAGCGCGGACAATTCCCTGGTTGACTCCTACGAGACAGGCGGCGGACCGGCTGCTGTGGCGCAAGCTGTCACTAAGGACGTTAGCCGCGGGTACACCGAAGAGATCGAGCACTGGGCATGGTGCATTCGCAACGAGCGCTCCGCCAATGAACTGCATTGCCATCCGAAGGTGGCTCTGGCAGACGCGGTGATCGCTTTGACGACCAACATCGCCATCCGGGAAAACCGGCGGATCGAGTTTGACCCGGACTGGTTTGATCCTCAGAGTGATGCAACGCCCGATGGCGGATCGCCACGAAATGCCGACGCAATTAGCTGACGACTACTGCCACCACCAAGCATCGGTGGCCTTTGCTACGGCTTCATCACGCACCAGCTTGGTATCTGCAGCCAATTCATGCTGGTCGGCGATTTCCCATGGATACATCTGAACGCCGCCCGAGGCGGTGATGATCCACTGCCGGCCCTTGCGAACGAAGCTAGCTTGCGACGCGACACGACGAGGCGTTTGGTACTGCTCGATCTCGTACCCGCCCAGTAACTGAGGCGTCTGGAGTTGGACACGATCGAGAGCTTGCTCTTTGCTGATCACCGCGGCTGCGACCGCCAAGTCCATGGCATTGCGAAGGTGGCCAAATGCCGAGTCGTGATTGGCAAGCTCTTCAAACCGCTCGGTCATGAGCTCTGCCCACTTGGTGGCGAAGGGGCCTGCCTTTCCGGTGCCGGTCAATCCTCCCGCAGCATCGGCGACGGACTCTTCTGTCAGACACTTCACCCCCGGACCGCGGATTTCCCACGCGAGCCCGTCACCATCCGTCTTCAGTGGCTCGTAATGAGTGGCCAACCACCAACGGGGCAGCATGTTCTTGACCGCAGTGGATCGCTCGGGGATGAGCTGCAGATAGCTCGGCAAGCCATCGATTGGCGCTGGCTCGAAATCCATAGCGATTCGTTTCATACGAAAGTCGGCGGCTACCAAAGTCCGTGCAAAGTGGCTGCTCTCTGGCACACCGCTGACCGTGATGACTTGCTGACCCAGCGCTTGCTCGAGTTTGCGAGCAGCCACCATAGGGCCAGCGCTGTTGTTCAGCGAACGAGAAGCCCGCTGTACGCGGGCGAGGCCATCGCTGGTTGGATCAATCGAGCAGCTAATCCCTGGGCCATTCGCCCCTTCGCTGCTGCGCAGAGCAACAAGCAGGTCTTCGAGCATCAGAACCGGGCGGCCGGTGGTGGCGCCAACGGTGTTGCCAAGCGTATCGACCTTCCAGCCTTCAGCTGGTCCTGCGAGTACGATGTCACCCAGGGGGCGGTCGTCTGTTGGCGGATAGACCAGCACATACTGCACGCGTAGCAGGCCAGCCAAATAGCGCACGGCATCGGGCACAGGCTCGCCTTGCTCCGCCGCCTCGGCGAGACGCTTCTCTAGACCACGCAGCGACACAAAACGTCGGTCCGTATAGCTTTCCAGGTCGGTGGGAACTGGCTCGAGCCCTGACTGCCAAGCTGCGAGCAACTGAGCCCGATCCCCCTTCTCGGGAGTGGATACAACACCTTCAGCGTCCACCAAGATGCCGCCCACAGCCCCGCCACGGGCGAATCCCCCCGCCCGGCTGTCAGCCACCCCGCACAAAGCTGCTAGAGCCACGGCAACTGAAGCCAACGCTACGCACCGAACACGCATATTTCTCGTTCCTTAACTCTCTTGCAACCGAGAACCTAGGGCCACAGGCCACTGCCTGAGAGCCCTTTCTAACCACGGGAGGCTAATTTGGTCTAGCGTAGTCGCTAAGTCTAAGGGCTTCAATTGTTTTCGGCTGAAGCCGAGCTGACCTACCCTCCACGGTATGATCTGGCCGGCTGTGACTCCATCTGTACGCTAAGTCATTTCGCCAACAAGAGATATCTTTTCTTCAGACCTTGATTCCAGGGGGCTGTCGGGAATAAAGTTGAAGTGCAGCAAAATGCAACACTTCGTCGCCGGTGAACGGTGCCCTTTCCCGCGTGATGGCGCCCCCCAAGTCGGCTTAGCCTTGACCTCGCAGCAGCCCATGACGGCTTATCTTGTCATTCGTGAAGGCTCCAAGTGGACCGACGTTTTTCGTTTGGTCGACGGGGAGTCAATCACCGTTGGGCGGGCTCCAACCAACGCCATTGTCGTTAAGGATGAGCGGTGCAGCCGCAATCATGCTGAGGTTTTCCAGTCCCAGGGCGATTGGAAGCTCAGAGACCTGGATAGCCGCAATGGCACGATGGTCGACGGCAGTCGGCTCGTAGCCGATCACACCCTCACGCCGGGCGAGATCATTCGCATTGGCAACTCGCACTTGGCTTTTGTTGACAACCTATCTCAGGCCTTCCCTGACACCAGCAGTGTTTTGAGAGAGTCTCGGCCGGTGGACGATGAACCGTCGACCAATCTGGGAAACAACGACGACGACGAGAGCGTACTCGTTGAAACGCACGAGCCAACGCACATAACCCATCGTCGCGAACAGAGCCGCTATCTTGAGCCAGATGCTGATCTAGCTGAGGAAGAGCCGGCGACGCCCAAGGTGGGCCGTGCCGCAGCAAAGCTATGTCGCATTGCGTTTGAAATCGCGCAGGCGACTGACATCTCGAGTCTTTCCAACAATGCCCTCAATGGTGTATTCGAAGGCACGCCGGCTGACGCCGGAGGTATCTTGCTGAGAAGCGTCACGGCAGCGGGTAAACGAGACGCAGGGAAACTCGACGTTGTTGCATCGCGCAGTGACTCGGCACATGGCTACCATCGGGTGTCGCCGTTCCTGGCTGCTACGGTGATGCGGGACGGCCAAGGCGTGCTAGCGCGCAATATCATGGACGACAGCCAATTGGGAGCGCGTGACTCCAGTGGCGACATCTTGGCCACAAGCGTGCTGTGCGCCCCAATTCGTTGGCAAGGTGAAGTCCTGGGGCTAGTTCATCTGTATTCAACGGATGCTGCCCTAACCATGGACCCCGACGACCTGGAGTTCTCACTAGCAGTGGCGGACACGGTGGCCGTTGCGCTGCAAAACTTGAACCAGCGCCAGGCGCTCGCACAAGACTTGAACCTTGTGCGCGGCGAAAACGAACAGCTGCGAGAGCGACTGGCCGAAGAACACTCCATTGTCGGAGCCAGCGAAGCCATTGATCGTGTCCACCAAGAAATCCAGCGCGCTGCGCCGAGTCGGGCAACGGTACTGATACGTGGCGAGAGTGGCGTCGGCAAAGAACTTGTCGCGCGAGCCGTTCACTACTCAAGCCCGCGCAATAAAGGACCCTTCGTCTGTTTGAACTGCGCAGCACTTTCTGAGACGTTGCTGGAAAGCGAACTCTTTGGGCATGAGAAGGGAGCTTTCACAGGTGCGACGGATCGCAAGGCGGGCAAGTTCGAGGCGGCCAACGAGGGCACCCTCATGCTCGACGAGATCGGCGAGATGAGTCCCACCATCCAGGCAAAGTTCTTGCGCGTGCTTGAGGGCCACGCATTCGAACGAGTTGGTGGGACCAAGGCAATTCAGGCTGACGTAAGGGTGATCGCAGCGACCAACCGTGACCTCGAGCAAGAGGTGTCGGAAGGTCGATTCCGCCGTGACCTTTACTTCCGATTGCATGTTTTGGAGATCGTGGTCCCCGGCCTCAGAAAAAGGCCCGAGGACATTCCCCTGCTGGCGGAGCATTTCCTTGAGCGCTTCAACCTAGAAACCGGACGGCGGATCCGCGGCTTCACTGCCCAAGCAATGGATGAGATGCTCCGCTACCGATGGCCAGGTAACGTCCGCGAGATGAAAAACGTTATTGAGCGTGCCGTGGTTCTTACTCGCGGGGAATTCATCGATACCGAAGACTTGGTCTTGTCCACACTAAAGACCGCCGGCGATACCGAGTCTGGCCAATCGAGCGCTTCAAACGTGTTCACCCCTCTTTCTCTGGCAGACGTTGAGCGCGAGCATATCTTGCAAACTCTTAATTCCACGGGCTGGAATAAGAGCAAATCGGCCGGAATTCTAGGGATCGAGCGATCGACGCTCGATCGCAAAATTCGTCGCTACGACCTGGCCGCTGAGAAGGCCGCTCAGTCATAGCCGCCGTGGAGTCTTCTAACACGCGTGCCGCTTGTAGCGATTAAGAGGCTCATCGGCACGATTTGGCTTGCGTACGACTGGGAACCTGCTCCCTGGTCTGGCCGAGCAAGCCATACTTGGGCGGCCTGTGCCATCACGCATGAGGATTGCCCGTAACTCTCTACTAATGAATGCCATGCCTACCACTGCCGAAGCTCCCGGATCCACGAGCCTGGCCATCAACGAGGCCTTGCTCGATGCCGTTGCAACCTCAACTGGCAACGCCCTGACTATGTGCGGCCTGACAGCCCGTTGCGTCGGCGCCTCGATGGTGCCACAGCAAGAAGCGGGAATAGTGACGGGCATGATCGGCGTTCATGGCAACGTCTCGGGATTCGTCACCTTGAACATGTCCGAGCGATTCGCCATTCAAGCGGTCGGCGGACTGATGCAGGAGAATTTCGGCAAAGAGCTGAATTCTGCGGTTGTGGATGGAGCTGGCGAACTCACGAACATGATTGTCGGCGGGATTAAGTCGAATCTCGCGCCGACGGAATGGTCCTTCTCCAGCATCACTATCCCGTCAGTGATTGTCGGCAAAGGCTACTCGATTGCTTACGCAAGGGGACTGGAGTTCCTGACAACCACCTTTGAGTACGAAGACCCGGAAGCCGTCCTGCTAGAGGACCGCCTGTTCCATGTCTCGATGTCGCTATTGAGGCGATAGTTGGCTAGCTCTCATCGGCAGCACGCATCCAGCGCGAGATCGTCGGCTCGTCTGCGCACAGCTCGTCAGCGGCAAAGTAGAGCGAGATTTCCCGCGTGGCAGCTTCGGGGCCATCCGAGCCATGAACAAGGTTCATTTGGCGACTGGAGCTGTAGTCACCTCGTATGGTGCCGGGAGCCGCCTCCAAGCCATTGGTGGCGCCAAGCATGCCCCGGACTACGGTAATGGCGTTGAGTCCTTCAAGCACAGCGGCAACAATCGGCCCGCCTGTGATGAACTGCTCCAGCGTGGGGTACCATCCCTTCTCCACATGCTCGGCATAGTGCTGCTTGGCGAGTTCGGGGGTCACGCGCATCAGCTTCATCGCGACAAAGTTCAGCCCTTTGTCTTCAAAGCGGGAAATCAAGCGGCCCATCAAGCGGCGTTGGATGGCATCTGGCTTTAAAAGGATGAGTGTTCGTTCCATAGCAGAAGCAGGGTTTTGTAGCCGGGGGAGTGTGGAAGGTTTCGCCAAAATAGGGGTCGCAAGCGCGGGATTCTAAACGGCTGTGGCCCGTGGCTCAATGGGCCCTGTAGGGCGGGCTCTAGCTCGCGGACTCACTTGGAGTCTCCAGGCGGTTGACGAGAATGGCTATGCGACCTAAACCGAAGCCATGACTGAAACCTACCGCGTCCAGCCTGTCTCCCACGCAATCTGCGGCTCGATCCGGCCACCTGGCTCGAAGAGCATTACCAACCGAGCGTTGGTGTGCGCAGCCCTCGCCCAGGGGAAGTCGAAGCTCATCGGAATTCTTCACAGTGACGACACCCGCGTCATGATCGACGCCCTCAATGCCCTCGGAATCGCGATTGGAACAGAGGACCGTCAGGACTCGGCAACGGAAGTGACCACCGTTTCGGGGGCAGGCGGGCAGATCCCTGCAATGGAGGCAGAGCTCTTTGTCGGCAACAGCGGGACGACGATCCGGTTTCTGACGGCCATGCTCACCCTGGGGCGAGGCGCTTTTCGACTGGACGGCGTCCCACGGATGCGGAGCCGACCGATTGGCGATCTTGTCGAGGCTCTCAACGACCTTGGCGCTCAAGTGCAATGCGAAGCCGGAAACGATTGTCCCCCCGTGCTGGTCCATGCCAACGGGCTTCCTGGCGGAGAGGCAACCGTACGTGGCAACCTGTCCAGTCAGTTCCTGAGTGGGCTGCTGATGACCGCGCCATGTGCTGATAGTTCAATCACTTTAAGCATCGAGGGTGAACTTGTCTCGCGGCCTTACATCGAAATAACGCGTCAGGTCATGACAAGCTTTGGAGCATCTGCTACGCCAAGCAAAGATGGCCAAGAGTACCTTGTGGACCCCACCGGGTACAAAGGTTGCGAATACCCGATTGAGCCCGATGCCTCGGCAGCCAGCTATTTCTGGGCAGCGGCGGCCATCACTGGCGGCGAGGTAACCGTGCAGGGGCTAACGAGGAACTCGCTGCAGGGTGACGTGGCCTTCGTCGACTGCTTGGAAGCAATGGGGTGTGAGGTCATCTATGAAACCGACTCGATTACAGTCCGAGGCAGACCCTTGCGGGGCATAACCGTCGACATGAATGCCATCAGCGATACGGCCCAAACTTTGGCCGCGGTAGCTTTATTCGCAGAGGGAACCACGCAGATCACCGGCATCGCCCACAACCGTCACAAAGAAACTGATAGGATTGGCGATCTGGCGACCGAGCTCAACAAACTTGGCGCCACGGTTGAAACACTCCCAGACGGTCTGAGTATCACCCCAGGCACGCTCGTCGGAGCGGAGATCGAGACTTACGACGACCACCGCATGGCGATGAGTCTGTCTTTAGTGGGGCTAATGCAAGATGGCGTTGGCATCCGCGACCCGGAATGTACAAGCAAGACGTACCCCAGCTTCTTCAGAGATCTAGAGGAGCTTTGCCAGGGATAGTGGCAGACATCGGAACTGCCCCCTGCAAGGCCACGCTAAGGCCGTCCAAGGTTGCTTTGCTTTGGACTGTTAGTTACTCGACTCAAGCCGTGTGTCGAACACGGCTGCCGAGCGATATGCCGCTGGCTTCGGCGGTTTGTAACAACTGCTCGGCCCTGTCGAGTAGAGAAGTGCCCGAGCTTGATGCCACTTCCTCTTGTGCGCTCGACTGGCAAGCATCAAATCTAGCGCTGCAGTGCTGACAGACAACGCGCTTGCCTAGGTACTCGACACGGACTTGCAGGTTTCTGCCGCATGTGGGGCATTCCTGCACGAAGTAAGTGGTGCCTCGCGCCATTGTCTTTCTCCTTCTAGTTGCCCCACATGGTGACGCCTAATCAGCCACAGTGCGGATCGGGTCTCCGCGTCGGGGCCATCGAGTGGAGTTCCATCGCCCACGCAGATAAAGACGATAATCGGAAATCACTCGCGTATCAAGGGTTATCGGCTACCTCGCCGAAAGAAAACAATCCTGAAGTCCGCACAAGGTATTTGACATACATGGTTTAGGCCTCTAAGCGCAAGCCAGGTACGGCGTCGGTGGAATGAGCGTTTTGCCCGATATGGCCCGCTGGCAAGGGCTGTTAGCTCTGACAGGGGTGACAAAATACCACAACCAAGAGTTCGCCTAAAAGGCAAGCGAGCTACTGGCTTTTTAACCGCATAGGTCCCTCACTAGACGAGGCTGTCGGGGGTTTGGCTTAGCTAAGGGGTGTAGGGGCACGCTCGTAGTCACTTAGCCAGAAAGAGGTTTCGAAAGTGCGGGAAACACGCTCGTACGCCTTGTTCGGAGTTCGCCCCTTGTTCGATCATCGTCTAAACTATCTCCAGAGATCGGACTGCCGCGGCGGGACGCCATGATTCACCGCTGATAGGAAAGACGGCTGGCATGGGGAATAAGATCTTCTTTGGCGTGGTGCTCCTTCTGTGGGGCAGTTCCATGAGTTGGTTACTCGTGGCTAAAATCCTGCCACCCTATTACCGGGGCGATCCACCACGAGCCAGTACGACCAGCCGGCTGGAACCGGTTGCTTGGCGGATCGAGATTGAAGGGCGTCCGTGCGGGCTCTCCGTTTCGCAAGCGGTACCCGGTGCGCTCTCGACGACGGAGGTCCATAGCAGGGTTAAACTTCAACACCTGCCTTTGCCTCAACTCACGACGCAATGGCTCTGGATTCAGAGCTTGCTGAAAGACATCGACGACATTCGTCTGGATCTCCGTACGCGATCAACCTTCGACTCTTTCGACCGCCTTTCAAGTTTTGAGACGCGTTTACAAGCAAATGAGCTTCCGCCGATGGCCAAGGTGACCGGTCGCGTCACGGAGGGCAAGCTTGAGCTTGTCATGCGTGCAGGCGATTATTCTCACCGCTCTGAGCATGCCTGGAAGGGGCGTAGTTTGTTGGGGGGAGAGCTCTCGCCCGAGCCTCGATTGCTGCCGGTCTACGTCGGCAGATCTTGGCGCGAAGAAGTTTACAGCCCGTTTGCCGCCCCCGGATCACGGGCAGAGATCATCGAGGCGGAAGTTGTAAGTGAAGACCTAATCCGTCATAACGACCAGATGGTCCAAGCCAAGCAAATTGTCTATCGTTCTTTGTCTTCAGCGGGAGTTTCTGCCAGTGATCGTGTACGAGCAATTGTGTGGGTCGTTGACACGGGCGAGGTGATCCGGCAAGACCTGTACTTCATGAGCACCAGCCTACGATTTACGCGGCTTGATCCAGTCGAGTCCGAAAAGCTTGCCGAATCGATGCTGGAACTAGATCAGTACGCTACCACCTTTACACCGAATCGACCTTCCAAGCCCTCGCGGTAGACTGCTCGGGCAGGTGGCCCCGCCCCGCGTCGCGATTTCCTTCACCCTGGACGCCACCTCACTGCATGATCGAGTTTGTCAATGTTCGGCGCAGCTACGGCGACAAGGTGGCAGTGCGTTGTCTGAACCTGCGAATTGAGTCCGGGGAACTGTTCTCGCTACTGGGGCACAATGGCGCGGGCAAGACAACTACGATCAAGATGCTGGTAGGATTGCTTCGAGCCGAGGAAGGAACCGTCTCGGTTGGAGGATTCAATCTTAACGACAAGCCCAAAGAAGCGGCACAGTTGCTGGGGTATGTGCCTGACCAACCTTATCTATACGACAAGCTTTCTGGACGAGAGTTCTTACGATTCGTGGGCGAAATGCATGGGCTTGATCGCGTAGCAGTAGACAAGGGCGTAGAGCGCGAAGCTGAGCGGTTTGGGCTAACAGACTTCGTGGATGAGCTTACCGAGAGCTATTCGCACGGCATGAAGCAACGTACGGTTTTTGCATCAGCGATGCTGCATGAGCCTCGTGTGGTGGTTGTCGACGAGCCATTGGTCGGCTTGGATCCACAGAGCATCCGACTAGTGAAGGATCTGCTCCGCCAGGAGG
This sequence comes from Lacipirellulaceae bacterium, assembly GCA_965263315.1. GTDB lineage: Bacteria > Planctomycetota > Planctomycetia > Pirellulales > Lacipirellulaceae > JBCCQL01. Next base: position 56,685 of record CBDHGZ010000001.1, on the reverse strand, counting down.
CAAACAAGGGCATGTGCGTGTTGATGTCGACCCACACCCTATCAGCTGCTGAAGAGATTTCTGATCGGATTGGTGTGATGCATCGTGGCGACTTGGTCTACCAGGGCACTGTTGACGGCCTGCGATCTCGATCGGAAGCTCAGGCGAGCACACTGGAGTCGCTCTACTTGTCCTTAGTCGAAGAGTCTCAGGACGATAACGATGCCGTTGCCGCTTCGTTGTCGGGCGATGATTAGCAAGCGCGTTTTGGGCATGTCCGGTCCTGCGATCTCTTAAGCGAATTCTAGTCCTTCATCGGTGAGAGCATTGCCTGGTAAAACGCCCCCGTCTGAAGACCGCGAAGCCCATTTGATGTGGAGGCTTCGCTGGCAGGTCGCCAGGACCCAGATTCGGCAAGTTCTCACCGAGTCAAGGCTAAGGACGTCGCTGGTGGCTGCCCTAAGTGTCGCCTTCTGGGTGGGACTGTTTGTGCTGTTCCATCAGGGCTTCAGTTTCCTTGTGTATTACGTGGGCGAGCCCGGCGCGATGGCTCATGCCCAACCGGTGCGCTTGATCTTTCACGTGTTCTTTGCGTCACTGAACGTGATGCTAATCTTTTCATCAGGCATCATCCTGTACAGCGGACTCTTTAGCTCCCCTGAAACACGTTTTCTGCTGTCGCAGCCCGTGCGCACCGAGCGGATCGTCCTGCACAAGTTTCAAGAGGCAGTACTCTTTAGCAGCTGGGGTTTTCTGCTCCTGGCAAGCCCCCTGACAATCGCTTATGGCGTAGTAGTCGGTGCACCTTGGTACTACTTTGCCTTGATCCTGCCGTTGATTGCTTCTTTCGTTTACATCCCTTGCGGCATTGGGGCTCTGCTTTGCCTGTTGATCGTTTACAAGCTGCCGAAGCTGCTGAAGCCCTTAGCGGCCGCGCTAGCTCTGGGGGCTTTGTATGCCGCTGGCCGCTCCATTTATGCAACGCTTGTGAGCCCGCGGGACGATCTCTTCGGCGCCGAGTGGTTTAAGGCCACCGTCAAACAGTTTGAGATGACCGAGCAAGAGTGGCTACCAAGCACATGGCTAAGCAACAGCTTGTTGGAAGCCGCTCTACCGTGGCCTATCGAAGCCAGTTCAGGAGCAGAGTTACCGGTTGTCCAAAGCTGCTTGTACTTAGTGGTCATGGCGTCAAACGCCTTGGTCTGCCATGTCCTTACCGTTGCGGCTGGCAAACGCTGGCTGCGCAAGGCTTATAGCGAACTCGAGTGCCGGACACGCCCAACACGCAGCGGTCGGGTAGCGCTGGCTGATCGTCTGGTCAGCGCGCTGCTATGGCCCTTCCCTCAGCGCGTAAGATTGTTGCTCCTGAAAGACTGGCGACTGCTGCGACGAGACCCGGTGCAGTGGTCACAGTTCCTGATCTTCTTTGGACTGCTGGGCCTGTACTTCATGAACATTAAGCGGTTTAGCAACCCCGGCAACGACCTAAGCCACTTCACGTGGGTCAACATGGTCAGCTTCCTGAACCTGGCCGTCGTGGGGCTGATCCTCTCAACATTTACGACGCGATTCATCTTTCCCATGATCAGCCTGGAAGGCCGCCGATTCTGGGTGCTAGGGCTCATGCCGATTCGCCGCTCGACGATCGTATGGAGCAAGTTTGTGTTCGCGTCGCTGGGGTCCCTCTTTCCTTGCGCTCTTCTCGTGCTGCTGAGCGACTTGATGCTTGGGGTCGACTCTCGAGTTGTAGTGGTCCACCAACTTACGAATGTCTTGCTCTGTTTAGGGCTGGCGTCGATGGCGGTAGGCTTTGGCGCGGCGATGCCGAACTTTCGAGAGTCTTCCCCCTCTAAGATCGCGGCGGGCTTTGGCGGCACGCTCAACCTTGTCCTCAGCGCACTCTACATCATGTTGATCGTGGTCTCGACGGCCCTACCCTGCCACTTTTATCTCATCGCCTCAGAGCCCCGAGCCGCTGCCGGATTCCTTAGCCCTGAGCATTTTCGGAAGTGGCTCATCGTGGGGGGGGTGCTCTCGGTGGTGCTGGGACTGCTTGCTACCATCCTGCCCCTGCGCAGCGGCATTCGTGCGTTTGAAAGGCTGGAGATCTACTGACAAGGCCGCGACATATCGTCGCATTGCCGCGAAGAACGCCTAGCGGCCTCACCAAAGCCCGCTCGCGCCCTTATAGTGCTAGAAACCAACTGTTTGCTTGAGCAGGTCGCCGAGCCATCTTAATTGACGATGTTGTCTCCACACGTAGAAGCGAAGCGAATGCGAATCGGTGCGGTCAATTATTTGAACTCCAAGCCACTGGTTTACCGGCTAGCCGAGAGGGCTCCGTTTGCCCGTGTGAGCTATGACCTGCCCAGCAGATTGGCCCTGTCTCTGAACACAGGGCGTCTTGACGTCGCTTTGGTCCCTAGCTTCGAGTTTCTCTCCGACCCAAGCTACCAACTAGCATCAGACGCCTGTGTTGCAAGCCGAGGTCCTGTGCACAGCGTGAAGCTCTACTTTCGGAGACCACCGAAAGAGGTGAAGCGTTTAGCGCTCGACGAGGGTTCACGAACCAGCGCGGCGCTAAGTCGAGTGCTGCTACAACGTCGCTACGGCTTGCGGCCAGAAACGTGCCGGTTGCCTATTGGCTGTGGAGTCGAATCGGCCGACGCCGATGCCGTTCTACTGATTGGCGATCGGGCCATGGCAGCGCCGTCAGCACCTTTTGTGGAGTCTTGGGATCTAGGCGAAGAGTGGTTCCGCTGGACAGGCCTGCCCTTTGTGTTTGCTTGCTGGGCGGCTCGCAAGGATGTCGAAACCCGGGAAGTTGCGTCGGCCCTTGCCCAAGCTCGTGACGAGGGGGTCGCGAACCTATCGTTTATTGCCTCGCAAGAAGCCCCGAAGCTGGGGCTCACCGAGGACTTTGCTCACCGCTACCTCTCCACCAACTTGCACTACACCATTGGCCCAAGAGAGCACGAAGCACTTGATCAGTTCCGCCAGGAATGTCACAGGATAGGGCTGTTTACCAACCCCAATCTGGCTGCCACCACTTCGGCGTGCTCAACACGTTCAGACCATCAGCAATAGCGCTCAAGGCATTTCCATGTCGACGACTCTCGCCACCGATTCATCCATCAAGCCCCTACTAGACAAAGCCGTCAGCGGCGAGCGGCTTACCCCGCAGGAAGGGCTCGCGCTGCTGCAGACTCACGACTTGGCAGCCCTTGGCCGCGCGGCAGATGAGGTCACACGCCGGCGTCACCCCGAGCCGTATCGGACCTACAACATCGATCGAAACATCAACTACACAAACATCTGCACCGCTGTTTGCGACTTCTGTGCTTTCTACCGTGGCCCGAAGTCAAGTGAAGGTTACGTGCTCTCGCTTGATCAGATACTCGAGAAAATTGAAGAGACGATCGAGACCGGGGGCAACCAAATACTGTTGCAGGGTGGTTTGCATCACGAGTTCAAGTTGCCTTGGTACGAGGACATGCTCAGTGGCATCAAGGCACGCTATCCTCAGGTCAACATCCATGGATTCAGCCCACCGGAGATCTTTCACTTCACCAAGATGAACAACTTGCCGTTGCGCACCGTGCTTCAGCGGTTGCGAGATGCAGGACTGGGTAGTTTGCCTGGCGGCGGAGCCGAAATCCTCGTTGATCGTGTGCGCAAGGAGATAACCCGTGGCAAAGTGCTCACGGAAGACTGGCTCGACGTCATGCGCGTATGGCACGAGCTAGGCGGACGCAGTACGGCAACGATGATGTTTGGTCACGTCGAGACCTTGGCTGAGCGAATCGAGCATCTTGATCGCCTGCGTGACTTGCAAGACGAGACGGGGGGCTTCACGGCATTTATTTGCTGGACTTTCCAGCCAGAGAACACGGAGATGGATCACATTGCATCAGCCGGGTCATTCGAATACCTCAAGACGAATGCGGTGGCTCGCCTGTATCTAGATAACTTCGACAACTTGCAGTCAAGCTGGGTGACCCAAGGATTGAAGGTGGGACAACTTGCCCTTCTTTACGGGGCGAACGACATGGGTAGTTTAATGATCGAGGAGAACGTGGTTGCCGAGGCGGGAACCGTGCATTACCTCACGCTTCAGCAGATTCGGGACGCAATATCGGAACTAGGGTACCAACCGCGCCAACGAGACGTGTTTTATCGATTAGTGGAGCGTGATTTTCTCCCATCCGAGCCTGCCCCGAGCGCGAACCCGTTGCCCCGTTTGCCGGTAGTAAGCTAGGCTGGGCTTAGAGCTTACAGCAGTAGGAATCCGGTGGCTCGGCCTCGAGATCGCGCGTCCGTTTCCTACAGCTACCCGCAGCAAAGCATGCTGTCTCTGCCACGGTGTGGCAGGCTCTTTACCTCCCTAGCGCCTTTCCAGCTGGCGCTAAGCCCGACTCCAGTGCTCTCCTTATGAACGTGGCCTCCACAGCGAGCAAGTCAGTATCGCTGGGAGACTCCGTTCAGAGCCGAAACGCGGTTGTTGAGGTTCAAGGGCTTACCAAGATCTACGAAGACCTGCAAAAGGGCCCCGTGGTTGCCATCCAAGGGCTTACTTTCTCGGCCCAGCCGGGTGAAGTCGTCGGCCTGTTGGGTCCCAATGGAGCCGGCAAAACGACTGCCCTGCGGATTCTGGCTACTTTGCTCGCGCCATCTTCTGGCTTTGCCCGTGTTAATGGCTTTGATTGCCTTCAGCAGCCTGAGTTGGTTCGTCGACAAATCGGACTCGTGTCAATGAGTACGGCGGTCTATGACCGGATGACTGCCTATGAATTTGTGGAGTACTTTGGCCGACTGCATGGAATCAGTGATGACGAGTTGAGCGAACGCATCCCCAAGCTGTTTGATCAACTCGATATGCATGAGCTGAGCGACACTCAAGGCTCTAAGATGTCTACCGGCATGAAGCAAAAGACGTCGATTGCACGCGCGCTGATCCACGATCCTCCGCTGTTGATCTTTGATGAGGCGACCAACGGGCTCGACGTCCTCGCCGCCAGGAACTTGTTGGACACGGTCGCATCTCTCAGAGCTGCCGGGAAGTGCCTGATCTTTTCCACGCACATTATGCGCGAAGCGGAAAGACTCTGTGATCGGCTGGTCATCATGCATGCAGGCCAGGTCTTAACGCACGGAAGTCTCGACGAACTACGCGAACGACATCAAGAGCAGGACCTAGAAGAATTGTTTTATCAGCTGATCAGCCGTGCAGAATCGCAACCGTCGGAACCGTCACCGACGACCTAGTCTATGAATTGGCGAAACATCAAAACCGTATGGAACCGTGAGCTGCGCGATCAGCTGCGCGATCGCCGCACGCTTTTCATGGTCTTGGTGCTGCCGCTGCTGATGTACCCCCTGATGGGGATGAGTTTTTTCCAGTTGGCTCAGTTTCTAAGGACGCACACGGCAACCGTCCTCGTCGTCGGAGCGGATCAACTGGCCACGGTTCAGGGCTTGCCACCTTTGGTTGACGGCGAGCGATTCTCCAAGAGTCTATTCGATCCGCCTGAACAAGCTGCAAAGCTAGTGGTCGAAGACGGCGATAAGCTGACGGACAACAAGGAGCTCTCGTTAGCAAGGGAACGGCTCGCTGCAGGCGATCTCGATGCCGTCGTCCTGTTCCCCCTTGGTTTCGCGGACCGTCTGGAAGCTCTGCGACAGGATCTGAGCAACATCGGGACCGATGGCGACAACTCTCCTGGCACACGTAAGGTCCCTAGGCCGCAGGTGCTGTACAACTCCTCGCGGGATGCGTCACAGGTCGCCTTTCTTCGTGTCGAGCGACTGCTAGGAGTCTGGAGACAGCGGATCGTAGGCAAGAATTTGGCCCAGGCCAACGTCCCGACGACAGCCCTACAACCGTTCCAGCTAAGTAGCCAAGACATGGCGGAACCCTCTGCACGGCGCGCTGGGATTTGGTCCAAGTTGCTACCCTTTGTGGTCTTCGTTTGGGCGCTCACTGGCGCCTTTTATCCGGCTGTCGACTTGTGTGCCGGTGAGAAAGAACGTGGGACGCTAGAAACTCTGCTCGCCAGTCCTGCATCGCGAGGTGAGATCGTCTGGGGGAAACTGCTTACGGTCATGACGTTTAGCATCATGACGGCGATGCTCAACTTGGTGGGCATTGGGTTCACCGGTGGATTCATCTCGCAGCAGCTGGCTACCGCGGGGTCTGCCTCCGCGGCTTCCGGCTTAGGAATGCCACCGATTAGTTCTCTCGGCTGGTTGCTGATCGCGTTGCCGCCGGTGGCGGCATTGTTTAGCGCGTTGAGCTTTGCATGTGCCTCGTTCGCCAGGAGTACGAAGGAGGGGCAGTATTACTTCATGCCGCTGTTCTTGGCGACAATGCCCTTGATGTTGATGCCGCTATCGCCAGGCGTCGAACTCAACTTGGGCAACTCGCTGGCTCCGGTAATGGGGCTGGCTCTGCTACTGCGCTCTCTGATGGAAGGAGACTTTCTGGAAGCGGTCCGCTACGCGGTGCCGGTCACGTTGGTCACGCTAGGGTGCTGCCTGCTGGCCACCCGCTGGGCGGTTGCGCAGTTCAACCAAGAGTCGGTACTCTTTCGCGGCGATGAGCGATTTGACCTTCGATTGTGGATCCATAGCGTACTGCGACGACGCCACGCTACGCCAACGGCAGCCATGGCGGTGACCTGTGTGGCTTTGATCCTCGTGCTGCAATTCGCGGTGCAAACCGTTGCCCCAAGTTTCATGCCCCCAGGCGCCCTGGACTTTGGTCACTTTGCTGTACTGCTGGTCGTCAGCCAACTGTGCGTCCTGCTGCCAAGTTTGCTGCTAACGCTGGGCTTAACCACGCAGCCACGCCAGACGTTTCTGCTCGGCAAACGGCCGTGGTCATTCCAGCTAATGATGATCCCGCTGGGAGCATTGTTGGCGGTCTGTCTTCACCCCTTGGGAATCCAGATTACGCTCTGGATCCAGCAGCTTTATCCGCCATCAGAAGAGCTGCTCAAACAGGCGCAGGAAATGAACGGCTTGGTGGCCCGTGCATCGTCGCCCTGGATCGTGGTGGGGCTACTCGGCTTGTTGCCAGCAGTCGTTGAGGAGCTGACTTTCCGGGGCACCGTCCTTACGGGCCTCAGGTCGGCCGGTTCCACCCGCTGGGCGATTGTTCTGTCAGCCGTTGCGTTTGGGGCTGTCCATAGCGTGTTTCAGCAGTCTCTTTCCGCGGCGCTTATCGGCGTGCTGATCGGCTACCTGGCTGTGGTTACCCGTAGCCTGGCCCCCTGTATCGCCTTTCATGGGGTCTACAACTCGCTTCCCGTCCTGACGGGTTACTACGCGGTTCCACTGGCAGAATGGCTGGAAAACACGCCATATGCGACGAATTTCGTTCGCCTCCAGGAGCAGCAACTGGCGGGATACCAGCCTGTGGTCGTTTTGGCGGCGACAGCCGTCGCAGGATTGGTATTATGGGGGGTCCGCCAAGCCTCGCTCTCCCCACCCTCCAGTTTGAATAAGATTGGCCCGTCTACATCGCCACTGAGCGGTGGACTGGTCCCCAGCGAAACGACGGAAGGCTAACCCCGCATTGTCCCCCCTTTCCCACAGCTTGAGCCCCAGCACGGCTCTGCGAGCCCGCGTAGTTTACCCGGTTGCCGCCCCACCGATTGAAGGGGGCGTCGTTGTTCTACAGAACGGTCGAATCGCCGAAGTAGGGCGTCGCGTTCCGCCAGGCGTTACCGAACACGACCTGGGTAACGTGGCCCTGCTGCCGGGTCTGGTGAACGCTCACTGCCATCTCGAATTCAGCTCCCGGAAGACGCGTCTCGGTAAACAAGGCATTGCTCTGCACCAATGGGTGCGGCTGGTCATTGGCCAGCGTCAAACGGCCGCCCGTGTCGGCAAGGCCATCACGCAAGGGCTCTCCGATAGCGTTGCCGCGGGCACCACGACCGTGGCCGATATCTGCCGTGTCGTGTCGCCCGCCTATACAGCTTCGGGTATTTTGCCCCGCCTAGTTTTGCTGCAAGAGGCGATCGGCTATTCCCAGGCGCGCGCCGCATCTGCCACGGCCGGTGTCGAGCAGAATCTTGCGGAACTTGCTGACCTAGCGGCTGACGCCGATCCATCGCGAATTTCACTTGGCGTTAGCCCCCACGCGCCCTACACGGCATCTCCAGCGCTTGTGCGTGAGCTTGTTTCGGTGGCCGTCGAGCGCGGCGCCCCGGTCGCCCTGCACCTGGCCGAGTCAGAAGAGGAACTCGAGCTCATTAACGCGGGCAGCGGCCCTTTCCAACAGCTGCTGGAAGAACGTGGCATGTGGGATCCGTGGGCGATTCAACGTGGCGCCTCACCGATGGACTACCTGCGGATTCTTACCAAAGCACCGCGGGCTTTGGTTGTGCACGGCAACTACTTGGACGACGCCTCGCTGGCAATGATGGGGCGGCACGCCGGCGCCATGTCGTTGGTCTACTGTCCTCGGACACACGCCTACTTCGATCACCCCCCCTATCCGCTCAGCCAGGCGATTTCGATGGGCGTCCGCGTCTGCCTCGGCACCGATGGACTTGGCTCGAACCCGGATCTGTCGCTGCTGAGCGAGATGCGCGAGGTTGCTGCTCGGCATCCTCAGCTGGGACCTGAGTCTGTGCTTCGTATGGGAACCCTCTCGGGAGCAGAGGCTCTCGGGCTAGAGCGAGTGTCTGGCTGCATTCGCACCGGGATGCCTGCCGACCTTGTGGCAGTGCCTCTACCGTCCGGAGCAACCGGCGGGGCCGTGGGAATCTTGGAGGCGATTCTCGCCGATCAGCAACCCGTGTCGAGCGTGTGGCTGGAAGGCTCGGAAGTCGCCAAGGCAGAAGCATAGGCTTCTTCAGTTGCCCTGACGTAGCTTGCCCTGACGTAGCTTGCGGAGCTCTCCGCCGATGCTGCGAAGTGCCTGCCGAGTAACTTGGGCACTGAGTACAATCTGACCGTCGACAACGTCGGCACGCAAGTCGACGCGCGGTGGCGCCGCTTCGGGCTTACCCATCCTACGGTCTACAGGCCTGCCAGCCATCACCTGCTGCACGCGAGCTTGCCAACGCATCAAGGCTGCCGGTTTGAGCTTCGCCCGCCAAGTACCCAACTCCTCGGCCGGCTGAGTGTCGCCCTCGGCAGCGACCTGCCTTGCTAGGCTTTCTGCTTCTTCCCGGGGCAAGTCTGTTAGCAAGACCCGATTGTCATCAAGACGAAAAGACCTCCAAACGTAACGGCCACCTTTACCGTAGAACTGTTCAAAGATCTTCCGGACCTCGGGCGCGGCGTCATCGAACAAAGCCTCGACCATGTCCACGGAGAAAGAGTCGCTCCGGAGTACGCCTTCCTGAAAAGGCTGATGAGCAAACAGGACTGCAAGCTGCGCGTTAGAGGTTCGCACTAATTCGTTCCAGGCCATGAAGCTAGCCCGGAGGTTGCCAGCGAAGCCCTCGAAATCGTCGACTGTCAGCAGAACGGCTTGATTCGAGTACAGCGGCAGCGGGCCTTCAGCGTGTGGCAGTAAGGCGGCGTGGCACCACCTCACGTGGCTGCGAGTCTTGCCAAACGACTCCTGGAAAGCGGCGAAGGCTTCCTCGTCGTACTGCTTGGCTTCAACTTCATCTGGCCTCCCCTTGGTATAGGCCAAGCACAGTGACTCCAGCGTATCCGACAGGGGCCCCTGCCCTGGTCCCGAAAACGTCGCCAAGGCGTTCCCGACGATGGCCTCGGGAAACTCATGGCCGATCGCAACAGCCGTTGAGTCAGATTGGTTGCTCAAATCGCCACGCATCTGCCACGTCATGCCTGACGTCTTGTCAAAAGAAAGCCCAAGGTCGGCGCCAGCGAACAACTCTTTGCATGCCGCCATGAGAGGACCGTTCTGACTGATTGCTGCCTGCACAGCCTCGAGAGAGGGAGGCCAGCGAAGCAATTCGCGAAGTCCATGGCGACGACGGGCAGAATCGCTAACCTCTGCGGACCACTCGGTCAGCAGTTCCAGCCCCCTGTTATCCATCTCAAGGTGCACGTCCGACAGCGTTTCGCGCGGCCTGAGCTGGCCATTGCCAAGACTCGCTTGCCTGGCGACGTCTTGATGCTCAAGCGAAGTTACAAAGATCCATTCACCGCAGGGAGCCAGGCAAAACTCTAAGCCCAAAAAGCCGAGCACCGCAATGTCACCCACCTGCTCGGCTCCAAGATCCCTGACGGCCTCCTCGTAAGAGGCCACAGGGATCAGTGCGAAGAAACACGGATCTCCCCCGTGCGAATCCGCCTGTTGAGTCTCTGCAGCGCCAAGCACGACCCGGCCGGCCCCGGGCTCGAAGTTCAGCAGCTCCGAAAAATGCCGAACAGAGGTCAGCGAGCCGACATACTCGTAAGTCAGGTCGTCCATCGCCGCCACGAAATCGGCCTCAAGCGACTCAAGATCGGAACGGCAGCTACCTAGGGCCAATGTGCCGGCAGGTACGTAGGCTCGCCACGGCTGAACCTCTGCTCCGGGCTGCGGTGAGACTTGGGCGAAGCAGGGACAAGCTGCCGTCAGATCGCACGCCAGAACAACCAAAATCAAGCCGGCCTTCATCGATCGCATGGGCATGATGATCATCCCTAGGATGAGAGCAATGTAAGCCGCGCCTGACGACAAGTCTTAGCTTAGCATTGCTTGGGCTTTGGCAACGAGGGCGTCGACGGTGATGCCGCGCTGCTGGTACACCTCTAGGTAAGGTCCGGAGGCTCCGAAAGTATCCATCCCAACGAACTCGCCATCAAAGCCAAGGTAGGCGTCCCAGCCTTGCTTGATGCCAGCCTCTACGGCAATTCGTTTCGTTACGCTGGGAGGAAGCACGCTCTGCTTGTAAGCGGCGTCCTGATCCTCAAACAGCTCAAACGATGGCACGCTGACAAGCCGAACCTTTGCTCCGCTGCTGGCCAACTTCTGATAGGCAGCCAATGCCAGCGAAACCTCGCTTCCCGAGGCCATCAAGATCAATTCGGGATCCGGCGTGCTGTCGGCCAACACGTAGGCGCCCTTGGCAGCCCCGGAAGCTGGAGAGAACTGTTTGCGATCGAGGGTCGGCAGGTTCTGCCGGGTGAGTACCAGGGCAGTCGGGCGTGTGGTCTGCTCGATGGCTGATCGCCAAGCTTCGCTCGCTTCGTTTGCGTCGCCGGGGCGAATCACGACCAGGCCGGGAATCGCTCGGCAGGCGGCTAATTGCTCCACGGGCTGGTGGGTTGGGCCATCCTCACCAACGCCGATCGAGTCATGCGTGAAAACATAAATCACGGGCAAGTTCATGATGGAACTCAGCCGCATCGATGGTCGCAAGTAGTCGCTAAAAACGAAGAACGTCGCCACGTAAGGTCGCAAGCCAGTCAGCGCCATGCCATTTCCGGCTGAAGCCATACCATGCTCGCGAATTCCAAAATGCAAATTGCGACCGCCAAAGTTGTCTGACGAGAAGCTTTCAGCACCCTCCACCAGGGTCTTGGTCGAGGGTGCAAGGTCGGCGGAGCCCCCCACAAGCCAAGGCAGATTCTTAGCTACGCCGTTCAGCGCCTTGCCCCCGGAGCCACGCGAAGCCATACCCTTCTCATCCGCATCGAACACGGGAAGGTCTGCATCCCAGCCCGTGGGCAGCGACCCGCTCCACATGGTATCGAGCTCAGCTGCCAGGCTGGCGTGTTCCTTGCGGTAGCTCTCGAGCATCTGTTCCCAGGCCGCACGACTTTCGGCGCCGCGTGAACCAAGCGTCTCCTCGAAGTGAGAGGGAACTTCTTCGGGAACAAAGAACTTCTCGTCGCGGGGCCAACCATACGCTTCTTTGGTTAGCTTGATTTCGTCATCCCCTAGGGGCGAACCGTGAGCGCCAGACGTGTTTGCTTTGTTGGGTGAACCGTAGCCAATCACACTCTTGACGATAATCAAAGTTGGTGCAGATTCGTTGGCGTGAAAGGCTGCGATTGACTTATCCAGCGCTTCCAGGTCATTGGCGTCACTTACCGTCTCAACCGCCCAGCCGAGGCCCCGGAACCGCGTGGCGACGTCTTCGCTGAACGCCAAATCGGTATCGCCCTCGATCGTGATGTTGTTGTCGTCGTAAATCCAGCAGAGGTTAGACAGCTTGAGATGGCCCGCCATCGAGGCAGCTTCGCAGGCCACGCCTTCCATCAGGTCGCCATCGCTGCATTGAACATAAACGTTGTAGTCAAATAGGTCGTAGCCGGGACGGTTGTATCGGGCTGCGAGCCAACGCTCAGCAAGCGCCATGCCTACGCTGTTACCGCAGCCCTGTCCGAGTGGCCCCGTCGTGGTTTCGACTCCGCTTGTGTGGCCAACTTCCGGATGCCCCGGCGTTAGACTCCCGAGCTGACGAAAAGCCTTCAAGTCATCGAGCGACAACGCGGGTTCGTCGGTCACGTTGCCATCGTGGTCCACCTTCTTGACGCCAGCCAAATGGATCATCGAGTAGATCAGCATCGAGGCATGCCCACACGACAAGACATAGCGATCACGTCCTGGCCATTGCGGCGCAGCGGGATCGTACTTGAACACGTCTGCCCAAAGCTTGTAGGCCACGGGAGCCAGGGCCATGGGGGTGCCAGGATGCCCGCTATTTGCCGCCTGCACGCCATCCATGGAAAGGGTGCGAATTGTGTTAATTGCGGTGGTGGTCAGGTCGATTGTGGATGTCGCCATAATCGCGAGCGGGCCTCAAGAACCAGGAAAAAACAAGACAGGGACGTGGCACCCCCCAGGTCCGCCTCCCAGAGGGTGACTGACAGTCTAAGACTCGTCCCACACAGGGTCAACGAAGCCCTGCGCCCATGGGCCTTGATGGCGGGAATCAGTGTGTGGGCAAAGGCCCAAGGTCAACCGGTATCCGTCGACCTTCCAGGTGGCTTCGGCGAGCTGCGATCACCAGTGAGGTGGCCCGGTAAGCATCTTCCAAGCTAGCGGTCTTCAGCACCAAACTCGAAACGGCCCGATGGAAATGCATAAACAGCTGCTCTCCGACAGGCGTGTCGCTCTCCAAAGACTCGGTGTGCTGTCCTGCTTTGTCAAACCAAACCAGCGTTGCGGGCAGGTCCACGAAGGCTATGCCCGACTCGCAAACGACCTGCATGTCGGCCGGGCGACGGAAAGCAGCGGCTTCGCTCAGTTGGTCGTCCACGTACCGGCCGTAGGCAATTTGAGCCATGGGGCCGCCAAGGTCTCGACCATTACTAGACTGCTGTGATGAACCAAACTGGAGGGTCATCAAGGAGTAGTCTTCGAATCCCCCGCCAACATCGGTGGTATGGGCAGCCCCAACGACCGACGTCACCTCGGCGCCCATGACATAGCGACACCAGTCGACCATCTCAACAAGATGCCGCATGCTAGCGTCAGCGCGTCCCCCGCCATCGGACTCCGCAGTATCGCGCTGATTGCAGATAAGCATCTTCGGCCTACCAAGCCGCGTGGCAATCAACTCTTGCAGGCGAATGGTTGCAGGAGCCAGCCGCTTGGGAAACTCCGCCATGAACGCGATGCCAGAATCACGCACACGCTGTCGGAGCATCAAGGCTTGGTCGGCATCAATGTCGACGGAGGCTCCGCAATAGACCGCCTTACCTTGATCGCAAGCGGCCAGGATGGGCAAGGGACCGAACCAACGAGCGGAGAGAATCGCCAGGGCGTCGATGTCCTCCGCCGCCGCGACTGAATGGAAGCCTTCGACCGCTCTGGCGCCAAGTTCGCCGGCTACTTGCTGGGCACGGTGAGCAACCGGATCACAAACGGCACGAACTTCAAATCGGCTGGCCAACGACTGTAGCGCCGGACGATGACGCGACGCCCAAGAGGGCCCCAATCCAACCAACCCAAGACGTAGCTTCAAATTGCTGCCTTGCTGCCAAGAATCCCGAATGCTTAGTCTGACATTATAGCGTTGGCTTGGGATCCAGCCCAAGTCGACCTCCACTAAACTACGTCGGTAGGGTTCTGCCGAATATTCGGTCTGCGTCCGCTTTACTGGGAGGAATCTACCGCAATCGCCTGGCCTGTACGCTAGGTTCTGCGGGTCCTCGAGCAAACGTAACCAAGATTTCAAACATAGCGAAGCTTTCTTCCTCCAAGGCGAGAGTGGTTCCCGTGTCCAGCATAGGCAGCCTAGAAACCGACAACATGGCCAACTGGGTCGAGGGTGACACCCTGCACTTCGCCAGCGGGGACTGCACTTCCGACTTGGCTAGCCAGCTACTGGCCACCAGCTCGGTGCGTTCGGTCGTGGTGGATCACAAGCGTGACGAAACCACCGTGCACCTCTGCCTACAGGAAAAGACTGACCGGGAGCTGCTGCTCGAGGAGATTTCGCGGCTCGTTTCACGTCAGCAGCAGGCGATCACGGATACTGCCAGACGCATCGAAGCGCCCTCCGAGATTATCTGTTGGCCAGACGAAACCAACGCCGTTGATAGTTACTTCCGCGCGCCCAAGATGGCAACCGGCTGGAAGCGGCTGTTGTACCTGGCCGGTGCCGGGATCACCTTTGGCTTGGCGATCCTCGGAGCACTACTACCAGGGCTGCCGACGACACCTTTCTTGCTGCTAACCAGCTACTGCTTGCTGCGTTCCTCTCGACGTCTGCATGAGAAGCTATTGCAGTCCCGCGTCTTTGGCGGCTTGCTAAGGGACTGGCACACGCATCGCGGTGTGCGGCCTGGCGTGAAGACCAAATCATTGGCGATCATGGCGCTGGTTGTCGGCGCCACGGTGGTCCTTAGCGGACTACCTGCCCGAGCACTCATCGGCATCGTCGCTTGCTCGATGATCGGTGTGGTGTGTATCTGTCGGCTTCGCGTTATCCGCTAGGCTACTTTACTTCGACCGAAGTCCCTGGGGCCTGGACGTCTACTTTGCCGTCGCCATACCGGACATTGGTGCCGGGAGCTTGGACATCCACTTTGCCATCCTTCAGGCGAACATCTGTGCCAGGGGCCGTAACGTCCCAGTTGCCTTCTTTGCCCTGCACGTCGACGCCGAGAGAGGGGATTTGCAAAGAGAAGCCATCGCCAGAATTGGCGCCAGTGGCTGGCGGCACGGGGGCAACTGGAGCTTCTTGGCCAGCTGGGCCATCCACCGTGACGTTTACGTCACAGCCCATCACTCCGCTCACCAACAACAATCCGATTATCGCGTAACGCATGGTCTTCCTCCTGCGGACTAATGATGACACCAGGGCCGGCAATATTGTAGCGATTCAGCCATGCCCTTGTCAGCCGCGCATCTCAACCCAAGCATCCGCTAACGGATTGAGGTAGTTCTCAGCGATCCATCGTATACAGTCCACGCAGACCCCATCGCCAAAGCCGAATAACGCCTGATTCAGCGGCACATCGACGCGGAATCCGTCTGCGCCCATGAGCCGTGCGCACTCATTAGCGTTCAGTAGCCTTACTTGGTATCGACCAAACCCCGCTTTGAAGAGGATCTGGCGACCGCTGCCGCCCTTGGGCGTGCGCAAACAGCCGGCAAGCCCGTCGGTGCGGAGCTCGGCCATCGACTGGCCGTTGCGTACACGGCGAAACACCCCGCCAAAGGACCAGCGTTTCCCAGTCATCATCCCCTCAGCAATTTCGCGATGACGAGGGCTCATCTGACTCAGCAGGTACGCTGCGCGCTCAGCGTTCCACCATTGCTCGGAATCATCAGCAGGGTCGTCGAGAATCGATGTGAGTGGCACTTCGCCGTACGGGGGTGGCTCTGGCAGTTGCCGGATTGCCCAATCAATGTCATCCCGCCTAGCCATCACCTCTAGCAGCCGCTGCGGTCGTAAGCTTGTTGGCGTCGCCTCGGCCGGAACCACGTTCGTTTTGGTGCCGCCAAGTCCGGCTTGGCCTATCACAAACAGCCGCGGGCGGCTTTGCGGCACAAAGTGGGCCGCATCGAGCACGAAGGCGTCGACCGCGTAGCCTAGATCATTTAAGGAAAGCAGTGCTGCGCCGAAGTCCTCTCCACCATTAGAAGAGAGGAAACCGGTAACGTTCTCCAGTAAAACGAGCGGCGGCCTGCGTTCGGACAGATTCTGAAGCAGTCGATGAAAGCCCCAGTACGCAGAAGACTCACCCGCGTGGATACCACCACGGCCACCAGCCAATGACAGATCCGTGCAAGGAAACGACGCGTGGGCGAGGGTCGCGGTAGGGATGCGTTCCGGGCACTCTGCCAAGGCGTGAACGTCTTCGCCCAAGTAGTGGCTGCTGGGGCCAAAGTGCCCTTCGTACATCTGGCGCTTCTTGGGATCAAGATCGTTAGCCAGCAAGACTTCCCAGCCGGACTGCTCAAGCCCAATCCGGGCAAGGCCTATCCCGGCGAAGAACTCCAACGCGGTTCGTCCCGTCACTGGCGCCGGAGCCGGGCTGGCGTCAAACAGCGGGCGTTGCAACGTGGTCTTCATGCTTCCGTGCGGGCTCCTTACCTGCTAGCAAACCAAATCAGGCGGCTGGTGAGAACCCCAGGCCCTAGCAATTAAGTCGTCGCTCGATTTCGTTAAGCAGTCGCGCAGGTAGCTCGGGCTCCTTTAGGCGACACTCCCAGAGCGTCCATACGGCGAAGCCTTGCTCGCGTAGCTGTCTGGCGACGCGACGATCACGCCGCCGATTTCGGGCGATTTTGGTTAGCCAGTAGTCGCCGTTGGTCTTAGGCTCTCGCTGCCCCCGAGAGCAGTGGTGACCGTGCCACCAACAACCGTGAACAAACAGAGCAATGTCGACCTCGAACAGGAGGAAATCGGGCCGGCCCGGCAATCGCTTGACATCGCGACGGTAGTGAACCTGCGCGCCTCTTAGCAATCTTGCAACCAGCAATTCGGGCCCCGTGTCGCGGCTCTTAACCGCGGCCATAGTACGACTTCGCTCGGCTGACGGCTGCGTATCCACGCAAGGATTGTAGCAGTGCTAGCTCGGCAGGTGTTGTGCAGCTTTTTGACGGTTCGCCTTAATCCCCACAGGCCGCATAGTCCGATCAATCCCTACAGCAGGCCATCCTTGCGCTTCCGCGAGCGCCACCTCACGCCCCCCAACACGAGGCAGGTTGAATCATGAACATGCACCCCAAGATGCGTCCCTTGTGGCAGCGGCTGCCGATCGCTGGTGGATTGAGCGGACTCATGGCCTACAAGGCCCTCGGTCTGCCAACCTCGATCCTGCCGCGGGACATCAAGGCGATTGTCCGGAACTGGGACTTCGAGATGTTCACCAAGCTGATCGGCAGTGGTGTAACCCAAGCGTTTATCGATCAGCCTTGCTACTTCAAGATGCCTGAGAAGATCGAACCGAAGGCCGATGTGGCCCCTCAGCATCAGATGACAGGCGATCAATTGAAGTCGTTCTACGAGAACGGATACGCCGGCCCCTTCGACGTCTTCAGCCCCGAAGAGATGCGGGACTTCAAGCAAGACCTGCTCGCCATGGAAGACGAGGACTCGCCTACCTACGGCTTTAAGACGCCCCGTGACCGTCACTTCGATAAGCCGCGGCTGTGGAACTATATGAAGGATCCCGCGGTCACGGACCGGATCGCCCAGATTCTTGGGCCCGATCTTCTGTGCTGGCGTTCGCAGATCTTCTACAAGGGTCCGCATTCGCCTGCGATCCAATGGCATCAAGCTAGTACGTTTATGGTGGAAGACTACCAGGATCCGGCGATCTTCCCCGCAGACCGCAGTGAGATTTTCCAGATCACGGCTTGGATCGCGGTTGACGAAGCGACCACCGAGAACGGCTGCCTGCGTTTTGCTCGCGGTACGCACGATCGCATACGTCCGATCAAGTTTGGCGGTAAAGAAGCTTTTTATAATGCCGCCTACGAACTCGACTTCGATGAAAGAGAAGCCGACGTCGTGGAAGTCCCCTGCAAGCCAGGGCAGATGATTCTGTTCACCGAACGATGCATTCACGGCTCTGCGGCCAATACGACTGACCGGCACCGGCTGGCTTTCAATCTGCGGGCAATCCCGACAAGCGTAGCCGCGTATCCAAACAAGAAGTACTACCGTAGTGTTTACAACGGTGGCAAGTACTTCCTGGACAAGTGGGGAGTCTCCCTGCTGCGTGGTGAAGACCGACACCAGCTGAGCCGGACCATTCCTGCCGCATCGCTCGAGCAAGGGCAGTTTTCTGAAGTCCTCCGTCCCGCCGCTTAGTCGGTTCTTCCTTCGCCTATCGAGACGAGGACGCCTGATCTATGCGACAGCTCGCGGGCAAACGAGCGCTGGTTACCGGGGCCGCTTCGGGAATCGGCCGTGCGCTCGCCCGACAGCTAGCGCAGCAGAGGTGTCGGCTCTATCTGCTCGACATCAACGAGGTGGGGTTGGAGCAGGTAGCCAGCGACTTACGATCCCAAGGTACTGAGGTCGTCACACAGCACTGCGACATGGCGAGCAGCGAAGCCATCGACGCCGCCGCGGAGCAGGCTCTCGAGCAATGGGCCGGAGTGGACGTGCTGGTCAACAATGCCGGCATCACCTACTACGGTTATACCCACGAGATGGCTGACGAACATTGGGATCAGCTCCTGCTGGTGAATCTGCTGGGGCCAGGGCGACTTACCCGCGCGCTGTTGCCTTCTCTGATTGCCAGACCCGAAGCCCACATCCTCAATGTCTGTAGCGTTCTTGGCTTGGTTGGCATGCCGCGAGTTGGAGCCTACTGCACTTCGAAGTTTGGGATGGTCGGCTTCAGCGAGACGCTACGGGCTGAGTATGGCCGGTGCGGACTGGGCGTCACGGCGCTGTGTCCCGGGTTCGTGAAGACAAACCTCTTTTCTTCAGCAGAGCCGCGTCCCGGCGCCGGAACCAAATCCCCACCTGCCATGATCTGCACCACCCCTGAACGAGTGGCGAAGGTCGGGATCCGAGCTATTCGACGCAATCAAGCCATTGTACGGGCTGAGCCTTTCTCGCGTGTGCTCTACGGCTTGCGTCAGAATTTTCCGACGACCCTGGATTGGCTACTAAGATTTGGCCGGCGGAAGCGCGTGCTAAAGAAACAAGCTGAGCTTGCCAAGCTGTCTGCCGACCCGACCGAAGCGCTCCGACTCACTTTGCAGCAAGGGCAACAGGCGTTAGCTGAGCGTCGTGCCGCCTAGCCAGCTATGCAATAGCGCCACCGCAACTGCTTCCCGCCCCCGCCGTGCAGCCGTAGCAATGATCGCCCGTGGCGATCCGGCGTGTGGACAGTTCCTCAAGAGTCACGTCCCACAGCCGCCGGCCTCCTTGATCTGGTACTCGCAAAGATAGTGCGTGGTTGAAGTCGCAGTCGTGCATACGGCCCTGGCTATCGATGTGAATCTGGTGGCGACACATCAGGCCATCCACCGTTGTCGGATTGTAGGCATCCACAAGCAATTGCATGTAGTCAGCCAATTTGCCACTCCGTTCCAGATCGTCTCGCCAGCGTTTTATGGGCATGTTGGTGATGGTCCAAAGCTCGTTGAATACCAGACCAAAACGTGCGTCGAGTTCACGACGATAGTCTTCCTCCAGGCCCTGCTGAGGTGGTGGTAGGCTTGGACCCACAGGGTTGTAGACCAAGTTCAGGCGGAGCCGTGGATCGTGCCCATACCCCACAGCATTGAGGCGCTTCAGTCCATCAATCGAAGCATCGTAGGCATGCAAACCGCGCTGCTTGCGGACGTTGTCCTCCAAATAGCAGGGAAGCGATGCAACGACTTCGACTTCATTCTGAGCGAGGAAGTCGGGAATCCAGTCGTAGGCAAGCCCCGTCTTCCCGTCTCTGTAGGGAATGATCGTTGGGTTGCAGCGATCCATTACCCGCAGCCCCAGCTTTCTGGCACCGCGCACCAGGAATCGAAAATGCGGATTCATTTCAGGGCTACCACCGGTCAGATCAACCGTCTCTAGCCCAGGATTAGCGGTGAGCCATTCAAGCACCTTCGAGGCCGTCTCTTCGCCCATATTCTCGCCGTCGCCGGTACGTTTGGGTGAAGACTCGACATGGCAGTGCCGACACGCGAGATTGCAGACCAAGCCAATGTTGATTTGCAGCGTTCTAATGCGATCAGCAGCCCTCAGGCCCTCGGGACCAACACGAGTGCAAAACGCGTCTTCTGTTGCAACAGGCAATGTGGCAAGCAAGGTCATCAGACGCCATCCTTAGGCCGCTATCAGCAGCAACCACCACCCTGGTAGTGCCAGGTCGACTCCGTGACCACCAAGTCATCGCGGCCCAGAGCACTCAGTGCGGCTGCCGTCTTGTCGCAAACGGGCATCGGCATGTTCTGATGCAGCAGGTGTCCTTTGCCGTCATTGAAGGTCTCTTCGGGGCCCGTATACACGGCGTCTCTTCCCGTGAAGATGCACGGCCCATCCTCAGGGATTGGCGTCTTGAACGCCGCAACTTCGACCGTCTCGAGCAGCAGATTGCTCTCTAACTGATAGCTTGTGGCATCCAGCATGCGATACGGCTTGCGACTACGAACCTCGATAGCCCCAAAGCCAGCACCGACGATCTTGGCCAGATAATCTTCCAACGTCAGGCAGCCGGAGATGCACGCAGCACGAAGAGCTTCATCATCGACCAACCTCTGAGGCATCAAGCGCGGGGTCACCGGGTCTGACATGACCAGCCTACCAGCTTTGTTCAACACTCGATGCATTTCACCGAGTGCCTTTTCAAGGTCGCCGTCCGTCTTGAAGATGTTGAACAGACAGTTCTGCGCCGCAAACTCGATCGAGTTATCTTCCACCGGCAACTGAAGTGCGTCACCGTCGCGGATATCCACGAAAGAGGGATCGAACCAACCGTTCGTTTCAGCAGCCAGATCGAGATTCTTGCGAGCCACGTCTCGCATTTCAGCCACCGGGTCTACGGCGACTACCCCGCCCGGCCGCCTGCAGAAATAGGCTAGCTGCAAGGCTTCCAGACCGCCGCCAACGCCAACATAGAGCGCCGTTTGGTTCTTTCGCATGTCCTGCAGATGAACTGTGCTACCACAGCCGTAATTCATCTCATGCATGATGTCTGGAACATCAAGCCCGGGAAGGAAGCGAGGCGCCTGCGGAACACAGCAGAGATTCGCAGCCGGCTTCAAGGCTGCATCACGGTAGACATCAAGTACCGTGTCGTGGTAGCTGGAGGTATCTGAGCTCATTGATTGGGTGTTCCTTGATCCATTCAGGGAAGCAGGTTCTTTACGAGTGCTGGGTGTCCGATGGTAGTCTCGTAATGGTGGCAAGCACACCGTTAGTCGTCTGTACCACAGCATACCAAACTGACAAAACGCATGAGAGATCACCCGCGCCGCACTCTGGAGCTAGCGACGCCGCGCACTATTAAACCACAAAGGAGCCAGTTCCTCGGGCGTCAGTTGGTACTCTCGCTTGAAGGCTGAATCGATTGGCTTGTTGAGAGCCACAGCGTGAATCACCGCCGCAAGCTTTTTTGGTTTACGCAGCAGGCCTTCGACAAAGCCAAAGCGAAGGATGCCCGAGGTGCGTGGTGACAATTTGTCTCCGAAGAGGTCCTCAGGCCGCTTCACGGAGCTAAGCTCGTAAGGCAGTTGATCGCGCCACTGCTGGACACGCTCGTCGTCGGGAGCAGCTCGAGCTGCAGCTACTCGCGACGCGCCAACTAGCAGCCATTCGGGCAACCTGCCCGCTGTACGCTCTGCTAAATAGGCCGCAGCCACTCCCTGGGCGAGAGCCGCCGTGTCGCCTTCTTGTGGCGAGACACCTAGTTGGGCGACCACGTAAGAGTCAATGATGTCGAAGAACTGTGCGCTACGTACCTTCTTGGGGGCTTCGACGCGATTCACCATCAACCGAAACTCACTGAAGTCGATTCGTTTAGCAAGCGCAAAGAGAGTTATCTTGCCTTTGGACAGCGGTTGGCCCGCGGGGTGCTCGAAGAGATCCTGAGCCTGGCGAGCAAGTCGCTCTGCATCCTTACCGATCTCGGTAAGACGCGCATTTGGCAGGTTACCCATGACCAAGAAGTGATCGGTTGCCACTGCCTGGGCCGTTTCGTCAGGGAGAGCGAGACGCCAGTTTTGCTTGGCTGCTTGGGCACGCATTTCGCTAAGTTCCTCCGAGGACGCACGCTCCGCTCGAGCCAGGCTTGTGACGCGCTGGAGGGTTTCACTGGGGCTACTTCCATCGAACGCAGCACCCTCTCGAATCCATGTAGAAATCAGTTCAATCTGTTTCGGTGTAAGTGCCGGGCGTCGGAGCGGCATCCGAGGCATCTCTTCGCCTGTGATTCGACCTATGAGGTTGCTGTCTTGGGGCGTCCCCGCCTTGAAGATCGGACCGCTATCTCCGCCACGAAGTAACCGCTGGAAACTAACCAGGCTTAGCCCTCCCCTGGGGTTGCGCTGCCCATGACAATCGATGCAGTTGTTGATCAAGATAGGGGCCACATCCGTCGCAAAACTGACCGTCTCCTTGCCATTAGGGCGCGTCAGCTTTGGTTGCTGGGGTTGAGTCTCCTCACTTGCCGGCTCCGCACGATCGCTCTGGCTGCGGAGGTTGCGCAGGTTTGTGGTTTCGCTTTCGCCGTCAAAAACAGCACCTTGGGTGATCCAAGCCACGAGTTTTTGAGTTTCTTGCGGGGTGACGGTGGCGCCGCCGCGCGGCATGTCGCCAGAGACGATCAACTCGACAATCATGCTGGTGGGACCATCTCCCGGAACGAGCACGCGGCCTGCTCCTTCGGTACCCTGCATGAGGTCACGATAGGTCGCTAGGCTAAAACCTCCGCGTTTGCCATCAATGTGGCACCGCCCACACTTGTTAGCCAACATCGGGGCCACGTCGCGAACGAAACTGATCTTATTGGGATCGAACCGTCCCTCAGCGCCTTGGCGAGGGTTCGGCAAGGGTCTTTCGACAGGCTTGGCCTCGATCTCTGGCAAGGCGCCAACCTCCACGCCTGACTTGGACAATTCAACATGCGCCTTGTTGAGACTCTCCTGCGCACGCGAGAAGGCCTTCACAACTCTCGGATCGACCCCTTCTTGTGCGACAGCCGCAAGAGTCGACTGCGCTTTCTGGAACATCTCCGCAGCCTGTTCAGGCCGGCCCGTGCTGGCAAACCTACCGGCCGAGCGCAAATAGGTGCCGACGCGCTTGATCTGGGTGCTTTGCTTAGAAGCGGAGGCGGCCTCCAGCGGCGAGTGTATCGACACGACGCACAGGATCGTGACGGCAAGAATGCCCAGAAAGCTGTTCCTGGCCATTGCGATTGAGAGAAGAGTCATCCCACGCCCCTAAGAGTAACGATGGCCAGGCCAACAGGTGTGCGATGCCACCACGGTTTCATTCTACCGAGCCTAGCGGAAGAACCGCAAACCAAGCGAACGCCCTGGTGTGACGCTAGGAACCGTGATGACGGCGTCTGACGCCTCGATTTCGCGTCGCCGAACCTCCCGTGGGACGATAGCCGTACTCAATCGCGAACCATTCGGCAAACCGCTCGCGGTCCGTGTAACTGCTGTTCCGCTCATCCAGCAGATGGCCGAGTTCATGGATTAGGATGTTATTCAGATAGAAGTCGCGGATCGCTTGCTCGCTCCAGCGCAGCTCCCAAGCCCCAGGCTTAGGTCGGCTCCAGTGCCCGCCATACATTTCGGACTCGCTAACGACGCTGGGACTCGGCGGCCGCTCAAAATACTCGACAAGAGTTTCCTCCAGCGGGTACAGATACAAGGTCGCGCCCCACTGCATGCCGTAGCAAGGAAAACTCTGCTTTTTGCGTGTCATGCGACACAGTTGGACCACTTCTAAGTCACGAAGAAAGTGCTCCGGCAACTTGGTCAGGCGCCCGCGAACTTCCTCTGGCGTCACCACGTGGCGGTAGCCATCGCCTGGCTCCTGAACAACAATGCGGTAGTCGCCGCCTGCACCGTGCGGCTCGTGCCAGTCTTCAGGTGGCGAGAACGGCAGTTTGTCGTTCCTTTGGCCAACAACACGGCGCGACTTGGGCTGAGTGCGGGCGGCTTGCCGAGCGGCTGCCGCCGCATTGCGGCGCTGCGACTGGCGAACTTGCGACTTACTGTAGTAGTCTCGGCGTGCCGACATGTCGCGCGCTCCGCGATCCTAGGAAGTGGTCCGATGCCCGGTAAAAACCAAGATGGCTTCCTTACCCAAGGCGTGGCCAACGCGGCCAGCAAACGCGAGCGACAGCCGCATTCCGGCGACTGATGAGGTGGGAGTGGCGGCTGGATCTGCCGCCTGAAATCCATCCTAGGCTGGCCGGAGAAGGCCGGGCAAACGCTTTCGTTAACCGCCCAGAATGCCCCGTCTTACGCCGCGACGGCTTTCCGGGCGGCGGACACCAAACGGGAGACTAGCCACCCCTCTGGGGGGTTTGCAAGGTGGCCAAATAACCGATGAAAACCGCCCACCAGATCGTCGTTCATGCCAAACCGGGTTGCTCTTGTCTGGAGCAAGCCCTCACGACACTGCAACGCGCTGGGTGCACACCGCTCGTAGAAACGTGGGAGCCCAGTTCGCCAACTCGGCTTGGTTACCCTGACGCCAGCCTCGTTGTCGCCGTTGACGGCAAAGTGCGGTTCGTTGATCGGGTAGATCCCTTGTTGCTTCAGCGGTTGCTGGATGTGGGCGTTGAAAGCGAACGGCAGCGGACGGAGTAGAGAATGGAGACACAACTCGGCTTCTTCGCCAAACACTGGACGGCAGGCAGAGTGAAGACGCGTTTGGCGGCTACCATCGGTCCTGAAGCCGCAGCTCTTGTGGCGAAACGCTTTATCGAGACGCTCGCCGGACGGCTCCATGCCGTTGGGGAGCGGCAAGTCGTTGGATTCTCGCCAGCCGACTCACACGACGAGTTTGCTGCGCTAGTGGGCGATGACTGGCAGTTGCTGGCCCAATGCCAGGGCGATCTGGGCCAGCGGATGCAACACTATTTTGAGTCGGCATTTTCCCGCGGCGCCCAGCGCGTCGTGCTGCTTGGCGCCGATAGCCCCGACTTGCCACGGCAGTTGATTGCTCAAGCCTTCGAGCAATTGAAGAAGCAACAGCTGGTTCTCTCGCCCACGGATGACGGTGGATACTGCTTAATTGGTGCAAGCGTCGTGCCTCCGCCGGTGTTTACCAACATGCCTTGGAGCAGCCAGCAGCTTTGGCAAACGACCCTCGAGCACTTGGCCGCGATTGGTTGGACCCAGGGCAAGCAATGGGGCATTCTTCCAGCTTGGTACGATGTGGATGATGCCAGCGACCTAGAGCGACTCCGAAAAAACTTAGCGGGCACAGCTGACCCGCATTTGGCCCGTCTGGCTACCGAGCTGGATCAATTGCTACCCCTCTAAACTCTCAACGCCCGCCACATTCTCGCGATGTCTCAACTAGCAACAGCCGACGTTGCAATCATTGGAGGCGGGATCATTGGCCTCTCGCTGGCATATGAACTGGCTCGCTCGGGACGCAAAGTCCATTTGCTAGATCGACAAGCCGTCGGGAAAGAGGCCTCCTGGGCAGGCGCGGGGATGCTGCCGCCCGGTTCATGGTTTTCTGATCACGCGGCAGCGGAGGCCCTGGCAGCCTTGAGCCAGCCTCTGCATGCCCAGTGGTCCGCCAGCTTGCGTGAACTGACCGGCGTGGACGATCAATGGCAACGTATGGGCGGCCTGTATGCAATAACTCCCGGCACACGCGATGACCTCCAAGCCAAGTTCTCGCGATGGAAGCAACAAGGGATCACGGTTGAGCGACTATCCACGGCACAAGCACGCGGCATGGCTCCGGAGTTTGTACCTGGCGATGCTTACTTTGTGCCGGAAGAGGCGCAAGTGCGCAATCCGCGCCGACTAAAAGCGTTGCGCGCTGGATGCGAACGATTGGGCGTCACGGTAAGCGAGCACACGCGGGTAATCTCGTTCGAAGTGGTCGATGACCGAGTGGCCCTGGCGAACACATCGGCCGGTCCCGTAGCAGCGGACAACTTTTGCCTGACCGCCGGCGCGTGGACAGGTGGGCTCGTAGAACAGCTTGAAGTCTCAACTTCTACCAAGCCGTATCGAGGCCAGCTAATGCTCCTCAAGTTGCCGCGACAAGTACTCTCGACCGTTTATCATCAGGCAGGCAACTACATCGTGCCTAGGCGTGACGGCCATGTCTTGATCGGAGCGACGCTTGAAGACGTTGGGTTCGACAAACGCACGCGCCAATCGGAGCTGAACGCCCTGGTAGCCTTTGCCCATAGGGTGGCCCCTTGCCTTAAACAGGCAACCGTCGAGAAAAGCTGGGCTGGTCTGCGTCCTGGCAGCCCGGACGGCTTGCCGATGATCGGCCCGCTGCCCGGGTATCAGAATGCGTGGATTGCGTCAGGTCACTTTCGTTCGGGGCTTCAGTTTGCCCCAGCTACCGCCCTGATCATGCGGCGCCTACTCGATGGAGAGCTTCCTGGTATTAATCCTGACTCGTTATCCCCGGGCAGGTTCCAGACAAAGAACTCCGTACCTACGCAGCATACATTGGGCACAAGCCTGAGCTAACGCTAGCGTGATGTAGCGCTGCCTTCGTCATTGTGGTATGCTCCGCAACGAGCTCTCTTGGCCCCCTCCTCACGCAAACCATAGTCGCAATGCCGCGCTCCTCTTCAGAGCCTCGCAACCTGATTCGTCTGTGGATTTGCGTGGTGTTTGGTCTGGCTCTCTGGTTCAGTCCGACGCCTGGTGGATTAAATGTCGCCGCGTGGCATGTGTTTGCCGTCTTCGCGGCTACGATCCTCAGCTTCCTGCTACGCCCGTTGCCGATGGGCGTTTGTGTGTTGCTAGGACTGCTAACGCTTGCCTCCACGCATACCCTTGCCCCTGATTTCATTCAGCCCAATGGTCAGTTGATTTGGAACTCTGACCCAACGGAGCGGACGATCGTTTCTTTCGAGCCGCCCTTGTGGGACTTTGTCCAGCTTCCCCCAAAGGAACGTGCAAAGCTGGCCTTAACAAACTCGCTGTCCGGCTTTGCCGATTCAACAACTTGGCTCGTCGTAGCCGCCTTCTTGATTGCCGGCGCAGTCGTCCGAAGTGGTTTGGGAAAGCGTCTGGCGTTGTCACTGATCAGTAAGTTGGGCGGCACGACGCTTGGATTGGGCTATGCCATTGCTGCTGCCGAGTTGCTCCTCGGTCCGTTTGTCCCGTCGAATACCGCGAGAGGTGGGGGCATCATGGCGCCGATCGTTAACTCGTTGTCGCACGCTTTAGGATCGCACGCAGACGACCAGCCGCAGCGGGCCGGCCGCTACCTTGTGTTAGTCGGCTCGCATGCTAATTTGATTGTTGCGGCAATGTTTCTCACTGGCATGGCCGCAAATCCGCTCGTCAGCAAGGCAGCTGAAGACGTATTGAAGGTCGACTTTACCTGGGGCACATGGCTACTGGGCAGCATCGTACCAGGCTTACTCAGCCTTGCATTGATGCCGCTGCTCATGCGACTGCTTGCCAGGCCGGAAGCTCAGGGCGATGCGGCTCGCGAAGAAGCAAAGAACGCGTTGACCGCAATGGGGCCGTGGTCAGCAAAGCAAGTCGCACTGTCGGTCTTGCTCCTCACGATGCTTAGCCTGTGGGCCACGGCGTCTCTGCAGGCCGAATGGCTTGGCTACGCGGCGCCCACGGCGCTGGTCGCCATCGCGGGCGTAGCAGCCATGGTCGCACTTGGCATCGAGAAGTGGAGCGATGTCACCGGCAACGCCGCCGCTTGGGATACGCTTGTCTGGTTGGGAGGCTTGATCACCATGGCCAACGCCTTGCGCGATACGGGCTTCACCGAGTGGTTTGCTACGGCGGTTGGAGGTTACGTCACTGGATGGCCAGCTTTGGCAACGGCGCTTGCTCTTGCATTGGTTTACTTCTATTCGATGTACGCCTTCTCCATGCTTACGGGCCACATTCTGGCGCTGGCTGGCGCTTTCTTCGCCGCTGGCGTGGCTGCCGGAGCGCCGCCGCTGTTGCTCGTCCCGTTGGTCGCTTACTTCTCGAATCTGTGTGGCTGCCTGACGAATTACTCCTCTGGCCCCGTGGTCATTTACTTTGGCCTGGGCTACGTTCCCATCGGTCAATGGTTCCGCGTGGGCTTTGTGGTATCTTTGGTACACCTTGCGATTTGGCTCGGCATCGGGCTTCCTTATTGGAAGATGCTCGGTTGGTGGTGACCGTCGTCATTCAGCACGCCGCGCGTCGCGGACCTGCAGCAACTCCGCAGCAATACTCACGGCAATTTCGCCCGGCTGGTTTGATCCCAGAGACAAACCGATTGGGCAACGGAAACAGCTCAGAAGCTCTTCAGCAATGCCCGCTTCGGCAAGCTCGCGCACCAGCACCTTCCGTTTGGCTTGGCTACCGATAACTCCAAGATAGTGCGGCATAAGCCGCCTCTGGAAGATCGCCTCCAAGACCGGTCGATCTGTTCGGTGGCCCATTGTCATACAAACCACGTAGTCATCATTCGACAAACGAGAGACGAACTCTTGGGGCTCAGCAAGACAGTGAGTCTCTAAGCGTGCGTCACGCGGCACACGGCCCAGCCACTCCTCGCGGGAATCAATGCACAAGACTTGGCAATCGAGTTGCATCAGGACCCGCACCAAGGCTTGAGCTACGTGCCCGGCTCCAAAAACAACGACGCGCCAGGGCCGAACGTTGTAAGCCTCGAAGTACAGCTTCACGACCCCGCCACAGGTCATGCCTACGTCTCGCTGTAAGTTCCATTCGACCAAGAGCGACGCATCCTTGCGGTCCATCATCTGCTGGGCGCGCTCAATGGCTTGGTTCTCGACCTTGCCGCCGCCAACGGTGCCGTAGACCAGCCCACCAGCGTCTACCAGCATCTTCGAACCAGTGTCTTGTGGAGTGCTCCCGACGGCTTGCACAAGCGTCACTGAAACGAACGGTTCTCTTCGAGAAGACAGTTCTGCCAGCTGTTCAATAAACGCATGCGAGGTCGGCATGGTCATGCCTCAGCCGACGCCGTTACGTTGCACGATGTCTGGCTTGCATGTGTAAGGCACCGCAGGACTTCTTCACCGGTGGCAGGCAGTGTCAGAGCTTGCGCTGCTTCAGTGGAGACACCAGACAGCGCATGGCGTGCCGCACACCACACGCTCAACGCGTGCATTAGCGGTGGCTCGCCCACCGCCTTGCTCCGGCGCACATTCTCCGTGTTGTCATCGTTGGGGAACATCTCGCAGTTGAATTCCAAAGGTACGTCCGTGATGGCCGGTATCTTGTAGGTGGTCGGAGAGTGGCTAAGCAAGGCGCCATGCTCGTCGTACACCAGGCATTCACCGGTGACCCACCCCATGCCCTGGATGAAACCCCCTACGACTTGGCCGCGATCGACTCCCGGATTAATGCTCTTGCCGATGTCAATCAACACATCCGCACGCGGAACGACTAGCTCGCCAGTAAAGCGATCGATCTTCACCTCGGCCACGGCGGCCCCTTGCGTGAAGTAGAAGAAAGGATTGCCTTGTCCGGTCTCCCGGTTGTAGTCAACGCCCGGCGTGGCGTAGAAGCCACGGGCGCCCAGGTCGATACGGTCTCGCCGAGCTCGATCGCACAACTCGGCAAATTCGAATCGCTGCGCCGGATTGCGGCGATCGAAGACCACCGTGTCAGCAAAAACAACGTGGGCTGGCGATTCCGTAAGCCCTAAGTCAGTCGAGGCAAACAGCCTTGCCGCGTACCCTGCTAGCCGCTGCTTGATTTGCCGGCATGCCTCCAGGGCAGCAGCGCCGTTCAGGTCGGTTCCAGCCGAAGCCGCAGTGGGGGAAGTATTGTTGCTCTTCTCGGTCGAGGTCGGCATCACGCGCACTGATTCGACAGGCAAAGAGAAGTCGTCCGCTACCATTTGGCGAATCTTGGTGTTCAACCCTTGGCCCATCTCAGTGCCACCGGTCGAAACCTGCACCGTACCGTCGGTGTAGACGTTTACTAGTGCGTTCGCTTGGTTCAGAAACTTGGTGGTAAACGAGATTCCGAACTTCACCGGCGACAGCGCTATGCCCCGCAGCCACAACGGATCACTCTGGTTCTGCTTTTCGATCTCATCCAATCGTTCTCGATAACGGCACCGCTTTGCTAGCGACTCGGTTATCTCTGGCAAGTGGTTCTTGACGAAGTGCTGGCCATACGGGGTGATGTCACGCTGCCCCACCCCATAGAGGTTGCGTTGCCGGACTTGCAGGGCGTCCATTCGTTTACGCGGCGATCCATTCGTTGCCGGTTGGTGATCTGACAACGCGACTGGCGGGTCTGACAGATACTCGGCAATGGCCTGCATCACGCTCTCGATCACCGCCATGCCCTGTGGTCCACCAAACCCGCGAAAAGCCGTGTTGGGGGGATAGTTGGTAAAGCAGACTTGGCCCTGGATATCGATATTTGGAACGTAGTAGCTGTTCTCGGCATGCAGCATGGATCGCTCCATGACGGCGGTCGAGAGATCTGCCGCGGCCCCGCCATCGGAATAGAATCGCACACGGTAGGCTAGAATCCTGCCGTCGTCATCAAACCCCGCGTCCCACTCACTGCGATAACGATGTCGCTTGCCGGTCGACTGCATGTCTTCATCTTTGTTGTAGACCAGCCTTGCGGCACGGCCCGTCTTTGTGGCGACGAGCGCGGCAAAAATGGCCGGCAGCGCGGCCTGGGTCTCTTTGCCACCGAAGGCGCCCCCCATGCGCTGACAGATGCAAACCACTTCATGCATCCCTAAGCCCAGTGCCTCGGCAACAACATGCTGGATTTCCGTGGTGCTCTGCGTGGAGGAATGGACAACAATCTGCCCCTCTTCCCCCGGATAGGCCAGCGCCGCTTGGGACTCCAGATAGAACTGCTCCTGCCCCAAGTTGTGAAAAACGCCGCTCAGCTGATGCGGCGCCTTCTTGAAGGCGGAGTCGAAATCACCCCGACCAATCCGGCGTGGAGGACCGATGTACTTGCCCAATTCGATGGCCCGCTCTACCGAAAGGATTGCCTCGGTCGGCGCTACATCAATCTTGACCAGTTGCTTGGCCTCGGCGAGGGCTTCTTTCGACTCCGCAGCCACCAGCACAACCGGTTGACCAACGTAGAGCACCTCGCCGTCGGCCAGCACGGGCTCGTCTTGAAATAACGGGCCAACTGTCTTGTGACCCGGCACGTCGTCTGCCAAGAGAATTGCCTGGACGCCCGATACCGCAAGAGCTGCTTCGCAATCGACGGCCGTGATTCGGCCACTTGCGAAGGGACTCCCCACGAATCCAACCACCAACTCATCGCGCCGCGCAGGCAGGTCGTCAATGTACAGCGCTCCGCCGGTCACATGCCCGAACGCTGAGTCGTGAGGAACGGATTTACCGACGCTGGGCATAGTACAGCGGAACCTTATCGGTTGGCGACCGTGGCCGTGGCTTGTTCAGTGTAGAACTTTGTCAGGACGTTGCGAGCTAGCTGATTGCGGTACTCTGCCGCTCCACGGACATCGCTCAAGGGCGTGATTTCTTGGACCGCCTGATCTCCGGCCGCCTGCATCGTCGCAAGAGAAAACGGCTGGCCGACGAGCGATGCCTCGGTTTGCGGGAGCCGCAGCACCGTGGGGCCAACCGCTCCATAGGCGAGGCGAGCCTGTGAGATCAGATCGTTCTCAACGCGCACCATGACAGCGGCGGTGAACGTCGAGATATCCAAATCCTTACGACGCGAGACCTTGTAGAGCTTCAGCAGGACATCATCGGCTGGCAGGCTGAAGTGGATCTCCGTCAGCAATTCATCGGGACGCAGATCGAACTGCTTGTAGCCCCGGTAGAAGTTGTTGATGTCGACATCACGGCTGCCAGACGCGCTACTGATCGTCAATTGAGCGTGCAACACGAACAGCAGCGGCAGCGAATCGGCAATTGGCGAAGCATTCACCAGATTCCCACCAACGGTTCCCGTGTGACGAATTTGCGGCGAACCAAACACCGACAAGATCTTGGCGAACTCTGGCAATCGTTGATGGCATGTTTGGAGCACCTGAGTCCAGGTAGCCATTGCGCCCATAGTAAGCCGCGTTTGGCCATCGGCATCGGTAGTCACTTCGCACTTGCGTAGCGGCGCGATGCGGTTGAGATCAAGCAGCACCTGGGGCAGCGTGCGACCCTTGTTTCTTTGCACACCCAAGTCGGTAGCGCCTGCGACAACACAGCATCCTGCGTTGTCACGACGGAAGCTCACAGCGTCCTCCAGGCTCACAGGAGAGAAAACTTGCCCAGCGGATGAAGAGACATGGAACGGTTCGGCGAGACCCGATTCGAGCCCTTCTAAAATATCGCCTTCGGGAAATCGGTCATCGAGGCTCGTGGCTTCGCAGGCCGCTTGCTGCCCTGCCTCAATGATTTGCGAATAGCCCGTGCAGCGGCATAGATTGCCGGTTAGACTCTCGCGCCAGACTGGCTCCGTGGGTGGGTTGTCGTGCTCCTCAATCACCGCGGTCATCGCCATCACAAAGCCAGGCGTGCAGAACCCACACTGCGAACCGTGGCAGTCGACCATCGCCTGCTGGACCGCCGTCAACTGGCCATTGGAGGCCAATCCTTCGACGGTCACTAAATGCGACCCATCTAGTTGAAAGACAAACTGAATGCAGCAATCGATTGGTCGATAGGTGAGCGAACCTTCCGCAGGCCGGCCTACGAGCACAGTGCAAGAACCACAATCACCTTCGGAACAGACGATCTTGGTGCCAACAAGCGCGCGTCGATCGCGGAGAAACTCACTGACCGTCAGCAAGGCATCTGCCCCTGCCACCTCGCAACGCTCGCCATTGAGGAAAAAGACGATGGTCTGGCGAGCGGCAGGCATGTTGCGGCACCACGGGAAAGGGGGATTGCTGAATCTTCTTGGCCAAGCATTCCCTGGAAAGTTCTGTCTTGGAGACGCCGCCTGCTTTCAATATACTAGGTGCCATCCGGTTCGGTAGGTCTCTTGAGCCGCCTACCACGTAGGACCCGTCGCAGTGCGGTCCGGCAATTTAGCGAAGCGGAACCGTTGCGGTTCGGTTTTCGTCATCAAGGCCGGGCGACGCTCCCGCCGATTGCGTCTCAAGGAGCATAGTCGTAGCGGTACGCGCCGAGCGACGGCAATCCGTTCAAGGCACACACCTTCTAGAGAACCTGATGCCGACTGACCAAGATTTCCTAGCGGCTAGCAGCCGAGTGATCCAACGATCTCGTGTGCTGGCAGAATGCAGTGATTCCGAGGAAGGTCTTGCCAGGCTTTTCTGTTCAGACGCCATGCGATCTGCCCACGACCAACTCCGTCTGTGGATGGCAGAGTTGGGGATGTCCACGCGCGTGGACGCCGCTGGCAACCTCGTGGGTCGTCGTTCCGGAGCCACCGAAGACGCCAAGGCGGTGCTGATTGGCTCCCACCTGGATACCGTCGTCAACGCTGGTCGTTTTGACGGCACGCTTGGTGTCCTGCTGGGGCTCGCGGTGGCGGAGCTATGCCAAACCGAGGCCGTCAACTTGCCAGTGGCCCTGGATGTGATTGGCTTCTCCGAAGAAGAAGGGATTCGCTATCAGTCCCCTTACATTGGCTCCCGGGCCATCGTCGGCGATCTTCGGCCCGGCAACCCGTTGCTCGAGCGGCTCGACGATTCCGGCATTCGCATGGCGGACGCCTTGGAAGACTTTGGCTGCAATCCCGAGGAACTCAGCGAAGCTGCCTACCAGGCGGAAGACGTGGTAGCCTTTCTGGAGCCCCACATCGAACAAGGTCCGGTACTCGAAGAGCATGGCAACCCACTGGGGGTTGTTTCTGGCATTGCGGGACAGACGCGGGCCTGTTTTCGTTTCGCGGGCGAAACCGGTCACGCCGGCACCGTCCCGATGCCCCTGCGAAAAGACCCCCTGCCGACAGCCGCTCGCTTTGTTGCCGAGGTGGAACAAGCGGCCCTTCGCCGACCCGGCACGATGGCCACCGTCGGGCGCATGGAAATCTCTCCCAATGTGGCCAACGTGATCCCCGCTGAAGTCGCCGTACGGATCGACCTGCGGCATGTTGAGGACGCGCAACGCGAGCATTGCTTTGTCGAGGTACATCGGGCTGCAATGGCAATTGCCCAGCAGGCAGGCATCAGCTGCCAACTCGAATGGTGCGAGGAGCAGGCAGCCACTTGGTGCGACACCGATTGCCAGCGGCTGCTCACAGAGTCGCTTGTAGAAGAAGGCTACAAGCCAGAAAACATGGTTAGCGGTGCCGGGCACGATGCGGTGGTCATGGCCAGTCGGTTTCCCACCGGCCTGCTTTTCTTGCGGTGTGCTGGCGGGCTGAGTCACCACCCCGATGAGTCTGTAACTGAAGAGGATGTTGCCGCAGCGCTGAGGGTTCTTTGGCGAACGCTGATCAAGCTCGCCGATGGCCAGAGTGTCGCCAAAGGTCCAGTGGCGGATCGAGTCGAGTAGCTTCCAGCGAGTCACACCCTGCGTGGTTGTGCTCGGCACGCTACACACGGGGCAATTCTTTGGTACGATGCCACACGTGTGTTCCCCCCAGCTACCGCCGATGGGCCAGACGCGATCTCGTGTCACGGATCAATACGCCCTGCTGACTCCAGACACGTTTGTGACTGCCCCGCTCGTCGGTTGGCAGCACGCAAGTGCCGCGGTGCACATTGCCCCAGAAATGGGAGCGCGTTTCACCCAGTATACGGCGACTCTTGAAGCCGAGGCCTGCAGCGCACTGCCCGGAGGCGGCGTTTCGCGGTTCTTCTACGTTCTGGAGGGCAGCGTTACTCTCCAAGGCATGGCGTCCGACGCCGCATGTGATCTCACCGCGGGCCAATATGCTTACTTGCCTCCCGATGCCCCTCATGAAATCATCACGGGAAGCGCCACGGCCAGACTGGCGGTATTCGAGAAAAAGCACCAGGCTCAACGAGACCACGTGCCAGATTTGGTAACTGGCAATGCGTCTGATGCTCCAGGCGATGTTTTTATGGGCGACGCCGATCTCTATCTGCAGAACTTGCTGCCTGCCAGCCCTGCCTATGACATGGCTATGAATGTTTTCACCTACCAATCCGGCGCGCGGCTGCCACAGGTGGAGGTGCATGTCATGGAGCACGGCTTATTGATGCTCCAAGGCGAGGGCATTTATCGATTGGGCGACGACTGGTTCCCTGTGCAGGCGGGCGATGTCATTTGGATGGCTTCGTATTGCCCTCAATGGTTCGTTGCCATGGGCAAACAGCCCGCCAAATATCTCTACTACAAAGACGTCCACCGCGACCGCCTGACCGAAAAGTAACGCCCCCCTGCTGAGGATCATGCTTGGTGCCAAGGCCAACGCCGAACGACTGACAGCTGAGCTCGACAAACTGGCGAGTTTCTCCGAAACACCTGCACCGGCCGTCACGCGGGTGATGCTTAGTGATGAAGACATCGCAGCGCGGGCTTATCTTGCCCATCTCTATCAACAAGCTGGTCTCACGGTGCGTGTTGATCCCGCTGGCACGGTCTTTGCGCGCTGGCAAGGGAGCGATCCAAGTCTCGCTGCGGTTGGAACCGGTTCACATTGCGACGCCATACCGCACTCGGGCAAGTACGATGGCACCGTGGGCGTGTTGGGCGGCTTGGAAGCAGTGCGAGCTTTGCAGGAAGCGGGCTTGCAACCACGCCGGTCTCTGGACGTCATCATGTTTACGTCGGAGGAGCCTACTCGCTACGGACTAGGTTGCCTGGGAAGCCGCGTGATGTCCGGGCAGTTGCCCGCTGAGGAGGCTAGCGCTCTTCGGGATGACCACGGAGTCGCCTTCGGAGAGCTCCGCAAACGAGCTGGTAACTCCGATGCATTGGATGGAGCTCGCTTGCCTACTGACGCCTATCACGCCTTTGTCGAACTGCATATCGAGCAAGGGCCACTCCTAGAACGGGCCGATGTCGCGATTGGAGCCGTCACTCACATTGCCGCTCCGGCCGCCCTTCGAGTTGAGTATGAGGGAGCTGGCGGCCATGCCGGCGCGGTGCTCATGGCAAATCGTCGTGACTCCCTGCTACCCGCCGCCGAGTTGGTTTTGGCAGTCCGCCAGTCGGTTGATGAGCTAGGCGGCGCCGATACGGTAGCGACTACAGGATATCTTCGCGTGCACCCGGGCGCGGTGAACAGTATTCCTTCTTGTACTCAGTTGGAGATCGATGTACGCGATATCGACCTAGAGCGACGCAACGCCGTGCTCTATCGCATCCAAGAACAAGCCAAGCATATCGGCCAGCAGCACAACCAACAGACCTTGGTATCCATACTAAATGCCGATGCCCCTGCTACGTGTGATGAACGGATCGTCGCAGCAGTCGAGTCGTCTTGCCAAGAGCGAGGCTTCTCCTGTCAGCGGATGATTAGCCGCGCTTACCACGATTCGCTGTTTATGGCTCAGGTATCGCCAACCGGAATGATCTTTATTCCCTGTCGAGACGGCGTGAGCCATCGCCCTGATGAGTATGCATCGCCCGAAGCCATAGCCGCGGGGATCAATGTTCTGGCGGATGTGTTGGCCCGCCTAACGTCTGAGTAGCATCACCTACGCCTCTACCATGTGGACAACTCCATGCCTGCCGAAGTACGCAACCAATCTTATGGCAAGTCTCGTGTTCGTGTCTCTCACATCCGCAGACACGGTGAGCGACATGACTTCATCGAACTGACGTGCGGCATTGAACTGATGGGCGATTTTGACACCGCCTACACAGCGGCCGACAACTCAATGGTTGTGCCCACCGATACGATGAAGAATACGGTCTATGCGTTAGCAGGCCGCCAAGGGATCGATTCCGTAGAGTCATTCGCGCGTCTGCTTGCGAAACACTTCCTCGATTCTTTTGCTCATGTCGAAGCGGTCTACGTCCGGACGGAAGAGTCGCTCTGGAATCGCCTTGAATTTGGGCAACAGCCGCATAACCACAGCTTCACTGGTGGCGGGAGCGAAACGAACTGGTGTGAAGTAACCGCTATTGAAGATGGCCTCAGTCAATCTTGTGGAATCTCTGGCTTGAAGGTGCTCAAAACCACGGCATCTGCATTCACCGGTTACTTGCGGGACGAATTCACAACCCTGCAGCCAGCAGATGACCGCATCTTCGCCACGACCATCGAGGGTTCGTGGCCCTGCCTGGACCCCGAGGCGGACTGGACGGCAATCCGTACAAGAATCCGCGACCAATTGTTGAAGGTCTTTGCCAACCAGCACAGCGAATCGGTGCAGCACACGCTCTTTGACATGGGTCGCGCGGTGCTGGATGCGTCTCTTGAATTAGATGAAATCAACCTAACGATGCCCAACCAGCATCACCTACTGGCTAACCTTGAGCCTTTCGGTCTCGAAAACCCCAACCAAGTTTTCGTGCCGACCGACGAGCCTTTTGGCAATATCTCCGCCACGATTGGTCGGCAGGAAGAGGAGCCTGCGCCGTGATGCTGGCCGCGACTAAAGATCAGCAGCCGCGTGTCATTGCAAGCCAGCGTGTCGTCCTGCCTGAAGGAGTGACCCCGGCGGCGCTGTGCTTGGGTGACGGCAAGATCCTCGACATTGCTGATGACGCGGCCACCTTTGGCGGCCTGGAGGTGACTGACTACGGCGAGGCTGTCATCGGGCCGGGGGTGGTCGACTCGCATGTCCACATCAACGAGCCGGGGCGCACCCACTGGGAAGGGTTCGCGTCTGCGACCGCTGCTG
This sequence comes from Lacipirellulaceae bacterium, assembly GCA_965263315.1. Taxonomy (GTDB): domain Bacteria; phylum Planctomycetota; class Planctomycetia; order Pirellulales; family Lacipirellulaceae; genus JBCCQL01. The sequence continues at coordinate 18,982 of CBDHGZ010000001.1, read as the reverse complement.
CGGCTGCCGGAGGCGTCACGACGCTCATCGATATGCCGCTAAACAGTGATCCTGTGACGACCAACGTCGACGCGCTACAGGCAAAGCGAGATGCAGCAGCTGGCAAAGTCCACGTTGATGTCGGGTTTTACGGCGGCCTGATTCCCGGTTCTGCTACCAAGGTTGCGGAGCTTGTTGACGGACAAGTTTGCGGAGTCAAGGCTTTCCTATGCGACTCGGGACTCGATGAGTTTCCCGCGGCGAATGAAGCCGACCTCCGAGAGGCGTGCGAAGTGTTGGTAGAACGACAAACACCGCTGCTGGCGCACGCCGAGCTGGCAACGGTGAGAGCTCCCACGCCGGCTGACCCCACGCGCTACGCCGAGTACCTGGCGAGTCGCCCCACAAAATGGGAAGAAGATGCAATCGCGTTGCTGATCGGCCTCTCGGAAGAGACTGGATGCCATGTGCACATCGTTCATCTGGCAAACAGCGACGCACTTGCCATGATCAGCGCGGCTCGGCACCGGGGTGTCTCTCTCAGCGTGGAGACATGCCCCCACTATCTTCATTTCTCTTCAGAGGACGCGGCCGACGCCGACCCGCGGTTCAAATGTGCTCCCCCCCTTCGCGAGCCGCATCATCGTGAGGCGCTATGGCGAGCGGTTGCTGACGGGCAGATCGATACTATCGGGTCGGACCATTCCCCCTGCCCGCCTGAGATGAAATGCTTGGACAGCGGTGACTACGCATCTGCATGGGGAGGCATCGCGGGCCTGCAATTGTCTCTTTCCGCGGTTGTTACGGGGGCACGCGCCAGATCGATCCGCCTTGAGCGGGTCTTCCAATGCCTCAGCCAGAAGCCGGCCGAACTGTTCGGCCTGGGAGACCGCAAAGGGCGCCTGGCGCCCGGTTACGATGCTGATGTGGTGGTCTTCGATCCCGAGTGCACGTGGCGCGTCGAAGGGCAGCAGTTGCTGCACCGCCACAAGGTAACGCCTTACGAACAGCAAACCCTCCACGGTCAAATCGAGGCCACCTATTTGGCTGGTGAACTCGTCTACGATGCCCGGCGATTTGCGCTCACCAAAACGCCGCAGGGACAACTCCTCGCCGCCCATTTCTAAACTGCAAGCATGACCAGGATCAGCGACACGCTGCTAGACATGACCGTTGCATGCCGCCGTGAGGCTCTTGCCAAGTGTTGCGCAGCGACCGCGTGGGTGGATGCCATGCTGCAGGGCATTCCCTTCGCCAGTGATGCGGAACTCGAGACAAGCGCTGCGCGGATCTGGAACAAACTTACACGGGAAGACTGGCTAGAAGCCTTTGCCGCCCACCCCAAGATTGGCGATCTCAACAGCCTGCGGGCCAAGTACGCATCGACGCAGCAATGGGCCGCTGGTGAGCAGTCTGGTGTGGGCGCCGCCGATGACCATGTTCTTTCCAAGCTGGCCGAGCACAATCGAATCTATGAAGAACGCTTCGGCTACCTCTTCATCGTCTGCGCTACCGGCAAGACGGCCGAGGAAATGCTGCAGTTGCTTCTAGAGCGCCAGCAAAATGCCCCCGATCAGGAACTCTTGAACGCAGCCGCAGAACAACTAAAGATCACGCTTCTCCGCCTTAGGAAGCTCGCGCCATGACCTCACGCAGCCCTATTACCACACACATCCTCGATACGGCACTCGGTAAGCCGGCTGCCGCAGTCACGGTCCGTTTGTTTCAAGTCGACGATCAAGGTGGTAGCTCGCTTCTTGCTCAGCGGGCGACCAATGTTGATGGTCGCGTTGAGGACCTCCTCCCGCCTGGCGCCCTGGCCGTCGGAAACTATCGACTCGTGTTTGAGGTGGCTTCCTACTTCGCCAACTTGGGCGCGACTTGCTTCTACCCGCAGGTCACCCTCGATTTCTCAGTTTCCGCTCCAGCAGAGCACTATCACGTGCCTCTGTTGCTCTCGCCTTATGGCTACTCGACTTACCGCGGCAGTTAAACTGCCCAGTCCAGCCGCTACCCCTGCTGAGGCGGGGGGCGATTGTGACGGTCACGCTGCCTTCAGCGGCTAGCTGGCGCGAAGTGGAAGTCTTGTGCAGGCGACGCCGACCGATCGCTAGGTTGCACCGTCTCGGCTGACCTACTCTTGCGCAGCTCTTGGCGCCCCGTGCGCTTCCTCAGCGCATCCCCAATCCCTACCAGATGACGATGCCCGCAACGGCCGACAACCCGATCATCGCGAGCGATTCCGTCCTCAGCTCACTACTGACGGAAGAGGCATATACGCCTTCCGAGCCCGCATGCGTGGAGGAGCTGGGCCTGAGCCCCGTGTTAGTCGAAGGGCTCGTGCTGAAACTGCTGCTGCAGGTGGGCTCCGCCGCAGGTAGTGACATCGCCACCCAAATCGCGGTGCCCTTTGGTGTTCTGGAGGCCTTATTCGCAAGCCTGCGAGCGCGGCAGCTGCTCTTTCACCAGGGGCAGGGACCCCTGAACGATTACTACTATGCCTTGACGGAAGAGGGCGGCAATCGGGCTCGCGCTGCGATGCAGTCTTGCGCCTACGTTGGTCCAGCTCCAGTTCCGCTGGATGATTACATCGTGTCGGTCGAGGCCCAGTCAATCCGAGTCGAAGCCGCTCAACGGGCACAGCTTTGCGATGCCTTTGGAGACATCAACGTCGAGCCAGAGATGCTCGATGTCTTGGGACCGGCCATCAACTCCGGTGCAGGCCTCTTTCTGTACGGCGCGCCAGGTAACGGCAAGACGACCGTCGCCAAGCGAATCACCAAGTGCTTCGGTGCACAGATTTGGCTTCCCCATGTGGTGATCGAAGATGGCCAGATCATCAAGCTGTTTGACGCGGCCTGCCATGAGGTGGTCGACGACGGAGGTTCGTCCCTGCTAAAGAATGCCAACTCTGATCCGCGGTGGGTCAAAATCCGCCGCCCTACGGTTGTCGTCGGTGGAGAACTCACCATGGACAGCCTCGAAGTGCGACACGACCCCACAACGAACATCAGTGAAGCGTCGCTACAACTCAAGAGTAATTGCGGCTGTCTGCTGATCGACGACTTCGGTAGGCAGCGCATTGAACCCACGGATCTACTGAATCGATGGATCATCCCGCTGGAGAATCGGCACGACTTCCTAACACTGCCTAGCGGCAAGAAGATTCAGGTACCCTTCGACCAACTCATCATTTTTTCAACCAACCTCGAGCCGAACGATTTAGCGGATGAGGCCTTCCTGCGTCGTATCCCTTACAAGGTAGAAGTTGGAGATCCCTCCGTTGACGAGTTTCGCAAGCTCTTTGAGTACGCTTGCAATGCGGCGGGTTGCGCGTATCGCCCTGAGGCGGTCGACTATCTGGTACAGAAACACTACCGCCCCCACCAGCGTCCTTTGCGCCGATGCCAGGCACGTGACTTGATTCAGCAAATCGTGAATTACTGCTTGTTTGAAGACATTCCGTTGGAGCTGCGGCCCGACTATCTCGATCGCGCTGTGGCTGGATACTTCACCGTTTGCGAGTCGCCAGAGCCCCTAGTCAGCCAAGCCAGCACCACCACTGCACGTCCCGCCACTGAGCAACACTGTGTCGCACAATAACGACATCCCCGATCAGCAGCTTGCCGGCTACACACTACTCGATCGCCTGGGCTCAGGCGGTTATGGTGAAGTCTGGCGTGCTACCGCCCCCGGCGGGTTAAGCAAGGCAGTGAAGTTCGTTTTCGGCCGGCAGGATGGGGCGAGAGCCGCCAGCGAACTAAAGGCACTCCAGCGAGTGTTGGAAGTCCGGCATCCGTTCTTGCTGTCTCTGGAGCGGATCGAGGTTGTCCAAGGCCGGCTGGTCGTCGTTTCAGAATTGGCGGACGGGAGTCTCAGAGACCGCTATTTCGCCTGTCTTGAGGAAGGTCAGCCTGGCATTCCGAGAGAAGAACTCTTGGGCTACCTAAGAGACACCGCCGACGCGCTCGACTACCTCTCACGCGAGCACGAACTACAGCACTTGGACGTCAAGCCAGAGAACCTGCTACTGTTGGCTGGGCATATCAAAGTTGCTGACTTCGGGTTGGTCAAAAGCGTTGGCAGCCAAACCCAGTCCATGGTGGGCGGTCTGACACCCACGTACTCCTCGCCTGAGGTTTTTCAGGGGCGCCCCAGCCGACACAGCGATCAATACAGCCTGGCAGTTCTGTATCAGGAGTTGCTAACCGGCGCCTTGCCTTATACCGGCAGCAACGCCGCCGAATTGACTCTACAGCACCTGAACGACACTCCCGATCTCTCAGCACTTGCAGAGGGCGATCGTTTTGCTGTCTCACGGGCCCTGGCGAAGGATCCCGCGAATCGCTTCGAATCATGCTCTGACTTTGTGCAGTCTCTTGCCAGCGATTCTCTCTTCGCGTCAGCTCCTACCCCGATTAGCCAGGCTTCACCACCGAGTGCCACGCAGAACCGTATACGACCGACACAAGCGGCGACACATACCGCTACGGAAGTCTTTGAAGATGGGGGCGGAGCTTCGTCGCTCGATGGATCGAGCCCAATTCTCATTGACTTGCCTCCCCTTGCTGAACCGGCCGTACGATACGAAGCGTTCAGCGAAGAGATACAGCAGAAGTACAACCCAACCCCGGCTGTATTCATCGGTATTGGAGGGACCGCGGGAAGTATCCTGCGGCAACTCCGGCAGCAACTAAGCGAGCGCTTTGACCTGAGCGAACCGCTTGCGACGATGCCGATGCTGCTGCTCGACACGGATCGCACGGACTTGATGGCGGCGACAAGGGAGTCTGAGCAAGGGCGAGGCCTGTTGTCTGAAGAAACGATCGCCCTGCCCCTTCGCAGACCTCAAGACTATCGAGAGAAGTCGCCTGAGCTATTGAATTGGCTCAGCCGTCGTTGGCTATACAACATCCCCCGATCCCGTCAGACCGAAGGCATCAGGCCACTAGGCCGACTAGCCTTGGTCGATCATGCTCGGCAAACCTTCCAGTGCATCCGCAGAACTCTCTCAGACGCGATCTCTCAAGAAAGCCGCGAGGCTGCGCATCAGCAGACGGGGGTTCGCTTCGGTGACAGTGCGCTGCGGGTTTACCTGTGTGCATCCGTCTCTGGGGGCACCGGCAGTGGCATGCTGTTGGACGTAGCCTATGCCGTACGCGCGATCCTATCCCGGCTGCAAATTGCCGACGCCAAGATACTGGGCATCGCAACTCACTCATCGGGCCGTGACGCCAAACGCGGCGAGCTTGCCCGTGTGAATGCTTATTCCTGGCTCAGCGAGTGCAGGCACTTTGATCAGCCAGAAAACGCCTACCCGGGGGATACTAGCTGTGGGCTGCCTGGCCATTCGCCCGAGGCTCCTCCCTTTGACGACACCTACCTGGTGGACTTAGGTGACGGCCTCAACGGAGCTGACTTTGATCGTGCTACACGGAACGTTGCTGACTACTTGTACTTGGATTGCACCTCTGCGTCACAGGGTCTGCTCGATGAACACCGGCTACAGAAGGCAACGCTAAGAACCTTCTCGACGCATCGGGTCGACAAAGCCGCCAAGAGGGAGCGAGAGAGGGTTTCCAACGCTGCCGTGCGCCAACTCTTCGACGAGTGGACTGGTCGCCAGGAGAGCCCCACTTCCGATACGGCTGCTACCGCAGCGAGACGTGGTGCCTCGGAATCAACATTGCAAGAATTGATTCAGCGACCCCTGGACCGCCTCAAACTGAATGTTTCGGGCGTGTTGTCTCTGTGCCAACCGCTCATCCAGACCCACGTGAACCAACAGTCGCCCGTCATCACTCGACTTCGGGTGCGCGAAGGCTTTGTAGGCTCAGGCGAAGATCGCCTTGTCGGTGGCAGAGGGCAAGAAATCACACCACCCGGCGGCAGCCGTGCGCCCTTGGAGAGCTCTACATCGGACGACGAGGCAAGTCTAGAAAACCCGCTCCGAGAGATTGCCAAACCACTAGCAAGCAAGCTGGCGAGCGAGTTGCGATCTTGGGTTACCTCTCACGTCTGCGATGAACAGCATCGTCTGCACGGTGCGCGCTATGCCCTCAGCTTGGCCCAGCTAAAACTATCTCAACTGCGTGCTGAGTTAGAAGTCCGTAGTAAGGAGACAGGCGAGGCTGAAGAGTGGTCAGGTGACACCACGGAACGAGTCGGTCATGACTCGCAGGTTGGTCTTGGAGGAAGTAGCGAGCACGCCTTCGTGCTCTACGCCATCCAAGCGCTCGCGGTTGAAGTCGTCAGCCAGGTCGCGGAGTCGGTGGACTCTTCCGCGGGTGACATTGACGCGATGGAGCACGCCCTCGAGGCTCTTGCGCCTAGCGTGAATCGCGAGGTCAACGGTCCTTCGGATCCGAACCAAGAGCCGATTCCACCTGAAATTGCGGAAACACTGCGTGGTCTGGCAGAGAGTGACATCCTCCGCCCCTTGGGCGGGCTAGCAGCAGCCCTAAGCGATGAGACAAGCTGCGAGTTACTTCGGAAGAACTTGTTTCAGCTCGCTAGTAAGATTTCTGAGCGCGTGCTCAGCGGGTTCGACGCACAAGACACATCGGTCGCAGCCGCCTTCGCATGCCCAGTTCCCCTACTAGCAAACTGCGGTTCTGTAAGTCGCCGTCTCATGGTTCGGGAAGAAGACGCTCAACAGGCGACCCGGCACGAGGAATCGAAGCATTGGACAGAAATCACAGGCGAAGGAGAGGTCCGAATTGCTGTCCAAGAGACGGAACTCATGTCGATCGACCACGTGGCGGCACATCTCGTCAACAATCGACGAGACTACGCTGAGCTTGCTGAGCGAGTCCACACACGCAAGGACATCCGATGGTCGCAACTGATCGAGAACCATGAAGCATCGAATGCGTTAGCGTTAGACTCACCAGCACACCCCTGTACCCAGGTCATCAGCCTGTAGCAAATCAAGCCCGATAGCTTGAAGACAGAAACCCTCGAACGACCATCATGGCCCACGCCTCTCCAGCAACGCATCAATCGACGTGGACGTTGAGCGGCCAGCTCAACGACGAAGAATCGATGCGCCAAGTACAAGTCAACAGCTCTCCCTTCTCCGTGGGAAGACTCCGCGATCAGTCTTTAGCGCTTGAGAGTCCTACCGTATCGGGGCGTCACGCGCAGCTTACGATCCGTGGAACTTCGCTGTTCGTACACGACCTTGGCAGCACTAACGGAACCTTTGTGAATGGCGTGCGGATTGCGGAAGAAGTTGAGCTAAACAGCGGTGATCTCGTTCAGTTTGCCCAGATAGTGTTTCGCGTTGGCAACAGCGCCCCTGTCACCCAGTATCAAACGGTTCAAGACGAGTCCGGTGACCGGGCATTGGCGCTGATCCAATTTGACAAACTGATCACCGATCGAGCCGTCACGCCGTTCTGCCAGCCAATTGTCACCATGGAGGGCGCCGTCTTTGGCTGTGAACTGCTAGCGCGGAGCCCCCTGTTCGGGCTTCGTGATCCCCAAACCATGTTCATGGCGGCTGCGGTCCTCAATTTGGAGTCGGAGCTAAGTCGAGTGCTTCGACACGAGGGCGTCCGAACCGGAGAAACTCTGCCCGGCGACCTCTTGCTATTCGTCAATACGCATCCTGACGAGATCAACGAACTCGACCTCCTTGAGATGTCCCTCCGCGAGCTTCGAGAGATGGCGCCCACGCGACCTTTGATCCTCGAAATTCACGAAGCGACGGCGACACGCAGCGAACAAATGCGACAGCTCCGTAGTGTGTTACAGGAACTGCAGATTGGACTCGCCTATGATGACTTCGGCGCTGGCCAAGCCCGGCTGGTAGAACTCGCGGATGTCCCGCCGGACTACCTCAAGTTTGACATGAGCCTAGTGCAGGGCATCGGCTCGGCAACCGTGGAGCGACAGAAGATGGTCGAGAGCTTGGTGCAGATGACGCACGAACTGGGAATCATCCCACTGGCCGAGGGGGTCGAGGAGCAGGTCGACCACGATGTGTGCCGACAGATGGGCTTCTCCTGCGGCCAGGGCTATCTCTATGGTCGGCCAGAGCCACCCTCCAAGCTGATTGCCAACCTGGCGAAACTAGCCAAATAGGCCTCGCTTGAGAAAGGCTTTGCGAGCCGCAGGGAGATCCCGCTCAATGTCGAAGACTTTGTCCAGCCGGGTGATCTTGAAGACCTGACTAATCTCCTCGGAAACTGAGGAGAGCTTGAGCTTCGCTTTGTATTCCTTGCACTTTTTTTGCACCTTCACCAGCTTTCCTAGCATCGAAGACGACATGAACTGCACGTTGGCAAAGTCAATCACGACGCGTTCTTCGGTGCTCTTGTCAACGAGTGCCAAGATGTCTCGCTCAAGATTCTCGAGGACCGAATCCTCGATCAACCGAGGTGGCTGAACCCGGATGACCAGGATTCCTTCCTGTGCTTCAGACTGTATCGACATCTTGCTATTTCTCGCAGTTTCAAGCTTCAGGCCCCCGACCTGCGGTCAACTATAGCGTCCGCCCCCAAAGTATGCCAAACCTTGGTGCCTGGTGTTTGCCGCGTCTTCGCTGGTGGCGGAGCATAGTTGCCTGGTACTTCGCCTTGTGGGCGGTGCTGCCCGTTCTCGACGCCGCCACTCCTTTAAGCAGTTCCGCGCTGCTGCTAGACGCGGCTCGATATGCCGAGGCAGAAACACTCGTAGAGCGCGCCTCGGAGTGTGGAAGCGGAAGTGTTCAGATCGTTGCGACACTTCATGCCAGGTTTACGAAAGACCTCCAAGTCATCGAGTACGGTTTCCTGCGTGATCGTGCACAGTCATGGACCGATCCGCAGAACTTTGCGGCACTGACCCCGCGACGACAACGGTGGCTTGCTGCCAGACTCAGCGCAGCGGTCGCAACTGCTGAGCAAAACGGGCTGCAGGTAAGTCTATTGCCACACATCGACACCGCAGGTTCCATTCAAGAATGGCGCAACCAACTGGATATCGATCCGGAGCAAATCCACCGGGGTTACAGCTATGATTCAGCGCTGATTGGCCCCCTTTTGACCGCCGCCAGCCGTTCTACGAAGCCAGTGCTCTTGTCTCTTGCGGGTGAGATGGGACGGAGCGTCTTTCGTTACCCCGATGCCTACCTAAGGATGCAACAGCGCTGCCGCCAGCGGGCGATACCCCAGCTACGGGTTGGCTTGAGCCTGAACTTCTCACAGGTGGGTGGGAATGAGGCCCTGACCACTAGCAGCAGGCGTTCGTTGCAAAAACTCCTGGAACGCTGCGACTTCCTCGGTCTGTCTAACTATCGCCCATTTAGCTTGCCCCCCACCCCACAGATGTTTGCCCACAGTGTGCGAGCCTTCCAACAAGAGTTGGCTAGCCAAGGGCTACGAGTTCCGATTGGGATGCCGCTGCATCTTTCTGAAGTGGGGCTCGGCGGTGGGAACAATCGTCAAGGGAAATTCTCGCCTGCCGTCGCTGCCGAAACTCCGTGGGAAGGAAGAGGCCTGGGGAAAGACAACCCCTGGCAATCTGCAGCGATGCGGAACCTACGCCGCACCTATCACGATGCCTTGCTATCCTTTTTGCAAACCGCAGACACTAACAAGCAAGACGGACCGCTGACGGCAGCCTACCTTTGGAGCGAGGGCTCTTGGGATCCGCTGGGGATCGACCGCCAGGAATTTCGAGACCCCAGCATCGTACAGCGGATGCTCAAACACAACCGTCAAGCTCTGCAGACGACTGTCGTAGCGCCTGGAGACTAGGTGTTCCTTCGTGAAACAGGGAGCAAACGAACCCCCGGCAGACGGGCTTGAGCGCTGGTCCAAGCCACACTAAAATGCGGTGCTCACGTGGGAGGCAAACTTGCCGTCAAACCGGCTCGTCTCCCGTCCGACCATTCCCCTGTAGCTCAGTTGGTAGAGCAAGCGGCTGTTAACCGCTGGGTCGTAGGTTCGAGTCCTACCGGGGGAGCTTTCTTTCTTGCCGTCCGCCCTCATTTCGCTCCCGTTGGGCGAATCTCTTGGGGGGCATTTCTCATTGGCCTTGCCGCGATTCTTCGCTAGGCGAAGCCATCGTGGCGGTACGCATTCGCTCGCTGTGGGTTTGGCTGATCGGGCTGCTCGTCGAGGGTCCGACAGAATCGCTCGGTCAGTCGCTGCCGACCTTCTCCACACGCAGCGTCTGCCGCTCTGAGCGCGGCGCCCAAGCAGGACGAATTCGTGTTTTCTAACCGGCAGACCTTGGCCGCAAACACGTCGGCAATCACCTGACGCAAGCCGCCGTTGACCGCGGCGCCACCGGTCACAAACACGGTATCGACAATCGAATGCATCCAGGCCGTTTGCACCCGCATGGTTAGGAATTGCCACTCTAGCAACAGCTTTATGCGCTGCAGGGCGTCTAATGGTTTTGAGAAGTGCTCCAGTGCTTGTTCAGATTCTTGCGCATCGAACGCTGGATTAAGCAAAGGCGCCATGTCGGCAGTGAACTGCGGAGCCAAAGCAGCAGCCGTTTCGAAGTCATCCCATGACAACCCCTCGGCATCTCTCGCGGCTTCTCGGGCGAGCGATCCGCTTCGAAAGCAAATCAGGGCCATGTAGTCGCCCCAAGGGTTGCCGAATACGTGGCCGTTCCCATAGGGATCGGTTAGTGGTGCATCTAGTGACTGAAACAGAGTGTCACTCGTACCAAGACTGACGACGATTTTGCCGGGCAGCGCCGCCCCCATCCCCACCAGGCTTGAGGGATTGTCGCCTGTCCAGATCACGCAGCGGCACGATTCGCTAAAGCCATAGCGCTTCGCGAAGTAGGGCGAAATTGTTCCCAACACACAAGTCGACTCCGATAGCAACGGCATTTTGTCTCGCAGGGCTGGCTCGGTGGCCTGGATCAGTTCTTGGTCCCAACACCAATCGGCCAGATTGGCCAGGTTCATCCCCGCCCCATCGCCACGATCGATCGGGGACGGCGCACCCGCCAGTACGGAAGACATGAACGAGCTTACAAGGTGGACGTGTGCAGTATCTCCGTAGCCCGCTGGATCCATCTTAGAGAATCGTCTGATTTGCGGGCCCGTGAACCTTCTAGTAGCGATTGATCCTGTCCTTCGGCAAATCTCCTCATCACCGCCGGCGATCGCCTCGACAATCTCGCGGCACTCTTCACCGGTCGAATCATCCATCCAGATCGGGCTTACCCCACGCGCCAGGCAAGGCTCCAGCTGCTCACTCAGAGTCTTCCCCGCATCAAGCTTGGCCAGGCAGTTCGAAAACTGGTCGTTCAGATAAACACTGCCGTGCTGTTGTCCCGCACCTGAGACGGCGGCAATATCCCCCATGCTGACAGAAGAGGCCGCCAGTCGGGCAAGCACCATGTCCAGGGCATCAAGCCACATCATTGGATCAGCATAGACCTCACCATTCTCTCCACCTGGCAAGAAGCCATGGGGTGAATGGTACTGCGGCAGTTCACGGCCAAAGTTGACGGCGTCTTCAAAGACCACACGGCCGGCCCGCGTGTCCAGCACCATGGCGGAAAGGCTTTGCGTTGAACAATCGAGACCGAGGACAAGAGCCATAAGAATCCGACCGCTAGATGGACGTGATAAGCACCAAGAAAATAAGCCGACGCACACCCCGGATCTCAGCAAGTGTGACGACCCAGGATTACTCTAGTGAAAACGCTCTCGGTCTCCATCGGCAAGAGTTACCCAGGACCTCTGCTACGAATAGCTGTTCATAGTGCTCTCGATGAGCTCTTGCCTGCCGCTCTACATCGGTCTGTTTTTTCCAGGCTGAGGTATGGCTGCCAGACAAGAAGGGAAAAGGACGTAATCGAGAAACGCATCAACCTGCGATTCTTCCAGACGTTAGAGCGAATTGCAACAAATCCTCAAGTGGCCACGTTTTCTGAAAAGTGGTTCAAAACGGCGCGGCCAAGAAGCGTGCTTGGATTTGGTGTTTGGGCGGTTAGGCTGACAATTGCCCACTTCTAACCGGTAGCCTCTCTACGCCTTCGATCGACGTAAGTCCTTATCGATCGATGCTTGGTACCGTGTGCTGGGTCACAATACGGAACGAAAAAAAAAGTCGCAGCAGCTCCACGCAGACGGAGTCAGAAAAAGATTGTGCCAAAATATTCTCGGCGTCACCGGTGGCGCCGGACACTACTCCAGCACGCCCCGCAGCAAGCCTTGTCGATAGATTGGCAAATGCCGGTAGTAGACTTCTAGCGTGTAGATCGAAAGGCAAGTGACGTAGAGGCGACCCGCATCGTCGCCATACCGATCTCCCCGCGGCGTCCAACTGCCACGCTCTCGGCCTCTTTGCACTTGGTTCTCTGGAAGCACTTGCCGCATCTCCGCGTTCCAGCGCTTCCAGGCATCGCCTTCCATGTGATGGCACACCTGCGTGGCGTAGTACCAGTAGTAGACGCTCCGCCCGTTACGCCACTCCGGCAAGTTCTCCAGCAGCTTGTCCACACCGGCACGAAGCCGCAGATCATCAGGCCCCCACCCCAAGTACTGCCGGCAGAGAAGCCCCTCGGCAGTCATACTCAGTCGAGGACCGTCCCGCGATTCGTAGCTGTACTGACTACCGCGAAAACTTCCTTCGCCCCGCGAAACCGTGTTCAAGTAGCTACGAACTCGATCGAACGTGGGGCTCGGCACTTCGAGCCCCGCCATCCTTGCACTCTGAAGCGCCATGACCACCCAACCAGTGACCGACAGGTCACTCCGCTTGCCCGGGTCGTACTTCCAGCCACCTTCCTTGGACTGGATATCCACGAGGTAGTCAATTGAGTCTTGCGCCAGCGGGCGGAACTCCTCATCCCGGGTCATGCCAAAGAGTTCGCAGAGCGCAATAGCGCACTGCGCTTGAGTATAGAGCCGGTGATGGCGTGGCCCCCGACGGAAGAAGTTGCCATCGTCGTCTTGGCTCTTGCGAAGCCGATTCCAACCCTTCTGCACGACCTTAGTGAACTTGTCGGTCGAGTCTCCTCGATGCGTAAAGCCCCGACCTTGGAAGGCCAGCAAGGCCATCGCCGTGGCCGCTTCGCTGTTCTCAGACCTAGCGCCATCGGAATAAGGCCCTTTCAGACTCCAGCCTCCGTCCGACTTTTGCTGACGTGCCAACCATTCCAGTCCCTTCATGACAGCCGTTTCGGTGGAAGCCGTACCCCCGTAAGCATCGAGCAGCGCCTTCCGCATGCCGGGTTCGCGCCCTTTGAGCGACACGCCAATCACCGCAGGCATCTCCTCGGATGCCATGAACGCCCCAACGACCGACGGGCTCATGATATCCGGCATCGCCAGCGGTTCATCGACTGGCGGCAACGGCTCGGCGACAAACGCCTGATCTTCGATAGCAATGTCCGCTACGGCATCGAGCTCCAGCGGCTCTTCGAGAAGTTGCTCGCCTAAGACCTCCGCATACTCTGCATCGAGCACTAGCGGCTGCTCGATCGAAATACCAGTCAGCCACAGCGCAAGCAACACCAAGGCCGACATATGCAGCACCGCACTCAACAGCCACGGCGGCGATTCACGCACCCACGGCTCAACCGGCAGCAAGCCGGGGTCTTCAGCCATCGAGGGTGGAACGGGATCGGCCATCAGTGATTTGGCCGGTCAGCCGGCCCACAGACGAGGAGGTCTTGCCTGTTGGAACTGTATCGGCTGTTTACAGGCGAGACAAGCAAACCGATTGCTCACAAGTGACTTACGTGAAGCTAGCCAAGTCCAATCGAGGAAGGAAACAGCACACCACGCCGTTGGCCAAGGTCCAACTATCTGCTCAGGTGCCCTTGCCGAGCCAAATAACCCGACATAGGATATGGGGCTCACCAAATGACGCGGGGTGGAGCAGCCAGGTAGCTCGCGAGGCTCATAACCTCGAGGTCGTCGGTTCGAATCCGGCCCCCGCCACTTTTTCTAAGTCCTGCTGAATCAACGCTTTAGGATACCGGCCAGACGCCTGGCCGAGCGGCTTGCTAGGGCCCAAAAGAGGTAACCAAAAGGGGTAACGCCCTGAGGACTACCTCTTTTGGCTCCCGACAGCATCATCAGCCGCCATGCCAAAACTCCTCAAGCGTCCCCCCAAGTACCGCCTCCACAAGAGCACCGGTCAGGCCGTGGTTTCGGTCCACGGCAAGGTCATCCAGCTAGGCCCCTTCGGCTCGCCGCGTAGCCACGAGCGCTACCAGCAAGAGGTCGAGCGGTGGCGAGAAGGCCTTTTCCAGCAGCACCCGGATCGGGTCGATGTCGAGCCCGAGCCGATCGAAATCAGCATCAAGGAGTTGCAGGCCCGACGCCGACGCGGGCTCCCGGTGACGATCAACGAGATCGCTCTGCTCTACGAGGACTACGCCCACGGGTACTACGTCAAGAACGGCAAAGTGACCCGCGAAGGCGAGCAGGTCAGCGAGATGCTGCGGCTCATGCTCCGCTACCACGGGGAGGACGAGCTGGAAGAGTTCGGCCCCGTGAGGCTCAAAGAGCTTCGCGAGCGGATGATCACCGAGTTCAACTGGTCACGGAAGTACATCAACGAGAACGTCAACCGCATCCGCCGGCTCTTCGCCTGGGCGTGCGAGAACGAGCTGGCCTCACCGATCGTCCACCAGGGCCTACAAACGGTCGCCGGGCTCAAGAAGGGTCGCAGCGGCGCTCGCGAGACGAGCAAGGTGACCGTTGTCGATGACTCGGTCGTCGATACGACGCTCAAGCACGCTCCCGAGATCGTCGCCGACATGGTGCGGTTCCAACGCCTGACCGGGACCCGCCCCGGTGAAGTCTGCACCCTGCGACCCTGCGATATCGATCGTTCGGAAGAGGTCTGGGTCTACGAGCCGGCTGTCCACAAGACCGAGCACCACGACAAGAACGCGGCTGGTGATGATCGGCCCCAAGGCTCAGGCGAATCCTAAAGCCGTATCTCGACCGCGAAGCGGACGCCTACTGCTTCGTCCCCGCCGAGACTGCTTGGATGGCGAAGCACCGCCGAGGAGCGGAGGGCGCTGCCGCCAGCTTCAAGGAGGTTCTCGATCGGGCCCACGGCGTTGCGTTGAAGCGAGGTGCCCTCACGCCGTACGACGCCGGCAGCTACCGCTTAGCGGTCAATCGGGCTGCGGACAAAGCCGAGGTCGCGAGGTGGTCGCACAACCGGCTCCGGCACACGGCGGCAACCGAGGTGCGGAAGCGGTTCGGGCTTGAAGCGGCCCAGGTGGTTTGTGGGCACCAGTCTGCTGATGTGACTCAGGTCTACGCTGAACGCGACGTTTCCTTGGCCAAAGAAGTGGCGAAGTCGGTCGGATGATCTTGGCACCGTAGACAGCACGATGTCACGTCGGCTTGGCTTTGGTGCGGAGGTCTTGGCCACCGTCCGCAGTTTGAGGTAACGCTATCTGAGGGAGGCTGGTCCAACCGCTGTAAGTTGCAACCGCCCCCGCCGGAGTCATATCCGTGGCTCGGGGCACCTCGGCAAGGGCGTCGCTCACCAGCACGTAGCACTGACCGACAGTTGCAGGGTCGTGTTTGACCAGATCGGGACAGCGGATCGCGCTCAAGCCTTTTACCGCGAAGATCTCCTGCACGTCCTCCTCGCAACGGCAGAAGACTCAGTAGCATAATTGCGAAGAGAGACCGATCTGGTATCGGTCACCATGACCGAGACCCCGGAGCACGTTAGACGCAGTAGGGGTTCGTCGTGTGGGCGCTGTGGCGTTAATCGACCGCGAGGACGGACAGCGACCAGGCATCCGGCTATCGTCCCTTCAATGCCGCGCGGATTCGGCCGCCGAGCGTGGTCGTCGCAACTTCCTCTATATCCGTCGCTCGCTCTTCGGAAGATACCCGCTCCCGCACGGTGTCCTGCCCTGCGGCGTCCCGGGGCTCCGCTCGGCTCGTGTTGTTCTCGGAGAGCAGTAAGAGCAGCCGCCCGCGAGTGGGCGTGGCGAATGACGATCGAGCGGGCGCCGTCGGCCGCTCGCTTTTTGGGTCCGACTCGGTGGCAATCAGGGCAAACGCGGCGTCCGCTCTAGCGATACGCTTTGCGTCTGGCGCCGTAGTCGGCGCGCCGGCAGCGTCGCCGCCCGTGTTTGTCACCAGATTCTCACTCGTCGGTCCGGGCGCCGCAACGCTCAACGCGACCGGCGCACCAGCGGTAGCGCCGAGGTTGTCACGCCACACGGAGTAGTCGGCCGCGTTGACCACCCCGTCGCGGTTGCCATCGGCGCGCGGGTCGGATGTCGAACCGAACGTCGTCCGCCAGACCTCGTAGTCCGCCTGTTCAACGGCGCCGTTTGCATCGTAGTCGCCGGGGATCGGCTCCGATGCCAACGCATAGACTTGACCGACTAGGTTGCCATTGTCTGTGCCCACGCCACCAAGCGGAAACGGTGCGGGATCGGCAACCGTATCGACAATCGAATCATCGTCAATCAGATTCAAGCCAATTGTGCCTTCACCTGCCACATTGTCTATCTCGACCAGATACGAGCTAGGCAGGAGCTCGATGATTGTGCCTATCGTGCCACTTGCCGTGCCCGTGGTGGTGATTTGGAAGTCGGTGGCATCGACGCCGGTGACGGACTCGTTGAAATTCACTAGGAATCGCAGCGGCGCGCCAAACACCGCTTCGGCATCGAAGCGGACGATGCCCAGTACCTGCGGAGGAAGGTGATCGAGTGTATAGACTTCGCCTTGGAAATCGCCGTTGCCTAGTCCGACGCCTGCAAGCTCATTTCCAGCCGTGTCGAAGATCGTGTCCCCGTCCACGAGGTCGAGCCGCAAGGTTCCTTCACCCGCAACGTTACCAATGGTCACCGTGAACGCGTCTTCGCTGCCGCTGATCGTTTGGATGGTGCCACTCACGGTACCGGTGGTCGTTAATGCGAAGTCGGCAGGACTAATCGAATTGACATTTTCGTCGAATGCCACATCGTAACTGAGTGTACCGAGCGTCGTCGGCGTGGGTGTCGTGCGGACAATGCTTAGCACGTTAGGCGCCGTATTGTCGATAGTTACCGAGTTTCCAGCGAAGTTGCCGTTGCCGTTACCAGCTCCTGCCAACGGATTTAGGAGCGAATCAACGATCGAGTCGTCATCAACGAGGTTGAGCTGCAACGTGCCGTCACCAGTAATCGAATCAATGGTCACGCGATACTGACTCGGCGAAAGCTCCACGACGCTGGCGACGTCGCCAAAAGTAGTACCACTACCGGAGAGACCAAAATCCGTTGTCGTGACTCCGCTGACATCCTCATCGAAGTCAACGAGATAACTCACCGCATCGGCGTTGGTTAGGCTAGGACCTTCGAGCGTGATTGCCGCGACAAGCGGGCCGACGTGATCAATGTCGTACACTTCCCCTGCGAAATCACCGTTCCCGGTTCCTGCCATTCCTAGTGCGATGCTATCGGCGTCCAGGATCGAGTCATCATCGACCAGGTCCAGACGAAGCGTGCCATCGCCCGTGATACTCTCGACGGTAATCTCATATGTCGACGGAGAGACTTCCATCACCTGGGTAAGACTGCCTGTCGCCGAACCTGTGAAATTGAGCGAAAAGTCAGCGAGATCGACGCCCGTCACGTCGCGATCGAAGGCGACAGAATACGTCACGTTCTCTGCATTCGTCGGGTTGGCATCCAAACGCGTAACCGAGCTAACTGTGGGAACATTGTCGATGTCGTAGACTTCGCCCTGGAAGTTGCCATTACCGGCCCCCAGGCCACCCAACGGATTTCCGAAATCATCGACGATTGAGTTGTCGTCCACGAGATCAAGTCGCAGTGTACCGAGCCCCGCTGCTGGACTTACGGTCACTTCGTAGCTGGAGGCTGTTAGCGGCATCACCTCGGTGACTGTTCCTACGACCGTCCCGGTACTGGTCAGTAGGAAGTCAGAAATGTCGACCCCCGTAACATCGCGATCGAAATCGACGACGTAGCGTATCGTCGACGAGCTCGCTGGATTCGTGTCGAGCCTGGTAATCGATTGCACCGACAGTTCGGCGGTGCTGACAACGGCTGACGATGTATTGGGCGTCGCATCAATATCGAGTATTGCCGAGGAACCAGTGTACTCGGCAGTGGTGGTGGTGCTGCCCGTGGTCAAATGCGTTAGCCGAAATTGGTTTTGTGGCTGCGCGCCAGCATCGTTAGTAAGTTCCGCCACAACGAAGAACGATTCGGTCCCGGTGGCATCGACCGCCGCGTTCGGGTCACCATTCGCCAATACCAATTCCAGCGCGCCATCGGTGAGCACAAAACTTGTCGCTGTCGCGACTACGACGTCCGTTGCGTCGAAACTGCCGTTGCCTTCGTCTGCGTGTATCGAGAGGCTCTCGAGCAGGGCGTTCGCCTGAACGGACGTTAGAGCAGCGCCGGTTTCCGTTTCTAGCCGCAACGCCACGCTGGCCAACTCCGCTGCTGAGTCTCCCGCGCGGCCAAGATGGGACACTTCGATCTTGAGCAGATCATCCGAATCGCCAGGAGGGATTTGCGTGGACGCCGTATTCGTGGTGGTGAGAGCAACCTGAGGTCCTTGACGGTTCTCCCACCAGGTGATGTCATCGTCGAAATCTGCCGCGCCCAGGACATCGAGGTCGCCGTCCCCGTCCACGTCCGCCGCCGTTACGGACGTGGCTCTATCAAAATTGCCGTCGATCGTCCGCTTCGTCCAAGCGGTTCCGTCGCCAGCCGTGTTCTCCCACCAGGTGATGTCCTTGGCGAAGGTTGCCGCGCCCAGGACATCGAGGTCGCCGTCCCCGTCCACGTCCGCCGCCGTTACGGAACTGGCGCCATTAAAATTGCCGTCGATGGTATGCTCGGTCCAGGCTGAGCCGTCGCCAGCCGCGTTCTCCCACCAGGTGATGTCATTGTCGACATCTGCCGCGCCCAGGACATCGAGGTCGCCGTCTCCGTCCACGTCCGCTGTCGTTACGGAACGAGCGCCTTCAAAGCTGCCGTCGATCGTCCGCTCCGTCCAAGCGGTTCCGTCGCCAGCCGCGTTCTCCCACCA